>AP025763.1 GCA_027943745.1 Neptuniibacter victor | reverse complement strand
ACCCTAAATAACGCACTATTATGACTGTATAACTTTAGGGATAAAAAGTGGGTTAGTTGTTATTTAGTTGCGAAAAAGCGTTCGATAACTTTTCCCAAGCCCTTTACTTATCAGGCTTTTACAACAGGAGCCAAGATTGAAATTAGGTAAAAAAAAGCACGCTGCTTTGTGGATAAGTGAAGCAGAAGTCGTTAGAATCTATAGATAACTCGGGATCATCTCCTTTATGCAGTTCTTCTGCATTTTCTGGGTGCGATACTAATAACCATAATCACAGGATTAGAGAAGGGCCTCTCCCCTATGTCGACGGAACTTTGGGCGCGTTGTTTGCACAGCCTTCAGGATGAGTTTCCCGTTCAGCAATATAATACTTGGATAAGACCATTAAAGGTCTCTCCAGATAGTGCTGATCGGTTAGTTCTCGTAGCTCCGAATCGTTTCGTGCGTGATTGGGTGAATGACAAATTTCTCTCTCGTATTCGTCAAGTTGTCTGTGATGTTAGCGGTGATATTGCGACGGAAGTTGCTTTAGAGGTCACCAATAATCGAGGGGCTCCTCCTCGACCACGTACTGCTGCGGCAACTCATAATCGTCGTCCTACTCCAGCACCGGTTGCTCAACCTACGTTTAGTTCTGCACCTGAACCGGCTTTTGTGCCGGAGCATGAGCAAACAGTTGCGCAACCTGCACCTGTAGCACCTGTTATTGAAGCGCCAAGAGAGAATGTATTCCAACCGGGTATACAAGAACCTGAACCCTCTCAAATTCAGATGCCGATGCATATGCCGACACCGGCGGCGCCCCCTACACATCACCAAACTACACATCATCAACCGGGTCATTCTCAGGAACGACGTGTAAATGTAGAAGGTGGTTTAAAGCATCCGCAATCGAATTTAAATCAATCGTTTACGTTTGATAGTTTTGTTCAAGGTAAATCTAACCAGCTTGCACTCGCCGCTGCCCGTCAGGTAGGTGATAATCCGGGGGTATCCTATAACCCTCTGTTTATCTATGGTGGTGTAGGCTTAGGTAAAACCCACTTGATGCACGCGGTGGGTAATGAAATGTTAAAACGAAACCCGAATGCTAAAATAGTATATTTGCATTCTGAGCGTTTCGTTGCGGACATGGTTAAGGCACTGCAACTGAATGCGATCAATGATTTTAAGCGTTACTACCGTTCTGTAGATGCGTTACTTATTGATGACATACAGTTCTTTGCGGGCAAAGAGCGCTCACAGGAAGAGTTTTTCCACACCTTCAATGCACTGCTTGAAGGTGGTCAGCAGATGATCTTAACCAGTGACCGCTATCCTAAAGAGATTAATGGCGTAGAAGAACGCTTAAAATCGCGTTTTGGCTGGGGCTTAACGGTTGCCATTGAGCCACCGGAACTTGAAACGCGTGTTGCTATATTAATGAAGAAGGCTGATGAAGCGCGGGTACGCCTGCCAGATGATTCTGCTTTCTTCTTAGCTCAGAAGATTCGCTCAAATGTTCGAGAGCTTGAAGGTGCGTTAAAGCGCGTTATTGCTAATGCTCACTTTACGGGCAGTGCGATTACGACACCTTTTATTAAAGAATCTCTGAAAGACCTGCTGGCATTGCAGGATAAACAGGTTAGTATTGATAATATTCAACGAGTTGTAGCTGATTATTATAAAATTAAGGTTTCTGATCTGCTGTCGAAGAGACGCAGTCGTTCTGTAGCTAGACCGCGCCAGGTGGCGATGAGTTTATCTAAAGAATTGACCAACCACAGTTTACCGGAAATCGGTGATGCGTTTGGTGGTCGAGATCACACAACAGTGCTCCACGCTTGTCGTAAGATCAAGGAGCTACGTGAAAGTGATTCGGATATCAGAGAAGATTATAAGAATTTACTGCGCCATTTAACGGCGTAAATATACCGGTTAGACCGGCCATATATTAAAGGTAGGTGGGTAAACGATGAAATTTGTCATCTCACGTGAAGCGCTTATTAAGCCTCTGCAATTAGTAGCAGGTGTGGTGGAACGTCGACAGACATTGCCAGTGCTATCCAATATTTTATTGGTAGCCGAAGGAGATCAGCTGTCTATGACCGGTACTGACCTTGAGGTCGAGCTGGTTGGACGTGTGACACTGGATGAACCTGCTGAAGCGGGTTCTGTCACAGTACCTGCACGTAAGCTGATGGATATCTGTAAATCGCTGCCAGATTCTGCACGAATCGAACTGACGCTTACGGGTCAGAAGATGGTGATCAAAGCAGGTCGTAGTCGCTTTAGCCTATCTACTCTCCCTGCAGCAGAGTTTCCAAATGTTGAAGACAGCCCAGAAACACTAGAGCTGTCTATGATCCAACAGCAGTTACGAAACCTGATTGATAAAACAGGTTTCTCCATGGCGCAGCAAGATGTGCGTTACTACTTGAATGGTATGCTGCTTGAGATTGCTGACGGCCAGTTGCGTTCGGTATCAACAGATGGACATCGTCTAGCGACGAGTGTAACGCCTGTTGAAGCACAAGAGGGTTTACAGCATCAAATCATCGTTCCACGTAAAGGTATTTTGGAGCTAGCGCGTCTTCTACAAAACGGAGAAGATGAACTGCGACTTGTTATCGGTGCTAGTCATATACGTGCACATGTTGGTGATTTTACATTCACTTCTAAGCTTGTTGATGGCAAATTCCCTGATTATGAGCGCGTTATTCCGAAAAATGGCGACAAAATACTCCTAAGTGATCGCATGGAACTGCGTCAGGTACTTAGCCGTATCGCGATACTTTCTAACGAGAAATATCGTGGTGTGCGTCTTGCGCTGTCATCGGGCTATCTTCAAGTCATGGCTAATAACCCTGAACAGGAAGAAGCAGAAGAGACGCTAGCAGTCGATTACGATGGCGATAGCTTAGAAGTTGGCTTTAACGTTAACTACCTACTGGATTGCTTATCTATTCTTAATTCAGACGTCGTACGTTTAACCTTATCTGATTCTAACTCTAGTGCGCTTGTAGAGGGATTTGATGAAGAAGGTAGTGTTTACGTTGTTATGCCAATGCGTATGTAATTCACAGCATTGACTGTGAATTACCTATTAGATTTATCACTTGGGGGCTATTATAAGCTCCCATATACCCTCCCCGCCTGATGTCCATATCTAAACTACAGATACAACACGTTCGCAATATAAGCTCGATCTCCTTCGCGCCCTCTCAAGCGATCAATATTATTTGTGGGGAGAATGGCAGCGGTAAGACCAGCATTCTTGAAGCAATTAACATTTTAGGCCTTACGCGATCATTCCGTACGAATAAAGCAAAACATCTTGTGCAAAGTGAGCAGAGCGCTGCCACGGTATTTGGTTCAATCGATCCTATGGTGCAAGGTCTGGCACAATCATTAGGTGTTGAACGTCCTGCCGAGGGAGAAGCTCGGATACGCTATGAAGGCTCTGATATTGATCTATCAACCCTTGCAGAGCTGGTTCCTCTGCAAGTCATTAACGCTGATACTTTTATGCTTTTGGAAGGTTCACCTGCGATAAGGCGCCAATTTTTAGATTGGGGTGTTTTCCATGCAGATAAGGCGTTTATTAGGTTGTGGAGAGGTTTTAGACGCGTATTAAAACAGCGAAATACTTTGTTGAAATGTGGTAGTATTGACAATAAGTTACGTCAGGTTTGGGATCGTGAGTTTATCGCTTTTTCAGATCAACTAACCCGTTTAAGAACAGAGTACCTTAGTTTGCTGAAACCCGAGTTTGAAGCAGTGGTTTCACAGCTATTAGAAGGGACTCATATTGAATTAGGGTTTAGTTATGGCTGGGATAAAAAACGACCTTTAGATGAAGTTTTAGCGAGTAATTTTGAGCGCGATCTTCGTCAAGGTTTTACAGCGAGTGGCCCGCAGCGCGCAGATTTGCGATTAAAGGTTGATGGGCATAATGCCGCTGAACGTTTATCTCGAGGTCAAAAGAAATTAGTCGTCAGTGCCCTTAAGCTTGCTCAAGGTGCATTGTTTCAGCGGATGAATAGCCGCCCGTGTATCTATCTTATTGATGATCTACCTTCAGAGTTAGATCAAGTGCACGGAGAACTGTTCTGTAAAGTGTTAGAGCAAAGCTCTAACCAATGTTTTATAACTTGTGTAGATGACCAAGCGCTTATGTCGCATTGGGATCCACAAACGGATATAGCCACATTTCGAATAGCTGATGGTAGTTTGTGCTAGCTAGTTGTTTGGATGCGTTAGGAGACTTGGATGAGCGGCGAAGATAATCAAGATTATGATTCCTCAAGTATCAAGGTACTAAAAGGCCTTGATGCAGTAAGGAAACGCCCAGGCATGTACATTGGTGATACAGACGACGGTACAGGTCTACACCATATGGTATTTGAAGTTGTCGATAATTCGATCGATGAAGCTTTGGCGGGTTTCTGTAGTGAAATCAAAGTGGTTATCCACCCAGACGAAAGTGTCACTGTTTCTGATAACGGTCGTGGTATTCCGACCGATATTCATGAAGAGGAAGGTGTCTCTGCTGCCGAAGTTATCATGACGGTACTCCATGCCGGTGGTAAGTTCGATGATAATACTTATAAAGTATCCGGTGGTTTGCACGGTGTGGGCGTATCCGTAGTTAACGCCCTCTCCTCTAAGTTAAAAATGACTATTCGCCGCGCGGGCAAGGTTCATGAGCAGACTTACCACCATGGTGAGCCTCAGTCTCCTTTGTCTATTGTTGGTGAAACAGAAACCAGCGGTACGATGGTTCGTTTCTGGCCTTCAGAAGATACGTTTACTAATAATCGTACTTTCAAATTTGAGATCCTTGCCAAGCGTTTGCGTGAGCTCTCTTTCCTTAACTCGGGTGTACGTATTGTCTTAAAAGATGAACGTTCAGCGAGCGAAGAGATTTTTGAATACGAAGGTGGTTTAAGTTCTTTCGTTGATTATTTAAATACCAATAAAACTACAGTGAACAAAGTTTTTCACTTTACCGCTGATCATGAAACCGGTGTTGCTGTAGAAGTGGCGATGCAGTGGAACGATAGCTATCAAGAAAGTATCCACTGTTTCACGAACAACATCCCGCAGCGAGATGGTGGTACCCACCTTTCAGGTTTCCGTGCAGCACTAACACGCTCTTTGAACACTTATATTGAATCTGAGAGTTTAAATAAGGGTGGCAAAGTCAGTACCACCGGTGATGATAGCCGTGAAGGTTTGACTGCCATCGTATCGGTTAAAGTACCCGATCCTAAGTTCTCTTCGCAGACAAAAGATAAACTAGTCTCTTCAGAGGTTAAATCCGCTGTTGAACAGACAATGGGCGAGCTGCTTTCAGATTACTTGCGTGAGAACCCGCAGGAAGCAAAAGCGGTTGTGACCAAAATGATCGATGCGGCACGTGCCCGTGAAGCGGCACGTAAAGCGCGTGAGATGACACGTCGTAAAGGTGCGCTTGATATCGCAGGCCTACCAGGCAAGCTTGCAGACTGTCAGGAAAAAGACCCTGCACTGTCTGAAATATACCTAGTGGAGGGTGATTCTGCGGGTGGATCGGCTAAACAGGGCCGTTCACGTAAAACGCAGGCGATACTTCCTCTTAAAGGTAAGATCCTTAACGTAGAGAAAGCACGTTTCGACAAGATGCTTAGCTCTGCAGAGGTTGGCACGCTTATTACCGCATTAGGTTGCGGTATTGGCCGTGAAGAGTACAACCCGGACAAGCTTCGTTACCATCACATCATTATCATGACCGATGCCGATGTCGATGGATCGCACATCCGTACCCTGCTCCTTACGTTCTTCTTCCGCCAAATGCCTGAATTGATCGAGCGTGGCTATATCTATATTGCACAGCCACCGCTTTATAAAATTAAGAAAGGTAAGCAAGAGCAATACCTGAAAGATGATGAAGCATTAGATTCCTATCTTCTTCAGGGCGCGCTTGATGGTACTACGCTGCATGTTAATGTTGAAGCTCCAGGTATTGGTGGCGAAAAGCTTGAAGAGCTCGTGCATGAGTATCGTGGTGTTATTCGTACAATCAATCGAATGTCTCGTGTTTACCCTTATTCGCTGCTTAAGTCACTGCTTGACGTGCCTACGCCATTCCCTCGTGAGAACATGACGGATCAAGCAGCAGTCGCTGACTGGTGTGATGCGCTTGATGATGCACTTGCGGGTTACTCAGACAAAGCGGTTAGCTACCAGTGTCTTGTTGAGGAAGATAAAGAGCACAGTAACTTTGTTGCTAAGGTTGTGATGCTTCAGCACGGTGTCTCTCACGATTACGTGCTCAACGAAGAGTTCTTCGCTTCACGTGAGTACGCGTCAATTACTAAGATGGCTGCAACTTTAGACGGCCTATTGGAAGATGGCGCTTACCTTAAACGTGGTGAGCGTACCCGTGAGACAAGTGATTTCGAAGAGGGTCTAAACTGGTTGTTAGATCTATCTCGCCGTGGTCATTATATCCAGCGCTACAAAGGACTGGGTGAGATGAACCCCGAGCAACTCTGGGATACCACGATGGACCCTGATTCTCGTCGTATGCTGCAAGTGACGATTGAGGATGCCATCACAGCCGATCAGCTATTCACTACCCTAATGGGTGATGAAGTTGAACCACGCCGTAACTTCATCGAGTCAAACGCACTGCAAGTAGCTAACCTGGATGTGTGATTTGTAAGTATTCACTTACGTAATAAAAAAGCAGCCGAATGGCTGCTTTTTTGTTGAGGCATAGTTTTTGGTTCTGGGATAAGTGTCAGTTATCGACACACACCTGACATTAACTCTAATTTCCGTTAAGTGTACTATTCATGCAACTCGTATTAAGTTGATACCTGTAACAAGCTAGTTGTAGCCCCTCTGGCTAAAAACAACTCTATTTATTTTGTGAGATACAAAGGTAGTAACGATGAGAATTTTACTTACTATTTTGCTAGTACTGCTTAGCGGGCCTGTATCTTCGGGAAGTATCAGTATCTTTGGTAAACAAATAGAGTTTAAAGAAGGCGAATTCATAAATCCTTATGAATCTCACAAGGACTCTAGGGGAGTTGTAAGTATTGTCATCGATAGATCATGTAAGGCATCTGAATGCTCGGGGGAGATTATTATTGGTCCAATCATCGACTCTCACAAAGTAGATGCTAACTATGGCTCTTATTCTGAGCCTGAATTCACGAGCTCCTGCGCTTCCAATATTTTACTGAAGAGTTATTACGATAATATCCTCTCGCTCTACCATACAAACGATTATGAATATCATGTGATGTTCATAGGAAGTGAAAGCAATTTTCTAAGTTTTGAAAAGAAGCTTTGTATTGAATGATGTCCTCTAATGGCACATTGTAGTCGTTACTACCTGACTGCTTCTTCCTTTGTTTCATCGCTAATAAAATTTTTGCCTTCCAGGTATGAGTGATCAAAATGCCCCCCCTTCCTTAGAATATTTTTTATTTCATTATTTATGAGAAACGAAATTCGCTTTAAGCGAGGTTTGGCTGTTGAACAGTTTTAATTACACTCGTTCATTTTATATCTCATCAGCCGATAGTGATTCGTTTGGTAATGCTCACTTATCTCACAACGGACATATTGAACTCTGATATTAAAATTCATCTTCGAATATGACTTGTATTAGCCTGTACTGCATTATAGCGAGAGCTTTTTTATCTGGACTTATGGATTGTCTAGTCGATTTAAATTGCTTAGAAGGCGTTTGGTGAGGTCGAATTTCTTCTATAATTTGTTGAAATCACTCTTATCTTTCATTTTTAGCCGCTCACTTCCCTTGCCATCAATTATCACTCTCTGGCTGAACCATTTTCTTGTTTACGTTCGATAACCTGTAATCAAATCTATCATCACTCAATTGATGACTTCTGTTCATGGACCAATGAAATTTAACCATTTTTATTCATGGCGTTAGAAACCTACTCTGTTCCAAGCTTTAGAGAGCACGGAACTAATACCGGTTTTATCTCGGAAAAAACGGATAAGAGATCAACATGAGTAACGATTTTATTTTTGCTATTAAGAGTATGGGCTTTGATGAACATTATCAGCCTTCAGACAGTACGCGTATTACGACCAACTTCGCTAACTTGGCGAGAGGTGAATGTCGTGAACAGAACTTACGCGCTGCCTTGATGATGATCGATAATCGTTTCAATGCGTTAGCCCATTGGGATAATCCCAATGGCGACCGTTATTCGGTTGAGCTGGAAATCATTTCTGTTGATATAGATGTTGAAGGTAGTGGCTCTGCTTTTCCATCGATTGAGATATTGAAAACGAATGTTCTTGATCATAAAACCAACGAAAGCGTTGAAGGTATTGTCGGCAATAACTTCTCATCATACGTGAGAGATTATGATTTCAGTGTCTTACTGCGGGAGCATAATAAGGATCAGCCAAGGTTTAGTATCCCAGATGGTTTTGGTGATCTCCATGGAAAGCTTTTCCAGTCTTTCGTAAATTCACACACTTACAAGCAGCACTTCAAAAAACTGCCGGTTATCTGTCTCAGTGTTTCAGATAGCAAAATTTATCGGCAAACAGAAAACCACCACCCTGTTTTGGGCTTTGAGTATCAGCCAGATGCGCCCTCTTTGACTGAGCAATACTTTAAAAAAATGGGATTGCAGGTTCGCTATTTTATGCCTGCCAATAGCGCAGCGCCTTTGGCTTTCTACTTCTTTGGCGACCTGCTGAATGATTACACGAATCTGGAACTGATAAGTACCATCAGCACGATGGAAACGTTCCAAAAAATATATAGGCCTGAAATTTATAACGCTAATGCGGCCGCTGGAAAGTGTTATCAGCCGAACCTCACTAACTCGGATCATTCGCTAACTCAAATCGTTTACGACCGAGAAGAGCGAAGCACGCTTGCTATTAAGCAGGGGAAGTTTGCTGAGGAGTATTTTATCAAGCCCTACCAAACGCTCCTCGAGCAGTGGTCTGCTAATTACGCTTAATTATTTACGGGATTCTTAACAGTATTCATTATGAAAACACTATTACCGACTTCAACCGCTGGCAGTTTGCCTAAGCCTGTCTGGCTAGCACAGCCTGAGACGCTTTGGTCCCCATGGAAACTAACAGATAGGGAATTAACTGAAGGCAAGCAAGATGCGTTGCGTCTGTCGCTACAGGAGCAACAACAGGCTGGCATTGATATTGTCAGTGATGGTGAACAAACACGGCAGCATTTTGTGACAACGTTTATTGAGCATCTGAATGGTGTGGATTTTGAAAACCGTAAAACCGTTAGAATTCGCGATCGCTATGATGCCAGTGTTCCTACAGTATTTGCTCCTATCAGCCGCAGTAAATCGGTGTTTGTTGAGGATGCGAAGTTCTTACGCCAACAAACGGATCAGCCAATTAAATGGGCGCTACCCGGCCCTATGACAATGGTTGATACGCTCTACGATGATCATTACAAAAGCCGTAAGAAGTTGGCCTGGGAGTTCGCCAAAGCGTTAAACGAAGAAGCTAAAGAGCTTGAAGCGGCGGGCGTGGATATTATTCAATTTGATGAGCCTGCGTTTAATGTCTTTTTTGAGGACGTGAATGAATGGGGCATTGCCTGTTTAGAGAGAGCGATTGAAGGTCTTCAGTGCGAAACGGCTGTGCATATTTGTTATGGCTATGGGATTAAAGCCAATACTGATTGGAAAAAGAGCCTTGGCACCGAGTGGCGTCAATACGAAGCGGTTTTTCCTAAGCTGCAAAAATCTAGTATCGATATTATCTCACTCGAGTGTCATAACTCTCAGGTACCCATCGAACTTCTTGAGCTTATCTGTGGAAAAAAGGTGATGGTGGGTGCCATTGATGTCGCGACAGATCTGGTTGAAACACCTGAGGAAGTGGCCGCGACATTACGTCAGGCACTTAAGTATGTAGATGCGGATAAGCTTTACCCTTGTACTAACTGTGGTATGGCTCCCCTATCTCGCGATGTCGCACGGGGTAAGTTAAGTGCTTTGCAGGCAGGTGCAGCGATCGTTCGAAGGGAACTTTCAGCTTAGCATTTTGCAGAAGCAATTAGGTGACAATGTTAGGTGAAGGGTTTAGTGGAACGTTCAGTTAAAGGGTTATTAACCAAAAAGCCCTTGCAGTGATGCAGGGGCTTTTTGTTGTGGCTATTAATTGTCATTGGTTACTGTCACTGGTCATCAGTCGTCAGTGAGTTTTATATTAACCTTCTCCATAAAGCTTAGACCTACATGCTGATCATAGTAAGCGGCTTCATTGATAAATGCGCCATACACGGTTGAGGTTCCTTCATAAACAATGGTCTCACCTCCTAGCGTCATAAATAATGGATCACCCGGTTTAATCGCCTGATAATCTTTATTTTGGAGGTTCGGGTGAATCATGGCGGTAATCTCACCTTCAGAACCTTCTGGTAAAGCGACTTTCTCCATAAATTGATAGCCATCCATCTGGGTTGGTAAATCAATCACCTGCCCCGTGTTTCTTTGCTCAAGATAATCTAGCGCATGCATCACCGCTGTATGAGTATCTTTGTAGACTTGGTAATTAAGCAAGCCTTGAGCGATCGGCCCTACTTCAATGAGAAAGCCGTTTAAGCGTCCTAGGGATGTCAGAAAGTTATCCTTAATTCGATCACTTGGATTAAAGAATAGAGTTGCCTGTGGCATCTTCTGCTTTATGTAAAACGCCATTCCAACCACAAGGGGATCATCTGTGTTGATGATTAAGGACATCCCCATATTTGCCGTTGTCGTATGTAGATCAAGAATAAAATCGACTCTGGGCTCTTCTTTCGGACCAAGCAAGGCGTTTAATGATTTGGCTTGTTGCTGTTCATAACCTTGTAGGTCTGGGTTGTTCAGATCCTTAAGGTTAAATTGCCGATTTAGATCATGGTCGATATAACGGCGAACCTCGGCATTCGCTTTTGGGTTAGCTAAGTGAAGTTCGGTTTCAAAGCTACCACGGCTAACTTCTTCCGGACTTTTTGACCAATGCTTAACAAGGTGAACCCCTGTTAACTCATTTCCATGTGTTCCGCCTGTAATAGCGACGTTTTTAATCGAACCAATCATAGACTCTTTTCTTTCTTATTTTTAAGTAATGGGCCAATCGATAGGCCATCATCATTAAGCATGTTCTGTAATGATTTGTATATGGGATTGCACAGTTAGATGGCGCTTAGTTTCTTGTACTTATTTGATAGTGCTTATTTAGTGGTATTTATTTGATGGTGCCTAGTTGATGGTGCCTAGTTTGATGGGCATAGCTTGATGCCACTAAGCGCACATATCATTTAAGGATCTAAAACATTACCCGATGGATAATCTAAAGCAAAGGAGGTGATAGGTCATAGTAGCTTTTAGTTGGTCGCTTACCTTAATTTCTATAGGTTGTGCCTTTTGATCAGTCGCTTAATTTACGCTTGAGCTACTTGCTGTTTTGCTAAATCGATAAACGCTTGGATATGTCCTTTTTGGTTGTCGCAGGAACGGGTGCCTAGATGTATTTTTTTATGTATCCCCTCTTCTCCTAGTCTTATCTGTCTGATGGGCAAGGTTTGTATCTGCTCGCTGACGAGCCAATTAGGCATGATGGTTACTCCTCTATCAACTGCAACCATTTGTAAAATCATCTCGGTTGTTTCTAGGGTTTTGTGTTTCTTCGGGCGGCACTTAGCCGGTATGAGAAACTGTTGGAAGATATCTAGTCGCTCAGGTTCCACTGGGTAGGTTATTAGGGTTTCTTCCCTTAAATCGTTGGGCTGGATAATATCGGCGCTAGCTAATGGGCTCTGATCACTCACCACGAGCATGAGTTCATAGGGAAAAACGGGTTCAAAGTGAATGGCTTTTATGGAGATAGGATCGGGCGTTACTAGAATATCTATCTCCTGATTACAAAGTGCGGCAATCCCACCAAACTGGAAACGTTGTTTAACATCCAGATCTATACCTTGATGGCACCCGAGGTAAGCGCCTGAAACCCGAGTGAGCCATTGGTAACAAGGGTGACACTCCATACCTATATTCAGTGTGCCGAGTTCATGATTTGCAAACTCTTTAAGCTTTGTGTCGATTCGCTCAAGTTGTGGCAGTATGCGTTCCGCTTCTTCGAGTAAAAAGTTTCCTGCTTGGGTGAGGTGAACTTTTCGCCCTCTTTTCTCCCACAGTTCACAACCAATTAAACCTTCTAGTTTTCGAATAGTGTGACTGAGGGCTGATTGTGTGAGGCACAGTTTATCTGCCGCTGCGGTGACTGAGCCTTGACGGTTAATTTCTCGAAGTATTTTTAAGTGTGCCCTTTCAATCATTGAGTGACCCATGAACAACGCGAATTGCTGGTAGCAAGTGAAGCATCATTTTTCAGTAATACGGCCTTTTATCCTAGTGAAATAAATTCGAATTAAGATGAATAGGATTACTACAAAGTTTTAGGTTTTACGTGGCTTTCTCTGTAGTCTTTTGAGCGCTGTTTAGCCGGTCTTCGATATCTTTTATTCGGTAACTTTTTCGTCTATTAAAGCGCGTTAGAAGACTTCTGTTTAGGGGTGTTTGGCTGTGCTTTGTTTACGGTTAGTGTTCGGTTAGAGTGAGGATTGTTAGACAACTTGCAGGGCTAGTTCTATAGTCAATTAATAGACATTATTAACTAATAATCTGTTTTGTGATTTATGAAAGGATACCTGTGAATCGTATTAATCTACGTGCGTTGAGTTCGATCTCTCTGCTTTTGTTTGCTAGTTCTTATCTTGTGGCAAGCGAAAATGACAGCAAACCGGATCTCGTTATTGGTAGCTTTCCTTTCCCTCCCTTGCTTCATACTGCTGAAGGTGGTGAGTTCTCCGGTACGATGGGTGAAACGGTTAAATATCTTTGTGCAGAGGCTGGGCTTCGTTGTGAGTTTAGAGTGGCACCCCTCGCTCGTGTTTATAAAGAGATTCGTAATGGAAAAGTGGATGCACTGATTACACTAGATCTTGGGCAGTTTAATGATTGTTGCCAACTAAGTTTGTGGCACTCGCCTTGGTCGGCAGGTTTGTTCTCTTCACTGCCCGAAGGAGAAACCCCTTCGGTTCCGAATGCATTACTTGGCCATTCGTTAATTATCGTTAATGGTATGCGCTCACCTTATAGTTTTTATCCACGTTTGAACCAATGGGCTACAGATAAAAAAGTTAACCTTTCTGTTGCTCGAGACATCCCTACCTCTATTAAAATGTTTACCAGAGGACGTGCGCCTTTGCTGTGGGGCGGCGAAGATTTTAGTTGGTATATCGACAAAATTGAGAAGGATGCTCGTTACAGTTATCACCCCCTTTTGACCAAAAATGTGGCGATCTGGGTTAGGAAGGATAAGCGCGATTTAACGGCCAAATTGGATCGTGCTTTTGTTAGCTTATTGCGGCGCGATGAGCTTAATGGACAAAATTTACTTAAAGAGTCACTAATGAAGCAGCGCTATATTGATGCGCCGGCTGATTTTAAAATTGAAAATTGAATGGCTTTCTTCTTAATTTAGAGCTGAGCCTAAAGCATTATTTGGCCAGTTTTAGTCTTCGATGAGGTTGTTTTTTTTGAGCACTTGAAAAATCTTCTTTGCCGTTTTCGCTAACTTATCAATATCACCCAATCCTGGTTTTTCACCATCTTTCAGAGCTCTTTCACAATCTATTAGTTCCATATCAAGAAACTCCAAAAGTTTTTTCGCGCAACCGGTGCATGGGCCGTTGCATAGCTTTTCTATTGGTGTGTCGAAAGGGATAACTAATCGTATCTCTGCAATCAAATCCTCCATCGCCTTGGTTGTGTCTTTCTTCAATCTTGGCCTCGGTGTTTTTAATATTAGCCTGCCTAATATTATCCTTTTCTGTTAGAAATCCTATCTGTCTTAGGGGGTATATTTCTTTGTATTTATCTCTAGTAGCGAACATCTTCTGTTTTAAGCAGCAGTGCAGTACATCGTGGTCTCTTCAATTTTACTTGTAGCTTCTTATTTATTTTTCGGATGGCCATAACACTTCTTTCAAAAATCAATATATTTCGATGCTGTTGTAAGGGTTGTTGCTGTTATGAGTCGTTTGGGATGGGAGCCCTCTATGGGGTATAGAGGGGGTGTTTCACGTGAAACAATACTGTTGCTTTTACTTCAGGAGTGACTCAGCGAATGCCATCAAGTCATCGTAAATAACTGTGTTGGATGGCATGTCACCTTTCGCAATTGTCCGAAGTCCTTTGCCTGTCCTGACCAATATCGGATTGCTTTGCAACTGGTAGCCTGCGTACAGATCGCGTGCGCTGTCTCCCACTGTGTAACTTCCTTTCAGGTCATCAATTCCCAAGTCTTCAGCGATCTGCTCAAACATACCAGGCAGTGGTTTCCTGCAATCGCAGTTGTCGTTTGGGCCGTGTGGGCAATACTTAATCGCCTCTATTTTGCCGCCGGCCTCTTCAACTAGATTGTTCATCTTTGAATGCATCGCGTTGAGTGTGTCAATAGTGAAGAAGTTTCTTGCTAGACCTGATTGGTTTGTCGCTACAAAAATTGTGTAACCCGCTTTAGATAGTTTTGCTATTGCTTCTATGCTTTTTGGCAACGGCATCCATTCGCTTATGCTTTTAACATACTCATCTGAGTCATAATTGATAACGCCATCTCTGTCTAAAATTATCAATTTATGCTGTTTGTTTTGGTTTGTCATACAGAAATCTCAAAGTGTAAGTTTCACGTGAAACATAAAAAAACCGGTCTGGAGGGACCGGTTTAGTTTAAGCATTCAAGTGATATTTAGCCAAGAACTGATATGTCTGCAACACCAAGGAAAAGCGCGCGAAGCTGACTTAAGATTGCGAGACGGTTATTTTTAACCGAATCATCATCAGCCATAACCATCACGTTATCAAAGAAAGCGTCGACAGGTTGGCGGAGGCTAGATAAAGACTCGAGTGCTTCCTGGTATTTGCCTTCAGCAAATAGTGGGGCAAGTATCGCTTTTTGAGATTCAATAGCGGCAGCCAGTGTCTTCTCTGTTTCCTCTGCTAATAAAGCGGAGTTAATCTCAGCTGTACCTTCAACGCCCTGCTTGTTAAGGATGTTTGATACGCGCTTGTTAGCAGCGGCTAATGCCGATGCTTCGTCCAGCGTTCTGAAGTGATTTACTGCTTTAACACGACGGTCGAAATCGAGCGGGCGGCTTGGTTTGAGAGCAAGAACTGACAGGAATACTTCAGCGTTGATGTCTGCGTCTTCGTACCATGCGCGGAATCGGTCGAGCATAAAGTCTAGAACTTTGTCCTCTAGGTCGTCTCTAGCAGGCAGAGAGTTGTGATTGTCAGCAGCGATCTTCAATAGATCACGTAGATCTAAATCTAATTCACGCTCGACAATAATACGCAAAACACCAAGTGCAGCACGACGGAGTGCGAACGGGTCCTTTGAGCCTGTAGGCGGCTGATTGATGCCGAATAGGCCTGTTAATGTGTCTAGACGGTCAGCAATCGCTACAGCGATGCCTGGTGCTGTCTGAGGTAGTTCATCACCTGCAAAGCGAGGCATGTATTGCTCGTTTTGGGCAAGTGCCACTTCTTGGTCTTCGCCATCATTAAGTGCGTAATGGTAACCCATTAGCCCTTGCAGATCGGTGAACTCATATACCATGTCTGTTAACAGGTCTGTTTTGGCAAGTAGACCAGCGCGTTCGGCTTTCGCTTGATCTTTGCCTAATGCATTAGCAATCTTGCCCGATAGCGCGCTGATGCGTGAGGCTTTGTCGTAAACAGTGCCAAGATCTTTTTGGAAAACGATGCTTTTAAGTTTTTCCACTCGTGCTTCAAGCGTCGTCTTCTTGTCCGTTTCGAAGAAGAAGGCTGCATCCGATAGGCGTGGGCGAATTACTTTTTCATTCCCTTCTATAACCTGTTGCGGGTCGTTGGATACGATGTTACAGATGGTTGTGAAGTTGGGAAGTAAGTTGCCATTCGCATCGAAGTGATGGAAGTACTTCTGGTGCTCTTTCATCGAGGAGATCAATGCTTGGGCTGGAACTTCTAAGAAGCGCTCTTCAAAACGGCCTGTCAGTGCGACTGGCCATTCATTAAGTGCAGTAACTTCATCGAGTAGATCGGGGTCAATCTGAGCGACAGCATTTAGCTTGGCGCCTTCTGCTTGCACCTGCTTATTGATCATCGCTTTACGGATGTCGTAATCAGCGATAACCATGCCCGGATTTTCTAGGCTAGTCGCATAGGAAGAAGGCGTAATAAGCTCAATTTCTTGGTTGTAATGGAAGCGGTGGCCTCGTGTTTTACGTCCAGATGTTAAGCCTAAAATTTCACAATCGATTACTTCATCGCCAAACAGCATTACTAGCCAATGCACCGGGCGTACAAACTCAACACGCGAAGCTCCCCAGCGCATGCGTTTAGGGATCGGTAGTTTGTTAAGCGAGCTTTCAACCAATGACGGTAATAGCGATGTGGTTGCTTTACCCTCTTCCGTTGCTTTGAAATTAAAGTACTCGCCTTTGCTCGTATCGATCTTTTCAAGCTGGTCAGCCGTTACGCCGCATGAGCGTGCAAAACCTTCTACCGCTTTTCCCGGTGCTTTGGTTGATGGTCCGCGTTTTTCGATCTCACGGTCGGCCTGTTTGTCAGCTAAACCGTTAATAAGAACGGCAAGACGACGTGGCGATGCATAGCTTTTAACGTTGTCGAAGTTAACCCCCGCTTCTGCTAACCCATCGATAATGCCTTTAGTGAAAGCATCAGATAATGCTTTAAGGGCTTTCGGTGGTAACTCTTCAGTACCTAGCTCTACAAGAAAATCATGTTGTGCCATTACTTGCTCTCCTCGCAGTTGGCTAGTACTGCCTGGCGCAGTGCTTCAGGCGCTAGCGGAAAACCTAATTCTTTACGGGCATCGAAATACGCTTGAGCAACTCCACGGGCAAGTGTACGAACACGAAGAATGTAACGTTGGCGTTCAGTGACCGAGATCGCGTGGCGAGCATCTAAAAGATTGAACGTATGAGATGCTTTCAGTACTTGCTCGTAGGCAGGCAAAGGCAGCGGCTTTTCAAGAGAAAGTAGCTTGTTACATTCAGCTTCACAGTGATCGAACTGTTTGAACAGTTGAGGTACGTCTGCGTGTTCAAAGTTATAAGTAGATTGCTCTACCTCATTCTGGTGGAACACGTCGCCATAAGTAACAACAGAACCGTCCGGGTTCTTCGCCCAAATAAGGTCATAAACGCTATCAACATTTTGCAGGTACATTGCGATACGTTCGAGACCATAGGTGATTTCACCTGTGACGGGGTAACACTCCAACCCACCGGCTTGTTGGAAGTAAGTGAATTGGGTCACTTCCATGCCGTTAAGCCAAACTTCCCAACCAAGACCCCATGCGCCTAGTGTAGGCGACTCCCAGTTGTCCTCTACGAAACGTACGTCATGGATTCCGAGATCTACGCCCATGCGACGTAAAGAGTCTAGATAAAGCTCCTGAATGTTGTCAGGGGATGGCTTTAACACAACTTGGAATTGGTAGTAGTGCTGTAGGCGGTTAGGGTTTTCGCCATAACGACCATCCGTTGGACGACGGCTTGGCTGCACGTACGCAGAGCGCCAAGTTTCTGGTCCAATTGCACGAAGAAAAGTTGCTGGATGGAAGGTGCCAGCACCTACCTCCATGTCGAGAGGTTGTACGATTACACAACCCTGCTCTGCCCAGTATTCCTGCAGAGCAAGGATCAGCCCCTGAAATGTGCTTACGTCTGGGGTTGCCTTATCAGTCACAGAGTTCACCATTGTAAATTTGGCCGAAAAAATTAGCCGAGAATTATACAACAAAAATTGATCAATCTGTCTCTGGAATAATGCTGAAGGTCAGATAATGCGGGATTTTTAATGAAAAGATCGGGCAGATGGAGAATCTGCCCTATTTCACCGAGTAGATTTAATAATCTAAGCAGAGATATTTCAGTGTTTCGATCACTTGTTCAGTGTTTTCAGCAACGGCATGTGCGCATGCATCGATCTCTTTCAGAGGGTGTGTTAACTCCGGGGCATGCTCAACGATCAGTGATTTGCCGTTAGCAATGGCAAAGCCTGCATCGAAGGCAGCATTCCACTGACGGTATTTATCGCCAAAGCGCACGATGACAATATCGGCACGTTTGATCGCTGTCATATGGCGCATCGTATTCATTTTGGCAGATTTATGATCAGTCCAGAAATTTGAATCTTCAGCCCCGAGGATCTCAGTTGCGCAGCCATCACTAGAATCGTGATCTGTATTTGGGGTTAAGACGTCAATTGGCAAACCGTTTTGGTTGATCGCTTTTTTAATTTTATCACGCCAATCGGAGTGGATTTCACCAGAAAGATAAACTGTATAGCGCATACGTATGTTACCCAAAATTGTAATTTAAAGAGTGAGCCGAGACGGTTTTCGGTGATTTACCGTTTCCAAAAAATCGGCGTAAATAACACGAGTAGTGTAAATACTTCCAAGCGGCCTAATAACATCGCAAAGCATAGCACCCACTTGGCGGGTTCGTTTAGATCGCCATAGTGAGCTGATACTTCGCCTAAACCAGGACCTAAGTTATTCAGCGTAGCCCCTACGGCGGACCAGGCGGTTACTTGGTCTAAGCCAGTGGCTAGCAGAACGATTAGCATTACAACGAAGACGATCATGTAGACAGAGAAAAATCCCCATACAGCTTCGAGTACTTTGTCAGAGATTGGCTTCTTGCCTAACTTAACTGGGATGATCGCGTTTGGATGTACCAAGCGTTGGATCTCACGATAACCCTGTTTCAGGATAAGCAGTACTCGGATGACTTTCATGCCACCGCCGGTCGATCCTGCACATCCCCCTGCAAAGGCTGCTACAAAGAGCAAGAACGGCAGCATAACAGGCCAGTGTGCAAAATCAGCCGTAGCGAACCCTGTTGTTGTCGCAATGGACACTACCATGAAGGTTGCTTTACGCAGCGATTCGCCAGGGGCGTATGTCTCGGTTACTACCAGCGCTGTTAGCGCAATGATGGTGATCCCCGCCAAGGTTGATAGGTAAAACTTAAACTCAGGATCATTGAGATAGTGAAGCAATGAGCGTTGCCGCCAAGCAAAGAAGTGCAGCCCAAAATTGACCGCAGAGATGGTCATGAAAAAGATGCAGATAAGTTCTATTGCTACGGAATCGAAATAACCAATACTGGCATCGTGGGTGGAGAAGCCGCCAATGGCTACTGTAGAGAAACTATGACTAATAGCATCGAATGCATCCATACCCGCCAGCCAGTATCCAACACCACAAGCAATAGTGAGTGAAAGATAGATATACCACAGTGCTTTAGCTGTTTCGGTGATACGGGGTGTTAGTTTTGAGTCTTTTACAGGACCCGGTGTTTCTGCACGATAAAGCTGCATACCACCGATACCTAGCATTGGAAGAATCGCGACGGCTAAAACGATAATACCCATGCCGCCAAGCCATTGCAGTTGCTGGCGATAGAAAAGAATTGATTTAGGGAGGTCGTCGATACCTGTGATGACTGTTGCGCCGGTGGTAGTTAAGCCAGAAAGCGATTCAAATACAGCGTCAACAAAAGACAAGTGAGGGACTTCCGTAAGCATAAATGGGAACGATCCGAAGAGCCCTAGCACTGCCCAAAAGAGCACCGTGATTAAGAAACCATCACGGGTACGGAGATCTTGTCTGACACGGTAGACAGGAATCCAAATAAAGAAACCTGTCATTAACGTAATGAGAAAGCCGGCAATAAAGGCGAGCTCTGCGCCGTCGTCATAGAGAAACGATATACCAAGAGGCGGCAGCATAGAGATGCTGAATATCATCAGCAAAATGCCAAGAATGCGAAGTATGACTTTGTAATGCATCTGTACGTTTACCGATTAAAAGAATGTAAGCCCAACTTGGAAAAGCCGTTCTACTTCGTTGATTCTACGTTTATCTACTAGGAATAAAATAACGTGATCACCACTCTCTACTACCACATCATCATGTGCGATTAACACTTCGTCATTACGGACAATCGCGCCGATAGTCGTGCCCGGCGGTAGACTGATCTCTTCAATGGTCTTGCCAACAACTTTAGATGAGGATTTGTCGCCATGGGCAACCGCTTCTAGCGCTTCGGCTGCGCCGCGTCGTAAGGAGTGAACGGCAACAACATCGCCTCGTCTAACATGAGTCAGGAGTGCGCCGATGGTAGTCTGTTGTGGTGATATCGCTATATCGATTGCACCACCTTGCACCAAATCGACGTAAGCCGGATTGTTGATGAGTGTCATTACCGTGCGAGCGCCCTGTCGTTTAGCCAACATAGAGGCCATGATATTGGCTTCATCGTCATTGGTTAGTGCGCAGAAAACATCGGTATCTTCGATGTTTTCTTCAATTAACAGCTCACGATCGGAAGCGCTACCTTGAAGAACGATTGTATTATCAAGCGTGCGTGCTAGTTGATTACAGCGCCGCATATCACGTTCGATTATTTTAACTTGGTAGTTATCTTCTATCGATTCCGCTAAACGGGCACCGATGTTACCGCCCCCTGCGATGATGATGCGTTTATAGGGGCGATCAAGACGACGCAGCTCACTCATCACTGCACGAATGTCTTTACGTGCGGCAATAAAGAACACTTCATCGTCTGCTTCAATGACAGTATCCCCTTTAGGAATAATTGGGCTACCGCTACGGAAAATGGCTGCTACCCGTGTATCTACTGCTGGCATGTGCGCACGAAGGTAAGATATCTCGCGCCCAACAAGCGGGCCGCCGTAGTATGCTTTGACTGCAACTAACTGCGCTTTGCCATCAGCAAAATCCAGAACCTGAAGTGCGCCGGGATGCTGGATTAAGCGTTTTATATGTTTTGTGACCAACAGCTCGGGGCTGATACGTACATCGATTGGAATCCCTTTCTCGCCAAAAATCTTTTGATTTTTGTTGAGATAATCGTGTTCACGTACGCGGGCTATTTTAGTCGGTGTGTTAAAAAGCGTTTGCCCTATCTGGCACGCGATCATATTGACTTCGTCCGAATTGGTAACGGCGATCAGCATGTCGGCATCGAGTGCACCTGCTTGATCGAGTACAGAGGGGTAAGAAGCCTTGCCCTCTATGGTTCGGATATCTAAACGATCCTGCAATTCGCGTAAGCGTCCAGAATCGGTATCGACAATAGTGATGTCGTTATCTTCGCTGGCTAAGTTTTCAGCCAGTGTGCCGCCAACCTGACCGGCACCAAGAATAATGATCTTCATTATCAGCCTTTTACTGCTGTTGGGGTATTAATACGCTGTTTTAGTCGAGCTTACTCTGTTTTTGTAGCAGAGCATAATAGAAACCGTCATGACCATTGATTTGAGGAAACAGTTGGCGCCCATATTCGCGCTTGAGACCCCAAGGAGCACTGATTGGTCTATGTATGGCATCATCGGTTTGAGCCATAAATCGCTTAATTAAGCGCTCATTCTCTTGAGGGAATATTGAGCATGTCGCATACAGAAGCTTGCCACCAGGCTTAAGCATCGACCAGCAGTTTTCAAGGATTGAGAGCTGTAGTTTAGAGATCTCAATAATGTCTTCGCCCTGACGGAGGTATTTAATATCGGGATTTCGTCTGATCACACCTGTTGCCGAACAGGGCGCATCTAAGAGGATGCGATCATAAAGTTCCCCACTCCACCATTCTTGAGAGGATGCGTCTGCGATAATTAGATTGGCTTCTAAATCTAGGCGTTCTAAATTTTCCTCTATACGACCTGCTCGTCGCTCTTCTAGCTCGACTGCATCTACTACAGCTAAAGAAGGCTCTGTTTCAAGGATATGGCATAGCTTGCCGCCTGGGGCTGCACAAGCATCAAGGACGTATTGATCAGGTTTGAGGTCGAGCAGCTGTGCAGAAAGTTGAGCGGCTTCATCTTGAACACTGAAAGCGCCATCTTCATAGCCTGGCAGTGATTCAACATTAAGAGAGCTACCTAAGCGGATGCCTTGATCACTAAAAGTGGTTTCTTCTGTATCGACGATGGGAGTAAGTCGATCAAGATAATCTGGGCGATTAGTTTGTTGGTGATTAATTCTAAGCGTGAGCGGTGCTTGGCTATTGTTGGCTTCGAGGATCTGCTGCCAGTGATCGGGCCAATTGTTTTTCAGTTTGGCGATCATCCACTCTGGATGGTTGTACTCATAAGACTCATTTGAGCTTAGGGATTCTTCAAGCTCTTCCTGTTCGCGTTGGAAGCGGCGTAGAATGGCATTGACCACTTTGCCGGCCCACTCTTTATCTAACTCACGGCAGGCATCTACACTTTCGCTGATCGCAGCATGTGCAGGTATGCGGGTGTGTTGCAGCTGATATAGGCCGACAAGCACAATCGCCTTTATGTCGATATCTCGGAATTTAAACGCACGATTCTGCAGTAATTTAATAATGCAATTAAGTTGGGGGTGATGACGCATAGTGCCGTAGCATAGCTCACGTAGAAGCGCTCTATCTTTATCTGGGCAGCGCTTTTCTATACTTGGGTAGTGTGTATTGAGTGAGCCTTTATTTTGCAATAAAGGGGTAAGCACTAAGGCCGCTAACGCACGTACATTTGTTGTCATGACCATTACCCTAATTTTACGCCAGCGCTGTATTGCTCGCGTTTGGAATTCAGTATAGCTGCGGCATCCATCGGCTTTTTACCCGGTGGTTGGAGCTGTTTAAGTTTAATCGCATCTTGGCCACAACCGACGACAATACTCTTCTTGTCGGAAGGCAGAATTTCTCCCGCAGGTCCTTGTTGCTCGAGGACTTCACATGCGAGTAGCTTTACGGCTTCACCGTTGATTTGAAACGTAACGGCAACTCGAGGGCTTAGTGCCCTAATTTTTAAGTCGATCTCAGAGGCGGACAATGTCCAATCGATAGCCCCCTCTTCTTTACTTAATTTGCTGGCATAAGTTGCCAGGTCATTATCTTGTTGCTGGGCTGTGACGCTATTAGATTTGAACTGGGCGAGGGTTTCTACCAACGCTTCAGCTCCAATGGTGCCTAAACGTTCAAAAATTGAGGCTGCGGTGTCTGTTGGGGTGATAGGCGTTGTGGCTTTTAACAGCATGTCACCAGTATCTAAGCCTTCATCCATCTGCATAATTGTGACGCCAGTTTCTGAATCTCCAGCAAGCATCGCCCGTTCGATCGGTGCAGCGCCACGCCATCGAGGCAGGATGGAGCCATGAACGTTGATGCAACCCAGTCTTGGGGTATCTAATATTGATTTTGGCAGTAACATTCCGTATGCCACTACAACCATTATGTCAGCTTCAAGGTTAGCAAGTACTTGCTGTTCAGCTTCGTCTTTAAGGCTGTAGGGTTGGAAAACCGGTATGTTATTCGCCTCAGCTAAGGCTTTTACCGGGCGAGGCGCCATCTGGTTTTTACGTTTTCCTTTTTTATCTGGCTGGGTATAAACAGCAATAACGTCGTGCTCACTATCCAGTAATGCTTGAAGATTAAACGCAGCAAATTCTGGTGTACCTGCAAATACGATTCGAAGAGGGGCGTCAGCCATGGAAAACTCCAAATAAAAACAGGCTTGCTAGTGGAGACCAGCAAGCCTGTGAAAAAAGGTTTGTTTGCTTATGCTTGTTTTTGCATCTTATGGATTTTTTCAAGCTTAGACTTAATGCGATTACGCTTTAGCATGGAGATGTAATCAACAAACAGCTTACCGTTTAGGTGATCAAGTTCATGCTGGATACAAACCGCTAATAGATCTTCTGCAATCAGTTCGTATGCTTCGCCATTATAATCAAGGGCTTTGAGCTTCACTTTTTGCGGTCGTTTAACATCTTCATAAAACCCAGGGACAGAAAGGCAGCCTTCTTGATATTTATGCAGCTCATCTTCTATCACTTCGAATTCAGGATTAATGAGAACAAGGGGTTCGTTTTGTTCCTCAGAAATATCAATCGTGACGATACGTTTGTGGATGTTAACTTGAGTTGCCGCTAGACCAATTCCCGGCGCTGCGTACATAGTTTCAAACATGTCATCAATTTCAGCACGTACAGAATCGTCAACGATATCAACAGGTTCCGCTATTGTGCGAAGACGTGGGTCGGGATATTCAAGAATGGTCAATTTTGCCATGATTACAGTCTATTCTTCCGTTTCGTGAGGCTATCTTGCAGGTATCGATGGACAATACATGCTAACGTTAGATTACTCGTATATTAGTATCTAATGTTTTTTCTCGATTTTTCAGCCAATTAGCCGAAATAATATATCGAGAAGGATAGCGAAAAATATTATTCTACCTATTATACTGATTAGAACGCTCAATGCATTGTCGTTACTTCATGACCTTGATAGTTTTATAGGATGGAGTAATAAGGGAACTGGACATGAAAAAATTGTTATGCGGTTTACTCGCCTTCGTAATGCTTTCACTGGTACACGTTCAGGCTGAAACGCGAAAGGATAATCTGTTACTTCGAAATGACCATCCGCAAGAGTATGTGGTCGTTAAGGGGGACACCTTATGGCATATATCTGGGCGTTTTTTGCAAAGCCCATGGAAGTGGCCAGAGGTTTGGGGCGTCAATCCTCAAGTAGATAATCCCCACTTAATATACCCGGGAGACGTCATCTATCTAACGTGGGTTGATGGCAAGCCGCGCTTAGGTGTGCGCCGTGACAGTGGTATCTATCCTCGCGCACGTGTATCACCGTTAGAGCATGCCATTCCTGCCATTCCATTACGCGATATTATCAGCTTTCTAAATGATAACCGTGTTATGTCTGAAAACCTGCTTAAAGAGGCTCCATATGTCCTCGGTGGTCGAGGTGAGCGCCTGATTTCAGGTGCGGGTGATCGTATTTATGCGCGGGGCAGCTTATTAGAAGATCAGCGTCGCCAAGGTGTTTATCGCGCTGCAAACGAATATAAAGATCCAGATACCGAAGAGTTTCTTGGATTTGAGATGGTAAAAATAGCGGATGCGGATGTGGCTGCGCAGAGCGAAGATGTCATTTCGCTAGATATCGTTAAGTCTCATAAAGAGGTGCGCGTTCTTGATAGGGTCGTTCCAACAGAAGAGGTGCGTATCCAGTCTATCTTTTATCCAAAACCGTCACCTGAAGGCATAGAAGGGAAGATCCTTTCTGTGTTGAGTGGTGTTCGTGATGCGGGTCAGTTCAATGTTGTCGCGCTTAATCGTGGTGCTCGCGAGGGATTGGATGCAGGCCATGTGTTTGCTATTTACCGACGTGGGGAAAGGATCAAGGATCCTGTGACAAAAGAGTTTGTCACTTTGCCGCAAGAACGTTCGGGTGAATTGATGGTTTTCAAAGTATTCGAAAAAGTGAGCTACGGTCTGATTATGCAAAGTACAGATGTAGTTTCAATCGGTGATGAGTTACGTCAACCATAAAGGATTAACATATGACGGCAGATCCAAAGGACTGGATCGCCGTTGCTGCCTTGCCCCAGTTGGGGCCGGCTTCGATAAAACGCTTGTGGGAGAATGGCTGGACGCCAGATAAACTTCTACAGGCCTCTCCTCTCGAATGGCAACGGCTAAATCTGAAAGAGAAAACCTGTAGCGCATTGCATAAATACCAGACTAGCGCTGGTGGTGCGGTACATGACGCTGTGCAATCGGCGTTGCGATGGCAGTCTTCATTGCCTGATGCTCATATCCTACCTATTACTCACCCTGATTACCCCGCCCTGCTCCGTGATATCCATGATCCCCCTCCTGTTTTGTTTGTCCGCGGTTGCTTAGAGATATTAGGATTGCCTCAGGTTGCGATAGTAGGCAGCAGGAGCGCTTCTCAGACGGGTATAAGGCAGTCCTATACTTTTGCCTCAGATCTTGTGATAAAAGGCCTAGTTATTAGCTCTGGTTTAGCTTTAGGTGTTGATGCATCGGCGCATCAAGCGTGCGTCGATTCTAATGGACCTACGATCGCTGTTTTTGGGACGGGGCCTGACCGTTTATACCCGCCCCGTAATCGTCAGTTAGCTCTGGATATTTTAACCTGTGGTGGGGCTTGGGTAAGTGAATTTTTCCCTGGTGCGGCGCCTTTAGCTTCACATTTTCCACGGCGCAATCGCGTTATTAGCGGGATGAGTAGTGGCGTTCTGGTTGTTGAGGCCGCGCCTAAAAGTGGCTCATTGATTACTGCTCGTATGGCGGTTGAGCAAGGGCGAGAGGTGTTCGCTATCCCTGGGCCGTTGAATAGCCCTTTAAGTCGAGGTTGTCATCTGTTGATAAAAGAGGGGGCGGTGCTTGCTGAAAACTCTCAGGATATTGTGCACGAGCTTTCATCTTTGCTTGGACTTTATTCCGAGTCAGAGGAGCTAAACCACGATCCCGTTGCGATAGCCCCTTCATTAACAGAAGAGGAAGACAAGTTAGTTGCTCTAATCGGCTATGAAATAGGTTCTATTGATCAGATAAGCGTGAGTAGCGGTATGAGTATTGCCGAGCTGGGTCCGCTTCTCGTAGAAATGGAGCTTAAAGGGCTTATTGAGCAAAGAGATGGGGGGTATATCTGTAGTTAAAGTAGGGGCTCTCCTAAGTAAGTAACGAAAAAGGAATATCAGGACGTTTGACTATAGATTTTTCATATATATCTATGACAGAACAACTGTTGCAAAGCGTGCTTTGAACATTTAGTGTTCAGCCTCCTAACTAATTATCCGAGATAGACATGAGCAAACCATTTGTTGCTATTTTAATGGGGTCTGATTCTGACCTACCTGTGATGACCGCTGCTGTTGACGTTCTGCGTTCGTTAGAAGTTGAGTTTGAGATCAAAGTAAGCTCTGCACACCGTACGCCAGTGCAGACTCACGACTATGTTAAAGATGCTGATGCTCGTGGCGCAGTTGCTTTTATTTGTGCTGCTGGTATGGCTGCTCACCTAGCGGGTGCTGTTGCTGCTAATACAACTAAACCAGTTATTGGTGTGCCAATTAATTCATCTCTAGATGGCCTAGATGCACTTCTTTCAACGGTTCAAATGCCTGGTGGTATTCCAGTAGCGACTGTCGCTATCGGTAAAGCAGGTGCTAAGAATGCTGCATACTTAGCAGCTCAGATTATGGCCGTAGGTGATGCTGACTTAGCTGAAAGAGTTAAGGCTGAACGCCAAGCAAACACAGATTCTGTTGTTGCAAAAGATGCTGCTTTGCAAGAGAAATTGCAGAAAGGTGAATTGTAATCGCAAATCTGACTGGTGGCATGTCCGCCAGTCTTCTGAGGCGATGCACCATGGTGGTGTTATCGCCTATCCTACTGAAGCTGTTTGGGGCTTGGGTTGCGACCCTTTTAACCTAGAAGCAGTTTCACATCTTCTTAAAATTAAGCGCCGTCCGATGCACAAGGGCTTAGTTTTAATCGCTGGTGAAATCTCACAAATCGATTTTTTACTCGATGATTTGTGTCCTGAAGATTATGCCAAAGTGACCGCTAGCTGGCCGGGTCCATTTACCTGGGTTTTACCCGATAAAAAAGACCAAATACCTAAGTGGATTAAAGGGAAACATTCCTCTGTTGCTGTAAGAGTGAGTGATCACTTACTTGTTAAAGAGCTTACAAAATCATTTGGATCATTTATTGTTTCTACTTCTGCAAATCCATCAACCTATCATCCTGCTAGGGATATACTGAAAGTAAAGACTTACTTCGGTAATAATCTGTCCTATGTTTTGCCAGGTGAATTAGGCGGGCTTTCCCAGCCAACCCAAATTAGAGATTTGAAATCTGACCGTTTAGTACGGGCCTGATTTAATAAGTGAGTGAGTACTATGTCCGCGCCAAATATTGAAGCTGTTAAAGAGTACCTTTTGGGCTTGCAGGATTCCATCTGCGATGCTTTAGAGAAGGTCGATGGAGAAGGAACTTTCTTTCAAGATGAATGGCAGCGGGAGAAAGGTGGCGGTGGTCGAACTCGAGTATTAGCGGAGGGGGCTGTTATTGAAAAAGGCGGGGTCAACTTCTCCCATGTCTTTGGTGATAAGTTGCCAGGTTCTGCAACAGCCCACCGTCCAGAGTTAGCCGGTCGTAATTTTCAGGCGATGGGCGTGTCACTGGTTATTCACCCACGAAATCCATATATCCCAACTTCGCATGCAAACGTACGTTTCTTTATTGCAGAGAAAGAGGGTGAAGACCCTGTTTGGTGGTTTGGGGGGGGATTCGATCTAACACCTTATTATGGCAATGATGAGGATTGTCAGTTTTGGCATCAGAAAGCGAAAGATGCCTGTGACCCATTCGGTGAAGATATTTACCCTCATTTCAAAAAATGGTGTGACGAATATTTTCACCTGAAACATCGTGATGAGCCCCGAGGTGTCGGTGGTTTGTTTTTTGATGATTTAAATGAATATGGTTTCGATACGAGCTTTGCACTTATGCAATCTATAGGTAACGCCTATATTGATGCTTATGCACCCATTATTGAGCGTAATAAAGATAGAGAGTACGGCGAACGTCAACGTGATTTCCAATTGCACCGCCGTGGCCGTTATGTCGAGTTTAACCTTGTTTATGATCGCGGAACGCTATTTGGTCTGCAGTCGGGTGGGCGTACTGAGTCTATTCTTATGTCGTTGCCTCCAGAAGTGCGTTGGGGTTATGACTGGAAGCCTGAACCTGGTAGTGAAGAAGCCATTTTGTATGATCGCTATCTAAAGCCGCATGATTGGTTAAATATTTAACATTACACCTGCAACGTAAAAGGTTCGCTAAATGACAGATCGTTATGCCGTATTTGGTAATCCAATAAAACACTCAAAATCTCCACAGATCCATAGCGCGTTTGCTCAGTCGACTGCGCAAGACCTATCCTATGAAGCGATGGCGATTGAAGAGGGGTGTTTTGAGGCCTCTGTAGAATCATTTCTAGCGGGTGACGGGAAAGGATTGAATATTACGATCCCTTTTAAGCAAGAAGCTTGGGCTTTGGCTCAAGTTCGCTCACCTCGCGCTGAGCTAGCAGGTGCAGTAAATACATTGTATCGCGATGAAGAAGGGCGTTTATGCGGAGATAATACCGATGGTGTCGGTATGGTTCGCGATATCGTACGTAATCATGGCGGCACTATTAAAGGTAAAAAAGTACTCATTCTCGGCGCCGGTGGCGCGGTCAGAGGGGTTTTGCAACCTGTACTTGAGCAAGAACCGAAACAGTTAGTTATCGCAAATCGTACCGCGTCAAAAGCTGTGGAGTTAGCGGAACTCGTTGCTGATTTAGGCTCTGTTTCTGGTTGTGGATTTGAAACATTGGATGGGCAATGTTTCGATCTTGTTATTAATGGAACCGCCGCAAGTTTACAGGGAGAGGTACCTCCTCTACCGGAAGGCATTTTATCTGAGAATGCTTGGTGTTATGACATGATGTATGCGGCCTCGCCTACTGCTTTCTGTCTTTGGGCTACCAACAATGGCGCGCAGAAATCAATTGATGGCTTGGGGATGTTGGTCGAGCAAGCTGCGCAGTCCTTCCAGATCTGGCGTGGGGTTGAGCCGGATTCGCAGGCGGTTATCAAATCCATACGTAATGCATTAACTGCTTGATTTTAATACAACAGTCTTAAAAAAACTGCTTTTAAAAAGTAGGCTTGCAAGCAAGGCTCCCGCGGCGTATAACTGCTAGAAACACGATATTAATTGTGATTTCTTTATGACATTAGTCATCAGCGGGAGCGCCATATGGTAACGGAAACCCGACTCTCTACCGATCAGCTATATCGTAGCTGTGATCCTGAATTACTTCCTTTTAAAACAACCTCTACGCTTGAGCCTTTTTCCGGCTTTTTTGGGCAAACACGAGCTATCGAAGCGATGGAGTTTGGCATCGGTATGCGCAGGCCTGGTTATAACTTATTTGTGATGGGTAACCCGCATACTGGCCGATTCTCGTTTGCCATGGAAAATCTTAAGGCTGTTGCAAAAAAAGAGAAGAAGCCTGGCGATTGGGTATACCTTAATAATCTATCTGATAATCGTCATCCACTAGCCATCTCATTTCCTGCTGGTAAAGCCCAGCAATTTAAGCGCGATATAAAGCATTTAATTGAAAGTGCATTAACAGAGATGCCCGCAGCCTTTGAGGGGCCAACCTATCAGCGTAAAAAGAGTAAAATTGAACGTGATCTCAACCGTTACTATGATCAAGCGATTGAAGAGGTAGAGCGCGATGCTCGGGAGCATAGTATTGCGGTTTATCGTGATGCAGGCACGATCGGATTTACCCCTGTTGCTGAAGGCCAGGCAATGGATGAAGCTGTTTTTTCTCAACTTCCAGAAGAGACCCGAGATGCATTTACTCGTGCGATTTCGGAGTTAGAGGATCAATTAAATGAGCTGCTAACAGGCTTGCCACAATGGCGCCGAGAGGCCGCTGAAAAGTTAAAAAACCTCGATAGAGATACCACGCGCCAAGCAATTTCGCCGCTTTTTCAACCGATTAAAGAGAAATATGCGAACCTTGCGGCTGCGACAGAATATTTATCAGAGATGGAAACCTCTTTGGTAAAAAACTGTAGTGATATTGTGGGTGATGACAAACAGCTTGAGCCGGTTACTGATGCCGTACGGCGCAGCTATATGGAGAGTAACTACGGTGTAAACCTTCTGGTTGATAACCATAAAACGAAGGGCGCACCGGTTATCTACGAAGCGCATCCCAGCTATGAAAACCTATTTGGACGTGTTGAATACACGTCAGAGATGGGCGCACTGTCGACGACTTATAAATTAATCCGCCCTGGGGCCTTACATCAAGCGAATGGTGGCTATTTAGTGCTTGAGGCAGAGAAGCTACTGGAGCAGCCTTTTGTATATGGTGCACTTAAACGTGCGTTGAAATCGCACGAAATACGGATTGAGAGTCCAGCGAGTGAATATACTGGGATCAGTACCATTACACTGCTCCCGGAAGCGGTTCCTCTGAACGTCAAAATTGTGTTGATTGGTTCAAGAAATATTTACTACTTGCTGCAAGAGCTGGATCATGATTTTGAAAAAATGTTCCGAGTGGTGGTGGATTTTGATGAAGATGTAAAACGTACACCTCAGATGATCCGCAACTACGCCCGCTTAATGAAGACCTTAGCCGACGAGGAGGGATTAGCACCATTAACCCGTCGTGCTGTTGCTCGTTTGGTAGAACATAGTTCACGTCAGGCTCAGAATCAGGAGTTATTGTCTGCTCATATTGGCGAATTAGTGGATCTCTTATGCGAGGCCGATTTTAAACGGATTAAAGAAGAGGATGAGCTAATCAATGCCGATCATGTTGAGATGGCATTGAGTGCTAAAGAGCGCCGTACCTCTCGGATGGCTGAAAAGATAGAGGAAGGTATCGTTGAAGAAACGGTGTTGATTGACACAGAAGGTGAAGCCATTGGTAAGGCTAACGGTTTGACGGTGCTTGCTGTTGGCGATGTCTCCTTTGGTACGCCTGCGCGTATTACTGCAACGGTTTATCCAGGTAATCGCGGTATTGTCGATATTGAGCGAGAAGTGACCTTAGGGCAGCCGATTCATTCGAAAGGTGTGCTTATACTGAGCGGCTTTCTCGGTCATCAATATGCGAAAGATTTCCCTCTGGCGATGTCTGCTAGTATCGCGTTAGAACAATCATATGGGTATGTTGATGGTGATAGTGCATCCTTGGCTGAGGTATGTACGTTGATTTCAGCCCTCACTCATATTCCGATTAGTCAAAACTTTGCTACCACAGGTTCGATAAATCAGTATGGCGAGGTCCAGGCGATCGGCGGGGTTAATGAGAAAATCGAAGGTTTCTTTAATCTTTGTAAAACGCGAGGTTTAAATGGCCAGCAAGGTGTTGTTATACCAAAAGCAAATATTCGCAATTTGATGCTAAAAGCGGAAGTCGTAGAGGCTGTGAAGCAGGGTGAGTTTGCGGTGTATGCAGTGTCACATGTGGATCAGTGTTTAGAGATTCTGCTAGGGCGTAAAGCGGGTAAGCGTAAAGAAGATGGGACGTTTACACAGAGAAGCATTAATGCGCAAGTGGTCAAAAGGCTACGAGAAATATCCAATGCAAAAGTGGAAAAGTAATACCTTGTACCTAAAATGTATGAAAGTTAAAGAAATGCAGTTCCAAGAATAAAGCTTTATCGCTACTATGGTTTTTAGGCATTAAACATTTTTGTTAATGTTGATGCTATGAGGAATTGTGACAACCGGCGCTGATGATTGAAGGGGGATTCAGCGCCGGTCTGTCACACTATGTAAGCTTGAATTGAAACAGCTTAACTGTGTCGAAAGGTGACTTAAAACTCAGTAACTAGTACTAGGTTTAACGTGTCAGTTTCTTCGTTTGCATATGATTCTTCACGAACATATTCAGCAACAACTGATGCATTCTCGCCAAAAGAACGCTCAACACCAAGGGCGATACGCTCTTCAGCTAGGTCCGTTACATTTTGGCCATCGTCTGTTTCGCTATAACCAAGGTAAACCGTACCTTCTTCACCGAAGATGTTTGTCGTGTAATCTGCATTTAGGTGCAGGAAGCTTGGATCAATCGATGTGTTCTCAGCGTTTACAGCAATGTATTCAGCAGATAGAGCTAAAGCACCTGTCTCGAAAAGCCCGTTTACGCGCCATGCATCACCTGCCGGAAGATTGTTCTGTTCAGCCGTATCGCTTAAGTAACCAGCACCTAGTACAACGCCTTCGCCCACAGCCAGTTCAGCATTTAAACCAACAGTATCAATAGAATCGCCACTTTCAGCACCATTGAATGTATAAGCATCAAGGGCTAGGCTATCGTTGCTCCAGCTCACCATCGCCATACCTTCAGTAATGTCGAAAGCATCGTCTGTAAGTGGATCAGTCCAAGCGCTACCATTGATAACAGCAAATGGAATAGGTGCTTTACCTACTGTTAGAGATAGATTGCTATCTTCTGCACCAATAACCGCGAAAGCCTCAGTAACATCCAGCTTTTCAGCATCGTTATCATATTCAATCAATGATGAAAGCGTTACGTTTTCGTTGATTGCAGCTTCAATGCCTAGCTCAAACGTATCTAGAGCGATATCGCTTTTACTATTACCGCCCTCTTCTTCTACATGGTTCGCAAGAAACTCGGCAGTACCTGTTACCGTAACATTATCAGCAAAGCCGCCTGAACTTTTTGAGGTTTCTTGTTTCGCAATGGTTGCTTGCTGAGCCGCTAGTTGAGATTCAAGCTGAGCAATACGTGATTTCATCGCAGCTAGTTCTTCGGCAACACCAGCGTTAGCCGTGGATGCAGTTGCTACAGATGCGGCTATAAGTGCTGCGATAGCTGTCTTTTTCATTATTTCAGTACCTTCTTAAGTTGTGTTAATTTGCAGTATTTCATTAATGTTACATTATAACGTTATACTATAGCATATAATATTTTACTAATCTGAGCCCACACGAGGTATTGCTCGATGGAACTATTTTTAGCTAAATAAGGGTCAGGTGATTATCCCAAGCGGTTTGGGATGAGAGCCCAAGTGGTAGTTTTTCTTTCAGGCCCGTTTTTGCATTAAACCGATAGCAATGCCCTCTTCCGGTCGATATAAGAAATTCGTCTGGTTCGTGCGTTGCTGTGAGGCCACAGCCGTCTCTGCTCTTAAGTGCTGTTAAAAAGGAACCGTCCTGCGCATTCCAAAAAGTGACAAGGTTACCTCGTGGTGATGATACGGCTGCGGTTGTTCCTGAATGGTCAAAGCGTGCACTGCCGCAGTATTGTTTCATTGCAAGATTAATCGCTGCTGGTGCTTTTACTAGACTGAGGTTTTTGTCTCCAGATGAGTGAAAAGCAATGAGAGGAACATCGTCGCTTTTCGCTCCTTGGTATTGAAGCGCGATGACGACTCTTCCTCTGTCATTGATATCAAAATGCCGAATGCTCAATTGATGGAGTTGAGCTGGCATAAAGATCTGTTCGGTTAATAGCCCGCTATGTAGGTCAATATACGCAAGAGAGGGCTGCATGCTATCAAGGTTCAGCTTTTCTCTTCCTTGCCCGGGGTTGGTTAGAATGCCGCCATTGGCGACCACTAAGGTTTTTCCATTGGCGGTGAGTTTCAGTTCGTGAGGACCAATGCCATATGAGCTGAACTGCTTTATAACGCGATAATCATTGGCGCAATCGCGAATGACGATTAAGCCCTGCCCGCTTTGGATTTCGTTTTCTGTTGTTATAAGCCAGCGTCCATCATTGCTGTAAATCGCATGACCATAGAAGTGCTGACCAGGACTACTCTCGATGCGCTTAGAGAGAAGACCTGTTTCGTAGTTAATAACGTCAATAAACGTCTCTGGTCGACGGCCTACAGCGGCCAAAAATGGTTGATGAGGGTGTTTTGCGACATGATGGGCACGCGCAGGGAGTTGATGGTTGATAAGCGAGCGCCCTTGCTTGCTGATCACCTTCAATGCATAACCTTCAGGAGAGGTTTGGGCTGCTGATGCAAATAAGAGCTGTTGGGGTTTAGCAAGTAGGTTAGGACTTACTAAACCGCAGCCAAGTAGCAGCGTAAATTGTCTGCGGTTAATCCCCATCACGGCTATTGAATCCTAACTGTAGTTCTAGCGTAGACATGCTTTTATCAAGGCTCTTATGCAGTAAACTGATGCCTTGAGTGATCAACAGTAATTGCTCTCTAACGTTGGGCTCGTTGATATGTTGGGAAAGGGGGGCTGGCACTTGTGCTAGCAAGGCTTCTAAGGCAACAAACTGCTGTTCTATCCCTTCAGCTAGATCTATTGCGCCGTGATCTGAAAGCAGTGCAAACAGGCTGTAGTCTTTTGCGCCACTAAATTGATGATGCAGTGATTTAATATTTGTTTGGATATTAAGCAGGGAGTTGCGGCTCCGCCAGTTTTCTAAACGGCGAGGTTTGGCTTTGTCTGTTTTGCCTAATGGCCGCAGTAGTTTTAGATCACGGATCACTTCTAATGGTTCTACTTGGGCTTTCATCAGATCGATGGTTGCTTCTTGAGCGCTCTCATACGCACCCTCTTCCGAGCTTGTGTATTCAAACTCCTTTTTGTATAGCTTCCATTCGTTCAAGGTGTTTTGGGTTTGCATCTCTAGATGCGAACTGATGGCATGAAGGAAATCGCAGCGAAATGTTTGTTGCTTGAGTGCTTGAAGTGGCTGTTCTGCGAATAGAATTCTTTCCATTGCCGGTAAGCCTTTTACGGCGATACTGGCTGTTTGGAAATAGTCAGGGGTGAGTGTTGCTGGTTCAGCGTTATTAAGAACCGTATTTAGCTGTTTAGACGTTAGATTTTTTTTATCGGGCCAGAACTGAATAGTGTAGCTTCGCATGAGCAATTCTATTGGACCAAATTGAACGTGCTGTATTCCTTGCCATGCATTTAGCATGTCATTAAAACGGCTTTGCGTTTGCTTTAAATGGGTATCGGTTAGATTTTGGCACAGGTCTGCAGTTGCTTGCTCTAGCGCTTCGCTAGTTGAGGCTAGCTTCTGATAGCCGGGCAAAATATGTTCGTTAATGGATGCCTGGTTTAACTTCATCCATTGGGTTTGGCTTATTTCTGCTTTTACGTTTACTGCCGCTAAAGCTAATGAAATAAATATAGCGTACTTGCTTGAGGTCGATATACGTAGACTCATTTATAGAGACTCCAAAAACTTGATGAGATTATCCCGATCCCGCACGGGCATATTCTTAACTTTTTCGGCGCTTTGCTTGGCTTCTCCGCCATGCCAAATAATTGCTTCTAGCAGTGTTCTTGCACGGCCATCGTGCAGATAGTGACTGTGACCACTGACTGTTGCTGTCAGCCCAATACCCCAGAGTGGAGGGGTGCGCCATTCAGTTCCAGTCGCTAGGTATTCTGGACGATTGTCAGCTAAGCCTTGACCCATATCGTGAAGTAATAGATCAGAATAAGGCCATATTTTTTGTTCGCTTAGCAGCGGCAGTTCTGTGTTCACGGCTGTTATAAAGTTAGGCTGGTGGCACTGCTGGCAACCGCTTTGATAGAAGACCTTTTTGCCGGCAAGAACCTCTGGGTGATTAGCATTGCGGCGAGCAGGAACAGCGATATGTTGCGTATAGAATAATAGCGCCGAGATCATCTTACTCGATGCTTCGTATCCTTCATGGTGCTTACTATTGCCGTCTGGTTTGTTCAAACACTGTAGCTGATTGGCTGTACACTCCCCTGTTGCACTGGTAGCTAAGGGTGTGGAAATACCTATGTCGCCATTAAAAGCTGCATTATTTTGTTGGTTTAGCGTTGGATTGCCCGCTTTCCAGCCAAACCGGCCCAATGTGCTTGTTTGGCGTTCTTGATTCCAGACAATATTCGCTCTACCTGAGATGCCATCTTGGTTGTTATCTTCGGGGTCCGTTAGTTTGAGGATGCTCTCCGAAGGTATGTTTTCTAGTAGCCCCAAACCAATCATAGCGGGAGCAATACGTGGGGATATCATGACTTGAGGGTGGAGAGGGCCATAGCCAAGATCCGTAATGGTGTAATTGGGTTTACGTAGAGAAACGGTTTGGCCACCGGATAACTGAACCTCATGTTCAGTAAAATGGATCTGCATATGCCCTTCTGCCGAGAGCCCTGCTATCGCGAAGTCCTGTAATTGGCGGCCATAATTCGGTTCGGCAATGGTTCCCACTTTTCCGCTTGTAAGTTGTTTCTTCTCATCGTTGTTTTGTGGAGGAATACTAAGTCGCAGGAAAAGGGATATTGCATTGTCCTCTGGCCAATTGCCCTTTGGAGTATGACCTCTACCGTCCCTAACATGGCATTGCATGCAGGAACGTGCATTGTATAGCGGCCCTAAACCATCACTGGCCGTTGTTGATGATGGCGCTGGCACCCAAAGCTTTTTAAAGATGGCATTACCTAGTTTAAATTCTAACTTTTGCTTAAAAGGTAGATTCTCTGCCGGATGGGTAAAGGCATTTCGGTCGGCTTTACGATGATGAGTGGTAGCTCCACCCTGCTCTACTTCACCCGCTTCCAGTGCTTGAAGATCTGACGCGGATACAGGCGTGATCCCTACTAAAATAAGTAGTGTCAGAATCGCTTTGAGAATAAGTGGTTGAGAGATTGGGAACATGTTTTATCTGTCGTATAGCACTCCTTTTGTTATAAAAAGGAGCGCTATGGGTACTAGAGGTTCGTTACTCGGCTGCGATGGAGGCCGGATTATCTAAGCTGTCAGAACCTTCAAGTTCGATATTTTCAAGCTTAAGCACCGAGATGGTATGCTCGATGGCTTCTGCTTCAGCGACAAGCGCGTTAACAAACGTTTGCACAACCTGGTTGCCTTGCGTGTTGTTTGCACCAATCAAAACGTCGAAAGTGTTACCTTTGTCCGCTTCATCGACCATAACTTGAGCAGCCGCTTCGGTTTCATTCAGTTTATTTCGTAGGTTTTGATCCACAATCGGCGCTGTGTTTTGTACTAACTGTGAAAGGCTGCTTCCAGAAACGGTGGAACCATCAACGCGTGTATAGCTACCTAGATAAACATTTTTAATGCCCAACGCATCATAGAAATGTGAATTGTGGGTATTGTCGGCAAAGCAGTCATGTTCTTCTTCAGGATCATGAAGCATTAAGCCAAGTTTAGTTCTTTCACCCGCTAGCTCACCATAAGCCAAACTACCCATACCGGTTAATATGGTAGCAAGGCCACCATCAGTACCTTTTGCCAATAGGTCTTTACGTGCTTCGCCATTGACAGCCCAGCTGTTGGTCATATCGGTCAAATCATCGATAAGTAGGTTAGTCGCTGCTTGCAGGTAGTCACGACGACGGTCGCAGTTATCGTTAGAGCAGTTTGTTAGGTCGAAGTCCGTTGCTGGACGGTTACCCGCACCTGGGTTTGTGCCGTTAAGATCTTGACCCCATAGAAGAAACTCTATCGCGTGATATCCGGTAGCAACATTTGCTTCGACTTCATCAATTTCGTGTAGCGTTTCAGCAAGAAGTTTTTTATCTATTGTTGATGCGTCTACTGAAACCCCGCCAATTTTAAGCGTTTTATTAGCAATAATGTTCGCGCTATAAAATGGGTTTTCATCAGATTCAGAACCATAGCCTGGTGCCACATAATCGATCAGACCTTCATCCAGCGGCCATGCGTTTACTTTTCCTTCCCAGTCATCTACGAGCGCGTTTCCAAAACGGAAAGCTTCCGACTGTTGGTAGGGTACGCGTGCTGCAATCCAAGCTTCACGTGCTTTCTTAAGGTTGCTTTCAGTCGGTTGTGCTAAGAACTGACCTAACACGGTATTGAGTTGTTTGGCCGTAATTAATGAATCTTCGTAAGTCGCGTGAGCGATATCGGCATAGTTGTCGATAATATCGGACTTAGCTGGCGTTGCAGCGTATACCGAGCTAGTAATAAGCGTAGATACCGCTACGGTCATTAATGACTTGCGAAGGTTCATAGATCAAATCCTATTATTCTAAAGGGTAATGTTACGTGGGAGGATAATGGTAATGATAATAAATATCAATAGCGTAATCGTTTGTGATTTTGATCTGGGTTATGTTTTTGCGGAAAAAACTAGCTGGAGATCTATTTAGGCGATTGACCTGATAGCCAGCGTTCAGCTTTCACAATCCAAGCAGAATCGCCATTTTTCCCAAACCAAGAGTCAACGGCAAAGGCTTGATTCGATTCGATTTCAATCATAGCGGCGCTATTGTGGGGGGCGTCTAGGGTAAATAATCCCCTATGTAGATTTCCCCCTATTCGGTGGAATTTGATAAGTCCCATTGAGGATAGGAATAATAAGTACTGACTCGTATTGCTTGTCTCCGCAACGCAGTCGAGTTGATTTGTACTCATGTGGAAGTCGTTTTCAGCGAGATCATTTGTGGTACCGAGCTTAGGCCCGGTTATTCTTTCTAGCAAACCAATGCCCGTTTTTAAACGCTCTCTCTCTTCTTCAGCAGATACAGGAGTGGGTGAAAAGTGTTGGTTGATCCGCGCCTGTTCTTTAGGTGATAGAGATATCTGTTTTGTTTTAGTGCAGCCGAAGTTTTGACATAGCGTGATACTATCGAGAGCAGGCGAGGAATTTATTCCGTAGTTTTTAAGCCAGACCTCAGGGCTACTGTTAGTATTATAACCGCAGCCTCCTAAGCTAATTAGTAGACCGATTAGGCTATAAACTAGCGTATTCTTCTTCAAGGTGCTGATCCTTTAGCTTGACGTAATTAGCTGCAGTATAGCTGAAAAATTTAAGCTCTTTTTCGGTCAGTGGCCGTTGTTGTTTTACCGGTCTACCAACATATAGGTAGCCACTTTCTAGGGTTTTTCCCGGTGGGACAAGTGAACCTGCACCAATGATTACTTCGTCTTCCACTATAGCCCCATCCATGACCATAGCCCCCATGCCGACAAGGACCTTGTTGCCTATAGTGCAGCCATGGAGCATCGCTTGGTGTCCTATAGTGACATCTGAGCCAATAATCAATGGGAAACCGTCAGGGTTAAAAGGGCCTGCGTGAGTAATATGTAGAACGGATCCATCTTGAACGCTAGTTCGATCACCAATGCGGATATGGTGCATATCCCCTCGAATAACGGTGAGAGGCCATACTGATACATCATCGCCTAAAACTACATCGCCTAAAACAACGGCGCTAGGGTCCACGAATACGCGTTCGCCTAACTGTGGCGTCATGCCTTGAAAGCTACGGATCTTCATTCTTGTTACTCGTAAGTGAGGATAAAAATACTATTATGGCAAAACTTTGTTTGTATTCACTACGAATTACTTGGAATTATGGACATTAGAATTGAAATACTTAGCTTTGATCCCATCTTAAAGGGATTACCTCTCTCTTCAGGAGCATATTAAATGAGCAATCCAATGCTTGAATCACCTTTATTACCTGCTTTTAGCAAAATCCAGCCGAGCCATATAGAAACAGCTATTGATCAGATGTTGGCGGATAATCGTAAAAAGGTTGAAGAGATTATTGAAGGATTGACGAACCCTAGTTGGGATTCTCTCGTAGCGCCATTAGAGGAGATGAATGACCGTTTAGCAAAAGCTTGGTCTCCTGTGTCGCATATGAATTCTGTTGTGAATAGCGATGAGTTACGAGATGCCTATAATGCTTGCCTGCCGAAGTTATCGCAGTACTGGACGGAAATGGGGCAAAATCAGGCACTTTATCAGGCGTTCAATGAGTTAGCACAGAGCGAGGCTTTCTCAGATTTAAACGAGGCTAAGCAAAAGGTTATCAGTAATACACTAAGGGATTTTCGCCTCTCTGGTATTGCGTTAAATGCTGACGATCAGCAACGCTATGCTCAGCTGCAGCAAAAGCTGTCTGAATTAACGACAAAGTTCTCTGAAAATGTATTAGATGCCAGTAATGCCTGGAATAAACTATTAGATCAAGAAAGTGAACTCGAAGGTTTGCCACCGATGGCGCTAGCGGCTGCGAAGCAGATGGCAGAAGCTAAAGGATTAAATGGCTGGTTAGTTACACTCGACTTTCCCTCATATTTAGCCACGATTACTTATGCTGACAATCGTGAGCTTCGTAAAGAGATTTATACTGCTTTTGCTACGCGAGCTTCAGACCAAGGGCCTGGAAAAGGGCAGTGGGATAACTCGCCGATCATGACTGAAATACTTGAGTTACGCTTGGAGTTGGCGACGTTGCTCGGTTTTAGTAACTATGCAGAATATTCGCTAGCAACAAAGATGGCCGAGACGCCTGATCAAGTGGTTAAGTTTCTTCGTGACCTTGCCGAGAAAAGTTTACCTGTTGCTAAGCAGGATTTTCAGCAATTACGTGATTTTGCGAAAGACAACTTTAATGTAGAAGATTTGCAGGCTTGGGATATCGCTTACTTTAGTGAAAAATTAAAGCAGGAAAAGTATGCGATTTCGGAAGAGCAGATTCGTCCATATTTTCCTTTACCTAAAGTGCTTGATGGCTTGTTTGCTGTTACCGGGAAACTGTTCAATATTGAAATTGCTGAGATCAGTGAATTTGATCGTTGGCATAAAGATGCACGCTTGTTTGAAATTAGCCGTGAGGGTGAGGTTATTGCCCGGTTCTTTTTAGATCTATACGCAAGAGATAAAAAACGTGGCGGGGCATGGATGGATGATTGCCGAGTACGTCGTCGTTTGGATGATGGGAGCCTGCAATTACCTGTTGCTTACCTCGTATGTAATTTTAGTTCTCCCGTGGGTGATGATCCTGCGCTACTGACGCATAACGAAGTGACGACTATGTTCCACGAGTTTGGTCATGGTTTACATCATATGTTGACGCAAATTGAGTGCGCCGATGTTAGTGGCATTAATGGCGTTGCTTGGGATGCGGTTGAATTGCCTAGTCAGTTTTTAGAAAATTGGTGTTACGAGCCCGAGGCGTTGGCGTTGATCTCTGGACACTATCAGACAGGAGAGACCTTGCCACAAGCATTATTAGACAAAATGCTTGCAGCACGTAATTTTCAGTCCGGTATGATGATGGTTCGTCAATTAGAGTTCTCCCTATTTGATTTTTGTCTGCATCGAGAATATCAACCAGGGAAGACGGACATTCAGGCTTTCTTGAATGATATTCGCCGTAATGTAGCGGTTGTGACGCCGCCAGAGTTTAATCGCTTTCAGCACAGTTTTAGCCATATTTTTGCGGGTGGTTATGCTGCGGGGTACTACAGCTATAAATGGGCTGAAGTGTTATCTGCTGATGCTTTTTCTCGTTTCGAGGAGGAGGGCGTTTTTAACCTTCAGACAGGTAATGATTTCCGTACAAATATCCTCGAGATGGGTGGGTCAAAAGAGCCCATGGAGTTATTTGTTTCTTTTAGGGGGCGTGAGCCTAGTGTTGATGCGCTTCTGCGTCATTGCGGGATTACCGGCTAAGCGCTAGCTGTATAATGAATGCACCAAACGGAACCTTCCGTTTGGTGGCACTGTCTAGGATGGTGCAATAGAGAGATTGAAGATGAGCATTGTTAAACGTTTTATTGCTGGTGCGGTGTGTCCACGCTGTGGAGAGATGGATTGTATACGCACTTACCGGGATGATGAGAAAGAGTATAAAGAGTGTGTGCGCTGTGACTATGAAGACTCTATGCGTCTTGATGGGAGCGCAGATCTAGAAGAGCTAGAAACGCGTGTTAATCGTGAGAACGCACCTCAATTAGAAGAAGACGCTCAGCCGTTATTGTTTACGCCTAATCCGGGAAGTCAGCGCAAAGATCATTAATACTCCTCGTCTATCTAAGCACAGTGTAGATCACGAGAAGGTATCTACACTAGTGTTTTGAGACGCGATAGATCGCTCCCGCATAATCATCTGATATTAATAAACTTCCGTCTTGATCGACAATGATATCGTTGGGTCTTCCCCAGTGTTTTTCTCCTCTTAACCACCCACTAATAAAGGGCTGATGTGTCAGCACTTGGTCATTTTTTATGGTTAGCTTAACGACCCGATAACCTACTTTTTTCGAACGATTCCATGAACCGTGTTCCGCAATGAATAGGGTTTGAGTATCTTTGTTCTCACTCGATTTTTCTTTGATAAATACCATACCTAAAGGGGCAACGTGTGCACCTAAAAGGTAGCTAGGTGGGGTGTGGTTGATGGGAAGCGTTGTTGAAAACTGAGGATCTTTGGTGTTTTTCCCATGGATGAAGGGGTAACCGAAATGTAACCCGGTTGTGTGTGCGTGGTTTAGCTCATCCGAAGGGAGATCATCTCCTAAGTGATCTCGCCCATTGTCAGTGAACCATAAGTTATTGCTGAGGGGGTGCCAGTCAAAACCAACGCTGTTCCTGACGCCTTTTGCTACAAGACTGAGGGCTTTGTTGCTACCTAATTTTACAATCGAAGCGAAAGGTGGTGCCGGGTCACAAATGTTACAAGGCGCTCCAATATTAAAATAGAGTGAGTGATCGGGCCCAAACTTAAGGTATTTCCAGCCATGGTGACGGTCTTTAGGAAGGTTATTAAAATAAACCTCATACTGGGGGAGCGTTTGGGCAGGGAGTGGCAGGATATTTCGGAACTTTATAATTCTATCGACTTCAGCGATGTAAAGGTCGTTCTCTTTAATGGCTACACCGCTAGGCATATTAAGGTTGTTTGCTATTATTCTAGTTTCTTCATAAACACCGTCGTTATTCTTGTCGATAAAGGCGTAGACCTGTCCGGCTCTTCTGCTGCCAGCAAAGAGCGTACCCTCAGTGGAGAGGGCGAGCTGGCGAACATTTGAAGCACGGGCTACTACGCTTATTTTATAGCCCTCTGCGACGTTAAGTGACTCTATGGGCAGTGAAGGGTTACTGGTAAGGGAGAATAGAAGCATTAAGTTGCCGATCATTGATCAATCCGTTTTTAGATTCAAGCGAGTTTTAAGCATAGTTGTTTATAGCGAGTTTTAAATAGATTGTATTGAACAGCGGTAGTTAGCTATCTATCTTATTGGCTCTTAAGCTATTATCAGCGCTTCTTATTTCCCTCCTTGATTATGTGTAGAAATGCTAACGAATAAAGAGACTGTATCGGTTGCGGTTTACTATATGCTGCTCTCTGCAATGGGCTTTGCCTTGATGGCGGCGTGTGTCAAAGGTGTTAGTGGTTACGGTATCCCTGTCTTGGAGATTGTTGCTGCGAGATCGGTTGTTTCATTGCTTATTAGTTATTTAGATATTAAGCGCAAACGTATACCTGTCTGGGGGCATCATAAGCTGCTGTTGATAGCGAGAGGAGCAGTCGGGACATTGGCTCTGCTTTGCGTTTTCTTTGCGGTATCGACGCTACCTCTAGCAGAAGCGACCATTCTGCAATATACCTACCCCGCCTTTACGGCGTTGCTAGCGCTCATATTTTTGAAAGAACGGGTACAGCAAGCAACAGTCTTTTGTATCTTACTCAGCTTAATCGGCTTGGTTCTGATGGTGCAGCCCAGTTCTGCTAATTCATTAGATAATTTACCTTGGTTGAGCTTAGCCGCGGCATTAGTTGGTGCGTTTGGCAGTGCTGTCGCCTATGTTCTGGTGCGTCGGTTAAGCCAAAGTGAAGATAGCTCTGTCATTATCTTTTACTTCCCTCTTATCGCCTTGCCATTCTCTGTGATTTTATTGGGTGATGATTTCGTTATGCCAGGTATAGAGGCATTACTGCTGCTTCTGCTGGTGGGGGTTTTTACTCAGGTGGGGCAGGTTGGGTTAACGAAAGCGATGCAGACCGAATATGCAGGTAAGGTTACTGCATACGCCTATGTGCAAGTTGTTTTTTCTGTCGTGCTTGGTTTTGTCTTTTTTAATGAGATCCCAGCGCTTATGACTTGGTTGGGTGGTGGTCTAATCATCGCAGGGGCATTAGTAAATGTTTTTTGGAAGAAGAAAACAGGCTGAAGTATTGCTTCAGCCTTAGCTTTTAAAGCTGGTTTTTAACCGGAAGGCTGTATAGAAGAATAAACGTGGCTAGGGACGCGACGACGACTGATGGACCTGCGGGTGTATCGAAGTGCCAGGACATCGCCAAGCCTCCTATAACGGATAGACAGCCGACACATGCCGCCCCAATTGCCATCTGCTCAGGTGTTTTAGCGAGTTTTCTCGCTGCTGCAGCTGGAATAATAAGTAGAGATGTAATCAGTAAAAGGCCTACGATTTTCATCGCTATCGCAATGACAACAGCAATAAGCAGCATAAGAATAAGACGTGTGATAGGGACATTAACCCCTTCTACGTGCGCTAACTCTTCGTTAATGGTTATGGCTAATAGGGGTTGCCAAAGAATTTTAAGTAGTAATAAAACACTTATGCCGCCGCCAAATATCCAGTAAAGATCTTGTTGGCTGACGGCTAGCAGATCCCCGAAAAGATATGACATTAGATCAACCCGTATCTCTAATAGTGCGACCGCAACAAGGCCCAATGACAGTGCACTATGAGCCATAATTCCTAGCAGTGTATCGGTCGCCACCATGCGTTGCTTCTGCAATGTTACGAGTACGAGAGCCAGTCCTACACAGCAGAATATTACGGCTACATTTAGGTTGATATCGAGTAGAAAACCAATTGATATGCCCAGTAGTGCTGAATGGGCTAAGGTATCACCGAAATAAGCCATTCGACGCCAAACAACAAAGGAACCTAGCGGGCCTGCTACTGCGGCAACCCCTAGACCACCAAGTAGGGCGAAAAGAAGGAAATCAGGCATTAACAAGGCCCTTTATGCTGGCAATCGCTTTCTGGAACGATATCGCCATGTTCGTTGTGACGGTGGTTATGGTGATGACTATAGACAGCAAGTTGCTCGCCCCCTTGCACGCCAAATAATTCAGTAAATGAAGGGTCGTTGGTCACATGTTCAGGGTGCCCTGAACAACAAACGTGGTGATTAATACAGACAACATGATCGGTAGAGGCCATCACTAAATGAAGATCATGGCTAACCATTAGAACGCCGCAACCACGTTCATCTCGAATACGGGATATCAGATTATAAAGCTCCAGCTGGCCATTAATATCAACACCTTGTACCGGTTCGTCTAGTACAAGCAATTGAGGGTCACGGAGTAGCGCGCGTGCGAGTAGCACTCTCTGCATCTCCCCCCCGGATAAGTTATGAATGGATTGCGGGAACAGTGATTCGGCGCCAACATCTTTGAGAGCTTCTAGCATTTGGGTCCGACTACAAGAGCGTGCGGTTTTTAGAAAACGCTCCACGGTGAGGGGAAACGTTTGATCGATCTGTAATTTTTGTGGCATATAGCCGATGCGTAGATCGTTCTCTTGCCAGATTTTTCCACTAGTAGGTTTGGTTAAACCAAGTACTACACGCACCAGTGAGGTCTTTCCTGCCCCGTTTGGTCCGATTAGTGTAGTGATACAACCTTTGTGCAGTTCTGTGCTGATATCTTGGAGAACATGATTTCGGCCGAAGTGGAGGTTGATCCCTTCTAACTTTATCAGTGGTTCATGGCTATGTGTCATTAAGCATTGCCTCGTTGGCATTCTGGGCAAGTACCTAATACTTCGATTGATTGCTGCTCGGGAATAAAACCAAATCGTTCAGCTTGTTTATTAACTTCATTACTAATACTGGGGGCTTCGACTTCAACAGCATTGTTACAATGCCTGCAGATCAAGAAGGAACCTTCGTGTGATGTGCTTGGGTGCGGGCATCCAATAAACGCATTCAACAAGGATATACGATGAACAAGACCTTGTTCTTGTAAGAAATCTAACGCGCGATAAACGGTGGGAGGCGCTGAATTGAAGCCTGCTTCAGCCAGGGCTGGGAGTAATTCGTAGGCGCCTAAAGGTTTGTGGCTTTGCCAGATCGTTTTTAATACAAGTTCGCGGATAGGCGTAAAGCGTAAATTACGTTCTTCACATAAGCTTCTTGCATCCATTAATGCATGTTCAATACATCCACTGTGGTCGTGCTCAGGTGTAAAAGCAAGTTGAGAATCTGACATAAGCGAAATCACTTTAATGTTTGTGTTATATTATAACTCTTAAATTAAGAGAGATGTATGTTTGATATGAAAAAGCTGGTTCTATTGCTCATGTTTGTTTGTATTGCTCCTTTAGCCACCGCAGCGGAAAGGCTTAGTGTAGTGACTAGTGTAAAGCCTTTACAGCTAGTTGCGAATGCTATTGTTGCTGATTTGGGTGATGTCGAGGTATTAATCCCGGCCGGAAGCTCTCCTCATCATTACTCTTTAAAACCTTCAGGAATTCGTACGCTTAATAACGCTGATCTTATCGTGTGGGTTGGGCCAAGTTTAGAGCAATTCCTAACCAAAGTTTTACAGCGTGCAGATGCTCCCGTTTTACAGCTGTTGGAGGTTTCAGATACTGACTCGCATGGTCATGAGGCTGAAAGCACAGTCCATGATGATGAACACCACCATCATGGTGGAGAAGATCCACATATTTGGATGGACCCGCTATTGATGCTTGATGCTGCTGAAAAGATAAAAAATGCTTTATCAGCACAGTACCCACAACATGCCGTACAGCTTGAAAAAAACTACCAAGCCTTCGCTGATGAATTACTAACAGCTGAGAAACAGGTCCGCCAACAGTTGATCCCTTATCAAAAATCGGGCTTTGTTGTGTTTCATGATGCCTTTGCCCTGTTGGTTGAGCATTACGGTCTGAATCAAAAGGCATTTTTTACGGTTGACCCTGCTCGAGCACCGGGTGCAAAAAAGCTTGCAACGATCCAGAAATTGCTTAAAACGCAAAAGGTCGGCTGTGTTTTTGTTGAGCCGCAATTTGAGGCCGCAGTGATTAAGCAGATTGTCTCTGATTTGCCGGTAAAAATGGGACAGTTAGATCCACTTGCTATTGATGTGACTCTCGCGCAAGGCTACCCAGGATATCTGCAGATACTAGGCAGTAATATTGAAAGTTGTTTGCAATGACAGTTGTCTGGAATAGCTGCTTAGTCGTTAAGTTCAATGGGCGACGCAAGTAAAGAGTTGACGCGTTTGCACAGAGCCGCAGGTTGATAGGGTTTTACCATATAGCCATCGACACCTGCGGTGATACTTTGATGGATCAGTTCCGTTTCAGAATGGGCTGTGAGCATGATAAATACAGTTCTTTCTAAACGTTCCTCGTTACGTACTTGGCGTAGTAGTTCTAGACCATTCATTTCGGGCATATCCCAATCACAGATGACGACATCGATGTTCATTAAGCGCAGGCGTTTAAGGGCTTCATGTCCGTTCGGGCATTCAACAAATTTTTTAAAACCCATCTGCTTGAGGGAGGTGCGCGTGATCATTCGCATTGATTGCATATCATCTACAATCATGACGACTGATTTATCAGGGCTGCTCGTGATCTTTCTCTTTTTGGCTGTCATCGGTGAATAGATTACTTCTCGAGGGGTGGCTATCGACGTTTATACCGTTGAGGATAAGGGAAGTGGTGATGTAATCCTATAGGCAAATTAGATAATAATCGTTTGTATTGATTTCGCTGCCTGTAGGGCAAGTATTTTTTATTGTGTACTGCATTCAATATGTCGACTATTTAACAGGTACGTTTGTGAAAACTCTTCTGCTGGCATAGGTTTGCCAAACAGATATCCCTGCACTTGTTCACAACCTTCGTGTATCAATACTTCCGCTTGTAGGTCACTTTCAACGCCCTCTGCAATAACGCTTAGATTAAGTGTGCTGCCTAACGCAATGATCGCTTTACAGATCGCTCTGTCTTCGTCATGGCTGGCAATATTATCGATAAAGGCTTTATCAATCTTGAGCTTATTTAGTGGCAAGCGTTTAAGGTAGGATAAGGAGGAATAACCGGTTCCAAAATCATCTAAGGCGATCATTATGCCTTGTGCTCTGAGTGATAATAGTTTGCCAATCGCATCCTCAGTATTTTCCAATAGGCAACTTTCAGTGATCTCTAGCTCTAAGGATGACGCTGGGAATTGTGTTTTCTCCAAGGCTTGATAAACCGTCTCATTCAACTGATGTTCACTCAGTTGCTTACTCGATACATTGACCGCCAATGAAAGGGGGTATCCTAGCTGTTCTTGCCATCGCTTTACTTGTTTACAAGCGGTATTAAGCACTTGGGCGCCTAATTGATGGATTAATCCTTTCTCTTCGGCAATAGGGATGAACTGATCCGGTGTGATCATTCCTTTTGTTGGGTGTTGCCATCGAACTAAGGCTTCAACCCCTAACAGCGTCTGGGTTGTTAAGTTAAATTGGGGTTGATAATAAACGGTTAGCTGTTGTTCGTTTAATGCGGTTCTGAGTTCGCTTTCCTGTTTAAGCAGCTCAAGCGTATGTTTGTTTATCTCTCTATTATAGAAATAGTAACGATTGCCCCCCGCGTGCTTAGCTTGATACATCGCTGCATCCGCGTTTTTCATCAGCTCAAGGGCATCCTGCCCATCTTGAGGGTATAAACTAATACCTATGCTCACGTGTAGGTAAAATGTGCTGTTTTGATAATGATAGGGGGCATTAAGACTCGTGATGAGCTTATGGGCTAGTTCAGAAGCATCATCGAGTTGGTAAATAGGGTCGATGATGACGGTAAATTCGTCGCCACCGATACGCGCTAATGAATCGCTTTTTCTCAGAGTATTTGTAAAGCGTCGCGCCATTTCAATTAGTACCGCGTCACCGACGCTATGCCCAAGCGAGTCATTAATATGCTTAAACCGGTCAAGGTCAATAAAGAAGATCGCTGCCGAATTCTGCTTGTCTTCACAATGTTTAAGCGTTGTCTTTAGGTTTTGCATAAACGCATTTCGGTTTGATAACCCCGTCAAACTATCGTGTTCGGCCAGTTGTTTCAGGGTTTCCTTTTGTTTTACTAACTCAGAGGTTCGTTTATTAACTTCGAGCTGTAATTGGTCCACCGATATCGTACTGGCTCGGAGTTTGTGGGTCATTTGATTGAAATGCTGTGCTAATTGACCAATTTCGTCGTGGGTGACCGCTATGGTGTGATTAAGTTCACCACGCGCCAATTTGTGTATTCCCATCTCTAGCTGCTTTAGACGATCTCGGAAGAGACGAGAGGTTTGTAGAGCGGACAACACAATAATAAGCGTTAAGCTGATTAATAGGATCTGCATAATTGTTGCACTTTTTTGGCTCTCCTGGCGAGAGTTCTTCAGCGCATGATGTGCTAATTTAAAACTGTCTTCGCTCATGCTCAAAATTGTATTGTCAAGACGATCCATTAAGTAGTAATGGCTATTGTCTTTGTGTCTATCTGTGAGTTGAACGTCGTCTTGATGCGTGCTGAGCATTCTGGTGTAAAGCGACTCGAGGCTTTCGCTAAGCCTTAACATACTATTGATATAGGCTTTTTCACTTGTGGGGTTCGCTTGCAGTTTATCTAGAAGTGTTTTTAGCTGTGTTTGGCTTGCCATCGCTTTATGTATGGAACCATCATCACGATAGCGCTCATGAACTCGAAACTGGCTGCGAAGAATGTTGGTGTGTGCCTGTATGCGGTTTATGGTTTCGATGTGCTGAAATAGTAAATCTTGCTGCTTATCTAGCCAGAAAAGCCCGCTCAAAATTGTGAGGCTTAAAATCCCACTCAAAACAGTCAGTAATAGTAGTCGTGTTCTTATCTTCATTACTATTTAATTCTAACTCTAGCTATTGCTGCAATGGAGCGTTATCGCTAATGGTATTTAACGCTTGTGATGAGATTAGGGTATTAAAATCTGGAGGGGTCGTTTGCTCGACTAAACCTGATTCTATGGCCCAGCGAGACTGGTTTTCAAGAGACGAGATGAGTGAGTGGTTAAGTGATAGTTTATAAAGATAGTCTTGCCAAATCCAATCGATAAAATCTTGGCTAAGCTTGAGGTTCCTACGTAAGATAAGCTGAGAATCTTCGGGATTAATGGCAATGAAGTGAACTGCTTTATTGAGCGCTTCTAATATCTTTGCATACTGTTCGTCTTGAAGGCTGGGATTTTGAACAGTGCTGTTATTTTTTAAGCCGATTAGATTAAAGGATAAATTGTAGAGACCTTTTGTCTCCATAATCTGCGTACTTGTGTTGAGCTGGCTAGCTTTAAAAGCAAACGGCTCCCAGACAGAGATTGCATCGATCTCTTTATTTTTTAACGCTGCGGGCATCTCGTTTACGTTATAGGGAGTAGTGTTCACAAGATTGGGATCGACGCCTGATACGGTTAGCCAAGTGTGCAAAAAATATTCACTTGCACTTCCTTTGACGACACCAACTGTTTTACCGATTAAGTCATAAGGAGAGGTTATTTCAGGTTTTTTGTTGGTAATGATTTTTATATCGTTATCAGATTCAACGAAGCTGGTGATCACTTCAAAATTATTATGTTTAAAGGCATTGAACATAATGACTGAGTTGGATGTTGTGGCTAAGTCAACCTTTTCATCTAATAGCGCTTGGAAGCATTTATTGCCACCTGCCATCTCTATCAATTCAACATTTGCTCCTGATGTATGGAAAAAACCTTTAGCTTTTGCAATATAAAAAGGGGCAGATAGTGGCGTGGTTGAAACCGCAATTTTTATCGTGTTCTCGGGTGTTTCTTTCGAATATTGAGGCTTATCATTACGCTCACTGTAAGTGATAGCGCTAAAAGCAATGCCGATTGAAATGAGTATGGCTCCGCCAATTTTATACAGTCCTTTCATGCTCTTTCTCGATAACTAAACGAACAGAAATACCTTATTTAAAGGCTTTAAAATTAGTATTTGCTCAAAAATGGTTTTATGCAAGCATTAGAGGGTTGAAACCCCTATAACTGGTAGGGAAAGTGTTGAATTATTGGTTTAAATCAATAAAGACAGGTGCCTCAGTATCGGACAAGTGGCACCTGTAGGTGGGGTAGGGAGAAGAACTATTTAATTGGCTAGTAATACGATTTGAACGATAGCGGGTAAAATTGCTATAGCCAAGCCACCCAGTACCATTAGCACAGATGGGGCAATACCAATAACTTCTACATTTTCTTCAATATGGCTCATGATTTAGCTCCTAAAACGATTTGGTCGTTTATCATGGGGTAGGTATTGCATTAGCTGTGCCAGTTTTTAATTGTGAGTAACCTTTTGTATTTACTTGGCTTTTTTAAAGTCTTTATAAAACATGTGATTTTTTGTCATGACGATTTTGTCAGGTGTCATTATTTATTTTTAAATAACACTTATTAACAACAGTCGCTAATTGTTATGCTAGAAAGGTGTCATCGTGTTACTAAAACTGAACAGTATGTTGATGAGAATTTAATGAGCCACTCTATTTTGTTTACGCGTCAGCCTATCTTTGATGCTTTGATGAATACTTATGCCTATGAATTGCATTGTTCAACTCAGGATAATGAAGACGCCACTGTTCCGGAGAATAGGGAGCAGGCCGTTGAGCTCTTAGTGAATGCATTCAGTAATATAATGGACAGTGGTTATATAAAATATCTGCCTGCACTTATTTCTGGAGGCGCTGAATGGTTGTATGAAAATCAGCTACCAGAGATACCCGTTGAAACCCTGTTGATGGAAATTAATAACTTTAATGATCTATCTGAAGAGGCAAAGAATAATGTTCACTCGATGGCTTTGAATGGTTATCGTTTGGTGGCACCTGAGAATGCTTCTGAGGTATTAATTGAATTAGCTTCTATTGTGAAAATTGATATACGAGATAGATCAAATGAGGAGCTAACAAAAGTATGTCAACGATTTCGCCAACGAGATAATACAAAGTTATTGGCAATGAATGTTGATTCTCATGAGGCTTATTCTGTTTGTAAGGGCGCAGGCTTCGATCTTTTTTTAGGTAGTTTTTTCGCTACGCCTCAATATGTTAAAGGCCGCAAGCTAGAACGAAATGAGCAGGTTATGTTTCAGCTCATAGGGGAGGTCAATCACCCTAAAGCAACGCCTGAAAGTATAGAGAAAGTGTTACAGAGTGACCCAGAGCTAGTAGCCAGCATTTTGCGGCTGGTTAATTCCGCTGCTTTTCGTGGGCGTAGAACAATTTCCAATATCGCAGAAGCTATTGTCGTACTTGGGTTGGTAGAGCTAAGAAAGTGGGTCTTAATGTTTGCCCTGAGCCATAATAAACGTACTTCGAACGAATTGATTGGATTATTGCTAATTAAAGGGAAAATGTGTGAGTTGCTTGCGGAGAGTAACCCGCAGGTTGAGCCAAGCACGGCTTTCTTAACGGGCATTTTATCAGGTATTGATGCCGTGTTAGCGATGCCGCTTGATGAATTGATGCAGCAGTTGCCTGTTCAAGTTGAAGTTAAAAGAGCGTTAACAGGGGGAAGTAACCCATTAGGTAGAATTTTAGCAACGGTCAATCTATATGTCTTAGGTGAGTGGCATGAGCTGTCCAATCAAGAAGAGATAGATGTACTTGCTAAACACTTTGAGCAATCTCTTGGTTGGTCGGAAGAATTGCTTAAGCAATTGGCTTAGCTCTATCTCAATAGATGTGAGTCAATGAAAGTATCGCTTAAATTGACAGCTATTCGTTAGCTAACAATACTTATAGGCAAAGATGATGATTAGGCTTTCGTCCTGTGCTGACATTCCTTACCCGTGCAATCTTCTTATCTCTGATCTATTCGTTGGTGCTTCTTTTGCCGAGGGTACAAGCGAGCGATGGGCCAGCATTTAACGCCAGCACTCTAATTTATCCCCCTTATCAATATCTAGAGAATGAAGAGCCAAAGGGAATTGCGATTGATATTATTCAAGAGGCGATGAAAAGGGCCGGTTCATACCGTGTGAATTTTAACTTTTATCCATGGAAGCGAGCGGTCTACCTTACTGAGCATGGGCAGAGTGATCTGCTGTTTAATGCTGGGAAGAACCGTGCACGACAAAAGTGGGGCCGCTATGTTCAGAGCGTTCTTATTGAACAGCGTTATGTTTTGTTTAAACGTAAACAGCACGTTTTTAGTATTTCACCTGAATATGCAGGTAGCGAGGATAAGGTGATTTCAGTTCGAAGAGGTTATCTCTATGGTGATGGCCTTTTTCGGCAAGCGCTGGATAATCATCGCTTTTCTGCTGTTTCTTATTCCGACTCTACCAAGCAAAGTGTTGATCAACTGTTAAATCATCGAATTGATATGTTTGTGGGCGATCAGCTCCCCGTTCTGTTTTATATCAAAGAACAAGGATTGGAAGATCAGATAGATATTGTTCGTCATGGGGGGGAGAAACTGGAGGTTCTTTATTGGCCGACTTATATCTTATTTTCGAAAGAGAGAAGTACGCCTGAACTCATTGATAAAGTGAATAAGGCGATGGAATCGATGAAATTAGATGGTAGTTTTGACGGGATCATAAAACGATATGCTTCGCAGTAAAGATTTCACATCACTATGGGGTTATCTTGTTAATTCCTTTCTCATCATCACTCTATGCTTAATGTTTAGCTTCAATGTTTCTGCAGCTGATCGAATGGTCCTATGTTATGAGAATCAAGATTATCTTCCTTACCTAAAGAGTTTACCTGTTAGTGACAAACGGGCTGAGTGGATTGACGCTGAGACGGGGGTTTTACCGGACTTAGTTAAGAAGGCTGCCGACGATTTAGATATAGATGTGGTGTTTGTAAACTATCCTTGGCTTCGCTGTATTGATCAGCTGAAGCATGGAAAGGTTGATGGCGTTTTTCCTGCTATCTGGACCAAAGCTCGGGATAGTTGGGGCGTATTCCCAAAGCGGGATGGCATTATTTATTCCCCATATAGGTTGTGGCATGTTCGATATTTAATTTATACGCAAGTGCATTCTAGGTTGGCATGGAATGGTGAGTCTTTTTCCGGTGTTTTTTCTGGCATTGCTTCCCCTATGGGCTATATAACAACACAAAAACTAGAGAAGCTTGGTGTCTTACCCGCTAAAAACTTTTTGCCTGAACAAGGTTTCAAGTTGGCAGCGCTTGGACGCATTGATGGTTATGTTGTTGAAGAATCTGTGGGTACGCATTTACTGGAAAAACTTGAAATCGAGCGCGAAATGAAAGTGTTGCCAACGCCTTTTCTAATGGCTGATTGGTACCTGCCGTTATCATCGCAATGGGTACAGAAGCATCCCGGTTTAGCAGAAAATTTTTGGCAAGCGATTGAAAAGCATCGCTTACAAGATGGTGAATTGCTCTACCACTTCTATCGGACAATCAAATTACCTTAAATAGATAGGGGCGTTCCCTATTGATCTGAGGATTCATTTTCTTGAGGTGCAATGGCTAATGGGATTGTAATGAGCGCTTCAAACCCATCATTAGCTTCGGTGTTGAGCTCTATCTTGCCGCCTAGTTGACGGGAGATAATGTTAAACACAATAGACATGCCTAAACCACTTCCTCCTTTTCCTCGCTTGGTTGTAAAAAAGGGCTCGAAAAGCTTTTTACTCTCTTCTAGAGATAAGCCTCGACCATTGTCTTGATAGCTAAGCCGAAGATTGTGAGCATCAGCTGTGGCCTTAATGGATATCTCTCCCCCTTGTTTTTCTTCAAACCCGTGAATCGTGGAGTTGTGAATCAGATTGCTTAATACGTGGTGTAACGCACCAGGGTAGCTATCTAGCTCAATCGTACTGGGGATATCCAACTTAAAATCGACGTGTCGGTGTTTATATTGCGGATATATCGTTTGAATGGATGATTCGAGATAGTTTTTTAGATTAAAGCGTTGAATTGCATCGTAGCTTTGGTCGGTTGCAATAAGTTTAAAGCTGGAGATGAGCTGGCTTGCTTTAACGATATTGGTTTCAAATAGAGAGCTGGATTCATCGATGCCATCTAAGAAGTCACGTAGGTCTGATTGGGTTAATGTACCCTCTTCAAACTTACGACGGATCTCACGGCTATTCTCATCTTGGTAGCTTGCAGCGGTTCGGCAAACACCAATAGGTGTATTAATTTCGTGGGCCACACCTGCAACCATATTGCCCAATGCGGCCATTTTCTCGGTCTCAATCAACAATGTTTGCGCAGAGCGTAGATCTTCCATTGAGGTTTGAAGTTGTTCTGTCCGCTCTAATACGCGTTCTTCCAGCGTTTCTTTGTATCGCCGCTCGCTTTCAAGCAGAGTATCTCGTTCTGCGACGAGTGACTGCAGGTGTATTTTATTTTGATTGAGCTCTTCATAGGAATCGTGAAGACTTGTTCTCATATGGTTGATCGTTTTAACAACCGTATCAATTTCATCTAATTTTTTTTCATTAACGCGTTTTTTTAACAGTAACGGTCGAGTTAATTTGCTGAAATCGATCTCATTTAAATAACGGGAAATATTATGTAAATGGCGGGTGATATGCATCCATACTAAGAACAGGATAAAGCCTGAGACTAAGAACGTTTTTATACCATTGCTAACAAGGATAACCCCTGCTTTATTGAGAAGGCGGTTATATACATTATCAATACTTGCCGTAACGCGCAGAACGCCAATGTCTTGAGATGATATACCCGGCGCACTGTAATTGAGCGGGAAATCTACGGTTTTAGTGGCTGAAGACTGTGCTTCGCCTTGCTGCCAATTCATCTCGCCTTCAACAACGATTGATACATATTCAATATCTGGAAGTTGGCTTAGGCCAATGAGTTGGGTTTCGATTTGGGAATCATCTAGCGACCATACGCTCAATGTAATAGCTTGCAGATAGGAGGTGCGGACATTATTGAATTGTTGCTCTATTCGACTAATATCCGCTCTGTAGTCCAAAGCGAGTTGGAGGCTCGTGCTTAGTAATGTAAAGCATGAGCTGAAGATAACAATTAACATAGCAAACCGCTTACCTAAGCGGCCGGACATTATGTTTGGGGAAGTGCTATCTAAAGAACTATTCATGTTAAACGTGTTTAATCAGGGTAGCGTTTACAGATAGCGAGAATCTCATTGAGGTTTTCCTGGAATAGCTCGATAAGATTGGGATCAAAATGCTTGCCTTTCTCTTCGTGCATCAGATCCAATGTCTTTTCTAAAGGCCAATTTTCCTTATAACAGCGTTTGCTGTTTAGTGCGTCAAATACATCTGCAACGGCTGTGATACGCCCAGATAAAGGTATCTCTTCACCTTGTAGGCCTTGTGGATAACCTGTGCCATCCCATTTCTCATGGTGACTTCCGGCGATACGCGCAGCGAGCTGAAATACGGGGCGATCAGAGTGTTTCAGCATACTTTCTCCTATTTCTGCATGGGTCTTCATCGTTGTCCATTCGTTTGGATCGAGAGCACCGGGCTTATTCAAAATTGCATCAGGAATCGCAATTTTTCCTAAATCATGCAGCGGAGAAGCTAGTCTAATATTCTCTATAAAAAGTTGATTTGTTCCTGAGGCTGCCGCGAGAAGGGCGGAAATCTCAGCCACCCTTTTTACGTGAGCTCCGGTTTCTTTGGAGCGTTTCTCAACAGCTTCACCAAGAATATAGATAAGTTCTTCTTGGGTTTCTTGGATCTCTTCTTTAAGCAGTAATGTATGGTAAGTAGAAATAACATCTGCACTAAAAATTTCTAATAGATGTTTGGCATGTTCATCTATATTACTGCGATGTTTGATGTATAAGAGGCTTTCCGCACCACTCATCCCAGAGTGATAGGCGATGTAGCCATCTTCGGTGTGTATTGAACCTTTTGTTTGTAGGGCTTGGTTAAACACTTTCTGCAGATCTTCAGGCAGTTCACTTTCATTGTATTGAACAAGAGAGTTTGTATCTTTACTTGCTTCATGTAATAAGGGCTGCATATTGCCTGTTGCCGCCAGAACGGTGAAGCGTGGTATATCTCGGTAGAGGCGACGTGTACTACAGTAGATTGAATCAGGTTCAAAATTTAACAGAGTGATTAACTGATTCAGTATCGCCGACGCTAGTAAACTAAGTGAGTTAACCTGATTTATCTGCCCAATGGCATGGATGACGGTTTCCAGGGACTTACGTTGGCGGTCAATCGTCTTGATATCGCGATAGGAGCGTAACGAAGAATAAATGAGTGTTTTTAGCTTTGTGCCGGTTAACTCGGTTTTATCTTTATAATCATTGATATCGTATTCTTGTATAACCTTCTCTTCCGGGGCCTGACCTGGTTGGCCTGTCCGGAGCACAACACGCGTCATATCATTTTTGAGTTCTTCACGAATAATTCGAATTAGCTGTAACCCTGCATCATCGGTTTCCATGACAACATCGACTAGCGCTAGGGCTATCTCGTCACCATGTTTTTCAAAAATTGTTTTTGCTTCAGCGGCAGAGTTCGCTTCAATCAATTCGATAGGGCGATCATCAAATGTGACATTTTTTAGAACGAGTTCAGTAACGCGATGAACACTATCTTCATCGTCTACAACTAAGACTTTCCAAGGGGGCAGTCCACTGTCCGGCGTTTGAGGTTCTTCGGCAGCGAAAAGTAATGTATTGGGCATCTTGTATTCCTGAAACAGCCGAGTCGATAGTTTTATCTAAGTGTAGCTTATAGGTGAATCTTTCGAACTCATTCAAGTGAATTCTTCTAGTTTTGAGGAATTCCTTAGTCAATAAAGTCTCGGTTCGTATCAATTCAATATAGCTATTGTGCCGCAGCGAATCGAGATTAATACACGGTATAACAACATATTAGATCGCATAAATACAGACTGTGTATTGTTGTTTAACTCTGTTCTGCGTCTATTCTCTGCATCAGATCAGCCCAGTTTCGAATTTTTAATGCTGAATCTACACGAGTAGAAGGAGAATCCTTACTCCATACTCCTTCGCCATTAAAGTGGAACATTGGTGTTAGATCTGTTCTCTTTGAACCTCTCATTATTTTTTTTTGCATATTGTCGAGAATCAGAGGATCTGCGCTTTCGTTCTCATAGAAGGCTAGGACCATGTGGGCCTGCTGTGTTTGACGCATCTGGACATATGAAACTTTAAGCTGTTCTACAGGAATACCTAATTCAAGCAGCGTAAAGTATTTGGCGATAGAAAAGTCTTCACAGTCCCCTGCATTACGAATCAAACTTTCGATAGGGGTCGCCCAGTAATCGCGTTTTTGCCATAAGTTTTGATCTTCAGTCCATTTCATTTGATTAAAGAAATCATTTACAAGTGTGAGTTTCTCAGTGGGCGTTTTGTTGTGGCTATCTAGCAGCAGGCTTTGCCAAGAATTAAAGCGTTCAGCTGTCTCTTGGTCGTATTCATGTTGGATTTTTTTGAGCTGTTTTGCGGGCAATATTTTCTGCAGATGTCCGGCGTGTGCGGGATTAATCGCATACAGTGAGGCGATAATAGAAAAATGAAGCAATTTCAGATTACATAACTTCAGGGCTTTTTTTATCATTATATGCTCCTGGTTGGTCAAAAAACGAACGACGCACTAACTCTAACTAAATCTTGGCTTTGCTGCAAAAAAAATCACGAATGATCGTTCGTTAACTTGTTTTTTGATCTGTGCCGTTATCAGAATCGTTTCTCACCTGTTGGAAAATCTGGATGGCAGACCAACTGAATAGCCCCGCCATAATGCTTGCAACGATAAGATCGGGCCAGGCTGAACTACTTTGCCAAACACCAAGGGCAGCGATCATCACTGCAATATTGCCAATTGCATCATTGCGGCTACAAAGCCATACAGAGCGTACATTTGCATCACCATCTCTAAAGCGTAGAAGTATTAACACACTGATCATATTGGCGATAAAAGCCAGCGCTCCAAAGGTTCCCATGGTGACGGCTTGTGGCGTTTCCATATAGAGGAATCGGTACAACGTCATTGTAAATACCGAAACGCCCATAACCATGAGGCTAGCGGCTTTAAATAGGGCTGCACGATTTCTTATTTTAAGGGAGCTGCCTATTACGAGTAGGGATAGGCTATAGGTGGCTGTATCCCCTAAGAAATCGAGAGCATCGGCCTGTAGGGCTTGTGAACTGGCCTGGATACTCGCACCCATTTCTACAAGAAACATGACTGCGTTTATAAATATTACCCACCATAAAGCACGACGGTATTCTTGTGATGCACCATCGAACTGTTGTTCATGTTGGCAGCATGACCCCATAGTAACTCCGCTGATTAGGTCGAATGAATACCCACCATAATGTAAAGAAATGGCATGACATTCAAAATGTTTTTTTGATGAAGGGCGGCAAAATCAGTACCCAAGTATCATGGCGCTTGTTGACGAGCATCGTACACTCATTATAGCGCTCATGAGCAAGGGGGAAGATATGTCTTGGTTTAAAACGTTAGTTAATGCAATCACCATATCGGTTTGTATCGGTTTATCTAGTTATAGCGTTGCTGATGTGCTTTCCGGTAAAAAGCACATTTTTTTACTCGATAGTAAAGGCGATGAAATCAAGATTGGCACTATTGTTTTTTATCCAGAATCAGATCAAAGCCGCTATGAACTGCATATGGATCATGGCCTGTTTCGTGACTATTTCTTGTCGATGAAGGAGATGAAGTGCCTCGAGGGCCCTGAACTGTGGTGCCATCTGGCTTATCCGTATGAACAGCCGCACAAGGTCTCACGTGAGGATCTTAGCTGGTTGTCACATGACCTATTATTTATGTTCAAAAAGAAAGAGGATTTTGGCGCAAACTTTTGGAATGGTATCTATTACCACATGCGCGTGGAAAATGAACAAATTGTGGGTTTAGCTCAAGCCGTCGACTTGAATTTGCTGGCCTCCCCTCCTGACGTACTTGATATTCCACCGATTAACGAAGGTGAACGGGATGAAATTGATCGAGTTAAACGTTGGTTACCTGACATTGTTATTCGATGACCTGTTGCTTGCCAAATGGTAGAGGAGAGACTATGCAGGTTTTACGAAAAGTATTAAGAAGTTTTATCTCTTTAATCGGGTGGCAAAATCAAGGTTTCAAGCTTATTCCTGTTTTTTTGTAATCCTATTGAGTATTTCACCTAGGTTAAGCTTCAGCGTATTATTCTGGGCATAATTTACCGAACGGGATTACCCTCGTGTGCCAGAAAATACGCTATTCATCTTTTCTTATTGCTGTTTTTAGTTTTGTGCTGCTTTCTGGTTGTGCGAGTCTCAGTAAAGACGAATGCATTACGGGAGATTGGCAGGGAATAGGCTATCGCGATGGTTTGCAAGGTAAGGCCGAGGCTTTTATTGCAGAGCATCAGTCCGCCTGTTCTGAATACAAAATTACTGTCGATTTAGCTTTGTACCAGCAAGGTAGAGAGAGAGGATTAAACACGTATTGTAAGGCTGACAATGGCTACCGGCTTGGACGCAGTGGTGCAGAGTATGGTTATGTTTGCCCGAAGCAGGGAGAGCAAACGTTCTTGCAAGCTTACCATGCTGGTCGTGAGATCTATTTGCAAGAGAAGGAAGTGAAAGAGATCGAGCAGCAGATAAGTCGACAGTTGCGTGAGGTCACGCAATTGAAGGATAAAATTGATCTAACCGAGAAGAAGTTAGTGAGCGATGGCTTATCTCGACATGAACGACAAAATTTATTACAAGAGCTACGTGAGCTAGAAATCGAATTGCCCAGTAAACAGCAGATGATCGAACGATTAAAGTTTGATCTGCATCAGGCAAAATCCATGCTTAAGTAGATATCCCCGTGAGTGCCTTCCTCTTCGGCAGAACGCCGTTATATGGTGTTACTGTCCTACTTTTGATCGTATTAGTCACGTCTCAAATGACTTATTGTTAGTGTGCATTGATGAAGGTTTTTTTACTTCGAAATGTTGCACGAGTTAGGACAAAATGAACTATCCTTAAACGATTGCTGGAATTCATAGGTATTTGATATTTAAGTCCTTTCACTCGTTGTGGGATTGTAAATGCCTTCTGAAGGGTTATAAGGAATTATTGCTATATGGATTTGGATAAGGGATTGAAAGCGGCTTCATCTAATGCCGAGCGCCCAATGAAGTCACTTAGAACACATCTGGTACTGTGGATAGGGTTGCTGGCATTAGTGCCGATGACGTTAGTGTCTTGGTTAAGTTATCAACAGGCTAAAGATAGTCTCACGGATGCTGTTCAGAAAAACCTACAGCAGTCTTCATTAGTGACAGTGCGCTCTATTTCCAATTGGTTTGACTACCGCTTATCCGATCTTCGTATCCATTCAGAAGCTAAAAATACGTCTGATTTAATGTCCTCTTTGTTACGTGGCTTTGAAGCAAGCGGCAATAGCGCAGAGCAATTTGTGAAAAGTAGCTCATGGGCAATGCTGGTGGCTAATAAAAAAACCGATCTGGTCACGCTAAGTCAAAGATATGACTATATCTATGATGTCTTTTTGATCGATTTACATGGAAATGTTCTTTACTCCGTCGCAGCTGAATCGGATTTAGGCAGTAATTTGTTGTCGGCTTCGAATCGCTCTGGTTTTGCAAAGTCGGTTAAAAGGACACTTGATAGCGGTGAGCTTTCTTTTTCCGGTTTGGAGAGATATGCGCCTTCAAACAGTGCTTTTGCTGGTTTTTTGTCCGCTCCAATAAACGATGAAAATGGTGCCAAAATTGGCGTTTTTGCGGTTCAAATACGCTTTGATCGCGTGTTTGATCTGCTCAATGTTGCCGATTTAGAAGGTGATTCCACCGCGCATTATATTATTAGTGATAGCGGTATGTTGATTAGCCCCATTGCGGGTGATTCATCTGAGGTATTGCAGCGTAAACTTGATTTTAGTGTGGAGCGTGAAGGGCAAGTTTCAAGTTATGTCGGCCCTTCGAATGTATTGGTGTTTGGACAAACCACGGCTATGCCGTTGGCAAATATTAGTTGGTTATTAATCTCAGAAATTGGTCAAGCTAAAGCTCTGAGTTCTGCACATTGGTTAGGAAAAATTACGCTAGCATTAACTTTGCTCACTGCATTGGTTGTTATGGTGTTGGCTTATAATGTCGCTAGCCGCATTACAAAACCGATTATTTTACTGTCTCGAGCGAGCAGGGATATTGCTGCTGGAAGTATTGAGAACGAAGTTGTGATCAATGCCGAGAATATAGAAACCAGTCAGTTAGCTGATGCTTTCAACTATATGTTGGAGATGCGAAAAATACATGAAACGGCACTGAATCGAAGTGTCGAGCAAGCGAAGCATGCTTTAGCTCAAGTTGCTGAGCAGAAATTTGCATTGGATCAGCACTCTATTGTTGCAGTGACAGACTTACAGGGTTTGATCACCTATGCGAACGATAAATTCACTCAAATTAGTGGTTATGACCGCGCCGAATTAATAGGTAAAAACCACCGTATTTTAAATTCTGGCCATCATCCAAAATCTTTTTTTGTCGAGTTATATCAAACCATCTCTTCGGGAGAGGTGTGGCATGGCGAAATTAAAAATAGAGCAAAAGATGGTCGTATTTACTGGGTCGACACCACGATCGTTCCTTTTAAAGGGGATGATGCTAAACCTGTTAGTTATGTAGCGATAAGAAGCGATATTACTTCGCGAAAGCAGATGGAGCTGGAGATAACGGAAGCATTAACGTTACAGGCATCAATTCTTGAATCAACAGATAACGGCATTCTCGTAACCGATACGAAGGGGTTGGTGATTCGCTACAACATCCGCTTTGCGGAATTGTGGGGTTTTCCCGAGGAGTATGGCACAGAAGCGAGGATCCTTGGTCCCATTTTACGTCAGCTAGAGAATGCTGATCAGGCAGCAGAAAATGTAAAAGGCCTCTTAAATAGTGGTGAAAAAGAAGACTTTACGGTGCTTGTGTTGCGCGACGGCCGTACGTTCGAGCAATCATCAATTCCAATGTATGTTGAGGAACAGCCTGTTGGACGAGTTTGGTCGTTCAGAGATATTAGTCAAAGAGTTGATGCTGAGCAGGGGCTTATTCAGGCCTTAGACTTAGCGGAAAATATAAAGCGGCAGTTAGAGGATGCTAAGCGCAGGACTGATTTAGCCGTTGAGTCATCGGGGTTAGGCATTTGGGAGTGGGACTTACTCAATAATGCGCTCGATTGGGATGAGCAGATGTGTTTAATCTATGCGACGCCCGATGATGTTGTTAAAAACCATCTGTTTTTTGATTACTGGAGATCTTGCCTCCACGTGGATGATGTCGAAATGGCTGAATCAACGCTAAAGGATGCGGTAGAGAATAAGCATGATTGGAAGTGCGAATTCCGGCTATGTTTGCCTAATGGTCAAATAAAGTATGTAAAAGCTACCGCGGCCCTGATGGCCAGTGATAGCGGTGAGTCATTACGCATGATAGGGACAAATGTGGATGTGACAGCCGAGAGGGAGATGGAGCAGCGCTTGATCACATTGAAGGATGAGGCTGAACTTGCCAATAGTACGAAGAGTGAATTTCTTGCCAATATGAGCCACGAGATTAGAACCCCAATGAACGGCGTTCTAGGCATGTTAGGTCTGCTATTAAATACACCTTTAGATGATGATCAACGACACCGTGCCATCGTGGCCCAAACCAGCGCTAATGCATTGTTAACGTTGATTAACGATATCCTAGATTTTTCCAAAGTGGATGCAGGGAAGTTGGAGTTGGAATCTATTGATTTTAATCTTCGAGGTATGTTCGGTGAATTCGCAGAAGGGATGGCGCTACAGGCTCAAGATAAGGGCTTAGAACTGGTATTAGATCTGACTGGCATCGAGCATTCGACCGTTAAGGGGGACCCTGGGCGGTTACGTCAAATACTCACGAACCTAGTAGGCAATGCGATCAAGTTTACCGAGCAAGGTGAGGTGTTGATACGCGCATCGCTGCTGCAAGTTGACGGCAAACAGTGGCGTTTGGAATGTGCGGTAGAAGATACAGGGATCGGTATTCCAGAAGACAAACTATCCCATTTATTTGATTCGTTTAGCCAGGTGGATGCTTCTACAACGCGTGAATATGGTGGCACAGGATTAGGGTTAGCGATAAGTAAAAAAATTAGCGAATTAATGGGGGGGGCGATCTCCGTAGATAGTAATGAGGGGCAAGGGAGCCGCTTTGTATTTCATGTTCTCTTAGATGAGAGCTCACAATCTGAGGTTGTTGTGCCTCTTAGCGGTATTGAGTCTCTAAACCTTCTCGTAGTTGATGATAATGCAACTAACCGAGAGGTGCTATCAACCCAGTTACGGCATTGGGGAGCAAAGGTTTTTGAAGCTAAAGATGGTTTTGATGCACTTGCCCATTGCGAGGCTTTTTATCAAGAGCACGGCGGCCGCTGTTTTGATGTTGTATTTCTTGATATGCAGATGCCAGGTATGGATGGTGCAGAATTAGGTATTCAATTGCAGAAAGATCCCCGCTTTTCTGATGCGAAGCCTATCTTGATGACTTCGATGTCACATCGAGGTGATGCTAAGCGTTTTGCTGAAATCGGTTTTAGCGGTTATTTCCCTAAGCCCGCGACAACCTCTGATATTTTTGATGCTTTACAAGTCGTTGCCGAAGATGGTGATGCTTTACGTTATGCTGAACCTCTTGTGACTAGCCATTACTTAAAGAATGTGACTCTACAGAAACAAGCGGGTTCATTGGTTGATCAAAATCGCATCCTTGTAGTTGAAGATAATCATGTAAATCAGATGGTCGTGATAGGTATTCTTGAAGAGTTGGGCTTTAGCGCCGATATCGCGGGCAATGGTATTGAAGCAAAAAGTAGCTTAGAGCAAGCTTCAAAAAATGGCTGCCCTTATCAACTTATTTTTATGGATTGCCAAATGCCTGAGATGGATGGGTATGAAGCAACTAAACAGATTCGTGAAGGGTTAGCCGGGAAGGATAATACCTCTATAACCATTGTTGCGATGACAGCAAACGCGATGGAGGGAGATAAGGAGAAGTGTTTAGCGGCTGGTATGGATGATTACATCAGTAAACCGGTGTCACCTTCGGTATTGCATCAACGACTACAAAAATACCTTGGTAATAAACAGTTTGTTCCTGCTTCGGAAGGTGGAACCGTGGTAGAGCCGAGTTCTGGCGCTTTAACAGGAGAGTCTGTTTTAGCCGTTTGGGATAAAGCATCGGCTATTGAACGAATGATGGGCAAAGAAGAGATCCTAGCGCCCTTGTTGGAAATTTTCTTAGATGATGGGACTCCTCTTGTGGCTAAATTACACATGGCCGCGGAACAGAAAGACTGGGATACAGTGGGTAAGGGGGCTCATGCTATCAAAGGCATGGCTGCAAACTTATCCGCTCTGCATCTAAATCAGATGGCGGCGAAAGTAGAGAAAACTGCAAAATCTGGATTAGAGACAGAAGTAATGGCACTGCTGCCCGCGTTTTCAGATGCTTATGATGAAGTGAAGGCTTGTTTTACTACTTATCTGGCTCAACATACGAATGAGCACGTTTCTAATCTTACAGAAGATGAAGTGGTTGCTGTTTTAAGGCAAATTGGGAGACTTGTTGAACTTGGAGGATATATTGATACATCAGAGTTTGATGAGCTTTGGGGTTATCAAGGATTGCCCGACGTAGAAACAGAACTATCCTGCTTGCATGATGCTTTATCTGCTTTTGATTTTCAGGCGGCGTTATTGCCATTAACGCAATTGGAGCGTTTATTAAAGATCGATATATTGCCACACACGGAGGGTGAGTGATGAGTGATAAGCCTATTGTCCTTATTGTGGATGATATTCCATCTAATATTAAGGTGTTGGCTAACTGCCTAAAGGATCACTATCAGATTAAAGTGGCAACAGGAGGGAGCGATTGCCTTCGCTTAGCCGTGTCTGACCCCATTCCAGACTTGATTCTGTTGGATATTGAGATGCCTGATATCGGTGGATATGAGGTGTGCCAAACGTTACAAAGCCAGCCTAATACGCAGGATATCCCGATTATTTTTGTGACGGCACGTGATGAAGATAGTAATGAAGAGAAAGGCTTACAAATGGGAGCGGTGGACTACATCACTAAGCCTGTTCGTCCCTCTATTGTGCTGGCTCGTGTAAATACTCATGTTACCTTAAAACGTCAGCGTGATACGTTGAAGGCGATAGCATTAAAAGATCAATTAACGGATTTGTACAATCGTTATTATCTTCTTGAAGCTGCTGAGCAGCGGATGGCGAACGCTATACGTCACGAAGATCCTATGAGTTTGTTGTTGATGGATATTGATCATTTTAAACAAGTGAATGATCAGCACGGTCATCTTATCGGAGATGATGTTCTCAAGTCTTTAGCGCTGCTTCTGACAGAGAACTGTCGAAAAGAGGATATTGCAGCAAGATTTGGTGGCGAAGAGTTTGTGATCTTATTGGGCCATTGTGATCAGGTATTTGCGGCTCAAAAAGCCGAGAGCATTCGTCGGGAGGTAGAGCAACTGAATCCAAAGGGCCTCTCTATTACTGTGAGCATAGGGGTTGCTCAGTTCAGTATTAATGATGAAACGATTGAACGCTTACTCGATCGTGCGGATAGGGCTCTATATCAGGCGAAAGAGCAAGGCCGAAACCGTGTGATTGTTGCCGAATACTGAGAGTATTAGATGCTTATGGGTAGATCTAAAATCATTTTTGTCCCTTGGCCTTGATCGCTGTCTACGGTTATTGTGCCTTTTAGAACATTGGTAACCAAATTGTGCACTATGTGAAGTCCTAGTCCACTGCCTCCTTGACCAAGTTTAGTGGTGAAAAAAGGATCAAAAATTGAGCTCTGCATCTCTTTGCTCATGCCTTTTCCGTTATCCTCAAAAATAATCCGGACCTTCTCCGTATCTATTTCATTCGCCGTGACAGTGATAATTCCTTGTTTAGTAGAGTCAAAGGCATGTAGTAACGCATTTTGGATTAGGTTGGTAATTATTTGTGAAAGGGCGCCAGGATAGCTATTTAAAAACAGTGAGCTAGCGATGGTTGTGTTGACTTTGATGGGCGACTTTTTAAGCACAGGGTGCAGTGTTGTGAGTACTTCAGAGAAGTGTTGCTCAAGGTTAAACCCACGCTTTTTAGCGCTAGATTGATCAACGGCCACTTGCTTAAAGCTATGAATTAGCTCCGATGCTCTTTGTAGATTTCGTTCTAGAATATGACTGCCTTGCTCAACCTCAGAAATAAAAGTATCGAAGCTGGATCTAGTTAGTTGGTTGCTTTCAGATTGCTTAACAATGGTACGGACGCTTTCTGTTAGGGTCGATGATGTCATAAGGCTATTGCCTATGGGAGTGTTGAGCTCGTGTGAGACCCCAGCGACGAGTGATCCAAGTGCAGAAAGCTTCTCAGATTGAATAAGCTGCTCTTGTGCTTGTTTGAGATTATTGAGTGTTAGCTCTAGCTCTGCATGACTCATTCGTAAGTCTTCGGTGCGTTCTTCAACGCGCCGTTCCAAATCGGAGTTTAGCTGAATGATTTCATGTTCACGTGTTTCGATGGCTTGGCCTGTCGTCACTAAGTTATCAGCAAGCCACTGAAGCTCTCTGATACGAGATTGAGTGGGCGGGGCTTGATAGTCTCCAGAGGCAATCGAACGGGCTTGAAGTGCCGCGTGTGTAAATCCCGCAATGAACTCTCTTGCTAGCAGCATTGCGAGTAAACCTGCTGATATTATGCCGATAAAAATTGCTGCGACTAATATGTCATAGACGGCAGATTGCTCGGCTTCAACCTCTGACTTGTTTTGTGCGCTGATGACCATCCAATTGATACCGGGCATGATGGAGGCAGTACCAATGAGTTGTTCATGATTAAACGTAAAGGGCAGGCTGAGGCTCTGCCCATTATCTGTTTGTTGTACTAAATCTAGAGTTGATAGATTAATTTGTTGATGGCTGAGTTCAGCATCTGGGTGCGCTATTAGTTGACGTTGGCTATCAAGAATCATCACGGTAACTTGATGTTGCTTGGCCAGATTTTGGACCAGTTTAGGTAGTTCTTCTACTGAGATTTCACCTACCAATGTGCCATCCAAAAAAGGCTGAGTATAAGCGACAGATAGGCGCCCGCTGACGGTAGAGAGGAAAACGTCAGACCAGCCAGACTGACCCGAGCTTGTGACCTGTTTAAAAATATTTGTATTACTGACATCAAGAGATAGGAAATTTGAGCGCAAATACTGTCGATGGCTAGGTAGTCCAATGTTAGTAATAATACCATTGAGATCTGTTAGATATATGGCCGAAAAATAGGCTTGATTTGTTGTGTAGATATCTAGCAAACCAAGGTTCTGGTTAAACAGCTTTCGCTCTTGCATAGCAAATGATGCTAAAACCTTTAGATCTGACGCGGCATTATCAAGATAGGTTGTGACTTGGCTTGCTATCGATTCCGACAGCGTTTTTTGGCCTAAATAGTGGCTATGGTTAATTTTTGGAATGAGAAGATAAAGGGATAGTAATGCCACTAAAATGACAGGAATGATCGCCACAATTAAAAATTGTGAAGATAAAATTGTACGTAGAGGCCAGTTTTTTTTTGTGGTCATTGCTTCATTCCATAACTACAAATCTGCCGTGCTGTATACGGGTTATGAAAGTTGAGCTTCGTCCATCGCCATACTTATTCAACGTAATTGGGCCTTGTGTACCTTCGAAAGAGCCGATGGACAGCAATATTTCCTTTAAACTTTGAGGCCCTTCTCGTTTTGATAAGCCGGTTAGTACTATTCGTGTTGCGTCGTAGCAGAAAAGGGCGGGAAAACCGGGGGAGCTTTGAAAGCGTTTATGGAACCGTTTTTTGAATGCTAGGTATGATTCTTTCGTGCTCGAACGATCAATATATTGTGGTACGTAGATATTCTCTACATAGTGGCCACCCAGTTGTATCAGTCTTTCCGTACCTGCCCATTCAGCGACGGCAATGACGACATCAGGGTTGGTCAAACGAATTTGTTTGATCATCAGTGTTGCATCAACTGCATTCATCGCGAGTACGACAAGATCAGGGTTTATCTTCATTGCCACATTAGCAACGCGAGCAAAGGGAGTGTCTTCAGTCGAGATAAATGTATGTGTTGCTCGTAGAGAATTGCTACCGCTTTCGTAAGCTTGTTTAAAGCCCTCAACCCAATCGAGGGTGTAGGCTTTATTGCCAATGTCGACAATGGCAACCGCCCGTTTTGCTAGAGGTTCCTGCTGTTGAATAAAGGCTCCCATTTTTGCCGCATGAGTTTGATTATCTGAGAGAGGGCGCATAAATGAGTCATCAAGATCGGTTAATTTATTAGTACTGACGGTGCACGCCATCATTAACTTGTTTGCTTCATTGATTTGATCGACAGTTGCCATGGCCATAGCACTCGTCATGGGGCCAATGATTGCATCTACATTCTCTTTTAGAAGATCATTGATAAGGGCTTGTGCGCGTTGGGGCTGTTGTTGGTCATCTTTATAAATGACTTCGATCGGCCGCCCATGTAATCCACCTTTTGCATTCTGTTCTTCAATGGCCAGCATGAACCCATTGCGTCCAGCGGTGCCTAAATCAGCAACGCGCCCGGATAAGCCTCCGATAAATCCGATCTTGATCGGGGTGTTTTCGGTACAGCTGGTAAGAAAAAAAAGACTAGCCAGTAAACCGAAGCTCAGTACCCAACGTTTGAATGTTTTGTTTATCTCTAGCAGCATCATGCCGGCCCTATTCAATGATTAGGCAATGTGGTTTTCAATCCATTCTTTTAATTGAGAAAGCTCCATAGGACGGCCAAAAAAGTAACCTTGGGCTTCGAAACAGGATAACTCTTTTAGGCGTTCAACTTGCTCTTCGGTTTCTACGCCCTCAGCGATGACCGCCATATTTAGGTCTTTGCCTAAGCTAATAATCATTTCCGGAATATGGGTGCTCGTCGTCTTACTCATCATCTTATCGATAAATGATTTATCAATTTTAAGACGGTCAAAATTAAGTGTTTCTAAATAACTTAAGCAGGAAAAGCCGGTACCAAAATCATCGATAGCTACACGTGCGCCTGAGTCATGGATCACTTGTAAAATTTCACGCACTTTTTCCGTATCCATCATGGCGACAGATTCAGTGACTTCAAACTCAATTTGTTCTGCAGCCAAAGTTAAATTTTGTAGCTTATGACTGACCATCTCTAGAAAGTTGGGATGGCGGAATTGGGCGGGAGAGATATTAATTCCCATTTGTAGATTTAAGTTATATTGCTTTTCTAAGTATTCAAGATCTCTTAAGGCGGTTTCCATGACCCACTCACCGAGCGGAACGATCATGCCTGAGCTTTCTGCTACGGGGATGAATTGGTCAGGTGTAATCATGGTGCCAGACTTTGTTTTCCAGCGCATAAGCGCTTCAAGACCATTTATGCGGCCTGTGTGCAGATCAATCTGGGGTTGGTAGGCTAAATAGAGTTCATTTTCTGCATGTGCTTTGCGTAAACCTTGCAGCAGTAACATTCGTTGGTGTGTTTCGCGTTCTATCTCATGGGTGTATTCAACCGCGTCCCCACGGACAATCGCTTTTGCCCGTTTTAGAGCGATGTTGGCTCGTTTGATCGCATTCGTGCCACTGATATTGGCATCTTTAAGGACATAAAATCCTTGCGTAATAGAGATCGATAAATCATCACCAAAGAGCTGAAATGGTTTGGATAAGTTGTCACTAATGTTCTTGGGGATGAGGCTTTCTTGCGGCCCCATTAGGCCAAATGTGTCACCTGATACCCGGCAGATAAAGATGTCTTCTGGTAAGAAACTGCTGAATCGGTTTGCTATTAAACGTAGAAGTTCGTCACCCGATTCGGTACCTAATGTATCGTTGATACCGCTGAAATGGTCAATATCGATCAAAATAATGACTTGGTTTTCTACCTGCTTCTGCATCATTTTATCGATGTGATTTGCAAACGAAACACGGTTCGGGATATCAAGTAACGAGTCGAAATAGGCGTAATTGTGAAGACGGTCAAGGATCGTTGCGTTATCTAAACATACGGAAATGTTTCTACAAAAAACTTCGAGTAGTTGCTGCTCTGTATCCTCAAGAGGGCGTTGTATATCGAGGTAAAGCAGCATGTCATTGCGGCATTCACTAGGGAAGAATAAAACACAGGCGTACTCATTCTCTACGCTGCGTCTTTTACTGGCGGAATCCGATAGCATTGCCCGGATATTCGCATCTTCAACTGTGAAAGATTGCGAACTAATGCCCGCAGCCAGTTCTCCGGATGCTGCGACGACGGTGAAATCATCCGCATTCATTTGAGGGTCTGGATTGGTTTTAAAGCAGATCATGCCTTCTGCCGGTATCCCAAGTAGCGCTGCTAGCTGAGTTATTATGCCGTTTGCGAGTTCACGAATACCATGCAGTGACATGAGCTCGCTTGAGGCATGTACTATTCGTTCTAGTCCTTTACGGCTGGTATCGATGGCTGTGATTTCAGAGAAAGAACGTATCGCTGCTGTGACCGTTGTGTAGAGCCGTGTTCTTGTGAGATCGGCTTTATTTTTATAATCATTAATGTCGTATTTAAGGATTACTTCAATTTCAGGTGCGTACCCTGGTTGGCCTGTACGGAGAATAATACGCGTATTGTGCAGTTGCAGGTCATCACGGATTACTTTGATCAACTCTAGGCCCGCGTGTTCTGTTTCCATCACGACATCGAGCAAGATAACGGCAATATTAGATTCTGCGCTGAGAATTGCTGTGGCTTCTGAGGCGGAATAGGCGTGTATAAGCTCTAAAGGTTGGTTAAGGAAAACCAAGCCTTTTAAACCAAATTTGGTCGCTTCATGTACATCCTTATCATCATCGACAACTAGAACCTTCCATGGACGGGCGTTGCTCGTATTTGCCAAACTGTCAGAATCATTACTGTCTTCTTCGGCAAAAATAATGAGCTCGTCAGACATACTTTCCCCTCATAACCGGTAGTCATGTCTAAGTATATGCAGAGATCACAAAAAGTCTGTTTAATTCAGGAAAAATATTAACTTTATAGATCAAAAGTATATAGGCCCTTTGCTGGGGCCTATTGCTACTTATAGTTAGCTGCTTGTTAAAGCAGCGGTGGGTGATTTATCGGGTACACTGGATATATGAATTATTTAGCACACCTCTTTTTAGCTCAGCCGACGATTGAATCACGCGTGGGAAACCTCATGGGCGATTTTTGCCGAGGAGTTGATCTGCAATCACTGCCAAATTCCGTAAAGCTAGGTATAGAAAATCATCGCTTTGTTGATCGTTTTACGGATCAGCATGAGGAGGTTAGGCGTTTGAAGGGGCTTATGTCCCCTCAGCGCAGGCGCTTTGCGGGAATCATGATTGATATGGTCTTCGATCATTTTTTAATCATGCATTGGACGCGTTTTTCTACCCAACCTTTCCAACAGGATTGCGGCCATTACTATGTTGATCTGAAAAAGGGGCAACATCTTATGCCAGCAAGAATGTTACGTGTTACCTCTCGAGTGATCGAGCATGACTGGTTTGCATCTTATGCCGAGCTAGAGGGTATAGGGTTTACGTTAGACCGTATTGCTGACCGCATCCGCTTTAAACATGAGTTTGCAGGCTCCGTGAGCGAACTCATGATGCACAAAAGAGAGATAGAAGAGGGTTTCCTGCGCTTTTTCCCCGAGTTAATACAAGCGGTAGAGCTAAAAGGGTTAGAAGTAGCTCGATGAATCTTTAGATGTTGATTATGTAAATGGATTAATGACAAATAGTTGTTTGGGGAACCGACTCAAAGAATGCTTGTCCCACCGGTAGTTATTTGGGGATTGGAGTGTTTGATGGAGTTATCATTGATTTTGCTAGTGTCGGGTTTAGCGCTGGTGTCTATTGTGTTGTCACGGAAGGTCTCGCATGAGGGGAGTTTCTTTCGGGGTCAATCGGCTGATGGTTCAGCCCCGAAACTGTTAACACTTATCTTTTCTCAAGTGACAACGTGGATTTTTGCTAGATCTCTTCTTAACGCCGCTATTTTAGGTTTTTATTACGGTGTTTGGGGCACGCTTGCGTATGCGGCCTATTACCTCTCGTTTTTGACGGGCGGAAAAATTATTGATCACCTGCGGTTTGAGCAAGGTTACGACAGTGTTCAGTCGTTTTTATCGGACCGGTTTGGTGGTTGGGGCAGTCGCTGTTATAACTTCGTTATCGGCGTTCGCCTCGTGAGCGAGGTGTTTGCGAATCTATTGGTTATTGGCATCTTATTTGGTGCTGCAGGTACACAATCTTATACGCTTGCGGTGATCGGCTTGGCTATTGTTACCTTGCTTTATTCGATGTTGGGTGGATTGCATGCATCCCTGCGTACCGATTTTTTCCAGATGTTGGTTTTTATCGCGGTTTTGATTGTTCTAATGGTATTAGTGGCTGGTGGCGGGCATTTCAATGCAGAGCTCTTGGCTTTTAAGCCATTCGATATGAGTGAGCCTGGCCCTATTTTATTATTGGTTGCCTTGTTACAGGTGTGGAGTTATCCAATGCACGATCCTGTGATGATGGATCGGGGTTTCTTAGCTGATCGAGAAACAACGCGCCGTAGCTTTTTACACGCGGGCTGGATTAGCAGTTTGTCCATTCTCGCTTTTGGATCGTTAGGCGTTATTGCCGGTAGCAATGCATTAAGCGGTGAAGATATGAATCAGGTGCTGACTCGATTGTTAGGCCCTGTGCCTATGTTCCTGTTTAGTGCGTCATTAGTTATCTCTGCAATGTCGACCTTGGATAGTACATTAACAAGTTCCGCAAAAATGATGGTGGTTGATATGCGACTTTTAACCGCTAATATCCATAACGGGCGTATCGTGATGGCCGCTTTTATGTTGATGGGAATACTACTCGTTTTTGTTGGTAACAAAGACTTATTTAGTGCGGTAGCTGTTAGCGGTACTGCGTCGATGTATCTAATTCCGGTTATCTTTTTTAGTCTGTGGGGTAACCGAACGGATATTCCAGTGTGGAGTTATCTGTCTAGTTTTGCCATCGCGATTGGAGGAGCATTGCTTTATTTTACAGAGTCATCAGCACATACCGCATTTTTGGGCGATGCGCATAAATATACCAAGCTACTTTGGATCTGTTTGGTGGTGATGGTAAGTGGTTGTTTGTTGTTCTGGATTGGTGGTGCCAGTCAAAAACAACTTAGGCCTGCGGCAGAGCTCTAACAGGATTTTTATGGAACTTGGTAACTTTGATCAAACGATACTTATTTTTTGTGGGCCTTATAGCAATCTAAGTGCGACTCGAGCGATAAGGAGGGAGGCTACGCGATTAGGTGTCTCACGGGAAAGAGTCATTTGTAGTGGTGATCTTGTCGCTTACTGTGCTGAACCTGAGGAAACGGTTAACTTAATTCGTGACTGGGATATTCCTGTGGTGATGGGTAATTGTGAGGAGTCTTTAGCGGCAGATGCTCCCGATTGCGGTTGTGGTTTTGAAAATGAATCAGCGTGCTCGCTATTATCGGTTGAGTGGTATCGCTTTGCGCGTGATAACGTTTCGTCCAGTAACAAACAATGGATGGCTCAGTTGCCTAAGCGGATTAATTTCGAGCTAGGAGGAAAAAGCATTGCTGTTGTACACGGTAGCCTTGATTCAATAAATGAGTTTGTTTTTCGTAGCTCGTCTGATGATTTAAAAGCAGACCAGTTAATGCGATCGAATGTCGATATTATTATTGGTGGGCACAGCGGTATCCCATTTTCTAACAGGTTAGATAAAGGGTACTGGTTAAATAGCGGGGTTATTGGTATGCCTGCTAATGATGGCACTTGTGATGGTTGGTATATGCTATTAATGCCTACGGATGGTGGTATAGAGGTGAGTTGGCATCGATTGACGTATAGCGTAGAACAAACGATAACTTCTATGGAAAAAGCCGGTGTAAGCGCTGCCTATCGGGAATGCTTAGACAGTGGCTTGTGGCCAAGTGTTGATGTGCTTCCTTCCGAAGAGGTTGTTCAAATGGGCCAGCCTATCAAGTTAACGACGTTAATGATCGAGTAAATTAGAATACAAGCCGGTTTCTGCCGCGGCGCTTGGCGGCATATAAGCGGTTGTCTGCCGCATCTAAGGCTGATTCTAAACTGATGTGCTGCTGATCTACTTCAATCGCCCCAATGCTGATGGTATAGGAGATATCAATACCATCTGCGGTTGTCGGGGATTGTTCGACCATCACTCTTAACCGCTCTAATCCTTTTGCCGCTTCTTTGAGTGGTTGGTTGATTATCATTGCGAACTCTTCACCGCCGATACGTGCGATTAAATCACTGGCGCGCATTGATTGCAGTAGAGTACTGGCAAGCTGAATTAAAACATCATCACCTGCTGCATGCCCGTACTGATCATTAATACGTTTGAACAGATCAATATCGATCATGGCAATGGTTAAAGGCTCTCCTGTGCGCAGGTGGCGTTTCCACTCTTTGTTACCCGCGATAGAAAAACCTCGACGATTTAATAAATTGGTTAATGGATCGGTTATTGCCTGGGTATGAAATTTCTGTTTCTCTATTTCTAATTGTTGCATCGCACGCTTTAGTTTTTCTTCTGATTCGTGGAGGGCAACGTTTTGCTTTTCTAAAAGTTGACTATTTTGCTCTTTTTGTTCGATTAAGCTCCGTAGATTTTGAATCATCACAGCAAACGCTTGAGACAGGGAGCTAATTTCAGAGTGCTGTGATGTGAGGTCATTGTCTACTGAGACATTTAAATTGCCATCTGCGGCCTGCACCGCTAACTGTTCTAAGTGTTGAATCGGCTGGGTGATCATGCGTGCAAAAAGATAGGTAATAATTGAACCTATAAGGATAAAAATAGCGCAGATATAAAATATGCGATCGCGTATCTCTCGTAGCCCCGCGTAGAACTCTTGTAGATTTGCACTGGCACCTATTACCCAATCCCATTCGGGCACATAAGTTAGTGCGACAGCGCGTGGTTGCGGGGCCGCTTCACCTAGATCGCGCCATTGGTAGTATAGGATTTTGCTGTCACCGACCGGTTGTTGAAGGGCTTCCGACACCATGTTTTTGATAAGTGAGTTACCCTGTTGATCGGTGATATCTGACATATTCTCTCCATCGCGAAGTCGGTCTTTAGAAACAATATATTCACCTTCGCTATTGAATACCCAAGTATAACCAAGCTCACCAATCTGCTCTTTTGAGATGCGCTCTCTTAGTTCATTCTGAAGCCGCTTTTCAAGATCTTCACTTTTATAGTCAGTTTCATTGATAGTGACGCCTAAGACCATGTGCCAGTTTTCTAAATACGCTAAAGCAGTCTGCCGATAAAGGTGAACGCCGAGGGAGTTGATCTTCCAGGGATAGCGGATGATGACAATGTCACCGGATATTAACAGAGGTATGGCTGCTTTAATTTGACTAATAAAGTTGGGGTAGATTCGTGTGGCCGAATAGCTTTGTAAGAACGGCTTATTAAAAATGGGCTGATAATTATCATCGAGTAAGAAAATATGTCCGCTGCGGTTGAGGCGAACCTTCGTTAATTCTTGCAGTATTCGGTGTAAATTTTCGTCACCCTGTTGAGGTTTTAACGCTACTGGGTAGGTTTCTAATATTTTTTTACTCAACTGAGCAACGGACTTTATGCGTTTCAGGACAAGGGCTTCCTCTCGGCGAAGTACGCGGTCCTTTTGGGCAATGAAGTCGTAGGCAAGAGAGTGCATCTCTAAACTACGGTCATGCAGTTTAGACTCTAGGGCTTCTTTGGCAAAAGTTTGATAAGAAAAATAGCCAAAAACGCCCATTAATGTAGTGGGGATTGTGACGAGCAGTACACAGATGAATACTAACTCCCATTTTAGACCAATATGTCTCATTCACTACTCTTTATAATAACCATGGTATTCAAAGACTTGCTCCCAATCGAGCGCGAGATTATCTAAGCTATCCTTTGCAGAAATATCATCGGTGACCAGATAGTGTCTCCACCGTTTTTGGGATAGATTGAGAAGTTCCGCATATTCAGGGACAGCCCAAAAATCTCGTGCAAATCCAAAAGATTCACTGAACGCTCGGTGCATTGGGGAGGCATTTAAAAAGGCTTCCGATTGTAATATGTCATTGTGACAACTAAGCCCCCCCAGTTCGGACCAGCGTTGTTGTACCCTTGTCTGAATGAACCACTCGAGAAAGCGGAAACTATGTTCTTTTTTCTTGGAATAGCTGATAACAGAGATACCTTGTCCTCCCAAGGACGTGGCTCTGCTAGCGGGCCCCGCGGGGGCTGAGAAAAAACCGATCTTATCAGCGTAGGGGTTTTTATCAGGGTCCAATAGTTCTGGTGTGATAGCAAAATACACCATTGCCATCGCAACTTTTCCCTCAATTAGTGGCCTATTGGAACTGGTATCGGTATCCAGGTAATAATCACGCCATGCGGGATTATTGAATTTCGTTAATGTTTTATAAAATGCCAAGGCGGAAGTTGCAGCGCCATCATTTAGAATGCCTCGAACTTGATAGCTGCTTCGATCTCCTAAGTCAGCCCCCCATGACCATAATAGGGGCTGCAGTGCCATCGTGAGGCCATCGTAATGGGGTTCAGTCCATGACATCAATCCCCAAAAATCATCCTCGGGCCGGTAAAAAAATTCGGCTAAATCCCTGAGTTGTCCCCAAGTGGTTGGAATATCTAAGCGATAACCGTAGCGCTGTTGGAATGCTTTTTTCTCTGCAGGATTTTCGAAAAGATCTTTGCGATAGGCAAACCCCATCGCATCGCCCTCTAAGGGGATCGCCCAGTAGCGTGAACTATCTTTTGGATATTCGGCATAACCTCGCATAGCGGTATGGATAAACTTTTCGTTTACATTATGTTGTTGGACCCAATGGCTGAGATTGATGTAGTGGCCATTTTCCGATCCATAGCCTAGCCATTGTGAATCGCCGATAACCATGTCATAACGTTGGCTTTTACTGGCCATTTCATTAAAAAAGTGTTGCTGCCAATCGTTCCACGAGCGTTGAACTATCTCAACCTCGATACCGGTCTCTGCAGTAAATTCTGAAGTTAAGGTTTGAAGATAGTCCGCTGGTTTCCATTCAGCCCATAGGATTGTGATTTTGGGAGCTGGGGAGGCTTCAATAAATTGATAGGAAGATTCAGAATCGTCATGTGATAGGTACACAGAAGCTACGCTGGAAGCAAGGAGTCCAGCTAGGGCTAATAGACTGAAATAAAGAAATACTTTCTTCACGGTACTTAACTACCTTAATTACCCGTGCCTAGTTACAGCTTAAGCGAAAGGTGAGAGTCTGGCTAGTTGTTATCCAGTAGTAGCCTGAAATTATTGAATAATCATTTCGTCTATATTCTATCTCTCAAGTATTGGATGAAATCATTGCTGGGCAGTGGCTTGCTGAGAAAATAGCCTTGTATATAGGTGCAGTTTCTCGATTGTAAAAAAGCGGCTTGAGCAGGGGTCTCTACACCTTCGGCAACGACTTTTAATTTTAAGCTTTCAGCCATCGACATGATGGCTTTTACCAATGCAATATCTTCTTGGTCATTCGGTATGTCATCGATAAAAGAACGATCAATTTTTAGTGTGTTTATTGGGAACTTTTTCAAATAACTGAGTGATGAATAACCGGTTCCAAAGTCATCCACAGAGAGTTCTACACCCATACTGCGGAGCTCCTGTAGCTGTTTTAATGTACTTTCTTCATCAGTGATTAAGAGGCTTTCGGTGATCTCCAGAATTAATTGCTCAGCAGGCAAGCCAGTTTCAAGAAGTATCGAATCTACTAACTCAGGAAGGTCTTGGTTTTGGAACTGTTTACAAGACACGTTAACGGACACTTTAGGTGGCGTTGGGCTAATTTCATGCCAAAAGATGGCTGTACGACAAGCATCCCTCAGAATCCACTCACCCAAAGGCGTTATTAAATTTAGCTCCTCGGCGAGGGGGATAAACTCAATAGGTGGAATGATCCCTTTGCCTGGTTGTTCCCAGCGTACAAGTGCTTCGGCGGATGTTACTTGAGATTCAAGATTATGTATGGGTTGGTAATGGAGCGTAAATTCTTGATTAGAAAGAGCTTTACGAAGTTCTTGCTCCATGTGACGTTTGTGCTGAGCTTCTAATTCTAATTCAAGTGTGAAAAAGTGGTAATTATTGCGGCCATCCTCTTTCGCTTTATACATAGCGCTGTCGGCCTTACGTAGTAATTCAGAGACATTGTCCCCGTCGTTAGGAAAGAGAGCCACACCGATACTCGCTGAAACATAGGCTTCGTTCCCTTCAAGGTTGTAAGGCGCTGCCAAGCTTTCTAGTAGTGGACCGATTACCGGTTCGATATCCTCAGCTTTAATAACGTTAGGTAAAAGAACGGCAAACTCATCACCTGCTAGCCGGGCAGCGATATCTGTTTTACGAAGTCCTGATAATAAGCGCTGAGCCGCTTCTTGTAATAACAGGTCTCCAAAAGAGTGTCCGAGGGTGTCATTAACGAGTTTAAAACGATCTAAATCTATATAGAAAATCGCCAGCTTTTCACGGTTTCTCTCCGCCAGATCGATGGCATGGGATACATTGTCAGTAAAGTAACTTCTGTTAGCTAAGCCGGTGAGAACATCAAAATTTGCTTGTTGCCAGATGCGTTCTTCATCTTGTTTGCGTTGGGTAATGTCGATTACGCTGATAGGTAAGTTGTCGTAGTCTTCAGCTTTACTTGGCAGCTGAAAGGAGATGATTGTATTTAACTCTTGACCATCAGGTGTAATACAGCGAGTTTCAGCTCTGAAGTAGGGTTCGTTATTCCAGATAGCACAGAGCTGATCGATAAAAAGTCGGGTCGGAAATGCACGAATAATTTTTTCAGGATCTCGACTGGCAAATAGTTTCAAGGTTGCTTCATTGATATGAGTAACTTGCAGCATATTAATGAGTTGCGGGGTGATCTCTCTATTGTGTGCTAAGTGACTGCGAAGATCCTTAATGCCTTGGTTTCTTAATAGGTTAAGTTCTTGGTAGACGTTAGAGAAATCAACATTCCAGAGAGATACTTCTGTATTCTCAAATAATCTGCGAAATCTTCGTTCGCTTTTTTTCAATTCAGCGTAAGGTTTTTTAATGTTGGAGATGCTGATGGCATTAAAAATTAACCAAAAAGAACCAAGCTTGAACAGGTGCCCTATTAAGTTTGAAAGGCCGTAAACGTCGATATAGAAAGTAAATGCAATCTCCGCAATCATCGTCATAACGATGGAGGCTGCAATTAAAATTTTCTCTCGCTCATGAATATCTGAGCCAAATTTGAATAGACAGAAGAGCGCAATTAGAAGAATAAAATCGATTAAGTATTCACTATATATTTTGAACGGCGTTAGCCCTTGACCATCAATGAAACCGGCTGGGAAGTGACCGCTAAAAACCAGCATCGATAAGACTAAGCTAATCACGCCAAAGCCAAAAAAGAGACGAACCGGCGAGATCGTTTTATTAACGGCAAAAGGGGCGAGGAGTAACGTGAATGCTTCGAGGTAACGAGTGCCGATCCAGAATTGAACAGCAACATTACCGTGATCATGGGTAATCATATCCATCCCTTTGTATGTCAGGGTATGGAGCAGATCTAAGGAACCTATCCAGAAGTAGCCGCAGGCTAAGAAGAGCAAGAAATTATTACGAATAAAGTGTTTGGTTGACCAAGCAAACGCAAACATGATGAATGAAACAATGATGGCAAACAGTTCAGCAAGGGTATGGAAAGCTAAAAAGTTATACTGGGCGATGATAATTAGAAATGCTGAAGCGATCAGGGCAGGCGACCAAAGCTTCCATTTTAATAATGTATTAGCGTAGCTGTTTTGTGTCATTACTACTAAGTCCCAAGCCTTTTGAAAGCGCACTCTCTAATATATATCATGCTTATAAACATTATAAAAAGCATGGTTAATAGGGAAGGATGTTTCTTTGAGCATTATTTGGAGTGCTCAATGTTCAGTGTAGACTTTATTTTTAAGATTGCGGGCTATATAAAGCTTTGTTCCAGCTCAGTTAACCTTTGTTCTACATAGTTAATAAAAAGATCGAGCTTTTTGGTTTTCTCCCTATTGGGGTAAAGGGCGAAAAGGCCTATTTCCGCAGTATCCCAATCATTCAATAGTGAAGTCAAAGCACCTGCTTTTATCGAATCTGAGCAGACAGATGCGGGTAAAATTGCTATTCCTAAGCCTTTTTGAGCTGCTTTTAAAAGCATATCTAGGCTATTGGCTGATAAGCGATTGTTGGCATTAATCGTCACCTCTTTCCCCTCTTTTGTTAGTTTCATCTGTTGGTAGCTCGCATAAGGGAATGCAATCAAGTGGTGCCCTTTTAGCTCATCTGGGTGGGTGGGAGCTGTATGGTTGGCGATATATTCTTGCGAACAGCATAGATGGAATCGGCTCGACATTATTTTTTTAGATATTAAGTTTGAATCTTTAGGGCTCCCTCCACGGATAGCAATGTCATAACCCTCTTTAATAATATCGACGAGATCATTCGTCATATGTATATCAAGGACAATTTGTGGATGCAGTTTGGCAAAATCGCAGATAATGTCGTTTAGCATACGAATACCAATTTCTACTGGCATGGTTATTCTCAATTCACCTGCAGGGTGGATTTGAAAATTAGAGGTTGAGTCCTCAATTTCCAGAACTTGATTGAGGAGAGGGGAAGTACTCTGATAGAGATAATTGCCCGCTTCGGTCAAGCTTAGCTTTCGGGTATCCCGATTAATTAATTTGACGCCCAGTCTCTCCTCTAACAACTTAATTCTTCTACTAACGGTGGCTTTAGGAATGCTGAGTTGCTGACCGGCTTTTGTGTAGCTGCAGAGTTCGGCAACTTTATTAAATATTCGGGTGTCATCTAGGTTCGCCAAGATATTTACCTTGTTTGTCTCAAATATGAAACAGTGTAGCCCATATCTACCTATTGATGTTTCTGTTTATGAGACTAAATTAGAGGGATAGATCTGCAGTACTGACCAAAGGATACGAATAATGATTGAAACTAATGAAACCCATGATCCGGCTCTAACGAGTTGGGTTAGTTCTGCAAACGATGCTCACAGCGATTTTCCCATACAGAATTTACCATTTGCGATTTTTCGGTTAAGCGGATCAAGTGAGTCTTTCCGCGGCGGTGTTGCTATTGGTGATCAGGTATTAGATCTTGCTAAGGCACAAAAGAGCGGCGTGTTCACTGGTATTGCTCAACAAGGGCTAGATCGCTGCTGCGAACCAACGTTAAACGCTTATATGGCGATGGGGCAGCCTGTTTGGTCTGCTTTACGTTTAGCATTGTCTCGTGCTTTACGCACGGGGGCTGAAGCGGAAAAATCGTTACAGCACTGTCTTATTCCTCAAGCGGATGTTGAATTTGATCTACCTTGTACGATCGGGGATTACACTGATTTCTATACCTCCGTGCATCATGCTACATCGATAGGTGCACTTTTTCGCCCAGATAACCCGCTTTTACCGAACTATAAATGGGTACCTATCGGTTATCACGGCCGCGCTTCTTCGATAGGTGTCTCGGGACAGATGTTTCACCGACCGGTTGGACAGACAAAGGCGCCGGATGCCCTAGAACCTAGTTTTGGTCCTTGTAAGCGTTTGGACTATGAGTTGGAGATGGGAATATATATCGGCAAAAGCAATGAATTGGGAGATCCCATTGCTATTGATCAAGCTGATCAGCACGTGTTCGGGTTGTGTTTGTTTAACGATTGGTCTGCGCGCGATATTCAGGCTTGGGAGTATCAGCCACTGGGGCCTTTCCTGGCTAAAAACTTTGCTTCGACTGTATCCCCTTGGATCGTCACAACGGAAGCGTTAGCGCCTTTTAGAAAAGCGTGGAATCGTGATGAAAATGATCCTCAGCCTTTAGCTTATTTAGATTCAGAGACGAACCGTTCGCATGGCGCGTTTGATATCTCTTTGGATGTCAGTATTGAAACTGAACAGATGAGGGCAAATGGGGAGCCTGCCTCCTTCCTGTCCCGATCAAGTTTTATTCACTCCTATTGGACGGTTGGGCAGATGGTCGCTCACCATACCGTTAACGGTTGTAATCTTCAGCCAGGAGATCTTTTGGGGAGTGGAACTCAATCTGGCCCCCTTCATGAAGAAGCAGGCTCTATTCTTGAGTTGACTAAGGGTGGTAAGGAAGCGTTGGTGCTAGCCAATGGTGAGCAGCGCACTTTTGTTGAAGATGGTGATGCAATCATTATGCGAGGCTGGTGTGAGGCTTCTGGTGCTGCGCGTATTGGTTTTGGCGAGGTTCGTGGGCAAGTTCTGCCTGCTAAATATAAAGGTTAATACTAAGCCTTTGATGCGAAATGATAATAAAAATAGAGGTTTAAAATGATCAATATCCAGCAAATACATCATGTTGCTTATCGCTGTAAAGATGCGAAAGAAACGGTCGAGTTCTATAAGCATTATCTGAATATGGATTTTTTAGTCGCGATTGCTGAGGACCGAGTGCCCTCCACAAAAGAGCCTGATCCGTATATGCATCTGTTTCTTGATGCGGGTAAAGGAAATATCCTCGCTTTCTTTGAATTGCCAAATTCCCCCGAGATGGGACGTGATCTGAATACGCCTGAATGGTGTCAGCATATTGCGTTTGAGGTAGCGGATAAAGAAGCGCTCATTGACGCGAAAGCAGAGTTAGAGGCGAAAGGGTTAGACGTTTTAGGGATTACTGATCACGGGATTATTCAATCGATCTATTTCTTTGATCCAAATGGCCATCGCCTGGAGCTAACTTATCGTTCTGGTACTGCTGAAGAGCTAAAACAGCTGGCCGACGTTGCACCATTGATGCTGGAAGAGTGGTCCCGTACTAAAAAAGCGCCTAAGCATGCGGCGTGGTTACATGAGAAAGAGTTCTCTGAAGACTAAGGCTGCGCTGCTTTGTTTAGATATACGGATGATAGCCTATGATTCTTTATGATTATTATCGTTCATCTGCTGCGTACCGTGTACGGATTGCTTTGAACCTTAAAGGTTTAAGTTATCAGCAGCAGTCTGTAAATCTGCTTGCGGCTGAAAATAGAGAGGCCCCATTCTTGGCACAAAACCCTCAGGGGCTGGTACCTGTGCTGCAAGATAATGGGGAGATATTATCGCAGTCGTTAGCGATCTGTGAGTATCTAGATGAGCAGTATCCACAGAGTGCGCAGTTGGTTTATGGTCGTCCTGTGGATAAAGCAAATATTAGGAGACTAGCTCAGATAATTGCTTGTGATATTCATCCTGTGGATAACTTGAGGGTTCTCAAGTATCTACAGAGTGAGTTGAACATCGATGAGAAGGAAAAGCTGCGCTGGTACCAACACTGGATAGCAGAAGGTTTTGCAGCTTTAGAAGAACAACTTAAGTCGATAGGCGGCGATGGTCCCTATTGTTATGGGGATAAGCCGAGTTTAGCTGATGTATGCTTAATTCCTCAGTTTTATAATGCAAAGCGCTTCGAGATGGACCTGAGGGAATATCCTAGCTTGTTAGAAATTGATCGTTACTGCAACGCTCTACCTGAGTTTGTGCGAGCGCACCCGGATTCACAATAGAGACTGGTTTTTTTCAATTATGCGGGAACGTATTTAAGCGCAAAGGCTTCGAATTCATCTTTGGGAATAGGTTTGCTGAATAGGTAGCCTTGCCCATAGTCACAGCCAAGTTGAATAAGAATCAGGCGTTGCTCTTCCGTTTCAATGCCTTCGGCGATGGTTTTAAGGCCGAGGTTTTTCGCCATCTGAATAATTGTTTTTACTAAGACAAAGTCATCGCTCTCTGGTTGCATATCTCGGATAAAAGATTGATCAACTTTCAAGTAGTCGAAAGGGTATAACTTCAGATAACTGAGGGAGGAATAGCCTGTACCGAAATCATCAAGCGCCAAGGTAAATCCTTGTTTTTTAAGCAGGCTTAAGTGGCGTTTTGCATGATTTGGCGAGTCTATCATCAGATTTTCAGTAACCTCAATACTGACTTGATCCGAATTTAGACCGTTGAGAGAGTATTCTGCATAGCTGGTTTTTTCGTTGATGGAGAATTCAAAGGGTGAGCGATTAATCGTTACGCCAATAGGGTTGTCAATTTTTTGGTTGAGTTCATGGATAGCCTTGGTGGCTTTACTGAAAATTTGTTTGCCTAATTGTTGGATCAGGCCTGTCGTTTCAGCAATAGGTATAAACTCATCGGGAGCAACGCGTCCGAGGCGCTCATCTTGCCAGCGGGCCAATGCTTCACAATGACTTAGACTGCCATCGACGAGGTTAATAATGGGTTGGAAGTAGGGCTCTATTTGGTTTTTTGCAATAGCGTGGAAAAGCTGGTCTTGTAATACATCTTGGCGACGTACTTTTTGGTCGAAATCAGTACTGTAAAAGCTATAGCTTCCGCGTACATTTTCTTTTGCATACCTTAAGGCTTTATCGGCATTCCTAAGTAGCGTGTCTAAATCATGTGCGTCCTCGCCTAAAATACTAATACCAACGCTACAGGATGGCGAAAAAACGTTTTCTTTGGTCTGTATTTTCTGTCGGAAGAGGGCCGATATTTTTTTAAGGTGTTTTTGTAAATTAGTATTGCTCTTGAAGCCAATAAGCAAAGCAAACTCATCTCCACCTAGGCGAGACAGCAGGTCATTCTCTCTGGAAAGACATTGGTTTAGCCGCTGGCCAATTGTTTGCACTAAAAGATCGCCAGTTTCATGACCGTAAGATGCATTTACTAAGTTTAAATTATCAATATTTATTCTTAGTAGAGCGTAGTGTTCTTGGTTACGGTTAGCTTGTGCCACTGCTTTTTGTGCATGCTGGTGAAATTCAAAGCGATTGCTGAGACCTGTGAGGTAATCGTGCGTTGCTTGATGATAGAGTTGTTCTTGTAGCTCTTTTTCTACCAGTGTGTCTTTCACGCTGGCGATAAAGTGAGTGGTAACACCTTGGCTATTCTTTACTTCACTTAGAGAACTCCAGATAGGGTATGTTGAACCGTCTTTTCGGCGATTCCACAGCTCCCCCTGCCAAGTGCCTGTTTTTAATAAAGTGCCCCACAACTCAGTGTAAAATTGCTCAGATTGTAAACCTGAGCTGAGGATGTTGGGGTTTTTGCCAATGAGTTCAGTCTTAGAGTAACCGGATAGCTTTTCGAAGGCGGCATTCACAGTAATGATGTTATTGAGATGATCCGTAAGCAGAATGCCTTCATTGGTGTGTTCAAAGATAGTGTGAGAAAGATCCAGCTGCTGGTTTTTAGTTTTAAGCAGTTCGATCTGCTCTTGTAGTTTGCTTTCCCATTGAGCTCGCTCTAGTTCAACTGAGGCACGTATGGCAAAGAGGTCGAAAATGCTCAAAATATTTTCACTGGCGACATCAGGTTGCTTAAATAGAGCAACCAGTAATCCGATAGGTTCTCCATTGTGGTTTTTTAAGCTTCTTCCTACATAGCCCTGAAGACCAAAATCAGCGAGCATTTTATCTTTTGGAAACAGTTCAGCTATATCTCTAGGGTAAATGCATGTTCCACCAGAAAATACTTGGTCACATGGGGTTTCTTCTAGAGGGTAACTAAGGTGACTGCTGGTTTCTCCGTCACACCAGAGCGCTAGAGAGTGGGCTGTATGGTTTTCAAGATCAATTTTGCCGATGAGTACATAATCTGCTTGGATAAGGCGAGCTAAACTGGTGACAAGGGCTTCAAAATAGCCTTGGCCACTGTGATCATTGACAAGTTTCAGCGCATCATCGATAGATTGATCTAGTTTTAGACTCATAAGCTAAAAGTATTAAAGGTAAGAAGGTTACCTTATGTATAGCAGTTTTTAAGATACTGGGGCAATTGATCCTCGTCTATCTTTATTGAGTAAACAATCATGAATGCTGTTGTCTTATGCTAAAGGGACTGTAGAAGTGGCCTTAACTTGTTGAAAATAAATAGTTATCTTCTGAGTTTGTTTCTCGGTTTGGTTGTGAAGAGAAATTACTAAAAAGTCACATTTATCATGTAGGTGCCAACTTAAGTTGGGGTACTAAAGGCTTGGTTAGCGAGCCCAAAGTTCTGTTCTGTTTGTGAATCAGTCATGGCTAATATAGAGCAATAATAATAAGTGTAAGTTGCTACTATGAAGCTCAGTGCTGTTCCTCTTAATTTTGTTTGGTCTTACTTACTTAAGCAAACGTTAAAACTACTGACGTTGCTGGCATTCTTTTTTGCGTTTATAAGCTCCCCCTTTCTTATGGCGGGAGTGATGGACCGAGCTGCGATGGAGAGGGCGTTCCCGACACCATATATCGTTGGTGAACGAGATAGCGAACTACCCATTTGGCCTTTGTTAAAACAAGATGCGACCGAAACCCCACTTGTCGGTTATGCATTTGAATCAATTGACCTCGCCGCTATCCCCGGCTTTGCAGGCATACCCTTTAATCTGTTAGTTGCTATTGACCCGGATGGACGTTTTCTTGATGTAAGCGTGTTGTCGCATCATGAACCTGTATTTCTTGAAGGGCTGGGTGAAAAGCCGCTGGTTGACTTTGCCAAGCAGTATCCCGGTATCTCTTTAATGCAAAATATAAAAATCGATGCCAAGCCAGCGCTAGGCAGTGCTAAAAATAGTTCTAATGCTTATATCGATGGTGTTACTAAGGCCACTGCTTCTGTCCGCATATTTAATCAGTCTCTATTATCTTCATCGCTTAAAGTGGCGCGTGAAAAGCTAGGTTACGCGAAAGGCCGAGACCCAGATCTAATCGCTAGAATTAAGGCCGAGTTTTATGAGCAGATGACGTGGGAGCAACTACTTGAAGCTGGGCTTATAGATAAGTACAGGTTTAGTAATAGCGATATTGAAGCTCGTTTCGTTGGTAGTATCGGAGAGGGGCAAGATCCTGATGGACTTGCAGAACCTGATGGCACGTTCATTGAGCTGTATGTGGCAAATTTAAGTGTACCAACTGTTGGACGTAACTTACTGCTCCCACAAGCATGGAATTATATACGGGAGAATGTTGCTGAAAATGATCAGTTACTTCTGGTGTTAGGTTCGGGCAGGCATTCCTTTGTAGGCGATGACTTTGTGAGAGGTAAAGTGCCCGAACGTTTAAGTTTGAATCAAGCTGAACTACCTATAGAAATTCGTGATTTTGATTTGAGTGATCGTTTAGATCTATTTGATCTTGAATATCAACTTAAGCTACCTACTGCTTTGCAAGAACATGAATGGAAGGTTTTTCATGTTATTGGGCAAGCGGGTCTTGATCCAGCTTACCCCGCGGAGTTTCAGTTACATGTCACGCGCAAAAAGGGTTGGCTCTATCCGGAGACCGTGACTGAAGGATTTGATTTTCAATCGATACTACCTGACCGCTATTTTGTTGCGGCTGAACCCGATAACAAGACATGGCACAGCCTTTGGGCTGACCGTAAAGTGGATATAGTCATACTCCTTTCGGGATTGTTTATATTGACCGTTGCCTTACTGAAATTTGGCCTATTAACTCAGCCAAAAGCTCGTTTACCTTGGTTTAGATCGCTCTATCTTATTTTCACCCTAGTTTTCATCGGTTGGTATGCCCAAGGGCAGTTATCAATTGTTAATATCACCGGCGTCTTACAAGCGTTGGTCGCAGGTCGCAGTGTAGAGTTTTTCCTCTATGATCCTATGACGGTTCTCTTGTGGGGATATATTGCCGTTACTTTCTTTGTTTGGGGACGAGGTACCTTTTGTGGTTGGTTGTGTCCATTTGGTGCACTTCAAGAGCTTATAGGCAAACTTTTTGCTTATCTGAAACTGCCACAATTAAAGGTTTCGGCGTCGTTAGATCGAAAACTTAAGTGGTTGAAATATATCGTGTTGGCCGTGATTTTAGTCGTGGCTTTAGTGTCCGTGCCATTGACAGGCAGTATCGTTGAAATAGAACCATTTAAAACCAGTATCACTCTACTGTTTGATCGCTCTTGGCCATTTGTCTTGTGGGCCGTTTCTTTATTAGTGCTTAGCTTATTTGTTTATAAAGGCTATTGTCGTTACCTCTGCCCGTTAGGTGCTGGCATGGCCGTTTTTGGGAAGTTACGGTTGTTTAAATGGTTGCCACGCCGGGATGAGTGCGGTCAACCTTGTCAGCTTTGTAAGCATCGTTGTGAGTATCAGGCGATCGAGCAAGATGGAAAAATTGATTATGATGAATGTTTTCAGTGCCTTGATTGCGTTGTTATTTATGATAGTGATGAACAGTGTGTTCCTTTGATTGTTGAAAAGCGTAAAGGGCGTAAATTAAAAAAACGTGATGCTGCTCCAGAATTGATCATTTCAAGTCGTTGAGTGTCAGTTCTTCTCCTTTTTGTGAAAATAGCTTATAGAATTCTATAGGCTATTTTTTATGCTATCGTGATAATTTTTTCATACACGACTTAGGCGCGCTAACACCTCGCAATCACTAGTGTTTCGGCTACTTTGAATCATTTGTAATGTTGTTTTTCTGTAAATTCTTTAGCGTTGTTTGCTTTACGTAAAAGGGATTTTAAGGTATAGATTAGGGTAAACCCTTACATGGAAACCCTTATGGATCTCGCCCTGACAGAAGAACAACAACTCATACAGGACACGGCCAAGCGTTTTGCGGAAACTGAACTTGCCCCTGTAGCTGAGAAACTAGACCAAACCAAAGATAAATCTATCCTGCTTGCTAGCTGTAAACAGTTAGCTGAGCTGGGGTTTATGGGATTAAATATCAAAGGCGAATACGGTGGCACTGAAGCCGGAACCGTTGCTTTTAGCTTGGCGATGACTGAAATCGCTAAAGCTTGTGCTTCAACTGCAGTAACCATGTCGGTGACTAATATGGTTGCTGAAGTTATCCAAGCGATGGGTACAGAAGCGCAGAAAGAGAAGTACCTGCCTCTGATCTGTAGCGGTGAATATCGTGCTGGCAGTTTCTGTTTGACAGAATCTGGCGCGGGCTCTGACCCTGCATCGATGCGTACCCAGGCAGTTAAGACCGATACTGGTTTTGCGATTAGTGGTACAAAACAATGGATTACCAGTGCTGAGTTTGCTGGTGTCTTTGTCGTTTGGGCGGTAACAGACCCAGAGGCTAAAAAAGGTAAAGGTATTACCTGCTTCTTAGTTGAAGCAACAACACCAGGTATTACGGTAGGTCCTGCTGAGAAGAAAATGGGGCAGCATGGCTCCGCAACAAACGAAGTTCATTTCGATAATGTTGAAGTTCCAGAATCCGCTATTTTAGGTTCTCTCAATGATGGTTTCCGTTTGGCAGTTGCTGAATTGGCTGGTGGTCGTATTGGTATTGGTTCTTTAGCGTTAGGCGTAGGACTAGCGGCGATGGATTATGCGATCGCTTATGTTCAAGAGCGTAAGCAGTTCGGTCGTCCTATTGCTGATTTTCAAGGTCTTCAATGGAATATCGCAGATCGTTGTACCGAACTAGAAGCGGCTCGCTTGTTGCTGATGAGTGCGGCTGACCGTAAAGAGAAAGGCCTGCCATTTGCGAAAGAAGCTTCAATGGCAAAAGTCTTTGCGAGTGAGAAAGCCAATGATGCTTGCTACAGCGCGTTACAGATGCTGGGTGGTTACGGCTATATGCAAGAATACCCATTAGAGCGTTTTGCTAGAGATGTGCGTATTACTTCAATTTATGAAGGTACGAGCGAAATTCAGCGAGTGATCATCGCTCGTGAAATTATGCGTGAGCATAGTTAAGGAATTCGTTGATGAAGCCTCTTGAAGGGTTAAAAGTACTGGATCTGTCGACGCTGCTACCGGGGCCTTACGCCACGATGCTACTCGCAGATCTCGGTGCGGATGTTGTACGTGTTGAATCGCCAACACGAGATGATTTAGTGCGTAACATGAAACCGCAAATAGATGGCCAATCGGCTGCGTTTCGTTACCTAAATCGAGGTAAGCGTTCGATAACACTTGATCTTAAGCACCCCGACGCTAAAGACGTTATCCACAAGCTTATCGCTGTCTATGACATTGTTGTCGAACAGTTTCGCCCAGGCGTAATGAAGCGCTTAGGTTTGGATTATGAGACGTTAAGTACTCATAAAGCAGATCTTATTTATTGCTCTATTAGCGGCTATGGCCAGACGGGTGAGTACGCTGATCGTGCGGGCCACGATAATAATTTCCTCGCACTATCGGGTGTAGCAAGTCATATGGGGCGTTCCGCTCATGGACCTTGTCCTTTGGGTGTTCAAGTAGCGGATCAGGCAGCAGGTTCCCACCCTGCGGTGATTGCAATCTTATCGGCTGTTATTCAGAGAGATCGTTTAGGTAAAGGCGCTCAAATTGATATTTCAATGGCGGATAACAGTTTTGCTTTGCAGGCACTTTTAGCGCCAGGTGCGTTGAATGGCGGGACAGAAGAGAGCTATGAGAGTCACTTTCTGAATGGCGGTGGTTTTTATGATTACTACCGTACCCGCGACCAGCGTTATATCTCGGTAGGCAGTTTAGAACCTCAGTTTAAGCAGCGGTTATTAGAAACGTTAAATGCGACTGAGCTGGCTTGTTTAGATGACCATACCTTGAAAATTCGATTGCAGGCTATTTTCCTCACAGAAGATCTTGCCGTATGGCAGCAGCGTTTTGCCCAGGTGGATGCTTGCGTTGAGCCTGTGCTGACCATGAGTGAAGCTGCAGAGCATCCGGCTTTTGTGTCGAGAGATTTGATTCGTCGCACAGATGAGGGAGAGGTGCAGATAGCACCGGCTATCCGTTTTGATAATAGATCAAGCGAATTACCCGCTGATGCACCGCTTAGAGGAGTGGATACAGACTCTGTCATGAGTGCATCAGGGTTAGATAAAGAAGAGATAGATAAGCTCCGTTTAGCAGGTGTTTTTGGTTGATCCATATGGGTCACCAGTTTTGCTAATCGGTACAAAGAATAACAATGATAAGTATGAGAGAAATACAATGACAACGGAAAACTATCAGGAATATTACGATAAGTTTACTCCGGCGATGCTCGAAGAGCTGATGATCGGAAACTTGAAAGATGGCTTCAACGTTTGCGAAGAGGTCTGTGATAAGTGGGCGGAAGGCGATCGCGTTGCGCTTAAATATGAAGGTGCAGAGCGTCCAGCATCTCAGCTTACGTTTGTAGAATTGAAAGAAAAAGCGGCACAGTTTGCCAACTTTCTAACTTCTCAGGGCATTGGTAAGGGCGACCGCGTAGCTGCATTACTACCGCGTACGCCTGAATTGATGGTTGTTATTATGGGAACCCTGCGAGCAGGTGCTGTATATCAGCCTTTATTTACTGCGTTTGGTTCCGGTGCTATTGAATATCGTGTTCAGCAAGCAGGCACCAAGCTTGTTGTAACGGATCCAACCAATCGTCATAAGCTGGATGAAGTTGTAGGTTGCCCGGCTACGTTGTTGGTAGATAAAGTTAAAGCTGATGCTAAGTACGCTGACGATCGTGATTTCGTTACGGAAATAGGCAATCTGTCTACAGAGTTTGCACCGGTGCGTATCGGCGCAGATGAGCCTTTCCTACAGATGTTTACATCGGGTACGGTAGGTAAATCGAAAGGTGTTGCTGTACCAACGCGCGCTATTTTATCTTTTTATGTCTACATGCGTTTTGCTGTAGGTCTACGTCCAGAAGATACCTATTGGAATGTTGCGGATCCAGGCTGGGCTTACGGCCTTTATTACGCAGTAGTAGGTCCAATGTTATTGGGTAATACAACGCATTTCTGCGAAGGTGCCTTTACGCCAGAAAGTACGTACGAAATGTTGCGTAAATACAAAATTACAAACTTGGCAGCAGCGCCAACAGCTTATCGTATGTTGATGGCCAATGATGATGTACTAGCCGCTGATGAAACGTTCGATCTGCGTGTTGCGAGTAGTGCAGGTGAGCCGTTAAACCCAGAGGTAATTGGTTGGGTTCATAAGCGCTTAGGCTGCCCTGTTATGGACCATTATGGTCAAACAGAGACTGGAATGACCGCTTGTAACCACCATGATCTTGAGCAGGACGTGGTTCGTGTTGGTTCAATGGGTTTCCCAATGCCAGGGCACCGAGTTGTTGCATTAGATGCTGATTATAATGAGATCCCAGAGGGTGAAACAGGTCAGTTGGCAGTCGATGTTGAGAACTCACCTTTGTTCTTCTTCCAAGGCTATACATGGCAAGAAAAAAATCCCTTCCACGGTAAATATTACCTAACAGGTGATGTTGTAATGAGCCATGGTGATGGAAGCCATACGTTCACAGGGCGTGATGACGACATCATTACGACAGCGGGTTACCGTGTTGGACCTGCTGATGTAGAAAGTACATTGCTGGAACATGATGCGGTGGCTGAATCAGGTGTGATTGGTAAACCTGATCCGAAACGTGGCGCGATTATCAAGGCTTACGTTGTTATTAAGAATGGCTTTGAACCATCTGATGAGTTGGCTGAAGAGCTGAAACAGCATGTACGTAGTCGTTTATCGACACATGCATTCCCACGTGAAATTGACTTTATGCGTGAGTTGCCGAAAACGCCAAGTGGTAAAATTCAGCGCTTCATCCTGCGTAATAAAGCGCGTGATGAAAGTGATCAAGGCGCATAATTAGGAGAACAGCTTTGAGAGTAAATAACCCGGATTACGAAATAGAAACTCGCCGGGTTTTCGATCAGGCGCCGTTTATTCGCCTGCTTGGGGCTGAACTCGTTGAGTTCAGCCCCGGTAGTTGTCGGACTAATATTGCCTTAAACGAAAACCATAAACAGCAAGATGGCTTTGTTCATGCGGGCGTGCAGGCGACCTTAGCTGATCATAGCTGCGGTACCGCAGCAGCAACATTGATTGCTAAAGGTCAGCGTGTGTTAACCGCAGACTTTACGATTAATCTCCTACGACCCGCTCAAGGTGACACGCTTGAGTGCGAAGCGAAAGTCATTAAGCAAGGTAAAACATTGACGGTCGCTGAAGGTGAGGTTTACGCCGTTGGTAACGAACGGAAGCTGGTTGCTAAAGTAACGGCGACATTGGCAATTGTTAATGTATAAATGCCGTTCTTCTTTCGGCTGTTATGCTGGAGATAGATTGTGGAAATGAGTTTAGAAGAGCTGCAAGTGTTTCTTAAAGAGCATTTCCCGCAAGGGGAGCAGTATGGAGAATTGCTCGCCCTTGGTGAAGGCACTGCAACCATGCGTTTGCCGGTAGATGATCAGCATCTTAGACCTGGAGGCACTGTTTCAGGCCCTGCCATGATGGGATTGGCTGATGTTGCGGTTTATGCGGCATTACTCAGTAAAATTGGTCCTGTTTCACTGGCAGTGACGACCAATTTAAATATTAATTTTCTACGTAAGCCTGCTGCTGACCTGGACATTATAGCTAAAGCTCAGATGCTTAAAGTTGGCAAGCGTTTAGGCATCGGAGAGGTGCACATAACGTCGGGTGGTGAAGGTGAGCCAGTTGCTCACGCAACGATGACTTATTCAATTCCTGTACCGGAGAAACGTTAATGGGCATTGCATGGGCTGATCGTATGCTAACGTTGCCCGATGGGCAGCAGATTCATGCGATGCATGGTATTCATCCTGAAGGTGAGAATAAACCGACGCTGGTTTTTTTACATGAAGCGCTTGGTCACATTCGGATGTGGAAAAAGTTTCCTGAGATGTTAGCTGAGCGTTTAGGCTGCAATGTGCTGGTCAATGAGCGTCTTGGATATGGTCGATCCTCAGCTATCACTTTACCCCGACAGGATGATTATTTAGTACCTGAAGGAGAGCAACGTTTAGCGGAAATGCTGGATGCTGCGGGTATTAATAAAGTGATTTTAATTGGCCATAGCGACGGTGGAACGATCGCCTTAATCGGCGCCGCCGCACTGGGTGATAGAGTGGTAGCGATGGTGACTGAAGCTGCGCACCTGTATGCGGATGAGCTGACACTTAAAGGGATTAGGGAAGCGGTTGAGATGTATCAGACAACCGATCTACCCGAACGCCTTGCGCGTTATCATGAAGATCGTACAGATCTGTTATTTCGAGCGTGGTCTGAGACATGGCTACGTGAGAGTTGCCACCAAAATATGAATTTTAGCCCTTGGCTAAAAGATATACGTTGTCCGTCATTAATTATGCAGGGTAAGGACGATCAATACGGTGTTCCAGGGCAAGTAACCGATATATGTGATGGTATTGGCTCACATGCACAGCCTTGTTTTGTGGATAACTGTGGTCATGTCCCGCATTTAGAAGCAAGTGATGCCGTGTTGGCATTGATGGAAGCGTTTATCCGAGAACAACTTGCGGCTTAGATAAAGAGCGTTTATCCAATAAAAAAGGCTGATTAAAAAATCAGCCTTTTTTATTGGATATGAAAATAGTTAGCTGGCTTCGTTTAAACGGGCTGCTTGTTTGACAAGTACCGCTAAGCTGCCTGCGCGCATTTTGCTCATCACACGAGATCGATGCACTTCGACTGTTTTCGGGCTGATATCCAATTCCTCAGCAATCTCACGGTTCGCGTTTCCTGCGACCACAAGCCCCATCACCTCTTTCTCGCGACGGCTGAGGCTGGCAAAGCAGTTTTGGATCTCTTGTACTTCACTATTTTCTAAGCGTGCTTTATTCGCTTTAGTGAGCGCCTTATTAACAAGCCTTAATAGGACATCACCATCAAATGGTTTCTCGAGGAAATCGAGGGCGCCTTGTTTCATTGCGCTGACCGCCATCTGGATATCGCCATGCCCAGATATCACAATGATGGGTATCTGTATGTTTCGTTCTTGCATGATCTGTTGTAACGCAAGGCCGTTGATTTCAGGCATACGAACGTCAAGTAACATGCAGCCAGTTTCGCCATTAAACTCGTCCAAAAACGAGCGAGCGGAAGAAAATGTCACGACATTATGGTTAGCAGATTCGAGTAACCACTGCATTGAATTACGAAAATCTTCATCATCATCAACGATGTAAATAGTACCAGTGACATTTGCTTGCATTATTGATCTCTCAACGGAAGTTTCAGGTAAAAATGGGTTCCTGTCTCGCCATCACTCTCAGCCCATAACTGCCCACCATGGGTCTCGATAATGGTACGCGAAATTGATAAGCCCATACCGAGGCCTGTCGATTTTGACGTATAGAATGGCTCAAACAGATTTGTTAACCCTTCGCTTGAGATGCCTTTAGCTTTATCCTCAACCGATATGTGGATATACCCTAGGGTAGTCCAGGTGGTGATGATAACGGGTCTGTAGGCCTTGTTACAATCGTTGTATGCCTCGATTGCATTTCTCATTAGGTTAAGAAGTACCTGCTCGATCTGAACTTTATCCGCAACAAGCAGTGGTGACGCGTCATCTAGATTGAAATCAAAGCTAATATTGTGATCGAGGGCTTCTTGGCAAAGAAACTCGCTAACCTCTTTACAGCTATCATTGATGGAAAATTCTAAGCACTGATATTCTGTTTTACGCACAAACGAGCGCATGCGTTTGATTATTTCTGAAGCACGCTTGGCCTGTTGGACAATCAGCTCCATCGTTTTCGATACCGTAGCCACTGGGTTGTCTACACCTTCGGCTAAACGTCGTTGCGTGCCATGACAATAATTGAGAATAGTGGCTAAAGGTTGGTTTACCTCATGGGCTAAGCCGGTCGCCATTTCACCTACGGAGAGCAGACGGGACATATGGGCCATCTCGAGCTGGTGCCGTTTTGCTTCCTCTTCCGCTTGGTGTTTTAAGGTGATATCACGGCCTATGATGGAGTAGTAGTCGACAGAGTTATTCTCTCGACGGTTTCGATGAGCAATAATCTCTCTTACTTCAGCAACACGGTTGAGCTGCTGTGGTAACTTCATGGGAATACTGCCATACCAAACACCGTGGATGGAGGCATGTTCTAAGGCATCGCTGACCAACGACTCTAAAACGTTGGGCGCAAAAAGTTGGTCTAGGTAGTAGATAACCGGCGTATCTTTTTCAGAGTCAAGAGTGTGGTATGCAGATTCATTTAGATAAGTCAGTTTTTGCGTTTTGTGGTTACAGAACATAATCATATCGGAGGATGCTTCTACCACGCGGGCAAGGCGACGCATTGCTCGTTGTGCTTCCTCTTTTTCAGTAACATCACGGGAAACGCAGATGATCTCAATGGGTTTGCCATCATTATCACGTATTATGCGGCTGGTGGTTTCAAGCCATATGTAGTGTCCAGCCTTATGCTTATAACGATATATGTTGGTATACATTCCTTCGTTATACCGCACGCTATCGTCTCGCTTCGAGAGATTGTCAGCGTCATCAGGATGGAACTGTTCATAGCCCGATGTGCCAATGATCTCTTCCGGTGAATAGCCTAAAACCCTCTCCACCGCTGGGCTAACATCAATATAGATCCAATCAGGTGTCGCTGTATGGCGAGAGATCATATCAGTCGATTGCTCGGCTAATAGGCGATAGCGATCAGCATCTTCTCTACACTGTTCTAATTCCATCGAAGCGCTTTTATTCATAGCCTGCCTTAGGGAAATCCCTGTTATCAAATCAATATCACAATGATATGACTTTAGGATAACTTGAGTAATAAGGGAAATTACGTAGTATTATATTTTTGATAAGGGTAAGTACTTAGGATGAAATTGGTTGTTTATTACGACATTTCTGACGTAAGTGCTGAAGCGGTATTTGCGGCCTATACATGCGTGCTGTTGCATTAACAGTGGGATATATGAACGGGCTTATCTTCGCTTATTACATTTTACAACGTGATCGACAGGATAGTCATAATGAGTACAAAGCATAATCCCTATGAGTTGGGTTTAGACCAGAATGATGCGAACTTCGCAGCGCTAACACCGCTTAGCTTTATAGAACGCGCTGCGTTTGTTTATCCTGATGAGATTGCGACCGTCCATGGTGATCTTCGTCGTAATTGGGCTGAAACTTATCAGCGTTGTCGCCAGTTAGCTTCCGCGTTGCAAAAGAGTGGCGTAGAAAAGGGCGATACGGTCTCAATCATTGCGCCAAACTTACCCGAAGTATTTGAATCTCATTTTGGCGTACCGATGTCGGGAGCCGTTTTGAACGCGATCAATATCCGGTTGGATGCCGAAGCGATGGCGTTCATTCTTCAGCATGCCGAAAGTAAAGTTGTCATCGTAGAGCGTGAATTTTCAGAAGTAGTATCTAAAGCGCTGAAGATGATGGGTCAAAATCCGCTTGTTATTGATATTGATGATCCAACTTATGAAGGCGGATCATTGATCGGTTCCACTGATTATGAAGCCTTCCTAGCGACAGGCGATCCTGAATTCGCATGGCAGATGCCAGCAGACGAATGGGATGCTATTAGCTTGAACTATACCTCAGGCACAACGGGCAATCCTAAAGGCGTTGTTTACCATCACCGAGGCGCTTACCTGAATGCAATGAGCAATATTGTGTCTTGGGATATGGGCCGTCACCCTACTTATCTCTGGACGTTACCGATGTTCCATTGTAATGGCTGGTGTTTCCCTTGGGCGATAGCGGCCGCGGCAGGTACAAGTGTCTCGCTACGTCATGTGCGTGATCAGGATATTTATGACCTTATACGGGCAGAGAAGGTTGATCATTTCTGCGGCGCGCCAATTGTCTTAAACATGCTGAACAATGCACCTGAGGAGATGAAACAGGGCATTGATCATAAAATTAAAGTGATGACTGCTGGGGCTGCACCTCCTGCCGCGGTTATTCAAGGCATGGAAGAGATGGGGATCGAAGTGACCCATGTTTATGGATTAACAGAAACCTATGGCCCATCGGTTGTCTGCGCATGGAAAGATAAATGGGATGACAGTTCATTAGAAGACAAAGCACGTCTTAAGTCCCGCCAAGGCGTTAAGGCTCCGATGCTTGAAGGCTTGATGGTGGCTAATCCTGAAACCTTACACCCAGTCCCTCAAGATGGAGAAACGATGGGTGAAATCTTCATGCGCGGCAATTTGGTGATGAAGGGGTACTTAAAGAACCCTTCTACAACCGATGAGTCTTTTGCAGGAGGTTGGTTCCACTCGGGCGACCTAGCGGTATGGCATGAAGATGGCTATATCGAAATTAAAGACCGCTCTAAAGATATCATCATTTCAGGGGGTGAAAACATCTCCAGTATTGAGGTAGAGGATGTGTTGTATCGGCACCCTGCGGTTATGGAGGCCGCTGTCGTTGCGAAATCTGATGAAAAATGGGGCGAAGTCCCCTGTGCCTTCATCAAGTTAAAAGATGGAAGCAATGTTACCGCCGATGAAATTAAAGAGTTTTGCCGAAATAATATGGCGCGATTTAAAGCGCCTAAAGCGATCGTGTTTGGTGATCTACCTAAGACGTCTACCGGTAAAATCCAAAAGTTTGTATTACGTGCTCAAGCCGATAGCTGAGTGGTTGATAGCATCGAGGCATATTGAGGCTCGGTGCTTAATTATATTGCCTATATGTTCGTGGGCATGTGTGAGAAAAATTAATTAAGGCGTAAGAGCAATGGCAGATTATAAAGCTCCCCTGAAAGATATGAACTTTTCCCTTCGTCACAATGCACGGATGGAACAGCTGGCACAGCTTCCCGGTTATGAGGAAGCTAGCGATGATATGGTTGGTGCGATTCTAGAAGAAGCTGGAAAAGTAGCGAATGGTGTTTTATCGCCACTTAATGAGGTGGGTGATCAGACTGGGGTTAAGCTTGACGGTGTTGATGTACCTACACCTGCGGGCTTTGCCGATGCTTACCAGCAGTTTGCTGAAGGTGGTTGGGGGTCATTACAATTTGATCCTGAATATGGTGGCCAAGGCTTGCCTTATGCGCTCTCTATTCCGGTAATGGAGATGTGGCAATCGGCCAATATGGCATGGGGCTTATGCCCGTTATTGAGTCAAGGTGCGGTTGAAGCGATCTACCATAATGCGACGGCTGAATTGAAGGATCAGTATCTGCCCAAACTGATCAGTGGTGAATGGACAGGTACCATGAACCTAACCGAGCCCCAAGCAGGTTCCGATCTCGCTGCTATTCGATCCACAGCTAAACCTGAAGGTGATCATTACCGTATTAAAGGTCAGAAGATCTTTATTACCTGGGGTGAACACGATATGGCAGAGAATATTATCCACCTTGTTCTTGCCCGCTTACCGGATGCACCTCCAGGTGTGAGAGGGATTAGCCTGTTTGTCGTGCCTAAATTCTTACTTAATGAGGATGGCTCAGTAGGTGAGCGCAATGATGCTAAATGCGTTTCTTTGGAGCATAAGCTAGGTATACATGCGAGTCCGACCTGCGTTATGGCCTTTGGCGATGATGAGGGGGCGATTGGTTACCTCGTGGGAGAAGAGAATAAAGGCCTTGCTTGCATGTTCACTATGATGAACAACGCTCGTTTAGCCGTTGGTTTGCAAGGTGTTGCTATCTCTGAACGTGCATATCAGCATGCATTGGAATATGCCCATGACCGAGTGCAGAGCCCAGCGGTTGGTTCAAGAGAAGCAGGCCCAATCATTCAACATGCGGATGTGCGTCGTATGTTGCAAACGATGAAGACAATTACTGAGGCTGGACGTGCATTGGCATATGACGCTTGTGCTAGCTTAGATTTTGCACACAAATCTGAAGATCCAGCTGAGCGTGCTAAAGAATCGGCTCGAGCTGCTTATCTAACACCTATCGTAAAAGGTTGGTGTACTGAGGTTGCCCAAGAGGTCACCTCGCTTGGGGTACAAGTTCATGGTGGTATGGGGTTCATTGAGGAAACCGGTGCTGCTCAACATTATCGTGATGCGCGCATTTTACCTATCTATGAAGGTACGAATGCGATTCAAGGATTAGACCTAGTTGGCCGTAAAACCTTATTTGATAAGGGCGAAGCGGGTGCGGCAGTTCAAGCGGAGATTGCTGAATTAGTAGCTGAGCTAGAAGCACAAGGTGATTTTTCCACTGAAGCGAAACAGTTACAGCAAGCGTTAGCGCAAGCCACTGTTGCACAAACGCAGTTATTGGAAGGCAGTGTGGATGATGCTTTGCTTCCAGGCTCGGTTGCTTATAACTATCTCATGATGATGGGTACTTTGTGCGGTGGTTGGCAGATACTGCGTGGCGCTTTAGCTGCTAAGCAAGCATTGGTTGACGGTGGTGATGAGGTGTTCTTGAACGCGAAAGTGATCAGTGCTCGATTCTACGTAGCACAAGTGTTACCTCGTACCGCATCTTATGCGCAGATGGTTGCAGCTGGCAGTGAAAGTATCATGGCGATGAGTGATGAGCAGTTAGCATCGGCTTGGTATGCCTAATTATTTTTTCGTAGATATTATTGTGAAAATCCCTGCTTAGGCAGGGATTTTTTTATTTTCTGAGTATGAATAAGGGCGTGAGATCGGTTAGCTTGGTTCGTGTTACTTGGGGTATGACGCTACAATATCCGATCAATTAATTTTTTAAGCATTCATTACTTTTCTACCATTTTTGGGTGGATGTAAGAGAGAGTGCACGCATTTAAGGACGACTGATGGACTCAATTCAAGGCGATAAACTTAGTATTTTTGTCCTTGGTGTTGGTGGCGGAGCTGATCATGTTTATAAAGGAATCTGCAGCAGTAGCCTTCTACTGCTTAAAAATGAGCAGCCGTTTTGCTTAATTGATCTTGGCTTAGGGGTGGTGAAAGCGTTAAGCCATTACGGTTTTGCTCTTCCTCCTAATGTTGTTATTACCCACAACCATACCGACCACTCAGGCGAATTACCTGTTGTTCTCAGGGTAGAGCATGCGAGAGAAAATAGACTTCGCGTTATTGCTCAAGAGGAGGTGTCATCGCGGCTTCAATCTCACCGGATGGCTGAGCATGCACAGGTATGTAATATTCAAGAATTGGCTGTTTGGGATACTGCGAAGGAAGGTGAGCGGCTGTATTTAGATAAAGATTATTATCTACGGTTCTATCGCGCAAAACACTCTGAGCTTTGTTTTGGATTTGTGGTTTACCGTCAGAGTGCGGAAGAGGATGGCTTGCCATTGTTTGCCTATAGTGCGGACAGTGGATTCGATAAATCGTTTTATGATGATATCAGTGTCGCGCCATTGCTGATTTTAGATGCCCGAGAAAATGGTAATGATTGGCATGCGGGATTTGATGAAGTGAGCGCATTGATTGATTCAGAGGTATTTATAATCGGTCATGGGATTGAACAAGAGGATATCTCGAATGCTCAAACTCAGTTGTCATTATTGAAACCGGGCCAAGTACTGGAGCTTTCTTTATGATGTTTGCTGAGACGGTCAAAGCAAGTATTAAAGGGGTGTATGCGCTTTCTCCCTACTATTGGCTGGATAGCTACCTTAAAGCTAAGGAGTCTCAGCATGATGTTGGTAGTGTAGAGCAGCAAAAATGGCGAACTAAACGGCTCTTACTGTCAGAGCGTTATATTGTTTATTGGTTATTTGGATCCATTGCCCTGCTTTTTTTGACCCCGCTGCTATCTGCTTGGTGCATACTGCCTCTTCTCTTTCGCGTTTTAGGTATCTTAAATAAAGAACTCGGTGTGATTTTATTTGGTACCTGCAAAATCACAGAGGGCACAATGGTTGCGGCATCGGGACGCGTCATTGTGCTTGGGTTGGCGAACTATCTAACGGCCATGTTCCTTTTCTCATCTATTTATGCGCTTGCTGGCAGCTTTGATAATATCCCACAATATACGCAGTTGGCGTTGCCAGTATGGCCAATGATCCAAGCAATGAGTATTCAATTCACATTAACAAGTGCTTTCCCTCCGGCGGATTTGTTAAGTTGGGGCCTATGTTTAATACATAGTGGTTTCTGCTTTTTGTTCGGCACTATTGTGATCTCTATGTTTGTTTCATTGTTGAATATTAAACCATTACAAAAGTAACTGAATTAGTTGATATAGGTCAGTTGCCTGGGGATCTATCGTTGACCGGCTGATCGGTCTTTTGTCTAATTATTGCTCAAAATAATAGATAACATATTAATCACCGGCCGATGATGAAACCTCTTTATTTAAGTGTACTTTTTTTGGTCTTTGCTGTGATGGTGAGCGTTATAGCATTTACTGAAAAGCAAGGTGATTCGGTAGCAGTTAGCGCGGAAACGCCAACAGATCAAGCTATTATAAGTGGAGCAGATCCTACGGACCTACTTGCTCCAACGGCGTCTGGTCATTTGCATCGCGGCCCTTGCAATGCAGGTTTAATTGCAGGGGATATAGATAGCAATGAATATAGTAAAGTGGCGTATGCTTCGATCAAACAGGGTGGTGTGACCTATATTCAAATTTCTCGCTATATGCCCACTTATCTGACACAACAGTCGTATCAAACGGTTTCCGCTACTGAAATAAGTACACCGCCTGTCGAGATTAAACTGGCGCTGGAACAACGTATTTCAAATCCTGAAAAATGCAATCAAGAAGGACTTTATCTCTCGAGTATTCAAGCGGTTGGGGCTACTTAGAATATAGCTTATATTAGAAATATCTCGACGATATTCTTATGGTCCTAGTCTGTTTTGGTTGTGATTCCATACAGCTTATTTCTGGGCAACAATCTCTACAACTCTGGCTGCTTGGGAGCTGAGGTTTCTCATAACGTTCGCCCCCATCTGCTTAAATTCCGGCCCAAGAACCATTGCCGGTGATACCGGTGGTTTCTGTTGCTCGATATTGGCTTCTTTCGTTGCCTGACGTCGACGCCAAGCTAAAGCCTCTTGTGACCAATCATCCATGCATTCAATACTGAAATTAGCGGCCTTCAATAGGTCGAGCAATGCCTGTTCCTGGATTAAGTGTGAGTCTTCCTGTTTACGTGCCCAAGGAACGGGATAAACCATTTCACTAAACTGTGGCCCTTGTAGCACTTCATGCATGATGATTCGGCCACCCGCCTTGAGGATGCGTTGGCACTCTTTTAGAACTTGTACATCATCGGGCATATTTAACAGACTATGCTGAAAAATGATTAGATCAAATGTTTGATCGGCAAAAGGAAGTGCGTGAGCATCGCCAGTGATCAGTGATGTACTGGTGTCTTTGCAGCTAAGTGCTGTTAACTGATTATTTATTTGGTTTAGACCGTGGGTTATATCTAAGCCTGTAATTGATTGCTCAAGTCGCTCACTTGCTAAACGCATGAGGCCGCCTAGGCCTGATCCTATATCGAGTACGGATTGCGGAGAGTACGCCTGTATTCTATCAATTAATTTTAATGATGCTTTGATGCCACCTATATGCAGTTGATCAATAGGCGCTAATTGAAAGTGAGTAGGCCCATTGGGGTAGGCTGCTTTGAGTTGCGTGATGATTGTCTCTTGATTTAGCTTTTGGGCATAGTGATCTGCTATTTCAGTCGACATCTGCTTGCGGTCCTATGAAAAGTGAATGCGAGGGTGAGCGTATTAAAGAGGATGTAATTCGTATCGGCGTTAAGAAAACGCCAACCGGAGAGGTTGGCGTTTATAAGACGTTAATCCCGTGGATTAGTCTTCTAATCCCAGCTCTTCTGTTGAAATCTCACGCATCTTAAATTTCTGAATCTTACCCGTAACGGTCATTGGGAATTCTTCAACAAATTTAAAGTAACGAGGAATCTTAAAGTGGGTGATTTTACCTTTACAGAAAGCACGAAGATCTTCGTCGGTAACATTGTCTACGCCTGGAGATAGTTTTACCCAAGCGACAAGTTCTTCACCGTACTTCTTATCAGGCACACCGGTAACTTGTACATCTGAGATTGATGGGTGTGTATATAGGAACTCTTCAATCTCTTTAGGGTAAACGTTTTCACCGCCGCGAATAACCATATCCTTGATACGACCAACGATCTGGATATAACCCTCTTCGTCCATCGTTGCTAAGTCTTCGGTATGCATCCAGCCGCCAGCATCGATAGAGCCTTTAGTTGCTTCGGGATTGTTCCAGTACTTCAGCATCACGCTGTAACCACGGGTACAAAGCTCGCCGATTTCACCACGAGGCACAACGTTACCGGTAGCAGGATCTACCAGTTTTGTTTCTAGATGGGGCTGAGTACGGCCTACAGTAGTTACCTGCTTTTCAAATGGATCATCTGGGGCAGTTTGCGTTGATACAGGGCTTGTCTCGGTCATGCCGTAAGCGATCTGTACCTCTTTCATATGAAGTTTAGAATTTACAGCCTTCATCACTTCAGCAGGGCAGATGGCACCAGCCATGATGCCTGTACGTAAACTTGATACATCGTACTGAGCAAAATCAGGATGGTCCATCTCAGCAATAAACATGGTTGGAACACCGTATAGTGCCGTTGCACGTTCTTCCGCAACTGCTTCAAGTACTGATTTTGGCTCGAACGCATCATCTGGATAGATCATGGTTGCGCCGTGAGTCATACAGCCTAAGTTGCCCATAACCATGCCGAAACAATGATAAAGCGGCACAGGAATCACAAGACGGTCTTGGTCGGTAAAGTTCATACTCTCTGCGACAAAGAAACCGTTGTTGAGAATGTTGTGATGAGACAGTGCAGCGCCTTTAGGGAAGCCTGTGGTGCCTGATGTATATTGAATGTTAATTGGATCATCAAACTGCAGCTCGGCCTGTAAGCGAGTCAACTGCGACTGATCAATTTTATCCGCCATCTCAACGAAATCATCCCAGCGCCACATGCCGGTCACTTTCTCTTTAGAAAGGTTGATGATGCCTTGCAGGCTTGGCAGCTTTTCAGATTTTAGTTCGCCTTCAGCGCACTCTTTTAGTTCCGGTGCTAATTCAAATAGCATTGCGGAATAATTAGAACTCTTGAAGCTATCTGCGGTAACCAGAAACTTTGCTTCTGATTGATTCATCGCATATTCAAGTTCATGTAGACGATAAGCAGGGTTAACGTTTACAAGGATGGCACCAACTTTTGCTGTGGCAAATTGCGTGATTGTCCATTCTGCACAGTTTGGAGACCACATGCCGACGCGATCGCCGCGTTTTACGCCGATCGCAAGAAAAGCTCTGGCTGCCGCATCAACTTGTTGCTTTAGCTCAGCATAAGTTAAGCGAATGCCTTGATGGCGAACAATTAGGGCATCGTTATCTGGATAGGTGGCAGCGATTTCATCAAATTTGTCACCGATGGTCATACCGATCAGTGGCTTTGTACTCGTACCGCTGGTGTAGCTAGGGATGTTACTCATCGTTGTTGACCCCATACTTATTTTAATAATTCAAAAGGGTTAAGTCATCTTCAGAGATGTAGATTGGCTTGCATTAGCCGAACTGCATTACAAATCTGAAGTGGCCAGTCCCGAATATTTCCTGATAGTCGGGACGAAGGTGTATCACCGAGACTGCTGGTGGTACTCCGGATTTGGTTGCATATCGACGGCACTAGCGACACGATTGGTCATATTATAAAAACCCGTGATATTAGCGATATCCCAGATATCACTGTCACTAAATCCTACATCGCGTAGTTGCTGTCTATCTGCTTCTAAAATATTGTGTGGCGTTTCCGTTAGTTTAACGGCGAAATCCAACATTGATCTATGGCGGTCCGATAGCTCCGCTACGCGGTAATTCATCACCATTAGTTCGCCAAGTTTGGGCTCTCCTGAATATTCGCGTACAGCGGCTCCATGAGCAACCTGGCAGTAATAACATGCATTAGAGGAGGATACGGCTACAGCAATCATCTCTTTCTCTAATACTGATAATCCGCTTTCGCCAAACATCAGTTCGTTATAGATTCGCGAAAATACATCGAGCTGTTTATCGTTGTGGCTATAGGCTTGGAGTACATTCGGCACCATACCAAGTTTCTCATCGCACACATCGAAATACTTTTGGAACCCTTCTGGCAATTGATCTCGCTCCGGAATCGGAAGATCTAGTGCCGTTATATGATCAGGTTGTGACTTCATCCATTAAACCTCGGTTTCTTGTTTTTGTTGCATCGAGGCAGCGCTCCCTAAAGAGCGCTGATTGTTGCATCAGCTAGTTAAGCTTCGCAGCCAATGGCTAAGGCTACTTTTGAGCCGTTATTACGCCCAAGTTGCCCTGTAATCCAGTGACTAGTGGCAACGAGCTTATCTAGATCTATACCAGTTTTAATACCAAGACCGTTCAGCATATATAACACATCTTCTGTTGCGACATTACCCGATGCACCTTTTGCATAGGGGCATCCGCCTAAGCCAGCGACAGAGGTGTCTATGACTGCTACGCCTTCTTCAACAACGGCATATAGGTTTGCAAGTGCTTGCCCATAAGTGTCGTGGAAGTGAGCGGCTAGTTTTTCGACGGGTATTTCACGAGCAACCGCTTCGAGCATCTTCTTTGCTTTTAGCGGAGTACCAACGCCGATGGTATCGCCGAGAGAAATTTCATAACAGCCCATGTCGAGCATTTCGCGACTAACGGCGGCAACTTGTGCGGGGTCCATATCGCCTTGATATGGGCAACCCATTACCGTAGACACATAGCCACGTACCCGAATATTCTCAGCCTTAGCGGCCTCAATTATCGGTACAAAGCGCTCTAGGCTTTCCTTGATTGAACAGTTGATGTTCTTTTGCGTAAATGCTTCTGAGGATGCACTGAAAACAGCAACTTCATCTGCATTAGCAGCAATTGCACCTTCTAGCCCTTTCATGTTGGGCGTCAGCGCAGCGTAAACAACATCTGGCTTACGGTTGATGCCAGCCATTACTGCGCTAGCATCGCCCATTTGCGGTACCCATTTGGGTGAGACGAAGCTTGCAGATTCGACATAACTGAGTCCAGCATCAACTAAGCGATCAATTAGCTCAACCTTTACTGCGGTAGAGATAATATCGCCAGGTTCATTTTGGAGACCGTCCCTAGGGCCGACCTCCACGATGCGGACGTTAGTTGGCAAAGCCATTACGCCGCCTCCTCATCTGTTGTTTCAACCGCGATCAATTCAGAACCTTCATCGACAAGATCACCTTCAGCGAAGAATATCTCGCCGACGATGCCGTCGTGGGGTGCCGAAATGCTGTGCTCCATCTTCATCGCTTCCATAACAACAAGGGTTTGCCCCTCTTTCACTTCCTGACCTTTCTCTACCAAAACAGCAACAATCGCGCCGTTCATTGGTGCTGCAAGTGATGCGTCACCCGCTTGCTCAGATTCAGTAAATGTGTCGCGATATTGACGGCAATGGAACTGCTCACCTTCATGGAAGACGGTCAGGTTGTCACCATCTTGGAAGCAGTGAACGGTTAGGCGGTGGCCATTGATAATCACGTTCAACGTATCGTCAGTAAGCTCAGCAGATACGCGGTAACTTGCTTCATCAACGCTTATCTCATATTCGCCCTGCTTCTCTAAAATACTCAGTTCGTGCTGTTCTTCGTCTAAGATAAGTTTCATTGGACGAGAGTATTCAGAGTTTAAACGCCAACCATTCTGCGCAGAGAATGGAGAATATTGATCGCCTTTAATTGTGCTGCCAACTTTTGCTGTTTCAAGACAGAAGGCTGCAGCGATAGCAAGGTAGAATTGCTGATCTAGACGGCTTGCTGGGAACAGAAGTTCACGGTGCTTTTCAATGAAACCAGTATCTAGGTCTTGCTCACGGAACGGTGCAGCATCTGCTAGATGGCGAAGGAAGCGAGTGTTGGTTTTAAGGCCAGCAATTCGGTATTCCTCAAGCGCTTGCACCATGCGGTTAATAGCTGCTTCACGTGTTTCATCCCAAACGATCAGTTTTGCAATCATTGGATCGTAGAAAACGCTGACCTCGTCACCTTCAATAACACCCGTATCAACACGAACATGCGCATTTTCTTCAGGTGTACGTAGATACTTCAGGTTACCTGTCGCAGGTAGGAAGTCATTATCTGGATCTTCAGCATAGATACGTGCTTCTAGCGCATGACCACGAACTTTTAATTGATCTTGGCTGATTGGAAGTTCTGAGCCTGCTGCTATACGTAACTGCCACTCGACAAGGTCCTGCCCAGTGATCATCTCTGTAACGGGATGCTCTACTTGTAGACGAGTATTCATCTCCATGAAGTAGAATGAACCATCAACGTCATATAGGAACTCAACGGTACCTGCACCCACATAGTCAATCGCTTGAGCAGCGCGCACCGCTGCTTCACCCATCGCTTTTCGTGTTTCATCTGAAAGGCCTGGAGCAGGCGCTTCTTCGATAACTTTCTGGTGGCGACGTTGAACAGAACAGTCACGCTCTGCTAAGTAGATGCCATTGCCATGTTTGTCGCAGAATACTTGAATCTCAACGTGGCGTGGTTGCGTTAGGTAACGCTCGATGAGCATATCCGGGTTACCAAAAGCGTTTTGCGCTTCACGGCAAGCAGATACCAATGCTTCATCGAACTCATCTAATGACTCAACAACACGCATCCCTTTACCACCGCCACCGGCTACGGCTTTTAGTAGTTGTGGGAAACCACATTTCTCAGACTCTTTTTTCAGCAGTGCTGGGTCTTGGTCATCACCGTGATAACCAGGAACAAGTGGCACGCTGGCATGAGACATAATCTCTTTAGCCGCAGACTTAGAACCCATCGCCGCAATAGCAGAGGATGGTGGGCCAATGAATGTAATACCGTTGGCTTCGAGTGCTTCGGCAAATTCTGTGTTTTCAGAAAGGAAGCCGTAGCCTGGGTGAACCGCTTGGGCACCTGACTGCTTACAAATATCGATGATCTTATCAGCGCGTAGGTAGCTTTCTGTGCTTGGTGCTGGACCAAGGAGAAAAGCTTCGTCGGCCATTGCAACATGACGTGAGTTCGCGTCAGCTTCTGAATATACTGCAACGCACTTAACACCCAGACGGTGTGCCGTCTGGATAACGCGACAGGCGATCTCGCCACGGTTCGCGATTAGAATTTTATTAAACATACCGCTTTACTCCTGAATCCAGTTCGGCTTGCGCTTTTGTAGGAAAGAACCAAGTCCTTCCTGCCCTTCATTGCTGACACGAATATCCGCAATGCGGCGAGCAGTATCATCGATGACTTCTTGATCGATCACTTTACTGCTAACGGCAAAAATAAGTTCTTTAGCCGCATGCATCGCCTGTGGGCTGTTACGACGTAATTGTTCAACAATACGTGCGCATGCATCGTCTAGTAGTTCTGGTGTTGCTACGACTTCATGTACCAGGCCGTAGGTTTCAGCCTGACGGGCCGTAAACACTTCAGCTGTTACAAAATAGCGACGTGATTGGCGTTCACCAATAGCGCGTACCACATAAGGGCTGATCACTGCGGGTATCAGTCCAATTTTCACTTCGCTCAAACAGAACTGGCTTGATTCAGCTGCGATAACAATATCGCAGCAGGCCGCTAAACCAACTGCACCGCCATAAGCTGCGCCTTGAACTAAGCCAATGGTTGGTTTTGATAAACCGTTTAGAACTTCCATCAAGCGCGCAAGACGGCCAGCGTCTTGTACGTTTTCCTGGTAGCTGTTCTGTGCCATACGCTTCATCCACGCAAGGTCTGCACCTGCGGAGAAGTTTTTGCCATTTGAACGAAGTACGAGTACACGTACTTCGGGATCCGCATGGCAGGCTTCTAATTGGCTAATAAGCTGTTCAATAACATCATCATCAAACGCATTATGTACTTCAGGGCGATTGATGATTAATTGAGCGACACCATCATGGCCTTTTTCCAGCAATACAAAGCTATTACTCATAACAGCCTCCTTACATGCGGAACACACCAAATTTGGTGTCGCCGATTGGTTTATTAAGTGCTGCTGATAGACCCATGCCTATAACGTCACGAGTTTGAGCAGGATCGATTACACCATCATCCCATAGGCGCGCGCTGGCATAGTACGGATGGCCTTGGTGCTCATAAGTGTCGATAATCGGTTGCTTAAACGTAGCTTCGTCTTCCGCAGACCATTCCTCGCCTTGGCGATCCATATTGTCACGTTTAACGGTTGCTAGAACGCCTGCCGCTTGTTCGCCACCCATGACCGAGATACGAGCGTTTGGCCACATCCAAAGGAAGTTAGGGCTATAAGCGCGGCCACACATACCGTAGTTACCGGCACCGAAAGATCCACCAATAAGAACGGTTAGTTTAGGTACATTTGCACAAGCAACAGCGGTAACAAGCTTAGCGCCATGCTTAGCGATACCTTCAGACTCAGATTTCTGACCTACCATGAAGCCAGTAATGTTCTGAAGGAAAAGAAGAGGGATCTTACGTTGGCAGCAAAGTTCGATGAAATGCGCGCCTTTTTGAGCCGAGTCGCTAAACAGAATGCCGTTGTTAGCAATGATGCCGACAGGATAACCGTGAATATGAGCAAACCCTGTTACCAGCGTGGTGCCGTACATTTTTTTGAATTCATCGAATTCAGAACCATCAGCGATACGTGCGATGATTTCGCGAACATCGAATGGTTTCTTAAGGTCGGTACCCACAACGCCATAAATTTCGTCGGCATCGTATAGTGGTGCTTTGGGCTCACGAATGTCTAGATCGACATCTTTCTTGCGATTCAAGTTGGAAACACAGGTGCGAGCGATTTGAAGGGCGTGAGCGTCGTTTTCTGCATAGTGATCGGCAACGCCTGATACTTTACAGTGAACATCTGCGCCACCTAAATCTTCAGCACTAACGACTTCGCCTGTTGCCGCTTTAACAAGAGGAGGGCCGGCAAGGAATATTGTGCCTTGGTTACGTACGATGATCGATTCATCAGCCATTGCAGGTACGTAAGCGCCACCGGCAGTACATAGTCCCATAACGACCGCAATCTGTGGAATCCCTTTTGAGGACATGCGAGCCTGATTATAGAAAATACGGCCGAAGTGGTCACGATCAGGGAATACATCGTCTTGCTGAGGTAAGTTAGCACCACCAGAATCAACTAAATAAATGCATGGTAGGTGATTTTCTTCAGCAATCTCTTGAGCACGTAGATGCTTTTTAACCGTTAGTGGGAAGTAAGTACCGCCCTTAACCGTCGCATCATTAGCGATGATCATGCACTCTTTGCCGCTCACACGGCCTACACCAGCAATAATGCCAGCTGCAGGGATAACATCATCGTAAACTTTATAGGCAGCAAGTTGAGACAGCTCCATGAATGGCGCGCCTTCATCTAGCAATGCGTTGATGCGTTCACGTGGAAGCAACTTACCACGTGAAAGGTGGCGCTCCTGATATTTTGGGCCGCCGCCTTGCTCAATGGTGCCAACTTTGTCACGTAGGTCATTAACGGCCTCAGCCATTGAATCGTAATTACTACGGAAGTCTTCTGCTCTTGGATTTATTTTACTTTGCAGAACGGTCATACCGGTCTCCTTAAAACAGTTACCTAAAAAATATAGAAAAGAGGAGTGGACATAACGCCCACTCAAATGACGGCTTTCTATTTGTTCAGGAACAGCTCGCGGCCGATTAGCATACGACGAATCTCAGAGGTGCCCGCGCCAATCTCATAAAGCTTGGCGTCACGTAATAGACGACCTGTTGGGAATTCATTGATATAGCCGTTGCCACCGAGCAATTGGATAGCATCTAGTGCCATTTTGGTTGCAGTTTCAGCGGTGTAAAGAATGACTGCTGCGCAGTCCTTACGGCTTGTTTCGCCACGCATTGCTGCTTGAGCAACCATGTAAGCGTAAGATTTTGATGCGTTCATCAGCGTGTACATATCAGCGATCTTGCCTTGAACAAGCTCAAACTCACCGATTGGTTGACCAAACTGGCTACGGTCGCGGATATAGGGCACAGCAATGTCCATTGCTGCTTCCATGATGCCGAGAGGACCACCAGCAAGAACTAGGCGCTCGTAATCAAGGCCGCTCATTAATACACGTACGCCGCCGTTCAGTTCGCCAAGGATGTTTTCTTTTGGTACTGGGCAGTCTTCAAATACAAGCTCACAGGTATTGGAACCACGCATACCCAATTTATCTAGTTTCTGGTGACGAGAGAAACCAGGGTAGTCACGTTCAACGATGAATGCAGTGATACCTTTAGGGCCCGCATTTACATCAGTTTTCGCGTAGATCACATATGTGTTGGCATCAGGACCGTTAGTGATCCACATCTTGTTACCGTTCAATAGGTAATGATCGCCATTGTCACGTGCATGTAGCTTCATTGAAACAACATCAGAGCCCGCATTTGGCTCAGACATCGCTAGTGCACCGATATGCTCGCCACTAATTAGCTTTGGCAGGTACTTAAGTTTCTGTTCGTGTGTACCGTTACGATGAATCTGGTTAACACAAAGGTTTGAGTGGGCACCATAAGATAGACCAACAGATGCAGAGGCACGGCTAATCTCTTCCATAGCGATCATGTGAGCTAAATAGCCCATTTCAACACCACCGTACTCTTCTTTAACGGTTATGCCGAGCAGACCCATGTCACCAAACTTACGCCATAGATCATTTGGGAACTCATTTTTCTGATCAATCTCTTCTGCGCGAGGAGCAATTTCTTGTGCTGCGAAACTATTCACCTGCTCGCGCAGCATGTCCATTGTTTCGCCCAATCCAAAGTTCAGTCCAGAGTATTGTGAGATCATATTTTTTACCCGTTGCTCGCCGATTAACCGTTTTCTTTATACTGCTGGTATAGAAAAGGTCTATTCGGTCCCTTGTTTTTGTTGTAGTTCGTTTAGTGTTTCTTTGCAGCGATCTTCGGCATTATTCAGTTCAACCTGAAGAATGGCGATATCCTTGATCTGTTGTTCAAGGTCCGCTCTTTTTTCTGAAATCTTTTCAAGCAGTAGATTTAACTGTTTTTCACTGCCTGTAATGGTCTCGTCCCAGAGAGAGAATAATTCTCTTGTTTCTGCTAGAGAAAAACCTAGACGTTTGCCGCGTAAAATTAATTTAAGTCTGACTCGGTCTTGGCTGCTATAGACTCGGGTTTGTCCGCGTCTAGAAGGGGCCAGTAATTCCTGGTCCTCATAAAAGCGAATGCTACGTGTCGTTAAGTTGAACTCTTTCGAGAGTTCGCTTATTGAATAAGTTCTTTTTATGTTCATTACGTCACACTATTGCATTTCAGGTTGATAGATTAATAGAAGTTTACGTTTACGTAAAGATCAATTAGGGAAAACCTATATTTTTTTATTTTTTTTCAAAATCGATTAACTTATTGATAATTAAGTGTTTATTGGTGCTATTGGCCCTGGGAAGAGGGTTTTTACTACTAAAGTTGTACTTGGCTTCCCGTAGGGGAAATTGCTAATTTTGTCTCAAGGCTAAGTTGTAAGTAGCCATCTTCCAGGACAGTAGGCCTGGTAAAATAACAATAAAAACGGCGAGGCTCAGATTTTAAATGAGTGTTGATTACGTTCTGCAAACCACTGATTTGGTTAAAGAATTTAAAGGTTTTACAGCGGTAGATAATGTTAATTTAAATGTTGAACGTGGCACTATTCACGCGCTTATAGGTCCTAATGGCGCGGGCAAAACCACCGTTTTTAATCTACTGACTAAGTTTCTTATCCCTACAACGGGGCAAATTCTCTTTAATGGCGATGACATTACACAGATGCGTTCTGCTGAGATCGCACGTAAAGGTGTCATTCGTTCTTTTCAGATTTCTGCTGTTTTTCCGCATTTGACTGTATTGGAAAATGTGCGAATCGCATTGCAGCGTAAGGAAGGGAATAGTTTCCACTTCTGGAAGTCTGACAAAATCCTTAATAAGTTAGATGCGAGAGCGCTTGAGTTATTAGAGTCTGTTGGTCTTCAAGATCATGCTAACTCTATAACGGTTGACCAGCCTTATGGTCGTAAGCGTGCATTAGAGATTGCGACAACTTTAGCACTAGATCCAGAACTGATGTTGCTTGATGAGCCAACTCAGGGCATGGGGCATGAAGATGTTGAAGTCGTGGCTGATTTAATCAAGCGTGTTGCGCAAGACCGCACGATCTTGATGGTTGAACATAACTTACATGTTGTTTCCAAACTTGCAGACAAAATTACTGTGTTGCAGCGTGGAGCTATCCTAACGGAAGGTGATTACGCAACAGTATCTGCAGATCCTCGCGTTCGAGAGGCTTACCTTGGTGTGGCCGAAGATGAAAACGATGATGCTGGTGATGCATCTGAAGCAGTAGAGGCGAAGGAGACGGTATGAGTTCAGGTAATGAAAAAATCCGTATCAGTGATCTGCATGCCTTTTACGGAGAGTCACACATTCTGCATGGCATCGATATGCACGTTATGCAGGGTGAATTGGTTACATTGTTAGGTCGTAATGGTTCAGGCCGTTCTACAACACTGCGTTCAATTATGAACATGGTAGGGCGCCGTACCGGTAGTATTAACATCAATGGCCGTGAAACGATTGATATGCCAGCGCATAAGATTGCACATCTTGGTATGGGCTTCTGCCCTGAAGAGCGTGGCATCTTTGCAAGCTTAAATGTTGAAGAAAATTTAATGCTTCCGCCTACGGTTCGTAGTGATGGTATGAGTGTTGAAGAGATCTATGAGATCTTCCCCAACCTTTATGAACGTCGTACAAGCCAAGGAACACGTCTATCTGGTGGTGAACAACAGATGTTAGCGTTGGCGCGTATCCTGCGTTCAGGTGCTAATGTGTTGTTACTCGATGAAATTACTGAAGGTTTAGCGCCGGTTATCGTACAGAAATTGGCTGAAGTTTTGGTAACACTAAAAGAGCGTGGGCTAACTATTTTATTAGTGGAGCAGAATTTCCGTTTTGCTGCACCGATTGCAGATCGTCACTATGTGATGGAACACGGTCACATTGTTGAAGAAGTACTGAAACACGAACTAAAAGCGAAAACTGAGCTACTTAATACCTATCTAGGTGTTTAAGTTAAGTGATAATTGGACGCTTGACGATAAGGCCAAAAATGGCTGATACCTCAAGCGCCAAAAACATGAATAAAAATAAAAACTCTACCAGGAGAAATGCGATGAAATCTATGAAGAAATCTCTGCTTTGCGCGGCTGTAGCATCAGCTTTTGTAGTATCTGGCGCACAAGCGGCAGGTATCTCTGATGATAAAGTTAAAATCGGCGTACTTGCAGACATGGGCGGTCCATACGCTGATGTATGTGGTCCAGGTTGTGTAACAGCTGTTGAGATGGCTGTTGAAGACTTTGGCGGCAAAGTACTAGGTAAGCCAATTGAAATTGTTAGTGCTGATGATCAGAACAAACCTGATATCGGTTCTGCAAAAGTACGTGAGTGGATTGAAAGCCAGGACGTTGATGTTGTAACGGGCCTAGTAGCTTCATCTGTAACAGGTGCGGTAACTAAAGTACTGACTGATGCTAAGAAAATTGCATTGATCTCTACTTCTGCATCTCACGCATTCACAACAAAAGCATGTTCTCCATATAATGCTCACTGGACATACAACGTAGTTGCGTTGGCAAATGGTACAGTGAAGCCAATGGTAGAAGCAGGTAAGAAAAAATGGTTCTTCATCACAGCTGATTACGCGTTCGGTCATGCACTTGAGAAAGTTGCTTCTGGCGTAATTAACAGCAATGGCGGTGAAGTAGTGGGTGCAGTTCGTGCTCCACTAGGCACAACTGACTTCTCTTCTTACGTACTTCAGGCGCAAGCTTCAGGTGCAGACGTAGTTGCACTAGCGAATGCTGGTTCTGACTTCGTAAACTCCCTTAAAACAGCAGCTGAATTCGGTCTAACTGAAACCGTTGATGTTGCGGGCCTACTAGTATTCACGCCAAACGCGAAAGCACTAGATGCTAACATCGCTGGCGGCATGAAGCTGACGACTGGTTTCTACTGGGATCTAGATGAGAAGACTCGTGAGTGGTCTGCTCGCTTCAAGGCTCGTCATGGTTCAATCCCTGCAATGGGTCAGGCTGGTGCGTACTCTATGACTATGCATTATCTAAACGCAATCAAAGCGGCTGGAACTGATGAAGGCGAAGCAGTAATGGCGCAGATGAAAGCGACTAAACCAGATGATTTCTTCGCACGTAATGCAACACTTCGTGCCGATGGTCGTATGGTTCACGATATGTACCAAGTACGTATCAAGAAAGCTGATGAGCGTAAGAATGACGACGACATCTTTGCTGTAGAGAAGGTTATCCCAGGTGATCAGGCGTTCGGTAAGATGCTTGATTCTTGCAACTTCGCAGCTAAATAATCATGAAGTTGTGAAGCCTGCTAGTGCTCGTTATTAGTAGGCTTCAAAGTTAGTAAGAGATAAGAGCCGCTTCGGCGGCTCTATTTAGCTCTCTTTTACGGTTGGTTATTTCCGAACTAATTACACGAAGATGTAGTGTGGTTTTGGATAGGGTGGAGAGTTATGGCAACATTTCTCGGTATTAATCTCTTTGGCTTATTTGGCCAATTGCTTGTGGGCCTAATCAATGGCTCATTCTATGCGTTGCTCAGTCTGGGTCTCGCAATTATTTTTGGATTGTTGAAAATTATTAACTTCGCTCAAGGTGCGTTGTATATGGTCGGGGCTTTCTTTGCCTGGATCGCCTTGGATTCGATGGGAGTTAATTATTGGGCAGCTTTGGTATTCGTCCCTCTAGCGGTTGGTGCCATTGGCGTTTTAATGGAGCGTTTCTTACTGCGTCCAATTGCAAATGAAGATCATCTATATAGCTTGTTATTGACCTTCGGCCTCGCGCTGATTCTACAAGGTACATTTACGCATCTATATGGTTCTTCTGGTTTGTCATATGCAATTCCAGAAGCATTGAAAGGCGGTACACGACTACCTTTCATGTATCTACCAAATTATCGTGCATGGATTATTGTTGCTTCACTGGTTGTGTGTGCTGGTACCTGGTACATGATCGAGAAGACAAAACTCGGTGCATATTTAAGAGCGGGTACAGAAAACCCTGCATTGATGCAGGCGTTTGGTATTAACGTACCGCTTATTGTTACTTTGACGTTCGGTTTCGGTGTTGGTCTGGCAGGCTTGGCAGGTGTAATGGCTGCTCCAGTCTATGCAGTATCGCCTGAGATGGGATCGAATATGCTGATTGTAGTATTTGCCATCGTTGTAATTGGTGGCATGGGCTCGATTGGTGGAGCGATATTGACTGGTCTAGGCATGGGTATTGTGGAGGGCTTAACAAAGTACTTCTATCCAGAAGCCTCGACGACAGTTATTTTCGTAGTCATGGTGGTTGTATTGCTAACGAAACCTGCGGGTTTATTTGGCAAAGAGGCCTGAGGAGATCAAGATGAAAATCAATAAATTGGCAATTTTCTTAATTGGCCTGGGTCTTGTTGCTCCGTTTGCCCTTTACCCTGTGTTCTTAATGAAAGTGATGTGCTTTGCGCTGTTTGCCTGTGCATTTAACTTATTACTGGGTTATGTGGGACTGCTTTCATTTGGCCATGCTGCGTTCTTAGGAACGGGTGGTTACGTTACTGGCTACTTGATGATGAACACCGGTATTACACCGGAGTTAGGCATCTTATGTGGCACGATCGCCGCAGGTTTATTGGGTGCGGTATACGGCAAACTTGCGGTTAAACGTGAAGGTATCTATTTTGCGATGGTGACCTTGGCGTTGGCGCAATTAGCTTTCTTCGTTTACCTGCAAGCACCTTTCACCGGTGGTGAAGATGGAATGCAAGGTGTGCCCCGCGGTATGTTGTTTGGGTTGATCGACCTGAATGACAATATGAATATGTACTATTTCGTATTCGCTATCTTCCTGTTTGGCTTCTGGTTAGTAAACCGTACGGTGCATTCGCCGTTTGGACAGATTCTGAAAGCGATCCGTGAAAATGAGCCGCGTGCAGTATCGCTTGGTTATAATGTTAATGACTACAAGTGGGCCGTGTTCATCATTTCTGCAGCGCTAGCGGGTATGGCCGGTGCAACTAAGACATTGGTCTTCGAGTTAGCTTCTCTGACGGATGCTCATTGGCACATGTCAGGTGAGGTTGTTCTGATGACATTGCTAGGCGGCATGGGGACTATCTTAGGGCCAATCGTAGGCGCGGCATCGGTTGTAGGTATTCAGAACTATATGTCAGGTGGTGAGTTGGGTAACTATGTCCATATCATCATGGGTCTGATCTTCGTAGTCTGTGTACTAGCATTCCGTAACGGTATCGTTGGTGAGATTCAGAAAGTAATTAAGCGTAACTTTAATTAAGTTAGGTGTTTAAAAAGGGGCATGCTGTGCCCTTTTTTTGTGTTTTAAGGTTTACGTTAACGTCAACATTGAAAAGTTTATTAGGGTGATAACTATGAGTCAGGATCCAGTAGTAATTGTAAGCGCTGCACGTACACCAATGGGCGGCATGATGGGATCGTTAAGCGATGTTCGTGCACCAGATCTTTGTGCGACATCAATCAAAGCGGCTGTTGAGCGCGCGGGTATTGAAGCAAGCGATGTCGATGAAGTGGTCATGGGTTGTGTATTGCCTGCAGGTCTTGGTCAAGCGCCAGCTCGTCAAGCTTCACGTGCCGCAGGTATTCCAGATGCCGCAGGTTGTACAACAGTTAACAAAATGTGTGGCTCTGGCATGAAAGCCGTGATGCTGGCACACGATCAGATTTTAGCCGGTTCAGCTACGGTGATGGTTGCCGGTGGTATGGAGAATATGAGCCAGTCGCCTTATATCCTGCCGAAAGCTCGTTCAGGTATGCGTATGGGGCATGGTCAGGTGATTGATCATATGTTCTTTGACGGCCTTGAAGATGCGTATGAAGGCGGCTTGATGGGATCATTCGCCCAGAAGAGTGCGGATGATTACAACATTACTCGCGAAGCGATGGATGACTTTGCGATAGGTTCTCTAGAGAAAGCTATCTCTGCTATTGAGAAGGGTGAATTCCAAGAAGAGATTGCGCCAGTAACGATTAAATCACGCAAAGGTGATGTGGTTGTTGATACGGATGAGCAGCCAGGTAATGCGCGTATTGATAAGATTCGCGGTCTACGTCCAGCCTTTAAGAAAGACGGTACGGTTACTGCGGCTAACTCAAGTTCAATCTCTGATGGCGGTTCAGCGTTAGTGTTGATGCGTGAGTCAGAAGCAAAATCACGTGGCTTGCAACCACTTGCTCGTATTGTTTCACACTCCACACATGCGCAATTACCTGCTGAATTTACCATTGCGCCTATTGGCTCTATTCAGAAAGTTTTAGATAAAGCTGGCTGGAGCAAGGATGACGTAGATCTGTATGAGGTTAACGAAGCGTTTGCTGTTGTGTCTATTTTGGCCATTAATGAGATGGGCTTAGATGCGAATAAAGTTAACGTCCGTGGTGGTGCTTGTGCATTAGGTCATCCAATTGGATCCAGCGGTTCTCGTATTATGGTGACATTGCTGCATGCTCTGAAGCAAAAAGGGTTGAAGAAAGGTGTTGCATCTCTATGTATCGGTGGTGGTGAAGCTACTGCCGTTGCGGTCGAGATGATCTAAATTGATGCATTTATCCACAGCGCTTGCTGTGGAGCATTCCTGTGAGTAAATACACTCTGTAAGTTTGCCGGGCATTTATCGCCCGGCTTTTTTTTATGCCTGTTTGGGTGAAGTTGATTGTATAACTAACCTGCCTTCAATCGCCTTTGTATGGATAAGCCCCTGTTCGCATCTTGCGATATTGGCTCGGCGATACTCCCATAAGTTTCTTGAAAATCCGTGAGAAGTAATAGGCATCTTCATAACCGACCGCAAAGGCGACTTCATTAATGCCATTATCGGTTGTGTCGAGTAGATGGCATGCCCGTTCAATTTTCAACTGAATAAAATGATTAATTGGGGTCGTACCTGTGACCTCTTTGTATTTTTTTACAAAGTGGTATTTCGAAAGGTTCACGGTTTCCGTCAAGGTATCAAGATCTAGTTGTTCGTGTACGCGTGCCTGCATCAGGCTATGGATCTTCTCAATGTCTAAGCCGCCGCGTGCTTGCTTCTGCCGTGCTAGAGGCTGTAGTAGCGCTATATGACTAAGAATTTGGCGTAGCTGATTAGCTGCACAGATATAAGCGTTGAGGTTATAGGTTGATTCTCGGGCCTCTAAGAGCGCTTCGAAATCACTGGCCAAGCGAGAGTGAATGCCAATCGGCATGACGAATTTACGATTGGCCGTCTCCCTTTGTGACAAGTGATCAACAAAATCATGAGCGTGGTGGCCATGAAAATGGACCCAATAGATAGTCCAGGGGTTCTTTTTTCGTGCTTTGTAGGTATGAGGAATTCCTTTAGGAATTAACAATATATCACCAGGTTTGATCCTAAAGTTGTACTCATTTACCTTAACTTCGCCTTCACCGTCTAAACAATATATTAGTAAATTATCATCATGTGCTTTGCGTGCCATCTGATGTCCGCTGGCTTGTCGGTAGTAGCCCATCCCTAGTGGATAAAGGCCTTGGCTTAAGGGGTGCTGTGCTAATTCAGTCACTACGCGGCGTGGAATTACGAAGCGAATACTTTCGGGTGGCAGTGGCCAGCTTGATGGAGCGCTCATAGATGCGACCTATGTATAAGGGAAAATACCTAGTGAATCGCAATATAGTCCATTAATAAGACAAGATTATCAATCCTGAAATCGTATAACGCATGGTACAACTTACTTATCGTGTAAAAACTGCTTTATTGAACGATTCAATACGACGTACAGAACGATATAAAAAATTATACAAATAACAACTTACAGGTATCAGAGTGATGACACAGCAAGTACCTCTACTTATCAACGGCGAACTAATTCAGAGTGAATCAACAACGATTCTTGACGTAACTAACCCCGCTACGCAGGAAGTGATTGCAACTGTTCCTTGTGCAACTGATGCAGAAGTTGAGCGTGCAGTTGAAGCGGCTAAAGCAGCGTTTGAAACGTGGAAAGAGACTCCAGTCGGTGAGCGTGCTCGCCTAATGTTACGTTACCAAGCGCTACTTAAAGAAAACCACGATGAGTTAGCGACTCTGCTTGCTCAAGAAACGGGTAAAACATTTGACGATGCGAAAGGTGATGTTTGGCGTGGTATCGAAGTCGTTGAACACGCATGCAATATCGCATCCCTAAGCATGGGTGAAACGGTTGAAAACGTAGCACGTAAAATCGATTGCTACAGCATCACTCAACCGCTAGGTGTTTGTGTAGGTATTACACCATTCAACTTCCCAGCAATGATTCCTCTATGGATGTTCCCAATGGCGATTGCTTGCGGTAACACATTCGTATTGAAGCCTTCTGAGCAGGATCCACTAACGCCAATGCGTTTGGCTGAGTTGTTCCAGGAAGCGGGTGCTCCTGCTGGCTTACTTCAGGTTGTTCACGGTACTAAAGATGCGGTAAACCAGCTGTTGACGCATAAAGACACGCCAGCGATCTCTTTCGTAGGTTCGGTTGCAGTAGGTGAGCATATCTATCGTACAGGTACTGATCACATGAAACGTGTTCAGGCATTTGCTGGCGCGAAAAACCATATGGTTATCATGCCAGATGCTGCTAAAAACCAGGTTGTTAACAACATTGCCGGTGCATCGGTTGGTGCTGCTGGTCAGCGTTGCATGGCGATCTCTGTTGCAGTATTTGTTGGCGAAGCACGTAAGTGGATCCCAGAAGTACGCGATGCGCTAGCGAAAGTACGTCCGGGTGCTTGGGATGATCCAGATGCAGGTTTTGGTCCGCTAATTAACCCACAAGCTCGTGAACGCGTTCTAGATTTCATCCAGCAAGGTAAAGATGCAGGCGCTGAATGTATTCTTGATGGCAGCGAATGTGTTGTTGATGGTTTGCCAGACGGCAACTGGGTTGGCCCAACAATGTTCCGTGGTGTGACGCGCGACATGTCTATCTACCAAGAAGAGATCTTTGGTCCAGTTCTGATCGCTTTGGAAGTTGATACATTGGATGAAGCGATTGCGCTAATCAATGACAACCCATACGGAAATGGTACCTCAATGTTCACTTCATCTGGTGCAGCAGCACGTAAGTACCAGCATGAGATCAAAGTTGGTCAGGTTGGTATCAACGTACCTGTACCAGTGCCATTGCCAATGTTCTCTTTCACTGGCTGGAGAAAATCTTTCTACGGCGATCAGCATGCATACGGTAAGCAAGCTGTACGTTTCTACACAGAAACTAAGACAGTGACTGCTCGTTGGTTCGAGGATGATATTGATACTGGTGTAAATACAACGATCCAGTTGAAGTAATTCTGTAAGAACACATAAGAAGAAAAACCGAGAAGGGAGTGTGGTAATCGCCACGACTCCCTTCCATTTAGGAGAGAGCGATGGATTTTGAGTTGAATGAAGACCAGATCGCATTCGCCGATATGGCCCGTGCATTTGCACAAAATGAGTTTGAACCAAACGCTGCGGAATGGGATCAGGAACAAACGTTCCCGGTTGATGTGCTTCGTAGTGCAGGAGAGATGGGATTTTGTGGCCTATATTCGCCTGAAGATGTCGGCGGTTTAGGTCTAAGCCGTTTAGATGCCAGCATTATCTTTGAACAGCTGGCGATGGGTTGTACCTCTACAACCGCATTTATCACAATTCATAATATGGCTACGTGGATGATTGCAGATTTTGGCAATCAGGAAACACGTGACTTCTGGTGCCCCGACCTGACTGCTGGTCAGAAACTTGCTTCCTATTGTTTAACCGAACCTAATGCGGGTTCCGATGCTGCTTCGCTTAAAACAACTGCGCGTCGTGATGGTGATAACTACGTACTTAATGGCAGTAAAATCTTTATTTCGGGTGCAGGTAGCACTGATGTATTGGTTGTAATGGCTCGTACGGGTGAAGAGGGTGCAAAAGGTATTTCTGCGTTTGCAGTTGATGCTAAAACGGCAGGTATTGTTTACGGCCGTAAAGAAGAAAAAATGGGTTGGAATAGTCAGCCTACACGAATGATTACTTTCGAAGACGTTGTTGTTCCAGCAACTGCACTGTTGGGTAACGAAGGCGATGGCTTCAAAATTGCCATGAAAGGTCTGGATGGTGGTCGTATAAATATTGCGACTTGCTCAATAGGTACGGCTCAGGCTGCGTTGAATAAAGCACGTGATTACCTACACGAGCGTAAACAGTTTGGTCGTGAGCTTGCGAGCTTCCAAGCGCTGCAGTTTAAGTTGGCTGATATGGCAACGGAATTGGTTGCTGCTCGCCAAATGGTACGTATGGCCGCGTCAAAACTAGATGCCAACCATGCTGACAAAACTGCCTACTGTGCGATGGCTAAACGCTTTGCGACGGACGTAGGTTTTAACGTTGCAGATGAAGCGCTTCAGATTTTTGGCGGCAACGGCTATATCAAAGAGTACCCACTTGAGCGTTATGTTCGAGATAACCGTGTACATCGTATTCTGGAAGGTACTAACGAAATAATGCGTCTTATCGTAGCGCGTCGCGTGCTAATGGAAGATGCTGCGGATCTAGTGTAATTCGACATTCGCAGATAGGAATTGGAGTAACAAGCATGACCGATAAATTGATCGTAGAAAAACAGGGCCATACAGCCGTTATTACGATGAACAACCCGCCGGCAAATACTTGGACGGAAGAGAGTCTAAAAGGTCTAGCGGTAGTTGTAGAAGAGCTTAACCAAGATAAAGAAGTTTATGCATTGGTTATTCGTTCACAAAGCGAAAAATTCTTCTCTGCGGGCGCAGATTTGAACCTTTTTGCTGACGGCGATCGTAGTGTTGCTCGCGATATGGCGCGCTACTTTGGTGAAGCCTTTGAGACGCTTTCTCGTTTCCGTGGTGTTTCTATTGCCGCGATCAATGGCTTTGCAATGGGCGGTGGCTTAGAAGTAGCGCTAGCCTGTGATATTCGTATCGCTGAAGAGCAAGCGCAGATGGCGTTACCTGAAGCGAAAGTCGGTCTACTTCCTTGTGCTGGTGGTACACAGAACTTAACGATGCTAGTGGGTGAAGGTTGGACTAAACGCTTAATTCTGTGTGGTGAGCGTATCAAAGCGCCTCTGGCTAAAGAGATTGGTCTTGTTGAAGAACTTGTACCGCAAGGTCAGTCGTTTGAAAAAGCGATGGAGATGGCGAAAGCTGTTGAGCAGCAAAGTCCTACAGCAGTGGCGGCGTGTAAAGAGCTTATCCAGAACAACCGCACTAATCACTGGGACGCTGGCTACATTCTAGAACGCGAACTATTTGTTGATCTATTCCACACTGAAGATCAGAAAGAGGGTGTAAACGCTTTCCTTGGTAAGCGTGCTCCTGAGTGGAAAAACAAGTAACGGCAATTGAAGAGGGGTGTTTAGCTTATCGTGATGACACCCTGATCTGAACAGGAAAAAGCATAATGAGTTGCGTACTGTTTAACGAATATCCAACGCAAGACGGTAGAAAGATCGTTGAGATCAGCCTGAATGCGGAGCGTTCATTGAACGCATTAACGCTAGATATGATTGATCTAATTCAGCCAAAGCTGGATCAATGGAAAAATGATGAGAGCGTTGCTGCTGTCATTTTAGATAGTGCTGGAGAAAAAGCTTTTTGTGCGGGTGGCGATGTCGTCAACTTGTATAAATCGATGACCGGTGATGGCGCAGAATCTTTCCCTGAAGAGTTTTTTACTCGCGAATATACGCTTGATTACACTATCCATACATATCCTAAACCAATCATCTGTTGGGGTAGCGGTATTGTAATGGGCGGCGGTATGGGCCTGATGAATGGTTGTAGCCACCGTGTTGTTACGGAAACATCGCATATGGCGATGCCTGAAGTGACGATTGGTCTATATCCAGATGTTGGTGGTAGTTGGTTCCTCAACCATATGCCTGGTCGTACCGGTCTGTTTCTTGGCTTAACGGGCAACCCAATGAATGCCGCTGATGCGCTTTTTCTTGGCTTAGCTGATCGCTTTGTTGCGGCTGAACTGCGTGATGTGATGGTCGAGCGTCTTCAGGCTGAATCTTGGGATAAGGATTCAACGGCAGCAGTTAATCGTGTGCTACGTAGTTTAGAGAGTGAGTCTAAACCGCAATTCAACAGCGACTCTCCTGTCCAGAATCATTATGACTTCATTCAATCTGTGACGGATCATGACAGCGTAGAAGAGATTGTTGATGCATTGCTGGCGGTTGAAAGTGATGACAAGTGGGTAAATCGTTCTAAGAAAGCTATTGGTCATGGTAGTCCGTTAGCGATTAACTTGATCCAACGTCAGATGGAAGTGACGAGCCAGATGTCACTTAAAGAGGTTTTCTGTGCTGAGTTAGTACTGTCAGTGCAGTGTTGTAAGCATCGTGAATTCCCTGAAGGTGTGCGTGCCTTGTTGGTGGATAAAGATGGAAGCCCGCAGTGGACGTTCAAAACTTTAGCTGATGTAGATCAAGCTAAAGTGGCTGAGTTCTTTGTGTCCCCTTGGGAAACAAACCCACTAGCAGGTTTATAAGAAAGTACTTTCAGGATGTAGTTTTAGTCCAGAAGGCAGTCAGCATTAAGGGTTGCTGCCTTCTTAATTAATAATGATAAAAGGGCGAAGATAATGGCGACTATCGGTTTTATTGGTTTAGGCAACATGGGTGGCCCAATGGCGATCAACCTAGCGAAAGCGGGTCACTCAGTAAAAGCATTCGATCTATCTCAAGATGCAATTCAGAAAGTAGTAGATGAAGGTGGTAGTGCTGCAGCAACAGCGGTAGAAGCAGCAACAGATGTTGAATTTGTCGTTTCAATGTTACCAGCGGGCAAACACGTAGAAGGTATCTACGTAACAGGTGATCAGCCTCTGTTTGATGTTGTAGCAGACGGTACGCTTATTATTGATTCTTCAACGATCGATGCTGAGACTGCAACCCGTGTAGCAGCCGTTGGTGCTGAGCGTGGTGTTAGCTTTATCGATGCACCTGTATCAGGTGGTGTTGGTGGTGCAGTTGCTGGGACATTAGCTTTCATGGTGGGTGCATCAGAAGCCCAGTTCAATAAAGCAAAACCGATTCTAGAATGCATGGGTAAAAATATTTTCCATGCGGGTGATAACGGCGCAGGCCAAGTAGCAAAATGTTGCAACAACATGCTGCTATCCATCTTGATGACAGGTACTGCTGAAGCCCTAAATATGGGTGTTAAGAACGGTCTAGATCCTGCTGTTTTGTCTGAAATTATGAAACAGAGCTCTGGCAACAACTGGGCTCTTCAGGTTTACAACCCGTTCCCAGGTGTGATGGAAGGTGTACCATCTTCTAACGATTACCAAGGCGGTTTCCAGGTTGACCTAATGTTTAAAGATCTAGGTTTAGCAATGGATGTAAGCCAGCAGAGCGCTTCTCCTACTCCAATGGGCTCGCAGGCACGTGCACTGTATAACCTGCATAAAGCTAATGGTAACGGCGGTCTGGATTTCTCCAGCGTACTACGCCTTTATCAAGACCAGTAATTATATGGAACCTGCCACTTTTATTTATTAAAAGTGGCAGGTTGGTAAGTCCTCTCAGCACTTTTTAGTGTTGGCTCTATTAAAAAAATAATGAGGTTTTATCGATGGGATATAACGATGAATATCAGGCTGCGTTAGATAATACGGAAGCTTACTGGGCTAAGCAGGCTGATCGTATCTCTTGGTTTAAGAAACCAGAAACAACGTTGCAAAAAACAGATTTTGGCACATACAACTGGTATGCCGATGGCGAACTGAATAGCTGCTATCTTGCTGTTGACTACCATGTTGAAAATGGTCGAGGTGATCAGGTTGCGTTGTATTATGATTCACCTGCGGCAGGCACTAAAGATGCCATCACTTATAGCCAGCTAAAAGATAAAGTAGCGACGTTTGCCGGTGCTTTGAAAGCGAAGGGCATTAGTAAAGGCGATACAGTACTTATCTATATGCCGATGATCCCTGAAGCCGCTGTTGCTATGCTTGCTTGCGCGCGTTTAGGTGCGATCCATTCCGTTGTATTCGGTGGCTTTGCACCAGCAGAGATGGCGATTCGAATTGATGATGCTAGCCCGAAAATGATCTTAACCGCTTCTTGCGGTATCGAATTTGATAAGAAGATTGCTTATAAACCTCTTGTGGATAAAGCGATCGATCTTGCCAGTCATAAACCAGAACATACGATTGTTTGTCAGCGCCCAATGGTCAAAGCTGAAATGAACAATGAGCGTGATCTGGATTGGTACGACATTCAAGAAGGTGTAGAGCAAGCCGAGTGTGTTGCCGTTAAGGGTTCTGATCCGCTGTATATCTTGTACACATCAGGCACGACAGGCCAACCAAAGGGCATTGTTCGTGACAACGGCGGTCATGCTGTTGCACTGAGTTATGCGCTAAATAATGTCTACGGCATGAAAGCTGGCGATGTGTGGTGGGGAGCATCCGATATAGGTTGGGTTGTTGGGCACTCCTTTATCGTTTATGGGCCGCTGATGGGTGGTTGTAGTGCTATCTTCTTCGAAGGTAAGCCGATTCGTAACCCTGATGCAGGCACCTTTTGGCGTGTTATCGAAGAATATAAAGTTAATTCGATGTTCTGTGCGCCAACGGCATTTCGTGCTATTCGTAAAGAAGATCCAGAGGGCGCTCTGTCCCAGAACTACGATCTTAGTAGTTTAAATTGGGTCTTTGTTGCGGGCGAAAAACTCGACTCTTCAACCTTCTACTGGTTAACTGATCTCTTAAAAGTTCCTGTGATAGACCACTGGTGGCAGACTGAGACTGGCTGGCCAATGACCGCCCCTATGATGGGTTGGGATTCGCCATCTGAAGCGCGTTTAGGTTCTACCAATAAGCCGATTCCAGGTTACGACATTCGTGTATTAGATGGCGATGGCGTCGAAGTGGCTGATGGCGATGCAGGTAATATCTGCGTTAAATTACCTATGCCTCCTGGCGTCGCTTGGAGCATTTGGAACAACAATGATCGCTATGTCAGTTCCTACCTAGAAGCTTTCCCAGGTTATTACCATACAGGTGATGGTGGCTTTAAAGATGATGATGGCTATATCTACATCACCGGCCGTACTGATGATGTAATTAACGTATCAGGTCACCGTTTATCCACAGGCGAAATGGAAGAGGTGGTTTCAGCGCACCCTGCTGTTGCTGAATGTGCGGTAATTGGCGTAAACGACGAACTGAAAGGGCAATTGCCTGTTGGCTTGATTGTACTTAAAGCGGGTGAGGCTATCGATGAAGATGACCTTCAAGCTGAGTTAGTTCAGATGGTACGTGACCAGGTGGGTGCATTGGCCTGCTTCCGCAGTGCGATTGTCGTTGAGCGTTTGCCTAAAACACGTTCGGGTAAAATTTTGCGCGCGATCTTGCGTAAGATTGCTGCTAAAGAAGAGTATAAGATGCCATCGACGATTGATGACGCGACGATTCTTCCTGAGATTGAAGCATTGATCGAAGCCCGTGGCGCAATCTAATTGAAGGGGTGTTCGCTTAGATTGCTCTAAGCGAACCGAAAAACCGGCCAAGCTGTGAGAGCAGTTTTGCCGGTTTTTTTGTTTCTGGTAGGTTATCTATAGGTAAGGTGTGGTGTATAGAAATAAAGCGGTTAGGTTTTTTGGCTAGGTTCGATCTAAGAAGGTTTCTGAACAATCTTAAGTAGATTAATTGCCAAAAAAGTAATTAGTAGTTGAAATCTCAGGTTTGAGTAATGTTCATTCGTACAATCGAGAGGTCTAACATGAGTGTCAGCATCAAAGGAAGCGTGGCTTTAGTTACTGGGGCAAATCGTGGTATTGGAAAAGCTATCGTTGAGTCGTTCCTCGCTCATGGCGCTAGCAAGGTGTATTTGGTCGTGCGTAATCAAGAATCGACTCAAGCGTTGCACCGTTTGTATGGCGATAAAGTAGTAACTCTGCAGGCCGATGTAACGGATGCTGAATCGATTAGTAAATTGGCGTTACTGGCAGCAGATGTCAATATTGTGGTTAATAACGCAGGTGTTCTTGCTCCTGCTGATCCATTGAGTGAGCATATTGAAGCATCGCTAAGGAAAGAGCTTGAGGTCAATGTGTTTGGTTTAGTAAGGGTGGCAAATACCTTTGCTGATATCTTGCAGATTAATGGTGGAGCATTCGTCCAGATAAACTCGGTGGTCTCGATTAAAAATTTTACTCCTTTTTCCAGCTACTCAGCGTCGAAGGCAGCTGCTTATGCAATTACTCAAGGCCTGCGTGACAAATTTGCTAAGCAAGGTGTGAGCGTATTGAGCGTGCATCCAGGTCCCATCGACACCGATATGGGAGTAGAAGCGAACTTTGATGAAATGGATTCTGTATCTATCGTATCGGAAGGGATCGTGAGTGCACTAGCCGCCGGTGATTTTCATCTATTTCCCGGTGCCATGGCAAAAGACTTTGAAGCGGCCTACCGGAGTTATTCTGAGGCATTTATTACCCCTGTTTAACTGTGTAATTTGTCAGCGTTGCTGCGCTTACAAGGTTAAGTCAAAAAATAAGGGAAAACACCTACTTTTGCTCGCAATCAAGGTGAAAAAACGCTATAAAAGGGGTCATAAAATGAAGCGATTAATAGCTAACGCAAAGTAGACGCAGCGAACGCCGGCGTTATGTTGCTAGCTGATAGGAGAAAGGTATGCAGGTTAAAGACAGTGTATTCGTTATCACCGGTGGTGGTCGTGGTTTAGGTCGTGCAATGGCAGAGAACTTGGCTAAGCAAGGCGCTAAATTAGCACTGATCGATCTAGATCAGGATACCTTGAACGAAGCCGCAGCATCTTGTGCTGAACTAGGTGGTGAAGGTCGTGGTTACGTTTGTAATATTACAGATGAATCTGCAGTCGAGAATACATTTGCGCAGATTAAGGCTGATTTTGGCAAGATTAACGGCTTAGTTAACAATGCAGGTCTTATGCGTGATGGCATGCTGATCAAAGTTAAAGATGGCCAGCTTGTTGCTAAAATGGGTCTAGATCAGTTCCAGTCAGTTGTTAACGTGAATATGACAGGTTCCTTCCTGTGTGGTCGTGAAGCGGCCAGCATCATGGCTGTCCAAGGCGAAGGTGGCGTGATTGTTAATATCTCATCTGTATCTCGTGCTGGTAATATGGGCCAAACTAACTACTCTGCGACTAAAGCTGCGGTAGCGACAATGGTAACAAGCTGGGCGGGTGAATTAGCGCGTCATGGTATCCGCGTTGGTGGTATTGCACCGGGTGTTATTGCTACTGAGATGACAGCTCAAATGAAGCCTGAAGCGATTGAACGTATGGTTTCAGCAGTACCTGTTCGCCGTTTAGGTGAAGTAGAAGAGATGGCGCATACGCTTCAGTACATCATCGAGAATGAGTTCTTTACTGGACGTATTATCGAAATGGATGGCGGTTTACGTATCTAATTTGATCCGTTTATCTACTGTTCTAGGATACGTTGTTTAAAAAGCCCGCGACAGATCGCGGGCTTTTTGTATTTAGAGGGAGCTTTCTCTACCCTTTGATATTAAGTTCAGCCGGTACATTACTCACTCTATTCCGGCCATTTTCTTTGGCATAGTAGAGGCAGCAATCTGCTGTCGATAGGAGTTCGCTACTCTGGGTGGTTTCAGCGTCCAATGCTATGCTGGCGACACCGATTGATGCTGTGCATTTCAAGGATTCGCCTTGATGGCTAATTTCCAGTTCTTCGATCGCTAAACGGATTCTCTCAGCCAGTATTATGGCATGTTCCTCTTGAGTATCAGGTAATAGAATTCCAAACTCCTCTCCGCCTAATCTCCCTGCCATGTCTGTCTCTCGAAGCATCGATTGCATCGTTGCCGCGACGTTACTCAACACGGTATCTCCAACATGATGCCCATAACGGTCATTGATCTTTTTAAAGTGATCAAGGTCCAGCATGCATAGAGATAATTGGCGTTCGTAACGTTTGGCTCTGGTTAACTCCGCCTCTAGGGTAGCGAGGAATTTACGCCGATTTGGAAGTGAGGTGAGCTCATCGGTGGTGGCCATCCGTTTGAGCTCGGTTTCTGTCTGCTGCTCTTCAATAATGAGGCTGATAAAATCCGTAGTCTTAGATATAAGACTAAGATCCCTGTCGATCGGTGCGCAAACATTGGCGTGGTAGATGGCAAAGGTGCCTAATAAGCGCCCTTTCTTACCGAATATTGGTTCTGACCAGCAACTTCCCAATTCGTGCTCTGCTGCCAGCTCTTTAAATGCAGCCCAATAAGCGTGTTGTTGAATATCTTCGACGATGACTCGTTCTTGGCGGAAAGCAGCGGTACCACATGAACCTATGCCATCCCCGATCTCTACACCATCTATTGCTGCATTGTATGCTTTAGGTAGCGAGGGGGCTGAGCAGCCCATCAGATGTTTTCCTGAATCATCTAATAGAAGAATTGAGCATTTAGCGCCGGGATTCAGTGCTTCTATCCCTTTAAGTACCTGATCAAAAATCGTTCTAAGAGATAAGCCCTCTAGGGCTGATTGCATCGCTTTGCTTCTGATCAGCTCGAGAGAGGAAAAGTAGTGTTTCTGGGTAATATCCTCGCCAGCACTTAGCATGCCTGAGGGTTGACCGTCATTATCGAATTGAACCCTGTTGTGCCATGCTATCTGCAGCCTATTTCCTTGATGATCAAGCACAGGGTTTTCGCTGTAGACGATCTCTTTTGAAAGCTTGTTGTTCATGCAGGCTAAGTAGGTGTCGTAGCGTTCTGTGCTATCAGGCATGTAACGCGGGCTGTACCAGAGGCTATCGATGATCTCAGCTTCGCTATAGCCCAAAATATTGCAGCCCTTACGATTGATCATCGTGATACGACCTTGTTTATCAAGAACCATCATGATGGTTTCTACTGTATCTAGATAACTTTGGGCCCTGTCACGTTCTTGGATTATTTGAAGGTGGGCCTGGGATAGGCGGTACAGAATCGCAGCGAGAGTAAAGGTAAAGCATAGGCCTGCAATTAGTATCAAGATAGCACGATTAGAACTCTCTATCAGTAAGGGATGTTTATCCGAGATGGAAAGCTCTAGCTGCCATTCCCTGCCGAGTGAGGCAAAACGAACTTGCTGTGTTAACCAGTCTTCTTCGATCTTATTGTGGCCGCTACTGCCGATGCTAATCGCATTATCATCTACGATATCTCGCAGTTGAGTTGCGATGTTTTGATCGCTTGCCGCTAGCATATCGAGGATAGTTTGGGGCTTTACCAATGCAAAAACATAGCCGCGAATACTTTGCTTACGTATGTCAGGATCAACAGGTGCGGGGTTGATTGAAAAAACAGGCCGGAAAAAAATAACAGACGCGCTACCCTCATTGTCCTGCACGAGTTTAAAAGGGGCAGAGGAGAGGAAATTGATGCTCTGGTTGAGGGTTTGGCTAATGACATCGCTATTAATCTGCCGTGAGTTTGCATCGAACCCTATGATTGCTCGATTACGCTTTAGCGGCTCTGTTAGGAATACAGGATAGTATTCACTTTTAGGCGATGAGGGTGTTATGGAGTTTGTTGAGGGCTCGAGCTCAGTTATACCATTGATAAAGCCTCGCGCAGCCAATGTTTCTTCGAAGTTTTCACGTTCGTTATCTGCGATACGGGGTACCCAGTGTACAGCCCAGAATTCTGGGTGGCGATCGAGTATGGGTTGGCTAAAAGAGTGGTAGGCTTGCGCTGAAAGAGATTCTGTATTCGATATAAAACTGCCTAAAGCATCTAGAATTTCAATGGTGGTTGCGATACGCGTTTCGAGTTGGGCCTGTCGCTCATAAATTAGTTTAGTGACAGTCGCTTGCTGTTGTTGCAGCTCAAGTTGAGCGCTGTGAAAATATCCAAAAAAACTGAGGCTTGAGCCTATAAGACAAACCAAGAGAATATTTAGGTATTTGCTCAATTGAGGTCGTTGATTCATGAAACTTTATTACCGCGTTGAATCGTCTTTGCTAGGGAGTTAAATGGAAATTCACCTTTATTAGCTAAAGGTTTCCCTTCCTTTTATAGCTAGAAATAATAAAACTCAGCTTGTTCCACAATGTTATCTTTACTGTAACGGTTTCTACCGTATGGGGCTAGGTAGCGATCTATCTACTAGCCTATCTGCTAGGTGTTACAGTTGTCTGCTTTTTGTACACATTAGCCGTATTTAATCTTTTTTTCTAATCTATTTATGACGAATGACCTAAATTTGTAGGTTTGTTTTTATTTATTATGCTTTTAAAACAAAAAAAATCCGAAACCCCTATGAATGAGGTTCCGGATTTGCAGATTTAGCATCGTTATCTTTGTTGTGGATAACGACTTAAGTCAGAGGTACTTTACATATTCGGGTAATTCGGGCCGCCCATCCCTTCAGGTGTTACCCAAGTGATGTTCTGTGCCGGATCTTTAATATCACAGGTCTTACAGTGCAAGCAGTTCTGTGAATTGATCTGGAAGCGCTGACCGCCATTCTCTTCGTCATCAACGATCTCATAAACCCCTGCTGGACAATAACGCTGAGCGGGTTCTGCGAACGTGCTCAAATTAGGTCCCATTGGGATACTGCTATCTTTCAGCTGAAGATGACAAGGCTGATCTTCTTCGTGGTTGGTGTTCGATAAGAACACCGACGACAACTTATCAAAGCTTAACTTACCATCCGGCTTTGGATACTCGATCGGCGTGAAGTTCGACGCAGGCTGGAGCTGTGCATGATCTTCATGATTATCATGTAAGGTAATCGGCAGCTTGCCGCCAAAGATGTTTTGATCGATGTAGTTGAATGCACCGCCTAAGATCGCACCAAACTTATGCATGGCCGGACCAAAGTTGCGTGAACGGAACAATTCATCGTGCAACCATGATTCTTCAAATAGCTCAGCGTAACGGGTGAGATCTTTACCGCCTTCACAGCCCGATGATAGCGCTTCGAACATCGCTTCAGCCGCAATCATGCCGGATTTCATGGCAGTATGCGTACCTTTGATCTTACTGAAGTTCAATGTACCGGCATTACAACCAACCACCATGCCGCCAGGGAAGGTCATGCGCGGTAGAGAGTTAAAGCCGCCTTTCGTAATCGCGCGAGCACCATAAGAGACACGCGTGCCGCCATCGAGGTGTTTCTTCAACACCGGATGGTGTTTAAGACGTTGGAACTCATCAAATGGGCTGGTGTAAGGGTTGGCATAGTTCAGATCAACGATCAGGCCAACCACCACTTGATTGTTATCTGTGTGGTAAAGGAAGAAACCACCACTGGTATCTTTATCTAACGGCCAGCCAGAACCATGAACCACTAATCCCGGTTTATGTTGCTCTGCTGGAATATCCCACAACTCTTTAATACCGATACCATAATGCTGCGCATCCGCTTTGGTATTTAAGTTGAAGTTTTGAATCAGCTCTTTGCCTAAGTGACCACGGCAACCTTCAGAGAAGACTGTGTATTTAGCATGTAGCTCCATGCCAGGCATAAAGCTATCTTTCTGCTCACCGGCTTCGGTTAAGCCCATATCGCCTGTCGCAATGCCCTTAACGCTGCCATCAGCGTGGTAAAGTACTTCCGCTGCGGCAAAGCCTGGGAAGATCTCAACGCCTAACTCTTCTGCACGTTCCGCTAACCAGCGGCTAACATTCCCTAAGCTAACAATGTAGTTACCATTGTTATGCATTGTTTTAGGCACAAATGCATTGGGGATCTTGGTGCCGTTTTCAGCATCTTTAAGAAGGAATACTTCATCTTCTGTTACCGCCGTCGTCAGCGGTGCACCTTGCTCTTTCCAATCGGGGAATAGCTCGTCTAAGGCGCGACTTTCAATTACTGCGCCCGATAAAATATGGGCGCCGACTTCAGAACCTTTTTCTACTACGCAGACAGTGATCTCTTGCTCTTTTTCCTGCGCTAGTTGCATCATGCGGCAAGCAGTGGATAAGCCCGCTGGGCCTGCACCTACGATTACAACATCAAATTCCATGGACTCACGGGTCATTGGTCGCTCCCCTTTATGCTCTGTTGTGTCTTTCTTTTTTATTATTTAGGGCACCCTTATCATGGGGGTGCTTATCATTTGAATCCAATTATAAGTGTTTTCCCTAATAATGGAATACCTTTGTTATTAGCCTATATATGAATGAAATTGTTAATAAGGGATGTTGCTTATTCATGATGGATCAGTATTATTAGGGAAACTACTTAGAAAATGGGTGGCAGCTATTATAGTTATTGAGGCTACCAACTCAGAATAAGAAGAACGACAGATAAAAGGTCTTTGCAGATGAAGGTTCTTGTAACAGTAAAACGAGTAATCGACTACAACGTCAAAGTACGTGTGAAGTCGGATAATACGGATGTAGATTTGGCGAACGTCAAAATGGCATTAAACCCATTTTGTGAAATCGCTATCGAAGAAGCGGTACGTCTAAAGGAAGCTGGCACAGCATCTGAAGTTGTAGTTGTGTCTATTGGTCCTAAGACATGCCAGGAACAGATCCGTACAGCCTTAGCACTGGGTGCTGATCGCGGTATTCAAATTGAAACGGAAGAGATGCCAGAATCTCTTTCGGTAGCAAAATTGCTGGCAAAAGTTGTCGAAGAAGAGCAGCCAGGGCTGATCATCATGGGCAAGCAGGCAATTGATTCTGATAACAACCAGACAGGTCAGATGCTTGCTGCGTTATTAGATATGCCACAAGGTACTTTCGCTTCTGAAGTAAAAGTCGATGGCGATAAAGTTAATGTTACGCGTGAAGTGGATGGCGGCCTACAAACGGTTGCGCTTAATCTTCCGGCTATCGTAACAACAGATCTACGTTTGAACGAGCCACGCTATGCGTCTCTTCCAAACATTATGAAAGCTAAGCGCAAGCCTCTAGACGTTAAAACACCGGCTGATTTAGGTGTTGAACTGAAAGCGCATACTACATTGCTTAAAGTGACGCCGCCTGCTGAACGCCAGGCCGGTATTAAAGTTAGCAGTGTTGATGAGCTAGTTGAAAAACTTAAGAACGAAGCGAAAGTAATCTAAGGGGTGAACTAATGGCTATTCTGATTATTGCAGAACATGACAATAGCACCCTAAAAGGTGCGACTTTAAATGCGGTGACAGCGGCAACGCAGATGGGTGATGATTTACACATCCTTGTGGCGGGCTCTGGTTGTGCTGCCGTTGCTGATGCAGCAGCGAACGTTGCTGGTGTAAACAAGGTTTTAGTAGCTGATTCAGCAGCTTATGAGCATCAACTGGCAGAGAATATGTCTAAGTTGGTTGCTGAATTAGGTAAAGATTATAGTCACGTTGTTGCGCCTGCGACGACAACGGCTAAGAACTTCCTACCACGTGTTGCGGCGTTACTTGATGTAGCGCAGATCTCCGATATTACATCGGTCGATGCGGCGGACACATTCCAGCGTCCAATCTATGCGGGTAATGCGATTGCTACTGTGCAGTCTTTGGACTCGATTAAAGTGATTACTGTGCGTGGCACTGCATTTGATGCGGCTTCAACAGAAGGCGGCTCTGCGGCTGTTGAAGCAGTGAGTTCTGTACATGATGCGGGTATCTCAAGCTTTGTTGGTGAAGAGATGGCCAAATCAGATCGTCCTGAGTTAACGGCTGCGAAGGTCGTTATCTCTGGTGGTCGTGGTATGGGCAATGGTGAGAACTTCTCTATTTTAGAATCAGTTGCTGACAAGCTTGGCGCTGCCGTAGGTGCATCACGCGCAGCAGTAGATGCTGGCTTCGTACCTAACGATATGCAAGTGGGTCAGACCGGTAAGATTGTTGCACCTGAACTGTATATTGCAGTTGGTATCTCGGGTGCGATTCAGCACTTGGCAGGTATGAAAGACTCTAAAATCATTGTTGCTATCAACAAAGATGAAGAAGCACCAATCTTCTCTGTAGCAGATTACGGTCTAGTGGCAGATCTGTTTGATGCGGTTCCTGAATTGGAACAGAAGCTTTAGAGCTTACCTAAAGGCAAGAAGGTTAGGGTCGGTTTGCTTGAGCCGATCCAACTTCACTCTGGAAGGCATTTGGTCAATTCGTGATTCGTCCTCACAAATTTATGCCTTTATTTTTAGCCGGTACCTTGTGTACCGGTTTTTTTTGTTTCAAATTAAGCAGCTCAAGCGAAGTACATAAAAGGTATGTGTGATGGATAAAAAGTTAGAACAAGGTTTAAAGGTTCGTACTGAAGTTATGGGTGAAGCGTTCGTAAACAGAGCGATGGAAAACACCACGCCTTTGACCGAGCCGCTTCAAGAGTGGATTAATGAGCACGCTTGGGGTTCCACGTGGCAACGAGATGATGTATTACCAAGGAAAACGCGCTCATTGGTCACTATTGCTATGCTCGCTGCGTTAAAGGCACCGACAGAGTTGAAGGGGCACATTCGGGGAGCTTTGAATAATGGTTGTAGTCCGGAGGAGATCCAAGAGGTGCTTCTGCACTCTATTGTTTATTGTGGCGCTCCCGCTGCGCAAGAAGCTTTTAGAGCGGCGAAAGAGGTACTAGAAGAATCCTGATATCGCTATTCGGTAATAGAGAACAGCGCGATCGCCAATGTCATTAAGCTGGCGGCGGCTATTCTCTGTAGCAATATCTTTCTGGGTGGGAGGGGGTCTGTTATACCCCAGCTCAGGCTTGCCAGCATGATAGTAAGAAGGATAGATATAATGCCTCGGCTAGATTGCACAATCCCACCAAACACAACCCCGAGTTCTGCAAAGCATGCGAATAGGCAGCTTAGGGCAAAAAACCAGGTTATAGCGGCAGGGGTGCTGGCTACAATCTCTTGTGGTTGCTTTAAGCGCCGCCAAAATGCGAGGCAGCAAAGCCCGCAAAGGGAGTAACACAGAGCGACGCTCAACATCGCCGCCGAGAGTAAAGGCATGCTGGAAAAGTGCTGAATAAGGTAGTAGATACATATGTCGGATACTGCGTAGCCTGTACAGGTGGCAATCACCCAACCAATCGCCTTTTTGCTAACACGCCCGCCACTGGCGCTAAGCCAGATCGCTCCCACGACGGATATTGAGACCGCGAGCCATTGTAACCACTGGTATTCGTGCCCTAGTAGAGTGATACCGATAAAGGCGACGACCAGAATTTTTAAACCAAGCAGTGGGCTAACGCGAGAGGCAACAGAGTGTTGTATCGCTTTATAGAGTGAGAACTGTCCAAACATGTAGGTTGCCGCGGCGCCCAGTAGCGCAAGCCAATAACCTTCAATCTCTAAAGCCAGAGGGTGCCAGATAAAAGGCAGTAGTAATAGTGCGAATACACCCACAATGATGTGAACGATTATTAGATGTGTTGTTGCGCCTGATTTGTATCGGCTGATAAAAATCGCGGATAAAAGGTAGGAGACAGATTGCAGCAGAGCCGCGCCTAATCCAAATAAGATACCGGTGGTCATCGCTGCTCAGGATAATGGTTAGTATGAAGTTGAATTGTACCCTGTTTTGTTAAGAGTTATCGAAGATCAGAACACAGCTACGCAGGAGGCCCTTACCCCACCTGCATAGCGTATCCCTTTTAACCCGGGTCTAGCTCATGTACTGTCCGCCATTCACAGATAGGTTAGTACCTGTGATGAAGCCTGCATCGTCAGCCGTTAAGAACGCCACTGCACGTGCAATCTCTTCTGGCTGGCCTAGACGACCTACCGGAATACCATCTTCGATCGCTTTCAGAACATTTTCAGGCACTTGGCGTACCATCGGTGTATCAATGTAACCAGGAGATACTGCATTTACTGTTACACCTTTGCGAGCGCCTTCTTGGGCTATCGCTTTTGTAAAACCGTAAATACCTGCTTTTGCGGCAGAATAGTTCGCTTGTCCAAACTGACCTTTCTCACCGTTTAGCGATGAGATGTTAACGATACGGCCAAAACCGCGGTTACACATCGCTTCGAACAGTGGTTGGCACATGTTATACATGGAGTTTAGGTTGGTCTGGATAACCGCCTGCCATTGCTCTGGTTTTAGTCGTTTTAGTGGGCCATCGCGTGTGATACCCGCATTGTTAACCAATACTTCAATCGGGCCTACTTCCTCTTCAACCTTAGCGATAAATCCGCAGCAGTGATCATAGTCGGTAACATCTAATGGATAGATCGCTACGTCACAGCCGGCTTCTTTCATTTTTGCTTGCCAAGCTTCTGCTTCAGGCTTAGTGCCAGGTAGGTAGCTACCGACAACACGGCGATCTTGATCCGCCATTGCTTTACACATGCTTTCACCAAGGCCACCTTGTGCACCGGTAACTACTGCAACACGTTGAGTCATTTGTTTGCTCCTTATTTTTATTCTGAAATTAGGTTTTGTTTATATTTTGCACAGCGCTTTGATCTTGGCGGACTGGGCAATATTCCCTTGTGCGCTATAGTCTTGGCTGCGTGTCTCGATATGAGGTAGATCGTATAGATAGTTCACCATTAAACCGGCGGATTGTTTCAAACCATTGGCTGAACTGTCTGCTAGCCAATTTAACTGGGCAATCTCCGCGCCATTACTAAGATGGAAATGGGTCACTGGGTCTAGTGCGGTTTTACCTTTACGCTTCTCATTACTGAGGTAATGGGCGGCCAGTTGTAATAGTGGCTCTTTGCGTTTTTCGGCAAGCTCATCATCTAAATGCCACTCTTGCGGTAAGCGTGGTTCAGCTATCTGAAGCCAACGTTTTCCGCCTGGTAGTTCGCTTAGCTGCGCTTCCGTTTGTTTATTTAGCCAGCGTTGGAACCCAGGAATGGGTGATAAGGTTGAAAACTGTTTTAATGCGGGGAAATCATGTTGCAGTTCACCCACAACTCGTTTGATTAGGAAGTTGCCAAAGCTGATACCGCCAAGCCCTTTTTGAGCATTAGAGATAGAGTAGAAAATGGCAGTGTCTGCTTCGTTAAGATCTAGAATTGGCGCATCTTCATCAAGCAGGTTTTGGACGTTATCAGCTAAGCCTTGTACTAAGGCAACTTCTACGAAGATTAGGGGTTCGTCGGGCATATTGGGGTGAAAGAACGCGAAACAGCGGCGATCTGAATCCAAACGGTTTTTCAGATCGTCCCAACTTTGGATCGCATGGACTGCTTCATATGCGATCAACTTTTCTAATAGCTGCGCACTCGACTGCCAACTGATCTGCTCTAGTTGTAATAAGCCGATATCAAACCAGTTTACTAGCAGACGCTTTAGGTCCGCTTCTAAAGGTGCCAGCTCTGGTAGTTCTTTTTTGAGACTGAGTAGTTCTGCCCGCATATCAACTAAGAACTTCACTCCCTCTGGTAGCTCAGTGAACTGTGTTAGCAGTTTCTGTCGTGGGGGGTCTAATGCTTCCCGTAGTTTGATGCGTGCTTTAGCGCGGTGTTCGGAGTCCGCGTGTTGCCACGTTTCTATGGCTGTTTCAATTGCACCGTTATCTACATCGTAGTGTTTGCTTAATAGGAGCAGAAAACGTTTTCTGCCCTCCGAGCTGAGTGCTAAATAGTTTTCACCTAGTTGTGCTGCGCGCTGCCTAGCAGCGACCTCTCCACCACTATTAGTAAGGCAGCTATTCATCCATTCTAAAAGCTGTTCAGTGTCACTTTCATCCAGTTCGGTGGAAAGTTGCAAAGAACCCGCATTCTGGCGATCAACAGAGAGATCATGCCAAACACGTTTCAGTTGGTTCATTGTACGGTCTAAAAAACTCGTACTGATCTGACTGGGCATAGGCTATCTCCAACATTATTTCTGCTCATTCTTAAGTTTCTGGTGGTGCTTTGAGCAGTTGATGAGGGAAAACTATCAAATTAATTTTCAAAAACCAAGGGTTTTTACTTGGTTTTTTTCTTAAAAGTCGTTATTGTTTGATTAAATAATCACCGCAAAGGCAGTGAGTCTGCGGTTTTCAATGAAAAGTAGATGCTTTTAAAGAATGTCCAAGCATTTGCACAATAAGATAGGTTTGAGAGGAATTTTCAGATGATGCAGGAATTACACGGTTACTACTTGGAAGATCTAGAAGTGGGTATGACAGCTAGCTATGCAAAAACAATTACCGAAGCTGACGTTGTGCTATTTGCAGGTATTTCTGGCGATGATAATCCTGTTCATATCAATGCCGAGTATGCCGCACAAACGATGTTTAAAGAGCGTATTGTGCATGGCATGTTTAGTGCTGGTTTGATCTCTGCTGTTTTAGGCACGCGGATGCCTGGTCCAGGTGCTATCTACATCGATCAGCAGCTTACATTCAAAGCGCCGGTTCATATTGGTGATACGGTGGTTGCGTCAGCAAAAGTATTGGAGATTGATGAAAAACGCCGCCGCGTTAAGCTAGAAACCTTATGTAAAGTAAGTGGCAAGGTTGTTGCTGAAGGCGTTGCGACAAACATGGTTGATCGTCGCCCAACTGAATAATAAAACTTTGGAGAGTTGTAATGCTGATTGAAGCGAATAAATCTGCCCTGCTAGTAATTGATGTCCAAGAAAAGTTATTACCGGGTGTATTTGATAACGAAAAAATGGTGGCCAACTGCAAATGGTTGATGGGCGTTGCGCAGTTAATGGATGTTCCTGTATTAGGTTCGGAGCAGTATCCACAAGGGGTTGGGCCAACAACACCTGTATTGCGCGATATGCTTTCTGATGATGACTTTGTCGGTAAAACGCATTTCTCTTGTGCTGATGCGCCGGAATGTAGCGAGCGTATTGATGCTTTAGATCGTGAACAGATTGTTATCTGCGGCATGGAATCACATGTTTGCGTTATGCAGACTGCGCTTCGCCTGTTAGAAAAAGGTAAGCAGGTGTATGTAGTAAGCGATGCGATCTCCGCACGTAACCCAGTTGATACGACGGCTGCGATTGAGCGTATGCGTGAGGAAGGCGTGAAAATGGTTACGCGTGAAATGGTTGGTTTTGAATGGATCGGCCGTTCTGATGCGCCGCAATTCAAAGATTTCAGTATGAAATTCCTACGCTGATAGTGTGATTAGACTGGGGCTTTAGATTGAAAGTGTGGAAGCTCTATCAGGAAAATATTGCTGAAGTACGTTCCAGTCTAATTTGATTTATTGAGATGATGCCCGTTGTTGTGGGTGTTATTGCGTCAATTCAAATCATACAAAAAGGTAAAAGTATGGAGAACAACAATAATAATCCGTACAGCCTAGGCTTAGATAAGAATGCTGCAAATTATGCTGCGTTAACGCCGTTATCCTTTATTGAACGTGCGGCTTCGGTATATCCGAATCGTACTGCCGTCATATACGGTGACATTCGTCGAAGCTGGGCTGAAACCTACCAACGTTGTAAGCAGTTAGCGTCTGCGCTTATTAAGCGTGGTATTGGAGAGGGTGATACGGTAGCGGTCATGCTGCCTAATATCCCCGAGATGCTAGAACTACATTTTGCAGTGCCGATGACGGGTGCTGTGCTTAATACCCAAAATACACGGCTAGATTCAGAAACGATCGCTTTTATGCTCGATCATGGCGAAGCGAAAGTGATGATAACGGATCGTGAATACTCGGATATCGTGGCTAAAGCGGTCCGTATGGCAAGTGTGACGCCGCTTGTTGTTGATGTAGATGATCCTCAATTTCAAGTAGGCGACTTAGTAGGCGAGATGACCTACGAGCAGTTGCTTGAAGAGGGTGATACTGATTTTCAATGGTCTGCACCTGAGGATGAATGGCAAGCGATTACGCTTAATTATACATCGGGCACAACAGGAAACCCGAAAGGTGTGGTTTATCATCACCGCGGGGCCCATCTGAACGCGGTGAGTAATATCATAGGTCAAAACCTACCTCCTCATGCCGTCTATCTCTGGACGTTACCTATGTTCCATTGTAACGGTTGGTGTTACCCATGGTCGGTGACTGCGGTAGCTGGTACGCATGTTTGTTTACGGCACTTACAACCGGATAAGGTCTTTGAGCTGATTGAGAGTTGCGGGGTTACACACTTCTGTGGTGCGCCTGTCGTACTCAATATGCTATTGAATGCCTCGGATGAAGTGAAGAATTCATTAACCCGTACGGTAACGGTTACCACCGGTGGCGCAGCGCCTCCTGCTGCAATTATTGAGGGCATGGAAAATATCGGGATCAAGGTCGTTCATGCCTATGGGCTTACCGAATCTTATGGTCCAAGTGTTTTTTGTGCACATCAAGAAGAGTGGGATGCATTAGCCTTAGAGCAGAAAGCGGCGAAAATGGCCCGTCAGGGTGTTAGAGCACCCGCCTTGGAGGAGGTCATGGTGGCTGATCCAGAAACTATGCTGCCGGTGCAACGCGATGGCCGGACGCTGGGTGAGATCTTCATGCGCGGCAACAACGTGATGAAAGGTTATCTTAAAAACCCAAGTTCCTCTGATGCTGCTTTTGCCGGTGGTTGGTTTCATACCGGTGATCTGGCTGTTTGGCATGAAGATGGCTATATAGAAGTTAAAGACCGCTCTAAAGATGTCATTATTTCAGGCGGCGAAAATATCTCTACGATCGAAGTAGAAGATACGTTATATCGCCATCCTGATATTTTGGAAGCTGCGGTTGTTGCTAAGCCTCATGAGCACTGGGGAGAAGTTCCCTGTGCGTTTGTGACTTTAAAGCCGGGAGCGAGTGTGTCAGAAGCTGAAATTATAAGCTTTACACGCGATAACATGGCGCACTTTAAGTGCCCTAAACAGGTGGTTTTTGCACCTTTGCCTAAGACGTCCACAGGTAAAGTTCAAAAGTTTGCTCTGCGCTCTATGCTCAAAGATCTAGGTTAACACCTTAAGATCGTGCAGGCCGAAGTGGTTTCCGCCGCTTCGGCCTATCTCTCTTTTCTGCTACTATCGGAGTGCTAACCGATGCTATTTAGTTTCCAGCCCGAGATTCCTCCAATGGATAGTAAGAACCCTCATTCTGCTATGTCTACCTTGACCGATGATGCCGAACGTAACCGTTTGTTAGCAGAGATGGCTGAACAGTCGACTGATATGATATCGCGCCACTCTCCTGATGACTGGTGCTTTATTTATGCCTCGCCTGCGGTAGAACATCTGCTGGGTTATAACGTCGATGAGATCATTGGTAAATCAGCTTATGAGCTTTACCACCCGGACGATGTTGAAGATTTTAAACTTCGTTTGCCCAGTGTTAGCTATGAGCGTGGTTTATACACCCATACCTACCGTTTCCGCTGTAAAGATGGGCACTACACCTGGCTGGAAAGTACTAGCCGCTCGATCCGTGATCCCGAAACGGGAGAGTTGAAAGAGATGCTGGTGGTTTCGCGAGATGCCAGTAGGCGCATTAATGCGGAACAGACGAATCGACGATTAGCACGCGTGTTAGAAAGTAGTAGTGATTTAGTTGCTTTTATTGATTTAGAAAACCGAGTTGGAAACCTCAATGAAGCTGCAAGGCTGCGTTTGGGTGTGGATAACACCGAGAATGCGCTTTTGCTTAAAGACCTTTTCCCCGCTAAAACTTATCAACAGCAGATCATAAAAGCGTTATCCACAGCGTTGGAAGATGGGCAGTGGCGTGGCGATACTGAGATGCGTGATCAAAATGGCCGCAATATTCCCGTTTTGCTGGAAGTGCTGGCGCATAAAACGTTGGACGATCAAATTGAATATTATTCGATTGTCGCTAAAGATATGAGTGCGCAACGGGCAATGGAAGAGGAGCGCCAGAGATACCATTCAGAAGTCAGTCACGCCAGTCGATTAATGACGATGGGCGAGATGGCCTCCGGTTTGGCGCATGAGCTCAATCAGCCTCTCACGGCGATAGTGAATTATGTCAGCGGGATTGAGCGCCGGGTGGGTGATCAAGCAGAAATTCCTGTCTCAACTATACAAAAACCGTTAGATCGTATCAGTGCTACAGCCCTCAGAGCGGGTGAGATTATTCGGCGCATGATGGACTTTGCCCGTAAAGGTCAGCCACAGCGTGAAAGTATAGATGTCAAAAAATTGGTCGATGATGTCCTACAGTTTTCGATTAGCAGTGCCGGTAGCAAAAATGTACAGGTCGATAATTTAATCGCAGATAATCTTAGTGCAGTGATGGCCGATAGGATTCAGTTGGAGCAAGTGCTATTAAATCTGATTCTTAATGGGATTGAAGAATGCGGTAGTCATGAAGGCGGTGCACAAAAACGAGTTTGGATTGACGCTGAAGAGACCCGTAGTGATCAGGTTACAATCCATGTCCACGATGAGGGAGGAGGGTTACCCCCTGAAACTGAACAGCTTTTTGATCAGTTCTATACCACTAAAGAGCATGGTTTAGGTATGGGGCTTGCGATTAGTCGTTCGTTAGTTGAGATTCATGGCGGTCATCTTTGGGCAGAAAATGCCACAAACGGTGGGGCTGTTTTTAGTTTCACTATGATCAAGGCGTAACGAGTCTGACGACAGCTTCAGTGTTTTACGCTTGTCGATTAGAAGGCTACGTAATATCCTAGTTTTGTCTTTAACAAAGCTGCTGAGATAACGCTTTAATGGATAGTGGTTCTGATCAAATCGTATATGTCGTTGATGATGATGTCGATGTACGTGATTCTTTACAGTGGCTGTTGGAATCTATGCATCTACAAGTGGAAAGCTTCTCAACGGCACAAGCCTTCCTTGATGCTTACCCAGCAGGCCAAAGCGGATGTATATTGATGGATGTGCGTATGCCTGGTTTAAGTGGTATCAGCGCGCAAAAGAAGTTGCCTGAATATAATATTGATCTGCCTTTAATTATGATCTCTGCTCATGGCAATGTGGATATGGCGGTCACTGCGATGACGCAAGGTGCGCAAACATTTTTAGAGAAGCCTTTTAATGATCAAACATTGCTAGATCATGTACAGAGAGCCTTAGCGGAAGATCAAAAGCAGCGCAGTAACCGTGAACAGAAAAATTCAGTTCATGAGTGTTATAAAAGCCTGACCAAGCGAGAGAAGCAGGTTTTTGATCGTGTTGTACAGGGTCTGTCGAATCAGGAAACGGCGGATGATCTCTCCGTTAATCGTAAGACAATAGAAGGCCATCGCGCGAATATGATGCGTAAAATGTTAGCAAACTCTTTAGCAGAGCTTATCCAGATGGCCGTTGTTCTCGGGTTAGTAGGTGATCGCTAACATCTGCTGTCTTGGTCCTTTTTAGACCTCTTCTAGCCAGTAGTTTTCAGCGGTATAGATTCTATGTTCAGCATCTTTAGCGGGTAAAGACTGTTGGAAGGCAGGGCGCTGCGCTAATCGTTGGTAATATTGATGAACGGTTGGAAATGCTGAAAGATCCGTAAATAGTCGCCCAACATGCAGGCTATAACCGATGCCAACGTCGACGGCACTAAACCCACTTTCTAATAAATAATCTCTGCCTTGTAAGTGTTGCTCTAACACTTCAATCGCTTTCTCAAGGCGTCGTGTTTCGAGTTTACGTACTGTCGGCGAGCGTAGTGTAGGGTCATAGATAGCGATAGCTTGTTGCGTCAAACTAGCCGCATGCACAGTGATCGTTTCTGCGTAATGTAACCATTGCAGCCATTCGGCTCGCTCAGGATTACCAGGCTCTCGCCACAGCTGTTTAGTGTCATAGTTTTCGCAAAGGTATTCGGCAATAGCGCCACTTTCAAATAGAGCGACTTTTTTATCACCCGTATTATCTTCTAGACAAGGTACTCGCCCTAAAGGGTGCTTAGATAAGTAATCGATACTGCGTAGGGCTTCACCAAACGAGAGAATAATGGTTTCTGCCTCAAGCTCTAATTCATTGATGAGCCATAGTGAACGCATTGAACGTGCTTCATGACAGTGAAATAGTTTTAGCGCCATCCCTAACCTTCCTACTTTATTAAGATGAATTTTCAACTTTTCATTTAACTTTAATTGTTTCTTGATATATATCAATCGCTAGTTGCACGATGCTACTAGATACTGTGCCCAAATTAATACGGACTCACTTTTCTCAAAAAGTGTAACTGTCGTAGGAACGGACAAAGATGAAAAACTTATCAGTACAGCAGCGTTTAAGTCTGCTTATCGCTGTTGCTGTGATTGCAATTATCACAGTTGAATTGTTTGGTTTATTGAATGGTAAGCAGAAACTACATCAAGCTCGTCAAACTGAGATTCAGTCGCTTGTTGAATCAGCACATGGTGTTATTACTACACAGCATGAGTTGGCAAAACAGGGTGTCGTTTCTGAAGATGAAGCAAAAGCAGCCGCATTATCACAGCTAGAAAAGATGAAGTATCGTAACGGTGAATACTTTTTCGTGCTAGATCGTAATGTGGTTATGATCGGGCATGGTGGTAATCCTAAATTTCGCGGCAAAGATTTAAGTACGACCAAAACTGAAACCGGTGTACCGGTCTTTAAGCAGATGGCTAGAATTGCAACGCAAAATAACGCCTCTGCATTTTTCTCCTACCAGTGGCCAAAGGCCGGGTCGACAGAGCCTTTAGATAAAGAGAGCTATGTAAAATCGTTTGCCCCATGGGGATGGGTTTTAGGTACGGGTGTTTATGTTAATGACCTCCAAGAAGCGTTCGTTAGTGAGCTTATTCGTTTTTCTATTGTATTGCTTTTTGTCGTCCTGATTTTGGTATTTACCTCGTTGCCTATTGTGAGAAGTATTACTCGCCCTCTACAACGTATAGAGGGGGTTATGAAAGCCGTGTCTGAAGCAGATCTGACACAGCGCGTGAATTTGGACACTAAAGATGAACTGGGGCGAGTCGCTAAAAGTATCGATACGACCCTTGGCGTTTTTCAAAACTTGGTCGTGCAGTTAACCGATTCCATTAAGCAAGTACAAGGTAGTGCTTTGCAACTAGCTGCTAGCGCTGAACAGACAAGTGCAGGGACGCGTCAACAGTCCTCTGAAACGGAGTTACTTGCTGCAGCGATGACTGAAATGAGTGCGACCGTGCAGGAGATTTCACGTAATGCTGCTGCATCAGCAGGAGCAACGGATGAAGCCGATCATGAGGCAGAGGCGGGCAATGCCAATGTTGATGACACTATTACGAAGATACAAATACTTGCTAGTGAAGTAGAGAAGTCATCTGAAGTTATAAAACATTTAGAGCATGATACTGAACAGATCAGCAATGTTTTAGGTGAGATTCGCGGAATCTCAGATCAAACTAACCTACTTGCGCTGAACGCTGCAATTGAAGCGGCAAGAGCAGGGGAGTTCGGGCGCGGTTTTTCAGTGGTTGCTGATGAAGTGCGTCAATTAGCTAAGCGTACTCAATCGTCCACTAATGAGATTCAAGAGATGAATGAGCGTTTACGCTCAGGTGCTAAAGATGCCGTGTTGAGCATGACTAGATCGACTGAAGGTGCGGCTGCCAGTGTCCAATCTGCACAACATGCAGGGGCTGAACTGAAGCGTATTGTAGAGCAGATGTGTCATGTGCGTGATATGGCTATACAGGTTGCGGCAGCGACAGAGGAGCAAACTCAAGTGGCGGACGAGATGAATCAAAACCTTATTACGATCTCTAGTGTTTCTGATGAAACCGCAATGGCTTCTGAGATGGTGGCGGCGAATAGTGAGCAGTTATCTCAACTATCTACTTTGCTAGAGAGCCAGATAAGTAAATTTAAAATTTAAATTTTTAAGATAGATAGCGCCATCCCAAAAGATGGCGCTATCTATTGGCTTAATAAATTATGCTCTTGGTTCTCTAGCCATCGTGTAGAATTCTCTATTGGCTTGCATGCCGGTCACAATTGCCATGCGGTTTGAAAGACCGAAAAAGGCAGTAATACCGCTAATATCTAAGATATCTTCATCATCAAACCCTTGCGCTTTTAATAATGTGTAATCGTCTTCGCTAATAAGTTCGGGTGTTCTTGATAGCTTTAGTGCGAAGGCCAACATCGCTTTTTGGCGCTCAGTTAAAGGGGCGTGTAGATAATTAATGGCGATCTGATCTGCAAGGAAAGGCTCTTTTGCAAATACGCGTAGTAGTGCTCCATGAGCAATGACACAGTATTGGCAGCCATTAGCCGCACTCGTAGCGACAATGATCATCTCTTTTTCAGCGGGGCTTAGTGTGCTTTCTTCTCGCTCCATAATCGCGTCGTGGTAGGCAAAAAAGGCACGAAATTCTGCAGGTCTATGAGCAAGTGTTAGAAATACATTAGGGATAAAACGCGCTTTTTCCTGTACAGCAAGAATTCGGTCACGGATATCTTCAGGGAGGCTGTTTACATCAGGGACAGGGTAACGGCTAATCGGATCATTACTCATAGGTTTCTCCTTAGATTTCTTTTTTTTATCAGATAGTTTGGTTAGTCTAACAAGCATAAACAGCATTATTCAGTCATATAGTAGCCATATAGCGAGCGTAATCGGACAATGTATCAGGTAATAGGATTAGGGTTTGATGGTTGCCAAGCGTCTGGGCTGACATCGCCGTTTGATGTTTTTAATGTTGTAAATACGATATGGAAGCAACAAGGGCGGCGTGATGATGAGCTGTATTCCTGCAAGGTCGCTTCGCTCGATGGCGCGAGCGTTACTTGTTCGAATGGTATGCGAATTGCTGCCGACCTCGCGTTGCAGGACGTGGCAGATGCCGATTTGATCATTGTGCCTGGCATTCATCATTACGATAGTAAAACACTGCTTAGCCGCCTAAATGCTCTCCATAAAGAGTGTCGCTGGTTAAAGCAAAAGATTGATGACGGCGTGCTTGTAACGGCAAATTGTAGCGGTGTTTTTCTGCTCGCCGATACGGGAGTGCTCACCGGTAAAGAGGCGACGACGGCATGGTGGTTGAAAGAACTGTTTATTACTCGCTTTCCAGATGTAAAGCACCGTTCTGATCAGCTATTAATTAAGAATAAAGGTTCGTTTACAACGGGATCGATGACGGCAAACCTCGGGGTAATGTTACAGATCGCAGAGCAGCAAGTTGGTCGACAGTTAGCCCAAACTGCAGCGCGCACTATGCTGATCGATGCCTCGCAAACTTATGCCTCGCCATACCTTTTTCTTCAAGAACAGAGCGATCATAAAGATAGTTTAGTGCTGGCAGTCGAAAGTCAGCTACAGCGAGACATTGCGAAACGAATCGATATGGAAAGCTTGGCGAATTCTCACTCGGTCAGTGTGCGAACCCTTTCCCGTCGTTTTAAAAGTGCTAATGGAATTAATCTGTCAGATTACTTGCAGAACTTGCGATTAGAGCAGACCAAATTGTTATTGGAAACGACAAGTTTAAGCATCGAGCAAATTGTTGAGCGAGTCGGCTATAGTAGCCAAAGTTCGCTACGGCGCTTGTTTCAAAAGCAGTTGGGCATATCGCCACGAGAATATCGGGTAAAAAGTCAGCAAGCCTAATTACTTCATAGAACGAGATAAATCGGCTTGCTGGCGGAGCCGTTACGCGCTTTGTTTACTCCAGAACTGAGAGGACAGTTCGGAGAAGCCTTGAGATATTTGCAGCATCCCTTCACTCGTAGATGAGCTGGTTTCAACCGCTTCTAAGTTCTGTTCTGACATATCCCTAATGTTATAAACGCTGCGACTTATTTCATCGGCAACAGAGCTTTGTTGTTCAACCGCTGATGCGATCTGAGTATTCATATCATTGATTAATTCAATCGAGCTATGAATTGTATCGAGTGAGTCAGCGGCTAGATTGCTATGCGAAACACAGTTGTCGGTACGTGTTTGTCCTGCCTCCATAGCTGATACAGCTTTATTGGATGCTTGTTGCAGTCGATCGATCATCTGTCGGATCTCTTCCGTTGAGGTTTGCGTCCGACTTGCGAGTGAACGGACCTCATCTGCTACCACGGAAAATCCGCGCCCTGCATCGCCTGCTCGCGCAGCTTCAATTGCTGCATTCAGCGCAAGGAGGTTGGTTTGATCGGCAATTTCACCGATTACATTTAAGATGGTGGCGATGTTGTTGCTACTGTCTTCTACTTCGGCGATGACCGCAGAAGCCTCTGCGATATCCTGTTGTAGGGCCTGCATCGATTCTACACTGGCATTCACCACCGATTTCCCTTTAACTACTTCATCGAGCCCGCCTGATGCAGCCGCTGAACTATTCTGAGCATTACCTGCTACTTCTTGGATACTTGCAGACATCTGGTTAACCGCTGCTGCGACTTGATCTGTTTCTGCAAATTGTTGTCTTACGCCTGATTCGGATTGAGAGACGGCGGAGCTGAGGCTGGCAGCACCGTGGGTTAAGCTTTCTGCTGAATCCGCAATACGTCCTACCAAGCCAGCCGTTTCTGATTCAAGCATTTTGATCACTTGCATCAGCTGGCCAATATCGTCGTTGCGCCCAGAAAAGATGTAACGGGCAACGGGGTTGTTGGCAATGGACTTGGAATGGGTAATCAATTTTTGGAACGGTGTGAATACTGTCATTAGTGCTGCGGCTGTGATGAGGGCTGCAATGGCAAATGCGCAAGCCGCCATCAAAGGAGTGAGTTCAGCCAATAGCATCAGTATCACGGCCAAAAATAGTGGAATTAGAGAACTCATTAATACTTTACTGCGCAGTGTTAGTCCATCTTTTAAAACTGAAGGGGATTTGCCGTTCATTAAGTGGGGATAGACTTGTTCTGCGCGTTGAATATGTTCAGCATCAGGTTTTCGCCTGACCGATTGGTACTCTACAACTTGGCCATTTCTTTCGATGGGAGTGACATAAGCATCAACCCAATAATAGTTACCGTTTTTACAGCGGTTTTTAACGACCCCCATCCACGAATGGCCTGCCTTCACGGTTGTCCACAGGTCCTCAAATGCAGCAGGAGGCATATCTGGATGACGAACCATGTTGTGATTTTTACCGAGAAGCTCGTCGTTATTAAAACCACTGACATTGATGAAGTCATTATTCACATATGTGATCGCACCTTTCAGATCGGTGGTTGATAAAATATTAAGGCTGCTGCTATAGGTTTCTTCAGTTTCAGTGATCGGAAGGTTCTTCTTCATAGTAAGTATGACCAGTTTTTTATTGTTATTTTTGTTTGAATATACACGTGTTTTTTGTGCGGGTAATTGTTTTTTGTGAATATATGCGTCTAACTACTAAAAATAAGTAGGGAAATATCACTAACTTAATTTTTTTTGAATAAGCGTTTTTCTATTTTGTTTGGATTTTTGTTACATAAATCGTGCTTAGGGGGAGCGGTGTCGTAGCGTTTTTAAGAATGTTACAAGAGGGGATGGGTAAGTTTGATCAAGGTTTTGCTAAGTATTGTCCGGGGCTAATGCCGCTTTGCTCTCGGAACATATAGATAAAGGAAGAAGACGAGCTATAGCCTAACTCTAATGCAATACTGGTTATATTCTGGCCTGTGTTAAGCAGTTCAATAGCTTTCAAAAAGCGGAGGCGTAAACACCATGCCTGTAATGACATTCCTGTGTCTTTGAAAAACCTCCGCTCTAGGGTGCGTTTTGAGACTGCCAAGCCTTTGGCTAAGGCCTCTGTAGAGTATCGCTTCCCTGGATGATCATATAAACGAGCGCATAACGACTCTAATTCGGGAGATGTGGGCCAAGGGAGGTGGGTATTATCTTGTGACAAACGTGGAAGCGTGCCTAAGATTAGATCCACCACTTGTGATTCATAACCTGTTTCAGGGTATTCAATGTCGAATTTCGATGCTTCTATGACCAATGCTTTGAGTAGTTTAGAAATATTAAGAACAATGCTTTTGGTGGTTGCGAGTTGTTGATAACTAGCATCGATATAAAGACTCTTTAGCTCAGCACCAAATGCAGTAGATACACTATGTTCGCAACCTTTCGGTAGCCACACGGCTTTTTCTGGTGGAATAAATAGGCGCTCATTAATGACATCAACCATTAGCACCCCTGAGGTCGCATACAATAGCTGGTGCCAGTTATGAGAGTGGGAAGGAAAAAAATGCCCCGCTGGCATGTACTGCTGACGAACAAAAACCTCTCTAGGTAATGAGGTCATGTCGAGAAGCGAGAGCTGGTTTTTAGCCATTGACGGTTCCATCGTTGATGTTGACGCATTTTCTACACATATTGTCATAGTGTATAGAGAAAGGTTTGTTAATGTTAGATAACCTCAGCGTCATACACCTATTGAATGGCTGCACTATGACAGTATCAGAACAAATAAAAGTACAAACAGCCTGCGTAATTGGTGGGGTTATTGCGGTGGGTATCGCTCGATTTGCTTATACACCGATGTTACCCGAGATGGCTGAAGATATCGGTCTAACAGAATCGGTCGCAGGTTTTTTGGCCGCGGCCAATTATGCAGGCTATCTGAGCGGGGCGTTACTGATCTCTTTTTTGCATGTTCTTAGATTTAAAGTGCAGCTATATAAAGTGAGCTTATGCACAGCCGCGCTGACCACGGTTGCAATGGGTTTCACTGAGCATGAACTGTTATGGTATCTGCTGCGTTTTTTATCAGGACTAAGTACCGCAGGCGGTGTGTTACTGGGTGGTGGCTTGCTTATGCACTGGTTACGCGAAAACAGTGCCAAGCCTGAATTGGGTATTTTCTTCTCAAGTTTAGGTATTGGTATTGTGCTGACCGCGGTGACGGCAGAGATGATCAAGACCTCATTTTCCTGGGATATGCAGTGGATCATCTATGGCCTCCTTGCCACGGTGTTACTGATCCCCGTATGGCTTTGGTTCCCTCATTTTTCCGATAAAGGAGTGGCTCAAGGCAAGCATTACAGCGAAGAGGAACCATCTCGATCATTTTTTATTACTCTGCAGTGTGCATATTTCTGTGCAGGCTTTGGTTATGTTGTTACGGCAACGTTCCTTGTGGCGATGGTTGAAAAGCTACCAGCATTGAGCGGTCAGGGTTGGGCTGTCTGGTTGTGGGTAGGTGTTGCCGCCGCTCCAGGATGTTGGTTATGGGATCTTTATGCGCGCAAAGTCGGTCTCTGGGCTGCTCTATTACAGGCATACCTAGTGAATGGGGTGAGTGTCGCGTTACTTCTGTTAGATCAAACGCAGATGACGGTCTACTCCAGCGCTGTTTTATATGGATTTAGTTTTATAGGCATTGTCAGTATGACGTTGGCGATGATGGGGCGTTTGTATCCTGAAAACCCATCTAGGCCCATGAGTCACCTGACATTTAGCTATGGCATTGCTCAAGTGATAGCACCGGCGCTTGTCGGTGTGCTTGCTCAGCAAAGTGGAAACTTTAATGAGGGCTTGGGGATAACCTTAGCGGTATTGGGGTGCGGGACGGCTCTGTTGATTTGGGCTTCAATTTTACTCAAGCGTACACCGGATAGATCAAATAAAAACGCTATAACAGAGCGGTAACAGTGAGATAGGAGGGTGACAAGTGCCGTTGATAATGAAGAAAGGTATATACCAGCTCGTAGAGGAAGCAAACCAGATAGTGGAAGAGATCTCGGTTGATGAGGCGTTATCCCTGTATGAAAAAGAGGGCATTCAGTTTGTTGATCTACGCGATATAAGGGAGTTGAACCGCGAGGGGCGTATCCCTGGCGCCTATCATTGTCCGAGAGGGATGTTGGAGTTCTGGATCGATCCACAGAGTCCTTATGCTAAGAGTATTTTTCAACAAGAGCTCAAATTTGTACTGTTTTGTGGTGGTGGCCTGCGCTCCGCGCTTGCGGGTAAGGCCGCGATTGAGATGGGGTTATCTGATGTTGTGCATATGCATGGAGGCTATAGTGCCTGGCGCCAAGCGGATGGGCCCATCTCAACATCCTGACTATGGCTGGATAAGAGATCTCCCTTCTAGGATATCGCTTTTACACAATGAATCGATCAATTCTAGAATCAGTCCTTCAAGGGCTCGACAGGCTGTACTGACTGGACGGTCTTTCATTCTGACTACAGAGTGGATGCGGTCAATCGATGGGCTAATTATTTTTAAAGCATCTAGATCGCCACGTTTCAGCTCGACATTCATAGAATCCCTTGGAATGATGGCATTTGCTATTCCTTGGCTTAATAAGCAGTGCATAGTAAGCCCCGTGTTTTGTTCATATTGAATGTTGATAGGTCGGCGTGCTTCAAGTGCCTTTTGTTCTATGTGCATACGAATATTATGTGGCCGAGATGGCGCCACTAATGGATAGTTTGAGAGTTCTTCAAACAGTATTGTCCCTTCACTATGTTCTGCTGCCAATCCTTTACCGACGAGGTATAAGGATTCTTGATAAACTGGGATGACGTGAGCGCCATTTAGGTCAGCTGCGCTGGGTATCAGCCCTATATCAGCTTTACCGTTAGCGACATATTCCGCAGCGTTTAAGCTGAGGGCGTCAAAGATCTTGAGCTGTACTTGAGGAAAGCGTTTCTCTGCTTCGGTAACGAGCAAAGGTATCAATGTATAGGCTTTAGAGGCATCAATAACCACGCTGACCTCTCCCCGTGGTGAAAAGTCATCTGAAATAACATCAGCTTTTGCTATCTCAACTTGGCGTAGGATTAGTTGAGCGTGGTGAACCAGTTTTTCTCCCGCCGCCGTAAGCTGTACACCTTTTGCTCCTCGGATAAATAAGGGACTACCTAGCTCTTTTTCAAGAGACGCTATTTGATGGCTTAGGGCTGGCTGGGCGATAAAAAGTTCTCTTGCTGCTGCTGATACACCACCGAGCTCGGCTATCTTCAAAAAATACTTAAGTTGATTTAGCTTCATTTATCTATAACCCATATAAAAAATGTATGGCTAGTGATAGTTATTATGTATTTTTTTTATCGATAGATCATCTTTAGAGTATTCACTGTCCCTAATAAATCTAATAAAAAGCTTCTAGAGACAGTTGCATGCCTGATTCTTGCGTTGATAAACAGCGGGAATACTTACTAAGTAAGTTGTACCCGGAGCTACATAAAGCGATTCCTGCAAAAGCCATTCTGACCTCAATTGAGGAACTGCGTGTCTATGAGTGTGATGCGTTTACGACGATGCGCCAGCTTCCGCTTTTGACCGTATTACCCGATAGTATTGATCAGGTCATACATGTGATGCGCTGTTGCTATGACTTAGATATTCCTGTTGTTGCTCGAGGCGCAGGTACGGGTCTGACAGCGGGTTCTATGCCTGTTGAAAATGGCGTCTTGCTTGGGATGAGTAAATTCACCCGTATTCACGATATCGATCTGCATAATCGAACAGCGTTGATTGAACCCGGTGTTCGCAACAAAGCCGTGAGCGATGCTGTTGCTCCCTATAATCTTTATTTTGCTCCCGATCCCTCTTCACAGCTTGCTTGTTCAGTTGGTGGCAATGTGGCTGAAAATGCAGGCGGTGTTCACTGCCTCAAGTATGGTTTAACCGTCCATAATATTCTTGAGTTAGATATTGTCACTGCAGAAGGTGAGCGTGTGACCATCGGCGCGGCGGCATTGGATGCAGCGGGCTATGACTTAATGGCGATTCTCACCGGCTCAGAAGGTTTGCTCGGGATTGTGGTCGCTATACGAGTAAAGCTACTACCAAAACCTGCCAGCGCCAGAGTTTTGCTCGCTGCGTTTTCCTCCATTGAGGATGCCGGAAATGCGATCGCAGAGATTATTGGTAACGGCATTATTCCTGCTGGCTTAGAGATGATTGATCAAACGGGTATCTGTGCCATTGAGGAGTTGATGCATGCGGGTTATCCGACAGAAGCCGCTGCAGTGATTATCTGTGAACTGGATGGAAGTATAGAGGAGGTAGAAGAGGAGTTAGGTCGTGTTATCTCCATTCTTGAACAGTTAAACGGCTTTGACATCCAAGTCTCAGACAATGAGGCAGAAAGCCAACGAATTTGGGCTGCTAGAAAGGCTGCCTTTCCCGCTTTGGCTCGGCTTGCGCCCGATAATTACATTATGGATGGCACTATTCCTCGGCGTGCTTTAGCGCAGGTTTGGAAGACCATTAATGCCCTTGCCGCTGAGTACGATCTGCTGGTGGTGAATGTTTTCCATGCGGGTGATGGCAATATGCACCCCTCGATTCTTTTTGATGCATCTTGTGAAGATCAGCACCGTCGAGCTGAAGAACTTGGAACGCGCATTCTTGAGTTGTGTGTTCAAGTAGGCGGAACGATCTCTGGTGAACATGGCATAGGGTTAGAGAAAATCAATCAAATGTGTTTGCAGTTCAATGATGCTGAACTCAGGCAGTTCCATGCCTTAAAGAAAGCCTTTGATGAAAAGTCCCTGTTAAACCCAGGCAAACAGATACCGACACTGGCGCGATGCGCTGAATTCAATCATATGCATGTACACCGTGGTGAGATGCCATTCCCTGATTTGGAGCGTTTTTAATGAGCGTTTCTATGGAGCATTTGCAGTTATCCCTTGTTGAAAAAGTTGAAAATGCCTTCCAGAATCAAACGCCTTTGGCTATTAAGGCCGGGGGAAGTAAGCGATTTTATGGAAGAGCGGTTGAGGGAGAAAGCCTTTCACTTTCAAGTTATAGAGGGATTATTAACTATGAACCCTCTGAGTTAGTCATTACTGCCCGAGCGGGGACGCCTTTATTAGAGATTGAAAAAGTATTGGCTGAGCAGGGGCAGATGTTAGCTTTTGAACCGCCAAGCTTTTCTCCTGATGCAACATTAGGCGGTACGATTGCTTGTGGTTTATCAGGCCCTCGTCGACCTTACTCAGGTGCAGTAAGAGATTATGTATTGGGTGCGACCATTATTAATGGTCGTGGTGAACTGCTTAAATTTGGTGGCCAGGTTATGAAAAATGTCGCGGGATACGATGTCTCGCGTTTGATGACCGGGGCGCAAGGAACCTTAGGTGTTTTACTCGATATTAGCTTAATGGTTGTGCCTAAGCCTGCCTATGAAGAAACCCTCTCATTAACTGCTGACCATGCCCATATGCAGCAGTTATTAAGTGAGTTAGGCCGTCAGCCAATGCCTGTATCTGCAACGGCGTTGATCGATAATCAACTTCATATTCGTTTGTCAGGCGCCGCTTCGGGTGTGCTTGCCGCTAAGCAACGAATTGGTGGGGAATCATTAACCGATGCTGATCTGTTTTGGCATCAATTAAACGAACACCGTCATCCATTCTTTACATGCTCTGATCCTTTATGGAGGGTTTCTCTTCCTCCTGCGGCACCTGCTATTCCTTCTCATTTACTAACGAATGTATTGGTTGAATGGGGTGGGGCCGCACGTTGGGGCTTTTCTGTTAGTTCAGGCAAGGAACTGCGGGAATGGGTAATGGAGCAAGGTGGGCATGTCACCTGTTTTCGTAATCCGAATGATATTTCTGAGGTGTTTAATCCGTTAACTCCAGCGCTGTTTAAGCTTAGTCAGCGTCTCAAGCATAGTTTTGATCCGCATCAGATTCTAAACCCGGGACGGCTTTACGATGGGATATAGCTCAACGCTGTAAGGTATTTATTGTGCAAACTAATTTAGTTGAGTTTATCAAACTGAACCCTCAAGGGCGTGAGGCTGATGCGATTCTGCGCAAATGTGTTCATTGTGGCTTTTGCCTAGCGACCTGCCCAACCTATGACACGCTTGGTGATGAGCTCGATAGCCCAAGAGGGCGTATCTATTTGATGAAGCAGGTGCTTGAAGGAACACCGGCGACTGAGCTGACGCAAAAACATCTCGATCAGTGTTTAAGTTGTCGCGCCTGTGAGACTACATGCCCCTCGAATGTTGAATACCAGCAGTTGCTGGAAATTACCCGTCCTGTGGTTGATCAACAGGTCGGTCGATCGTTTAAGCAGCGTATATTGCGATCAGCGATTCTGAGTATCTTGCCGTATCGGGCAAGATTTACACCTCTTATTCGTGCGGCCCAAATGGCAAGACCTTTGCTGCCTCACGCTTTGAAAGCAAAAGTGCCCGTTAAACCTGCTGTTAGCAAAAAGAGCACCGGGCCTACCGTGCATAAACGCAAAATGCTCCTGTTGGAAGGGTGTGTGCAACCGGGTATTGCGCCCAATATCAATATGGCGACCATAAGAGTGCTCGACCGATTAGGGATTACGTTGTTGCGTGAAGCTAAAGAGGGTTGTTGTGGTGCGATTAGTACACACCTAAATCAAGTCGAAGATGGCTTAGATTTTATGCGTCGTAATATCGATGCATGGTGGCCCTACATAGAGCAAGGCTGCGAAGCGATTGTGATTACTGCCAGCGGTTGCGGCGCTATGGTTAAAGAATATGGTGAGAAGCTTGCGCATGATCCCCGTTACGCTGAAAAAGCATCCAGAATTTCCGGCTTGAGTCGTGATCTTGTCGAAGTATTGCGAGATGAACCAGTCGAACAGCTTGGCATCCGGGGAGCGGACAGCATTGCTTTTCAATGTCCTTGTACACTTCAGCATGCTCAAAAGTTATCAGGATCAGTTGAAGCACTTCTTACAAGAATGGGCTTTGATTTAAAAGCAGTAGCAAATAATCACCTCTGCTGCGGTTCGGCTGGCACCTATTCTATTTTCCAACCGGATTTAGCGAACCAGCTTCGCAGTAAAAAGTTACAGACGCTTGAAGAGAGCGGAGCAGCACGAATCGTGTCTGCAAATATCGGATGTATCACTCATCTATCTGAAATTTCTGAGCAACCTGTCCAGCATTGGATTGAGGTTGTTGATGAAGTATTGGCCAATAAAAACAATAGCCTTAGTAAGGCAAACAATTAAGAAGGACCCTCTTATGATAACTAAAAGTTTATTCAAAAAAACGGCAGCGGTAGCGTTAGGGCTGGCGTTATCAAGTAGTGTGATGGCACAGAGTGTCATGCGAGTTGCTAGTTGGTTACCGCCAACTCACCCGCAGAATGCGGTGGTATTGCCTACATGGGGTAAATGGATTGAAGAGGCGACGGAAGGCCGCGTAAAAATGGAGATTGAGTATGGTATGGGTCACCCTAAAACCATGTTTGATCTAGTTGAAGATGGTGTAGTGGATGCTAGCTGGACAGTACATGGTTATGTTCCTGGCCGCTTTAAACTGACTGAATCGGTTGAGCTTCCTAACCTGCAAGCGGATGCTGAAGCAGCCTCCGTAGCGCTATGGCGGATCAACAACAAATACTATAAACCAGCAAATGAGCACGAAGGTTTAATCGTTGCTGGCTTATTTACCCATGGCCCAGGTCAGATTCATCTTGCGGATCCGATTACCTCTTTAGCTGACCTAAAAGGTAAAAAGATTCGTTTAGGTGGGGCTATTCAATGGAAAGTTGGCGAACGTTTGCAGGTAACAGCGGTAGGTGCTCCAGCACCGAAAGTTTACGAAATGATGCAGCAGGGCGTTGTTGATGGTGTATTCATTCCGACGGGTGAGCAGAAAACTTTACGTCTAAATGAAGTGACAAAACAGCTCGTTCTTCTACCGGGTGGTTTGTATGTGAACAGTTTTGCTATGTTCCTTAACCCAGACTTTATGCAAGGTTTGAGTGAAAAGGATCGTGAAGCGATTATGGCTGTTTCAGGTGAAAAACTATCTGCTTTAGCAGGTCGTGCATGGGATGCGGGTGACGTTATTGGCCTACAAACTGCCCGTGATGCCGGTGTGGAAATCCTAGATGTTAAAAAGGGTGACCCTATGGATCTAGAATACCAAGCGTTGATTAAAGGTATTGATGAAGAGTATCTGGAATCAGTCAAAGATCGTAATGTTGATGCTGAAACAGCTCTAAAAGAGTTGCGTGAGATTGCTCGAAGCTATCACTCGCCTAAGAGCTAGTATTCGGAACTAAGATCGAGTTCCAAGTTAAAAGTCGAAGGAGGCGCTTACTCGTAATCGGGTAGGCGCTTTTTTAATAGGATTATTTTTTTTCGGGTAGCGTACCCCGCCAGTTGTTCTTTTGATGTTCTGCTTCAGTACACTGTTTGACGAGTTCTGTAATTTTGAGTGTGATATTACGCACAGGCCTGCTCATATCGGTAGCGATATATACATTACGGAAGATCTCAGGTTCGATAATCTTCAGGCTTTTGATCTGCTTCGTTTCTTCTAGATGGTACAGGGCGGAGGAGGGCAAAATCATATTGCAGTGTCCTTCGCATACAAACCTCAAACCGGTTAGAAGCTGGCCATAAGGACGACGCTTTTTTAATGTTATCCCGGTTAATTTTTCATATTCACTGAGTATATGACCGAGTGATTCTTTCTCAGATGTGGTGACTACCTCGTAGTTGGGTAGTGAGGAGAAAGGTATCTCGTACTGGTCTTCGCTTGTTACATCGGGTGTTACATCTGGTGTTGTAGCGAAGTAAAGGTTCTCTTTAATTAACAGCTCACGATGAATATTTGTATTATCTAAACCATCTTCATACACCACCGCCATATCAGCTTCACCGCTATTGAGTAGCTCAATAACGTCATAAGAGAGCCCGGTCCTAAGATCGAGCTCAATCTCAGGGTATTGCTGCTCTATGGCGTTGGACAGTGGCATGGCCAGTATATTTATACTGGCTTGGTTCATTGCTACAACGACCTTTCCTTTGGGGTTACCCTCAATCTCAGCAATATCATTGAGTGCTCTATCTAACTGATTTAGGACGGTGCGGACATGAGCTTCAAAAAGTGCGCCGGCTTCGGTGAGTTGAACACCTCGAAAGTCACGGATAAATAGAGTGGTTTTTAACTCATGTTCCAATTTTGATATTTGTAAACTTAGCGCTGGCTGTGCGATATCTAAATGGCGGGCTGCTGCAGCAATACTTTTAGTTTCAGCCACTTGGATAAAGTAATTCAGTTGCTTGGTATTCATGTTACCTCTCCATTGCTGGTATTACTGTTTGGCCATAATGTTTTTATTATATCCTATATATATTCTTTATAGTTCCGTTATATCTCTCGCTTTCCTACTATCTCAGTTAGATCAGCCATGAATGATAATAAAACCAATGGCTAAGTATTGAAGGCGAGTAGAAATATATGACATCACGTATGACCGGTGGCGAAGCCATAATTGAAGCAGCAATCGCAAATGGTACTGATACTGTTTTTGGTATTCCAGGCGCTCAGATCTACCCGTTATTTGACGGCATTTATAAATCATCTGTGGATTTAGTCGTTCCTCGTCATGAGCAAAGCGCTGGCTATATGGCCATGGGGTATGCCAAGTCGACAGGTAAAACGGGTGTGTTTTCTGTTGTACCCGGGCCGGGCATCTTAAATACAACGGCTGCGTTATGTACAGCGATGGGTAACTGTAGCTCTATCGTTGGTTTGACTGGACAGGTTCCCTCCTCGTTTGTGGGTAAAGGGCGTGGTCATCTTCATGAATTAAGTGATCAAGCGGGTACTTTGCGTACGATTATCAAAGATGCTGTCTGTATTGATAATGCGGAAGATACATCTGCTCAAGTTAATCATGCATTCCAAACGGCTCGTAGTGGTCGTCCAGGCCCGGTCACCGTTGAGATGTGTTGGGATACGATGGCCGCAGAACATGATGTGAGCTTTGAGCCTGCGAATAAAACAGCAGACCTCCCTGAGATTAATCTCGATGAGATAAATGCCGCTGTAGAACTGCTGGCGAGCGCGAAAAATCCGATGATTATGTGTGGAGCGGGTGCTCAGCATGCCTCAGAAGAGGTGCTGGCACTGGCGGAGCTATTTAATGCACCGGTGACTGCTTTTAGAAGTGGCCGTGGCGTTGTCGCGGAGGATCACCCGCTGGGTGTTCCACCCGTGGCTGCACGAGAATTATGGGACGATGTCGATCTATTGATTGGGATTGGATCCCGTGTCGAGATGCCCTATATGCGTTGGGGCAACTATATGGAATACCAGCAAGCTCCAGAAAAGGGGCCAAAGTTGATTCGGATCGATATTGATCCTAAACAGATGGAAGCGTTTACTCCAGATGTTGGCATTGTGGCTGATTCTGCCCAGGCTTGCCGAGTGCTTGTGGATAAGTTGACGAATCGAGTGTCACCTAACGTCGACCGTTTAGATCATATTGCAACGGCTAAATTTGTTGCCTGGAATGCGATTCAGAAGGTCCAGCCACAACTTTCTTACCTTCAGGTTATTCGTGATGTTTTGCCACGAGATGGTTTTTACGTACCTGAGCTATCGCAAATGGGTTTCGCAACCTGGATTGGCGGCTTACCCGTTTTATCTCCACGTACCTATATCGAAGGTGGTTTCCAAGGCACTTTAGGTTATGGCTTCCCGACAGGCTTAGGCGTCAAAGTTGCTAATCCAGATAAGGCGGTTGTGTCGGTGTGCGGCGATGGTGGTTTCATGTTTGGTGTACAAGAGCTGATTACTGCGGCAGAGCATAATATTGGTCTGGTGACGTTAGTTTTTAACAATAACGCTTATGGCAACGTGCGCCGTGATCAAGAACAAGGCTATGGAGGTCGATTCTCTGGCTCTGAGCTACAGACCCCTGACTTTGTTAAATTGGCCGAGAGTTTCCATGTAAAGGGACACCGAGTATCAACACCGGCTGAGCTTAAGCCCTTACTTGCAAAATGCATCGATGAAAATAAACCGGTTTTAATTGAGGTTGTGTGTGAGCGTGGTTCTGAGGCATCGCCATGGGAATTTATCCACATGACTCAACGGTTGTCTGAGAAATAAGAATTTAATGAAGAATGGCTTTACGCACATGATGTTAATAAGTGCGTTTAAAAACTTATAAAAATAAAAAGCGAAGAGGATAGTTATGCAACATTATAAGATGACAATTGATGGGCAGGGTGTTGATGCTGAGGATAAGTTTGCAGTGATTAATCCCGCCAAGGGACAGCACTTTGCCACCTGCGCTTTAGCGACATTAACCCACGTTGATTTAGCCGTGAAGTCGGCCAGAGATGCGTTTCCTGCTTGGAGTCAGCTTCAGGATAGCGAACGCCAGCATTTGATGCATGAAATTGGGCAAATGCTTGAAGCTAATATGCCGGAACTGACACAGCTCATTACTCAAGAAACGGGTAAGCCGCTTAATGGGCTTAACGGCGTTGGCGCCAATATGGAGCTGATGGGATCTATTGGTTGGAGTCATGTGACAGCGGATATCACGCTTCCTGTTGAAGTTATTCAAGATAATGAAGAAGCATACGTGCAAGCTTATCGGAAGCCGCTAGGGGTTGTTGCCTCAATAACTCCTTGGAACTGGCCTTTAATGATAGCCATCTGGCACGTTATTGCTGCCTTACGCGTTGGTAATACGGTGGTGATCAAACCATCAGAGAACTCTCCATTGTCTACCGCTCGTTTTGTTGAGCTAGCGAATCAAATATTACCGGCAGGTGTCTTGAATGTAGTCACGGGTTTTGGCGATCTTGGCCAGGCGCTTGTCTCTCATGATGATGTAAATAAGGTGGTTTTTACTGGTTCGACCGAGACAGGAAAGAAAATCATGGCGTCGGCTTCGGGTAACCTTAAACGCTTAACACTGGAGTTGGGTGGAAATGATGCCGCTATTGTCTTGCCCGATGTTGATGTGAAAGCAGTAGCGCCGCAGCTATTTGGTGCCGCTTTTCATAATAATGGACAGACCTGTGCCTGTTTGAAGCGACTTTATGTGCATGAAGATATTTATGATGCGATATGCCAAGAGTTAGTCGTATTGGCTAATCAGGTAAAAGTTGGCGATGGTCTTGATAACGATACTCAATTGGGACCTCTGCAGAATGAAGCTCAATTGCAACAAGTTATCGCGTTGTCTGCATCGGTAGAAAGCAGTGAAGGGCGGATTTTAGCGGGCGGCAACCGTATTGATCGAGAGGGCTACTTTTTCGAGCCGACGATTGTTGTCGATATGAAGAATGGTGATGCCTTGGTCGAGCAGGAGCAGTTTGGCCCGATATTGCCAGTGATCAAGTTTACTGATGCCGAACATGGTCTGGAACTAGCGAACGATAGCTTGAATGGGTTGGGGGGATCTGTGTGGTCGGCTAACGCAGAGATTGCCACCGAATTAGCTCAACGCCTAGAGTGTGGCACCGCATGGGTTAACTCTCATGGAGATGTTCAGCCTGATGCACCATTTGGAGGTGTTAAACAGTCTGGTGTTGGTGTTGAATTTGGTCGCTATGGTCTAGAAGAGTGCACCTCTTTGCATACGCTAAAAGTTAAAAAGGGCTAACCTTTATAGTGTTTGAAAAAGGCATCCCGGTAATCGTGTCTTTACGGTTTATCGTGAATGCCTTTTTTACTGTTACTAGAAATCTTCAATAAACCATGCGGCAAAAGCATGTCGACCCGACCCATCAGATTTTTGATAGATAGAGGATACTTGCTGGCGAATGGTTTTCTCCACTGTCCCTCTTAATACAGAGATCTCTTTTAAGCTAAAACCTTTGAGTAAAACTAACCTATCCTTAGCTTTTTTCTTCGGTGGCTTCTGCACGTAATTACGCTTTCGTTGTTGATATTTAGTAGGGTGTTTACTTGCTTCTTTTGTCTCAACGCTAAATAACCATGTATTTTCAACGTAAATATAAGGATAATCCCTTACTATTTTTTTGCAGCAGGTTGGGGACAGCAAATGCATGTGTTGATATTAAGCCTGATTGGTTTAGCGTTTATCTTAATCATTGTTGAAGATCTTATTCATCTGAATAAGGCCAAGTCGACGCTCTTTCTCGGGACGTTAGTGTGGATCCTCGCTTTTGTTTTTCCTGAACACAGTGTTGAGCATATTAAAGAGGGGTTAAATGAAAACCTCTTAGATATAGCGACGCTGTGGTTATTTTTGATGGCCGCGATGACGTTTGTCGCTTATTTGAACCAGCAAGGACTGATTACTCAGTTGGTCTATAGGCTGTTGCCATCAAAGCTGAAGTTACGCTCTTTAATGATTTTAATGGCGCTGTTAGCCATATTGTTCTCATCCCTTGCAGATAATATTACCGCATCGTTAATTATGTTATCGCTCCTGACATCACTAAACTTGGATAAGAAGCTCACCCTGAAATTTGCAACATTAATTGTATTCGCGGTGAATTCAGGAGGTGTATCGTTAATTACAGGTGATGTGACGACCTTGATGATCTTCCTTGAGGGGAAGGTGAGTATCACCGATCTATTTATGCTAGTTCTCCCTGCTATTTCTGGCGTGATGGTACTCGCCTTGTGTCTTATGTGGGGAATTAATGAAGAGGTGACCCTGCCCAAGTTTAAACGCCCGATCGCGGCGGGTGATAAGTTGATCGCCTTCCTGTTTCTGCTGACTATATCGGGAACACTGTTTATGAGTGTCGCTTTTTCGGTGCCTCCCGTACTTACTTTCCTATTTGGCCTGTCGGTTATGTTCCTGACTCATCGGGTTATCTATCGGAGTGAAGAGAAACCGAATGTGCTGGAGTACGTTCGAGAAATAGAGTTTGATACGTTGCTGTTTTTCTTGGGCGTGTTACTCCTCGTCGGTATGTTGAAAGAGCTGTCGGTATTAGAATTCTTACTGCAGCTCTATGATGTGATGCCAACATATATGGCGAACTATGTTGTGGGTATTCTCTCTGCGCTGGTGGATAACGTACCTTTAACCGCTGCTATTCTGAAGTCGGGTATTGAGATGGATACGGCTGAATGGTTAGGACTAACCTATGCGGTTGGTGTCGGTGGATCTATCTTAATCATAGGTTCGGCCGCTGGGGTTATTGCCTTAAGTAAACTTGAATCTCTATCGTTTATTACTTACTTACGATTTATTCATTGGCTGCTTGTTGCCTATACCGTCGGATATGCAGCGGTTATGTTAATTGCTTAGTGATAATGTTCGAGATGGTACTTTTGAAAAGCTTGGTTTATTGCCAGGCTTTTTGTGCATTTTTATATCTGTTTTAGGCAGGGATACTAAAGAGTAACGGCTGCTTATTACCTTCAATACAGAGGGATAATAGCGCTGTACAAAAAGTGTGCTAAGCTCAGGAATCAACTTCTGGTGATGTGAATGGATGTACAGTGTTGAAGTTATCCTCTAAAAATACCTGGTCTGAGCTACTTGAAGAAAACAAAGCGCTTTCTGCTCGAGTGACTGAGCTAGAGCAGGTTGAAGCCTCCCTTTTAGAAACGGAAGAACGTTATGCTTTAGCTATGAAAGGGGCTAATGAAGGGCTGTGGGATTGGGACCCTGTAAGTAAAGAACTCTTCCTCTCTTCGCGTTTATTAACAACGATTGGTATGGGTAAAGATACCCTTAAAACGACATCTCATGAGTGGTTGAACTGGGTTCATGCTGATGATTGTGAAAAGTATCAAAGGGTATTGTCTCAACACCTTAAGGGTAAAACGGAGTTTTTTCACTGCGAATACCGTGTTCGAACTTGTGCCGGCGGTTATATTTGGGTGCTCGCTCATGGTTTAGCACTTCGAAATGCTGAGGGTATCGCCTATAGAATGGTGGGCTCTATTGGTGATATTACGCAACGAAAAAATTATGAAAGTAAGCTACTTCATCAAGCCAATTATGACTATTTAACCGGATTGCCAAATCGTGTGCTTGCGATGGAAAGATTAAGTAGTTCTCTGGAATATGCCCGTACCCACGAGACATCGGTAGCTGTTCTATTTGTCGACCTAGATAATTTTAAAAAAATTAACGATACCTTGGGCCACGATATTGGCGATCACCATCTCAAAGAGATTAGCCTGCGTTTACATTATTGTATTGGCGAAACTGGCGTTATCGCTCGTTTAGGGGGAGATGAGTTCCTTGTTATCTTGCCCAATGCTTCAGAAAAAGAGGCTATCGAACGTGTTTGTTCGCGTCTGTTGGATGTAACTTCCCAGCCTGTCACCATTAGTGGGTATGAGTTCTTTACATCGGCTAGCATCGGGATTGCTCTATACCCCGATGACTCCAGTGATCCAACTGAATTGCTACGTCATGCGGATGCGGCCATGTATCAAACTAAGGGGGCAGGTAGAGATGGCTATTGCTACTTTACACCGGAGATAGGCGAACTCGCTGTTAAGAAATTAACAATGGAGTCCCACCTTAGACACGCTTTAGAAAGAGAACAGCTTTCGTTAAATTATCAGAGCATTGTTGATGTTAAATCCGGTGAGATTATAGGTGCTGAGGCTTTGTTGCGTTGGCAGTGTCCTGAGTATGGTCAGGTTTCACCGGATCAGTTTATCCCGCTAGCCGAAGAATCAGGCTTAATTGTTATGTTTGGCGATTGGGTGCTAGAGAAGGCGTGCCAGCAGGCAGCGTATTGGCAGGAAAAGACTGGAAAACCTTTCCATATAGCGGTCAATGTCGCATTTCCGCAATTTCGAGATGGTCACTTGGTACGTAAAGTAAAACAGGTATTACAAGATACAAAATTGGATGCAGCCTCCCTAGAGCTAGAATTGACCGAGCGTCTATTGATGGAAGATGAACAGGGTTGCGGAGAGGCTTTGTCTGAGCTTAGGTCAATGGGCGTTAAAATCTCCATCGATGATTTTGGTACAGGTTACTCCGCCTTAACCTATTTAAAGCGCTTTCCAGTGAATACATTAAAAATTGATCGTAGTTTTGTGAGTGACATTAATATCACGCCTGAGAGTCCTGCACTTATCTCTGCGATTATTATGATGGCCCATGCACTAGGGATAGATGTGGTAGGAGAGGGTGTGGAAACCCAGTCGCAGCAGCGTTTTTTGCGGGAGCAGGGCTGTGATTATGTGCAAGGCTATTATTTCTCTAAGCCGTTGGCTGCTGAAGCGTTTGATGAATTGTTATTGTGCAAAGAGGAGTGGCTGCTGTCTTAAATTAGCGAATAATCGCTGCTGATTTGATTTGAGCGAATAATTGTTGACCGCATTGAACATTAAGCTCGTTAAGTGAGCGTTGAGTGAGCCGTGCTACGATAACGTCTTTTCCTACTTTTAAACGTACTAACGCCATCGCTTCATCTTGTGTTGCGCAAATCTCAATCACCTCGGCTTTTAACCGGTTTAAAATGCTGCTGTCGTCATGATCAGATAGGGCTAGACTGACATCCCTGGCTTGCACACGAATGCGTACTTGATGCCCAATCTTATCGCTGCCATCTCTTACCCAGAAGTCCCCGCCGGCGACAGCCACTTTAGCTAAATGCCATTGTTCATCTCGCTCAACAATTTCGCCTTGTAAGATCGCTCCCGTTTCATCACTAAAGCCCAGTGGTAAATCGAGACGTGTAAAAACCTCACCGAGACTCCCTTGAGCAATAACTTTCCCTTCATCCAACACCACCGCGTGGTCTGCTAACCGGGCAACCTCATCCATCGAGTGGCTAACATAAAATATGGGGATATCAAATGATGAGCGTAAGCGCTCAAGGTAGGGAAGAATCTCTTGCTTACGGGCATTATCAAGGGAAGCTAAAGGCTCATCCATTAATAGTAATTGCGGTTGTATTAATAGGGCTCGCGCTATTGCAACTCGTTGTCGCTGTCCTCCCGATAATTGTTGGGGGTATTGCTGCAATATTGTTTCGATCCCCATAGTTTCAATGACGCGTTGGTAATCTTCGTTACTTATTTTTTCATCGGCGCGTTTGATCGCGTAATTGAGGTTCCCCTGAGCGGTTAAATGCGGGAACAGGCTCGCTTCTTGGAAGACATAGCCAAGAGGGCGTTTATGGGTGGGTATAAATGAGTTTTGGTTTTGCCAGACAACGTCATTAACACTTAGATTTCCTTGCGCTAGCTTTTCTAAACCCGCAATACAGCGTAGTAACGTGGTTTTGCCTGAGCCCGAGTGGCCGAATATTGCGGTAATGCCACGACCAGGCAGTGTTAAATCGACATCTAGCGAACTGCTTTGTGCTTGTGGATAAGTGACGTTGAAGCAGGCATGAATAGCTTGCTTGTTAATAACTGTTTTATCCACAACCACCTCTAGATCTGCCATCATTTTAATACGAGTAAGGGGCTCTTACGTTGGAACCAATAAAGCCCAAGAAGTACGGTAAACGAAAATGCAATCATCACACCTGCTAACAAGTGTGCTTGCGCGTATTCTAGTGCTTCAACATGGTCATATATTTGGACCGATACTACGCGAGTTTCGCCAGGGATATTACCGCCGATCATTAATACGATACCAAACTCGCCTACCGTATGGGCAAATCCTAGAATGGCTGCGGTGATAAAGCCCGGTTTGGCTAAAGGCAATACGATGCTAAAAAAACGATCGATAGGGCCCGCTCTAAGTGTGGCTGCCGCTTCCAAAGGTCGATCCCCTAACGCTTCCATTGCGTTTTGAATCGGCTGGACAACAAAAGGCATAGAGTAAAAAACTGATGCGACAACAAGGCCCCAAAATGTAAAGGGTAAAGTGCCTAACCCTAAGCTGGTGGTAAATTGCCCCAGTACGCCTTGAGGGCCCATTGCAATTAATAGATAAAAGCCCAAAACCGTCGGAGGTAAGACTAAAGGGAGAGCGACCAATGCTCCAATTGGGCCTTTTAGCCAAGACTTTGTTCTGGCTAGCCACCACGCGATGGGAGTGCCGATAATGAGCAGAACAAGGGTGACTGTTGTTGCTAAGCGAAGCGTTAGCCAGATAGCTGCGATATCACTGTCAGAAAAGATCATACCTACTCGTTACTTATCCAGTCAGGGTGTGGTGATATAGCCATAAGATTCCAGGATGTCGATTGCTTGGGCTGAATGAAAAAACTGTAGCAGCGCTTTGGCCGCAGGGCTATGTTTTCCGTGCAGCAATAATGCTGCATCTTGCTTGATAGGGCTATATACCTCTCGAGGTATAAGCCAGCTTGATCCTGTCTTTATCGCGCCCTGTTGCATAATCTGTGAAACCGCAACAAAGCCTAGTTCTGCATTAGCTGTACTGATGAATTGATAGGTCTGCGAAATATTCTCACCTTGGACCCATTTTGCCCGTGTTGTTTTAAGCAGTGAGTAGTATTCAAGTACTTCGTGTGCTGCCACGCCATAAGGGGCCAGTTTAGGGTTTGCTAAGGCGAGTTTTTTAAAGTCTCCGTGCTGTAATCTTGATGCCGTGTCATCAAGAAAGGTTGGGTCGGCAGACCAGAGGGCTAAGGCCCCCGTTGCATAGGTAAAGCGGGAGCCGGGAACCGTTAATCCCTTCTCTTCTAATATTTTTGGTTTTGTTTGGTCGGCTGAGAAAAACAGAGCAAAAGGTGCACCGTGCGTGATCTGGGCGAAGAGCTTTCCAGAAGAACCAAAGGATAGTTTGATGCGGTGTTCAGATTTTTCTTCAAATGCTTTTACGATGGCTTTCATGGGCGCGGTAAAGTTCGATGCAACCGCCACATTAATCTGCTCCGCATGACTCAGTGCAGAAGTAAGACATAGAAGTATCAGGCTGAGGATTCGGATAACGCCCATGTAATCGCTCCTAAATAGTGGCAGTGCCTACCAAGCTTGGGTTCGTAGTGAATAAGGCAACATACTACATGACATCGTAAAGGTGGCAAAAGCGGGAGAGAAATTGGCGCTATTTATCTTTTTAATGCAGTTTATTTGCACCAAAAAAGTGCACTAATTTAGCAAATGCTTAAAAAGTTAATAATTATTAAGGGATATGTAAAGTTTGTCATGATTGACCTGTTATATTTTCTCAAAAAGCGATATAAATGCTTGTTTCAAATAAGGAATAATTGAATATTAACCTTTCTTTGTAAGTGGTTAATGCTCAATGCTTCCTTGTCGCAAGTGAAAATAATTTTATCTATTCAAACTTGAGGTGCAGCTTCGATGTCGCTAAGTTTTTTAAGAATCTCTACCCGAATTTACATTTTGGCTTTCATCAACGTTTTTCTGATTGTATTAATTGGTGGCGTGGCTGTTATTCAAATGAACAAAATAGGTACTGAGCTAGTTGATATCGCAGAACAAGATATCCCTATCACTAACAAACTGTCTGAAATATCCCAGCATCAATTAGAACAGGCAATTTTGTTTGAAAGAGGCTTATCCTATGCCGTTGCTACAAAATATGGTGAGGACCGTGGCCAAGATGTTGAGGTTGCCCTTAAAGGATTTAGAGGTCTAGCTGAGAGTGTGGATGCAGAGTTTAAGCATTTAGAGGAGATGCTTGAGCATGCAATTGAAGATACGCATAGCGCTGAAGCGGAAGCTCAATTTGAAATTTTGCTCGATACGATAGTTAAAATTGATAACAATCACAAAATATATGATGCACAGGCTCTTGCGTTACTGGAAAAGGTGACTGCAGGCACGGCTTCCCAAGCGCTAGTATCTGCGCCCGAAATTATCGCCTTAGAAGATAAGATTGATCATGAGTTGGTAGATGCGCTGACGCAGATTCAGCAGTTTACTCTTGAGGCCTCGCAGCGTGCAGAGCACGATGAAACTGCAGCGTTAAAGATGATCGCTTCTCTTTTCATCGCTGCTTTAATCATGGCAACGATTGTGCCGATCTTAATGTCTAAATCTATTGTTGGGCCAGTTGTTAATATGCGAGATCGTTTGCGTGAACTAGCTGAAGGTGATGGTGACCTAAGTGTTCGTTTGCCTGTGGCCGGCAAAGATGAAACATCTGACGCGGCAGAGGCCTTTAATCGGCTGCTTGAAAAGTTAGGGCAAATGGTTGCTTCTATACGAAATACTTCTTCAGATTTGGTCGTACGTTCAGAGAACACCATTGTTGTAATGGAAGCTACACGTGATCAAGTGGGGCAGCAAAAAAGTGAAACTCAACAGGTTGCTACCTCTGTTGACGAGATGGCGAGTAGTGTCAGTGAAATAGCTGAATCTACGGTGCATGCGGCGAACTTAGGGTCTAGCGTGCTTGATAAAGTGCAGATAGGTTCAGCGTTGGCGGTTGAGAATCAAAGTGTTATTCAGCAGCTAAGTCACAATGTTGAAAATGCTGCGACCAAGCTAACTTCTTTAGCGGAAGAAACGAATAGAATTGGTGAAGTTTTGGGTGATATTAGAGGAATTGCCGAGCAAACCAATCTACTGGCCCTCAATGCAGCAATAGAAGCCGCTCGTGCCGGTGAATCTGGGCGGGGGTTTGCGGTAGTGGCTGATGAAGTGCGCTCACTGTCTCAGCGGACGCAACAATCTACTGAGAATATTCAGGAACTATTACAGAACTTACAGGGAGGGACCTCTGGGGCTGTAGAAGTAATGCAGTTAAGCCAAGAAAATGCAGCACTATGCATTACACAAGCGCAAAAAACGGCAGCAGAGCTAAGCGAAGCAAGCTCTGCTGTGGAGAATATGTCGGCAATGAATACGCAGATCGCAGCCGCAGCTGAAGAGCAATCTGCCGTTGTTCGAGATATTCATATGAACTTATCTAGTATCTCCGAGTATGCTAACAATACCAGTGATAGTGCGGATAAAACGGCTGATATTAGTCTGGAAATTAGCAGAGGCTTAAAACAGTTGGATGTTTTAGTTTCTGGGTTACGTACTTAAAAAGTTATGCATAGACCTACCTGCCTAATCGGGTAGGTCTTCTATTCTCGCTTTATTATCTTTTATCAAACGGTCTTGTTTCTGAGCAACAATACATCTGCGCAATGTTGGTGTGAATGTTTATTCAATATAGTTTGAATCTGTATGTTTTCTCTCCATTGTATTTAGATTATTACCCGCCTTTCTTACATCTATTGTCCTATGTTTTATAAATACCCTTCTTGTATCTATGTATTTTATTGCTTTTGAATAGTGTAAAACCCTAATTTTCATCTAAATTCTTTATTTAATGCTTAGTAACACAAAGTTTAATTTTGATTTAAAAGTATACAAATGGGGTGTTTTTTAATCATTTTGGCCTATTTTTGGTTATTTTTTATTGAATTGCTGTTTGTTTTTTCTTTTTGATTTATAGTGTTACGAAATATTTGAATAGCAAAACAATAGTATTACTATGGAAATTACCTACAGGAAGCCGACTTCTGCTGATGGATCAGCCGTTCATACACTGATAAGCCAATGCCCCCCTTTAGATATTAATTCTTTGTATTGCAATCTATTGCAGTGCACCGATTTTGCTGAGACATCAATTGTTGCTGAAGATGCTCAGGGTGAAGTGGTTGGTTTTATTTCGGGGTATATCCCAGCCCAACGCTTAGATACGTTGTTTGTTTGGCAGGTTGCGCTTAGTAGCAAGTGCAGAGGGCAAGGTGTGGCGTCGCAGATGTTAACGCGCCTTTTTCATCGAAATGAAAACCTCCGTTTTATGGAAACCACTATTTCGCCAAGTAATGGTGCTTCTCAGAAGCTGTTTGAGCGTTTTTTTAAAGCACATCACATGCACTTTGAAACCAGCGTCCTATTTGCGAGAGATGTTCACTTTGACGGTGAGCATGAGGATGAAGTTCTTTATCGCGCGGGCCCAACCAAGCAGTTTACGCCCATATTGGCTGGTTAAGCATAAGTACCTAATTACTTTTACCAAGCCTTCTGGAGGCTATGATGAAAATTTTTGATGAGATTGAATCTGAAGTTCAGTCCTATGCTCGTTCGTTTCCACGTGTTTTTAATCGTGCAAAGAATGAGTTCTTGTACGATGAAGAGGGAAATCAGTATTTAGACTTTCTAGCAGGTGCCGGAACCCTAAATTACGGGCATAACAATGACCTGTTTAAACCTCTGCTTTTGAAATACATTGAAGATGATGGCATTACCCATGGTTTGGATATGCATACGAAAGCAAAAGGTAAGTTTCTGGAAGCTTTCAATGAGAAAATTTTAAAGCCGAGAAAGCTTGATTATGTCATGCAGTTTACAGGGCCGACGGGCACGAATGCTGTTGAAGCGGCCTTGAAACTTGCACGTAATATTACTGGCCGTGAGAACGTCATCGCCTTTACCAATGGTTTCCATGGCGTTAGCTTGGGTTCTTTAGCGGCGACGGGTAACTCTCACCACCGTGGTGCTGCAGGTGTGAGTTTAAGCGGTGTTACTCGGATGCCATATGACGGTTATTTGGGTGATGAAGTTGATACCATCGAATATCTAGATAAAGTTTTATCAGATACCAGTAGTGGTGTGGATCTGCCTGCTGCAGTCATCGTTGAAACCGTACAAGGTGAAGGCGGTATAAACGTCGCTAGCTTCCAGTGGCTTCAAAATCTAGAAGCGGTTTGTCGTAAGCACGATATTCTGCTTATCGTTGATGATATCCAAGCGGGTTGTGGTCGTACCGGAACCTACTTTAGCTTCGAGGAAGCGGGCATTAGCCCTGATATTGTGACTTTATCAAAATCCATAGGGGGTTATGGTTTACCCTTTGCTGTGGTTTTGTTTAAACCAGAACTCGATCAGTGGAAGCCGGGTGAGCATAACGGTACTTTTCGTGGTAACAACTTTGCTTTTGTTACAGCAAAAGCCGCCATTGATTATTACTGGTCGGATGATGCTTTCTCTAAGGCGATTAAGAAAAAAGGTCAGTATATCTCTGACCGCTTAGAAAAGATTATTGAGCAATATGGTGAAGGCAATTTCACTACACGTGGTCGCGGTATGTTCCAAGGGATTAACTGCGTGAATGGTGAGCTCGCATCTAAAATCACTAAAAAGTGTTTCCAAAGTGGTCTGATGATCGAAACTAGTGGTGCTGATGATCAGGTTGTTAAGTTCCTTTGCCCATTAATTATTAGTGAAGATAGCTTAGCGAAAGGGATCGATATTGTTGAGCAAGCGATTAAAGAGGTATGTGCTTCAGAGAATAATATTCCCGAAGATACCGATTATTTCGATACCGTTTATCAACAACAAGCTTAAGTAGGTAAGTAAGATAATGATTGTCCGTACATTACAAGATGCTGAAAAATCTGAACGTAGAGTGGTCTCCCCAGATGGTCATTGGGAGAGTACGCGTCTGTTGTTGAAAGATGACAATATGGGTTTTTCATTCCATATCACTACAATTTATGCAGGGACAGAAACGCATATTTGGTATCAGAACCACTTGGAATCTGTTTACTGCATTAGTGGTGAAGGAGAGGTTGAAACGCTAGATGATGCGGCTATTCACCCGATCAAACCTGGCTCTATCTATATTCTTGATAAAAATGATGAGCATCTTCTTAGAGCGCATACTGAGCTTAAGCTCGCGTGTGTGTTCAACCCGCCTCTAAATGGTAAAGAGGTGCACGACGAAGATGGGGTTTATCCTTTAGAAGATAGCTAGATTTTACTATCTTATGGTTGCAAAAAGGGGAGCTGATAGCTCCCCTTTTTTGTTATTAAGCTGGCTTAGATTTTTATAATCTCAGCTTTCTTTGCTTTATAGCCATCTTCTATTTCAGAATTTCTTAGTGTGATAACGCCCTTGCCCTTTATCTTAAGGCCAGACTTTTTGCCGCTGTCGTTATCTTCTGTTTCGCTGTTTTCAATGAAGGCTGCAACGGTGCCGCTGTTTTTGGCTTCTAGCACAATGCCTTTGCCGCTGTTTTTATGAGACTTAACGGAAGAGATCAATGCGCTAAGATTGCCGTTGTCTTCCTCTGTCACTTTAAAGCCGTCATCGGTATTACCCGAAGCTTTGCTATCGATCAAAGTGATCTCGACGTTGCCTTCACCCTCTTCGTCAAAGTCTAAGCCTTCATCTAGATTGTTATGGATGGTCGAGGAGTATATGACCGCTTTGATACCGCCATTGCCCGCTTCATCGATATCGAAACCATCATCGTAATCGATTCCGAATTCGTACGCTTCTACAGAACCCGAAGCATATAGATCAACTTCACGTTCAAAGCATTTATCATCGGCAGATCCGGTGATTGCCATCGGCACTTTATCTTCGGACATTTCGCCGTCTTTAAATTCCGCTTCAACAGGCGAAGGCAATAGTTTCTCTAATAGATCCTTTTGGCAGTAGTCGCCATTATTCGAGAAATCAACGTTGGTCGCGTTAACAATAACGCTGCCATTTTGGCCTTCATCTAGTTCAACGCCATCGGCACCCACCTTTGTGAAGCTAGAGTTGTGGGCTGTAAATAGAATATCGCCCTCGTTGCGCTCATCTACACGTAGACCATCGCCATCTACGCGGCCGTAACCAACGTTATGTACCTTCACGTTATAAGCGTTCACTGCGATAGAAGCGGCAGAACCGCCGCCTTGGCCGCCCGCACCTGCGCCGCAGTCTTTAGCGATATCACAATCGGATAGATGGATGCCGTGATAAGCAACGCCGCTGACCTCAACGTCATTTAAGGTCACGGTGGCAGTGCCTGTTTGGTCATTTCGAAGATTAACGAAAATACCTTTGCCGGCTTCGCCTTGTTGGTCTCCGCGATTTGTAATACTAAAACCGCCAGGACCTTCAAACTTAAGATGGCTAATATTGAGGTTTGCGCCTGCAGTAATGGCCAATAGATCGATGTTCTTATCCGTTTCAATAGTCTGACCGTTGCCGTAAATAGAGATGGGGGTATGGCTGTTGTAGGTCAGAGTCGAGGTGATCTCGATATCATCTTCAGTGGTAATGATGATGCTATCCGCGCTGCCCGCTGCGACCGCCTCAAGGGCTGCTCGTAATGAACCCTCACCGCTGTCTTTGCTGCTTGTTACTTGAATAGGTGCAGCGTAAGCAGTGGTTGTTAATAGAGCAGCGCCGATAGAGAGCGCCAGTGTTTTCAGCGTGTGTGAACCTTGCAGCATAGACATAGAACATCCCATTTAAAACGATTGAAAAATAAGGTGCTCAACGCTAACGACATATAGTGACGTTTAAGTGACAGAAATAATAAAGTTTGATGAGCCTTCAGCGGCTAACGGAGGTGCAGCTCTTAATCCGGTAATAGAAAATCAATCAATCGTCTGACCCGGTTCGGAAGCTGATGCCGAGAAGAGTATATTAACTGACAGTGCATTGGCTCTCCTCCCCACTCTGGGCAAAGGATTTTTAATGCGCCTTGGCTTATCTCTTGGTCAATCATCTCGGGTAATTGAAAGCCGATGCCTATTCCTTGTTGGATCATATGATTTGCAGCCATCGGAGAGTCGCTGATGCTGTAACGTTTGGGCGTGATCACGAGCGTACCATCAGGACCATTGAGGGTGACTTTTTCATCGATATTGAGAGGTTCCAATAAGACCCAAGGTACGTCGAGAAGGTCATTGGGGTGATCTAACCGCGGATATCTTCCTAATAGCGCTTGTGAGGCGATGATTTTTGGTTGCCTGATACCCAGAGAGCGAACGACAAGGTTAGCGTCTTTTAGTGGTCCTATACGTATTGCTAAGTCTACTGACTCGGCTACAAGGTCAACAATATCATCGCTAATGATAAGGTCAAAATCGATGCCTAAATTGCTTTTCTGGAACTCCGCCAATTTAGGGATTAACCACTTTTGTGCAACATCTATCGTAGTGGTGATGCGAATCCTGCCTGTTTCAAGGTTTTGTTCCGATGTTTCTTTAATTGCGTCAACGAGATCCGGTAGTTTGCGAGCTTGTTGGTAGATGGCTTGGCCATCGGTTGTCAGGGTGACTTGCCGAGTAGTTCTATGTAAAAGCCTGACATTCAGAGACTGCTCTAGCAGGCTGACCTGCTCGCTAACGCCAGAGCGAGACATATTCAGTTCGTTGGCAGCGGCTGTAAAGCTGCCAAGTTTGGCAACACTGGCAAATATGGCTAAACGCTTTAAATCACCGAGATACATTGTTCTTGTTTTCCGACTAGTTTAATCATAAAAGACTATCTTATCAGAACAGTTAAGGCGCTGGATAATAGCTTCACAGTATTTAACCAGATAAACCTTAACCAGGATCTACATTATGAAACTAATCAAAAAAGCCGCTGCCGCCGCGCTACTGACAATGACCTTTGCTCAAGCTTCTTGGGCGTTAACGACCGATGAGGCGCGTAATATTGTCGAGCCGTTCTACTCTTTTTTAAGTCAGCCAGCGAGTGTAGAAGCAGCGAACACTGCTCGCACTTCTTTCCATTCAGACTGGCAGTCTTATTATTCTAATCAAGGAGCAAAGGACCTAGATAGCACTATCGAGTTCCTCAGCGGGTTTGGTGGGCTTGTACCTGATCTTAAGTGGAAGATCGTTGATCTTAAAGTTTCCGGGAACGATGTTATTGTACGCGGGGAAGCGACTGGGACGCCTGTAGGTGATTTCTTTGGTGTGCCTCATGGTGGAAAAAGCTTCAAAATTATGAGTATCGATATTCACACAATTACTGATGGCAAGGTAAAGCGTTCTTACCATATTGAAGACTGGGCTGGGGCGATGCGTCAGTTAAGTAACTGATCTGCCTTTAGTGCCTTTATGCGGGCTACCTTTTGGGTAGCCCTTTGGGCTTTAAGTTTATCGCTGCAATGACTAAATTTTGCCAGATTTCTATCTGGCAAAATCTTGTTTAACGTTATTGCGCAGAACGTTTCTGCGAATTATTTGTTGCAGATTATTCGACTAGGGTTGTTTGTTTCGGATAAGCCCCATTGGCATGCTGGATATTCGTTTCATCTCGGGCGTATCGAATAAAGCTGGATTGTCTAGATAGTCCAGCATCATCTCAGTCGAATCGTCGCCCCAGAATACTTCGCCTTCGACGACGAAGGTGGGAACGCCAAATGCACCATCCTCTATTGCCGATGAGGTGTTGGTTCGAAGGGCGTTTTTTACCGCGGCATCTGACAGAAGCGCTTCAGGATCAGAAATGCCCAAGGCATCGGCAATTGCTTGAATACCCTCGGGTGTATCCGGTTGCACTCCCTTGCCATAAATCATATCAAACACAGTTCTAGCCTGATCTATTCCTCCCCCCGCCGCAATACAAAGGCGAAGCGGCGGCAAGGGATTAAAAGGGTGTGATGGAGGCATGGTAAAGGGGATGTTCAGCTGATCTGCTTTCCACTGAAATAAGCGATAGACAAAGCGTCGCTTTGACGGGATTTCTGCTGGCCCCAGCTGTCCGCAGTGCTTCAAAAGGGCGCTAAAAACCACAGGAATAGGCGTGATGTCTAAGTCAGGAGGCAATTGCGGAAACCGAGCAAGCTGTAGATAGGCAAAGGGTGAAATAAAATCAAAATACCAGTTCGCTTTGGCCATAATTGGCACTCCTTATTTTTTATAAATATTTTTTATTGTTGATTGCTTGTGAGGCATTCGATCTTCATGTTGTCGTCATCGCACTGCCAAGAGATTTGGCCATGTCTGCACGGCCCGATGACGGCGGTATGTTTAGCCCACGCTCGCAAGCGGGCCGAGCGCGTAGCTGATCCATCCATCGTTCAAGGTTTGGCAGGCCCTCGGTCGGCACTCGTGCCCAGCGGTGACTGCGGATCCATGACCAGTTCGAGATATCGGCAATCGAGAATTCACCCGCAAGCCATTCACGATCAGACAGCCTCGTATTCAGCACAGTGTAGAGCCTGAGAGTCTCGTTATGATATCGCTTTCGCGCTGCAGGAACGTCTTCTGGAAAGTATCGCTCAAACGTAACCGCCTGGCCCTGCATCGGGCCAATGCCGCTGGCTTGGAACATCAACCACTGCATCACATCGTGACGTGCGGCGCCTTCTTTGGGCAGTAGCTTGCCGGTTTTCTCTGCTAGATAAAACAGAATAGCGTTTGAGTCGAACACAACTAGATCATCTGCGTCGTGATCAACGATCACAGGAATGCGCCCATTGGGGTTCATAGTCAGAAATTCGGGGGTCGCCTGATCCTTCGCCGCAAGATCGATGTAGTTGACGTTGTATGGCAGGCTTAGTTCTTCAAGCATCATGGCTACTTTCCAGCCATTCGGTGTAGGTGAGGTGTAAAGATCTATCATGTTATTTTCACCTTAGCTTTATTTTGAATATGAACGAAGTAACGAGACTAGTCTACTGCGTATTGGCGTGTAGACAAATTTAGAAAGGTAACGTCATAAATATGTGCAACGTGCTAGTTTTTATAAAAATGGTGTCCGAAGGATGGGCGACAGATTTGGTGTAAAAAGCAGTGAATAATCTAACCGCTTGCATGAGGGCTTTCAATTTTTGTAAGAAAGGTTGCAGATTGCCTCTTTTAATAACAGGCTTATTCTTGCTGATCTGGTTAGATAGAGTCCGTAAATAAAGGTTACTAGGTGTGTATGATCTTCCGGTCTTGTTGTATGTATTTCTTTACTCTGGTTGCTGTCGCCGAATAGCTAATGTTTTGCCTGCGGGTTTCATAAATTAAGTGAAATTGTGTTTAATATGCTATTCGAAACAATTATAACAAGTAGCTGTTGTACGATTGGGTTTATTATTTCTAGCAATTGTTAGAACACTAATAGTGATAGGTCGTGAAAATGGAAGATCTTTTAGGTACCACAGGAACGGACAGTCAGTTTACTGAGGCTGAAAAAAGCGCAGCCGAAGAGCAGATTCTTGAAAATCAGAAAATTTCTGATTATGACATCAGGGAATATCCACTAGAAGTGCTCGTCTCTAAATTTGTTGAAAACCTCGATACTGATGAGGCTGAGATCTTTATTCCCGATTATCAGCGAGAGATGGTATGGAAACCAGATCAAAAAAGCCGTTTTATTGAGTCCATTTTACTTAATTTGCCAATCCCGTATCTATTCTTATCGGATAATGATGAAGGGAGAAGTGAAGTTGTAGATGGTTCCCAAAGAATCCGTACGATCGTTGAATACTTCCAGAACCAGTTTCCTCTGAACAGTTTGAAATTACTAGATAAACTCAATGGTTTCTATTTCAGCGATCTTCCTATTGTTAGGCAAAGAAGGTTCAAGAAAAAGACTATCCGATTGATTGAAATGACCAGCAATATGGATGAAGAGGCGCGCAGACAGATGTTTGATCGTCTTAACACCGGAGGGACTAAATTAACTTCAATGGAGCAGAGGATTGGTTCTAAGGACGGGCTGTTCACGAGCTTTATTTATGAGCTAGGTGGGCATCCAAAATTTCATGAGCTTTGCCCCATTTCGAAAGTACGTAGAGATCGGAGAGAGTATCAAGAGCTTGTGCTTCGCTTCTTCGCGTATCTTCATAATTATGAAGCCTTCAATAAGCGTGTAGATAGTTTTTTAGATGATTATTTGGATTCTATGAATACAAATGGATTTAATGAGGAAGAGTGCAGAAGGGTCTTTGAAGGTATGCTGACTTTTGTTGAGAGTACCTTCCCCTATGGATTTAAGAAAAATCAGACTAATAACTCGGTACCGAGGATCAGGTATGAAGCGATGGCTGTAGGTTCGGCCTTAGCTCTCAAGGAAAATCCAAATTTGACCGTTGAAGATACGAACTGGCTTTTCTCGAAAGAATTTGGTCATCTGACTAGATCAGATGCTAGTAATTCTAGACCAAAGCTTATAAATCGTCTGCATTTTGTTCGAGACCAGCTTTTAGGTAGGGATATTGAGTATTCAGGAAACCCTGAGAAAATTTTCCACGACCCTCGTTTGATCGATGCAGATACTGTCGATATGTTTGAATAGGAAGTCGCATGTCAAATCATTTCATAGATGAAGTTCGCTCAATGCTTGATGAGCGTTCTCAAGAAGTTGCTCGACATCTGGAATTTGCTAAAGCCCTCAGGGATAGTAGAGCTGATACATTGGTCAAAACTACAGTTAACGGGGACCTTTTGCCATTTGATTATGATATCGACCGTAGTTTAGTTAAGAGTATATCCGCAACGGGATATCTTTTGCTGTACAACCTTGTTGAGTCAACGATGACTGCTGCACTTGATAGTGTACATAAGCAGATGAGATCAGATAATTTGTCATTTCACGATCTTACTGAGAGCATCCAGAAAATATGCCTTGTGAATTTTCGCGATGCAATTAATAAAAACCATATAGATTCCCATGGCAGTAATACTATTAATGAGGCTTTGGTCTGGCTTGGCTATGATAAGGATAAGCATTGGAATGGGAATGTTGATGCTCTTAAGATAAAGAAAAAGGCAAGAGCATATGGTTTTGAAATTGCGGCCCATGATACCTCTATAACTCGTGGAGGTAGTTCATTATATGGCGTCCGTTTGAAGAGAAATGAATTAGCTCATGGTGAGCTATCTTTTGAACAATGCGGCCACGATACGTCCGTTGATGAGTTGATAGAAATTCATACTCAATCAGTGGTATATCTTGGGGCAGTATTAGATGGTATCGAGAACTATTTGGAATCTAGGGGGTATGCAGCAGCTTAAGCGCTAAGAAAAGATGTGCTGTACTAGACTATCTCCAATTATTTGACCTAGTTTAACTGGCACGGCATTGCCGATCATCCTACCTATAGGTTTAAATTCAATTTTTCTATCGTTCGGAACAAATTTGTACCTTTTGGGGAATGTCTGCAGTATAGCTGCTTCCCTGAGAGTGAGCGCTCGGTCTTGGGTTGGGTGGCCAAAGCGCCCATTTCCATAACCAAAACACTGGGTTGTCATTGTAGGGCTTGGTTTATCCCATTGCATTCGGGCATAGACTCCTCCGTAAGAACGCCCGCTGGCTTTCGTATGGCAGGTGGCCACCAGCTCTTGGGGCCAGTCTTTCCATGTCCCTCCTGGCTTGGAAGCTCTTATTCGTTTCATGTTCAAAGGTGATAGGGATGATGCTGTGTGTAATCGGTCCTTAGAGTCTGAGTCACCAGCTTCGATAGGAGGAAGTTTACCTATAGCATCTAGAACTGTTTTGTAATTTTCTGGAGCATGAGTAGGTTTGATTAACTGAATCGGGCCTAATCTCGAGGCTAATAGCACATGGCGTTTACGTATTTGAGGCATACCGTAATCAGGGCAAAAGACCTGTTCGGCCCAAATATGATAGCCTTGTTCTTCCAGTTCACTAATAAAGTCATGATACACCTCATGCTTCGTTACATCTGGAACATTTTCCATGGTCACCAGTTCTGGTTTTACCTCACGAATTATTCTCGAGAAGGCGTAGAGTAGAGGCCACTTTTTGTCTTTGCGAACATCACGACCTTGTGAATATTTGGAGAATGGTTGACATGGCGCACATCCTGCGAGCAGTTTAATACCCCCTTGAGGATATAGCGCTTCTACTTCTTCGCCCGATAGAGAGGATACATCTTGCTTGAAGAACTTCGCATTTGGGTTGTTAGTTTCATATGCAAAACGGCAGTTTTCTTCAATATCGAATCCTGCTACAACATTTATACCTGATTGAATGATTCCATGGGTGAGGCCCCCCACACCACAGAACAGATCAACTGCCGAAATTTTCGACATAATACCCTCTGAAAACTATTAATCTAAATGCTTTCTGTATTGTAAACCATAAGTAATAACATCCTCAAAGCATGATTATGGTTCGGGTAAATAAAACATTAGATCAAGTTTGGCAAGGTAAAATGTCGTAGGCGAAGTGGCATGGTTAATATGATGGAATAAGAAGGTTATTCCTAATGTTAATATGCATAATAGATGCTTGGTTCTGCTAAACATGGAGTCTTTTTTGACCAAAAGGTTACTGGATTGGTGAAGTCCGCAGCCTTTTAAAGCGTAGGGTTTATTTCAATCGGAATATTAGATGGAACACTCAGGATCAGTTCGTATTTTGACTTTTCATTATCGCTTGGCATGCAATTGACTAAATCTATATCATCTATAGTTAGCATGAGTGGTAGGAGTTGATGTCTGAGTGAAACGATATTTCTATTTGGGTTATTAGGTTCTCCCCAAAAGGCAATATAGCTTCCTTTATCGGTCTTAAATTTAAGCCAGTAAGTTTTTTTGTCAATAGAGAATGAATCTTCAACTAGCTTTGAAAGGCTAAATTCCATTTTGTTGTCCTTATTCGATAAATAGGTATCTGCAAGTTTTTAGTTTGAGAGCTTTTACCGTTTCTCTTGCTTTCTTCTTGGTACGATATCCCATGATGCCGTTCTCCATCAACGTGGATATTGCTTGTACGGGGTTAGCGCAGACAGGATCACTAGAAGAGATCTTTACACCATTTATTACTTGCTCGTAGGTATATTCAATATCATCTACTGTTATTGGGTTTGGCGATGTATGTGAGTAAAAATGGGGTATCTTGTGTGTTGATACTATGTAATACACTGTGCTCTTCCTTGATGCATATTGTTGGAGTTCGAGCAGATAAAATATCTAAAAATTTAGTAAGTTGGAAGAGTAAAGAAAGTTAGAAACAGGAGCTGGAATCGGAAGGTGCCCGCAGGGTGAGCGACGAAGTAGTGAATAATCTAACCGGGTTCGATGACGTCCAAAGATAGTCAATCTTGGTTTTTCTGAATAAGGGATTGAGTACGGGAATCTAAGTAGTGGTGCCCGGAGACGGATCAATGCCGAAGGCATTCACACATTGGAGCTTGCGACAATAGCCCGAAGGGTGAGTGACGAAGGAGCGAATAATCTAACCGGGTTCGATGACGTCCAAAGATATTGACGCTCGGGAATAACAAGTTAGGAAGGTAAATCAGAAACTAGGAAGTGGTGCCCGGAGACGGAATCGAACCGCCGACACGAGGATTTTCAATCCTCTGCTCTACCGACTGAGCTATCCGGGCATGATGAGTGTGGCCAGAGACAAAAAAGGCCTGCGATTTGAGTTGCAAGCCTTCTAAGTAAGTGGTGCCCGGAGACGGAATCGAACCGCCGACACGAGGATTTTCAATCCTCTGCTCTACCGACTGAGCTATCCGGGCTACTCAAGTGGCGCGTATTAAACCGTCTTCACGTAAAACTGTCAACCACTTGTTTAAAAAAAACTATTTCGAAGGGGGTACGTAGCCTTCTGCCTTCTCGTAGTCACCGCCCGTCATGAATTTTTCCATTTCAGATTGCAGAAATACACGGGTATCTGGGTCCATAAGACTTAAGTGTTTTTCATTGATAATCATGGTTTGGTGGTCGGTCCACTCTTTCCATGCTTTCTTCGATACGTTGTCATAAATATCTTGGCCTTTAGGGCCTGGGTAAGGAGCGCGGTCTAGCCCTTCAAGTTCCTCTTTATATTTACGACATAAAACGGTACGGCTCATGGTTAACTCCGAAAAATCAATTCTTGGTTAGTTGGCGAGTGATTCCAGTAACTTTTTCACAGGTGCAGCAAGGCCAACGTTCTCTGGTTGCTCTATGTTATACCAGAGCAGAGGTTTTCCTTCCATGACACAGTCTGTAGGGGTATTCACTTGAGCCTTGATCGGTGTGATATCTAAGTGGAAGTGACTAAAGGTGTGTCGAACCGGTTCTAAGGTTTGAAATGTGGATTCGTCCAGCTCTAAACCTGTTTCGTTTAGGGTGTCTCTTAAGTCAGCGACCTGTGGGAAACTCCATAATCCGCCCCATAGTCCTGAAGGGGGGCGTTGGTAAAGCAATACCTCTTTGCTGTTGCCCTGTTGCAGCATTAGCATAAAGGTTTGCTTTACCGGAATGGTCTTCTTTGGTTTCGGTGTCGGTAGCGAGTCAGTTTTTCCCTGTTTCAACGCTTCGCAGCTTTCTTGCAATGGGCAGAGAAGGCAGCTTGGTTTGCTGCGGGTGCAAAGCGTTGCGCCCAGATCCATCATCGCTTGGGTGTAATCACCGACACGCTGCTGTGGGGTGTTCTCTTCAGCATATTGCCATAAGCGTTTTTGGTTAACGGTGCTTCCAGTCCATCCTTCGAGTGCATAGAAACGGGCTAAGACGCGTTTTACATTACCGTCTAAGATCGGCGCCCACTTACCTGTGCTGATAGAGAGGACGGCACCGGCGGTAGATCGACCTATACCGGGAAGGGCTTCCAGTTCTTCAACAGTCACCGGAAACTTGCCGTCTAATTCGTGCGCAACGATTTTAGCGCTTTTGTGAAGATTGCGTGCGCGAGCGTAGTAGCCTAGTCCCGTCCATAGATGGAGTACTTCATCTTGTTCAGCTGCGGCCAACGATTCGACTGTCGGAAAACGTTCGAGAAAACGTTGGTAGTAGGGGATAACCGTGGTGACCTGAGTTTGCTGCAGCATAATCTCAGATATCCAAGTGTTGTAGGCTGTTTTTTCTTTTTGCCAGGGAAGGTCATGGCGGCCGTGCTGGTCAAACCAGCCCAACACGGCGCTTGAGAATTGCTCTGAATGCATTATCGGCCAAACAGTCCTTTTAGCTTGCCATCCAGTTTACCTTTTAGTTTTTCTTCGACTTTGGCTTTTACTTTCTCTTTTGCCTGCTTTTTAAGGGCATCACCAATGAAGCTAAAATCAGGCTTACATAGTTTTGCTGGCTCTGTATTAAAGCTGCCTTTGCAATCGATTGGGATCTCGACCCCTTCTAGCTTGTCTGGGAAGGAGCAGGTCTCTTTGAAAAGGTTCTTTTCAACCATAAAGCCGAGTCGATAATCGAGCAGCTGTTTCGGCAGATTAACGCTGCCTTTACCACTCAAGCTCATGGCATCAAGCGCTGCTTTTAGATCTTGGTTATTCACCACACCATTTTTAATACGTGCAGATGCGCCCATGTTGGCAAAAGGCGTCGATTTATCGACCTCTTGGGTATTCACACCCAGCGAGCTGACATTGTTCATGCCTTGGCACACGGTTTGTGCCATATCGATACCATGCAGCTCACCATCCTTCATATTGACACTTGCCGTGCCTGTCATACTGTTGACGAAGTCATGTACCGAGTTGCCACGCAAGGTAATATTCGATTGCGAATTAAGTGAACCGGTTAGCTGATCAGCATCGGCCATCGCTTTGAGCATATCGCCGATCTGAATGCCCGAGATGGTTTTTTTAGACGTAATCAGTGGTGTTTTCTTGCGAACATCGACTGTGACGTTATTTCTAACACTACCGCTGTATAGGTCGGCATTTATTTTACTGATTTTGACTAAACCGCCGTGAGCGTTTACCTGTAGTTCGATATTGCTGACATCCATCTTAGATACATGCAGGGCTTTTAAACCAATTGTTGTATCTAACTCCAGTGAACGAAGAGCTTCGATTGGCAGAATAGGGTCTTTGGAATAGCCGTTACTAGTTGTAGATGCGTTGCCTGCGGATGTTGCTGCTTGGGTTTCAGTGGCAGGAGGCATATAACGATCAGCATTTAGTTTGTCGCCCTGTAGGTTTAGGGTGATATTACCATTCGCTAGATTGAACGCTGCTGATCCATTGAAGCTAGTATCATCAAGCTTAAGGCTAATGCTCTTTGCGGTTACGGTGTTAGCTGGGCCGGCAAGCTCTGTTTGGAAACTGATTGCTTTTAAAACATCAGCATCGGTCGTTTTAATCTCTGCCTGCCCTACGGCTTGCAGTAATTTATTCAAATCGAATGAAGCGACAGCTAATTGGCCGTTAATTGTTGGTTTAGTAAAATCTGTTACCGAGATATCACCACTTGCTTCGAGATTCGCTAGCGCTAGCTGTAAGCCTTTAAGGTTTAGTTGCTGTTTGCCTAAGTCAGCCTCAATATTGGCCGCTGTTGTTATGTCTAAAGAACCACCGTTAAGGGGTTTGCCGCTAAGGTTTAGGGTGCTTTCTAATCCTTTGATTTTGTATTGCTGGTTGTCTAGGTCTAGAAAAAACTCAGCTGAGAATTTTGCTACCGCTTTGATCTGCTCTTCGCCTTTAACACTTTGTGTGGCATTAAAGCTGAGTTCTGCAGGGAAGAACGCGTTGGTCACCACTTGGCCCGACGTCATATTAAAGTCGCTTAGCTTCGCTTCGGTCTCAGTTGCTTGATCTAGGTAGGTGATATTACCGTTCGTGATCTGAATGCTGTCGATATTTAAAGCAATATCAGCCCCTTCAGAGTGAGATGCATCGGATTCGGATACGTCTTTCTTTGGCGCTTTCTGACTGCTGGCTTCATTGGCCGCCCAGTTACTCGTGCCGCTTTTCTCTTTGACGAGATTTAGCTGTAAGCCATCTACAACGATACTCTGCATCTCGACACTACCAGAGAGCAGGGCCGGAATGCGGACTGAAAGCTGCGCTTGGTTTAAACTCGCAAGTTCACTTTTTCCTGGGAACTTTACGTTGATTTTGTTGACTTCTAGACCGAGCCAAGGAAAGACCGACCAGCCAATATCACCGTTGATTTTTAGTTCGACACCGCCTTTTTCAAGGGCTGCCTTTTCAATCTCAGGTTTATATTCATTAGGGTCAAAAAAAGCACCTAGAATAGCGCCGCCGGCTAAAATCAGTACAAGCACTAATGCGCCTAGTCCGACGATGAGTTTCAACAAACCTTTCATTATTCTCTCCTTGGCGAGGGTTCTGACGTCTGAGGATAAACAGAATTAGTGAAGTTTCAATGTTTTACGCTGAAGCGGGGATGAATATCTTGTAATAAATGCGCTATTTTTTAACTACAAACTTGGTTTTTGCCTTTTTCTTTCGCTTTGTATAGGGCTGTATCTGCTTGTTTTAGCATCATTTCACGATCGGTGAACTCGTTATCAAGCTGGCTAACACCTAGGCTTGCAGTCACTCCGAGATCTTCATCGCTGGTAATCTGTATCTTTAAACTTTGCAGCTCTTTGCGATAGCGCTCTGCAATTGCTACGGCTTCAGTGAGTGATGTTTCAGGTAAAATAATTAAGAACTCTTCACCGCCATAGCGGCAAACGAAATCATTGGCTCGGGAGTAACGGTCTAAACATTGTGCTGCCGTTTTCAGCACAACATCGCCTGTATCATGGCCGTATGTATCGTTAATACGTTTAAAGTCATCAAGGTCCAGTAAAATGACTGAAATTGGACGCTGTTTTCGAACCGCATCTTTACATAGTTTTCTAAGTTGTTTTCGGCCTTCACGGCGATTATAGATGGCGGTTAGATCATCGTAAGTCGCCAGCCGCTGGAACTTTTTCTCTAACGTTTTTTGCTCAGTAATATCAATAATCGCGCCAATAAGTCCCGCAACCGTCCCATCTTGCTCATGAAATGTCGCTTTGTGAAATTTTATGTATATGGTGTCTTGGCCTTGGCGATGAACGGGCGTTTCGTATATCTGAATACCGGGAGAGTTGAGCAACTCTTGATCTGATGCTGCAAAAATAGCCGCGGGGATTCTGTCAAAGATCTCAAATACTGTTTTACCGATCAGTTGCTCGCGATCGATTCCAACATATTCTGCGTAGGCTTTATTGCAGCCGAGATATTTACCGTCTAAATCTTTGTAGTAAATCGGAAAAGGCAGGGCATCAATCACCAGCAGTAACGCACGATGATTACCTTGCAGTAGTTGATGTAGATCGACATCGTTCATCTGATCACTATGCCCAAAAATGTGATAGTCACTGTTAGTTGAGAGCTATTTAGTTACGGTTATTAACTACAAGATAGTTCACTCAGGCTATATTTGCTTGAAACTGGGCATCATCAACGGTGCATGGATCAAGGGATGGTTGTATAATCTGCGCTCTGATCTAACTAGCGGGAGACAACCATGGCGGAACGTACAGCCAAGGTAAGCCGAAATACCCTAGAGACACAAATCACTGTGTCCGTAAATATCGATGGTACAGGCCAATTTAAGGCAGAGACCGGTGTTCCTTTCTTAGAGCACATGATGGAGCAGATCTCTCGTCATGGTCTTATTGATTTAGACATCAATGCCAAGGGCGATAATCACATTGATGATCACCACACGGTTGAAGATATTGGTATTACACTAGGGCAAGCATTTAAAGAGGCTGTCGGTGATCGTAAAGGGATTATGCGATATGGCCATGCATACTGCCCGTTAGATGAAGCATTGTCGCGAGTTGTTATCGATTTCTCTGGTCGCCCAGGTTTAGAGATGGATGTTGAGTTTACGCGCGCTAATATTGGTCGTTTTGATACACAGTTATTCTGGGAGTTCTTCCAGGGGTTTGTGAACCACGCAGGTGTAACGCTGCATGTGGATAATATCAAAGGGTTCAATGCTCATCACCAAGCGGAGACCATTTTTAAAGCGTTTGGACGTTCACTGCGTTTTGCATTAGAGATTGATGCGCGCGCAGCTGATGTAATGCCATCTACTAAGGGATGTTTATAAGATTATGTCGAGCGTAGCTGTCATCGACTATGGCATGGGTAATCTTCACTCAGTAGCGAAAGCGTTAGAGTTTGTTGAACCCGGTGTAGAGGTTCGTGTTACAGCGGATCCTGCATTGGTTGCAAGTGCTGATCGTGTGATTTTGCCCGGTGTTGGAGCTATCCGTGATTGCGTGGCTGAAATGCTTCGCCTAGGTGTTGATAAAGAGGTCACTGATGCGATTAATTCTGGTAAGCCTTTTTTAGGTATCTGCGTCGGTATGCAGGCATTGATGCAGCATTCTGAAGAGAATGATGGCGTTGAGTGTCTCTCGCACTTTGATGGTGAAGTTAAATACTTTGGTGATGATCTGACAGAACAGGGCGAACGACTTAAAGTGCCACATATGGGCTGGAATGAAGTGGCCCAGATGACTGACCACCCTTTATGGAATGATATAGAGGACGGTAGCCGTTTCTATTTTGTGCACAGTTATTATGTCGAGGCACAAGCGCGAGATCTCGTGGCGGGTGTCTGCCGATACGGCAAACAGTTTGACGTTGCGCTGGCGCGTGATAATGCGTTTGCAGTGCAGTTTCACCCTGAGAAAAGCTCAAAAGCAGGTTTACAGCTGTTGAAAAACTTCCTTAACTGGGACGGTAAAATCTGATGGCATTGGCAAAGCGTATTATTCCTTGTCTTGATGTAGAAAACGGACGCGTTGTAAAAGGCGTTAAGTTTGTTGATATTCGTGATGCTGGTGATCCGGTAGAAGTTGCCAAACGATACGATGAGCAAGGGGCGGATGAGATTACGTTCCTTGATATCACGGCAACACACGAAGGCCGCGATACGATGGTTCATACGGTTGAGCGTATGGCATCGCAGGTGTTTATTCCATTAACCGTCGGTGGTGGTATTCGTACCTGTGATGATATTCGTACTATGTTGAATGCCGGTGCGGATAAAGTTTCTATTAATTCAGCAGCCGTTTTTAATCCTGAATTTGTTAAAGAAGCCGCTGACCGTTTTGGTTCGCAATGTATCGTTGTTGCGATCGATGCGAAAAAGGTTTCTCAAGAGGGTGAAGAGAACCGTTGGGAGATCTTTACCCACGGTGGTCGTAAGCCAACAGGGATCGATGCAGTTGAATGGGCTGTGAAAATGGTCGATCTAGGTGCGGGTGAGATCCTGTTAACATCGATGGACCAAGACGGTGTTAAAAACGGCTATGACTTAGCGGTCACTAGAGCGATTAGTGAAGCAGTTAATGTGCCTGTTATTGCATCGGGTGGTGTGGGCAATCTAGATCATCTCGTTGAAGGTTGTATCGAAGGGAAAGCGGATGCTGTGCTTGCTGCATCAATCTTTCATTTCAATGAATACACAGTGCCACAAGCAAAAGAGTATATGCGTGACAAAGGCATTGAAGTTCGCCTTTAACGCTTAATACCTGTAGAAAAGCTCCTTTATGGGGCTTTTTTTGTGCCCCGGTTTTGATCTTCCAGCTTTATAGGCTGTCATATAACTGTGTTCAACAACCCTTAAAATAATGCGTTGATACTTGTCTTGTCGAGAGTTGTATTTTTTTGTTATTTATAATCATTATCAATCGCATGCAGTAGCTATTAAGACGAAGGTAGTGCATTATTTTGCAGCAAAGTTATTAATCACGTGTTTTATAGGGAAATGGTTATGAGATTAGTCGTGGGTGGCGCTTTATTATGTCTTAGTTCTGCAACGCTAGCGGCGACTACCGTAGTTGTACAACCTCTCTCTGATCTCCTTGTGGAAACCGTGCTAAGTGCACCTGCGCAAGTCGTTAATGATAATCATGCAACGATTAGCTCTCGCTTGTCGGCTAACGTTGAAAAGGTATTGGTCAGCGTGGGTGATCAGGTTGAGGCCGGGCAAGCATTGGTCAAACTGGAATGCCGAGATTATCTATTGGCAAAACAGCAATCACAAAGTGCCATTAAATCCCTACAAGCACAGACACGCTTGGCCCGCCAGCAACTTTCTCGCGCGGAAAAGTTACTCAAGCAGAGAAATGCATCCCTTGAGCTGCGCGATCAACGTCGAGCGGAACTGTCGAGCCTCATCGCGCAAGAAGAGGGCGCCAAGGTTGGGTTAAGTAGTGCTGAGTTAGCGGTCGAGCGCTGTACGCTCAAAGCGCCTTTTTCTGGTGCGGTAACGGCTAGAATAGCCAGCGAAGGTGATTTAGTTGCACCCGGTAGTCCTTTACTAAAAGTGCTTGGCGCTGAGCATCTTGAAGTAAGTGCGAATTTAACTGAGCCCCAAATTGTTAATGTGGGTGATCTTGAAAAAATCTATTTCCAAGCATCTAACGATCGTTACCCTCTAGCGTTGCGGGCGGTTATACCCTTTGTGGATAAACGTGCTCGAACTCAAGAGGTGCGTTTTACATTTGCAAAGCAAGCCGCGTTAACGGGCAGCAGTGGGCGAGTCGTTTGGCAAGAGCCTTACGGTCGTTTGCCTATTCAATATGTAGTGTCGAGAAAAGGGCAGTTGGGTTTAATGCAGTTAGAAAACGGTAAAGCGCGCTTTGTTGTGCTTCCTAATGCTGTAGAGGGGCAAGCCCCTCAGGTTGAACTGCCTTTAGATCAACTAATAATTGTTGAGGGCCAGCATGGTATTGAAGCTGGACAGGATGTCATTGTCGCTGAATAAGGGTAGAAACCAAATATGTTGACCCGTTTATTTAACAATCATGTATTGGCCAATCTAACCTTTGTGTTAGTCCTCGTTATTGGCTTTCTTTGCTATAACTTATTACCTCGACAGCAAGATCCTACTATCAACTTCAACTGGGTGGTGGTGACTACCGTTCTTCCCGGCGCGAGTGCTGAAGATATCGAGAAGCGGGTAACTGACCCGTTAGAAGATGCTATTCGGAATGTTTCAGATATCAAATTTGCTTCATCGAACAGCCGTGAGGCAGTCTCTAGCTTACTTATTCGTTTTGAAGATATCGATGAACGAATCTTTGATAAACGTATTAATGACCTGCGCCGAGAGATTCAAAATGTCGAAGATGAACTACCTGCTAATGCAGCTGACCCTGTCATTTTAGAGATCACCAGTGCGAATGCTTTTCCGAGTGTGACCGTTGCGGTTACCGCCTTAGATGATGATGAGAATCTCCGAATTCAGGCACGAAATGTCGAGGAAGATCTGGAGCGGATGCAAGGCATTGATCGGGTAGATCCTGTTGGATTGGATGATCCCGAATTGCAGATTAATTTTGATCCTGAAGCGCTTGAAGCCTTATCTTTATCACCAACGGATTTATCCGATACGGTGGCGTTATGGTTTAGGGATATTTCGGCGGGCAGTGTCGATGTTGGTGGGCAATCTTGGCTAGTTAGGATGGTTGGGCGAAGTGCTGACCCAGACCAAGTGAAGCTACTGCCGCTGGTTGGTTTGCAAGGAGAAGAGGTTACTTTAGGGCGAGTAGCTAATGTTTTGCAGACCCGTGAGAAAGCAACTCAGGATGCGGTTATCGATGGCAAACCTGCGGTTGTTCTAGCAGTAATGAAAAAGTCCAAAGCTAATACCATCGATCTGGTAGAGCGAGTTAAAGTTTATGTAGATCAGCGTAATGAATTGCAGCATGCGACAGGGGTAAAGTTGATCATTGTTGATGATCAAACCATACCGACACGTGAAGCGATCGATCTGATGCAAAATAATGCTTTGATCGGGTTGTTGCTCGTGTTACTTGTCGCCTGGTTGTTCTTAGGGGCCCATATCGCTTTTTTAACCGCTATCGGTATCCCGTTTATTCTTGCGGGCACGTTTTGGGTGCTATGGGGGATGGGCGAAACACTCAATGTCACCGTATTGCTGGGTGTGGTTATTGTCTTGGGGATGTTGGTTGATGACGCGGTGGTGGTGGTGGAAGCGATCTATCATCGTTTACAGCAGGGTGAACCCGTTTATGACGCCACCATGGCTTCGCTACGCGAAGTGGGCCGGCCGGTTACGAGTGCGGTGTTAACAACAATGGCTGCATTTATGCCGTTGATGTTGCTGCCTGGAATCTTGGGTGATTTCATGCGGGTTATTCCAATGGTAGTGACGATTGCGCTAGCGATCTCCTTAGTCGAAGCGTTTTGGATGCTGCCGGTACATGTCAGCGTCTCCAAGGTCAGGTTTGATAATCCAGGGCGGATGCAACGCTTTCGTACGCGCATGACCCATAAAATCCAGATCACCTACGTGCGTGCTTTAATCAAAGCGATGCGAAGACCGGTATTAACGTTCAGTGCTATCGGGTTTTTCTTTATTGGCTCTATGGGCGCGTTAGGGGCTGGCATGATTAAGCTGGATTTCTTTGCTTCGGATCCTCTGCGCTTATTTTATGTCAATATTGAGATGGCCCCTCAAACATCACTATCAGCGACGCTGGATAAAGTGAAGCAGATGGAAACAGTGGTTAGAAAGCACCTTAAAGATGATGATGTTCGTGCTGTAGTGGGTTACGCCGGCCAGCAATTTACCGAAACCGCGCCGATGTTTGGTGAGCATTATGGGCAGGTTTTAGTTGGACTTAAGCCGAAAACTTCCGAGAACCGTTCGGTTGATGAGCTTTTGGCGGCGGTTCGGGAAGATGTATTGGCGCTGGCAGGGCCGGTGAATATTACGTTCCTGCGTTTAGCGGGAGGCCCGCCTGTCTCTAAACCGATTAGCATTAAAGTCCGTGGTGATGAGTATACGGAGATTCGTGCCGCCGCAGATGCACTGCAAACCTTCATGTCTAGTGTGCCCGAAATTACCGATATAACGGATGATGCGGGTGGTGGACGCATGACCTTAACCTTAACGCCGGACTATGATGCCATTACACGGGCAGGGTTAAATCCTACGGATGTGATACGGACTGCTCAGTTATTGGTTGATGGCGAAGTCGTAGCCGATATGCAGCACGAAGGTGAAAAACTGGAAGTGAGGGTGCGCGCACAGCCACAAAGTTTTACCGATATCGATCAGTTGCTTTTGTTCACAATTCCGTTGCCATCGGGAGGGGATATCCCACTCTCTAAATTGGTGTTTTATGAAAGAGAGCAAGCGTTAGGTAATATTCGACATTATAACTTCCGCCGAGCGATAACGGTGGAAGCCGATCTTCTTCCTGATACGATTGATACTGTCGCTGCGAACGGCATGGTTGTTGATCATTGGAATAATGAATTACAACAGGCGTTCCCGAATCTGGATTTAGATTTCTCAGGCGAGTTGGATGATATTCAAGAGAGTATGGATGCAATCGGCCTTTTATTTCTGTTTGGGATCGGCCTGATGTATCTCATTCTGGGAACGCAATTTTCTAGTTACCTGCAACCGTTGATGATCTTGATGACGATTCCAATGGCGTTTACCGGTGTTGTGATGGGATTGTTGATTACGCAAAATCCACTCAGCCTATTTACAATGTATGGGGTAGTTGCTCTGGCGGGTATTGCTGTTAACGCTGCGATTGTTTTGATCTCTGCGGGTAATCAGCGGCTAGATAAAGGGATGTCGGTCAAACACGCAACGCTTTATGCGGCTAGGCGGCGAGTGATACCGATTATTATTACCTCATTAACCACGATTGCAGGGCTATTTTCCTTAGCCACTGGTTTAGGTGGCCATTCACTAATTTGGGGGCCGGTTGCTACTGCTATCGTCAGTGGGCTCGCGTTTTCAACGATACTGACGTTGTTCCTCATCCCTATGCTTTATCGTATTTTTATGCAGTGGTCGTGGCGCAGTAAATGATAGCTAACCTATCGGCGAAAACGATTGTTGGTTAAATATTAAACGACTGTTTCGTTGTTTGGCCTACTTGTTAGGGTGTGATAGTTGTTTTGTCATTTCCCCGTGGAGGCCTTTATTTATGAAACCTATCTATTCCATTCTTGTAGCTCTCTCATTAGGTTTAGCCGCTACAAACGCTTCGTCGGCGCTATTACAGGTACATGAAAAGGAACTATTAAAATCTTGTCAGATACTGAAGGCGAACCCAGCTGCAGTTGAAGCGGTGTCTTGTTCCACCTATATCAATGGTTTTTTAGACGGCGCATTAGTAACCGATGCCGATAATGCGGATGAGCTTAAAGAGGTTGCGAAGGGTGGTTTTATGGAAAGAGCATTACGTACGCGTTTAGGTGAGCGTGAATCGGAACAAAGTTTTCTTCATTTTTGTGTACCAGAGAGCACTGAAAAAGCGGATGTTATAGAGCAGTTGGCCCCTTACCTTCTCACTAAAGATGGAAGTGCAGAGCAGTTAAAGCAAGCGATCTATTATGGTTTAAAAGCAGAATATCCATGTGCTAAATAAGCACGAAGTGACGGTGCTCTTATCTGTTGGTTTCGACGAACCGAAAGATGATAAGTGCACCTATATTGTATGGTGGAGAAGGCTATGCCATTTGTAAGATGGAAAAGCCTACGCCATCCGGATCACTTGTTCGACCAGTTTGCGTATACCAGAAGATGCTTCGCTAATTGAGCCTGCTAGCATATAGGCTGGTGTCGTGATCACTTTCAGCTCTTGATCGGTGACGATCTCGTCGACACCGCAACTGTTGTGGGTGCCGCCCATCGCCTCAATTGCGCCAGCTGTTTCTGGATCGTTTCCTATCGTAAAGTTGATATCTTGTCCAAACAGAAGTGGCGTCATGGCAGGTGCTATGCACATTAGCCCTACCGGCTTGCCAGCTTTGTGAATGGCTTGAGTAAAAGCAACAACATCTGGGTTTACTTGGCTATTTGAACCTTCGATCGCAAAATTTGATAAGTTTTTAGCCGCTCCAAAACCACCAGGAATAATAAGTGCATCGTAGTCGGCAGCACTCGCGGTTGCGAGGTCTATTACTTCTCCTCTTGCTAAGCGTGCAGATTCAATAAGGACATTGCGGCTTTCGCCTTCAGAAGGTTCCCCTGATAGATGGTTTACAACATGCATCTGTTCAATATTGGGGGCCATACATTGATAAGTGGCACCGTTTTCTTCGATGCTTAGCAGCGTTAGAACCGATTCATAGATTTCTGATCCATCATAAACACCACAGCCCGAGAGGATCACTGCAACTTTCTTCATGTTGTTATACTCCTAAATCTAATCTGATATGAGTTCGGTCATACCCTTTTGGGTCAAGATTACGATAAGATCTACATTATTACTATGATGGCATTATTACTCTGATGACACTGGGGATGCTAAAGGCGCTTTATTTTATTCTTTAGCTAAGCCTGTCATATGTTTGTCATCTTTTTTATGTCCAATTCACCTCTGCATCTATAAGGAAGTTGCCGTGTCCTTTAATAACAGTCAACGCTTTTACCCCGAAACTCGTATGCGTCGTATGCGCGCAGGCGATTTTTCTCGTCGCTTAATGCGTGAGAATGTATTAACACCAGATGATCTGATCTACCCCGTTTTCGTTATTGAGGGGCAAGGGGAGACTGAACAAGTTGCTTCGATGCCGGGGGTTGAACGAATGAGTATCGATCTTCTTGTAAAAGAGGCTAAAGAACTCAGTTCTTTGGGTGTGCCGGCGATGGCATTGTTTCCTGTGACACCGATGGATGCAAAATCTGAGCTTGCAGAAGAGGCTTATAACCCCGATGGTTTAGCGCAGCGAGCGGTTAAAGCGATTAAAGATGCGTGCCCAGAGATGGGAATCATGACGGATGTGGCATTGGATCCATTCACGACCCATGGTCAGGACGGCATTATCGACGAGAACGGTTATGTATTAAATGATCGTACGGTTGATACTTTGATACAGCAGGCTGTTTCTCATGCAGAAGCGGGTGCTGATATTGTCGCACCTAGCGACATGATGGATGGTCGTATTGGTGGTATTCGCGATGAGCTGGAAAGCCATGGATTCGTCAATACATTGATCATGGCGTACTCCGCTAAGTATGCGAGTGCTTATTACGGCCCGTTTCGTGATGCGGTAGGGTCAGCGGGTAATATCGGCAAGGGCAATAAGTTTAGTTATCAGATGGACCCTGCGAATAGCGATGAAGCGCTACATGAGGTCTCATTGGATCTTGCCGAGGGTGCTGACATGGTGATGGTTAAACCAGGCATGCCATACTTAGATATTGTTCGCCGTGTGAAAGATGAACTAAAAGCACCGACTTATGTGTATCAGGTGAGTGGTGAATATGCGATGCATATGGCCGCTTTCCAGAATGGTTGGTTGGATGAGCGTAGTGTAACGTTAGAATCATTACTGGCATTTAAACGTGCTGGTGCAGATGGAGTACTGACGTATTTTGCTAAACGTGTTGCGCAGATGTTAAACGAATAGTTCTGCGAGGTTTTCTCGTAGAATTGGCAGTAATTAAGGAAAAGGCTGAGTAGTTATGGTTGAAGTGATAGAACAGAGTGAAGCAGCAGCGGCGTTACTCGAAAGTCGTGAAAGCGTAGCGATCACTGAACAGGAAGTTGAGAAAACACCGGTTGATCTTAAAGCTCCGGAACTTTATATCAATCGTGAGCTCAGCCATCTCCAATTTAATATACGAGTACTTGAGCAAGCGTTGGATGAGAAGCACCCTTTGCTTGAGCGTCTTATGTTTCTCTTAATCTTCTCAAGTAATTTGGATGAATTCTTTGAAATCCGAGTTGCTGAGCAGATGACGCAGTTAAAATATGGCCGAGAGGCGGTTGGTCCTGATGCGATGCACCCTAAAACAGTGCTGGAGCGCATTAGCGAAATCTGTCATTTGACCGTCGATCGTCAATATAAAATTCTTAATGAGATGTTGTTCCTGGAGATGGAGAAAGAGAATATCCATTTCATTAGACGTCATCTTTGGACTAAGCAGCAAAGAGAATGGGTTGAAACCTATTTCCAAGAAAAAGTGGTGCCTGTGATTAGTCCGGTAGGGCTTGATCCGTCTCATCCATTCCCGCGCTTAGTTAATAAAAGCCTTAACTTTATCGTTGAACTCGATGGTAAAGATGCCTTTGGCCGTGAAACGGGTATGGCTATCATACCTGCTCCGCGCTCCTTACCTCGCTTGATTCGTCTGCCGGATGAGCTGTGCGAGGGTGGGGATAATCTTATCTTTCTATCATCGATTATTCATGAATTTGCCGATGAGCTCTTTCCAGGCATGAAGGTGGAGGGCTGCTACCAGTTCCGTATCACCCGTAACGCCGATATGACATTCGATGTTGAGGAAGTAGAAGATCTTGCTAATACGCTACGTGGCGAGCTTCATTCGCGTAAATATGGCGATGCGGTTCGGCTCGAGGTTGATCAGCGAACACCTGAAGAGCTGATTGAGTTTTTACAGAAAGAGTACAAGCTGGATGAATCTCAGACCTACCGTGTTAATGGACCGGTTAACTTAACGCGCTTAATGGCGGTGAGAGATCTATTAGAGCGTAACGATCTACGTTGGAAACCTTTCTCTCCAGGCATTCCGGGTAAGCTTAAAGGCGACAATGTTTTTGACGCGCTACGATCCGGTGATCAATTGCTATTGCATCCTTTCCAGTCTTTTACACCCGTGGTTGATCTGCTGCGTCAAGCGGCGAAAGACCCTGATGTTGTGGCGATTAAACAGACTTTATACCGAACGGGGGTTAAATCAGACATTGTTAATGCGCTGGTAGAAGCCGCTCGTAGTGGTAAAGAGGTTACGGTTGTTATTGAGTTGCGTGCTCGTTTTGATGAAGAGAGTAACTTGCATTTAGCCGCTCGATTGCAGGAAGCGGGTTGTCTCGTTGTTTATGGTGTAGTGGGTTACAAGTGCCACGCTAAAGCGATGCTGATCGTTAGAGAGGAGGGGGCGAAGCTTGTGCGTTATTCTCATCTTGGTACAGGCAACTACCATTCAGGCACGGCTCGTTTATATTCTGATTATAGTTTCCTCACGGCCGATCAAGAGGTGGGCGAGGATGTGCATAAAGTCTTCCAGCAATTGACCGGTATGGGCAAAATTCAGAAGTTGAAGAAGCTTTATAATGCGCCTTTTACCCTGCATGCGAAAATGCTGGATGCTATACGGAATGAAACACGGTTAGCCAAAGCGGGTAAGCCTGGGCATATCATGGTTAAGGTGAATGGTTTGACCGAGCCTAAGATGATTCGTGCACTGTATGAAGCGTCGGCGGCAGGGGTAAAAATCGAGTTGATTATTAGAGGTATGTGTCGATTACGCCCTGGTATTGAGGGACTGTCCGATAATATCCAGGTACGTTCTATAATTGGTCGCTTCTTAGAGCATACTCGTGTTTATTATTTTGGTAATAACGGAAAACCTGAAGTGTTCTGTGCCAGTGCTGACTGGATGGAGCGTAACATGCTAAATCGTGTTGAAACGGGATTCCAGGTGTTTGGTAAGCATGCTGAACGATTAAAGCGTGAGCTTGATTATTGTATGCGTGATAACTGCCAGAGCTGGGAGCTACAAGCGGATGGTAGCTACGTACAAAATCAGCCGGGTGACGATGACGAGATATTCTCGGCTCAGCAGAAACTGCTAGATGAGTTTGCCAAATAGAGTATTAAGTATGTTAAAAAGCCCAGCAATTTGCTGGGCTTTTTTGTGTGTTGTCGGTTAGTGCTACGCGGCATTGATCGCTGCGTTAGGTTCTGACGGTTTGCCCTGAACGATCGTTTGGTTCCGATTAGTTTTAGCTAAATACAAGGCTTTGTCTGCTTCGGTGTAAAGCTCATTTTTTTCTAATGCAATACAGCCATCAGTCCAATAAGCGCCGATAGATATAGTGACAACTTTGCTGATAGCGCTTTGCTCATGCTGTATCGAAAGTGCTTCAACTTTTCCGCGAATGCTATCTAGAAACTCTTGTGTTTTCTGAATGTCTTGGTCCGCGATGATGATGGCAAATTCTTCACCTCCGATGCGAAATGCATAATCGGTCGGGCGGCGTAAGCAGCCAAGAATACAGTCTGCAACCATTCTCAGGGCTTTGTCCCCTTGAGGATGACCGTAAGTATCGTTATAGAGTTTAAAGAAATCAACATCGAGAATGGCAAGGGTTATAGGGACTGTGTGACGATAGGATAATTTTATTTCACGCTCCAATACCTCTTCAAAACTACGACGGTTAGGAAGCGTTGTTAGTTTATCGGTTATTGAAAGCTTTTTGCTGGTGGAGTCTTGCAGCAGATTAGTAAAGCTAGTGATAGTAAAGTTATCGTCTAAATTAGGAAGAATACGCGAATTCGCCCAAAACATAAGGCCGTCAGTGTTAATATGACAGATCTCCCCCTGCCAGTTTTTACCTGTACTTATAGTCTTCCAGATCTGCTCTGCCTGCAGGTCTTGAAGATCTGAATTATTAAAAAAGTTGCTGGGCTTGCCTATCACTTCTGCTTTGGTGCTATCAAGAAAGCGGCATAGTGCATTACTGGCGTCGATGACTACGCCTGTCTTATCGAGCGTGGCAATCATGATGTTTTGGTCGATAAGGTATTCCCGTTGAGATAAGCGCTTTTGGGCTTTGCTCATACGCCGAATGACATTCACAGCGATAAACGAAGAAATAACTAGGGTCAATACGCTAAGGACTGAGACAACGAATAAGGAATGGTCTCTGTTTTCAGAAGATTGAGTCTTAAACGAATCAGCTTTGTGGCGCGCAAAAATAACAAATTCGTGTACCTCGGACAGTAACTTATCCACATGAAGGGCACCGCGTCCTTTGGTTATCTCTGCAGCTGCCTCTGTTTGGCCTGCGACGGCCAAGCGAATCACTTCATCACGAATTCGCTTCCATTCGATAAAGGTTTGGTATGTTTGTTTAATTGATGCTTTGTTCCCTAAAAATCGCTCGAAAATAACATCGAACTCTTTAAATACCTTCTGCTCTTGGGCATTAACTTGATCAAGAATTTTTTGGAGCTGTTCTGGATTTTTGGCAAGCACGACATCCTTCATATCGCGATGTATGGCAAAGATCCGTGTTTGTATGGATTGACCAGCATTGCTGACAGCAAAGGGGTGGTTGTAAATATTTTCTACATCTTTGGAAATGTTGTTTAAGTGGAAAAGACTAAAACCACCCAATCCCGTCATTAACGAGATGATCAACACAAAACCAAAAATCAAATTGCGGTACGGCTGCATGATCTGACTCGGCTACTACTTGTGAAAAAGGCATTATATTAGAAAGCTTAAGATGTTTAGTAGATCTAGAACCGATTTATTCTGTTTTAAGCAATTCTTTATAGCCTTCCTGATAACTTGGGTATTTAAATGAGTAACCGCTATCCTTTAAACGCTGGTTGCTACAGCGTTTACTACCGGTAATGCGCGAAATTGTTTCCGTTGTCGTCATAGAGTTTAGCTGGCCTGCTAACCAATGAGTGACATCGAACATGCTGGCGGGGGTGTCGTCGGAGGCTAAGTAACACTGCTCCAGTTGTGCTTGATTGAACTGTTTATTTATTAGATGGCAGAGAACTCCCGCGCAATCATCGCGGTGAATACGGTTCGTGTATTTTAGCGGTTCTTTGGCGGCGACATCCCCTTGCTTTACTTTGTTGATTAAGTGGTTACGGCCGGGGCCATAAATGCCACTAAATCTGACAACGGTGCTAGGAATCGTTCCTTGTTGAACGATGTTTTCCGCTTGCAGCATTATTTGTCCGCTGAAACGTGATGGCTTGCATTCACTCTCTTCATCGACCCAGTCGTGATCTGACTGATGGTAAACCCCAGTGCTTGATGTGAAAAAAATGTGCTTTGGTGGATAGGGCAAAGCGGTGAGTACATTCTTTAAGCCATTAATATAGGCTTCTGTGTAGCCTTGCTCTGAATGATTAGTTGCAGCAGCGCAGTAAACCAGCGTATCGCAGTATAAAATATCAGCCAGAGTGGATTTAAGTTGATCTATTTGAGATAGATCAGCGCTTATTCCTTGGATGCCTTGTGGAAGCTGGTTTATATTACGACGCAGGCCGATAACCTTATGATCTTGATCTAAAAGCAAAAGGCCAAGTGCGGACCCTACATCACCACAGCCAGCGATGAGCACAGTGCGCTGCTTGGGAGTTGTTTGTTTAGATGCTCGCTCAAATTGTGTATCTGGATGTGTAGCTGTATTTTGCTGCATTAGGCCCCCATAAAGTGAATTGCATCATAGCAAAGGATGGACCGGTATGACCTTAACAGAACTGCGATATATTGTGACATTAGCGCGAGAGCAGCATTTTGGTCATGCGGCTGAAAAATGTTTTGTCAGCCAGCCTACCTTGTCTATAGCGGTCAAAAAACTTGAAGAGGAGTTAGGTGTTCCGCTATTTGAACGTAGTAAAAACTCTGTCCGTGTGACGCCTGTGGGCGATAAGGTAGTGCAGCAAGCACAACGAGTGCTTGAGCAGGCTGATACGATTAAAGATCTTGCTTTAGAAGGTAAGGATCAACTGAAAAGCCCGCTGCGTGTGGGTGCCATTTACACGATAGGCCCCTATCTGTTTCCTCATCTTGTTTCGCAAGTACAGAAGCTTGCACCGGATATGCCGCTTTATATCGAAGAAAATTTTACGGAAAACCTCCGTTTGAAGATCCGAAATGGTGAGTTAGACGCTATTATCCTTGCGCTGCCATTTAACGAACCCGATATACTCACCCGCCCCTTATACGATGAAAGTTTCGAGATGTTGATGCCTAAAGGCCATCCGTGGGCGCAGCAAAAATTGATCAATAGTGAAGAATTGCCGCAAACGCCTCTGCTGCTATTGGGTGAGGGGCACTGCTTTCGTGATCAGGTCTTAGAATCATGCCCAACGTTGACTCAAGCTTTACATGACCAGCATACCATTACCGAAGGCAGTTCTTTGGAAACAATTAGGATGATGGTGGGGTCAGGTCTGGGGTGCTCTGTTCTGCCTCAATCTGCTGTTTATGGTCCAGCGTCGTCCGACATGGTTGTTACTCGTCCTTTCAAAGAGCCCGTGCCAAAAAGAACCGTAGGCGTTGCTTGGCGTGCGAGTTACCCGCGTCCGCAAGCCATCGATGTATTGGTCGACGCGATCAGTAATTTCAACCCGGCAGCGTCTAGATGAGCATATCTCTAGCCGATATTTCGGTTGGCGAGCTTAAGGGGGTTGGGGCTGCACTTGAGCTAAAGCTCCAAAATTTGGGTGTGAGAAACCTTCAAGACCTTTTGTTTCATCTACCTTTGCGCTACCAAGATCGAACGCGGATTGTGCCGATGGGCTCTCTACGTCCGGGTGATGAGTGTGTCGTGGAAGGTGAGGTTAAGCTAGCTGATGTGAGCAAAGGAAGGCGTCGTAGCCTTTTGTGCCGAATCCAAGATGGCACGGGTATGATCACGTTACGCTTTTTCCACTTTTCTGCTGCACAAAAGAATAACTTGAAACCCGGCGTTCATATTCGTTGTTTTGGCGAGGTGAGGACCGGCGCTAATGGATTAGAGATTGTCCATCCAGAATATAAACGAGTAGATGGTGATGATCTCGTGCCGGTCGAAGAGTACTTAACGCCGGTATACCCGACAACTGAAGGCTTACATCAAGGTAGACTGAGAGCGTTAACAGAGCAAGCTTTAAAGTATTTACAAAACGGTGCATTGCAAGAGTTAGTACCCGAGTCGCTTCGGCAAGGTTGGCAGTTTCCAGGTTTAGATAATGCTGTCTCGTATCTACACCGCCCGCCGGTGGACGCCGATCAGCATCTGCTGCTCGATGGCTTGCATCCAGCGCAAAGACGACTAGCTTTTGAAGAGTTGTTGGCGCATCACTTATCATTGCTCAAACTCCGCCAGAAAACACGAAATAAAGGTTCGCCTGAACTCCCAGGTAATGGAGAGTTAAAACGAGACTTTCTTGCTCAATTACCCTTCCCGTTGACCAGCGCTCAGAAGCGAGTGGGTGAAGAGGTAGCTGCTGATTTAGCCCAGGCTTTTCCTATGTTAAGGCTTGTTCAGGGGGATGTTGGCTCTGGTAAAACGGTGGTTGCCGCACTGGCTGCGATTCAAACAGTAGAGAGTGGCTTACAGGCTGCGGTGATGGCCCCGACTGAGATTTTGGCAGAGCAGCACTACCTCAATTTTAGCCAATGGCTTGAGCCGTTAGGGGTTAAAGTGGCTTGGCTTGCCGGCAAGTTGAAAGGCAAGGTCCGAAAAGAACAGCTTGAACTGATTCGTAGCGGCGAGGCCCGTGTTGTCGTGGGCACACATGCCTTATTCCAAGAGGAGGTTGTGTTTTCGGATCTCGGCTTGGTTGTGATTGATGAACAGCACCGGTTTGGTGTTCATCAGCGTTTATCGTTACGCGAAAAGGGGCGTAATGGCGAGTTAGCACCGCATCAACTCATTATGACGGCTACACCGATACCGCGTACGCTGACGATGAGTGCTTATGCCGATCTGGACTGCTCTATAATCGATGAGCTGCCACCGGGGCGAACACCGGTGAATACCGTTGTGATTGCCGATTCTCGTCGTGAAGAGGTGATCCAACGGGTACGTAATGCGTGTGGTGAAAAGCGCCAAGTGTATTGGGTATGTACGTTAATCGAAGAGTCTGAGGCATTGCAGTGCCAAGCGGCTGAAGTGACCGAGCAAACCCTAAGAGAGGCGTTACCTGAGTTACGTATAGGCTTAGTGCATGGGCGCATGAAACCGGTAGAAAAAGCCGAGCTTATGCGTCAGTTTAAAGCGGCCGAACTAGACCTTTTGGTAGCTACCACCGTTATTGAAGTTGGCGTGGATGTGCCTAATGCAAGCGTCATGATTATAGAGAACCCTGAACGCTTGGGCTTGGCTCAGCTACATCAGCTGCGTGGGCGAGTGGGGCGTGGTTCTGTTGAAAGCTATTGTGTACTGATGTACCAAGCACCGTTATCCAAACAAGGGCGAGAACGACTCAGTGTAATGCGCGAAACTACTGATGGTTTCCGGATCGCCGAAAAGGATCTTGAGCTACGAGGGCCGGGTGAAGTGTTAGGCACGAGGCAAACCGGTGTGATGCAGTTTAAAATGGCGGATCTACAGCGAGATTCTGACCTACTTACTCGAGTAAAAATTGTAGCGAGTGAGATGCATGAGTGGCCGGATCATGCCGAGTCTTTGGTGCAGCGTTGGTTAGGCCGTGGTGAAGATTATGGTAATGTGTAAATTGAATTTTTGTAGGCGCGTACTCCGTAAACGATTTTAATATGCTGTTTGCATATCGCTTAGAAGACAGTACCCCTACTATGGAACACACAAGGTTAAAGAATTGATTAAAGCAAGCAAACCTACAGAACAGCAGTTTGAGATTATTCGCCAACAACTTGGGCGTGAACCACGTGGTCTTGCCGGTATTGCTGTACAGAATGAACAGGGTGTCCCGCTTGTTCTTAAAATGGATGCGCTGGTGGATGATAAGCCGTTTCCAACGCTCTTTTGGCTATCGAGTAAAGATATCTATCAAGCCATTGCCGAGATTGAAACCGCAGGAACCGTCAAACTGTTAGAGCAAGAGCTGCAAGATAATCAAGCGTTGCGTGAGGCGCATCTCGCAGACCAGCAACGCTATGTTGATTTGCGTTGGTCAACGGTTTCCGATGAACAAAAAGCACGGATAGAAAGCCTTGGATTTACCCCGTTGTATAGCCAGTATGGTATTGGTGGGATTTCTCAGTGGGATAAGATTCGTTGCCTGCATATGCAGTATGCCTATCATCTTGCCGAAGGTAGTGCGATTGGACAGATATTGGATGAAAGGTTTGATTTAGCGTCTTTGTCTGCTCAGCAATAATAGATACGGCCTTTTAGGTGTATAGGGAAAGTCGTAAGTATCTTGTTTATACTAAAAAGATAGGTTGAATTTAATGGGAGTTTGGAATGCTTAGTTATTCAGCACGCTATTTATACCAGTGCATTGCTTTGCTTTTCTGTACTCTTATGGCTTGCCAGATTTACGCTGCGACGGTTACCTATGATTTTAGTGCGGGGAGCCATACCTCTGAATATGGTAGTAATAGCAGTTTAACCTCTACGAGTGGTTTGAGCTCTTTTAGCCACTCAGGAATTAATGCGCCATCGGATGGTTCTTATTCTAGTTATAGTGCGAGCCGTGGGAATTATCCTAAAATGCGCTACACCTTTTCCGTTAGTGAAAATGCTTCAGATTTAACCTCAATCACTGTTACTTGGTCAGGGTACGGCTACCATTCTTCCGGTGGCCAAAACGGCGCGATTCTTTATATACGCAATTTCAGTGGCGGATATGAGCAACTAGATACATCAAACAGTTCTGGGTATATCAGCTTAAGCGGTGCGGTCTCATCTAACCTGACAAATTATGTTAGTGGTGGCCAGATACAAGTCCTATCGGTTAACCGCCGACAGAGACAGAATCGCAATCACTCATCTATTCACTATACCGATTACGTTAAAATTGATTTAGAAACGGTTACAGTGACACCGATTCCTGACCCTGAAATAGAGTACCGGATGGATGAGTTGCTGTGGCAAGATTCAGCAAATGAGGTCGTTGATAATACCGGCAATAACCATGATGGGCAGGCGAAAGGTGGTGCGACGACCATAGAAGATGGAGCTATCTGTAGAGCGGGTGAGTTTGATGGTAGTGATGATTATGTCTCAGCGATAGATCTTTCGGCACTGCGTGGTACATCCAGTATGAGTTATTGGGTGAAGACCTCTCAGTTAGGTAGTTCGGTTAATTATCTAGCTCCCGGTATTAGTGGTATCGAAGAAGCAGGAGGCACTGACGATATCTTTTGGGGTTGGTTGGATGTCTCGGGTAATGTGGGAATCACGGTAGGTGATGAGAGCACAACCAAATCGTCTTCATCAATCAACAATAACGTTTGGCGGCATGTTGTATTAACTCGCAATGCAGCAAATGGGGCTTATCAGATCTTTATTGACGGTAGCCTTAATGCGAGTGGTACATCCACTTCAGGAAGCATCTCTAACTCCTTCAGTAGTATTGGACGTATAGAGGATAATGGTGGAAGCCCCGAGTACTTTGATGGGCAGTTAGATGAGGTCCTTATCTATGATGAGGTGTTATCACAAACCCATGTTACGCAAATTTATACCAACCAATCAGCGGGACGGAATTGGGATGATGCGGTTAATGTGCGCCCTTGTCCTGTATCGGTTCTGCCAACCCCTTTCGCTGAATATCGCTTTGATGAAGTGAGTTGGAGTGGAGTCAATGGCGAAATTCTTGACAATGTTGGGAGTAATAATGGTTCCATTGTGGATACAGGTAGTGGAAATGTAAGTAATATTTCTGACGGTAAAATATGTCGTGCGGGTCGTGTTGGGCAAAATACATCTGCGAGTGAACAATACGCGATAGATACAAATGTAGATATTGATGATGAGGTGGGAGATACAGGGACAATTAGTTTTTGGTATCGCTCTTCAGCTGCTTGGGGAAGCGCTGGTAGAAAGGTTTTATTAAGTGCATCTACAGCAAATCCTAATAATAAATACTTCTTTTTGACTGAAGAAACAAACGGACGGCTTCGCTTTGGCTTAGAAAATACCTCTGATGCGGATTACCGATATTCTTCTTCAAGTGTGTTTAGTTTTAGCAGTACAGATTGGGTTCACCTTGTTGTGACTTGGGATATGCCTAGTCGTAAGATGCAGCTATTTGTAAATGGCAATGAAGAGATTAATGCAACCTTTGCATCTAATCAGTCAATAGGGGAAATGTTGTCGTTATATTTAGGGGATAACCGTAGTAGCTATATTGCTGGTGAAGGGGGCATTTCCGTTAATGGTGATATGGATGAAGTGCTAATTTTTAAATCGGTTTTGACTAGTGCTCACGTCAGTACGATATATAACAACCAAAATACCGGTAATACTAATTATGATGGGAGTGCTCGAGGTAGCTGTCCTGTCGCCGCGATAGCGCCTGTTGCAGATTGGCGATTCGATGAAGCCAGTTGGTCTGGGACCAATGATATATTAGATACCAGTGGAAATGATTATCACGGTACCGCCGTGAATAGTTCGCCTAGTAGTGATGCTCAACTGTGTAATTCCGCAGATCTTACTTTATCAGGGGCGACGGATTATCTATCCATGAACAAAGATGCGATGAATGGTTTAAGTGATTTTACCGTTATCGTTTGGGCTAAAACAACGGGTACACAAGACTCAACTATTCTATCTGCTGCTTCGGCTAACTCCAGTTTAGGAGCTAATGAAGCGGTAATGTACTTTGAAAATAATAATCGCTTTTGGCCCTCTATTACATCATCGCCGTTTGATACAAATACAAAACTTTCTTCCAGCACCGCTTCGATGAGAGATGGTCTTTGGCATCAGTTAGTGTGGACGCGAGACGCCTCTACAGCACAAAGCTGTTTTCTATTTGATGGGGTGAGCCAAGGCTGTACCACTCATACAGATGGAGACGATACAAGCCCGCTTACCGTCATCTCAAATGGATTAATTATAGGTCAAGACCAAGATAGTTTGACGGGCGGTTTTGATGCTTCCCAAGACTGGGAAGGCAAGCTAGATGAGTTTTTAATCTTTGATACAGTCTTAACGCAAAGCCAGATCGGTAATATCAGAACGAACATTATTAATTCCAACAATTGGGATGGAACACCACGTAGCTGTGGGGCTGCGGTCGATCATTATTCGATAAGTCATGATGCTACGGGTGTTACTTGTTTGCTTGAAAATATTACTATTTCCGCCCATGACAGTGGGCATAATGCGGTTGATGCTGAATCGAAGACAGTCAACCTATCAACGTCGTCAGGCAAAGGTGATTGGATCGGTGTTGTCAGTGGTGCTACAGGCCTGAGCAATGGTGCAGCTGGTGATGGTGCGGCAAGTTTTACGTTTAGTGCTGGTGCAACCAGTGCGGTACTGACATTCGCGCACCCGGTTTTATCGGGGAACAGCGAGACGTTTGGGTTTAACGTTACGAATGGTTCCATAACTGAACAAAGCGGCAGTGCTACAATCATCTTGGATGATCCTGATATTACCTATTCGTTAGCAGGTTTCCGCTTTATTGATTCCTCTGGGGCGACACTGATCCCAACTCAGATATCCGGAAAAGCATCGAATATTGCACCTGATGCAGATACTTTTTATCTGCAAGCTGTGCGGGCATCGGATAGTGACCCAAATGTTTGTGTCGCTGCACTGTCAGGAACAAAAATAGTTCAATTGGCTGCTCAATGCGATAATCCGTCAAGTTGCGTCTCGGGCCAGACATTTAACGTTAAGAGTGATAGCAACCCCGCTGTAGACGTTGCACTTAATAGTGCAGCACCTGCCACACCGACTAGTTTCTCAAACGTCAGTATGACATTTGATGGTGAAGCCAAAGCGCCTTTAATTTTAAATTATAGTGATGCCGGTCAGATGCAGCTGCATGCGTCATTTACGGTGCCCGAAACGGCTGCGACTTTAACGGGGGCCTCTAATCAATTTGTTGTGCGTCCTTTTGCTTTCGGCTTCCCGTCGATTATTGCGGGAGCTACTTCTAATCCAGCAGGTGATGAAACCGGGCCTAATGCAACTACAGGCTTTGTTTCTGCGGGAAGTGATTTTGTAGCCTCTTTGAATGCTTACCGTTACCAAAGTACGGATGATAGTAATAGTGATGGTGTGCCCGATGCGGGTGCTAATGTGACGAATAATGGCGTGACGCCAAATTTCACAGGCTCAGTTAATATTGCGGTAGATTCTTATACGCCTTCAACAGGCGTTGCAGGTACGTTGAGTGGGGATAGTGTTTTATTGCTTGATACCTATTCCAATCGCAGCGGGGCTAATGTGCCTGCAACCTTGCAATATGATGAGGTAGGTAGTGTTAATTTAATTGCGACAATGGATGATTATCTTTCTGTTGGTAACGCAGATATAACGAGTGTTTCTACGAAGATTGGTCGTTTTTATCCGGATCATTTTGCGATCTCGGGTGATAGTGTTACGGCAGCTTGTACGCCTATAACTGATTTTACCTATATGCAGCAGCCATTTGCTCAAGTTCAGTATACGTTGGAGGCAAGACCTAAAGGTGTGACGGATAGCACAGGTAGTAATGGTCGGATTACTCAGAATTATGATGAAGATGATTATGCTTCTACTGCATTGCTTAACCCCGCAGCTGAAAATAATAATTCAGGCTTGGATCTGAGTGCCAGAGTTAGTGCTTACTCCTCTGTTAATGGCTGGCAACAAGGGGTTTATACTGTTAATCGTACCGATGAAACAATGTTTAGTAGAGATCCAGACGCGGCGGGTAAAGAAGATGGGCCTTATGCTAGTTTACAGTTAGGTGTCAGTATTTCTTCGGAATTAGATAGCAGAACTTTTGCTACCGCTGAATTGGATATGAAAGCGAGTGATAGTAATGATTGTGTCGCCGATGGTGATTGTGATGCGGCAAGTATCGGCGGTGCTCAGCTTATTCGTTATGGCCGTATGCGTATCCAGTCAACCCATGGGCCAGAAACAGAAGATTTAGCAATCCCCTTCGTGACAGAGTATTGGGATGGTAACGCCTTCGTCACTAATCTGGATGATAGTTGTAGCCAGCATCCGCTTAGTAGTATCAGTTTTGATGGTACCTCTATTGGTCCTGTGGTGGCTGATCGCACGGTAACCGTAGGTGATGGTTCTACCGTCGGCTCATTAAACATTTCAGGCACGAATGCAGCGGTTGCGACAGGTGACTATAGCTTAGTCTTTAGTGCGCCAGGTGCAGCAGCTTCTGGAAGTGACAATACGGGGTATTTCCCGGTATCGGTGATTAATATTGATGATTGGCTGCGTTATGATTGGGATCAAGATGGCGCAGCGAATGATGCTTCTCTGCCAGATGCTATTGTGACGTTTGGTCGGGCGAGAGGAAATGATCGGATGATCTTTTGGCAGGAACGTTACCAGTAACGCGAGTGGGCTAAATCACAGACAATAAAAAAGCAGGCTAAGGCCTGCTTTTTTATTGTCAGCTAAGTAGAAATTAACCCGTAAGTTTCTGGTATTTTTCCATTAGCTGAGCTTCTGTTTCTTCGTGATCTGGATCTTTAGGGATACAGTCAACAGGGCAAACCTCAACACACTGAGGTGTGTCGTAGTGACCTACACATTCAGTACATTTAGATGGTTCGATCTCGTAGATCTCATCGCCCGGAGTGATTGCCTCGTTAGGGCATTCCGGCTCACATACATCGCAGTTGATGCATTCGTCAGTAATGATTAATGCCATGGGTGGCTACCTCACTCATCAATAATAACAGTTACTGGCCCAGGTGCTCATTCAAGGCCTTCGACACCGCAGGATGTACAAACTTGCTTACATCTCCACCCAGGCTGGAAATCTCACGAATCAGCGTAGAGGAAACAAAAGACAGGTTTTCTGCTGGTGTTAAAAAAATACTTTCCACATTAGGTGCTAAATGACGGTTCATGGCAGCGAGTTGAAACTCGTACTCAAAATCCGAAACCGCACGCAATCCGCGTAAGATAATATTCGCGTTTTGTTGCTCTAGTAATTCTGCTAATAGACAATCAAAGCCAACAATTGACACGTTATCAAGGTGCGAAGTCACTTCATGAACCAACGCTACCCGTGTTTCTAGTGGTAGCATAGGTTTCTTTTTAGGGCTTTCAGCAACTGAGACAACCACTTTGTCAAAAAGTTTGGCCGCGCGCTCAATCAGATCCGAATGACCATTGGTGATCGGATCGAATGTTCCTGGATATACAGCTGTATTCATATATGGTTCACAGGAGTTAGTGTCTACTTAAAACTTATATAATCAAGTTCTAATTAATTAGCAAGTTTGCAAGTGCGGCATATTATCTGAATTGCACGGGTGGTACAAATACTATAATGGAATGTCTTGATTTCTGTCAGTTATAAGAATTATGTTTTTTATTACGAATAACTATAAAGGCTTTAGGGGTATTGGTGTGATTTTTTCGTTAAGACTTAGTGTGTTGGTGGGCTTTTTTTTGGTGTTGTCAGGCTGTCAGACCCTACAGAAAGTTGATCGCGGATTATATCAGGTTGCGGAATCGGTTAGTGAGCGTGATCGTGTCACGGGGCGGCGCAGCTTAAGCATGGCTGATCGACGAGCACAGATACAGCAAGGTAATGCGTATGTAGAGAAGATTATTGCGCAAGAAAAACAGAAAAATCGTCCTATCAATGCAGGGGTAAACCGTGCGCAATATCAGCGTTTAGTGCGCGTTTTTGATCGTATTCATCGTATCTCTCATTTGAAAAAAGAGCGTTGGCAGCCTTTGTTAATTAAACGTGATTCATTCAATGCTTTTACGACAGGCGGCACTTATATCGTTGTGCATTCTAAATTAATGTTTGATTTGAAAGATGATGCTGAGCTGGCAGCTGTTATAGGGCATGAGATCGCTCATACGGTTGCAAATCATGTTTATGAGCGCCAAAGCCATGCTCAGATCAGCGCGTTGGCTGGCTCCAATTCTGCTAGGCGTAGCGGTTATCAGGCGGCTTTTACCCATGAGAGTGAAAGAGAAGCTGATCGTATTGGTATATTGTATACAGCGTTAGCGGGCTATGATCCTTTAGCGGCCAGTCGTATTTGGCAACGGAAGTATGCGTCTGAGGGTAATGCGAGGGCATTATTTCATCATGATCACCCTGTCAATGCAGAACGTTATAAAGAGGCGCAAGCGGCGGGTAAGGCAGTATTGCCTTATTACCGTAAGGGGCAGATAAATCCGCGTTCTGCAGAGTTGTTGGATAATAATGTGCTGTGGCGCAAAAACAACAATGAGGTTGCAGCAGGTGAAGGCGGCGGTGTAGCAGCACTGCTGAGCACTGCTTTGGGTGCTTATGTACAACACCAGGAAGCAAAAGGCGAAGAGCTTAGGCAGCGACAGCAAGCGAGCTTTGTTAAATCGGTTGAATCGGTTTTAAAAGTTGAATCAACTCGTAAAGCAGGAACGCACCGTTTGGAAACGCGGTGGCGTTATGCTGCAAACGGCCCGGTATTAAAAGATGTAGTTATCGGGTTGTATTTGAAACGAAATGGGAAAATTGAGCGTTACGTCGATCATGTAAAGGGCTATATTAAACCTGGTCAGGTGTTTGCGGCTCGTTTTGAATTTCCTTCTCATCTCAAAGTTGATGATTTGAAAAAATATGGTGCTCGTTTGTATCTAGATGATGCTCAAGCTGCTCGGTAAGCTGTACTCGGTTTACTTTGGCCTTAATGGCTACAGATGATTAGGCTTAATTATCCTATTTACAGGAGACTTAATTTTTCTGTAACTCATTCATTATTAGCAGGTTATATAATATATTGCTGATGAGTTGATAAATATTGGACGATTATGCCGCGAAGGACCAAAGAAGAAGCAGAACAGACCCGTCAGTTATTACTCGATACAGCATTGTCGCTTTTTGCTGAAAAGGGTATTTCAGGAACGAGTTTGAAGGATGTAGCTACTTATGCCGGTTTAACGCACGGTGCGCTGTACTGGCATTTCAAAAATCGCACGGATCTGGTTGCAGCGCTTTATGAGGAAAGTCGTTTACCGTTAGATGATCTTTTTCTGGATCAGCTACAGTCTGCTCGCCAAGATGCACTCGATTCGTTGGGTGATTTTATGGCGACTTGGTGCACTCGTGTATTAAATGAAGAGCGGGCTTCTCGGATTTGGCGGGTTTTTCACCAAGGCGTTCAGCACGATCCTGAGTTAGATGCTATAGCAGAACAGATAAATAGTGAGCATCAAGAGTGGTTGCTTCTTCTGGCTAAAATCATCAAGAAAGCCCGTAAACAGAAGCAGATAGCGCCAAAACCTTCTAGCAAGGCTGATCCTCTACCAGCGGCTGCTTTAGGTATTGTGATGGGGATCATATCTAGCGTACAAAACACCTCGCCTGACTTGATTAATTCAAAGCAGCAAATTAAATGCCTGATTCATCATTTTCTTTATGGTCTGAAAGTTTAACCTAAAGCAATTTATGCTTTAGGTTGCTCCCGTTGAAAAAGGCGGTATGTCACTTGGCCAGCTGTTTTACTTCTATGTTCGTGCCAATGGCTGGGTACTGCTAATTGGGCGAGTTCGGATTCTGTTTCGATATATATTAGCGCATCTTCGCGAAGTAGATTTTTCTGTTCAAGCAATACACAGCACTGCTCTACTAAGTCTTTACGGAACGGTGGGTCCATAAAAACAATATCATAATGGCTTTCTAAATCTTCTTGCCTAGCGTTGAGCCAGCTGATGACATCGGCTTGAATAACCTCGGCTTTTTGGCATTTTAGCTGCTGTATATTGCTGTTTAATTGTCGAGCAGCAGCGATATCTCTTTCTATGAACGTTGTGCTTTGTGCGCCTCGTGATAGTGCTTCTAGGCCTAACGCGCCACTGCCACTGAATAGATCTAAGCATTGGGCTCCAGGTACGGAAGTTTGTACCCAGTTAAATAAGGTTTCCCTAACTCTATCCGGTGTCGGACGGAGACCGTCAATCGAAAGAAATTCTAGTTTCCTGCCGCGCCATTCGCCGCCGATAATCCGTAACTGTGAGCTTGGAATGGTAACTTTTCCTGACTGTTTACGCGGTGGGTTTTTACGTCCCATACTTATGTCCTTAGAGCGCTGGCGATTGAATAATGCTGATCTGTTGAGAAGAATTTAGTGCTTGTTTGGTCATTTCAATAATATCATCAGTGTCCAGATCCATAATCTGCTCAACATAGCTTTCCATTGTATCAGTGGGTAAACGGTAGAAAGCAATTAAGGTCAGCGCTTGTACTTGATTTTTATTGTCTCGCATTCTTTCTTGCCATGTTGCCGCGAGACGGTTTTGACTGCTTTCCACTAAGTCGTCAGAAATTAACTGCTGAAGTTGTGGCAGTATTGGACCGGGGTTTTGTTGACCACCGAGGATGATCGCCTGATATCCAGTCGTTTCTAATGCCGCCCAGAGTAGGCGAAAGCTAAGTTTATGCTGAGCTTTGTATTCATTTAAGAGGTCTTGCAGTGTTTGGGCGGTTAAACGTTGAGCCACAAATTGTTCAGACGCGCGATGACTGATCTGTTTTCCGAGAAGTAGCTGATAACTATTTTGAGTATTCGTCTCTCTTACAAGATCGCCGTTGCTAATGTTTGTTTGCTGTGGTGTCGTGATAGAAGTTGATTGCGGTAACTGCTGTTCGATTGCTCCAATATAATCTTCAGCATCATCGCCACTGATAGCGTAACTGGGTCTAATAAATAACTCCGCATAAGCTTCTGTTAATAAGTTGAGAGCACTGTCTGTATTGGGTGGCTGTAGTTGTTGATAAAAACGATTGATCAACTGCTGCTCGCTTGATTGCGCTTCTAAGTAATGGCGTGCTTGTAGCGTTTTATTCGCCTCTTCCCAGCGACTTGCTTCTACCGGAGCACGTAGTGTGTCCCAAATCTCGGTCAAATTAGGTAGCTCTTGCCCCATCGCCCAATGTAGGCCTATCTCAATGCGATCGGCTCTAGGTGTTACCGTATAGCTGTATATAGGGCTAGAGAGCGCGCGTAACCGCTGCTGTATTACGAGGCTTTTTAGCTGTTGGAGCTGTTGTTGAATAGGGTTTAAAGCGGGAGCAGTTGGGAGTAAGAGAACCAGTTGGATTGGTTGGTCGTCTAATTCCATCCAGTAGATTGTTTGCTCGTCATTTGTCTCAACCGTTTGATATTCAACATCGCCAGGGCCCATTGACGTTAAAATCAAAATAGCAATTAAGCTAAACCACATTAAACCGGTAATGTATTTGCGATTAAATAAGGGGCGATATTCGTTAGTCATATTTAGCTAATCTCTGGCACGAAATGTACGAAAAAACAGCGCGCTTTTGCTGCTTATTAGTCAGATAAACACAAAACTGACTAATTACTTTCATTTTTGCTTAGTTCCGCTGATCTGATCTAGGTTCTGCGGCAGATTTACTGTGATAAGATACCAGACTTTATTGATGAACTGCTGATTTTTCCGGTGGTTATCATTCTGTTTTGATTATCTAATAGAGCGTTTGTTTAATGCTAAGTTTGCAAGAGATGTTTGTAGATAACGGTTGGAATACCCGTTACATCGCTTATGCAGGTACGTTTATTACGTTTGTGGTTTTAGCTGTTATTTATCGCTACCTCAATGATGATGAATCGGCAGATTAAAGAATTTTCAATATAGATTTTATCAACCAGTGACGTGACATAGCGGGCCGTGACTGTATGAGGACGTTAAATGTTTAAAAAACTAAAATCCATGTTCGGTGGTGGTGCTGAAGAGAAACCGCAGAACCCGGAACTGGAAGAGTCTCAAGTACAAGAACTCCCTGAGACGCAGGAATCTGAAGCAAGTGATGTTGAGGCTGAACGTGCTGTTGTAGAGAGCGCACCTGAAGTTGATGCCGCGGCTGAGATTGCTGAAGCGCCTGCTGATGAGCTTGTGGAGGTAGAGCCGCAGGTTGATACTTCCGAGGCTGAAGAGCTTGAGGAAGTTAAAACCGAAGTTGATGCAGAACTCACTCAGGATGTTGCTGAAGAGGTTGTCGACGCGATAATTGAGGAAGCAGTTGAGGAAAAGATCGAAGACGTTCCTGTTGCCGCCTCTACCAGTACAGTGATTGAAAAGACCGAGGAAGAAGTTGAAGAGAAGAAAGGTTTCTTTGCTCGTATAAAATCCGGTTTAAGTAAAACTAAGGCAAACCTTACTGAGCAGCTCGGTAATATTTTTCTTGGTGCAAAAGAGATTGATGATGATCTGTTAGAAGAGATCGAAACGCTGTTACTCACGGCTGATGTCGGTGTGGCTGCTACGTCGGATATTATCTCTCGCTTAACCGATAAAGTTGCACGTAAGCAGCTGAGTGATCCCCAAGCTTTACAGGCCGCGTTGAAGGATGAATTAGCCGCACTGTTACACCAATCAGAACAGCCGCTAGAAATTGATTGTAGTAAAAAGCCTTATGTTATTTTGATGGTGGGCGTTAACGGTGTAGGTAAAACTACCACTATTGGCAAGTTAGCCAAAAAATATCAGAGCGAGGGCAAATCGGTCATGCTTGCTGCGGGTGATACCTTCCGTGCAGCAGCGGTTGAACAGTTGCAAGTATGGGGTGAGCGTAACAATGTTCCAGTGGTCGCTCAGCATACCGGAGCGGATTCTGCTTCGGTTATTTATGATGCGGTGCAATCTGCTCAAGCAAAGAATATAGATGTTTTAATTGCTGACACTGCAGGGCGTTTGCAGAATAAAGATAATTTGATGCAAGAGCTTGAAAAAGTTGTGCGTGTGACGCAAAAGCTCTCTCCTGAGGCGCCTCACGAAGTTATGTTGGTGCTTGATGCCGGCACAGGTCAGAATGCGCTGAGCCAAGCTAAAATATTTAAGGAGAGTGTTGGTGTTACCGGCATCTCGCTTACGAAGTTAGATGGCACCGCTAAAGGTGGTGTTATCTTTGCGATTGCTAAACAGATGGATCTGCCTATTCGTTATATCGGTGTTGGTGAACAGATCGATGATCTGCGGCCTTTCAAATCGCAAGAATTTGTTGACGCGCTGTTTGATTAATTTACGTATTTTGCGAAATGCTGCTTTATCTTGGGATGAGTGTGAACAGCTGCGATGATTAAGTTTGAGAATGTCAGTAAACGTTACCCTGAAGGGCATGATGCCCTTAGGGATGTCGATTTTATGCTGCAACGTGGAGAGATGGCTTTCCTTACAGGGCATTCTGGTGCAGGTAAAAGTACGCTTTTAAAATTGATCATGCTGATGGAGCGGCCGACTCGCGGTCATGTGTCAATTGCCGAGCAGGATCTCGCACAATTTAGTCGCGATGATATCCCTTATCATCGCCGTCGTATTGGTGTCGTCTTTCAAAATCATCAACTGCTTTTTGATCGTACAGTCTTTGATAATGTCGCACTGCCTTTGCATATATCGGGTTATGATGAAGATGATATCGGTAAGCGGGTGCGGGCGGCGTTGGATAAAGTTGGGCTGTTGCATAAAGAGAAGCTGAATCCGATTACACTGTCTACGGGTGAACAGCAACGTATAGGTATCGCTCGAGCGATCGTGCATAAACCCCAAGTTCTTCTCGCCGATGAGCCTACCGGTAATTTAGACCCCGCTCTATCGGAAGAGATCATGCGCTTGTTTATGGAATTTAATCTGCATGGCACAACCGTATTGATTGCGACCCATGATTTGGCGCTTGTTTCTCGAATGCCATACCGAAACCTTATTTTGGATCAGGGGCGGTTGATCGATGGCAAATAGAGAACCGGCTAAACGAGGCGCAGAACGTCAACAGCGCCCGGTTGAGAATCAAGGAACTGAAACATCTGTTAGCAAAGGTGCTGCGCGCCATAAAGTGGGCATCGCTTCTCAGGGTCGAAGTTGGTTAAGACATCATAAAAGCACAGCTAAACAGTCTTTACTGCGTTTATTGCTGACACCTCTTCCTAGTGTGATGACATTGGCTGTGTTGGCTATTGCTTTAGCGTTGCCTGGATTAATGTTTGTTGGTCTGAAAAACATTCATCAGTTAAGTGGCGAATGGAAAGGAGATCCTAGGATCTCTTTGTATCTTCAGCAAACGCTGCCCGCCGAGGAAGCTGAGCGGTTTAGTCAAACCATGTTATTGCGTACTGACTTGGCTGCGGTCGAGCTCGTTACTAAGGAGCAAGGTCTACATGAGTTTCAACGTATTTCGGGTTTCTCGGATGTGTTGGCTTTCCTTGATAAGAATCCCTTGCCTGCCGTAGTTGTCGTGCAGCCCTTCGATAATCAAAAAACAGAATTAGTTGCGTTGCAGAAAGAGCTGAGCTCGCTTCCTGAAGTAGAGGAGGCTGTTTTGGATATGGTCTGGGTTGAGCGTTTAGCTTCTTTTGTAGAATTAGCCAACAGGGTCGTATTGGTTTTGGGCGCATTGCTAGCGTTGTCTGTATTGTTGGTTGTGGGTAATACGATTCGTTTATCGATAGAAAACAGAAAAGATGAGATTCAAGTCGCTAAGTTGGTTGGCGCTACCGATGCTTGGGTGAAACGCCCCTTCATATATACCGGCTTCTGGTTTGGCTTAATTGGTGCTTTTATCGCATGGTTGTTTGTACAGATTAGCTTGCTACTTATTAATACGCCTGTAGGTGAGTTAGCTGCGCTGTATCAAAGCGATTTTACGCTCCAAGGCCTTGGTTTTGTAGATAGCCTTTCATTGATTGGCGTCGGCATTTTCTTGGGGTTGTTTGGTGCGCGCCTCGCTGTTGGGCGTCATTTGAGAGAAATAGAGCCCCAATAGTTATTTCATTACCCTGTCATATTTGCGTTTTAACGTTAACCCCGCTATATTTTCCGGTCCGCTGTATTAATCGGTGGAAATTAGATTGAACTTTTGTATTAAAAATTGAGTCATATTTGCGAATCTGATAGTAGTAAGCAAATTATGCGAGGTCATTAATGGGCACTAGCTTACAAGTTGTAGAAAACCTTTCTCCGGGCCGTAATCTGGATGCGTATATGCAGTCTGTGACTGCTATTCCAGTATTAAGTGTCGAAGAGGAGCGTTCTCTGGGTGAGCGTTTGCAATTTGATGGTGATGTTGAAGCCGCTCGCCGACTCGTTATGTCGCATCTGCGTTTTGTCGTTCATGTTGCAAAAACCTACTCTGGTTATGGGTTACCGCTAGGTGATTTGATCCAAGAGGGTAACGTGGGCTTGATGAAAGCGGTTAAGCGTTTTGATCCAACCATGGGTGTTCGCTTGGTATCCTTTGCGGTGCATTGGGTTAAAGCGGAGATGCATGAATTTATTCTTCGCAATTGGCGTATTGTTAAAGTTGCGACGACGAAAGCTCAGCGTAAATTGTTCTTTAATCTTCGATCGAAGAAAAAGGGCTTAGGCTGGATGACCACGGATGAAGTTAATTCGATTGCTGAAGATCTAGGTGTAGAAGCTAAAACAGTTCGTCAGATGGAAGGCCGGATGGCTTCTATTGATACTGCATTTGATGCCCCTGAAGGCGCTGATGATGAACAAGCTGCATGGGCACCTGCACATTTCCTAGAAGATAAAAGTGCAGATCCTTCCCTTCAGGTTGAAGATTCAAACTGGGAGCAGGATTCCCAGCGTCGTTTGATGAGTGCGATGTCTGAACTTGATGAGCGAAGCAAAGATATCTTAGCGCGCCGTTGGTTAACTGATGATAAAGCGACTTTGCATGAATTGGCAGCGGAGTATGGCGTCTCGGCAGAGCGAATCAGGCAGCTAGAGAAAAATGCTATGAAGAAAATTCGTGTCTCTATGGAAGCTTAAATAGAGCGCTGTTTTAAGAAGCCGCTTTAGAGCGGCTTTTTTGTGCCTCAAATAAGCAAATTCGGTATAATCCCATAAATTGTTTGCTTGGGAGCTCTAATGAGTAAAGCGACTGTATTACTCGTTGCTGCCGTGAGCGGTTTTTTAGCCGTTGCGTTGGGTGCGTTTGGCGCTCATGGCTTAAAAACGGTGCTCGAGCCTAGTCTATATACAGTGTATCGAACCGGTGTTGAATATCAGTTTTACCACACGTTTGCATTACTGTGTATTGCGTTCGCGCCGACGTGCTTTTCAATGAAATATTTGGGCTGGGCAGCGATCGCATTTATCGTGGGTATTGTGCTTTTTTCGGGTAGCTTATATCTGCTAGCTTTAACTGGCATTCGTATGTTTGGGGCAGTAACCCCATTAGGTGGTTTAGCATTTTTGTGTGGCTGGTTGTTTATCGCGTATACAGCCATTTTGTCGAATAGGAGATAAATCAATGCAGATTCAGGTAAATGGTGAGATGCTACAAGTGCAAGATGATATCACCTTATCTAGTTTGATTTCACAGCTGGAGCTGGGCGAGAAGCGAATCGCCATAGAGTTAAATTTAGAAATTATTCCCCGTAGCGAGCATGTAGAAACTGTTCTAAAAGAAGCGGATCGGGTGGAAATTGTGCATGCAATCGGCGGCGGGTAATGCTGCAGGTTCACAAACTATTATCGACTTATAATCACTATTAATATTGGAACACACCATGTCACAGCAGAATGACCCATTAATTATTGCAGGCAAAAGCTATAATTCTCGTTTGTTGATTGGTACAGGAAAATACCGAGACCTTGATGAAACTCGTTTAGCAATTGAAGCGAGTGGTGCAGAAATTGTTACGGTGGCAGTGCGACGTACCAATATTGGTCAAAATCCTGATGAGCCAAACCTTCTGGATGTTATCTCCCCTGAAAAGTACACGATTTTGCCAAATACTGCGGGTTGCTTTAACGCCGCTGACGCTGTGCGAACGTGTAAACTGGCCCGAGAGCTAATGGATGGGCATGACCTCGTTAAGCTTGAAGTGCTGGGCGATCAGAAAACACTATATCCAAATGTGGTCGATACCATTAAAGCGGCGGATGAACTTGTTCGTGATGGCTTTAAAGTGATGGTTTATACCAGTGATGATCCAATTGTAGCTAAAGAGCTGGAAAGTATTGGCTGTGTATCAATCATGCCTTTGGGCTCAATGATTGGTTCTGGTTTAGGTATTTTGAATCCGCATAACATTAATGTGATCATGGAAGACTGCAAAGTGCCAGTATTGGTTGATGCGGGAGTAGGTACTGCTTCTGAAGCAGCTGTTGCCATGGAAATGGGATGTGAAGCGGTGTTGATGAATTCGGCGATTGCGGGTGCTCGTAACCCTATTCTTATGGCATCAGCGATGCGTAAGGCGGTTGAAGCGGGTCGTGAAGCATATTTGGCAGGTCGAATGCCTCGTAAGAAATATGCAAGCGCATCATCCCCGTTAGAAGGGACAATTGTCGGTTAGAGATCTAAGTGGTGTGCCAAGAAATAATCTTTTAGCACTAAACTAAGTATCACATATTATCTAGCCTGGTCTTTTGATCAGGCTTTGCTTTTTAGGCCAGGTTGATGACAGAAGAGAATAATATCGAGCAGCAAGATTCGGAAAACGCTGCTGAAGAAAAACATATGCGCACAGTAAAAAGTTTTGTGTTACGTGCGGGCCGCATGACCGAAGGTCAGCAAAAAGCAATGGATGAAGTATGGCCGCATATGGGATTGGATTTAAGCCAAGGTATGCTGGATCTAAATACGATATTTGGTAGAGAAGCACCGGTTGTGCTCGAAATTGGTTTTGGCATGGGTGACTCTTTGGTTGAGATGGCCAAAGACCAGCCTGAAAAAAACTACATCGGCGTTGAGGTGCATCGGCCTGGTGTAGGGCGTTTGTTAAGTAACGCTGAAAAGAATGGTCTCAAGAATATACGGGTATTTTGTGAGGATGCGATTGAAGTGTTGGCGCAGTCGATTCCTGATGGAAGTCTCGATTGTATTCAGCTCTTTTTTGCCGATCCTTGGCATAAAAAGCGTCATCACAAGCGACGAATCGTTCAGCCAGAATTTGCGCAGACTTTGCGTAAGAAACTCAAAATTGGCGGTGTTTTCCATATGGCGACTGATTGGGAAAATTATGCCGAGCATATGATGGAAGTGATGAGCGCTGCCGATGGTTATACTAATGCTGCCGGTAAAGGTCAGTATTCGCCACAGCCAGAATGGCGCCCTGTCACAAAGTTTCAGAAGCGCGGCGAGCGATTAGGTCATGGGGTATGGGACCTGATGTTCGAGAAAGTTAGCTGAGCCATTGACTAAAATTGTTATTAAAAAACCGACATTAGCAGTGTCGGTTTTTTGGTTTTTGGGCTGCTTTGTTTGATTGATGTTTGTCAACGCATTGTATTCTAGGTGATTCAAACGGTTTACACGTTTGAAATAGGTTAGGTATGATGTGTGATCCTAGGACTTTTTTGGCTTTTGACGATGCTTACTGATTCGCCCTACCAACATAAATCGCTGCTTGTACGACAGGTTGCACAGCAGGACCTGGTTACTTGTACGCCAGATGATTATGTTGCTTTAGTGGTGAGCCTTATGGCTAAGCATAGTATTGGGTGCGTTGTTGTCTGCAAAACAAACCGTCCGGTCGGTATTGTTACTCGACGTGATATTATGCGGTTAACCGTCGCGGGTGCTGATTTTGCAACGACTAGTGTTGCTCGCTGTATGTCTGCCCCGCTTAAAACGGTAACGACGTCTGAAACAATTGATGATGCAGGTTTATCCTTTCTTGCGGGCGGTTTTCGACACCTGATTGTTGTGGATGATGAAGGCTGTCTTTTTGGTATTTTGTCTGAAACCGATGTTGTTAATAGCCAAGGCGTTGAACACGATCTTTTTCTTCGTTCAGTCGCGGATGTCATCAGCCATGAAGCTTTGATGATTCCGGAATCTGAGACGGCTAGAATGGCCGCCGAGCGGTTAAAAACAACAGGCCATTCTGCGGCATTAATTGGAAGTAATGATGAGATAAAAGGGATCATCACTGAGAATGATCTGATGGTCTGTTTAGCTGATGGCCATATTGATGAGCCATTAACTGAGTTTGTTAATGGCTCGCTGATCTCCGTTGAAGCAGATTTAAGTCTCTATAACGCGCGAAAGATATTTCGTCAGCATAGTTTTCATCACTTAGGTGTGAAACGGCACGATGGTGAAGTGATCGGTCTTATCTCTTATAGCGATATCTTGCGCAATGTTGAGATGGATTACGTTTATCGTTTGAAGGAGTTGTTAAACGAGCGTGATAGAGCGCTTGCTATCTCACAACATAATTTAAAGCTTGCTGATAAAGTGATTGAAGCCTCTATGGAGGCGATTGTCGTCACCGATCTTAACGCGACGATTCAGCGCGTTAATCCCGCTTTTACTGAGATTACGGGTTATGAAGAGTGGGAAGTATTAGGAAAGAATCCAAACCTGTTGAGCTCTGGAAGGCATGATGCTGCTTTCTATCAAACCATGTGGAAGCAATTACATGAAAAGGGGCATTGGCAGGGAGAGATCTGGAATAGACGTAAAGATGGCACGATCTATCCTGAATGGTTAACGATAACGGTGGTTGAAGATGATAGTGGTGAGATCTGCCAGTATGCATCAATTTTTTCCGACCTTTCGGAAATTAAAAAGTCCGAAGCGAGGATTAAGCGTTTAGCGTATTTTGATGAGCTAACACGTCTGCCAAATCGGAAAATGTTTAATGATCGTCTGCATCTCTCTTTAGGTTATGCACAAGAACATGGTCATAAGGCGGCTTTGGCTTTTCTGGATCTTGATTTCTTTCAGCGTATAAATGATCGCTTAGGTTTAGAGGCAGGCGACTTAGTGCTTCGAGAGGTCGGTCGTCGGATAGAAGCACAGCTTGACGAGGGCGATACTGTCGCGCGTTTTGGTGGTGATTCTTTTAATATGATTTTGACCGATGTTGAAGATGATACTGTCGTTAGCGAGTTCTTAAATAGGTTATTGCAGGCGATAAAGCAGCCCATTGTAATCTCTGGAAAAGAGGTGCAATTAACCGCAAGCGTAGGGGTAAGTTTCTTTCCGACAGATGCCACTATAGCCGAAGAGCTTTTTCAGTGTGCTGAAGTAGCGGTTAAGCAAGCAAAGGATTTTGGTCGTAATAGCTTTCGTTTTTTCTCTTCAGAGCAGCATCGTATTGTTCAGTCTCGTTATCGCATGGCTAATGATCTTCAGCGGGCCATCGATACAGAGCAATTTGAATTATATTACCAGCCCAAAGTGAGTCTAGTGGATCGTAAAACTGAGGGGGCTGAAGCACTGATCCGTTGGCAGCATCCGCAGTTAGGGTTTATCCCTCCAGATGAGTTTATTCCGCTGGCAGAAGATTTAGGTTTAATTGATCAGATTGGTCATTACGTTTTATGTGAAGCGGTCAGACAGAGCGCTGCTTGGTATGAGAAGGGCTACGCTATACCGGTTGCGATTAATGTTTCAGCGAAGCAGATGCAGCGTCAAGATATGGCTGAGGACATTCTTAAAGTCATACAAAAGCATCAGCTACCCCCCTATCTGTTATCGGTTGAGTTAACTGAAACTAGCTTCTTACATTGTTTAGAAGAAACTAAGCGGGCCATTAATCAGTTACGCGATGCTGGTATTCGTATTGCGATAGATGACTTTGGTACGGGTTATTCAAGTCTTAGTTATATACGAAACATTAACATGGATGTTTTGAAGATAGATCGTAGTTTCCTTATTAATATTGAAAGCTCTGATGTTGATAGAACGATCGTTTCTTCCATTATTGATATGAGCCAAGCGATGGGCTTAGAAGTGGTGGCAGAAGGTATTGAAACTGAAACTCAGTATGCGATGTTGAAAGCGCTAAACTGTGATCAGATTCAAGGGTATTTGATCGCAAGGCCAATGCCAGCAGAGAATTTCTTAGACTGGTATTTACGCTAGTCTCATTACCCTAGAATAAAAAAACTCCCCGGCAGCGAATGGCATGCCGCCGGGGATAAAGATCTTCGAAATTTGCCCATGAATCAAATAACGAAGTAAGTGGACGGTTAATAAATAGAGTCGCTTACTGATATTACTCTGTTGCGGCGATCAAGCTTGCATTGCCTCCCGCTGCCGTTGTATCGACACACAGGTGGCGTTCCATAACAAAACGTTCTGGTTGATCGAGTTCGGTGATCAATGGAAGCAATGCTCCTTCCCTTTGTGCTAAGGCTTTTCTGACACTACGTAACTGTTCTGGTTCTGCGTTACAGCAGATGGCATAAAAACCTGTGCAGGTACTTATCGCTGCATCGCTTAGCTGACCTTCTGCACCGAGTAGAGGAAGACTGGCTTGCGCTGCTTTCTGCAATAACGGTTGGATATCCTGTGCGATAACGATCACTTTATTCCCTTGCGCTAATGCGACAGCGGCTTGTTGAGTCGCGCTGGCAGCATCTGGGCCAAGGCAGAGAACGGTTCCACGAGGAACTTCCGATAGAAGATTAAGCTCGCCTGTAGGTCCAGGCATTTCAGTTGTGTGCGCACCTAGAGAGGCAAGGGAAGATAACTCTGCGCTGAAAAGGTCGTTAACTGAGTAACTGTTTATCGCATCACTATTGCTTTCAAGCTCTGCTATTAGTGCGGATAATGTTGATTCGTCTACCTGATCGGTAGTAGCCGCTGTCACCGATAACGTGTTTTCTGAACGTGTAAAGCGTTTAACGTAATGTGGCCCGCCCGCCTTGGGACCAGTACCTGACAGGCCTTCACCACCAAATGGTTGAGAACCTACAACGGCACCGATCTGGTTGCGGTTGACATAAATGTTACCCACTTTTATTTTTTCAATGATTTGCTCTACGCGATTATCTACTCGCGTATGTAGGCCAAATGTTAGACCGTAGCCTTTTTGGTTTATCTCGTTAACGACGTTATCTATGTCGCTGGCTTTAAAAGTGGCGATATGTAGAACAGGACCAAAAATCTCCTCTTTTAGCTCTGAGATGCCGTCAACAGCGATAACGCTCGGTGCTACATAGTGACCTTCAGCTGGCACTTCTAGTTGTTTGAGAAGTTTGCCTTTCGCTGCGTAAGCTTCGCAATGGCGGCTGATTTTATCTTTTGCAGCAGTATCGATGACGGGGCCTAAATCAGAACTTAACAGCCAGGGGTTATCGATACGCAGTTCATCCATTGCACCAAATAGCATATCAAGTAGGTTATTAGCGATATCCTCCTGCACGTAGAGCATGCGTAGGGCAGAACAGCGCTGCCCAGCACTTTGAAATGCTGACATAACAACATCGCGGACAACTTGCTCCGGTAGTGCCGTTGAATCAACGATCATAGCGTTCATTCCGCCGGTTTCAGCCACGAGAGGGGCATCGGGTGCCATAGTGTCAGCCATCGTGCGATTAATTCGTTGTGCGGTTTGTGTTGAGCCTGTAAAGCATACGGCGGCAATCCGAGAGTCTGCCGTGAGTGGTGCACCAACATCGATACCAGAGCCTGGTAGCAACTGAATAACATCTTGAGGAATGCCTGCTTGATGCATAAGTTCGACCGCCCTAAAGGCGATCAACGGTGTTTGGTCAGCGGGCTTGGCGATGACTGAGTTACCTGAGGCTATGGCTGCTAAGACTTGGCCAGAGAAAATGGCGAGAGGAAAGTTCCAAGGGGATATACAGGTGACGATGCCACGTGCTTTCTCTTCACTATGCTTTTCCGCTTCATTTGCATAGAAACGAGCAAAATCAACGGCCTCACGGATTTCGCCGACGCTATCTAATAGTGTTTTCCCTGCTTCTCTGCTTGCCAAGGCAAACAGCTCAGCGGCATTCTGCTCAAACAGGTCTGCGACCCGAAGTAAGCAGGCAGCGCGCTCGCTAGCATCTGTTTTGGACCAGCGTTGAAATCCGAGTTCGGCAGCTGTTATTGCGGTTTCGATGTCTGCGCTGTTTGTGCAAGTCACATGACCGACTAGATCAGTTGGGTTGGCTGGATTTAAAATCTCGAGCTTACCAGTACTACTGCTTGTGCCGGAGATCAAAGGGGCCGCGTTCCATGTGTGCGTTAAAAATTCCGCACGTTGCTTTTCAAGCGAATTCAGCGTGACGGGGTCTGTAATATCCCACCCTCTGGCATTTAGTCGTTTTTCACCAAAAATCATTGCTGGTTTTGCAATTACTGAGTTGGACAAACTGCCTTTGGTCTCTTCAATTTGAGTGAAAGGATCTTTGGCGATCTCCTCAGGAGTAATCCGCGTATCGACGATCTGGTTCACAAAGGAGCTGTTTGCACCGTTCTCTAATAAGCGACGTACAAGGTAAGCTAGCAGATCTTGATGTGCTCCAACCGGCGCATAAATTCGGCAACGGGTGTTGTTGGAGGTAAGCACAGTGTCATGTAGTGATTCGCCCATGCCATGCAGGCGCTGAAATTCGTAGTTATCCACATTCTGTTTCTGCGCCATGTAAAGAATCGAGGCCGCAGAGTGTGCGTTATGAGTCGCAAATTGTGGATAAATTCGATCGGTCATGCCTAGCAGTTTTTCTGCACAGCACATGTAGGATAGGTCTGAGTTAACCTTGCGGGTGAAAACAGGGAAGCCTTCTAAGCCTAAAACTTGAGCGCGTTTGATCTCTGCATCCCAATAGGCGCCTTTTACAAGGCGTACCATAATGTTTCGGTCTAAACGTGTTGCTGTGGCATAGAGCCAGTCTAAAACATGGCTGGCGCGTTGACCGAACGCCTGAACAACGATGCCGAATCCGTTCCAGTTAGCTAGACGTGAGTCAGATAAGACCGTATCGATCACATCGAGAGACAGATCTAAACGATCGGCTTCTTCAGCATCGATATTGAACCCCATATTTGCTTCTTTAGCTTGGATCGCTAACGAAAGGGTCCGTTCAACAAGCTCCGCCATGACACGATCACGTTGACCCCATTCGTAGCGGGCATGTAGCGCTGACAATTTGACAGAGATGCCCGGGTTGTTGCGAATGTCGTCGCTTGTGCAGCGCGTACTCAGTTCAGTAATCGCTTGGGAATAAGCGTTTAAGTAGCGAACCGCATCTTCATCGGTTCTCGCTGCTTCGCCCAACATGTCGTAGGAATAGGTGTAGCCTTTTTTCTCTAATTTCTGGGCTTGTTTCGTTGCTTCTTCAATCGTGCGGCCTAGTACAAATTGGCGTCCTAGCTCTTTCATCGCTTGTGCAACGGCGGTTCTAACCAAGGGTTCGCCAAGTCGTTTGATCATCCCTTTTAGTGTAGACCCGAGTTTTTTCTCTTCATCATTTTGCAGTAATTTACCAGTGATGAGTAAGGCCCACGTCGAGCTGTTTACCAAAGAGGATGCTGATTGCCCTAAGTGACCTTTCCAATTGCCTGAGGCAACCTTATCTTCAATCAGTGCATCGATGGTAATGTTATCAGGGACACGGAGCAGGGCTTCAGCGAGACACATCAGTGCCACACCCTCTTTGGTTGTTAATCCATATTCGGCAAGAAACTTTTCCATCATGGAGGGGGAGCTTTCGTTTCGAACTTTCCGTACAAGATCGGCTGCACTATCGGTGATGGCGCACCTGTCTTGTTTGTCTAATGATGCTTGTTCAATTAGATTTTGGATAACATCAGTTTCGTTCGCTAAATAATGATTGCGGATATTTAAGCGGCACTGTTCGATCGATAAACTCATAATTAATTACCTCATATCTTATGAGGTATATTTTATAACAATGGTTTTAGTCTAATTTACCTCGTTTTTGTGTTATTAAGGCAAAATCCCTTAATTTATAATAATATTTAGTCTAATTGTTGTGTTTTATTATGTTTTTTGGTCTATATGGGTTTTAATGTTTTGGGCATAAAAAAGCCCCGATTACCGAAGTAATCGAGGCTTAGGAATAGAGCGTTGATCTCTACATTAGCTTTTAACTTCAGATTCTACATCGTCAAAGCGTTGTTGAATCGAGGCTGAAGGTGGGGCCGTCACGAGCGAAGCGATAATGATTGCTACGAAAGCAAACAGTACTCCAGGGATAATTTCATAGACGTCAAACCATCCGCCAGACAGTTGCTTCCATACCACCACTGTAACACCACCAGTGATAATACCTGCTAGAGCGCCAGCTTTGTTCATCCGTTTCCAATAAAGGGAAAGTATAAGTGCTGGGCCGAAAGCGGCACCAAAGCCTGCCCATGCATAAGACACAAGTGCGAGTACTTTTGAATCTTTGTCCATCGCTAATGCTGTCGCAATAATCGCAATCACAACAACGGCAATACGGCCTACTTTGACTAACTGTTCCTGCGAAGCATCTTGATTGAAGAGTGCTTTATAAAAGTCTTCAGCAAGTGCAGAAGAGGATACCAATAGCTGAGAATCTGCTGTACTCATTACCGCAGCAAGAATTGCGGCTAATAAAATACCAGCAATAGCGGGATGAAATAGAGCGTCAACTAAAACCATAAATACAGTTTCGTTATCGCCAAGTCCTTCAGGAAGGTAGCCGATCGCTGCTAGGCCGATCAAACACGCACCTGCCATAGAGATACCGCTCCAGATAACCGCAATTCGACGAGCAGCTGGAACGTGGTCTTTGCTTTTTATGCCTTTGAAGCGGGCTAGGATGTGTGGCTGGCCAAAATAGCCAAGGCCCCAGCCTAGAAGTGACAATGTACCGATTAAGGTAATTGCTTCACCCTCTGCATCAGTAAACATATTCAGCAATTCAGGGTTTTTCGCTTCGACAGCAGCAAGTGTTCCGCTTAAACCGCCAATTTCGCCCATTGCAAATAGAGGGACTAAGATAAGAGCGCCTACCATCAATAAACCTTGAACAACATCGGTCCAAGAGACAGCAAGGAAACCACCGAATAAAGTATAAGAGATAACTGCAACGGCACCGACAAGTACGGCAATGGTATAGTCAAATCCAAATACGGTTTCGAAAAGCTTACCGCCTGCCACTAGCCCTGAGCTGGTGTAGAACAGGAAGAAAGCTAGGACAAAGATCGCTGAGATGACACGTAGGCTATGGCTATTGTCTTCAAAGCGCTTTTCAAAAAAGGCCGGTAGCGTTAACGCATCATCCGCGCGTTGTGAATAAACACGAAGGCGCTGTGCCACTAATAGCCAGTTCAGCCAAGTGCCCACAAGAAGGCCACCTGCTAGCCAGAATGAGCCATAGCCTGCGGCCATTGCGTAGCCAGGAAGGCCCATTAGTAGCCAGCCGCTCATGTCTGATGCGCCAGCACTCAACGCACTTGGGATCGGCCCTAAGTTACGTCCACCAAGAACGTAGTCAGACAGATCCTGAGTGCGGCGATAGGCAACAATGCCGATGGCCAACATCAGGATTAAGTAAAGAATAAAGGTAATGGTTACGGTTACCATGTAGAAACCTCATTGTCATATATTATGCTTATTATCGTTCCATCCTGTGTTATCCCTGTCACTTAATCATCTCCTGATTAAATCCATTTTCTACTGGATAAAATATCAACAGTAGTTCAACTTAGGCATAACGGTACAAAATATTACGCGCATTTTTCTGGTAATTTAGCCTGAATTGATTGGATTTATAGGTTATTTGTCTTTTTTGCTATCCGTTATCGGGCGAATGATCTTTTTGCTGTGCTTGCTCATGGCTTTATTGTCTTAAGAGGTGCTCATATCTTGTTAAAAAGCTTAGTACACTTGTAGCCCAAAGTCGTTTTCACTATATTTATTTCTCTTAGGTTGGCTTTTTCCCTTTTGTATAAAGGTGAGGTGTAGATGGAAAACTTAGATAAGCTTGATCTAGCTATATTGCGAGAGTTGCAGAAGAATGGCCGGATCACCGTGACTGAGCTTGCCTCCCGAGTGGGCTTGTCCAAGACCCCCTGTCAGGTGCGTATGCGTAGGCTTGAAGAGCTCGGTTATGTTATGGGGTATACGGCGCTCATTGACCAGAAAAAGCTCGGCTCTAAGCATATTGCTTTTGTTCAAGTGACAATGAGTGATACCAAAACCAAAGCTTTGCAGGCTTTTAATGAAGCCGTACGCGGTATTCCTGAGATCGAACAGTGCCATATGATTGCGGCAAACTTTGATTATTTATTGAAAGTGCGTACCTCCGATATCGATAACTATCGAGAGGTGCTAGGGGAAAAGATCTCTAATTTGCCGCATGTAAAGCAAACAAGTACGTTTGTTGTGATGGAAGATGTGAAAGATATAGCTTCAAAACTGATATAAGTTGTTAGGTGATTTTTATTGGTGTGTAAAAAAGCCCGCTGGGGGGCGGGCAAAGAGCCTGATCATTCAAATAGTATGAAATGAACAGATGACAATAATAGGGGAGAATCTAATTTTCTTAGTGGCAGCGTTTACCTCTTTCATGACCCTTTTCAGAAAACCGTTTTGACATTTTGTCTTGCATGTCGCTTTTAAGCTCAGCAAATGATTTCTCTTGTTCCGGTGTTAAAATTTCAAATAATACTTCTTGTTGCTCGGCCTTCGCCATAATGCGAGCTTTGGTTTGTTCTTGGGCTTCCAGTACTAAACTGTTTAGCTTAATTTCATAATCTTCTGAATTTGGGTCCAACTGTATTAGTTGCTTACGAATCTCTCTGTTTGCCTGCTTTTGGGCTTGCATATCTTTCTGCTTACTTTGCATTTTTTCCCGCAATTCAGTTTCTTGAGCCGCTGTTAAATCTAGTTTTTTAGCAAGATGCTCAATTCTTTTCTCTGCATGATCAAAGCTTCCTTTTGCGTAGGCAGCTGTCATGCCTAAGCCTGAAACAGTGATGACGGCTGCGGCTATACCCGCGATAAATTTAGTACGCATATTTGTTTCTCCTACGATCTCTTCGTTGATGGTGTGTAGTTTGCGTGATGTCACTGCAAAGATGGGTTGCGAAGGTGTAAAGATTGGTAAATGGCTGATCATATGAATGGATAGATGAGGACTAACGATGCTTGCCTTGATTCAATGTGATCTCGACAGCTGATATTGGACAGACGTATCAATATTTATGGGTATAACAGATGATTTGGTTGGCGAGTGGCTCACTTATCCAATTGCTAGCTTGTAAGAGGGAGCAGGGAGTATTTTTTCTAGCGTGTAAAGTTGAGTAAAAGCCTAGAGAGTATTGAGCTTTTTGTAGCGATAAGTTCTATTATTTTACTCAATGAGTACTTTTAGCGTGAAGGCAAATATATGAGTGATAAACAACGTCTATTAATGGTTGATGATGATGTCGAGTTATGTGAATTAATTGGCGACTACCTTAATCATGAGGGATATCTGGTTGAGTATGCTCATAATGCGGATGAGGCTTGTGAGCAATTGCAGCGAGCAGATCGTTTTGCCTTAATGATTCTTGATGTAATGATGCCCGGAAAAACTGGTTTGGAGCTGTTACAACAGATAAGGCCTAAAGTTCAGCTTCCTGTCGTCATGCTGACCGGTAGGGGGGAAGATATAGATCGTATTCTTGGGCTTGAGATGGGAGCCGATGATTATCTGAGTAAGCCCTGTAATCCACGAGAACTTTTAGCGCGTATTCGTGCCGTCTTACGACGAGCAGAACCGCAGCAGCGGACGACCCTCTTTCCTGATGCGATGGTTGAAATGGGCGGCGTTACCTTAGATCCAGGCTTACGTGAGGCTAAAATAAGTGAACAACTGCTTGAGTTAACCGGTACCGAATTTAATGTATTAGCCTATCTTATTGCGAATGCGGGTAATGTTTTAGGTAAAGAGCAATTGACTGAACTGGTGCTTCATCGGAAATTGGCTGCATATGATCGGGCGATTGATGTACATGTTAGCCGTGTTCGCCAGAAATTGGCGAAATATCAACCGAATCAAGAGTTGATTAAAACCGTTAGGGGCGTCGGTTACCAGTTCATTAAGGATGGCGTATGAAGTGGTATAAACGCCTATTTTGGAAAATATTTCTTGCGATCTGGAGTGTTAGCTTTCTTGTCTTACTTGCCACGGTTTGTGTTGTTGGCATTGTTACAGAGCAAGATCGATTCAGGGAGGTCGTGACTGCAAAAGCTGAAGGTTATGCGGATTTGATGATAGAACGCTACGAGCGTAAAGGCTTTCGTACGTTGTTGCCCGTCCCACCTCGTTCGCCAAAACGTGATTATGAACGTGACCGTAGAGACCATGATGACCGTCGAGGGCATGAGCGCGATCACCCTGATTGGAAACGTTCAATTTGGTTGAATGTTGCCAAGCGTGTGGCAATAACCGATGTTGAACTCAATCGGCGTGTGGTGGCCATTATCAATCGCCCTTCAGAGTCTGACGACCATTATAGCTTCACCATGAGCTCAGAACGCGGGCGACTTTATCAGGTTGATGTTGACCTTAATTGGGAGCGTTCTCCTTATGGCCACCTGATGGGCAAAATATTGTCCGCTCAAATGGTACTTATTTTATTGGTTTCATCCTTGGGCGCCTTATTAGTTTCGGCCATTATTGCACGGCCATTGAAACTCTTAGGTGAGCATACTCAGGCTATCTATCGTGGTGAATTGGATGCTCGTACCGATGCTAAGTTGCGTAAACGAGGCGACGAGCTAGGTGAGCTTGCACGTGATTTTGATCGCATGGCTGATTACGTACAACAAACAATCACATCCCATCAGCGCTTAATGCAAGATGTCTCTCATGAGCTACGTGCACCGCTGGCGCGATTACAGGCGGCAGCAGGTATAGCTGAACAACGCTTGGGTGAAGATGATAAAACTGTCGCTAGAATTATGCGTGAGAGTCAGCGTTTAGATCAGCTGATAGGGGAAATACTCTCTTTATCGCGTCTCGAGCAGATGGATGTTGCAGGAGATAAAAACTGGTTAGGTCTCTTGTTGCAGGAGTGGATAGATGATGCACACTTTAGTTTTCCCCAGCGTGAATTTGATCTACAGATGTTGTCTGACTGTGAAGTTAATGTGAATGCTAAGTTATTAGAGCGAGCTATCAATAACATTTTAGGTAATGCCTGTAAGCATACACCGGAAGATACAAAGATAGATCTGATTGTCACTAAGGCGACTGATTGTGAAATACGTATTCGTGATTACGGCGACGGTGTGAAGGAGGAGCAATTGTCACAGCTTTGTGATCCTTTTTATCGGGGCGATAGTCAGCGAGAAGGGTATGGATTGGGCTTGAGTATTGCACAGCGAGCAATACAGCGATTAGGTGGTGATTTGGCTTTGAGGAACCATCCTGATGGTGGCCTCGAAGCAATTATTACTTTGCCTTGTGCTACTCGTTGCTAGGAAATGCATAGAGCGGCTCGAGATGTAACAGGTTACTCAGTTCAAACAGTGCATCTCTGATTTCGCTATAGAGTAGCGGGTCTGCCAAATCTTGGAAGGATAAACGGTCACGGTAGTGGCGGTTTATCCAATGCTTAAGCGTTGTATACAGCGCATCACTCATCAATATTCTGCTATCTACTGCGGCCAGTTCTTTTTCTGTGATAGGTATTGCGAGCCTAAGACAAGCGGGGCCCCCGCCATTATTCATACTCTGGCGAAGATCAAAGTAGCGTACATCGCTTAAGGGTGTGTTTTCTTCAAGTAAGCGTTGAATAACGTGCAATGTTGATGGTGACTTTTGGCTTTCTAGTGGTGCAATCATGATAGTTTGACCGGAGGGTAGAGAAATTAGCTGGCTATTAAAAAGGTAGCTGTGAATCGCTTCTTCTAGGCTGAGTTCCTTTTGGTTAACTTGATAAAGACAAAGAGGCTGCTGCCAGTGTTGAGTTCTTTGACGTAGCTGTTTGATCACGCTCGCTTGATCGACAAAGGCAAGCTCATGTAGCAACAGGAAATTGCCGAGACCAACAGCTACTACATCATTATGAAAAGCGCCTTTGTCGATAGCTATCTGATTTTGTTGAATCAACAACACCTTTTCTACAGGGATGTTATGTCGTCGAATAATCGCTTCGCTGGCTAAGCGGTTTTGTCGTGCAGGGTATGCCGTTGATGGTGTTTCGGTGTTGTTATCCCCATAGACAAATAGATGGATGAAGTCATCCCCTGTTGGATCGTGCAGGCGGATATGATTGGCGGCTCCCTCATCGGCAAAAGATCTCTGAGAAGGCAGCGGGGAATGACAGTGAAATAAAGTGTTATCGTTAAAGTAGGTGCGGAAGTAACGAAAGCTTTCTTCGGCTTCTTGTGAGCGGTGTAACGCGCTGTTTAGATTGGCCGGAGTGATGTGTAAGCGATGATCCGTAGCGTCGCTGGAGGGGGTTATGGTTGCACTGTTGGCCGCCCACATAGATGACGCTGAATAACACGCGGCAAGTAGTTCCGGTGCTTCTCGATAACTTTGTTGGATAATAGGTGCGGGGGGGCCACTAAATCCTAGTTGTTGGAGTCGTGATAAGTTGGGGCGCAAGGGTGGCGGAATGATACCTTGAGGGAGCCCTAAATCATGCAGAGCCCACATCTTCTCGAGCCCTTGCAAAGCGGCTTGCTTTGGCGAAGATAGATCGCCTTTGTGTAGAGAGGAGGCGATATTGCCAAGGGCTAGACCACCATAGAAATGACTCGGCCCTACGAGACCATCTAAGTTTAATATCATACTTACGAATGCCCCCAGATATGGTCCTCTATATGTAGGCCAGGGGGAAGTGTATCTGGGAGTTCCATCTGGTCTGCTTGCAGGGAGGCCACAGGATAGGCGCAATAGTCCGCAGCGTACCAAGCACTCGGCCTATGGTTGCCGCTTATGCCAGTACCGCCAAAGGGCCTAGCACTTGATGCTCCCGTTAAAGGACGGTTCCAATTGATAAGGCCAGCCCTGACGTGGCGTTGAAACTGCTCGAATACTTTAGGGTTGTCGCTCAAGACACCTGCAGATAGTCCGTAGCGGGTGTTATTAGCCATATCGATGGCATGTTGTATATCTTTGACGCGATAAAGTTGCAGTAGAGGACCAAATAACTCTTTATCTTCTGGCGCCTCGATCGCGCTACAATCGATTAGACCGGGTGTAAGTAGCGCACCACGATCCGCAAAACGTAACATTTTTACCAGTGGCATCGCGCCTTGAACGACTAGATGTTGCTGTGCTTCTAACATACCAGACATTGCGGTTTGACTAATTAATGAACCCATAAAAGGTGCAGGTTGTTGGTTATAGGTCCCTACGGCTATATGTTCGATACTCTCTTTTAACAGTTGAATAAAGAGATCCCCTTTCTTTCCTTCAGGCACTAATAATCGACGTGCACAAGTGCAACGCTGTCCTGAGGTTATAAAAGCGGATTGAATCGTATTGTAGACCGCTGCTGTTAGGTTGTTAGTTTCGGTGACAAGGAGGGGGTTGTTTCCACCCATCTCCAGAGCAAGAATTTTTTCTGGTTGGCCGCCAAACTGCTGGTGCAGATAACACCCTGTTTCGGCGCTACCTGTGAAATAGATACCATTGACCTTAGGGTGGGAGGCTAAAGAAATTCCTGTTTCTTTTCCTCCCTGAAGTAAATTCAAAACGCCATCGGGCAGCTCTGCTTTTTGCCATAAATGCACCATTAATTCAGCTGTGCGCGGTGTCAGTTCACTGGGTTTGAGAATGGCAGTATTACCCGATAACAGAGCGGGCATAATATGCCCATTGGGCAAATGTGCTGGGAAATTATACGGGCCAAAGATGGCGACAATACCGTGGGGTCGATGGCTAAGGATAGATCGAACTCCGTCGGTGTCGGTCTGTTCATGTTTACAGCGTTCCTGATAAGCCCTTATGGTTAATGCTGCCTTTCCCTGCATGGCGGCGACTTCAGTATAGGCCTCCCAAAGCGGTTTCCCCGTTTCTTGGCCTATTGTGTCAGCGAGTAGATCTTTGTAATCAGTGAGACTCTCGGTGAAGCGAAGAAGATAAGTTGCTCGTTGTTTTAATGAAAGTTCTGCCCAGTGAGGAAAGGCGTCAGCTGCGGCATTAATCGCTGTGCCGACTTGGTCATCATCCGCAGCAAAACCTTGCCAGATACGCTCGCCATTACCGGGATTAAGCGACTCTATTTCGTCGCCGTTGCCACGAATCCATTCCCCATTAATAAAGTGAGATGCTAGCGGTGTCATTATCTTCTCCCTTTAAGTTCTACGATGCGCATAGTGTCACCGCTTCTTAATTGTAGAAGATCTGCTGTTTCTGGAGATATTTCGGTAAAAGCTTGCTGTTCATTCGCGTGGCTTAGACAGCAACGATAGTGTTCTGTTTTGGTATTGCTGAGTAGATAGGTGTTGCCATTTCCCGAGTGACTTGTTTGGTCAGATTGTGCATCGCATGACAGGTCATAATTAATTTGCAGTTTTACATAACGGCTGTCACGTATGGCGCGAATTTTTTCGAGCGGGGCCGTTATCGTAGGGCCTGCATCGAAAATATCTACGTAGTTTTCAAAACGAAACCCCTCATTCTCCAGCATTTTACGCGCTGGCTCCGTATTCGCATGAACTCTACCAATAACCTGCTGCGCCTCTTCTGGAAGAAGGTGAATATAGATACTGTATTTCGGCATTAATTCTGCGATAAATACTTTATTTCCCGAGCCGGTTAGATAATCAGCCTCGGAATAGTCCATCGCGAAGAATTTACGGCCTAATCCCTCCCAAAAAGGGGAGCGGCCTTGTTCGTCGGAGTAGCCCCGCATCTCTGCAATCACGCGTTTTGAAAAACGTTGTGGTTGTTCTGCCATGAACAAAAAGCGACTTTTTGAAAGTAGACTGCCGTTTTGAGAATGGCGGTGCTGCGGTTGTAGATACAGTGTGCAGACTTCTGAACAGCCGGTGTAATCATTGCAAAGGTAGAGTGTTTTGAATTGGTGATGGATATTCAGTTCGCGCGAAGCGTGAACCACCGTGCCTACTCTATAGTGATACCAAGGCTCATTAAGACCAACCGTCGCTTCGATGCCTGTCGTACCCACGACATTGTTCGATTCTGAATCGACTAAAACAAACAGATAGCTTCCGGGTGTGTAGGGAGCGCTCTCATGCTTTAGGGATGTTTCGCTGCGATTGATTTTTTCTTCGAGGAGATCAATGTTCTCTGGCAGAGAGGTAAAGCCAGGGCCAGATTCTAAGGCGATGTTATGCAGTGCTTCTAAATCATCTTTTATAATAGGGCGAATATAATACATACCGACCTCCTGCACTCTCTAGAGTGCTTAACGCGAATCAGTGCTTTCAAAAATTTTATCGGCGGATGCTGCAATGAAACCTTGGTACAGCCCACCTTCTGGTAATGGGTAGCGTTTTGCAAATTCATAATAACAACCGGGAATTTCTGCCTCCTGATCATCAAATGAGAGCATGACTTTGTTAGCCAGCGTGGATGACTGTTCTAAGTACTCTTCTGCACTGCCTTTTATTTCGCCGCCGGCTGAGTTGAGCGCGTAACCATGTTCTTTTAGAAATTGATTGAGGGTTTCTATACGGTGATGAGAGTGCAGGGCGTTAATCAGTATAGTGAAGTGATTAGGCCTAAACCCAAAGGCCGCAAGCCAGGCTGCGTATTCACTTTGTTTAAGCAGTTGTTGGTACTGTTTATAAGTAAGGTTCCAGTGACGACCTGAATAGCTAAAGTGTTTGGTCGTTAATATCTCTTTGGGGATCTGCTCAATGAGGTTGTGAATAAGTTTTTGATTGCTCTGATCTAAATTTTCAGTCAAAAGCTGGCTGATAAAAATTTTGGGTAAGTTGGGATCGTTGTGCTCGAAGTGCTGTGCGTAGAGGTGTTTCTTGGGAAATGAGTACTCACCGCGAGCATGGTAGCCCGCATTGATGAAGGGGCGTGATATCTGTTTAAGATCTACTTTTCCCAAATTGAATGTCCGAAGCGCGATGTGATCATTGACCACATGAGGGTTGCGCTCTTTTATGAGCTGGTGAATTGCCAGCGCATCTGGATTAAGTGCTAGATAGTCAATCCACATCTCCTCCAGCATTGTTTTTAGCTGTTGCGTATTCATACTAACCTCTTGGCTTTGAAGGCTGGTGTGAAAAAGGCAGACCGTTGATGGCGATATACAAGAGTAGAAGGGCGCTAAGCTGGGCTCTATCGGTAAGGCTAGGGAGTTCTATTATCTCATTGTGGCTGTGGATAAAGTTTCCTAGAACGCCTAACGTATCGATATTGGGTAACCCCGCTGCAGATAGATTATTACCATCACAACATCCCCCTGTTGCTTGCCAGTTGAGAGGAGTACCCAGCTTTTGAGAGCACTGCTGTAGCAATGTGTATAGGGCGTGATGGCAGTTGTCCATGATCTTTGGCATTCGGCCAAATTCACCATGCAGCGAAATATTGTACCCCTCTGTCTGATTGTGCTTATTTATTAATTGTTCGATCCGCTGTTTACACCAAGTTGCATCGTTTGGTTGCTCAATACGAATATTGAATTTGAAGACCGCTAGATCAGGGACTTTATTGGTTGTTTCTCCGCTTTGAATCATCCCTGTATTAAGGGTGAGTCCTCGGCGAGCGCCGTTTAACTGAGCCAATTCCAATATCAATTCGGCTGCTTTGTTGATCGCATTCCTGCCTTTTTCTGGTTCGCGCCCGGCATGGGCGGCACGCCCTCGTACAGAGCAAGAGAAGTTCCCGCTACCTTTTCGCTCACCGGCTAAATTCCCATCAGGCAGGGCGGGTTCATAGATGAGGCCAATATCATGTTGTTTGGCTTCATGTTCAAGATAGTTAGCGGACTGTGGTGAGCCAATTTCTTCATCGGGGTTTAGAATGACAGTCCAACCTAGTTGATGGGCATAGGGGGTATTTTCAAGGCATTCTAAAGCTGCAAGCATGACTAGAAGGCCTCCTTTCATATCCGCCGCGCCAGGCGCATTGAGACGCATCTGATCAAGTTGAACCGCTTTGTTGAACGCACTATCTATCGGGAAAACGGTATCTAGGTGTCCCGTTAATAGTATTTGGTACTTTGCTTGTGGGCGTTGTTTGAAGCGCCATAGATCGCCTAAGGGTTGTTGTTGGATCTCACCATCAAACCCCATACGTTGCCATGCTGGTAGATGGATGCGCTCGCTTGTTTGGCTGATGGCTGAGAACTTGTGTTCAAACCATTTACCAACCGCGTTGATGCCCTGAGGATTGAGAGAGCTGGAATTTATCTCCACTAAGTGGATGAGTTCACGCTCACGCAATAGCTGGTGGGCGCTGATCTGCGTCAGATATTTGGACGTGTCGGCGGGCATGCCTTGCATGATGTTATTAACTGCATTCATTAAGACACCTCCTTCAGCAGGCCTTGCTTTATTTATTCTCGTCTTGAAAGCGTTTCACCGCTCGCGTTAGACGAGACATCCCATCCTCAATATCCTGATCAGAAATGATTAATGAAGGGGTTAATCGGATCACGTTCAAGCCGGCAATAAGAACCATAACGCCCTCTTCTTGTGCAATTTGAAGGAGCTGGCGTGCTTTGCCATGAAATTCTTCTTTAAGTTCACAACCGATAAGCAATCCTTGCCCGCGGAATTCATGAAAAATAGGGTGTCGCTTATTGAGTCGCTCTAAATGTTGAGAAAAAATTTCGTGTTTCTGTGTGACTGCATTTAAAAGTTCAGGGGTATCGATAAGGTCAAGTACGGTTGAGGCCACGGTGCAAGCTAATGGGTTTCCGCCATAGGTACTACCGTGGCTGCCAATACCAAACGATTGGGCAACCGTTCTAAGGCATAGCATCGCGCCAATAGGGAAACCGCCGCCTAAGGCTTTTGCTGTGGTCAATATATCGGGTGTTACCCCATAGTTTTGATAGGCATATAGTTTACCTGTACGACCCACACCAGTTTGTATCTCATCGAAAATCAACAGTGCGTTATGGCTATCGCATAAAGATCTCGCGGTTTGTAGAAAATCATCGGTCGCAGGAATAATGCCGCTTTCTCCCTGAATGGGTTCAATTACTACGGCGCAGGTTTTATCGCTAATAGCCTCGCTTAATGCTTGGCAGTTGTTGAATTCAATATGCTGTATACCTTTAGGTGCGGGTTCAAATCCTTCCTTGTATTTCGGTTGGCCTCCGACAGAAACGGTAAAAAGCGTACGGCCATGGAAGCTGTTTAGACAACTAATGATCTCATGTTTAGTCTCGCCGCTATGATCGTAGGCAAATTTCCTTGCTAGCTTAAATGCAGCTTCATTGGCTTCTGCGCCTGAATTAGCAAAATAAACGCGCTCAGCGAACGTTTTATCGCAGAGTTGCTTGGCTAAGCGAAGAGCGGGTTCATTTGTCCAAACGTTACTGAGATGCCAAAGGTTTTCGGCTTGTTGTTGTAGGGCGGTGATCAGCTGAGGATGGCAATGGCCCAAAGCGTTGACTGCGATTCCGCCGGCAAAATCTACATACTCTTTTCCTGATTGATCCCATACTCTAGAGCCTTTTCCTTTCACTGGAATGATAGGGAGAGGGGAGTAGTTTGGGACCATAACCTGTTCAAAGGTTTCTCTGTTAACCGAAGCTTGCATCGCTCACCTCCTTAACGACACATATGGGGTAAGTTTAGACCCTCAGCGCATAAGTGGGTGATTTTTGAGCAATTTGGCTTCTCAGGTGCAGATCAACTTGAGAGGAGTGTCTATCAATTAAGTAGGTTATGTTGATAGATTTTCTGATTATTTAGTGTACAGCTAGTTTGCTGCTGGCATGCCCCGCAATAGTGCTGGCACGACTGATAGCTATCGCTAAATTCTTCTAAGGAAACCGGTTTGCTGATAAGAAAACCTTGCATCATGTTGCATTGGCTGGTTTTGAGAAAACGCATCTGCTCTTCTGTTTCTACCCCTTCGGCAATCACGTTGAGTCCGAGCTGCTTTGTCATAGCGATAATGGTTGAAGTAATGGCCATATTGTCTCTATCGGTCGGGATTTCATGCAGAAATGAACGATCAATCTTAAGTAGATCGACCGGCATTTTCTTTAAATAGCTAAGTGACGAATATCCGGTGCCGAAGTCATCTATCGCTAAACTAATTCCCATTGCTTTGATCGAATCTAGAGTTTCGATGGCCTGTGGGATATCACGCATTAACATGCTTTCTGTTAATTCTAATTCAAGCCACTCTGGAGAAAGCCCAGACAGCTGCAGTGCTTCTTCGATATGTTCTATTAGCGTAGGGTCATCAAATTGGCGAGCGGACAGGTTAACGCAGACTTTTATGGGCGGTAATCCTGCATTTTGTAGTGACTGAGCTGCTTTGCATGCTTCAAGCATGACCCAGCGCCCGATTGGAATAATTAGCCCTGTCTCTTCCGCGTGGGGAATGAAATCAACGGGGGAGATATTACCGTTGATCGGGTGTTGCCAACGTATTAGGGCTTCTACCGCGGTGATCTTGCCATCATCGGCATTAATCTGTGGCTGATAAACCAGTTTCAACTGATTGCCAGAAAGGGCATTGCGAAGATCGTGTTCAATGCTAAGTGTACGCTGAGCTTCGTAGTCCATTTGTGTTTCATAGAATGCAAAGGTGTTCCGTCCAGACCTTTTAGCATGGTACATGGCTAAGTCTGCATTGCGTAGGAGGTCACTTGCGTCATGGCTGTCGAGACCGATTAGGGTAATACCGATGCTAACGGTGATACTGATCTCATGATTGCCAATTTGTACGGGTTGGGATAGTAAACTCAATACTTCATTTACACGTTGGATAATTAGATCTCTATTTTCACAGCTACGAAAAATAATTGTAAATTCGTCACCGCCGAGGCGAAATACAGAGGTGTTGTTTCGCGTGCAAAAGTTGAGTCGACTGGCCACTGTGTTGAGAAGCGCATCCCCAGCCTCGTGGCCCATCGTATCGTTAATCTGCTTAAAGTGATCGAGATCTAATAATAATAAAGCATGAAGGCCTTGCTCTTGTGGGGAGTCGAGGTACTGATTAAGTGTCCGCCTGAAGCTTCTCCGATTCCCCAAGTTTGTGAGGGGATCGAAATAGGCCATTTTCTCCATCTGTTCATCGTGTTCTTTGATCAACGAAATATCTTCACTGACTGAAACAAAGTTAATGATGTTGCCTAGCTCATCATGAATCGGCGATATATTTTGTAGGGACCAATAAGTGGTGCCATTTTTTCGTTTGTTTAACAGTGTGCCATGCCATTTGTTATGGTTGAGAACGGTATTCCATAATTCATTATATGTTTCATCGCTGGTTTTATCTGACCGAAGAAATGAGGGGCGTTTACCTTTTATTTCAGAGAAACTGTAACCCGTAATTTCACTAAAACGGTTGTTGGCGTATTCAATTTCCCCGCGATTATTAGTAATCACCACAGCACTGCCGGTATTTTCAACGGCATTTCTAAAAACACGTAGTTCTTTTGCTAGCTGTGCACTTCTGCTGGAGTTTCTCAACGTGATAAAAAACTTATTGTCTTTATCACTTGCTGAGTTAATGCGTGCTAGCTCTGTTTTCAGCAGGATAGATTGGTCATCTTGTTGCGGTAATAGGATGTGCGTAGAGATCGATGTCTGAGAGTTATCAAGCAAGCGTTCGATATGGGGTGTGATAACCGCTCTGAAATTGACCGATAGTGCGAAGAATTCATTGTGCCCTGGACCGCTACAGATCAGCTCTTGTGCGTATGGATTCGCGGCGATGCAGTTTAAATTGTGATCTAGCTGTAGAACGCCTATGGACGATTGCTGAAAACAATCCATAGAAATATCAGCTTTAAGATCTTTTTGTGAGAATTCTTTGCGCATATTTTTGTTTTAATTAGGCCTTATAGGCCTTGTATTGTGCGCTTTTGTGATTTTTGTTTGTTTGATCTGGTGCAGTATTTTGTTGTGTTTAAACAAAAAAAGCACCTAAAAAGGTGCTTATTGAAATTTGCTGACAAGTTATAGGGCGTCAGGGCCGCTTTCACCCGTACGAATACGGATAACTTGTTCAAGAGGAGTGACGAAGATCTTACCGTCTCCGATTTTACCTGTGTTAGCCGTTTTAGTAACGGCTTCAATAACCTGGTCAACCATGCCTGAATCAACTGCAATTTCAATTTTAACTTTGGGTAAGAAATCTACAACATATTCAGCGCCACGGTAGAGCTCAGTGTGGCCTTTTTGACGGCCAAAACCTTTAACTTCCGTCACAGTAACCCCTTGGATACCAATTTCGGAAAGGGCTTCGCGTACATCATCAAGTTTAAACGGTTTAATCACCGCAGTGACCAGTTTCATAATGCTATTCCTCAGTTTGTGCCTGCTTATTAAGTGCTTAGCTCTGCACTTAGCAGTTGTAACTATAGTGAATTATGGGCATTAGTATACCTAGAAACAGGAGATTTGGTATACGAGATTGTTGGTCGGTTAGGTAAATAATCGGTGGCTAATAATGAAAAAAGGGTGCAAAAGCACCCTTTTTAAAGCGAAGCGATATTATTATTTCGCTGATGTAAATTCTGGGTATGCTTCCATACCGCATTCAGAAATATCTACACCTTCATACTCTTCTTCTTCAGAAACTCGTACACCCATCACCGCTTTAATTGCTAACCAAACGATCATGCTTGTTACGAATACCCAACCGAAGATTGTAAGGGCACCGATAATCTGACCAGAGAAAGATGAACCATCATTTGTTACAGGGACAAGTAGTAGACCTAGTAGACCTACAACGCCATGTACAGAGATCGCACCGACAGGGTCATCAATTTTCATCTTATCAAGCGTCAAGATACTGAATACCACTAACGCACCACCAATCGCACCAAATAATGTTGCTTGAAGTGCTGTAGGAGTAGATGGTTCAGCTGTAATCGCTACTAGACCGGCTAGAGCACCGTTAAGAGCCATTGTTAAGTCTGCTTTACCGAATAGCATGCGTGCTACGATTAGTGCTGCTACAACGCCACCGGCTGCTGCTGCGTTAGTGTTCATGAAAACCACTGCTACAGCGTTAGAGTTTTCAACATCGGAGGTTGCTAGTACGGAACCACCGTTGAAACCGAACCAACCCAACCATAGGACGAATGTACCTAACGTTGCTAGTGGTAAGTTTGCACCTGGGATAGCTGCTACGCCGCCATCTTTTGTGTATTTACCTTTACGAGCACCAAGGACAAGTACACCTGCAAGCGCTGCTGCCGCACCAGCCATATGAACGATACCGGAGCCTGCAAAATCTGAGAATCCTAGGTCGCCTAAGTTGTACATGCCAAATACAGCATTGCCACCCCAGGTCCAAGAGCCTTCCATCGGATAGATAAACCCGGTCATCACAACAGCGAAAGCAAGGAAAGCCCAAAGCTTCATTCGTTCAGCAACTGCACCAGAAACGATAGACATTGCTGTTGCAACGAAGACTACCTGGAAGAAGAAATCTGCAGATGGTGCATAGGTTGCTGGCTCAGCTTCGCCAGTGAAGCCGTCACCTGTGATACCTGAAAGGAGGTATTCTCCGCCATACATAATGGCGTAGCCACAGACTAAATACATAATGCATGAGATGGCATACAGTGCGATGTTTTTAGTCAAAATTTCAGTGGTGTTTTTGGCACGGACAAGGCCCGCTTCCAGCATGGCAAAACCAGCGGCCATCCACATTACAAGGGCACCACATACCAAGAAATAAAAGGTATCTAGTGCATATTTTAGCTGAGTAACATCAGCGGCTGTTGAATTTAGTAGTTCTTCCATTGGTTAGTTCCTCCAGAAGCAATCAGTAAGTCGGTGTTAAAGTGCTTCAGTGCCGGTTTCACCGGTACGGATACGCACTACTTGTTCAATAGAGGTAACGAAGATCTTACCGTCACCTATCTTTCCTGTTTGTGCAGCTGAGCTGATTGCTTCTACTACTTGCTCAACAATGTCACTTGAAACGGCCGCGTCGACGCGAACCTTTGGAAGGAAGTCCACAACGTACTCAGCCCCACGATAGAGTTCGGTGTGTCCTTTTTGACGTCCAAAGCCTTTTACTTCTGTGACGGTGATGCCTTGCACACCGATTTCAGAAAGAGCTTCACGGACATCATCCAGCTTGAATGGTTTGATGACTGCGGAGACCATCTTCATTTTGTTATCCCCCATAAATACGAAATTTTCTGATGATTCATAAATCGTTTAGTAATGGTTTGATTTATGATTTCTGCTCTAGGTTTAGCGAAGGCTGTGCCAGTTTTTTAAAAAGCCTTTTAAATTAGTGGGTTACGATGATTGGTGCGTAAGTGTTTGTTTTTTGTGCAATATGATGGGGCGTTTAAAGTGGTGCGTTTTTGTTTTGCGCACTATTTTGGTGCTGACTTGTGTGGTGCTGTTTTATTGTTATAGTTGAGTTCGCTGTTTTTTAGTTTTTGAGGATGAAAATGATTAATTCCCAGCTTATCGAAGGGTTAACAGAGCAATTTTCCCAGCTTCTTTCTGGCGAATCTAAGCTGCCAGGTCAGGATTCTATGAAAGATCAGGTAAGAGCGGTGTTACAGGGTACCTTTGACCGTTTAGATATCGTCAGTCGGGAAGAGTTTGATGCTCAGAAAGCTGTGCTGTTAAGAACAAGAGAGAAAGTAGAGGCGTTAGAGGAACAATTGCAAGCGTTGGACGCATTGCTCAAGGATAAATAAGAGTTTAAGGCTGATATTCATTAAACGCGGAGCGGGTATTACATGATAGGGCATATCCAACAGCAGTTGTTCCAAGGTTCACCGCAAGCGGTCATGGTAACGGACCTCGATAATAATATTATTCAGGTAAATCCCGCTTTTGAACATGTTTCGGGTTATTCAAGTGAAGATATTTTAGGTCAAAACCCTAGCGTGTTAAGCGCGGGTGAATTAGCTGAAGACTTCTATGAAAATGTATGGCTTGAGCTAAATGGTGCGGGGGCATGGCAAGGCGAATTGTGGAATCGTCATAAAAATGGTTCCGTTTATCCCGCGTGGTTTAATGTTATTAAAATGACCGATCAATCGGGCAAGCCTACAGGGTATATCGCTCAGTTTTTTAATATTAGTAAACTTAAATCTAACAGTCAGGAGCTTGCTCATTTTGCGCAATATGATGAACTCACTCATCTGCCAAATTGGGATATGTTTCAAGATATTCTGAATAACCGATTGGAAAAGTGTGAAGCAGAAAACGAGCAGATAGCCATTATGCTGGTGGATCTGGATCGCTTTAAATGGATAAACGATAACTTGGGACGTGCGGTTGGTGATAGCCTTCTGCAAGAAGTGGCTCGTCGGTTAGGTTCTGTAGTTAGAGGCGAGGATGCGCTGGCGCGTTTAAGCAGTGATGAATTTGTTATGATGCTGCCTGCAGTCGACGGAATTGAATCAGCGATCAAAGTGGCTCAGCGAGTCGTTGATCAACTGTCACACGGCATTTTTGTCGACCATCGAGAGATCTTTATTAGTGGCAGTGTCGGTATCTCTGTCTATCCAGAGCATGCCAAACGGGGCAAAGATCTGGTGAAAAAAGCGGATGTGGCGATGTATGCTGCAAAGCAGGGTGGGCGAAACACCTTCCGTGTTTATAGCGAATTGATGGAGCGCAGCAAGGGGCCACAGATCCTCCGCGAAGAAGATCTTGTTACGGCCCTTGTCAGCAATCAAATCCAAATGACCTACCTTCCTGTTTATAGTATTTATAGCCACCAGGTGGTCGCCGTTCATGCTCGTCCCTCTTGGCTTCACCCTGAATTGGGGCAAGTTCCTTTCTCAGATTTTTCGGCGTTGATGGAAAACCCTGAATCGTTAGACCAGTATGAGCAATGGATTGATCAAGAGTTACAAGCGCTTAATGTTGTGTGGGAGCGCTTTCCTGATTTGCGGTTTATCTCCTTTAGAATGGAATCGCAGCAGTTGCATAGTAAAGAGAAAGTTCAGCGTTGGGTTTCGCAGCTTAATCAATATCAGCAGGCAGGCCGTTTGATGATCGATGTTGATATACATACCGCGCTTGAAAAAGAGGGCGAGCTGTTTGATCTGTTAACCAGTGACGCACTTTTATCGATCAGTGGTTTTGCTTGTGAGAGCCCCGCTCTAGAGCAGTTAAAAGATATTCAGCCAGATGTGATTAAATTGGATGCCGAACTTGTGGTGACCATGAGTAGTGATGAAGGTAGGCAAAAAATAGTAGATACTGTATTGGATATGGCTGATAAATTAGATATTGAAGTGTTAGCTGATGGTGTTAGTACCGCAGGTCAGCGAGGGCAGTTGATGGGGCAGGGTTGTATGCTAATGCAGGGCCGTTATTTTGGCCTACCATTGACTTTGCAGCAGCTGCTAGAGCACCTTTCTGTCGAACATTGATCGATTAAATACCTTTAAACACAATTATTCCCTTCCAAGGATGGAAGCTTATGTCACTCGCAATCGCCTATACACGGGCACAAGTGGGCATTGATGCTCCGCTTGTAACCGTTGAAGTTCACCTTTCAGGCGGCCTGCCTAGTTTTTCTATTGTCGGCTTGCCTGAAACAGCGGTAAAAGAAAGTAGAGAACGCGTTCGCAGCGCGCTAATCAATTCTGGTTATGATTTTCCGCAACGTCGAATTACCGTTAATCTCGCGCCTGCTGATTTGCCTAAAGAGGGTGGTCGCTACGATTTGGCGATCGCTATAGGGATTTTAGCAGCGAGTGCTCAGCTGCCTGTGAAGTCTTTAGAGAGCGTTGAGCTTATTGGTGAGTTGGCGCTCTCAGGTGAGTTAAGACGTGTTGCTGGGGTCCTACCTGTCGCTTTAGCCTGTTGCCAAGTAGGGAGGGGGCTACTGCTTCCGATAGCGAATCAGCAGGATGCTGCATTAGCCTCAAATTTGGATGTTTTTCCGGCCGTTCATCTTTTGGATGTGTGCGCGCATCTGAAGTCTGAACGGTTGATTGCCGCCGTTTCATCGAGTTATACACAACCTTGCCTTTCAAGCATGTACCCCGATTTAAGTGATGTTAAAGGCCAGCTACAAGCGAAAAGGGCATTGGAAATTGCCGCAGCCGGTTCGCATAACTTATTGCTGGTCGGGCCTCCCGGCAGTGGTAAAAGCATGCTGGCCAATCGTTTACCGGGTTTGTTACCGGAGATGACCGAAGCAGAATGTTTGCAAGTCGCCTCTATTCATTCTATTGCTCAATCTACGCATGGGGAAGAGCCCGTATGGGCGCGCCCTTTTCGTGCGCCACATCATACGGCTTCATCCGTTGCACTGGTTGGCGGCGGAGGGAATCCAAAACCTGGGGAGATCTCGTTGGCTCATCAAGGGATATTGTTTTTGGATGAGTTGCCTGAGTTTAGCCGTAAGGTATTAGAAGTTTTGCGTGAGCCGATCGAATCCGGGGAGATATTGATCTCCCGAGCTGCGAGACAATCGGTCTTTCCAGCTAGATTTCAATTGGTGGCAGCTATGAACCCATGCCCTTGCGGTTATTTTGCAGATGGGACCGAACGTTGTCACTGTAGCCCTGATCAAGTGCGCCGCTATCAAGCAAAAGTGTCTGGGCCTTTATTAGATCGTATCGATCTGCAGTTAACCGTACAGAGTTTATCGCAGAAAGAGCTGGTTGGTTATAGTGAAAATGCTGAAAGTAGTGTCCAGGTCCGGGAAAGGGTCGCAGCATCAAGGCGGTGTCAGCTGGCGAGGCAGAATCTGCCTAATCAGCTGTTGGAGGGTAAGTTACTCGAGGAAATTTGCTGTATTGATGATGGTGATAAAGAGATGTTGGTCCAAGCGCTTGAAAAATTACAGCTGTCAGCTCGCGCCTACCATCGCGTGCTTAGGGTGTCTCGGACGATTGCTGATTTAGCGGGGCTTGAAAAGGTTGAACGGGCTCATCTATTGGAGGCGTTAAGTTATCGGGTATCTGCGAGAAAGTCGTTACGTTGAGGGGAGAGGAGGGTTTTTGGGAAGCATGCGTTTAAAGTCATTAAAACAAACCGGAGGACTGTAAAAATAGCCTTGAATCTCATCGCAATCATATTTTATGAGGAAGTCGAGTTGTTCTCGAGTCTCAACACCCTCGGCAATCACTTTGATGTTCATGTTTTGTGCGAGGCTGATGATAGAGCGAACGATCTCAGCCGCTTCAGATGAGTCATTGACCTGACTAACAAAAGACCGGTCAACTTTTAGTGCACTGATTGGCAGTTTATGTAAAAGAGAGAAGGAGGAGTAGCCGGTGCCAAAGTCGTCTAATGAAAAAGTGACTCCCTCTTCTGCTAGGGAATCAAGACAGTTACGAACGTGCTCTTCATCGTTGAAAATAGCCGATTCAGTGAGTTCGAATTCGATCACTGATGTATCTATCGTTTCTTTATTGATGATCCGCTTTATAGTGTCAACGAGCATCTCATCTTTAAATTGTCGGAAGGATAGGTTGACTCCTAATCGGTCAATGTGAATCCCCTCTTGTGCAAGCTCTTTAAGGTGTAACCCGGCTTGGTGAATTGTCCAATAACCGATCGGTACGATTAACCCATTGTTCTCACTGATGGGAATAAAGTCGCCAGGCATAATCAAACCGCGAGTAGGGTGGCGCCAGCGAATAAGAGCCTCTGCCCCCACAATCTTGCCTGAACGTAAGTCTATACGGGGTTGATAGAATAGTTCGAACTGCTCTGCTCTAAGAGCGGTCATTAGTTCTGCTTCTAACCCTGATTTAGCCTCTTCTCCAGCGATCTCCATGCCAGGCCGGTATATAGAGTAACTGCAGCCATGTATCTGCTTTGCTTTAAGACGCGCTAAGCTTGCACGCTTAGTGAGTAGATCTACTTCGCTACCATGCTCAGGCGCTAATACAACACCAATACTGCAATTTAGATGGGTGTGAGTATGATGATGTGCATAGGGTTCTTGAAGTGACGTAATCAGCTGAGCGAGTTGTTGCTTTACCGTTTGATGAAGATCTTGATCTTTAGGGATCTCTTGAATAATGGCAAATTCATCGCTGCCTAGTCGCGAAACGATATCATCGCGTTGGATGCTCTCTTGAATGCGTTTGCCCATCTCCAAAACAATTTCGTCACCCACACTAAAGCCGTGGCGAGTGTTGAATTTACGAAAATCATCTAGGTCAATGGTGATAAGAGCAAGCTGGCTCTTCTGGTCAATGAGAGAGTTTAGTTTATGTAACAGGGTGAGATAAAAAAATTGCCGATTGCCTACCGGTGTTAGCGTATCCGAATGGCGAAGTAACTCTATCTCTGTGTTTTGTTTTGTCGTTAGCTCTGCGTGTCTTAGTGTACGTAAAAGTGTGTCGGCACTAATGTTCTCTGTTGATAGGAAATCGGTGGCCTTAGCCTCGATGAGTTTTTGCCCTTGTTCTTCACTGATGGTTGAGCTTAATGCAATAATCGGTGTATGCGGTTGATACTGATGTAGATCAGAAATAACGGTAGGACAGGGTAGAGGGCTGCAGCAGCAACTGAGAAAAATAAAATCAACAGGGGATTCCTGCAAAAGCATCATCGCTTCTACATGGTCGTTACAGCGAGTAAGCTGATATAGAGGGTATTGCTCTAATATCGGCTGAAGCCTGCTTTGATCTTGTTGATTGCTATCGATCAACAGAATCTTCTTGTGCTTATCGGGTAACTGCCGCAGCGCTGAGCGCATCGCTTACTTCCCCAGTGTGACACGGTTAAACAGACACAAATTTACCAGGGGGTGTCTCCCTGTAAATTTTTTCGTGTCATAATTACTTTTTATAATTCTACGATGCAGACTACCATTCCTATAAATATATTCAAACGTTTGTTTTAATTTATATATATCAATAGGTTATCTGCTTTTTTTGAGCGGTTCTACCCGAATCGTATAGATACTATCTCGGCTTGGTATAGCTAAGCTTTAGTCTTTTTTGAAGGTTTTTTAAAGAATGTCTCGATTAAACCCACGTCAGAAAGAAGCGGTGGAATATATTGGCGGTCCATTATTGGTTTTGGCGGGCGCGGGATCAGGTAAGACAAGTGTAATCACGCGAAAAATTGCGTACTTAATTAATAAGTGCGGTATTGCCGGTCGTAATATTGCTGCGGTGACCTTTACCAATAAAGCGTCTCGCGAGATGAAAGAGCGTGTTAACGCCTTACTAGAGGGCGGTACGGGTAAAGGTCTGACGGTGGCTACGTTTCATAATTTAGGCCTGACCATTATTCGTAGAGAGCATAAAACTTTAGGCTTTAAACCGGGCTTTTCTATTTTTGATGATCAAGATACGAAGGCGTTATTAAAAGACTTAATGTTGCAGAACAATGAGGAAAGCGACCAAGTTGATGTAGTACAGAATCAGATCTCTAGTTGGAAAAATGAGATGCTAACGCCTGCTCAAGCATTAGCATCGTCAGAGCTACCACAAGATATTTTATGCGCTCGGGCGTATGAGGTTTATGAGCAGCATTTGCGTGCCTACAATGCGGTCGATTTTGATGACCTGATATTAATACCGGTACGTTTATTTGAAGAGCATCCGCAAGTATTGGAGCGCTGGCAAAACCGGTTACGCTATCTGCTAGTGGATGAGTATCAGGATACCAACCTCTCGCAATACCGCTTAGTGAGACAGTTGGTTGGGTATCGTGGTGCATTGACGGTGGTAGGCGACGATGATCAGTCGATCTATGCATGGCGAGGTGCGCGTCCAGAAAACTTAGTGCAGTTAGAAACCGATTACCCAAGCTTAAAAGTGGTAAAGCTTGAGCAAAATTACCGCTCAACGAGTCGGATTCTTAAAGCGGCCAATACGCTAATCGCCAATAACCCTCACGTGTATGAAAAAACATTGTGGAGTGAAATGGGGATGGGCGATCCTATCCGTGTCATCCATACTCGTAATGAAGATGCTGAGTGCGACCGTATTGCTACCGAAGCACTGGACATTCATCTGCGAAATAATGTGCAGTTCAGAGATATGGCTATCCTTTATCGCGGTAATTTCCAAGCGCGATTGTTGGAGATGAAGCTGCAGCACTACCAAGTCCCTTATAAGCTTAACGGTGGTACTTCGTTTTTTGCGAGGGCTGAAATTAAGGATTTGATGAGTTATTTGAAAGTCCTTGTTAACCCCGATGATGATAATGCTTTCCTGCGTATTATTAATCTGCCACGCCGTGAAATCGGGCCAAGTACGCTTCAGAAGTTAGGCCAATATTCCGTTGAACGGCAGATCAGTATGTTTAACGCGTGTGATGAGTTGGGTTTAGAGCAGGTCATGCCGGCGAATGCGGTAGAACGTTTACGCCGTTTCTGTAGTTGGATGCAACATATCTATCGCCAATGTCACCAAGCTGATCCGATCGCAGCGATACACGAGATGATGCGAGACATCGATTATGAAGGCTGGATCGCACAGAATAGCTCCAGTGATGCGATGGCTGAGAAGCGGATGCAGAACGTCTACTTCTTAATGGACTCCTTGAAATCGACTATGGAGCGTTTACAAGAAGACGATCCAGACGCTGGTATTCAGGAGGCGATCAATCGTTTGGTCTTAATTGATATGTTGGATCGCCAGGAAGAGGAAGATGATTCAAACCGTGTTCAATTGATGACGTTACATGCATCCAAGGGGCTCGAGTTTCCTCATGTCTTCTTAATGGGGATGGAGGAAGAGTTACTTCCACATCGCAATAGCATCGAAACTGATAATATTGAAGAGGAGCGTCGATTAGCTTATGTAGGTATTACACGTGCTAAACGCTGCCTTACTATTACTTTGGCCAAACAGCGGAAGCAATATGGCGAAGTACTCGATTGCATGCCGAGCCGCTTCTTAGACGAGCTTCCACCGGAAGATTTAGAAGTCGAAGGGGAAGGTGAAAAGTGCCAAGTACAAAACCAGAAACGTGGACGAGCGACGTTGAACAGTTTGAAAGATATGTTTGATTAGCGATAGGAATAGTCATAAAAAAAGCCGCATATAGCGGCTTTTTTTATTGCAGGACTAAGTGATTTACTTAGCGCTGTCTAGCATGTGCTGAATTGCACCTTGTAGTTCTTCGTCAGAACAGTCTGCACAAAGACCACGAGGTGGCATAGCACCTACACCGCTGATTGCAGTAGCCAGCAAAGACTCCATGCCTTTAGCGCCACGATCAGCCCATTCAGTTGTACCGAATTTTGGTGCGCCTGCAACACCGCTTGCATGGCAGCTTGCACACTTAGAAGAATAAACATCTTCACCAGAACGAGTGCCGCCAGCAGCAACAGGAGCAGCGGCAGCGCCACCACAGCTATCATCGCCTTCAATACATACAGAACCTACTGCTTTAATACGCTCTGCTACAGCTTCATCGTTAGATGTCGCCTGTACAGATGCGCTCAATGCAATACCTAGACCTAGAGCAACCAATGCTGAAGTGATTTTTTTCACAGTCACGACCTCTCAATCAACCAAATTTAAATACGGGCAGTTCGGTCTGTCAGGATGCCCAGCCTCAAGAGGTGCTCAGGGGCGGATATTCAGACTCGACTGCTCAAAGTTTCACCGGTTGCGGATTATAGCGATAAATAATCACAACTGAAATGGGGCTTTGGCCCGAGTGGCCTGTATTCGAATGATTTAGCGCATTTTTTTATGGGTTTAATGGTAAGAGCGGTTAAAAAGGAGAAAGAATTATAAAAAAATAGATTTTCTAAAACTAAAGGAGTACAAATGTTAACTAATACTAAGGTCTAAAAATAATAATGGTGATCGTAATGACCCGCAATGGAATGTCTGAAAACTGTGTGTGCCATCAATTAAAAGGTGAGCCGCGTAACGATGCCAGCCTTACACTTTTGAGTGAAATTCCTAATCAACGCATCTATCGATGTGGTAGCTGCCAGGCGTTCCTTTCGTTCACAGAAGATCGCCAATCGTGGGAAGTTTTGATGCAAGGCGATGTCGAAGAAGAGATAAAAAGCCTATACAGCCCAGCACCGCTCCTCTCTCCATCCGCCTGAAGTAAGAATAAAGCTTGGCGAATCAAGAACGCATGGGTAGAATACGCCCCGCAAACACTTCTTGAGTGCGCCTGTAGCTCAGCTGGATAGAGTAGCAGGTTCCGATCTCATTAATAGGTGACGGTCTTCGTATATGGAGAGAGTGCGCCAGCCTTAGCTACTTCCGCTCTTCCATTGTCTTTTTGTTTTACCCTGAATAAGCGTTTTGCCTTTTGCAGGTCACGCTATGGTCACAATGCCGGGGATGAGTATTTAATAGACATGCTCCAACGGAACTGTCTATTAAATGATTTCCCTAGTCTTCGAGCATTACTTCTTCAAACACTTGCTCTTGTTCGGTTTCTGTAACTTTTGATCTGGATATTGGTTTAGGAGGGGCTGGTTGCCATGCTCTCAAATTCTGTCCTACGGAGTCATAGAAAGTACGAGAAACCTCTTCGACATCTTCTATAAAGGTTCTGGAGCCTGAAAAGCGTACGGCAGAGTCTTGAAGTAACACAACTTCAAATGAAGTAGGAGCATGTTTCGGGTTACTACACTGTATTTTGTCAGGATTTTCCCTCAGTTCGGCTAAGGCACAGCTAGTATCATCAATAATAGATGGCCATGATGCTTTTACAATGATTCGAGAATCTGCCTCGGTGCTCTTTAGCATTCTAAGTAGCCAGTTTACTCGTGCAGAGGTAGATTTCTTATCTTGTGGTGCTTTCAGTTTCATTGATGCAGTGATTGACCTGGTAGGTAGGTTTGCTTGAATTAAAAGGTCGGATGCGGCATCAGGGATTTGTAGAATGGTAAACAATGTGTTGGTTTCGCAGAAATCTGCAATGCGGTGTTTGAGTCGTGCAACAGGATCATCTTTTACTTTTCTGTCCATTTTTAAATGTACGCTCTTGCCTATGTGCTTGGACATTAGCAAGGCAAGGTCTCGTTGTTCCTGGAGCCATGCGCCAACAGTCTCTTCAATATCTTGATCAGTACGTTTCAGCTTTATTTGTGATACGGCGTCTTTTACAACAGTTTTCCAACCTTTGTTCATTTGGGTAAAACTTTCTACTCCCGTAGATTGATGGCTAAGGAATCGTATAAATTCATCAAGCATGTAGGCTTGTTCAGAATCATCAATGCTATTTTCAGCTCTTAATATCTCTGCCTCTGAGAGGATCCATGCCCAAGGCCAATGAAACAGCTCAACTTTTCGTAATTGATTTTTGGGAATGTTAATAGGGTGATGATCAGCGCGAGCTACCATTTGATTCGATACAGTGATTACCGCATCTATGTTGTGCTCTTTGGCAATCGCTATATATCGAGCCACCTGTTCTTCAGATAGCGTTGCTTTGCCTATTTTTGCTTCGATGAGTGCAGTCCAGCTGTTTTTCCCATTTACTATTTTGAGCAAGGCATCAGGTCGGTCTTTATTGTCTTTTGAACCTAAAGTTACTTCTGTCCAGGCATATAGTTTTGCTCTGGCGCCGAGCCTATAGTTACAGCTAGCGAGAAGGTTTTTTGAGAGAGAAGAGATCTGAGTCATCATAGCAATGCTTACAGAGAGAACTCTGGCTTCTTTATTGCTATCAGAGCCGACGGGAATCAGTCGTGCTCTGTCTCCTTGGATAAGATAATCTGGTTTCATTTCGCATCACTCCTTGAGCATATGAACGGTCAGTATATGCCGTAATTTTAGTACTTGCTAATAATACAGTTTTCTTAATATTTACTGCGTAAAGGAGGCTGGTTGTTTAAGTGCGTAATTGATAGAATTCGCGCGCGCTTTTTACTGGGTGTTAATTGTGAAGGAACAGGGAATAATGCCAGATCAGCAGGTTTTAGATTATGTAACACAGAGCTTTGGGGGAGGGGTTGCGACATACCTTCAAAGGAAAAATACTGGTGGGGCTGCGGGAAGTAAAGGTATTCAATATGAAAACCTTTACGCTGTTTATCATATCTCAAGGATGGTTCCTTTTATCAATTTAGATGAGACAAAGCGCTTAAATATATCAACTCAAACTCTGGATTTTGTTGACGATCTTATTATTGAAGATCGATTTGCATCCTCACGTCGTCAATATCAGTTAAAAAATACTGATAACGTGGCTTGGGGAGCTGGAAAGAATAAAATTTGTGACGATTTTCGTTATCAAAAGAGAGTCAATAAACATATAGGCATTGAACATACTCGTTTAGCATTAGTTGTACCAAATCAATCTAAGGCTAAGGCATTAAGGAAGCATCAACCAACCGATATTAATGGCTTTTCTAGAGTCGAGCATTTTGGATTCGCAGAGACTTTATCTGCGACTCTGCAGGTTGAGCCTAAATTATACGAGTCTCTTGCCGACTTATGTGTGAAGCCGGAACCAAGTAAGATTGATAGGCTGGGTTCATTAATAATGGGAGAGTGGGTCGCTCGACTTGGTGCTCCTTGTACAATCGAAGAAATCTGGGAAGGGGTTAAAAGGCATCAGCCAAATTACCTTGCATACGCAACTCAGACTGAATTAAAGCCAGAAGTTAATAAACTATTGGTGCAAATTCCTGGATTTACGTTTAGACTTGAAAAAGGATTCTTTGTGTGGCAATACAGAGAATGCGATTCAGGTGAACTTAATTATCCGATTGATTCGGAAGATTTTAAGGAATTCCAACTTCAAATATTGGCGAGAGAACCAAGGGATTTTGAAGATATGGAGGATCTATTGGTATGAGTAGGAAATTCCAAAACAGCGTAGATGAGTCAGTAAAGAACTGGCTAAGTCAAATTGCTGATAAAAGCACTGATGTCGATCATTACAGACACGCTATGTACGAGCTCGGGCTTCGCCAGGGTGAGCAGTTAGTGCATGAAGTGAGTGGTGAAAACGTTGCAATAGCTTGTACTGTGGAAGATGCAGACTTTCTAGCTAAAGGGATCATTGAAGCTATAGAAAGTGATGTGCAGAGTACATCATTGGCTTGTTTCTGGAATAAGAGAATTAGCGGCAATGAGCTGTTCGCCTCAACTGCCCCAATACTCCGAAAATACAAAGAACCGCATTTGAAAACAGCTGATGTTCTGATAATTGTTAAGTCAATTATCTCAGGGTCTTGTGTTGTAAAAACAAATCTAATGCATTTAATTCAGGAGATGTCGCCAAAGAAAATCTTTGTCATGGCTCCTGTAATGTATGAGAGTGCACCTGATTCGTTATCGCGCGAATTTCCGGACAGTATTTCTTCAAGGTTTGCTTATAATTATTTTGCTTCTGATAGTGAGAGAACTACAGATGGCGAAGTTATTCCCGGAATTGGTGGTAGTGTATATGAGCGTCTAGGCTTTGAAAGCCAGGACGGAAAGAATCGTTATACGCCTCAGCTAGTCATTGCACGTCGCCAGCAAGAGGCTATGTACTGATAGCTTTTGCGTTTACATGCTTGAATACAGTAAGGGAAGCAGTGAAAAACAGCTTCCCTTTTTTTGTATAGCTTAATGCGGTGTATGTAGATCGCTTTTAACTATTAATAAGACTGAACGCCATGTTTCAGTAGTAGGCGGGGAAGAACATCATCGAGGTTCTGTACGTCTTTGTCTTCGAGTTCGATTAACTTAAAACCGTATTGTTTATAAATTGCCTGCTTTTGTGCCTTGCGATGGAGGTATTTTGAGTCGTTCTCGTAACCCCAATACTCGATGTAGACTTTGCCCGTGGGGATGTAGAAGTCGCAGTAAACTTCCTCTTCGATAGGTAGCTTACGTTCATAGGCATGAACGATCTCAGCCATGTATAGCCAATTATCGATGAGCATTTCAGCTTTAGAGCGAACGTAATGTCCATCAGTGGTTCGTAACTTTGCTTCAAATTTTTCGCGGAAGTTTGAGTTGTCACTTGCTTCGGATTTGGCTTCCTTTGATTGGGTTTCACCTTGAACTTCATTGATGGTAGTTTTAAGGGACTTGTTTTCAGTGATTGATTTAGGCCAAGCAACGTAGGGGATACCTGAGCGAAAATCTTCTTTTTGTTCTCCGCCAACAGATTTGCCTGATGCGGTTATTGTCCAGCCTTTTAGGGCTTTCTCTATCCAGCCAAGCTCTGACAGAACAGAATTCATGCGATTTGCCGATAAGCTAAAAGCTTTGCCTATAGCTGTTGCTGTAACAAGTTTATCCGAACTTGGGGGAGGAGGTGAAGTTGTCTCATTGGTGAATTCTAAGGTTTCAGGCCAGGTGATGTACTTGCCATATTTGGGGTGATCGATGTATTGGCCGCCAGCGTTTTCTCCGGCTGAGAGTAGCTTCCATTCGTTGTCTTCGCGCTGGATGTAACCGGATGTTTCTAATTGCGAGAACAGCTCTTTTCCGGTGATGCCTTTTGTTTTTGCTAAGGCTGATGTAGATAGCGCTTTGCTCATCCTTGTATTTCCTCAATAAATCCTTTTGTGAATTTGATCAAGATAATAGCTGATTATGGAAGAAATTGAACTGGGGGAGAGGTATGAAATTCGATGCTATATCATGACTCAACCTGAGTGCTATCAAGTGCTAAAAGCATGGGGTAGTGATGTGATCATCAGGTTGAGAACCTGTTAGTCAGATGGGTAGATAATGTAAAAAAAGCTTTATTCTTTAGAGAGTTATGTGGGATTGTATTTACTTTAAAGCACATGAATCTAAGGAGAGGGCACAACCTGGTTACAGTTTGCGCCCTTTGGCCATTATTCAACGAATGTGAAGCCACGGATCACTAGTTCATTGTACATATATCGCCTTTCGGTATTGCCCGATTTGAAAATCAGCCTTCTGCATTCACGTGATACTGAGTTTTCAACTTTGCATTTTTCGTTATAGATACTTGGACCTAAACCTACGAAATTTAGAGTCTGATTAATATACTTGATTGTTCTTCCTTGAAACTTTTTTAAGATCACTTCATTAGGAGTGTTCTCGAGTTCTTCTATTTTTTTCATATATTCTTGATTAGCAACTTTTGCGGCTTCTTCTTTGGCAAGCTCATTTTTTAGACTGTAGTTACATGCGGATAACACCGGTTGGCTCGCTTTAGTAAATCCAGCTAGCGAAAAATGGTATGTAAGATCATGAGAGTATTTCCGTTCAATCCTAATTGCTAGTCGATTACCGCGAACCATTTCAATAATCATACTCTCAAGGTCATTTGACCAAAGAGCATCGCTTGATTTCATTCCTTTCCAGTTGGTGCTATGAGGCCTGTTATTATCAGTTCTCCATTTGATAGGATAGTTGTCGTTAATCAAGAGACCGGTATTTGTCATTTGAACTGCTAGGTACTTATTATTCCTACAGTAAGCAACAAGGCGAGCATGTTGATAGTCTTGTTTATTGAGTGAATAGGATACTGCAAAAACTGTTCTTTCATCTGAGATCGGATCTGTATTAGTCTGTGTATCCCAAGCTCCCGCTTGGGTGTTTAGGCTTAGTAATGATGCAAATATTGAGCAGGGAAGAGTGATTCTACCGGGCATGTTTTGTCCTTAAATTGCAAATCCATTTATTTGAGGTAGCTTGAACCTAAATATTGTATAGGGGGGGGAGGTTTTTCTGGATATTCCCCCCGACAATTGTTGCCAAGCCCAATACCATTACCTCCATTATACAGGAGGAATATCGATGGCGACTATCCGTAAACGTCGGAACAAAAACTGGCAAGCAGTGGTTCGATTTAAAGGGCTCAAATCTCAATCTAAGACGTTTGAGAGAAAAACTGATGCGGTTGTATGGGCAAAGCAAATCGAAGCTGAAATGCATCGTGGATCCTTTGTCGATACGTCTGAATCTGAGTCTGTGACTATCCATGATTTGATTGAGCGATACCTTGGCCCTCTCGACATGAGTAACCGGACTAATCGTATCGCTAAGTCCTGCTGTGACATGCTTGCTAAAGAACTTGGCAAATACAGTTGTGCTCGCTTGTCACCTTCACACATAGCAGATTACCGAGATAAGCGGCTTAAAGAAGTTTCACCCACAACGGTCAATCATGGTTTAAGTATGTTGTACAAATTACTTAAGCTTGCTCAGGACGAGTGGGGCATTCCATTCCCGCAGGGTATCCCTAAAGTTAAGAAGCCTAAAAGACCACGAGGCAGAAATAGACGGCTTGAAGGAGATGAAGAGGGGCTGTTATTAGATGAACTATCTGATAATCAGGTGATGATTTCAGTCTTCATAGTAGCAGTTGAAACGGCAATGAGGCGGAGTGAAATGGCTACTGCTCAATGGCAGGAAATAGATTGGCAGCGGCAGATCTTGTTTCTGCCTAAAACAAAGAATGGTGATACCCGTACAGTTCCTTTATCTGATAGAGCAATAGAGGCCCTAAAGGCGACGCCTAACACAGGGGAACTTATTTTCGGCATCACAGCAAATAGTATGTCACAAGCATTCAAGCGAGCTTGTGAACGAGCTGGCATAGAAGGTCTGCGTTTTCATGACCTTAGGCACGAAGCTACTAGCCGTTTATTTGAGAAGGGTTTGAACACAATGGAGGTGGCAACAATTACCGGGCATAAAACACTATCTATGTTGAATCGGTACACACATCTTAGAGCGGAAGACCTAGTTCATCGCCTTTGAATTGAAGTATAAGGATTTAGTGATGGAAAGCAGCGAATAGGTTTCTATCCAAAGAGTGAACTTGTGGCCTTCTAAGGGTTCCGAATTGTTACGTCAATAAAACTGCAAAATGAGTTGACCTTTCGTTGCATGTTTTGATTAGCCTTTAGCTTTCGTAAGTCCCATGAATCTTGGGATTTGGCCTGTTTTAGGTAACGTCAATTTGTAATGTTTTTTGATTGGGAATAGAAAGTTTAGAGTTGAAATCAACCGCAAATGCCCCATTTATACTTCACGCACGCAACACAGTACAGGAGCTGTAAATGTTCCAGAGAGGAACCTATAGGTTTCCCATAAAGCCCTTTGCCGCTGTTTCACTGACCGGGAGCCGCAAAGAATGAGGGTATAAATTTCCGGTCAATGAGCTGGTATTGATTTATGCCTATGCATAGAGAAGAAAATATTATTCGCGCTGTTGAAGCCATCGAGGCTCCAGAAGCTAAGCCGGTAGTTTCATCCCTAGAGCTCCTTACCTCTGAAAATATTCTTAACCCTGAAGAAAAAGATAGGCTTAGTTTTATAATCAAGCCTGAATTCGTTGAACGTTTGAGTCAGTTCCCAACATCGATGCTGCTTCGGAGTTTGGAATCGATGATTGCTGATATTAATGTAGATTTGAGAGGGCGTTATTTAGAGCAAAGAAATGCCTACGTTGCTATCCAGCTAGAGCTTAATAAACGATTCGCGGCTGGTGAGGATGGGGTTGCAAGCCCTGCTTTCCGTCCTCGTTTAAAGAGAAAGCATCAACCAAAGGATATTGAGAAGCTTCTATCAAATGATACGCAGGTTATTGATATGGATTTCTTGCATTGTGTTGGTCGTAGGACAGTATCGCAGGGCCATGCTGCAAAAGCTTTTGCAGGTGAAATTTTCGATTTAGATGAAGCTATCCGTTTTGTTCGAACAACCGGTAATACTAGGTTAAAGTTAGAGATTCTTGGGATTCACGATTCTCCATTTATGCAGTTTCAACTAGCGGCTTATCGTGAGGATAAGTGGCGTGATAAGCAGAGTTCGGTTAAGAAAAGTATTACGAGTACTGTTGGTAAACTTGAAATTGCTTCCCAAAGCAACCCTAGAGTTAAAGGGCGGGAGAAAGAATGGGCGGCAGTTGTGACTGCTCAGAAGGTTTGTGAAAGTTTTGGTATGGCGGCTACTCCTAAAAATTTGTCTGCTGCATTGCAGGCTATGTCCGGGGTTACTAGCATTAGGCGAGATAAAATTAAGGAGAGAATCGCTTCAGCACAGCGGTATCTCTGATTTATGTTCTCCCCGGTTTGTTCCTGTTAATGGAGCTATCGAATGCCCCTTAAATTACCCTGTCAGAAATTTCCTCCAGGTCGCGCTGTTATTACATTTTGTACAGTTTCAATAACACGTAGTCTTTTAGTCTTTCAGTTGTTTATTTCTGTATCTGGAAATGAGGGTGGCTGCCCACGCTTTGATGCGTTAGGTTACAACTTGAAGATTAATTAAGCTGAATAGCTGCGGATATGAAAAAGGGTTGATGCATAAACTGCGGAACTGAGCCTGCCGCGCAGAGCGCGGCAGGTCTTGGCTTTTCAAGTGATCTAAATGAGGCGCGCACAGCGCGTCGTTCATTGCTTACATGCCCGGTTCTCCTGACTGGCGCGTACCGCGCCGTGTTAAACTTCTCAGTGAGTTCCAGTCAGAGCGTTTAAGAAAGACTTCCTCAGTCGGCATGTTTGGAAGAGCTTGCGGGATGTAATATTTAGTGAGGCCAGCCGCGCGCGGCGGCTTGGCTGCGGAGATGGCTATCCCCGGTTCCCATATCCATCATTGTTGATAATGAGGATGGAAATATTACTCTGTGGTAATCTCCGGCTACCATGGAGGCCAAAATGGAATTTTTTCATCGGAACCCATCCTACAAAGTTACTGACGTGCGATCATTCTCTTCGATCGTAACTCTGGGTCTTGTAAGCTCGCACGGGCTAAATCTTTGATAGAAATCTCAGGCCGTTCTGGTAGTGATTTGCTAACGATTGAATAACTGACAGAGCCATTCAGCCGTAACTTGTGTGAGCACCTAAATTTGGTAGATAAACAAGGTGCTCGCTCTGCTGGTAGATTTTTGGATTTAAGCCAGCAGTACAACAATGAACAGATAACCAAAAACGATTTGATCAGCCAAACTTCAAAGCTTGGTTTTGTTAATGTGATTGATGCGTTCCATGTAGTGAACAATGAAGATGTGCCTGAGCGATTTTTTATCGATGAGCGCAAACAAAACAATGGGATTAGGATCACGGAAGTTCTGTATGAGCTGTTTTCAGATAATCATAATACTTCTCTACTCGAGGAGACAGAAGCTCGCTAGAGGCTTGTAGAGCCCGTAACCTGATTAGTGTTGATCATGACGCTGATAGTGGCCACCTAGTAACTCGTTCTGGGAGTAAGAACATTAGTATCACAAGCAGTCGTGATGCGCTGAATGGTTATCAGAGAGGTAAGTGCCTGTATTGTCTTGATGAAATCTCACTAATCAGGTTCATAAAATATTGCCGATGTAGATCACTTCTTTCCTCATAAGTTAAAACTCAACACTGAGCCATCCTAATCTGGATGGCGTGTAGTATTTAGCTCAGTTCATTCGGAATCCTCTCGTGGTTTAATTAAGAGTCATTAGTCTCATCTATCCATGTTTGGAATACCTCAGCTGTTGAGGTATGGCGGCGAGTTATCTTAAATTCGTTAAAAATCCAATCAACAGGGTCTTCGGGCTGCGAAGCTAGAGCAGCGCGAGTGATACCAACTTTCTCTTGGTAGCATAACTCCTTCCAATCACGTTCTAGGCCAAAAGCATAAAGACCTCTCCAAGGGATCTCATCGCACACATCATCCGGTGATAGCCAGACGGTCGTTTTCTCGTCACCCTCTCGCCAAAAACCTGCCCAGCCTTTTATTACATCACGTAGGTGCTTACGTTGTTTGCGAGAGCTTCGATTCAAACCGTGCCTGAGTGCTATATCTAGCGTTAGCTCGTGAAGAGTAATCCCGTTTTTGCGTGCTAAAACGGATTTAGCTAGCTCACTAAGGTTCACTTTGTGGTTGGTATCGAAATACTGATCTTTATCGTAGGTGGGAAGTTCTGAAAGAACGTCGCTAGTGTCAGAGAGTTCATTAGTATCTCTAGGTTCATTTGACGGTTTACTTTCCTTAACTTGGGATTGGCAAGTTTCCTCAAGTGCTTTTGGCTCTTTTGGTGCGAGGCATGCGTCATTAATAGCATCATTATTTTTTGATGATGTCTCTTGGTGTAGGTCTGCAGATAAATCGGGCACTACTGTTTGTAATGCCTCACTCTTTTGTTCAGCAGCTTCTTTATCACGGTCTTCAGCCAATAATGCCTCTAAACCCTCGTGGATCTTTTTCAGCGCATATTCTGGTTCTTGGAAGTAATCCGTGGACCATAAGCGAATTATACGCCAGCCGAGGTTCTCCAGAATTGCTTGGCGAACACGGTCACGGTCTCGTGCTGATGGTGAGCCGTGGTAGGTGGCACCGTCGCATTCAACACCTGCGAGATATTCACCAGGTTTATCAGGATGAACAATACCTAGATCAATGCGGAATTTAGATACGCCAACTTGAGTTTGAACCTTCCACCCCTTCTCTCGAAGTGTCATAGCAACTGCTTGTTCAAAGTCTGAATCAAATTGATCAACACCATAGTTGGCTGAACTAAATTCAGCTAAAGCAATAGGCCCTCGTTCAGCAAACTCGAGATAGTTTTTCAGATGCTCTACAGCGGTAGCTTGTGTACGAGATAAATCTACCATAGATGAATTAAAGCTTGAGAAAATTAGAACTTCTGTCGTTGCTCGAGTCACAGCAACATTTAGACGTCGTTCTCCTCCTTGTTTATTCAGAGGACCAAAGTTCATACTCATAGTACTTCCGCCTGGTTCAGTCGGGCCATAGGTCAGCGAGAGAATGATAATGTCACGTTCATCACCTTGAACAGATTCAAGATTCTTAACAAATAGTGGGTCGTAGGTATCGGTGGCTGTAAAGAAACGTTCTAATTCAGGGTTCTTGCGGCGGGCTTCATCAACTAGATCTTCAATCAAGCGTTGTTGCTGAGAATTGATAGTCACTATACCCATAGAGCGCTCTGGAGCACCGTTTAGCATAGCTGTGAGACGCTTAACAACCTCTGCGACTACTGCTTGCGCCTCGATAGTATTTGTTTGTCCACGCCCTTTAGCATATACACCCTCAATACGGTGCAAGGTTACCGCGCTAGCTTTAGTTTCCGCTGACGGGAATGTTGTCAGCTGGTTTTCATAGTAATGAGAGTTAGAGAACGCAATTAGTGTTTCATGGCGACTACGATAATGCCCGGTTAAACGAAGATGTGGTAAGCGCGCTGCTAGTGCCTGATCCAAGATCGATTCTAAATCACCTTCGTCTGAGTCGTCTTCCTCTTTGCGACCAAAAGTATTGCTTGGTGGCATCTGTTTCGGGTCACCAACGACTATGACGTTCTTGCCGCGTGCAATCACACCAACAGCATCCCAAGTGGTAATTTGAGATGCTTCATCGAATACTACAAGATCAAAAAAAGCAAAATCTGCGGGCAAAAATTGTGCCACTGACAGCGGCGACATCATGAAGCAAGGTGTCAGATCAGTGAGGGCACTCCCCATTTCCTTCACTAAAGCGCGAACAGGTTTATGTCTTGTTTTCTTCGTTAACTCTCGAGCCAGTACGCCATACTCAGCAGGGGTGCTTGGTGCATTTCGGTCAGGCACATTTCCAGCTGTTTTAGCTAAAATAAATTCGGAAGTGGTTGCTGAGACATCTGCGTCAAGTTCACGGAACATTTCAATGGTGGCTTCATGCGATGCACCGGCAAACTGAACTAGTGAAGGGCTTTGGTCGATCAGTTTAGGGGCCAACCACATACATAAGGCCGTCATAGCATTTGCCTCACAATCATGTGGTGTAATTACACGTGTTTCCAGCATCTGCGATAGAGGTTCTAGCTGATATTGAGATGCACGTTTCTTAGTGGCTAGCCAACGACACCAACGACTTAAGCGCTCACTCTGATCGGCAACTACACTGAAGTCTGAAGATATTTTTCTAAGATCATCATCAAAGTTAATTTTGATTTTTAGAGCTTCGGCTTCTTCATTAAGTGTAGTGTAGTTAGCTGCTTCTTCGGCTACACGGCGAGCTAACCCAGAGATTTGAGAGTTATCAGATAAGAAATCTTTACCTTCAACTAAGTAACGACGTAACGTACTAACGGGCCGAGTTGGGTCAGAAAACGATCCGACAAATATTTTGAAAAGTTCTAGTGCTCGTGCGCCTTCTTTATGATATTTATTAAGTTGTTTTGGGTCTGAATCAATACCTGACCAGGCAGCTGTTCCTTCCAGTTCAGAGGAACTGCTTTTGAGTCGCATAAGAGTTTCACGTGCTGTGATTGCTGAATCAAGAATCCCAAGATCAGTGATCTTCTCAAGGCCTTTAGCACGTATTGCTTTTCGCAGGCTATAACGCTTAACAAAACCAAAAAGACCGGTTGCTTCGTTGCGCTGCTGAATCCATTGATCCCATTCTAACTCCTCTAGCATCGGCCATTTAAGTCCGTGGCCAAATTCTTTTATCAGGTCATGAAGCTCAGAGTGCAGAGAGATACTGTCGCTCAATGCACTAATGCGAGAAGGGCCTCCTCCCTGCAAGGCAAAGTCAACGTCACCATTTATCACGAGTTCACAGAGCTCTGCTAATCCTGATAGTTGACTAAGCTTTTTAGGTGATATGTGATCAAGGGAATCATCCAGCGTTTTTAGCAAGGAGGTGACACTTTCATGAGCTTTCTTAGATGCTGTGTGGGCTCGGTTCGCAAAAGCGATTGTAGAAGTACGCCATTGGTTTGAAAAGTCCATCTGAATGATCGATTCAAAGTTGGCAGGGTCAAGATCTTCAACCTCTCCAAAAGCGATCCCTAACTCTCTGGCGGTTTCTAAGTAAGGATCAATCTCAGCTTCTGTTTTTATCGGTGCTTGGCTTTGGTCTTCAGGCCACTCTAAGCGGAGGGGGTGCTCATATGAGAAGCGCACCACCCTCGCCATTGCATCACGGGCAGATAAGCCTAGGGCATGACGGTGATGAAGTTCAGCCACGTAGTTATTCAATCCATGGCGTACTTTTTCTAGCTTCTGTGCCTTTGCAATCCAGTCATTCTGAGAAGCGCTTTCTCGCTGTGTCCATGCAGACCCTAGCTGATCAAGAACTGATTTTTTGTTGGCCTTGTTTGAGTGTAATTCTAAACAAAGGTGCGCTAAGCCGATCTTTTCCATGCGACGATAAACGACCTGAAGGGCGGCCATCTTTTCAGCTACAAAGAGAACTTTTCTTCCCTGGGCTAGGTTATGGCAGATGATATTTGCAATGGTTTCAGATTTGCCTGTCCCAGGAGGTCCCTCCAGAACAAAGTCTTGGGGATGGGATGATGCTTCAACAGCAACCATCTGGGAGGAGTCGCAATTAAGGGGGGCATAGAATGATTCAGGGTTGATTTTATCGTCTACTTCATCACGCGTGACAAAAGATGTTTCTTGGTTATAGGCATCAGTAGGGCGGTCTACAAGGTGGTCGACAAAAGGGCTTTGTTTAAGGAGTTCTGTACGGTCACGAAGGTCTTTCCACATGAGATACTTTGCAAACGAAAATGAGCCTAGGACAATTTCTTCAACAACGATAAAGCCCGGCTGATCTTGGATGGCTGCTCGAACTATATTCCAGATACCTTCTACATCAACGCCGGATTCATCTTCAGGGAGCTCATTACGTAGTTGGTCAAGATTTATATCGTAATCTCTCTGAAGCATTTCAAGAAGCGTCAGGTTAAAGATTGGTTCTTCATCGGGAAGTTGGCGTAGCATCACTTTAGCTTGAGCACTACGACGTTCTAGCTTAACCGGTAACAGAATCAATGGGGCTCGGAAGGATTTTTCACTCTCAGGAGTCTCTCTCCATCGAAGCATACCTATCGCTAAGAATAGAGTATTTGTGCCGCCTTCTTCTAAGTCATTTTTCGCTTTGCGAAGGAGTTCTACGAGCTTGGCATCTTTACGTTTCATCGTATCGTTGACGATGAGTTTTTTATTGTCGAGTTGCTGTAGGGCAAACTCTCTGTGTAAATCTTCACCTGTACTGAGACGAAAGACTTCGGTACTGCGTTCCTTATCAACAAGTGGTGTTTCGTCTGCAGCGACAAAGCTAAATGTTTGATCGGCCGCTAGCATATCTTCAAGTGTGCCTAGGTCAGGACAGAAGAGTTTAAGGGCAGAGCTTTTTACATTCAGAAGTGGATTTCGTTTCGTTAAATCTAGCAGCTTACGTTGCCACATATCGACACGAGTTTCAGGTGTTTCTTCATAGATGCGATCATCACCACGAACAGGTGGCAAAGGGGGGGCTGTATCTATGCCGATAGCAACGCGGGATAAGCCATCTTTGCCCTCACTTTTTACCTCTGCTACAGCTTTATTTTCGATGGCACCAATTGGTTTTATTCTTCGTGTCCGGGCCTGTTTAATGTCGATTAGCATTACAAACTCGGATTCCTGATCCTCTTCCAGTAACGTCTTGGCACGATCAATTGCTTGCTTGAATGTTACAGGTGAATCGTTAGTGACCAACGTTGTTTCGAACATGACAATGTCCGATGTGTCCATGCGTTTACGAAGATCAATAGGATCGTCATTGGTCAGAACTGGAAAACAATCATCAACTAGCCAAAAGCCTGCGAATGCGTGTGTCTTTGTTAAAGCGATGACAGGGTTCAGGCCCATGTTCTCAAGACAGCTGGAAAAGAGGACTGAAGTGTCTAAGCAGGCTGCTGTTTTATGTTCGAGAATATTGGCTGCCGTACGAATACGCTGCCCATGCTCGGCCCATCCGTTTGGAGGTGACAAATACATTAAGCGTTCGTTAAAGACCGTTGACCACAGTGCTGCTCCGAACAGGAAAGGTCTTTCTCGAGTGTTGGATTGGTAGCCATCAATTGCGCTGTTCTCTCCAGCGTTACGAAGCCCCTGTGCGACCTTTGCCGTTAGGGTCTCAACCGCATGAGCATTAGGCTGAACAAAAGCGCCTAACAGTTCAGCTTGGCGGGCTTCACCACCCCAGTAGTCTGCTGGCAAGAAGCTGATTTCATGATGAGATGAGAACTCATGTGGTTGTCCATCACTACCAATATACGATACGGCGAATTTAAGCTGAACCAGCATTTCTTCCGTTAAACCTGATAACTTATCGAAGTGCGGTTTAAGTGGTCGGAGCTGTAGCTTAGTGGACTGCCCGGCTTCAAGGCGATCTATGAGCCACTCTTCAGGCTCAAAGAAGATGGGTTCGCAGGTAAGGAGTACCCGTATATCTGTAACTTTTTTTGGTGACTCACCCTTAACTGCAGCAGGAACTGATAAGAGTACTCGTTTTAGTAATGAGTATGCATTTTGTTGCGCAGCTAGGGAAAAAGTGGACGCTAGGTCGCTGTTGAGGTGCAGCTCCATTTTAACTTCCTTATCAAATTTGCACAGGTATCGTAGTTTCTTGGCTGAATTAAGTGTTAGTCAGCAAGATCAAAGAGTTAGCTTAGTTTAGAGCTTAGCAATAATACCCTCAAGTTTTTTGCGTTTGATTGCTTGCTGCGTAGTAGTGAAACTGAATATTGATGAGTGGCAGATGTGGCACGCTCTGGTCACAGTGCCGCTGAGAATTATCGGTAGCTGATGTCATGTAGTGATGAGTAAACCCATAAAAATTATGATGCGGATTGTGGTGCGCCTGGAGGGAGGTGAACCAAGGACCATAAGGATCGGAAGAATAAAGCTTGGCGAATCAAGAACGCATGGGTAGAATACGCCCCGCAAACACTTCTTGAGTGCGCCTGTAGCTCAGCTGGATAGAGTAGCAGGTTCCGATCCTGTTGGTCGGGGGTTCGAATCCCTCCAGGCGCGCCACTTTTTTATATATCTTCACATCTTTCAGTTTATTTCATACCTATATTTAGAACATTGCACTGGAGGGTGAGACCCCTGATTGGTTGGAGCCTAGCGAAGCGAGACAGCGGAGCTTGCGACGGCCCGAAGGGTGAGCGCAGCGAATAATCCCGCCTTTTCATCTTGTGTCTTTTCTTAGTGCTGTCCTATCTATACGAAGCAAAGGTCTACGAAGGAGTCTTTTTCAGGGTATATTCATCCCCAGATTCAAGGCACTTCTTGTGCTGGTGGTGTAGTTGCTTGTGCATTAATAAAAGCGATTGCTAGTGACTTGAGGCTCGACCAATAGTTTCTTAATCCGCCACTCACCCGCAACACAAACAAAAAGGGGAATCAGTAACAACGCTGCTTCCCCTTTGTTTTATCTATTTTTTAGGTAGTGGGTTGTAGATGCCGCCTACCTGTTAACCCAATCTAAAGCGCAGCTTTAACTTTAGCCGCTCTTTCTGGGGACATCCAACGAGTCCAGATATCTTCGTGTTCTTCGATGATATATTCCATGACGGTTTGGCCATCGGCCTGATTGTCTTCCATCCAGGCCAATAGAGCGTTCATCTCTTTATTGGTATAAGAGCGAGTAGCTAGATATTGGTATGCTTCAGGACTACGCTTGGCAAAGTCTTCTGTTGTAACGGTCACAGCTTCTGCTGCTGGATACATACCTGGTTTAGGGTCTAGGCATTCTTCTTGAGTAATACACTCTAAATGGTGTTTCTCATTCACGCCGGTACCAAAATCAACTTTCACCATCTCATATTTACCTAACACTGAGGTAGGTGACCAGTAATATCCAAACCACGCTTCCTTACGCTCATAGGCCTTAGCAATGGAACCTGACAGGCCCGCACCTGAACCTGGATCAATCATTTCGAAACCGGAATCTTCAAGTTTCAGTGCTCTGAATAGGTTGCCTGCACTGATCTGGCAATTCCAACCTGCAGGGCAGTTATAAAACGCGGATTTATCTGGATCTTCAGGATGTTCGAATAGCTTTGCATTCTTTCGGATGCCTTCGATCGTAGCGAGGCTTGGGTCTTCCTTGACGAGGTATGCAGGAACCCAAAAACCCTCTTCACCACCATTAGATAAAGACTTGCCTGCATATCTCAGGCGTTTTTCCGCGACACCTTTCTCCAACGCTTCCTTCATGGAGTTGGTCCACATTTCAGGCGCAATGTCAGGTTCACTTTTCTCAATCATCGATGCACCGGTCGCCATAGTATCTCCCGGTAATAGCTCAGAATCACAGCCATAGCCGTGTCTAAGGATGAAATTGTCGACGCTAGCCATCAGGGTTGCTGAGCTCCAACTCATCTCAGCAATTGTGACTTTGCCGCACTCTTCCGCAGAGAATGCGGTAGAACTTGCAAGTAAGAGCGGGAGAATGGCGAGTGGCATTTTTTTCATGAGTGATTCCTTTATTGTTTTTTCCCTTAGGGAGTGAACTATTTGTTCGAATATTTACGAATTAAGCCACTACCTTTCGTCGGTCATTCGGGAAAATATAAACTGGGCTGCATGTGCTTACAAAAAGTTTGTAATGCTAAGTAATTTCAGTGTACCAAAGTACGAAAAAAATTGTGATGGATATAAAGGAGTACCCTACCTTTGGGAAATGATTGATATCCGTTTAACCCTATTACTTTGCATAAATAGGATGTTTGGGTGTGCAAAACGGATTGTGTGGATATTGAAAGTTCGCGGCCTATAAATTCTTAGTGATACTAAAGAAAATTTAGCGGATCAAATCAGGTACTCGGTTTAGCCCTTGCTCCTTGAGTAGAGGCAAGCTGAGTGAAGCGCGACAATGAAGCTTGCGACAGTCCTCAGAATTCACGTAGTGAATGATCCCACTGTTTTTGTTTTAGTGCTTTCGCGATATTAGGGGTGATGTCATAAATAAGATTTCGATTGAAGCTGTCGACTATATTATCTAATGTAAGTCTCATGAACGGTAAAAATAATAACAAAGACTGTCTAACAAGGGCGTGACCATGGTGCTGAGGCAATTTGGGGTTTTAGCCCTGTTGATAATCGTTTCCTGGCCGGCTATTTCAGAAAACCAGATAAAGACGGCCCATACTGACATTCTAATATCAACGATTGAATATCCTCCGCTATTTCAGTCGGTTGAAATTCCTGGTAAGGGGTATGGCGTCGCAAGTGACTTAACCATAGCCGCGTTTCAGTCGGTCAACGTTAATGTTAAGTTCGCGTATTACCCAATGAGCCGAGCGGTAGTCTCGGTTACTTCTCAGGGCTATCCAGCCAATTTGGGCTCGATTAACTGGTTTATCAAAGATCGCCAGGATCAGTCGGTTGAAGTTGTTAACCTGTTTAATATCGATTTTAAGCTGTATTACAAGAAAACTCGATTTCCGGGTGGGCTTGATTACGATAAATTGAGTGACTTGAAGCATCTACAGATTGGTAATGTGCGAGGTAGTTCTACCACGCCTGTGGTGACTCAAGCCGCATTAAATATCCATTGGTTCCGCTCATTGGAGCAAAATTTTAAAGTGCTTAATGCTAATCGTATTGATCTTGCTATAGGTGGAGAGAGTGCTGGTTGGACCTTGATTAAGTCGTTGTATCCTGGGCTCCATCATCATTTCAGCACAGTAGAAAAGTCTATCCACCAAGTGCCTATTGGCCTAGTGTTCCATAAAAGCCAGCAAGACCTTATCGCAGAGTTCAATAAGGGCATTGATATTATCTTACGAAATGGAACCTATATGGATATCGTGCAGCGCTATTATGGTGATAAGGCACTGAACGAAAATTTTTTGACTCGAAATATTCGTGAACGTCAGAATTTCCTGAGTGGAAAATCAATGCTACGTGAAAACTGATAATGACATCAGATTTATGTTCGAGAAGGATTGTAAAAGCTACTTTTTGCTTGTTTTTCAACGTGGTTGATTGGCTATATTTAGGCATTTTTTAGATGCCCGTCCGGCATTAGATCACAGGTGTTATTGAACGTTATCATGAAGTAGTTTCTATCGATGTTGGTGGTTAACAATGGCCTTCATCGTATCGCTCTGTTTCAGAAGAGAGTGTTGGTTGGTGCAAATAGAATTGAACCGGTGAATCCTACCGATTAATATCTAACGCAGTTCCTACCTGCTTGTTTTGCTGCGTAGAGATTTGTGTCTGCTTCATTAATCAAGTTTTGATAATCTGGGTGGCCAGAGAAGCTTGCGATGCCAAAAGATGCGGTGACATTTATTTTTCTTGAATCGGAGATCGAGATTGGAGTGTCATTAATAGCTTTACGTATTCTTTCAGCAAGTAAAGCGGTCTCTTTTTTTAGCATTTCCGGCACAATTATTAACATCTCTTCTCCACCATATCTAAACGCATAATCAGTTAAGCGAATATTCTCCTTAATAATTCTGCAGCATTGTCTTAGAACGGCATCGCCAGATTGGTGACCATATACATCATTAACACGTTTAAAATGATCTAAATCTATCATTATTAAAGAATAGGCAGGCCCTCCGTTCATGGACATTTGGGTCTCTTGTTGGAGGATGGGGTCTAAAAACCTTCTTTCTAGTAATGAGGTTAGGGCATCTTTTTTGGATTCTTTAGCAAGGTTTGTATTGGCCTCCTCTGTTAGATGCCATATTAACTCTTGCAGGGAATTTCTGAGCTCGCTTAAGTCTTGGTTGCAAGGTTTACCATGTTGAGCATGGATGGCCGAACGATATTGCTCTGCAGAAGAAAGTGACGAGTTAATGTTACTTAATCTTTTTTTATCGGTGACGATTAAAGGAAGTTTATGTTTTATCCATAAGCCAAACTCTTTTTGTTCTATTGACTCTGTAAATGATTCGCTCTCTTCAGGAAAAGCAATTAAATTTGAAGTCATCCACTGATAAATACTACTTTTAATGCGCTCAATTTCTAAAGCAAGTTCTTGTGCAGATGATGCGGTTATGAATTCTTGTGATGTTCTTTCATGGGCAACTTTCCCTCGTAAATAGGACTCATTGATCAGGCTAATTGCTGCATCGAGTATCTTGTTTATTAGAATGACAGCATCAATCTTTTCTTGTTGAGGAAGGCTGCTTTCTAAAATAGTTTGGATGACTCGTTCCTTGATGATTGTCATTCCCGTGTCGACTAAAGGCATTGGAATCTCTACTCGAGAATGCACATCTCCAACTTTACGGTGTGCTCTCAATGACTCCTGTACTTGGTCCTCGCGTTTAGGGGACAGTGTTTCTTTTAACCATTGCTGGAGTTGATTTTTTAGTCGGATTTCAACGAGGTGATTGTTAAGAAACTGTGCAGAGGCGCTATCGGATAATAAAACTGTATAGAAGTTTTCGACATAACCTGTGATGTTCGGTTGTATTAGATGTGAGAGTTTTTCTAGGGTTTTGTTTGCGGTTTTATTGAATATATTTCCATAATAATAACTACTAACGTTAACCATAACTACTTCCTGACATCATCAAAATCACGATTGCTTTTAAACTCTAGTTTATGATTATGAAATTACCAGTGGATACGCCTATTCAATCGCACAGGGGGAAGTTGTTCCTTTGAGAAATGTTTAGTTAGCAATGCATTTTCTTAAAACGATCATCTTTGTATTCATCGTCTTTTGGTGTGAGTGCTTGGTTTTATTACCTCGAATTCGATCGTTATTTGAACAGTCAAATAGTTACCCTTATCGAGAGATAGAAACGCGCCGATAAAGATTATCGGCGGAATTCATTAGTATTCTTTATACGGTAGGAATTTCCCGGAAAGAACAACGTTAACGCGATCACCATTTGGGTTCTCTTCACGTTGAATATCCATCGAAAAATCTATGGCGCTCATGATGCCATCACCAAACTCTTCGTGGATCAATTCCTTAATGGTACTGCCATAGACATTAACGACCTCATACCAACGGTAGATTAACGGATCTGTTGGCACCGCTGTTGGAAGCGAGCCTTTGTATGGGACGATTTGTAACCAGGCAATGGCTTCATCGGATAAATCAAAAATTTCGCCTATTTTGGCTGCCTGATCTTTATTGAAGGTCATCTGTCCTAAGCAGGCGGCGGTGGTCCACTCTTTTGATAAACCAATCGTTGTTGCTACATCGCTCCATTTAATGCCTTTAGCCACTTTTTGGGCAAGGATCTGAGCGGTTACTTCTTCTCGGCTACTGATCATAATGAGTCCTCTTTAGGTATTAATTGGGGGTCAAGTTTTGTATGTGGATCAGCAAGCCAGCGACGCTAATAGCCAGTACAAGGGAAAGACTTTTCCAAAAGAGTAGCGGGTTGCGATCGAGTAAGGGGGGGCGTGTGTCGCTTAAAAACTTAGTGTTAGGCCGTCTTAAGTCAAACAAAAATTCACTGATTTCAGGGTAACGTTTGAAGGGGCTTGGGTACAGCGCTTTACGCAGTGCATGATCTATCCAGGCAGGGATCTCTCTTTCATCGTCTAAAACCGTATGATATTTGAGGCGTTTCTGGGCGGCTACCGTTCGAGCTTTTGCAACCTGGGTATCGTATGGAAAGCGGCCAGAAAGCATATGATAAGTCAGTACAGCGAGAGAGAATTGATCGGATTGATTTGAAGCGATTTCACCAATAAAGTACTCGGGCGCCATATACAGTGCAGTACCCTGCATGTCGTCTTGTTCTAGTGTATTTTCTGCTTCAACAATGCCCGCGACCCGAACACCACCAAAATCTATTATTTTCACCGTACCATTGGCGTCAATCATCACATTATCGGGCTTTAGGTCTTGATGGAGTATCTCCATCCGGTGCATCGCCTGTAGCCCTTTAGCGACTTGTTCAATAATGCTTCGAACAACATCAAGGCTCGGAGACGGGTTGTCAATTAGCCACTGTTTGAGGGTGATGCCTTCAATAAATTCGGTAACGCTGTATAGATAGTTACGTTTTCGTTGTTGTAAGCCTGCTTTCATTACATGAGCACTATTGATTCGGCGTGCTACCCACTCTTCTATTAAAAAGCGTTCTAAATAGGCTTGGTCGTTTCTTAATTCAAACGAAGGGATCTTGATGACGACACGGGTTTTATCCTGAATATCTTCAGCCAGATAAACATGGCTACGGCTATTGGCATGCATTTCACGCAGAATTAAGTAACCATCAAACTCTTGCCTCGCTTGTAGTACTGGAGGGAGTTCCAGAGCATCAACTTGCTGTTGTAAGGTGCTGTCATGTATCTCGGGTAGTTTATCTATTCTGACAATTTGTAATGTCAGGTTATCATCGCTGCCATTTTCAAGCGCCTTTTTGACGAGTTGTTCAGCGGCCTTATCTAGGTCATTCTGATGTGCGTTGATAACGCTAAGTAGATCTCCTGTATCGCAGTATTCATATACACCATCCGTACAAAGCAAAAAGTAGTCGCCCTGTTTCAGCGTAAAGGGTTGATAATCTACCTCTACTGAAAGATTGATCCCCATTGCGCGACTGAGGTAACTTTTTTCTTTAGATATCCAGGAGCGATGGTCCTTTGTAAGCTGTTCAAGTCCCTCTTCGCGTAAGCGGTATATACGGCTATCACCGATGTGAAAAATATGTGCAGTGGAGGCTTTGAAAACGGCTGCACTGAAGGTGCAAACGAAGCCTTTGTCCTTATTGAAACGCCCTTCAGAGCGTTGGGTTTGGGAAGATAACCAGCCATTAATTGATTCAATGACTCGTAAACCTGATCGATGAACAGACCAAGCATCAGATGTACAAAAATAGTCACTGAGGAAGCTTTTTACCGCGGTTTCACTCGCAACCTGGCTGACATCGCTACTGCTGATGCCATCAGCAAGCGCTATTGCAGCACCTTTTAGGCTCAGTTGGGGCTCGCGAGGAATGATTGCGCCGTGAAAGTCTTGATTCAGATCTTTTAGGCCCTTATCACTGAACTGTCCTGTACTGATCTTAAGTTGATTACTCATGAGGACCGCTCTGCTCTTTTGTATTAAGGGGGTTATCAAAGCGTTTGATAAATGTGCTTGGCTTAAATCTAAACCCTAGCCATCGTGTAGACGGCTAGGGTTGATCATACTGATGTGCGATTAGTGCTGTGCTTTTTACAGCGCCGCTACGGTATGACCGTTAGCTTTTGCTTTTCTCTCTTTGCTCGTTTTAACGTGAGTCAGATACAGAGGAAGACCAACCAATAAGAAACCGCCTACTAAGTTACCTAGTGCTGTAGGGATTTCGTTCCAGATTAGGTATTCCATGATAGTGAAGTCACCACCCATGATCATAGAGAATGGGAATAGGAACATGTTAACGATAGAGTGCTCAAAGGCCATGTAGAAGAACAGCATGATTGGCATCCACATCGCAGCCATTTTGGCGCCTGCAGAGGTAGAGATCATTGCGCCGACAACACCCATAGATACCATCCAGTTACATAGCATGCCGCGGATAAAGATAGTGAACCAACCTAGAACGCCCTGTTCTTGATAGCCTAACGTTCGTGATTCACCAATGGCACTTACTTTGGCTGCCACTGCACCGCCATCAATCTGATAACCATAAGTCAGAATAAAAGAAGCAAAGAATGCAACCATCAATGCGCCACATAGGTTACCTAGGAATACTAAGCCCCAGTTACGCATTAATTCATTCATCGTACAGCCAGGGCGTTTATCTATGACTGCTAGCGGTACTAATGTGAATACACCTGTCAGTAAGTCAAACTTCATCAAGTAAAGCATGATGAAACCAACAGGGAATAAAACGGCGCCCAGTAGCACGCTGCCTGTTTTAGTTATAACCGTAATCGCGAAAAACGCAGCTAAGGCCAGAATGGCACCCGCCATGAATGCACGAATAAAGGTATCTTTGGTGGACATGAAAATTTTCTGTTCACCGGCATCAACCATTTTGGTTGCGAACTCACTCGGTTCTAAATAGGCCATTAAACTCTCTCCTGTAAAGTGTGCTTACTTATGCTGAGTGCGCTTTTTATGGCGCTAATTCCTCATTTCCCGGTTAGCGGGTTAGGTAGCATGAGGGCGATAGCTCAACAAATTTTATAAAGTCTTTGATAAAACCTAAGGCTAAAGAGTGGCTCTGCCGCGTGCTTTTTTGCCTTGGTCTTTTCTGGTCTTTATTGACTTGATTGTTATAAAGCAGAAGGTGTGCCAGATGTGATAAATGCTTTTATTACAAATAGTTAAGTGGGGTTTTGTTATTTCATATGACTTGTTGCGGCGCACCAAAAGTGCAAAAAATTTAAACATGCCTCAATTTGAGGCCGATGAGTCAGTTTGTTTGTTGTGTAAGTAGAGAAGTGATTAGTCGAAAAATTAGCGGTTAGATCGGCCTTTGATTTTGTTATTTACCCGCTCCAAAAACAAAAAGGGGAAATCAGTTTATGCTGTTTCCCCTCGAATGTTCTACTACTGCAAGCATGGTTTGTTTGCAGGCTTATGGTAGATTGCTAATGCGCTGTTGTTCTAGTTTAAGTTCAGGTGCAATTTTTCAAAGGTTTCTCTATTTAGCGCTTCCCGGAAATCCGGGTGAGCTATTTCGATCAGGTCGCGCGCGCGTTCGCGTAGCGTGCGTCCACGTAAACTAACAATGCCGTATTCTGTCGCAATGTAGTGAACATGGGCGCGAGTGGTCACGACACCTGCACCATCGCTTAACGTGGTGGCTATACGTGAGATAGTGCCGCCCGCCGCGGTAGAGGGAAGCGCGATTACGCCGCGTCCACCTTCTGATAATGAGGCCCCGCGTACGAAGTCAATTTGGCCGCCGAAACCTGAGTAGATTTTTGTACCCATCGAGTCGGCAGACACTTGTCCGGTTAGATCTACTTGAATGGCGCTGTTGATCGACATCGCTTGTGGGTTACGTCGAATACTACGCATATCGTTTACATATTCGGTATCTAGAAATTGTACTTCGGGGTTGTCATCGACAAAGTCATAGAGCTTTTGGCTGCCGATGACAAAGCTAGTGACAATCTTTCCTGGGTGATTCTTCTTATATGCGCCAGTGATGACCCCTTTTTCGACAAGCGGTAAAACACCATCTGAAAACATCTCGGTGTGTACGCCCAGGTCCTTTCTGTCGCCGAGGCAGGCAAGTACAGCATCAGGGATGGCACCTATACCAGTTTGAATACAGTCACGGTCTTGTACGAGCGCAGCAACATTTTGCCCAATTGCCTGATATATATCGCTTTGAACTGCAGGTTCATGACAGCTGATTGGTGCAGATTCTTCATATACAGTATGAAAGCTCTTATAGGAGATAATGCCATCCCCATGCGTGCGAGGCATATTGGGGTTGATATGAGCAATAATCTTACCCGCTTTTTCTAATGCCGCATGCGTTGCTTCAACAGAGATACCTAAAGAGCAATTACCATGTTTGTCTGGCGGGCTAACTTGAATAATGGCCGTATCGACTCTTTGCTCGCCACTACGAATCAGTTTTGGCACTTCCGCTAAAAGAATAGGCACATAGTCCGCATCACCCCTTTGTACCGCTTTGCGAGTGACGGCACTAACGAAATAACAGCGGCAGCGAAGATGTCCTTGTAGTTCGGGAGCAACCATTAACGCTGCACCCTCACCTTCAGTATGAAGTTGTAAGAGCGTTAGGTTTCGGCAAGATAAGGCGTGCTGAGAGAGGCCTTTAAGTAATACCGTTGGTGTTGCCGCCATGTTATGCGTCCAGATAGCTTCATCATCCTTAATGGAAGAAACTGCATCTTCAGGGCTACGGGCAATTCTAGGTGACATTTTTAACTCCATTAGGGGGAAACACGTATATAAAGCGCTTTATATCTTTTCAGCGCCGAAAAAGACAGAGGTTAGTAGGTTTTTAGCGTTAACGAATGATGTAGAGCTACATCGTTGTGGGTTAGGTTTATTTTGTTTAGAAAAAGGCACTAAAACCATGAGATGAAAACTAATAAAAACATAAAAGATAGCATGTAATTGTACTGTTTTAAGTAGCTGCCTTTACTATCAAATATTTTCCCATATAGCCATTGTATGGGGAGCACTATTAATGTCACCATCCATAGCGCTCCCACTTTTATAGCCGCATCGCTTAATGCATTGTCAGCAGGGTATGTTTCTGACATTAATATAATTATGAAAACTAAGCTTAGGGCGATTAGCCAATATGTGGTTTTGATAGAGCCCATTTGTTTTATTCCTTGTACTTAACTGTACTGATGTGAAACGCAGCTATTCTACCGTTAAACGTTACGTATGAAGAGTCGTTGTGTTGATGTTTTTAGGAAATAATTTGCAATGCTGGGGATAACATATGGCCATAGCAACATCTCCTTCTAAACTGACGTTACCGAGGAACAATCCGGGTGTAACCACAGTGGTTGACTATCTGATTAGCAAGTTCCCACAGGTGAGTTCTAACGTGTGGAGAAAGCGTGCAGTCGATGGGAAAATTCATTGGCATGATGGGACTTGTATCACGACGGAAACACCTTATCAGCCACAGCAACGGGTTTATTACTATCGTGAAGTCGAAAACGAACCTGTTATTCCGTTTAACGAAGCGATCATATTTGAAGATGCAGATCTCTTGGTTGCTTTTAAACCCTCTTTTCTACCCGTTATCCCGGGTGGAAATTTTGTTAACGAGTGTCTGCAAACGCGATTGAGAACAAGTACGGGAATTGAGCACCTCCAAGCTTTGCATCGGCTTGACAGAGTGACCGCGGGATTGGTGATGTTTTCAGTCAATCCTGAAACTTGTCATCTATACCATCAACTCTTTGCGACACGCCAGGTGAAGAAAACTTATCAAGCATTGGCCCGGATTGACGGGGAGGGGAATACTCCTTTGACTGGGCAGCAGTGGCAGGTGATCAATCGAATTGCTCGCGCTGATCCACGGTTTTTAATGGCCGTTATTGATGGTGAGCCCAATAGTCATTCGCTGATCAGGTGCTTAGATCAATTTGAGGATAAAGCCTTATTTGAGTTAGAACCCATAACGGGGAGAACACATCAGCTTCGCGTACATATGCAGGCGCTCGGTTGGCCCATTTTGAATGATCGATATTATCCAACTTTACAGCCCGAGAGAGAGGATGATTTTGAGCAGCCTTTACAGTTGCTGGCACAAAAGCTGGATTTTATTGACCCTGTTTCCCGAGAGGCTAGAGCGTTTGATAGTGGTTATGAGCTTACTCTATCCAGCGGTTTACGCCAAAAAGTATCTTCACTAACGGGCTTTTAAAAAGCGCTGCTGTATTTATAGTTGAATGTTCGAGGTTTTACTCGTTTTTGACTTCGATATACTAAGGCGATAGTTGTTTAAATGTGTACTCATCATTTGTGCTTTTAATTTGTACTCTAGATTTACTTTAGGAGCGGTAATGCAATATCCAGCCAGCAAGCTGCCATCCGTTGGACTGACAATTTTCTCTCAAATGTCAGCGTTAGCGGTGAAGCATAAGGCCATAAATTTATCACAAGGTTTTCCAGATTTTGATGGGCCAGAAGCGCTCTTAAAGGCTGTGGATAAATATATCTCTAGTGGTGCGAACCAATATGCTCCCATGGCTGGTTTACCCCTCCTTCGACAAGAGATCGCCGCTAAAATTAAACGCTGTTATGGCCGTGAAGTTGATAGTGAATGTGAGGTAACAGTTACTTCGGGGGCAACGGAAGCTATTTTTGCTGCTATTAGTGCCGTTGTGGGGGTAGAGGACGAAGTGATTGTCTTTGATCCTGCTTATGATAGTTATGAGCCGGCGATTACTTTGAACGGCGCGAAGACTGTTCACATCCCGCTTCTTCCTCCGAGTTTTTCAATCGATTGGCAGCGAGTGATTGACGCGATTACACCTAAAACACGGATGATTATCTTTAATACACCACATAATCCGACGGGTACGGTGATGAGTGAAGATGATTTGAAGATACTCGAAACTATTGTTGAGGGAACGGACATTGTTTTGTTATCCGATGAGGTTTATGAACATATTGTATTCGATGGCCTCTCTCACCAAAGTTTTAATCGCTATCCCGCGCTTGCAGAGCGAAGCTTCATTGTCTCTTCATTTGGCAAAACCTATCACGTGACGGGATGGAAGGTGGGCTATTGTATTGCGCCAACACCATTGATGGCTGAATTTCAGAAAGTACATCAGTACTTGACGTTTAGTACAGCGACGCCGCTCCAGGCCGCCATCGCTGAATTTATGCAGTCCGAAACATTGCATGATAGTGAACTGGCCGGTTTTTATCAGCAAAAGCGCGATTTCATGAATCAGCATTTGAAGGGTAGCCGCTTTAGTATCGATCCATCTGCTGGGACCTATTTCCAGTTACTAGATTATCGAGAAATTAGTGACCTGCCGGATCAAGCGTTCGTGGTTTGGTTATTAGAAAATGCGGGGGTCGCGACGATTCCCTTATCGCCTTTTTATGCCGATGATCAGCAGACGGGTTTTGTGCGTTTATGTTTTGCCAAAGGGAAATCGACGCTTCTTCAAGCGGGGGAGCGGTTATGCGCGATTTAAATGTTACCCTGATACAGAGCGATCTCTATTGGCAGAGTGCTGTACAGAACTGCGAACACTTCGAGGCAGTAATGGCGCCATTCGCCGCTCAAACGGATCTGATTGTACTGCCTGAGATGTTTAATAGTGGTTTCTCTATGCAGCCAGCTACGGTGGCTCAGAGGGATGATGGGGAGACCGTTCAATGGTTAAAGACCCAAGCCGCGCTCTTAGATACAGCGATATGCGGTAGCTTAGCGATTAAAACCGAGGCGGGGTATTCCAATCGTTTTGTATTTGTTACGCCTCAGGGGGAGATTAGCCACTACGATAAACGTCATCTGTTTAGGATGAGTAATGAGCATGAATATTACGAGGCAGGGCAAGCTCGAGAGATCATAGAGTATCGTGGCTGGCGCATTCTGCCTCAAATTTGCTATGACCTGCGCTTTCCTGTGTGGAGTCGTAATCAAAACGATTACGATCTTGCTATTTATGTCGCTAACTGGCCTAAGCCGAGACGAAATGCATGGCGTGCATTACTTCAGGCTCGAGCGATTGAAAACCAGTGTTACTGCATTGGTGTTAATCGCATCGGTGTGGATGGTAATGGTCTTGAATATGCTGGAGATAGTCTTGTTGTTGATTATTTAGGCGAGTTAGTCGTCGATCAAAAAGAGGGCATGGCTTTTTGCGAAACTACTCAACTTTCTACTAGCAAGCTAGCTGCATTTAAAGAAAAATTTCCTGCTTGGATGGATGGTGATCAATTTACCATTGATTAGTGTTTTGACGTGCTAGCGTTTGCAGGTAACGGAGTTGATCTCTCTTACCGTATCGCTGAATTGTGTCATGAGCTGCCTAAATGCGGGATCAGCGACGACGGTTTTTCTAAAGGTTTGTTGGAAATCCACACTATTGCTGAATGCCGGTCTGGAGATGAGGTCTTTATAAGTAGTTGAGAGTGTTCGATATTCTTTATTTGCTTTTGAAATGTCCTTATCCATTTCAGGCGTAAGATCTAACCACTGATTTACGCCTCCCCATGTTTGTATCTGGTCAGGAAATACTTTTAATAAGGTGTTCACCGCAGCGCTTCGGCGCTTAATGGCAATCAGTTGAACATCACGGTAGTGAGCAATCTGTTGCATATTTTTAGGCAGTAGTCCGCTGGCGATTTCACTGCTTTCTACCTGCCAAGCGGTTTGAGCCTGAGTATAACGTTGATATTTTTCTTGGCAGGATAGCGTGTCAGCAAAGACGCTATTTGTGCTGAGTAGACATAGGCAGACCGTAAACGGCAGCATTGGAAGGCGCTTGATCTGTTGCATTGAATGCTCGGACATTGGAATGAGGAGTTTAGGCTCGCATGAACAGGAGGCGGCGACAAGGGAGGTGGTAGTAAAGTAGATCTAAAGTTGGCCGGGAATACTCTTTTAGATCTATGAATGCTTTATCCAATATTCAAATCAGCGCCCCGTCTAAAACCACTTATTGCTAAGCTAGCATGAGGCGCTGTTTAGATCGCTGTTATAGGTTTGTCTGAATAATATACTGCTGTTTCTCTTCCCAAGTACCGACAACTTTACCCGCTGCGCTTGGTTGGCTTTCCATCATTTTGTTTATTTTTTCGATGCGTGCTGTTTGCATGGTTGATGGTGGAAGGATAACGGAATTAATAACATGGATGACACCGTTACTGGCATGAATGTCAGCAGAAATTACTTGCGCTTTATTGATCATCACATTCTTGTTATTAACACTGATGTTGATTTTTTCGCCTTGAAGGGTCGTTGCTTCAGAGAGCGTCATGGCAGTGGCTGCATCAACATTTCCTGAAACTACGTGATAAGTTAAGACCGCTTGGAGTTGTTTCTTATTTTCAGGCTTAAGTAAGTTGTTAAGCGTCTCTTCTGGAATTTTACTGAACGCTTCGTTAGTCGGTGCGAAAACAGTGAAGGGTCCATCTCCCTGAAGAGCTGAAACGAGATCAGCAGCTTTCAATGCGCTAACAAGTGTTGAAAAGGAATCATTACTTGCAGCAATGGATACAATGTTAGGTGACTCATTATTTCCTGCGTTTGCTGTTAAAGAGAATGATAGTAGTGTGCAAATAGCTGCTTTTTTAAGAATGTTCATCTGTAAATCTCCAAGTCATGTTTTAACTTTAGGACACAGAGTTGAGTAAGTTTTATGCTAATTCTGTGCTCAAGTAATTCATGTTACGGAGGTGTTGAAAAATTAGATCATATTTCTTTTAAAAGGGGCTTGATTCATAATGAAAAAGCCCCTAATATTCGCGCCTCAGTGTGCCGGTATAGCTCAGTTGGTAGAGCAACTGACTTGTAATCAGTAGGTCCGGGGTTCGACTCCTCGTGCCGGCACCATCTTTTACTCCCCCTTTTTGTTTAGCTCCTGATTGGCTAAATAATCCCTTTAGTAAGAAACAGCAAACGCAACCGTTCAGCGATCTCTATCTCTAAATGCTTTAGCGATTCTTCATTATCTGGATGTGAAAAATTCCAACGGATATGGCCTGTATCGTATGAAAGTTCTGGTAATGATTGGTGACTTTTATCACAAAGCGTAATGATCATATCAAAGGGCTGACCTTCCACGTCACTTATTGATGTTGAAGATAGTGCCGCCGCATCTTTATTTATCTCGTTTGCCCAGCGTTTAATGTGAGTAGGAATAGGTGATAGATCAATTCCAGCACTGCTAACCTGAACCTTTCCTTGGCTTATTTTATGAGCAAGGACTTCAGCAACTTGGGAGCGAATTGCGTTGTGGCGACAAACAAAAAGGAGTTTAAGGCGTTCGGGCATGATCAGAGTATCCATCTTTTTTAAGTGTCACTTGAGTATAAGTGATCAGAAAAAGTGGAATATGACAGTTTGATGAAAAAAAGAGGGCAATGAAGCCCCCAAAGGTTACGATAGTTAATTCTAGAAATTAAATTTTTGTGTCATCTGGCCCATCGATTCAGCGCTTAGTTTTAGGTTGCCAGCGGAAGAAACAATCGCCGTCGAAGCCGAACTGTTTTGCTCAACACCATGAGCAATTTGATCCATATTGTTTGCCATTTCACGTGTGGTTCTTGCAACTTCTTCTATGGCGGAAGTGATTTCGGTGCTGATCGTGAATGCTTGCTGGGTTTGATGCTCTATATGTTCTACTGCATTCTGCGCTTCATTACCTTGTTGTTTTACGGCCTCGATGCTTTGTTTGCTTTTATCCATGACTTGTATAACGGAACGAGTTTGTTGCTGTATCGCTCTTACCGTACCTGTAATATCACCTGTCGCTTTTACCGTGCTTTCGGCTAACGTTCGAACCTCGTCTGCTACAACCGAAAAGCCTCTTCCTGCTTCTCCTGCTCGGGCGGCCTCTATTGCTGCGTTAAGCGCGAGTAAATTGGTTTGATCAGCGAGGTCATTAATAATAACGAGCACTTTATCGATCTCTGTTGAGTGAGCTTCGAGTTGCTGCAATTGTTGAGAGGAGGCTTCAACAATTTCTGCTGTTTCACTAAGAGAGTTCATGGCTTGACTGATAATGCTCCCACCTTCAAGAGCCGAGTTATGTGCGTTTTTACTATCACCTTGTAAGCTAGATACCCGAACAGCTACTTGTTCCGTGGTCGCGCTAATCTGCTCGGTTGCACTGGCTAAATGATTGGATTGGTCTGATACTTGTTCGTTATTGTCGGCGATGGTGGTAATTGATTGTGATAACTCGGTACTTTGCTCGTATAAAGTAGCTTGGCTATTAGCAACTTGCTGAATAACGTGGCGTAAGTCATTAGCCATTGTATTGACTGCGCTTGCTACTTGATCAAATTCGTCGAGATGTTTGTTATTGATCTCTAGAGATTGGGTTAAGTTACCCGCCGCAATCGCATTAAGCTGAGTGATAATCCTCTTTAGTTTTTTACCCGCAGCTAGGGCTGTTGTTGATAGCATGATGCAGATGACAATAGCGACAATAAAACTGACCGATATGATGGTCCATTGCGTTGAATGGGTTGCCGATTCTGCTGCTGATCTTGCTTGTGATAAGAGCTCATTTTTCAGATAGCTTTGTGATTGATTGCTCAGCGTTTTAAAATCTGAGCGAACGTTATTGAGTGCCTTTTTATTGTCACTTAAGGCATTGGCTGCTGATGTTAAGTTATTAATTGCTGCTTGGTAGTTTTCAATGTCCGGTCCAAAAGCATCGTAAAATTCGGCATCTTTGACCTCATAGACGACCGTATCTATCTGTTTCTGTAACTTAATCGCACCTGCCTTGCTTGGTGAGATGAGGTATTCCTTTTCGAGCTGACGCGCGATGATGAATGGCTGCAATAACATGCTAAAAGAGGACAGCTGTTCTTTTAGTTTTGCTGCCGCACCGGCGAGGGGTTTGAGAAGCCCAGACTGATTATTAAAACCGAGGTTAGCTTGAGCATCGACTTGCTTTTGCAGAGTTGCAGCGTATTGCTTAAAACGACTTTCGATCCCTTTTAACTGATCTTGTAGCTTTGAATCGTCAGCTAGCGCTGCCGCTTCTTGTATTTGAGTCGCGTAAGTCTGGCTGCTGCGAGTTAGGTTCTTTTTGAAGGCTTGTAGTTGCTTCTCATCAATTTGCGATAATTGGTTTTCAATACCAAGAAGTTCTAATTGTAGTGTGGAGAGTAGATCGCTGGTTGCCGTTAGATTTGAGACTCGTTGTGACGATCGGTTTAGCTCGGAAAGGCTATTAATCGAAACATAGCCTAAATAGGCAATGCCGGCTAAGGTCAAAACCACGACCATAATCAATTTTTGTTTAAAGCTTAGTTGTAACATTCGCCGCTCACTTTTTTTATTTTTTTAGTGATAGCTATTGCATTCGTGTTTAAATATGCAATGCTTGGTATATTGGTATGACCAATTATTGTGAATAGTATATAACGCTATACTTTAGTATGTGGTGTTGTCAATTGTTTACGGCGTATTCAATAATGAAAAATATTTGATTTAAATTAAATTGTTCTAAATCAGTGGTTTAGTGTGGGTGTTTCAAGAAGTGCTTTTCTATCATTGAGAAGCATTTGGGAAAGCTGTTCCGGTGTAGAAGGTTTGCCTAGCAAGAACCCTTGTAGGTAATCGCAACCTAAACTCTGCAAATGTGCCTCTTGTTCCGGTGTTTCAATCCCTTCTGCAGTGACACTTAAGCCTAGCTGATGGGCCATCGCAATCGTAGCTGAGACAAGAATGTGGGAGTCCGGATTAGCAGGTAATTCTTTTATGAATGCTCGGTCGATTTTTAAATTATCGAATGGGAAGGCTTTAAGATAGTTGAGAGAAGAATAGCCTGTTCCAAAGTCGTCCATACATATTTTAACGCCCATCTTCGTAATTCTATTAAGGGTTTGATTGAGTTCTGGGCTGGCTTGGATGAGTAGCCCTTCGGTTACCTCAATACTGAGATTTTTAGCAGGTAGCCCGCTGTGGGATAACGCGTTCTGAATATCACGAACAATGTCATTGCCTTTAAACTGCCTAGGCGAAACATTCACAGAGATATTTAAATGGTGATGCCCTTGATCCAGCCACTCTTTTGCTTGGTTGCATGCTTGATTGAGAACCCAGCGCCCGATTTCGACGATCATGCCTGTTTGTTCGGTCAGGGGGATAAATTCGGCAGGTGAAACGAGGCCAAGTTCAGGTGACTGCCAACGTATCAGTGCCTCGGCGCCTACTATTTGTTGATTAGTTTGTTTGCCCGATAGCAGCGGTTGGAAGGCTAAACTAAATTCACTTTTATCGATTGCCATACGTAAACTGTTATCGAGTAATAGCTGACGGGTGGCAATATCATTCATCTCTTGAGTGTAATAATGGAAGGTGTTTTTTCCATCTTTCTTAGCTTTATACATACCAATATCCGATGCACGTAGTAGAGATTGGTAATCTGTCGCATCATCAGGATATATGGCTACACCAATACTTGTCGTAACAAAGAGCTCTTTGTTTTCAATAGTAAAGGGGCTAGAAAACTGTTCTAAAATTTTCTCAATATAGATCTCAGCATCCGATGGGGTTGTTATATCCTCGAGTAGAATTATAAATTCATCACCACCATGCCGAGCAAGGGTATCGCTTTCAGTTAAGCAAGATTGAAATCGCTTTGTTGCATGTTGAAGAAGCAGGTCCCCAACATCATGACCTAAACTATCATTAACTTTTTTAAATCCATCCAAATCAATGAACATGAGCGCAATCTTGGAGTCATGTTTATCTGCTTTTTTTATCGCTTGCTCTGCGCGATCTCTTGCTAAAAACCGGTTGGGTATATGAGTAAGAAGATCATATTGAGCCTGATATAAAATATGCTCTTCCTGCTCTTTTTGGTGACTGATGTCTCTTATTGCTAGAACAGTATAGAGCCCATCGTCGAACTGCATACTGGCTGTTTTTACTTCGGCAGGGAAGACATTGCCGTCCTGTCGATATAATTGAAGCTCGGTTGCTATGTTTTGGTTACTCGAAGTATCAGACGCGTTTTCTAAGAGCGAAGTGTCGAAAAGATGTTCGAGGGGTCGAGATAGAATATCTTCACGCAGTTGCCCCATAATCGAGCAGAATGATTGGTTAACATCGATGATTTGGCCATTGGCATGGATAAGTAGACCCTCACCTACAAGGTCTGATAATTGACGAAAACGATCTTCACTAGCAACGAGTTTTCTCTGCACTTCTAGGCGTTTTCGTATATCTCTAAATGAAGCGGCGCGTGCCTTTTTTCCATTCCAAAGTACAGATTTTCCTGTGACAACGACAGGGATCTCTTCCCCTTGTTTGGTGATGATTCCCGCTTGGTAGGGGGCTTGTGAGCCTGAGCGGACATGAGATAACGCAAGCTCAAGGCTGTCTGCGGTAAAGAAATCAGAAGGTTTTAAGGTAAGTAGCTCTATATGGCCATAGCCAAATAGCTCTTCTGCTCGCTTATTGACATCAACGACGCCCTTTTCATTGTGGATAAATATGGCTTCAGAACTTACTTTTTCAAAACGTTGTAAGCGGTTCTTACTTTCCTCTACTTCGTTTTGATATTGAGTATTCATTTTTAGGCTGCTTTTTAGCTTTCTATATAGCTGCCTTACTGCGAATAGAGTACATAGGAATAGTAAGCCAATAAGAATAATTGCTAGCTGGTATTGCTGGTTCTGTTGAGCTGAATAGATATGTTCTGGTTTGAGTACGTAGGTTATTTTCCAGTTGGTTAAGGAAGTAACATTCTGTTCTTCAAGGATATATTCCTCATCATTGAGTAATATCCGGCCGCTACCTTGCGTGTATAAACCCACACTCTTAGGCAGTTCGTCACCAAACTGCCTCGATTCTACAATCTGTTTTTGTTGCTTATTCGATAAGGTAAATAGGCTTTTATAGAGCCAGGTGGGCGTGTTTGAGGCAAAAACGACATTATTTATATCGACCAGTGCCGCATGGCCCGTTAGTCCTGAAAAATAGGCTTCGATCTGTTCCGGTAGGAACTTGATAATAGCGACGCCAATAATGCTGCTACCAGAATAAATAGGGTGGCTAAAATAGATTCCGCGTTTCTTTGTTGTAACGCCAAGTGCCAAATGAACACTGGGGTCGCCCTTGATTGCTTTTTGAAAGTAAGGCCGGAAAGCATAGCTGTTACCGATTAATGAATTTTGGGGCTCCCTATTATCTGCAATGGTTACCCCTTTACGATCCATTACATAGCAAATAGACGCTTGAAGGGTTGTGCAATATCGCTGCAACAGTTCTTTGATTGGTTTCGAATTTTGAGGTGAGGGTTCGTAAATAGAAAGCTGAAGCAAATTCTCACTGGCGAGTAATTTCACCGCATGGCTTCTGTTGCGAATGAATGCATCTGTTTGACTGGCTAATAATTTCGCAACATTTTGGCTATGGGTAATGGCTTCTTTTTCAGTTTGGCTGGCCAGATTAAGGTAGATTGCCCCGCCGCCGATGACTACGAGCAATAGTGGAAGTATTACGAGAGCAAGAAGCCCTCGCGTAGTGTCCAGCGAACGAACTGTTGGGTGTTTTGCGGCCAAACTTAATACCTTACTACTTCAAATCACGGGTGATAGATAAGTTGGTCTGTCATCTAATTAAATTTAGCGTGATATTACTGAATGTGCATACCTTAATGATATATAAAAGCGCTTTTTTTGATGTGAAATGCTGTTTTAGTTAATTGGTAGGTTATATTTAGTATCAATTATTACAGTGGTGGGTTCATTTTGAGCTTTATATTGACGCTTTCCGTATTGATACGTGTGCTCACTTTAGCTTATGCCGTTTTATTAGGGCGCAGGTTACAAGACTGGCGTTTTGCTTTTATTGGTGCGGTCGTTGCTTTAATGGCGTTACGGCAAACGTTAACGCTTGCCAAAAAGAAAAGCTCTTGGTCGTTGGAATATCATGCCGCATTTGATGAGATTCCTGGTTTATTAGTTAGTGTCCTCATGCTGGTTGCATTGTATTTTTTAGGGCGCATTATTATTGATTTAAGAAATAAGTCTGCGGCGTTAGCTACCTCAAATGAACAACTTACTTTAGAAAATAAACTAAGGACTGAAGCTGAGCAGCGAAGTCACCAATTAGCTTATTTTGATGGATTGACGCACCTACCTAATCGAAATTACTTAATTGCTGAGTTAGAAGAGATCTTGGGGGGAGATACACCTGATACTCCTCGGGGGGCGTTGATCTTAATAAGCGTAGACCGTTTTAAGAAAATTAATGACGCCAGGGGACATGCTATAGGCGATCTGCTTTTACAAGAGATTGCACAACGTTTACTGGTGATCTCAAGCGCAGAGGGTGCTTGTGACGTATGTAGACTTTCGTCGGCGGATTTTGCCTTCCTGATTACTCCCGCTTATTTTAAATCTAATTCCACAAACTGCCCCATTAGTCGTTTATCAGATCAAATTACTCAAAGTTTAAATCAGTTGTTTATATTAAAGGGTGAAGAGCTTTCTGTGACGGTGAGTATAGGGATGGCCGAGTTTCCACGGGAGCCCATAGAACATTGTAGTGAAACACTTCGCAGGGCCGAGATGGCGTTACACGAAGTTAAGGATAAAGGAGGCAATTTTAGCGCGTTTTTTGTGCCTGAAATGAGTCATAGTGTTGAAGAAAAGTTCCAGTTGGAGAAAGCGCTTAATCAATCATTATCTAATAATGAATTATGCCTTTTCCTTCAGCCGCAGGTTGATTCGAAAGGCAAGACAGTTGGGGCTGAAGTTTTACTTAGATGGCAACGTCCGGATGAAGGCTTAACTCCTCCAGGTGTATTTATTCCTTTGGCAGAAGAGTCTGGTTTAATCGTTGATATCGGCAAATGGGTTTTATCTGAATCGCTGAAAATCATGGCCGCAAGCGATATGAAAGGCAATGCTCTGCACCTGGCTGTGAATATAAGCCCACATCAATTCCGGCAAATAGATTTTGTGCCATGGCTAATTGAAGAGTTGAGAAAAACTGGTGCAGATCCTACCCATTTGACCTTAGAGGTCACAGAAGGCCTGGTGATTGAAAATGTGGATGAAGTCATTATCAAGATGTCACAGTTAGCTGAGTTGGGTATTCACTTTTCAATCGATGATTTTGGAACCGGTTACTCATCGTTGGCTTATTTAAAACGTTTGCCTGTGGATGAATTAAAGGTTGATCGAAGCTTTATTCAAGATGCACCTGTCGACAGCAGTGATGCCGCTCTGGTCGAAACGATTGTAACTGTTGCCCAAGGCATGGGTTTGAAAGTGGTGGCCGAAGGGGTGGAAACAGAGGAGCAGTCTTTGTTTTTAACGAAATACTCTGAGGTCATTATGCAAGGGTATTATTTTGGTAGGCCAGAACCTGCGCAACATTGGCTAGATCGATGGGATAAATCTTAGTTTCCTTTTAGAGCTCAGCTATCACGCAGTGATTTTCGATAAGTGCCTCCAGCTCTTCTGGCGAAGGATCTACAGTGCAAAGCTTTAGATCTTCAATGAGTCGTTTAGCATCAACGCATACTGTTTTATTGCGGCCGCGATTCTTCGCATTATAGAGTGCAACGTCCGCCCGTTTGATTGATCCGTTAATGTCGCAATAGCGGCAAAGCTGGGTTACGCCAAACGATGCTGTAATAGTTAACGGTGAGCCTTGGTGGTCAAAAGGGGATGAGGCTAATTTCTTCCTGACCCTTTCTAAGGCTTTTGATGCCTCTTGGATTGTCATATCTGGCAACACAAATAAGAACTCTTCTCCACCAAAGCGGGCAACAGAATCGTGTCGTCGAATAGTGTCGTTAAAAGTGCTGGCCACATGCTCAAGGACTTGATCACCAAGATCATGACCGTATTGATCATTAAAGTCTTTAAATTTATCGATATCACCAATAGCAATACAGCAGCTTGCCCCCTCCGATATCTGCATGCGATGCTTTTCGTTAGCAAGTATTGTATGCACACTGCGTCGGTTCATGAGCTTAGTGGTCGGATCGAATTGATTGGTGCTGATTACTGAAAATTCGAGTACTTGTAAAACAGTATTAAAAAACAAACGTTGAGTGTCTAATACTTGGGAATATTGTTCAGCATCAAACTGTTGAGTTTGAGAGAAGGAGGTTAATAGGTCTCTGGCTTGTTCATGTAGCTGTTGATGTAGTTCATCAATGTCGCTAAACACATCATTTTTGAAGCCTTCATCTTCGAGTATGCTCCTTAGCCAAACACCAAAGTGACAGTGTAGATGAGCATCCTCGCCGATAAATGAGTGTTCTTGGATAGGCTCTCGCGAGGCAATAGCAAGATTAATACGTTGCATCCAACGATGGTGGTCTGCCAATGAGCTTTTAATATCTTCCGATAAAAGCGCAAACTCTTGCTGATTAATTCGCTCTAATAGTGACTCGAGCATATAGGGCTATTCTCAATTATCCTCATTCCTGAGGTACTTCCTACCCTTCATGCTAGAAGGTAATGAGAGATACGTAAAATTATCTGAATCAAATTTTGATAGAGATCAGTTAATTGGCACGATGAGTGGTTGTAGCTTTTTCCAAACAATCTCGGGTGTTAACGATGCAAAAATCTTTGGCTCAACATCGATTGTGTTTACCGGGTAGTTTTTGGCTTCTAAGCAATATTGATTTTTGCCGTAGCCACCCACAAGCCCCGGGTCGGTTGGTCCAAATAGAATCACGTTAGGGGTGTCTAGCGCAGCGGCAAGATGAGATAAACCGGTATCTACTGATACACAAGCGGTTGCTTTGGCGATGATTCCCGCTACTTCAGACAAAGAAAGTTTTGGTAGCACTGCAACATGGCTATGTTGCTTAGCGAGTCGCTCCGCACGTGCTTTTTCTTCGCGGTTACCCCAAGGTAGTTTTATATCCCATCCGGCATCACCAGCCATGGATATCAGTGAAGCCCAATATGCTTCAGGCCAATGCTTATCAAAACGAGTGGTGCTGTGTTGGAATACTAAATAAGATTTTTGCAATGAGGCGTCTATTTGGAAGTGCTGCCTAATAGAAAAATCCCCTTTTTCTTCCGTTAGTGGATAGTTCAGGGCTGCTGCAAATAGCTGCCGAATACGTTCGACGGCATGGAGTTGTTTGCTAACACTGATACCGTAATCGTAAAAATGGGAAGCAAGGGGCTCTTTTGCGGACGCCTTATCTAAGCCATAGCTTGTTCCGTTCGCTAACCGGCTGACGAGAATCGCACTTTTTAATAGCCCTTGTGCATCGATGATAGCATCATAATTTTCTGCTTTTAGGTCTGATGTGTAACGAGACCATTCGCCACTTTTTAGGGTGTTAATAATATTTTTACGCCAACGTCTTATCGCAATAGGAATGACTTTGTCCACATTCGGATGCCAATGTGGTATCTCCTGGAAGCCCTCTTCTACAACCCAATCGAATGAGATTCCAGGGAGCGCATTCGCGGCATCCGTTAGTGCTGGCAGTGTATGGATAACATCCCCCATAGAGGATGTTTTAACGATAAGAACTTTCATTGCTTTAGCCATTGCTTTAGGGCGGAGTATGCCATATCCGGTGATATGTCGATCATGCTTTGATGATAGCCTTGATCCGCCTCACCTTTACGGATTTTATGGAACCCTTCTATCAGACGAATTACTGTCGCTTTATCTGAAAGGGGGGGCGTAAAGTGAGGGCTTGTCGGACCGTATAACGCGACGAGCGGTGTTTCAACGGCTGCTGCAATATGCATCAATCCGGAATCATTACTCACTGCTGCTTTACTCTGCGCGAGTAGATCGATCGCTTGAGGCAGGCTTGTGGCTCCTGCTAAATTTCGGCAGTGTCGTTGCTCAGTTTCGCTTAATTGTTGTGTTATCTGTTCGCAGACATCTTGATCTTTTTTCGAGCCAAAAAGCCAAATCTGGTGGCCATCAGCGATAAGAGCTTTGGCAAGCTGGGCGTAATGGTAATCTGGCCAACGTTTGGCAGGGCCAAATTCAGCACCGGGGCAGAAGGCAATGGCATTGCTTCCATCAAGCGAAAAGCGTTCTAACGCACTAATTAGCTGTTCTTTGCTTGTTGAAAGTTTTGGTTTAAGGATCGATTCGAGATCAAGCGCATCACAGCCTTTCTTATTAGATAAGCCTACGTAACGCTGTACCATTAAAGGGAAGGCTTCTTTATTTAACGTTCTAATGTCATTAAGTAGCCCATAACGCATCTCACCTCGCCAGCCTGTTCGTTTTGGAATACCTGCGAACCAAGGAATGAGCGCTGATTTAAGTGAGTTGGGAAGGATAAATGCTTGTTCATATTGATATCTTGATAGCTGTCTGCCGATCTCTTTTCGTATCCCCCACTGTAGACTGCCGTGCCCAACAGGCATCTCGATAGCCTGGTTAACTTCAGGCATGCGCGCTAATACAGGTCGGCACCAATTAGGGGCCAAGACATCGATCTCTCTTTCAGGGTCTTGTTGCTTTAGATGCCGATAGAGCGATTGGCTCATCAGCATATCCCCCACCCAAGAAGGTCCTATGATTAATGTTTTCATTGAACATAACCTTTTTTGCTATGGCTGCACATGAGTTATTTGGCCTCCGTTGGTGGGCTTAAGCGTCGGTCAAAAATAGCGCGATATTCAGGAGCTAACTCTTGGTAAGGTAAAATGGTTTTGCCATCTTGTAGAGTGACATTTTGCCTATCAAAATTGATATGTATGTAAGTAAGGTCCGGCAGCATAAGGACTGCATTGGGCTCATTGTGCAGTGTTTTCATATAGGCAGATACAACGCGCAAGCGCTCAGGGTCGATCGGCTTTCTTAAGTCTAAACCGTCTATTTCTGTAATCGGTGTGATAGACATAAGCTTTAATATAGTGGCGAATATATCTGCTTGGCTTACCGGTGCTGTCGTATTGGCTTTGAGCTGTTGATATGCACTCTTGGGGGGGAATACCATCATCGCATTGTGGATGACACCTGAACCGTAACCGCTATTAAAAGAGCTCTTTGTATGTGAAATATCTTGGCCATGGTCTGCAGAATAAAAGATCCAAGCATTAGGGTCGTGCTTGCGCACCTCTTTGACGAGTCGGCTTAAATAAAGATCGGTATACAGGACTGTATTGTCATAAGCGTTCATACCGTTAGGTTGATCTTCCGGTAAAAATTGCTTGATGTAAGCAGGGGAGTGAGTGTTGTAGGGGTAATGGCTGCCGTTCATCTGTGCCACAAGCATCATTGGGGTATCTCTTTCCTCACTAAAGGCCGTTTCTAAGTAAGGAATAATACCCTCTTCAAGTACTTTTATGTCATCTGCACCTTCAGACACGGAAACCGAGGCGCTGAAATCTGTTCCTGGGCGATATACGTCTAAGTCTTTATCTACAAATATTTGATCGACATTACGCCATTGGAAATCTTGGGCAGTGATCAGGGCTGTTTTATAGCCTGCGGCTTTGGCGTAATTAAAGATGGTCGGTGAGCTATACACAATGCCTTGTGGGTCAATACCTTGAAGCCCAGTGAGCATATAGGGAACTGAGCTTAATGTCCGTGTACCTATGCTGACTGCGTTGAGATAAAGAAGCATCTCTTCATTATCTAGCATGCTTTGGAGTCTAGGTGTTGTTTGGCGCTCATAACCAAATATTCCGGTGTGATCCAGAGTGAGGGATTCACCTACCACAAAGACAATATTCGGTGCGTTGTCGGCTGCTTTTTGAGGCGGTAAAACAGGCTTCGCCGCCAATTTCCCTTCGAACGCATTACGTTCAATTAGATTAGGGAATACACCTGCGTAGGCAACAGAACTGAATTGAAATTTACTAATGCCGTACCAGCTAAAAGAAACCAACAGAAAGAATAACGAGGCGACAATGGCACTGCCGGCCCTAACCCACAATTTAGGTTTTAAATTAAGTCTAAAAAGCAAGAAAAGCAGAGGCAGCTCTATGCATAAGAGCAACAGGGGCTTAAGAATGATGGCGTTGTCGATCCATAACTCAAGCGTTAATAAAGGATCGGCTGCAACAAAGCGAAGATCGAAAACTGTCACAAAATTATTATAAATGGCGAAATAGGACTGCTGGGCTATCTGTGTGCCTAAGACAAAGAAAAGGAATATTGACCGGGCAGGGCTACTTTTTAAAGGCGCGATGATGACCATCAAAAGTAAAAATGAGAACAAGCTAAAGGAATAGTTCACCCAAAAGCGTTTTCCTTCAACGTTCTCAAGTAGCCAGTTTAAATCACGTACTAGTAATAAATCACATAGGGATATGCATAGGAATATAAGCAAAAATGTAATTTTTGGTGAGGACTGCCCTCGTGCTACTAGCTTGTTGAATAGTTGTTCCATGGTTACCCAGAATTAGAGGTTATTATCGATACTAAAAGCAGACTTGTCGGTCTAAACGGGTTTGGCGTGACAAGTCGATAACTTTCGCGCTGATTGGAAGTTGGTTCGTGGAAGCAATCAGGCAATTTTAGGCGAGAATCATACAATAATTGATCTTAAACGCCCAATTTGCATTCTTTCGGTTGGTGGTGCAGTTTTTTTACGGCAAGATAGGATGTAAAGGCGAGAGGTAATTCCAATTTGTTGTTTTGACGATTAGAATATCAGCCCTTAACTCGTACACATCATCTTGTTTCATATATGCCAGCATTCTCAACGTGGAGTGAATTGGCACAGCAGAATAATAAAGGAAGGTATCATGGCTACTGCATTTGGCTCCGTTTTTATGCCAGAAATGTCAATCACTTGGTTTGACGGTTCAAGCTGGAGTGCGGTCGAAATGGTCCCAAGTGATAGCATTCAGTTGCATCCAGGGGCACATGCCTTACATTATTCCAGTACGTGCTTTGAAGGCTTGAAAGCGTTTAGGCATGAAGATGGTTCGATCAAAGTTTTCCGTATCGATCGTAATGTTTCACGATTGGCTCAAAGTGCTCGTTTACTGGCATTACCCGAATTAGATGAAGCATTTGTAACCCAAATGATTTTGGATACAGTTAAAAAGTTTGCCGCTGATGTGCCCGCTCCTCCAGGGTCTATGTATATCCGCCCAACGCTGTTTGGTACTGAACCGGCTATAGGTAAAGCCGCAGCACCTTCTGATACCGCATGCTTTTACGTTTTGCTTTCGCCTGTGGGTGATTATTTTGCCGGGGGCGATCGTGCGTTACGTTTACTGGTTGAAGATAATGGACTGCGTTGTGCTCCGCATAACGGCATGATTAAAAGTGGTGGTAACTATGCCAGTGCATTGTTACCAACAATGAAAGCTAAAGCTGAGCACAATGTTGACCAAGTACTGTTTTGCCCGAACGGTGATGTTCAGGAAACAGGCGCCGCGAATTTCTTGCTAATTGACGGTGATGAAGTCATTACTCGCTCGTTGGATGAAAGCTTTTTACATGGTGTTACTCGTGATTCAGTGCTAACGATTGCAGCAGATCTAGGTATGAAAGTATCAGAGCGCACATTAAGCGTTGATGAGATGCTGGAACGAATTGCTAAACCGGGTTGTGAAGCAGCGCTATCAGGAACCGCTGCGGTATTGGCGCCGGTTGGTACTATGGTTTATCAGGGTAAAGAACATCAAGTCGGTAATGGTGGCATTGGTGAGACAACGGTGAAACTACGTACTGCTTTGAACGATATTCAATGGGGTAAGTCGGAAGATAAGCACGGCTGGCTAACGGATGTTTAATGGTTTTTAGTGATTAAAAAAGGCAGCTAATGAAGCTGCCTTTTTTTGTGTTTGAAAGAATCGTTAACTCATTGTTTTATGCCATATGGCAGCAATTTTTTCTCGGGTGTCAGTCATTTCAGAGGCAGACACTGTTCCTGACAGATCTTGCATTGTTTGTTTATGCCCGACCGCACGATAAGTTTTATACGCTTCTCTAAGGGCTTCAGCGTCAGCTGTATCTAAAAGTTTGGCGTGCTCAGCAGCGTCAAGTATGCGAATGTTATCGGTAAACTCATACAGATCAGGGGATTGGTGAGCATTTTTTAATACGAGGTACTGTACTAAAAACTCAATATCAACGATGCCGCCACGGTCATGTTTTAAGTGGAATACGGGGTTCTCTTCGTTTTCACTGTTTTTACTGCCCAGATGTTGACGCATTTTTTCACGCATCTCTGATACTTCTTCGAGCAATTTCGCAGGCTCTCTGTTCAGTTCAAGGATATCGGCTCGCACACTTTCAAAGCGTGTTTTAAGGTCAGCATCCCCCGCGACGACTCTCGCCCGAACAAGTGCTTGGTGCTCCCATGTCCAGGCTTCTTTATGCTGATAATCAGAAAAAGCTTTTAACGAACTCACTAGCAGACCGGAGTTGCCCGATGGGCGTAGGCGCATATCCACTTCATAAAGTTGGCCTGAGGTTGTAAAAGTATTGAGGATATGGATGATTTTTTGCCCTAGACGGGTAAAAAATACAGAGTTAGCAATCTGCTTATCACCATCGGTGAATAGGTTTGGATCAGAATCATGAATAAACACGAGGTCTAGATCTGAGCCATAAGAGAGCTCTATCCCGCCCATTTTTCCATACCCAAGAACGATGAAGTCCGGATTACAAGGCACGCCAGCTTGCTTCTGGGGAGAGCCGTGTTTCTCGGTCATGAGCTTCCATGCGATATCTACAACGGCTTCCAAAATAACTTCAGCGGTCCAGGTTAGATAATCACTCACTTTCATTAGGGGGAGAGCGCCGGTTATTTCAGATGCCGCTACTTTTAAAACATGGGCGTTCTTAAAGTAACGCAATGCATCCATTAGCTGTTCAGTATCTTCTTCGGGAATACGGAGCAGTTGCTGGCGAAGCTCACTATTTAACTGTTCTTTATTTGGCGGAGAGTAAAGCGTGTTTTGATCGATGAGTTCATCGAGCAGTATGGGCTGTTTCTTTAATTTTTCTGAAAACCAGTTAGAGGCAGAGCAAAGTTTTACCAATTGTTGCAGCGCGATTGGGTTTTCAGCGAGTAACACTAGATAGGCTGAACGACGCAGAATTGCCTGGATCAGTTCTAGAACGCGGCTTAAGGTTTCTGTTGCGTTCTCAGTATCAACAACTTCGCGAAAGAGTGCAGGTAAAACCAGCAATAAACGCTCTTGAGCTATCTGTTGTAGCATCTGCACTGTTCTTGACTGGCGTAAAGTGTCAATCAGCTCCCATGCTCTACTCGGGTCATCAAATCCTTGTTGCGATAGGATTGAAACCGCTTGTTCGCTACTGAGTTCGTCTTTCCATAAGGAAAGCCACGTGTCTTGATCCGGTGACTCGTCATTCGCTGTTTGCTCTTCACAGGGAGCGATCAGATCAGCAAAGTGTGTGCGGACATTGGCTCTGTACTGCTCAAGCGATTGTTCAAATTCAGTCCAAGAGGCAAACCCCATGCTAAAGGCAAGACGCAGTTGTTCTACGTCTGTTGTGGGTAGCTCTTGGGTTTGTTTGTCAGCAACGGCTTGAATGGCATGCTCAGTGTTACGAAGAAATTCATACGCTTGCATCAATTCATCAGATGCGAGCTGTGGCATGCCTACGGCATCGGGTAGAAGGGGCAGCACTTTGCATAGTTCGCGCTGTTGTAGCCTGGAATCTCGTCCACCACGAAGGAGCTGGAAAACTTGGGCTATAAACTCAACTTCTCGGATACCGCCAGAGCCTAATTTTACATTGCTGTTTAAGCCTTTGCGTCGAACCTCACGGCTGATCATATCTTTCATTTCCCGGAGGGAATCGAACGCGCTGAAATCGATGTATTTGCGATAGACGAAGGGGCGTAAGATGTTCATTAATTCATCTCCAGCCTCTTTGTCACCGGCCATGACGCGCGCTTTGATCATCGCGTAGCGTTCCCACTCTCGGCCATGTTCCTGGTAGTAGCCTTCCATTGCATCAAAGCTAATAGCTAGAGGACCGGCAGAGCCAAATGGGCGCAGGCGCATGTCTACCCGGAAAACAAAACCGTCGATCGTTGTATTGTCTAACGCTTGAATTAATTTTTTACCGAGGCGAATAAAGAAATCTTGGTTTTCTAGACATTTTTTGCCGCCCTCGGTTTCGCCGTTTTCGGGGTAAACAAAAATAAGATCAATATCGGAAGATAGGTTAAGTTCGTTTGCGCCGAGCTTACCCATACCGAGGACAACCATACGCTGTTGTTTTTTACTGTAACGGCCGTACGGTGTTCCCCAACGTTCGCAACCTTGAAGATACAGCCATTCCATGGTCTGCTCGACGCATGCATCGGCTAACCATGAAAGTTCCAGCGTTGTTCTGCGCATATCGCTCTGTCGAGTGAGGTCACGCCAGATAAGGCGTACTTGTTCTCGCTGCCTGAAGCGACGGACCGCTTTGTGCAGCTGTTCTTCGCTTTCAACATGGGCAAATAATTGTTGTAACTGAAGGTTATATTGATCTGCACTGTATTCCCTATACAGATCCCCAGTCGATAGCAAACTAGGTAGCATTTCAGAATCGCGGCCCATCTGTTCTGCCACAAACGTACTGCCCGTTAATACGCGTGTTAAGTCATCAGTGAAATGCGCGGGCAGTTCAGAGACTTGTTCTAAAACGGGGGCAACAAGGTCCCAGTTTTGTTGTAGCACCGGCTGAAGTGCTTCGGGTAGCAGATCCATGTTTGGCTTAAGCATGGGGGATTGTTCTCCTGAAAAGTAATCCTTGAATATTAACAGTGTCTTTTATACAGCTTCCTGATATCTATCATGATTCTAATAGACAGTTGCTAGCAAGTGCTTGATGTTGCTCGGTCCATCGTCGGCGCCATGACTTTTCAATGATTTGCTCAGAAATAAGTAGTGCCAGAACGCCAGGTTCAGCCGTCTGCAGTAACACTTCTGCTCGGGCGGATGCGCGTTTAGCTTGCTCATCAATCCAAGCGTTGCCGCTATTAGTTTTTAAGCCCCCTGATAATAATGCGGTTCTTCTCCAGGCATCGATATCTCTTAACTGGCGAATCAGTTTTGTCAGTAGCTTGTCCAATTGGCCGTCTGGTTCTGGTGGAATTACGTCGCTAAAACTTTCGTAAAACGCACCAATATTCCGTAATGATTCCAGGGCGAGTGGAATATATTGCCAGTTATTTGTAAAACGCCAAGCTTCAAAGTACCGAGGCCACAGGCTGAGTTCATTTTTAAGCAGTTCAATAAATGCTTGCTCCAGTGTTGTGGATGCATTGAACTCTGGGATCTGACGCTTTGTCGAATAAGCAGAGGGCTCTAACAAGCGGTACCCACGTTCCGCTTTACTAATATCACTGATATATAGTGGGACGTGTTTTGCCAGTTCAAGTGCAAATTTAACCAGTTCACTTGCATCACCGTGGAGAAGCTCAATTTCTAATTCGCAAATAGGGTCTTCTAAGCCATGCGCGAGGACCTTGCCCTGATCTAAGGCTATTTCTGCTTTGAGCTCTTCCCCTTTGCTATCGATAGTGTCTAAAATCCAGGTGGTGCGGTTGAAATCAGTACTGAAAACGGGCGCTATTGTTTCTTCGATCGCTGCACAATCTAGCGATTTTGGCCACTCTGCTTGTTTGAGTAGTTCATAGTTAAGCTCGGGTTTTTGAACTAACCATTCCCATTCCTTCCGACTATGTAGCCCTGCTTCCGATATGCCGCTACTTTTTAGCGTTTGGATTAATTGCTCGCCTTTTTTTCTGATACGCAGAGCAACACGGTGCTGAGTAAGAAGTTGTTCCGGCGTATCGTAATATGTGTTGCCCAATTGTTGCGATCCTAATTCACGGATCTGCTCGGAGCGAAATAGCGGTTGGCGTTTTAGGGACTCAACGTGGTGGGGGCTAAGCGTTAGTTTTAACTCTACTTCCAATGACATCTCTTTCTCTCGGTGCTAAGCAATGGGTGTTTATCTTTTATTGTTTTTACCGATTGCTGTAAATTCAATGTTGTCCATTTATAGCGTTAGTCTACCTCAGCTTTTGAGGGAAAACTCTATCTAAGCATTGGCTCAGTACGTAAAATGGACCTCCTGCTATAAACCCGCCACAATAGTGATGAATAAGCCCTCTTAGGAGTAAGTAATGTCTAACAGATGTCCCGATTTAGTTGCGATGTTGTCCGAACTTATAGCGACACCATCAGTTAGCTGCACTCAGGCGGATTGGGATCAGAGTAACTTGCCGGTAGTGGAGTTGCTGGAGGGTTGGCTTTCTCATTTAGGATTCCGCACAGAGATTATTCCAGTGGAAGGGCATCCAGGGAAAGCGAATTTAATTGCTACTTTAGGTTCTGGCCCTGGCGGTTTAGTTTTGTCAGGTCATACAGATACGGTGCCCTATAATGCTGAACGTTGGCAAAGTGATCCTTTTAAATTATTAGAGAAAGATAATCGTTTTTATGGGCTAGGCACTTGTGACATGAAGGGGTTCTTCCCCATAGCGATTGAAGCGGCTAAAAAATTCTTAGATCAGACTTTAAAGCAGCCTCTTATTATTCTTGCGACCGCGGATGAAGAGAGTTCAATGAGTGGTGCGAGAGCGCTAGCAACGTCTGGGAAACCGAAAGCGCGATACGCGGTTATTGGTGAGCCTACGGGTATGAAACCTGTATATATGCATAAAGGGATGATGATGGAAGCCGTGCGTATAGAAGGTAAAGCAGGCCACTCTTCAGATCCCTCCTTAGGTGCTAACGCTTTGGATGCGATGCATTCTGTTTTGTCTGAGTTGGTTTCGTTTCGAAATGAGATGAAACAAAACCATCAGAATAGCGCTTTTAGAATTTCTGAGCCTACACTTAATTTAGGTTGTATCCACGGCGGAGATAACCCTAATCGTATTTGTAGCCGGTGCGAACTGGAATATGATTTGCGTCCTTTACCTGGGATGAGTTTAGATAATCTTCGTGAGGATGTGAGTCGTCGATTGGCTCCTTTGTCCGATAAGTTCGGTGTCGCTATTACCACAGAGGCTTTATTCCCAGGAATTCCTGCGTTTGCCAATATGCGTGATTCTGATCTAGTGCGTACCGCTGAAAAGCTTACCGGCTATCAAGCTGAAACGGTGGCGTTTGGAACAGAGGCACCGTTCATGCAAGAGTTAGGAATGGATACAATTGTTATGGGGCCAGGTTCGATTGATCAGGCCCATCAACCGGATGAGTATTTGGCTTTTGATCAGATAAAGCCTACAGTAGCCATACTAGAAAAAATGATCTCTCAATACTGTTTGTAGACTGCCGTGAACGACGATACTAAACAATACGTCAATTGGTTTCGCCATTCTTCTCCCTATATCAATGCTCATCGTGGCAACACGTTTGTATTGATGCTAAGTGGTGAAGCTGTGGCGCATGCTAATTTTGCCAATATCGTACACGATATTGCATTACTCAATAGCTTAGGTGTTCGGTTGATCCTTGTGCATGGATCTCGCCCGCAAATTAATGAGCGTTTACAGCTGAAGCAGATAACGTCTCAGCTGCACCATCACCTGCGCGTTACCGATCAAGATACGTTAACTTGTGTGATAGAAGCTTCAGCGATCGTACGTGCAGAAATTGAAGCGCGTTTATCGTTGGGTTTGCCTAATACTCCCATGGCAGGTTCACGCATTAAAGTGGTTTCGGGCAACTTTGTTACCGCTAAACCTGTGGGTGTGCTTGATGGCGTGGATATGGCGCATACCGGTGAAGTACGGCGATTAGATGCGGATGCAATAGCGCAGCAGTTGGATGACGGCAATATCGTTTTACTCTCGCACCTTGGTTATTCGCCGACTGGAGAGCTATTTAATCTGTCGGTAGAAGATGTAGCTACGTGTGCCGCAGCATCGGTGGATGCCGATAAGCTTGTGTTGTTTGGCGCTGATAAGGGGGTACTTGATAGTTCTGGGCAGCTTAGAAGTGAATTGCTGACTCGAAAGGCAGAGCGTCTAGTTGGGCAGTATTTAGCATCCTTAGAGGATGCTGATCAGCCCCACACCGAATTGTCTCGTCATATCGAGGCTGCCGTGAATGCTTGTAGAAAGGGGGTTCAGCGTTGTCACCTTGTTAGTTACAAGGAGGATGGTGCGCTGCTTGCGGAGCTGTTTACACGTGATGGTTCTGGAACGATGGTGTTGCCCGAGTCTTATGAACAACTTCGCCAAGCCACCGTTGAAGATGTCGGTGCCGTGTTAGAACTAATCCAGCCTTTAGAGCGAGATGGCACTTTAGTGCGTCGTTCCCGAGAAGTGCTCGAAAATGAGATCGATCGATTTACCTTAATTGAACGAGATGGTGTAGTTATTGGGTGCGCCGCGCTTTATCCCTTTATGCAGGAGTCTGTTGGCGAGCTGGCTTGTGTTGTCGTTTCTGCAGAATATAAAGGGGGCGCGAGAGGTGATGAGCTACTGCAAGCGATAGAAGAAAGGGCGCGTCAGCAGGGTTTAAAGCAGCTTTTTGTATTGACGACTAAAACGGCCCATTGGTTTATCGAGCGTGGTTTTTGTGAAAGCGATGTCGAAACCTTGCCTAACGAGAAAAAAGCGTTCTTTAATCTACAACGTAACTCAAAAGTATTCACACGAGATCTGTCCGCTGATTAAGCGGATAAACCTGTTTTTCTGAATGCTAGCTTGGAAAATTGATGATAAAGCAGGTACCTCCTAAAGGAGAATCTGTTACTTCAATCTCTCCTTGGTAGCTGCTGATAATATCGGTTGCTACTGAGAGGCCTATCCCTTGTCCTTGAATTGATGTGTCTAGCCGGGCTCCGCGCTGTAAGATGACTTTTCGCATGTCAGGTGTTACTCCAGGCCCATCATCACATATGGATAGGTTCAACTCGCCGTTTTTATGGGTTCCATTTACTTTTACTTGGCTATGGCCGTATTTGAAGGCGTTCTCCATTACATTGCCTAATACTTCCATTAGGTCACGTTCATCGCCATAAAAAAGTAACTCGGGCGCTAGATTAACTTCTGTTATTACCCCTTTGTTTCTATAAACTTTACTTAACGCATTTAGCATACGCTCAATGATAGGGGTAACGGCAACTGACTTTCCTAAAGGTTTGCTTTGGCTTTTGACCGCGCGACTAAGCTGATATTGCACGATTTGGTTCATGCGCTCTACTTGTTCACTAACAAGTGATTGGTAGCTATATAACTCATGTTCTTCAAGCTCGGCTCCTCGCATCACGGCCAACGGTGTTTTTAAGCTATGTGCTAAATCGCCTAACGTATTGCGGTAACGTTCACGCTGTTTACGTTCGCTTTCAATGAGCTCGTTTAAGTTCTCAGTCACGGGTTCTACTTCATCTGGGTATGTTCCGCTGAGTTTTTCAGCCGTGCCCGATTCAATTGCTTTAAGGTCACGGGCTAACCGTCGAAGAGGGGTTAGGCCCCAGCTTAAAATAAGTGTTTGAGCGAGTAGCGCAACAAGGAAAATAATACCTAACCAGACGATGAGTTGCTGTTCGTAAGCGTTGATATCGCGGCTAACGAGTTCATTCGATTCCATCACGGTAAAGAGAAAAGAGTGCTCTTTACCTTTTGCTTCCCATAAAATTCGGAGCTGGAACCTAAAAATATTGGCGTCAGGAATATGCTCGAATAATGGTTCGCCGGTTGTGATGCCACCCAGATTAATTACCTCGGAGAGTTGAGGGTCATCAAGTAAAATTGAGGATAGGGAGCGCCATAGAAGATTACCCTTTTGATCATGAATCGCCGCGTATAATCCTGAATTTATCTGCTCATAACGAGGCTCCTGAAGGCGCTCAGGAAAGAGGATGTGATCCTCTCTTAATTCAACTGCGCCTAACAATAGATAGACTTGTAGCTGTAATCGATCTTTCACCGCGTTTTCTAAGCTGTAGTTATAAGCTTTACTTAGCGCAAGACCTGCGATAAGCAGTACTATCGGCAAAATGAGTGCTGACGCTATAAGGAGACGCCCCTGCAGAGAGCGCAGGGGGGATTTTACATTCACTCGCTGTCCTTATCCGTGCTTAATGCAAACCGATAGCCTAAACCACGTACTGTAGTGATTGGCTGTAGATCCTGATCAGGGTCTAGCTTCTGGCGTAAACGTCGAATAAACACTTCTAACACATTGCTATCACGGTCAAAGTCTTGGTGATATAAGTGTTCCGTTAGCTCGCTTTTAGAGATTGTTTTACCTGCATGCAAAACCAGATATTCAAAAGTACGATATTCATAGCTGGTTAATTTAACCGCTTCATCGTGACGGTATACTACCCGGCCTGTCGTATCGATTTTGAGTGGCCCGAACTCTAGAACGGGTTTAGCATGGCCCGCAGCTCTGCGCAGTAGCGCATTTAAGCGTGCTGTAAGCTCCTCCATATGGAAGGGCTTAACCAGATAATCGTCAGCTCCGGCTTCCAAGCCTTCTACCTTATCTTGCCAATCGCCGCGCGCAGTTAAAATTATGATTGGAAATTCTTTGCCTGCTTCACGCCAGCGTTTAATGACCTCAATGCCCGATAGTTTAGGTAAACCTAAATCGACAATGGCTAGATCGTATGGGTATTCTTCACCCATGTATAATGCTTCTTCACCATCAGCGGTTTCTTCTACCGTATAGTTATTGCTACTTAATGCGGTGACTAGCTGGCGACGTAGATCAGGATCATCCTCAACAACCAATAATTTCATTCTAATACTACTCCATGTCAGGCTTAACAATTTCACCGCTTAAGCTATCAATTAGGATATCTTTTACGCGTCCTTCGTTGACGATGCGGATAATGAAAACGGCTTTGCCATTATATTCAGATGTTTCTGTTTTAATCACATCACCACCGACTGTTTGAGTCGCAGTATTAATAGCTTCTTTCAGCGAAACAATCTGCGGTTGCTCTGATGCGATTGAGTGCTGGTTAGTGCCTAAGAAAAGCAATGTGATAAACACAGCAGAACGAAGCTGTGATTTGAACATGAACAAAACCTCATACTTTTTTGTAAGGATTAGTATCCCGTATCATCTATTGTGTAGTAAATAGAAATGTCATTTCTAGTTAATGCTTATATTGGAAATAAGCTGGAAGCATAGCTGAATAAAGCTGTATAGGGAGTGAATAACCGAATGGAAGTGGTTTGATGCTATCAGAGGCAAAATTAGGCAGAGTACTGATAGCACCTAGTATGGATGAGTACTTAGCTCTGTTTGCATTGCTTACAAGTGCTGAAACCTATCACTTTATATAAAGGGCACCAGCCAAATAGGGCGATAAGAATCACAGGAACTCCGAGCCAGCCCCAAGCAGTTTGTGGGCCTATAAATACTAATGCGATAAGTAATGCACCAATGAATACGCGTATGATTTTATCAACAGTGCCAATGTTCTTGTTCATGGTCGCTAATCCCTAAATAATTGAGTTAGGGTTAGCTTAGCGTTAATTTATTTGGGCTTCTGTGATTAAGTCACAGAACCAAGGTGATACAGGTCACAAATAATAATGCATCCACGCTTTAAACGAATAAGTCCTTGGGTTTCTAGCTTTTTAAGATGGCGAGAGACAACTTCTCTGGCGGTTCCTAATGTATCCGCTATTTGTTGATGTGAAGTTTTAACTTCTAGACTGCTGTCGGTGTGAGTCAGTATATATTCGATGAGTCGAGATTCTATGCTCTCAAATGCGATACTTTGTATAAGCTCAATCATCTCCGATAAGGGGGAAGCATAAGACGAAAATATAAAGTTGCGTAGCCCAGGAGAGTCGTTGAGAGCTGAAGTAAATGCATCCAGTGGAAGTAGGTATGCTTGCACTTCTGTTTCGCTGACACCTTCGGCTGGATAGCGCTGGTGGCCTAGCAAGCAAGAGGTTGTTAGTACACACGTTCCCTTTTCTTCAATACGATAAAGAATGATTTCTCGGCCTGAGCTATTTCTGCCTAAAACTTTAACAGTACCCGACACAACGATAATAAAATTATTACAAAGGTCCCCCTGGTGAAATAGCACCGTATTACTAGGCACTTTTATTCGTTGTGCCTGTTTTATGATTGCTACGCCCGTATCATCCAGTTGGGCAAGTTCTGGATAGTGTTGAAATAAAGATGGCATCTCTAATTATTTGTCTTTAGCTTGCTTGGCTTTGATTTGACGTACGGACAAAATAACAAAGCGAACGTTATAAGCCATGCCCAGTGCAAGGGCGATTGCAGCGGTAATAATGAAAAGGTTGCCTAGTTCAGGCAGTTTGAAATACCACCCTGTCCATAGACAGATGATGCTGATAATCGCAATTGGAATGCCAGTTTTTATGAGTAGGCTCATCCATTTATCAGAACGGATCTCTTTTTTATCGATATTTGACATAATTAACCCCGATGATTCTCGTGCTGCACAGATTAGTGTGCAGCACGGATGTGATCAAGACCTTATAAAATTTATAGTTGGTCAATTGGTCTCACGGGATAATTAAAGGCATCTGCAACGCCCTTACAATAGATGTGGCCTGCCGAAATATTAAGTCCATTAGCGAAATGTTGGTCATTGTTAATAACCGTTTTCCAATGGTTATTCGCTAACTGAAGTACATAAGGTAATGTGGCATTGGTTAAAGCCAGGGTTGATGTACGTGCAACGGCTCCTGGCATATTAGCAACGCAGTAATGCACAATGTCTTGCTCGATATATGTCGGTTCGGAATGCGTAGTAGGCCTGCTGCTTTCGAAGCAGCCTCCTTGATCGATGGCTACATCTACGACAACAGAACCTTTCTGCATATGTTTTAAATGTTCGTAGGTCACCAGTTTAGGGGCTGCTGCTCCGGGGATTAAAACGGCACCTATAACAAGATCGCTTTGGCAGATGGCTTGATAAATGCTGTCTTTCGTTGAGTACATTGTTTTTAAATGGCCTTGGAACTGAGCGTCTAGGGCACGTAACCGGTCGGGAGAGTTATCAAAAATCGTCGTGTCTGCACCAAGGCCCAAGGCCATAATAGCTGCGTTGCTTCCGACGACGCCGCCGCCAATAATTGAAACTTTAGCGGGTGCGACACCTGGGACTCCCCCGAGTAGCACTCCTCGTCCCTGTTGCGCTATTTCTAAGCAATGTGCTCCCGCTTGTACAGACATTCGACCTGCAACTTCGCTCATTGGCGCGAGTAACGGCAGACAGTGTAAGGGGTCAGTAATGGTTTCATAGGCAATAGCTGTGCAGCCTGTTTGCAATAGCGAAGTGGTTAAGGATTGATTTGCTGCAAGATGAAGGTAGGTGAATAGGATGTGCTCTTCGCGTATTTTTTTTGTTTCTTCAGGTAGCGGTTCTTTTACTTTAATAATTAGCTGGGCTTGCTGCCATACTTCATCTGGAGATTGGCAAAGTATGGCGCCGGCTTGTTCGTATTCTTGGTCACTGAACCCAATTTTTTCACCTGCTTTGCTTTCTATAAAGAGTGAATGGCCTTGATGACATAACTCTTTAACCCCTGAAGGGGTTAACCCAACACGGTATTCATGCACTTTAATCTCTTTAGGAATCCCTATGCGCATAATATGCCTCCAATATTCTTTATTAGCTTTATTGTAGTCAATGAATGGGTAAACCTATTCGTGGCATGTACTGTTGCGCAGAAAACAATACGTCGGCAGGTGGCTTGTTCGATCATTCTGCTATAATCGGCCATCAGATAAATAAATATTCTATAAATTCAAGGGTCAATCTAATGCCTCAATATCGCTCTAAGACATCGACAGCGGGTCGTAATATGGCTGGTGCGCGTGCACTATGGCGTGCGACTGGTATGAAGGATGAGGATTTCCACAAGCCAATTATCGCAGTGGCGAACTCTTTTACTCAATTTGTTCCAGGTCACGTACATCTTAAGGATATGGGGCAATTGGTCGCGCGGGAAATTGAAAAAGCGGGCGGCGTAGCTAAAGAATTTAACACTATCGCTGTAGATGATGGTATCGCAATGGGGCATGACGGCATGCTTTATTCGTTACCGTCTCGCGATATTATTGCTGATTCAGTTGAATACATGGTTAATGCGCACTGTGCGGATGCGCTGGTATGTATCTCGAACTGTGACAAAATCACACCGGGAATGCTGATGGCGGCCATGCGCCTCAATATCCCTGTGATTTTTGTTACAGGTGGCCCAATGGAAGCAGGCAAAACGAAACTGTCTGAGCATAAATTGGACTTGGTAGATGCAATGGTTTTGGCTGCGGACCCGACAGCATCAGATGAAGAAGTGGATGCTGTTGAGCGTTCAGCGTGCCCTACCTGCGGTTCTTGTTCGGGTATGTTCACAGCGAACTCAATGAACTGCCTTGCTGAAGCTTTAGGTTTAGCATTGCCTGGTAATGGTACTGTCGTTGCTACACATGCTGATCGAGAGAAATTATTTCTTAAAGCAGGCCGTACCATTGTTGATCTTGCGAAGCGTTATTACGAGCAGGATGATGAACGTGTATTACCACGCTCTGTGGGTTTTAAAGCATTTGAAAACTGCACCACACTTGATATTGCCATGGGTGGCTCCACTAACACGATTCTTCACTTGCTAGCGATTGCTCAGGAAGCAGAGATTGATTTTACGCTGAAAGATATCGATCGTATGTCACGTGTTGTGCCTCAGTTATGTAAAGTTGCGCCTAATACACCGGATTATCATATTGAAGATGTTCACCGTGCAGGCGGTATCATGGGTATTTTGGGTGAGCTGGATCGTGCAGGAAAACTGCATACGGATGTACCAACGGTGCATGCGCCGACGATGAAAGATGCGCTGGATGAATGGGATATAATGCGTAACCCAACGCCAGAAATTATGGAGTTCTATAAAGCGGGCCCTGCAGGTATTCCAACTCAAGTTGCATTTAGTCAGGCAACCCGTTGGCCGACATTGGACGGTGATCGTGAAAATGGCTGTATCCGTTCTATTGAAAATGCTTTCTCTTTGGAAGGAGGTTTAGCTGTACTGTATGGCAACATCGCATTAGATGGTTGTGTTGTGAAGTCTGCCGGTGTTGATGAATCAATCCTGGTCTTTGAAGGCCCAGCACATATCACTGAATCTCAGGATGAGGCGGTTGCTAATATCCTAGATGATAAAGTGAAAGCGGGTGATGTCGTTATTGTTCGTTACGAAGGACCAAAAGGTGGTCCAGGTATGCAGGAGATGCTGTATCCGACCTCATACATCAAATCTAAAGGGTTAGGCAAAGATTGCGCATTACTAACGGATGGCCGTTTCTCAGGTGGTACGTCTGGTTTATCGATTGGGCATGCGTCTCCAGAAGCTGCTGCGGGCGGTGCGATTGGTTTAGTGCGCAATGGCGATATGATTCGTATCGATATCCCAAATCGTACAATCGATGTGTTGCTCTCTGATGAAGAGCTAGCGGCACGTCGTGTTGAGCAAGATAAGTTGGGCTGGAAACCTGCTGAGGCTAGGCCTCGTAAAGTCTCTGCTGCACTTAAAGCCTACGCTAAGTTGGTAACATCGGCGGATACAGGTGCTGTACGTGATCTTTCTCAATTAGATTAAATTGTTAATTGTATGTTAATAAGGCAGCCATCTGGCTGCCTTTTTTGTGTTCAATTAAAAGATAGGAAGGCTTGCCACAATAATCGGATCGCTAATAGCGTAATGACAAAACGAAATATTTTTCTGAAATGGTGTTGGGGAATTTTATTTAACATTTTAAGGCCAAGCCATGTGCCGAGCATGCCGCCTAAAATCATTAAGGCCACGAGTGGTAGCCATTGCCAAAAAGAGAAACCGATCAGGGTGAAGACGGCCATCTTTAGGCAGTGTTGCAAACTCATGCATGTGGCTAAAGTGCTGGTGGCGGTCAATTTATCGTAACTTTGTCTATGAACGAAGCCTGCGACAAGGGGCCCAGTAGCACCCACAAACATCGAAACTAATGTGGTTCCGGCACCGGCTAATATATGCCCTTTATCGCTCATCTGTTGCGCTTTTGGTGTAGGGCCCCACACTAAAAAGAGAATAAAAAGGGCTACGCTGAGTTGAATAAGGTGTAGAGGGAGCTGAATAACAATAAAGGACGCTGCCGTCGCGCCTAGTAACGCCCCTACACCAAAGAAAATCACCATTGACCAGTCTATATGCGAGCGAGTCATCCACGCTCTATTTCCATTTGAACCTAATTGTACTAGCCCATGAACGGGTATTAAGGCGGCAGGAGGGAGGGTCGATGCAAGAATGGCTAACAGTAAAACCCCTCCGCCTATTCCCATCGCCGCAGTCATGAAGGATGTAATGGCTGCGGCAAGGGTAAGCAGGAAGGTAAGTTCTATATTTTCAAAAATAGGCATCTATCGTCGCGCGCTATTAATTATCGCTTAGAGACGCCATGACCTGCTGCGACCAGTTTAAACTGTGTCTATATGCGGTCTCGTAGAAGGATTGGTCCAGCAAAAGGTCCATGCTATCAAATTCGCCGCTTTCATAACGGCAGACTTGCTCTAAAATTTGCCCTAGCTGTCCTTCATAGTTAAGTAATGCAGCTTTGACATCATTCTGCAGTGGAACTTGCTGAAGAAGATCTGGCATCTCCATATCTAGTAAAGCATCGAGTTTAGAGAATAGGCCTGCAATAAAGTTATTGATAGGCTGCTCTCTTCCCAGCATCTCTGCTAAAACTTCGCACATACGTCCACGGGCTAGCATAGAACGTGTTAGCTCTTCTGGCTTTTCTTGGGTATCGGTCACTAGAAATAGGCTTACCCATTTTCTAATTTGGTCGAACCCAAGCAGACTAATTGCGTGGGAAAGAGATTCAATCTCTCTTGGGAAATTGAACGCGGCGGAGTTAACGACCCGTAATATTCTGTAGGTGAGAAGGGGGTCGTTAATGACAATTTGTTCGACCGACTGGGCAGTGGCTTGTGGACTCTGTAGCTCGACCATCATCTGTAACAGTAGAACTTTACTACTACCTAGTTTTTTTCCTTTGATTGGTTCTGGTTTGCTTAGGAAGTAACCTTGAAAAAGAGCAAAACCAAGTTCATGGCATTTACGAAACTCTTCTTGGGTTTCTACCTTATCCGCCAATAACTCTAGATGATAAGGGCGTAACTCTTTAACAAGCGCGGGCATCTTTTCGAGCCCAATGCTTTGGACATCAAGCTTTAGAATGTGGACAAGATTAAGTAAAGGTTCAAACTTTGGGTTAGGTTGGTAGTCTGATAATGCTAGACGATAGCCCTGTTGTCCGAGTTCTTTTACTCTTTCGACCAGTTCTGGGGTGATATTGGAATGGCCAAGAATTTCGAGGATAAAGCTTTCTTTTGGTAGTTCAGGAAAGCTTTCTGCCATCAACGTTTTGTCTGTGACTTTAATATAGCAGGGTAGTGACCGGACTTGGCCATCTTGGCAGATGCTGGCGTAAGTGTTGAGAATAACGGAAGAAGTGGCCAAGTGATCATTTATTGTCTTTTGTGCTGATTCGTCATCATTACGATAGAGCAGTAAATACGAAACCACATCTTGGCTTTTATTGAATACAGGTTGACGGGCAAGTAGAAGGTCTAATGACTCACCTGTTTCAATATGATCGGTCATCCTAAGTTCCTATAAAATTGTATATTATTGGCCCATTGTAACGCGATTCACGTTTTACTTCTGTAAAAAGCCGCGGGATTGTAAGAAATGAAGCATATGCGGACGTGCTTCTTTTTGTAACATCCCCGAGATCTGTTCACTCCAGCTCATATCCTTTTGACCTCCGGTTCTGTTTTGATAGTAAGCCTTGACCTGCTGGTCATACTCCGCGATTAGACTAGGATCATCGCGGTCATCATAATGATCCTGTTTTAGAATAACATCTAATGGCAACCGAGGTTTTACTTCAGGGTCTTGATCTGGGTAGCCTATGCACATCCCAAATACAGGGTAGACCAAGTTAGGAAGCTTTAATGTCTCGGTAACTAAGTCAATTTTATTGCGTAACCCTCCTATATAAACAATACCTAGCCCCTCAGACTCTGCTGCAATAGCAACATTTTGAGCGAAGAGTGCGCAGTCAACGGTTGCCGTTATGAATTGTTCAGTATAACCCGATAACATGTCAGCCTTGTGCATATCACAACTGATTTGATGGCGGTTCATATCCGCACAGAAAACTAAGAATGTATGGGCATCACTAATATAGCTTTGGTTTCCTGACCATTCTGCGATTGATGTTCGTTTAGAGCGGTCATTTACTTGGATGACTGTACAGGCTTGAATAAAGCTAGAGGTCGCTGCGGATTGACCAGCCTGTACGAGAGTATTGATCGTTGATTGTTCTACATTACGGTCAGTAAACTTGCGAATAGAGCGGTGGGCATTAAGCAATTCTATAACTTGATTCATAGATATCCAGTTAATCAAGGAGGGTTAAAGGGTTCTCATGAGATTATTTGTACCATAGGGATAAGAGAAGCAGAAGTCTTCAGTTGTTAGACAAAGGCTATGTAATAACAGGAACTATATGTTTATGCTTGGGTCTATTAATCAGTAGCCATTATATGAGATTTAAAACCGGTGTTATCTGAACTTTTTTCTACAACAGAGCCCACTTTACTCGTTTTTTGCAAACAACCGCGTTTATACCAAGGTAAGCAACGTATTGCGGCTTCATTAGGAGCAGAAAAAGCATTATCTATAGCCTCATCATTATTGGACTGTGCGATGGAAGATGCATCTCATTGGGCAGGCTCCGTTGTGTTATCCCCTGCAAGTACCGCTGAGGAAGATTGGGCTTCGAAGTTGCTGCCCAGTGCTAGTGTCTGTGCCCAGGATGCTGGGAACTTAGGTCAACGCATTATGGCTGTGGATAAAGTTATAAGGTCCACAGGGCAGCAAAGAGTCATTGTCATAGGTACTGATGCCCCTGTTCTTGATAGCCATTATTATCAGCAGGCTTTGATGGCTTTAGAAGATAGCGATGTTGTCTTTAGCTCTGCCGAAGATGGTGGCGTTACCTTGATGGGAACCAATAAACCTTGGCCAAATATTGAGCATTTACCTTGGAGTACAGATAGGCTGGGACAGGCGCTTCATGATGCATGTGTTGCCGCAGGTTACTCTGTTTCGTATATATCACCAAGTTATGATATTGACTTAGAAGCGGACCTATTGAAATTGTCGACCGACCTTGTTGATGACCAAAGGAAATCCCGTCAAGCTTTATACCAACTTGTTCAGTCCTTAATCGTTCAGGAAGAGTCAGCATAGCGTGGCTGTTTCACCTGTTTGTGAGTTATAAATATGCAACGTATCCATACGCAGAATTGGTTTAAAACCCCTGAGGGAGAGGCAAGAGGTTATATCGATCCTCATGAATTAAGAGAGTTATGGTTTCACACAGGGACCGCCTGTAATTTACAATGTTCATTCTGCCTTGAGGGTTCTGGTCCGGGTGATACACGTTTAGAATTGGTTAAATTTGCTGATGTTTCCCCCATTGTCGATGAAGCTATTGGCTTGGGTGTTGAACAGTTCTCTTTTACGGGCGGCGAGCCTTTTTTAGCTAAACAGCTTGTTCAAATTCTTCACTATGCTTCCTCGTTTAAGCCTTGTCTTGTTTTAACCAACGGGACTGAGGCACTCCAGCAACGGATTGAAGAAGTTAAAACCCTACGCAAGACTGAATACCCTGTTAGTTTTCGTATTAGCATCGATAAACCAACTGCGTCTTTACATGATGCAGGGCGTGGAGAGGGGACCTTTGCTAGAGCCTTGCAGGGGCTGAAATCGCTTTATGATCTGGGCTTTACCGTATCTGTTGCACGTCATATGGATAAAGATGAAGATCATGAGGTTGTAGATAAACTATATAGAGCGATGTTTAGGGAACACGGGCTGCCAGAAGATCTAAATATTGTCGCCTTTCCTGACTTTGCAACACCGGGTAGTTTGCCTAATGTTCCCCAAGTAACAACCGCTTGTATGACAACCTACCAGACAGAAGATAGCCGAAAAAGCTTTATGTGTGCGTACAGCAAAATGGTTGTAAAGCAGAAGGGAAAAATGAAGGTTTATGCTTGCACGCTGGTTGATGACGATGAAGAGTATGATTTAGGCGAGAGTTTGACCGCCAGTTTACTTTCGCGGGTAAGTATGAAGCACCATCGCTGCTATAGCTGCTTTGCTTACGGCTCGTCGTGCAGTGAAAATTAAGTAAATTCTTATTAATGTGTCTAGATAATGATGTATAGGAGAAAGGTGTGTTAGGTATTATCGGTGGTACGGGTATCTATCAGTTGGATGGCCTGGAAGTAACAGGTGAGCATGATATTGAGACACCATTTGGTTGCCCCTCTGCTCCTATATTGCAAGGAAAGGTAGATGATAGGGATGTGCTTTTTTTGCCCCGGCATGGAAGGCAGCATCAGCTTTTACCTTCTGAAGTGAATTATCGAGCCAATATTTGGGCATTGAAAAAGCTAGGCGTGACTCAAATTATCGGGCTTTCTGCTGTAGGAAGTTTGAAGGAAGAGATCGCACCGGGTGATCTATCATTACCCAATCAATATTTTGATTTTGTTAAAGGTGCGCGTGAAAAAACCTTCTTTGGTAATGGCATTGCTGCACATGTATCGACAGCTGAGCCCACTTGCGCCTGTTTGGAAGAAGAGATTTGCGCCGCGGGCAGGTCTGTTGGAATCGAGATTCATACTGATAAAACATATGGCTGTGTGGATGGTCCGAGGTTGGGTACGCGAGCTGAAAGCTTCTTTTTGCGCGGCGCCGCTGGGTGTGATTTGGTCGGTATGACAAATGTACCTGAAGTGTTTCTCGCACGAGAAGCGCAGATCTGTTACTGCACAATAGCGATTGCTACCGATTATGATTGCTGGTTGGATGATCCCGCTCAGCACGTCAGTGTTGAGCAAGTCATTGCTCGATATGGCGCAAGTCTAGAAAAAGCTAAAGCAGTGCTAAGTGAGTTTATTCAGCATGATGAGGCTGAAGGGACTTGTGGTTGTCGCACGAGTTTATCCTCTGCTGTATTAACGCCTAAGGATGCTCTGAATAGTGAGCAGCAAGCGTTGCTTGAGATCTTAAGCGCTTAATCATGGATCAACCGCTACTCTCTGTCGTTATACCTATAGGGCCTGCAGAGGAGGAGTTGCCTTCCGGCTTTCTTTCGGATCTAAACTTTCTCCCTGATGGCTGCGAGTTGATCTTTACGGTAAGTGACCGGCATTTCGCCATTGAAAATACACCGCTTAGCCGAGAGGTACTATCTCGTCATATAGTTAAGTGGGTTATAACATCTCCTGGTCGAGCGGTGCAGATGAATGCGGGTGCTGATACGGCTAGTGGTATATTCCTTTGGTTTCTCCATCTGGATAGCCGTTTTAGCGAAACGCTCGTTAGCCGACTCTTAGCTAATCTTCAACAACATCCGGAAGCGTTACATTATTGCCTATTGGCATTTATGCGAGACGGCCCTTTAGGTATGCGGCTAAACGGGTTAGGAGCAAATGTAAGATCGTTTGTTTTTGGAACGCCTTTTGGCGATCAAGGGTTAGCCTTGAGCCGGGCCTCTTTTTATCATGTTGGTGGTTACCCTGAAAATGTTCGCTATGGAGAGGATCATCTTTTTGTCTGGCATTCGCGTCAGAAGGGACTTCGATTGAAGTGTTGTCGTGAATACTTGATGACTAGCGCTAGGAAGTATCAATCAGAGGGTTGGTTTTTTTTAACCATGCGTTATCAATATCTGTGGATAAAACAGGCGTGGCCAGAATTGACCACGCTTATCAAGAAACGTTATTTCTGACCTCTTTGCCAGCGATGGAATTTCTCTACCCAGCGCAATATATGCTCAGGTGCATGTGAACGTTTCCACTCTCCCGCAACATATTTGTTGGCTTCGCTTAGTGTGGGATAAATATGGATTGTTCCTAAGATCTTATTTAAGCCCATGCCATGCTTCATTGCGGTGACAAACTCAGTAATAAGTTCTCCGGAATGCGGCCCCACAATAGTAGCGCCTAGTATTTTATCTTTGCCCGGTACGGTAAGAATCTTAACGAGGCCATGAGCATCGTTATCAGCAATTGCACGATCTAATTCAGCCAAATCAAAACAAGTGATCTCGTAGGGAATACCTTGTGCTTGAGCTTCTGTTTCGTTGAGCCCTACACGGGCAACTTCTGGGTCAGTAAACGTAGCGGCGGGGATGATCGAATAATCGACTTTAAATTTTTTAAACTTTCCGAACAATGCATTGACCGCAGCATACCATGCTTGATGTGCTGCTGCGTGGGTGAATTGGAATGGCCCTGCGACATCTCCACATGCGTAAATGTTGGGATACCGTGTTTGTAAGTATTCATTAACTTGAATGGTGCCATCGGGCTTGCTTTCTATGTCGAGGTTTTCCAAACCAAAACCTTCGATATTGGCTTGCCTGCCCACAGCGATTAAGAGCTGATCAAATACAACCTCTTTTATCTCACCTTGATGCTCACAAATGAGAGCTTTCTCGCCATCTCGTTCAATAAACTCACGCATCTTTCTGTTGCTAAGAATGTTGATCCCTTCAGACTTAAACCGCTCGCTGACTCGCTCAGAAACATCTGCATCCTCTTTCGCTAAAATTCGTTCTCCACGCAGTAAAATTGTTACCTCTGAACCAAAACGTGCAAAACACTGGCTGAGTTCACAACCTATTGGGCCGCCACCTAATACTAATAAGCGCTTAGGCAAGTCACGGATCTCCCATAGGTTATCAGAGGTCAGAGGGTTCATCGCTTCGATGTTTTTGACCGCTGGGATATGAGGGCGAGCGCCGGTTGCAATAACAATGTTACGAGTCGTGATGATCTCGCCATTAACCACTACTTCATAAGGGTTAAGAATAGTCGCGTTTCCTTGAACGCAATCGACGCCTAGACCTGTGTAGCGCTTTATTGAATCATGTGGCTCAACCGTTTTTATGACACTTTGAACACGCTCCATTACGTCTGCAAAGTTAAATGATATTTCACTATGCTGGATTCCATATTCTTTGCTGCGTTTGTGTTCAGCAACAAAGCGAGCAGAACGAATAAGCGCTTTGGAGGGTACACAGCCTGTATTAAGGCAATCCCCCCCCATTTTATGCTTTTCTATAAGTTTCACCTTCGCTTTCACTGCAGCGGCGATATAAGAGGTAACCAATCCGGCTGAACCTGCGCCAATAACTACGATATTGGTATCAAAGGAGGATGGTTTATTGACACCTGCGTAGACTTTTCTAGCTTTTATTATATTGATCGCTTTTTTTGCGATAAGAGGAAATAGCCCTAATAGGGTAAAGGAGAGAAGAATAGCAGGAGATAAAATTCCTCCCAAACTCTCAAGCTGCCCAAGCTGAGTACCTGCATTTACATAGACGGCAGTGCCGGCCAGCATGCCAACCTGGCTAACCCAATAAAAAGTCCAAGTCTTAATCGGCGTAACCCCCATCCCTAAATTGATCACAAAGAAAGGGAATAAAGGCACAAGACGTAAAGTGAATAAGTAGAACGCGCCCTCTTTTTTAACACCATCATTGATGGATGACAGTTGTGCGTTGAAGCGTTTCTGAATGCTGTCGCGAAGTAAAAAACGAGAGAACAGAAAGGCAAGTGTAGCGCCGATAGAGCTTGCGAAGGAAATTAGTATTAGGCCTGTCGTTAGGCCAAAAAGAGCGCCGCCTGCTAACGTCATGATTGTCGCACCAGGCAATAAGAAGCCCGTGACTAAAACATAGATCGCAAAGAAAATTGCCGCGGTAAGAAAAGGGCTATCGCTGTATTGCTGGTCAAATTTGGCTTGGTTAGCTTTTATAAACTCGAGATTGAAATACTGACCTAGGTCGAAAATGAAGAAAGCTGCAATCGCCGCGATAAGAATGAGTAATATGGGGAGTTTCTTCATTAAGTAAAATCTCGATTTTTTAAAGGGCTAGAGTTTCCTTAGTCTGTATGAAAGATGGAATAGTTCAATTCATTACAGATATTGATCAATCCCTTTCTCAGCTAGTTTTTTGTCACCATTCAGGACCTCTTGTAACTTGGCCCAGTTTTCTTGTTCTTGAGAGCGGTCTTGTTCTTTGTGCCATAGATGTAGAACTGTCGTCGCCAATCGGCCACTGGTACTTCTTAAACCGTGACGAAGTAGCCTTATTGTTAACTCGGAATCTTCGTAACCCCAACCGATAAATGATTCATCGAGTCCATTAATAGCGACTAGATCTTCCTTCCATATTGCAAAGTTACAACCTTTTAGCTGCCTCCAGCATTTGCTTTTTAAAGAGCGTAGAGGGCCTATGGGAAGAGTGTGTAACGCCCAAGATCGGTTGATTTGATCAGCGTTAAATTCAGAGGGCTTCCAAGTTTCTATAGGAAGTGCCTCAGTAATGACTTGGTTTGAAAAGTCTTGTCCTAGTAGCGCCCTATTTCCAGCGGTAAATCTGCCAGGGGATGCAAGTTTTAAGTGGTTTTTGACAAATGAAGGGCGTATCAAACAGTCGCCATCAATGAAAACGACATAGTTGCCTTTTGAGGCGGCAGCAGCTTTATTCCTTATTTGAGCAAGTTGGAAACCATTATCTTCTTGCCAAATATGGATAAGGGGGCAAGGTATTTTTTGTTTATATGATTCAATAAGGTTTTTTGTAGGTTCTCTGGAACCATCATCGGCAATAATGACTTCGAATGGAAGTTCCTTTTGACTCATAACTGAGCGCAAGACTAGTTCAAGTGCCTCAGGCCAGTTATAAGTGCTTATGATAAGAGAAAGTTTAACGTTCATTCTTGGCTGTTCTCCGTCAATAGGGCCAATTTAGCATACTTATAGTAGGTTCCCTCAGCGTTAGATATAGCAAGCATCAGTCCTTGCTTACCGTCTAAAAAACCGACTCGCAGGATATACGTACGGATGAAAGCCCAAAAACCTTTTAATATGGCGGTAGGAAGCCCGCAGCGTTTGCCTTTTGCAAACATTTGCTCTGCGCCGAGAGACGAATATTGATCTACTTTTCTTAATACTTGCTCAAGGTTTTCGAAAGAGTAGTGTAATAGTTTCTGAGATAACTTTGATGAAGTCCCATCTAGAATTATTTTCTCATGAACTTTATCGTTAGAAAAAGAACCTTTTTCGCGCTTGAATAGGCGCAAAACATAATCGGGCGACCAACCTGAGTGTTCAATAAACCTGCCGCAATACTGAGAGCGTCTTGGAATGAAATACCCGTCGAAGCTATTAGTTTCTATAGCATCGAAAATTTCATTCTTGAGTTCAGGTGTGACTCTTTCGTCCGCATCGATTGAAAATACCCATTTATGAGTCGCGAGTGCTAGAGCGCGGTTCTTCTGGGGGCCAAAACCTGGCCAATCAGTCACAATGACTTTACAGTTTGAAATTGTTTTACTGTGCTCTATGGTTCCATCGTTGCTTCCTGAATCTACAACTATAATTTCATCAGCCCAAGAAACTGACTCAAGGCAACCTACGATGTTATGCGCTTCATTTTTGGTAATAATAATGACGGAAATCAAAATGCTATTGACTCAACTGTTAATATTTTAACCACGTTTATCTTCATATTTAGTAAAACATTTCATCAGAAAAAGGTGGGGGAGAGTATGGTGTACGACAGGGATTCGAGGTAATTCTAGCATTGTATTTGTCATGGGCTCTGAACGACCTCGTTTCATCGTTGTTGCGGTTATGAATCCCGCATTTTTAACTGTATCCAATACTTGATTGTTATACAGCCCATAGGGGTAACAAAAATGTTCTATATCATAATCAAATGTTGTTTCTAATGAATGCTTTGACTGTAAAACTTCTTGTTCTAGCGTTTGATGATCACAATTGGTTAAGTCTATATGGTGTTCAGAGTGTGCACCGATATCCATGCCTGCGTTCAGCCAGTCTTGTGCTTCCGTAATGGTCATCAGTTCATTTCGAGCAATGCCTTTATCTTCGTCCCAATCATTATAATGACCCAGTTTATTACTGATTAGGTAGCAGGTAGCTGTGAATCCGTTTTTTGAGAGAATAGGAAGAGCTTCGGTTAGATTGTTTCTATATCCATCATCGAAAGTTATCCCAACAACCTTGCCCTTTTTTTTGCCTTCTAGGTAGGGTTGTAAATCCTTCAAACTGAGCCCAGTGTAGCCAAGCGTTTTTAATATGCTCATCTGCAGAGCAAAGCGAGAAGGTGGAACATGTAACGAGCGCATTACTGAATCTTTAGGAACTTTGGCAATACTGTGATACATCAAAATCGGAATGTTTTTCATTATGATGCTCGTTTTGCTAGTTTTTGTTTAAGTACTGTATACAAGTTTCTTGTTAGTTTAATTTTCTTTGCTGCATTCAGTTGCAGAGTGAATTTTTGATTGCCAAAGTGAGTAAAGAAGTTCTGAAGCACTTTTTCAGCGTGCTTCTTTTTACCTGATGTTGAATAGTGCTTAACTAATTTTTTTCCTTCAACCACATCGAATTGTGTTTTTAATGCTTCTACTAAAGAAAATTGTTCAATGGTATGTATGTCTGTTTTTTTCATCAGCGCAAGCATCAGTTGATCTGCGTAATCTAAGAGATGAAACATATTGGGAGTCATCCCAATCATTAATGACCCCCACATCGATGAATCTTTAGAAAGTTTGTATTCCCCAAAGGATGGGAGTTGTAATGTCACCCCCCCAATTCCGTCTCTTAGAGATTCAAATTTTTTCTTAGAGGTGATGAGTCCTTCGTTAAGAAACATTAATGCCTGTTGATTGGATATAAGATCAAATAACTGATTGGGATCCTCGTTGAAGTATGTGTCAGTATCAATAAAGAGTAGTTTATCCTGTTCACTGAAAGTGAGTTGATCTGTAATGTATTTGAGGCCGCGATTTTTTATCCGGAAATGATATTTACCATTTACTGTCCACTCGTCCTTCATTTCAGGTGTTATCAGGTAAGTGGATACCGGATAGTTTTTGAAATGATCTGGTTTTTCAGTAAGAATTATTATCTCAGGTTTGTCAGCTAAAGAGGGGGAATTGTTCAGGAAAGAGAGAATGCTAAACTTTGCGCCCTGATAATAAACATCACTATCGCCATAAACAATATAGAGTAATTTATTGTGGTTTCTCATTAAGTGTTTACACCCATTTCAGGAGCGTTAGAAGGTTCATCCCATTTTTTTCCTGCTATCAAGGCTGACAGAATCATAAATAATGTGCCGTCGCCATGGTCTAAAAAGGAGGAATTAAATGAGCAAGAAATAATTAAGAGAACAAATAACGCTGAGCAGAACTGTTTTTGAATGCGTGAATAGGTAAATTTGGATAGCAGTAAGCTTAATAAAAAACCACTGAATAGAACGACGCCCAGAATGCCCGTTTGAACGCCTATTTGGAGAAATTCGTTATGAGCATTGACGGTAGTTCTCCAGAAAGTTGTCATAGAGTTATATTGAGCTTCATATGCGATAGGAAAGCCACCAATTCCATATCCTATTAGCCAGCTATCTGTAAATGTCAAAAATGCAATGATGTAGTATTCAATCCTTACGTCAATTTGCTGAAGGGTTTGTAAAGAGAGTTCTTTAGCATTGGAGAAAATCTCAAAATTATCGAATATACGAATTTTCTCTAAACCGGGTAGGAACATCAATGCAATTGCCGCAAAAGTTACTGCTAGTGCTATTAGAAATAAGCCTTTTAATTTATAGGTTTGTAAGAAGAAAAGAGCAGTTAAAGATGTGATTAAGAGGTAACCTGTTCTTCCATTCTCAATAAAAAACAGGTTGTGAACTATGACTAAGAATAGTGCGATAAATAAGAATTTGAAGCGCCTAAACAACGTAGCGGCCTGCAAAGTCATGTAGGCAAAAAACGACATTGATATTCCGTGGAATATCCGGTTACTTATACTGTGTTCATTTTCCCAATAATTAACGATGTCATAGTGTATTAGATAGGAAAAGATAAGGGATAACAAAAGGGCAATATAGAGGGTACCGAATGCTATGTTCCTAAACCGCTCAACCGAGAAATAAAGCATAAATAGAGGGATGAGTATAAATTCACGATATTTGGACAGCATTTTTATAGAGTATTTTGATTCAGCGTCTGACCAAAAAGTACTAATAATCATTAAGCCGAATAAAAGAGTGCTTAAAAATGCTGTTTTGTTCTCTGCTAATAATTTTGGAAATAAGCGAATTTCCTTAGTGAATAACAGAAAGATAATTGGTAAGCCTAGTAATATGTTGTGGGCAGCATTGCCAAGTAACGGGATGCTGAAAATTCCGGCAATGCTCATCCAAGCACCTATAGAAAATAAAATCCCATATTGTTTATTTTTATTGGAAGAGTTAGTGATCATCATGCCGCTCTTAATTTCCTTGTGATATGTCCTGATACAGCTCTATATGCTGCGTAGCAAGATTATCCCATGTAAGGTTTATGGATTTGACTTTATCACTTTTTAGCAGAGTTAATAGACTGTTTTGCCATGGCTGTTTTTCATTTAAAGAAAGAACATTGCCACTTTCATCATTTATTAGTTCAGCAATTCCGCATTGATCTGAAATGAGCACTGGGATATGTGCTGCATTTGCTTCTGCAATAACCATTCCGAACGGTTCTGATGTTGCGGGATGAATTAGTAAGTCTATTTGGGGTAATACATGCTCTGCTGGAGTCCAGCCTAATAATGTGTAACTTCCTTCAGGCCAGTCTTCAAAAAGGTGTATTATGTCGTCAGGAAAAGGTCCTGAAACCACAAAATGTATTTCAGGGTGTTGTTGTCGGATGTTTTGGATAACGTCACATGCAAACACTAATCCTTTGCGTTGCCACTCTTTCCCTATAAAGCCAATTGTTTCTCCGCTGCTTGTGTTTGTGAGTTTTGTGAAAGCAGAATCGACACCGGGATAGGCTGGAGCACAGATCTTATCTTCCATGCTTGGATAAAGACTCGCTAGTTGCTCAGCAACCATTAGTGAGTTTGGTAATACTGCTTTAACGTTTTGCCCTGTCACTTCGCGTTTTTCTAAGGCTTCCCATGTTAGTAAACGAGGAGATAAAAAATCGAAAAACCGTTTTTTTCTATTCAGTATGGAGGGACCATGGAACGTTGTAACTTGATGCATTGAACAACGTTCATGGCTGTGAACTATCCAATTATGTGTATCTATTGAGTTCAGGTATTTAGATACTTTACGGGAGAACTTCAGCATCGATAACCAGCGAGGCTTCGGTTTAATGATACCTAGGCAAATAACCTCAATGTTGTTCGTAGACTGTGCGTGTGCTTTTTCGCAAACAACTTTAACTGGCTGCCCAGATTTAGCCAAAGCATGGGTTAGTTCCCATACGTAACGTTCCATGCCTCCTGTTGGGCCGTATTGGCGAACAATATGTATTGAGGGAGTATTAGGGCTTAGCATCGGATTAAGATTTATGCTCATTGTCATTCTTTTTTAAGTCTTGATAGTGCTTCTTACTAATTTCCACACCAAGCATTTTTTCAAGTTTTAATTTGATTCTAACTTTTTTGTCTCGCTTGCAGAGTTTATAGTCAGGACTTTGAGCAAAGTTCCATTCGGCATCATTGTTTAACCAAGTGTCCATTATTTTGGGGTGATTACCGTTGAAAGGACGAATCACAGCTGTATCGATGTTGCCGTATCCTGGGAACGGTTCTGGAGTGTGATCCCAATATTTTGAAACTTGGTTGATTTTTTCCTGCATTTTTTGGATATTCCTGACATGCCCATAATGATAAATATTTCCGCCTGCATGAACTGCTTTTGGATATCGTCCCTTTTTGTTTTTTTCGAGAACGACAAAGAATAGACCATCAGGTGCGATGCTTCTTACTGAGTTTCTTATAATCCTAGGAGCTCTTCTATAACCAGAAATACCGACTTGGTCTGGACGACCATAGAAATGGTAGAAATCGAAGTAAAATGCCTCAACTTCAGAGTCTTCAAGGTATTTTTCCATATTGCGTTTTATCGTGGGAAGCTCATCTTCATGTAGTACTTCATCCCCCTCGATATATAAAGCCCAATCACCACTACAATTGAAATGAGCAATCATTTTCTGTTGCCCATACACATATCCTCTGTCCTGCATTTTTTCGTTCCAGTGGGTATGTATTATTCTTATTTTTGGATCGCCAATAGCGAGAAGTTTTTCTTCGGTATCATCATCACAAGGGCCAAGAGCGACTATGAACTCATCGCAGATAGGCAGTGCAGATTTAATGCTTTCAACGAAAGGGTATCCTAGAACTGATCCATTTTTCAGAAATGTAAAGCCACTGACTTTCACCGAGAGTCTCCTAGAATTATAGTGCTTGATTGTTGTATAAGTTTTGGTCGCCATCAGGCTGGGTTTTGAAGCGTTTATGAACCCACATATACTGGGTCGGCGCTTTGCGTATCCCTGTTTCAACCGCAAGATTCATAATTCTCGCGTCGTCTTCTTCATTGCCACTAGGAAAGCCTTGTACTGGTGCTATTTCAATAATGTAGCCCGAGTCATCTTCTCTACGGCGTTGTTGCATTGAAAGAATCGGAGAATTATTGAATCTCACCATTTTTGTCGTAGCGGTTACTGTAGCAGCTGTCTGAGAAAAAAAGGGGACGAAAACGGAATTCTTTCTTCCTAGATCTTGATCTGGGCCATACCAAACAATATGATTTTTTTTAAGCTGCCTGACTATTTCACGTAGTTGTTTCCGTTCAACCGGAATGCTGAAGGAGGCTCTGCCTTCGCGGATGACCTTCTCCATCAATGGATTATTATGTTGGCGGTACATCGATACTAATGGCTTGCCATACCGAGAAAAAAGCATGCCGCCGAGATCTAAATGTGAATAATGAGCGCCTAATAATATGATGCCGCGACCTTCCTTTAGTGCCTCATCTAGCAATTCAAAACCAATATATTCTGTTTTACTTTCCAGTAATTGTTTATTGCCCCAATAAGACCAAGCCGTTTCAACGAGTCCAATTGCATTGTTTTTAAATACATCTTTAACAAAGGAGTGTTGTTGTTCTGAAGATAGTTCCGGAAAGCATAAAGAGCAGTTAACCGCTGTGACATGGCGCCGTTTTGGAAGCAGGTAATATAAACAGATACCAATGAACCGCCCAAAAGTTAAGCCAGTTTTATAAGGCAGTAGTGCAAGCGACCTAAGGAAAAGTACGCCTATCCATGTAGGCCAATATTTAGGTTTTAAGTAATAGTTCGTTTTTTTCACAGTAAGCTATATCTCTATGATAAGCAGGCGATTATACCCCTGTCCTTGATGGTCAGCTAGTTAGATGCTTGGGCAACTCCTTCCGTAAGGGTACAATAGGGGTTAATTAGTTGAATTTAAGTAAGATAAATATGTCAGAACATGCCTCAGTAAAGGGTGTGGGGATGAAAGTGTATCTTCGTCTCTTAACTTATGTCCGTCCCTATTGGCTCCCGTTCTTGTTGGGAATTATAGGTTTTATACTGTATGCAGGCGCTCAAACGGGCTTTGCCGCTTTGATGGAGTATCTTGTTGATGCTATCGATGAAGCAAAAGCTGATGCGTATATTTATGGCCCTCTGGCTTTGATGAGTATTGCTTTAGTTCGTGGGTTAGGAACTTTCATGGGTAACTACTTTACGGCATATGTAGCTAGAAACATCGTGCATAGTTTGCGGGTAGTGATGTTTGATAAATTATTGGAAATTCCTTTGGATTACTTTCATAATAATTCTTCCGGCCATATCCTCTCTAAAATTTCGTATAACGTAGAGCAAGTAACAACAGCGGCAACAGAATCTCTTAAAATTAGTGTTAGAGAGGGTATGACTGTCCTTGGCTTGCTTGGATATTTGCTTTACCTCAATTGGCAGTTAACGCTCGTTTTTGCTGCGATATCCCCGTTTATTGCTTTAGTGGTTGCGCTAGCCTCAAAAAGGTTTCGACGTTTAGGCCACCGAATTCAAGACTCTATGGGTGAAGTGACGCATGTCGCATCTGAGAATGTGCAAGCAGTCCAGGTCGTGCGCGTTTTTGGTGGGGCCAATAAAGAGCGGGCTAGATTCACGGAAGCGAGTGGGCAGAATTTGCGCCAGAGTCTTAAAATGGCTACCACAGAAGCCTTGAGTACCCCTATCGTTCAGTTAATTGTTTCCAGTGCCCTTGCCTTGCTTATCTTTTTAGCACTTCATCCTCTGATGAGTACTGGAATGAGCGCAGGGCAATTTATTGCATTCATTACTGCGGCAGGTTTGATTGCAAAACCTTTACGTTCTCTCACCGAAGTTAATGGTGCCATTCAGCGTGGTATTGCCGCTGCGCAAAGTATCTTTGAATTGATCGATGAGGATGTTGAACTCGATCGGGGTACGTTAACAATTGATAAGGGCCAGGGCCGAATTCAGCTCGATAATTTGTCATTTTCATATCTTCCGAATAAACCCGTCCTCTCAAATTTAAACCTCTCCATTGAGCCCGGTGAGACGGTTGCTTTTGTCGGGAAGTCAGGCAGCGGGAAGTCTACTTTAGCAAATCTGCTGCCACGCTTTTATGAGCCGAGTTCAGGCAATATCTTGCTGGATGATAAGTCACTAGGCGACTATGAACTGCCAGCATTGAGAGGTCAGATCGCGTTAGTGACGCAAAATGTTGTGTTATTTGATGGCTCTATTCGGGATAACATTGCTTACGGTTCTATGGTTGATGTCGATGAGGAATCAATTATTCAAGCGGCTGAAGCAGCGCATGTTATGGAGTTTGTTTCACGCATGCAGGATGGGTTAGATACCCAGGTTGGCGAGAAAGGAACTAAGTTATCAGGTGGGCAGCGACAACGTATTGCTATTGCCCGAGCCATCTTAAAAAATGCACCTGTACTTATCCTCGATGAGGCGACATCTGCGCTTGATACTGAATCAGAAAGGCATATTCAGGCGGCGATGGAAAATGTGATGCATGGACGTACGACGTTGGTTATTGCGCATCGTTTATCGACTATTGAGTCAGCCGATCAGATTGTCGTGATGGATCAGGGACAGATAGTAGAGAAGGGTACACATGCTGAATTATTGGCCAAAGGCAAGGTTTACGCCGGGTTGTATCAGAAACAGTTTACCGAGAATTCGGCCCTAGATTCTAACGGAGAGATTGAATGAAAATCCATATGCCACGTTTTGATAAAGCACAGGTCCTCGTCGTTGGAGACCTGATGTTAGATCGCTATTGGCAAGGGCCAACGTCACGCATCTCTCCGGAAGCGCCTGTCCCCGTTGTAAAAGTAGAGCAGCACGAAGATCGCCCTGGCGGTGCAGCCAATGTGGCATTGAACGTTACAGCCTTAGGCGCGGGAGTCTCTTTGGTTGGCTTAGTGGGAGAGGATGAAGCGGGTAAAGCCTTAGAGAAACAGTTGCAATCAGCTCGGGTTAATTGCTCTTTTTCCACCACTCAAAGTGAGCCGACAATTACTAAACTACGAGTGATTAGCCGCCACCAACAGCTAATCCGTCTCGATTTTGAAGAACCTTTTTCGCATGATTATAGCGATGAAATTGCTAATGCGACGTCACCGCTTTTAGATAACGTCGGGGTTTTAGTGTTATCAGATTACGGTAAAGGAACCTTGTCTGATTGCCAGCAACTTATTGCTCAAGCAAAAGCTCAAAATGTTGCTGTCTTGGTAGACCCTAAAGGTAGCGATTTTACTCGTTATCGAGGAGCGACACTACTAACGCCGAATCTATCCGAATTTGAGGCTATTGTCGGTCATTGTAAGACCGAAGATGAGCTTGTTAGTCGTGGCCAGGCTCTAGCCAAAGAGCTTGATCTAGATGCGTTGTTAGTGACGCGAAGCGAGCAGGGCATGACGCTAATTCGAGCTAATAGAGAGGAACTTCATTTTCCGGCTCGTGCTCGTGAAGTATTCGATGTGACGGGGGCTGGTGATACCGTGATCTCTACTTTGGCTGCGGCATTGGCTGCGGGAGAAGATCTTCCCAATGCGGTTGCGCTGTCAAATATCGCAGCGAGTATTGTGGTCGGCAAGCTGGGTACTGCAGCTATTAGTGCGCCAGAACTTCGTCGCGAAGTTAGTAAAGAGCAAGGGGCAGAGAAAGGAGTTGTCTCTAAAGAGCAGTTATTGATTGCCTTAGCTGATGCTCGTGCTGCAGGAGAAACAATCGTATTCACCAATGGTTGTTTTGATATCCTTCATGCCGGGCATGTTGGTTATTTAGAGCAAGCGCGTGCTCAAGGTGATCGTCTGGTACTGGCAATTAATAGTGATGAGTCTGTTAGTCGTTTGAAAGGGCCGGGGCGCCCTATCAATCCAGTGGAAAGGCGGATGGCTGTGTTGTCAGGTTTGGAAGCCGTTGATTGGGTTCTGTATTTTGAAGAGGATACGCCAGAAAGTCTTTTGGAGCAGGTGCGGCCTGATATCCTTGTCAAAGGTGGGGACTATGGTATAGATGGCGTTGTCGGTGGTGAGTTTGTTAGCAGTTACGGTGGTGAAGTCCGTGTACTATCATTTCTAGATAACTGCTCTACCACGGCAATTGTCGAGAAAATTCAAAGTGATAGTGATAGTGATAGTGATAGCTAAATCAATTAGTGATTTTGAAAGGGCGATTACTGATTAATCGCTTTTTCTGCTGCGGTCACATTTGCTTTTAGGTGTTTTGGGTTGATCGTACCGATAATGGCAGATGTCACACCTTTATGTGCAAAAATAAAATCAAAGCTTGCTTGTATAGGGTCTTGTGAGTTCTTGGCGCAAATATGTCCAGATGCGAGTGCTTTCTTTAATAAGATGCCTTTGTTGTTAAGCTCGGCATAGTCTAATACGGCTTCTTCTGCTTGATGAGACAGGTTGTAAGTCACCATCGCACAGTCCGATTGTGCTAGGGCTAATAGCCCCCCTTCCACCGTTTTTGTTGACATGCCTGTGGCGCGTATTTTTCCTTGAGCTTTTAGTTCTTCTAGTGCTTGCAGAATGCCATAGCGTTTTATGATTTCTACATCACTTCCATCTGAATGGACGAGTAACATGTCGATAAAATCTGTATTCAGACGCTTTAGGCTTCTTTCAACACTGAATTTAAGATGTTCTGGCGTGAAGATATAGCTCGATTCCCCAGAACTGCTGTCGAACTCCTCTCCAACTTTTGAACAGATAACCCAATCGTTTCTTTGCCCTTTCAGTAAATGACCTAAGCGTTCTTCGCTAGTGCCATAGGCTGGGGCGGTATCTATAAAATTGATACCCAGCTCCCTTGCCTGATGGATTAGTTGCAATGCTTCTTGGTCATTAGGTAAGGAAAAGCTAGTAGGGTATTTGACCCCTTTATTGCGTCCTAATTTTACGGTGCCTAATCCTAGAGGAGAGACCATTAACCCTGTGTTGGCTAGTTCACGTTTTAGCAAAATGAGGTCTCCCAAACTGGTTGGGCTGTTGCGGGTTTTGGTAGATGCTGGCAAAGGTGTAAATTCTGGTTTTCTGCTGCATCGATACTATCAGCGCATAGCGGTAAGATTTGATCAGCCAGATCTGGGGATAGTGCCAATTTCGTGGGCCAAGCGATGATACAGTTGCCAACTTTTTGGGCAAAAGCAGCGTCAGGTCTTACTAAAGACGATTGCTTTGGCTCGGCGCGATTAATATGAAAGCTTGACCATTGTGTATTTGAAAGGTCGACCCAGGGTAGTAGTGCCTTTATCTCTTGTTGGGCAAAGGCGATTTGTGCTTCAGAGGAACGTTCTAAACCGGTTTCCGCAATGTTACCGCCTAAGTACCAAACTTGATTGCCGTCAGCACAAGGGTGAGTGGTTATTGTGGCTACAGGCTTGCTCCCCGCTCCAATGCAATGGGCGAACGTAGGGAGGTTCAAATTATGTTTCACCATCACCATGTGTAAGGGGCGTGTTTGCATCTCAGGCTGTTGCAGATTGAGGGATGTCGCCAGTGATTCAAAACCTTCACCTGAGGTGATGGCCACTTGTTTTGGAAGTATGCGTAATTGGTGAGTGGGTAACGCGATGGATTGAATAACGTCGCTTTCTTTTTCGAGTTCACAATCCAGAAGGTCAATTTTAAAAATTCGATCTTCCATCGGTGCTCTCAGCGCGTTTATGACGCTGGGAACATCAAGTACAAGCTCATTTAAGCGATAAAGGGAGCCTTTGAATTTTTTATTTTTGAATACGTCAGGTCTACTTTCCTCTGAGACCTCCTCTACTCGGCCACTAAAGGCCTTAGTCGCAAAAAATGTCGTCATGCGAGAGCCTAAAGAACCCTTCGACCACATATAGTGCGCATCAGATAGTATATTGACCGTGCTTAGATCTAATTCACCCTTGCCCGTTAAACATTCACGCCAGCGCTGAGGCATCTCTTTGATTGTGCTAGATGCTTGGGTTAATACACCACTTAACGCATATTTTGTTCCACCGTGGATTATCCCTTGGGAGCGCACAGACTGTCCGCCACCTAAAGCATCTTTTTCAAAAAGAACGGCGTTAAGTCCTGCTTGAACTGCTCGGTTTAGTGTCCAAAGTCCTGCAACACCACCACCGATAATGACTAGATCTAATTTAAGTGTATTCATAGATTGGCATTATAAGCGTGGTAGGGATGTGTGGCTAGATGGATCATCAAGCTTAAGAGATAGCATCGGGGTGTGCTCGAAATAAGCATGGTATACTTTCACTTATTCTTTTTCTCGAATTGAAAACCCGATGCCTCGTCTCTTATATTCCTTTTTGTTTTATCTTGCTCTGCCATTCTTATTGTTTAGATTATGGTGGCGAGGTTTAAAAGCACCCGCTTATCGAAAACGTTGGCTGGAGCGCTTAGGTTTTAACTATGCAAAGGCAAAAAATACTAAGCAGCCTATCTGGATACATGCTGTTTCGGTAGGGGAAACACTGGCGATTGTCCCTTTGGTTAAACTCCTTCAGGCGAGACACCCTGATATCCCTATCGTGATGACGACGATGACTCCGACAGGCGCTGAACGTGTTGAGGTAACGTTTGGAGAAGGTGTCACTCACTATTATTGCCCTTACGATATCCCTTGCGCAATTCAGCGGTTTCTCACGCACTTGAGCCCCAGAGGCTGTGTGATTGTTGAGACAGAGTTATGGCCGAATCTGATTAATGCCTGTTCAAAACGTAATATTCCGGTGTTGGTTGCAAATGCGCGTTTATCTGAGCGTTCAGCAAAAGGATATGCCCGGTTTGGTCTCATGGCTGAGCAGATGTTGCAGCAGATAGAATGTATTGCTGTTCAGAATAGTATCGATGGCGTGCGTTTTCTCAATTTAGGAGTCCCTCCTTCGTCGCTAGAAGTAACGGGCTCGATTAAGTTTGATGTTAAGGTGCCCGAAGGGGAGGAGCGCTTGGCATTTGCCCTCAGAGAGTTATGGGGGCAATCTCGCCCAGTCTTAATTGGTGCGAGTACCCATGAAGGTGAGGAAGCTGCGTTATTACAGGCCTATCAAGGGCTACTCACGTGTTATCCGGAGCTATTGTTGGTGGTTGTGCCGCGTCACCCTGAACGGTTTGATCATGTCGCAGAATTAATTAAACAGCAGAACTTTAAGCTGGCTAGACGAAGTCTGGGGCAGCAACCGAATCAAGCTACCCAAGTTTATTTAGGCGATACGATGGGCGAATTGATGAAACTGTTGGCTGCAGCTGATATTGCATTTATTGGTGGTAGTTTGATCGAGCGAGGTGGGCATAACCCTTTGGAGCCTGCAGTGCTGAGAAAACCGGTTTTGATGGGGCCTCATTTTTATAATTTTCAGCTGATTTGTGATTCATTGAGCAGCGTGGGGGCTTTAACTGTCATTTCGACGGCTGATGAGTTGGCTGCGGAGGTAAAACGTCTCTTAAATAACCCTGAATCGATGGCTAAACAAGGGCAGGCTGGGTATCGTTTTGTACAAGATAATCAGGGCGCATTAGAGAAGTTGTACGCCCTGGTTGATGAAATATGTTTGCGTAAGTAGGTGCTAGCTATCGCTGGAGGTACGGCGGTCCATCTCTTCACATAGCCAATGCCCTATGAATATATGAGCTTCTTGGATACGAGCTGTTTCATCTGAAGGAATTTTCAACAAGTGGTCAGCGATAGCGTTAAGTTGGCCGCCTTGAGAGCCAGTCCAAGCCCATGTGGTACAGCCGATTGCTTGTCCTGCTTTGATGGCATCAATGATATTTGCACTATTTCCTGAAGTGGATATTCCAATAATAAGATCTTCCGGTTTGGCTAATGCTTCTATCTGACGGGTGAAAACAGAATCAAAACTGTAGTCATTGCTGTGAGCCGTTAAAATTGAAGTATCAACAGTCAATGATATTGCCGCCAATGGGCGACGTTCGGCTTTATATCGTACGACAAATTCTGCAGCCAGATGCTGACTATCTGCAGCACTACCGCCATTACCCATAAAAATTAGTTTTCCACCATTCTGAAAGCAGTTGTCGATCTGGTCTGCTAGCGTCTCCGTGGCAGCCTTAATAGATTGCAGTTTATTAAACGTATCGAAATGACGCTGAAGAGCATTATCAAAAGACATATCAGGCACCTGTTAAATCAAAATCAAGCGTCTCGCCTGCTTGGGCTGTATAGGCTTGCTTGAGGAAATGATCTAGTCTCTCTCCTGTGCTATCTAGCATCCAACTGACTTCCTCGGCACTATAGTTAAAATGATAGCCGCCACTTTTGGTTGCTAACCAAAGCTGTTTGACTGGCGCTTGGCGGGTGAAAATTAACTGACTATGGTTTTCGCAGATAATGGTAAGGATACCGCCACCTAGCTGAACATCGATATCCGTCTCTGCGTCATCTAATACTTCTTCGATCTGTTCTAATGTAGCGTCCACTAGATCGTTAAATTCACTTTCAGTCATTATTTACTCCGGCAAACCGAGCCTGCAAAACTTAATGGTAGGCGTGAGAGTATATCAAGCAATAATGAAAAGCCGAAGAATGCTTCTCATTAACTTAGAAATGAATAAAAATTGCCTGTTTTTCTGATGGCTAAGGGTTTTTTAGAGCAAAATTGAAAACTTTTAGGAAATTCGAGGGTTGCAGGTATAATCGGTGAATTAGGCCGTTTAATAGGGGAGCACTGTTGTGAAAACACAGGCGAAAAGTATTGGATTGATTATGTTATTTAGTCTTGTTCTCTTAGGTGGCTGTGGCCAAAAAGGGCCACTGTATTTGCCCGATGGCGAAGAGCAGAAAAACGCACAGCAACGTTAAGTATTGTTTAAGAGAAATTTGATGGATACGTTTGAATATAGAAATGATCAGCTTTGCTGTGAAGAAGTCGCTTTAGCAAATATCGCTGAAGAGTACGGCACGCCTACTTATGTTTATTCCCGGGATGCTTTAGAGCGAGCTTACCTCGCCTACGCTGAAGCGCTTGAAGGGCGTGACGACCTTGTTTGTTATGCTGTTAAGGCTAATTCTAACTTGGCCGTTTTAAATGTGCTTGCTCGTTTAGGTGCTGGTTTTGATATCGTTTCTGCAGGGGAGTTGGATCGCGTCCTACGAGCAGGAGGCGATGCAGCAAAAGTGGTTTTCTCCGGTGTAGGCAAGCAACCCCATGAGATTGTTCAAGCACTGAATGCGGGTATTCGTTGTTTCAATATCGAGTCTGAAGCAGAGCTTGAGCGTGTGAATGACGTAGCGGCTTCTGAAAATAAAATTGCAGCGATCTCGTTTCGAGTCAATCCCGATGTCGATGCGGGCACTCATCCCTATATTTCGACAGGGCTGAAAGAGAATAAGTTTGGTATCGATATTGACGATGCAGTTCGTATTTATTCACGCGCAGCGGCGATGGCAAATGTCGATGTTGTAGGGATGGACTGTCATATCGGTAGTCAATTGACAGAGGTTGCGCCGTTTCTTGATGCCATGGATCGCGTATTAGCCTTAGTTGATCGTTTAGCAGAACAAGATATCGTTATTAAACATTTAGACCTAGGTGGTGGCTTAGGTGTTTGTTACACCGATGAAGTTCCTCCTACCCCTCAAGAATACATAGCTGCAGTGCTAGAGAAACTTGGTGATCGAAAACTAGAGCTTATCTTTGAGCCAGGTCGCTCTATCGCGGCTAACGCTGGTGTGATGTTGACCCGGGTTGAGTTTTTAAAATGCACAGGTGAGAAGAATTTCGCGATCATTGATGGTGCGATGAATGACCTTATCCGCCCTGCTTTATATAGCGCTTATCAGGAGATCGTTCCTGTTATGTTGAGAGAGAGTGGCGAAGAAAAGTCTTGGGATTTGGTTGGCCCTGTTTGTGAAACGGGGGACTTCTTAGGAAAAGATCGAGCGCTTAACCTTGAGCCTGGTGATCTATTGGCTGTTTGTTCGGCTGGCGCTTACGGATTTGTGATGGCGTCGAACTATAACAGTCGTGGTAGACCTGCCGAGGTGATGGTTGACGATAGTCAGTTTCATTTGATCCGGAAGCGTGAAACATTAGCCGATCTGGTGCGTGGCGAGCAGCTTATACCAAAGGATCGTTAGGAGCATTTTATGTTGGTTCGTTTCACCAAAATGCATGGTTTAGGGAATGATTTTATGGTGCTGGATCTGGTGACCCAGCGTGTAAAAATCACTCCAAAACTGGTGAAGAAATTAGGTGACAGAAATCTCGGTGTTGGTTTTGATCAGCTGTTGATTGTGGAACCGCCTAGTGAGCCGGATGTTGACTTTTGTTACCGTATTTTTAATCAAGATGGTTCCGAAGTCGAAAACTGTGGCAATGGCGCGCGCTGTTTCGCTAAATTTGTTCGCGATAAGCGCTTGACGGGTAAAACGGAAGTGACGGTTCAAACGGCTAATGGCCGAGCAGTGTTGAAAATTCATCCTGATAAGCGTGTAGAGGTAGATATGGGCGCGCCGATCTTAGCGCCTAAAGATGTACCTTTTATTGCCGAGCAGCAACGGAATACGTATCTGCTGGATGTTGACGTTGATGGTTGCACGACTTCTGTTGAGTTAAGCGCGATCTCTATGGGCAACCCTCATGGGGTTCTTATTGTGGATGATGTTGAAACGGCGCCGGTAAATACCTTGGGTCCAGTGTTAGAAACAAATCGTTGTTTCCCAGCTAAAGCTAATATTGGCTTCATGCAATTGATCTCTCGCAATGAAGTTAATTTACGTGTTTTTGAGCGTGGGGTTGGAGAAACAATGGCTTGCGGTACAGGTGCTTGTGCTGCCGTTGTAGCAGGAACGCTGCGAGGTGAACTGGATATGCCTGTGACTGTTCACTTACCTGGGGGCGATCTAGAGATAGAATGGCATGGCGAGGGTCAGTCAGTCATTATGACAGGACCTGCGACAACGGTTTATGAAGGACAGGTATTCGTATGAGTGAGCAATTAAAACAGCTAACAGAAGCGCAAGTGGCGGAGTTTCTTCAAGCGCATCCCGATTTTTTTACGCGCAATGTAAAATTACTTGAAAAGTTACATGTGCCTCATGAAACTGGGCGTGCGGTATCTTTGGTTGAGCGTCAAACTACGGTATTGCGTGAGAAAAACCAAAACTTAACCTCTCATCTATCTGATTTGATCGATATTGCACGGCACAATGATGTTCAGTTTGAGAAAACTAAGCGCATGGTATTGGCTTTGCTTGAGGCAGAGACGCTTGATGATATAGCGGTGGCGATTGATGAAAGCCTTTGCCAAGACTTTGCGAGTGATACAACATCGTTAATCCTTTTTACGCATAAGCCTCTCGATGTAAATAACTTACGTTTGATGATGCGTGATGATGCGAATGTCATTAATGGGCTGATTGGGACGAATCTACCAAGCTGTGGACGTCTGAGTAGTGCTGAGAATGAATTTATATTTGCTGATGAAGCCGTAAAAGTACAATCGGCAGCGGTGGTTCCTTTAGTGCAAGGGGAAACATTAGGTTTGCTATCGGTGGGCAGTTTTGATCCTAATTACTTTACCAGTAGTCAAGGTACTGTTTTGCTAAGCTATGTTGGAGAGGTGTTGAGCCGAGTCGCTTATCGGATATTACGTCAGCAGGAGCATTAAGTTAAGGTGGCTAAGTACGTAATTCTGTACTTGCCTAAGTACCGATAGAAATTGTCACAGAGGGCTGTGCTGTGAAAGAAGAGTTACTAGAACAGTTTCTACATTACTTGGCCACTGAAAGGCAGTTATCCCCCCATACACTTGATAATTACAGCCGTGACCTGACACGATTTTTGGATTTTGTAGAAGCGGAGAATCTAGGTGAATGGGATGGGGTTGATGACAAGCATGTTCGACAATTTGTAGCTAAAATCCACCGGCAAGGTCTAGCTGGGGCAAGTATTCAACGTATGCTTTCTGCTATTCGAAGCTTCTATCGATTTTTGTCTCGCGAGTGGGTTGTTGAGAAAAATCCCGCCTTATCTGTTCAAGCCCCGAAATCCCCCCGTAAACTGCCGAGTACCCTTGATGCTGATCAGATGGTACAGCTTTTAGATATTCCTATTATTGATGCCGTATCAGCGCGTGACGCCGCCATAATGGAGCTTATTTACTCCTCGGGCTTGCGTATATCAGAGCTTGTCGGTTTGGATATGCACAGTCTTGATTTAGCGGATAAAAGTTTGCGGGTAACCGGTAAAGGCAGTAAAACACGTATGCTGCCTATAGGTGGTAAAGCGGTTAACGCTGTTGAAAGTTGGCTTGATTACCGTCATGAGTTTGCTGATTATGCTGAAAATGCGCTTTTTGTTAGTAAGCGAGGATCTCGTATTAGTGTTAGAGCCGTTCAGCAGCGTATGGACTACTGGGGTAAACGGTTAGGTGTACAAGGTAAAGTGCATCCACATAGATTACGCCATAGCTTTGCCAGCCATATGCTCGAATCAAGTGGCGATCTCCGTGCGGTGCAGGAATTGCTGGGGCATGAAGATATCTCTACGACTCAAATTTATACCCATCTAGATTTTCAGCATTTGATGCAAGTTTATGAAGGAGCCCACCCTCGGGCTCATAAAAAGGATAAATGATGATCCGCTGTATTACATTTGACCTAGATGACACGCTTTGGGCTGTTAGCCCTGTGATAAAAGAGGCGAATAGTTCTCTGTTCGAGTGGTTAGCTGTCCATGCGCCAGAATTTACGCGTTGTTATCAGCTAAAAGATCTTGTCACTCTTCGTCGAGATGTCATCAAGGCACAGCCTGATATTGCCCATAGTGTGACAAAAATCCGCATAGAGCAGCTCAGGTTAGGTTTGCTCAATGTCGGTTATAGCTCCTCTGATGCCGAGTTGCTTACTCAACGTGCCTTTGAGGTTTTTATTCAAGCACGCCAGCAGGTGAGCTTTTTTGAACATGCTCGAGAGATGTTGGTTACGTTAAAAGAGCAGGGATATCAGTTGGGTGCATTGAGTAATGGTAACGCTGATATTCATCGGGTGGGGCTTGGTGATTTGATCGACTTTCAGTTAAAGGCGGATGATGTAGGTGAGATGAAGCCACATCCCCTTATGTTTCAGCAGATGCTGGAAAAAACAGGCCTACGGCCGGAACAAGTTATACATGTGGGTGATAACCCTGATCATGATATAAATGGCGCGAGTGCGATAGGCATTTGGACTATTCTTGTCAATATTGTTGCGCAACATGATTCTTCGCAAGCTACGCAAACGGTTTGCCGCTTAGTTGATATCCCAACAGCGGTGAAACAGATCCAAGAGACTGCAGGATCGCGGCTAACATTGTAAGCCACAATCCTTATTGAGTTTTAAGCGACTTTAAACTGCCCAACGATTTGGTGGAGGTGGCTAGCTTGTTTTGCGACTTCTTCACTGGCAACCGCATTTTGTGAAACTTGTTCGTTGGCGACCTCGACAATGGCTTGAATGCGTTCAGCGTTGTGTTTGATCTCACTTGCTACTGCGGTCTGTTCTTCAACGGCAGAAGCGACTTGGGTTGTCATATCGACAATATGCGTTGCATCGTTGGTAATTTGATCTAAAGCGTCGATACTTCCAGACGCTTCTTCAGCACTTTTATTGCTAAGCTCAACGCTGCGCTGCATTAATGCGGATACTTGCTGTGTGTGTTGCTGTAAGTCATTGATCATTACCTCAATCTCAGTGGCTGACGATTGGCTTCGGCCCGCAAGCCCTCTGACTTCATCCGCTACCACGGAAAAGCCTCTGCCATGATCCCCTGCTCGGGCCGCTTCAATTGATGCATTGAGTGCCAAAAGATTGGTTTGTTCTGCGATCTCTTTGATGACATCTAATACAGTACTGATTTTGTTACTGTTCTCTTCGAGTAGAGATACCGCACTAGAACTGTGGGCTGCATCTTTCGCTAAGTCGGTAATGTTTTGAATAGCATGGCTGATAATGGCTTGGCCTTCAGATGCACTTTGCTGTGAGTTATTTGCAGTTTGCGCAGTGAGATCAGTATTGTTCGAAATTTCGTGCATGGCGGTTTCCATCTCTTGAACGGCTGAGGAAACTTGAACAACTTCTGCTTTCTGTTGGTCCAAACCATCTGAGGTGTCTTGTGCAATGGCGGAAACTTGCTCAGCAGCAGAGCTCAACTGTACGGACGAATCATTAACTTTATTGAGTAGGATTTGGAACTCTTCCATCATGCTGTTAAAGCTCATGCCCATGTTGGCAATTTCATCTTTTGATGTTGTATTGAATCGTAGAGTTAAATCTTTTTCGTCCCGCGCTTGACTCATGACTTTGCTTAAATTATTCAGTGGAGAAATGACACTGCGGGCGATAAATAAAGCGATAAAAGTAACAATGGCCGCAATGATGAGTGCCTTTATGGTCGCGAACAATATCATGTTGCTAATTTGGTCTGCTAAAGCGGTTTTGATAATGCCGGATTGTTCAGAAAAGAGAGTTTCTGAACGATGGATTGTTTTGCGCATTTTGCCCTTTAGGCCCTCTTTGCTGCTAAGGCCTAGTTTTTCATAATTGCTAATGAGGTTTGAAAAATCAGTACGGTAGGTATTTAAGCGTTTTTGGGTCTCTTGCTTAAATGTGTCGTCCAGTAGGAGCCTGTTTGTATCCGTAATAAGTTTTGCAAAGTTCTTTTCAAATTTGTCTCTGTACTTTAGATCTTTGCGAATCAGGAAATCTTTTTCATTTCGGCGAAGCTGAAGGATATCGGCAAGCAGTTCGTAGTATTGTGCTTCTTTTATGCTTGCTTCGGCGGCTTGGACTGCTTTTCTAAGGGTGCCTCTTAGTCCTTTTTCGTGGCTTAAACCGATCTCTTTTTTAAGTGCTGCTAGTTGATGAAAGTTCTGTGTGTATTGCTCCATCACGCTATGTAGTTCAGCTGACCTTTCGTTTGGCACATTATAATTTGCTAGTAGTAGATCTAACTTATCTAAACGAGAGATGAACTCTGCATGGGTGACCTCGAATTTTTTAACATACTTTTCATCGTCTCTCGCTAAAAAATCTTTTTCATGGCGTCTTAAAAGTAACATCTGCCCTTCAAGTTGGCTCACTTGGTTTTCGGCATCTTTCAACGCTGTTGCATCTTCCAGAGCAAAATGGAGTAAACCATACATCGTTGCTATAGAGGCAATGATGAAGATAATTAGTGCCGTTAGTTTATTTTTAATCGTCATATGTACAGCGCTCATTTAGGAAAACAGGGCATTCCTTACCTGAAGGTAAAATTCCTTTATTTATAAGCTAGTACAGAACTGCCATGTTGGAAATGAGAGTTTTGGTTAATCTAAAAAAATAGCGAGTAAATCATTCAGAAATAAACGACCTTGTTGGGTTGGCTTTAGTCGTTCAGGGGAAGGTGACAGCAACCCTTGCTTTATTGCTTTGTTAACGGCGATTTTGATATCGTTTTTTGATAAGCCTGTCCGATCGGTTAATAGTGACGTTGGTACACCATCGTATAATCGTAGCGCGTTGAGCATAAACTCAAAGGCTAGGTCCTCTGCTTGAATTGTTTCATGGCCTACCAGTCTTGTTGTGGGTTGCATGTAACTTTTAGGTTGTTTTTGTTTCCAGCGACGTATGATCTTTTGTTCATCAAGTAGGGTTATTTTTCCATGGGCGCCAGCACCTATGCCTAGATAGTCACCAAATTCCCAGTAGTTCTCATTATGTTGAGAGCGGTTATCCCCTTTAGCGTAAGCGGATATCTCATATTGATTGAAGCCTGCATCATGAATGAGAGATACGCCTTGTTCTTGAATAGACCATAAGGTCTCATCGACAGGGAGCTGGGGTGGTTTAGCATGAAACTCTGTATTCGGTTCTATCGTTAACTGATACCAGGAGAGGTGATCGGGTTCGAGGGCTATCGCCTGTTGTATATCGTCTAGAGCATCATTTTGGCTTTGTTGAGGTAAGCCGTGCATGAGGTCTAAATTTAGCTTAGGGAAAAGCTCCCGAGCTAAGGATGCTGCTTTGATCGCTTCTGAAGCGCTGTGGATTCGCCCTAGTCCTTGAAGCTGCGCGTCATTGAAGGTTTGTATGCCAATCGATAAGCGATTAATGCCTGCGTCTTTATAACCGAGGAACTTCTCCTGCTCAAAGGTACCTGGATTAGCTTCTAGAGTGATCTCGGCGTTTCGGGCTATTGGAATGATATGATCAATGGATTGCAAAAGCGCTTTGTAGCTGTCTGCGCTAAATAAGCTAGGCGTACCCCCACCAATAAAAATGCTATTGATCTCTCGCCCTTGAGCAAAGATGCTTTCATCTTCCAGATCATTGAGCAGCGTTCGAATATATTCTGCTTCTGGAAGAGGCTCTCGTTGAGCATGCGAATTAAAGTCGCAGTAAGGGCACTTACGTACACACCATGGAACATGAATATATAAGGCTAAGGGGGGCAGTATCATTGTCATCAGTGCTATTTCAAATAAGGTGTGATCGTTTGTTTTAGCAACGCTACCGCTTGCCCTCGATGGCTTAGCTTATTTTTTTGTTCCGGCGCTAGTTGGGCCGATGCTTTAGATAGTTCAGGGATCCAAAAAAGTGGGTCGTATCCAAAGCCGTTTTCACCACAAGGCTGTTCTAGAATGCTGCCTTCCCAAGTGCCTTGGCAAATTAAAGGGGTGGGGTCACTCGCTGAACGCATGAAAACAAGCACACATCTGAAACGTGCAGTTCTTTGTTCAGGGGTTAAACCAGATAGCTTATCAAGCAGTAGAGCGTTGTTCGTCTGATCCGTTGCGCCATCGCCAGAAAAGCGAGCAGAATAGATGCCTGGAGCACCCGCTAATGCATCAACCTCTAATCCAGAATCATCCGCCAGAGCAGGGAGCCCCGTTGCTTTGGCTGCATGGCGCGCTTTTAAAATCGCATTTTCAACAAAGCTTAACCCGGTTTCCTCAGCGTCGACCACGTCAAAATTGGATTGAGGAACAACCTCAACCAGCAGATCATTCAGAATGTGATTAAACTCTTTTAATTTGCCTTTGTTGCCACTGGCTAAAACAATTTTGTTAATCATTTTTTATCCGTAAGCGTTAAAACAAAAAAGGCGTGCATTAAAAAGCACGCCTTTTTCGTGAATTTCGGTTTTAGTCTTCGTAAAATTTTTGTTCAAATTTTATATTAAAGGGTGCTTTGTTGGGATCTGGTTGTACATTGATGGATAAGCGAAATACTTGTCCGTTTGTAAATCCGAACTGGCCTAGGTAATAAATGGCATCTCCCTCATCCACCTTTTTGAAGTCTAGGCTTTGATGTTGTTCAGCTAAATTGCTGGCTTTGCCAGTAATCGTCGCTTTTACAGGCGTCTTTTTACCGCCATCTATCTTTAGGATAGATACGTTGACTAACGCTTTGCGTTTACTACGCTGTATCCCAACATTTTGAGCGATATCGGGTTGGACAAACGTGCTGTTGAACGCGTTGTAGTGTATTTCGTAATTATCATGCACGATGAACTGTTCAGCCATCAGAGGCTGGCTGACAAGGGCTGTTATTGATAGTAATGCAGTCATTGTCCATTTAACGAGCGGTTTCATTATGTGCCTCGCTTATTTAGTAATTCTGTAGATGGCGATTTCGCCAAGCATGTTAGGCCAGAGATGTATCCACCATCTATGTTGGTGCCCATTGTCGACGACCGTACGTTCCATGATGTAAATATTCCGTTCTACGCAGAGGCGTTCGAAGTCTTTAAACGTACAGAAGTGAGTATTAGGCGTATTATACCAAGTATAGGGCAGGAATTTAGAGACAGGCATTTTGCCACGAAAAGCAAGGTATCCTCGAGCGCGCCAGTGACCGAAATTTGGAAAGGTAACAATACACTCTTTGCCTATTCGTAGCATTTCGTCAACGATTTCGTCAGGGCGCATCATGATTTGGATTGCTTGAGTCATGATTACCGTATCAAAGGTATTGTCCTTGATTGAGGCCAGCCCTTCCTCAATATCCTTCTCGATGACATTAACACCTTTAGCAATACATTTGGTGATGTTTTCTGGGCCTATCTCTAAGCCATAGCCTGATGCTTGCTTCTGAGTTTGCAGGTGATGGAGTAACTCACCATCGCCACAGCAAAGATCAAGAACACGTTTGCCGGGTTCAACCCAATCTTTAATTAAGTCTAAATCAGCACGCATTAGTGTTCTCCTTCACAATTAAGGTTGGGCGTGTCTGCTTCTACGCGTGCCATATAAGCATGGAAAACATTAAGGTAGCGAGGAATTGGGATAAGGAATGCATCATGTCCTTGGGCTGCTTCGATTTCAGCGTAGCTGACCTGCTTATCCGCATCTACAAGCGCATCGACAATTTCATGTGAACGTTCGGGTGAAAAACGCCAATCAGTCGTGAATGAGATGACCATGAATTTGGCTTTGGCTTTGGCCAAAATGTCGGCAAGAGGTTCTCCTGTGACAGCCGTTGGGTCAAAGTAATCCAATGCCTTGGTCATGAGTAGATAAGTGTTTGCATCAAATTCAGTTGAGAAGCGCTCTCCTTGATAACGAAGGTATGACTCAACTTCAAACTGAGGGGTGAAATCATAACTGATCTGCCCAGATCTCAGTTCTCGTCCGAATTTACTGCGCATTCCATCGTCGGAAAGGTAGGTGATGTGACCAAGCATGCGAGCCAGCATTAGGCCTACTTTAGGAACTTCATTCTCTTCGTAGTAGTGCCCGTCATGAAATTGCGGATCTTGGCTAATCGCTTGCCGAGCCACTTCATTGAATGCGATGTTTTGAGCAGACAGTTTCGGAGCCGCTGCAATCACCATGCAATGGCGTAAACGGTCTGGGTAGTTTATGGACCATTGCAGTGCCTGCATTCCGCCTAGACTGCCACCAACAACCGCTGCAAATTGCTGTATGCCAAAATAGTCGGCTAGGCGTGCTTGGCTCTCAACCCAATCGTCAACGGTGACGATTGGGAAATCTGGTCCATAGGGTTTGCCGGTTGTAGGGTTTAGCTGGTTTGGTCCACTTGACCCGTGACAGCCGCCTAAATTATTGAGGCCAATAACAAAGAATTTATTTGTGTCGATGGCCTTGCCTGGACCAATGGCTGAATCCCACCAGCCTGGCTTTTTATCTTCCATGCTATGGTAGCCCGCCACATGGTGGTTACCGGACAGAGCATGACAGATTAAGATGGCATTAGAGCAGTCTGCGTTTAATTTACCGTAGGTCTCCACCATTAAATGGTAGCTATCTAAAGTACGGCCACAGCTTAGATGAAGGGGCTCTGTAAACTCAATTTTTTGGGGTTCTACAATTCCAACAGAATCTTCAGGAATAACAGCAGGCATCTATCAACTCATCTCTATATACAAAATGCTAATGGGGTAAAGAAGTGCTTCAAACACACAGTGTCGAGCTTCACATTTCGTAAAAAATGAGTAGTGGGTTGAGAGGGATGTATGAAAATGCTGCCACGTTAGAGAATCTCAATAATCAATTATTCTAGTTGGTTGAGCTATTTTAACGCGTTTTTGTTGAGCAAGCTCGATTTTGATTATGCTAACTGTATTTTTAGCTACCTTAGCATGTTAGGCAAGCGGTTTTATGGGGAAAATTTATCCTTTTATTTGAAGAGTAAACTCTCAATTGACGAATTATCTCGAGGCTTGCCATAGAGATTGGCGATGGCAGTTCAAATAGAGTGTGTGTCTGAACTGCCATTTCGTCATAGTAATATTAGAACAATAGCCTACCTAATTGCGATTGAACGATTTGGATCACAATAAATATCAATATGGGAGAAAGATCTAATCCGCCAATGGGTGGTATGACTTTCCTCGCTAAAGTAAATAATGGTTCCGTGATTTGTTGTATGAGCTGTGGCCCGGGATGATAACTTCCTGGGGCGACCCAGCTAATAACAACCGAAGCTAAAACAGCCCAAAAGTAAATGGTGAGGATTGCATCGAATACACCGACCACTGATAGCATCAATAATTGCAATATATTAGGCATGGCCATGCCAGAAAACATGACGAGCAACACAAGTACCGCCATCTTGACAGCGATGCCATAGAGCAGTGCGGAGAGATCAAGTTTCCCTGCTTTAGGTATTATGCGACTTAGTGCCAGAACAGGAACGTTTGTTAGCCGCGCTATCGCTTGCGAGATAGGGTTGTAATAGTCAGCATGAGAAATCTGTAAGAGAAAACGAAGTACCACAATAAACGCGTACATCTCCCCCAGTGTGCGGATAATCAAAATGATTGGATCCTGTGCCATAACAATTCCTATATGACTGATAAATAGATGATGGAGCAAAACAAGGTTTTTTAGTCTTTATAAAATAGAGAACTAATTCAGAGTATAGAACCTTGTTTTACAGAGTTGAACCTTATGGGCTAGTTAATCAGTCTTTTCCTAACTCCACGGCAAGTTCAACGGATCGGTCATTACAGGCTTTAAGCGCGGTATCAAATAGCTCAGGTAGGCCACCTTCAGTGAAACGAAGAATTGCTTGTTCAGTTGTGCCATTAGGTGAAGTTACGCGGCGGCGGAGTTCCGCAGGCGAAACGTCGCTACTCTGTGCCATTTTAGCTGCGCCTAGCGCTGTTTGAAGCGTGAGCTGGGTGGCAGTTTCTTCAGTGAGCCCCAGTTTTTTGCCGGCAGCAATCATTGATTCCATCACGAGGAAGAAATAAGCAGGGCCCGAGCCAGAAACCGCAGTAACCGCGTCAAGTTGACTTTCTTGCTCAACCCATAAGGTAATGCCAGTGGCATTCAGAATTGTTTCTGCCTGTAAGCGTTGTTCCGGTGAAACCTGATCATTAGCATAAAGACCATTTGCGCCTGTTTGCACCAAAGCTGGTGTGTTTGGCATGCAGCGAACGATGGAGGTGTTTCCACCTAGCCATTGATTCATGCTTGTGCTCATAATGCCAGCGGCAACAGAGATTAATAGAGGTTTATGCTGCTGGACTGTTTCCGCAATGTCCAGCGAAACTGTTTTTAAAACTTGCGGTTTTACAGCTAGAATTACGATCTCAGATGATTTGACTGCGAGGTTATTATCATCCGTCGTATTTAGGCCTAGCTTTGCCAGATCAGATAGTCGCTCAATATTTGGCTCACTTGCCCATATCTTTTCTGCGGGGTATCCATTACTTAGTAAGCCGCCAATGATTGCGCGGGCCATATTTCCAGCACCAATGAATGCGAGTGTAGGTTTAGAGTTCACGATTTTTATCCTTACTAGTAACTGTGGTGTTGGTGTTTATGTAGGTGATTTTGGATCACGCTTCCCAAAAATGGCGGTGCCAATTCTGACGATTGTAGCTCCTTGGCTTACCGCTGCATCCATATCGCCAGACATACCCATTGATAATGTATCTAGATGAGGGTGCAGAGCTTGTAATTCAAGCTGTAGTGATTTCATTTTGGCGAAGGCAGCCAATTGCTCCGCAGGATCATCCGTTGCTTTCGGGATCGCCATTAGTCCCCTTAAGCTTATATTGGGTAGTTGGCTAATATCTTGTGCCAATTGAGTCAGTTCGGAAGGTAAGCACCCTGATTTACTTTCCTCTTCGCTGATGTTTACCTGAATGCATATATTGAGCGGTGCTAGATCAGAGGGGCGCTGTTTTGAAAGACGTTGGGCTATCTTGAGACGATCAATGGTGTGCACCCACGCAAAATTTTCGGCCACCGCTTTTGTCTTATTGGATTGAAGTGGCCCGATAAAGTGCCACACGATCGCTAGGTCTGAGAGCTCATTTATTTTGTCGAGGCTTTCTTGAAGATAATTTTCGCCAAAATGCCGCTGATCTGATTGATAAGCGATTCTAAGATCGTCAGCAGGTCGGGTTTTGCTTACCGCTAAAAGGGTAATATCTGCTGTATTTCGTTGCGCATTTTCTGCGCTTTTTCTAAGTTGCTGACGAACCTGAGTCAGATTCTCTGCTATCCTTGACATATATTTGTGACCTAAGCAATTGGATTGCACCGGGCTTTCTGCTAGAACTAACATAAATAAAAAGCAGCACCGGTTTACAGGAACGCTATGGATATTACCGAACTTTTATCATTTACCGTACAGCAAGGTGCATCTGACCTGCATATTTCTGCTGGAATGCCTCCCATTATCCGTGTTGATGGGGAGGTTCGTCGAATAAAATTACCTTCACTGGATCATAAACAGGTACACACCCTGATTTATGACATCATGAATGATAAGCAGCGTAAAGAGTATGAAGATATTCTTGAAACTGATTTCTCATTCGAAGTACCAGGCTTGGCTCGTTTTCGTGTTAACGCATTCAACCAAAATAGAGGGGCGGGTGCGGTCTTCCGTACAATCCCAAGTAAAGTACTAACGCTTGATGATCTTGATATGGGTAAAGTGTTTAGGGATCTTTCAGAGCTTCCTCGAGGATTAGTGCTGGTAACGGGGCCAACAGGGTCCGGTAAAAGTACGACTTTAGCGGCGATGATCGATTATGTGAATGATACGCGCGCGGACCATATTCTGACAATTGAAGATCCGATTGAATTTGTCCATGAAAGTAAAAAATGCTTGGTGAATCAGCGTGAAGTCCATCGAGATACGCATAGCTTTGCTAATGCATTACGTTCTGCCTTGCGTGAAGACCCGGATATTATTCTTGTCGGTGAGATGCGAGATCTAGAAACCATTCGTCTTGCGCTGACTGCAGCAGAAACCGGCCACCTTGTTTTTGGTACTCTGCATACCACTTCTGCAGCTAAAACGATTGACCGTGTGATTGATGTGTTTCCCGCTGCGGAAAAAGATATGGTGCGCTCTATGCTATCAGAATCTCTGATGGGGGTTATTTCTCAGACATTATTGAAAAAACCTAAAGGTGGGCGTGTAGCTGCGCATGAAATTATGATTGGTACACCCGCCATTCGTAACCTTATCCGCGAAGCGAAAGTTGCGCAGATGTATTCTGCCATTCAGACGGGGGCATCTTATGGTATGAAAACATTAGATCAGTCTCTACAAGAGCTCGTGCAAAAAGGTATGATATCGCGTGAAACTGCTAGAGAGCGAGCGACAAACCCTCAGCAGTTCTAATTTCGGGATTTAGGAGATAGGCGTGGATTTTACGCAATTACTTAAAGTAATGGTGGAAAGGGATGCATCGGATCTCTTTGTGACAGCGGGTGCGAGGCCAACCATTAAAGTTGATGGAACGCTAAAGCCGCTAACAAAGGATACGTTAAAACCTTCGCAAGCACGTGCATTGGTATATAGCACGATGAACGACAAGCAGCTGGCTGAATTTGAAGGCACGCATGAGTGTAATTTCGCGATCAGTGCACCAGGTTTAGGACGTTTTCGTGTATCGGCTTTTTTTCAGCGTAACTCAGCGGGAATGGTACTTAGGAAGATCAATAACTATATCCCGAGTCTTGAAGAGCTAAATTTACCGCCTATTCTCCGTGATCTATCGATGACTAAGCGAGGGCTCATTTTGTTTGTGGGTGGTACCTCAACCGGTAAATCAACGTCTTTGGCGTCGATGATCGATTATCGTAATACTAACCACCGTGGTCATATTATTACGATAGAAGATCCGATTGAGTATATTCATGAGCATAAGCAGAGCATTATCACTCAGCGTGAAGTCGGTATTGATACAGACTCTTTTGATACAGCGCTGAAGAATACATTGCGTCAGGCCCCTGATGTTATTTTGATGGGGGAGATTCGTACACGTGAAACCATGCAGCATGGCATCGTGTTTGCCGAAACTGGGCATCTAACGCTTGCAACATTGCATGCGAATAACGCAAACCAAGCGTTGGATAGAGTGATTAGTTTCTTCCCGCCCGAACACCATGATCAGCTTTGGATGGACCTGTCACTTAACCTTAAAGCGATTATTGCTCAGCAGCTGTTGCCTACGAAAGATGGTAAAGGTCGCCGTGCAGCAATTGAAGTATTGATTAATACGCCTTTGATTCAAGACTTGATCCGTAAAGGAGAGGTTCACGAAATTAAAGATGTTGTTAAGAAGTCCACCAACTTGGGTATGCAAACCTTCGATCAGGCGTTGTTTACACTTTATAAAGATGGTGAGATTACCTACGACGTAGCGCTTGCTCATGCGGATTCGCCGAACGACCTCCGTTTGATGATCAAGCTGAATGCGGATACTAACCCTGAATTAGGGATAGAGGAGGAAAATCAGTCTTTCCAAATGCAGGAAGAGGAAGATTATCTTCATAATGATGGTGATGCTAATGTTCGTGGTATGTAGCGCAGTTTAATTGCTATCAGCATGTAAAAAAGCCGTAGTGAAAACTACGGCTTTTTTGTTTTGTAGATTAGTGGGCTTGCGGAAAAACTTGTTGTCCCTGATGGAACGTATATGAAACCTTTCCTCTAAGAGGATAGTTCATAAACGGTGTGTTTTTGCCTCGTGAATAACTGTTTTCTGGGGTAAGTGTCCATTCTTCAGTAGGATCAAAGATGCAGATATCTGCATTCGCTCCGGTCGTTAGTGTGCCGCTTTCTAGACCCAGGATTTTAGCGGGTTCTGACGTCAGCTTTTCGATCAGTTGCGGTAGATCCAGCATGTTTTGCTCAACCAGTAAAAGCGCTAAGGGAAGCAAAGTTTCTAAGCCGATCATTCCTGGCTCAGTATCAGCAAAAGGTGCTTCCTTTGCTGCGCGTTCATGAGGCTGGTGGTCTGAGCAGATCGCTTGAATTGATCCACCTAATAAACCTTGTATTAAGCCCGCCCGATCTAGCTGACTGCGTAATGGCGGAATCAGATGGAAGTCATTGTTAAAGCCATTAACGCTTTCATCCGTTAGTAATAAGTTTTGAATAGATACGTCTGCAGTTACAGGTAAGCCACGCTCTCTGGCTTCTGTGATCATTCTTACAGAGCGCTCACATGATAGTTGGCCAAAGTGTGCTCTAACGCCAGTTTGTTCTGCTAAGAGCAGGCAGCGAGCAATTTCGATGGTCTCTGCTGATTCAGGAATGCCGTTAAGACCTAAACGAGTGCAGGTGCTATCGTCATGCATGCACCCACCTTTAGCTAAGGCAGCATCTTGTGCTTGGAAAATGACGAGCAGGTCGTGCGTAGCGGCGTATTCAAGACAGCGCATCATAACTAGCGAATTAGCGATAGGCAGCCGAGCGTTTGTAAAGGCGATACAGCCGGATGATGCAAGCGCCATCATCGGTGCCAGTTGCTCACCTTCTAAACCCTTCGTAAGCGCCCCCATCGGCTTGATTGTCATTCTCCCTGCTTCATTGCAGCGGTCTTTAATTAATTCGGCAACAGCTGAGTTATCAATGATAGGGCTTGTCGTTGGAGGGGTGATCATGGTGGTGATACCGCCGGCCACTGCAGCCATTGTCTCTGTTTTGATTGAGCCTTTCTGCGAGGGGCCGGGTTCACGGGCATGTGCACAAAGATCGATTAAACCGGGACAAACAACTTTATCGGAGGCATCAATCGTTGTTTCAGCTACAAAACCATTCGGGGCTTCGCCAACAGCAGATATTTTGCCATCTGAAATATACAGATCGGCGATCTGGTCAAGCTGATTAGCGGGGTCAATGATACGACCGCCTTTGATATGAATATTCATGGTTTATTCTCCCGCCTCATGTGGATTCGGGCGGCTTTTAGCTTGGCCACTCATCGCCATTGACATAACCGCCATCCGCACTGCTATGCCGTTTGTTACTTGATCTAGGATTAGCGAGCGTTCGCAGTCAGCGACAGAGGATGCAATCTCTACTCCTCGATTAATCGGGCCAGGGTGCATGACAATGGCATCGGGCTTGGCTAATGCGAGTTTATCCATTGTTAAGCCGTAGAGTTTATAGAATTCGCTTTCACTGGGTAATAAAGCGCTATTCATACGTTCTTTTTGTAGTCGCAGCATCATTACAACATCAACATCCTTAATACCTTGTTGCATGTTGGTATAAACCTTAACGCCGAGGCTTTCGATATGTCGAGGTAATAGGGTATTCGGTGCGATTACGCGAATGTCTGTTACACCGAGCGTTCTTAACGCATGAATCTGGGAACGAGCAACACGGGAATGGAGAATGTCGCCGACAATTGCAACTGATAATGGGGCAAACTCTCCTTTAGCTTGGCGGATAGTTAGCATGTCTAACATCGCTTGAGTAGGGTGTGCGTGACGACCATCACCTGCATTGATAACAGCTACATCAGGTGTGACATGCTCGGCAATGAAGTGTGCCGCACCGCTACTTGAGTGTCGAACGACAAACATATCAGAGTGCATTGCATGGAGCGTCATCAATGTATCTTTAAGGGTTTCGCCTTTCGATGTGGAAGAGGTGCTGATATTTAGATTTAGGACATCGGCTGATAAGCGCTTAGCTGCAAGTTCAAAGGTCGATAGTGTGCGGGTACTAGCTTCAAAAAAAAGATTAACGACTGTTTTACCTCGGAGGAGGGGTACTTTTTTGACTTGTTTGGCGCTCATGTCAACAAAAGAGTCTGCTGTATCTAAAATTTCGGTAAGAATTTCTAGAGAGAGCCCTTCGGTTGTAATGAAGTGCTTTAACTCACCTTCAGCGGTAAGTTGAATCTGATTAGGATCAGTTTGTTCAAACATGATAATAACTCAGCTTTCAGATCGGTTGCGGATTTCCAGAGCGAGTGGCGCTGGCCCGGTAAGCTTTACTGTTTGATCGGCACTAATCGCGAGAGTCCCGCCAATTATGTCGGCTTGGATGGGTAACTCGCGTTGCTGTAGATCAAGCAGTGTAATCAGTGTTACGGAGGCTGGGCGGCCATAATCAAATAACTCATTCATCGCCGCTCTTATCGTCCTGCCGCTCATAATGACATCATCGACCAGTAGGATGTGCCTTCCCTCAGTTGAGCAAGGAAGGTTTGATGGCTGCACTTTGGGATTTAGACCACTTTGGTCAAAATCATCGCGATGAAAAGATATATCTAGAGCACCCAATGGGCTTGTGATGTGTAAGTCCTTATGGAGCTGCTCTGCCAGCCATGCTCCGCCTGTGTGTATGCCAATCATTAAAGGGTCAGGTTTATGCCCTTGCGATAATAAGGCTTGTAGGCCCTGCTTCATCTTATCCAATAATGCATCGGCATTAAGTGCGTTTGAGGTCATAAGCTTTTTCCAATGGTGTGTGGCTAGGTATACGGATGTCGCAGTTAAACCAGCTCTCTAGTATTAATTGAGCGGCGATTCCATCAACGGATTCTTCTTTGAAATTGTTACTACCGCCTGCTGCAAAATGTATCTCTTTAGCCTCAGCTGTAGATAGACGCTCATCCATTAGAAAGCAGGGGATTTTAAAGCGTTCATTAAGGCGGTTAGCAAATTTGCGTGCACGGTGAGCCATATCACTTATGGTGCCATCGAAATTTAGAGGGATACCTATGACGAGGGCATCTGGGGACCATTCAGCGATCAGTGATGCAATAATCCCCCAATCTGGAGCGCCGTCTCGTGCAGCAATGGGGGATAATGGTGACGCGGTATTGGTAATCGACTGGCCGGTGGCTACACCAATACGGGACATACCGAAATCGAATGCCAGTACTTGGTTAATCGAATGACTCATATATAACTGAAACCTTCTGCATGCCCTTACGTGTGTAGCTTGGGATAACTTTTTTATGCGTGACCGGTATGGGATGTAAGCAAGCTAAGGTTGATACCCAATATTGATGCGGCGGCTTGTAGGCGCTCATCAGCCGGAACGCCAAATAGTATATCTGAATTTGCTGGACAGCTTAACCACACATTATCAACCATTTCTTGTTCAAGTTGCCCAGGGCTCCAGCCAGCACATCCAAGTGCAATTAAGTAGTCGTGCTCGAAACCGCCTTCAGCCGCAGCTTCTATTGCGTCAATTGAGGTGCTTAAGTAAATATCATCTGCCACGTAATGGCTGGATGCCCAATCCATTGGATCTACTGCTTTGTGTAAAACATAGCCACGATCGTTATGGATCGGTCCCCCGCTGTATATTGTTTGCTGTTGGTTAGCGATGGAAGAGCAGGGTAGGTTCAGGTGGTCGCATAATTCAATTAAGGTAATCCCCACAGGTTTATTGACGACTAAACCCATTGCGCCATATTCACTATGATCACAGATGTAGGTGACCGTCTGTGAAAAATTGAGATCATCCAGGTGGGGCATAGAGATTAAGAAATGGTTGCGCAAACAGTAGCTCGATGACGTCATGGAGAGGCCTATGTGAAAGTGCACTGTATTAAGGATTAGTATATGTACGCTTTTTTCTCAAATTTCCATGTTCGAATAATTTCTAGGATATCTGTGCTTTTTCTCATTTCAACCGAAAATGGTTGAAAAGGTGCTGCCAAACGCACGATACGAATGGCCGCATCGTCTAAAACAGGTTGGCCAGACGATTCTAATACCTCAATATTTTTGACTGCACCGTCAGGCTTGATAGCAACTAATAAACGAAGGCTGCCATACATTTTTTGCCGACGTGCTTCTTCGGGGTAGTTAAGGTTGCCAACATTCTCAATTTTTTTACGCCAGTTTTCTAAGTAAAGCGCGTCTTCTCTTTTTTGTGTCGATGCTGACGTCAAACGTTTGATGCGTGGTTGTTTTGCCATCATATCTCTGTGGGTGTCGATTTCCGCTTGCAGGCTGGCAATTTCAAGACTGCGTGCTAGCAAAGAGGTGGAGCTTCCCGGTGTTGTACTTGCAACGGCTTTCGCTACTTGTTCTTTTTTGGCAGAGACGGTTTTTGTTTTGCTGTTAGTCGATGTGATAACTTGTTTTTGTGCTTTAGTTACGTTCTTCGTTTTTGCGGTTTTTTCTACTGATGTACTGGTTTTTTTAACTGTAGGCTTAGGCGGGGCAATTGTCTTAGCTACTGATGTTTGTTGAGGGGCGAGGGGGTTAATCTTTTTATCTTGAAATGCCGCTTTTTGATTGGTTGCAGGGATATGCTTCTCTTTACTTTGGCCGCTGCCTGTTTGGTTGGCCTGAGCGATAAAATCGGCTTGTTTTGGCGCCTCTTTTTGTTGGTATTGAGCAAGCGTGATCTCGATTGTTTTTTGTGGTGGTTTAGCGGTTTCAGCGGTGAAGGTTATGCCAATAATCGCAACAGCATGAACGGCTGTTGCGAAGAATAGAGTGAAGCCGAACCTTTCGATGGCGGATACGGCTTGTGTTGCAATGGTATTCACTCTTATATTGACCCTTTACGGATGTTGCATGATTAATTGGTTAATAATACCGATTAACTTAGCTTGGTTTCAATTGCATCCATAAGCTTCATTCCAATATCAAGCCCATACTGGTTATCTAATTCGCGTATGCAGGTCGGGCTAGTGACATTGATTTCAGTAAGGTAATCACCGATTACGTCTAACCCCACGAATAGTAAGCCCTTCTCTTTTAACGTAGGTGCTATCTGCTCGCAGATCCAGTATTCACGATCAGTGAGTTCTCTGCCTTCGCCACGTCCACCTGCGGCTAAATTGCCTCTTGTTTCTCCATTTGTCGGGATGCGCGCCAAGCCGTAAGGAACGGGTTCTCCATCGATCATTAGTATGCGCTTATCTCCGTCAACGATTTCAGGGATATACTTTTGTGCCATGATCGTTTGAACGCCATGGTTGGTTAAGGTTTCAATAATAACACCGAGATTGAGGCCGTCTTCCTTTATACGGTAAATCTGAGAACCGCCCATGCCATCGAGCGGTTTGAAAATTACATCCCCATGGGTTTTGTGGAATTCACGTAAAAGGTCTTCATGTTTGCTGACTAAAACAGGTGGGCAGCACTCCGGGAAATGCGTGGCAAAAAGTTTCTCATTATAGTCTCTTAAGCTTTGAGGCTTATTTACAATCAAAGTGCCTTCTTTTTCAGCTTGCTCAAGTAGATAGGTTGTATAGATAAACTCATTATCAAACGGAGGGTCCTTGCGCATTAGAACAACATCAAGATCGGATAGATCTCGGGTTTGATAGTCTTCGCGAGTGAACCAATTATCCTCGTCCATAGCTACCGTGATTGGGGCCATCTTAGCTTGAGATTTTCCATTTAAAGAAAACAGATGTTGTTGTTCCATATACCATAGTTCCCAGCCTTTTTGCTGAGCGGCCCATAGCATTGCAAGTGAACTATCTTTTTTAAAGGTGATGTCATCAATTGGATCCATCACAATACCTAACTTAATAGCCATTTGTATTTCCTGTTCGATAGCCTGCATTTAAAGAGGCGCGTATTAATATAATTAACTTAAATCGCCCCAAAGGTAATTGAGTAAAGTTAGCGCGGCGATCGGCGCAGTCTCCGTTCTCATTACTCTAGGGCCTAAGGTGAGAGGTTTGAAACCATAGCTTATAGCAAGTTCAACTTCTGTTTCTGTTAATCCACCTTCTGGTCCGATTAATAGCGCGACAGAGGAGGGTGGCGACATCTCTTGGAGCGGTTGCTCACTGTGATGGTGCAATACTAATTTCAGATCAGCCGTTTGTTCCGCTAACCACTTTTCAAGTTGGGATGGCGTTTGTATATTTGGAGGTGATATGCGCCCGCATTGTTCGCAGGCACTAATAGCAATCTGTTGCCAGTGTTTGATGCGCTTTTCTTGACGCTCTTTAGGGAGTTTGACTTCACAGCGTTCTGAAAACAGGGGGGTTATTGTTTGCACGCCCATCTCTGTACTTTTTTGTACTGCAAAATCCATCCGCTCTCCACGGGACAATGTTTGACCTATGGAAACCTGCAGAGGGCTTTCTGTTTTACTTGATATTGCTTCAATCAAACGGGCCCTGACTGTGCGCTTTTCAACGGCTAGGAGCTCTGCTGTATATTCAACCTCTCCTCCGTTAAAAAGAATAACATGCTCTTTAGGGCGCATTCTTAACGCGCGTGATATATGTTGTACAACATCGTCACTCAAATCAATTTCTTGGTTGAGTTGTAGGGATTGGGATTCGTAAAATCTAGGGATACGCATGAACAGTATTGTATTCGTCTAGTGGTCTTTTAAAAAGAACCGTACTAGTACGGCCCGCAATTTTGTATTGATTAACCTTCAATAATTAGATCTTCATCTAATAGCGCTTCGTAATCGCTAACAGATAGTGGACGGCTGAGAAGGTAGCCTTGAACTATATCGCATTTCTCTTCACGTAAAATAGAGAGTTGGCGCTCTGTTTCCACACCTTCGGCGACGACTTTTAATTGAAGGCCTTGAGCCATTAATATTATGGCTTGAACAATTTTGAGATCTTGATTGTTTACATCAAGGTCATCAATAAAGGATTTATCAATTTTTAGGTGATCTACAGGTAGGTTTTTAATTCGGCTTAATGATGAATATCCTGTGCCAAAGTCGTCAATAGATATACGGATACCTGTTTCCCTGACACGTTTTAACTTGTCTTGAATACGCGCTAGGTCCTCTATAAGGACGCCTTCCGTTAGCTCAAGTTCAATATTGCTTAGTGGGACGGTATAGGTATCAAATATTTCTTGCAGTTTGGTTTCGAAATCACTCCGTAAAAAGCTAATGCCCGATAAATTTATGGCAATACGTGGGAATGTTATATCTTTGTCTATCCATTGACGGCATTGTTTTGCAACGGCATTAAGCACCCAGTGATCAAGCCGGGATATTAAACCGCTTTGTTCCGCTAGGGGGACAAAAACAGCCGGTGATATGGGGCCATGTTTCGGGTGGTCCCAGCGTAGTAGGGTTTCAGCTGATTTAGGTGTGTTACTTTGTAAATCAAATAAAGGCTGAAATACGAGATAAAATTGATCGTTTTCCATGGCGCTCGAAAGGTCTTGCCAGAGTTCCATTTTTTGTTCGACCTGTTGTTCGCGCAATTGACTGAAATACATCCAGCCTTGTTCTTTTTTTCGTGCAGTTTTTGCGGCGATTTCTGCTCTTCCAATGAGTTCAAACTGCTGGTCCCCATCTTCTGGGAATTGAGTGACACCTATGCGCGCAGCTATTTGTATATGTAGTTGTTCTAGCTTAATCGGTTTTTCGATTGTATTTAGCACGGATGTGATAAGCGCTTCTAAATCAGTGTCTTCTGGTTTATTAATGAGCATTAGACCAAAACAGCCTTCGGATAGCCGCGCTAAACGGTGATTGATCGAAAGCAGTTGCCGTAACCTATTGGCGGTTTCGACAAGAATATGGTCACGTTGATCATCACCTAGTTCAATGGTTAGATTTCTCAAAAGATCTAGACGTATAAACAGAAAATAAATGCTGTCCTGGCTTTCAAAGTTTCGGACGATTTCTCGCTCTAATGATTCACCCATTGCGCGTCGATTATAAAGGCGAGTAACGGGGTCGAAATTCTCTAAAAATTGAACATGCTCATGCATATATCTTAGGCGTTTGTTTTCGATTAAGTGTTCTCTAAAGCAAGCGAGCGCATTTGCCATCTGACCGATCTCATCACGGTGCTCGGTGTACTTTATTGTCTGGTCTATATCGCCATCGGATAAGTTTCTCATTTGACTTGAAAGATTGATGATCGGATTAACGATGTTTTTTGCGATCAATAATGCTGTTGCGATGGCGGCAAATAAAACGGCTAGTGTGATCGAAAAATAACTTAAGCCTCGTTTGATATAGAGAGGGGTTAGATCATCTAAATATATGCCAGTACCAAGAATGAAATCGCTGTCGGGTACCTGCTGAGCATAGGTCAATTTTGCGATGGCGGGGCCGCCGCTCGGTTTAGGCCAATAGAATTTCCAAAATTGAGCGCTACCTTGGATATGAGGAATACGTTTGAAACCATCGATCATCAATTTTGAGGCTGGAAGATCTTCAATATCTTCTAGAAATTTACCTTCTAAGTCGGGGCGTTTGGGGTGAAGGTATACCTGTGTTTCTTTTGCCATTAGATAGATATACCCGTCTTTTCCATATTGGGTATTATAAATCAGATCATGAATTCGTTGTTCCCAGTCACCTGCCGTAATTGTTCCAGCGTTGTTTTGTCGATTCAAAAAAACGATCTGGCTAGAAGATGCCTGTATTACATTACGTATCTGCTCTTTTTTACCGGTGAGGGTATCTTGATAAGAGAAATAGAATGCCAAGCATGATGTCGTGATTATTCCTAAGGTAAGGATAATGACGAGACCAATAAGCTTCTGTCGAATCGTAAAACTGCTTAATAGCATTACATGCAACTGGTGAAAAATAGATAACTTATTATTGTCATAGAAATTATTTGTGGCAATAAAAAAGCACCCTAAGGTGCTTTTTTATTGCAATTTCTTGTAGTTATAGGCCGGCGGAGGCGCGTAAGGCGTCGGCTTTATCTGTGCGCTCCCATGTAAATGCAGTAAATGTTTCTCCTTTATACTCCATTTCGAATGGGTTGCGCCCGAAGTGACCGTAGGCTGCAGTGGCTTGATACATCGGATGCAGTAGATCAAGCATTGTGGTAATTGCATAGGGGCGTAGATCAAAGTGTTCATTGATCAGTTGTATAATTTTCTCATCAGAGATTTTGCCGGTGCCGAAGGTATTAATCGAGACTGATGTTGGTTGCGCAACGCCTATCGCATAAGAGATTTGGATCTCACAACGATCGGCTAGGCCTGCAGCTACAATGTTTTTGGCAACATAGCGGCCTGCATAGGCTGCAGAACGGTCAACTTTAGAGGGGTCTTTACCTGAGAATGCGCCACCACCGTGACGTGCCATACCGCCGTAGGTATCGACAATGATCTTACGGCCCGTTAGACCGCAATCGCCTACAGGACCACCGATAACAAAGTTGCCCGTTGGGTTAATATGGAATTTAGTCTCTTTCGTGATCCACTCTGCAGGGATAACGTGTTTAACAATTAGTTCCATAACAGCTTCGCGAAGGTCTGCTTGGGATACTTCAGGATTGTGCTGCGTGGATAATACAAGTGCATCAACGGCTACAGGTTTGCCATTTTCGTAGCGGAACGTTAACTGTGATTTTGCATCTGGACGCAACCAAGGTAACAGGCCTGATTTGCGTGCTTCTGCTTGGCGTTCAACTAAACGGTGAGCATAGGTGATAGGCGCAGGCATTAAGACGTCAGTTTCGTTTGATGCATAGCCAAACATCAACCCTTGGTCACCTGCACCCTGATCTTCAGGTTTAGAACGATCTACACCTTGAGCAATATCGATTGATTGCTTACCTATGATATTTATAACGCCGCAGGTATCGCCATCGTAACCGACGTCTGAGGAGGTGTAGCCTATATCGTTGATGACTTTACGAACCAGATCTTCCAGATCAACCCATGCCGATGTGCTTATTTCGCCGGATACAACCGCAACACCCGTTTTAACCATAGTTTCACAAGCCACACGAGCGTACTTGTCTTCAGCAATAATCGCATCAAGTACTGCGTCGGATATTTGGTCTGCAATTTTGTCCGGGTGACCTTCGGAAACGGACTCTGAAGTAAATAAGCTGTATTCGCTCATGGTTTTCATACCTTATTGTGAACAAATGATCTGGTTATGCTCGTATTGACACTAGTTTTCACGTGCAAAAGATCGGTGAAAGTTTAGCAGGGATGAGCAATCTTAAAAAATTAAGGCAGTATTCTACTCGTGACTTTAGTTAAATGCATATCAATACCGACCAAGAATGATGAGAATTTTAGCTTTTTGCATGAAAATCACTCATTTTTAGCCATAAATGGTAATTCTTATTTGATGCGAGCCGCTATCTGCGAGAAAATTGCGCGCAAATTTTCCTGAATCTTCAATTTGGGCCATCTGCCCAGGAGCTTAGTTAATGTCTTCTCGTAGAGAACTTGCCAACGCGATTCGCGCGCTGAGCATGGATGCCGTACAGAAAGCAAAATCTGGTCACCCGGGTGCCCCTATGGGTATGGCGGATATCGCCGAAGTGTTATGGAACGATTTCATGACACATAACCCTTCTAACCCTCAATGGTTTGATCGTGACCGTTTTATCCTGTCTAACGGACATGGCTCTATGTTGATCTATAGCCTACTTCATTTGACTGGTTATGATGTTTCTATTGAAGATCTAAAAAGTTTCCGTCAGTTACACTCTAAAACTGCGGGCCATCCAGAATATGGCTACTGCCCAGGCGTTGAAACAACGACGGGCCCTCTGGGTCAAGGTATTACCAATGCGGTAGGTTTTGCGATTGCTGAAAAAACGTTAGCAGCGCAGTTTAACCGTGAAGGTCATAACATCGTTGACCATAATACTTATGTCTTTATGGGCGATGGTTGTTTGATGGAAGGTATCTCCCATGAAGCATGTTCTTTAGCCGGCACATTAGGTCTGGGTAAGTTGATCGCATTTTGGGATGACAACGGCATTTCTATCGACGGTGAAGTTGAAGGTTGGTATACCGACGATAACGTTAAACGTTTTGAGTCATACGGCTGGCAGGTTATTCCAGCGGTTGATGGTCACGATGCTGATCAGATTCGTGCAGCGATTACACAGGCACAGGAAAATACAGATCAACCTACGCTTATTTGCTGTAAGACAGTGATTGGCTTCGGTTCTCCAAATAAAGAAGGCAAAGAAGATTGCCATGGTGCTCCACTCGGTGATGATGAGATCGCATTGACGCGTGAGCGTTTAGGCTGGACTCATCCTGCTTTTGAAATTCCTGAAGAGATTGCATCTGATTGGGATGCTAAAGAAGCGGGTGTTCATGCTGAAAATGAATGGAACGATCGTTTTGCTGCTTACCGTGCTGAATTCCCTGAAGAAGCGGCTGAGCTTTTACGCCGTATCTCTGGTGAGTTACCTGCAGATTTCTCTGAAAAAGCCGATGCTTGGATTAATGAAATCAACGAAAAGGGCGAAACAATCGCTTCTCGTAAAGCGTCACAAAATTCATTGAATGCATATGGTCCACTGCTTCCTGAACTGCTAGGTGGTTCTGCAGACCTTGCGGGCTCCAACTTGACGTTATGGTCTGATTGTAAAGGCGTGACTGCAGAAGATGCTTCTGGTAACTACCTTTTCTACGGTGTGCGTGAATTTGGTATGTCTGCCATTATGAATGGTATTGCCCTTCATGGTGGTTTCATTCCTTACGGTGCAACATTCCTAGTATTTATGGAATATGCGCGTAATGCACTACGCATGGCCGCTTTAATGAAGCAGCGTGCGATTCATGTGTATACCCATGATTCTATTGGTCTCGGTGAAGATGGCCCGACACATCAGCCGGTAGAACAAGTTTCTAACTTACGTCATACGCCAAATATGAGTTGCTGGCGTCCATGTGATGCCGTTGAATCAGCCGTTGCTTGGAAAGCAGCATTGGAACGCGCTGATGGACCAACGGCGATGGTCTTCTCTCGTCAAGGCTTGCCTCATCAGCAGCGAGATGCAGATCAGCTAGCTAATATTGCAAAAGGTGGTTATATCCTTCGAGATACTGACGGCCAGCCAGATGCCATTCTGATTGCTACGGGTTCTGAAGTAGGTCTAGCGATGGATGCTGCTGAAGTACTTTCTTCTGAAGGCACTAAAGTGCGTGTTGTATCTATGCCTGAAACGGGACTTTTTGATAAGCAAACAGCTGAATACCGTGAATCGGTTCTGCCTGCAGCCGTAACTGCACGAGTTGCAGTGGAAGCTTTACAAGCTGATTTTTGGTACAAATATGTTGGTTTGAATGGTGCGATTGTCGGTATGCGTACTTTCGGAGAATCGGCACCAGCAGGAGATCTATTTAAACATTTCGGTTTCACGACTGAGAATGTTGTCGATACGGTTAAGTCTGTTCTGTAAGACGGTTGATTATAAGGCCCAGTTAACGCTGGGCCTTTTTGCTTTGAGCTCAAAATATAATGGATAGGGTGTTGGATTGAGTTATCGCGTTGCTATTAATGGCTACGGTCGAATCGGTCAATGTGTATTGCGTGCAATTTATGATAATGGTTTAGACAACCTTTTTAAGGTTGTTGCGATCAATGAGTTATCTGATCTTGAAACGGTTACATATTTAACCCGCTACGACACTACTCACGGGCGCTTCCCTGTTTCCGTTGAACACGATGGACAGAATCTCATAATAAATGATGATGAGATTCAGGTATTAAATAGATCTGAAGCGAACGATCTGCCTTGGGCTGATCTGAATATCGACCTTTTGTTTGAGTGTTCAGGTTCTTTTAAGTCTCGTTCTTTAGCCGATCAGCATATTCAGTCCGGTGCGAAGCGATTGCTTTTTTCTCAACCAGCAACCGCAGATGTTGATGCCACGATTGTTTTTGGCTTAAATGAAACGCTGCTGAAAGCGCACCATTCTGTTGTTTCTGCGGCGTCCTGTACAACCAACTGTATTATTCCTGTTCTAGACCTTTTAGATAAGTCTTTAGGCATTAAAAACGGTGTAACAACCACGATCCATTCTGCGATGAATGATCAGCCGGTGATCGATAGTTATCATCAGACAGATCTGCGCCTAACACGAAGCGCAATGCATTCTATCGTGCCTGTGGATACAGGTTTAGATAAAGGTATCGACCGTTTGCTGCCTCACTTAGCAGGCAAGTTTCAATGCATGCATGTACGTGTTCCGACAATCAATGTTTCTATGATGGATCTATCCATAAATGTAGATACTGAAACGTCTGTTACGGAAGTAAATCGGATTCTCAAGAATGCATCTCTTAATGGCTCTTTAAAGGGACTATTAGGTTATACCGAGGAACCACATGCTTCGGTAGACTTTAATCGGGACAGCCGCTCGGCCATTGTTGATGGTACGCAGACAAGAGTATCTGAAGGGCGTTTGATAAAAGTTGCTTGTTGGTTTGATAACGAGTGGGGCTTTGCAAATCGAATGCTAGATGTCGCGCAATATTGGTTAGCACAAGCTCAATCTGGTCATGCTGACGGTTAGTTTTAAGCAAATAATTTTCAAATTTTAATTTTTAAACATAAGTAGGGCACGTCAATGAGCGTACTGAAAATGAGTGAACTGGATCTTAGCGGTAAACGCGTATTGATCCGAGAAGACCTAAATGTACCTGTGAAAAATGGTGAAGTAACATCAGATGCACGTATCCGCGCATCGTTACCAACTATTAAACTGGCACTAGAAGCAGGAGCTAAGGTGATGATCATGTCTCACCTGGGTCGGCCAACGGAAGGTGAGTACAACGAAGAGTTCTCTCTAAAGCCGGTTGCAAATCATCTTGGGAAACTATTGGATCGCGATGTCCCACTGATTAAAGATTGGTTAGATGGCGGTTTTGATCTTGCCGAACGCGAATTGGTCTTACTTGAAAACGTACGTTTCAATGTAGGCGAGAAAAAAGACAATGAAGCGCTGTCTAAACAGATGGCTGCACTTTGTGATGTATACGTCATGGATGCATTCGGCACGGCCCATCGTGCTCAAGCGTCTACTCATGGCGTGGCTAAATTTGCACCTGTTGCATGTGCAGGTCCGCTTTTAGCGGGTGAACTTGATGCGTTGGGTAAAGCACTTGATAAACCTGCGCGTCCATTGGCAGCAATCGTGGGAGGTTCTAAAGTATCCACAAAATTGGAAGTACTGACTGCGCTGTCTGATAGTGTTGATCAGCTTATTGTGGGTGGCGGTATTGCTAATACATTCTTAGCAGCTGCGGGTAAGCCTGTAGGTAAGTCTTTGTGTGAGCATGACCTGATTCCTGTTGCTCAAGCATTAATGGAGAAGGCGACTATTCCATTACCTGTTGATGTCGTTGTTGCGACTGAGTTTGCTGAAACGGCAGAAGCTACCATTAAGTTGGTTGATGACGTCGCTGAAGATGACATGATTTTGGATATAGGCCCTCAATCTGCACAGCAGCTTGCGACGCTGTTAAAAGATGCAGGCACTATCATTTGGAATGGCCCTGTTGGCGTTTTTGAATTTGATCAGTTTGGTGAAGGTACTAAAACACTGTCTCTTGCTATTGCAGATAACCAAGGTTTCTCTATAGCGGGTGGCGGAGATACGTTGGCTGCAGTTGATAAGTACGAGATCGCTGATAAGGTATCTTACATCTCAACAGGTGGTGGAGCGTTTCTTGAATTTGTAGAAGGTAAGGTCTTACCTGCTGTCGCTGCATTAGAAGCGAAGAATTCATAATTCTAAGGATTAATGGGTGATGGGTGCTACACTGCGCCCATCTCATGCCGTAAGGCAAAGTTAACGATTATTTTAAGGGTGACAAAATGGCTTTAATTTCCATGCGTCAGCTGCTGGATCATGCTGCTGAATATAACTACGGCATTCCAGCCTTCAATGTGAACAACGTGGAACAGATGCGTGCTATTATGGAAGCCGCAAATAAAACTAATTCTCCAGTGATTGTTCAGGCATCAGCGGGTGCTCGTAAATATGCAGGTTCTAACTTCTTGCGTCATATGATCGAAGCGGCGATTGCTGAATTCCCTCATATCCCTGTTTGTATGCATCAGGATCACGGCACATCTCCAGCAATTTGTCAGCGATCAATTGCTATGGGCTTTTCATCTGTGATGATGGATGGTTCTTTGATGTCTGACGGTAAAACCCCTTCAAGTTATGAGTACAACGTCGACGTTACGCGTCGCACGGTTGAAATGGCGCATGCCTGTGGTGTTTCTGTAGAAGGTGAACTGGGTTGCCTTGGTTCATTAGAAACAGGTCAGGCGGGTGAAGAAGACGGTGTTGGTGCAGAAGGTACGCTTTCTCAAGAGCAGATGCTAACTGATCCTGATGAAGCGGCTGATTTTGTTAAGAAAACAGGCGTAGATGCATTGGCGATTGCTTGTGGTACTTCTCATGGTGCTTACAAGTTCACGCGTCCGCCTACCGATGATATTTTAGCGATAGATCGTATTAAAGCGATCCATGATCGTATCCCAGGTACGCATTTGGTCATGCATGGTTCATCTTCCGTTCCTCAAGAGTGGTTGGCAGTGATCAATGAGTTTGGTGGTGAAATCCCAGAAACTTATGGTGTTCCAGTTGAGCAGATTGTAGAAGGTATTAAGTATGGTGTTCGTAAAGTGAACATTGATACTGATCTACGTTTGGCATCTACGGGTGCGGTCCGTAAATTCCTAGCTGAAAATCCGGCTGAATTCGATCCGCGTAAATACCTGAAGAAAACGATGGAAGCGATGACCGATATCTGTATCGCACGTTATGAAGCGTTCGGTACTGAAGGCAATGCATCTAAAATGACAGCGATCTCTCTGGAAGATATGGCTGATCAATACGAAACAGGTTCTTTGGACCCTAAAATCGTTTAATAGCATAGTGTCTTAAAAAGGCCGCCATTTTTGGCGGCTTTTTTGTTTAAGCGGATCCATCTAGCCAATCTCTGGCCGAGGTCGTTATTTTTTCCACCGCGGTATGTGAGATCTTCCTCTCAATTGAGATGGCATAAAAATTATTAATAATCTCATGGGTGTCACCTAGATGGATTAAACCTAATTGACGTGACACATCATCTCTAATGGGAGTAGGGACGACCATGATCCCTTTGCCCGCATTGGCGAAGGCTTTAATCAATGCGCTATCGTCAAACTCGCCCACGACTCTCGGATGAATGCGGTTTTTGCTAAACCATTGCAAAAGTTGGCTACGTACAACGGTTGTTTCGCCGGGGAGCAGCATGGGGGCGCCATTAAGGTTGTGAGGGAATGTGCCTTCAAGCTTGGATGCTACATCGGGATGAGCCATAAAGCTGCTGCCGCACTGTCCTAAACTATGGCTATAGCCATTAATACTCACATCGGAGGGGATAGGGGATTCTGATATAACCAAATCTAGACGGTGCAGCGCCAATTCAGCGAGGAGTTCGTTAATATCACCTTCATGGCAGATCATGCGTACATTGTTGATATCGTCAATAGCGGGTGATAATAGGTGATAAGCAATAGATTTGGGCACGACATCAACCACGCCTACTTTAAAGACAAGAGGACGTACTTTATCTAAGTTTCGTACCCGCTCTTCCAGCTCTCCCCCCAAAGAAAAAATATCACTCGCATAGCTAAGTACCATATGGCCTGTTTCGGTGAGTTCCAGCTGTCGACCGACCTTAGTAAATAAAGAGCAACCTAAATAATCATCAAGAAGCCCAAGTTGAGCGCTTATTGTATGTGGAGTGACACTGAGTCGTTCGGCTGCGGCAACGATGCTTCCCTCTTTGGCAACCATCCAAAAATAGTGAAGGTGTTTATAATTGATCATTATATGCTCGTAAAAGTCGATTCTTTTGTTAAGAATAATCGACTTTTATGGAATTTGAAAGACGGTTAAATTTTATACGGTTGGTGCCGGGAAGCTTATTAAGCTTTTGGTTCGTTATTATCCAGGAGGGGTGTTATGCAAACATCTATGAATTCTTCAGCAACTCAATCACCGGTTTCTGTGCTTGAGAGTAATAAAGTACTACGTAATACCTATGCGCTGTTATCCCTGACATTGCTTTTCAGTGCTATGACAGCTGGTGGTTCTTTACTTTTACAGCTACCCCACCCCGGCATCATCATTTCTCTTGTTGGCTTTGTAGGTTTGTATTTTTTAACGGCTAAATTAAGAAATAGTGTTTGGGGACTTCCTGCCGTCTTCGCATTGACTGGTTTTATGGGATACACATTAGGTCCCATCGTTGGGCACTATCTCGCTATGCCCGGCGGCGGATCGATCGTGATGAATGCGCTGGGGATGACGGGCATTATTTTCTTATCTTTATCTGCTTACGTACTTACGACTAAAAAGAACTTCAGTTTCATGGGGGGATTTTTGATGGTAGGTATTATTTTAGGCGTTGTTGGTAGTTTAGCGGCCTTCTTCTTCCAGATTCCAGCGCTCTCTTTGGCAGTATCTGCAATGTTTGTACTGTTGATGTCGGGCTTTATTTTGTACGAAACCAGTAACATTTTGCACGGTGGGGAAACAAACTACATTATGGCAACAGTGTCATTATATATATCCATCTATAATCTGTTTACTAGCTTGTTACACCTTCTTGGGTTCATGGGAGGGGATGAGTAACCCATTGTTAGCTATGCACTTGTGATAACCCTTTAAAGGGATTTTATAGGCGACGGGTTAGTCGCCTTTTTTTATGTGCACACTTTATATGTTTTTGATCCAACCCGCTGCAACTTGAATAGGGACTAAGTCAGTTGAATGAACCCATATGGCAAGGGCGTGCTGTTTAGATCTGTTCCAAGGCGGGAGTGTGAACTTCCAATCGTAGTTTTTATTTGTTTTGTGGGCTTTGTGTAAAACGACAAATTGATGGTTAAGGCTCCGTCCCCTGTTTTCACCTGCATGAATTTGGCTGTATTGATCGAAACCTAATAACGCGACATTGATGGTTAGGTTTTTGTGCTTCTTCTCTGTTTGATAATGAATGCTGAGGGTATTGGCGTTTAATTTTGCTAGTAACGTTCCCCCTTTGGTAGCGGTATTACTTGGTATTGCTTGGCGTTGAAAAAAGCCTCGCCATTCTTTGCCATTGATAAACCAGCCAGGGGTATAAATACCGCTACTGTTACCAAGCTTTTGATAGTCATATTGCCGCTGCTTAAATTGTGTTTGGGCAAATGGATCTTTCCAACCTAAATAATCCCAGTAATCTACATGGAAGGCCATAGGAACAACCTTTTGCCATAATTCTGGGGTGCTCTTTAGCGTGGATAGGTATTGGTCAGCGGGAGGGCAGCTTGAACACCCTTCTGAAGTGTAAAGTTCTACGAGTTGTGCCGGTTGCCCTTCCCCGATAAATAACTGTTCTGAATAAGCTGATTGCAGGGGGATGAGAAGACTTATTAGCGAGAGTAAAAGTTGTTGGGTTTTGAACGTCATAGCGCACCTCTTTTTTATTAAGACCGGTGCGCTATATATGAGTTCATGTATTGAGTGAATTAAATACTCTCACTGGATAGGATGCATACTTCTTCGCTTTTTCCTGGCAGCGTTTTAAAGGCCGGCAATTGGTGAGGGAACTGATACCAAGAAGCTCTGCTATCCCAAAAGAGGTTGCGTTCAGGTGTTTCTTTGGGTGATTCATCTAAGGTTCCTGCGGGAATCACAATCGCTTTTTTTGTTTTTGCTAGCCAAGGTAGAGTTGAACCACACATTTTGCAGAAGCATGTGGCGAAGTGCTTGCTCTCAGCGGGTTCATAACGACCAACATGCTCTTCACCTGAGAGCCAATTGAACTGATCGGGCGGCATTATAATGTTACTGGCATGAGCGCTGCCGGTTGCCTTGCGGCAACGAGAACAGTGACAATACTGAAACGTAGAGAACGGAGGGGTGATCTCATAATGGACGTTACCGCAAAGGCAACTTCCATGATATCTGCTCTCTTTAGTCATTAATAACTCCTTTTATCGATCGAAAGCAGCAACCATTGAATCGAGTTGTTTGACGAGTTCGTGAAGTTCAACACTGGCAGCTGCGGTTTCGTCAGACGCTTCACTATTTCGGCGTGCTAAATCTCGAATGGCAACAATGTTTTGTTGGATCTCTTCTACTACAGAGGATTGTTCTTCTGAGCTACTCGCAATTTGTAAACAACGGTCCGATATATCATCAATGGAATGTTGAACATTTTGGAAGGCCTCGTCAGCCTGGTTGGCGACATCAACACTTTGTTGAGCATGGTCTCTGCTTAATTCCATAATATTGACCGTTTTTCCAACGGCTGACTGTACCCGATCAATTGATGCTTCGATCTCTTGGGTAGAGTTCTGTGTACGTGTGGCAAGTGTTCTTACTTCGTCAGCAACAACGGCAAAGCCACGGCCAGATTCGCCGGCACGTGCGGCTTCAATAGCAGCATTGAGTGCTAGTAAATTAGTTTGCTCAGCAATTTCATTTATCACCGTCACCACATTTCCGATGGTATCTGTATGTTGCTTCAACTCCATTGTTGCTTCAGTGGCTTCAACTACCTCGTTTGATAAATCCTTTATATGATTCACGGTGTTAAATAGGGCCGTTCGCCCCGTTTCTGTTGTATTGCGCGCATCTTGAGTGGCTGTGGACATGTCACTAGTATTACCTGCTATCTCTTGCGAAGCGCAGGCCATTTGATGAACTGCTGCTGCGACCATGTCACTCTCTTTGTCTTGTTGGCTAATGCCTTCATTTGTTTGGCGAATAGCTTTTTCTGTGACGTTTATCGCTTGGTCAATGGTATGGCTAACATCACCTAGTCGAGTCAAGACGGTTGTGTTTCTTGCCTCATTCATAAGTAGTGCAAGATCAATTTCACCAAATTCATCTTGTCGAGGGCTGTACATTAATTGAATAAGAGGGTTGCTAAAGCGGCTTCTCGCACGGTCGGCCAACTCTTTAATGGGCGATAAAATTCGAATAAGTAAACTTGCTAATAATACTTCGCTGCCAAAAACTACCGCTAGGACGGTCATTGATCCTCCTGCGTACCAGCAGCCGAGTAAACATAAGAGGCTAATGAGTGCAAAAAGGACTGTAGTCTGGGTACTGATCGATTTTAATTTAAGTGCTTTACCCGCCTTGCCCGCATTGGCTACAGCATAGATTACCTCTGCTTTCGCGACTTGTGCCGCACTGGGTTTAAAGCGAACAGATTGGTAGCCAACTTTTTGGCCTTTCTCGTAGAGGGGAGTTACGTATGCATCGACCCAATAATGATCTCCGTTTTTGCAGCGATTCTTTACAATGCCACGCCACGCTTGGTTTTCTTTTAAGGAATCCCACAAATTACCAAAGGCCGCCGGGGGAACATCGGGGTGTCGTACGATGTTGTGAGCTTTACCTATGAGTTCTTCTTCAGTGAACCCTGCGATATCACAAAAAACTTGGTTGACGTAAGTGATGCGACCTTTAAGGTCCGTTGTTGATATAATTCGCTGGCCTTCAGGAAGTACTACTTCACGTCCAGTGACGGGCATCTTTTTCATGTGTTGGGTCCTTATCGCTCGATAAACCAGCGGTTAAGCGAGTGTGCTTTTTATTATTTTAGGTATGCTCAGAACACAACTTGAGAAGTGGCTTGCTTCAAAAAATCTGTCGCATATCATTATAGTTATAGTTGTTTTTGCAGCTTTTGGCTGTTTAAACATCAAAATGGTGTGTGGTATAGAATGGCATACCTGCTAGGGGATGATGAAGTTTTTTTGCTGATCATTCACTCAAAATTACTATTATTTTGGTATTCATCTAATCCTTGAGGAAGGCTAATGTCGTTTCGTGTGGAATTTAAAGTCCGTGACTATGAATGTGATTTGCAAGGTATTGTGAATAATGGTGTCTATTTTAATTATTTAGAGCATGCCCGACATGAGTTTTTATTAGTGAACGGTATCGACTTTGCTACATTGACAGCAGCAAAAATTCACTTAGTCGTTGTGCGATCAGAAATGGATTATAAGCAGTCATTAACAAGCGGAGACTGTTTTACGGTGAGTGTGGATGTAGAGCGTATCAGTAAAGTGAAATTTGGTTTTCGTCAACAGGTGTTGAGGATAAGTGATGGGAAGGTTGTGCTTAATGCCTTAGTAATTGGTACAGCATTAAACGAGAGAGGTCGCCCATTTGTGCTACCTGAGATCGAGGCAATGATAGATCAAGAAAGCTTATGAATGATTGGCTTTTAGCGCATGAGTTGTCGATACGGCTCAGCTTTTTTTTAGGGGGATTTTTAATTATCGCTCTTTGGGAAACCGTTTCGCCATGTCGGGCACGGCAATATAGTCGTGTCTTGCGATGGAGTAATAACCTCTTGTTAGTCGTGCTAAACAGCGTGTTACTACGTTTGTTGTTTCCTATCGCGGCTGTTGGCGTGGCGCTTTGGGCAGAAGAACAGGGTTATGGGCTCTTTAACCTATTAGATTGGCCTTTATGGATAAGTTTGATATTAGCGGTTGTGATGTTGGATATGTTGATCTATTTTCAGCATGTGATTTTTCACAAAGTGCCTATATTATGGGCGTTGCATAAAGTTCATCATGTAGATCCCGATTATGATGTAACAACCGGAGCACGTTTTCACCCGGTTGAGATTATTCTCTCAATGCTGATTAAAATGATAGCGATCGTCTTACTGGGGCCATCCGCTGCTGCAGTCATTGTATTTGAAGTGTTATTGAACAGCTCAGCTATGTTTAACCACGGAAATATTTTGCTACCTAAGGCTGTGGATAAGTGTATTCGTTTTTTATTTGTGACACCGGATATGCACCGGGTTCATCATTCTCGCATTCGTCAAGAAACCGATAGTAACTATGGTTTTGCTTTGTCCTGCTGGGATCGATTATTCGTGACTTATAGAGAGCAGCCTGAAAAAGGGCAAAAGAATATGGAGATTGGTGTGAAAGGGTACGATGACCCTAAGATAATTTGTCGCTTAACGGGAATGCTTCGATTACCTTTCAAGCGTTAGTGTATTCATTACCTTGCTTTGGCTATGAGTGCTCAGATTTAAGTTGCTTCCAGAACGCACTGATTAATGGATTTTTTAGCTTTTTCTCAAGGGTGACGATTCCCACTTCATAAGCCTTCAATTTTGGTGTTAGCGCTAGTATATCTACAGCATGGGCCAGAGGACTGTTTTCCAATACTATTTTCGGTACAACACCGACGCCAAACCCGAGACTTACCATACTGACGATCGCTTCATTACCCGCGACTTGGGCATAAATAGTAGGTTTGATCTCTTGCTCTTTAAACCATTTATCAACACGTTTACGTGCGACGCCCTCTTCGGACAAAATCATTGGAGTACAGGCATTAAGCGTTGTTTTATCGTGCCCCCACTGTTTGGGAGCGATAAAGAGCAAAGGGGATAGAGCTATAGATTTGAAGGTTACACCACTGGGCAGTGTGTCGGGTTTGGCTGTGATTGCAAAATCTTCATCGCCAGAGATGACTCGACTTAATGCATGCTCAGGGTCGCCCGTATGGATTTTGATCTCAATTTTGGGATAATTTAAACGAAATTCACTCAATATATCGAAAAGGAAACTGTAGCTAGCAGTAACAGAACAGTACATGCTGATCTCGCCCTGTAGCTCACCCGTGCGCTCCATTAATTGAGTACGAATGCTACCCCATTGGCTCAATGACTCTCTAGCGTAGCTAAGGAATATCTCTCCTTCAGGGGTTAGCGCCACACTGCGATTATCTCGTTCAAAAAGGCAGGCCCCAACTTCTTCCTCAAGTTGTTTAATACTTCGGCTCAGTGCGGATGGACTGATGTATGAGGCTTCACTCGCTCTTCCGAAGTGAAGCGTTTCAGCTAGATGAATAAATTGGCGTAGTTGTTTAATATCCATAAGTTGATTATTGCATAATATGAAATATATCGCCTAGTTTATGCTAATTATCGGGATTTTGAATGTTTTTAAATGAGGAGTGGTTGCTGGTAAGTTATAAATTTAAGAGGCGAAGTCGGTGCTGTTGTTGTGGTTTGGGGCGGCGACCGAAGCTTACCGTTAACGTTTGTATCGGATAGAAATGAAAGAGGTTTTTATGCAAAAAGAACGTCGGCAATTAAAACTACTGCTACTTCAGATTCGTGACGGTGCTCAAGTTCGTCAAGAGGAACTCGCTAGTTTTGCCGAATATTGTGAGTTATCAGTTGAACAGATTGATGTGCTTAATGTGTTCGATACACCTGAATTTTCGCAAGATATAGCAGATAGTTATGATGCTTTACTCGTGGGTGGGGCAAGTGAGGCTAATGTCTTGCGCCCGGATGAGTATCCTTTTGTCATGGATTGTCAGCGATTATTGGCGCACTGCGCTGAAATAGGTAAACCTGTTTTTGCTTCATGTTTTGGTTTTCAATTAGCCGTTCTTGCATTAGGTGGTGAAATACATCATAGAGAAACTGATTTTGAAATGGGTACGATCCCTATCTCTTTAGAATATAGTGTATGGCAGGATGCTATTTTTCGAGATACTCCCGATGGGTTTTATGCTGTTTCAGTACATAAACAGTATGCGAGCGCTTTGCCGTTGAGCTGTCTTTCCCTTGCATATTCGGATCAATGTATCCATGCCTTTAAATTACGGGATAGACCTTTTTGGGCATTTCAGTTTCATCCTGAAGTCGACAAGAAAATTTTGGTTGAACGGTTAACTTTTTATAAAGAAAAATACACGGACGGTGATGATCAGTTAGATCAAGTATTATCTACCGCGAAAGATACACCGCAATCTAATGCATTATTAGGTAAGTTTGTGCAGCGGATTTTGATTGATCAAGAGCATCTTGATAGTTGATTTTAGTTATGAAAATAGCTTCCTAGCTCAGGGCGAAGTAGAATGTCTTTTTTCTTGCTAATTGGATGATTTAAATAGCAATGACTGAACCTCAAAACAATGACAAGCAGGAACCAGTAAAACCGCGTAGTCGCGGAATTTATCTGTTACCGAACCTTTTTACGACAGGCGCGCTTTTTTCTGGATTCTATGCTGTCGTGGCAAGCATGAATGGCCATTTTGAAAATGCTGCAATCGCAATTTTTGTTGCGATGGTGTTAGATGGCTTGGATGGCCGTGTCGCACGGATGACAAATACATCGAGTGCATTTGGGGCTGAATACGATTCTTTAGCAGATATGGTTTCGTTTGGCGTCGCTCCCTCATTGGTTGTTTTTAATTGGGTTTTAGATGATATAGGTAAGCTTGGCTGGTTTGCTGCGTTTGTTTATGTCGCGGGTGCTGCCCTCCGATTGGCACGGTTTAATACGCAAATAGGTTCGACAGATAAACGGTATTTTATAGGTCTGCCAAGCCCCGCCGCTGCGGCAGCCGTTGCCGGTTTAGTATGGGCTGCTAACGAATACAGTATTGATGGCGCGCCTTACGCTTATGTTATTGCCGCCTATGTGGCACTGGTTGGCGTTTTAATGGTAAGTAATGTTCTGTATTACAGCTTCAAAGACGTGAGTTTGAAGGAGAAAGTGCCATTTCTTATTTTGGCGGGTATTGTGCTTGCGGTGGGTATTATCTCCATTAGCCCGTCGGCTTTTTTGTGGATTCTTTTCTTGGCATATGCTGTGTCGGGGCCTTTATTATGGGTACTTCGCAAGACTCGTTAAAACTTATTGTTCACAAGTAGTTTTCATAAAGCGGTCTCTTTTGAGGCCGTTTTTGTTTTTATATGGATGGAATTTGTTCTATACCTTTTATGGGGTTTTAAGAGGTAGGAGCAAATTATGATGAAGTTGAAACGCAAGTGGCTACGTTCTTTGCATATGAGTGGTTTAACACTGCTCTTCTTCCTTTCAATTATTCTGATGATAAGTGTTGCCTTTATTTTGACAGGCAGTTGACCTGATGCCAGACCAACAAAATAAACTGAAAAAGTCAGACTGGATAAAGGTGGTGTTGAGTGTTCTCGCTGCCTTTTTTGGTGTTCAGTCGCGTTCAAATTATAAAAGAGATTTTTCCTCTAATAGCTATTGGCCTTATATCTTTGCAGGACTGGTGCTCATGTTAGTGTTTATTGCATCTGTTTATCTTTTGGTTCGCTTTGCTCTGGCGTATCTGTAATCTGAATTTACTTGCATTTATTTTTTCACTGCTATACTTGCAGTTAACAACCAAGTGGATTGGTCGGAAATGATAGGACGGAGTCCAGGCGCAAAAAGCCTGCCCGAACCCTGTCGCTACCGACGTTGAGAGATGTAATACAACGCCCTTAGTGAGAGGATTCTGACAGGCTTTTTTGTGCGCAATGCAAAGGGGGCCTGCAATGAAAAGAGTGATTTTTGGGTTGGCTGTACTGTTAGTCACAGCAAGCCCCAGTCATGCAGATTGGACAATGAATTTAACACGTGGTGTCACTGACATCAGTCGTGAGATCTATGATCTACATATGGTTATTTTTTGGATATGTGTAGTGATAGGGGTTCTTGTTTTTGGTGTGATGCTCTGGTCTGTTGTCTATCACCGTAAATCACGTGGTGCAAAAGCAAAAAATTTTCATGAAAGCCTCTTAGTAGAAATCACCTGGACTATCGTGCCATTTATTATTTTGATTGGGATGGCCGTTCCCGCAACAGCGACACTTATCAAAATGTACGATAACACGGAAGCGGATATTGATATTCAAGTAACCGGTTATCAATGGAAGTGGCGTTATCAGTACTTAGCAGAAAATGTGGACTTCTTTTCTAGCCTTTCTACTCCACGAGAACAGATAAATAATACACAAGAAAAAACCACAGACTATCTCCTTGAAGTGGATAACCCATTGGTCATCCCTGTCGGTAAGAAAGTTCGCTTCCTGTTAACGGCCAATGATGTCATTCACTCTTGGTGGGTGCCTGAGTTTGCTGTTAAGAAGGATGCAATTCCTGGTTTTATCAATGAAGCATGGGTGATCGTCGATAAGCCTGGAGTTTACCGCGGTCAATGTGCGGAGTTATGTGGGAAAGAGCATGGCTTTATGCCTATTGTGGTTGAGGTGAAAACCGTTGCTGAGTATGAAAGTTGGTTAGCCGAAGTGAAGCAAGCTGACGCCAAACAGCAACAAGCTGCGATGAAAAGCTGGAATTTAGCTGATCTGATGGCCATGGGGGAAGAGGTTTACAACAAAGCTTGTCTTGCCTGTCATCAGGCAGAAGGTGAGGGTATTCCCGGTGCCTTTCCAGCACTAAAAAATAGTCCTGTCGCTTTAGGTGAGGTCAGTGTTCATATCGATGTCGTTTTGAATGGTAAGCCAGGTACGGCTATGCAGGCTTATAAAGAACAACTCAGTGCTGTAGAGCTGGCCGCTGTTATCACTTATGAGCGTAATGCATGGGGAAATAAAACCGGTGATATCGTTACCCCAGCCCAAATTGCAGAGCTTAAGGAATAGGAGGGGATATGACCAGTTCTTCTGCTTCAACTCATCATCACGGCCCTGCTGTTGGATTATCTCGTTGGCTGTATACGACAAATCATAAAGATATAGGGACCCTATATCTTTGGTTTAGTTTTGCCATGTTTTTAACAGGAGGCTGTATGGCTCTGTTGATTCGAGCAGAGCTTTTTCAGCCGGGGTTACAGCTAATTCAACCCGATTTTTTTAATCAGATGACGACAATGCATGGACTAATAATGGTTTTTGGTGCAGTGATGCCCGCCTTTGTTGGTTTAGCGAATTGGATGATCCCTATGATGGTAGGGGCGCCCGATATGGCGCTTCCTCGAATGAATAATTGGAGCTTTTGGATCCTACCTTTTGCTTTTAGCATGATGCTATCGACGTTATTTATGGAGGGCGGAGCACCTAATTTTGGGTGGACATTCTATGCCCCATTATCCACAACTTATGCTCCACCGAGTGTTACGTTTTTTATTTTTGCCGTGCATATGATGGGCATTAGTTCAATTATGGGGGCCATTAATATTATCGCCACAATTCTTAATCTACGTGCTCCAGGTATGAGTATGATGAAGTTGCCGCTTTTCGTATGGACATGGCTTATTACGGCGTTTTTATTAATCGCTGTGATGCCTGTTTTGGCTGGCGTAGTCACTATGATGTTGATGGATATACATTTCGGTACTAGCTTCTTTAATGCAGCAGGAGGGGGAGATCCTGTCTTATTTCAACATGTGTTTTGGTTTTTTGGGCATCCTGAGGTTTATATCATGATCTTGCCGGCCTTTGGGATCGTCAGTGAGATTATTCCTACGTTTGCACGCAAGCGATTGTTTGGTTATCCCTCTATGGTCTACGCAACTGCATCTATTGCGTTGTTGTCATTTATTGTATGGGCTCATCACATGTTCACTGTCGGATTGCCGCTGGTGGCCGAGGTATTCTTCATGTTTGCAACAATGCTGATTGCTGTGCCTACTGGGGTTAAGGTTTTCAACTGGGTTGCCACTATGTTTCGAGGATCAATGACATTCGAAACGCCTATGTTGTTTGCCTTGGCGTTTGTTGTTTTGTTCACCATTGGTGGATTTTCAGGCCTTATGTTGGCAATAGCGCCTGCGGACTTTCAATATCATGACACTTACTTTGTCGTTGCCCATTTTCACTACGTATTAGTGCCTGGTGCCGTTTTTGCCATTATGGCGGGCGCATACTATTGGCTCCCTAAGTGGTGTGGTAACTACTATAACGAGACGATGGGGAAGGTCCATTTCTGGTGTAGCTTTGTGGGCGTAAATATCACTTTTTTTCCAATGCATTTTATTGGTTTAGCGGGTATGCCAAGGCGGATTCCGGATTACGCGCTTCAATTCGCAGATTTTAACGCTGTTGCCACCGTCGGGGCGTTTATGTTCGGTTTTTCACAACTAATTTTTCTCTATAACGTTATTCATTGCATACGAAAAGGACGCCAAGCGAGCAGCGAAGTGTGGGAAGGATCTCATGGCTTAGAGTGGACGCTGCCTTCGCCTGCACCATATCACAGCTTTAGTGAGGCTCCGAAAGTTAAATAATTAAGAGAGGAGTGGGTGAAATGTCGACCATCCACAATAAAAAACAAACAGGAAAAACAGTGAAATGGCTGATCATCGGCTGTGTGCTGATGTTTGGTTTTGGTTTCGCTTTGGTTCCGCTTTACGATGTTTTTTGTCGTGTTACAGGCTTAAATGGAAAAGTTGATTTAACTCCAGCGAAACCGTCTTTGGTTATCGACAATGCACGTTCAGTGAAACTGCAGTTGGTGGCTGTTAATAATGAAACAATGCCGTGGGAGTTTAGACCCAAAGTGGCGATAACAAGATTGTCTCCTGGCGCGATGCATCAAACGGCTTACCTAGCTCGAAATCTTACTAATAAAATGATGATCGCACAGGCCGTTCCATCGGTTTCACCTTCGGAAGCGGCGCCCTTCGTGCAAAAAATAAATTGTTTCTGCTTTAAGCGACAACCCTTGAAGGGAAACGCGGAAAAATGGATGCCGCTAGTTGTGTCTATAGATCCAGAACTTCCAGAGCATATTCATACTGTGACGTTGTCGTACACATTGTTTGATATCACGCCTGATGACTTATCCACAGTCACTTTTAGAGAGAGAGGGTCATTATGAGTGTTCAAAGCTATTACGTCCCTGAGCAAAGTCGCTGGCCAATTCTGGCTTCAGTAGCCTTATTTATGATGGCTTATGGCGGAGGCAGCTTAATTAATAGCCTCAGTGCTAATACAGGAGGGGGTGGTGGTCTGTTGATGTTGCTGGCAGGCGCTTTGGGTATGGGATTGGTTCTGCTTGGTTGGTTTAGCAATGTTATCCATGAAAGCAATAAAGGGTTGTACAGTTCTCAAATGGATCGATCTTTCCGTTGGGGTATGAGTTGGTTCATCTTTTCTGAAATTATGTTTTTTGCCGCGTTCTTTGGCACGCTTTTTTATATTAGAAATTTGTCCGTGCCTTGGTTAGGTGGTGAAGGGGAGAAGGGTGTTTCAAACTTATTATGGCAGGGCTTTGCCGCGGAGTGGCCATTAATGAGTACGCCTGACCAGCAAGCATTTCCAGGGCCTAAGGGTGTAATTGACCCTTGGCATATCCCTTTACTCAATACGGTCCTGCTTATCTCTTCAAGTTTTACCGTTACGTTGGCTCATAAGGCTTTAAAGCTGGGAAATCGTCAGAGGATTATATTCTGGTTGGCGGTCACCGTCGTGCTGGGAGTTATCTTTTTATATTTTCAAGCGTACGAATATGCCCAGGCTTATAACGACTTAGGTTTAACACTCAATGCCGGAGTGTATGGCGCCACTTTTTTCATATTGACGGGCTTTCATGGACTGCATGTGACATTGGGGACATTAATGCTGATCATTATTTTTCTTAGAGTTGTGAAAGGGCATTTTAGTGTAGAGAAACATTTTGGGTTTGAGGCGGTCGCTTGGTATTGGCATTTTGTTGATGTGGTGTGGGTCGGGCTTTTTCTTTTTGTTTACATTATTTGATCTAGAGCCCATGGGGCTTAATCTCTCCAGTATAGAAACCATAAAGAAGCACAATGATGATAAGGATGCTGAAAGTGACACGGAAGAAAAGAGAGTTAACCGAGCGATGAGATTGGCCTTGATCGCGTATGAGGAAAAAGAGACTACAAAATAAACTAAGGATGACCGCGAGAAAGAGGATCAGCAGTAAGGCTTTTAGTGACATATACAGTGCTCCTAGCGGAGGTGTCATCAATGATTAAAGTTCAGAGAGAGCGACGCTTCAAGTTTATGCTGTTATGGGCCGCATTGTTTTTACTGCCGTTGATGGTGTCACTGGGTTTTTGGCAGTTGTCTAGAGCAGAAGAAAAACAGACGTTAATAGCTAGCTGGGATACGCAGGCTGTGTTGACGACCTTAACTGCTGGTATGAAATCTATAACCGGGATGTTTGTTCCAGTTTTGCTTGAGGGACAGTTGGAAAACAAACGCTATTTTCTGCTTGATAATAGGACAAGGGGAGGGCAGCCAGGATACGAAGTCATTGCCATTTTTCATGAGGCTAATTCAGGGGAGAGTGCGATTGTTAATTTGGGTTGGGTCGCTTTAGGTCGAACCCGTGATGATCTTCCTGACGTTAATATCCCACAAAAGATGTTAGTAGTGTCGGGACGCATGAGGTCTTTGGGTGAATCGATTACGTTGAAAGATACCCCCGTTAATGATGGCTGGCCTAAAGTGATACAACGCTTAGATTTGGACGTTGTTAGTGATTTTGTTGGTAAGCCAATTATTCCTGCTGTTGTGCGTATTGATGAGCCTTTGTTAAAAGCATTGGATATTAATTGGCCCATATTGACGATGCTTCCGGAAAAGCACCTTGGTTATGCTTTTCAATGGTTTGCAATGTCAGTGGCATTATTTGTGATGGTTATCTGGAGTGTATTCCAAATTAAAAAGGATGCTTATGAATAGATACTCTTTTTGGCTGATTTGGATTGTTGGATTAGGTCCCGTTGCGCTAGCAGCGATTATGTATTTTTCAGACTGGCTCATTCCCGACAATAGAAGTTATTCCGGAGAGCTTTTATCGCAGAGCTCTGTTGATCAATGGAATATGGATGAGCAGCTAATAGATCATACCAAGCCACAATGGAAGCTGGTGTTAACCGCAGCCGAAGATTGTGGCCTTGATTGCGAAGTATGGATGCAGAAGTTGGAAAAAATACAGATAGCTTTAGGTAAAGATAAAGAACGAGTTTTGATCAAAAGGGTCGTGAATCCTAAAGTTCTACCTTTATATAGAGATAGCAAAACGAGTGCCCTATGGATCGCTGACCCTCTGGGGAATTTGGTGTTTAGGTACGAGTTAGCAATAGAACCTAAGTTGCTTTTGAAGGACCTACGCCGTTTATTAAAAGTTTCGCGGATTGGTTAGAGATGATTGCTTGGGCTGCTCGCTTAGTTAATGTAGCTATCGTTGTAGTGATCTGTGTCGTATTGCTAGGCGCGTGGACAAGAATTAATAATGCGGGCCTGAGCTGTCCTGATTGGCCTGGCTGCTATGGCCAATTGATCGTTACGAACGAGATGGCGAGACTTTCAGAAGTGCAGGAAGTTTTTCCTAATGTGCCCATAGAGATAAACAAAGTCTGGTTAGAAATGGGGCATCGATACTTGGCGGGTAGTTTAGGGGTGCTGATTTTGGGATTGGCAATAATTGCATACCGGGTTCGGAGTGTACCAGGCTATCCACTATTTTTGAGTTATTGTGCGTTAGTTCTAGTTGTTATACAGGCTGTTTTTGGGATGTGGACGGTAACACTAAAGTTATTACCGCAGATCGTGACGCTTCACTTGCTTGGGGGGGTATTAACTTTAACAACATTGGTATTACTTCGTTTAAGACTTAAGCGGGTTTTAAATAAAGTTGCCAGTACAAATGCAAGTATTAGTAAGTGGTTGTTAGGCGCGGTTTTAATTGTACTTGTGCAGATAGTGTTAGGCGGATGGACGAGTGCGAATTATGCAGGTTATGGATGTAGCGAATGGTTGGTTTGTAGCGAATCGAGCGAGCTTGAGCCTAACTATAAGGAAGGATTCAACTTAGCGATAAGGGTAGGGCCTAATTATGAAGGTGGTATTTTGCCTCTTGAGGCGAGGGCTGCGATACAGATCATTCATCGATTGGGTGCAGTCATTGTTTTTGTGTACTGCTTAATATTGGCCATGGCGCTATGGCGGGGATATCGACTAAGAAGGGCGTTATTGAGTGTTATTGGCATACTCATTTGTCAGTTAACTTTAGGATCGTTGATTGCGGTGTTGTCGGTTCCTACTACGTTAGCGATGTTGCACCATCTGTTTGCCATTTTGCTCCTACTTAGCTTGTTAGGACTATACTCAAAAGTGCGGGTTGAGTTCAGAGGGCTGGATTATGAATGAACCAGATGTGATCCTCGAAGAGGCGAAACAAACAAGCTGGAAAGATTATCTATCGCTATGTAAGCCGAAGGTCGTTCTGGTCATGTTACTTACCGCGTTGGTTGGTATGCTCCTAGCGCAGGATAGTTTGCCAAGCATAGTACAGATGTTGATTGGATTAATTGGTATCGCTTTGGCGTCAGGGTCAGCTGCCGCAGTGAACCATGTCATGGATAGAAAAATTGATCAAAAGATGGCGCGAACAAAAGGTCGTCCATTGCCCCAGGGAAAACTAACGGCGAAGCAGGCGATTAGTTTTGCCGGATGTATCGGTGTCTTGGGTATAGGTATGTTGGCCGTATTCGTAAATCTACTCACGGCATGGCTTACGCTGTTTGCATTGATAGGGTATGCGGTCGTGTATACCGTTTGGTTAAAGCGTGCCACCCCGCAAAATATTGTTATCGGTGGGCTGGCTGGTGCAGCACCGCCTTTATTAGGCTGGACAGCAATTACCGGTTCTATAGAGCCAAATAGTTTATTGCTGGTGCTAATTATTTTTGCATGGACACCACCGCATTTCTGGTCCTTGTGTATCGCGAGGAAAGCGGATTATGAGAAGGCCGGTGTGCCAATGCTTCCAGTGACGCATGGTAGTCAATACACACGGTTACAAATAGTTCTTTATAGTTTGATTATGCTGTTAACAACATTGTTTCCGTATATGACAGGCATGAGTGGTCTTATTTACTTATTAGGGGTCAGTGTTATCAATGCTCGATTTATTTATTGGGTATGGCAGTTAGTGAAGAAGGCTGAAGGTGCGCCTATGTCGCTTTTTTTACACAGCATTAATTACATAATGTGGTTATTTGTGTTCTTGCTAGTTGATCATTATTTGATGGCTATGCTGAGTTAAAGCATAGCGAGAGTTTATGAAAGTTCCTGAAACCTGTGGAAATGGAGAAAAGAGTAGTAATGAAATTAGTAGTTAATTGATGTGGCACTAAAGGAATGGTGCTGCACCCAAATCAAATGAGGGGTTGCATCATGTTTATTCAACATATGATGGGAATACTGTACCACCCGAAAGAGGAGTGGGGACAGATTCGAAAAGAGCACTACAGTGCATCGCATATATTTTTGCAGCAGATTAGTATTCTTGCAGCAATACCTGCGGTTTGTATGTTCATTGGTACGACACAAGTCGGTTGGAGTATTGCAGGTAGCGAATATATCAAGTTGGAGGCCTCTAGTGCTCTGCCGGCAGCGATAGCTTTCTATTTTGCGATGTGGGTAGCCGTTGGATTTATTACCTACGCTATACATTGGATGGAGAAAAATTATGGAGGTAATGTTACCTTTGATGATTGTCTGTCCTTGGCGACCTATACGGCCACGCCAATGTTTCTTTCGGGCTTGGCTGCGCTGTATCCGTTACTTTGGTTGAACGTAAGTGTAGGGCTAGTTGCAGTCTGTTATTCGGTCTATCTTCTTTACACTGGCGTGCCGGTGATTATGAAAATTCCAGAAGAGAGGGCGTTTTTGTTTTCTACTTCAATCTTAACCGTTGGCTTATGCACCTTAGTCGGCGTATTAGTAGCATCGGTTGTTCTGTGGAGCACGGTCATACCGCTTAATTATATTTCGGGATGATATAAGGTCGAAAATAGCAATAGAAGAGGGCGTCCATTATTTAAGGGCGCCTTTTTTGTATCTGCTGTACAGGAATTAAGCGCCTCTGGTGCTTTATTAACCGCTTTTACTGGGTTTTATATAAAAATGGCATTTTTTTACAAAAAAGTGAGGTTTTTTTAAATTGTCTGTTGACGTGGTTCGGGAAGTGTCTATAATTCGCCGTCCTTGCTCAGGGAGACAGCGGAAACGCAGGTTTCAGTACTGAAAAAGGTTCGAAGTAAGTCACTGAAAAGCTTAAGTTTTTACAGGATTTGCGGAGAAGGTTTCAAGGTTCGTTTGAGTGTGTGGATTGATTGAAAATTAATTCACAAAAACACAAAATAACGGTTGACTTTGAAACGGCGCAAAGTAGAATATGCGCCTCGCTTGAGACGAAACGCTTCGCAGCGTTAAGTAGCTCCAAGCAACGCTCTTTAACAATTTGATCAGATAATTCGTGTGGGCGCTTGTTGAGATGAAGCAAAGACTTTATCTAGAACAAGCAACCAAGTGAATTCATTTAAGCGATTTACAAAAAGGTTTTACATTTTCGAATGTAATCCGGTTGTTTAGTACTAGAGCTCGCTATCACATTCCTGATAGCACATATGATTTAAACTGAAGAGTTTGATCATGGCTCAGATTGAACGCTGGCGGCAGGCCTAACACATGCAAGTCGAGCGGTAACAGATCTAGCTTGCTAGATGCTGACGAGCGGCGGACGGGTGAGTAACGCGTAGGAATCTACCCAGTAGCGGGGGATAAGCCAGAGAAATTTGGTCTAATACCGCATACGCCCTTCGGGGGAAAGCAGGGGATCTTCGGACCTTGCACTATTGGATGAGCCTGCGTGAGATTAGCTAGTTGGTGAGGTAATGGCTCACCAAGGCGACGATCTCTAGCTGGTCTGAGAGGATGATCAGCCACACTGGAACTGAGACACGGTCCAGACTCCTACGGGAGGCAGCAGTGGGGAATATTGCACAATGGGCGCAAGCCTGATGCAGCCATGCCGCGTGTGTGAAGAAGGCCCTAGGGTTGTAAAGCACTTTCAGCAGTGAGGAAAGGTTAGTAGTTAATAACTGCTAGCTGTGACGTTAACTGCAGAAGAAGGACCGGCTAACTCCGTGCCAGCAGCCGCGGTAATACGGAGGGTCCGAGCGTTAATCGGAATTACTGGGCGTAAAGCGCGCGTAGGTGGATTGGTCAGTCAGATGTGAAAGCCCAGGGCTCAACCTTGGAACTGCACCTGATACTGCCAATCTAGAATACGGTAGAGGGTAGTGGAATTTCCTGTGTAGCGGTGAAATGCGTAGATATAGGAAGGAACACCAGTGGCGAAGGCGACTACCTGGACCGATATTGACACTGAGGTGCGAAAGCGTGGGGAGCAAACAGGATTAGATACCCTGGTAGTCCACGCCGTAAACGATGTCTACTAGCCGTTGGGAGACTTGATCTCTTAGTGGCGAAGCTAACGCGATAAGTAGACCGCCTGGGGAGTACGGCCGCAAGGTTAAAACTCAAATGAATTGACGGGGGCCCGCACAAGCGGTGGAGCATGTGGTTTAATTCGACGCAACGCGAAGAACCTTACCAACTCTTGACATCCAGAGAAGTTACTAGAGATAGTTTCGTGCCTTCGGGAACTCTGAGACAGGTGCTGCATGGCTGTCGTCAGCTCGTGTTGTGAAATGTTGGGTTAAGTCCCGTAACGAGCGCAACCCTTGTCCTTATTTGCCAGCACGTAATGGTGGGAACTCTAAGGAGACTGCCGGTGACAAACCGGAGGAAGGTGGGGACGACGTCAAGTCATCATGGCCCTTACGAGTTGGGCTACACACGTGCTACAATGGCCGGTACAGAGGGCCGCGAACCTGCGAAGGTAAGCTAATCTCATAAAACCGGTCGTAGTCCGGATTGGAGTCTGCAACTCGACTCCATGAAGTCGGAATCGCTAGTAATCGTGGATCAGAATGCCACGGTGAATACGTTCCCGGGCCTTGTACACACCGCCCGTCACACCATGGGAGTGGATTGCACCAGAAGTAGCTAGCTTAACCTTCGGGAGGGCGGTTACCACGGTGTGGTTCATGACTGGGGTGAAGTCGTAACAAGGTAGCCCTAGGGGAACCTGGGGCTGGATCACCTCCTTAAACGAAAGCCGATTCTCGGCAAGCGTTCACACGAATTATCTGATCAGAGACGTTAAGAGTAACAGTGTAGGCTTGTAGCTCAGCTGGTTAGAGCGCACCCCTGATAAGGGTGAGGTCGGTGGTTCAAGTCCACTCAGGCCTACCAAATAATGGCCTCACTGTTGAAATGGGGCTATAGCTCAGCTGGGAGAGCGCCTGCTTTGCACGCAGGAGGTCTGCGGTTCGATCCCGCATAGCTCCACCATTACTCTTACTGTAGAGAGAAGAGTTTTAAAACATAATCGTCTACTACGACATTATCTTTTAAAGCTTTTTTGCTTTAAACGCTCTTTAACAATTTGGATTTAGATTCATTGATTTAGATTGACTTGTATTTTTCATATACAAGCGCCAATTCGGCGAAATCTATCGTTACTGTACTAACAAGTTACTATGATTCCAGACGCCTTCGGGTTATATGGTCAAGTGACTAAGCGTGCACGGTGGATGCCTAGGCAGTCAGAGGCGATGAAGGACGTTGTAACCTGCGATAAGGTTGGGGGAGCTGGTAAACGAGCTTTGATCCCAACATTTCCGAATGGGGAAACCCACCTATTTATAGGTATCTTTTGCGTGAATACATAGCGCATTAGAGGCGAACCCGGGGAACTGAAACATCTAAGTACCCGGAGGAAAAGAAATCAACCGAGATTCCGTAAGTAGCGGCGAGCGAACGCGGATTAGCCCTTAAGCAATATTGTAGTTAGAAGAACACTCTGGAAAGTGTGGCCATAGTGGGTGATAGCCCCGTATTTGAAGGCTTATATATTGTGAAAACGAGTAGGACGGGACACGTGATATCCTGTCTGAATATGGGGGGACCATCCTCCAAGGCTAAATACTCCTGACTGACCGATAGTGAACCAGTACCGTGAGGGAAAGGCGAAAAGAACCCCTGTGAGGGGAGTGAAATAGATCCTGAAACCGTGTACGTACAAGCAGTGGGAGCCGTTTTCGGACGGTGACTGCGTACCTTTTGTATAATGGGTCAGCGACTTACTTTTAGTGGCAAGGTTAAGCATTTGCGGAGCCGTAGGGAAACCGAGTCTTAATAGGGCGTCCAGTCGCTAGGAGTAGACCCGAAACCGAGTGATCTATCCATGGGCAGGTTGAAGATGCAGTAACATGCATTGGAGGACCGAACCGACTGTCGTTGAAAAGCCAGCGGATGACTTGTGGATAGGAGTGAAAGGCTAATCAAACTCGGAGATAGCTGGTTCTCCTCGAAAACTATTTAGGTAGTGCCTCGTGTCTAACCATGGGGGGTAGAGCACTGTTTCGGCTAGGGGGTCATCCCGACTTACCAACCCGATGCAAACTCCGAATACCCATGAGTTCAATCACGGGAGACACACGGCGGGTGCTAACGTCCGTCGTGGAAAGGGAAACAACCCAGACCGTCAGCTAAGGTCCCAAAGTTTATGCTAAGTGGGAAACGATGTGGGAAGGCTTAGACAGCTAGGAGGTTGGCTTAGAAGCAGCCACCCTTTAAAGAAAGCGTAATAGCTCACTAGTCGAGTCGGCCCGCGCGGAAGATATAACGGGGCTAAGCATAACACCGAAGCTACGGATGCACTTTGTGCATGGTAGAGGAGCGTTCTGTAAGTGGTTGAAGCGAAAGCCGTAAGGCATCGTGGACATATCAGAAGTGCGAATGCTGACATGAGTAACGATAAGGGAGGTGAAAACCCTCCCCGCCGGAAGACCAAGGGTTCCTGTCCAACGCTTTTCGTGGCAGGGTGAGTCGGCCCCTAAGGAGAGGCTGAAGAGCGTATCCGATGGGAAACAGGTTAATATTCCTGTACTGATTATAACTGCGATGGGGTGACGGAGTAGGCTAGACTAGCACGGCGTTGGTTGTCCGTGTTTAAGGTTGTAGGCTAAGGACTTAGGTAAATCCGGGTCCTTGTTAGGCTGAGAACCGATGACGAGTTCCTTTATGGAATGAAGTAGTTGATGCCATGCTTCCAGGAAAAACCTCTAAGCTTCAGGTTATAAGTAACCGTACCCCAAACCGACACAGGTGGTCAGGTAGAGAATACTAAGGCGTATGAGAAAACTCGGGTGAAGGAACTAGGCAAAATGGCACCGTAACTTCGGGAGAAGGTGCGCCGGTTTTGGTGATGGGACTTGCTCCCTAAGCTGAGGCCGGTCGAAGATACCAGGTGGCTGCGACTGTTTATTAAAAACATAGCACTCTGCAAACTCGAAAGAGGACGTATAGGGTGTGACGCCTGCCCGGTGCCGGAAGGTTAATTGATGGGGTTAGCGCTTGCGCGAAGCTCTTGATCGAAGCCCCGGTAAACGGCGGCCGTAACTATAACGGTCCTAAGGTAGCGAAATTCCTTGTCGGGTAAGTTCCGACCTGCACGAATGGCGTAACGATGGCCACACTGTCTCCACCCGAGACTCAGTGAAATTGAAATTGCGGTTAAGATGCCGTATACCCGCGGCTAGACGGAAAGACCCCGTGAACCTTTACTACAGCTTCACAGTGGACTTTGATATTACTTGTGTAGGATAGCTGGGAGGCTTTGAAACTCTGTCGCCAGATAGAGTGGAGCCAATCTTGAAATACCAGCCTGGTAATATTGAGGTTCTAACCTAGGTCCCTTAGCGGGATCAGGGACATTGTGTGGTGGGTAGTTTGACTGGGGCGGTCTCCTCCCAAAGAGTAACGGAGGAGCACGAAGGTACCCTCAGCATGGTCGGAAATCATGCAATGAGCGCAAGAGTAGAAGGGTGCTTGACTGCGAGATAGACACATCGAGCAGGTACGAAAGTAGGTTCTAGTGATCCGGTGGTTCTGTATGGAAGGGCCATCGCTCAACGGATAAAAGGTACTCCGGGGATAACAGGCTGATACCGCCCAAGAGTTCACATCGACGGCGGTGTTTGGCACCTCGATGTCGGCTCATCACATCCTGGGGCTGAAGCCGGTCCCAAGGGTATGGCTGTTCGCCATTTAAAGTGGTACGCGAGCTGGGTTTAGAACGTCGTGAGACAGTTCGGTCCCTATCTGCCGTGGGCGTTTGAGATTTGAGAAGAGTTGCTCCTAGTACGAGAGGACCGGAGTGAACGAACCTCTGGTGTACCGGTTGTGATGCCAATTGCATTGCCGGGTAGCTACGTTCGGACGAGATAACCGCTGAAAGCATCTAAGCGGGAAGCTTCCTTCAAGATGAGATCTCACTGGGAACTTGATTCCCCTAAAGGGCCGTTGAAGACTACGACGTTGATAGGTTGGGTGTGGAAGCGCTGTGAGGCGTTGAGCTAACCAATACTAATTGCCCGTGAGGCTTGACCATATAACGCCCAAGGCGTTTGGCAAGTGATTTGTTCAATACAGACAAATAATGATAGAAAGTAACGAATTAGCGCGTATAGAAATACAAGGTTGAGTCTAGCGACTCCCTCTAAATCAAAATGAATTTAAATCCCGATTGTGACAGTTTTGCTTGGCGACCATAGAGTTGTGGAACCACCTGATCCCATCCCGAACTCAGACGTGAAACGCAACATCGCCGATGGTAGTGTGGGGTTTCCCCATGTGAGAGTAGGTCATCGCCAAGCATTTAATTAAGAGAAGCCCCCCGGTCAGCAATGATCGGGGGGTTTTTCGTTGTGGGTTGGAAATAGTGCAGCTGGAAATAAGGGTTGGTTAGGGTAAACGGGTCAGTCGCGATAGATGGGAGGGGCTCGTTGGTGTGATTAAACGGTGTTGCCTCAAAGCATGTTATTAAAGATATCGCAGTGAATACTTGCAGCTGGGTATAAGTGCTATCTATACTGATCGAAGAAGCATTTTCGTAGGTTGTTGATAAGTGGGTTGTTATGTATATCAAAACAATTAAGAATGCATTTTTATTGTCCTGTTTTTCATTCCTTGTTCCTTTTAGCGTCGCTAGTGCAGATGATTGTAAGGTCCTTGCGGCAACTGGTAATTCAGAATATCCCCCCTATTTATGGCGCAAGGCTGATGGATCTAAAGACCTCTTGGGCGCAAATAGTATTATTTTTGCTGAGCTCGGAAAGCGTTTGGGTGTGAAAATTGAGTTGCAGGATGTAGGGTCATGGGCAAGGGCGCAGGAGATGCTGAAGACTGGTCGTATTGATCTAATGGCTGGGGCGTTTTATACCGTTCCTCGTATTCAGTATATGGATTATGTTTATCCTGCCTTTTTGGATACGACTAGTGTTGTTTGGAGTAAGGTCGGCGCTGATTTACCGTTTCAGTCGCGTGAGGATCTAGTTGGCAAGGATGGTGTTACTGTTATCAATAATAGTTTTGGTCAGGACTTTGATGAGTATGCTAAGGCGAATCTTAATCTTGCATTTGTTGCTTCATTAAAACAAGCGTTTATGATGATCAATCGTGGTCGAGCGGACTACGTGTTATATGAAAAAAATCCGGGTTTAGCTTATGCAGATCTTCTTGGTTATTCCGGTAAGCTTGATGTTTTAGAGCCTGCTATTAGTAGTGAAGGCTTATATTTGACTGTTTCCCATCGCTCCAAATGCAATTCAGGTGAACTTCGAGGCCTTCTTGCTAAAGAGGTCCAGGCAATGATTTCTGATGGTTTTATGGAAAAAGCACTACAGCAGGGGCTTGAGGATTGGCGAAATTTTTCTCGTTAATGTTTTTGAGCGTGCTTGAGCTGCTTTTATCTGTAAGTTACATGATTAGATAAGCAAATATGTTTTTTCATCTATTATGCTGTTTTTGCACTTGCGTAATAGACATAAAGTATCTTTATGGCATAGAATACAGCCGGTTTGCCTGAAGCAAACATTTGTACAGATTTCATAACAAGGAAGCGAGGCTGAATTTCGGTTTACCTCGCTTTTTTGCACGTATCGTTTCTGATTTTGTTGTTGCGCATTTTGCGGGGAGGTTCAATTGGCGAGACCAGCCATTCTTGCTCTTGAGGACGGAAGTATTTTCAAGGGCGTAGCCATTGGCGCTGACGGTCAGTCTAGCGGCGAGGTTGTTTTTAATACCTCTATGACGGGTTATCAGGAGATTCTGACAGATCCATCTTATTGTCGTCAGATTGTTACCTTAACTTATCCTCATATTGGTAATACAGGTACTAATACAGAGGATGAAGAGTCGTCTCGTACTTGGGTTGCCGGTTTGGTAATTCGCGACCTTCCACTTGTTGCGAGTAATTTTCGTAACGAAAAGAATCTTGATGATTATCTAAAAGATAATAATATCGTTGGTATTGCAGACATCGATACGCGCCGATTAACGCGAATCCTTCGTGAGAAGGGGTCTCTTAATGGTTGCATCATGGCGGGCAATATTGATGAAGAGACCGCTTTATCTGAAGCTAAATCATTCCCCGGGCTTAAAGGAATGGATTTGGCGCAAGTAGTGACGACTGACGCTGCCTATGAATGGAATGCTTCCACATGGAAGTTGGGTGTTGGTCATACTGATAAAGAGCCTTCAGAGCAGCCTTATCATGTTGTGGCTTTTGATTATGGCGTAAAACGAAATATTCTTCGTATGTTAGTTGAACGTGGTTGTCGCCTGACAGTCGTGCCAGCAAAAACACCTGCAGCAGACGTTCTAGCTATGAATCCAGATGGTATTTTCCTATCGAACGGTCCGGGAGATCCTGAGCCGTGTGATTATGCTATCCAAGCAATCACTGAGATCTGTAAGACAGATATTCCTGTGTTCGGGATCTGCTTAGGTCATCAGTTGCTTGCGCTTGCATCTGGAGCGAAAACGCTGAAGATGAAGTTTGGTCATCATGGTGCAAACCACCCTGTGCAAGATCTCGATGGCAAGCAGGTCATGATCACTTCTCAAAACCATGGTTTTGCTGTAGATGAAGATGCTCTGCCTGAGACATTACGTGCTACTCATAAGTCTTTGTTTGATGGCTCTTTGCAGGGTATTGAGCGTACTGATCGCCCCGCGTTTAGTTTTCAGGGACATCCTGAAGCAAGTCCAGGGCCGCATGATGTAGCGCCATTGTTTGATCGCTTCATTGCTGATATGAAAGCTGCGAAAGCTTAGATGCTTCGGCTCGCTAAGCGAGCCGGTTGAAACGATATTAAGGGTTGTGTGAGTTTTCCGCTTCCCTCAGTTATTAACTGATACGACTGGTTTATTACCGATGCCAAAACGTACCGATTTAAAAAGTATTTTGATTCTAGGTGCTGGTCCAATTGTTATTGGTCAAGCATGCGAATTTGACTATTCTGGCGCGCAAGCATGTAAAGCGCTGCGTGAAGAAGGTTACCGTGTAATCCTGGTTAACTCTAACCCGGCTACCATCATGACTGATCCAGCGATGGCTGACTCAACTTATATTGAGCCTATCAATTGGAAAACGGTTGAGAAAATTATTGCTAAAGAGAAGCCTGATGCTCTACTACCTACCATGGGTGGTCAGACAGCACTTAACTGTGCGCTTGATCTAGAGCGAGAAGGTGTTCTTGAAAAGCATGGCGTCGAGATGATCGGTGCTAACGCTGATACAATTGACAAAGCCGAAGATCGTAATCGCTTTGATAAAGCGATGAAAGATATTGGTCTTGAGTGCCCGCGTGCTGCAATTGCCCATAGTATGGAAGAGGCTCTGCAGGTTCAAGCACAGCTAGGTTTTCCATGTATCATTCGTCCATCTTTTACGATGGGTGGTACCGGTGGCGGTATTGCTTACAACAAAGAAGAGTTCATGGAAATCTGTGAACGTGGTCTAGATCTATCACCTACGACTGAATTGTTGATTGATGAATCGTTGATCGGTTGGAAAGAGTATGAGATGGAAGTTGTTCGTGATAAAAACGACAACTGTATCATTGTTTGTGCGATTGAAAACTTCGATGCGATGGGTGTTCACACAGGTGACTCTATTACAGTAGCGCCAGCACAGACGCTGACTGATAAAGAATATCAGATCATGCGTAATGCCTCTTTGGCTGTTCTGCGTGAAATAGGTGTTGAAACGGGTGGTTCTAACGTTCAGTTTGGCGTTAACCCTAAAGATGGCCGTATGGTCGTTATCGAAATGAACCCTCGTGTATCTCGTTCATCAGCATTGGCATCTAAAGCGACAGGCTTCCCAATTGCCAAGGTTGCTGCGAAGCTAGCAATTGGTTATACCCTTGATGAATTGCAGAACGATATCACTGGTGGTGCAACGCCTGCATCATTTGAGCCTTCTATCGATTACGTCGTTACGAAAATACCTCGTTTCACTTTCGAGAAATTCCCTCAGGCAAATGATCGTCTGACAACGCAGATGAAATCTGTTGGTGAAGTTATGGCGATTGGCCGTACTCAGCAGGAATCTCTTCAGAAAGCACTTCGTGGTCTAGAAGTAGGCGCGACGGGTTTCGATCCTATTATCGATATCACTAGCGAAGATGCTCGCTCAACTATCGTACGTGAGATGAAAGAGCCCGGTGCCGAGCGTATCTGGTATCTTGGCGATGCTTTCCGTATGGGGATGAGCGTTGAAGAGCTGTATGAGATCAGCGGCATTGATCCTTGGTTCTTGGTTCAGGTTGAAGATATCCTTAAGGATGAACAGCGTGTATCCGAGATGGCAATGTCGGATCTTGATAAAGATGCGGTGTTCCGTCTGAAACGTAAAGGTTTCTCTGATGAGCGCTTGGCGACCTTGCTAGGTGTTTCCGAGAAGCAGTTCCGTAAGCATCGTCATAATTTAGATGTTCGTCCTGTTTATAAGCGTGTTGATACTTGTGCGGCAGAATTTGCATCGGATACAGCTTATATGTACTCATCTTATGAAGAGGAGTGCGAAGCTAATCCGACCGATCGTGACAAAATTATGGTTATCGGCGGTGGCCCTAACCGAATCGGTCAAGGTATCGAATTCGACTATTGCTGCGTTCACGCTGCATTAGCGGCGCGTGATGATGGTTTTGAAACAATCATGGTTAACTGTAACCCTGAGACTGTTTCGACGGATTATGATACTTCTGATCGTCTGTTCTTTGAGCCGATCACGCTTGAAGACGTACTTGAGATTGTTCATGTTGAAAAGCCTAAAGGCGTTATTGTTCAGTACGGTGGTCAAACTCCACTGAAGCTTGCCGTTGCCCTTGAGCAAGCAGGCGTACCTATTATTGGTACTTCTCCTGAAGCAATCGACCGTGCAGAAGATCGTGAGCAGTTCCAGCAGATGCTGAAACGTTTAGGTTTGAAACAGCCTGAAAATGCGACGGTTCGATCTTTAGAAGAAGCGATTATTGAAGCTGATAAGCTTGGTTATCCGCTAGTTGTTCGTCCATCTTACGTATTAGGTGGTCGTGCAATGGAGATTGTTTATAAAGAAGATGAGCTGCGTCGTTATATGACAACGGCGGTGCAAGTATCTAATGATGCACCCGTGCTATTGGATCACTTCCTGAACGCAGCGATAGAAATTGATATCGATGCTGTTTGTGATGGTGAGACGGTCGTGATTGGCGCGATCATGCAGCATATAGAACAGGCCGGCGTTCACTCTGGTGATTCTGCATGTTCATTCCCTCCGTATAGTCTTCCTGCTGATGTGCAAGATGAAATGCGTGAGATGATTCGTAAGATGGCACTTGAATTAGGCGTAATTGGTCTGATGAATGCGCAGCTTGCTTATCAAGATGGTGAGATCTATGTGATTGAGGTTAACCCTCGTGCATCACGTACTGTGCCATTTGTTTCTAAGTGTATCGGTGTTTCGCTAGCGAAGATTGGTGCGCAGGTGATGACAGGCAAGTCGCTTAAAGAGCTGGGCTTTACGCAGGAAATTGTACCTGAGCTGTTTAACGTTAAAGAAGCTGTTTTCCCATTTAATAAATTCCAAGGCGTTGACCCGATTCTTTCTCCTGAAATGAAATCTACAGGAGAAGTGATGGGTGTGGGCGCTACCTTCGGTGAAGCGTTCATGAAAGCGCAAATCGGTGCAGGTGAAACAATGCCTAAGCCGGGTAAGGCGTTTATCTCTGTGCGTGAAGTTGATAAAGCAGCTTCTATGGCGGTTGCTAAAGATCTATCTGAGCTGGGTTTCAGCTTGGTGGCTACTCGTGGTACCGCTGCGCTATTGGCTGAGCATGGTCTTGAATCAACAATTGTTAACAAAGTGATGGAAGGGCGTCCAAACATTGTTGATATGATTAAAAACGATGAAATAGCTTACATTGTTAATACGACAGAAGGTCGTAAGGCGATCGAGGATTCTGCAGATATCCGTCGTAGCGCTCTTCAGCATAAAGTGCCATATACAACGACTATGGCTGGCGCTGAAGCAATTACAATGGCGTTGCAGTACGGTGAAGAGAAAGACGTTCGCCGTGTTCAGGATCTAGGAGCTTAATGTGAATCGAGTACCAATGACTGCGAAGGGTGAAAAAGCCCTTCGTGAAGAGCTTGATCAGTTGAAAACTGTTGATCGCCCACGGGTAATTGCTGATATTGCCGAAGCTCGTGAGCATGGTGATCTGAAAGAAAATGCGGAGTACCATGCGGCTCGAGAGCAGCAAGGTTTTATTGAGGGCCGGATTCAAGAGCTAGAATCTAAGCTTTCGAACTGTCAGGTCATTGATATTGAAACGATCCCTGCTACAGGTAAGGTTATTTTTGGCACAACGGTGACAATTATCAACCTTGATACGGATGAGTCTAAGACTTACCAGATAGTAGGTGATGATGAAGCGGATATAAAATCAGGTAAAATCTCTGTAAATTCCCCGATTGCACGTGGCTTGGTGGGTAAAGAGGAGGGGGATATTGTGAATATTCAAACACCTGGTGGCGCGACTGAGTATGAAATTGATGAAGTCGCTCATCTCTAAGTTTCGTTAAACAAAAAGGGTGCCAGTGGCACCCTTTTTTGTGTCTGCGATGAGGCTTTAACGGAGAAGGTTTGATAGCTTCGGATTTGGTTCAAGCGCTTTACGGTAAATTAGTGCTATATGACCAATCTCTTGGATGATATCCGCTTCGACGATAGCGCAAAGCTCACGAATCATCTCTTTCTTGACTTCGCGATCTCCGACAGCAAATTTAACCTTGATAAGCTCATGGTCTTCTAGGGCACGGTCAACTTCAAGTTGAATGGCTTCAGTTAAGCCCTTACCTGCTACAGTTACAATAGGGTTTAGTTTGTGACCAAGAGTGCGATAATGCTTCTTTTGCTCTGGATTCAAGCTCATATTAAAATACGCTGCCTTTAGTGTTTAAGTGAGCCTAGAGCTCAGAAAATGTAATATATAGCTAATTTTACAACAGTTGTTCGCAGCTTAGTAGCGTGCAGCTTCTTAATCAGAGAGCAAATAATAAGTGGCTAAATCAGCAAGTAGTGGGCGTTGGTTAAAAGAACATTTTGATGATCACTATGTGAAAAAAGCAAAAGAGGAAGGATTTCGTTCGCGGGCCAGTTTTAAATTAATTGAGCTTGATGAGAAAGATAAGCTTTTAAAGCCCGGAATGACCGTTGTTGATCTTGGTGCCGCACCAGGCGGTTGGTCACAGATTGCCGCTGAACGGGTAGGCGATCATGGTCGTGTTGTGGCGTCGGATATCTTGCCGATGGACGGTATGGCGGGTGTTGAGTTTGTGCAGGGGGACTTTACTGAGGAAGAGGTGTTACAAAAAATCCTATCTGCGTTAGGAGATGAACCAGCAGACCTTGTAATTTCAGATATGGCCCCCAATATGAGTGGTATGTCAGCAGTTGATCAGCCTGCCGCTATGTATTTGGTTGAATTAGCCTTAGATATGGCGAAAGAGGTGTTAAAGCCTGGTGGTAATTTCGTCGCTAAAGTTTTTCAGGGCGAAGGGTTTGATCAATATATGCAAGATATGCGTAAAAGTTTTAATAAAGTGATCACTCGAAAACCTGACTCTTCACGAGCGCGTTCACGGGAAGTGTATTTGTTAGGTAAAGGTTTTAAAGGGTAGGTCTTGTTTTAGTGGTCAATAGTGGCCGCATAGTATAGTGTTTAGCGTCTCTAATTTAACGTTAAGCGTCATCAGCAAATTGAGGGTATTCCATTGAATGATATGGCGAAAAATCTGGTTTTATGGCTAGTGATCGCAGCGGTATTGCTGACTGTATTTAATAATTTTAATGAAAGCGCAGAGTCTCAAAGGCTTAGCTATTCTGATTTCGTTTCTGAAGTTAAAAAAGGAAGCGTAGATAAGGTCATTATTGATGGATATACAATCCAAGGTCAGCGGAGTAATGGTGAGACGTTTGAAACAACGCGACCAGCGCTGCAAGATCCAAAGTTAGTAGATGACCTATTTGAAAATCAGGTAGTAATTGAAGGCAAACAGCCAGAGCAGCAAAGTATTTGGACTCAGTTGCTTGTCGCTTCTTTTCCTATTCTCGTTATCATCGCTGTATTCATGTTCTTTATGCGTCAGATGCAAGGCGGAGGTGGTAAGGGCGGTCCAATGTCCTTCGGTAAATCCAAAGCTAGAATGATGGGCGAAGATCAGATTAAAACGACCTTTGACGATGTCGCTGGAGTAGAAGAAGCGAAAGAAGATGTAAGGGAGTTGGTTGATTTCTTACGGGATCCTGGCAAGTTTCAGCGTTTAGGTGGGCATATTCCTCGTGGTGTTTTGATGGCGGGTAGTCCTGGTACCGGTAAAACGCTGCTTGCTAAAGCGATTGCGGGTGAAGCCAAAGTGCCATTTTTTAGCATCTCGGGCTCAGACTTTGTTGAAATGTTCGTGGGTGTTGGTGCTTCACGTGTTCGTGATATGTTCGAGCAAGCTAAGAAAAATGCGCCATGTATTATCTTTATTGATGAGATCGATGCGGTAGGTAGGCATCGTGGTGTTGGTATGGGTGGTGGTAATGATGAGCGTGAACAGACATTGAACCAGTTGTTGGTTGAAATGGATGGCTTTGAAGGTAATGAGGGTATTATCGTCATCGCTGCAACGAACCGTCCTGATGTGCTTGATCCTGCATTGTTGCGTCCTGGTCGTTTTGATAGGCAGGTTCATGTAAGCCTTCCGGATATCAAGGGACGTGAGAAAATTTTGAAAGTACATATGCGCAAGGTTCCTTTAGGCGATAATGTTAAGCCTGAATTGATTGCGCGTGGTACGCCAGGTTTTTCCGGTGCGGATTTGGCAAACTTAGTGAATGAGGCTGCCCTATTTGCTGCGCGTGCGAGTAAACGTACGGTGAGTATGGAACAGTTTGAAAAAGCGAAAGATAAAATCATGATGGGCGCAGAGCGTAAATCAATGGTGATGTCTGAGAAAGAGCGTCTTAACACTGCTTATCATGAAGCGGGCCATGCCATTGTGGGCCGTTTAATGCCAGAGCACGATCCTGTATACAAAGTTTCTATCATTCCGCGAGGGCGTGCACTGGGTGTCACTATGTTCCTTCCGGAAGAGGACCGTTATAGCCATAGTCGTCAATCTATCATGTCTAATATCTGTTCACTTTACGGTGGTCGAATAGCCGAAGAGATGACGTTAGGTAAAGAGGGTGTTACGACAGGTGCTTCTAATGACATTCAAAGAGCGACCTCGTTTGCGCGTAGCATGGTTGCTAAATGGGGCCTTACGGATGAGATGGGACCTCTGTTGTACGATGAAGAAGAGTCCGATCCGTTTAATCGAGGCTACGGACAAGGTGCTAAGCCGTTAGCGGAAGAAACACAGAGAAAAATTGATTCAGAAACACGTAAAATTATTGATCAGTGCTATAAGCGTGCAGAACAAATTTTAGAAGAGAATAGAGATATTCTTGAAACGATGTGTGCCGCGCTGATGAAATATGAAACGATCGATAGTAGTCAAATTGATCAGTTAATGAAACGTGAGGAAGTGTCTGATCCAGCAGATTGGAGTGATGGGGATTCAGCTGATTCTGATACGCCGTCAGAACCCGAAGCTGGTTCTGAAAGTGAAACAGTGGATGATGTGAATGAGGATGGTGATGAAGGAGTTGATCCTGATGTCCCTAAGCCAAACTCTTCAGATAATAACTTGCACTAGTGTTTAGTGGATAAAGTAAAAGGCTGACCTGTAAGAGGGTTGGCCTTTTTTAATGTATTTGAAAATATAAATGAGCGTGTTGATGCGTAACTTTGAGTTCGGTAAGCGTGTCTTAGATCTATCTGAGACACAGGTGATGGGTATCCTAAATGTTACTCCTGATTCTTTCTCTGATGGTGGCTCGCTCTATGCAAATAGTAAGGTTGATTTAGATACGGTTATTGCCAAAGCTGAAATGATGGTTGCTGACGGAGCTTCGATTATTGATGTGGGCGGTGAGTCAACACGTCCTGGAGCTAAGGCTGTTAGCTTGGGGGAAGAGATCGATCGCGTTCTACCTGTAGTGGAAAGAATAGGTCGTGAGATTGATGTGGTTGTTTCGGTTGATACAAGCAGTCCTGAAGTGATGGTTGAAGCGGGAAAGTTGGGTGCTGGCCTTATTAATGATGTCCGAGCTCTTGGCAGAGAGGGTGCGATAGAGGCTGTTATTGAAACGGGTTTGCCCGCTTGCCTAATGCATATGCAGGGTAGCCCAGCATCGATGCAGGAGAATCCTGAATATGATGATGTTTTGGATGAGGTAACGTCGTTCTTTAAACATCGTATTGCCCAGTGTGAGGCGGCAGGCATTAACAAGAATCGCTTAATTCTTGATCCTGGTTTTGGTTTTGGCAAAACAGTAGGGCATAATCTGCGTCTGATGAATAATCTAAGGCCCTTGGCTGTATCAGGATTGCCGCTGCTTATTGGTACATCGAGGAAATCGATGATAGGGACAGTGTTAGGTCGAAGTGTTGATCAGCGCTTGGCGGGTAGTCTTGCCACGGTTGCTTTATCTGTTATGCAGGGGGCGTCAATCATGCGTGTGCATGATGTTAAGGAAACAGTCGACGTTGTCAGGATGACGCAGGCCGTAATGATGGAAACAATTGAAAATAATGAGGGTGGTTAATGAGTAAGCGCTATTTTGGAACTGACGGTATTCGCGGTAAGGTTGGGCAGTTTCCAGTAACACCTGATTTTGTACTGAAGCTGGGATGGGCAGCGGGTAAAGTTTTTGCTCGGGAAGGCCACAGTAAAATATTAATTGGTAAAGATACGCGCATCTCTGGCTACATGTTTGAGTCTGCTTTGGAGGCAGGATTGTCTGCTGCCGGTGTAGATGTGCTGCTGACTGGGCCAATGCCTACGCCAGCAGTTGCTTATTTGGCGCGAACATTTCGTGCAGATGCCGGAATTGTCATCAGTGCATCTCACAACCCCTTCTATGATAATGGTATCAAGTTCTTTTCTTCGGAGGGCACGAAGCTACCTGATGAAGTTGAGCAAGCTATCGAAGCGCAAATGGACATTGCAATGACGACGGTTGATTCGGCTGAGCTAGGTAAGGCGAAGCGGATAGATGATGCTGCAGGACGTTATATTGAGTTTTGTAAAGCGACAGCCGGTGGTATATCCCTTAAGGGATTAAAGATTGTTCTTGATTGTGCCAATGGTGCGACATATCACGTAGCGCCGGCTGTTTTTTCAGAGCTTGGCGCTGAAATTGTTGAGATCGCCTCTTCGCCTGATGGCTTAAATATCAATGAAGAGTGTGGGGCTACGGCTACGCAGCGATTGCAAAAGGTTGTTACTGCCGAAAAAGCTGACTTAGGTGTTGCGCTTGACGGTGATGGTGACCGGGTCATTATGGTCGATCAACATGGTCAAGAAATTGATGGAGATGAATTGCTCTACATTATTGCTTCACAGATGCGCCGAGAAGGTGTGTTTAATGGTGGTGTCGTTGGCACGTTGATGAGCAACTTCGGGTTAGAGCAAGCTTTTATTCGTGAGAATATTCCGTTTGTTCGAGCCAATGTTGGTGATCGTTATGTGATGGAGCAGCTTTATGCAAATGATTGGCTTCTCGGTGGTGAAAGCTCGGGGCACATAGTGTGTCGGCATTTGACAACGACCGGTGATGGTACTGTTGCAGCATTACAGGTATTGAAAGCAATTGTTGAAACGGGTGAAACCTTATCTGAGTTGCGCCAAGGTATGACTAAAATGCCGCAGACAATGATAAATGTACGCATGCAACAGAAGGTGAGTATTGACGGCATTGCCAGTATAGATGCAGCGGTTGCTGAAACCGAAAAAGTGTTAGGTGAGCGAGGGCGAGTGTTGTTACGTCCATCGGGTACCGAACCTGTTGTACGTGTCATGATTGAAGGCGAAGATGCAACTGAAGTCAGTCTGCTATGTGAGCAACTTGCAAGCAATGTTGAAAAAGCACTGTTGGAGCTTGAAAGTTAAGAGTAAGCCAGTTAATATTTGCGCCTCTTGAAATGGGGGGTGCCAATGCGTACAGCTTTAGTTGCCGGTAATTGGAAGATGAATGGCAGTACAGACGTCGTTAATGAGTTAATGGATGGTCTGATTGCAGGTTTAAATTCATCGGGTGGTGTGGAAGTATTAGTTTGTCCGCCATCTGTATACCTCTCACAAGTAGAAGTTGCTGCAAAGAATTCATTAATTTCTGTGGGTGCACAGAATGTTAGTGAAAATGGAGATGGCGCTTTTACCGGTGAAATTTCTTTAACAATGTTGAATGACCTTAAATGTGAATATGTTATTTTGGGTCATTCAGAACGTCGCAGCTTGTATGCAGAAAGCGATTCTGTCGTCGCTAAAAAGTTCATAGCAACCGTGGCTGCAGGCATTAAACCTATCTTATGTGTAGGCGAAACGCTGGAAGAGCGAGAACAGGGTAAAACTTTAGCAGTTGTTGAAAGACAGCTGAAAGCAGTTATCGATGCCGCAGGCATTGAAAACTTCTCAACTGCTGTTATTGCCTATGAGCCTGTTTGGGCAATTGGTACGGGTAAAACCGCTACACCTGCTCAAGCACAAGATGTTCATGCTGCGATTCGAAATATGATTGCAGAGTATGATGCAAATACAGCGTCAGCGATGCGAATACTATATGGCGGAAGTGTTAATGCTGCTAATGCAGCTGAGCTGTTCGCTAATGAAGATGTGGATGGAGGGCTAGTAGGTGGAGCTTCTCTTAAAGCAAATGATTTTATTGCCATCTGCCATGCGGCAGGTGCATAAATAGACGGTTTAATAATGGAAACAGTAGTTCTTATTATTCATGTGTTGTTGGCAGCGGCCGTTATTGGCCTTATCTTGCTACAGCAGGGAAAAGGCGCTGAAGCTGGCGCATCTTTTGGTGCAGGTGCTTCACAGACTGTTTTCGGAAGTACGGGTAGTGGTAACTTTTTGTCTCGAATGACAGGGGTTGTGGCTGCTGGAATTTTTGCAACAAGTTTTGTTTTAGCGATTTATGCGAAAGACAAAGCTGAATCTATTAGTGATGCGGGTATCCCATCAGCTGCAGTAGTTGAAAGCCAGGCTGCGCCGGTTGTCGAGGAACCTCAGTTACCTGCTCTTGAAGGAAATAAGCCAGCAGCTCCTGCTGAGTCGGATATCCCGAAAGCTAACTAATAGATTGTAAAGTTTGTTGCCCAAGTGGTGGAATTGGTAGACACGCTATCTTGAGGGGGTAGTGGCCGTCAGGCCGTGCCGGTTCAAGTCCGGCCTTGGGCACCATTATTCTTGATTAAGGTGTCTGGTGCATATACAATTTGCACCAGTTTTGATGCGGGGTGGAGCAGCTTGGTAGCTCGTCGGGCTCATAACCCGAAGGTCGTTGGTTCAAATCCAGCCCCCGCTACCAACCTTATTTAACGTAAGGCCCCTTTTTAGGGGCTTTTTCGTAGGTAAAATGCAGCATTGAATATTAATGCTGTAGGTCGGGAATGGGTCATTAGACCCATTTTTTGTTTGTGTAATTTATAACTGCAAAGCTTAACTTGCTGATTTGTAAGGCTTTGTTGTCAAGTGTTAGTACGGGTGGGTTATTCGTGTCAGCGAAAATGAAACTGTTACAAGAGTTAATAGAACCGTCGGTTATTGCGCTGGGGGTTGAACTCTGGGGTATTGAGTTTCTCTCACAGGGAAAACACAGCACCTTAAGGGTGTATATCGACTCCGAAAATGGCATTAGTGTCGATGATTGCGCGAAAGTGAGTCATCAAGTGAGCGGTATTATGGATGTAGAAGATCCTATCGCAGGTAATTACACGCTTGAAGTGTCGTCTCCTGGGATGGATCGTCCGTTATTTACCTTAGAGCAATTTGCGGCCTATGCCGGTTCTCATATTCAAGTGCGTTTACGTATCGCGTATGAAGGGCGTCGCAAATTTAAAGGTATCTTAAATGGTGTTGAAGGTGACGACATTTTGGTCGTTGTCGATGATGAAGAATATATGCTGCCGATTGAGTACATTGATCGGGCAAACATTATCCCTCAGTTCTAAACGTGGATTCGAGGTCTTGGGCGAGGCAGAAGCATGAATAAAGAGATTCTGTTGGTTGCGGAAGCAGTTTCTAACGAGAAAGAAGTTCCGAAAGAAGTTATTTTCGAAGCGATCGAAGTTGCGTTGGCAACGGCGACTAAAAAACGTTATGAAGAAGAAGCTGATATACGCGTTGTAATTGATCGTGCAACAGGCGATTACGAAACTTTCCGTCGTTGGTTAGTTGTTAGCAATGATGCAGTACCTGCTTTGGGTACTGAGCTAACAATGCAGGAAGCGGAAGAGATTGATTCTGCACTTCAGCCAGATGATATTCACGAAGAACAAGTTGAATCAGTTAAGTTTGGTCGTATTGCGGCTCAAACAGCTAAACAAGTTATCGTGCAGAAGGTTCGCGAAGCTGAAAGAGCTAAAGTTGTTGAGCAATATCGTGATCGTCAAGGTGAGTTGATCTCAGGCAGTGTTAAAAAAGTTACACGCGATAATATAATCGTAGATCTAGGTAATAATGCTGAAGCACTATTGCCGCGTGATCAGTTGATCCAGCGAGAAACATTCCGCATGGGTGATCGTGTACGTGCTGTATTATTGGAGGTTCGCTCTGAAGGTCGCGGCCCACAGCTAATTATGAGTCGTGCTTGTAATGAGATGCTGATTGAGCTTTTCCGAATTGAAGTGCCAGAAATTTCAGAAGAAGTTATTGAGATTCGTGCTGCTTCTCGTGATTTGGGCTCTCGAGCTAAGATTGCGGTTAAAACGAACGATGGGCGTATCGATCCTGTAGGTGCTTGTGTTGGTATGCGTGGTTCGCGTGTGCAAGCAGTATCAAATGAGCTAAATGGTGAGCGTGTTGATATCGTTCTTTGGGACGATAACCCCGCTCAGCTAGTGATCAATGCAATGGCGCCTGCGGAAGTAGCATCTATTGTATTGGACGAAGAAACGCATTCAATGGATGTGGCTGTCGCTAGCGAGAATTTAGCAATGGCGATTGGTCGTAACGGCCAGAATGTCCGTCTAGCATCTGAGCTTACAGGCTGGGAATTGAATGTTATGACTGAAGAAGATGCTCAGAATAAGCATCAGTCTGAGGTCGGTTCAGTTATTGATCAGTTCATTAATCACCTAGATGTAGACGAAGATGTTGCTGAAGTCTTAGTTGAAGAAGGCTTTACAACGCTGGAAGAAGTTGCATACGTTCCAGTTGACGAAATGCTAGAGATTGATGGATTCGATGAAGCAATTGTCGAAGAGTTACGTACGCGTGCTAAAGATGCGTTACTTAACTTGGCGATTGCAAGTGAAGAAAAACTGGATAAGGCAGAACCCGCCGCTGATCTACTTGAAATGGACGGAATGGATAAGCACTTGGCTTTCCTTCTTGCTGCTCAAGGAATTATCACGATGGAAGATCTTGCAGAACAGTCGGTTGACGACCTGCTTGATATTGAAGGCCTGGATGAAGAACGAGCTGCAGCGTTAATCATGACTGCTCGTGCACCATGGTTTGCTGAAGAAGAGTAAAGGTTAACGGAAGAGGAGCCTCTACAATGGCCGAAGTAACAGTTAAACAGCTTGCCGAAATGGTTGGTGTTTCCGTTGAGCGTTTGCTTGAGCAAATGAAGGAAGCAGGTATTTCAGGTAAAAATGAAGTCGCTGAAGTATCAGAACCTGAGCGTCAAACATTGCTTAATCACCTTAAGCGCAGTCATGGTGAAGATGCTGCAGATGGTGAGCCTAAAAAAATCACTTTGAAGCGTAAAACAACGTCTCAACTTAAAGTGGCTGGCGCATCTGGTAAGAAGAAAACAGTGAATGTTGAAGTACGCAAAAAACGTACTTATGTAAAACGCTCTGAAGTAGAGGGTGCGGAACAAGGCGAGAGCGTTGATGAAGCAGCACTGGAAGCTCAGAAAGCTGAAGAGTTGCGCTTGGAAGAAGAGCGTCAGCAAAAAGAAGCGCAAGAGCAAGCAGCGCGTGATGCAGAAGCAAAAGCAGCGAAAGAGCGTCAAAGTGCTGAAGAGCAATCTCGTGAAAAAGCTGCTGAAGAAGCTAAGCTGAAAAAACAAGAAGCAGAAGCTGCTGAGAAAGCGAAATTGAAGAAAGAAGAAGATGCTAAACGCCGTAAGGCTGATGCAGAACAACGCTTTAAAGCTCAAGAACAGGCTAAGAAAAATCAGCCGTCAAACGACAGTAATCGTCGTGGCGCTAAAGGCAAAGGTCGTAACCAAGATAATCGCCGCGGTGGCAAGATCAGCCGTAACCGTGGGAAGAATGGTCGTCCAGTATCTAATACGCCTAATGAGCATGGTTTTAAAGAGCCAACAACAGTACAAGTTATTGAAGTAAGTATCCCTGAAAGTATCACCGTTGCTGAACTGTCTAAAAAGATGAACGTTAAAGCGGCTGAAGTGATCAAGGTTATGTTTGGTATGGGCGCTATGGCGACTATTAACCAAGTTATTGATCAGGATACTGCAACGTTGGTTGTAGAAGAGATGGGTCATACACCGATCGCACTACAAGAAAACGCTGTTGAAGAAGCATTGCTTGAAAGTATTCAAGCGCTGCAAGGTGAACGAGAAGGCCGTGCGCCGGTTGTTACTGTTATGGGTCACGTTGACCACGGTAAAACTTCATTGCTTGATTTTATTCGTTCTTCGCGTGTTGCTTCAGGTGAGTCTGGTGGTATTACCCAGCACATCGGTGCTTATCACGTAGAGACAGATAACGGTATGGTTACATTCCTAGATACTCCAGGACATGCGGCGTTTACCGCTATGCGTGCTCGTGGTGCATCGGTAACAGATATCGTTATCTTGGTTGTTGCTGCGGATGATGGTGTAATGCCTCAGACACAGGAAGCGGTTCAGCACGCAAAAGCTGCGGGTGTACCTCTTGTTGTGGCCGTTAACAAAATCGATAAAGAACAATCCGATCCGGATCGTGTCAAAAATGAATTGGCAGCATTGGATGTTATCCCTGAAGAGTGGGGTGGTGAGAACCAGTTTGTTAATGTTTCCGCTAAAACAGGCCAAGGCATTGAAGAGCTTTTGGATGCTGTTCTACTGCAATCTGAAATTCTTGAATTGACTGCAGTTCCAAATGCGCCAGCACAAGGTGTGGTTGTTGAGTCTCGTTTGGATAAAGGACGTGGACCTGTAGCGACTGTCTTGATTCAAAACGGTACGCTTAAGAAGGGTGACATCGTTTTAGCCGGCTTACACTACGGTCGTATCCGTGCAATGCTTGATGAAAATGGTAAGCCGATCGAAGCTGCTGGGCCAGCGATTCCTGTAGAGATACAAGGTCTCGATGGTACACCTAACGCAGGTGATGAATTTACGGTTGTTAGCAGTGAGAAGAAAGCACGTGAAGTTGCTTTGTTCCGTCAGGGTAAATACCGTGATGTTAAGCTAGCTCGTCAGCAGAAGTCTAAGTTAGAGAACTTGTTTGCTAACATGCAGGCAGGCGATGTTAAGACCTTCAATGTTGTGCTTAAAACAGACGTTCGTGGTTCTTTAGAAGCACTAACACATGCACTAGAAGATCTATCGACTGATGAAGTTAAAGTGAACATCGTATCTGGTGGTGTTGGTGGTATTGCTGAAACTGATGCAAACCTTGCAGTAACTGCTTCTGCATTGATGGTTGGTTTCAACGTTCGTGCCGATCAGCAAGCGCGTCAAGTTATGGAGCGTGAAGGTATCGAGCTTCGTTACTACAGCGTTATCTATGACATCATTGATGATGTTAAGCAGGCGATGGGTGGTTTACTATCACCAGAATACCGTGAAGAGATTGTTGGTATTGCTGAAGTTCGTGACGTATTTAAAGCACCTAAGATTGGCCAAGTGGCTGGTTGTATGGTGACTGAAGGTACTGTTTACCGTAATAAGCGTATCCGTGTACTACGTGACAACGTTGTTATTTATGAAGGCGAGCTAGAATCACTTCGTCGTTTCAAAGATAACGTTAACGAAGTACGTCAGGGTATGGAATGTGGTATCGGCGTTAAGAACTACAATGATGTTAAAGTTGGTGACCAAATTGAGGTCTTCGACACAGTTGAAGTTGAACGCACACTTTAAGGTAATAGATAACCTTTATGGCACGCGATTATAGTCGTACATCAAGGATTGCGGACCAGCTCCAACGTGAGCTGGCCCAAATTATCCAGTTAGAAATTCAAGATCCTCGCTTAGGTATGGTGACAGTTAGCTATGCGAAAGTAAGTAAGGATCTTGGTTATGCTGACGTTTACATCACGGTTTTGCCTCTTAATGGCAAAGACGAAGATGAAGCGATAGTTGATTCATTAAAAGTACTTAACAATGCAGCGGGTTTCATTCGTGGGATTCTTGCTAAAAAAGTTAAGCTACGTGTGATGCCTGCATTGCGTTTCCATTTTGATGAAACTATCGAGCGTGGTCGGCATCTGCATCATCTGATTGAAGCGACTGTTCGCGAAGAGAATCAGAAGAAAGATAGCGACACTGACGGAGAATAATGCGTGGGTCGTCGTAGAAAATCCCGAGGCCGGGCGGTCGACGGTGTATTCCTGTTAAATAAACCGCCTGGTATCTCCTCCAATTTTGCACTTCAGCAGGTACGCCGTTTGTATGGCGCTGCTAAAGCTGGGCATACTGGCGCTCTAGATCCTCTTGCAACGGGTATGTTACCGATCTGCTTAGGTGAGGCGACTAAGTTTTCACAACACCTTCTTGATTCTGATAAGCGCTATATTACTACGGCTAAACTAGGCATTCGCACTGACTCAAGTGATGCTGATGGTAAGGTGCTTGAAGAAAAACCGGTTCCTGTAGATTTAACTTCTGAACAGATAGAGCAATTGCTTATAGATAACTTTAGTGGGGATATTGAACAGGTCCCTTCTATGTTTTCTGCTTTGAAACACCAAGGCCAGCCTTTATATAAACTGGCTCGTCAGGGTATCAAAGTGGAAGTTAAGCCGCGCAATGTCACTATCCATGAGATCAAAATGACCGCTTTCAGAGGGGATGAAATTGATCTCGAAGTCTTTTGTTCAAAGGGGACTTACATCCGTTCGATTGTTGAAGATTTAGGTCTGATGATCGGGTGCGGTGCTCATGTTCAGATGCTACACCGTTTGGATGTTGGTGAATTTACAGCCGATCGGATGATGACACTTGATGAGTTGCGTCAAAATGTGCCTGAAAATGCTGATGAAGAGCAGCAAAAAAGCATACAAATTGAGTTGGATAAGCTATTATTGCCGGCCTGGGCGGCTGTAGCAGGTATGCCAGCTGCTCAATTAGACCAACACCAGACTGATCTCATTTTACACGGGCAATGTGTGCCGCAGGATGAATACGAGGCTGGGGTGTTGGTTAGATTGTTTTCGACGGTAACAGAAACCCATGCTGAACGTTTTTTGGGTGTTGCTGAAGTATCAGATGAAGGGGTGTTAAAGCCTAAACGTTTGGTATGTACGGAAGATGATCAATAAATAATTAGAATTTTTTAGGTTTCAATATGGAACCTAAACAATGTGGCGTTGTACTGAAAATATGCTCGGTGCATCGTTTCTTTCAAATCCGGCGACTAATTAAAGTCGTGTGCATATTTTTTAGGAGAGAAGAAAATGGCATTAACTGCTGAAAATAAAGCGGCAATCGTTGCAGATTACGCTCGCGCTGAAGGCGATACAGGTTCTCCAGAAGTTCAGGTAGCTTTGCTATCTGCTAACATCGAAGGACTACAGGATCACTTTAAAGCGAACAAGCATGACCATCACTCACGTCGTGGTCTAATCCGCATGGTAAACCAGCGTCGTAAATTGTTGGATTACTTGAAAGGTAAAGATGCAGATCGTTACCTAACGTTGATCAAACGCCTTGGTCTACGTCGCTAAGTTAGTGTGAATTCATCGGGGCCATACATTGTATGGCCCTGGTTTTATCTGGGGTAGAAAACAGGTCAATATTTTCGTTCCGCCTGTACTCCAATAGGTTTTGATCACGTTTGTGGAAAGAGCTTATCGGAGTACTGGCAAGACTTAGGTATGAAAATTTACCGTCTACTGCCTCACCCAATTTAAGGAAATTTATTGTGTTCCAAATAGCTACTAAAACATTTCAGTTTGGTGGTCAGGAAGTAACTATCGAAACTGGCCGCGTTGCGCGTCAGGCGACAGGTTCTGTACTGGTCAAAATGGGTGGCAACGAAGTACTTTGTACTGTTGTTGGCGCGAAAGAAGAAAAGCCAGGTCAAGGTTTCTTCCCGCTATCCGTTCATTACCAAGAAAAATACTACTCAGTAGGTCGTATCCCAGGTGGTTTCTTCAAGCGTGAAGCACGCCCATCTGAGAAAGAAACACTGACTTCTCGTTTGATCGACCGTCCAATTCGTCCATTGTTCCCTAAAGGTTACATGAACGAAGTACAGGTTGTTTGTACGGTCATGTCTGCTGATAAGATTAACGATCCAGATATCGCTGCAATGATCGGTACTTCTGCTGCCCTAGCTGTATCAGGTATTCCTTTCCAAGGCCCAATCGGTGCCGCGCGTGTTGGATTCACAGAAGATGCAGGTTACCTATTAAACCCATCTTACGAGCAGCTTGCTACGTCTGAGCTAGACATGGTTGTTGCCGGTACAGCTGATGCTGTATTGATGGTTGAGTCTCAAGCACAAGAGCTATCTGAAGATGAGATGCTAGGTGCAGTATTGTTTGCTCACCAAGAGATGCAGACAGTTATCAATGCTGTTAACGAATTGGCAGCAGAAGCAGGTAAAGAAGCATGGGTTTGGACGCCTAAAGCAAAAGATGAAGATCTAATTGCTAAGGTACGTGCTGAAGTGGCTGAAGGTATTACAGCGGCTTACCAAGTTGCAGACAAAATGCAGCGTCAAAATGCACTAGCTGAACTACGTGCTAAAGCGGTTGAAAACTTATCTGGAGAAGAGGAAGGTCAAGCTTCTGCAGGTGATGTTTCTGGTATCGTTAGCTCTCTTGAGAAAGAGATCGTACGTGGACGTATCGTTGCCGGTGAGCCGCGCATCGATGGTCGTGATAACAAAACGGTTCGTGGTATCGATGTGCAGATCGATGTACTTAAAGGTACACACGGTTCTTCACTATTTACACGTGGTGAAACTCAGTCTGTTGTAACTTGTACGCTGGGTACTGCACGTGATCAGCAGATTATCGATGCGATTGAAGGCGAACGTAAAGATCCGTTCATGCTTCACTACAACTTCCCTCCATACTCTGTAGGTGAATGTGGTCGTATGATGGGCGCTGGCCGTCGTGAAATCGGTCATGGTCGTTTGGCTCGTCGTGGTGTTGCAGCAGTGCTTCCAACACAAGAAGAGTTCCCTTACACAATCCGTATCGTATCTGAGATTACTGAATCTAACGGTTCAAGCTCAATGGCTTCTGTATGTGGCGCGTCTCTATCCATGATGGATGCAGGTGTTCCTCTTAAAGCACCAGTTGCGGGTATCGCAATGGGTCTTGTTAAAGAAGAGAACGGCTTTGCTGTCCTAACTGATATCTTGGGTGACGAAGATCACCTAGGTGATATGGACTTTAAAGTAGCAGGTACTGAAACCGGTATCACTGCACTTCAGATGGATATCAAAATTACAGGTATCACTGAAGAGATCATGGACATCGCGCTTGAGCAGGCATATGAAGCACGTGTTCATATCCTAAAAGAGATGGCTAAAGTGATTGGGTATGCTCGTCCTGAGCTGCCAGACAATGCTCCAGCGCTAACTCAGCTTAAGATCAACCCTGAGAAGATTCGTGACGTTATCGGCAAAGGCGGCGCAACTATCCGTGCGTTGACTGAAGAGACTGGCGCATCTATCGATATCGAAGATGATGGTACAGTGCGCGTATACGCAGCTGATAAAGCAGCGGCTAAAGCAGCAACTGATAAGATCATCGAAATCACTGCTGAAGCAGAGATCGGTCAGGTTTACGAAGGTAAAGTGGTACGTATCGAAGATTTCGGTGCATTCGTTAACATCTTGCCAGGTAAAGATGGTCTAGTTCACATTTCTCAGATCGACAACAAGCGTGTTGAGAAAGTAACTGATTACATCCAGATGGATCAGATGGTTAAGGTTAAAGTTCTGGATGTAGACCAGCGTGGCCGTATCAAGCTATCTATGAAAGATCTGATTGCAGATAACGCAGTTAGCTAAGATTTAATCTATGACTAGCCAGCCATATGGTTGGTTAGTGGGGATTTAATAGAAAAACCGCTGAGTTCACGCTTAGCGGTTTTTTTGTGCCTGCCAAGAAGGTGTATTAATTGACGCAAGACAAGATCAAGGTAAAAGCTGGCGAGAATACCTCGAAGGAGGAATGGCGCTGTTATAACAACTTAGTAAAGCTATAATGAATATTTGTTTATATATGTCTCCTTAGCATGCTAAATGATGGAGTATATGTGTTTTTGAATGTTTGAATCCTTGCTGGATGGTTAAGTAGTTTGTATAGCGAAGTTAAAATGTATGAGTGAATTTAAGTGGGATGAAGGTCTAAGCGTTGGGGTCGACGAGATCGATAACGATCATAAGATGCTTCTCTCAATTATTGGTGATCTATCTGATGCGATTGAAGAAAATCATGAATCAGATGTTATAAAAGATGTTTTTGTTAAGTTAGAAAACTATGTACAGCTTCACTTTAAGCGTGAAGAAGTCTTGATGCGCCAGTGTGGTTATCAAGATTTAGAAATTCATATTCGTTCCCATCAGCAGTTTATTCAAAAAATCCCAGAACTGCGTTCAGAGCTGTTAAATGCAGATACAGTAGAGGTCGCTCGCGATATATACCTATTCTTAGTCGACTGGTTACTTAACCATATCGTTGTCGATGACATGGAATATTTTCAGGACGTATATGATCGAGGCCTCACGAGTGTTAAATCATCTAATAAAACATGGGTTGAGCGGTTTGTCGCGCGAGTAGGCCAGCGTTTAGCTGTGGGTCAAAGGATTTTTCTTACGGCGCTTTTCCCTTTTGTCGGCTTGATTCTATTAAGTTTAATTATTTTGATCGGAAGTTTACAGGATTACCAAGCGATGGCTCGGTTAGCGTCAATCAGTCAGATGGCGCATGAGGTGAATAACCTAACGCATAGTTTACAAGCTGAGCGTGGAGTCTCAACCGGGATGATTGGTTCTGATTATAAAGTGTTTAGCGACGAGCTCATTGTTAGAAGGGATAAAACGGATCAGGCCTTGAAAGCTTTTCATAAGCGCTTACAGCAGTTAATGCGTGAGCAGGTTCCGCTTAATATGGAGCAAGCCATTATTAAATCGATTGGATTATTAGATGGTTTAACTGAGCAAAGGAGCAAAGTTGATACGAAAGGCGATTCCGTAGATCGGATGCAGGCTTATTATACGGACCTAATTACTCAGCTGTTGAAAATACCGTCGGGTATGGCTGTACTTGAGATGGATGCCACCTTAGCGACTAATATCTCTGCATTTACAGCTGTGGTTGATCTTAAAGAGATCGTTGGGCAAGAGAGAGCATTGGGGACGTTATTGTTATCAGATGGTGGTTTAACTGAGCCGCGTGTGAGAATGTTTACTTCCTTGATTGGTCAGCAGCAGGGGTTGAGCCAGTTCTTTGAGCAGGTAGCGTCAAGTGAGCAACAGCAGCAGTATCGTGAACTGCTTGACGGTATTGTGATAAAGCAAGTAGAAGAGTATGAGGAGCTGTTATACGAAGCAATTGATCAGAAGGTTCCCTCTGGTGTTGATGTTAAGTCTTGGTTTGCAGTGTTTTCTCATAAAATAGATCAGCTTAAGGTATTGGCTGATCATCTTGTGTTGGATATTGAAACCGCAGCGTTGCATAAAGCTGAGGGGCTTAAGCTGAAGCTGTACTTGACGGCTTTTGTGCTTGTCGTGATTATTTTCATGACGCTCGTGTCTTCGTGGCTACTTAATTTTAGTATTATTTATCCAGTCCGTAAGCTGAAAAAGGCGATGACCTCTTTAGCTAAAGGGCGTAGAGATTATGTATTTACTGATAAGTTTGTGGACGATGAGATAGGCTTAATGGTGAGTGCTTATGAAAAATGCCGCCGTAGCCTGCTGCAAGCAGATATCTCTTCTACGGTTTATCTCCAACGGCAAGCGATGGATCTTCAGCGCAACAAAAATGAGCATGAGCGGTATAAGCAATTAGCCTCGACAGATCCATTAACCGGTGCGTTAAATCGCCGTAAGTTCAATCGAATGGCAGAGCATGAGATTGCTCGTATCGAACGCTTTTCTCGACCACTGTCAATTCTTATGCTCGATATTGATCTCTTCAAAGCGGTGAATGATAGTTTTGGCCATAATACTGGTGATTTGGTTTTAAAAGAGTTTTACGAAGCCTGCTTCTATGCCGCTCGACGTACAGATATCGTGGCGCGCTTAGGCGGGGAAGAGTTCGCTATTTTGATGCCAGAAACGGTTTTGGAAGAAGCACTGGGTTTGGCTGAAAGAATCCGTAAAAGGATTGAGTCGCTTGAAGTTCAGGCTAATGAGCACACGGTTCGAGTAACGGTCAGTATTGGTGTTGCCGAATGGCAAACAGGTAAGTACCAAGATTTTCTTGATATGCAAAATGATGCAGATAAAGCCTTGTATACTGCTAAGAGACAAGGGCGTAATCGAGTTGTTGCCGCCAGTTAGTCGATGTTGTGGATAAACTTACTCAAGTTTTCTGTGGATAATGTTGTGGGTAATTTGGGAGCTGTTAATGGTAGCGCTTGTACAGGGCCAGGCTCAGGCGATTGTACAGATTAGTAACTATCCATCATTTCACCGACCAAGGCGATGGCATGTTTTTGCTTTATTGAGCCTGAGTAATGAGCAAAGCTAAGGCGTATATGATGTTGGAAGCGATTATCCGCACAAAATAGGTTACCGGGAGATAATCCGATGCCTGCATCGAGTGCTTGCTGAAAAAGCTGGTCGCTGTTGACTGACTGCGGCAGTTCAAACCACTGTAGTATTCCCCCTTTGGGCTGTATGAATTGAGTTCCTTTAGGCCAATATTGATGAACATCTTCGGCAAGGATCTGAACTCTCTCACTGTAGCAGCGGGTTACCTGTGAAAGGTGTCTACGATAGCGCTTTCCTTTCAATAGCTCGGCTGCTGCTTGCTGTAGAAGCGCTGAGCAAGCAATTGTTGTAACAAATTTATAATAGTTTAACTGTTCATAGTATCGACCAGGTAGGACCCAGCCCAATCTAATGTCGGCATCTAAGGTCTTAGAAAACGAACCACAATAAAGCACTCTATTCTCAGTATCTAACGCTTTTAATGGCGTGTGATATTGCTGGCTGTGACCGAGTTCTGCAAACACATCATCTTCTATGATGGCGATATCCCAGTGGTTAGCTATGTTTATTAACCTTTTTCGATTGATTAGATCGAGGCTAAAGCCTAAAGGATTGTTGTAGGTAGGATTAGTGAGAACCGCTTTTATTGGCCAGGTATTAAGTGCTTTTTCTAGAGCGTCTAAGTTGGTGCCACCAATTGAATCAGAGGGCAGTTCTAATACTTTCAATCCCAGTGCTTCTATACATTGAAGGGTGCCGTAATAACAGGGGGATTCTACTGCAATGGTGTCGCCGGGTTCTGCTACTGCCCTTAAACAGAGTGAGACGGCTTCTTGAGCGCCATGTGTGGTAATAATCTCTTCACTATTGCACGCAAAGGAGGTCATATTGATATGATCTGCCAGCGCGCTTCTGAAAGAAGGATCTCCTGGTGGTGTGCTGTAATGACTACATCTTTTGTCATTGTTGGCCCATTCCCTCGCTGTTTTTGCTTGTTGTTTATAAAACCAGCTAACGGTTGGCCATCTTGAGTCACTATATGCTGAGCCTAAAGCAAGTTTATCGGGCTCATTGGCTGCACCTAACACGCTAAAAGCGGTTGCTCCGAGTGAAACGGTTCGGGGTTTTATTATGGGGCTGGGGGATTGAGGGCTACAAACTATAAAACCTTGCCGTGGTTGCGCAATAACCTGCTGAGAGTCTTCAAGTTCAGCTAACGCTCTAATAACGGTATTTTTACTGAGTTGATACTGTTGGCTCAATACTCTTATTGAGGGTAAAAGGCTGCCAGGCGGAAGTTCCCCTCGGTTGATTCTAATTTGCAGTGTTTGGCATAGCTGTTCATATAGTTTCATGGGTACAGCTTATTATAATGGCCTATATAATTCACTATTCCCTTTTTCTGTACCCTTTTTAATCGCGTGCTCGTGTAACTTTTTCTTAGGATTATTGCTGGGTAGAGTGATCGTTATATTTTTCATCTGGATAACTTCGCTATGTTGAGTAAACAGCAGCAGCTTTCATTAGTTCCTTGGGCATTTGTCGGTATTTGGAGTACTGGTTTTATCGGCGCTAAGTATGCGGTTCCATACATGGAACCCTTTAGCGTGTTATTGGTTCGCATGCTTTTGACGTTAATGGTTTTTGCGGGTCTTCTGTGGTGGCGGAAACCTAAGTGGTGTAGTTCTCAGCAGGCGTTTCATCAAATGATCGTAGGGTTTCTTGTACATGCTTGCTATTTAGGAGGTGTGTTTGCTGCAATTGATTGGGCATTACCTGCGGGTATTACCTCACTTATCATGGGTATACAGCCATTGCTAACAGCACTTATTGGTTGGATATGGCTCAGTGAGCGTTTAGTTAAAACTCAATGGTTTGGGTTGTTATTAGGGTTATTTGGTGTGTTATTAGTTGTGAGCCAAAATGGTCAAGGAGATGTCGATAGCGCTGGTATAGATGCTTGGGGGGCCGCTTTAATAGCATTGGCAGCCATTTCAATCGGCACGATTTATCAAAAGCGTTTCGGTGCGGGCGTTGATCTTATGGTCGGTGCTTTTTATCAATATCTAGCGACTGCTGTTGTCATGGCTATACTCGCATGGCAGTTTGATAGCGGCGTCATCGAATGGAGCTGGACGCTAATTGGTGCACTTGCCTGGATGGTGATTGCCTTATCGGTGATTGCTATTTTGTTGCTGTTAGTAATGATTAGAGAGGGGGAGGCGAGTAAAGTCGCAAGTTATTTTTACTTAGTACCTGTTTTAACGGCAGTTGAGGCATATTTCTTGTTTGATGAGGTGTTAAATATGTTTGCGATTATAGGTATTCTGGTTGCTGTTTGTGGCGTATATCTGACAGTTAAAAGAAGAGAGTGAGAAATTTTCGTTCTTTTTATCGGTTTTTTGTGCTGCAATTCTTAGAACAATACTGCTGTGACATTATTTTTGAATCACCTTTATCTTACTGTTTTATTTCTATTTTTCATTTCTATCGTTGAGAGATGGAAATTTATTATTTCTTTTTGTTATAAATATCTTAGTTAATATTCTATTTGGATTGATCTAATATTTAGGAACGCTTCGTACAAAGTACTGTCACAGTGTTACTGCAAAGAGAAAAGCAAGCGTCCCAGCAGCTGTATCAATTGGGAACTAAATGAATAAGATAAAGGTGAACGTTATGTCTATTAAATTAAAATCAGCATTATTAGCATTAGCATTAACTCCTGTTTTAGCAACTGCTGCTCAGTTTCCAGTTGCCGAAGAAGATCCAACGTATTCTCGTCTATACCCAACGCATGAGGCTACTAGTGCGATGAAAGCAGACGATAAAATGATGGCTGATATTAATCGTACTATTGAAGAGCAACCGACTGCAGCAGGTCAAAGCACTCACAATATTTCAGACCTTTATGGCTTGAATTTCGATGTTGAGCGTTCAGCAAATTAGTACAGCAGGCTGCTCGGAAAGAAATGGGGCCACAGAGCCCCATTCTTATTTTTAGGTTCTAGCGTAATAAAATTATTTTGATCATTTGATCAAAAAAGATTGAACCTCTTTAAAACAGTGCTGTCACAAGGTTACTGAAACAGTAAAAAGCTTCCCAGACGTTGTATGAATTGGGAACTACATAAACAAGATAAAGGTGATAGTTATGTCTATTAAATTGAAATCAGCATTATTAGCATTAGCGTTAACTCCAGTATTAGCTACAGCAGCTCAGTTTCCTGTTGCTGAAGAGGATCCAACTTATTCTCGTCTATATCCATCCCATGAATCGGTTAGTGTGAATAAGTCTGATGATAAAACAGTAGCTGAAATCAATCGTACGATTGAGGAGAAACCGACAGCTGCGGGTCAACGTACACACAATATTTCAGATCTGTACGGTGTGGATTTTGATGTTGAGCACTCAGCAAATTAATCAAATGGGTTGGTTGGAAGGGTAAGCGGGGTTGATAAGGTCCCGCTTTGCTAAATGGGGTGTTGAATGAAGGTGTATGATCAGAAAACTTACATCTCTTTGAATAATCATCATTCCTAATGATATTTCAGTAGAAGAAATTAAGCCTCTCAAGGACACAATAGATTGGGAGTGATGATAAAAGGAAAAATTATGTCCATTAAAATCAGATCAGCATTATTAGCATTAGTATTGGCACCGGCATTAGCTACAGCTGCGCAATTCCCTGTTGCTGAGGAAGATCCGACTTATTCTCGTTTGTATCCATCTCATGAGATAACTAATGCGGTTGCAGAAGGTAAAACAATAGATGACATTAACCGTACCATTGAGCAGAAGCCTACTGCTGCAGGGCAGGCAGATTATAATATCTCGGATATTTATGGGGTCGACTTTGATGTCGAGCACTCTGCTCACTAATTGATTGGATTGCCATAAAATCTAAAACGGGGCTTTGCCCCGTTTTTTTATGGTTAATGGCTATTTTTTAAATTAATAGCTATGGGTAAGCCTTACGAGTTTAAAGTTTCCATTTGAAGCGATGCATTCTGCTTGGTGAAAGTACTTCTTGGCTTTTCTTTCTACAGGGATATGCAGGTTTGTAACAAAGCAAGCGATACCTCTGTGATTTAAACGATCATGAGTTGCTTTTAGAAAACGGTCGGTTAGGTCTCCGTTTGTAGAGAAGCCAGTGTGAAACGGAGGATTACATACAATTAGATCAAATTTTTCACTAATGCCTTGAGCGCAACTGGCAGGAATGACTTTTCCGTTAATTGGATAGCGATCAAAATTCCGCTCGCAGGCTCGGATAGCGGCGGCGTTATTGTCAGTGGCTGTAATGGGAATGCCTAGATGGGTAAGGTTGAGGGATAGGTAGCCGTAACCACAGCCTAAATCGAGAGCGTTTTTTGGTGGTTCAGGCAGGGTCATTAGGAAGCTATCTAAGTTTTCAATCAGATATGCACTTCCCTTATCGATCTTATCCCAACCAAAAACCCCAGGTTTGCTTTGATATTCAAACTTGCCATCTACACAGCTTGTGCGCAGCTGGTGGTATTGTTTATCGTCAAGCTGTTGTTCACTGGTATCGTTGGTCTTTGTCAGCTGTGCTAACCATGTATCTCGATCCACTTTACTGTTTTCACCCATTCCTAGAAGCTTTTTAGCTTTAGTGAAATAGGTTTTGATCCCCTCATTCTTATCGCCGGCAATGATGAGCTCACCACCTGTTTTTAAGCAGCGATAAGCTTCATTAATCAAATGATGAGTGACTAGTTTTTCTTTAGAAACACGGTAGATCACGCGTTCGAGACTATTGTCTTCAATGATGGATAGATCGTAGTCAGAGAAGAATGTTTTCCATCCCTGTTTTTGCAAGTGTTCGTGAAGATCCAAACGGTTTGTAATACAGATGACCGAGTCGTTGGGCTGTAAGTTTGTATCGAGTAAATTTTCGTCCGTTAGCCAAAGGCTTTTACCGGATGCGCTCTTAATAAAAGGGACTAATAGAGGGAAAGCGGAATCACTCATTGGATACTGTCTATCTCTTCAGGGGTTAAAAAACGATATTCTCCAAGCTCTAGCTCTTCATCGAGGTGTATATTGCCAATACGTGTTCGGTGTAGTTCCTCAACTTTGTTGCCTATTGCTCCAAACATTCGTTTTACTTGATGATAGCGGCCTTCGGTTAAAATAACCTCAGCTTCGTTTTCTGCAGTAATGTGTAATTCTGCCGGTTTAGTCTTGATATTGTCGTTGATAAGTTTCATACCATTGGCAAACTTATCGACTGCAGATTCTGGGATAGGGTCTGCTGTAACAACTTCATAGAGTTTTCCCGTTTTATGTTTCGGTGAGGTAACTTTATGTGCCCATTGTCCGTCTGTTGTTATTAATACTAGGCCTGTTGTGTCGACATCGAGGCGACCGCAAATAATAAGTTCATTCGCCCTCGGAAGATCGATCAGACTTAGAACAGTAGGGTGGGTACCGTCATGGTTGGCGCAAACACAACCAAGAGGTTTGTTTAGCATCAAGTATTTTTCACCGGGCGCTTCAATTGGATAACCGCTCAAGTAGATCTCATCGTTTATTTCATCCACATGCATCGCTGGATCACGAACCTCCTCGCCATTGAGGGTGACTTCGCCTAATTTAAGGTAGCGGCGAACTTCTTTCCGGGAGAAGTCTGTAGATTGTGAGAGGTATTTATCAAGGCGCATGTGGGTTCTTTACTGATCTTCAGTTGTAGAAAAGAGCTATTATATCTGATGGAGCTTATTCCCTATAGCCTACAGCGTTTTTTACTATGTGGATTTAGGCTAATATACGCGCCTTAACCGTGGAGCCTGCTTGTGAAATTGTTCGTAGATAATCTTACCAATGTTGATTTTTCATACCTTTGCCCGAAAAGAGGCTTGCTGGGAGAGTCGTGGCTCGTACAGTTGGAACTTGATGGCAGTTTGAATGATCAAGGTATGATCTGCGATTTTGCCATCGTTAAGAAGGAAGTTAAAAAGTGGTTTGATCTATGGGTTGATCATGCCTTAGTTGTGCCAACGGCTATGCCGCGTTTGAGTTGCGAAACAGAAGATGGCTATACGACTGTTGAGTGGCTTTATGAGGAAGGTGAAACGTTTTTTTGTCGTTCACCTAAGGAAGCTATTTGTTTGGTTGAGCTTCCAGAAATTAATGAAAATTCTTTAGCTATTTGGTGCAAAGATAAGCTGCTTGAGTTATTCCCTAGCGAAGTTCAGGGTTTAAATATTCGTTTTGTTCCGGAAAGAATTGAAGGAGCCTTTTATCATTACAGCCATGGCTTGCAAAAACATGATGGTAATTGCCAGCGTATAGCCCACGGTCATCGTTCTAAAATAGAGCTTTATATTAATGATCAAAGAGATAACGCGCTGGAAATGGAATGGGCGAAGCGCTTTAACGATATTTATATAGGCTCGGAATCGCACTTAATATCGAAAAATGATCAGATGCATCAGTATTCGTATCAAGCTCCTCAAGGTGATTTTTCTATTCGTTTACCTAGTCGAGTGTGTTATTTGATTAATACGGATACGACGGTAGAGCTAATCGCAGCGCATTTGGCTGAGGAAATTAAACGTAGCTACCCGAATGATCGAGTCATGGTGAAAGCGTATGAAGGGGTTGGTAAAGGCGCTATTGTTGAGTTGGTGTAGTGATTGCTTTGAAAGTTTTAAAAAAACCGCAGTTTTAACTGCGGTTTTTTGGTTAAGCGTTAAAGTGGCTTAATGTTGTTGGTAATTAGCTGCGTTCGACTGCTAGAGCTGTACCCATTCCGCCGCCGATACATAAGGTTGCAAGACCTTTTTTAGCATCACGGCGGGCCATCTCGTGTACTAGGCTTACAAATACGCGGCAGCCTGATGCTCCTATTGGATGGCCAAGAGCGATTGCGCCACCATTGACGTTTACTTTATCTGTATCCCAGCCTAAGTCTTTGTTAACAGACATAGCTTGTGCCGCGAACGCTTCGTTCGCTTCAACTAGGTCAAGGTCATCAACATTCCAACCTGCTTTTTCAAGCGCTTTTTGTGTAGCGCAAATTGGACCCGTACCCATGATGGCAGGATCAACACCTGCGGAAGCGTAAGCTTTAATGGTCACTAGAACTGGAAGCCCTAATTCAGCGGCTTTCTCAGCAGAGCAAACGATGACTGCTGCGGCACCATCGTTGATGGTAGAAGCGTTTCCTGCTGTTACTGTGCCGTCTTTCTTAAAGGCTGGGCGTAGTTTAGCTAATGCTTCAGGTGTACAACCAAAACGTGGCTGCTCATCCGTATCAAAAATAACAGGATCGCCTTTGCGCTGAGGGATTGTTATCGGGATGATCTCATCTTTGAATAGACCCGCGGTTACTGCTGCTTCTGCTTTATTTTGAGATGCAGAAGCGAAAGCGTCTTGCTCTTCGCGAGTAAAACCGTATTTTTCGACGATATTTTCAGTTGTGATACCCATGTGATAATCATTGAAAGCATCCCATAGGCCATCTTTGATCATCGTATCGACCATTTTCCAGTCACCCATGCGTGCGCCATTTCTTGAATTAGGTACGACATGAGATGAGGCGCTCATATTTTCCTGGCCGCCTGCAACGATAATCTCTGCATCACCACAACGAATAGCTTGCGTTGCCATTTGAATCGCTTTCAGGCCCGAACCGCAAACTTTGTTGATCGTAATAGCTGACACTGAATTAGGTAGACCTGCATTCAGCGTTGCTTGACGTGCTGGATTTTGACCGCAACCCGCCGTTAATACTTGACCCAGAATGACTTCGTCAACTTTGGATGGATCCAAGTCGATTTTTTCAATTAGGCCTTTGATCACTGTTGCACCTAGATCAGATGCAGCAATTTTAGATAGGGAACCACCGAAAGTACCTACTGCGGTACGACCCGCAGCAACAATAACAACGTCACGCATTCGAAATGCCTCTTAGCTTAGCTATGTACAAGATTCGTTAGCGATGATCATAAGTCACAGTTGTGACTCGAGTGTTTCAAGTGAAAAGCGACGTTTATAAATAAACCTTACATGTCACTAACGAGTGAAATCGTCGGTTAAATTCGCTTTTCTGTGAAACAATGCAATCTTTATAATTTTTATTGCAGTGCAGAAAATCATCGTCGTATCAGTCTGCGTGACCAGCCCCCTGCTTGTCAAGGTACGAAAGTAGAGGGTTGTATAAGACTTGAGTTGGTCGCGATTTATGCTGCGTTGCGGTAGATGGTAGTGGAATTCCCTTATTTTACATCTGAAAATTAAGGGAATTCATAGGCTTCTGGATTAGAAGGGAGTATCAGATAAAGCGTTAAAGGTCGATCTGGATATTGTCGATAAGACGAGCTGGGCCTAAGTAGGCCGCTGCAACAATAACGATCGCATTATCATCTTCAGAGGCTGCCTGAAGATCGCTACGCCGGCATATTTTATAATAGTCCCTTTTAAAGCCTGCTGTTTCGAGCATGTTCTGAGCTTGCTCTTCCAGTTCAGAAAAAGCCTTACTGCCGCTGAGTAGGGCTTCTCGCGTTTTTCTCAATGTTTGATTGAGTACAGTCGCCGTTTTTAACTCCTCTGGGCTGAGGTAGCCATTGCGAGAACTTAAGGCAAGGCCGTGTTCGTTACGGGCAATGGGGGCGCCTTGTATCTCTACAGGTAAGCTGAGGTCTTCTGTCATACGACGAATAACCATCAGTTGCTGGAAATCCTTTTCGCCGAAAATGGCGACATCTGGTTGCACCATGCCGAAGAGTTTACAAACAACCGTAGATACCCCGCGGAAATGACCGGGTCTGGATTCTCCACAGTACATATCGGAAATAACGGGAACTTCTACTTGGGTTTGGGCTTCTCTGCCGTGCGGGTATACTTCAGCATCGGTTGGCGCAAATAGGAAATTGCAACCACGAGACGCAAGCTTCTCTTGGTCAGCAATAAGCGTGCGAGGGTAGTTATCTAAATCCTCTCCCGCGCCAAATTGCAGCGGGTTAACAAAAATAGATGAAACGACAATATCACTGCAAGACTTCGCCTGGTCGATAAGCTGAAGGTGGCCTTCATGCAAGTTGCCCATGGTTGGGACAAAGCCGATACGTTTGCCTTTGAAGCGCTCTTTACTTAATGCCGCACGTAGTTCGGCAATGGTGTGTATTGTAATCATGCTTATTCGAATCCGTGTTCCTGTGCCGGAAAACTGCCCTCTTTAACTTCTTTAACGTATTGGCTAACAGCAGCTTCAATACTGTCGTTGCCTGGCATGAAGTTTTTAACAAATTTAGGGCTGCGTCCTGGTGTGATGCCTAGCATGTCATGTAGGACAAGTACTTGTGCATCGGTATCGGCACCGGCACCAATGCCGATAACAGGGATATCCACCGCCAGAGTAATTTCTTTGGCTAGGATCGTAGGTACGCATTCAAGCAAGATAACACTGGCGCCAGCGTCTTGGAGCAACACTGCGTCATTAATCATCTGTTGAGCGGTCTCGCTATCACGGCCTTGCACTCGGTAGCCACCGAGTTTATTAACGGTTTGTGGAGTAAGTCCGAGGTGAACACAAACAGGTACGCCACGTTCAGCCAGCATTGATACAGTGTCCGCTAACCAAGCCCCACCTTCCAGTTTTACCATGTTAGCGCCAGCTTGCATAAGCGCAGCTGAGCTGTCCATCGCTTGTTCCGGTGTGGAATAGCTCATGAAAGGAAGGTCCGCCATGATAAGGCTTCCCTGGTTTCCGCGGGCGACTGCCTGAGTGTGGTAGGCCATCTCTTCAACAGTAACGGGTAGCGTACTGTCATTGCCCTGAAGCACCATGCCTAATGAATCTCCTACCAAAATAACCTCAGTACCTGCGGTACTGACGACATGGGAGAAGCAGGCGTCATAAGCAGTAAGAACTGCGAATTTTTCGCCGGTTTTTTTCATAGATGACAACGTGTGCAGAGTTATTTTGCTCATGGAATTAGCTTCCTGTTATTACGCGTTGGCGCGATTATACCTATATCTTTGTCAAGCTGCCCAGAGGGCATTCAACTAATAGTGAAGACAGAAGTTTATCTTGAGGTATCTCAATATCTTGAGATATTTCAAATAGAGGGTAGAGAACAAAGCTTCTTTCATGCATAAAGGCATGAGGGACCGTGAGTCGATCAGAGTTGATCTGCTTATCGCCATACAGTAAAAGGTCAAGATCAAGCGTCCGCGGCCCCCAGTGCCGCTCTCGTACGCGCTGGTGCTTTTGTTCAAGAGCTTGTAGCTCGTCTAGCAATTCAAGCGGAGTAAGTTCCGTGTTTAACTCAACCACAGCATTGATGAAATCCGGTTGGTCTTGAGGTCCAACCGGTGCTGAAGCATATAACGATGAAGCTTGAACGAACTGGCTTTTTTCTAAAGATGCAAGTTCATTTATAGCGCGGGTTACTTGGTTTACAGGATCGTCTAGGTTACTGCCCAATCCAATAAAGCAACGAATTTTAGCTGTCATTTCCTGAACGCTCTTGGCGAGGTCTATTTGATTTTCTACGACGCGGACGGCGAGGTTTGTCGGTTTTTTCTAAGCCATTAATCATCGTGTCTTGAGAGGATGCATTAGCATTCTGAAAATCTGTCCACCATTGGCTTAATCCATTTAGATTTTCACCGCTGTTCTCGCGTAACAACAATAGATCATAAGCGGCTCTAAACCTTGGCATCTCCATGAGTCTATGTGCGCGGTTGCCTTGACGGCGTGGTAGACGTAATTGCATCTCCCAAATTTCTCGAATGGGCGTCGAGAAGCGACGAGGAATCGCTGTCGATTTAACTTGTGCGGCAAGTACCTGATTTGCTGCTTCATGCAGCGCCGGAAGCGGCGGCATTTTTTTCTCGCGAACTAATTGCTGCATTAAGCGCTGGGTCGGATACCAGAGGATAGCGGCAAAAAGAAAAGCTGGGGTCACACTTTTGCGTTGTGCGAGACGACGGTCAGTATTCTTTAAGGCGTTATCGATCAGCTTTTCTAGAGGAACATCTAGGTCTGAGCGTTGCAGCAACTCATGTACCTGTGGAAAAAGGGGTTCAAATAACTCTAAACGTTGCAGTTGTTGATAAGATTTAACCGCATGTCCCGATTGTAATAGCTTCAGTGCCTCATCAAATAAGCGTGCTGGCGCAATGCGTTTAAGCATTGGCGCAAGAGGGCGGATAGGGCTTTCAGATGCAGGGTCTATCGTGAAATCTAACTTGGCCGCAAAGCGGGCTGCCCGTAGCATACGAACAGGGTCTTCTTTGTAGCGTGATTCTGGATTGCCAATCATACGAAGTACGCCTTTTTTCAAGTCTTCGTAGCCATTGGCAAAATCATATACGCAATGATCTTTTGGGCAGTAGTACAAGGCGTTAACGGTGAAATCTCTGCGTAGAGCATCGTCTTCAATCGTACCGTATACGTTGTCTCTCAGGATCATGCCGCTGTCGCATTGCTTTCCGTGTTCGTTTTCAGCATCTTCGGATTGGCTGTCATGACTCGCACGGAAGGTTGCAACCTCAATGAGATCGCGCCCGTAACGGACGTGAACAAGTTTAAAGCGGCGGCCAATTAATCTCCCGCGTCGGAATAGCTCTGCAGCTTCTTCTGGATGGGCATCGGTTGCGACATCAAAATCTTTTGGTTTTTTATCAAGCAATAGATCACGGATGCAGCCGCCAACTAAGTATCCTTCAAATCCCGCATCTTGTAGGCGGTAGGCAACCTTAAGTGCGTTATCATCAAGATAGCGTTTAGAGATATTATGCTGATCTTCGGTAATTAGGCGTTTGTTCGCCGTGGTAATCATCTCAGATTCAGGGGTGCTATCTTCTGCAAGATCTGTTGTTTGGCTGCGAAATACTTTGCTCAGCGCGTTGCTAATGGTTTTAAGCAATTTAGTGCCTATAAAAAACTAATTGAATATCCGGATTAGAGAGTATCTGCTGCGCTTTCTGAGAAACTTTTGTACAAAATATCCCAAGTTCAGCGGTCCCTAATCATATTGGGTGCGCAATCATACCACTGTTGGGTGGTGTAATGGGAGCGTTGGATTATTTCTAGGGCTATAAGGAAGGGATGGGTAGCTGATCGCATCTCAGGTAACAACGGCTATATTCTTAGCTTGTTGTTTTTTTTCTAAGAGCTCTCTAGATCGTTACAACTTAGCTACGATCAGCTTTTCTAAACCTCATTATTATTTTTATTCGAGGCGGTTGCTTCTCTGCTTTATTCCAATTTTTATTTTTATTGGTGGTCTAAATCTGGAAGCGTGCTTCTTTTTGTTTTCGCGGTAATAGATTGCACAGCGTGTGCCAGTTTTTTAAAATCCTTTTAAAACAACCGGTTATTATTTGTGGGTTGTTTTTTAACCTACTTTGGTGCTGCTTTTGTTACCCGGTGTTACGCTTTGGTACTAGTGTGTGGGTAGTAAGGTAACACCTAGTTTGTTACCTAAATGTTACTGTAAAGTGTGTACTCAGAACCCCTGTCACTAAATCGACTGTTTACGTCCTTTGCGAGGGATTCCTAGTTTTTGTCTCCGTTCCCAAAGGCATTTCCGGCTAACACCTAGTTTTTTAGCAAGTTCTGTTTCACTGAGTTGATCCTGATTTTCAATCACAAAGCGTTGAAAGTAATCATCGAGCGATAAATTTGCCTGCTCTTCTTTGGTTAGTGCAGATTTTGGCTCACTCGATCTAGCAGCAAACTGAGACTCTAATTCGTCTAGGGATGTCGTTGGTATGTCAAGGCCAAGAAGGTCAACCGTGATCACTGGACCATCGGCTAAAATGACTGCTCGTTCGATCGCATTTTCTAATTCACGGACATTGCCTGGCCAGCGGTAGGTGGACATTGCATTTAATGTGCTTGGTGCGAACGTGTGATTTGCTACATCCATACGTCGACACGCGTTGGTGAGCATTTTCTCGGCGATCTCTTTTATGTCAGTACCGCGTTCTCGAAGAGGAGGAATGCGGAGTTCCATCACATAAAGCCGATAATATAAATCTTCACGGAACTCGTTTCGCTTGGCCAGTTCTTTTAGGTTCCGATGCGTTGCGGCAATAAGGCGAACATCGACTTTTTTCGATTGAACTGCGCCAACACGTCTTATCTCACCTTCTTGTAAAAATCGAAGCAGGCGCGCTTGGGCTTCAAGGGGAAGTTCTCCTATCTCATCCAGAAACAGGGTGCCGCCATCTGCTGCTTCTAATAAACCGCTTCTGCCGCTCGTTGCTCCGGTAAAAGCCCCTTTCTCATGTCCAAATAGCTCAGACTCAATGAGGCTTTCTGGTATTGCAGCACAGTTAACCGAAATCATTGGTATGTTGGCTCGGTTACTTTGCTCATGGATAGAACGTGCGGCTAATTCTTTACCTGTCCCTGATTCGCCTTGGATGAGTACCGTAGCATTGGTACGTGCGACTTTTTGGACACGTTTGAATAGTTCCAGCATTGGTGCGCAAGAACCAAAAATCTGTGTGTTGCCTTGTCTGCATTGCTCTTCAGGTTGTTGTATTGCTTCGGCTGATTGTTTTCCACTTAGAATACTTTCAACTGAGGAGATCATCTCATCATGATCAAAGGGTTTGGCAATGTAATCAACAGCGCCCAGTTTCATTGCATCTACGGCTGAGCGTAAGCTGGCATAGCTGGTCATAATTAGAACGGGAACTGATTTTGCTAAGGCGATAAGATCCGTGCCAGGTGCTCCGGGTAAACGAAGATCACTAATAATTAGGTTGAATTCTTCTAACTTAAAGCGGCTAGTTGCTTCATCGACAGATGCAGCATCATCTACGGCGAAATTGTTCTTTTCGAGTAACCTGCGTAACGCAGATCGAATAATGGTTTCATCTTCTACAATCAGAATACGGCTCATAGGCTCTACCTTACATCTCACTATTTCGCGCCGTCAGGATCTTCTGTCCATTTAAGACGCGGGAGCGTTATTGCCACTTGAGTGCCTTTCTTCTGTTTGTTGTTGGCAGGGCTTAATATTTCAATACTACCATAATGTTCTTCGATGATGTTATACACTAAAGATAGGCCTAGACCTGTTCCTTGACCTGGGTCTTTAGTGGTAAAGAAGGGCTCGAAGATTCGTTCCTGAGATTCTGCAGCAATACCACTTCCTTCATCTGTGACTTTTAGAATGACTGTTTCTGTTGTTTCTTCTGCGTTTAGCCAAATATGGTCGAGATCATTAGAGGCATCGCTAGCGTTCTGTAATAAGTTCACAAAAACCTGCTGTATCTGCTGTGGATCTCCCATGATGCGTAGATTGTTTGGGATATGATTTACAAAGGTCTGCTGTTTGCCATGGCTATCTAGTGAAAGAAGATGGATAGCTTCTTCGGCGCAATGGGCAAGCGATGCCGGTAGCTGTTCGCGATCAGCTTCAGGTCGTCCGGCATGAGCAAAACGAACTAATGATTGTACTATGCGACTGATACGTTTTGTTTGATCGACGATATGATCGCCTGTTTCAAGGATATAGCTGTTATCTGTTTCGAGTTTAAGGTTCTGTGCTAAGCAGGCTATTCCTGTGACTGGATTGCCAATCTCATGAGCAACACCCGCAGCAAAACGACCAATAGAGGCGAGACGCTCATTGTGAGCGAGCTTGTCCTGCATCGTTTTCGTCGTGGTTTCATCCTCTAATAATATGACCATCCCTATGTCGCGCCGTTCTGTCAGAATGGATTTATGTAGGCTAAACCAGTGAGTTTGTTCGGCGATAATGACTTTTTGGCTGAGCTGGTGGTCGATAGATGCATGAGCGAACTGCTCTAAAATATCGCTCCACGGATTTTGATTGACGCTTAATTGCGTGCCGATAATGTCTTCGCCTGCAATATGAGTGAAGCGTTCCATCTCATGATTCCAGAATAACACCTGCCCATCAGTATCTAATGTACAAACGCCGATGGGTAATTTTTGTAGGGTTAGTCGATGGTAACGTCGCATCTCATCTAATTCAGCCGCCAGGCCGGTGAGTTGCTCTTGATAGTTTTCGAGCTGGCTCTCAATGAGATGAACGTTGCTTGCTTTGAACCCCATAGGGTCGCTGGGTCTATCTAAAGGTTCAAGTAAAGCGGCCGCCTCTATTGGGCCAAGTAAGCCAGATAGATTGCTTTCAAGTACGGTTCTTAATCGTAAAAGATCAACAGGCCGGATGTTTTCTGCATGTAAGTTCATACCATCAAGCGCTTTTTGTACTTCGCGATCGGCTGCTTTTCGGCCCAATCTAGAGGAAAGCATATCGATAAAATCGCTAATTTGTGAGGCACGGATGTTATTGGTGTTTGTCTTCTGCAGAGCATTCATCAAACAGGCTTGCGCCGCTTGAGATTCTTCTTTTGACTGCGGTATTAGAAGTGATACTACGGTCATCACAGCTGTATTTAACAGTAGGGATAACATGGCAATTTGGTCCCAATTGCTGTCCCCTAAACTAAACGTTATGTTCGCTGTTTCGGGTGCGCTTAATAACGGTATTAGCATATTAAAGAGCCATATACCCATACCTGTCGTTAAGCCGAAAATGAGTCCCCAGCGATTTGCACGTTGCCAGAAAAGCGTGACGAGCAGGCCAGGAAGGAACTGCAAAAATGCAACAACGGCAACGATACCCATTTGATGAAGGTCGTAGTTGTTTCCTATTTGGCGGTAGAACAGATAGCTGCCTAATATCATTGTCATGATCAGTATGCGACGAAGCCACAATAGCCATGCATAGAATCGGCGTGTTTTCGGTTTAGGGATCAACGGCAAAATAACATGATTTTGTAGCATTGATGCCATCGAAACGGTTGCAACAATCATGATGCCGCTGGCGGCGGAAAGGCCTCCAATAAAAGCGAGGACGGTTAACCACGTAGAGTCGAGCATCAATCCTAGGTTGAGGACAATGAATTGAGTATCTCCGCCGACCCCCAATGCTTGCCCAGCCCATAAAATAGGTGGAACAGCGCAAGCGAGCAGGAACATAAATAAAGGCATCGCCCAGGTGGCTTTGTAAAGCGTTTCGTCGGATGAATTTTCAGTGAACAGCATATGGAAGGTATGGGGCATAACAATAGTGGCTGTGAAAAAAGCTAAGAGTAGTGTTCGCCAAGCTTCACCATCCACCGGTGTTTTAAGTTGCTCAATGACCTCAGGATGGCTGTTGATGAAATCACCTACGCCGGAAATACCACCAAGGACGCCAAATAAAGCAAACCCTGCGATCACAAGCAGAGCGATAAGTTTAATTAATGATTCCACCGCCATGGCAACCATAAGACCATGATGGCTTGTTCTAAGTGATGCATGTCGTGCACCAAACAGGATTGAGAATAATGCGATTACAAAACAAAAGCCTAGCCCAATCTGATCAACACTGAACTGATCATTGACGATATAAAGTGCGTCGGTCACCGCTTGGATTTGAATGGAAAGCATAGGGAGTGTCGCCAGAACACTCAGTATCGCAGTATAAGTTCCTACCGTTCCACTTCGAAACCTAAAGGCAAACAGGTCAGGTAATGAACTTAATTGGTAAGTGCGGGTAATACGAAGAATCGGAATAAGGAGGGCAGGGCCAAGGATGAACGTGACAACTGCGCCAAGGTAAGAGCCTAGAAAGTTATAGCCAGATTCTTTTGCGAGACTAAATGCGCCATAAAAAGTCCAGACGCTGGCGTAAACCCCTATCGACAAAACATGGGTGAGCGGGTGACGAACAATTTTTTTAGGAAGTAGGCCTCTTTCGGTTAAGTAGGCGGCCCCAAAAAGAAAAAGTAGGTATGCGACGCCAATAAGAATGAGTGCTGGAAGGCTAAACATTACGCTGCTTTCTCTCAATTATAAACGCGATAACAATGACACCTAGCCAGATGAGATAGGGTAAGTACCAAGGCCCATTTAACCCTTGCCAGCTTTCGATTATTAACGGTACTACTAAGTACAATGCAGGGATCAGTAGTAATAATAAACGATGAAAATACATGCTTACTGTTCCGTGGTGTTCAGAGGCTTCGCCATCGTTTGTTTGATATCTTTTATGCGCCAGTTTTCTATCGCCCAAGCAATGAGTTCGTCTTTGCTGGCATATAGCAGTTCGTTTGGCGGGTGCTGGTCTAGAAATACTAATGCTTGAAATAATGCGGGTATAGGGTTGTCTGTATCTAGAGCAGGTGCGAATGTTTGCTTACTCAGTTTTTGGCCTTCAGGGTTCGCTGCCACAGGGATATGAGCATAGGCGGGTGTGGGGTAACCAAGTAGTTGTTGCAGATGTATCTGTCGGGCTGTCTCATCCAGTAGGTCAGAACCGCGAACCACATGAGTGATCCCTTGTAAAAAATCGTCTACAACGACTGCTAGTAGGTAAGCGTAGAGGTTGTCTCTTCTGTAAATGACAAAGTCGCCGCTATTATTAAGATTGTAGGCATGGGCTCCCTGAATTATATCTCTAAAACTAATCAGGCAATCTTTGCATCTAACCCTAATAGCACATTGTTGTTCAGGTTCTGGAGGGTGGTATAAGCAATGCTGGTCGTAGACCATGTTGCTACAGCGTTCAATTATCTGCTTGCGGGAGCAGTTGCAACGATAAGCAATACGTTGATTGGCCAGTTCATTTAGAACGTCATCATAGTTTTGTAAACGTTCGCTTTGGAAACTGAGTTCCTCATCCCAGCACAAACCAAAGGCTTCGAGAACTAAAGGGAATTGTTCTTTTACGCCAGATTGTTCGCGTGGCGGGTCTAGATCCTCAATTCTTAATAGCCATTTTCCATTATTGGCTCGGGCATCAAGAAAACTTGCAAGTGCAGCAAGGAGGGAGCCAAAGTGCAATGGCCCTGTTGGGGATGGGGCAAAACGACCGATATAGGTCACAGGTTGTGATCCCGTTAAAGCCAGCGTGTGCTGGCTTTATATCGGATTATCGACCTAGTTGTTTTTCTTTAATCTCGGCCAGCGTTTTGCAATCAATGCAAAGCGATGCTGTTGGGCGAGCTTCAAGTCGACGAATGCCAATTTCGATGCCACATGCATCACAGTAGCCATATTCATCTTCATCAATTAAATCGAGGGATTCGTTGATCTTTTTGATCAATTTACGTTCGCGATCACGGGTACGCAACTCAAGACTAAATTCCTCTTCTTGGCTGGCACGGTCACTAGGATCTGCGAAATTGGATGGCTCTTCACGCAAGTGGTGAATCGTACTATCCACCTCTTCCATTAGCTCTTGTTTCCAAGCGCCTAGGATTTTGCGAAAGTGATCTTTATGCTGCTCATTCATATACTCCTCACCCTTTTTGATCGGGTAAGGCTCAAAATGTGTGAAAGATTCGTTCTTGTCTGGCATAAACGCTGCCTCACTCTTCTGAGTAAGCCATCTTAAGGATGACTTCACTTGCCTGTGTTATTAATGCAAAAATGCATTTAGCATGAAAGGCAGGCAAATTACCAGATGCATTGCCGTTTCGCTAGCCCTAAATTTGATCAATAGACACCTAAAGGCATTTAATTAGGTTTAGCTTAGCCTAGATTGGTTGTAAACCGCACCTTCTAGCGCGTTGTAGATAATTGGTCCGAGTTATTAGGTATACTCGGCCTTTAATCGCTTGTTCAGGAATAGTTATGAGTTTTCAGCCCTCAAGGCGTGCTGCCGAAATTGAGACATTTAAAGTAATGGATCTACTGAAGCGCGCAAAACAGTTAGATCGTGATGGCTATGATGTCGTGCATATGGAAGCTGGGGAGCCCGATTTTTCAACAGCGCCCGAAATTGCAGAAGCGGCGAAGATTGCCATTGATGATGGTTTAACCCAGTACACGCCTGCAGCAGGCATTCCTGAATTAAGAGAGGCGATTAGTCAGTGGTACCAAACTAAATATGGTCTTGATATCGCGGCGGAAAGAATCGTGGTTACGACTGGCGCCTCGAGTGCATTGTTAATGATTTTTTCTTTATTAACCGATGCGGGTCAAAGTTTTATGATGGCTGACCCAGGCTACCCTTGTAATCGTCAGTTTCTCCGTTTTTTAGAAGCCAAATCGCAATTGGTGCCAGTAGATGCAGAGCACAATTTTCAGTTAAATGAACATTTGGTTAGCGATTATTGGCAGGATAATACGTCGGGTGTTTTGCTGGCCTCGCCTGCGAACCCGACGGGGTCAGTTGTCGATCGTGAGACGATGAAACGTATTGCTCAAGAAGTTAAATCGCGAGGAGGCTCGTTAGTAGTTGATGAGCTTTATCATGGTTTGACCTATGAAGGCGAAGCACCATCGGTGTTAGAGGTTGATCCTGATGCGTTTGTGATTAACAGCTTTTCTAAATACTTCGGTATGACCGGATGGCGATTAGGGTGGTTAGTCGCTCCGGCAGAGGCTGCGCCTGAATTGGAGAAGTTAGCCCAGAATCTAATGATCTCACCAAATACGGTTTCTCAATATGCGGCATTGGCTGCGTTTAAACCTTCCACTATCGAATTGCTTGAACAGCGGAAAGAGCAGTTTCGATTGCGAAGGGATCTTTTGGTTTCAGGATTGAGAGAGTTGGGCTTTTCTATCCCTGTGATGCCGGAAGGCGCGTTCTATGTTTATGCGGGTGCTACGCACGTGACGGACAATACGTTTGATTATTGTTGGTCCCTATTGGAGGATGACCATATAGCAACCACGCCTGGTTTGGATTTCGGACGTCATCGTTGTAATGAGTTTATTCGCTTCTCTTATACGACCGGAATCGATCGAATCGAAACGGCATTGGAGCGATTGTCTAAAAGGATTCGAGGTTAATGCAGTTCAATAACTTAATCGCTGGTAGGTTAATCAAACGCTATAAACGTTTTCTTGCAGACATTGTTTTAGATAGTGGTGAGGAGGTGACTGTACACTGCCCCAATACAGGCTCAATGAAGAATTGTGCGGATCCCGGGAGTAAGGTTTGGGTTCTCGATAGTGAGAACCCAAAACGCAAATACCCTTTAGGTTGGGAGCTGGTGGAAGTTGAGGGGCAGTATCTTGCCTGTATTAATACAGGGCGTGCGAATAAGCTTGTTAAAGAAGCGATAGAGCGAGGGCTGGTCACTACATTGCAAGGCTATGAGAGCATTCGGCAAGAGGTTAAGTATGGTGAGAATAGTAGGATTGATCTATTGCTTGAAGACAAAACTCAAGGGAGGGCTTGGGTTGAAGTTAAAAATGTCACGCTGCTTGAAGCTGAGAATTGGGGGAGCTTTCCTGACGCTGTGACAACGCGTGGAGCGAAACATCTGCGTGAATTGATGAATATGGTTGCTCAAGGTGATCGTGCTGTTATGTTGTTTTGTGTACCTCATACCGGCATAGAAAGGGTGCGCCCAGCAGATAATATTGATCCGGAGTATGGACGTTTGCTGCGAGAAGCAAAGCGCGCCGGGGTAGAAATTTTGGCGTATGGCGCTGAGATTAATGAACAGTGCATTACGCTAGAACGTGAACTGCCGGTAGTATTATAGGTGCCTAAACGGTTACAAATATTTCGTTATTGCTGATAGTGAAAGGGATTTTGTTAAGCCGATCTTCAACGCAAGGGCCTGAAATACAAACCCCTGTATCGATCTGAAACAGAGCGCCATGCGTCGCGCACTGGATAAACGTTTTTTCATAATCTAAGAATTGGTCGGGCTGCCATTCCAGCGGAATGCTTCGATGGGGGCAGCTATTTTCATAGATATAGATTTCGTTTCGGTAGTTTAAAACGACTAGGTTTTTGCCGTTAAGTGAAAAGCCTTTTGCTCCCTCTGTAGGGATCTCGTTGATAGCACATAATTTTATCATTAGAAAATTACTTCCTGAACGCGTAACTGCTCGAGTAGCCGGCTGATGGCATCATCATCGTCTGTTTCAACCACCACGGTTAATGCTTCCTCTTCTGGCGTTAGAGGTTGCTGATGCTGCCGTTGTTCTTGCATCACTGTGATATCCGCATCTGAGGCATCGCTTCCTTCTATTTCACGTCTTTTTAATCGTGCTTCTATTAGCTTTTGTTCGCAAGAGCAGCTAATAATACGGATTGATATGCCCAGTTTGTTGGCAAGCTCAATATAGCTTTGGCGAGTCCGTTGCCTGATAAATGTTGCGTCTACGATGACAGAATAACCGTGGTGAAGTAGCCCAGCGCTAGTATCAAATAGGTGGTTAAAGGTATGGGCATTCATTTTTGGCCCATATAAGTCAATTTTTTCACCTTTAAGGCTTAATTCACGAAATAGGCGTTTTCGTTCGACATCAGAACGGATGCGAATGGTATCTGTTTGATCTACAAGTTGCTGACTGAGATGGCTTTTTCCACTACCGGATACACCATGCATAAGAAATAGGGTGGGCTTAGGCTTACGCGCGTAATAATCGGTTAAACGTAGATAACGACGCAGTGTTGGGAGATCTCGCATGCCGCCTAAAACGGATACTTTAGCCCTGACCATCGATCGGTACGCTTTGTAGAAATTCAACAGTGGTAAAGCAGGATAGTCACCACACACTTCTAAATACCGGTTGAGACATCGATTTGCCCAACGGAATTCCCCATTGGCCTCTAGATCCATTAGGAGGAAGGCTAGGTCACTGATGGTGTCTATCCAGCGGAATTGTAGATTAAATTCAATGCAGTCGAATAAGCGTAATTCGTCCTTATAAAGAGTGATATTCGCTAAGTGTAAGTCCCCATGGCACTCTCTTACGTGACCTTCGGCTTTACGCTGCTGGATTAGCGGGGTTAGCTTTCTAAATTGCTGGGCGGTAAAGTGCGCGAGTTCTTGCACTTTATGCCAGTCATCCAGTTCAGAGATAGTATCGGTGATATGTTGGAAATTATCCGAAACAACATCCCAGATGGTATCTGCTTCTCCCCAAGGGCTGTCTTGAGCAACAATAGGTATGCGGCTATGGAATTCAGCCACTTGCTCTGCCAGTGTGTCGATCCAACTGGATTCGAAACGCTGATTTAACAAGAGTAGATCAAGTCGCTGATCGGTCTTGAATTGTCGCATTTGAACCGCATATTCGATGACTTCATCGGGGTTCTCACAAGCAAAGAAAGGCGCTGTATCTGAACCACCTATAGCGATGATTTTTTGATAAATATCGGGAGCGAGGCGCTGGTTTAGCCGAAGTTCTTCTTCACAAAAGTGTTGTCGCTTAGCGAGCGTGGTAAAATCAAGAAAACCAAAATTTACTGGCTTTTTAATCTTATAAGCGTATTCGCCTGTTAAGATAAGCCAAGAAATATGGGTCTCTATCAGCTCGGTTTTTTCGACCGGATGCGGATAGAAATCAGCGCTTTGTAAAGAATCAATTAGCGTCATTATCGGTTCAAAATTATTTAATAAGTCTGGTTAGTCGCAATTGTACTAGCCCCAGGGACAGGCATTATACTTAGCCAATGGCAAAAAAGAGAGCACGAAAATCATCAAGTCGAGGTCGTTCAGCTAAAAAGCCTCGCAGTTTCCTAAAAAAAGTCTTTATTTTCTTCTTTAAATTGTCCTTGTTAGGGATTCTTTTTGGCGGTATAGGGCTGATTTACTTAGATATTCAGATTAAAGAGAAATTTGAAGGAAAGCGCTGGGCGTTACCTGCAAAGGTCTATGCGAGACCATTGGATCTGTATGCTGGACAAGTGTTAGATCGACAGTCTCTCAAGCAAGAGCTAAAAGGCTTAGGCTATCGTTTTGTTAATCGTGCAGATAGCCCCGGTATGGTTGAGTGGGCCTCAAGTAAAGCGCGTGTTTATACCCGCGGATTTAGCTTTCCCGATAGTGATGAGCCCGCTAAAAGGTTGTTGCTCAGTTTTAGCGGTGATCAATTAGCCTCTATTCGTGATGATAAGGGCCGAAATGTCTCCTTAAGTCGACTCGAACCGATATTGATTGGCGGTATTTACCCTCAAGATAACGAAGACCGGGATCTTATACGGCTAGATCAAGCGCCAGAAGAGCTTTTATCAGCGCTTATTCAGATCGAAGATCGTGATTATTATGAGCATTTTGGCATCTCGCTAAAAGGTATTGCCCGTGCAATGGTGGTTAACGTTAAAGCGCGCCGTTTTATTCAAGGGGGCAGCACGTTAACGCAACAGCTGATTAAAAACTTTTATCTGACATCGGAACGAACCTTAGCTAGAAAGCTTATGGAAATTCCGATGGCGGTTTTACTGGATCTTCATTACAGCAAGGACGAGATATTAGAAGCCTATTTGAATGAGGTGTATTTAGGTCAGTCGGGCTCAAGAGCGGTACATGGATTTGGTCTAGCGAGTCAATATTATTTTGCTCAGCCGATAGATGAATTAAAGCTGCATCAAGTGGCCTTGTTAGCAGGCTTAGTGAAAGGTCCTTCATATTATGACCCTCGCCGCCATCCTAAGCGAGCTAAGCAGCGTCGAGATCTTGTTTTGAAGGTATTACAAGAGCAAGGTGTTATCAGCATGAAACAACGCTTAGATGCTGAAAGGCGCTCATTAGGTGTTGTGAAAACGCGCAGCTTACATAAAGGTGCTTATCCAGCGTATTTAGACTTGGTTAAACGTCAATTGCGAGAAGAGTACCCGGAGGAGGTATTGAGCTCTGAAGGATTAAGGGTGTTTACGAGTTTAGATCCTACCGTGCAGGAAAATAGCGCTGCCGCATTGAATAAGACAATTACCTCGTTACAAAAACGATATGGCAAACCGGTCACCCAATTACAGGGCGGGATGGTTGTGACGGACCCTCAAACGGGTGAGGTATTAGCGCTGGTGGGCGGAAAAAATGCTCGCTATCAAGGATTTAACCGAGCGCTTGATGCCTTAAGGCCTATCGGATCATTGGTTAAGCCCGCGGTGTTCCTGGCCGGCTTAGAGGAGGGCTATACGCTGTCGACGATGCTTAACGATCAGCCCATAAGTGTTCCTTTAGATGATGGTTCCAGTTGGGTGCCGCAAAATTTCGATCGGGTAAGTCATGGCAAGGTTCCTTTCTATCGGGCCTTAGCTAAATCTTATAACCAGAGCACGGCTCAACTCGGGATGGATGTTGGTTTAGGTCGAGTCATTAATATGCTGGAACGGCTTGGAATAGAGCGTGAGCCTAAGGCGTACCCCTCACTTCTATTGGGGGCTGAATCGATGAGCCCTTTTGAAATAGCTACGATCTATCAAACGATTGCGGCGAACGGTTTTAGAGCACCCATGAGAGCTATTCGTTTGGTCACTGATTCAGAAGGTGTTGAGTTATCTCGATACCCATTTGATGTGAAACAGGTTGCATCAGCGGAAAATATGCATTTGATTCAATATGCATTGCAAGCGGTAACCCGTGAAGGCACTGGACGTTCAATTTATAACCGATTGCCTGCTGGCATGAATGTGGCGGGAAAGACCGGTACAAGTAATGGGCAGCGCGATAGTTGGTTTGCAGGCTTTGCTGGAGACCGAATGGCCGTGGTATGGCTGGGCCTAGATAATAATGGCAAGCTGCCCTTTACCGGATCGGGTGGTGCCTTGAAAGTATGGACAGAATTAATGGTTAAAGAGCAGCCCAACTCTTTTATGGCATCGCAGCCGGAAGGGATCGAGTACCACTGGATTGAAGAAAGCACAGGACTTTTATCTGCAGAGCAATGTCAAGGTGTGCGACAATTGCCATTCATAAAAGGTACAGCTCCGCAGGAATATGCTGACTGTGCTGATAATCAGCAAAATGAATCTTTGGATTGGTTTAAAAGATGGTTCAGGTAACAACAGGCTATAGAGCAGGCGTCATAGGCCTAGTCATACTAGGTTTGGCTGGATGTGTAAGTGGAACAGGAGGCTATCGCCCGCCGGTTGAGGATAGAGCCGGTCAAGGTGGTGTAGTTCAGCCCGCAGAGCCTGCCGCGGCAGGCGTTGTTGTTAAACCTACTGTTTATCGAGAGTCGCGTACAGAGCAGCCAGTGGCTGTTCCTGTGCCGACTCCGGTAACAGCGCGAGTGCAGAACCCTGCTGTTATTGCTTTGTTGGATCAAGCAGACAGACAAAAACGTAATGGGGCGATGTATGCTGCAGAGAGCAGTTTAGAACGCGCCCAGCGTATCGCGCCCAGAGATCCTGAAATCTACTATCAGTGGGCGGATGTGCGCCGTTTGGAGGGACAGTGGTCCCAGGCTGAACAGTTGGCGTTAAAGGGAACGAATATGGCGATCGGTGATGTGATTATGCTACGTCGTTTATGGCTCTTAATCGCCGACGTACGCGCTAGTGCAGGTAATCGCTCCGGTGCGCAGCAAGCTAAAAACAAAGCGTTTAGTTATTGATAAATGGTGCCCTCTTTCTTGATCATTTGCACAGAAAGAGGGGGCTGATGTTGGGTGCTTTTAGCACAGTGCACCCGTTTATAGTGTTGTTAGTCTTTCAACGAGATCTGGGAAAAGCCAAGCAATGGCTATGATAGGTGGTAATAGATAAAAATAGGAGAGCATCGACCAGTGCACTGCTCTCTCTGTGCCCGCCAACCCCATTAACCAATCAATCACTAATTTTCCTTTTAGTGCAGCCCCTGCGCATACAATAAGTACAACCCATGAAGACGGTTCTGCCGACTCTGCTAAAAGTGCATTCCCTAAGGTAATGATTAATAAAATAAGCCATACCAGCATGAGTCTTTTTCGATTAAACATCAGTGTCACCGTAATACGTATAATAGTGGGAAGATTAAGATCCAAACCAAGTCGATCATATGCCAATAGCAAGCAACACCTTCTAAGCCTTCATGATCCTCTTGGCTGTAATAACCATAATAGGTACGCACCATGCCCCACCCAATAGTGCACATTCCGACGAGCACATGCAGTAAGTGATTGAAAGTTAAATAGTAATAAAGAGTGAAGAAGAGATTAGTTCTGGAATCAAATCCGGCGGCATCATTCCAGTGATATTCCCATCCTTTTACCGCTAGATAAGCGCTCCCCATAGCCAGTGTGCCCCAAAGCCAATAGAGACAGCTTTTTTTTCTCCCTCTTTGCATCGCTTCCATTGCTCGAGCTACACAGAAACTGCTGGTTAACAATATGATCGTGTTTAGTACCCCTGCTTGCGTATTGAGTTGTGTCGGTCCTTGCGAAAATAGTTCAGGGTTGTGTGCTCGTACGACTAAAAAGACAATGAAGAAAAGCGCGAATTCAGTTAATTCCGCCCACACTAAGATCCAAACCGCTATATTTGCTGGTGATGCCCTTAAGGGGGTTGAGGGAGGCCGTAAAAATAGAGTTGAAGCCAGCATAGAGTTTTCCTAATTGTATTTTTAATATGTTTTCAGAATCAAAAATATGCCTGAATTAAACGTTCGATAGCAGCTAGCGTTTCAACTTCGTCAGTCAGGGGCTGTGCAAGACAGGTAGTACATGCCTCTCGAGCAGGGAGGCCTGCATTGATCATACGTGCAGCATAGATGAGCAAGCGAGTTGATGCGGCTTCTTCTAAATCGTGATCTTTTAAACGGCGTAAGTCGCCGCCAAGTGATACGAGTTGTTGTGCTTGTTGTTTATCTATTCCAGATTCTTGGCATAAGATAACGACTTCTCTGTCAGGAGCCGGGTAGTCAAAACTTAGCGCGACAAAACGTTGTCTTGTGCTTGGTTTGAGCCCCTTCATTAAGTTTTGATAACCTGGATTGTAAGAGATAACTAGCATGAAATCGGGATGGGCTTGTATAAGTTCACCCGTGCGTTCAATTGGAAGTATGCGTCGGTGGTCAGATAATGGATGTAGTACGACTGTTGTATCTTTTCGGGCTTCAACTACTTCATCTAAATAGCAAATTCCTCCCTCGCGAACAGCGCGAGTTAACGGGCCGTCTTGCCAGTAAGTGCCTTCGGCACCAATCAAATGCCGCCCTACAAGATCTGCGGCAGTTAGATCGTCATGACATGCAACGGTGTGGATAGGGCGATGAAGTTGTTCTGCCATATGTTCCACAAAGCGGGTTTTACCACAGCCTGTCGGCCCTTTAATTAGAACAGGAAGGTTGTTTTCTGCTGCCGTTTTAAATATTTCAACTTCACGGCCCTGAGATAAGTAAGCGTTGTTGCTCATTGTGTCATCCTCTTTCAGGCTCTTATGCATGGGTGCCTGTAAGGTTAAGATAAAGTTTTGGAAGGAGAATAGGCAGACGAGTTAAATCGCTAATTACCGCGTAGCCTTGATCCCCAAATAGATAAGGGAGATAGTCATTTCCTTTTTCGTCAATGGTGACGCAAAAGGGTTGTAGCCCCTGTTGTTTAGCTTCTAAAACAGCTTTTCGTGTGTCTTCAATCCCGTAGCGGCCTTCGTAACGATCAATATCATTCGGTTTACCGTCTGATAGAATAAGCAGTAATCGTTGTTGGGATTTTTGTAGTTTAAGAATTTCGGACGATTGACGTATTGCCGCACCCATGCGGGTGTAAAAGCCAGGTTTGACTGCTTGTAATCTTCCTCTTACTTGGTCGTTATATGGTTCAGCAAAGTTTTTCAATAATTGATAACGTACTTGCTTGTTTTTAACCGAAGAAAAACCATAAATAGCAAATGGGTCGCGTGTTGCAGATAGTGCTTCAGCAAATAAAAGCATAGTGTCACGAATAACATCTATCACTCGTTGCTCGGCATTCAGCCCAGCGTCGGTTGACATAGAAAGGTCTGCTAATAAGAGGCAGGCCAAATCCCTATGGTTGTTGTCACGGTTGATATATAAGTTTTGGTTGTCAATATTTCGATGAGGTTGTGTTTTTACATCAATCCAGGCGTCTAAGTCGATCTCGTCACCTTGAAGTTGGCGATGTTGTAGTTGGCGATTGGTTTGTAGCATGCTAAATCGGTTTCGTAACGAGCGAGCTTGATTCTTTAAGTGTTCTGGAACTGGGCTAGGTAATGCATCATCAGCAAGCATAGGTTGTAATAAACAATAATCTTGGATCATCCTTTCCTTGCGGTAATCCCATTCAGGCAGACGGTGGCCATCACCAATTGGCAGATCGTCGTTCTGCGGTGCTGGGAGGTCCATATCAAATTTGATTTTGGCGCTACCGGCGCGGCGTTGGCGTGATAGACTGATAATATCCAGATCTTCCGCGGCACTACTTAAATCTTGATCAAGATCTTCTTCCTGGCAGCGATCCAGCTCGACTTGTTCTGCCCAGCTAAATAGACATTCGAGTTGAAAAACCAATAGACCATCTGTCTGTTTACTGTCATCGAAACGTTGTGCTTGTTTGCGATTACTATCCAGGTTTTCTTCTGCTTTGTTGCCTTTTCCTTGATCCTCTAAATCATCTTCGCTAGAGGTGATTAATCCGTGTAATGGTGCAGGATAAACCCATAAAGGCAGAGGAATAGGGTCTCCTTTTGCAATGGGCAAAGTGGCTATAGTGCCAGGTTCCTTGATTGCTTGCTGAATTGCCTCTTCTCGTTGGCGGTCTTGGCCTTTTAAGCTGACTAGCGACGGGCGCATTAAGATGAAAGCGTCAGCTAAACGTTGGTATTCGGGGATTAGCCCAGGGCGTTTCTTTAATAGTTTCAGAGTGGCTGTCTGATTATCCACAAACCAGTGTTTTATCTGAGGTAGTTCAGCTGCTAATGCTGTGAGCCAGAAATATAGTGACGTGTTCATTTCAGCATCGGGGAAGTACGCAATGCTATCAGGAAATCTCAAGCTGCGTTCGTCTTGCCAACAGACTGCAAAACGGCGATGGCTTCCTGCCATGCGTTGTACTAATCGTCGGTTAGTGTTGAATACACGATGATCTGCCCCCTCTATCCCTTTGCCAGATTCGCCTCCAAGTGCACGGAAGTATGGTGCTAGTTGTGGTTGCAATGACGCTAAGTGAACCCTAGCATTTTCAAAATCAGTGCGGGCTTGGCGGGTAATAAGTTTGTGCCAAATTTCACCTACAAACTCTTCCATCGTGACCTCGGATGACGCTTAGTGTCGTTCGCTCAGATTTGTGCAAGATTACATGCACAAATCTGAACGCTTCTATGAAAAAGGGGAGACGTTCCTCCCCTATAATGAATTGTTATTGTCAGTAGCTACGTTAATTAACTGCAACTACCGCAGCAGACGGTAGGTGTGCTTTCTTCCTGTTTTACTTCGACGTTTTCGCCTTTGACGAAGAAGCTGACAAAGTACGCCACTAAACCTGCGAAAAAGGTCACACCAAATACAAGACGTGCCCAGTAGATTGGCATGATCTTTTCCTGAGTCATCATGAATGTCAGTGCTGCGCTATCTTCAGGTAAGCGTTGTAGTGCTACTTGGTAGGCGCCTGCTACAGTTAAGGCGAGTGTAATACCTAACATGCTTAGACACATTGTCCAGAATGCAAAACGCTCAACCTTCTGCGAGGCTGCGGAGTTGCCTTGAGGTCGCCCTCTCATGATGGGCATAGCATAAGAGATAATTGTCATAACGATCATTGCGTAGGCACCAAAGAATGCAAGGTGACCATGCGCAGCCGTTATCTGAGAGCCGTGTGTATAGTAGTTTACAGGTGCTAATGTATGGATGAATCCCCATACGCCAGCCCCTAAAAACGCCATGACTGCAGTGCCAAGGGCCCATGTTGTAGCAATTTTATTACCATGATCATGTCGGCGTTCGCGTACCATACGGAAGGCAAACACAACCATCATGAAAAATGGAATAGGTTCTAAGGCGGAGAAAATTGAGCCCAGCCATAACCAGTATTCGCCAGGGCCAATCCAGAAATAGTGGTGCCCCATGCCGATTAAGCCTGAAATTAGAGCCATAGCAATGATGACATATAGCCATTTTTCAATGACTTCGCGGTCGACTCCTGTCACTTTGATCAGTGTAAAGGCCAAAATTGCACCTAGAATGAGCTCCCAAACACCCTCTACCCATAAATGTACAACAAACCACCAGAAGAACTTATCCAGTACAAGGTTTGATGGGTTGTAGAATGAGAATAGGAAGAAAACAGCAAGACCAATGAGGCCTGTGATCAATACCATGTTGATGACTGTTTTTCGTCCTTTCAGGATTGTCATGCCAATATTGTATATAAACCCGAGGCAGACAATAACGATGCCTACTTTGGTAATGGTGGGCTGCTCCAAAAATTCACGGCCCATAGTCGGTAGTAGGTGGTTATAGGTGATTTCAGCCAGCTCGGCATAAGGCACGAGCAGATAGCCTAAAATAGTGGCAACACCGGCAGCGGCAAAAACCCAAAAAAGAATTTTTGCTAATAATGGACTGTGCAGTTCTGTATCACATTCCTCGGGTACTAAGTAGTAGGAGGCTCCCATAAAGCCAAAGAGCAGCCAAACAATTAGCAGGTTGGTATGCACCATTCGCGCAACGTTAAATGGTAGGTACGGGAATAAAAAATCCCCGACAATATATTGCAGCCCCATAACCAAACCAAAAATTATTTGGCCGGCAAATAAGGCTAAAGCGAAGATAAAATACGGCTTCGCGACCGCTTGTGATTGGAATTTCATCAATCGCTCTCCATTAACCCTGTTTATTAGGTGGCCAGTCATTATCGTCAATGCGTGAGGTCCAAATAAGGAAATCGGTTAATGCATTGACCTCCTCTTCGCTTAGATTGAATTGCGGCATTTTTCGACGCCCTTCTGTTGGCAGTGGTTGCATCGCCATCCATGATTGCATGAACTGTTTAAAGGCTTCTTCGTTACCGGCACCGTAGCGGTCGTAAACATTGGCTAGTTCGGGTGCGAAATAGGCACCTTCACCCATGAGGCTATGGCATCCAATGCAGTTGTTGTTTTCCCAAATCTCTTTACCGTGAGCGACGGCTTCGGTAATGTTTTCGCGATGGTCGCGTTCGGGTAACTCGAGCATGGTGTCGAACGTTAGCCCTAGCAGAAGCAGGAAGAAAAAGACCCCGCCACCGTAGTAGATATTTCTGGCCATGCCTTTATTGAAATTATCAGCCATGGTTTTCTCCTGAATGAATTTGAATAGCTTTTTATTGCTGCCTTCTTACAGTCAAATAACGTGCCATTTATTAACTGGTTGTTTTTATTGGGGAAATGCGAGTTGTTGTATTTATGACAACCTGTATACTGTTGTCATAAATACAGCGGCGTTATCAATATGACAACTTCAGTTTTTTTTGACAGTCTCACTTCAATTGTTGCGGACTTATCTAGTGATCTACCGGCCTCGCAGCGATATAGGCGTTTACTTGAGGCAATGTTGCGTATATTTCCCTGTGATGCTGCCGCGCTTTTGCAATTGGAAGGGGCGCAACTTAGGCCATTGGCTATTGAGGGGTTAAGTGATGATACGATGGGGCGCCGCTTTATTGTTTCGGAGCATCCTCGTTTAGCGCAGTTGCTACAGTCGCGAGTACCAATTCGTTTTGCAGCAGATTCAGATCTTCCTGATCCCTATGATGGACTTGTTAAGGCGGTTGATCATCAGCTTCATGTGCATGATTGTATGGGGGTGTCCTTATATATAGATAATAAACCGTGGGGAGTGTTGACACTGGATGCGATGGAGCCAGGGACTTTTGATCATATTAAGTCGATCGAACTTAGAACCTTTATAAGCCTTACGGAAGCGACGGTTAAGGCTGCTGCACGTATTGATAGTTTGGCCGCTAGGGCTGAACATCAGCAGCAAGTAGCTAAAGCGCTTTCTGAAGAGGGCAGCTCTATTGAAATTATCGGCGAGAGTACTGCTATTGCTCTCCTTAAAGAAGAGGTTGCGATTGTCGCTCAATCACATCTCTCGGTACTTGTTCTTGGTGAAACAGGTGTGGGTAAAGAGTTAGTGGCTCGCCAAGTTCATCATCAGTCCCAACGTGCTCAGCACCCTCTAGTCTATGTGAATTGTGCCGCTTTGCCCGAGACTATCGCTGAAAGTGAATTGTTTGGGCATTTGAAAGGGGCATTCTCGGGGGCTGTCGCTGATAGAGCTGGAAAATTTGAAATAGCAGATGGAGGGACGCTGTTTCTGGATGAGATAGGAGAATTACCCTTATCTATTCAAGCCGTTTTGCTGCGTGCGCTCCAGAGTGGTGAAATTCAACGGGTAGGCAGCGATCAATATATACAGGTTGATGTGCGTATTGTTGCTGCGACAAATAGGGATCTCCGTAAAGAGGTTGAGCAGGGACGGTTTCGTGCAGATCTATATCACCGCCTGAGTGTATACCCGGTATCGATCCCGCCATTGCGTGAAAGAGGAAGGGATACTCTCCTGTTGGCAGGTTATCTTTTGGAAACGAATCAGCGGCGTTTGGGGGCGAATGGTCTGCGCCTTGATGAGGCTGCTAAACAAGCACTACTTCGTTATGATTGGCCGGGTAATGTTCGTGAATTGGAGCACTTATTAAGTCGCGCGGCTTTGAAGGCTATTTCAGAGCAGGGGCGAGATGCCCGGAGTGTGTTGATTAATGCGGGTCATCTTGGAATTGAAACTGTTTATCCAAGTCAGCCCACTGTTGGGGGCTCTTTGGCGGGCCATGAGATTGTTGAGCCTCCTCCTTTTGAAGGAGTCTCTATGAAAGATGCAATGGAGACGTTTCAAGTGCACCTTATTCGCTCGGTACTCGATAAGCATGATGGTAACCAAGCGTCAGCCGCTAGAGAGCTAGAGCTCAATAGAGGTAATTTTTCTCGCTTGATTAAGCGCTTGGGTTTGCGCCCCTAATCGGGAAATTAAATTAGGGGCATAGGGCGTTACTTAATTTTAAGTGTTATCTGCCTTGCTGACTAACTTTCAGCCACGAGTCGTAAGATATCAAGTGTCGATATCGCGCCTTTGATTTTTTCGTTTTCAGTAATAAATATTCTATGTATGCCTCTACTATGCATGGTCTTGGCGATCTCGGTCACTGAGCATTCAATATCTGCAGTGATGATTTCGGGAGTCATTATTTCACTGACTAGGTGATCCATGTGTTGGTTACCGCTAGCTATGCCTAAATCATCGACACTCACGCCTTCTAGGGTGTTGTAGTAAAACTGAGTGAGAGGGTTTTCGCTTAGTTTATGTTGAGGGTTTTCATCAAAGTTCAAAATGTCACTTAAGCTGACAACGCCGATAAAATCTTGTCGCGCTGATAATACGGGTGCTCCAGTAACCTTGTGTCGATTGAAAAATTCAATGAGCGTTTGAATTGACCAGTTCTCGGAAACTGTAAGCAGCTCTGAAGACATAATTTGCTTTGCTTTCAGGTGGTTGAGGTGCGCCATTTTTTGCCCCATGTCGATCGTAAGGTGGTTGCTTTGTTTATCACCATGACATGAGAAAATGGGAGAGGGTATATCCCTAAAGGGGTAGGTTTATGCTTGTGTTAGCATAATTTGATCTGTGGCAATTAGTTGATTTTTAAAGCTTTTTTGCAATTTTTTGGTGCGTTTTTGTTTTTTGCTGCACCTTTTGGGTGCAGCGCTTAGTGGTTAGGTTTAGCTTGTTTTGGAAGTGTGCCTGTCAAAATAAGTAAGGCAGCTGCCAAAGATAATGTGCTGAAATCATTGTTTTGATAATGCGGGAGTATGCTTGCAGATCCGAATATCAGTAAGCTTGTCGCCATAAAGCCAGCAGCAGTGATACCTATGGATTGGGTTCTGGTTGAGGGCGATTTAATAAAACTGATAACCAAGGCTGCTATTGATACAGTCGCCATTATTTGGCTGTATTGTGCACCAAATTCGGCTCTTCTCGTGAGCTCAAATAGTGCAAACAGCGCAAGTAGCCATCTACCCCATGCCGGTTTGGACCAGTCATACTTCCAAGCAATATCTACAAATGCACTGGCTAGGAGGGGGATGGCTGCATAATAAGCAAGATTGTCGAATATTCTTTTGAGGGTTACTAAGTCTTGGTCTTGCTGGTGGATAAGTAAAGCCCCGGCGCAAGAGCAAACGATAAAAGTACAAGACAAGCTAATAACCATGCAGGCTTTATGAGCTTGCTGTTCAAATATTTGGTAGCTGCGCCCGGCAAGTAGCAGGGCGCAGATTAGCAAGGCTATGTTGCTGCTGATAAATAGAATCGACATTATAGCGTTGCAAATACCTGATCAGCAGCTGCAAGTGTTGCTTCAATATCGTCTTGCGTGTGGGCAGCGGAAATAAATCCTGCTTCAAATGCCGAAGGCGCTAAATAGATCCCTTGCTCAAGCATTCCATGGAAAAATTTTGCGAATTTATCAGCGTCACATGCCATTGTTTCGGAGAAGCTAGTCACTTGTTTTTGGTCGGTGAAAAATAAGCCGAACATTCCGCCTACACGACTGGTAGTGAAGGGAACGCCATTTGCCATGGCGACTGCTTCTAATCCTTCCGTTAGTAGTTCAACTTTTGCGCTGAGTTGTTCGTAAAATCCTGGTGCCGAGACCGCTTTTAGCATGGCAAGGCCTGCGGCCATGGCTAATGGGTTACCAGATAAAGTGCCTGCTTGATAAACAGGGCCAAGTGGCGCTATATGGGACATGATCTCTTTTTTGCCGCCAAATGCACCGACTGGCAGCCCCCCGCCAATGACCTTGCCTAGCGTTGTAAGATCAGGCTTTACATTGTAAACGGCTTGAGCGCCGCCTAAAGCAACGCGAAAACCTGTCATTACTTCATCAAAAATAAGAACAGTACCGTATTCATCGCAGATCTCTCTTAAGCCTTCTAAGAAACCAGGCAGAGGAGGGATGCAGTTCATGTTACCTGCTACGGGTTCTACGATGATGCAGGCGATCTGTTCGCCGGCTTCAGCGAATGCTTTGCGGACGCTATCAATATCGTTGTGAGTTAGGGTTATTGTATGCTCTGCTAGCGCAGCAGGTACGCCAGGTGAGCTGGGTTCGCCTAGTGTAAGCATGCCAGAACCAGCTTTGACGAGTAGTGAGTCAGAATGCCCGTGGTAACAGCCTTCAAATTTTACAATCTTGTCACGCTGAGTGTAGCCACGTGCTAGGCGGATTGCGCTCATTGTTGCTTCAGTGCCAGAACTGACCATGCGGACCATTTCCATTGATGGCATGATCTCACAGACTTTATCTGCCATTTCGATTTCGATTTCGGTTGGTGCTCCGAAGCCTAGTCCGTTGTCTAAGGATGCGCGCACAGCGTCAACCACAGCGGTGTTTGTGTGACCTAGAATCATAGGTCCCCATGAAGCTACGTAATCGATATATTTATTGTCATCTTCATCAAAGAGATAGGCACCTTTGCCGCTTTTAAAAAAGATAGGTGTGCCGCCGACGCCTTTGAATGCACGAACGGGTGAATTTACGCCGCCTGGGATGTGAACTTGTGCGGCTTGGAATAGATCTTCTGAACGGGACATCGTTGTATCTCTCTGAAATTCATTTGTTAAATTGCTGGTGGAAACATTGGGCTGTCGCTTTTATATCATTTTGAGCATACAGCGCATGTATGACGGCAATCATGTCCGCACCGGCATCGATTATTTGATTGGCATTATCCACGCTAATGCCTCCAATCGCTACTATTGGAAGGCTTAGTTTCTGTTTTGCTTCTTGGAGTAGTTTTAGCGGAGCTGGTTTTGCATTAGGTTTGGTTTGCGATGGGAAAAAAGCACCAAAGGCTAGATAGTTTGCTCCTTGTTTCTCTGCTTGGATGGCTAGATTTAGTGAATCGTGGCAAGTGACGCCGATAATTGCTTGATTACCCAGTGTGGCCCTTGCCTCTGTGACACTGCCATCACTCTGTCCTAGATGTACGCCTGCAGCACCTGTTTTGAGTGCGAGTTCAACGTCATCATTAATAAGTAGGGGCGTGTTGTATTTTTGACATAATTGATTAAGCGCACTGGCTTCTAAAAAACGTTTCTCTTGATCTAAAGACTTATCGCGATATTGCACGATTTTCACCCCTCCTTTTAGACTGCTTTCCACCTGTGTAAGCATCTGTTCAAGAGAGGGCATTAATATAGGATCGGTAATCCCATAGAGTCCTGAAAGTAGTCTGTTCATTTGTATAGGCGTGTTTGAGTTAATATTAGCTTTCACGATAAAACTCTTCGATTTGGTCACGGGTGAGTAAGCCTATTATCTCGCCGTCGTCTTCAAAGACGCAGAGCGCCTCAACATCTTTACGTGTCATTTTGTCTAAGGCTTGCTGTAGCGTTGCTCGACTATCAATCTTGGCGGCATCTAATCGCATGGCGGGCATCTTGAGCATATCAATCGTCTCTTGAGAGGAGGATGCTTGCCTTGTTGCCGCATGCAGATCCCCAGGTGATAGTAATAAGTACTTCTTACCTACCTCAATGAGCACCCAGCTTGGCGAGCTGTCTAAGGCGTTAAGTGCTCCCTGAGCGGATATCTGAGGGTTGCTTTTAATGAAGTTACTGCTCATCAAGCTTCGTACCGCTGAACCGTTGAGTACTTGTGTCAGTGGTTGGTAGCGATAATCCATCCCCTGAAGTTGCATGCTGACGACAAAAATTGACGGTAGCTTAAAGATGTATCGAGCGATGAGGTTGGAGATAACAATTGAGATCATTGCAGGGAAAATGATGTTGGGGTTACCAGTTAATTCAAGAATGGCAACTAAGGCAGCCATAGGTGCATTGGTAACCGCGCCCATCATGCTTCCCATCCCTAATAGCGCATAGAAACCAGAATGGGCTACGTTTTGATCTACTGCTCCTGCGCCGAGAATGCCTAAAAGACCGCCTGCAATTGCACCGATAAAAAATGTGGGGCCAATGAGTCCTGCAGGCATGCCTAAGCCCAATACGATGGGCGTTAATAAAATTTTGGCGATTAAAATGCCTAGTAAAAGGCCAATGCCTAGCTCTCCCTGCAGCGCTGCAGTGAGGGTGTCATAGCCGATGCCCATGACCTGAGGGTAAAAAACGGCGATGCTTCCTGTAGCAAGTCCGGCAATAATTAATTTCGAACGATAGGTTAGCACTGAGTGATCGGACCACTGCATTGCACCTTTCATTAAACGAATAAATACCACTGCTAAAAGACCGATAATTCCTCCTAGAAAGGCGACGTAGGGGATCTCTTGTAGTGATTCAATATGCATTGCCGGAACAGTGAGTACTAACTCGCTGCCAAACATGAACTGTACAACAAGTGCGCCTGTTGCGGCTGCAACCATGACCGGCATAAAACCGATGACAGTGTATTCGAGTAAGACAACCTCCATCGCAAATACTACGCCTGCTAAGGGGGTGTTGAAGGTTGCTGCGATTCCTGCGGCCGTGCCGCATCCCGCTAGGATTCTTAAGGTGTTGTTCGGTAAATTAAGTTTTTGACCGAGCTGGCTTCCGCAGGCTGCCCCCAAATGTACGGCAGGCCCCTCTTTGCCGACAGAGTGACCAAATAGCAGGGCGATGCTCGCCACTAGAAATTGCATTAATGCGTTTATTAAGGGGAGGTTGCTTTGATGGTAAGCCATGCGCTCTAAAAGGTGAGTGACGCCGACCTTGCGGTTAAGTGGGGTAACTCTGGATAGAATTGCTACTAATATCAGGCTACCTATTATCGGGAGGAAAAAGTGTAGCCATGGAGAGAGCCCTTCAAAATTTTCACTGTTTGCGCCTGGCAGTACGTTTTGTAGTGGTAGCTCTAATAATAAGCGAAATAGGCCCAATACTAAGCCGCATAGCAAGCCGCATAGCATGCCGAGCACTACCATTTGAGGTAGCGCTTCATTGTGCGCCAGCCGTTGGCGAAAGTGTTTCATGGAAAAAGTCTGTCGAAACATGGTATTGAATTACTTTTTAATAGTCATAGAAGGGTCGCTTTGTAGTATTATACGTTACCAGTTTTTCAACTCTTATGAGAGGTCTCTGTGATTAAGGTAGGTATTGTAGGTGGCACCGGGTATACAGGCGTAGAATTATTGCGGTTGTTGGCAAACCATCCAGAAGCAAAAGTTGACGTTATTACTTCTCGCTCCGAGGAGGGAGTAAGTGTAGCTGATATGTACCCTAATCTTCGAGGCCATTACGATCTTAAGTTTTCGGTACCCGATGTTCAAACGCTAAGTCAGTGTGATGTGGTTTTCTTTGCGACACCGCACGGTGTAGCGATGAAGATGACCGCTGAGTTGATCGAAAACGGAGTAAGAGTGATCGATCTCGGTGCAGATTTCCGTATCAAAGATCTTGATGTGTGGTCTAAATGGTACGCAATGGAGCATACATCGCCGGAAATGGCCGAGTTGGCTGTTTATGGGTTGCCTGAGATGAATCGTGAGCAAATTAAAGATGCAAAGCTCATTGCATGTCCTGGCTGCTATCCAACAGCAACGCAGTTAGCTTATTTGCCCTTGCTAGAGAATAAGTTAATTGACCATCGCCGTTTGATTGCAGACTGTAAGTCTGGCGTCAGTGGCGCGGGCAGAGGGGCGAAGGTTGGTTCTCTGTTGTGTGAAGCGAGCGAAAGTATGATGGCTTATGGTGTACACGGACATCGTCATCTTCCTGAGATTAAACAGGGCTTAGCGCTTATTGCTGAAAGACCGGTTCATTTGACCTTTGTGCCACACTTGACGCCAATGATTAGAGGAATTCATTCTACTTGTTATGGTGTCTTAAAAGATCCTGTGGATCATGATCTGCAAACGTTGTTTGAAGAGCGTTACGCAGATGAGCCTTTTGTTGATGTTATGCCGGCGGGCACCCATCCGCAGACGCGGAGTGTTAAAGGTGGAAATATGTGCCGTATCAGTATTCATCGTCCTCAGGGAGACGATACAGTTGTTGTTCTGTCCGTTATTGATAATTTGGTTAAAGGTGCGGCGGGCCAAGCAGTTCAAAATATGAACATTATGTTTGGTGTTGATGAGTCGGCAGGGTTAAATATTGTTGGCTTAATGCCTTAATACTTGACTGAAATGGTTGGTTAAGGTGATAATTGCAGCCTGCCAATGTGAGTGAAGTACCTATGATAGAAACAGTTGATCCAAGCCAAGAAGTATCGATGTTATTTACAGCATCAGCGGCTCAGAAAGTAAGAACGCTAATCGAAGAAGAAGACAATGAGAGCTTGAAATTGCGAGTGTTTATCACTGGCGGCGGCTGCGCTGGCTTTTCTTACGGTTTTACTTTTGACGAGAATGCGGCTGAGGATGATACTGTTGTCGAGCGAGATGGTGTGACAATGGTAGTGGACCCCATGAGTTTTCAATATCTAGCGGGTGCAGAGGTAGATTTTAAGGAGGGGCTGCAAGGGTCTCAATTTGTGATTAATAATCCGAATGCGACGACAACCTGCGGCTGTGGTTCCTCTTTTTCTATCTGATCCATTGTGTGAATAGGCTTTGTTGATTCTGTTCAGAGCCTATTCATATGCATTTTGCTCTGCTATAAGTGATCTGTATTCCTGCTTGTGGAAAGGCGATATGCGACATTATCTAATAAGTATTCTTTTTTGTTTCTTCTCTTTAAATGCTTTTGCTGCCCCTCAGCAGTCTCCAGCTGATCCTAATCTAGCTGCTCCAAGATATTTGGCTCTCATAAAGAAAAACTCCCCAAGTGAAGTTGAGATGTTATTTCATCGAGCTAGTATGTTGGCCGAAGAGGTGGATAACCTTAATGCCTATGAGCCGATTGTTTTTGTGTTGCACGGGGATGAGGCGCATGCGTTTCGTCATAGGAATATGGAGCAGTACAAGGATCTATTAGCGCTTGCTGCTCGACTTGAAGAGAGTAATGTTATTGATATTCGTATATGTGAAACATGGATGCGAATAAATGATGTGGATCGCTCTGAGTTGCCTGATTTTGTTGATACTGTTCCGCTAGGTCCTGCAGAAGAAGCCAGGCTAAGGCGCGATGGATATATATATTTCTAAGTTTGACGTTGAGTTAGGCTTGGTAGATAGCGCCTAATATTCTTTCCCCTTTCGCGCCTGTTACACTTGTCCTGTTTCCGGTATTCCCTGCTAAACATTGTTTTGCTAACCATGCAAATGCCGCTGCTTCCATCCAGTCTGCATCTATTCCCGTGTGATCGGTTGTATCAACGGTAGCCTTAGGTAGCAAGTAGCTAATGCGTTCCATTAACTTGCCGTTTCTGCTGCCGCCACCGCATACTAACAGTTCAAAATTTTTGCTTGGAATATGATCGTTGATGCAGTTCGCGATACTCAATGCTGTTAGTTCCAGTAGCGTTGCTTGAATATCTTGTGCCGATATTGAAAATTGCTGAATCTGTTCTTGCAGCCAGTTAAGGTTGAACTGTTCACGGCCGGTGCTTTTGGGTGGTGCTTCGTGGAAGTAGTGTAATGCTAATAGTTGTTCAAGTAGCTTGTGGTTGCAGTTACCAGAAGCAGCCCATAATCCGTTTGTGTCATAAGGTCGTTGCTGGTGTGTTGAGATCCACGCGTCCATTAGAACGTTACCTGGGCCGGTATCAAAACCAAGAATATCAGAGGAGCTGTTGGCAGGTAGGTAGGTTAAGTTTGCCATGCCTCCAATATTTAACAGAACTCTATCAATGCTAGTAGAATGAAGCATTGCTTGATGAAAGGCTGGTACTAACGGTGCCCCTTGGCCGCCTGCTGCTATATCTCTACGCCTGAAGTCGGCTACAGTGGTGATACCCGTTTGTTCTGCGATTATATTGGCATCGCCTATTTGGAGTGTGAAATTTAGCTCTGGACGATGTCTAATCGTTTGTCCATGGCAGCCTATGGCCCGTATTTTTTCAATTGAGAGATTGGACGAGCGAATAAGAGTGTTAGCGGCTTGTGAAAATAAATGACCAAGGGCGACATCAGTCTCCCCCATTAGGTCTATTTCATTATTTCCGGGTTGGGTTAAGCGGAGAATCTGCTGCTTAAGTTTAGGCGGTATCGGTTCTGAGTGAGAGGCAATAATCTCAAAATTCGGTGTAAATCTAGCTGCTAATACATCAATGCCATCTAGGCTAGTGCCAGACATAATGCCAATATAAAGATCTGCTTCGCTCATATGCTCAAATCTTAGTGCTGAAAAGATGCAAGAGTGGTTGCTTGGTACGTTTCAAGCTGAGCAAGCAGTGTGCTTGCTGTGGACTTGAAAGCCGAACGTTCATCTTTCGCAATCGGTTTTGCTTCTGGAAGTTTTACTGTTAGTGGATTCTTATGCACACCATTAACGCGGAATTCATAATGTAGGTGAGGGCCGCTTGCTAAACCGGTTTTCCCAACAAAACCAATTACCTGACCTTGTTGTACGCGAGAACCGACTTTCTGTCCGCGTTTGAAGTTGCTCATATGTGCGTAAAGGGTTGTGATGCTGCTTCCGTGTTGAACAATAACAACGTTGCCAAATCCACCTTTTTTTCCACGATAGATGATCTTTCCGTCGCCAGATGATTTGATCGGTGTGCCTGTGCCTGCAGCGTAATCAACACCTTTGTGTGCTCGGATGCGATTAAGAACTGGGTGTTTGCGTTTTAAGCTGAAGCGAGAGCTTATACGTGCAAAGCCAACGGGGGAGCGAAGGAAGGCTTTACGCATGCTATAGCCTTCTGGTGTGAAATAACTGCTGTTTCCTTCGGTATTGGTGTAACGAAGAGCTGTGAATTTATTGCCTCTATTAATAAATTGGGCGGCAATGATCGGACCTTCACCAATTTTCTGGCCATCAAGGTACTTCTCCTCATATATAAGACTAAAGCTATCATTCTTTCTAATATCTAGTACGAAGTCGACATCCCAGCCAAATATGCTGGCAAGCTCCATGATCTTTTTGCTAGATAGTCCTGCTTCCTCGCCGGCCAGGAAAAGAGAGTCTCTAATGGTGCCTGATGTGTATTTATGGCTGGTGGTAGGTGTCCGCTCAATCACCTCAACCTTGTAGCCATCATTGGTGCTAATCAGTAGGGTTTGCTTGAGTTTAGATTCGGTGTGTCGCAATTTGGAGAGTGTTCCGTCCTTTATAAGGAAGGAGATGGTTTGTCCCGGGTATAGGCGGCTAAAGGCTTTGCCTTCTTTGTCAGCGTTGGCTGCGTTGTAGACATCTCTTGCTGTTAAGCCTGCTTTGTAGAACATAGACGTTAGGTTGTCACCGCTGCCAATGGTATAGCTGGTCCAGTTCTCAGGAGTATCCTCTATGACTGTAGAGGTAGTTGTTGCATGTTTAATTGTGGTGGATTTTTTTTGATCAACATTGTCTACGTCAGCCCCGTCTATAACTGCATGAACCGTGAGTGGGGGTGTTGGGATGTCGCCCCTGGTTGCTTCAACTTGTTGTGATGGAAGCATTACAAGGGTAAGCCCCAAAATAAAAACGCAGGCGCTTACTGCTATCAAATGAACAGTAGGTAGCTGCGTGCGTAATTGCTTAAGACGGTATAGCACCCTAGTCCCCTTCTAAGCAGGTTGCTGATAAATAAGCGTCGCATTATGCCATTCTCATTACAAAAAGTCGGCCTTTGTGAGGGAAACTTAAGAGTGGCTTAACAAAAATCAATAAAATATTTGTCAAACCCTATTTGTTTGAGCGCGCTGTGCCGCTAAAATGTCGCGATATTTAATAGCCATCAACCAAGGTTGAACGAAGATAATGAGTGAAACACTGTTACAAGACCTAAAAGCGCGCGGACTGGTTGCGCAGATGACCAGTGAAGACGAACTGGAGAAGCATCTAACGGATGGTAGTGTGACACTTTATTGTGGCTTCGACCCGACAGCTGACAGTCTCCATATTGGTAGTTTGGTGCCATTGCTGACGTTAAAACGTTTTCAGGCTTATGGCCATAAGCCGTTAGCGCTAGTAGGTGGCGCAACAGGTTTGATTGGTGATCCAAGTTTTAAAGCGCAAGAGCGCAAGCTTAATGATGATGAAACGGTTGCAAACTGGGTTGGTAAAATAAGAGCGCAGGTGAGTGCGTTCATTGATTTTGATTCCGGTTCCAATAGCGCTGAAGTCGTTAATAACCTTGATTGGACGAAAGATATTAATGTTCTGACGTTCTTGCGAGATATTGGTAAACATTTCTCTGTTAACCAGATGATAGGTAAAGAATCAGTTAAGCAGCGCCTTGATCGTGAAGGTGAGGGTATCTCTTACACAGAGTTCACCTATATGATTCTTCAGTCATATGATTTTCAGCAGTTAAATAAATCGCATGGCTGTTCATTACAGATAGGTGGTTCAGATCAGTGGGGTAATATCACGGGTGGAACTGAGTTAACCCGCCGAATGAATGGTAACCAGGTGTTTGGTCTCACGTTGCCGTTGATCACGAAATCTGATGGTACTAAATTTGGTAAAACTGAGTCAGGCACGATCTGGCTTGATTCGACTAAAACTTCTCCTTATGCCTTCTATCAGTTCTGGTTACAGACAGCAGATGCTGATGTATATCGTTTCTTGCGTTACTTTACTTTCTTGTCAGTGGCAGATATTGAGCAGATAGAAAAAGAGGATGCCGAACGTCAGGGGCGTCCTGATGCACAAAGAGTGCTGGCTGAAGAGGTGACTCGTCTCGTTCATGGTGAGGAGGGTCTGGTTGCTGCGAAACGAATTACTGAAGCGTTGTTCTCAGGTGATACTTCATCTTTAAGCGAGCAGGATTATGCTCAGTTGGCTCAAGATGGTTTGCCGTCTTCTATTTTAGATGTGGCTGCTGTTTCGGATCAGCCGGTTACAACTATTCTAGCGGATGCAGGATTGGCTCCGTCTGGGAAGCAGGTAAAGGATGCTTTGCAGCGAAATGCTGTCGTGGTGAATGGTAGTGCACATGGTATGGAAGATATTATGAATGCTGCTGGTATGTTTGCAGCGGATAAAGCGCTTTTTGGAAAATACTTTTTGGTTAAGTTAGGTAAGAAGAAGCATCATCTTTTTGAATTGGCTTAATTATCTCTATATAGAGGCTTCTATATAGCTACTCTTCTTCATAGCTAGTAAATAAAGCGCTGCTTATTCATATAGGTGGCGCTTTTTTGTATCTGCTGTACAGGAAATAAGCGCCTCTGGTGCTTTATTAACCGCTTTTGCTGGGTTTTAGATAAAAAAGGCATTTTTTTACAAAAAAGTGAGGTTTTTTTAAATTGTCTGTTGACGTGGTTCGGGAAGTGTCTATAATTCGCCGTCCTTGCTCAGGGAGACAGCGGAAACGCAGGTTTCAGTACTGAAAAAGGTTCGAAGTAAGTCACTGAAAAGCTTAAGTTTTTACAGGATTTGCGGAGAAGGTTTCAAGGTTCGTTTGAGTGTGTGGATTGATTGAAAATTAATTCACAAAAACACAAAATAACGGTTGACTTTGAAACGGCGCAAAGTAGAATATGCGCCTCGCTTGAGACGAAACGCTTCGCAGCGTTAAGTAGCTCCAAGCAACGCTCTTTAACAATTTGATCAGATAATTCGTGTGGGCGCTTGTTGAGATGAAGCAAAGACTTTATCTAGAACAAGCAACCAAGTGAATTCATTTAAGCGATTTACAAAAAGGTTTTACATTTTCGAATGTAATCCGGTTGTTTAGTACTAGAGCTCGCTATCACATTCCTGATAGCACATATGATTTAAACTGAAGAGTTTGATCATGGCTCAGATTGAACGCTGGCGGCAGGCCTAACACATGCAAGTCGAGCGGTAACAGATCTAGCTTGCTAGATGCTGACGAGCGGCGGACGGGTGAGTAACGCGTAGGAATCTACCCAGTAGCGGGGGATAAGCCAGAGAAATTTGGTCTAATACCGCATACGCCCTTCGGGGGAAAGCAGGGGATCTTCGGACCTTGCACTATTGGATGAGCCTGCGTGAGATTAGCTAGTTGGTGAGGTAATGGCTCACCAAGGCGACGATCTCTAGCTGGTCTGAGAGGATGATCAGCCACACTGGAACTGAGACACGGTCCAGACTCCTACGGGAGGCAGCAGTGGGGAATATTGCACAATGGGCGCAAGCCTGATGCAGCCATGCCGCGTGTGTGAAGAAGGCCCTAGGGTTGTAAAGCACTTTCAGCAGTGAGGAAAGGTTAGTAGTTAATAACTGCTAGCTGTGACGTTAACTGCAGAAGAAGGACCGGCTAACTCCGTGCCAGCAGCCGCGGTAATACGGAGGGTCCGAGCGTTAATCGGAATTACTGGGCGTAAAGCGCGCGTAGGTGGATTGGTCAGTCAGATGTGAAAGCCCAGGGCTCAACCTTGGAACTGCACCTGATACTGCCAATCTAGAATACGGTAGAGGGTAGTGGAATTTCCTGTGTAGCGGTGAAATGCGTAGATATAGGAAGGAACACCAGTGGCGAAGGCGACTACCTGGACCGATATTGACACTGAGGTGCGAAAGCGTGGGGAGCAAACAGGATTAGATACCCTGGTAGTCCACGCCGTAAACGATGTCTACTAGCCGTTGGGAGACTTGATCTCTTAGTGGCGAAGCTAACGCGATAAGTAGACCGCCTGGGGAGTACGGCCGCAAGGTTAAAACTCAAATGAATTGACGGGGGCCCGCACAAGCGGTGGAGCATGTGGTTTAATTCGACGCAACGCGAAGAACCTTACCAACTCTTGACATCCAGAGAAGTTACTAGAGATAGTTTCGTGCCTTCGGGAACTCTGAGACAGGTGCTGCATGGCTGTCGTCAGCTCGTGTTGTGAAATGTTGGGTTAAGTCCCGTAACGAGCGCAACCCTTGTCCTTATTTGCCAGCACGTAATGGTGGGAACTCTAAGGAGACTGCCGGTGACAAACCGGAGGAAGGTGGGGACGACGTCAAGTCATCATGGCCCTTACGAGTTGGGCTACACACGTGCTACAATGGCCGGTACAGAGGGCCGCGAACCTGCGAAGGTAAGCTAATCTCATAAAACCGGTCGTAGTCCGGATTGGAGTCTGCAACTCGACTCCATGAAGTCGGAATCGCTAGTAATCGTGGATCAGAATGCCACGGTGAATACGTTCCCGGGCCTTGTACACACCGCCCGTCACACCATGGGAGTGGATTGCACCAGAAGTAGCTAGCTTAACCTTCGGGAGGGCGGTTACCACGGTGTGGTTCATGACTGGGGTGAAGTCGTAACAAGGTAGCCCTAGGGGAACCTGGGGCTGGATCACCTCCTTAAACGAAAGCCGATTCTCGGCAAGCGTTCACACGAATTATCTGATCAGAGACGTTAAGAGTAACAGTGTAGGCTTGTAGCTCAGCTGGTTAGAGCGCACCCCTGATAAGGGTGAGGTCGGTGGTTCAAGTCCACTCAGGCCTACCAAATAATGGCCTCACTGTTGAAATGGGGCTATAGCTCAGCTGGGAGAGCGCCTGCTTTGCACGCAGGAGGTCTGCGGTTCGATCCCGCATAGCTCCACCATTACTCTTACTGTAGAGAGAAGAGTTTTAAAACATAATCGTCTACTACGACATTATCTTTTAAAGCTTTTTTGCTTTAAACGCTCTTTAACAATTTGGATTTAGATTCATTGATTTAGATTGACTTGTATTTTTCATATACAAGCGCCAATTCGGCGAAATCTATCGTTACTGTACTAACAAGTTACTATGATTCCAGACGCCTTCGGGTTATATGGTCAAGTGACTAAGCGTGCACGGTGGATGCCTAGGCAGTCAGAGGCGATGAAGGACGTTGTAACCTGCGATAAGGTTGGGGGAGCTGGTAAACGAGCTTTGATCCCAACATTTCCGAATGGGGAAACCCACCTATTTATAGGTATCTTTTGCGTGAATACATAGCGCATTAGAGGCGAACCCGGGGAACTGAAACATCTAAGTACCCGGAGGAAAAGAAATCAACCGAGATTCCGTAAGTAGCGGCGAGCGAACGCGGATTAGCCCTTAAGCAATATTGTAGTTAGAAGAACACTCTGGAAAGTGTGGCCATAGTGGGTGATAGCCCCGTATTTGAAGGCTTATATATTGTGAAAACGAGTAGGACGGGACACGTGATATCCTGTCTGAATATGGGGGGACCATCCTCCAAGGCTAAATACTCCTGACTGACCGATAGTGAACCAGTACCGTGAGGGAAAGGCGAAAAGAACCCCTGTGAGGGGAGTGAAATAGATCCTGAAACCGTGTACGTACAAGCAGTGGGAGCCGTTTTCGGACGGTGACTGCGTACCTTTTGTATAATGGGTCAGCGACTTACTTTTAGTGGCAAGGTTAAGCATTTGCGGAGCCGTAGGGAAACCGAGTCTTAATAGGGCGTCCAGTCGCTAGGAGTAGACCCGAAACCGAGTGATCTATCCATGGGCAGGTTGAAGATGCAGTAACATGCATTGGAGGACCGAACCGACTGTCGTTGAAAAGCCAGCGGATGACTTGTGGATAGGAGTGAAAGGCTAATCAAACTCGGAGATAGCTGGTTCTCCTCGAAAACTATTTAGGTAGTGCCTCGTGTCTAACCATGGGGGGTAGAGCACTGTTTCGGCTAGGGGGTCATCCCGACTTACCAACCCGATGCAAACTCCGAATACCCATGAGTTCAATCACGGGAGACACACGGCGGGTGCTAACGTCCGTCGTGGAAAGGGAAACAACCCAGACCGTCAGCTAAGGTCCCAAAGTTTATGCTAAGTGGGAAACGATGTGGGAAGGCTTAGACAGCTAGGAGGTTGGCTTAGAAGCAGCCACCCTTTAAAGAAAGCGTAATAGCTCACTAGTCGAGTCGGCCCGCGCGGAAGATATAACGGGGCTAAGCATAACACCGAAGCTACGGATGCACTTTGTGCATGGTAGAGGAGCGTTCTGTAAGTGGTTGAAGCGAAAGCCGTAAGGCATCGTGGACATATCAGAAGTGCGAATGCTGACATGAGTAACGATAAGGGAGGTGAAAACCCTCCCCGCCGGAAGACCAAGGGTTCCTGTCCAACGCTTTTCGTGGCAGGGTGAGTCGGCCCCTAAGGAGAGGCTGAAGAGCGTATCCGATGGGAAACAGGTTAATATTCCTGTACTGATTATAACTGCGATGGGGTGACGGAGTAGGCTAGACTAGCACGGCGTTGGTTGTCCGTGTTTAAGGTTGTAGGCTAAGGACTTAGGTAAATCCGGGTCCTTGTTAGGCTGAGAACCGATGACGAGTTCCTTTATGGAATGAAGTAGTTGATGCCATGCTTCCAGGAAAAACCTCTAAGCTTCAGGTTATAAGTAACCGTACCCCAAACCGACACAGGTGGTCAGGTAGAGAATACTAAGGCGTATGAGAAAACTCGGGTGAAGGAACTAGGCAAAATGGCACCGTAACTTCGGGAGAAGGTGCGCCGGTTTTGGTGATGGGACTTGCTCCCTAAGCTGAGGCCGGTCGAAGATACCAGGTGGCTGCGACTGTTTATTAAAAACATAGCACTCTGCAAACTCGAAAGAGGACGTATAGGGTGTGACGCCTGCCCGGTGCCGGAAGGTTAATTGATGGGGTTAGCGCTTGCGCGAAGCTCTTGATCGAAGCCCCGGTAAACGGCGGCCGTAACTATAACGGTCCTAAGGTAGCGAAATTCCTTGTCGGGTAAGTTCCGACCTGCACGAATGGCGTAACGATGGCCACACTGTCTCCACCCGAGACTCAGTGAAATTGAAATTGCGGTTAAGATGCCGTATACCCGCGGCTAGACGGAAAGACCCCGTGAACCTTTACTACAGCTTCACAGTGGACTTTGATATTACTTGTGTAGGATAGCTGGGAGGCTTTGAAACTCTGTCGCCAGATAGAGTGGAGCCAATCTTGAAATACCAGCCTGGTAATATTGAGGTTCTAACCTAGGTCCCTTAGCGGGATCAGGGACATTGTGTGGTGGGTAGTTTGACTGGGGCGGTCTCCTCCCAAAGAGTAACGGAGGAGCACGAAGGTACCCTCAGCATGGTCGGAAATCATGCAATGAGCGCAAGAGTAGAAGGGTGCTTGACTGCGAGATAGACACATCGAGCAGGTACGAAAGTAGGTTCTAGTGATCCGGTGGTTCTGTATGGAAGGGCCATCGCTCAACGGATAAAAGGTACTCCGGGGATAACAGGCTGATACCGCCCAAGAGTTCACATCGACGGCGGTGTTTGGCACCTCGATGTCGGCTCATCACATCCTGGGGCTGAAGCCGGTCCCAAGGGTATGGCTGTTCGCCATTTAAAGTGGTACGCGAGCTGGGTTTAGAACGTCGTGAGACAGTTCGGTCCCTATCTGCCGTGGGCGTTTGAGATTTGAGAAGAGTTGCTCCTAGTACGAGAGGACCGGAGTGAACGAACCTCTGGTGTACCGGTTGTGATGCCAATTGCATTGCCGGGTAGCTACGTTCGGACGAGATAACCGCTGAAAGCATCTAAGCGGGAAGCTTCCTTCAAGATGAGATCTCACTGGGAACTTGATTCCCCTAAAGGGCCGTTGAAGACTACGACGTTGATAGGTTGGGTGTGGAAGCGCTGTGAGGCGTTGAGCTAACCAATACTAATTGCCCGTGAGGCTTGACCATATAACGCCCAAGGCGTTTGGCAAGTGATTTGTTCAATACAGACAAATAATGATAGAAAGTAACGAATTAGCGCGTATAGAAATACAAGGTTGAGTCTAACGACTCCCTCTAAATCAAAAATGAATTTAAATCCCGATTGTGACAGTTTTGCTTGGCGACCATAGAGTTGTGGAACCACCTGATCCCATCCCGAACTCAGACGTGAAACGCAACATCGCCGATGGTAGTGTGGGGTTTCCCCATGTGAGAGTAGGTCATCGCCAAGCATTTAATTAAGAGAAGCCCCCCGGTCAGTAATGATCGGGGGGTTTTTCGTTGTGGGTTGGAAATAGTGCGCGGGCTATTGAGCTAGGAGGATCAACTTCGGCAGCGGATAAAGTAAGTGGATAAGGTCTGGTTATTTATTTTGACTTTTTTCGTAATCTTGTTGGATATTGAGCCAAAAAGTATGTGTCGTATTAAAGCCTTTGCTTAGCTTGTAAGCTAATTCATAACCAATTCTGACCTCGCCGTTTACAATTTTAGCAAACAGTGTGTCCTCTATTTGGCATAATAGAGCAGCTTCTTGTTGGCTTACATTGGCTGGGTTGAGGTATAGTTCATTGATGATCTCCCCTACTGTTGGGGGGCTATGTAGTATTTGCATTTGTCTCTTCTTTATATTGGAATTTTATTGTGACCGGTTTATCTCAAGAAACGTTATTTCTTTTAAGTGGCATTGTTGTCATAATTTGTGTTGTTCTAGCGCTGTATATTAAGCGTAAATATATTCTTTTGGATAGTGTGAAAAAGCAACAGCAGGAAGAGGAGCGTAAAACAAAGCAGCGATATGAAGAACAACGTTCCTACCTGATTGAAAGCATAACGGTTATTTCAAAAGCTTATGGTAATGATGACAAGCTGTCTTGCACTGAGGCATGTATGCGTTTAAGTACACTTTTAGAAGCGTTAGCGCCTCAGCTGCTTGAGAGCCCTGAAGTTTCTGTTATTCGTGAAGTGCATAAACGAACAGAGCATATACCTATTAAAGAGGAATGGAAGGCGTTATCAAAGCAACAAAAATGGAAGTTTTCCAAAGAGATGGCGAAGTTGGATAGTGAGTATAAAGCGAAGGTTCTTGATGCCACTCGATATCTAATTGCTTATGATTTTAAAATGCTAACGCATTAATTAGCGATGGAATTTTTTATTGTTTTTTTTGTTTGTTTAATTGTGTTGCTAGGGGTAGCACTGGCTTTTGTTTTTGGAAAACCTCCTACGTATCGCCCTGTTCGTCGGGACATTCTTCAGCTATTCGTCGATGTGATGGAAAAAAGGGATGCTTTATCACGTTGGGATATGTTCCTCTCGATACCGATTACACATGATGCTGAGCTAGAGCAGATTCGCTTGAACTGCCTATCAATTGCTAATGGCACTGATGACTTTATGAGTAAGGGAATCGATGGTGCGATATTGAACAAAGAGGGGATGATGCAGCTTAGGGTAATCGCAGCTCGTCTAAATAAGTTGATAGAAGCGGAACCTGATTCTAGACTATTCTAGTGTTTCAAATTGTTTATGCTCAATAATCCGCTTTGTTTGCCATAACTCCTTCCAAATTTGTTTGAAGTTTTCAGTTAGCAAGGCATCATGCAGTTTATGGCCTACTACTTCCAGCTCTGGGATTTCGTACAGCCCTGCTAGGCCGAGTAGCTGATGACTATGGTGTCTCATTAGCTTTATATCTTTGCTATCAAAGCCTGCCTGAAGGCCTCGTAGCTGATCCAGTAACTCATTATTAAGTGTCTCACCACTAATATTATATTTTTCGATGTCTGTGGTGCTTTGCTTTCTAGCGGCTGGGAGTGGAGAGATAATCTCTTCAGATAGAAAGCCCTCTATTGTGTGGTATAACTCATCATCGTTAATTGGTTTTAGCAATACGTGGTTAACACCTGCATTTATTAGTTTTTGATGTTCACTAGAAATGACGTTTGCGGTTAAAGCAATAATAGGGACTGTTCGTTGTGATAGCCTTATCTGCCTTGTTGCTTCGATGCCATCCATTACAGGCATATGCACATCCATGAGTATAATATCAGGTTGGTGTTTTAACGCTTGTAAAACCGCTTCTTCGCCCGTTTCTGCTTCAATTACGTTTGCTTGAGCTTGTTCTAGAATCTTACGTACGAGCAAACGGTTGAAGTTATTGTCCTCTGCAATAAGGATTTTCGCTTTGTTTTTGATCTGCCCTTTGATCTCTTCTGAGTGATCAGGGAGCTTGTAGGTTTCAGGCGATAGGGCGTTCAGAAGAAGCTGTGTTCTAGCGGGTTTACGTAGTTGCGTGGTTTTACCTAATGGTATGAGCGGTAGGGGTTGACCACTTAAAAGTATGATCTTTCCATCATGTGATCTGATTGTGCTTTGTACTTTATTAATAGTCTCTTCAGATATGTCGCTTGTATTCAGACCCCAGATGATCGAGCTCTGAGGAGATTCTTTTCGTGCAGTTAATAACTCATCCTCTGTGCTCAACTCAGTGATTGTTGTATGTAGAGATGCAAGCTGCTTTTTAATGCCCTCGCGAACCAAAGGATTATTATCATAAATCAAAATATTATTTAGCTGACGTGAGAGCAGATGTTTTTGGCGGGGACTCGAAGTGAATGGGATGCGTAAATTGATTTTGGTCCCTTTCCCTTCTTCACTTGTAAGGGAGATGCTGCCTGCCATAAGCTCAGTGAGGCGTTTTGCGATGACGAGTCCTAGCCCTGAACCGCCAAAACGCCTGGTGATCGATGTGTCTGCTTGGCTGAATGCTTTAAATAGGTTGTCTATCCTATCCTCGGGTATACCGGTTCCAGTATCTTCTACAGAAATGCTAAGTTCTGTTTCCGCAGAGTTTTGATTATAGGCTTCAACTTTGATGCAAACATGACCACTCTTAGTGAATTTTATGGCATTGCTGACAAGGTTAGTAATGATTTGACGTAATCGTATTGGGTCGCCTATTAAAAATTTTGGTGTATCTGCTGATATGATCGGAATTAATTCAAGGCCCTTCTCGTGCGCAGCTGCTGTTTGCATTTCGAGCACATCGAGAATACAAGTTTCAAATTCAAAAGCGATCTCTTCTAGCTCTACCGCATTAGATTCTAGTTTTGAATAATCCAATATATCGTCAATGATGGATAAAAGTAGCTCAGATGTCAGGTTTATAATCCGAGTGTATTCTTTCTGTTCAAGCTGTAACTCTGTTTGATCAAGAAGACGTGCAAAACCAGAAACTGAGGTTAGCGGAGTCCTCAGCTCATGGCTCATTCTTGCAAGGAATTCATCTTTAGCAAGGTTCGCACTGTCAGCTCGTTTTCTTGATTTGTCTAAAGCTTGGTTCTGCTTTTCCAAATGAACGAGTGTTGAACGGAGTCGTTTCGTTGCTTTATCAACTCTGCTTTCCAATGTTTGATTAGACTCTTGGACTCGTTGAGCAAGACGGTTGATGCCTTGCGCCAGTGAGCGGAGCTCTCCTGTACTTGAAAGACTAGCTCTCGTTTCTAAGTGGCCATGTTGCAACATTTCTATTACATGGGTTAGGCCTAATATGGGATTGGTTATGCGTTGCCCAAAGCGAGAGGCTATAAACAAGGTACTTAGTAGCCCTATTAGAGCGAGGATGATTCCCTTCGTTAAAATCTCAAATTGGCGTGCTTGAGTTGGTTTTTCTGAAAGTATAATGATAACCCAACCAATGAATTCAGGTTCTTGCTCTTCTTCAAAGAAAAAGCCTGGAGTGTCAGTGATATCAACTCCAGTGGCCACAACAGGGTGTAAAAAGTGGACTTGGTTGTTCTTATGAAGAGGGTATCCTGCGTTTTTATCTAATGGTTGTTCAGTTTTAGCTCCCCGTACAAGAGTCTCAAAAGCGGGGTTGAGAAAGACCACATCATCAACTTCTTGGGCTTTGGTGGAAGAGCGAATTAATCCCTGTAATATTTCTGTGTTGCCTACGAGTAAACCAAATTCAGCTGATGTCGCCATCATTTGGGCCATGGTCTGGCCTTTCTCTATTAGTGACCTTTGTGCATCATCGAGTCGTGTGCTGATGAAATAGCCGCCTAAAAGTAATGTGATCATTGAAAGTGGGAGTAGTGTAATGATTAAAACTCGCTGTCTTATGCCTAGTGTTAGTCCTCTCATTGCTCTAACTCCATCAGTTTATGAGTTAGGTCGGCTTCGGACGGGACTTTAAGACGTAATGAGTTTGCGGCTGTTTCATTCGTTGCTACGCTGAAGTGGCTCGAATATGTTGGCTCCGGCAGTTGTTCCTTATCTCCATATTTCATGATTATTTTTGCTGTCTGGTGACCTATATCAGTAGGGGTCGAATACACAGCAGCCAGAGCCCCAGCTTCAACGTATTTTTTTGAGAAACCGATGAGCGGGATTCTTTGCCTAAAGGATATATACAAAATCCACTTGGCTGTCGTTCTGTTGAAGACTGATTTATCAGGCAAGGAAAGGAACAGATCAGCTCCCCTGATAAGGGGTTGTAGTTTGTGAATAGGGTTGTCAGTTTCTTTTAATGTGACAAACTTCAGATCTAAACGATGTGTTTCAGCGGCCTTCTCAAGTAAAGGAAGGTCGTTCTCGGAGTAGGGGCCCAATGCAGTGGCTATTGACTGCGCAGAGGGTGAAATTAGACGCGCTAGAGCCAGCTGCCTTGCATAAGGCTGGTCTAAATAGATAGCGGTTACTTTCCCCTTGGTGATTCTTGTATGGTTTTTGTATTTTTTTAGAAGGGATTGATATGTTTGTCTTGGCAAAAAGCTAATAAATAGATTTTTATCTTTAGGGATTTTGTTAAATAGGTTATCACCGGCTTTTGAGCCTAAAGCGATTATTTGTTGGAAACCTGAAGTGTCATAGTTACTTCGCTGAAATTCCTCTAAAGTGATTGTTTTAGAAGGGGTATCGAGATTGCTTGCGAGAGCCTCAGCTACACTTTGATAACTTGGTAGTTGTTTGCTGAGAACAATCAGATTATCGGCGTATAAAAATGATGGAAAACAAGACAACAGCACCCATGCCAGAACTCTAAGGTTCTGGTGAATGAGTGAAATTGTATGTATCGACTTATTAAACACTTCTACAATCCATTGCGGTGAGATTAGAAATTAGTATTCAAATTTCAGTTGGATATAAGATCTCCGGTCAAACTCGTTGTATTTGTAGAACTCCGAATACTTTTTATCGAATAGGTTTTGTATGATTAATGATAGTTCTAATGCGTTATCCGTATCCAAAGGGAATGTTTTGCGTATCGTTAAGTCTGTGCGGGTGTAGTTATTTCTTGGGCTGCCGCTGCTATAGCCTTCCAGCCACTCGGTATGATCCATGTAGTAATGTGATAAGCCTATTAATGAACTCTCGCTAGGTTTAGTGCTAAATAGGATTGAGGCTGTATGATTTGGTGCGCGGGTGTCTAGAGTGTTTGTTCTTGGAGCGATGCCTGGGCCCCGATCTCGTATTCCTTTAGGATTGTTATAGCCATAGTTAAAGATCACGTCCGTATCCCAAGTTAGCGGTAAGGATGTTTTGACTTGGAATTCAAGTCCTCTGTTTATCCAGCTAGCTGTATTACTTTGGGAGCGTGATCTTCCATCATTAGTATCTTCCACATCGCTTACATAGTATGAATCAATAGCATGTGTGATATCTTCATAGAAAACACGTAAATCAAATTGGGTTTTTGTCTGAGGCCATAGCTTCAGGTAACCTATCTCAAAGGAACTGTTTTCTTCTGGCACAACCTCATCGTTTGGTCGTGATATAACGTCAACTGGCCCTCCTCCTATAGGTGGATACCTAAGAGTATACTGACCGAACCGATCTAAGAGTGAAGGCATTCGGTGGGCGTGAGTGTATGCTGCGCGGATTGAGCTGTCAGGGCTTATTAGGTAATTGGCTGCAAGTCGTGGGGATAATGCACCATGAGTGTTGTTGCTATATTCATACATAGCCCCGGTATTGAATACCCAAGATTTACCTAACTTATATTCCCAGTTTCCAAAAAGGCGCCAGCTCGTTTCTTCATGCCAGTCAGCGCTTTGGAATAAAGCCTCACTTTTAACTCTTTGGAAACGTGTTCCTATACCAGTAACTAAATTACTGTTTTGAGAAAAGTGCTTAGTTGTTAGGAATGAAAGATCATGCAGATCCATTTCACCATGTTCACTATCCTTGTAAATCCCAAGAGGATTAAGAGCTAGTGTATCAGCAACATTGCCTGCACCAACCAAAGCTGCTAATTCGGCTTCGGTATACGTAGTTCCTTCAAGGTTTAAATAATTATGATAGTAAGTAAGTTTATATTCTGTTTCAGCATTGGCGATACTATTCCAGCTAATCATCTGATAGTTGGATGTGTGGGTTCTTCTAAGGAAGTCAGCATCTGAGGCGTTCAGCTTATCTCCATCCCCACGAGAAGCGTAACCATTATTGAAGCCTAGTTCTAAATCAATATTGTCAGTTAAACTTGGTGTAAATGAAGAGGCTAGGTTAATGTATTTTGTGAGCCCTTCGTCCTTATATCTCTCTATCCCATCATTACTCATGTGGCCGGCAGTTAGGGCATATTGTGATAAATCAGAACTGCCCGCGTGACGAATAGAATAGTTTCTAGTATTTAAGTCACCAGCAGTGACGCGTAGTTCTGAATTCTGATCTTTTAACGGAGAACGTGTAATTATATTTATTGCACCTAAAAATGCGTTAGATCCCTGAGTGGGTACATTGGCGCCTCTGACAACTTCAATATAATCAATATCGTATAGTGAAATTCCAATGGTTTCCCAAGCAACGGTCGCAAGTAAAGGAAGATAGACTGAACGACCATTTATCATTACTTCAAGCTTGTTGGGGAAATCATTCGTCATGCCGTGATAAGCCACACCTGATTTGTTGGTGTGAACATCATAAGCTTGCATGCCTGGAACTAGGCGGAATAAATCCGATATCTTTAATGCCCCAGACGCTTGGATCATCTCTTTATCGATAATCGTTATAGATGCTGGGGCTTCAGTTAGTTTTTGGGATAGGTGAGTAGCGGATATTACTTGCGGTATATCGATAAAAAGATCTTCTTCTGTGAAATCTGCCAGTTCCGAATTTGCATGAACTTGGGGACATAGCATGGCTAGTAATGGCACAAGTGCAGCATGTTTTGTGATCAGTTCCCATGTCATTAGCATCAATCCACTTTGTTACGTCGGTGTTAGGTAAAGGCATAAAATTGCTACATTAAATTTTCCGGCCGATATAAATAATAATGCAGGCCATAACAATTGCTTCTAATATAAAGCCATTGTTTTCTAGTATCCAATTCATATCAAGCGTAATCCATTAAAAACACTATTCTACAGCATAGCTATATGTCTTTTGTAATAGAAATAATAGGGTGTGTTATTGAAATGTTAGGCTTCGAATGATTTCCAAAGAAGGCGCAGTATTTCGTTAGGTTTTATGTTCTAAGTACTATTAATGGTAGATGGTTAATAGGTCAACTCACTGTATATTAGATGTTTTAGTTGGCAGGAAGAGTAGTGGTTGTATGTGGTCTGTAAATGGGCGGCAAGTAGAACATGAATCAGGATTGGTTATTGAAATTGTAGATGGTAATTTCAATGATCCGATGGATCTTTCAATTAAGGGTGATAAAGGCTTTTCTGCCCCTGAGCTTGCTTTAATGATTCGTGAGGGCATTGATTACGCGGTTAAAAGCACTGCTGCTAGCAAATCTTCAGTTAGGAAAAAGGGCTCAGTAAATAAGCCTAAACGGCCGATTTTGAAGTTGAAGCGTGATTAGTTGCACGATAGCAGTCGATTGAAATCTTCTTTAGCTAGAGGTTTGCTGTAATAGTAGCCTTGGGCAAAATCACAGTCTTTTTTTAATAAATACTTTTTTTGAGTTTTGGTTTCCACGCCTTCTGCAATCACGCTGAGGTTTAACGCGTGAGCCATTGCAATGGTGGCATTGATCAATGCAGGGGCACTGGGGTCTGTTTCAAAATCTTGTATAAAGCTGCGATCAATTTTCAGTGTGCTGAATTTATATTGTCTCAGATAGTTTAATGACGAATAACCGGTGCCGAAATCATCCATTGAAATTTGAATATTCAGGGCCGCAAAGTCAATAAACGCCTGTTCAATATGTTGCTGGTTTCCTAGTAATACTCCTTCTGTAATTTCTAGGTTTAAACAGCTGCCCGGTAGCTCAAGACCTTTTAAAGTGTCTTTTATACGCTGTGTTAACTTAGGATCTCTGAATTGTAGAGGTGAAAGGTTAACTGCAATAGTAAAGGGCTTTGAATATTGAGTTATCCATTTCTGTGTGTCTTCTAGTGCTTGTTGTAATACAAAGTAGCCAATGGGGACAATTAGACCGGATTGTTCAGCTATTGGAATAAACTCATCAGGTGATAATTGGCCTAATACAGGAGAGCTCCAGCGTAATAATGCCTCTGCACCCACAATTGCGCCAGAATTTACATCAAACACGGGTTGATAGTTGAGGACGAATTCATCGCGGCTTAGTGCTCCATGCATCTGCTCCTCAATCTGAAGCCTGCGTTCAATTCCCTCATTCATTTTTTCGGTGAAAAAGTGGTAGGCGTTGCGGCCTTGGTTTTTGGAGAAGTACATTGCTGAATCTGCATTTCTTAGCAGTTCGTCGGGTTGAGTACCATCATTAGGGTAAATTGAAATTCCGATGCTTGCTGTTAATAGAAGCTCTCGGTTTTGGACTTTGAATGTTTGCCTGAAACTACTCAGCAGGTTTTCAGCGATGGGTTGAACAGCTCGCTCGCAGTTCAAGTCATCGATTAATACAATGAATTCATCTCCGCCGAGGCGTCCGATAGTATCACTGTTCCGGATGGTCTTTCTTAGTCGGTTGGATGCTTCTATGAGAAGTTCATCACCAAAAGCATGCCCTAACGTGTCATTTATTTTTTTGAAGTCATCCAAATCGATGAAAAGAACAGCAAGCTTCTTATGTTCACGCTTAGTTTGTTCGATTAAAAGGTTTAGTCGGTCAAGTGCTAAGAAACGATTGGGTAGGTCGGTAAGACTGTCAAAGTGCGCTTGATGCAAAATCTTTTTTTCTTGCTCTTTCTGTCGCGTAATATCTTGTAATGTTTCGATTGCGCCCGTTTTGTGGCCAAGTTCATCAACAAGAGGAGCTGCTGTGAAGAATAGCCATTTTCCGCCTTGCATATTAGGGAAAAAGTCTTCGGCTTCATAAGCGCCTGGAATTAATGCCGAAGGCCTGAATTTTTTACCGTAATGTTTCTCTATATCTTGATTTAGGGCTCCTCTGAGCACTAAATTAGCAAGGACAGGGCGAGGTGAGTCATAGAAACCTTGCCAGCAGTTTTTTGTCCCAATCGCTTTTGAAGCTGGAATGCCCGTGAGTACTTCGCATGCTTTGTTCCAATGGGTAATGATGTGTTCTGAATCGATAACAAAACTTGCTATAGGGCTACCCACTACGATCTGGGAGAGCCTTTGTTCTGTTTCTTTAAATGCTTTGCGGGCTAAATATAGGTCAGTAATATTGGTTCCCGTACCGCGATAGCCATCGAACTCACCCTCTTCGGTATAGATTGGCGTGCCGCTTATCGTAAAGCGCTGTAGTTCCCCTTGAGTGTTGAAAATACAGTATTGAAAGTCTCGAAACTCTTCTCGTCGTTCACAACAAGCTTTGTGTGCTTGCATGTCGTTGAATGATGCAGGGCTTATAGGCATCTCCCAGCGCCTACGCCCTATGAAGTCTGATTGGTGCCTACTAATTCTTGAAACACCGGCACCAGAAAAGGCGATAAATTTAAGATTGCGATCTTGCTCCCAAAACCAATCAGAAGAAAGTTCAGCAAAATCAATTAGCCTAACAATTTCAGTGTGAAGCTCTGCGATGATTTCTTTGTCTGTTTTTGTCGGATTTGAATTAGTCATTACGCCAATGTCTGTTGCATCGAGAGATGAGTATCCAGCGAATCGTTGTATGTTCTGATAACGAGGACTGGTGATTACAGTATCGTTCAAAAATGCAATTTAAGTAATCGAACTTTAGAAGGTGGAAATTATATGTCCGATTCTCAAGGAGGGGAGTGTGTACGTTGTACGCCAAGCTAATGGGCCGTTCTATGCACGGTTTACGGGGTATTGCGGTGGTATTTCTTAATCTGAAAGAGGGGCTTGATCCTGGTATGTAAGGATGAAAATGCTTCTTTGGATTGTAATAACTAAAGCTTAGGGAGGGTTTATATATTTCATTCAGACATAAAAAAGCCCCGTATAAACGAAGCAATTTTAAATGGTACCAGCGGCCGGACTCGAACCGGCACGTCCTTGCGGACAAGGAATTTTGAATCCCTTATGCCCTCTTTTTGAGAAGGCCGATGGCAACCGGTATGGGGGCCTGCTACTCGCTGAAACTCAGTAACTACGGGGAGTTTACAACGGAAGTAGAGGTGATTGAAAGTAATTAGATGTTAATAGAAGTAAGTGAAAGTTATTAGCCGGCGTACTAAATCGGTACCTAAATGAATCTATCCAAGCCCGTGTTGTTATTAGCTTTGAGCCCCATCTCTAGAAACAAGGTCACAATGCCGGAGTTGGTATGTTCTTTTTCAGAGATATATTCGCGCTTCTATTGATGTGGTCGTCGTTCATAGCATATGACTTGCGAAGGGCACGATGGGTTGTCCATTGTTGTGCGATCTTAATAAATGGCGGTTGTTGTCAAGACGAACTTTAAGCTCATCCAATAATGCAAGGTGCTTCGGTCTTGCACGTTTGTATTTTTTAAAATGTTTATCCGTGAGCCAAACAGCATCGTTATTGAATTCAAAAACGGTGGTAAGGTCAGAGCGCTTTTCACTGGTTAGCAGGCGCTTGTTTAGGCTATCTAGAACGTAGGGGTGGGTGTGTCCATCCTTATTAAACGCGAGTACCATATGAGGTGTTTTCCCTACAAGAGAATAGACTAGGTTGAGCTGTGATTCTGTGTAACCCATTATGCGTAAAGTGGTGTACTTGGCAATGGCGATGTCTTCGCAATCGCCACTGAAGTCGATCAGTGTTTCGAGTGGGGTTTGCCAATACTCTTTTTTACCCCAGTGTAAACTGTCAGACGTCCATCTGACCTGATTAAAAAAATCGTTTACGGCCTTCAAGTCTTGATACCAGCTTTCGTGCCCATTCTTATCGATTAAGTCATGCCACTGCCGCATTCGCCGCTCCACATCACGGCCATATTCACTGCTGACAAGCTGATACATGTCTGCCGACCAGTTCACGTGAGTGAAGGCTAAGAGGGAAGATGCTTGTAGCAAGGCAGCCAGAAATAGACAAGTGAGTAGCGTAGATGTGCGGTAGAATCGTTTGTTTGATTTCACTGCGGCCACCTCAAAAGTTGGATTTGGATTAATTGTGATAATTGATAGGCACTATTTAGAAAAATGATTACCAAGTTAGTATTGTCGTTGATAAAAAATATCACTTTGACTCTAACCAGCCTGATAATATTCGTTATGTGGAAGTTTGGATAGATTTTATAATAGTTGAGGTAAAGGAATATGGAAAGATCACTTTATACAGCATCTCGATATGAATTGTTTAGGATGCCTCTTCTAAGGGTGGTTACCAGTATTGTTTTTCTTAGTACACAAGCCATAGTGCACTTTAAAACTGTCAATTTATAACGTCACAACTCAGCGCTACTGTACTTCTCTTGCCTCTCTTAGTTTTTGCGCAGCTCTAATTCGTTCAGTATCAGGTAGGTAATTCTGAATCACACTTTGACGACAAGATTCATAGTGAAATTTGGAATCTGACCAACAGCTATTCTCGCCATCTTGCAAACATTTAACTAAGATAATAACGGCTATTTTGTGACAAGGGATAAAGTCGTGCATGTTGGTGATGCCTTAACGGATTCACCAACACAAATAGCCACTATAGAAACACATATGAGTATTAGATTTGACATAACAGCCTCTGTAAAGATTAATGCCGGCATCAATGACTATCAATCCAGTTTGCGAGTAAAAACAATCCCGTTAAAGGTATGTGTGCAACACTTACATTGTGGCTCTAAGGAATTTTCATCCAGCTCAGGATTAACGACACGAAGAATTCCTGCATCATCAATAAATAAACCACTAAAATATGAGCTTTCACCCACACGCACAGCTTCTTCTGCTGAGTCATAGTCCATTGATACTATGAAGAAGATAGGGTCCTGCGTATCTAATCGAGAAACAGCTTCACTGTGTATGTCGCTCCAATTACCACCTACCTTTGATAGTAAAAATCTAAACAGAGGAGTGTAATCTAATCCACGTTGAACACCTTTGCGCATACCAATAGCCGACATTTTACTTCGAGAGTTTTTATAATCATTGCCATGATGGTGCGGTGCCCCACGAGCAGTGGTATTCACTTTTCTATACAGCGCCTTTTTATTATCTGCTCTCATTTATTCTCAACTATTGGTCGAGGCTATCTTGGATTTGCTCCGAACTGTCTACCCAACCATTGGAGTTTCTTATCGTATAGGAACCCTTTTTATTTTAGGATTGCCTGAATCAGTATATATCCACGCTTCATCCTCATACCGCGATATGACAATATACCCCTTAGCATCCTCAAAATAGAAAAACTCTAACGCACTTGTCTCTAACTGCAATTCATATTGATCAACCGGCCACTCGACTGCACCTATGGGAAACTCTGGCAGGTCGGACAGCTTGTCAGGGGTTCTATCATTTTCCTGATGATATTTTTCTATTCCGTCGACAATGCTCTTCAGTTGTTGAACAACGACAGACTCTGGTAGCGATTGCTGATTATGCTGGCTCATGAAAACACCAATAACAATAGCCACCAGCAACCCAATAAAAGCCAAGCTTAAAACTTGGCTTTTATTATACCCTCGAACATCAAGGTTCTCTTTTTCCTGTGATATTTTATCTTCAGACTGAAGTGAGCCAATTATTTGGTTAAGCGACGTTTCAGATTTATTTGCTGACGTAGCTTTTTGAGATGAAGCAGAAGCCTCTTCAGGCCGTGCGTTTACTAACTCCCCGATATCAGCTAAACCTGAAGTCCTTACTTCGCTAGTCCTTTTTGTTTTTGAAGCTTGAAGCTTTGTGTTATTGCCTTTTTTCAGCAGGTCATCAAGACTTTCAGGCTTTGTTTGAGTTCTTTTCTGAAAGCCTTGGTTCTGACCGTTAAGGTTGCTTTTATTAGCATCGCCCACGCCTTTTAAAACATCATCTAGACTTGGAAGATCTGTATTACTGGATGACTTTTTATCCCCTTTATCAGACATGCTGCAATATCCCTTCGCTACGGCTTATCAAACTGATCAGGCAAATCGGTTGCAGATTTTCCACTAGACCAAGTCGCAGGGTGATCAGGTACCGACTCAAGATTACAGGCATCTCCATAGCAAGGAAAAGTACATTTAAAGTGAGCATCTTGTAGTACTACGACATTATAATTCTTACATTCATTATGGTTTTTATTGTACTTGTCAGCTTCAAATGCCTCTTGCTGTGTAATACAGCCCCTTGTCACATAACGAGAACCATCTTTTAAATTCTCAATGAAATTGGCAGCATAAGGAGCATCAACTGTACACCCTGCCCCCGTAGTAACATGGCTTCGCTCACAAATAAATTTAGGGCCTCGACAAGTATGATTATTTGTTGAGGGGGCTATTGCGCACTTTGAAGGCTCATTGGGGTTAAAAACAAAACCGTCTTTACATTTTGCCACGCACTGAGCCTGAACAATCGTAGTCTTAGTTGCATAATTATTCGTGCTTCCAAAAGGGTTGTGATGATCGCGCACAGCCACCGAGGTTTGTCCTATATATTCATGCCCCACTGGGCATTTAGGATCATGATGCCCACAGTCTTGACCCACCGGGCACTGTGACGGCAAAGGGGCATTCGATGTATGGCACCGACCATCTGAGCCCAGCTTTAAAGTGCCTGGACATTTGGTAATTGGCGCGGGCCCACTGGACGCTTGGTTCGCAGTCGGTACTGGCGGGTGAGCAGATGTATGTGTATGGCACCTACCATCTGAGCCTAGTTTTAAAGTACCTGGACATTTGGTAATTGGCGCGGGTCCACTGGGAGCTTTGTTCGCAGTTGGTACTAGCGGCTGAACAGATGTTTGTGCCTGAGTCTTAGGTCGCTGGCAGACTTGCTGCACTTTGCCATTAGCATCTGCCACTTGCGCCTTCTGAGTACCGGGCGGACAGCCCTGGGGCGCGTGTGGGTGTTGCGTCATTAAGCTCGCTCCAGCATGGCAACTTACAGGGAGGTATTTATCCTCAAGCGCTTTATTAGCAGACACAGAACTGCGATCTTTCGCATCCGCCGCATTAACACACCGCCAAGAGCCATTATATAAATACTCTAGGGCGAAGGTATCTCGCAACCCAAGTCCCGGCAAATCCATTGTTGTAAGAATATAACCGATAACCGTATCACCTACTGGATTACTCTGTACTAAGGGCACCCACTGCAGTGAAGTCATATCCACCTTCGGTTCTGAAAACGCGGTAGGTGAATTACCTGAGGCATCCATACGCTTCAGTATGACCTTAATTCTTTCAGCATCGGCAAACGTCACGGCTTCTGCAACCCTAGATCGCGTCACATAGTCTTGATATGTGGGAATCGCTATTGCTGCAAGTATTCCGATAACCACCAATGCAATGAGTATTTCAAGGAGGGTAAAACCTCGGTTGAGTTTTTTTCGAAAGGCTATATCGCTCAAGTTATAACGCTCCCTTGGTCAGAAGTTTTTGTAGTTTATGAATAATTTCAACGGCATCTGTAATACCTTCTTTATATTCCACCGCCTGCGCATCGAATGACTGTAACAGACCTTTTGTTTCATACGCCTCTGGCGGAAGTAAAAACAACACGGGAATTCCCGACCAAGCTAACTCTTTCCTAAGCCCACCAAGCCATTCGGCAGGAGTGGAACGCATCAGAGTAGCATCAATCAAAATAGCAATAATTGAAGTGTCTTTTTTCAAAATATCGGAAGCTTGCTGTTCGTTATCGGCACAAATCATTCCGTATGGTGCGTTATCAATAAGTGCTGATTGCAATACTGTTCGATCCGATATCAATAAAACCTTAAGCCGATCTTGCGAATGGTTATTCGACCTAGCACTGCCTTCAAGTCGTATGTTTAACTCTGCATTGTTAATGGCTGCAAGCTCTCGCCAGAAGCGAGAGCCTAACTCACGACTTAATTCTTGAACTGTGGTTTCACCGGATACTATCCATTGACCCGCACTAGCTGCCATATGTGTTTTTAGCTCTTTGTCCGCTTCTAGCAAAGCTTTAATATTACTTGTACCACTCAGCATTGCGGTTCTCATGCCCGGTGATATTTCCATAATTTCTGTGACCGGCAAACGACCAATGAAACCGGTGAAATGGCACGCCTCACACCCTAATGAACGGTGCCCAGGTAATTCACCAGTGATTCGCTTATACTCATCTTCCTCTGGCTGAAGCGGCTCAGTGACAGCTGTTTTGCAAGATGGACATAATTTTCTCACCAAGCGCTGTGACACAACTCCAATTAACGCATCTGCTAACACAGATAGATCTACCCCAAGGTCCAGCAATCTGGGCAGCGCTGCCACTACATCGTTGGTATGTAGCGTTGATAGCACCAGATGCCCTGTCAAAGCTGCTTGAGCGGCAACCTTAGCGGTTTCACCATCACGTATTTCACCAACCAGTACTATGTCAGGATCTTGTCTAAGTATGGATCGTAAAGTATCTCCAAAAGAACGACCTTGAGCATCATTAATCTGCACCTGAGAAATACCCGGCAAGACGTATTCCACAGGGTTTTCTATAGTCATAATATTCACATCAACACTATTTAGCTCAGACAAGAGCGCATAAAGCGTTGACGTTTTTCCTGAACCGGTTGGGCCTGTGAGTAGTACAATTCCTGATCCATAGGACACGAGACGCTTTAACGCATGGTAATCTGAAGGCGAAAAGCCGCTATTGGTTAGAGAAAACTGTTTGCCTTGTTCAAGAAGACGGCACACTATCCTCATACCATCCAATACCGGTAATAAAGACAATCTAACGTCAATTTCACGCTGGCCGTAAATTAATTGCATCCGGCCATCTTGCGCAATCAACGGATTCAGATCCAGATCTGCGTTCACTGTGAAAAAACGGGCCAAACTATCGAGTTTTTGCTTAGGGAACGTTGCAATTCGCTCTAAAACACCATCAATCCTAAATCTAATCGCGGCACCGCCCACCATTGGGTGGATATGTATGTCCGAGGCTCTTTTATCGATGGCAGAACGAAGGATAGCCTTCGCCAGCTGTACAGTTTCACTTTCTCCGACCAACGCGGATTCCAGATCAATCGCCCGACTATCATGAACATTAGATGAAAACAGTCGGGTAAGCCCCATGTCGATATCATCGGGCGACAATATAGCCAGCTTAAACTCTCTCCCTAAAATAAAGCGTATTTTGTCTCGATGCTCTGGCACCAGCCTAGGATCATAGACCGCAATAACTGGTCCGTTGGAGGTTAAGTCAAAGGGAAGAATGCCCAACTCACGACAAATACTTTCACTAAATGGATTTTGTTTAGAAGGCTTAAACTCTTGAAGATTAATAGTGACTGCAGAGTAGGCTAAAGACAGCGCTTCTGTAATTGCACCAGAGGGTAATTTTAGATTTTCTTGCAGCTGACGCCAGGCCTCTCTGGTATCTATAGATAAATTATAGTCATCCGGCAGCGCCAATTCAGGTTTAAAATTACGGAGTACATCTATCAGCCAGTGTGTTGATTTACCAGTCATGTAAGCCTCTTATCGTTAGTCATTACACAGCGCCGCTCACTCCGGCCAAACAGGGAAAAAACCGTCCCCCAAAAACTAAGTACTATTGATTAATCATGCAACAAGTTTTTCATAACTCACAATATATGGATACAGCCTCATCATAAGAACACCCCGACCCTATGCAAAGGTAGCATTCATGAAGCGGAGATCAATGCAGACATTCAAGAAAGAACCGCCCTACTCTACAGGACACCGACCTTCCAGCCCTATCGGGAACATCGGCGCTGTCAGCAACCTATCGTAGTAAGCGCTAAAGGAGCATTACAACTAAAATTATCATCAAATACAGACAGTTGCCACTTGAACGATGCCTGATTTCCATGGAACGGCGCTACATAAGTCCGGTAGAATACGAGAGAGAAAATGCCTTTCAATAAGACAGTCCGTTCTTTTGGGGGAAGCTCCTCAAGAAAAAACTGAAAGTGGTGAGTAGAGATATTAATGTCAAAGCTCTTTATGTTGATCTAAGGAACCTGTGATCAAGCCCCTACTTTTGAGAACATCAGCGAAACAAGACTGTTCAGCCGCATAGTCGCCAGTAATTAATCATTCTTGAACGTCTACACACCGTTTTCTCGGCATGCAGACGGACTTATCCTACGCTCGCAACATCTGATCCACGCGAGCAATATTCGCTAGAGTAAATAACATAGCCAGCTTACCGTCATTCTTCACCAAGCCTCGATAGCGTGCCTTGGTAAAGCCGAACTGGCATTTTATGACCCGGAACGGGTGTTCAACCTTAGCTCGAATACTGGCTTTCAGGTACTCGGTCTTCAATTGAACCTTGTTTATTCGCGGGTGCTTCTTCAGCTCTTTAACCTTGCTAGGTATCTTAGCAATATGCCAGTCGGCCTCTACATCTTCGAGTTCTTCTCGCTTTTCTGCACCACGATAGCCGCTGTCAGCGAAGATAAACTTCTCCTCCCCATGAAGGAGGTTCCCGGCCTGGTTGAGATCGTGTTCGCTGGCTGAGGTTGTAGTAAAACTGTGCGTCAGACCGGTTTTGGCATCAACTCCGATATGGGCCTTCATGCCGAAGTGCCATAGGTTGCCCTTCTTGGTCTGGTGTATCTCAGGATCACGCTCACCCATTTTTTTGAACGTCTTTGTTCTGAGAACTCGGCCGTTATGACGGACGATAGCTTTGAAGGAGGTGGAATTTTTATTTTGGACTTTAACGACAGTATGATTTGCCATTTTGGGCTCCATGAAACGTAATCAAAAAACCTCGGCGTACCAGATCGGTATCTAAATTCCGAGACACTAAGTTTTTTGAGTTTCACCGAGTGGCCTGTATAAAGGCCTAAAGCCCGCATCCTGCGGTCTTCTTGTAATGGTACCAGCGGCCGGACTCGAACCGGCACGTCCTTGCGGACAAGGGATTTTGAATCCCTCATGTCTACCAATTTCATCACGCTGGCATCAAAGAGAGGCGTATTATAGAAATCTGAACGCTGTCGTCAATCAATACTGACGAAAAACTGAAAAAAAGTGTTCTTTCCGTTACAATTCGCGCCCTTTAGTAATGTTTTAATCTTAAAGTGAAGAATTCTCTGCATGCAGGTAAAAGATTTTTATTTTGATCTCCCCGAAGAGCTTATTGCTAGTTTTCCATTGGAAAAGCGCAGTGCTAGCCGTTTATTGTCAGTGGATGGTAATACGGGTGAGTTAACACATGGGTGTTTTAGAGATGTTCTGGATCATATCCAGCCCGGCGATCTGATGGTTTTTAATGATACTCGAGTGATTCCTGCTCGATTATTTGGCCAAAAAGAGTCCGGAGGGAAAGTGGAAGTTCTCGTTGAACGTGTACTGGATGATAAAAGAGCATTAACGCATATTCGATCAAGTCGTTCGCCTAAGCCTGGTAGTCGTTTAACGCTGGATGGTGGTATTGAAGCGGAGATGGTGGCTCGCCATGAAAATCTCTTTGAACTGCGCTTTCTTATTGACGGTAATCTAGTCGAAGTATTAGAAGAATTCGGTCATATGCCGTTGCCCCCGTATATGAAGCGTGAAGACCAGCTATCTGATCGAGAGCGTTACCAAACGGTTTATAATAAAAAGCCAGGCGCTGTTGCCGCTCCGACGGCGGGATTGCACTTTGATGATCGGTTGTTGGAAGAGCTTGAGTCTAAAGGCGTTAAAAAAGCGTTCGTTACGTTGCATGTTGGCGCAGGTACATTTCAGCCAGTAAAAGTCGATAACATTGATGAGCATGTTATGCACTCCGAGTATATCGAAGTGAGTGCTGAAGTATGTGATTTAGTGAAGGAGACGCGTGCAAATGGTGGTCGAGTGATTGCCGTAGGTACCACCAGTGTTCGCAGTTTAGAAAGTGCGAGCCAAAACGGTGAAATTGAACCGTTTTTTGGTGATAGTGATATCTTTATCTTTCCTGGTTACGAGTTCAAATCAGTAGATTCCATGATTACTAATTTTCATCTATCTGAATCGACACTGCTAATGCTAGTCAGTGCTTTTTCAGGCTATGAGCATATTAAGCATGCGTACGAACAAGCGGTAGCGCTGAAATACCGTTTCTTTAGTTACGGTGACGCGATGTATTTAACCCGACAGACAGAGTTGCAATCAGAACTGCAAGCTTAAGAGGTAATTATGACTAGAAAATGTTTTATGCAGTTTGAAAAGATTGCTGAAGATGGCAAAGCGCGTCGAGCACGCTTAACCTTTCCGCGTGGCACTGTTGAAACGCCTGCATTTATGCCTGTAGGTACTTATGGCACGGTGAAAGGTATGACGCCGCGAGATATCGAAGCGACAGGTGCACAGATTGTGTTGGGCAATACGTTTCATTTGATGCTTCGGCCAGGAACCGAGATTGTAAAGCAGCATGGGGATCTGCATGATTTTATGCAATGGAAGGGACCCATCTTAACGGATTCAGGCGGTTTCCAGGTTTTTAGCTTGGGCAAAATGCGCAAAATTACCGAAAAAGGTGTGACATTTCAGTCGCCTGTTAATGGCTCAAAGGTATTTATGGGGCCGGAAGAATCTATGCAGGTTCAGAAGGACTTAGGTTCCGATATCGTCATGATTTTTGATGAATGTACACCTTATCCAGCGACAGAACTTGAAGCAGCGGAATCTATGCGTTTGTCCATGCGCTGGGCTAAGCGATCAAAAGATGCACATGGTGATAGTCCATCTGCACTGTTCGGTATCGTGCAAGGTGGTATGTATCCGCAACTGCGTGATGAATCGATGAAAGGCCTTGAAGATATCGGTTTTGATGGTTATGCCATAGGTGGTTTGTCGGTGGGTGAGCCCAAAGATGAGATGGTGAAAGTTTTGGATCATCTTGCGCATAAAATGCCAGCGGATAAACCTAGATATCTTATGGGTGTCGGTAAGCCTGAAGATATCGTGGAGGCGGTTCGTCGCGGTGTTGATATGTTTGATTGTGTAATGCCAACACGTAATGCGCGCAATGGATTTTTATTTACCGATGTGGGTGTTGTTAAAATTAGAAATGCAGTGAACAAAACGGACACAGGTCCTTTGGATGAAACCTGTGGTTGTTATACTTGCCAAAATTTTAGCCGCGCATATCTACATCATTTGGATAAGTGTAAAGAGATTCTTGGTGCGCAACTTAATACCATCCATAACCTGCATTACTATCAGGTACTTATGGCTGGATTGCGTCAGGCTATCGAACAAGGTAAATTGAGCGACTTTGTTGATGAATTTTATAGTAAGCGAGGCCTTGAAACTCCTCAGCTTGACACCATATAGCTTTAATAGCTGATAACGATAATATTTTTTATTTTTTTAGGAGTAGCAATGAGCTTCTTTATCTCCCCAGCGTTTGCTGAAGGTGCAGCCGGTGCGCCGATGGAATCCGGTATGTTTAATATTCTGTTTTTAGTTGGTTTTGGTTTGATTTTTTACTTCTTTATGTGGCGTCCACAGTCTAAGCGCGCTAAAGAGCATAAAGAGTTGCTCAACGGTATCAGCAAAGGTGATGAAGTGATCACTGCAGGTGGCATCTTAGGTAAGGTTGTCAACTTGAATGATGACTATGTTGTTCTTGAAGTGTGTGAAGGAACGGAACTGACATTCCAGAAAACGCACGTATCTGCTGCTCTGCCAAAAGGCACATTAAAGAGCATCTAAGCTAATTCACAGACGCCACTGCATCGCAGTGGCGTTTCTGTTTCTATCAGGGAAAGGGCACCCATGCTCAATCGATACCCCCTCTGGAAAAATCTCCTTATAGTATTTGTTCTGGTGTTTGGTGGACTTTATGCCGCACCTAACTTGTATCCCGATGACTATGCGATTCAGTTAACGGGTAGTCGTGATGTTTTCCAAGTTGATCAGCCATTAATTGATAAGGTAACTTCTGCGCTTGAGCGCGAAGGGATCGCATTTAAATCAACCGAGTTAACGGATCGCGCGGGTTTAATTCGTTTTAATGATGGCGAAACCCAGCTAAAAGCCAAAGCTGTTATCAGCCAGGTGATGGGTGATGATTATGTTGTGGCGTTAAACTTAGCACCGACAACACCCGATTGGCTGACATCGATTGGTGCAGGTCCTATGAAATTGGGCTTGGATCTACGCGGCGGTGTTCACTTTCTTTTAGAGGTTGATCTACCGAAAGCCGTTGGGCAGAAACTTGAGAATTACGCCTCTGAAGTTAAAGGGCGTCTACGTGAAGAGAAACTGCGTTATCGTAAGTTAGAAAGTCAGGAAGATGGCTCGTTGGCTGTTAAATTTACGAACGTAGAGTCTCGCGATAAAGCGGTTGAGTTACTGCGTAAAGAGTACCAAGAGTTTGTAGTGACTGCAGACGACCGTGAGGGTTCGTTTTATACCGTTGTTAACCTAACGGAACAAGCGATTCGTGATATTGAAACTTACGCGATCAAGCAGAACCTGACAACGTTACGTAATCGTGTCAATGAGTTGGGTGTTGCCGAGCCTTTAGTGCAGCGCCAAGGGCGTAACCGTATTGTCGTTCAGCTACCAGGTATTCAAGATACTGCGGCGGCTAAACGTATCATCGGTAAAACCGCTACGCTTGAATTTCGTTTAGAAGCGAAAAGTGGCGCGAGCTCTGCGCGAACTGAAGTATACGAGTTTCGCAGTGAGCTAGGGCGTAAAGCGACATTGGAAAAAGATATTATTATCAAGGGTGATAATGTCTCTAATGCGCAGTCGTCTTTTGATGAGAACGGTCAACCACAAGTAAACATTACGTTGGATTCTAAAGGTGGAGAGCTGATGGCTCGTACCACTAAGAATGCCGTTCAACGTAGAATGGCCGTGCTGTTTGTAGAAGATAAAGAGCGTACCGTTTATAAGAGCGTCAATGGCGAACAAGTTGCTGAGAAGATACGTTACCAAGAGAAGGGGATTATCTCTTTAGCGACGATTCAATCTGTATTGGGAAATCAATTCCGAATCACAGGCTTGGATGGCGCGGGTGAATCGTCTGAGTTGGCTTTGTTGCTTCGTGCGGGTGCATTGGCAGCGCCAATCTACTTTGTTGAAGAGCGGACGGTAGGGCCAAGCCTGGGTGCACAGAACATCGAGATGGGCGTGACATCCGTGCAGATTGGTTTGGCATTAGTGCTGATCTTCATGGTTGTGTATTACCGTGTCTTTGGGGTATTGGCGAACATAGCGTTATCGCTAAACCTTATGCTGCTTATCGCTGTCATGTCCATGCTATCGGCTACGCTCACGTTGCCGGGTATTGCGGGTATTGTATTGACTGTAGGTATGGCGGTAGATGCAAACGTACTGATCTTCTCGCGTATTAAAGAGGAGTTGGCTAATGGTTTGCCACCACAGTCAGCGATTAACGCTGGTTTTGGCCGTGCTTTTACCACTATCCTTGATGCCAACATCACGACGCTTCTTGCCGCAGTGATTCTTTTTGCGATGGGTACAGGTCCTGTTAAAGGCTTCGCGATTACGTTGTCAGTGGGTATTATTACCTCCATGTTTACCGCCATTTTGGTTACTCGTGCATTGGTTAATCTGACCTATGGCGGTCGTCAGCTAACTAAGCTGTCAATATAAGGAGCTGATGATGTCTACATATAAAATTTATAATTTTATGGGGCCTCGCAAAATTGCTGCGATGTTCTCGGTCGTATTGTTGGTGATCTCTATTGGCGCACTTAGCGTTAATGGTTTGAAGTTTGGTTTGGATTTCACAGGCGGCAGTTTAGTTGAAATTGGCTATGAGCAATCAGCGGATCTAAACAAAATTCGAGACCAGTTAAAGGGTGTTGGTTATGAAGATGCAGTGGTTCAAACCTTTGGATCTCCAACTGATATCCTTATTCGTTTAGGTCAAGATCATGATCCTAAGCTCGGTGATAAAGTGTTATCCGCTTTGCAGTCAGGTGAAACTCAAGTGTTGACGTTACGTCGAAATGAGTTTGTCGGGGCGCAGGTGGGTGAAGAGCTTCGTGAGCAGGGTGGCCTCGGTATGCTGCTTGCCCTGTTTATGATCATGGTTTACGTCGCTTTTCGTTTCCAGGTGAAATTCTCTTTGGGAGCGGTTGCTGCGCTTGCGCACGATGTCTTAATTGTTCTTGGTTTTTTTGCGTTATTTAAGATCGATTTTGACCTGACTGTTTTAGCCGCGATTTTGGCGGTCATCGGTTATTCTCTCAACGATACGATTGTGGTATCTGACCGAATCCGAGAAAACTTTCGTAAGATGCGTAAAGATGGTTCGACGGAGATCATGAACGCTTCGTTGAGTCAGACGTTGGGTCGAACCATGGTGACCTCTTTAACAACATTGCTTGTGCTAGTCGCATTGGCAGTGTTTGGTGGAGAGATGATCCATGGCTTTGCAATCGCCTTGCTGGTCGGTGTGTTTGTAGGTACTTACTCTTCTATTTATGTCGCCGCCAATGTGCTTATGGCGATGAATATATGTAAAGAGGATCTCATGCCGCCGGAGGAAAAAGAGCAAGAGGTCGATGACCGTCCTTAAGTTTTCTATAAGCCGGCAATTGCCGGCTTTTTTATTGCTACTGTTTGCTGATCTGGCTTTTGCTTAACCTGTAGCGTGTTATGCTGCAGATAATAAAGCCTTCGAATTTTTGTATTGAGAACGCTATGAGTAACGACTGGATTAAGAACGACCCCAAGGCCGCTGCGGAAGCGGAGAAGTATAGTAACCCTGTGCCAAGCCGTGATTTTATTTTGCAATTTATGCAGGAGAGAGGTGCGCCTGTAGGTCATGCGCAGCTTTGCGAGGAGATGGGGGTTTGGGGTGATGAAAGTCGTGATGCAGTTTTTTTTCGTTTAAAAGCGATGTGTCGTGATGGCCAATTAATGAGTAATCGCCGTAAAGAGTTTGCCTTGATGGATAAAATGTCTTTCATAAAGGGGCGAGTTATTGGGCATCGAGATGGTTTTGGTTTTGTAAAGCCGGAAGATGGCAGTGATGATCTGAAGTTAAGTCCGCGCCAGATGCGCCAAGTTTTTGATGGCGATCAGGTGTTGGTTCAAGAGATCAATGTCGATTTTAAAGGGCGCCGTGAAGGCAAAGTTGTAGAAGTGCTCGCGCGTAATACGCGTAAATTAGTAGGTCGCTTTAGTGGTAAAGAGGGTTTTGGCTACCTTCGAGCAGAGAATCAGCGAATTACACAAGAGATAATGGTGGTTCCAGACCCTGAGAGCGGGCTGGCGTATAAAGATGGTCAGCTTGTTGTGGCCGAGCTTATCAGTCAGCCGAGTAAAAGAGATCTGCCTCAGGCAAAAGTTGTTGAGGTGCTTGGCGATCACATGGCACCAGGTATGGAGATTACCGTCGCCATTCATAATCATGAAATTCCACACGAATGGCCGGATCAGGTACGCCAGGAAGTCGGTGAGTTGTCAGCGGAGGTGGAGGAAAGCGCTAAAACCAATAGGGTCGATCTCCGTGATTTGCCTTTAGTGACAATTGATGGCGAGGATGCAAAAGATTTTGATGATGCGGTCTATGCTGAGCGCAAGCCTGCTGGTGGTTGGCGGCTTTGGGTCGCGATTGCAGATGTTTCTTGGTATGTGACGCCGGGATCTGAATTAGATAAAGAAGCATTTCAGCGAGCGAACTCTACTTATTTTCCAGAGTTTGTTGTGCCTATGCTTCCTGAGTTACTTTCGAATGGATTGTGCTCGCTAAATCCAGATGTTGATCGTTTGGCAATGGTATGTGAAATGACCATTAGCGAAAGTGGCAATTTATCGGGTTATAAGTTCTATGAAGCGGTCATTCAGTCGCATGCACGGTTGACCTACACCAAAGTTGGCAAAATGCTGATGGAGCCTGAGGAAGGTGAATCTAAACAGTTGCGTGCGCAGTACTCGCATGTCGTTCCGCACTTGGAAGCGCTGTACGGATTGTATTTTGCGTTACGTAAAGCACGAGATATACGTGGTGCTATCGATTTTGAAACGACCGAAACGCGTATGGTTTTTGGTGAAGATCGTAAAATTGAACAGATTATCCCAGTCCATCGTAACGACGCGCACAAGCTTATAGAGGAGTGTATGCTTTGTGCGAATGTGGCTACTGCGCGTTTTTTGAGTAAATTAGAAGTGCCGGCTATCTACCGTGTGCATGAAGGGCCTAAGGAGCAAAAGCTAGAAAACCTCAGGGCGTATTTGGGCGAGTTAGGTTTAAGCCTATCCGGCGGTGAGAAGCCTGAACCTAAACACTATCAAGAATTAGCCGAATGGATAGAGGATCGTCCTGATCGTCATCTTATTCAAACGATGATGTTGCGTTCTATGCGACAAGCCGTCTATAGCCCTGATAATCAGGGGCATTTTGGTTTGGCTTACCCTGCTTATACGCATTTTACCTCGCCAATTAGGCGTTATCCTGATTTGATGGTGCACCGATTGATTCGTGCAGCGATACATTCTGATAAGCAGGATCGCTCTATTCATCGCCCAGATGGTTTTTCGCTTGAACCATCATTCTCTTGTAGCTATAGCATGGAGCAGCTTCTTGAGCTGGGTGAACACTGTTCTATGGTTGAGCGCAGGTCTGACGATGCCACTAGAGATGTTGTTGCATGGCTCAAATGCGAATACATGCAAGAGCATGTAGGTGATGAATATGAAGGTGTAATTGCTGCCGTCACTGGCTTTGGGGTGTTTGTTGAGCTTGATGAGTTGTTTGTTGAAGGGTTAGTGCATATCACCGCCTTGCCAGGTGATTATTATGTTTTTGATCAGGCAAAGCAGCGGTTAGTCGGCGAAAGGACGCGTAAAGTATTTAAATTGGGCGATCGCTTAACCGTTAAAGTGGTGCGGGTCGATTTAGATGAGCGAAAAATCGATTTTGAGTTAGCTGAGCAGCGTAAGGTCAAAAAGAAAACGACACGTGAACTTCTTGCTGAAGGTAAGCTTGGGAACTCAGAAGGTAAAGATAAGCTGCCCGGTCATCGTCATGAATGGGGAAATCGCCCAGCTAAGGATGGAGATAAATCTAGGCCAAGAAAGGGCTCGCAGAGAGAGGCAATAGCCAAATCTCGCAAGCCTAAAGCAAATAGGCCCGATGGTGGCGTTAAGAAGCGTGTGGTTGTTGATGAGAACGTTGGCGCTGCCGGTAAGCGCAAACGTGCTTTATCCCCTGCTGAGCAAGAGCTGATGGAGTTTAGCGGTGCTGGTAAGGGGCGTAGTAATAAAGCCAAAAAGCGCAAGGTAACGGCTAAGCCAAAACCTAAATTAAAAGGAAAGCAAAAAGGCTTAAAGGTTAAAAAGAAATAGATAGCACCTGCGAGCGTTTCTCAAACATAGCCGATGTCGTTACTGCATCGGCTTTTTTGTAGTTATTGCTTAGGGGTTGGTTGTTCTTTAAGCAAAAATGCAGATGGGATTGTGATTAAATGTAGACCAACGGATTAGCTGAATGATCAATAATAAATCAAACAGCTGTTTTTTTGTGCTCAACTAAGCGTTATGCTTAGTAATTCTGCTAATCTAATTTGTAGTTCATGCTGAGGGCGGATCTGTACTCAGTAGCCAAAATAATAATGACGTTAAGCTTAATCTGCCGTGAATAAAGTGTTTTTTATACTTTTGGGTGGATGTGGCATCGCTATAACTAAAAAAAGGTGCTTCTTATGCGCAAGGGTGTAAAAGGAATTATTGCGGGGGCTGTTCTGTTAGGGAGTTCAGTAAGCGGAACGGCGTCGGCAGAGAATCTACTGCAAGTTTATGAAATGGCCTTAGAGAACGATCCTACGTTTCAGGCGGGCTTTCATGAGCATGAGGCTTCAAAAGAGATCTATAGCCAAGCAAAGGCTTTATTGTTGCCCACCATTAAGTTTGATTACAGCACCACTGATACCTCGGTGACCATCAATAAATCTGATAACCCTGCCTTTGATCGCACCTCCGATACTTATACCGCTGATAATATGACGCTGTCGTTAACTCAGTCTGTCTATAGCTACAGTAATTGGGCTTATTTCAAACAAGCGAAAGAAGATGTTAAACGCGTTGCGTCAGAGTTAGAGGATGTAAAGCAAGACCTCTTTATGCGGGTTTCGGAAGGGTATTTTGCTGCGTTAAGGGAGTATGACAATTATACGTCTGTTAAATCCGAGGTTGCTTCGCTTAAAAAACACTATGAGTTAGTAAGTCAGCAACGCGAAGACGGGTTGGCGCGTATAACGGATGAGTTGGATGCGCAGGCTCGTTTTATGCAGGCTAAAGCGCGTGAAGTCGAGATTCGTAATGCGCTGAAGGATGCTTTGCAGGGCTTGAAAGAGATGACGGGGCAAGTGCCTAACTCTTTGGTGGGTTTAGGGCTGGATATGAACTTGGTTGAGCCGACACCTGCTTTTCCTGAAGAGTGGGTAGAAAAGAGTAGAGAGCATAACCCGTTGGTTATAGCAAAGCGGTATGCTTCCTCAGTGGCTTGGCAGGAGGTTAGGCGTCAAAAGGGTGGGCATTACCCAACGCTAGATCTTGTTTTTACGACTAATCAGCGAGTGACGACCGGATCGGTATTTGATGGGGCTAATGATATTGATACCGAGGACTTGTTGCTTAAGTTAACCGTTCCAATTTATGCCGGAGGCGCGGTTTCATCTAAAGTGCGTGAAGCGGTTGAATTGCATAATAAAGCGAAGGATGAATTGCAGATTGAGTGGTTAGCCACTGAGCGTGAAACCTATGCTGCTTTCGATGGCGTTGTTGGTTCTATCGCAAAAGTGGAAGCTTTACAGAATTCTGTAGACGCTTATGAATTAGGTGTAGATGCTAAGCGTACCGCCTATGAATCCGGCTTAACATCTAGTTTAAGCGTGCTCGATGCAGAGCGGGATCTGTTCTTTGCTCGAACCGATTTCTCCAGTGCACGTTATGATTATCTGATTAATACCCTGCGACTAAAAAGAGCGGTCGGTCTGTTAACGCTGGATGATCTTAAACAGGTAAATAATATGCTGTCCGGTAATGAGCAGGCGTTCGAGATAACCGCTCATGTAATGGATAGTCGTACTTATAGGTCTAGTAACCAGGCTGCAAGATAAACGTGGGTTTGGTGTTTGGCAGCTCGTTTTTTAAAGTTATTGAATAGAATTCAAGATAGAGTTTTGGTTTGAGTTATATGCTTTAATGACGGTTGTGAATCTTGAATGAATGATATTTTTAAAAAGATAAAAAACTATAGTACCTCTGTACAATGGTTAATCAACTGTTAAGCTGTATCTTTAAGGTATTGGCTTTGCACTTGGAAAAATAACAAATTAAGAAGGATGTAAATACTGTGTCGACTCAGTTACTGATTTATGGAGATGTTCAGCCTATTAATAAGCAGCGTCATGCGGGCTGGTCAGTTAAAGCGGGGAATCAGTTTGGTTTTGCGCAAGGGGTTAACTCTGTTCCTTTAATGGCGGTTGAATTTCCGAATGCCGCTGAAGAGTACAGTATTGTTTTTGCAGGTGAAGGAGAAAGCTTGCTTCCTGTTGTGTTGATGGGAGTGCGAGAAGACGAAAATTTATATGTTGATAGTGATGGCGGCTGGTCAGCTAAGTATATACCAGCGTTTGTTCGTCGTTATCCGTTTGTTTTTTCTAGTGCAGATGAAGGTGCAACTTTAACGCTTTGTATTGATGAAGGGTTTGAGGGTTGCAATGAAGATGGGCGTGGCGAGCGTTTGTTTGATGCTGAAGGTGAGCAGACTCAATACCTGAATTCTGTGTTGGACTTCTTGAAAGAGTATCAAGCGCATTATCAGCGCACAAAAAACTTTGCTAAAAAGCTGGTTGAATTGGATCTGCTTGAGCCAATGGGTGCACAGTTCACAACACCTGCGGGTGAGAAAAGAACGGTGACCGGCTTTCAAGCGATTAACAGAGATAAGCTGAAGGCGCTTTCGCCTGATAGCTTTTCTGATTTAGCGAAGACTGATGAGTTAGAGCTAATCTATCTTCATCTTCAGTCAATGAGAAACTTTTCTAAAATGTTAGAGAAAGTTTCTACAACGACTGAAGAGGTAGAAGAAGTGCATTAGTACAATAAAGGGTGGCTTGGCTACCCTTTTGTTTTTAAAGAACTTTCTAGGCCGGAAAGGTGTGGCAGCACCGATCCGGTTTTTCGGCATTTATGGATCGCCCGTCGGCAGGGCAAATTAGGGGTATAGGATTATGGGTTCTCAGCTTAAAGGGATAGCTAAAAGTCAGGTATGGACTGCGATTAAGGAAACGATCAATCTCAGTCAACTGAATGAGCGTATTAAGCAAAAAACGGCCCGTAAACGATTGCGAAATGATCGATTTAGGCTTGAAAATTTAGAGCCGCGATTACTTCTGTCTGCCGATCCTATTTTTACTGCGACTGCTGCTGCCGATCTATCAGTTCGCTTTAATGATGCCGGAACTATTGTCGAAATTGTTGATAACACAATTGATCCTACTGCCGCAGGTAACCCTAACCCTGTTGTTGCTTCTTACGCCCTTGATGATATTAATTCTGTCACGATCCAAGGTCAGGATGGCTCTGCTGAGTCATTAACGGTTGCCGATGAGATTTTAAATAATACTGACGGGCTGGTTGTTAACTTCTTTGGTGGGACGGGTGCCGACGATTCAATTACTGCTGGAGATGGCTCTACTGAGTGGAAGATTATTTCGAGTGGCAAAGGGGATGTAGGTAATGTCTATTTTAGTAGTGTTGAAGAACTAAACGCCGCTGTTGGCGATACCCTCGACTATTCTGCCTATGATAGCGGTGTTACAGTTGATTTAAGCGCTGATCAGGCGTCTGGTTTTACTCAAGTGACAGGTTTTAGAAATGTCACCGGATCTGATTACGCGGATAATTTAACAGGTGATAATCAGGCGAATACCCTCTTGGGTGGAAAAGGAGATGATGTGATCACTACATCAGCTGGTGGTGATACGCTGGCTGGTGGTGAGGGGGTTGATACACTTTCAGGCCTGTTGCAAGGCGCCACAGTGTCTACTTTTGATGATGTATATCAAGCAGCCGCTGGCGCTAACCTTACGATTCTTATTGATCCTACTGATGCGGACATTGTCCAAATTATTGATAATGATGTTACGCCTGATCCTGCAGCGACTCCGGCGGTAACAAATGTTGTTGCAGAATTCGATTTAGCAAGAATAGATGGGTTGCTGATTAAAGGTGTCGATGGTTCGGATGAAACGCTTGTAATCGATGCCACGATTCTTAATCATGCTTCCGGCCTAGTTGTAAGTTTTGCTGGCGGTACTGGCCAGAATAAACTCAAAGCGGGTAACGGTTCTACTACTTGGGCAATTAAGTCTAATGGTGCTGGCGAAGTCGGTAATATCATTTTCGATGGGGTAGAGAATTTAGAGGCGGCAGTAGGCGACAGTGATACCTTGGATTACTCTGCCTATGGTCGCGGAGTCGATGTTGATTTGATGGCAGGAACTGCAACTGGCCTTACAAGCTTCTCCGGCTTTAGTAATGTAACCGGTTCTAATTATGATGATGTTCTGTCGGGTGATGCGAACTTAAATATTATTGTTGCTGGTGAAGGCGATGATGTCATTACTGCAACAGCAGGCGCTGATTCTGTCGACGGTGGAGCTGGTTATGATGCTATCAGTACGCCTATTCTGGGCTCGAACCTTACTTCTATAGAGGATGTGCAGACTGGGGCTATTTTAGACGATGCATCCATCCCGTCTTTTGTTATTGTCGAAAATGCTGCAGGCACTAAAGCTACCGTTTATTCAAGTGTTACTAATGATTCATTTGTTGTTGCTTTTCAAGGTGATACAAACACCTTATCTATTACTAATACGTTAAAAAAAGATGATGGGACTGTAACAGCTGTAACGACTACGAAGATAGTTGATTTAAGCGTTATCAGGGATTTGTCGTTTAAGACGGGTAGTGGTAATGACTCAATTACTTTTGAGGCGACCAATATAAATTTGAGCTCTCTTAGCGTGGAGATGCAAAATACCCTTTCTATTGATCAGAGTATTACTACTACTGGACACCTTAATCTAACTTCAGCGACGTCTATTATTATTGCTGACAATATAACGCTGCAGTCTGGAACAGAAGGTAATCGCCGAGATCTTACTATTCATGTTAAGTCTGAAATTGATGAAAACCTCCTTTCAGTTTTAACTGATGCAGCTAATCCTTTTACTGATGATGTAAAGTCAGAAGCTTCGGTTGTAATTGGCTCGGCAATGATTAATGCACGTAATATTAATGTGACTAGCTCCGCAAATAGTAGGAAGTTTATCGACCTTGAGTTTGATAATGTTTTTCTCGACGCTGCGGTTAATGGTTTAGCGCTGGCTGCTTTAGATGGCAATGCTGCTGCAAGTCTTGGCGCTGCATATGATCCAGAATATACAAGTGTAGATTTTAAAGCCGGTTCAACTTATGAGATTTTAACTGCCCCAACTGCCGATCTGGTATTTGAAGAAATGGGTCCAGGGGTGGATGATGAAATTAGAATTGTTGGTCCTGATAATACAGTCAAATGGCAGAACGTAGGTGAAGGGGATTATATTCGCTTTAGCGAAAATGCGTTAAATGGTGGTCCGTATAAAGTTAAGGGTGTATCTGCTGATAATACCATTATTTATTTAGATAAAAACCAAGGTTTGGCTAATCAGGGTTTGACTGATGATGATTTAGTTATTGGAGCAGAGGTCGTAGGTTTATTAGGAGCTACGATTGAGCGTAATACTACGCAAAGTGATTGGGTCTCTGATAAGTTTGGTGTGGATCAGATCATTAAGGTTGTCGGAGTTGATTCGGACAATGATGGTGCAGAGTTTACCATTGCCGCAGTGACAGAAGACACTATTACGCTAATACCGACTGATGCTGTAGCTACAGAAAGTTTGACTGCTGATGATGTCGTTATAAAACAGATGTACGCTACATATAGTGCAGAAGCGGCACCACTAATTGCTAAAGGTGTTGATGGCGCAGCACTGGATTTGTCTGCCGAAGCTAGTGGCGCCGGCGGGACACTTGTATCCGAAGATCTTGATAATTTGTTGGCTGGAGTTCTTGAGCGAAGTGGAATTCTAGATATTAATATGCCAGTGGAATTACTAAGTTCCTCTGCTATAAGTCAGATCGATATTGAGGGTGCGACCTTTAATGCCACTGGCAATATAGATGTTAAATCGTCGGCGACGTCTTATGCTGTTTTGAATAGCCCTGGCATGATTATTGGTGCTGTGTTTGTTGATTCGGATTCTAAATCCTATATCAATGTGAAAGCCGGATCTGCGTTAAATGCGGATGGGGCTATCAAGATAGAGTCTGATTCATTTAACACAATGAATGCGACCTCGGCGGTTGGTAAGTTAGGCTTAATTGGTAATGCCGTTGCGAATAAATTCTTAAAAATTCCAGGGCCAAGCCTTGCTGTAGCTTATGGTGAAGCTGCTTCAGAGAGTAAAATTGACCTTGCTGAAACCAGTGTCTTGGCGGCTGGTACAACCGTTACTGTAGATTCGGGTGTAGAAAACCACTTTACGGTTAGTGCGGGAGCAGGTGCAGGTAAAGGCGGTGGGGCTGCAGGCCTTGCTATCAGTGATCTAACATCTGACAGTATCTTAAATGCTGCAGGCACTATCACTGGTAGCGATATAACACTTAACTCCCAGTCAATAAACACAACGCATGATCTGAATGTCAGTGCGGTTGCTAAAGGGATGACAGGGCTTCAGAAGAAAATTCTGAAAGGTGTGATGAGTAAGCTGCCAACCATGCCCGATGCTGTTACAAAAGCGATGGGACCGGCTAAGTTAGAGGTTGGTGCTGGTGTTCTTATTGGACACAGTAGCAATGATGCCTTATTGGATCTGTCTGGCTCTGTGAACGCTACAGGCGATCTTTCTGTAACCGCAACGGCGGAAGATAACTATCGTTTAATTCTATTAGCGGGCGCCAAATCGGGAGCGATGACTGCCATAAGTGGTGCTGTTGCTTATAATCAGTTTGCGAACAACGCCGATGTTATCCTGCGTACCGGATCTCAGGTCCGTGCGAATGGCTCAATTACTATCTTATCCACAGCCCATATACCTGATCAGGTTGATCTGTTTGATGATATCGAGAAGTTCAAAAGCTTCCAGATGCCACCATCACCCGATGAAACAATTCGTACTGATCAAGGGCCTGTAGCATTTCTTGATAGTGTAGATACCTATCAAATACAGGTAATGGAGCAGCTTGATAACTTGACTGCATTATTACCTTATTTAAATAAGACGGGTGGTATACCGGATAATATCTCTTCCTCTTATGTGGCGGCTCAGGCTAAAGCTGATGGTGATAGCGGTAAAAGTATCTCCGCGAGCGTTAATATTATTGATGTGACGAATACTGCTGAAACAGTCTTGGAAGATGGTGCCTTGGTCGTAGCAGGCGCTGATGCTTCAATTGGCAGTGATGCGCTAATTGATACCATTAATATTACCGGGATTCCTGATCTTAAGTCAGCAGTCACCGGAGCAAATAGCGGCAAGCTTGGTATTGGCGGCTCGGTTCAGTGGATTACTGTTGATAACGATGCACTGACTAATGTGGGCGGTAATGTTGTTGTTCAAGCGGGTGAAGTGGCTGCTTTAACCAGTACTGCGTTGCAGCGTATTTTACAGATCGGACAGTCAAGCGGTAAATCTTCGAAGGCAGGCCTTTCAGCTAATATTCTATATAACGAATATGATGGTAGTGCGATTGTTAATGTTGATGATAGCGCTACGGTGGATGCAAAAAGTATCAGTTTGGATGCCCAGCAGGATAGTACTGCAATATTGGTGGGCATGGCTATTCAGCGCGGTGGTTCATTAGGTGCTGGAGCAAGTGTTGTTATTAATGATATAGCAACAATCACTAAAGCTCAGGTCGATGCTTCAGTCTCGGCAACTGAAGCTGCTACAGTTTCGGGCACTCCAACGATCACGGTTACACCAAGTGCTACTGCGGCTACAGCTTCTCGCGGTGAAGGTAGCTGGTTAGAAGATGGCTTTAAGCAAGGACAGCTGGTAAAAATTACTCTAGCAGATGGTTCTGAAGAGTTTCTTCGAATTGCAACGGTGAGTAATGAGTTGCTTACCTTTGAAACAGGTTCAACGCTAGATGCAACATTTACTGATCAGAACTTTACAGCAGTTGGTTCACTAAGTGCTTCTGAAAATTACACAGTTGGCACTGCACCAGATGATGTTGCTAAAAACAGCATTAATATTAGTGCTGTTAATGAAGTTGATCTGTATTCAATCTCGGCAGCCGTCGCTACTGCTAGTGGTGGCTCAAGTGGCAGTTCGGGTGGTTCTGGCGATTCAGCAGAGGGCGGTGAATCTGCGCCGACATCTGAAGGTGCAAAAAAAGGATCGGGCGTTAGCATTGCCGGCAACGTGGCAATCAATACCTTAAATGATGAAGTTGTTGCTGCTGTAAATGATACACGTGTTGAATCTGCAGAAGATGTAGATCTATCGGCTAAAAACGATACAAGCTCTGTTGCTATTGCAGGCGTATTGTCTAAGGCAAAAGGCGGTGCAGCCGTTGCAGGTGCTTTTGCTCACAATGATTTAACGCAGAATGTACATGTCCTCGCTTCAAATTCAGTGATTCAAGCACATGATCTGACGCTGAATGCCGTCAGTGAAGGTCGTTTAATCAATGTAACGGCTGGTGGCTCGGTTGCGACAGGAGAAGAGTCCAAAGTTGCACTCTTTGGTGCGGTTAATGTTAATGATATTAACAGTACGGTAGATGCCATCGTTACAGGGTCAACGTTGAATTTGACCGGTGCGTTGATAATCAATACCGATGTCACTAATAGTATTTTTAGCTTTGCTGGTGGCATTGTTTTTGGCGGGAAAGTCGCGGTTGGTGCTGCGGTTGACGTACTGAATATTACCAATAATGCTGAGGCATCCTTGAAGGGTGGTAGTAAAGCGGATGTGGTTGGCGATGTCGATATTACAGCCGACACGCTTCAAAATATTATTGAAGGTACAGCAAGTCTCGCCGCCAGCACTAAAACAGGTGCTGCTTCTGGTGCGGTGACAATCTTTAATTCTACCTCTAATACAGATGCGCTTATTGAAAACGCAGATTTGACTACCTACGGGTTGGTAGGCGCAGGTGTTACTAAGGGGCATGTGACTTTAGGCGCCAAAGAGGTGATTGATCTCTTAGCATTTGCTGGTGGTATTGCAGCGGTTAAGAGCACGACTGCAGCGGCTTCGTTCGGTGCTGCGTATTCAGCTAATACGATTACAAGCAATGTCAGATCTCGCATCACTGGCAGTACAATAAAAGTGAATAAAGGCGGTCTATCTGTTGATGGTGAAACTAAGCTTGAAATGCACTCTCTTGCCTTCAGTGGTGCGCTGTCCGCGAGTACAGGTAGTGGAATCGGAGGAGCGTTATCCGGTTCAGTCATCAATAATACGATTGATAGTTTAATTAAAGCTGATATTCATGAGAGTGATGTTGAGACTGCTGGAACGCTATCTCTAACGGCTAAAGATACATCTGAAATTATCGCCGATGGCGGTGGATTTGCAATTGGTTTATCGAAAGGCGGGCCCTCAGGCACGATTGGCGTGAGTGTGTCTCTCAACGATATTACGAGCAATATTAAAGCCGGTATTTCTAATTCACAGGTTAAGAGTTTAGGTGATTTAGATATTACCGCGAAGTCTGAAGCTAAGGTTAAAGTTGTTGCGTTAAGTGGTTCAGTCGCTCTGGGTGGTAAAACAGGTGCTTTAGCGATTGCTGCTACGGTTGCCGAAAATGATATTGATGGTTCTATTGAAGCATACTTGAAAGATGATCGTGCTTTGGCCGTTCCGGAAACCGTCAAGGCGGCGAATGTAACGGTGAAAGCGGAAGATCACTCTGTCTTGAGAAACGATGCTTATGGTGTTGCTCTTGCAGGGACTGGCGGAAGCGTCAGTGTCTCAATCGGTGCAACTATTGCGTCGAATAGTATCGTTCGTGATACCAAAGCTTATGTTGATGGTATTTCGCTAAGCTTGGATCCTGAAGATACTGATGTTGCAGCAAATTACGGTAATTTAGATGTTCGAACATATCAGGGTGCTGATCTCGGTTCGACTGCGGTAGCTGCGTCTTTATCGGCAACGTTTAGTAAAGGTTCGGGTCTTTCTATTGGTGGTGCTGGTGCATTTGCATTTAATACAATTGATGGCGATTCTGAAGCCTATATCAAAGATAGCAGCGCTACAAAGCTGACTAATCTTGATGTGGATGTGACTAATAAAGCAACCTTAGATGCGGCTATTGTAGCGGCGTCACTCTCCGTTAGTACCGGTGGTGCAGGTGTGGCTATCGGTGCGGCTGTGGCGGAGAACAAAATTGGTGAGTCTGGAAACCTCCAGCTTTCACGTGCATATATCCAAGATAGCTCTGTTCTAGATGCCAAAGGTTATTTGAAAGTTAACTCATTATCGGAGCAGAAAATTGATGCGACGGTGGTAGCGGCAAGCGTAGCGGTTGCAGTCAAAAAAGATGGCGCTGGTATCGCTGGAGCCGGTTCTGGCGTATCGACAACAAACACTATTTATAGCGATACAGCGGCTTATATTGATAACTCGAATGCTACCAATAAAAACGTTTCAGCTAACTCGATAACGGTAACGGCTGATAATAAATCAGATATTACCGCTGATGCAGCTGCAGCTGCTCTCAGCGCTACCTTTAGTCAGGGCTCGGGTGGGTCCCTCACTATCGGTGTTTCACTGGCTGAAAATAAGATTGATAGTTCGGTTAATGCTTACGTCAAAGGCGTAGATAAATTAAAAACCACGACAGGTGATGTCAAAGTTGAAGCGTTATCTCGAGGAGAGATCGAAGCGCTTTCAGTGGCTGCTTCTGTTGCGTTTACTGCCAGTGGTAGTGGCTTAGGCGTTGCGCTTAGTGGCGCGGGAGCTGATGCAGAAAATACTATCCTAGGCGGCACCTCCGCATCTATTGAAAATAGTGCCGTAGAGTCTGCTGCTAATGTTGTTCTTAATGCGAAAAATGACACCGCGATTGAAGCTAAGATCTTAGCGTTTTCAGGGTCGGTAGGCGTTGGTACCAATGCGGGGGCCGCGTCTGTTGGGGCGGCTATTGCAACTAACAAAATTGGCTCTTCAACAAATACTTTTGATGTAACGAGCTACATTAAACAGAGTTCCGTTAAGGCAACTGGTGCTATTGATATTGACGCCCTGTCTGAGATGGATATTGATGCACTAACGGTTGCAGGAAGTGTAGCCGTAGCAGGCAGTAGCGGCATTAGTTTGTCAGGTTCAGGCTCTGGTGTTTCTACAACCAATACGATTGTTAGCAATACAGCGGCTTACATTGAAAATGTCCAGAACGATGGTTTAGTGGTAGAGGCGGCCTCGCTGGATATTAAGGCGGACAACAAATCAGATATTCATGCCGATGCTGCAGCGGCGAGTTTAAGTGCTGCGTTAGGTAGTAATGCGGTAACGCTGAGCATTGGTGTATCACTAGCGGAAAATGATATCGCCAGTGATGTTAGTGCTTATGTGAAGAATGTTGATGATCTGGATATTGAGAACGGTGGAATCAATATTGAGGCCTTGTCTCGAGGCAAGATCGATGCATTGTCAGCAGCAGCTTCACTAGCGATTGCTGGTGGTACAGGCAGCTTAGGCGTTGGTTTAAGTGGCGCGGGTGCTCAAGCAGACAATAATATCGCGGGTGCTACTTCTGCATATATCGAAGGAAGTAAGGTCGAGTCCGAAGGCAACGTCACGCTCAATGCCAAAAATATCACAGAGGTTGAAGCTCAAATAATCGCAGTATCGGGTGCAGTGGGTGCAGGCTCAAGTGCAGGTGGTGCCGCATCTATCGGGGTCTCTATAGCAAATAACCGTATAGGAACGGCGAGTAAAGCCCTATCTGTAGCCAGCTTTATAAAGCAGAGTAAAGTTGATACAGCAGGCCAGCTAGATATCGATGCTTATTCTAAAATGGACATCGATGCTTTGAATGTGGCAGGTAGTGTTGCAGTCGCCGTCGGTGGTACTGGTGGTGTATCGGCATCGGGTGCAGGGGTTGGCTTAACCAATGACATTTATAGCGATGTAACCGCTTATATCGATAATACAGGTACAACGTCTGAATTTGTCGACGCGACTGCTATTAATATCGATGCGAAAAATGAATCAACGGTAGATGCAACGGCGGTTGCAGTTTCTGTTGCCGCAGCTGTGGGTGGAACGCTGGGCGCATCAGTCTCTATTGGTGGTTCGGTTGCAACAAATACAATTGATAGCAATACAGATGCATATATTAAAGGCCTAAAACAAACTGAGGCGATTGATGGTGCTATCACTGTTAATGCGTTATCGGATATGACAATTAAGGCAACGGCAGCCGCTGCCTCGGTTGCTGCTGGTTTTGGTGGTACAGCAGGTGTAGGGGTGAGTGCTGCAGGAACTGATGCTGTAAACACAATAACAGGTTCTACAACCTCAAGTGTTAGTAACAGCTTGTTTAATAATGCTGGAACCTTGACGCTGGATTCAGAAAACAGATCGGATATTGATGCTGAAATCGTCTCTGCAAGTGTCGGTGCTGGCGCAAGCGGCACGGTGGGAGTTGGCGCATCGGTCGGCGTTTCTTTGGCTAAAAACGTTATTGGTGCCTCATCGGATAGGTTGACGGTTAAGTCATATATTGAAAATAGCGAAATCGTAAGTAGTGGTGCGCTGTCCGTATCTGCGGATGGCAACATGAAGATCGATTCCAATGTAACGGCTGTTAGCCTCGCGCTTGGTTTTGGCCAGGTTGGTGTTGCGGCAGGTGCAGCGGGTAGTGACAGCCGTAATGAAATTTATACCGATATAGCAGCATATATAGACAGTAGTGATCCTCAAGCATTGGCTGATGCGTTTGCGCGCGCGCAGGTAGAGGCTGATGCTGAAAAAGCAGCTATTGATGCTCATGCCGCAGCGGCCAAAGCAGATCTTGCCCAAGAGTCATTGAATCTTAAGGCTGCTATTCGTGGGGGAACAGGTACTGTAGAGTATAAAATGAATGCTGAGGATCAGGTTGATAGAGATGAAGCATTCATTATCGACTTGATTGACAGTGATGTCTCCGCAGCTAAAGCTCAGTTAGATCTTTTTGCCAGTCAGGCGAAGCCAGGGGTTACTGCGGCATCCATCGCGGTTGCCGCCGTGGATAACTCGGTTATCAAAACTAAATCGATTGGTGCCGCTGCTGCAGTATCTGCCGGTTGGGCGGGTGGTAGTGTTTCTATCGGCGTTGCTATTGCAAAAAATACTGTAAATAATCATGTTGCTGCTTATATAGATGGTAGTGAAGCTATCGCTGAAACTGGTGATATTACAATTAGTGCTAAAGAGACTGGCACGATTAATTCACATGCTATAGCGGCCTCTTTCTCCGCATCAATTAGCATTGGTGTTAGCTTGGCAGGTTCCGGCGCTGAAGCGACAAATATCATCGAGTCTGTTGTTGAGGCTTATGCAGATGATGGTACTTTGCTTGCTCGTGCAGGTGACATTAACGTACTTGCCATGAACGAAGCTAGAATCACAAGTCTGGTGGGTGCGGCAGCCGCCTCTGCAGGTGCTGCTGCTGGGGCAATGGGTGCGAGTGTCGCGAGCAACCTGATAGGCGTTAATAGTGAAACGGATACCAGCTTATTTGGTAATCGCACGATTGCCTTTGTAAAAGATTCTACAGTGACGACGCCAGAAGGTGCTGTCAGCATTAATGCTCACGCAAATGAATGGATTGATGCCGTTGCCTTTGCAGGTGCAGCTGCATTAGGAGGAGCAGCAGGAGCCATAGCGGGTGTTGATCTCGTCAATATTATTAGCTCAGATGTTCAGGCCTACGCTGAAAATAGCAAGGTGACGTCGCGTGGCAATATCACCATCAAGGCGCTGTCAGAAAGCGATATTAAGAAAGCTGAAGCTTATGGTGCCGCGGCTGCTATTTCTTCTTCAATTGGTCTCGCAGCTTCTGCCTCAAAAGTTACTAACAAAATTAATAACCGCGTAAAAGCTTATATCGATAATAGTAGTTCTGGGCGAATTGTTACTCAGGGTTCATTGCTTGTTAAAGCTCATGCGGATACTGATATTTCAGATGCAACGGCTTATAACGCAGCATTGAGCTTAGCGCCAATCAGTGGTGCGATTACCGGTGTCTATATTAATAACACAGTAGCGAATGAAGTTGAGAGTTATATTCGCAATGGTGGTGTGCTTGTTGGCGCTGATGTAGATGTGATTGCGCTAGAAGAAGCGACTATTAATTCAGAGGTGGCGGCACTTGCTGTTGCTCTCGGTGGTGGCTTAGGTGCCGCGCTCGTTGATAATACGATGAGTAGTACAGTATCTGCTCATACTGATAATACGGTAATCAGTGCTGCCAATATTAATATTGATGCGCAAGCGATCGATATAGTCAGTAAAACAAAAGTTATTGGTGTAGCCGCAGGCTTAGTCGGCGCTACAGGCAATAAAGCAACGGTGTTAATGACAACAACCGTTAACGCAGAGAGTAATGCCTCTACGTTGGAAGCGACCGGAACGGTTACAATCTATGCTCTCGGTAATAACTATGCACGAGCGGATGCTGGTGGAGGAGCGGCCGGTGCCGTTGCTATCGGAGCAATGATTGCGGATATCACTTTGGGTCGTAGTGGGGTTACGGAAGTCATTGCACAGTTAGGTGATGACAGTGTGGTTTCTGCCGGGACTTTGAATGTTAATGCTGAAGGTAAAGATGATCTGCTTTCGACTAGTATTGCTGCCGGCGGAGGTCTTGTTGCGGGTCTAGGCTCTCAAAGTGATGTCACGAGCAGACAGGCAGTGCAAGCGAATGTTGGTCGAGGTATTGATGTAAAAGTTGATACGTTTGTTTTGGGCAGTTTGCATGATCAAATTGTTGATGCGAGTGCCGATGCTTACGCACTTGCTTTAGCAGCAGGGACTGGCGCCGGTTTGACGATCGATATGGCGAGCACTGCTAATGTCAATGTTGGCTTAGCTACCGCAGGATCGGTTAACAATGGTTCTATCGAAGCTAATACCATCACGATCACAGCCCTTAATTCGGTTGAGAAACTTAAATACGCTAATTCCAGTAACCTCCGTACAGGTTCTGCATCGGTCGCGGGTGCTACTGCGCTGAATAGTATTACGACCTTCAATAATCAGGCGATTATTAATGTAGGAGGTGGTACGCACTTATTGGCATGGGGTAGCTACGAGGATCCAGGTGCTATCAGCATAGAAGCTGAGAATGAGATTGAAGCAATTGACAGTGCAAGGCTAGAGACTATTAGCTTAGTGGGCGGTATCAATTTTGCGCGTTCTGCAATTAATGCCACTTCAACCTCTACAGTCAACGTAGATGGCGCAGATATTACCAATGTAACGGGTGAACTTCATATTACGGCTAAGGCTGATTCGGAAAACCGTGCCAGCGCAAACGTTCTAGCTGCTGCGGGTATCAGTACAGCGGCAAGGGGCGAAGCGCTTACCAACACGGTTGCGAATAACTCGGTTAATTTGAGTAATACCAATATTAAGAGCTCTGACATCTACCTCTTTGCAGGTAAGAATGCATCAGGGGTTTTGGATATTCTTGAGAGCAGCTCGAATGTTGAGATGACGACGATGTCTGCGGGTGCGAACATAGCTTCCCCAGCACCAGACGCAAACATCATAGAAACTAATAATATCGTTCTTGGTGATCAGGCAATTCTTAAGGCGCTTCAAGATGTAACGATTGAAGCGCGTGAGGGTATTGGTGGCAATGCCCGAGCTGTTGAAACGGGTTTAACGCTGTCTATTTCAGGTGTTCCTTACGGCTCTGATATCGATCGTAAGGGCTCGGTTATTAATAATAACAGCTTGTTGATAGCTGATACGGCCGAGGCGAGTGCGGGTATCAATAACCAAACTTTCCTACAAGTACGTCCACTATCCGAGATCCCAGCATCGCTTCATGGTTACCTTAATGATCCAAATCACGTGCTGGACCTGTCTACGTTAGATCCAGCGACGAAAGAATCACTTTTCGGAATCTCTGATGAAAATGGCGTTATGCAGGTTCCAAACCTTCCTGCTGATATTGAGTATCAGTTAGTGGAGATTGATATCGATAATATCACTTTCCGTCTGACGCAAGATGTCATTATTCAAGATGGCAATGATTTCTACCGTTATAAGCCGCAGCAAAGTACTGAAGCCAATCTAGCGACCGTGAATTTTGGCAACACAAGTGTTTGGCAGAAGATGTCCGCGGGCTTTGATCAGTCGTTGTACACCATCTACAATAAGAATATTACTTCTAATCTGGCCGATGCACTGGGACAAGCCAGTGAGAACCCAGCCTATAGTGCGTTCTATGTGATCAAACCAAAAGAACTTGAAACGCCGAACCTGACATACACAAACCTAAGCACGATTTTGTTTGAGCAGAAAGCGCAGGTGCAATCATGGATCGAAAGCCATGGATCTAACCCTGAAGCGATCGCGCGTTACCAAGCTCAACTCGCTCAAATCAATGCAAGTATTGATAAACTGGGGCTTTCCGATTTCCTTCATGTGGTTAACAGTGGGCAGGTGATTAAGTCGGGCTCTGATTTTTATCAGAGTAAAGTTAATCAAGGTCAGATTATTCTTAAAGACGCTGACTTTAGCGATACCGCTTTATGGCAGAGTGTGGGGGCAACGGCTAACCATTGGGATGTGAACGATACCGTTAATGCAAACGGCAAGGTATATAACGAATCCTTAGATATGTTGATTGTTAACCTGCCGGATATCTATGCATCTCCAGGTTCTGTGTACATCCAGATCGATGGTACAGCGGCTGCTGCGTTACAAAATTTAGATAACCTAGATAACTTGTCCGCCAAGGCGGGAGCTGCAATTGAAGTGGTTAGCTCGGTACCATTCTCTCTAAGAGTGAATGACGCCATTATCAAAGATAACCAGCGTGTTGATATTGTGGGTGGTGCACTTAAAACGTTTACGCCAGGTGCTGTACAGCTTAACTATAAGAGTGTGGATGGTATCGCCATTCGCGACAATACTGGGACGGACTATAGTACAAACAAAATTACTATCTTCCAGGATAACAAATACGCCCCAGCGACACTGAATGGTTTTAAACTGCCTGATGGCCCGATGAATATGTACATCAGCGGCAGTGTTGTAAATGAAAATGGCGATGCGTATATCAACAACAAAGATGGTGCCATTGAGGTATCTACTCAGATCCGTGCTGAGGCTATCCATCTCTTTGCTGCAGGTGATTTTACTCTTAACTCTGATTCTTGGTTCCACACCAATAAAGACCCTCGCCAGTATGTGAATTATGGTGGGGCGCGTAGTTTAGTTTGGGATATCGATGGCGCTACAGATACGCTGTCAATTAACTCGGGCACTAATATAACTTGGACAGAAACGACTGTTCTGCCAAGTGTATGGTTTATACCAGCGCTTACTATTGAAGAAGAGGTGTCTGAAGACTTCGATTTGAACGGTGCCATTTTTGACGATGACTCGCAGATATTATCGATGGGTACGATTAACATTAATGCCCAGTACCTCAACGTTAATGGTTTGATCCAGAGTGGTGTAAATACCGTTTACCTAGAAATATCAGAAAATTTCTATGCCTTTAATCAGAATATTGATCTTGCGAATAAGCAAGGGCGGGCAATCTATGGTGTCAAATTTGCGGCGAACAGTGGTGATGTACAAGTTCCTGTTAATGGATACTGGGATGCATCGCGTAGAGCCATTGTTATTGAAGACCTGATCCCTGCTGGTGGTGAAGTAAATATTACAGGCCAGATCTTGAGCACAGGTAATGGTCGTATTGTTGCAGCCAGTGGTTATGCTGCCGTTAATATTAATAACAAGAGTGGCTATCAACTTATCATGAATGAGGTTGATACCAACCAATATCGTGAGGGTAAAATCACGATTATTGATAGTTATAAACTGACTAAAGATGTTTATTTATTTAATAGTGGTATGCCTGAACGGACCCATTATACAGGCACCTTTAGAGCCGCAAATCCGGCTAGTGGTGATGTTTCACGCATTGATTATGCTGAGCAATGGACGGTAACTAATAATAGCGATCCAACTCGTCAAATCAGTTTTTATGAAATAGATGATGCTACACGCTATGTTTGGACCGAAGGTCAAGAGAAAACTAAAACTGAGATTCGTAAGTTTGAGAAGAAAAGTTTTAATCTCTTTGGCGATAATGCCTTTGCAGACTGGCTTGTAGCGGATAGTAGTTATAGATGGCGAACTATTGAATTTACCGATAAGAAACCTCTGCTTGAGTCAGAGTCTATTATTCGTGGAGATGAGGCTGATTACTATAAATACAATTGGGTAAGTGGTGATTACTCGATCAAGTATGAGGAGAAAGAGGGCGATAGTAGTGTAAATGAGGTTAAAACCCGCACTTGGACCACCGGTGGAGGTTGGTTACGTAAGAAAACAGTACATACCAAGCTAACTATTATTGAAGGCTTGAAAGATTACTACACTCACTCTTTGAAAGCCGGTTACGATATTGGTATTGAATTCTTGAGTGGTAATTCAGTGCCGAATGTTAAGATCCACAGCGTTGGCGATATTACCTTAAGCGGTAAGATCGATATGCCAGATGCAGGCTTATTGGATATTAAATCCAGCGGCGGTTCAGTGCTGATGTCCGATGGCGTTTATGCACTTACGAAAGAAGCTACGATCTGGGCTAAAAATGATATTCGAGTGATTCTAGAAGGTAATAGTGCTTCTCGTGGTCATACGATTTATTCGCAATACGGCAATATTAATCTGGGTGTTGTTGCAGATGATAACCCAGGCTTAAATCGGGATGGTTCTGATGCTACTACATCTAATGAACTTCATATCGATAGCATCGCTGCAGGCGGTGATGTGTTTATCAATGCTGCGGGCGGTATTTTTAAGGCCACGGGCAATACAGATGGCAAGGTCGCACCGATTTCTATTCAGGGTGATCGTATAGAGTTGTTAGCGCTGGGCGGCGATATTGGGCCGCTACAGATTAATTCGGATCGTCATGGTGACGGTGGTGGCCTTTACGCACTTGCTCAAGGCAATATTACGTTAACCGAAAGTGCCGGCCATCTGAATCTGATAACTGAGTTTGGTAAAGACTCTGAGTTGTTCTCTGTTAAGTCTTTAGCGGGGAATATCCAGCTAGCTGCGACTAACGGTTCGATTCTTGATGCTAATAATGAAGAAGTTAAAGCGTCTGCGTTAGATACATCAACGGCACAGCAGTTATATGCTGAGTCTTTAATAACTAACGAAGCGCAAGATATTACAGAGCTATATCATCAGTACTGGACAGTCATTCGTGCGGATGGTGAAACTTATAACAGTGATGTTACGGCGTATCCTAATTACATCAATATCTTCTCTCATCTGACAGGAGATGAGCTGGCTGAACAGCAAGAAAAATTAAGACTGCTCAATGCAAGTTTCGACACCTTGTCTATATATGATGTTAGTTTTAATCAGTTAACGTTGTGGAAGGTTGAAGATCCCGCTATTGCTGATGAATCTGTTAACAGTGCCTTTAAAGTCAAAGTTACAGCGAAGATTGCTGAGAATAAACCGCTGTTTGATAGCATTCTTTCACCTGGCTTAGTTGCTAAGCTATACCCTGATACGCCAATCGTGGGTGGTGCAGGTTCGCCATCTGCTGAAAGTCCAAATGTGGTAGCCCTTGCTGATAATGCAACCGTTAAGTTATTTGCTTATCAAGGCGGTATCGGCAAGCTAGGCGATCGCGTGACGATCGATATGTCCAATGGCGTTAATAATCTATCTGCTTCAGATAAGGTACTTATCTCTCAAGCAACAGGTAATGATGTTGTTTCGACAACCTATAGTTTCTACAAATACTTAGGCGCTGACGGCAAAGTCTCTCAATTCGATGTTAATTATTCCGATGGATCGAAATGGGAACTTGTAACCGCTGATTTTGTTGTTGAGAATCAAACGGTTCCTGTGAATGTTGCAACTGGTGATGTTGTTCAACTGCATTTAGACGGTATTCCGGCTCTCTTTGAATACAGTGGTCCAACAGGGCTCATTGATCTGAAAGCTGTTGAATTTGAGGCGGTTGGAACGCAATGGGCAAAAGTTGGCGTTAAAACAATGGCGCCGGCATTAACCTTGGATCTAGATCAGAATGATCTAGTTATGCAGCTGCAAGATGTCACCATCCAGCTGTGGGATGATCTTGATCTTTCAGGTCCCGGCGCAGTCACTGTTCACGCGAAAGAGGGTATTACTCTAGCGCATGATGGAACGTTAAATATTGAGCGTATTCAAAGTAATTCTTGGGTTCGCTTGCAGGCTGCAGGCGCGATCGTCGATACATTAGCTCATGCCACTGCGGCAGTTGCTGCTGCGGATGATCTGGTAATGATCTCTCGTGGCAATCAGCAAGCTGAAGCCGCTGACGGCAGTGTTAGTGCGTTACGCTTCCAGTTGGTAAATGGTGCTGAACTTAGTATCGATTCTGCGGGTGGGGCTAAGCTTTGGCAGGTCGAAGGAAGTACTAATATTAATGGCACCGTCTACCAGATTAATGATCTATTACTGGCTGACGTCACCGCTGTAGGTGATATATCCATTACCGCGGGTAAGGTTGAAGACCTTGCAGGCGCGAGCAGTGCCGCAGAACGTGGTAATGCTAATATCGGCGTTAAGAAGATTAATACCTCCGGTAATGTTTACCTTGCTGCGGCAGGCAGCATTACTGATAGATACATCGATACCGCTGCTGCCATTGTTAATATTACGGCGCGAGATCTCTCTTTGTTTACGGGTAACGATGTTGGCTCGACGGGTGCTACTTCGCATAATTATTTAGATGTGAAATTATCGGGAGCGGTAACCGCTCTGACAGGATCGAATCTTTACGTTAATGCTGTAGATAGCCATTTGCGGGTTGATTACATTGAATCACTGACTGGCGATGTATACCTCAAAGCGGGTAAATCCATTCTTGATGCATTGGCGGGGAGTGTTTCTGATAATGCAAATGATAAGTCTGCAGATGGCACTATCGATATCAAAGCGGATGATGTTGAACTCATAGCCCTAACTGGAGCCATTGGTCAGTTCAGTAACATGCTTGAACTTGATACGTCGGCTACCGGTACGCTAAGCAGTTATAGCTATTTAGATACTCGCATAGCAGAACGCAATGGTAACTTGAGATTAAAACAAGTTGAGGCGAGAGCTGATAGCGATGTCTACCTGGTTGTCGATGATAGCCTGCTGAATGGTAATGTTGCAGGCCAGGCTAATATTATTGCCGACAGTGCGAGACTGCTTGTTGGTAGTAGTATTGGTGGTGCATTAGCGCTACAAACCAGAATTAATAATTTAGAAGCGAAAGCGATGAAAGGCAGTGTACTACTTACCAATACTGGACATCTTACCATTGGTGGTATTACTGAGTTACAAGGTGTTGTTGCTGAGCAAGACATAACGATTACTGCAATGAGCCCGATGACGATCGATAAAGATGTTGTCTCTCATACCGGCAATATCTTACTGCATACAAATGATGATGCCCTTGATGGTTCTGTTGCGACAGATGATGATCTAATCATTCAAAACAGTGCAAAAGTTGAAGCAACGCAAGGTAACGTGACCTTGAATGTAGGTGACGATCTGTTGCTTGCTGCTGATGCATCGATCATTGCCGATCAAACTATAACGGTTAACGCTGACTGGTTAAGTGCAGACGCTTCAGGCTCAAATGTTACGCTTCAGGGTAATATCGATGCTCAAAGCATCTTCGTTAACGGCGGAATGCAAGACGATACTATTCTGTTCGATGTGCAAAGAATCGATGGTGATACATACGTTAATGGTGGATTAGGTGAAGACCTAATTACGATTAATAAACTGCATACACGTGCTATCGACCCTGCCACAGGTACATACGAGAAGTTCGTGCTTGATGGTGGCGCTAATACCGACCGTTATGTCATTAATCGTACTGGTACTGATGCGGGCTATATCATTGATGTGGAAGATAGTGGTTTACGCAATGATGGTGCTGACACGCTAACAATTAATGGTTTAGCGGATGCTGACACCTTCTTGTTACGTGCAAATTTTGTAGCGGCTCTACATGAGACCAGCACAGGCTATGCGCCTACGGTCGAACGCGTTAATTACAATCAGAACATCAATGCTCGTCTGACTATTAACGGTCATCATGGCAATGACTTCTTCTACAGTGATGACAACAGCAGTATCACTACTCTAGATGGTGGTGCAGGTGATGATACCTTCCAGATTGGACAATTGTTCGGCACAGATCGTGATCAAGCGAATAATGCTGTTAGCAACATCGCGGTCGGTGATGATATTGAAACTACAGAAACCACGCTAGGCTTCTTGAGTAAGGGTAATAGTCTGCCGATGATTGTTTACGGTGGCGATGGTGAAGACCAGATTACCGTTTACAGCAATAAGGCGCTGACCAAACTGTACGGTGAAGATGGCGATGACACCTTTGTTGTGCGTGCATTCCTGAAGAAAGGAACCACTGAAACAGCCGGAGGCGGTGATACAGAACTCTTTGGTGGTGATGGCGCGGATAATATTCAGTACAGCATTAATGCACCGCTGAAAATTGATGGTGGTGCCGGTAACGATACATTAGTTGTTCTGGGTACCGAAGGCGATGACAGCTTTATGTTGACCGAAGACGGTATCTATGGTGCGGGCCTGAATATCGGTTATGAGGGTATTGAGTTTGCTGAAGTAGATGGTCTTGAAGGTGACGATAGCTTCTTTATTCTCAGCACTAGTGAAGAGGTCACGACTACTATTATTGGCGGTGTGGGTAGTGATACCTTCCATGTCGCTGGAGATGTTACCAAAGATATCGTTTCCTACTCAGTTGAAGGACGCAGTGGTTTTATTAATCACAGTGTTTGGAGTGATGACCCTCGTTTCAACGGCATCTTTGTTGATGGTATATCTTTGAATGTGGCTGATGAGGAAACCGGCAAAATACAGGTCAGCACTGATGGCAGTATGTCTGTTGCTGAAGGTGAAAACGCGCCGTTTAATGAGTCCTATGAAGTCTTTATGACCGCTGATCGAGCGGCTGCCACTGCTGCTGCATATGTAACAGTATCTGCTGCGCGTGCTTCAAGCAGCGATAAAGAGTTGGCAACACTTCCGGGTGGAGGCGAAGCTGATAGTATCCTTGTCTCAATTGATGGCACAAACTTCTTTGAATCGATAGTGCTTACCTTCGATCCTTCGGTTGCGGGTACTACCGATCCTGATAGTTGGGCACGTAAACAGCAAGTCTACGTTAAAGCAGTTGATGATGGTGCGATTGAAGGTGAGCGTATTGTGGTTATTAACCACAGCGTCCAGAGTGATGATGAGAATTTCAACCGCTTGGATATCAATAACGTTGAAGTCAAAGTCTACGACAATGACAAAGCGGGGCTGATCATTACGCCAACTGATCTGGGTACCCGTGTGGTCGAAGGCAATACAGCGGGTGATACTTTCTCTGTAGCGCTTACAAAGGCACCTTCAGGTACCGAAACGGTTACAGTAACACTGGCTGAGCGTGATGCCGCGGGCGAGATCGTGCTAAGTGATACGACCCTTGAGTTCAATAGCAGCAATTGGCATATCGCTCAGACAGTGACCGTCACTGCTGAAAACGATGCCGATGTTGAGAATCTGCTGCGGACTAAAGTGTTATTCACGACTAGTAGTAACGAGAATGGTTCTAACTATGCGACTTCAGCTACTGAAGTTGAGGAGTTGGTGGTTCATGTGGTCGATAATGACACGGGTTCGGTCATTGTTACTCCTAGTAACGGCTCTACTATTGTTAGCGATAGCGAAACAGACACATATGAACTAGTACTAAGTACCCAGCCAGAGGTAGGCAAGCCTGTTCGTGTGAATATCCTCTCAGATGGTCAGACTATTTCGACCAGCACTGATTCGCGCTTCTCTAATGTTGATGGTGAAATCTATGTCACTTTCGATGATACGAATTGGGATGAGCCAATTACAATTGTAGTAGAAGTGAATCCTGATTATGAGGTAGACCGTACGAAGCAGCCGGTTCAGAACCCTCCTTTACAGCCACATACGCTGAATCAGATTCGTGGCGAATTGATCATTGAGGGCTCAGTTCCTCCAGGTAAAGAGCGTACGTTGGCTAAAGCGGTCATGTTGCCGACAGAGGCAGATACTCCGCTGCCTACAGTAGATATCAATACCGATGAAAGTGAGCAGACCGATACTCTCTATCTGTTTAATGATGGTAGTCGCTCCGATGATAGTGGTGTTCTAACTGACAGCACTATTACCGGCCTAGGTATGGGCAAAGGTGTTAAATACAACGATGTTGAAGTTGTTGAAGTCCTTAACGGTCAGGGTGATGACAATTTCGAAGTGCAGGGTACTGCAGCGGGTGTGATTACCGTTGTGCACGGCGGTGGCGGTAGCGATATTATTAATGTTACTGGCGGCGGTGGTGCAGATGCGCCATTGATCGTGCTGGGGGATTCTGTTCAGGATGGTTCTACTTACACGTCAACCTCTGACGAGAAGACAAGTAAAGGGCGTGAGTTCAGTAATCCGGGTAACGACATCATCAATGCATCCGGTGCAACAGGATCAGTAGTGATCTACGGTGGTCAGGGTAACGATACCCTTACCGGTAGTAATTATGGTGATCATATCGCCGGTGGTTCAGGAAATGACACCATCTTTGGCTTGGGTGGAGCGGATCATATTTATGGTGATGCTGGCTTTAATCTAGATTTAAGTCAGAGGCTGGATCTGTCAACGCAGATACTCCAAGTGGTTAATACTGCCTCCGCTACGGATAACCCGGAAACTGCGGATACGCTGTTGGTGGGTGCGGATACAATCGACGGCGGTGCAGGTAACGATGTCATCTTTGGTGACAAAGGTGTGATCAATCAGGTTACCGATACCAATCGGATCTTAACAACTGGCGCAATTGTTAGTATTACGACGACAAACCGTGATGAAGCGGCTAACGATATTCTGAAAGGCGGCGCTGATAATGACATCGTTATGGGTGGTCATGGGCAAGATGATATTGAAGGTGGTAGCGGTCATGACATTCTGATTGGGGATCACGCGGTTGTTAATTATAACGATGGTGATACCGATATATTAACACTCGATTCCGTGATGACTGTAGAGCTTGTTAATGGTGATAACGATACCATCAAAGGTAATGCCGGCGATGATCTGATTATGGGCGGTATTGGTGCTGATAATCTATATGGTGGTAACGGCGATGGTGGTACAGCAATAACGGTGAGTGACGATGATATTATCTTCGGTGATCACGCGGTTGCTTTGTTGGCTAATAATCGCTTTGTTCGTTTGTTAACTAAAGAACAAACATCCGGAAGTGGAGACCTTATCAAAGGTAACGAAGGATCTGATCGTATCTTCGGTGGTGCAGGTGTAGATCACTTGTATGGTAACGCTGGTGGTGATTGGATCATGGGTGACTTTGGTGAGATGCAACTCTATGACAATGGCCATGTTCGTACGTTCTTCAGTGAAGACAGTGCGGGAGATGCGACGGATGGGGATATTATCGTTGGTGGTGAAGGTGATAATAAAGTTATAGCTGGTTTAGGCGAAGATAATATTACGACCGGATCAGGCAATGATTACATTATAGGTGACAATGGTGTGCTCAATTACGGCACTGACGAAGTTATCCTTGAAGCCTATACCGTTGAGCACGAACTTGGAGATAGCGATACCATCGAGTCCGGTGCAGGTCATGATGTGGTGCTCGGCGGTGCCGGTGGCGACATTATTAGTGTGAGTGCGGGTGATGACAGTGTTATTGGTGATAACGGGAAGATAACGTTTAACCTAGGAATCCGTGGCCGTTTAGAAAGTACTGATCTAGTTAATAGTACGGGTGGCAATGACCGTATTTCGCTCGGAAGCGGCGCAGATGAAGCGATTGCTGGTGTCGGTGATGATTACGTTACTAATGAATCTGGTGAAACCATTATTATTGGTGATGATGGGTTTATTGAGAATGATGAAAATGGTCGTTATCTATTCGCTTCAACCGGTGACTATACGCTAGGTGGTGATGACGAAATTATCGGTGGTAGTGGTCGAGATATTATCTTCGGTGGTTTCGGAAAAGACGATTTAGCCGGTGAAGATGGCGACGATATGATTATGGGGGATTCGGGTAGTATTACACGGAACTCCGATACCATTGTGTTTGATGCGTTTGACCTGTTTCAGGGCGATGATGATATCTTGCGCGGTGGCGGTGGTCTTGACCGTATGATCGGTGGTAATGGTAATGATTTCTTCTACGGAACCTTTAAAGATGACGTCATGGTGGGTGAATATGCTCGCTTCATATTCAGCACAGATCTAGATAATGAGAAAGCCACGTCTGTTATCTCCGTCGCTCAAGGTACTGTTGACTTGCTCCGCGGGGATCAGAATGGGGTTTATCGTAATTTGGCCGAGCAAGTTTTTGCTGAATCTAATTTGGGTGAAGTTGCTCGAAGCCGAACGGCGGTAGGTACCTCTTTGACCGAAGAAGCTGTTAATGCGTTAGGTCGTTTAGCTGATATTCAAAACTTTAGTAACTCTCAAGCAACGGGTGTGGATGTTGTTATTCAGTTTGACCCAACTGCTGCGGGTGATGAGGCTGAGGATGATGGATTACCACAAGAGCCGCAGACCGATCCTGAATTGCAAACTGAAGATGACGCCGATGTTGTTTGTGAAGCGGGGGAAGATCTTCCTGAGGGCGAAGCCGCTGTTGAGTGTGTTAATCCTGAGTTGCCTACCGAGCCTGCAGTTGAAAACGATGGTCAAACAGAGGAAGCTAATCCTGAAACTCTTGAGACTGAAGCTAAGCAGGATCAGAGCGCGGAAGTTGAGCCTTTAGGCGAACAAATTAGCTTAGAGGCTGCGGTAGCCGCATTCTCCGGCTGGGCTGTGATGAAAGCGAGCAAGCCTCAAACGAAGAAACACGTCACTGCTGAGGCTGCTGATGTTATCGGTTCAGCCAATAAAGGTTCTCGTTATGTTCGTTGGGAGGATATTCAGCAATAATTGCGTTAGACTTCCAATCAAAGTAGGGGCTGCATTGCAGCCCCTGTCATTTGTTTTGCTATCGCTGGACTAAGTTTCTTTATGGAAGAACAGACAACTACTTCTTCGTCGATGATGCAATCTGATACTTCGCCAGATACGTACTCAACAAATGCAGATAATGATCTCTCCTCTAATATCATGTCGCAGTCACAGCAGGCGAATGTTTATCAACAATATTTGGAACAGCAGTGTGAAGTAATATCGGGTGCTCAGTCCGGATTGTTGTTGATGCCATTAGGTAATCAGGATGTTTATCAGCCGATTGCTCGTTGGCCCTCTTCTCCTCCTTTTGTGGAAGAGTTGATTGCGTTGGTTGAGCAAGTGATTGAGGGCAAAGCTGCTTTAGTCACAGCATTGGAAAATGAGGCTAGCGAGGCAGAGCTCTTTGCTGTTGCGTTACCTATATTCTCTGACGAACGTTTGATTGCTGTGGTGGCTATTAGTGCTCAGATTAAGTCTCAAGAACAACTGACAACGATGATGAAGCAAATGCAACTGGCGTCAGTTAGTGTTGAACTTCTCGATGTTAAATCCAGCTTGCTAGAAATTGATAATAGCCGTGATCGTCTCGAAGCGGGGGTTGATCTGCTGGCAAGCGTGATGTCTGAGCCTGATTATGCAAGCGCAGCGATGCGTTTAGTCACTGAATTAGCGGTTTCATTAAATTGTGATCGAGTTTGTTTAGGCTCATATAAAAAAGAGAGATCACGTTTAGAGCATCTTTCTCATAGTACTCAGTTCGGTAAGCGGATGAACTTAGTTCGTAGTATTGAGGAAGTGATGGATGAAGCAATAGACCAGAAGAGTTCTATTGCGTATCCCGATATTGGTGTCGCGGATGGCACAATTACCCAAGCTCATCAAAAATTATCTCAGCTGCAAGGAGACTCTTGTGTTTTAAGTGTTCCTCTGTTTATTAATTCCGAGGTTAAAGGGGCTCTTTGCCTGGAGCGTAGTCCTGAGCGTCCATTCAGTCTTGAGGAGGTCGCAGCATGCGAAAGTATGGCTGCCCTCGTGGTTCCAGCACTAGAAGATAAGCGACTTAATGACCGCCCTTTATTTAAGAAAGCACTAGATTCGGGAAGTAATCAGCTAGGGCGTTTGTTTGGTGCAGGTTATTTAGGCCGCAAACTGTTTGTTATCTTTGTCTCCGCTTTATTCATTTTTTTTAGTTTTGCAGAAGGAAAGTATCGACTATCAGCTGACGCTCGATTAGACAGTTATATTCAACGTGTTGTGGCTGCTCCTTATGATGGATACATCTATTCAGCCGTTCATCGAGCAGGGGATGTGGTAAGCAAGGACCAGGTGTTGGTTCGTCTCGATGATCGTGATCTGCATTTAGAACGACTGAAGTGGTTGAGTGAAAAAGCAAAGTTAAAGCGCCAGTATCAAGAGGCGCTAGCAATCCATGATCGAGCGAAAATTAATATCATTAATGCGCAGCAAGATCAGGTGGATGCACAATTAAAGTTAGTCGATAGCCAGTTGCAACGAGCAGAGCTGCTGGCCCCATTTGATGGGTTAATTGTTGGTGGTGATCTGAGCCAGCGCTTGGGTGGTGCGGTTGAAAAAGGTGAAGTGCTGTTTGAAGTTTCACCATTACATTTTTATCGTATTAACCTACTGGTGAAAGAGAGCAGAATTGCTGATCTGCGAGTGGGTCAAAATGGTTCTCTACATCTTTCAGCCCTTCCTGAAGCTCCATTCCCTTTTGTGGTAACTAAAGTAACGCCTTTAACAGAATCAAAAGATGGAGCGACCTACTTTACGGTGGAGGCGTCACTACAGGGACAGTCAGAACAGCTACAACCTGGGATGGAAGGGATAGGCAAGATCTATATTGATGATCGAAAACTAATCTCAATTTGGACGCGCGAGCTCAACGAATGGTTTAGGCTGAAAATTTGGTCGTGGTGGGCGTAATAGGAGAGATTCATGTCAGCATCTCTTTTTAGTACATCGTGGTACCGCGTAGCTGAACTCACCGTGCGCTTACGCAAGCATGCAGTTATTCACCGGCACATTTATAGAGGGAAGGTTTGGTATGTACTGCAAGACCATGTGACGGGTCAATTTCAGCGTTTTACGCCTGAAGCATATCAAATTATAGGTTTAATGGATGGCCGTCTCACATTACAAGAAATTTGGGATCTTGCCTGTATTCGTCTTGGTGATGGAATGCCAACACAAGACGAAATTATTCAACTTGTAGCGCAGTTAAATAAAGCGAATGTCATTCAATCCGATATTCTGCCGGATATTGAAGAGCTGCAAACACGTAGACGTGAAGACCAGAATAAAAAGCTGCTTCAGCAGTTAAAGTCTCCCCTAAGTATCCGTATTCCTCTGTTAGATCCTGAGCCGTTTCTGGCGGCAACAATGAAATACCTGCGGCCTATTTATTCTTGGTTTGGTCTGGTTTTGTGGCTAGTCGTCATATCATTGGGTTTGACGCTTGCTGTCATCAATTGGGATGGCTTAACAGAGAATGTTAGTGACCGAATCTTAGCGTTAGAGAATCTTCTTTTAATTGCACTCGTTTACCCTTTTGTCAAAATTGTTCATGAACTCGGACATGCGTATGCCGTGAAGCGGTGGGGGGGCGAAGTGCACGAAGTAGGGATCATGTTGCTGGTTATGTTCCCTGTACCCTACGTGGATGCATCAGCGGCCTCTTCGTTTCGAAATAAATACCAACGTATGTTAGTAGGTGCCGCGGGTATCCTAATGGAGGTTTTTTTAGCCGCCTTGGCAATGATCGTTTGGAGTTTGGCTGAGCCGGGCATAGTGCGTTCAGTCGCGTTTAATACGATGCTCATCGGCGGATTTTCGACCGTGTTGTTTAACGGTAATCCTCTGCTCCGTTTCGACGCTTACTATGTACTAGCTGATTTTATCGAAATTCCAAACCTTGGCGCGAAAGGGAATGCTCAGGTGGCTTACTTGGCAAAGCATTACTTGTTTTCAGTGCCTAATTTGACACCGGCGGCTAATAGCCGTGGAGAAGCCATTTGGCTCACCGGGTATTCTATTGCAGCATATATCTATCGTTTAATTGTTATGGTGGCTATCGCGCTATTTGTTGCGTCTCAATATTTTATTATTGGTAGCCTACTTGCTATCTGGTCTATATGGTTAACTTTGCTTATGCCTATTGTAAAAACAGTTACTAAACCTATTACTGACCCGCAGCTTCGGTCTCGGCGTATGCGTATTTTTATTGTCAGTGGCGCTTTATTTGTTTTAATTATGGCTTGCCTATTTATTGTGCCAGCTCCCTATAAAACAAAAGCCGAAGGTGTGTTGTGGGTACCGCAGCAAGCGTATGTTCGTACTGAAATTGCAGGTTTTGTTAGCAGTGTGGAGGCTCAGTCAGGCAGCTTTATAGAAGAGGGGACTTTATTGTTGACCTTAAATGCGCCTGATTTAGCAGCAAGAGTGAGTGTGCTGGAATCACAGGTTAATGAGGCTAAAATTCGTTTAGCTTCTAGCTTACGAGATCGAGCCGCCTCTGAAATTTTACGTGAAGAGTTACAGTTCATCGAGCGAGAATATCAGAGGGCCAAAGAACGCTTGTTAGGCGTTAACGTTTATAGCTCGTTAGCTGGCGAGTTAATTGTGCCAGGCTCTAGTCGTTTACTTGGTAAGTATCTGACAAGAGGGGAGATGATAGGTTATGTCATCGATTATAAAAACTTACCCGTTACTGTCTTGGTGCCTGAGGACAATATTGATTTAGTGAGGTCCCAGACTCGAACGATAGAGTTACGCTTTGTTGCTACTCCAGAGCAAAGTTATGCCGGCGAAATTATCCGTTTAATGCCAGCATCTACTCAAGATATGCCAAGTTCTATTTTAGGCGTAGATGGGGGAGGGCAAATCGCCACTGATCCCCAAGCAGGGGAACGTTTAAAAAGCTTCAGAGGGCATTTTCGAATGGATTTATCCGTTCCTGATGCTCCCAAGAACCGGTTTGATGAAAGGGTTTATGTCTTATTTGAGCATGATCCTGAACCCATTATTTATCGTTGGTACCGAGCGGTTAGGCGTGTTTTCTTGAGACAGTTCGATGTATAAACGCCCTCTTTGTTTACCTGATAGTGTTATTGAAAGACCTCAAAAACACCTGCATAAAGTCAGTGGGCTTGAGAGATGGTCGCGAAAAATTGCATCATTATGTTCTCGACCCATTCGTTCCTCTTTATCGCTTTATAGGCGTTTTCTCAATCCGATCCGTAAAGAGGGAGAAACGCTTTACCCGTTATCAGATACTGAGCTATATAAATATCGCCAAGAGTTGCAACAGGCTCTCCGTAAAGGCGGAGTTAGCGATCCTCTACTAGTAAAGAGCTTTGCTCTGATCAGAGAGGTTTCGGGACGTACACTGGGGATGAGGCATTTTGATAGCCAATTGCTGGGTGGTTTGGCAATGTTTCATGGCAATATTGCTGAAATGCAGACGGGAGAGGGTAAAACCCTTACTGCGACCTTATCTGCTGCGACTGCTGCGATGGCGGGGATTCCGGTTCATGTTGTTACGGTAAATGACTATTTAACCGCGCGTGATGCGGAAGAGATGGCACCAGTGTATGAAGCGTTGGGATTAAGCTTGGGCGTGATTGTTCATGGCTTAAGCCCACAAGAACGCAGGGATATTTACGCCAAAGATGTTGTTTACTGCACCAACAAGGAGCTTGTGTTTGATTATCTTAAAGACAGTATATTGTTGGCGGGTAAAGACCATCAATTGCATCGGCATTCAGAGCGTTTAAAAGGCAATCAGGAGATGTTAGATCAGCTTATGCTGAGAGGATTGCACTTTGCAATTGTTGATGAAGCCGACAGTGTTTTACTGGACGAAGCGCGTACTCCTTTAATTATTTCAGGCCCTGAAATTGATCAAGAAGATCAATTGCTGGTGTATCAGCAGGCGATGTCTATCGCTAGAGGCCTGGAAAAAATTACGCATTATAAAGTGATTGCTAGGGAGCATCGTCTGGAATATACGGACGAAGGGGAGCAAGAAGTGCTTGAGCGGACTGATGGGCTTGGACCTTTTTGGGTCGGTCGAGTACGTTGCTTAGAGCTTGTGCATCAAGCATTGACGGCATTGCACCTATTTGATCGTGATAAGCATTATCTTGTTGATGATGGAAAAATAATGATTGTTGATGAGCATACAGGGCGGGTGATGGCTGACCGGACCTGGGAAAGAGGCTTGCATCAACTTATTGAGATAAAAGAAGATTGCGAGCTGTCTAAGCCAAGAGAGACATTGGCGAAAATTAGTTTTCAGAACTTTTTCCGTTTTTATCACCACTTAGGCGGTATGACGGGTACGGCGAAAGAGGTCGTGCAAGAACTGTGGAGTGTATACGCCTTACCTGTTGTCTTTATTCCTACTAATAAGCCGAGTGCGCGTAAACGTTTAGGGCGCTGGGTGCTTAAAAGTGAAGACCAGAAATGGAAGAAGGTCTTGCAACGTATCACTAAACTGCATGGGGAGGGGCGTCCGATTTTGGTAGGTACTCACTCCGTTGCAGCCTCAGAGCTTTTAAGTGAAAAACTATCCTCTGCGAATATTCAGCATCAATTATTAAATGCTAAGCAAGATGAGCAAGAGGCGGAAATTGTTTCTCAAGCGGGTGTATCTGGTGCGGTGACTATTGCTACGAATATGGCTGGTCGAGGGACCGATATAAAACTGCAGGATGATGTAGAAGCGGCAGGGGGGTTACATGTTATCCTTACGGAGTTGCATGAAGCATCTCGTATAGATCGACAGTTAGAAGGGCGTAGTGCTCGGCAGGGGGATCAAGGGAGCTTCGAAGTCATTCTTTCCCTAGATGATACGATTCTCACACAGACATATGTGAATTGGATGAGAGTGATTTTACGCTTGCCACTTCCCAGTTTTGTGATCCGAGCCTTGATGTTTACTTTGATGAGACGAGCCCAAAAACAGTTAGAGGCAGAGCACGCGCGTATTCGTGCTGAGTTGCTAAAAGCGGATGAACGCCAACGAGAGGTCCTCTCGTTCACTAGCAGTAAAATATAGGATATTTGAACATGAAGTTTCTCTTCCCTACCTTAGCCGGTTTGTTTTTTATATCGAACGTGGCGTGGGCGGAAACCCCGATTGAGCCCGCATTGGAATACTCTGTGTTTGATGACGGAGCATTAAGCTGCTTGTTAGAGCCTAGTAAGGAGGTTGAACTTAGCAGTGAGGTGACCGGCGTACTAGAAAAGGTAACGGTGCAGAGAGGGGATAGAGTTAAAAAAGGACAAGTGCTAATTTCACTTAGCTCCCGTGTCGAACGAGCGGCTCTGGAAACGGCAAGAGCCAAAGTTGAATTTGCTAAACGTAAAGTAAAACGTAATGAGGTGTTGTATAAAAAAGGCCTGCTATCTGATCATGAGCGAGATGAGATGCTGACAGAGCAACGTTTGGCAGAGCTACTTGCGCGTGAATCGTATGTGCGTTTAAAGCAACGTGAGACAAAAAGCCCAATTTCAGGTGTGGTGGTAGAACGTTACCTTGAGCCAGGTGAATTGGTTGATGAAGAACCTTTTATGAAGATTGTTTCATTAGATCCTCTGCATGCTGAAGTGGTTATGCGCTCAGAGTTTTATGGGCAGATAGACAAAGGGATGGTGGTGACTTTATACCCTGAGGGTGCGTTAAGCCAAGGCTATGATGGCAAGGTGCATTTGGTGGACCCTTTGATTGATGCAGCGAGTAGCACTTTTGCTGTTAGGATATTACTACCCAATAAGGGGCAGGCTTTGCCTGCAGGGCTAAAGTGTAGAGTTCAGTTTAAGCCTATTACAGAATGATTCTATAGGCCGGATTCGGCCGCTTTGTTATAATTACACGAATACGAGATTCCACTGGAACTGCTTTAATGAAAGAGATTATTTTGCTCAATATTTCGGGTGAAGATAAGCCCGGAGTTACATCTGCAATAACGACTATTCTTGCTCAATACCAGATCAATATTTTGGATATAGGGCAGGCGGTAATTCACGATACGCTGTCGTTAGGTATTTTAATCGAGGTTCCTAAAGCTGCGGAATCATCCCCTCTGTTACGCGATATCTTATTTAAAGCCCATGAGCTCAATATGAATATTCGCTTTCAACCGGTAGAAGAGGGCAACTATGAGAGCTGGGTTGATGGCCAAGGTAAGTCTAGGCACATTATTACACTACTCTCACGCAAACTAAGCTCCGCACACATAGCGCGTGTAGCTGAAATTGCTGCTAACCATAGTTTGAATATCGATAATATTAATCGCCTTTCAGGTCGTATTAGTCTTGATGATACCACCAATCAAACAAAAGCATGTGTTGAGTTTTCGGTTCGTGGAGCGCCGTCTGACACAGCAGCACTTCGTGCTGAATTCCTAAAGGCAGCAAGCGATCTTGATGTCGATATCGCTTTTCAGGAAGACAATATTTATCGTAGAAATCGCCGCTTAGTGGTGTTTGATATGGACTCGACGCTTATCGAAGCTGAAGTGATTGATGAGCTAGCAAAAGAAGCCGGTGTAGGTGAGCAAGTATCTGAAATTACTGAAGCCGCAATGCGCGGTGAGATTGATTTTAATGAGAGCTTCCGTCGCCGTATGGCGCTTCTGAAGGGGTTAGATGTTTCAGTTTTAGATGATGTTGCTGAGCGCTTGCCTATGACTGAAGGAGCTGAACAATTAGTCTCAAATCTAAAAGCGTTAGGATTTAAAACAGCTATTTTATCTGGTGGATTTAATTACTTTGCATCGCATCTCCAGAAAAAATTAGGTTTTGACTATGTTTACGCAAATGATCTTGATATTGATGGCGAAGGCAAAGTCACAGGTGAAGTAAAAGGCGTGGTGGTTAATGGTGAGCGTAAAGCTGAACTGCTACGTGAAATAGCTGAAAAAGAGGGTATTCGCTTAGAACAAACGATTGCGGTTGGTGATGGTGCGAACGATCTTCCTATGTTATCAATCGCCGGCCTCGGTATAGCTTTTCGAGCTAAACCGCTTGTTCGGGAAAGCGCTAAACAAGCGATTTCAACATTAGGGTTAGATGGCATTCTTTACTTAATTGGCTTTAGAGATCGAGACACCTTGAGCGATCTTAATCGTTAATCTGATTGAGCCGCTTACAGCATACAAAAAGGCCAGCTTATAAAGCTGGCCTTTTTGTATTCAATTGAAAGACTATTCAGCGAAAAAGTCGTAATCCATATTTTCTTTCGGTGGCTGTAAGTAAAAGCCTTGTACGTAATCAACCCCAGCTTTCCACAATGATGCCATCGCTTTTGTGTTTTCAACTAAGGGTGCAATTGTGATTTTATCTAAGCTCGCAAGTTGCTGGACTAAGCTATAAAACTGCTCGTCTTGCTCGGGGTTTTTCCCGAGCTCTTGTATGTACGAGCCATCTAGTTTGACGTAGTTGGAGCGAACCATCGCTAATACTTCGTCTGAATTGGGAGCACTGCCAAAATGTTTAATGCAAACACGGCAATGAATTTTATGTAGCTTCTCGGTAAATGCTTGCGCTTGGCGCGGCGAAATCGCAATGTCAGATTCGCTAATTTGGAAAACTAAGCGCTCTGCTGGAATCTTGTTCTTGCGTAAAACACCCGATAACCAAGTGAGTAATTTAGTATCGCTTAGCGCATGCGCTGAGATATTGATAAATAATGTATTTTTGATCTTATCATTTAAGGTGCGTTTTAACTGCTTTAGGCTTTGCTCGATAACCCAGCGGTCGACTTTAAGTGCAGTTTCAGCATCGCCAATAGCACTCATGAACTCATTAGGGGAGAGCTCGCCCTGGTCATCGTTCAATAACCTTAATAGTACTTCGTAGTGCTGCTGAGAGTGATCTTCTGAAATGAGGTTAACAACGGGCTGATAGAGGAGTTTGAATTCTTTCTCTTCAATCAGGCGATGTATCTCTTCGAACTCATCCTCTTGTTCTTCATTGATAGCCGCTTCAGGGATGTGCAATTTTACGCCATTACCGCCCTTTGTTTCTTCTCGGAGTGTAGTTATTGCCGATTTCGCCCGACTTAATAATTCGTCTTGCGGAGGCGTACTATCGTTGATGACGGTGATGCCTATTGAGCATGTCGATTGTACTTCCATGCCCGCAGTCGTCGAGTGCGTTTTTGCGATTGAGCTGCAAAGCTTCTCAGCAAACTGTTGAGCTTTCTCTACATTTGGATCTTTGAAGACGATGACGAAAGCGTTTTCTTCAGGATGGGTGAGCAGGTGGGCTTTATTAACTGTTTTACGTAAGAGGGTTGATATCTCTCTTACCAGCTGGTCGCTGCCTTCGTGGCCTAATTTTGCGCGAACCTGTTCAAGCTGATCCAACTCTATATAGATTAAAGAACAGTCATTGCCGCCGCGTAATGCTTTTTGTGTGATTTGTTCTAGTTGTTTTTGTAGATGGGTTTTATTAAATAAGCCGGAAATGTAATCGAGGTCTTCATTCAAAAGGTGACCAACATGATGGTCGTCAACTCGAAACAGTGCACGTACGCCATCAGAGCCGTTGAGATCAATAGGTGACAGTTCTAAGTTAGCGGTGAATTCAGAACGATCGCTTCGTTGAGCGCTCAGTTGCAGTAAAAGTTCGCTTAGGTGCTCAGAGTGAAGTGCATTAAGTTGCTCCGTTAGCTCATGTCTATCTTCGAATACGAAGAAATCGGATAGCGCTTTTCCAAGTACCTGCTCTTTACTCTCAAAGCCAAAAAGATCAAGAAAGCTATCGTTAATAAAGACCAGTTTGCCATCTTCACAGCAAGTGATGGCGTTTTTGGAGCTTTGCATCAGTTGTTGAGAGCGCTTTTCAGCTTCGGCGAGTGATGCTTCAGCAATACGTAGACGCCTGCGATAATCTAAGTGGTCAAGTTCGCGTCGGATATTGATTAGGACGAGTTCTTTTTCATCCAAGGGCACAACGGCTTGTATATGGTTTTTAAGGCCCTGTAGAAGTAGATGGCTATCTGAGCTAGGAATGATTTGAATAACCGGTATGTCTTTGTCAAGCCGCTTCAGATGGCTTATCGCTTGTTTAGATGTGAATTCGCCTCTGTCTATAGTGCAAAGCACTAAGTCCCAAGAACGCTCACTCAGAGCGTCTAAGAACTCTTGTTCTGTATTGACCTGCTTGCCTCTGGGAGATATTCGTGAGGTTCTAAGCAAAGTGATTAGGGGGGCTGTTTCTTCCGCTGACAATCCTAAGAAAAGCAGCTGAACATTTTTTCTTAATCGCTGTTTACGCGGAGCACCATTGCCATATTTTTCAAGCAAAGCTTGGCCGTCAACTTCTATTACTTGAGACATATGGGCATCAGCTCCTGATATCTAATTCCTTGAACGCCTGTTAAAGCAACTTATGTATTTTTACATTAGTGGAGTTAAATATTATCTGGTTTATGTGCGTGTGTCAGTGCTCTTCGTCAAATCAAAAAGACAAAGGTAAGAAATAGAAGTATAGAAGAGTTTTAAGGTGTTTAAATCAAAGAAGTGGCTGGGGTAGGAGGATTCGAACCTCCGCATGACGAGATCAAAACCCGTTGCCTTACCGCTTGGCTATACCCCAACAAATGTATGTACATTTTTAAAAAAATGCTACAGACCTATATGAAGAATTATTCACTAAGAGAAAACCGTCATATGGGTGTTTTTGTATCTTCGAATGCAGATCTAGATAAGAGCTGCTTAGCACCCTAAAGATGCTACGTTAATCGGAAGAGTAAGCTTACTCTGATTAACTCACGACACTAATGTTAATTAGTGGCTGGGGTAGGAGGATTCGAACCTCCGCATGACGAGATCAAAACCCGTTGCCTTACCGCTTGGCTATACCCCAGCAATATCTGAAGAATGGTGGCAATAGCGGGACTCGAACCTGCGACCCTCGCATTATGAATGCGATGCTCTAACCAACTGAGCTATATTGCCAACGCTTCAGAGGCGCGCATTATTCTCTTTTTACGTTTTTGTGTCAACACTTTAGGCGAGAAAAATTATAAAAAAATTAATAAAAAAAAACCGACAATAAATGCCGGTTTTTTTTGGTTGTTTTTTGCTCAGACGTTGAAGCGGAAATGCACTACATCGCCATCTTGTACGATGTAATCTTTACCTTCTAAACGCCACTTTCCTGCATCCTTAGCACCGTTTTCACCATTGAATTCAATAAAGTGCTCATAGCTCACGACTTCTGCGCGGATAAAGCCTTTCTCGAAGTCTGTGTGGATAACACCAGCAGCTTGGGGCGCGGTAGCGCCAACTTTCACTGTCCATGCGCGAACTTCTTTGACGCCAGCAGTAAAGTACGTTTGTAAGCCGAGTAGGTTGTAGCCTTCACGGATAACGCGATCTAAGCCTGGTTCTTCCATGCCTAGATCCGCAAGAAATTCATCGCGTTCGTCATCATCAAGCTCAGAAATTTCAGCTTCTAGTTTGTTGCAGACAACGACTACACCGGCATTCTCGGATGCAGCGAGTTTACGAACAAGATCTAAGTGTGGGTTGTCGTCAAAACCATCTTCGTCGACGTTGGCAATGTACATAGTTGGCTTAACGGTAAGCATGTGGAAGCCTTTCACTATCGCCATTTCATCTTTATCAAGATCTAAGCCGCGAACAGGCTTGCCTTCTTCTAGATGAGGAATAAGGCGTTCTAGCATGCCTTTTTGGGCAACAGCCTCTTTATCACCGCCTTTAGCTGCTTTTTGTAAACGCTGCAGTTGTTTCTCGGCAGAGTCTAAATCTGCAAGGGCAAGTTCAAGGTTAATAATTTCAATGTCAGCTAGAGGGTCAATGCGATTGGCGACATGAATAACGTTTTCATCTTCAAAGCATCGAACAACGTGAGCAATCGCATCGGTCTCTCTGATGTTGGCTAAAAACTTGTTGCCTAAGCCTTCGCCTTTAGATGCGCCTGCAACTAAGCCTGCAATATCAACAAATTCCATTGTCGTTGGAACAACGCGCTCTGGGTCTACAATCGCTTCAAGCTTATCGAGACGAGGATCTGGCATTGCAACAGTGCCAGCATTTGGCTCTATTGTGCAGAATGGGAAGTTTTCGGCGGCAATGCCGTTTTTGGTTAACGCATTAAAAAGTGTGGATTTACCTACGTTAGGCAGACCAACGATACCGCATTTAAAACCCATGATCGATTCCTGTGTATTGAAACTAGCTGGCTGAGAAACTATGTAACTGGTTCATCGCTTTCGCCCAGTCACCATTGATGGCTAGCTCTAGATAGCGTTCGGCTTCATCTATTGCTGCAAGCGTTACATCGCGTTCTTTTGCTGGAGCTTTGTTTAAAACAAAACCGCTTACCTGGCTACTATGACCGGGGTGGCCGATGCCAAGGCGCAAGCGGTAAAAATTCTTGTTGTTGCCAAGTTTACTGATGATGTCACGTAAACCGTTATGACCACCATGTCCTCCACCCAATTTAAAGCGTGCGACGCCAGGGGGTAGATCAAGCTCATCATGAGCGACCAAAATAGATTCAGGAGGAATTTTGAAAAAGTTGGCAAGCGCGGCAACTGACTGACCGCTAAGGTTCATAAATGTTGTCGGAATAAGAAGGTGGACAACTGAACCATTAATCTGTGCTTTAGAATAAAGACCGTGATACTTCTTTTCGGGCTTTAAGGGGGAGAGATGTCGAGCAGCAAGCTGCTCGACAAACTCAGCACCAGCGTTATGACGAGTTTTTGCATATTTATCACCTGGGTTACCCAAGCCGACAATTAGCTGAATCTTGTCTTTCATGCTGATGTTTACCGGTTAATTACTTGTTGCCGCGAGGCGCGTACACGTAACCGATACCTTGATCGTGATCACCGCCACGGCGTAGAGATAGAATTTCAACACCTTCAGGAAGAGTGATGTCAGACAAGTGAAGAACTTGGTCAGAATCGCATGCTGCTAGGTCAACAACCAATTTTTCTGGCAGGTTAGCAGGTAGGCAGATTACTTCTACAGTGTTCTTCTCAGCTGCGAATTTGCAAGCAGCTTTTGAAGCAGGAGATGTTTCAAAATTTTCAAATGCAACAGGTACTGTAATAGTAATCTTGTTGGATTTGGTTACACGTAGGAAGTCAGCGTGTAATACAACTGGCTTAGCTGGGTGGCGCTGTAGATCTTTCAGGATTACCTGTTCTTCTTTACCGTCAAGCTTAAGCGTCAGGATAGAAGAGTAGAAAGCGTCATCAGCAAGTAACTTGATCAGCTCGTTGTTTGGTAGAGATACAGACGTTGGCTTTTTGCGCTTGTCACCACCGTAAATGATACCTGGAACAAGACCTTCGCGACGTAGGCGGCGGCTCGCACCTTTCCCTTCATCGTTACGTGCAACTGCATTTACTTCAAAGTTAGACATTTTAATACCTTTAAATAAACAAACTGCAAAACCTTGCGACCAGGTTTTGCAGTATTTAGCCCTTAGAGTGGGCAAGTAAGCTCATGGTTTAAGATGAGCACGTTATCAGCTAATGCTCCTAACGGAACATCGCGCTGATAGATTCTTCATTGCATACACGGCGAACGGCTTCAGCAAGAAGCGGTGCCAGTGTAAGCTGACGAATTTTGTTGCAGCCTGCTGCTGCTTCAGAAAGAGGAATTGTGTCGGTAACAACAAATTCGTCTAGATCTGAATTAGTGATGTTGCTAACAGCTGGGCCTGACAGTACAGCATGAGTAGCATAAGCTACGACACGCGCCGCACCATTTGCTTTAAGCGCTTTTGCTGCTTTGCACAGTGTGCCTGCTGTGTCACACATGTCATCAACTAAGACACAAGTGCGGCCTTCAACATCACCAATAATATTCATAACTTGTGATTCGTTAGCGCGCTCACGACGTTTGTCGATGATCGCTAGATCACAGTCGAGTTGCTTGGCTACAGCGCGTGCTCGTACAACGCCGCCTACATCAGGAGATACAACTAAGATGTTGTCATATTCCTGGTCGACGATGTCGTCAAGAAGCACTGGAGAGCCGTAAACGTTATCTACAGGAACGCTGAAAAATCCTTGGATCTGGTCAGCATGTAGATCAACCGTTAAAACGCGGTCAATGCCAATAGCGTCCATCATGTCAGCAACTACTTTTGCTGTAATTGGTACGCGGGCAGAACGTGGGCGTCTATCCTGACGTGCGTAGCCGAAGTAGGGAACTACCGCGGTAATACGTGAAGCTGATGCACGGCGAAGAGCATCTGCCAGTACAATCAATTCCATTAGATTGTCGTTAGTTGGCGCGCAGGTAGACTGTATAATGAAAACGTCTTTACCACGTACGTTCTCTTGAATCTCAACGCTTACTTCGCCATCACTAAAACGACCAACATTTGCTTTACCCATAGGGATATCAAGGCGATCAACTACTTTTCGCGCAAGTTCCGGGTTAGCATTGCCGGTGAAGACCATCATCTTGGACACGGCGTGCACCTTTTCGATTGTAATTTGTTCGGAATCTATAGATTGGGAACCGTTCATAGGCATTTGGCTGGGGTAGGAGGATTCGAACCTCCGCATACTGGTATCAGAAACCAGTGCCTTACCGCTTGGCGATACCCCAACATTTCTCCTGGAGGTCCGGCCTCCCATTGAAAGAGGCGCAGATTATCTAGGATTGGCTTTTTAATGTCAAACTTATAAAGCGATAAGTGGATAGTTGTTTATCGTTTTATCCAGTTGCTCACAACAACCGTAATGGTTAGGTCATCTCTAATGAAACGAAGCTTGTTAGGGAGTGCAGGCGATAGTGAGTTATAGCGTAAATATTGTATGTCCCAGCCGCGTTGTTTGAGATTTTTGAGGCGATTGTTCTCTAATTGATGCTCGTAGGTCGCTGTAGGTGATGGTAAGCCTCTAATCCACCAATAAATATCGTTGATGGGAAGCTGCCAGCCCAGTTCTTTGTATAGAATCAGCTCTGGGTCAGAGCCTTTGAATTGCTTGCCCCCTGAAACATTGACTGTTACTGCCCCTTGCTCACCAATAATTGAGGCGCCGCCTTGTCCCCATGGACCATGGATATCAATCTGGTATTGCGCGTCGGTTTGGAGCCAAGTGAGGCTGGCTGATTGGCTGTCTTGGGGTGTTCGAATTCCTACCTTTCCGCTTAGCTCCCAGCTTATATAACTTTTTAAGAGTGCTTGTTGTTCTTCCCAAGAAATGTTGTTCGACTCTTTAGGCGGAGGTTTAACGCCTTGAAAACTACAGCCGGCTAAATATAAGCAAGCTATAGCGATAATTAAATTTTTATACATGAATTAGTTCGCGTTAATAATTTGAGAAGCTTCGTTTAAATAAGGGTTGTCAGGGTTTTCTTTTTGACTATTTATAAGGAGTTGCTGTGCCTTGTTTTGTTCGTTGATAGCCCAATACACCTGAATTAAGTGGCTAGAGACTTCAGGGTCTGAATAGAGAGCATGCGCCTTCTCTAGATAAGGGAGTGCATCTTGAGAACGCCCCATCTTATGCAATACCCAGCCCATTGAATCTAATATGGCAGGATCTTCAGGTTCACTTTTGAGTGCGGATTCAATTAAGTTATATGCTTCTTCATAGCGCTCGGTGTGAAGGAGTAAGGTGTATCCTAGGGCATTTTGAACCGTTGGATTGTCAGGTTCGATCGCTAAAACTTTTCTTAGATCTCTCTCCGCCTGCGGAAAATCCATAGATTCGATCATCATCGCTCTTGTATAGAGTAATGCTGTATCGGAGGGGAAAAGAACAATAGCATCATCCAAAACAGTGAATGCCTCATCTTCGAAGTTGTGCAGGTTTAACCATTCCGCCTCTAATGTATAAATTTTTGAAGCGATTGACGGCATTGATGCTTTAGCGTCTTTGAGTATTTGCTGCGCTTGTTCTTTGTTCTCTGGCGTATTGAGTATTCCTATCGCTCGAGAGAGAGCTTGCAGTACATTCGGGCCATTTTTAACCGCACTATAGTGTTCGATTGCAGTTTTATTGTCTTTTTGAGCTTGGGCTATATGGCCGAGGTAAAAGTACGGTGAGCTATCTTCTTCTTTTAGTTCCAATAGGTGCAAAAGCGCTTTCTTAGCGTTGTCTAGCTGCTCGTTTTCAAGCATTAGCAGGGCAAGATAGTATGTCAGTTGGTGATCGGTAAGGTTTTTTTCTAACAGTTTATTGGCTTCTAACGCTGCTTTTTTTGATTGATTTGTTTGAAACAGTAGTTGTGTATAAAGAATGTGAAGTTGTCTGTTTTCTGGCTGCTGTTCAAAGGCAGATTGAATAAGTGAGAGGGCACCCTTTAGATCTTTTCCTGCTCGAAGTAACTCTGCTTTTTGGACAAGGGCTTCTGGGTTTTCTGGATCGATGGATAATGCGCGATTAAAAGCAATAAGAGATTGTTTGCTATCGTTAGCCGCTTTGTAAAGTAATGCTAAGGTTAATTCTAAATCTGAGCGAGGTTTATTGCTTTTGCGATGGCCTTCTAGCATCGATATATAACCACTGATGACACGAGGCTGGATTTTCTCACTTTGGCCCCGGATTAAAGCAAGGGTTCTAAGGACGTCGTACTCTAAGGCTTTTTCAATTAATGGTAGCGCTGCTTCGTATTCGCCTTTATGGAGGAGCATGTTCGCTTCTATCTGGTAAGGCTCAGGGTTTTCAGGTGCGATATCTCTCCATAAACGTGCGGTCATTATAATTTTGTCTGAATCACGTAAATATTGCGCAATACGAGTTGCTCTCTCTGCTACCCCTGGATCACGTGTTTTCTTGGCTTGTACCAGATAGTTTTCAAGTGCAACGGGAAATAAGCGGCGTTGGCCGGCTATCTCAGCAAGCATTAGGTCATATAGCGATTCTTGGTTGAGCTCGCCTGCTAGATAAGGAATCGGTTCAACGACGGCGGCCTGCTTTTGCTGAGGAGTGCTTTGGCAGCCTTGCAGCAAGGAAAGAGTGATTACAAAAAATATAAGAAATTTATTCATGAAAAAACGCACAAATGTCTCTGCCATCCCTAGGTTAGTTTGGTCACTATAGTTGAATAAAGAGCCGCTTGTCAGCTACTTGAGTAGGTTTTAACTACTATTAAGGGCTTGTTTCTTGCGATAAGTTCCCATAATTGTTGTGCGGTGTTTTAACCTTTGAGGCAAAGCGTTGTATCATAGCGCGCTTATTTGGGTCAGAGTGTGCTGACTTAGGGTAATTGCATATTTAGTGTCAGTAGGTAGTAGTGGCGGAAAGAATGGCTTTATTAGCATTAGGCATCAATCATAAAACAGCCCCGGTGGAGGTGCGTGAACGTGTAGCGTTTGCGCCTGAACTGTTATCGGAAGCGATGCTGGCTGCACGTGACTTTGCTGATTTAAAAGAGATTGCAATTCTTTCTACCTGCAATCGCACAGAATTGTATTGCTCGTCTGGAATAGAGGGCACTAGAGCGCTACTTGAATGGTTAGGTGAGTATCACCAGCTAGATCCAGATGAGCTGCAAAAGTGTTCTTATGCTTATTGGGATGAGGAAGCTGCACGTCATATGATGCGTGTCGCAAGTGGTTTAGATTCTTTGGTGTTAGGTGAGCCTCAGATATTGGGGCAGTTAAAATCTGCTTATAGCCTATCGCAAGAGTATGGCCATGTGGGTGCTGAACTGGGGCGTTTGTTTCAGCAGACATTTTCGGTTGCTAAGCAAGTTCGAACGGATACCGCCATTGGTGAAAATCCTGTTTCAGTTGCCTTTGCCGCGGTTAGTTTAGCGCAGCATATTTTTGCTGATTTGAATCGAAGCAAAGCGCTTTTAGTCGGCGCGGGTGAAACGATAGAATTGGTTGCCCGTCATCTGTCCCAAGCTGGCGTGAAAGATATTACAGTAGCTAATAGAACCCTGAGTCGAGCATTGTCTTTGGCGGAAGAGTTTGATGGCAAAGCGATCTTGCTTGGTGATATCCCAGATGCGCTGAGTGATGCTGATATTGTTATAGCCTCTACGGCAAGCCAGTTACCAATACTCGGTAAGGGAGCGGTGGAAACGGCACTTAAAAAGCGTAAACATCGTCCCATATTTATGGTCGATATCGCTGTACCACGTGATATCGAAGCTCAAGTAGCAGAGCTAGATGATGTTTATTTATATACCGTTGATGATCTCAAAGAGGTTATAGAAGAGAATCAGCGGAGCCGAGAAAATGCGGCTAGACAGGCAGAAGAAATTATTGAAACTGGCGCACATGATTTTATGCGCCAATTACGCTCTTTAGATGCAGTCGATCTGTTGACTACCTTCCGAAGCCAAGCTGAATCTGTACGTGATCAAGAGATGGAAAAGGCGCTTAAGCAGCTTGCTAAAGGTAAACCTGCGGAAGACGTGTTAACGATGTTGGCTCGTGGATTAACGAATAAACTGCTTCATCACCCGACAATTCAGCTGCGTAAGGCAAGTGCTGAAGGTCGAACAGATTTGCTTGAGTTGGTGCAGGAACTGCATCAGTTGGGTGAACATCCAAAAAATGAGAAATGATGAAAGAATCAATTGTAAATAAGCTTGAAAAACTTAGTGATCGTTACGAAGAGCTAGCGGCGTTATTGTCTGACCCCGAAGTGATATCCGATCAGAAAAAATTTAGAGATTACTCTAAAGAATATTCTGAATTGGAGCCGGTGGTGCAAGCGTTTAGTGCTTTTAATCAAGCGGAAGAGGATCTGGCTGAAGCTGAAGCGATGATGGCTGATAGCGATCCGGATATGCGTGAAATGGCTAAGGAGGAGTATCCCGAGGTCAAAGCGCGTATAGAGGCTTTGGAAGGGGAGTTGGAGATTTTACTGCTGCCTAAAGACCCTAATGATTCACGAAATGTATTTTTAGAAGTACGTGCGGGTACGGGTGGTGATGAGGCTGCTATCTTTGCTGGTGATCTTTTCCGTATGTACTCTCGCTTTGCTGAAGTACAAGGATGGCGAGTAGAAGTGATCAGCGTGAATGAGGGTGATCACGGTGGCTATAAAGAGGTTATTTCTCGTATTGTTGGCACGGATGTGTACTCGAAGTTAAAGTTTGAATCTGGGGCGCACAGAGTGCAGCGTGTACCGGAAACCGAGTCGCAAGGGCGCGTGCATACCTCCGCTTGTACTGTAGCTATTATGGCTGAAATGGATGAGGCGGCAGAGATTGAAATTAATAAAGCCGATCTCCGTGTTGATACATTCCGTGCGTCAGGTGCGGGTGGTCAGCATGTCAATAAAACAGACTCCGCGATTCGCTTGACGCATATTCCGACAGGCGTGGTGGTTGAGTGCCAGGAAGAGCGCTCACAACACAAGAACCGCGCTAAAGCGATGTCTTTGCTCGCATCAAGGTTGCAAGCAGCTGAAGATGAGCGAAATGCAGCAGAGATGGCTGATACCCGTAAGAGCCTTGTTGGTAGTGGTGATCGCTCGGAACGTATCAGAACCTATAATTATCCACAGGGACGAGTGACAGATCATCGTATCAATCTGACACTGTATAAACTGCAAGAGATTATAGGCGGGGAGTTGCAGCATGTTGTTGAACCATTGTTGCATGAATTCCAGGCTGAGCAGCTTGGAGCTCTCTCAGAAGAGAACTAAATTTGAAAAGGGCCTCTAGGCCCTTTTTAGTTTCAGTGATATGAGTGTTTTTGTATGCAGATTAAACAAGCTTTAGCTTTGCATGAACCGTTGAGCTTGATCTCCGATAGTGCGTTGTTGGATGTTGAATTGATGCTGTGTCATCTCTTGGATAAACCAAGGAGTTACTTGTTTACTTGGCCTGAAAAAGAGATTAGCGAATCTGATGAAGAGGCTTTAAGACGGTTTGTTCAGCGCCGAATGAGTGGTGAGCCGGTTGCGCATATTCTTGGCTCTCGTGGCTTTTGGGATTTTGATCTAGAAGTGTCGTCGAAAACATTAATACCGCGACCAGATACGGAAGTTCTCGTTGAAAAAGCATTAGAGCTTTGTGAGATAAAAAACGCTAAGGTTGCTGATCTAGGGACTGGCACTGGAGCGATCGCATTGGCGCTGGCTTGGGAACGTCCTCATTGGCATGTCGTAGCCTCCGACTTTTTGCAGGAAGCGGCGGCGTTAGCTGAGCGAAATAGAAAAAAGCTCAAGCTGGATAATGTTGAGATAAGGGCGGGAAGCTGGTTTGACCCGCATGCTGGCAAGTATGACTTAATAGTGAGTAATCCTCCCTATATAGACCCTACTGATCCACATCTCCTGGAAGGTGATGTGCGTTTTGAGCCTCTGTCAGCGTTAACCGCTGATAATCAAGGTATGGCTGATATTGAAACAATCAGTATAGGGGCAAGGGATTATTTATCTGTGGGCGGTGTACTTATTTTGGAACATGGCTTTGATCAAGGTGCGTCGTGCAGGAGCCTGTTAGCGTCTTTAGGCTACGAGGCTATAGAAACTGCATGTGACTATGGTAACAATGAAAGAGTGACTCATGCTTGCTGGCCAGGTTAAAAAACGGATAAAGTACAAAAAATATCGTGTTGGAGTGCGTTGATGTTAAATGATGAGCAGCTGTTGCGTTATAGCCGTCAAATTATGTTGCCCGATGTTGATATAAATGGTCAGGAGACATGGTTAAATTCAACGGTCCTGATCATTGGCCTTGGTGGTTTAGGTAGCCCTGTCGCAATGTATTTAGCCGCAGCAGGGGTTGGAGAGCTGGTTTTACTTGATGATGACGAGGTCGAATTATCAAACCTTCAGCGTCAAATCGCTCACAACAGTAAGAGAATTGGTCAACCCAAAGTCGATTCTGCGCGTAATACCATTGCCGCGTTGAATCCCGATATTCGTGTTAAGTCAATTTATGAGCGCTTAGATGAAGATGCCCTCCAACGCTTAATTGCAACCGTGGATCTTGTTGTTGATTGCACCGATAATTTTACGACACGATTTGCAATTAACCGTGCTTGCTTTAGACATTTGAAGCCTCTTGTATCGGGAGCTGCAATAAGAATGGAAGGGCAGGTTGCCGTATATGATCCACTCAAAATAGAATCACCTTGTTATCAATGTCTTTACAAAGAAGGGAGTGATGAAGCGCTGACCTGTTCGGAGTCGGGTGTATTGTCTCCTTTGGTCGGCATTATAGGCTCGATACAAGCGATGGAAGTGCTTAAGGTTTTGGCTTCGGTGGGGGAAAGCCTTGCGGGGCGTTTAATGCTTCTTGATGCTAAATCTATGGAGTGGCGAACGCTTAAATTACGCAAAGATCCTCACTGTTCGGTATGCTCTGCATCTGCAATGGCTGAGCATGAGAGGATGAATCAAAGTGATTGAGCAAACGGTTAGGGGGTTGTTGGAACAGGTTCAAACGATCGCAGTCGTGGGTGCAAGCAATAAGCCGCAGCGTGCAAGTTATCGCGTTATGGCTTTCTTGCAGCGTTGTGGATACAAGGTGATTCCTGTTAATCCTGCCCTTGAAGGTCAAGAGCTTCACAATGAGATTGTTCGAGGTTCGTTGACGGATATTTCTGAAGAAATCGATATGGTTGATATCTTCAGAAAAAGTGCGGAAGCAGGCGTTATTGTAGATGAAGCAATCGCTATGAAAGCTAAGGCTGTTTGGTTGCAGCTCGGTGTTGTGGATGATCAAGCGAAAGCTCGCGCTGAAAATGCAGGTTTAACAGTGGTGATGGATCGCTGCCCTAAAATTGATATACCTGCATTGTCTATCGAAACGCCGAGTGAGTCATAAGGGCAAGTCTAACTGGCCTGTGGATATGTTTGTAATTTTCGATATCGAATCATAGGAACATCTTCCTGATTCTTAGATCCTCTAAACACTGCTTCGCATACGAAAGCGTTTCGTCACTAGCCTCAATCTCTTGCGGTAGTTGAGATAGTTCTGCACCCGAGTTTATTAAAAAGTGTATGAGAGGTCGTTCGCCTAATTCCAGTGCTTGTATTAAAAGCGCGTCATTAATAGTTGCTCCATGTTGCAACAGCAGTGAGATGTGTAGCATCCGCTGTGCTTCGGAACTATGTTCTAGGCAGTGTTTCAGTAGCGTATCTCTATCCTCATTATTGCCTGCGGTTAGTAAGGCCGTTAACAGACTGAGGCTTTGTTCTTGTTTGAGCGCGAACATGGCATAAGGGATGTTGTCTGAGGTTGTACCGGATGGGGTAGCACCGTGTTCCAGGACTAAGGACAATAGTTTAGGCTGTTGCTGAGAGATGCATATTTCGACAAGGCTTGCGGTTGAATCTGATACCGGCAGATCCACTTCGTTTGGTTTTATTTTATTGAGTTGTTTAAGTAGCTGCTCTTTATCATTGGCGATAATCGCTTGATATGCCTTCGCTAATCGATCACTTTTGAAAAAATTTAACACGTGTATTCTGGCCTATCGGGTAAATAACAGGTTTTTTAAAACGCTACTGACACGATGGTGTCAGTAGGCCTAGTTTAGCATCACTGTTGTCAATTAAGTGAATAACGGAGTATGGAAATGACAACAGTGGTTGAGATGGTGACTTATCGTTTGAAGGCCGGAGTGGATAAACAGCAATTGGAAGCAACAAATGCTGATGTGAATGATTTTGTTAAACAACAATCAGGTTTTTTGTATCGCTCATTGAGCCAGGATGAAGCAGATCAATGGTTCGATATTGTTTACTGGCAAGATATGGATAGCGCAAAGAGAGCAGGTGAGCAGTTTATGAATACAGATGTCGGTAAAACGCTATGTGATTTAATCGATATGGATAGCTGCTTTATGCGGCATATGTTGGTCAATGCTGAGACGATGAATTGTGAGTTGGTGTAGAAGGGAGAGATAATGAGAAAAGCGGAGCGCTTGTTTCAGATAGTTACCCTTTTAAGGGGGCGTCGTCGTGTTCTTACAGCGACAGATCTGGCTGCTGAGTTAGCGGTTTCAGAACGTACTATCTATCGAGACATGCAGGCGCTATCGCTCTCAGGGGTGCCTATTGAAGGAGAGGCGGGGGTAGGTTATAGGCTACTGCCTGAGTTTAATTTGCCCCCGATGATGTTTGATGAAGAGGAGCTTGAGGCATTATTATTAGGCGTCAGAATGGTGCAGGGCTGTAGTGATCAAAAACTGGGTAATGCAGCAGCGCGGGTGCTAGATAAGGTTCGTGCTGTGCTGCCGACGTCGGTACATCAGCAGTACTCGATTGAACCTGAGTGGATTTTGGTCCCCGGGTTTAATCGGCAATGGAGTGCAAAATATAGTGACCTACTCCGTGAAGCGATAAAGCAAAAGCAAGTAATTGATGTTGTGTATCGTCGAGAAGACGGTGAATGCTCTCAGCGCTCTCTTTGGCCGTTAGGACTGCTTTACTGGGGGGCTGTTTGGACCTTAGTGGCGTGGTGCGAATTAAGGCAGGATTATCGAATGTTTCGATTGGATCGTCTTCAAAAATGCAATTTGGCACCTCGTGAATTCCAGACAAGTGAACAGATTAGTTTGCAGTATTACCTCTCAACAGTAAAAAAGACGCCGTAATAGTCTTGGGGTATATCAAATAATAGCGCTGACGCGAAGCAGATATATTCCCGCACTCAGGGTAATAACAGAGCCAAGCGTTGTCATGAGAATAATGTTGGCTGCTAGTTCAGCGTTGCCACCCATCCCTTTGGCCATTACGAAACTTGCTGCAGCCGTGGGGCACCCAAAAAGCACCATTAACATGGCTAAATCTTGCCCGCGAAATCCATAAACCCAAGCAGCAATTGTGAGTATAAAAGGGATAAGGACTAGTTTGCATGCCGTCGCCCAGCTTGCCTGCGCTGATGTATTTCTCAAGCTCGCAAGGTTGAGTGAGCCGCCAATAGCAAGTAGCGCTAGAGGTAGTGTTAAGTTTGCAAAGTAGCGGCCTGTCTTCTGGGCAATTTCAGGGAGCTGGAAGCCAAAGTAAGAGAACGGTAGCGCTAAAAGAACAGCAATAATTAATGGGTTTTTAATCACTTCTAAGGTGGTTTTTCCCCAGCTAGATGCGCCGCTCTGCTGGGCGGGAATCGTTAGAGCGATGATAGAGAGAACATTAAATAAAGGAATAACTAACGCCAGTAACAACGATGCTTGTGCTAAGCCTGAATCTGAAAATAAGTTGTAGCTTACAGCCAGACCAATAATGCCATAATTGCTGCGAAATGCTCCCTGAATGAATACGCCCAGATCCTCTGGTTTTGTAATCCAGAATTTTGCTCCTGCCCAGAGAAATACAAAAGATATTAGCGTGCCTATCAATACAAAGCTTAATTGTTCTGGGTTGAAAACAGCATGAAAGTCGGTTCGTGAAATTGACATGAAAACGAGAGCGGGAAGCGTAATGACAAAGACCAGCTTTGACGCGGTTCCAATGAAGGCCTCATCAATTAATTTTATTCGCTTGAGTAGATAGCCTAAGAAAACGATAAAGAAAATCGGAGCAACAATGTTAGCGGTAAAGCTTAGCGAGTGTAAGTATAGTTCCACAGGACAGGCTCAAAAGGTTAAGAACGGTGATTTTAGCACATGCGACCTGTTAGTTTTGGCTATCTGATGGTTTTAGTTATCCCGAACTGGGGAATGCATTTTGGGATAATCGAACAGCGTCATGGTCGCGCAAGCAGCGGAAAGTTCGTGCCAATTTGTAATGCTTAGATGTAAGTGAGCATAGGCAGCGGTGGGGAATTTCTTAAGTGCGCTTTGGGTGAGTATTTCGTTGAGATGTTCTAGTCCCGGATTATGCCCTACTAGCATTATATGTTGGTAGCTATCAGGGATGTTTTGTAGAACAAGCATCAGCGTTTCAGCGCAAGATTCATAAAGCTCTGGAATGGTTTGTAGGCTTTCGCTAGGAAGCTCTAAACGGTTACAAATCCCATTGGTTGTTGCCATGGCGCGGGCAGCGCCACTACTCAGTAATAAGTCTGGCTGTAAATGGTGAGCCGCCATGCGGGAGACCATGTGTGGAAGATCGCGCTTTCCTCTGTGGTTCAAGGGACGATCAAAATCATTTAGCTCTGGATCTTTCCAGCTGGATTTTGCATGCCGAACTAAAGTGAGTAGTTTCATTAGTAGAACACCTGCCAAATGAAAGTGCGTGCTGAATCTCTCAGGCCTATGTTTAGTATTGGGTCATAATGAGGTAATTGCGAATATTACTGCATTTAGATTTCGTAGAAGTAGTCGTGTACTGCTTTTTACAGATTGTTAATCTATGTATTGCCCATCAATGACAATGCCATCTTCTATCGTTGGAATGAAATATGATTGTTTTAGTGAATGTTGTCCAAGCTCTGATCTATCTAAAATAACGCGGACGTTAATGATATCGAGCATTTTGGTAAACTGATCCAATGTCATTTGGGAGTCGATGAGGTCTAGTGGGCCATACTGTATGTCGTACATAGATTGCCTTTTTATAGTGTGAGATAAAAAACATCCAGAAAACAGTGGAGAGCGAGTTAGCATTGTTACCCGGGGATGCTGGGATTGCGCTGCTATAGATCGATGAGAGTGAAGCATAGACCTGATCGTATCTCGCACTGCTTTCAGTTTAGAGAGGGCGACTTATCTTTTGCACAATAGCGCCGCACAAGCGTTATATAGATAAGCATTTTCTTTGCGCTCTCTAGGTGGATGAAAGTGCGCTTTCCTTAGCTTGCAGTGCTAGTGATCATTCTCGATGTTGATCGATCAGATCTTTCCAATACTTTTTTCATGAGTGAGCGCATATGCTGCATCGATCGGCTACCAGGGTGCTCAAGGCGCATTGGCTTTTCATTGAATAACCGAGAATCCATCGGCGACAGATCATCATCAATCAGTGGTGTAAACTCCATTTGATCAAGAATATCTTTTTGAAGATCAATACCGGGTGCTATTTCGGTTAGAAGTAAGCCCTTTGCGGTGAGCTTAAAAACAGCGCGTTCTGTAATAAAGGTGACTCGCTGTCTCGATCGAATAGCATATTCTCCATTGAAAGTGATTTGCTGTACGGATTTTTTGAATTTTTTGAGCGGTCCGTTTTCGGTGATTTTTAGTAGCCCGTCAGCAACATCTATCTGCTGTTTTCCCGAGGTAAATGTCCCTAAGAAATACACATCTTGCGTGTTTTGCGTGATATTGATAAAACCACCCGCGCCCGCCAGCTTCGAGCTAAATTTACTGACATTGACATGCCCTTCCGGGCAGGTTTCAGCTAAGCCTAGAAAGGCTTGATCGAGTCCTCCACCATCGTAGAAATCGAACTGTGCCGGTTGATCTATCACCGCTTCTGCATTGCTGACCGCACCAAAGCTAAGCCCGCTTGCGGGTTGGCCGCCAATGCCGCCCGGCTCAACAGTCAACGTGAAGTCGTTGATTTTATCTTCTTCTGCTGCAACGTTAGCAACCATTTCGGGCATGCCTATGCCTAAATTTACGACAGCATTTTTCTGCAGCTCCATTAAGGCGCGTCGAGCAATCACTTTGCGGCAATCTAATGCGCTGGTCGTGGTTTGCTTTGAAGGAATACGAATTTGGCCGGTGTATGCTGGATTAAAGTCTTCGGCAAAGGTTTGAGGGTGCTCGGCAGCAGGCGCAATGATGACATGGTCTACCAGTATGCCGGGTATGCGGATACGATCGGGTGTGAGTAAGTGCTGATCGGTCACTTGCTCTACTTGTACGAGCACTCGTCCGCCACTATTTTTGACGGCTTGAGCAATGGCTAAAGAGTCTAGCGGCAGGGCCTCACGTTCCATTGATATGTTGCCTTTACTGTCGGCGGTAGTGCCACGAAGCAGTGCTATGTTAAGTGGGAAGTGTTTGTATAGGAGACTTTCTTGGCCGTTAATGTCGATTAATTGAACGAGATCTTCTTCGGATCGTGGATTGATCTTGCCGCCTTCGTGGCGAGGGTCAACGAAAGTGTTTAGTCCTACTTGTGTGAGGGTGCCAGGACGACCTGCAGCAATATCCCTAAACATATGGCAGATAACGCCTTGCGGGAGGTTATATGCTTCGATTTTATTTTCTATTGCTAGCTTCCCCAAAGAAGGAGCAAGTCCCCAATGACCTCCAATGACGCGTTTGATCATTCCCTGATGACCAAAGTGGTTGAGGCCGCGTGTATTGGCATCGCCCTGTCCCGCTGCATAAAAGAGACTTAGATTGTTGGGTTGGCCTTCCTCAATAAAGCGTTTTTCAATTGCTATCGCCAAAGATTCAGCAAATCCAATTCCGATGAAGCCACCGGTGACTATCATATCGTTGGAGTGAATTAGGCTGGCGGCTTTCTCAGCGGTAATAATCTTACTCTGGTTCATTGAGGTACCTAAGTGTCTTATTATTTTTGATGTCTAGGTAATAGCAAATGAAAGGCCATGTTTTTATAAATTCATTTAAAACAATGGGTTGTGGTTTTTTTGTTGGTTTGGAGAATGCCTGGAGTGTCTTGTTTTTAAGGCATTTAGCACATAGTGTCTTTAAAAAAAGACACTTCAAGGTCTAGTGTGTTTGTTCTTGTTTTAATCGAGAGTATAAGTTTGCTCTAGATATTCCGAGTAGCTTTGCCGCTGCGGTCTTATTGCCGTTGCAGCGTTTAATGGCTAATTCTATTGCGCTGAGCTCTGCTTGAACGCGCGTTTGTTCTAGGCTACCAGTGAGCGCCGTTGCTTTAGAGGGAAGTTCATCGTTGGAGCCTAAGTCAGTCGCTTCAATAAATTCGCCCTCAGCCATAACGCAGCCTCGTTCAAGGCGGTTGCGTAGCTCTCGAATGTTTCCAGGCCAGTGATAATGCTGTAGCCATTGCAATGCAGAAGTTGACAGCATCAGCTCTGAAAGCTGTGATTGGTGCTGGATCTGTTTAAGCATATGCCCAGATAGCTCAGGGATATCATCTAAGCGTTCCCTGAGAGGGGGTAAATTGATCGGCAAAACATTTAACCGGTAATATAGATCTTCCCTGAACTCACCGATCTCTACTTGATGGCGAAGATCTTTGGCGGTGGCAGCAATAATGCGCACGTCAACTTTTTCCAATCTGTTTGAGCCTAGCGCTTCTACTTCACGCTCTTGTAAAACGCGGAGTAATTTCGCTTGCATGGCGAGTGGCATTTCTGCAATTTCATCTAGAAAGAGTGTGCCGCCATCCGCGAGTTGGACTTTGCCTAGTCTGCCTTTGCTGTTGGCGCCGGTATAAGCACCAGGTGCTGTACCAAAGAGTTCGGCTTCAGCTAAGGCTTCCGGTAAAGCACCCATATTAATACCCACAAAAGGAGCGGTTCTTCTGGTTGATGCGTGGTGTATCCCTTGAGCGAGCAGCTCTTTACCGGTACCAGTCTCGCCCAAAAGTAAAAGCGTAGTGTCAAGCTGGGCAGCGCGAAGAGCTTGCCTTCGAAGTTGCTGTGTTGCTGGCGCGGAGCCTAACATGTCATCTAATGCGTATCGGCTCGGTCTTAGTATTTTTTCTTCTTCAAATTTGCGTCGTAGTCGGGCAAATTTATCAAATAAAGGCTGCAAGCTATCTAGGTCATCGTAAAAAACAAACCCAATGGCTCCGATCGTTTTCTGCTCTGGGTTTTTAATCGGTAGTCGAGTGACAACGCACCATTGCTGCTTGATCTGCATTAAATCAACGAAGCTGGGTTTACCGCTTTTGATAACGCGTGGGAGTTGGGTTGTGGGCAGAAATTGTTCAACGGGCAGGCCGATGGGGTCGGTTGTGTGAGAGATATTAATCAGATCGCGGTATGCATCGCTGATCCAAAGGATATTGCAATTTTCATCTACAGCAATTGAGCCTTGGCACAAACTAGACAGTAGATCTAAAAGATTATGGTTTGTGTCTTGTTCAATTAATTCGCGCAGAGAGTTCATAAGCAACCGTAGTTTTATCTTGTTTCTATCGAGATAAAACTACGCGTAGATAACTTAACTGCCAAGTTCTTTTTGCGAGTTAGCTATCAGGCTGCATTACGTTTTGCGCGTTTTTGTTGACGAGATACTGAGCCTTTTAAGACGATTTCCCACTCGCCTGACGTGCTCATTAGCAGTGACCCGCAGTGGCCACATTTGCAGATCTGAGAATGACCAAGATCGCTGACTGTTTTTAAATTTGGGTGTTCCTTACCCGTTTTGATAAGTTCGAAGCAATTGACACAATCAGTATTCACGCTTTTTCTCCTTCCCTGTAATTAGACATGAGAGGCTGCTTTGCATTTATTTATCGGACTGAATGTTAATTACTTTAGAGGAAATTTCATAAAAAACAGCAGGTTTTTGTTAAAACTTGCTGTTTTTTTTAGGAGTGTGTTTTAACTTATTGAAATATAATGAATTATATTTCTGTGCTTGTGCTTTCCATAATGCTTCCGCCACCACCATTTTTGGCTAATTCGCCAATTTCTTTATCAATAAAGAAGATGCCTTTGCCATCGTCACCGATGATTTTTATCTTATCTAGGATGCCATTGAAGAGTTTTTCCTCTTCATGTTGTTCTGCTACATACCATTGTAGGAAGCTGAAAGTAGAGTAATCCTGGTTTGTAAACGCGGTGTGAGCCAGCTCATTAATTTTACCGGTGATAAAGCACTCATGCTCATAAACCTTCTCGAAAAGGTCGCTAATAGAATCATATTCGGCATCGGGTGCGTCTATTGCGCCTAGTAGTGCCACAGAGCCTGTTTCATTAACATAGGTGAAGAGACGTTTCATATGAGACATCTCTTCGTCGGCATGCTTGTAGAGAAATTCCGAACAGCCTTCGTAACCTTTAGATTCGGCCCAAGCGCCCATCTGCAGGTAAAGGTTGGAAGAGTAAAACTCTAGATTAATTTGTTCGTTGAGTTTCTCAAGCATTGCAGAGCTGAGCATAAGAGTATCCTTTACAGAAAATCTAAAATATTGATGTTATATCGATTCGGGTTTGCATAGCCATTTCTTTGAATTGGCAGAGCGGGCGCATTTTTTACATAGAAAATTACTGGAGCGGGTGTGTTTAGCCAGATCCTTAAAGTGCTCTTCTATTTCGTGCCGCTTAAATTTACACAATGTTTTCTGTTTCACCATTGCAAACTCGGAGTTGATTTCTGTTAATGATAATCAATCTCAAGACTAAAAGAAACCATTTGCCTAGGATTATTGCTTAGCATTCTAGGCCTTATTATTTCGCTATAAGGTGGATTCTGCGTGCTGGATAAGCACTTGCTTGCTACCGGGCTTGCCGAGAAGAAATCCTTGAATCTCATTGCAATTGTGCTGTTTTAAAAAGTCTAATTGGGCTTTGGTTTCGACACCTTCTGCGACAACAGTTAATTCGAGTGAGTGAGACATTGATATGATAGCGGAGATGATATGTTCATCGTCCCTGTTACCCGGTACATCGAGGATAAATGAACGGTCAATTTTTACGGTGCTAACCGGAAGTTTTTTCAAATAAATGAGAGAGGAGTAGCCTGTGCCGAAGTCGTCGACTGACATGCGAATCCCCATGCTTTTTATTTGTAAAAGTTTATCGATAACGTTGTCGAGATTTTCAATCGCTAAGGTCTCAGTTATCTCTAGCTCTAATAGCTCGGGGGGTAAGCCGCTGTATGAAAGGGCTTCAGTAATATCATCAATTAGGTTTGGATCATAAATCTGACGCGCAGATAGATTGACTGAAACCGGCATAGGTCGCGAGGGGTTGATGTTCCATGATTTTGCAGCGACACATGCGGTGCTTAATATGAATTTACCAAGTTCAACAATAAAACCTGTCTGTTCCGCGAGTTCGATAAAAATACTCGGGGATATATAGCCTTTCTCCGGGTGATTCCAGCGTGTTAACGCTTCAGCGCTTAAAATGGTTTTGCCGTCAATATCAAACCGAGGCTGGTATGCTAAGAAAAGTTCATTGTTACTAAATGCCTTGCGGAGATCTTCTTCTAGCTGAGTTTGAGCTTCTGCCTGTTGGTTGAGCTGCTGATCGTAATATTGTAAGCCGTTTCTGCCATCTTTTTTTACTTGATACATCGCGGTATCAGCGTGGGTTAACAGTGTTTTTGCGTCGGTTCCGTCATCTGGAAATAGGGATATACCGATACTTACCGACGCGACGCTGGCGAAATTATCAAGTTGAAAAGGGGTGCGTAATGCTTCTTGGATCTGATGGCTGATCTGATTGACGACATCTAGACTATTGATACTCTGCAACACCACTCCAAATTCATCTCCGCCAAGTCTCGATAGAGTGTCATCAGGGCGTATCTGATCGTTGATGCGCTTAGCTGTCGCAATAAGTAGTTGATCGCCCACGCCATGCCCGTACGTGTCATTTATATTTTTAAAACGGTCGATATTAATAAATAGAAGGGCTGTTCTATTTTTTGCACGCTCGGAGCGCGCTATAGAGGAATCTAGCCGATCAAAAAACAGGCTTCGGTTCGGGAGGTTAGTCAGTCCGTCATAATTGGATAATCTTTCTAGCTGATTTTCCGCGCTCTTGAGCGCTGATATATCAGTAAAAATGACCAGGTAACGTTGTTGCTGCTCTTCAGTGAAAATGCTACTTGCCGACAACCATACGGTTCGCGGTGTGCCATCTTTAGCGTGTAAATGGGCTTCACCTTGCCATCGTTTATTAGACAGTAGTTTACGGCGGATGATCGGGTGGTCATTGAAAATACTATTCGAAAACAGATCTTCATCTACGCGTTCTGTGCCGCTTAGTAGTTTGTAGGCACTGTTGCTTGAGACAATATTGAATTGTGTATCTAGCACTAGAATTGCTTCCCCTGCTTGGTCAAATATCTGACCTGCAAGGTGGCTGCGCGATTGTGCATTTTTGAGATCGGTAATATCAGTAACAATGCCGCCCACTGCGTAAACTGTCCCTTGATCATCAACGAGTGGAAATTTAGTGCTTAGATAATTACGTCTGTCTTCACCTTTGCCTGCACAATATTCAATCTGTTGCGGTGCTTTGTTCTGTAGTACAAGTTGATCGCTATTGGTAAGGACTTTTGCGTGATCACTTTTAAATAACTCTTCGTCCTTGCGCCCGATGACATCGCTAATATCTTTACCAACTAGTTTCCTGTAATTGGGGCTAACCATTTTGTAACGTAATTCAGCATCTTTTATAAAAATGATGTTGGGGGTATTCGCTATGATGCCGCTTAGTTGGTCTTCATGCTCACTGATTCTATTGATCATATGCTCTAAGGTTTGGCCTAAGCGGTTAAACTCTTCGTAGCGACCGGGTGAAAAAGGCTCGCTTTCTTGGTGAAGTGCCATTTGGTCGGCGTAGTGAACAAGTTTTATAAGTGAGTTTTTAATAAGCCGAGAGATAAACATTACCGTTGCTAAACCTACAAATAGCACAGCTATCAAGGCTAAGCCTAAGTCTTTTGTATACGCTTCCTGTAGAGCGAGAAGTGATGTATTTGGCAGTGTGGCTTTTGAGGTGATCGTTTGGTCTTGGTTTATCGAAAGAATGTATCTATGAATGATCCTTTCGTTGGAGTCTTGTTTGAATGGGGTTTTCTCTTGGTAGGCCGTGAGTAGTTTTTGCGTGCTGTCTGACAGGGATAGCCCTGAAATCAGCTTGTTTTCTGAGTATAAGCCGACAGCCTCTGCACCGGTAAGGCTTTGGATTTCACTTAAAATAGCGAAGTTATCATTCAGTAATATAAAAGCATGTAGGGTTCCCACGACCTCGCCGAAATCATGGCTAATAATGGGGAATGAGATGTGCAAAAGCCGTTGGTTGCCTACTATTGATTGGTCGTTATGAAGTTCCCAGCGCCGATGAAGACTGGCAGTATTAATGAGCGGTTTTAGGTTGATTTCCATCCCAAGCAGGGCGGTATTAAAGGTTTGCTGTGTTTTTTGCTTTTGGTTGTTGGGTTGCAGAGCAAAGGCGTGGATGCTTTCTCCGGCCTGGCTTGAAAGCTGATTGGCCAGAAAGTTTTTTGCGTCAGAAAAAGAGCTGTTTTCAAGTGCGGAAAGTAGTATGGGGCGTTGGCTAAGTTGCTCTGTGTGGGATGCAGCTGCCTGAAGATGCTTATCAAAAAATTGTTGTAGGACTTTTTGGTTTTTTTGATGAGTGATACTGATCTCTTCAAGTAACGCTTGCTGAGATCCTTGATACGCCGGGATCAGTAGCATAAGTATAATGGCGGTAAGCGCTATTAATACAGTGGATAAAAGAGCGGAGGAGAAGCTAATCTGTTTCATGTTTTTTATCATTGCTACTGTAGCGGAATGCTCTTTCTTCTAGTTTTCTTATGGTGTGTTTATCGACTTCTCTATCGATTAAAACAATATCGCCTGAATATATATCGGGAACGCTGTTGGTTTGTTGGGTTAGATCAAGTTTAACTGCTTCTGCTATAGCTACGCTGCTATCATCGTTCATGCGCATGACGGTTAAATCAATTAAATTATCACCAAGTGCTTTGATCTCGTTTTCACCGCCTCCCCAGCCGTTAAGAAGTACCTGTTCTAATTTTCCCATCTCTTCTAATGCATCTGCCGCACCTAGGGCGATATCCGTGGAACATGCAAAGAGCATATTGATATTTGGGTTTTTCTTAAGGGTGTTTAGAGTAGCTTTGTAAGCGATCGAGCGATCCCCTTTTGTGTAGTAACTACTGACTTTATTCAGCTGAGGATGTTTGGATGCTTGGTGGATAAATGTATCGCCTCTCATCTGGCTGACATATCCCGGTGCAAAATATAGCATGCTGTAATCGCCTTTTTGCCTGTTTTTGAGCATCTCTTTCGCCAGCAGAGTTGAGCCATATTCGTGATCAAATCCGGTATAAAGAAAAGGCTTTAATTCTGACCAACGCTGCAGAGGGGTAGTGATATTTTGCAAGATAAGTTTTGGCGATCCACGTAACAATATACGTTCGATCATTGCTTGATGTCTAAGAGCATCAAGCGTGAAAATTAGATAATCTGGTTTCCACTGGATTGCTGAATTTAGTTGTTGGCTTTGTAGAGCTAAATCTATACCTGGACGTGAAAAATAGGTTTTGATCTCGTAGTTTATATTCAGCTCAGTAAGACGCTTTTTTATCGTTAAAACGCTTTTGCGCCAATAGTTGGATGTCTGCTCGCCGGGATAGATAACGGCTAGTTTGACTGTTTTTTTGTTAGGCGATTTTAGAGGAAGTGCGGGAGATCTGACGCGCTCTGAAAACTGCGTCATCTTTTTCGCTTGTTCTGGGTGTAGCAATAGATATTCAGACAGGCGTATATACTGACCATCTTTCTCAGCGTAGGAAGATGAGGGCCATATTAAAAAAGCGCACAAAAGAACCCAAATAGGTTTTGGACACAGGCGTCGGTACATCTATAACACTCCGAACGTAGCTGTACTTCAGGGTTGTAGAGTCCGCGCTTCTACTTAGGTTACTAATCCTTGTCTTTATAATTTAGCCTGTCGTGGTTCTCTTGTCAGGTTGTTTGTGGTTTTTAGTGTAAATTATTGATTCGTATTTATAATTCTATGGTTGTAATCGTTGGTGATGTCTAGGCACACCTACGTTCTTTGTTGCTAATTTTAAACAGAAAAGTTTTTCATCATTGAGCGCAGCTCCGTAACAAGTTGATGGAGATTGTCGCTGGCGTGATTGGTCTTTTCCGCTGCGGACATGTTGTCACTTGCGATATTCCGAATGCTCAGGATATTGTTGCTAATCTCGTCTGATACTGAACTTTGTTGTTCTGACGCACTAGCTACTTGGATGCAGCGGTCTGAAACTTCGGTCATCGCATGAGATACGGCATCAAAAGATTGACTAGCATCTTGCGCTAAATGAATGCCTTTTTGGACTTGCTCTGAGCATCTCCCCATTGTATCTGCGGTAATGGTTACTTGTTTTTGTATCGCTTCAACAGTATTTCTTATCTCGCTGGTGGATGACTGGGTTCGCTGGGCAAGTGTTCTAACTTCGTCAGCTACGACGGCAAACCCTCTTCCTTGCTCACCTGCTCTTGCTGCTTCTATGGCGGCATTTAAAGCTAATAGGTTTGTTTGCTCAGCAATGTCGTTAATTATGCTAACGATCTGTTCGATAGACGTGGCCTGTTGCTTCAGTTCCTCGGATGATGAAGAGGCGGTATTAACATCGTCGACGAGTTCTGAAATGCTCTGAAGCATTATGTTGATATTTTGTTTGCCTTTATCTGCTAGATCCGCTGCATGTTGAGTTGCATGGGATGTTTGTGCGGTGTTCTCTGCAATTTCGTGAGCGGTTGCAGACATCTGAGTGGCGGCACTTGCTAGCATATCGCTTTCGCTGTTTTGCTGGTGGATGCCTGAGGTTGTTTGGGAGATCGCTGCATCTGTCTCTTCCATGACACCGCCAAGGGTAGCGATGCTATCTTCTACTCTGCCTATTACGGTTCTTAGACGCGCTCTCATCATTCTTGTGGCTAAATCTACAGATCCTTGCTCATACATGTTTTCAGACATAACCATCTGTGCGAGGGGATTGCTGTAAATTTGTTGAGTGACGGTTGAAATTTTTCTGATGCTTTTTGTAATTATAAATAACCAAGAGAAACTACATACAAATAGTAAAAGCATCGCTATTGATTGGACTAGGTTACTCAAGGGAGTATTCGCAATACAAAGCATTGCTAACGCCATGAGGCTGGTAATCACGAGAATGCGAGCGGTAACACTGCTCGTTTTAACTGCCTTTGGTGGATGTTTGCGGATTTTTGCGTAGACCGTTTCTGCGCGTTCGATCTGTTCGTCGTTCGGACGAGTTCTAACCGATTGATAGCCTATTTTTAGCCCCTGATTATCGTATACAGGCATGACATAAGCTTGCACCCAGTAGTGATCACCATTTTTGCAGCGGTTTTTAACCATGCCCATCCAAGGGTGGTCATCTTGCAAGTGATCCCACATGTCTTGAAAGGCCGCAGAGGGCATGTCCGGGTGGCGAACGATGCTATGTTGCTTACCAATTAACTCTTCTTGGCTATAGCCGGCTACTTCACAGAATTCAGGGTTTGCGTAGGTGATAACACCACGAGTATCGGTTGTGGAGATCAGGCGTACGTTATCAGAGTATGTGTGTTCCTTGCCCGTGGTAAATGCAGCGTTCATGTGCGTCTCCAGTAAAAGTCCGGTTTTCTCTGGGATAGCTTTGTATGAAAAAAATCTCAACATTCCAGCCTTGGTGAGGCTGCTATACATTAAGTATATACGTAGATATCGAAATAGTGCGTATGGAGAGGTGTTTCGACATTATAAATTGGAGATAAGGTGAGTTTGATTTGAGAAACACGGTAAAGATTGTCTAGGTGTTTTGCTTTATGTTTTTCTGTTTGACGCATATTGTTAGTGAATATGGGAAAGAATGTTATTGTGAGTAGTAGTGTTCTGATACATGCTTTTTGGTCATGGTAACTCCCGAAAAAAATAATAATTGGGCTTTAGATGCGTAATATAACCACATCCATTTTTCTTCTTCTGTGTATGCAGATTTCCTCTTCTGTCGCTTCAAGCGATCGTTTAGTTCAACCTGCGCTTCTCCAATCTGAAATGGATAAGGTTTTATTACTAGCGATAGATAAAGCTGGTGAGCGTTTAGTTGCAGTGGGCGAACAAGGCGCGATTATTTATTCTGATGATGGCGGGAGTAATTGGCTTCAAGCAAAGGTTCCAACAAGCACTCTAATAACGGATGTGCACTTTTTTGATAGATATAAGGGCTGGGCAGTTGGTCATGATGGTGTTGTGCTTGCGACGCAAGATGGTGGTGAACGTTGGAGTAAGTTGTTGGATGGTGCAGCCATTAATGCATTGAGAGTCGATGCCTTGAAAGAGTCTTTGGTGCGTTTGCAAAGTGATGCAAGTACCGATCAAGAAGCCTATGAACTGATGGAATATCAACTAGACGATGCACAGGTTGCCCTTGAAGAGGGGCCTAGTACTCCTTTATTAGATGTTTTCTTTCTGGATCATGAGGTGGGCTATGCCTTAGGGGCCTATGGTCTTTTTTTAAAGACAGTTGATGCAGGGCAGAGCTGGATTTATGAGGGGCACCTACTGCCTAACCCGGAAAGTTTTCATTTGAATAAAATCTATCGAACGAAGAACGGCAATCTACTTGTGATGGGTGAAGCCGGTGTGCTGTTTGAAAGGGATGATGTTGGTGAATCGTGGATTGTTGTGGATGCCCCTTACCAAGGATCATTTTTTTCTGCAGTGGAATCAGATGCATTGTATTTAATGGGATTGAGAGGGAATGTATTTCGTCGAACAGAGGGAGATGCTTCTGAACCTCGTTGGGAAAAGGTCGATATAGGTATAACCGCGACGATTAATGATTCTGTGGTTGTGAATGGTGATGCCTACCTTGTGGGGCAAGGAGGGGCTGTTTTGCGGCAAGAGGATCAAGGATTTAAACCCTTCAGTCAGCGGGGACTGCGCAGTTTTTCTGGCGTAGAGTTCTCGGAGGGCTCGCTAATTACGGTGGGTGAAGGTGGTATAGGTAAGATCCAATTAGATGGGGTAGTAAAATAATGAAACAGCTTTCTACTATCCTGTTATGGCCTATTACAACCAGTGAGAAGCTGGCTGAGAGCTTTCTGTTTGGATACCGGAAGTTTTTAATATGTGTATTTTTACTGATTACGATCGGTTTGGCTTGGCAAGCAGCGCAGATAAGACCAGATGCTAGCTTTGTTAAAATGATTCCAGCGTCACATCCCTATGTAGCGAATTACATTCGTTATAAAGATGATCTATCCGGTTTGGGGAATAGCATTCGAGTGGTTGTTGCGGCCAAAGAGGGAGATATTTTTACCGAGTCTTTCCAAACAACACTTAAGCAAGTTTCTGACGAACTATTTTTTATCCCTGGCGTTGATAGGTCGGCTTTAAAATCAATTTGGACCCCGAATGTTCGTTGGACAGAAGTAACAGAGGACGGCTTTGTTGGAGGGCCGGTTATACCGCCTAAATATGATGGCAGTGCTGAAAGCTTGGAGTTGATACGTACTAATATTCTGCGTTCCGGTCAGGTGGGTATCCTCGTTGGGAATGATTTTCGCTCGGCGATGGTGCAGGTGCCACTGTTTGATAAGCATCCAGAAACGGGTGAGAAACTCGATTATAAAGAGTTTTCATCACTGATAGAGAAGCTGGTAAGGGATAAATATAGCTCGGAAGAAATCTCTATCCATATCACGGGCTTCGCTAAGATCGTAGGCGATTTGATAGAAGGCGCGGTTCAAGTCGCTCTGTTCTTTGCGATAGCATTTATTGTCACTATGGTGTTGCTGTATTTGTACTCCGGCAGTGTGATGGGGACATTGATCCCATTAGTTTGCTCGCTAGCGGCAGTGATCTGGCAGTTAGGGATTCTTAATCTCTTAGGTTATGGCTTAGACCCTTATTCGATGCTGGTGCCGTTTTTAGTATTTGCTATCGCGGTGAGTCATGGTGTGCAAATTGTTAATACCATTACGTTAGAGTCTGCGACTACCGGTGCCAATAAACTGGATGCTGCTAAGCATGCTTTTAAAACGATCTATATCCCAGGTTTAACGGCATTACTGTCTGATGGTATCGGCTTTATCACATTGATGGTGATAGAGATTCAAGTTATACAAGACTTGGCTGTGGCAGCGTCTCTGGGTGTCGCAGTCATTGTTCTTACCAACTTAATGCTGTTACCGCTGCTAATGAGTTACGCTGGCGTGGGCAGAAATGCCATTGCTAAAGCCAAGCGTGGTATTGAAAAAACCAATTCTCATTGGCACCTACTGAGTGTTTTTGCGACGTCTAAAGGTGCCATTGTTGCTGTAGCGGTTGCGCTTGGTTTGGCGGTGCTTGGCTTCTATGGCAGTAAAGGTCTTCAAATCGGAGATCTCGATGCGGGCGCGCCAGAGCTACGCCCTGATTCTCGCTATAACTTGGATAATGAATTTATAACGTCGAATTACTCTACCTCAAGCGACGTGTTTGTGGTGATGGTCTCGACACCTGTCGAATACTGCAGTCGTTATGAAACATTAGCGTTGGTCGATCGTTTTCAGTTTTATATGCGGGATATTCAGGGTGTTCAATCTAGTATCTCGCTAGTGGATGTTTCTGAGCGTGTGACCGCAGGTTTAAACGAAGGGAATTTGAAATGGCGTTCGGTTATTCGCAATCAATATGTCATTAATGCCTCTCTTTCCTATGTGCCTGCGGGTTTAATGAACAGTAGCTGCTCGTTGTTGCCGGTCATTGTATTTCTTGATGATCATAAAGCGGAGACATTAAAGCGTGTTACTGCAGCAGTTGAACAGTTTGCAGGTGAATACGGGAGTGATGAAATTCACTTTAATATGGCAGCAGGTAAAGCGGGCTTTGAAGCCGCGACAAATGAAGTCATTGAGATGGCTCAGTATGAGATGCTGATCTGGGTATATGGTGTTGTGAGCTTTTTATGCCTGTTGACGTTCCGTTCTATAAAGACAGTTATCTGTATTATTGCTCCGCTTGCGCTTACTTCGATCCTCTGCCAAGCGCTGATGGCGCAACTAGGGATTGGCGTGAAAGTGGCAACTTTGCCGGTGATCGCATTGGGCGTAGGCATCGGGGTGGATTATGGTATCTATATCTATTCAAAAATGCAGACCTACCTTCAGCAAGGTCATAGTTTATCGACGGCCTATCTTGAAACGCTGCAAAGCACAGGGAAGTCAGTGGCGTTTACGGGCTTAACATTAGCGATTGGCGTTATTCTATGGACGCTTTCCCCAATTAAGTTTCAAGCGGATATGGGCGTGTTGCTAACCTTTATGTTTGTTTGGAACATGCTTGGGGCGTTGATTTTGTTGCCTGCTATCGCTTGTCTATTGCATCCGGAATATCGCTCGCTGAAAGTAGAGTCTGTTAGCTAGGCGCATTTCGAATTACTTAATTTTATGAATATAGCCTCCTAGTTTGGAGGCTTTGTAAAGTAGTTTGGCTTCTTGGCATTTAAGCGTTGCGATGCTGTTTGATAGCTTGTTCTGAAGGGGGTTATTTAAACGATTCAAGTGCTTTCTGCATTTTTAGTGCTTTGCTTAAGCTTCTTTTCTCTCGGACTAAGTCTTTTTTAGTCTTCTCCGCTAGATCCATAATACTGTTATTTGTTTTTTTAATAGTAAGCAATATATCGCGTAGCTGGGAATGAATTGCATCTTCGGCTTCCGATACCATTATTTTCTCAACGATAATAGCCTGCGCTTTTTGGAGTTCACTTAACTGATCCCATTGATCCTGCATTGCAAGCGCTTTCATCTGCTCGGATTGTGCGAGTGCTTGTTGAGCGAGAGTAATTAATGAATTCATTTTTTTCTCCAAAAAATACTAATGAACAGTGTGAAGGTGCCGATAACAAAAATCAACGAGGTATTGGATCGTTTCAAGAACCTTTGTGAAAAAGTGAATATTTTTTCTAAAGGGTTTTTGTAAGTGGTCGATAACTTACCCAAGCTTAAATTTCTCGTCCCTTCAGTTGGGAAATTTAAATAGCAAATATTAGATTACGGCCGGTCAGACTCGGCTGATTGAGGAGAATAACTCATGGCAATGGTAATTAATTCAAACATTATGTCTCTGAACGCTCAGCGTAACCTGACAATGTCACAAGGTGACCAGAATCAGGCGATGGAGCGTTTAACCAGTGGTAAGCGTATCAACTCTGCAGCAGACGATGCAGCAGGTTTGGCCATTTCTAACCGCATGACGTCTCAGGTTCGTGGTTTAGACCAGGCTATCCGAAACGCAAACGACGGTATCTCTTTGATTCAGACGGCTGAGGGTGCGTTGGATGAGTCTACAAACATCCTGCAACGTATGCGTGAACTGTCAATTCAGTCTGCCAACGGTACTTATGATGAAGGTAACCGCGGCACATTGAATGCAGAGGTTCAACAGTTAGTATCTGAACTTGACCGTATCGCTGAAACTACAGCGTTCAACGGTCTGAATATCCTTGATGGTACATTAGGAAAAGTTGACCTGCAGGTTGGTTCAGAAGCAAACCAGACCATTGCACTTGAAATTCAAGCGATGGATGCCAAAACTTTGGGCATGAGTTCAACAAGTGTTGATCAGCTAGGTGCAGCATCAAGCCTGGCAACGTTAACGGGTGCTAAAGCACTTGGGAATAATGATGTCATGATCAATGGTCAATCAATAATGGCTGTTGGTGAGACATTTGATGGTAATACAGAAGATGTAGACGAGCTGATCAATAAGATAAATGACAATGTGAGCGGTGTTACGGCTTCGACTCTTGTTACTTCTACAGCAGCTACAGTAGGTACTGGTGTGCTTGGTGCTGGTGATGAAGTCACTGTCACTCTGACAAAGTTAGATGGTACAACATCTGCTACAACTGTTACTGATACAGAAAGCTTAGAAGAGCTTGCAGCAAAGTTAACGGAAGAGTCAGGTGGGGAATTATCAGCAACTCTTAATGATGAAGGTAAGTTGGTAATTAGCGCTCAGAATATGGCAAGTGTTGCTACTACGGGTGCTGGTGGCGGTGTTGCTGCAGCGGGTACTCCAGCAGCTGCTAATGCTGCAATAGCTTTGGCATCTGATAATGGCGAAGATATCCGAATTGAACGTGGTGCAAACGGCACGTTAAATGATTTGGAAAACTTGGGTTTCAGAGAAAACGATGTGGGCGGTGAAATTGAAGGATCGGTAGTAGATGGAAACGCTTTTGCTATCGGTGATTTGACAATCAATAACGTCAAAGTAGGTATTAGTGAAACTGGCGGGCTAAACGATAAAATTACCGCGATCAATAAAGTTAGTGACGAATCTGGCGTGACTGCAAGTGCATTTACATCAGCAGCAATAGACTTTTCAGGAGTAGATCTTGCGGATATCGCAGCTGCGAATGAGATTGATGTAAATGGTGTTTCTCTTGATTTCGCAGGTGATGCGAGCCTTGCTGATATAGCTGCTACGTTTAATGCTAGTAGTGACGATACAGGTTTATCTGCTTCAGTGCTTGGCACACGAATCGTTTTAGAAGGTGATACTGCAGGTATATCTTTCCGTAATACTGTTTCTACAACAGATGATGTTGCGGCATGGGAAACTGCAGGTGCTGAATTAACTTCTGGTAGTGCTGATACTGTTACTGCTTTAACTGCTGCAACAAATATTGATGGTGGTATTAAGCTGACTAGTGATTCAGGTAATCCAATTAGTGTATTGCATGCAAATGCTGCTGCAGAAGCTAAAACAGGCTTGACTGATTCTAATGCAACTGCAGAGGGATCTTTCGGGGCTTCTATAGCTCAGATGGATATATCAACAGCTGCTGGTGCGCAGAAAGCAATTGGTATCATTGATAATGCCCTAGAAACTATCAATGAAAGCCGTGGTGATTTGGGTGCAATCAATAACCGTCTTGACTTTACTGTGAACAACTTGGCAAACGTATCTGAGAACGTATCATCTGCTCGCTCTCGTATTGAAGATGCTGACTTTGCTGCTGAATCTGCTGCGCTATCAAGAGCACAGGTACTACAGCAAGCTGGTACTGCAATGTTGGCGCAAGCTAACGCTGCACCACAGCAAGTATTGTCACTGCTTCAGTAAGATAGCGGCTATACTTTATTGATAAATGATTAATCCCTCCTGAGCAGAAAATGTGAGGGGGGGATTCTCACAAAGGATAAAGAGAGGAAATTGTTATGGCAGATTCAATGAGTGTAGCAGCTTCAACAGTTGCACCATCGTCACAGCAGCCTCAGCAAACGCAAAAATCAGTACAACCAATTGTTGAACCCCCTAAGAACGAACGCTTGCAGCAGCAAGCAAAAGAATCTCAAGAGGTTTCGACGCAAAAGTTGGATGCTGCGATTGATCGTTTAAATCAAATGATGGAAAGTAGTCAGCGCTCTTTAAGCTACTCAGTTGATAAGACATCTGATAAAGTTGTGGTTCAAGTAAAAGACTATACGACTGATCAGGTTGTTCGTCAGATTCCGACCGAAGAAGCCCTGAAATTTGCTGAGTCCCTTGATCGAATGTTAGGCATGCTTTTTGATGAAAAGACCTAATTAAACAGTGTAGGTCTTTATTAACTCCTTAACTCACCAGAGGTATGGGCGATGAGTGATAGTATTATTAGCTCACTGGGCGCCGGTTCTGGTATCAATACCAAAAGCCTTGTTTCCGGCCTAGTTGAAGTTGAACGTGCTCCTGTGCAAAACCGCTTGGATGCCAAGCAGGAAAAGCTAGAAGCGCAAATCTCCGCATACGGTACACTTAAGAGCAGCCTTTCCGAATTTCAAAGTGCAATGTCCGCTTTGGCAGATAACGATACCTTTAACGCCCGCTCCGTTGCTTTTCCTGATAGCGATGTGATTACCCCAAATTCTGTTGATCCTGGTGCGCAAACCGGAACTTACCAAATTGAAGTGGTAGATGTTGCGCAAGCACAGTCTCTAGCGACAGGGGCTTATGCTGATAAGGATGCTGCGTTAAATGAAACGGGTACATTAACGATTAGTTTTGGTGCCTGGACCTACGATGAAGATGCTGTTAATGGCAACCCTACTGCTGATGCCGATACGGATAACGATCCCTATGCGTTTGCAGTTAATGCTGATCGCGCCGCATTAAATATAACTGTTGATGCTGATGATTCTTTGCAAGAGATTGCGGATAAAATCAATGATGAAGATGCTGATGTCCAGGCATCTGTCTTGCTGGTCGACGGGCAGTATCAGTTATTGTTAACCGCGCCTTCAGGTGAAAATAATGCGATCCGTATTTCGAGTGATGATGCTACAAAAGGCGATTCGACTGGCTTAAGTGTGTTCGAATTCAATGAGGCAGAGCATTCCCAAGTTACGGAAACACAGCAAGGTAAAGATGCTGAATTAAAAGTAAATGGTCTTACTGTTTACCGTGAAACAAATGAGATTGACGATGTTATTAAGGGGTTTAATTTCTCATTGAATAAGGCGGACCCCGGCTCTTCGCTGACGTTTACCGTCAGCGCTGATACTAGTTTGGCAGAGCAAGCAACACGTGATTTTGTGACGGCTTATAATTTGTTTTATGAAACCTCCCAAAATCTTGTTGGTTATAGTACAGATGAAGATAACCAAACGGTTAAGGGCGATTTGATTACCGATGGGACAGCCAAAACGTTAATTAATCGTATGCGTACGGCGATGACATCATCGGTTACTGGGTTGGATAGTGGCTTCACTGCTCTTACGAATATTGGTATTCGAACTGAGTTGGATGGCACGTTAGCAGTCGATGAAGATGATTTTGGTCGAGCTTTTTCCGATAATTTTGATCTGATAGAGAATCTGTTTGCGGCTAACACTGAGTCTTCAAATGATCAGGTTTCCGTGTCTATTGGTAGTTACGCACAGAATACTGCTGCAGGTGATTATGACGTTGTCGTTACTGTCGATCCTGAAAAAGCAGAAGTTTCCGCCAATGCGCAAACGCTTGATTTTAGCTCTCCTCCTATCTCTTTAGGCAGTGACTATGCGTTTAAAATAACAGTCGATGGCACTAAATCGGAAGATATTGTGTTAAGTGGTAGTTACTCGTCGATTGATGACGTTAAAACTGACCTGCAAGCCATGATTAATGGTGATGTTAATTTGAAAGATGCGAATGTGGCTGTTGATGTAGATTATGACGGCAGCCAGTTTGTTTTTACTTCCCGCGCTTATGGCGCAAGCTCAGAAATTGATATTGATGTTGCCGATTTTACTAATCCGGCTAAAGCTGCAGAGCTTGGTTTAGCTGATTTGAGTGATAAGGGTGTAGATGCAGCAGGGACTATTGCTGGTCAAGCGGCATTTGGCTCAGGTAATGTGTTGTTGCCTCCGATTGATTCTGATGCTTATGGTCTTAATTTTACGATAGGTGAAAATGCGGCTGCGGCTGGTACTGTTAATACAAACTTCACTCGTGGTTTGGCGGGTGAATTAAGTAAATTGATAGATGGGTTTTTATCAAACACAGGCTCAATCCAAAATCGTGAAGATAATATTAATGCTTCTTTGGAAGGTATTACTGACGACCGTAAGGAGCTCGATCGTAAAATGGAGAAGTTGGAGCTAAGGCTTTATTCTCAGTATTTGGCGATGGAAAGAATTGTGAGTAGCTTTCAGAGTACAGGTAGTCAGCTGGATGGTATTCTGGACCGCTTGCCTTTTACGGCGAGTAACTCTTAATTCCTAGAATTGATTTTTTAATAGTTGGTTCGGTTTGGTGTCAGTTATTTTTTATATAGATTGTAGGTGTAAAAATGAGCGTTAACTTGAACGCATTAAAACAGTATCAAAGTGTAGATCTGCGTGCGACGATTGAAACGGCTAGTCCGCATAAGTTGATCTCTATGCTTTTGGATGGAGCGTTAGGCTCTTTGGCAAAGGCGAAGGGCTCAATTGAGCGTGAAGATATCCAAGAGCGCACACGACATTTGAATAAGGCATCTGAGATAGTTGTCGGCTTGAAAGGTAGCTTGGATCTAGAGCAGGGCGGTGAGGTTGCAGCCAATCTAAACGCATTATATGACTACATGATCAGCGGTATTATGACTGCAAACCGCAACAGTGATGTGGAAAAGGTGCAGGAATTAATGAACCTTATGCTTGAAATTAAGCAGGGTTGGTCAGAAATGCCAAATGATATTCAGATGGATATTAAATAAATTTTATTGTTTCAGATTTTTAAGGGCTGCTGATGCAGCCTTTTTTATGCCTGTAATCGAAAGTCAAAAAAGTGGCATTCGATTGTTTATTTTGTTTTATGTACGTCATTTATTTGACATTTATGCTGCTTCTAGCCACTATTACTGCATCGTTAACAGATCGAGATGAGTGGTATGTGTGCGCAACCATCAGTGTTAATAATTGATGATGATTTGAGTCGAAGAGAGCTAATAGAGGCTGCGCTTTCGTTTTTAGACCGTTCTTATCAGTTTTGTGGCTTTGTTGACTGGCTGCAGTCGGGGTCAGAGTTTTCTTTGAATGGTGCTCCTTCACTTGTGCTACTAGGGCAGAGCCAGCTGCCAATATCATTGGAAAAGCTGATACGTGACCTGCGTGGGAAGATGCCCGCATCTGCAGTTGTAACACTTGGTGAGTGGTTGGAGGTAGATACGCTTCCTGATGATCTTAAATCTTGTGTAACAGGGCAACTCAATGTGCCTTTTAGTTATCAAAATCTCCTTGATCAGCTTCACAGTGCCCAGCTTTATTTGCAGTACTCTTCAAATAGTGAGGAGGCGAGCAGTCATAATGCTAAGCGGTTTTCTAGCTTGGTTGGTGAGAGCTTGCCAATGCAGCGAGTTAGACAATCAATGTCTCAAGTTTCTGGGCGTGATGTAAATGTCATGATTACTGGCGAATCAGGCACAGGGAAGGAGGTCGTTGCCAGAAACTTACATGATCATTCTGTGCGAAAGGAAGGGCCATTCGTCCCTATTAATTGTGGTGCGATACCTGCTGATCTATTAGAAAGTGAGTTGTTTGGGCATGAGAAAGGGGCTTTTACCGGCGCGGTGTCTAGCCGAGCTGGACGCTTTGAGTTGGCGCAAGGTGGGACGCTTTTTTTAGATGAAATAGGTGATATGCCATTGCCTATGCAGGTTAAATTGTTGCGGGTACTTCAGGATCGAAAGTTTGAGCGGATAGGAGGCACTAAAACGCTTGAAGCTGATATTCGAGTGATTGCAGCCACGCATAAGAACCTTGAGAAGCTAATCGAGACAGGGGAGTTTCGAGAAGATTTATATTATCGGTTGAATGTATTTCCAATAGAGATGCCTCCCCTGCGAGAACGTGCTGCCGATATCCCTTCGTTATTAGATACATTGCTCGCGCGCCTTAAAGAACAGGGTTTTGATTCGGTGCGTTTGCAACAAAGTGCTTATGCTTCGTTGATGGCCCACCCTTGGCCCGGTAATGTGCGTGAATTGGCAAACCTAACCGAGCGCTTGGCAATACTGTTTCCTAATGGTGTTGTTGGTGTATCTGAACTGCCAAGCCGTTTTCGGCATACGGAAGAGCCGAACCCTGAGAAATATATTGAAGCGAAGGCCTTGCAGCCCCCCGCAGTCGTTGCTGTAGGCTCAAGAGGTCATGAGGAGGCTTTGGATCAGCTGCCTGAAGAGGGACTTGATCTTAAAGCGCACCTTGAAAAAATAGAGCGTTCACTGATTGAGCAATCCTTAGTTGTTAATGATGGTGTTGTGGCTCGTGCTGCAGAGTCATTAAGTATTAGAAGAACGACCTTGGTTGAGAAAATGCGAAAATATGGAATGCAGCGTAAATAATGAAAAGTCTAGATGATTATAAGAATCGTGTTGCTGAGCTTGAGGCTGAATTAGCTCATGCTAAGAACCAATTACAGAATGAGGCGCTGCAACGCCAAAAGGGTGATGATCGGAATGCTGGGCTCAGTGAGCGTTTACAAAACATTTTATCGGTTTTGCCCGCAGGTGTGGTATTGATCGATGGATTAGGTCTTATTGCCGAAGCGAACCCTGCTGCGGAAAGCTTCTTAGGTTTACCGTTAAAGGGCGAGCCTTGGTTTAAAGTGATCAACCGTAGTTTTGCCCCTAAAAATGATGATGGACACGAAGTGTCATTAAAAGATGGGCGGCGTGTAAGCTTGATGACACGTGCAATGGATAATGAACCGGGTCAGTTGGTATTGTTAACGGATCAAACTGAAACGCGTTTGTTGCAAGGCCGCCTTTCTCATTATCAGCGGTTATCTGAAATGGGGAGGATGATGGCGTCATTGGCTCACCAAATACGTACGCCACTGTCAGCTGCTTTATTGTATGTTGATCACTTGAATCGTCCGGACCTTTTGCAAGAGCAGCGTCAAAAATTTGCTCGTAAAGCAAAGTCGAGATTAACGAATCTTGAACAGCAGGTTCGAGATATGCTGATTTTTGCGAGAGGTGAGATGAGGTTAGATGATGTAGTGACATCCGCCTCTTTAATGCGTGAATTAGAGGATATGCTTGATCTTCCTTTGGTCAATCATGACGCGGACTGCGATTGTATTAACGAAGTACCCAATTTTCAGCTTCAGTGCAATCGAGAAGCCTTGCTAGGTGTTTGTATGAATCTAGTTGAAAATGCTCTTCAGGCGTGTGGAAAAGGTAGCGAGCTGGTTATTAAGTTTAAAGATGAAAGTGATCGTTTGAGCATTAATATCATCGATCAAGGACCCGGTATGGATTCAGCAGCAATAAAAAGCGCATTAGAGCCATTTTATACAACCAAATCCCACGGTACTGGGTTGGGCCTTGCTGTAGCTCAAGTTGTATCTCATGCGCATCATGGTGAATTTAGATTGCAATCTACTCCTGGAGAGGGAACTGTCGCTAGTATTATTCTTCCTTGTATCCCATCAACTCAAAGTGAAGCCTGAGCAAAAAATCATGTCTAATAAAATAATGATTGTTGAAGATGATAATGAGTTGCGTGAAGCATTATGCGATACCTTGGAGTTAGCGGGCTTTGATTATGTCGAAGCCGCTGATGCTGAGGCGGCAATTGCGCTGTTATCTGAGCATCAAGTAGATATGGTCGTTACCGATGTGAATATGCCAGGCATGGACGGCCATCAATTACTTGAAAAAATCAGACTGTCTCATCCTGGGCTCCCTGTGATGTTGATTACAGCGTTTGGACAGGTCAGTAAAGCGGTTGATGCTATAAAAGCTGGGGCTGTTGATTATTTGATGAAGCCGTTTGATTCAAATGCATTAATAACGGCGGTTCGTCGTTTTGCGGTAGGTACTGTCGCTACGCCAGAGGCTCAGCAACCCATTGCTGAAGAGGCGAGTAGTAAGCAACTGCTTCAATTGGCTCGACGAGTGGCTTCGTCAGATTCTACTGTATTAATATCAGGTGAGTCAGGAACAGGTAAAGAGGTATTAGCGCAGTATATTCATAATAATTCCCCCCGTGCAGATAAGCCGTTTATTGCTATTAACTGTGCAGCCATTCCCGAAAATATGCTTGAAGCGACGCTTTTTGGTCATGAAAAAGGCGCATTTACCGGTGCTTATACCAGTGCTCCAGGTAAATTTGAGCAAGCTGATGGTGGTACCCTGTTACTAGATGAAATCTCTGAAATGGATTTGGGTTTACAGGCCAAACTGTTACGAGTTTTGCAGGAGCAAGAAGTGGAGAGGATTGGTGGGAGGAAAGTTATCTCGCTAAATGTTCGTGTCCTTGCCACGACTAACCGAAAGCTAGAGTCTTATGTGACGGAAGGGAAGTTTCGTGAGGATCTGTACTATCGCTTGAATGTATTTCCGTTGCAATGGAAACCCTTGCGAGAACGTTCGCAAGATATTGTTCCATTGGCTGAACTATTGTTCCGTAAATGTTGTTCAAAAATGCAGCGTAGCCCTGTTGTGCTTTCGGATGATGTTAAGGACGCTTTGGCGTCTTATGCTTGGCCAGGTAATGTACGTGAATTGGATAATGTAGTTCAAAGAGCGTTGATCTTGCAGGCTGGGTCTGAAATCGGCGTGGCTGATCTGATGCTGAATCCTGCCGATATTTCTCAAACAGAGTTGCTTGAGCCCGAGAGTGAGCTGGATGAGGATGATCTGGCGGGTCAGTTAGGCGAAGGGATGAGGCAGCATGAGTTCCAATTGATTATAGACGCGCTCAAAGCAACGCATGGTAGCCGTAAAGATGCCGCCGAAAATTTGGGTATAAGCCCTCGAACGTTGCGTTATAAGTTGGCCAAAATGCGCGAACTTGGTTTAGATTTAGATAAGTTGCTTGGTCGTTAATATCTTAACTATATGTCGCTTTTAGCCCATAAATAGGGGCTGGAAAGGCATATAGAGACTAAGGTCTTAGCTCGGATATACCAATGTCTAATTCAGCGGGTTGCGCCCCCTTCTGTATAAATCTAGGTCTGATATTTAAACCTCGAATACGTCCGATAATAAAAAAATCGAAATAAGGACGATCTGAGGGTATCTGATAATTACAACAATCAAGCTAAGGGCATCACGATGAGTGAAAAGATATATCCAGTAAGTCCGGAGATCGCGGCACAGGCGCATATAGATAACGAAAAGTATCTTGCAATGTACGAGCAGTCTGTAAATGATCCCGACGCATTCTGGGGTGAAGCAGGTAAGCGCCTAGATTGGTTCAAACCGTATACAAAAGTTAAAAACACAACGTTTGATCCTCATAATGTAGATATCCGTTGGTTCGAAGATGGTACTTTGAACGCATCTTATAACTGTCTTGATCGTCATTTAGAAACACGCGGTGATCAGGTTGCTATCATTTGGGAAGGTGACGACCCAAGCGAATCAGAAAATATTACCTACCGTCAGTTGCATGAGCGTGTATGTAAATTCTCCAATGCGCTTAAAGCGCGTGGTGTTGAAAAAGGCGATGTAGTAACGCTTTATATGCCAATGATTCCTGAAGCGGCTGTTGCGATGCTTGCTTGTACGCGTATTGGTGCTGTTCACTCAATCGTATTTGGTGGTTTCTCTCCGGAAGCGCTTGCTGCTCGAATTGAAGGTGCTAACTCTAAAGTTGTCGTTACTTCAAACTACTCATTGCGTGCGGGTAAATCAGTTCCTTTAAAAGCGAATGTTGATAAAGCGCTTGAGCATGAAGCGGCAAAAGCTTCTGTTGATAGCGTTATTGTTGTTAAGCGCGTAGATGAAAGCGTTGCTTGGAACGACAGTGTTGATGTTTGGTATGAAGATCTAGTGGCTGAAGCATCTGCAGATTGCCCTGCAGAAGAGATGGAAGCTGAAGCGCCAATGTTTATCCTTTACACGTCGGGTTCTACCGGTGCGCCTAAAGGTCTTAAGCATACAACAGGCGGGTACATGGTTTACGCATCCATGACGCATGAGTATGCCTTTGATTATAAAGAGGGTGATATCTACTGGTGTACGGCTGATGTTGGTTGGGTAACAGGTCACAGTTATATCGTTTACGGACCGCTTGCTAATGGCGGCACGTCACTAATGTTTGAAGGTGTGCCTAGCTATCCTGATAACAGCCGTTTCGGACGTGTGATTGAAAAGCATAAAGTTAATCAATTCTATACAGCTCCAACTGCTATTCGTGCATTGATGCAGCAGGGTGAAGATGTTCTGGGTGATTCAGATCTATCTACTCTACGTATTCTAGGTTCGGTTGGTGAGCCAATTAACCCTGAAGCGTGGGAATGGTATCACCGTATCGTCGGGCAGGGTCGTTGCCCTATCGTTGATACATGGTGGCAGACAGAAACAGGCGGTATGATGATCCTTCCGCTTCCAGGTGCTACGGCTGCTAAGCCGGGTGCGGCTTCTCGTCCATTCTTCGGTGTGCAGCCAGCATTGCTTGATGCCGATGGTAAAGAGCTTGACGGTGCTACGGATGGTAACTTAGTTATTAAAGATTCATGGCCTGGTCAGAGTCGTTCTATTTGGGGCGATCATGAGCGCTTTATTCAAACGTACTTCTCGACCTATAAAGGTGTATACACTACCGGTGATGGCGCGCGTCGTGATGAAGATGGTTACTACTGGATTACGGGTCGTGTAGATGACGTAATCAACGTATCTGGTCACCGTATGGGTACTGCTGAGGTTGAATCAGCATTGGTGGCGCATGAAGCGGTGGCTGAAGCTGCTGTAGTGGGCTATCCGCATGAAGTTAAGGGTCAAGGTATCTATGTGTATGTAACACTGCAGTCTGGTTTTGAGCAGTCTGATGAGCTGCTTAAAGAACTTCGCCTGCATGTACGTAAAGAGATCGGTCCTATCGCATCTCCGGATTTGATTCAGTTCGCGCCTGGTATGCCGAAAACACGTTCAGGTAAAATTATGCGCCGTATCTTGCGTAAGATTGCTGAAGATGATTTTGCTGCATTGGGTGATACATCGACACTTGCTGATCCGTCAGTTGTTGATGACTTGATTGACAACCGAATGAACCGTTCTGACTAATATTTTTTATAAATTAGTCTAAAAAACTCCCGTAAGCCTCGGAATATTGAGACTTGCGGGAGTTTTTTGTTTTATAGTAGTAGGCTCATCACTGGAAAACCGTTCCTTTAACGGTCGGCGTTCGAGTAAGGATTTCTTAAGGGGGAATTGAACGCATGCAGTTAGCACAAAAAATTATTATTGCCGATGATCATCCACTGTTCAGAGCAGCGTTGAAGCAGGCTGTTGCTCAGGCAATGCCTGGTGTGGAAACAATCGAGGCGGATTCTCTTCCTGCGGTACAAGAGGCTGTTGATCAGCATTCTGATGCCGATATGGTTTTACTTGATATTCATATGCCGGGAACTAATGGTTTTTCTGGCTTAGTCTTTCTTCGTGGACAAAATCCAGGGATTCCTGTTGTTGTGGTTTCTGGTAGTGAGCAGCCAAATGTTATGAAGCGCGCCATTGATTATGGTGCATCAGGTTTCATTCCTAAGTCTTCTTCATTAGAGACAATTGCTGAAGCAATCGTTGCTGTACTGGAAGGTGAGGAGTGGTTGCCTCAGGAAGTGGCTGATAACTTGCCGGACGTAAGCGAAGATGATCAAAAGTTTGCAGCGGCGTTAGCAGCGCTTACTCCTCAGCAGTTCAGAGTGTTGACTATGTTGACGGAAGGCTTGTTGAATAAGCAGATCGCTTACGAATTGAATGTCTCCGAAGCAACGATTAAGGCGCATGTTACTGCGATCTTAAGAAAGCTTGGCGTTCATAGCCGCACCCAGGCAGTTATCGCGGCTCAACGTTTAGGTGTAGAACCACCGAAGACGGATCTGGAATAACTGATCCTGTAAAAATGTTTTGAAAAAAAGGCGCATTAGCGCCTTTTTTGTGGGCGTTTTTTATCTAGTTGTCGTTAGCTCGTGCACTGGCGATTGTTTTGTTGATCATGGCTCTCAGTGCTGCGGGGCGTATTGGCTTCGTTAGCAGTTGAGCGCCGTAGTTGCTTATTTCGCTTTTGACCTCATCCGTTCTATCGGCGGTGATTACGATGGCTGGGACTCTCTTGCTGAGCATAGGCTCAATATCTTTTAGCGCCATGATGCCGGTTAGGGTTTCGGATAGGTGGTAGTCGGCTAGAATTATCTCAGGCTCGCTGTTGCTCTCTTTGATCGCAGTAATGGCTGCTTCCGCAGAGAGTGCTGTTGATACTTCGCAACCCCAGCCTTGTAGTAGTGCGGACATCCCTTCAAGAATTTTAGGTTCATTGTCGATAACAATGGCGCGTATACCATTGAGTCCTTTGCTCCTGATCCAGCCGCGTTTCTCTGGTTTTGGTTTGATCGCTTTTTCAGGGTCGCCTAAAGGTATTTCTACGCTAAATACGGTGCCTTTTGTGGGCCATGAGCGAACATTTAGTTTATGGCCGAGCATTTTCGCGATTCTGTCGGTAATGGCTAACCCTAGTCCTAGTCCTTGGACTTGAGAGTGCCTTGGGTTGTCTATGCGGCGAAACTCCTCAAAAACTTCGCTGATCTTATCCTCGGCGATACCTACGCCTGTATCCCATACTTCAACGCGGAGCATGTTTTTACGTTTGCGGCAGCCAAGTAAGATTTTACCTTCTTGGGTATATCGAATGGCGTTTGATAGAAAATTTTGGATGACGCGGCGTAATAATTGCTGGTCTGATCGAACGACCTTGTCGCATTGAACAAAGTGGAATTTGAGGTTTTTCTTCTCCGCGACCGCAGTAAATTCGGTATTGAGGGCGTTGAACATATCAGCCATTGAAAAGTCACTGATCGAGGGCGCGAGCGCGCCAGCGTCTAGTTTTGATATGTCGAGAATCGCGGTGATAAGTTCTTCAGCAGCGGTTAATGAGCCGTTGAGGTTTTCGACAAGCTGACTTGTTTCGTCGCTGTGGCTTTGTTGGGCTAATGCCGAGGTAAATAGTCGTGCAGCATTTAAGGGTTGAAGAAGATCATGGCTTGCTGAGGCTAGAAAGCGTGTTTTACCTATATTTGCATCGTCTGCATCAGACTTCGCTTGTCTGAGCTCATCTTCCATAAGTGAGCGAATCGTATTTTCCTTGCGAAGCTCTTTGTTTACAACCGAAAGGGCGTGGGTTCTTTCTCTGACGCGCTGCTCTAGCGTTTCGTTGGTTTCCTTTAGGGCGCGTTCGGCTTTGCGGCGCTCTGTAATATCTTGGTACAAGGTGAAGTAACCCAGTACATCGCCATATTCACCTATGTGGGGAATGTACTTTACTTCAGCATAGCGGGGGCTGCCATCAAGGGTTGGTAGCGTGGTTTCAAAGCGCTGCCTCTTTCCTTCTAGCGCTGCGGTTATATAAGGACTGCGAAGCTCGTATTCCTCTTCGGGCATGATTTTGTAGCATGCTTGGCCGGAAATGGTGCTACGGTCTAAACCAAATGTGTCAGCGTAAGCTTTGTTCACAAAGAGGTAGCGTCTTTCTGGATCAAGGTAAGCGATAAGCACAGGAACGTTATCGGTGTAGATACGTATGTTTTGTTCGCTTTCTATCAGTGCTTCTTCTACATGTTTATGGGTGGTGATATCCATATATGTATTTACATAGCCGCCATTTGGCATGGGGTTGCCGCGAACTTCAAGTACGGTACCGTCAGGTCTGAAGCGTTCGTAGCTATGGCGTTTACCTGATTTTAGGACCTTTAAGCGCTTTTTAACCTGCTCGTCGTTGTTGCCTGGACCGTATTCGCCTTTCATAGCGTTATAGCGAAAGACCTCTTCTATTGGGCGCCCTACGCATATTAGCCCTTCAGGATAGCCAAACATCTCGACATAAACCCGATTCCAGGCTACAAGGCGCATCTGTTGGTCAACCACGCTTATACCTAGGCTAATATTTTCTATTGTTGACTGAAGCAGGGAGCGGTTAAATCTCAATGCTTGAGAGGCTTCATCAACGATGGTGACAACATCACCAATATGCATATCTTTGCCACGCAAAGTTGAAGCAAGAACGATGCGCGCTGAAGAAGCGCCAATTACACCGGCAAGAAGACGCTCAGTAAATTGAATAAGCTCGGGAGTTGCTTTGTCACCAGTAAGGGGCGGTTCTTCCCCTCTTTGAAGCGCAAAGCCGGTAAATGAGTGCTGTGTGCGGCTTATGCCAAGAAAACGCTCGGTGAGCATCTGTAGGTCGCCGACAGTTACTTGTCCATATTGGCGCGAGCTTTCGGTTAAATCTTTGTTATAAACATCGACAAAAGCACTCGCTTGTATTCGATCGACAAGACGGGGGTTGGCATAGCGGGAGACGAGAATGTATAGGCTGGTATTAACAAACAGAGACCAAAATACACCATGGGTTAAGGCGTCAAACCCGTGAATGTCAAAAAGCTGAGTGGGTTTTAGCCAATCAATGCCAAAGATACCATTCTGAATATATTCAGGGCCTAAGAGTCCCGCTTCGCTGAACGAGGGCAAGACCAGGGTGTATAGCCAGAGCAAAAAGCCACCAATAAGGCCTGCTAAGACGCCATGTCGTGAGCCGGTTTTCCAATATATTCCGCCAATGATGGCGGGTAGGAATTGTGCCGCAGCAACAAAGGCTAATAAGCCGAAAGACGCCAGAGGGGATTGCTCGCCAAGTATACGGTAGTAAAAATATGCAAGGATCATTAGGCACATGATGGTGATACGGCGAACACGAAGTAGAAGTGCGCCTACGTCTTTGTTGTCAGAAAGACGCAACCAAGATATGCGGAAAAGTAGAGGCATGACAATATCGTTGCAGACCATAGTGGCGAGCGTGATGCTGGCAACAATTACCATGCTGGTGGAGGCTGATAACCCTCCAATAAAGGCAAACGTTGCTAGCTCTTTATAGTCAGCAGCTAGAGGTAGCATCAGAACGAAGGTGTCGGCATCAACATCTGTTCCGTCAAAATAGAGCATGCCGGCTGTTGAGATGGGTAGGACAAATATTGCTAGTAATATTAGATAAACAGGGAAAAGCCAGCGGGCTAACTTTAAATGCCCTGCATTTGTGTTCTCAACAATGGTGACATGGAACTGTCGAGGGAGGCATATTATTGCGGCGCATGCCAGCAGTGTCTCCGTCAAAAAACTGTCGTCAAACAGGGAGGTGTAATTGCTGTTGTTATTTAGCTGTACGGCGATGTTATAGGCTAAGTCTTCGAAGCCATCAAATACCTCTAAAGTAACAAAAATACCAACCGCTAAGAATGCTGTTAGCTTGACGATTGATTCGAAGGCGACGGCTAAGACAAGTCCTTCATGGTGTTCGGTGGCATCGATATGCCGGGTGCCGAAAAGGATAGCGAAAATCGCCATTACAATGGCCACAAAAAGGGCGGTGTCACTGCCTTTGCTGATAACGTCTTCAGTACCAGGTGTGAGGGCGTTGTAGCTTATAGCGACAGCTTTGAGCTGCATGGCTATGTAGGGCATTGTGCCGGTAACTGCGATGATTGTGACGAGCACCGCTAAAGCTTGGCTTTTGCCATATCGTGATGAGATGAAATCAGCAATGGTCGTGATGTTTTGTTGTTTACTGATCAACACCATTTTTTCAATGAGCTGCCAGCCAAACACGAAAACAATGACAGGGCCTAAATACGTGGCTAAAAACTCCCAACCATTAGTGCTGGCTCGCCCTACCGCGCCATAGAAAGTCCATGAAGAGCAATAAACGGCTAGCGAAAGAGAATAGATGATGGGGCGGCTGGCTATGCGTTTATTGTTCTGGGCACTTTTGTCGCCGTAGTAAGCAATAGCAAATAATAGGCCTAGGTAAGCAAACGATATAAGAATTATCGACCAGCCAGAAAGCATGGGTTCTCTTCCTTAGTAAAAGCATAAAGAGATAGTGTACCTTTTTTTCGTGGGAACCCAAGAGGCTGGGGGATTTGTAGGAGATCTGTTTTTTATGACGTTTCCGGATAAGACTTTTGTATAGATTGTTGTAGTTACTAGGTTTTTTGTTATTTGGCTGTGTTCAGCTAATTACGGTTGCTTGGCGGATTTAGATGAATTTATGCGCTAAGTTGAGTCGACTAAAGTTGAGCTTTGTTTGGCTGCGCTGTCTGATAGTCTCTACCTGTCTTAAATTTTCACCAATTTTTCAATAACAAAAATAAGGATGGTGTTATGTCAATCAGTAATGAGCAGGCGCAAGCCTACTGGCGTGAAAACTTGCGCATCATTATGACTCACCTTGCGGTTTGGTTCGTGGTTTCCTACGGCTGCGCAATCCTGTTTGTTGAACAGCTTAATGAGATTCCGTTCTTCGGTTTCCCACTAGGTTTCTGGTTCGGCCAGCAGGGGTCAATCTTCGTATTCGTCATCTTGATCTGGACTTACGTGTTCAGTATGAACAAGCTTGACGAGAAGTATGACGTTCACGAATAACAATAATAATTTCTATTAGGACGGCATTGCTATGAGTCTCGACGTTTTAACTTTTCTCTTTGTAGGCGGCTCCTTCGCGCTATATATCGGTATCGCGATATGGGCACGTGCAGGATCTACCAAAGAATTCTACGTGGCAGGCGGTGGTGTACCACCAATTGCAAACGGTATGGCGACGGCAGCTGACTGGATGTCTGCAGCTTCGTTTATCTCCCTGGCTGGTTTGGTTTCATTTATCGGCCGTGACGGTGCAGCTTATCTAATGGGCTGGACTGGTGGTTACGTACTGTTAGCGCTATTGCTAGCACCTTACTTACGTAAGTTTGGTAAGTTCACAGTACCTGATTTCATCGGTGACCGTTACTACTCACAAACTGCTCGTGTAATCGCAGTAGTTTGTACAATTGTAATTTCTTTCACTTACGTTGCTGGTCAGATGCGTGGTGTTGGTATCGTATTCTCTCGTTACCTACACGTTGATATCAACACGGGTGTAATCATCGGTATGGCGATCGTATTCTTCTACGCTGTACTTGGTGGTATGAAGGGTATTACTTATACTCAGGTTGCACAGTACGTAGTGCTAATTCTTGCATTCACTGTTCCAGCATTCTTCCTATCTGCTCAGGTTACAGGTCACATCCTACCTCAGATCGGTCTTGGTGCTACTTTGGACAGCGGTATGTCTGTACTAGCAACGTTGGATCAGCTGTCGGTTGATCTAGGCTTCCATCAGTATACGGACGGTAAGAAATCAACTATTGATATCTTCTTCCTAACTGTTGCTCTGATGTGTGGTACTGCTGGTCTACCTCACGTAATCGTTCGTTTCTTCACTGTACCTCGTGTAAAAGATGCGCGTTTATCTGCAGGTTATGCATTGATCTTCATTGCGCTTCTTTATACTGCGGTTCCAGGTGTTGCAGGTTTTGGTCGTGTAAACCTTATTCAGACGTTGAATGGCGCTGATGGTACAGGTACGGCTTATGCTGAGATGCCAGAATGGTTCAAAAACTGGGAGAACACGGGTCTTCTAGGTTGGACTGACCGTAACGGTGACGGCAAAGTACAATATGCTGCTGGTGCTGCATTCGACGCTAAGAAAGGCAAGCCTGCTTTCAGCGAAGAGCGTGGTGAGTATGGTCAGCGTATGGCTACAAACGCTAAAGCGGGTGCAGAATTCGATGCGGCTAAACAGCCATTTGCAAACGAAGTATATGTAGACCGTGACATCATGGTTCTTGCGAACCCGGATATCGCTCAGCTTCCAAACTGGGTAATCGCTCTGGTTGCTGCGGGTGCGGTAGCGGCGGCGCTATCTACAGCGGCAGGTCTTCTGTTGGTAATTTCAACAGCGATCTCGCATGACTTGATGAAGAAGACTATCAATCCAAATATCAGCGATAAGCAGGAGCTAATGTATGCTCGTCTAGCTGCTATCGTAGCGATCTGTATTGCCGGTTACTTTGGTATCAACCCTCCAGGCTTCGTGGCACAAGTAGTTGCCTTGGCGTTTGGTTTGGCGTGTGCTTCAGTATTCCCAGCAATCATCATGGGTATCTTCTGGACTCGTCATAACTCTCAGGGTGCGATTGCAGGTATGTTGGTAGGTTTGATTACTACAATGTGCTACATGTATTACTTCGCATTCGGTGGTGGTACTCCATCTGAATACATCATGGGTATCTCTCCAGGTGGCTTCGGTACTGTTGGTGCTATCTTGCACGTTATTGTTGGCTTCGTTGTATCCAGCATGACTGCAGAACCGCCTAAAGAAATCCAGGAAATCGTAGCTGATCTACGTATTCCACGTGGCGCTGGTGAAGCTCACGATCATTAAGATCGAGTAGAACCTTAAAGGAAGGGCGCCCAGCGTAAAGTTGGAGCGCCCTTTTTTGTTGATAAGTTATAAGGACTGTAGAAATGCCTGATTCTTTCAAAATGACAAATTTGCCTTTTAGTCTTTTAGATGACAAAGAGCAGAAAGTACTACGCTCAAGTTTGGATATTGGTTACTACCAAAAGGGTGAATGCATAATGACCGCAGGTGAGGAGCCTGAGGGTGTTTTTATCATTTTGAAAGGAAGGGTTGGTGAAAGCGAGGTTGTTGAAGAGGGAGAGGTCTCGCAAGAGCATGTCTTTGTTCACTATACCAATGAGGATTATTTTGGTGGCTGGTCGGCGATACGCGGTAAGGCAATCCATAACTTTATTGCTGAAGAGGAGACGATTTGCCATGTGCTACCAACGAAAACGCTGTTGGACTTAATGGCAAGTAATAACCTTTTTGCTGATTACTTTCAGCAAAACCTTACGGCTAAAACAGAGATTGTTCAGCAGCATGGTAAAGACCAAGATATGGCTGAGTTTATGCTCGCTAAAGTGTCTGATGGTCTAGTGCGTGAGCCGTTGGTCATTATGGAAGGCACGACTATTCGTGAAGCAACCTTGCTTATGCGAGAGAAAAAGTCGGACTGTTTATTGGTTAAGCGCGGTAATCGTTATGGAATGGTAACGGGAACAGACTTGCTAGATGCTGTCATTGTTAATGAGATGTCGATGGATTCTGAGTTAGCAGAGATCGCAAGCTATCGTCTTATTACGGTAAAACCGGATGATTACCTCTTTAATGCGCTGATTATTATGACTCAACAGCATATTGAACGTGTTGTTGTGATGAGAGATGCGGAAATGACAGGCATAGTCGAGTTGACTGATGTCTTGAGCTATTTCTCAAGCCACTCTCATGTTATAGGTTTGCGGATAGAGCGAGCACAGACGGTTGAGGACCTTAAAGAGGCCGCTAAAGGACTGGATGATCTGATAAAGGCGTTGGTTTCAACTGGGGTGAAAACGCGATTTGTAATGGATCTATTAGCTGCAATGAACGGCCGAATTATTGCAAAGCTCTTCAATATTATTATTCCGTCGGATATGCAGCCTCATGTTTGCTTGTTGGTTATGGGGTCTGAGGGTCGCGGTGAGCAGATAATGAAGACCGATCAGGATAATGCCATTATTCACCGGGACGGCTTAGTGTGGCCTGCTATGCAGGAAACGCTTAATCGTTTTAGTAAGACTTTGATAGAGTTTGGTTTTCCGCCGTGTCCGGGTAATATTATGGTTTCAAATCCTGCATGGGTTCGATCTTTGGGAGATTGGACGAAGATGCTTCAGGACTGGGCTGATAAGTGTGATGGTGATGCTCAGATGAATCTGGCGATTGCGCTAGATGCAAAACCTGTTGCCGGTAATCCGGCGATATTTAAGGCTAGTCGTAATTGGTTTATGCGTCATTTGAGAAATAATGATGTTTTCTTCTCTCATTTTGCTAAAGCTTCCTTAGAGTTTGATACGCCTTTGACTTTCTTTGGTAATTTAAAAGATAAGGGTGAGTTAGATATTAAGAAGGGCGGTATCTTCCCAATAGTGCATGGGATAAGGTCTATTGCACTTGAGTATCGCGTTAAGCCAACAAATACTTTCGAAAGAATTGAGGCCTTGGTTGAACTGGGGCAGATAAAAGAAAAGCACGGTAAGGATATAACTGAAGCGCTCAGTTTGTTTATTAGTTTGCGCTTAAGGCAGCAGATCAAACGGATGGAGTGTAGTGATGATGGGCATGATCAGACACCTAATGTTATTGAATTACAGTCGCTAGATAAATTGGAGCGTGATTTGTTACGTGATGCTTTGCATATTGTTAAGGGCTTTAAGAAGCACCTTGAGCTTAGATATCACCTTGGGGGCTAAGCGATGATCATACCCAGAGCGGTCAGAAGAATAAAAGAGAAGTACGATCATAAGTCAGGGCCTCATTCCCATCTATTCGAGCCTTATGATGGTGATGAAGTTGTATCATTAGATTGTGAAACGACGAGCCTTGATGTTAAGCAGGGAGAGATCGTTTCCATTGGGGCGGTAAAGATACGTGGGCGAAAAGTGCTATCCAGTGAGCGCTTGGATATTAAGTTGAAGCCGCCGAAGTCTTTGACTGGCGATTCGATAAAGATTCATAAGATTCGAGAAAGTGATCTTGCTGAAGGGATCGATATTGAAGATGCGCTTCAGCAGGTACTGGATTTTGTCGGTAATCGTCCGATTCTTGGATACTACGTAAATTACGATATACGGATGTTGGATAAATTTATCAGGCCATCGTATGGCTTCGGTTTACCTAATAAAGCCATTGAATTGTCGCATGTATACCATGACATTATTAAATGGAAGGCGATTGGGGGGAATGTTGATCTCCGTTTTGACACGATTTCTAAGCAGTTAGATATTCCTATGTTGGAGAGGCATACCGCTATTGGTGATGCGTTGACCGTAGCGCTGATGTATGTGCGTTTGAAGTACGGGGATCCGCCCGAAGCCCATTATTAAAATCAAGATTACGTCAAAACTTTAACGGGCTTTATGGCCCGTTTTTTGCTTTATATATTCCAAGGGTTGTTGTTAATGTCTGTAAAAGACAAAATAATGACATTTAGACGGGTTAAACACTTGCTGTAGTGTTTAGTCTGATTATAATGTCAATAAATTGCCGTTTGGTGCTGAGATGATTGAAAGAGCTGATATTAATAGCGTTTTGATGCAGATGAGGACGATTAAGTCTCAGGTTCAATCTGCATCTTCTGAGATGCCGCTTTCTACGCCAACTGAAATGAATGGCATTAAAGCGACAGATCGCACGGCGTTTGGCGATATTCTAAAAAATGCGGTGGATGGTGTTAATAGCACACAGGCAGATGCCAAAAAAATGGCAGTTGCTTATGAGCAAGGAGATCCATCTGTGGATCTACCGCAGGTGATGATCGCTGCGGAAAAAGCGTCAGTGTCTTTTCAGGCGATGACCCAGGTGCGTAATCGCTTGGTGAGTGCTTATGAAGATATAATGAAAATGCCTATCTAATAAGAATAGTAATACAGGATGAATGGCTGTGGCTGATGGTGCTGAATCGTTAAGCGGTAACCCAATGCTAGGTTTTAATAAGCTTAGTATCGTTAGACAAATCGGATTGATGGTTGGGTTAGCAGCAAGTGTGGCTATAGGCTTTGCTGTGGTTTTATGGTCGCAGAAGCCTGAGCAGCGTGTATTGTTTAGCAATCTATCATTCTCAGATGCCAATCAGATTATTGAGCAGCTCCGCCTGTATAATGTCCCTTACAAGTTTGATGCTGATGGTCGGGCAATTCTTGTTCCCGATGAGTATGTTCATCAAGCACGTCTGAAGTTAGCCTCTGAGGGTTTTACGGCCGATAAAACAGTGGGTTTTGAAATTCTCGATAAAGAGCAAAGCCTTGGTACGAGTCAGTTTATGGAGACGACTCGGTATAGGCGAGGTCTTGAAGGTGAGTTGGCGAGAACAATCGCAAGCATGACTTCTGTTCGTAATGCTCGTGTTCATTTGGCTATCCCTAAGGATACAGTGTTTATTCGCGATACTCGTAAGCCAACGGCTTCCGTTTTTTTGGAGTTGTTTTCGGGGCGACAGTTAGAGCGTGACCAAGTTGCCTCAATTGCAAACCTTGTTGCCTCAAGTATTCCAGCATTGAACGTCAAAGATGTGACGGTTGTCGATCAGCGCGGTCGTTTGCTTAATATGCGTGATAAAGATGTCAATGTTGTCCTTGCCGCTAAGCAGATGGAATACACGCGAAGCCTTGAAGAGACAATGCTTAATCGAGTGAATAGCATTCTTCAGCCAGTTGTTGGTATCGGTCGCTTTAGAGCGGAAGTGTCGGCGGATGTCGATTTTACATCGGTAGAGCAGACCGATGAACTTTACAACCCCGATCTGCCTGCGCTGCGAAGCGAGCAAACAATGGATGAGTCGCGTGTTGGTGGTGCTGCTCCTATTGGTATTCCTGGGGCATTATCAAATCAGCCTCCAGGGCCAAGTAGCGTGCCAGAGCAGGCAGAATCAGGTGCGGGTGTTGTCGGTGGAAATGGCTCCCCAGGCTCTGCTCGTAAGCAAGCCACTCGGAATTATGAGCTGGATCGCACAATTAGTTATACCAAGCATCAGCAGGGTCGAGTGAGGCGTATAACTGTAGCTGTTGTTGTGGATGATTTGTCGAGTATCAATGCAGAGAGTGGTGAAGTGGCTCGTTCCCCTTGGGATCAGAACGAGCTAGAGCGATTACGTATTCTTGTTCAAGATGCGGTTGGTTATTCTGCTCTGCGTGGTGATAGCGTGAATGTGGTTAATACCCCTTTTGTTGCTGAGACTCCTATCGTTACTGAAGATATTCCTATCTGGAAACAGGAGTGGATATGGGATGTTGCAAAGCAGGTCATGGCTGTAATATTTGTTCTGGTGCTGGTTTTTGGCATTTTAAGGCCTATTTTACGTAATTTAGCAACCGCTGGAACCGCTGGGAATGTTGCTGGGCTAGGTGCCGCTGGGGAAGTGAGTGCTGAGCTTGCAGGTTTGGATGGTGCTGATTTTTCATCAGATTCTGTGACGTTCGGAAGTGATGATGAGTTATTGCCAACACCAAATGAAAGCTTTGATTATCAGTTAAATGCTATTCGTAGTATGGTAGCTGAAGATCCTGCGCGTGTTGCTCAGGCTGTTAAACAATGGGTAGGTGACGATGAGTGATGGGGCAAATCAGGAGGGGCTGACAGAAATTGATAAGGCCGCAATCCTACTGATTAGCCTAGGCGAAGCTGATGCCGCTGAGATTCTCAAGCATATGGGACCGAAAGAGGTTCAAATGATTGGCGAAGCTATGGCGCAGCTGAATAACGTGCCACAGACGCGTGTTGAGTCTGTTGTTGGTGACTTTATGGGGCTGGTGAGTGATCAGACCGGTATTGGTATTAACAATGATATTTATATCCGCTCTATGCTTAACCAAGCATTGGGCGAAGAGAAAGCTAAAACCCTTCTTGATCGAATTCTGATGAGTACCAATACTTCCGGCCTAGATACGTTGCGCTGGATGGAGCCTCGTCAAATTGCAGAGATTATCCGTTACGAGCATCCCCAGATTCAAGCGGTGGTTGTGGCGTATTTGGAGCCGGACCCTGCTGCTGGGGTTTTGGGCTTTTTTGATGACAAGCAGCGGTTAGATATTTTAATGCGAGTCGCAGCGCTTGATCGTATTCAGCCACAAGCGTTGCAAGAGCTTAATGATATTCTAGAGCGTCAATTTGCTGGCGCCAGTGGTGCAAGTTCTGCAACTCTGGGTGGTGTTAAGTCTGCTGCAGACATAATGAACTTTATCGATTCAGGCATCGAGGCTGAATTGATGGAGGGTATCAAGGAATCTGATGAGCACTTGGCGAGCAGTATTTCTGATCTGATGTTTGTATTCGATAACTTGATGGATGTTGAGGATATGGGAATTCAAGCGATTCTCCGAGAAGTATCAACTGATGTCTTAGTTATTGCACTCAAGGGTGCGGACGTATCTCTTCAAGAGAAAATATTTAGGAATATGTCTAAGCGTGCCGCTGAATTGCTACGAGATGATCTTGAAGCGAAAGGACCTGTTCGTGTAAGCGAAGTTGAAGAGGCTCAGAAAGAGGTGCTCACTATTGCGCGTAGATTGGCGGATGAAGGTGAGATTATTCTCGGCGGTGGCGGTGAGGCCATGGTTTAGGTGTGTAGCTAATGTCGGGTGATAATAAAGGGTTTCAGCGTATTAAGGCGGATGAAGCGGTTGAAGCTTTAGGTTGGAATCTTCCTCAAATGGATGTGGCTACTGATATTGGGCTACAAAGAAAAAATCCTGTTGAGGTTACTGTCGTAGAAGAAGTTATTGCGGCAGAGAAAATTACCGTTGCCGAATTGGAAGCTATAAGAGAATCAGCGCGTTTGGATGGGCTTTCGGCAGGATTGGAGGAAGGTCGCTCAAAAGGTGTTGAAGAAGGTAAGCAGGAAGGCTTGTTGTCGGGACGAGATACTGGCTACAAAGAGGGGTATAAGCAAGGGGAAGCCGAGGTTCAGCGCTTGCAAGGCTTGTTTAGTGGTATGCTTGCTGAGTTAGAAAAGCCGCTCGAAGATACGACTCAAATTATAGAGGAAAAACTACTGCAGCTCGTTGTTGGTTTGTCTGAGGCTGTTGTTGGTGCGGAGCTGTCTGCGCGCAAAGATCTGTTGCTTGATTCAATTCGGGAAGCTCTTCAGCAGTTACCTGATCCTATTGTTGATGTCTCAATTCATATCAATTCTGATGATAAGGCTTATTTGGAATCGCTAGACCTATTGCCAGGAGTTGAAATTGAGTTATTAGAAGATGATTCTTTGCAGGCAGGAGGATATAGTATCAATACCAGTAATACGCTGGTTCAGCATGATGTTGAGAGTCGGTTTGCTGATGTTGTAAAACAGTTTAGCCATAACGCCCAAAGCAAAACGCCTGATAGTCATGAGTAAGTTAGCTCAGCACCTTTCTTCTCACTCCACGTCTATGTTGTATTCTCCGCGCCCTCGTATCGAAGGGCGTATCACTCGAATGATCGGATTAACCATCGAAGCTGTTGGCATCAAGTGTGCTGTTGGTGAATGCTGCTATATTGAGCTTTCTGCTCAGCAGAGTGTTGAAGCTGAGGTTGTTGGTTTTTCAGGCGATCGTATTTACCTAATGCCGCTTTATCCTATTGAAGGGCTTCAAGCAGGCACCCGAGTTATTGCTTCTTCTGAGTCAGGTAAAGTTCCTGTCGGTATGAATCTTTTGGGGCGCGTGTTAAATGGCGTTGGTAAACCTATTGATGGTAAAGGCCCTCTGTTGCCTGAGGCTGAAACGGGGCTTGCTGGTGAGATTATAAATCCTTTGATGCGTGAGCCTATCAAGCAGCCCCTTGATGTAGGTATTAGGACTATTAACGGATTGCTGACGGTTGGTCGGGGCCAGCGAATGGGGCTTTTCGCGGGCAGCGGCGTGGGTAAGTCCGTATTGTTAGGCATGATGACGCGTTTTACTGAAGCTGAAATAATTGTTGTTGGGCTGATCGGTGAGCGTGGAAGGGAAGTTAAAGAGTTTATCGATCATAGTCTTGGTGATGAGGGGTTGAAACGGTCGGTTGTGGTTGCTTCCCCTGCAGATGATTCACCCTTGATGCGATTGCGAGCATCGCAGTTATCGACAAGGATCGCTGAATATTTTCGTGATCAAGGTAAAAATGTGTTGCTGTTAATGGATTCATTGACGCGTTATGCGCAGGCACAGCGAGAGATTGCGCTGGCTGTGGGTGAGCCTCCGGCGACAAAGGGCTACCCACCGTCAGTATTTGCCAAAATACCTAAATTGGTCGAGCGTGCTGGTAATGGTGAAGAGGGTGGAGGTTCGATTACCGCTTTTTATACTGTATTAACAGAAGGTGATGATCAGCAAGACCCTGTAGCTGACTCTGCGCGTGCCATTTTGGATGGTCATGTTGTATTGTCGCGTCAGTTAGCAGAGCAAGGGCATTATCCTGCTATTGATATTGAAGCATCTATAAGTCGTGCTATGCCGCAAATTATCGATCAAGATCATTTGCAAATGGCGATGCGTTTTAAGCAGCTATACTCTAAGTTTAGGCAGAACGAAGACCTTATCAATGTGGGTGCTTATGTTAAAGGAAGTGACCCTGATACTGATTTTGTGATTGATAACTTGCCCTCTTTAAATGCTTATTTGAGGCAAGGGATTAATGAGTCATTCCCGTTATTGCAGTCAATGCAGCAGATGATTATGGTACTTTCGACGCCGCCAGCAGCTGAGCAGAACAATCAGCAGCAATTGCATCGCCCTGTAACAAATGGTCTTCAGAAATGAAAAAACGATCAAAGCGTCTTCAGTTGGTTTTGGATTTGGCTGAGCGTAAGAAAAAGCAAGCGGATCAGTTTCTTGCGGCTAGCCGTCAAAGAGTTGAGCAGGATCAGCGAACAATGGAGCAGCTAGAACAGTATATGTCCGAGTATCAGCAAGGCTATCTAGGTGTGAATGCTGAAGGTTGTAGTGGTGCTCAATTACATGCACAGCAAGCATTTATGCAGAAAATACAAGATGCGCAAGATACTCAAGTAAAAGCGATGGCCCAAAATAGGCAGGAGCTGGAGGTTGTTGAGCAGCATTGGAAGACTGCTTATGCTCGCTTTAAAGGGATGCAGAAATTGACTGATAAAGCGATCGATACTGAAAGAAATGAAGAAGAAAAAAGCCTGCAAAAGCAGCTTGATGAGCGTTCTCAGGTCGTTAAATCTAGTTTTTAGTTGGTTTGGCCTGCTTTTTGCTGTTGATTATATAGGCATATTCATAGGAGCCTGTAATGAGCCAGCAATTGACTACCTCCGCTACCGGTGGATTATTAGCGTTAAATCCCTCCACTTCCCTGCAAGGGCCTACTCCTGTGGGTGGAGAAGGTGCTTTATTTAGTGGTTTCGGAGCACTTCTTACCCAGCAATCCAATCCTTCAGGTACGGCGAACGAATTTCATGATGGCGTTTTTTTGCCGCAAACAGGTATTAAATTGCCGTCTGCTGTCGGTGAGGATGCGGCAGAAGCTGCAACGGTGCAACAGCAAATGCTATATATCGCTCAGATGTTAGAGCAGCAGGCAGAAGGGGATGTGTCGCCAGAAGTGAGTGCTGAGCTTGCGAAGGCTCTGAAGCAATATGTTGATCAGAAGCCAGTTATTCCTCCAGAGTTAGAAGGCCATGATGAAACTCCTGAGGTGGTTGAGCTGCTTCCTACAGAGGGAGATGGGAAGCAGGCCCATCATGTACCTGAGGAGTATATTTCTAGTGAGTTGAGTCAGGGTACTAAAGGCCTTGATCGAGATAGCTTGGCGGTTAATAGCAATATCACTTCTGTAGATGATGTAGATGCTGATCTAAGTATATGGGGGCAGAAAGCATCGTTTGATGAGGGTGCTAAGGCTTCAGTAAGTGGAGAGTTTAGTTCTCAGCAGCACCAAGCTCAGTTGCAGAGTCAGGCTCAGACTCAGCCTTTATCTGATGCAACTCCAAAAGTAGCTGATGTAAAGTCTGTTGATGCTGAGCGCCCAGTAGAAAAAATAGATCAATCAAGGCATATGGCCGCGCAGCAAGAGCAGCAACAGAATGTGGTTGTGCAAAATGATGCGAGTGCTATTGATAAGGTCAAATCTCTACCTGCAGATGCTGTGTATGCGTCAGGAACAAAGCCCGATACTGCTCGGACTTTGAAGAATGAGTCGGTCGTTGATGTAGATGGTGATGCTGATATGTCATTGCGAAGAGAGGTGTTTAGTAGCGGTAAGGCTGAAAAAGCTGATCTTATCGCTTCTGGAGAGCGTAACCCAGTGCCAGTTGACCCTGTGGTTAAGCTTGAAGGTGCTACTAAGTCAATGCACGAGTCTTCCGTTCCGCAAAAGTTTGAATCAGCATTAGAAATGTCTCAGCATTTCTTGCAGAAAGTTACGGCTGGAGAGAAAACGGTAGATACGGGGTTTAATCAGCGAATGGAAAGCTTGGTGGCTGTTGGGCAGCAGGCCCAAGCACAGCCATTAAGCGCACCTACCCAAGCGCAGAAAACGGTTTCTGATGCTCAAAATTTCATGATGCCACAACATGTGAAATTCAATACGCCAGCATGGAATACCGCCTTAGGTGAACGGGCTATAATGATTTCTGCCCAGAATAATCAAGTTGCGCAGATACAGCTTGATCCTCCCGAGTTAGGATCGTTAAGTGTGCGTGTGAATTTAAATCAAGATCAAGTTAGTCTTAGTTTTACATCACCTCATGCGCATGTAAGAGATGCGGTGGAGCAAAGTTTGCCTAGGTTGCGTGAGATGTTTGCGGAGCAAGGGCTTGCGTTGCAGGATTCTTCTGTCTCAGATCAGTCTGCCGGGCAGCAGCAGCGAGAGTCATTTTCTGATGCAAATGGCTCGGAAGGTGGGACGCAGTACGCTGGAGGCGGAAGTAGTGAAATAGATGCTGAAGTCGACAGGGATTTTGGAAAGCCTGTGTCGTTGGTTGATTACTATGCTTAAAGCCTATGAAGAAGTCGCTTTTTCAAGCTCTCAGCCGTAAAACATAATTATTTGTTTAGTATTGATCTTCAGCCTTAAAATCAGTGTGTTATATTAGGTGTAATACTGTTTGAGCAATCTAGATACCGGCTTGATGCTGGTTTTATGATGATATTGAGGATCTATCGATGGCCGAAGAGCAAGATGCTAGCACTGAAGAAGGTGGCGCAAAGAAATCATCGAAGTTAAAGCTGATAATTATTGCCGTTTTAGCGCTAGTCATTGTTGGTGGTGGCGGTGCAGCAGCTGCATTGTTTTTATTGGGTGGTGATGATTCTGCTGCAGAAGAGGCCGCTCCGGCTGAGCCTGTCAGAGCAGAGGCTATTTATACCAAAGTAAGAACCATGGGAGGGAAACCCATGTTTGTAGTGACACTTCAGTCGCAAGATAAGCGACCTCATTATATGCAGCTATATGTAGAGGCAAAAAGTCGCGATCAAGCCGTAGCTGATGCTTTGACTCTTCATATGCCTCTAATCGTTTCTCGTTTAAATAATCTTTATAGTACGCAAGATTTTAGGGTGTTGCAGTCACTAGAGGGTAAGACAGATTTAAGAGACAAGTCTACTGATTTGGTCCGAGAAATCATGCAAGAGAAGATCGGCAAACCCGGCGTAGAAACTATACTCTTTACCAATATGGTAATGCAGTAATGCAAAGCTGCCTGAGTGGAGTAAATCTCTAAATGTCAGTTAAGGATCTCCTGTCACAGGATGAAATCGATGCTCTTCTTCATGGAGTAGATGATGGTGATGTTGAAACTTCTGAAGAAGAGGAGATTGAAGAAGGTGATGTCCGATCTTATGACTTGGCGAGCCATGAACGTATTGTTCGTGGACGCATGCCTACGCTTGAAATGGTTAATGAGCGTTTTGCGCGCTATACCCGTATAAGTTTATTTAACCTCTTGCGTCGAGCTGCTGATGTGACCGTGGGTGGGGTTCAGGTCATGAAGTACGGTGATTATATTCACACACTTTATGTCCCTACTAGTATGAATCTTATTCGTGTTTCCCCGCTTCGCGGAACCGCTTTGTTTATAATGGACGCCAAGCTGGTTTTTAAGTTGGTCGACAACTTTTTTGGTGGTGATGGTCGCCATGCTAAAATTGAAGGGCGAGAATTTACACCAACGGAAACACGGCTTATTCATAAAGCGTTGGAGCAATTCTTTCTTGATCTTGAAGAGGCGTGGAATCCAGTAAAGGAATTAACATTTGAGCATTTGGGGCACGAGATGAACCCAGCGATGGCAAATGTGATTAATCCTACAGAAGTGGTTGTGGTGAGTACTTTTCAGGTTGATCTTGAAGGCGGATCCGGTGAATTTCACGTGGCAATGCCGTATTCAATGCTTGAGCCAATAAGAGACTTGCTGGTATCAGGGTTCCAAAACGGCGAAGACGAAAAAGATGAGCGTTGGCAAGTTGCTTTACAGCGCGATATCTTGATGGCGGGATTGCCGCTTGAGATGACAATTGCTCAGCAAAGCATGACTCTGCGCGATGTGCTGGAGCTTGAGGCCGGTGATGTTATCCCGATTGAATTACCCGAATCCTTCCAGCTAAAAGCCAATAAAGTTCCTGTTTATAATTGTACAATGGGTGTCTCTCGTGGCAATTTAGCGGTTAAAGTTGTAGACCAAATCGAGCGTCAAAAATAAATATATTGAACCGATTCGTAGAGAATAGTAAATGAGTGATGAAACTGAAGATCAACAAGCGTTAGCTGATGAGTGGGCCGCTGCAATGGGCGAGCAGGGTGATGCTGAGGCAGCTGTCGATCCTGATGAGCTGCTTGCTGCAACAGGTGTGACGAGTGATTCGGTTGAGTTGGATGAGCTGCAAGATGAAGGCACTCCTGTTACGGATCCTAAACTTGACGTTATTCTAGATATCCCAGTGACGTTATCCATGGAAGTGGGTCAAACAGATATTCCTATTAGTAATCTGCTTCAGTTAAATCAGGGTTCTGTTATTGAATTAGATCGTGTTGCGGGTGAGCCGTTAGACGTCATGGTCAACGGAACGCTGATCGCTCGTGGCGAAGTTGTGGTTGTGAACGACCGTTATGGAATTCGATTGACGGATGTTATTAGTCCGCAAGAACGTATTAAACGGCTAAAATAACAGATGTATCGTCTGTTTTTTTCTTTGTCAGTAATTTTATTTTCTGCTCGCTTGGCTGCGGAGTCGGCCGTTTCTGTTGCACAGCCTGCACTGCGCACCGCATATAATGAGCCGTTTTCTAGTGAAGCTCTGGTTCAGTTAGTCGTTGGTTTGTTGGTTGTTGTTGCGATAATTTTTATTCTCTCTTGGGCGTTCAAGCGTTTTTCAGGTATTTCGCCAATCAGTAAGAATATGCGGGTGCTCGGTGTGTTGCCATTGAGTACTCGAGAGAAAGCTGTTCTTGTAAAAGTAGGCGATCAACAGATTTTATTAGGTGTTGCGCCGGGTAGGGTTTCTCATCTGCACTCTTTTGATGAGGCGGTTGTGGACGTTGATGCGAAACAGAGTACATTTAGTGCTCGATTAGGTGAAGCGCTGAAGCAAAGACAAGTGGATCAAGATGAGAAGAAAGCAGATGAATAGATTTATATTATATTTGTCTGTTGTTGTATTAAGTGTTTTTTCTATTTCTTCGCAGGCCGCTGATGTGGGTATTCCTGCTTTAACGCTGACGACAGGCGAGAATGGAGAAAGTAATTATAGTGTGACGCTCCAAGTGCTTGCACTAATGACCATGCTGACGTTCCTGCCAGCAATGGTTATGATGATGACCTCCTTTGCGCGCATTATTATTGTATTTGCTATATTGCGTCAGGCCTTAGGATTGCAGCAAACGCCTTCTAATCAGATTATGGTGGGTATGGCGATGTTTTTGACTTTGTTCATTATGACGCCAGTCTTAGATAAGGTTTATGCTGAGGCCGTGCAGCCATATGTTAATGAAGAGATGACAGTGGTAGAGGCTTTTCAGCAGGCGAGTGGCCCATTTCGTGATTTCATGATGTTGCAAACAAGAGAAAGTGATCTTGGGTTATTTATGCGAATTTCGGGTTCTGAGGCAGTCAGCTCCCCAGAGCAAATACCTTTTACTGTTTTAGTGCCAGCGTTTGTGACCAGTGAGTTGAAAACAGCTTTCCAAATAGGCTTTATGCTTTTTATTCCCTTTTTGGTGATTGACTTGGTTGTGGCAAGTGTTTTGATGGCAATGGGTATGATGATGCTTTCTCCGGTTATTATCTCATTGCCATTTAAGATCATGCTGTTTGTTCTAGTGGATGGTTGGGCGTTGGTTATCGGGACCTTAGCCGCTAGTTTTGGTATTTAGCTATTAGTACAGAAGGAGATTTTCTATATGACTCCAGAGATTGTGCTTGGCCTGTTTGGTGAGGCCTTTTGGCTAATCGTTGTATTAGTGACAGTAATAATAGTGCCTAGTTTGTTGATTGGTTTGGTTGTTTCAACCTTCCAGGCCGCAACGCAGATTAACGAGCAGACCTTAAGTTTTTTGCCTCGACTGTTGACGACTATTCTTGTCATTATGTGGGCTGGTCCGTGGATTTTGAATCAATTGACGGAGCATTTCACTAGCCTAGTCAAAAATATTCCCTACCTAATAGGTTGATCCTTTGTTTGAGCTAAGCGTGCTTCAAATTGAACAATGGATATCTGCTTTTATTTGGCCTTTTTTTCGTATCGCGTCTTTTTTTATGGCCGTTCCTTTATTAGGGAGTCAGCTGATTAATGCTCGCGTTCGTTTGATGCTAGCGCTGGCGGTTGCTGGAACGGTGGCTCCCCTATTACCTCCAATGCCTGAGTTTGATGCACTAAGCTTTAATACTTATCTTGTGGTTGGGCAGCAGATCTTAGTTGGTGGGATCTTGGGTTTTTTGTTTCAGATTTTTTATCAAATCTTTGTGCTCGGTGGTCAAATGATTGCTATGCAGATGGGTTTGGGCTTTGCCTCAATGACAGATCCAACAAACGGAATCTCGGTTGTAATGTTAGGGCAGTTTTATCTGACGTTAATTATGATGATATTTATATCGCTTAATGGCCATTTGGTGATGATTGAGATTGTCGTTCGAAGTTTCGATGTGGTGCCTGTAAGTTTGTCGGCTTTTTCTAGAGAGAGTTACTGGCGGGTCGCGATGTCTGGAAGCTGGATGTTTTCGGCCGCAATGCTGATGGCTTTGCCTGCTGTGACAGCGCTACTGGTTGTAAATATGGCTTTTGGCATTATGTCGCGTGCGGCACCACAACTTAACATTCTGGCTGTTGGCTTTCCGTTTACGATGGTGTTGGGTTTGTTTATTAATTGGGTCAATCTGGGCGGGTTTCTTGATCAATACATGAGAATCTCTAGTTTCGTGTTGACCTATATTGAAAGTGTTTTTCTGTAGGAAGGGGTCATGGCTGAAGATTCAGGTCAAGAAAAAACAGAAGACCCCACCCCCAAGCGAATAAAGGAAGCTCGGGAGAAGGGCGATGTTCCGCGCTCTAAAGAGCTTGCAACAACGCTGGTGCTAATGGCTGCTGTTTTTTCGGTTATTATTTTTGGCTCGCAGTTGGCTGAACGCATGCTTGGAATAATGGAAAGTAATTTTGTCCTGGATCGACAGGCCATTTTTGATACCAATAAACTTTTTTCTCATTTTGGTATGTCTGCTTGGGATGCGCTTATTGGTCTTTCGGGGGTGTTCGGTGTTTTGTTGATAGCGGCCCTTGTAGGACCGATCGCTTTAGGTGGCTGGAATTTTAGTGCGGATTCTATCGCGCCCAAAGGAAGCCGAATCGACCCTTTGGCTGGGATTAAACGCATGTTCTCGCTTAAGGCTCTGGTCGAGTTGTTTAAAGCTATCGCTAAGTTCTCTTTAGTGGGTGGGTTTGCAATATTGATTCTGTGGACGATTAGGAATGATATTTTAGCGTTAGCCACTTTTGAAGCTCGGCCCGCCATTGATGCTGCACTTGATATTATTATTTGGGTTTTTATGGCGTTGAGTGCTGTATTGATCTTAGTGGCAGTTGTTGATGTGCCGTATCAGTTATACGAATACACAGAAAAAATGAAGATGACGCTGCAAGAGGTCAAAGATGAGCTTAAAAACACTGAAGGTAAGCCTGAAGTTAAAGGGCGTATTCGTCAATTGCAGCGTGAAATTGCTCAGCGGCAAATGATGAGTGCTGTGCCTGAGGCTGATGTTGTGATTACCAACCCGACTCACTATGCTGTTGCTTTAAAGTATGAAAGTGGTGGTGAGGGAGAGGGGCGTGGGGCACCCGTTATGGTGGCTAAAGGTGTAGATTTTGTAGCTTTAAAAATCCGAGAGATTGCTGAGGCGAATGATGTCCCTATTTTATCTGCTCCACCGCTCGCGCGAGCTATCTATCACTCCACTGAAATAGATGATGAGATACCGTCTGGTCTTTATATGGCCGTCGCTCAAGTCTTAGCGTATGTATTCCAGTTGAAACGTTATAAGAGTCGTGATGCTGAAAGGCCTACAGAACTTAAGGTGGGCGAACTTCCGATTCCAGAGGAGTTTAAAGCGGATCAGTAACTGGCTCGGAAATTGCATTTTTTACTCTTCGTGTAATTATTCGTCAAAAAAACAGCGTATTTAGTGTTTGGATATGTAATTATTAGGCTGTTTGTAGGTGAATGATTTTTTGTGATGTTTTTTTGACGCTGGAGTTTAAGTGGATAGGGCTGTAATACTCGATAACGTTCGCAGTTTAAGTAAGGGTAACCTAGGTGTGCCTTTGCTGCTGTTGGTTATCTTGGCAATGGTGACCTTGCCCGTTCCTCCGTTTTTGCTTGATGTCTTTTTTACCTTCAATATAGCGCTTTCTATCGTTGTGTTATTGGTCTGTGTCTATTCTGACCGCCCCCTAGATTTTGCAATCTTTCCTACCATTATTCTTGTTGCTACGTTGATGAGGCTTTCGCTGAATGTGGCATCAACGCGTGTGGTCTTGTTATATGGTCATGAAGGTGGGGACGCAGCGGGTAAAGTGATCGAGGCTTTCGGTGAAGTGGTCGTTGGTGGTAATTACGTTGTTGGTTTTGTTGTCTTTTTAATCCTTATTATCATTAACTTTGTTGTAGTTACCAAAGGTGCTGGTCGTATTTCGGAAGTAAGTGCTCGCTTTACGCTTGATGCTATGCCTGGTAAGCAGATGGCAATTGATGCAGATCTTAATGCTGGCCTAATAGGTCAAGAGGATGCAAGGGCGAGACGTGAAGATGTAACTCAAGAAGCAGACTTTTATGGTTCGATGGATGGTGCTTCTAAGTTTGTGCGAGGAGATGCAGTCGCTGGTATTTTGATCCTTGTGATCAATCTGCTCGGTGGTTTGGGTATAGGAATGTTGCAGCATGATCTCGATTTTGAGACGGCGATGCGTTTTTATTCGTTGCTGACTATCGGGGATGGTTTGGTCGCGCAGATTCCATCATTACTGCTGTCTACTGCGGCCGCTATTATGGTGACTCGTCAGAATGTTTCCCATGATATGGGTAAGCAGGTGGTGGCTCAGATGTTTGCGTCGCCTAAAGCGTTGGCTGTGGCTGCAGGCATTATGACGATTATGGGTATTATTCCTGGAATGCCGCATTTTGCCTTCTTATCTCTTGCGGCGGCTGCTGGTGGGGCTGCTTGGTGGGTTGTTAAGAAAGAGCAGCAGAGAAAAATTGCAGCTGAAGAACAAGCTAAAGAGCAAGCTGAGCTGCCTGTTGAGGAGGAGTCGGAGAAGCGGGAATTGGATTGGGATGATGTAATGCCCGTCGATATGATCGGTTTGGAAGTAGGTTATCGTCTGATTCCGATGGTAGATAAAATGCAGGGTGGTCAACTTCTAAGTCGTATCAAGGGCGTGCGTAAAAAGTTGTCACAGGATTTGGGGTTCTTGGTTCCCTCCGTTCATATTCGAGATAACCTTGATCTGTTGCCTGGAGCTTATAGGATCACTCTAATGGGGGTGGTTGTTGGTGATTCGGAGGTTTATCCTGATCGCGAGTTGGCTATAAATCCTGGGCAAGTTTTCGGTAAGCTGCAAGGGGTTGAGGTGCAAGATCCGGCCTTTGGTTTAGAAGCTGTTTGGATTGAACAATCCCAGAAAGAGCAGGCACAATCTTTAGGTTATACGGTCGTTGATGCGTCGACGGTGGTAGCAACGCATTTAAACCAACTACTGCAGCTTCATGCGCATGAGCTTCTTGGGCATGAAGAGGTGCAGCAGTTGCTCGATATGTTAACTAAGAGCTCGCCTAAGCTGGTCGAAGAGCTAGTTCCGGGTAAGTTGTCGTTTAGTGTGTTGCTGAAAGTCTTGCAAAACCTGCTGATGGAGCAGGTGCCATTGAAGGACTTCAGGACAATTGCCGAGTCTTTGGCTGATGCTGTCAATCGTACGCAAGATCCATTGGCACTAACTGCGGCTGTAAGGGTCTCGCTTTCTCGTTTAATTGTGCAAAATATTAATGGCTCTGAAGCTGAATTACCGGTTATTACTTTAGCTCCGCAGCTTGAACAGTTGTTGTTGAATTCGGTTCAGCAGGGGCAAGATAATGGTTTGGTGTTAGAGCCTGGAATGGCTGAGCGCCTTCAATCTTCATTGTCTGAGACGGCTACCCAGCAGGAGATGATGGGGCGGCCTTCTGTGCTCCTAGTAGCGGCTCCTGTCCGGCCATTAATGTCAAAGTTTGTTCGCTATGGAGAGCATCAAATCAACGTACTCTCCTATCAGGAAATTCCTGAAAATAAAAAGGTCACTATCGTTGCGACGGTAGGAGGTGAGGTAAATGGCTAATCTTATTTTAGTGCTGAACTTGCTGGCCGATAAGGAATTAGTATGAAAGTAAAACGCTTTTTCGCGCCAGATATGCGTCAGGCTATGCGCCGAGTACGGGATGAGATTGGTGCTGATGCTGTTATCGTTTCCAATCATCGTGTTGCAGGTGGTGTAGAGGTTGTTGCTGCGCATGAAAATGATTATGAGGTTGCTCAGCAGGAGTTTAGTCGGACGAAAGCAAAAACTCGTAAGCGTCAGGAGCAGATAGATGTACTGACGAAGGGTGGTAGTGATCTGGCTAGTGAGTTGCAGAAGGCGAGAATGCAGATCGCTTCAGCTCAAACCCAGGATAGTCAAAAAAATGACGCTTCAGGGCCGGTCAATCGACAGCTTGAATCAGATGATGAAGACTTGCGCACAATTTTAGCATCTCTTAAGCAGCGCCAGAAAGAAAAGGCAGACTCTGCTCATCAGAATTATATGCGTGGTCCAATGGTCGGTGAGAGTGATCTTGGTGTGGATCTGCAAGAAGAGCTTTCGATCTCTGCTGTTGAGGTGCCTGAATCAGCGAACGAAGGGTTAATTCGTTCTATGCAGGATGAGATTGCGCAGTTAAAAAACTTGCTCAGTCAGCAGGTTGTTGCTGCTAGAGCGGCTCCATCTGCTCCTTCAAAACCTCCATTGCAGCGTAAGCTTGAACTTTTGGGGGTTAGTGAAAAACTTTCCTCTCATCTTTTGGCGAGTATGGAGATGGATATATCTCCTGATAAAGCTTGGAAGCATGCGTTATCACGTTTATCTGATTCGATTCCTGTGCTTGGTGATGACTTTATTGACCGTGGTGGAATGGTTGCTTTTGTTGGTCCTACGGGTGTGGGTAAGACTACAACGATTGGTAAGTTGGCTGCGAGATATGTATTGAAGTACGGGAGTTCAAGTTTAGCGCTCGTAACTACAGATACATTTCGAATAGCAGCGCATGAGCAGCTACGCACTTTTGGCCGGATTCTTGATGTTCCTGTTAGGGTTGTTGATGCGACTAATAGTTTGGATGAAGTTCTACATTCTTTAAAAAATAAAAGATTGGTATTAATCGACACAGCTGGTTTGAATGCCCAAGAGCCGCATAGTGAGGCGCAACTAGAGATGCTTGAGAGTGTTACTTTGCGCCTTAAAAAGCTACTAGTTGTTTCTTGTAGTAGTCAGCGTCGCGTTGTTGAACAGGCATTTAATGCTTATCAGCGTTTGGGATTAAACGGCTGTGTTTTGAGTAAGATGGATGAATCGGGTAGTTTGGGTGAGGCGATCTCTTTGATTGTAGAAAAACGTTTGCCTGTTACCTATGTTACTGATGGACAACGTATTCCTGATGATATTGATGTTGCGCAAAAACATGAATTAGTTAGTCGGGCAGTTATAACCGCGCAGCGGGCAATTGAAGCTGAGAAAAACACCTCCGCTTTAGACTCTGTGTATAAAACGGGTTAATGGTGAGTATTAATGATGAATCAACATAAGCCCGTAAAAGTTATTGCGGTTACTGGTGGTAAAGGCGGGGTCGGTAAGACGAATGTTTCGGTTAATCTAGCGCTAGCTTTGGGAGATCTTGGGCATCGTTCAGTGTTGATGGATGCTGATTTAGGTTTGGCTAATGTCGATGTTTTGTTGGGATTGCGTCCTAAAAAGAATATTTCTGATGTGTTGAGTGGCGAGTGTGGATTGAAAGATGTGATGCTTGATGTCAGTGAGCATCTTAAAATCGTGCCAGCTTGTTCAGGAACGCAAGAGATGACGGCGCTGTCTGCGCATGAGCATGCAGAACTTATCCATGCTTTTAATGAGGTTTCTGATGAAATTGATGTTCTAATTATTGACACGGCGGCTGGTATTTCGGATTCTGTTGTGAGTTTTGTTAAGGCTGCACAAGAAGTTTTAGTGGTTGTTTGCGATGAGCCCACGTCAATTACGGATGCGTATGCTTTAATTAAATTGTTAAATAGGGATTATAAGATGACTCGCTTTAGGGTTTTGGCCAATATGGTTAGAACGGATACTGAAGGGAGGAATATGTTTGGTAAGTTGTTGACGGTTACGGACAGGTTTCTTGACGTCACGCTTCAATATGTTGGTTCAATCCCTTATGATGAAAATGTTCGCAAAGCTGTTCAGCGCCAAGTGGCTGTTTTAAAAGCTTTTCCAAAGAGCAAAGTTTCCTTGGCATATCGTCAATTAGCGAATAAAGTAAATGGGTGGCCAGTTCAGACTGTGCCCCGAGGTCATTTAGAGTTTTTTGTTGAGCGGCTTGTACAGGGAGCGCGCCCATCGGATTGATAAAGAGGCAGTATGTACAATCAGCTGCAATTACAATCGAGTGATGAGTTAATTCAGCAATATGCGCCGCTAGTTAAACGTATTGCCCATCATTTGTTAGCGAGGTTGCCCGCGACAGTTCTTTTGGATGATTTGATCCAAGCGGGAATGATTGGTTTGCTTGAAGCAGCGAAAAAATACGATGCTTCAAAAGGTGCTAGTTTTGAAACTTATGCAGGGATCCGCATTCGTGGTTCCATCATTGATGAGGTGCGTCGAGGAGATTGGACGCCTCGCTCAGTACATCGAAATAGCCGTCGTGTTACAGAGGCAATTCAACAGATTGAATCTCGTACAGGTAGAGATGCAAGTGATGCATCTGTAGCGAAAGAACTTGGTATAAGTGTAGATGAATACCATAATCTATTAAAAGATACGCTTGATAGTCGTCTTTTTAGCTTTGAAGAGATGATCAACCCGCAGCATGAGGGGCCTGGAGAATCATTTGCGAACGATGATCCTGGGCCGAATCAAAATTTTGAGCGGGAATCATTTTTAAAAGCGCTAAGTACAGCTATAAATAACTTACCAGAACGGGAAAAGTTGGTATTAGCGCTCTATTATGATGAAGAGCTTAATTTAAAAGAGATTGGTCAAATTTTAGGGGTTAGTGAATCAAGGGTAAGCCAGATTCACAGTCAGGCAGCTTTGAGATTACGTTCACGATTAAGTGAATGGCAATAAAAAGGCTTGACCGGACTCAACGTAATTGCGGTAATTAGGTGTAGACTCAATGAGTTGCGCAGTATTAACGGGAGGCTCGTCTTGAATAAAGACATGAAGATTCTTGTAGTCGATGATTTTTCAACTATGAGACGTATTATTAAAAATTTGTTACGTGACCTGGGTATGACAAATGTTCAGGAAGCGGATGATGGGCAAACAGCTTTGCCTATTTTAAAACAAGGCGGAATCGATTTCTTAGTGACTGACTGGAATATGCCAGGAATGACAGGTATCGATCTTCTTAAAGAGGTTCGTTCTGATCCACAGCTGGCTTCTATGCCGGTGTTAATGGTGACTGCTGAAGCTAAAAAAGAGCAGATCATTGCAGCAGCTCAGGCTGGTGTAAATGGATATGTGGTAAAGCCATTTACTGCGGCGGTACTTAAAGAGAAGATTGATAAAATCTTTGAGCGCCTAGGTTAAAGAGCAGAAGGTCAGTTGTAATGATTTCAGGAACAGGCAAAGGGATGGGACACTTCGAGATGGAATTGCAGTTGAAGGCACAGGAGCTTGTTTCTGTCCTCAACGAAGGGAAGCTTTCTGATGCAATGGAAATTATTCAGGAACTTCATGAGTTTCGGCATCAGACATTTTTTAGCGAAGTAGGGCATCTAACTCGTGGTTTGCACGAAGCAATAAAATCATTTTCTAGTGAGCTGGGTAGTAGTTTACAAGTTGATGATGATTCTTCAGATGACACTGATGCGGCAGATCGCTTGAATTACGTCATTGAAATGACAGAAAAAAATGCTCATGACACGATGGATCGTGTTGATAAAGCATTATCGCTGGTTGATAAGTTAGACTCTCAAAGTGAACGATTTAAAGATCTATTGTTACTGGTAGGTCAGTTAGAAAAAGAGCATGACTCGTTAAGCGGAGTGTACGATCGTACTTGTGCTGTAAAAGAAGAATCAGAGCAAACTATCGGTACATTGCGTGCAGAACTTACTGACATAGTTGTATCTCAGAGCTATCAGGATATTACAGGCCAATTGATTCGCCGTGTAATCAACCTAGTCACTAATGTTGAAACCCATCTTGTTGGTTTAATGGAGATGGCTTCACAGGTTGAAAAACTGTCGGGTATAGAAGTATCCGTTGCATCTGAAGATGATAAACAGACTAATAAAAAGAATCCTATTCAGGCTGAAGGTCCGCAAGTCAACAAAGAAAGTGCTGACGTTGTTAGCAACCAAGATGAAGTTGATGACTTGTTATCTAGCCTGGGTTTTTAAGAGGAGCGCCATATGAGTTTGGAAGTGGATCAGGAAATTCTTGAAGACTTTCTTGTAGAGGCAGGAGAGATCCTTGAGCAATTATCCGAACAGTTAGTCGATCTGGAGCAACGCCCCGACGATAGTGATCTGCTCAATGCAATTTTCCGTGGCTTCCATACAGTTAAAGGTGGCGCCGGTTTCTTGCAATTAGAACCGATGGTTGATTGCTGTCACAATGCGGAAAATCTCTTTGATATGCTGCGTAACGGTGATATCAAAGTGACTCCTGAGTTGATGGATGTAGTGCTTCAGGCGTTAGATACTGTCAATGTTATGTTTGAAGCAGTGCGTAATGGCGAAGAGTTAGAGAACGCTGACCCTCAATTGATTCAAGCCCTAATCGCTTGTTCAAAAGGCTCTGCGCCGGCCGCTCCCGCGCCCGTAGCTGCCCCTGAACCTGTCGTTGAAGTTAAATCCGCCCCAGCTCCTGTTCCGGCAGCATCGACAAACAGTGATCAAACTTCCGATGAATTTGATATGCTGCTCGGAGATATAGGCGCGCCAGCGGAAGAAGCCGCTTCGGCAGATGATGGTTTGATTACCGAAGACGAATTTGATGCACTGCTCGATGAGCTGCATGGTCCAGGCAAAGGTCCTGCTGCTGATACTAAACAGCCAGCGGCAGAGGAAGAAAGTGCTGAACCTGATTTGATCACCGAAGATGAATTTGAAGCGCTGCTGGATGAACTTCAGTCCCAAGGAAAAGGTGCTTTTGCAGAAACTGCCGCAGCAGAGCCTGCACCAGCTCCTGAACCAGTAGTTACCCCTGTTGCTAAGGCTCCGGAGCCTGCACCAGCTGCGCCGGCCCCTGCAGAGAAGAAAGAAAGTGCTGCTGCTGCTGCAGTGAAGGCTGCACATCAGCAAGCTAAACCTCAGCCTGAAAGTAATGTTCGTGTAGATACTCGCTTACTCGATAAAATCATGAACATGGTGGGTGAGTTAGTACTAGTGAGAAATCGCCTTGTCCGTTTGGGCGTGACTCGTGAAGACGAGGAGATGGCCAAAGCTCTAGGTACACTCGATATGGTTACGGCTGACTTACAAATGTCAGTTATGAAAACGCGAATGCAACCAGTGAAGAAGGTCTTTGGTCGTTTCCCGCGTTTGATTCGCGATCTATCGAGGAATTTAAAGAAAGAGATTCGTTTAGAGCTTCGTGGTGAAGAAACCGATTTAGACAAAAACTTAGTTGAAGCACTTGCTGATCCTTTGATTCACTTGGTTCGAAATGCAGTGGATCATGGTATTGAGGCTCCTGATGTTCGTGATGCAGCAGGTAAGCCGCGTGAAGGGCATGTATTGCTTTCCGCCGAGCAGGAAGGCGACCATATATTGTTAATCATCCAAGATGATGGCGCGGGTATGGATGCCGAAAAACTGCGTAGCTTAGCGATTGAGCGTGGGATGATGGATGCCGAAGCCGCCCGTCGTTTGACCGAGCAGGAATGCTTCAATCTGATCTTTGCTGCAGGTTTCTCTACTAAGAAAGAAATTTCTGATGTATCCGGCCGTGGCGTCGGTATGGATGTAGTTAAAACGAAGATAACACAGCTTAATGGTACATTGAGCATTGACTCTGTTATTGGTCAAGGCTCAAGAATTGCTATTCAGGTGCCGCTTACTTTGGCCATTATGCCAACGTTGATGGTAATACTTGAAGATCAAGCTTTTGCGCTTCCTTTGGTTAACGTTAATGAAATCTTTAATCTCGATTTAACGAAAACTAACGTTGTCGATGGCCAGCAAGTTATTATCGTCCGTGATCAGGCGTTACCGTTATTCCACTTGAAACGTTGGTTGATTGAAGGACAGCAAGGTGCCGATCTGCCTGAGCAGGGCCATGTAGTTATTGTGACTGTTGGTACCCAGCGTGTTGGCTTCGTAGTTGATCAGCTTGTAGGTCAGGAAGAGGTGGTAATCAAACCGCTTGGTACTATCTTGCATGGTACTCCAGGGCTTTCTGGAGCTACGATTACAGGCGATGGCCGTATCGCATTGATTATTGATATACCGAATCTGCTGAAATACTACGCTTCTTAATGGTATTAGACAGGAGCGTGTTTTATGCCAGTTAAAGTGTTGATCGTTGATGATTCAGGTTTTTTTCGGCACCGTATCAGCGATCTTCTTTCTGGAGATAGCCGTATTGAGGTGGTAGGTACTGCCCAAAACGGTCGTGAGGCAGTAGAGCAAGCAAAGAAGCTTCGTCCTAATCTCATTACCATGGATGTTGAGATGCCTCAGATGAATGGTATTGAGGCTGTGCGCGTTATTATGCGCGAGTCGCCCACCAATATACTGATGCTTTCATCATTAACCCATGAAGGGGCTCAGGTTACGCTGCAAGCCCTCGAAGCGGGTGCGTTGGATTATCTATCAAAAGATATGCGAGCATGGATGGAGCATTCGACTTCATTAGAAAAACAGCTACGTGATAAGGTAGTAGAGCTAGGTCGCTCAACCCATGCGCGTTTACGTAGTACTTTTGCTCCGACACCTAGGTCTGATGCATCGAGTAAATCGATGGTATTTAGGCCGGAGAGTAAAGCTGCAAGGTCTTCTCGACCTTCTACTTCTGATTTGCGTGCGACACATGCTGCTAGAACAGCTCAAGCAGATAAACGTCCAGCGGCATCTAGTGGGAATGCCTCTTCTACTACAAATACTTTGCGTTCAAGTGTAAAGGCAGCAACACCCGTTCCAGCGCGGAGTTTTAGTAAAAAATCAGTACCAGATTGTAAAATTGTAGCTATTGGTTCTTCCACTGGTGGGCCTGCTGCTCTGCAGCATATATTGACTCAGCTTCCAGCAAACTTTCCATATCCCATATTATTGATTCAGCATATGCCGAAAACGTTTACTTCGGTGTTTGCGGCGCGTTTGGATCAGCAGTGCAACATTTCTGTAAAAGAGGCCGAAGATGGAGACCGGCTTTTACCAGGACGTGCGTTATTAGCACCTGGTGGGCATCAAATGATTGTAGATCCTCGGAGCGGCGATAAAGTTAGAATTATGCCCGGCGATGAGCGTTTGACGTATAAGCCAAGCGTTGATGTCACTTATGCATCCGTTGCAAAAAGTTTTGGCAAAAAAGTGCTCGCTATTATTTTGACAGGCATGGGGGCCGATGGTTGTGATGGAGCAAAGCTGCTCCGCCAACAAGGCGCTACTATCTGGGCGCAAAATAAGGAAAGTTGTACGATTTATGGCATGCCTCAAGCTGTGGTCAATGCTGGATTAGCTGATGAAATTCTTGATTTGAATGAGTTTGGTCCAATTTTGAGCAATAAAAGGTCTTAAATATGGATTTAACCGCTATTCTTGGTGTGTTGTTAGCTTTGGCTGCTGTTGTTGGTGGGAATTACCTCGAAGGGGGACAGTTACAGGAGCTGCTTAATCTTCCAGCCGCGGCAATTGTTATCTGTGGTACTTTGGCCGCTGCTATTATCCAATCTCCTAGTTCGGATGTATCGAGGGCCTTCCGTTTATTGGGATGGGCGTTTGGTGATAACAAGCAAGATCTTGGAAAGAGTATTGAAAAAATAGTTCAGTGGTGCGTTATTGCTCGTAGGAAAGGATTGTTGGCGCTTGAAGCTGAAGCTGAAAAAGAAACTGACCCATTTGTTAAGTCAGGTTTGTTGCTTCTTGCAGATGGGAAAGGGGCTGATGTTATTCGCAGTACGTTAGAAGTTGAACTGATTACTACGGAACAGCGAGATCTGCAGGGCGCTAAAGTTATTGAAAGTATGGGTGGCTATGCGCCAACCTTGGGCATTATAGGTGCTGTTTTGGGTTTGATTCACGTAATGAGTAATCTTTCTGATCCGGATAGTCTTGGTGCTGGTATTGCTACCGCGTTTGTTGCGACCATCTATGGTATAGGTATAGCGAACTTATTTTTGATACCGGTTGCCAATAAGATAAAGAGTTTAATACTAATGCGTTATCAATATCAGGAGATGGTATTGGATGGGCTGATGTTTATTGCTGAAGGGCAAAATCCGAAGGCAATTCAGCAGCGCCTACAAGGGTATTTGAGGTAATATATGCCTCGCCGTCAGCATGTAGATGAGGGGCCAAGAAATGACCGCTGGGTCATCTCTTATGCCGACTTTATAACGCTCCTGTTTGCTTTTTTTGTTGTCATGTATGCCATCTCTTCAGTGAATGAGGAAAAATATAAGCATTTGAGCGAAGCGCTGTCTGGTGTGTTTGTGGGTCTCGATCAGACTGTCGAGGTCGATCAAGTGCAGGGCGAAGGGAATAGCAATAGTGGTTTTGGGCTCTTTATTGGCGGAAAAACCGATGTTGATGTGCCTGAGGTGACAATTTCGCCACCTGATCAGGAAGAAACTGATGCGTTGCGTGAACTGCAGCAAGAGATGGAAGTAAGTTTTGCTAAACTAATTAGTGAAGGGCAGATTAAAGTCACGGGCAATGATTTGTGGCTGTCTATCGAATTAAGATCAAACTATCTGTTTCCTTCAGGTGGCGCGTTACCAAATGTTTTAGCGGATCAGCTTTTACAGAAAGTTGCCGCCATGTTAAGTGGTAGAGAGAACCCTATACACGTTGAGGGGTTTACTGATAATCAGAAAATATCTACTGATGCTTTTCCTTCTAACTGGGAACTTTCATCGGCTAGAGCAGCAGCGGTGGTTAGGCTGCTGGCTTATTTTGGTGTTGAGCCAGAAAGAATGGCAGCAGTCGGCTACGGCGAGTTTCAACCGGCCTACAGTAATAGAACGCCAGAAGGGCAGAGATTAAATCGTCGTGTGTTGATTGTAGTGTCACGGGATGAGAAAGTTCGAAGAACAGTATCCTCGTTCGGTAGTCAGCAAGTAAGCGCTGATGCGGTTTCAACGGTACTGTCAAATCCAGATAAAGAAGTAATACCTGTTATTGAACAGGTGGAAACCGGTGATGGAGGTATTCTGTTCAGACAAGCTGAACCTGAACCTCTACAGCAGGAAGATAAATAAATGCATGTATGGTCCGTAGCCAATCAAAAAGGTGGTGTTGGTAAAACAACAACGGTAGTTACTGTTGCTGGGTTGTTAGCAGAGGTCGGCTATCGAGTTTTATTAATAGATCTTGACCCTCATGGCTCATTGACCAGTTATTTTGGCTATGATCCTGATGAACTCGAAGATAGTGTATACGATCTGTTTACTGGCGATAGCAAAATCAAGCGTGATGATGTAACTCGTTTATTGCTTAAAAGTAGTCATGAACGAATCGAATTGATCCCAGCGTCAACTGCGATGGCTACTCTAGAGCGAAAGGCGATTGGTGATCAAGGCATGGGCTTGCAGGTAGCTAAAGCCCTTGCCCAAGTTAAAGACCGTTACGATTATGTATTGATAGACAGTCCGCCTGTGTTAGGCGTTCTGATGGTCAATGCATTAGCCGCTTGCCAGCATTTATTGGTACCTGTTCAAACAGAATTTTTAGCGCTGAAAGGTTTGGAACGAATGGTTCGTACGATCAATATGATTAATCGAGCTCGAAGCAAGAAACTGTCATTTACTATTATCCCAACTTTTTATGATAGACGGACACAAGCTTCGGTGAGTAGTCTTCGTGAATTGCATCATAAGTATCCAAATGAAATATCGAATGCTGTCATTCCGGTAGATACTAAATTTAGGAATGCGAGTATTAGGGGAATGGTACCTTCAGTTATGGATTCTAGTAGTCGTGGTGTTCACTCTTATGCTCGTTTACTTCGATCGTTATTAGAGCGTCAAAAGCAGGAGGTTCTATGAGCAAGTCTAAAAAGAATCCTGTTGAACATGAAGAGGTTCACGGCGTACAAAAATTGGTTTTTGAATATTTAGAATCGTTACTTTCCGATCCAGATGCCGGTATCGATACCGAAGCTGAAATAGCGGCAATTAATGAGCAACTCAAAGCTGAAGAAAGCGATAAAAGTGTTCAAATAGAAGAAAATTCTATTGTTATGGCGGCAGTTGAGGATACTCCTGTTGAGCCAGAGCCAGAGCCAGAGCCAGAGCCAGAGCCAGAGCCAGAGCCAGAGCCAGAGCCAGAGCCAGAGCCAGAGCCAGAGCCAGAGCCAGAGCCAGAGCCAGAGCCAGAGCCAGAGCCAGAGCCAGAGCCAGAGCCAACTGACATTACGTGATATGCTCTCACAAGTACGTGTATTTTTTTTTTTCAAGCAGAAGACGCCATACGATTTCGCATAAGGTGACTGGAGTTCAGCCGTGTGCTCTTCCGAACCCAGTGCCAGAGCCAGAGCCAGAGCCAGAGCCAGAGCCAGAGCCAGAGCCAGAGCCAGAGCCAGAGCCAGAGCCAGAGCCAGAGCCAGAGCCAGAGCCAGAGCCAGAGCCAGAGCCAGAGCCAGAGCCAGAGCCAGAGCCAGAGCCCGCAGAGTCGGTCGCGGCAATGGCTGGTGCGACAAGTCGTGAAATTAATTGTGTGTTAATCAAAATGCACGGGCTCAATTTGGCTATTCCTTTTGATTATATTGAAGGGGCAGTGCACTTAAGTTCCGTATCGCTGACCTTAGATGCAACCCATGATTGGTGTCTGGGGCGTTTTGGTGGTGGAATGTCAGTCGATACCAATGTTATCGATACTGCATTGTGGTTAATTCCCGAACGCTACAAACCAGAGATGGCGAAATATGATGAGCTGATTATTTTGCGAGGACGACATTGGGCGCTTGCTTGTGATGAACTGGTTAAGTCTGTGCGTATACCTGCAGAAAAAGTGTCGTGGGCCAGCAGTGACAATCCGCGTGCGTGGCTATGGGGGACATATATGGAAGAGCGATGCGCCATTCTAGATATCCCTGAACTGATGAAACAGTTTGATCAGAACTTCTGATTGAATAATAACGTAGGGAAGTGATGACTGTGTCTTGGTTAGGTTTGGTCTCTCTTATTGTTGCTCTGGGTGCAAGCCTGGGGTGTTATCTTCTATTTCGTCGATTACAGCAGCATGAGAGAAGACATCAAGCGCTGATTAATGTGTTGAGGAATGAGATTCAAGCGATGACCAATAGCTCAATTGGGATGGGTCGGCGTTTAATTGGTATTGAACAGAAGCTGAACTTAACCGCGGATAAGCAGCTTGAACTGGAAAATCGTGATCCTAATGCCTTGGCCTATAATCAGGCGACACGCTTGATGGAGATGGGGGCTGATGTGGATGATTTAGTGCAAAATTGCGGTATCGGAAGGCCAGAGGCCGAATTGATGGCGTTGTTGCATAAAGAGTTGCATACGCCTCATCAGTCTATAGGGCGTGATGGTTAAAATTAATCGTTGCTTTTAAGGGCTTGATTAATCAAGTTGTTGCTATCGTGTTTTAGGCTGTATGCAAAAGCAATAACCTCCGCTATAGCTCTATAGAGTGATTCAGGTATTTCATCTCCGAGTTCTAGGCGGATTAGAACTTCCACAAGTTCTGGGCTTTCATGTATATGGATGTCATTTTCTTCGGCTAATTTGATAATTTGCTCGGCAATCTCTCCCATTCCTTTAGCAACGATTAACGGAGCTTTACCTGCGTCACGATCATATTTTAGCGCGATAGCTTTTTGGCGTGCGTCATCAGGGGCGCCTGCTTTTGAAAACTTCATGTGTGTAAATCAACTAGTTGCTTGTGAATAGTTTGCTTCTGTTCCGGAGCGATGCCTTCGTGCCAATTAATATCGGTGCTATCGAAACCACATTGTCGTAACCTTTCAGAAAACTCATCAGAACGCTGCCTTAAACGTTCTGCGGTTTCTTTATTTTCGCACCAAAAAAGCGTGCTGATTTCATGACCATCGGTCAAGCGTATCTCAGCGTCGACACCACCATGTTCTTCTAAATCAAAATGCAGCCTAACCCGCCAGACAGAAATCATCTCGCCTGCTGCGTTTGTGCCACCTTCTCTACTGAGCCTTAATTCAAGGTTCTCCCATTGCTCGCCTTGTTTAATGGGGAGGTCTAATTGTAGGACGCGTTCAAAGCCGCCATCGGGCAATTCCCTCCATTGCTGTAATGAATTGAGTTGCTGACTAGTTACACGGGATTGAATGCTCTGTAATAACTGTTCTAGCCGCTCTTTTTGCTCGGCAGGCAGGTTCAAATTGTCAGCTAGCTTTTGAAGTTGTTGAAGCTGGTTTTTCATCTCTTGTGGGTGAGGCGTGATACCTTTACTTAAATTGCTTTCAGTTGATAAGCCCCCATGTTCAATGTTTTGTTTGATCTGCGCAGGAGCTTCCTGGCTACCCGGTCGAACGCCAAATAACTGTAGTAGCGTTTTTACAGCGCTACTGAGCTGGCTGGTTTCTGGGCCAGATGTTTGCGCAGTAATTTGCGACAATTGATTAAAGGCTTCAGCTGTAGGTATCTGGTTCGGGAGTGCGTTACGAAGCGTTTCTTGTACTGCCGGTCGTTCGAGTGCTGAGCTTGGTTGTAAAGAGGGCTCTCTTAATTGTAAGACGTGGACGTCCTGGCTTGACGTTTTCACGATTTGAATCTGTGTGCCTTGCGGTAGCGGTTGTGGGGAGGTGAGCTCAATCTTTGAGCCATTAGGGAGCGCTACGCTGATTAAGTGATGGCTTGGAGGTCCTGTTTGTGGAGCCACGGTTGGCGCTGGTTGCGCAATAGGTGATTGATGCTGTGGCGCACCTTGTCCAGCTGATGGCGAGGTAGTGTTTGCCGTGCTTGCGACGGGTGCCTGATTATTCATGCTCTGTTGAGAGGAAATCGTTTTTTGGCTGGCTTCGGCGTTCGTGTTTATGCTACCGGCTGTCATTATAGGTGGATTTAAAGGGGGCTGAGATTGAGTCTGAGTAGCGGGAGCGAAAGTGCTGTTAGTTATTGGTTGGGCAGATGGCGTAGTTGCTGTATTGGATAGCTGGTTGTTTGTGGTTTGCACGTTGTTATGAGCGGATGGACTACCTTTTGTCGTAGGTGCTTGTGTCGGTATCGCTGTTGCAGATGCTGAGCTATTGTTTGCTATTACTGTTGCCGTTTGGCCAGTAGGGCGCTGAGGCCCACTGGGTTGTGAAGGTGCAGGGGGAGTATTGGTGTAAATAGGGCGGCTACTAATAACCGCCGCGCTAATTTTATCCCCAGTCACTAATTTAGCGCTATTCTCTGGCGTTTGAATGCTTAGTTTAAGGGGCGCCTGTTCCTTACCTTGCTGTGGCGGCGATATTTGAGGTTGTATCGCTTTGGCGGCATTGTCTGTTTTGTTAGCGGGCGGCTGGGGGATTGTTATCTGAATCTGGCCATCACTTTGGCGATTTACATTGATTTTCTGCCCCACTGGGAGTGCTTGGAATACGCCAAGTTGGATGAGTCGATTATTGATTTCCAGCTTCAAGCGAAAAATTTCTGGTTGAACTTGGTCCTTGCTTACAGCGACAACGGTGGCGCTTACATTTTGCCCAACCGGGAGCGTACGGCTTATGTTTCTAGACGCATCAGTATTTGATTCGGTTGATTGTAGCGGGATGCCTGAGAGTTGAGGGAGCAAGTTAAAACCTCGCAAAAGTATTTAGTTGCTACGTTATACCAGTTTGTGACCTGAAGTAGATCCAAATGAGGACATGATTCCAACTTTTAGAAATCAATACAACAGTGCAGAGCGACCTTATAATCGTATATAATCACTCGCTTATTAATCGGCCGATATCAGTAAAAGTATAGTTTAAGCTGGTAATATCTATTTTTAGCGTTGTTTTGTAACTGTTGTGGAGCCCAATTTGAGTACCTCGCTAGTACAAGTAGAGAATCTGTTTTGCGAGCGTGATGAGCGTGTCCTTTTTGAGGATCTAAGCTTTACGGCTTCAGCAGGTGAGGTCATTCAGGTAGAAGGGCAAAATGGTAGCGGTAAAACAACGCTGTTACGAATATTAAGTGGCCTATCAAATAATTTTGAAGGTGATATTTTCTGGAAAGGTCAGCCTGTTGCTGATGTCAGAGACGACTTTTTTCGCGAGCTGCTCTATTTTGGGCACCACCCGGGTGTAAAAGCAGTGTTGACGCCAGAAGAAAATTTACAGTGGTATGCCGCTATGCATCCAGGGGTTGATGGCGGATTGATTAATGGAGCCCTTGATAAGGTTGGGTTATGTGGATACGAGGATTCACCTTGCCACACGTTGTCTGCGGGTCAAAATCGTCGTGTTAGTTTGGCTCGTTTATACCTTAGTCATGCTAAATTATGGATTTTAGATGAGCCTTTTACTGCGATCGACAAAAAAGGTGTAGCAGAAAAAGAACAGCTCATGCTTGATCATGCCGATAGGGGTGGATGTGTAATCTTTACCACGCATCATGAACTTGCCATAGGTGAAAATATTCGCCGCTTAAATCTTGATGAATTAGCAGGAACTTAATGGAACAGATAGTGACAAAAGAACAGTCTAAGTCGGCTGATGAATCTGTTCTGAACCTATTTTGGGCAGTGCTGAAGCGGGATTTAATGTTGGCTTATCGCAAAAAAAGCGATTTGTTTAATCCATTGATCTTCTTTTTAATGGTCGCGACACTTTTTCCGTTAGGCGTCAGTCCTGAACCAGATTTTTTAGCGGAAGTCGCGCCAGGTGTTGTTTGGGTGGCAGCATTGCTGGCAACGCTGCTCTCTATGGATAGTTTGTTTCGATCCGATTTCGAAGATGGCACGCTTGAACAGACACTCTTAAGCCCACAACCTCTGTTTATTGTGGTGCTGGCTAAAGTACTGGCTCATTGGATGATGAGTGGGTTGCCGTTAACGTTATTGGCTCCGTTGTTGGGCGTGATGCTATTTCTACCAGCTGAAGGTATGTCAGGCTTGATGATGAGCTTGCTGTTAGGAACGCCAACCTTGAGTTTGATTGGTGCCATTGGTGCGGCGCTGACGGTAGGGCTTAGAAAAGGGGGCGTGCTTATCTCTTTATTAGTACTGCCACTTTACATACCGGTACTTATATTTGGTACCAGCGCAGTGCAAGCTGCTGTGACGGGGCTGCCTTTGGCAGGTTTTTTTGCGCTGTTAGGTGCGATGTTAGCCTTAGGTTTTGTTATGGCTCCGCTTGCAATTAGCGCGGCATTAAGAATTTCTGTTAGTGGATGATTTAGGTCGTTATGAGTGAAAAAAAGAAGTGGTTGCCGCGGTGGTTTTATCAACTAGCCTCGCCGCGCTGGTCTTATGACATTATGGGTAAGTTGCTCCCGGGATTTGCTCTAGTTGCTTTGATTTCGTTAGTTGTGGGTACCATCTGGGCACTTCTTTACGCGCCAGCCGACTATCAACAAGGCAATAGTTTTAGAATTATCTATATTCATGTTCCTTCTGCGATATTAGCGCAATCTTGCTACATGTTAATGGCTGTTGCAGGTGCTATCGGTTTGATTTGGAAAATGAAAGTCGCCGACATGGTTGCTAAATCCTGTGCGCCTATTGGAGCGACCATGGCCATTCTGGCACTTGCTACCGGGGCGATTTGGGGTAAACCTACTTGGGGCTCTTGGTGGGTATGGGATGCCCGTCTTACTTCTATGCTTATTCTCCTCTTTCTCTATCTAGGTGTGGTTGCTTTGCATTCAGCGATTGAAAGTGAGGCAACTGCAGCTCAATCCGCAGCTGTTTTGGCGTTGGTTGGGCTAGTGAATATTCCTATTATTAAGTATTCGGTTGATTGGTGGAATACATTGCACCAACCGGCCACTTTTAAACTGACCGAACGGCCAGCAATGGCGCCTGAGATGTGGATGCCATTACTGGTGATGGTCATAGGTTTTTACTGTTTCTTTGCTGTGTCTTTGATGATGAGAACACGAAATGAAATTTTAATTCGTGAGCGAAGGTCCAGTTGGGTTAAAGAATTAGTGGGTAAACAGTGAGGCTGATTTGTGAATTTTGATAGCTTTTCAGATTTTATTGCGATGGGTGGGCATGGATTCTATGTATGGTTGAGTTACGCCATCGCTTTGCTAATTGTTGTTATTAATATTGTGAGTCCGGTACTGCAAAAGAGAAAAGTATTCTCTGATCTTGCACGCCGCTTGCGCAGGGAGAAAAAATCTTCATGAACCCTAAACGCAAACAACGTTTAATTATTGTTTTATTGATTGTCTTTGGTGTTGGGGCCGCAGTCGGCTTGACTATGTTTGCGCTTAGTCAAAACATTAATTTATTTTACTCGCCTACACAAATTGCAGCGGGTGAAGCACCTAAGAATACTCGAATTCGTGCGGGTGGTATGGTGGTAGATGGTAGCGTTATTCGTGACCAGAATAGTCTTAATGTTACTTTCGAAGTGACCGATTACGAAGAAAAAGTAATGGTGCATTACAATGGCATATTGCCTGATCTATTCCGTGAGGGGCAGGGCATTGTGGCGCAAGGGGAACTCGACAGTAATAACGTTCTGCAAGCTTCTGAAGTGTTGGCTAAGCATGATGAGAACTACATGCCACCAGAAGTAGCGGATGCGCTTGAAAAAAGTGGAAATATGCCGAAGCCAGAAGGTGAGGTTTATAACAAATGATTCCTGAGTTAGGTCAATATGCGTTAATTTTAGCGCTATGCATGTCAGCATTGCTTGCTGTGGTTCCTATTGCCGGAACCTATAGTAAGAATGCGCTGTGGATGGGCTATGCGCGTCCGCTGGCTACCGGTATGTTTGCATTTCTGATGGTGAGCTTAATCTGTCTTGGTTATGCGTTTGTAACCGATGATTTTTCCGTGGTTTATGTTGCTACCAATTCAAATACAGCGCTACCTGTCTATTACAAGGTAAGTGCTATTTGGGGCGGACATGAAGGCTCTCTGTTGCTTTGGGTTGTTATTCTTGGTGGCTGGACATGGGCGGTTGCGATTAAAAGCGATAACTTACCGCAAGATATTGTCGCAAGAGTACTCGGGGTTATGGGGATCATTGGCGTAGGTTTTATTCTATTTACGTTGATGACTTCAAGTCCTTTTGAGCGTCACTTACCACGCTTTCCTCTAGAAGGCGGAGACCTCAACCCGTTATTACAAGATATTGGACTTATTATTCACCCGCCAATGCTCTATATGGGATACGTGGGTTTCTCTGTTGCTTTTGCTTTTGCTATCGCTGCTTTGTTAAGTGGCCGCTTAGATGCCGCATGGGCGCGTTGGTCTCGCCCTTGGACGGTGGTTGCATGGGCGTTTTTAACGCTGGGTATCGCGCTAGGAAGCTGGTGGGCGTATTACGAACTCGGCTGGGGTGGCTGGTGGTTCTGGGATCCGGTAGAGAATGCATCGTTTATGCCTTGGCTCGTTGGTACCGCGCTAGTTCATAGTTTAGCGGTGACAGAGAAGCGTGGTGTATTTAAAAGCTGGACGGTTCTGTTAGCGATCTTTACGTTTTCGTTGAGTTTGTTGGGAGCCTTCCTCGTTCGTTCAGGGGTGCTTACATCGGTTCATGCGTTCGCTACTGACCCCGAACGTGGCTACTTCCTATTAGCCTTGTTGGCGATTACGATCGGTGGCTCGCTATTGCTATATGCAATAAAAGCCGCACATGTGAAAAGTGAGTCTCGTTTTGAACTGTTATCGCGTGAAACTTTTCTCTTAGGAAACAACATCCTTTTAGTTATTGTTTCCCTTATGGTGCTACTAGGCACCCTATATCCACTGCTTATCGATGCACTAGGTATGGGGAAATTATCGGTAGGTCCTCCCTATTTTAATGCGCTTTTTATTCCTTTGATGTCAGTTTTAGTTGGCTTAATGGGCGTCGGTATTGTATCTCGATGGCGTCAGACTAAAGGAAGCTTTATCGGTAAACAGCTGTGGATACCTCTGGTATTGAGCCTTGTTTTGGGTGCTAGTTTCTCTGTGATTTACGGTGATGAGTTCGATTGGAGTGTCACTCTGGGGATGGTACTCGTTTTCTGGATTTTCTTAGTTTCCTTTAAGGATATTTGGAATAAGGTAGCGCATAAAACCAGTATAGTTAAAGGTTTGAGAGGACTGTCCCGGAGTTATTATGCGATGGTCCTAGCCCACATAGGCGTTGCTGTTACGGTTGTAGGGATGACACTTGTTTCCGTTTATAACGAGGAGCGCGACTTGAGAATGGCGCCCGGGGACCGCTTAAGCTTCAAGCAATACGAGTTTGTCTTTGATGGTGCTCGGGAGGTGAAAGGTCCAAACTACACGGCGGATCAAGCTCAGATTCGTGTGTTGAAGGATGGCAAGCCTTATGGCGCATTACATCCAGAAAAACGTCATTATACAGCGCGTGGCAATGTTATGACTGAAGCTGATATTGATCCTGGGTTAACAAGAGATCTTTATGTCGCGCTAGGTGAGCCTCTAGAGGGTGGCGCTTGGGCTGTGCGTATTCAGCATAAACCATTTGTCCGTTGGCTGTGGTTAGGCGGCTTATTAATGACATTTGGTGGGTTGCTGGCAGCGACAGATCCTCGGTATCGCAAACAAGCAAAGCGTGAAATAAAAACTGCTTAGTTACTGTTTTTTTGGAGAGTGTTTGTGCGTAGATTTATTCTTTTTGTCCCGTTAGTTATTTTTGTTGGGATTGGCGTTTTTTTATGGAAAGGACTGCAATTAGATCCAACTGAGTTGCCGTCAGCGCTATTGAATAAGCCACTGCCTGCTTTTCAGTTAAGTGCTTTGTCTGATCCTGAACGGCAATTAACAGAAGCTGATTTTAAAGGTGAGCCGGCGTTGGTGAATGTTTGGGCTACTTGGTGCCCCTCTTGTAAACAAGAGCACGCACAACTTAATCGGATTAAGGCCGAGGGCTACAAAGTTATAGGCATTAACTATAAAGATGATCGACAAAAAGCGGATATTTGGTTGAAGAAGTATCTTAATCCTTATGCGCTTAATGTGTTTGATAATGAAGGTAGTTTAGGACTCGATCTTGGCGTCTATGGTGCCCCAGAAACGTATGTTATCGATGCTGAAGGCATTATTCGTTATAAGCATGTTGGCGTTGTTGATGAAAAAGTCTGGGGGCAGTTAAAAGGAATTATCGATCAGCTTAAGAGTGGCAATAAGGTGTTGGCTCAATGAGATATTTTATCGCAGTTTTTTTGTTGATCCTTCCGGTTTCCGTTTGGTCTGCAATTGATACATATGAATTTAAGGATGACGCAACCCGAGAACGTTTTAAGCAATTGACGTTCGAGCTTCGTTGCCCAAAGTGTCAGAACCAAAACTTACAGGATTCCAACTCTCCGATTGCTTCCGATCTCAGGAATGAAGTTTATAAAATGCTTCAGGAGGGGAATGATGACAGTGAAATCGTTGATTTTATGGTTGCGCGTTACGGCGAGTTTGTTTTGTACCGACCACCGGTAAATAAAGCCACCTATGTATTATGGTATGGCCCTTTTGGGCTTGTTGTGATTGGTATTATTGTTGTTCTGATGGTTTCCAAGAAGCGTAAGCGTAATACGACGACTTCTGAAGTGAGTTCAGAGAGTAATGATGAAACGCATCTTAGTTCGGATGAATCTGAGCGACTGAAAGATCTTTTAGATACAGGTAAAAATAAATGATTGAGTTGTGGGTTGGGATAGCGTTTTTAACATTATTAGCTGTCGCATTTGTCTTTTTACCTTTTGTTCGTGCTAAACGCATGGTTCAAATAGAAACAGCAGAAGATCGGAAAGAGCAAAATATTGAGATATTTCGCGAGCGCTTGTCGGAATTAGAGCAAGAAAAAGCTGCGGGTAATTTGGAAGAGAGTGATTTTGATACGCTTAAAACCGAGTTAGAACGTAATCTGTTGACCGACGTGGAAGTAGAAACGCGAAAGTCTGGGAGTTTGCAGCTAACAACGCAGGCATTAGTAACGGTAACGATCATGGCGATGCTTGTGCCGGTATCAGGTATCGGTCTGTATTCTGTTATGGGTCGCTCTGCGGATCTAGAGGTCGCGTTGGCGCAGCCGGCAGATCCGTTTAATGGACAAAAGCCGACACTGGAGCAGGCGTTAGCTCAGCTCGAAAAAGAGCTAGAAATGAATCCGGATAACCCTGAAGGTTGGTTTTTGTTGTCGACTACCTATATGAATCAGGGGCGTTATGAAGAAGGTGCGCAAGGTTTTAAACAGATTCTTTCAATTTTGCCTGATGATGCGCCTCAGTATGCCAGCGTTAGCGGACAGTATGCACAAGCTTTGTTCTTTACTAATGGCAGTAAAATAACCCCAGAAGTCAGGCAGCAGATCGACAAGACGCTGGCGATTGAACCCTTAGAAATTACAGTTCTTGGTTTGTTAGGGATTGATGCATATGAAAATCAAAACTATGAGGCTGCGTTAGAGCATTGGCTTACCGCCCTAAGAAATGCAGATGGTCAAACAGCGGAATCCCTTCGATCAGGTGTCAAAAAGGCCCGCGATCAGTTGGTGGCGCAAGGCAAGAATGTTCCCGAAATCCCGGAACTGCAAATTGCATCTATCAGTATGAAAGTTGATATAAGTGCTGAAATGAAGCAACAGGTGAAACCTGAGCAAGTTGTTTTTGTTTTTGCGCGTGAGGTTGGCGGCAGAATGCCACTCGCTGCGGTTAAATTGAGTGTGGCTGATCTTCCCGCTAATGTTACTTTGGATGATTCGATGGCAATGAGTCCACAGGCAAAGCTATCTTCTGTGCCTGTTGTTGAGGTATCGGCGCGGATCTCTTTGTCGGGTCAGCCTCAAGCCAGTAAAGGTGATTTATACGGTATAATTACGCCAGTTGAGGTGAGAGGAGGGTCACTTCCTCTTAGCTTAGTGATCGATAAGGTTGTCGAATAATACTGGCTCTTTTATAGTTGTATTGAAAATAGATAATAACAAGAGAAAGGGGCGCGACTAGACACATGGAAATCGGTCTGCGTGAATGGCTGATTATTGGTGGAATAGTACTTATTCTACTCATAATTGTTGATGGATGGCGGCGCATGCAAAGTGGCCGTAACCGTCTAAAAATGAATATCGATAAAAACTTTGTTGATGTTCCTACAGATGATCAATCGTTTAATCCAGAGTTACCTGGTGGAGGAGCCAGAAGGGTTCCTCTCGATAGCGATCCTCTTTTTTCAGACCATAGGCCGGAACTTGCCCCTTCCGGAGAGTCTTTAGAAACGCTAGAACCTGAACCTTCTGCGAAACAAACCACGTCCACCTCTGAGTATGCTTTTACCCCGTCATCTGAATTGATAGATAAAGATGAGATGGCACAAACCTTGGATGAAGGGATTGTCAGTAAACCTCGAATCGTTACTTCAAAGCCGCGTGATTTTCAGCAAGGTAACGCTGATGACGATATTTCGTTGCCTGAATCGTTTGAAAAACCAGCGATTGCCTTTGCTGAGCGCGATAAGCCTTTGTTTCAAGAAGATAGTTCTGTTATCGACGACACTTATCCTGATGAGCAAGTTGGTGAAGGCGTCATAGGTTCCGCACGAAAAGTAGAAGCGCCACCTGTTGTCCCAGAACTTGAACCAGAATCAGTACCAGAACCAGAGTATCCTGTTTTAGATGCTATAGCAGAACCAGAAATTAGTATTGCCGCTAGTGATGTTAGTGAAACGGTAGAGGGTGCAGAGTCTGATGGTAATGATTCCTTCGTTGAGAATTATTTAGCGCCTGAATCCTTGCTAGCTAAAACGGAAAGCATAGAAACTCCTGTTGAGCCAGAGCCAGAGCCAGAGCCAGAGCCAGAGCCAGAGCCAGAGCCAGAGCCAGAGCCAGAGCCAGAGCCAGAGCCAGAGCCAGAGCCAGAGCCAGAGCCAGAGCCAGAGCCAGAGCCAGAGCCAGAGCCAGAGCCAGAGCCAGAGCCAGAGCCAGAGCCAGAGCCAGAGCCAGAGCCAGAGCCAGAGCCAGAGCCAGAACCAGAACCAGAACCCGAACCAGTGGCGCAGGCTGAAAGTACCTCGGATATCTTGGAAGAGCATGCTGAGAAGGCCGACTTTATTCATGAAGTGGAGTTGAATGAATCGCTAGCGACTGAAATGGATTTTGAGAAACCTATCACCCAGCTAATGCAGGAGATGGGCGCTTCTGAATCGGTGCCGGAAACCCCAGAGGAGCCAGAAGCGTTCCCTGAACTTGATCTTGCCGGCGTGGAAGATACGACACCTACTCAAGTGGAAGAGAGTGCGCAGGCTACATTGGCGTTTGATTTCACGGTAGAAGAGGAAAAGGATCCATTTGCTGATCTACAATTGGGTTCGGCTTTAGATGATGATTACTCTCAGGATAATGCCCAGGAGGCAGAGCAGATCCAGGATGAGGTGATTGATGACCTTCCTCCACCGATTACTGAACCTTTAGCTGTTGATGTTGAAAACATTGCTCAGATAAATGAAACGCATGAAGCACTTGTAGAGAGCGAAGTTGAGCAGGCCGCTTACTCTGAGTCAGTCGCGCCATTGCAGGAGCGGAAGGTTATAGAGAAAGAACCAGAACCCGAGAACGTTTTGGTTATTTCCGTTGTTGCTAAAGAGTATCCGTATTTTAATGGTGAGTTGCTCGCGAAAATTATCTCAGCCTGCGGTATGACATTTGGTGATATGTCTATCTATCATCGGTTTGAAGATGAGTCCGGTCCAAGTGCGGTTCAATTTAGTATGGCAAATGCTTTACCGCCAGGCACATTCGATCCATCTCAACCGGAAACCTTGAGTACCAAGGCGGTTATGTTTTTCATGTCTATGGAAGAACCGCGAGATGTAATGGATGCTTTTGAATGTATGCTGGCGACTGCTGAAACACTCGCGAAGCATTTAGGTGGTGAAATGTTGGATGAGAATCGGTCGGTGCTAAGAACGCAGACGATGGAGCATTATCGCCAACGGGTCCGTGACTTTGAAATGAAAAATCTAAAAAAACGCGGCCGATGAGCCGCGTTTTCCTTCCTTATCTAATAGAGCCTTATTGTGTCAACTGAACAACAGATTCTGCAGCTAAAAGAGCAGCTTAACCATCACAATTATCGATACTATGTTCTAGATGATCCCGAGGTTCCCGATGCTGAATATGATCGCTTATTTCAACAGTTAAAAAAAATTGAGCTAGAGAACCCTTCACTTATAACATCTGATTCTCCAACTCAGCGAGTAGGCGGTAGTCCTTTAGATGGTTTTACTCAGGTGAGCCATGAGATGCCGATGCTATCGCTTGATAATGCATTTGATGCAGAGGATATGGCAGAGTTTAATCGCCGTATTATTGATCGTTTGAAGCGTCCAGAGCTAAGCGAAGTTCAGTATGCCTGCGAGCCAAAATTAGATGGTATTGCTGTTAGTTTATTGTATGAACACGGTGTTCTGGTGCGTGGCGCTACCCGCGGTGATGGCGCTACAGGCGAAGATATCACGCTCAATGTCCGTACTATTCCAACGATTCCCTTACGTTTAGCAGGTGAAGGTTACCCTGAACGTCTAGAGGTCCGGGGTGAGATCTATATGCCCAAAAGCGGATTTTCTGCATTAAATAAGCGTGCAGAACAGAGAGGTGAGAAGCCGTTTGTTAATCCGAGAAATGCGGCAGCGGGTAGTTTGCGACAATTGGACCCTAGAGTTACTGCCGCCAGGCCGCTAGAAATGTGCAGCTATAGTGTTGGTGTTGTAGAAGGCGGGCGATTAGCTGATAAGCATGCAGATATCTTGCGACAGCTAAAAGCGTGGGGGTTTAAGCTTAATCCCCTGTTGGATGAAGTGTCAGGTGTAGAGGGCTGTTTGGCATATTATGAGCGTTTGACTGCGCTCCGAGATTCTTTACCTTATGAGATTGATGGCGTTGTTTTTAAGGTGAATGATCTCGCGTTTCAGCAAGCGCTAGGATTTGTTTCGCGTGCGCCACGTTGGGCAATTGCGCATAAGTTTCCAGCGCAAGAAGAGCTTACAACCGTTAAAGCAATTGAGTTTCAGGTGGGACGAACCGGTGCAGTAACACCTGTTGCGAGATTGAACCCTGTTTTCGTTGGAGGCGTTACGGTTTCCAATGCGACGCTACACAACATGGATGAGGTCGAACGCTTAGATGTGAGAGCGGGGGATGCCGTCATCATTCGTCGTGCGGGCGATGTTATCCCTCAGGTTGTGCGTGTTGTAACTGAAAAGCGGCCTGAGAATACTTGTAAGGTCTCGGCCCCAACTACGTGCCCGATTTGCGACTCAGCGGTTGAGCGCCTTGAGGATGAGGCGGTTGCGCGCTGTACTGGTGGTTTATATTGCGCCGCTCAACGTAAGGAAGCGCTGAAGCATTATGCGTCGCGTAAAGCGATGGATATCGATGGGCTCGGAGATAAACTTATTGAAATGTTAGTGGATCAAGATCTGATCCATAATCCTGCGGAACTATATGCGTTAAAGGTTGAGCAGCTAACCAAACTAGAGCGAATGGGGCCGAAGTCTGCAGAAAACTTAGTTAATGCGATAGGCGTTAGCAAAAAGACGCAGTTGCCGCGTTTTCTGTATGCTTTAGGCATTCGAGAGGTGGGCGAGGCGACGGCAAGGGCATTAGCGCTTCATTTCTGTGATTTGGAAAAACTCATGGCGGCTAGCGAAGAGGAGTTAATAGAGGTCTCTGATGTTGGTGGTATTGTTGCTAAACATATAAAAGGCTTTTTTGCCCAAGCGCACAATCTTGAAGTGATCGAAGCACTTTTGGCGGCGGGTGTAAGTTGGGACCGTATTGAGCAGCCATCTTCAGACGAACTTGTTCTCTCGGGCAAAACATGGGTGTTGACCGGTAAGTTAGAGTTGATGGGAAGAAGTGATGCAAAGAATCATCTTTTGGCCTTAGGTGCTAAAGTTGCTGGGAGTGTCTCCGCTAAAACAGACTGTGTCGTGGCAGGGCCGGGTGCCGGTTCTAAATTAAAAAAAGCAGTAGATTTAGATATTCCAACGATGGATGAAGAGCAATTCGTTGCATTTTTGAATCAGCAAGGGATCGTTGTTAAATGAATATGAACGCTAAATACAAATTATCAATACTTGTTATGGCAACGTTACTACTGAGTGGGTGTTTTGGTTCGTCTACTAAACAGCAGCTCCAAATTTGTGATGAGCTTGATGCTAATGATGAGTGGATAGAGCCTGCTGTTAATGCCCAGCATAAATACGGCACACCTTTGGCGCTGTCTCTTTCTTTATTAGAACTTCCGTTGTCTAAGCTAGAGAAGAAGCATGTTCGGCCTAGGATGTCCGATTGGGATGAGTATCGAATTCGCAGCGAGCGCTGGGATGCATTGCCAAGCAATCCACAGGATGCTGTTGATTTTATAGGTTGGTTTACACAGCAAAGCCAGAAGCGAAATAATTTAGCTTGGCATCAAGCAGGTGAGCATTATCTAGCGCTTAGGTTAGGTCACGGTGGCTATCATCGCTTTGATGCGACTAAATACCCTGAATTAAGTCAGCAGGCTAAAGGCATTGATGCAAGGTCGAAGCGTTGGTCAAAAGAGCTCGCAGCTTGTAAGCACCAATGGCAAGGTGAAAGCTGGTTTAATAAACTTAAGCTCTGGTAAGTGTTGGTCGATTGATTGTTGCTTTAGCAGCAGAACACCTTAGTGGTCAACGCGAGTCATTATATAAGGAACGGGTACATTTGATTATTCCTCCTGATCAGTTGAACAGTGATACTTTAACGGCCTTGATAGAAGAGTTTGTGAGTCGTGATGGAACGGATTACGGCAATCAAGAGATCTCTCTCGCGAGTAAGGTAGAGCAGGTGAGAAGTAAACTTACCTCCGGCGAAGCCGTTATATTGTTCAGCGAGAGTAAAGGCCTTTGCAATATAGTAAGTAAAGATATGTTGTAAATAGAGCCCGCTTTTTATCCAAGGTATGGTGGGCTGCAATTGGATATGAGGTACGCTAAATGGATCAGCTAGAACAGATAATTAGTTTAGTCGCTTTGACCATGGGAGTGGGGTGGGCGAGTGGCATTAATTTGTATGCTACGGTTCTTATGCTTGGGATGCTCAATAATATGGGGCATATTACCCTACCTGAAGAGCTACAAGTCGTTGGTGATCCGTTAGTGCTGATGGCCGCGGGCTCAATGTATTTTATCGAGTTCTTTGCGGATAAGATTCCCGGCGTAGATACCGGTTGGGATACACTTCATACATTCATTCGAATACCTGCGGGCGCGGCTTTAGCTGCGGGTACTGTTGGGGATATGACCCCCGCTGTTGGGTTAGCTGCAGCGTTAGTCGGCGGTTCTCTTGCTGCAGGTAGTCATGCAGCTAAAGCGGGTAGTCGAGTTCTTATTAATACCTCCCCTGAACCAGTGACCAACTGGACCGCATCCATTAGTGAAGACTTACTTGTCCTCGGTGGCCTTTGGGCCGCACTGAATCACCCAATTTGGTTCTTAGTGGGCTTGGTTGTATTTATTCTATTGTTGATATGGTTGTTGCCAAAAATATGGCGTGGGATTAAGAAGGTCTTTCGCTTTATTGCGGGCTTATTTGGCGGAGGGAAAGAACCAGAAAAGGACAGTGCCTTGCCGCCGGAACGGGTTAAACCCAGCGCTCCAGATGGGGGCCGCTGACAAGCAAACGGAGTAGGTCTGTGCGGCAGACGATACCGACGACTTTATCTTCTTTATCAACAACAGGGATCGAGTTGATATCGTTCTCAATAAAATTGACGGCAACATCTTGCACCATGGTTTCAGGTGTTGCTGCAATTAGCGTTTTAGAATAAATCGTATTGATTGGGGTAATAGAATCGGGCCCTGCTTCAAGTAGATCTTTTTTCGATAAAAGCCCAAGCGGTCGGTTGTCGTCTTCAGTAACAATTAAGTGGCTTATCTCAAGCGTAATCATTCTTTTCCATGCGGCGCTAACCGTTGTGTTCGGTTGGATCGTATGGACCGGCGCTACCATAATGCTAGAGACGGTTAATTGCGCACTTTCATTTTTGTCTGTGCTTTCTGCTTCGTGAGCTGTGTAAGCCTGGGTAGCGGCATCTTTGTTGACGACTGGTTTATCTGGGCCGGGAATGACAAACTTTTCACCATCTGCATGAAGTCTGTCTTCAGTGTCTGCGCTGCGATGAGAGTGACGGCTTTTTAGGAGCGAATTAACCCCCTGCTTTGGAAACAGAGATTCCTTAGGGGTCTTGATGCGATAGCCGTGATCGTATACATATAAAGACATGATCGCTCCAGGGTTTTAATACTATTTCGATACTATAATGTTGGCCTTGCTCTTAATGCAATAGAGCCCTATATCTTTATATCGCCTGTTTTATCAAGTTCTTAATAATAAATCGTGATGGATTAATGGCATCTATTAGATCCTTGGGTAAAGGCAAAGGTTCATTACACAGCATTGATGCGAGCAGCTCTGCTGAGATAGGGCAGGTGATCAAGCCTTTGGAGCCATGACCCGTGTTGATAAATAAGTTGGGGTGGTGTTTGGCTTTTGCATCATCAAACCGCCAATTTTTATCTTGTCTCAGCTTGCTGTAGTTATCGATAAAGTGTTCGTAAACGGGGGCTGCACCGACGACGGGCATGTAATCAGGCGTACTGCAACGAAAGGCTGCGCGTCCTTCAAGTGTGATCTCTTTTTCCATTAACTCCTTATGAATACTGGGAAGCGCGTGCGCTAATTTATCTAAGTTTTTTTGATGATCTGTTGCAGTGATATCAAGATTTTGCCCTTTTAGATCAAAGGTTGCACCAAAGCAAAATCGCTTGTTGAGAGCGGGTGAAATATATCCGTCACCACAGATAACCGTGTTTAGTGGCGATGTGCTAGCGCTAGGAGGGGTGATAGATACTTGTCCTCTGATTGCTTTCAGCGGAAGGTGGGCCGTTTCTTGAAATTGGTTGGCAAGTTCAGCATTGCAGAGAACAATATGGCTGCAATGGTGCATATCCCCATCGTTGCTGGTGAGAGCCCAGCACCCATTGCTGAAATTTAGATCTGAAACCTGTGCCTGGATAACCTCGATATTCGGGTGTGATGTAAGGGTATTGCACAGGTCGATGGGTGATACCCATCCGGCATCAGGAAAAAATAGACCATCATGTTTTATGGTTGAATCGGCAATGTCGGATAGCTCTAGCGCTGTTTTGTGCTGAACGAGCGTGCTCGGGTAATGGCCGTTGTCTAGCATCTGCTGTTGTCTCGATCGCTCTTTGTCAGAGGTTGCCAGTTGAGCCACGCCGCATTGAGACCACAGTGTTTGTTGAGGGTCGAGCTGCTTAAGAAAATTAACGCTATATAAAAAACCAGATAGGTGTAATTCGCCCTGTTTAGTCGGGCTGATCGGAAGTTTCGCGTATAAAGCGCCCTGTCGATTTCCCGATCCACCAGATGCTAACCGTTGCGCTTTCTCAATGATGGTCACTTTGACACCGCGTTGGGCTAAAGAATGTGCTGTTGAGCAGCCAGCCAAACCTCCTCCTATAATAGTCACTGCCTCAGGCGTGTCTGTTTCAGGGATGCCGAACCAGGGTTTGTCGCTTTCTATTGGTGTCTTGTCTTTAGTGAAAGTGCCAAGAGACATCTCTCTCTTTTTGCCAAAACCAGGCTGCTTTCTAACTTCAAAGCCAACTGCTTCTAATCCTTTACGAACTTTGCTTGCAGAAGTGAAAGTGGAAAAGGTTGTGCCAGGTTTGCTAAGACGAGCTATTTCGCGAAATAGTTCAGGGCTCCACATTTCTGGGTTTTTTGAAGGGGAAAAGCCATCTAAGTACCAGATGTCTACGTTTGCGAGTAGCTGCGAATAGCACTCAGTGGCGTCACCAAAAAGAAGAGTAAGCGATGTTGATATATCAGGGAATATAAGTCTGTGAAAACCGTAAGGGGTTTCCGGATATTGATTGATTACAAGTGACTGATTAGTTAGGTTTTTTTTGAGTTTTGACAGTATTTTTTGAAAATCAGAAGATGAAATGGGATGTTTTTCAGCTGCGATGTAGTGAAGCCATGTCATTTTCGTGTGTGAGTGTGCGCGTGTTTTAATTGTTTGAAAAAAATTCAAACCTGAGCCGAAGCCGGTTTCAGCTATAATGAGTGTTTTGTCAAAAATCGATGAGCCCCTATCAACGTTATTAGGTTCTAAAAAAACATGTAGGCTCTCATTGAGGCCATCGATTGTGTTAAAGTATGCGTCATTATATTGGTTGGAAAATGGAGTAGCACTTCTCCATATGATATCCGCTCTGCTTATGGTCAAAAGAGCAAGCTCCTTGTTGTAAGTGTAAAAGCTGTAGGTGATGATAATTCAGGGGGCTAAGCCTTTATTATTGTATGTCATTTTCCAATAGTGGCGATTGTTTTAGTATAGAGATGAGAGACTAAATAGATGAAAAAAGCTCTAATTACTGGCGTAACGGGTCAGGATGGGTCGTACCTTGCCGAATTTCTACTAGAAAAGGGCTATGAGGTTCATGGGATTAAGCGTCGAGCATCATCTTTTAATACGCAGCGTATAGATCATATTTTCCAAGATCCACATGTGGAGCATTCTGCCTTTAAACTTCACTATGGCGATTTGAGTGATTCTTCTAATCTGACTCGTATTATTCAAGAGGTTCAGCCTGATGAAGTCTATAATTTGGCTGCTCAATCACATGTGGCGGTTAGTTTTGACTCTCCTGAATACACAGCGGATGTTGATGCACTGGGAACCTTAAGGATTTTAGAAGCAATTCGGTTGCTAGGTCTAGAGAAAAGCACTAAGTTTTATCAAGCATCAACATCTGAACTTTATGGTCTAGTTCAAGAAACTCCACAAAAAGAAACGACTCCATTTTATCCTCGTTCTCCTTACGCAGTAGCCAAACTCTATGCTTACTGGATTACAGTTAACTTTAGGGAATCATATGGGATGTATGCTTGTAATGGCATCTTATTTAATCATGAGTCACCACGTCGGGGAGAAACATTTGTAACGCGAAAAATTACACGTGGTTTAGCTAATATAGCTCAAGGTATAGAGCCGTGCTTGTATATGGGAAATATCGATGCATTGCGAGATTGGGGGCATGCTAAAGATTATGTTCGTATGCAATGGATGATGCTTCAGCAGGAAAGCCCTGAAGATTTTGTAATTGCTACAGGGGTTCAATACTCTGTCCGCCAGTTTATTGGTTGGTCGGCTGAAGAGCTTGGGGTGACGATAGAGTTTAGTGGCGAAGGTGTTGATGAAGTAGGTCGGGTCGTTGATATTAAGGGTGACAAAGCGCCTGCTTTAAAGGTTGGTGATGTAGTTGTTCGTATTGATGCAAGGTATTTCCGCCCAGCTGAAGTAGAAACTCTGCTAGGTGATCCAACTAAGGCTAAAGAGATGTTGGGTTGGACCCCAGAGATTACAGTGCAGGAAATGTGCGCGGAAATGGTTGCAGAGGACTTGCAGGCTGCTCAGAGACATGCCTTATTAAAAGATCATGGTCATGAAGTATCGGTTTCAATGGAGTAAGGATTGGTGAGACTACTAATTACTGGGTCAACAGGAATGGTCGGCCAGAATATTTTGGAACATCCCGATGCTTCTAATTATGAGGTGTTGGCTCCGAGGCGTTCAGAGTTAGATCTTCTTGATATATCTAATATCAAGAGTTATCTGGCAGTTAATCAACCAGATATGATCATTCATGCAGCTGGTGTTGTTGGAGGGATCCAAGCAAATATAGCAGAACCAGTAAGATTTTTGGTTGATAACATGAATATGGGAGTAAATGTTTTAACTGCTGCGAAATCGGCAGGAATTAAAAGGTTTTTAAATCTGAGCAGCTCTTGCATGTACCCTAAAGATGCTTCTAATCCATTAAGTGAGAACCTCATTCTTAAAGGTGAATTGGAGCCTACTAACGAGGGCTATGCTCTTGCTAAAGTGGCAAGTACAAGACTCTGTGAATATATTCATGCAGAAGATGAAAGTTTTTTATACAAAACCGCTATTCCGTGTAATTTATATGGCCGTCACGACAAGTTTGACCCTAAAAACTCACATATGATCCCTGCTGTTATCAGTAAGTTGTTTGATGCAAAAAAATCTAACCAAAGCGCGGTGGATATTTGGGGGGATGGTCAAGCTCGGCGTGAATTTATGTACGCTGGTGATTTAGCAGACTTTGTTTTTTATGCTATCTGCAATTTTGAACGTATGCCGCAAAATATTAATGTTGGCTTAGGTAAGGATTATTCTATAAATGATTATTATGCTGAGATTGCAAAAGTAGTCGGTTTTGAAGGGGCGTTTGTACATGATTTAACTAAACCTGTTGGGATGAGGCAAAAGTTAATCGATGATTCTAAACTGAAAAGTTTTGGTTGGAATAGTTCTACTTCGTTAGAGTGTGGCTTGATGCAAACAGTTGAATATTATAAGGATACGCAATGATGTCGAATTATTCGTTAGCAACTAGTACTTGGGGTGAGGAAGAACTTTCGGCTATTCAAGCAGTGATTGATTCGGATATGTTTACCATGGGTAAGTATGTTGCGGAATATGAAGAGCAGTTTGCGAATTTTTTTGGGTCAAATTACGCATTGATGGTTAGTTCTGGTTCAGCGGCTAATTTATTAATGATTGCCGCTATGTTTTTTACTAAAGATGAAACAAGAAAATTAAAACGCGGCGACGAAATAATTGTTCCTGCTGTTTCATGGTCTACGACGTACTTTCCATTACAGCAGTATGGGTTGAAAGTTAAGTTTGTTGATATAGATAGAGAAACTCTAAATATTGATTTAGAAAAATTGGCCTCTGCTATTACCGATAAAACGAAAGCAATACTATGTGTAAATTTATTAGGTAACCCCAACGACTTTGATAAAATCAGAAACTTGATAGGCGGTAGGAATATCACGTTATTGGAAGATAACTGTGAATCGATGGGAGCAACGTATAAAGGGAAGTACGCCGGTAGCTTCGGCTTGATGGGTACATTTAGTTCCTTTTTTAGTCATCATATAGCCACAATGGAAGGGGGGTGTGTTATTACTGATGACGAAGAGTTATATCACATCTTGCTTGCAATACGAGCGCATGGTTGGACGCGTAATCTACCAAAAGAGAATCTTGTATCTGGAATAAAAAGTGATGATCCCTTTGAGGAGTCCTTTAAGTTTGTTTTGCCTGGTTATAATGTCCGCCCAATTGAAATGAGTGGCGCAATTGGTATTGAGCAATTAAAAAAACTCCCAGGCTTTATTAAAGAGAGGCAAGATAATGCAAAGAAGTTTGTTGCACTTTTTGAAAAACATGAATTTATTCAAATTCAAAAAGAGACTGCAGAAAGCAGTTGGTTTGGCTTTTCTTTAGTTGTCAACGAAAGCGCTCCATTTTCTCGTAAACAGCTTGTTGAAAAGTTACAGAAAAGTGGCATTGAGTGTAGGCCGATTGTAACAGGGAATTTTTTAAAGAATAAAGATGTTCTCAAGTTCTTTGATTATGAAGTGTATGGTTCTTTGGAAAACGCGGATTACATTGATACTCATGGCTTGTTTGTTGGTAATCAACAAATATCAATCAAGGATAGTATTGAATTGTTGCTTACAGTGATTGATGGCTAGGTAGATTAAATGAAGCTGGAAGATCAGGACTTTTTAAAGTTAATTAAGCTTGCGCCGCTTTTTTCTCTCGATTTGGTAGTAGTTAATAATCGTTGGGAGGTTTTAGTCGGGAAAAGAATTAATTCTCCAGCGAAAGATTGGTGGTTTGTGCCCGGAGGAAGGGTTTATAAAGATGAAACTCTAAAAAAAGCTTTTTCTAGAATTACTATATCGGAACTGGGTATGGAGTATGACTTTACTAAATGCCTGTCTCTTGGCCTGTATGAGCATTTTTACGATGAAAGTATGCTTTGCAAATATACCTCAACTCACTATATCAATGCACCGTATTTAATAAAGATTAATGAAAGTGAGATCAGGGCGCCTAAGATACAGCATCATTGCTATCGTTGGGTACCTCTTGATGAGGTTGCCCAGGATCCATTGATTCACAATAATAGTAAGCTCTTTACTCCATCCTTATTATCAGCATTAAATAATGGTTGATTATGATTAATATTGTTCTTTGCGGGGGATCGGGTACTCGCTTGTGGCCTTTAAGTCGAACTATGTTACCTAAACAATTTGTTAGGTTGTTTGACGGAAAGTCGCTGTTTCAGGAAACAGTTTTACGTAATGCTGAACTTTGTTCGCATGCAATAATCGTATCTAATCGGGACCAGTATTTTTTAGCTGTAGATCAGTTAGATCAAATTAACTCACTCAAAACTCAATTTTTACTCGAGCCTGTTGGGCGTAATACTGCGCCAGCGATTGCGTTGGCGTGTATGGCTGTAGATGAAAATGACTTGGTTTTTGTAACTACTTCAGATCATTTGGTTAAGAAACCGGCAGCTTATGAAGCTGCTGTATTAGAAGCTAAATCTCTTGCGGAGAAGGGGGATTTAGTGACCTTTGGCATTAAACCGACATATCCTGAAACGGGATTTGGGTATATAGAGTCAAAAGGGCATGATGTTTTATCTTTTAAAGAAAAACCAGATAAAAAAACTGCACAAGCATATATGGATAGCGGTAACTATTATTGGAATTCAGGTATGTTCTGCTTTAAAGCAGGTGTATTTCTGAATGAACTTAAGCATTATGCACCAGCTATTTATGAGTCCTGCTTGAGGGCAATGCCAGAAGATTTAACCTGTAGTGAATTGAATATTGATATTAAGGCTATGCAGGAGATCCCGGAGGATAGTATCGATTATGCAGTTATGGAAAAATCACAGAAGGTTAAGGTAGTTCCTTGTGATATGGATTGGTCTGATTTAGGAAGTTTTGATGCTCTTTTTGATGAAGTGAAATCAGAGCAAACAGAGCAGAGTAATGTAGTTGTTTCAGATCAGGTGGGTTACCCCGAGCCGATTTGTATCGACTCTACGAATAATCTGATGGTGACGCAAAATCGTCAAATAGCTCTTGTTGATATTGATGATCTTTTGATAGTGGATACTGCTGACGCAATACTAATTTCTAAACAAGGAAGTTCACAAAAAGTAAAAAATATAGTTGCTGAAATACAAAAGGCTCAACCTGAATTAGCAAAAGTGCATCGTTTAGTTCACCGCCCTTGGGGGACTTATGAAGTATTGGTGGACACTGGTGGCTATAAGGTGAAACGGATTGTTGTAAAGCCAGGTTCGAAACTGTCTCTGCAAAAACATTTTCATCGCAATGAACATTGGATTGTTGTCTCAGGTACAGCGACTGTTAGTGTTGATAATGAAGTAAGTTTGGTGCGACCAAATGAATCTACATATATTAAAATGGGGCAGCTTCATCGTTTAGAAAATGAAGGTAAAATTGACCTAATTATGATCGAAGTCCAGGTAGGTGAGTATACTGGAGAAGATGATATTGTTCGTATAGATGATTTGTATGGGCGATAGTATGTAGTCCAATAGAAGTAACTCATCAGTGGATTGTCTAACATAATTTGAATTAACTCAGCCTAGAGCAGGCAGTGTTTTTGATGAAAGTACCGAATCTTAAGTGCAAGTGAGCTTGCTTAATTAGGTCGATCAGCATGACTATCAGTTTTATCTTGCTATATGATATTGATCACTCCAATGCTAAATAGGCTTACTGCAAATGAACGGCATCTACAAGCGTTTTTATAAAGCGATTTTAAGTGGGCTGAAATGTAGTAGCTCAGACTTGATCTGACAGTTACCCGTTTTTTATCTGGTGCCTGTCAGTTTAGATCTGGGCTAAATTTTTATCGGCCCACACCCGTTTACCATCAAGCAACGTTTCCATTGGCGTTCTACCGCAACAGATTTTTCCCTGATGTGTGCGTTCATTGTTGTAGTATTCCATCCAGCCGTCCAGATCTTTGATCTGGTTGAATACACCGGACACTTTAATAAGAGACAATAACCGTCAATCATTGGAGTGTCGTCATGGGTCAGAAACGAAGTTACAAGCAATACCCACAAGAATTTAAAGAAGAGGCTGTTGCGCTCGTTAAGGAACAAGGCTATTCAGTACCAGAGGCCGCGAAAACACTGGGAATCGCTAGTAATGTTTTGTATCGCTGGAAAGATAAAGTTGAGCAGCAAAGACAAGGGGAAGACCTAGCTGAGGATGAACGATCTGAACTGCAGCGCCTACGCAAAGAAAACAAAGAGCTGCGCATGGAGAAAGAGATTTTAAAAAAGGCCAGTGCCTTCTTTGCCAAAGAAATGAAGTGAAGTACCGCTTCATACAGGAAAATTCCGGCCTCTATCCCGTGCGGATAATATGTCAGGTAATGAGGGTTAGTAGGTCGGCCTTCTATGCATGGAAGGCGCGTTCTGCACAAATAATTCCGGCAGAAGAGCTGCATCTATATAGCAGAGCTAAAGTTTTATTTGCTGCGAGTCGTGAGAGCCTGGGCAGCCGAGAGCTCGCTAAGAAGCTACGTGCTGAAGGTTTTATTATTACTCGCTATCGAGTGATGAACATCATGCAAAAGCTCAAGCTGACCGTTAAGCAAAGGGTAGCTTACAGAGTAACTACAAAACGTAAACACGGCGATGCTGTAGCGGATAACTTCCTGAATCAAAACTTCAATCCTGTCGATAAGAATCAAGTATGGGCTGGGGATATTACCTATCTGAAAACAGCAGAAGGATGGTTATATTTAGCGGTTGTTATGGACTTGTACTCCCGTCGTATCATTGGCTGGGCCATAGATAAGCGAATGACTACCAGTTTAATTAGCCGAGCAATGATCAAGGCATACAACGTTAGGCGGCCGCCTAAAGGACTTGTCTTTCATAGTGATCGAGGGTCGCAGTACACCAGTAAGCGCTATCGTGCGCTACTTCAGGGATACGGCATCCGGTCTTCAATGGGTGATGTGGGTGCATGCTGGGATAATGCGGTCGTTGAACGTTTTTTTGGTAGTTTGAAGCATGACTGGATATTTAAAATCCATCAACCAAGTCGTAGCCATATGAAACGTGATGTGGCGGCTTATATGAAATATTACAATTTGTACCGGCTTCACTCATCCAACGATGATTTATCGCCGATTCAATATGAAAACTTAGCAAGTTTCAGTGTCCGGAATTGTTGACCAGAACACTTAGTACCAGACGATGGTTTGAATAGTTTGATGCCTTGGAATATCGAACTCGATTAAGTCAACGTGGGGTGTAAAAGACGCTTACTTTGATTTAAGATTCGACACGTTTATCAAAACGGGTAACTCTCTCTTTTTCAAGATGATGTGTCAGATCTAGTCTGAGCTAATTCAGCTGAAATTAAGCCCAAGACTAAACTGACAGAAACCTGATAAAAAGCGGGTAGCTGTCAGCTCTATTCTTAGTTACTGTCGACTAGATCGCTCAGTAGGTATTTGAATGTTTAAGCCTATAAAGCGACTTCCTTTTAAAGAGATATGTGTTCCATCTCTGTATAGGTATGCTCCCTCGTCGGTAAAAGGAAACATTTGCAAGGCGAATGATGTATCAATGATATCAATATTAAATGCTTTCAGAGATGTCACGAGCTGAATATATTTTGCACTCACTTTCTCAAGTTTCCATACATTTATACAAACATCTTCACTTTTACCTTTTAATAAGCATTGAAGGAAGTCTAAATGAGTGTTATCCGGTAAATCTAAAAGAAGGCTAACAGATTTTCCATTGACTTGTGCATATCTAACCGTTCGTAAAATACCTTGTAGGACTGCATTTTGTCTGTCAAGTGAAAAATCAATTTCTCCTCTCATATCGATAAAGTCGAGCTTTTCATCAAACATTGTCTCCTGTGCGAATGCGATATATACGTGTTGAACACTTTCTGAGCTTAGTAGCTCTAAATATTGTGAGTTAACCCTTGCCAAACACCTCAGGCGGGTTCCATGTTTGTAGTTATATCCCATATCAATATCTATTAGCGGAGGGCAGCCGCCAGCTCCAATCATAAGAAGGTTTCTACCATCTAGGCTAAGGCGCTCACTTAACCCATAATAAAAATGGTTTGCATGTGAGTCTCCAATAAGAATATCAGTTACATCACTGTTTGGGTTTGTAAGTAAGCAGTACTTATCATTCCCGTATCGCTTGATACAACTCTCATCAGCATTGTTCTCAGCTCCCCACGCATGCTTCAATTTATAATTAGTATAGTACGGAAAGCGTTCACTAAAACCATGGTTCGAAGACACAAAAAAGCCTATAAAACCAATTAAAGTTAGCGTGAATATAGACAATGGGAGGGTGTAAGGGTCTTGAAGGAATTTTTTGTTTCGAAACGGAGTCTCAATATATTTCCATGTAAGAAAGGAAAGAGCAATAATCATAAGCAGCAACAAAACTGTTACGCTAACGGAATCTGAAATAAGATGCCCAAATGATAAAACGGGCTGGTGCCATAAGTATAATGAGTAAGAAATTAGACCAACGAATACTAAAGGTCTACTTGCCAGTAGCCTCGAAGATACACTTGAGCTTGGTGCTAAAATTATTAGAGCTGTTCCCAATACGGGTAGTATGACTCCAATGCTAGGTATCCTATTGTCGGCATCGATAATAAAATATGAGGCAACTAACATGCCCGAACCAAAGAGCCCAAAAAGGTTTCCATGTAACGAACTTCTATTTTGCCAGCTAATTTGTGTTGTTGCTAATAATGCACCAACACCTAACTCCCAAGCGCGAGTTGGTAAACTAAAAAACGCAATTCGAGGGTGTATTTCAATTAGAATGATGGCACAAATAAAGCTAGCAATAGAAAGACTAGCAATAATCAGCTTTAGTTTTATCTGTGGAAAGCGCGACCAAAAAAGAAGAACTAGAGGAAAAGCAATATAAAACTGCTCTTCAACGGAAAGGCTCCATGTATGTAGAAGAGGTTTGGCGGTAACATATTCTGCGAAGTATCCACCTGTTAATGCGAAATATACATTGGATAGGAAAAGTGAAACGCTCGTTAAAGATTTTCCATAATCTGTGAACGATTCAGGGTCTAATAAATAGAAAGAAAATGGTAACGTCGTGAAGCATACCAAAGATAATGCCGGAAGAATTCTGCGGGCGCGCCGCTGATAGAATTTAATGATGCTAAACTTTTTCTTTTCTATATCCTCAATAAGGATTGTTGTGATTAAGTAGCCGCTTATTACAAAGAATACGTCGACGCCAACAAACCCCCCGCTAAGCTGCTCAAATCCGGCGTGAAATAGTATAACAGGAATGACTGCAAGCGCGCGTAAACCATCAATTTCGGCACGATACTTCAAGTTAAAAACCTCTAAATGGTTTAGATTAGAATATGAGTTTCTGGTCTTTCTGCTTCAAGTTAATCCTTGAATTTCTATGATTTCTTATTATGGGCACCTTTTTAGATGCGGAAAGCCAGTATGGATGTTATAAGCTTTATTGAGTTTGAATGTTTAATTAAGGGTTTATTGTAATTAAAGATCCTTTGATTTGATAAAAGCCTAAATTAGGTTTTTTGGATGTATGGGGTGTTCGATAGAAATAATGTGGCAGCTTTTTAATCAGAGTGTATCTTTTTAACTAAAATAATTCTAGAGTTTGCTTTATTCTTATATGCTGTGAGGTGAAAATTGTTCGTCCGCGATGTGCTTAATCGGTTTTTAATAAGATCTATCGTTTACAGAGTTACTTATATCTTCATGGCTGGTATTTTCATGTTTGTCTTAGTGCTCAACTCGTCGACTCAAGAAAAATAGCGATATTATTTATGTATTTAGCTCTTTATAGGTGTTAAAGCTGATGGCTTTATGAAAATAATTTTGCAGGAAATGATATGAATGTAATTAGCTATGATTTTTTCCAGTTTTCCCATACAAACGCATAGCACCAAGTTCTCGTATGTGTCTGGTTAAGTGATTGAGCGATATTTTTGCGCCTAGATACTGCATTTTCAATGAAGTTATGAAACTGAATCTGATAGTTATTTATCTTGTCTAGACTATCGTGTTTTGCAATGTGTTCTAGCAAAGGGTATTCACCGCCTTCAACATTGATTTTCATTAAATCAACATGCTTAATATCTAAATCTTTTAGAACACTAAAGAATTCTCTCAATCGGCACTTTAAGCCTTCTTGATTGTCATGGTTTGGATTGAGGAATGAAGAACCGTCGACGCTGTCTGAAAGAATAAATTCGCCTTGCTTGTCCGATAGCCCGTAATTAAGAAGAGTTACTTTTTTATTATTTAAAAACCTTCTCTTGCATATATCGTAGAATTTAGGGTGCGGCTCGAATAGGTATACTCTACAGTCGTATTTTTCATTTATCGCGTGTGCAAAATCGCCTACATATCCACCCAAATCAAATACTATAGAGTTCTCATTTAAGTCTGAATAATCAAGCCTTAGGGTTTCGTCACCTTTATCTTGTAACCATCTAGCAATTTCAATGGTAAATTCATCTTTAAGGATATAAAGCTTGTAAAAGCGTGTAACCCGGCCATAAATAGACTTTGCGAATAGGGCACGGTTGGTTAATAATGATTTTAGTTTTTTCATTTTTCGTTGTGCCCTTTTGCTAACGAACTTTTATATATTGGTAGTAAAACGGAAGCGCTTTGTCTGCACGTACTATACTGCTTAGGGTGCGTTAGCGTGTTTTCTTAGTATTAAAGATCTACTTCTTAAGTGCTCGAGTCTAGCTGTTTTTCTTCAGAATGTCTTATCTCACACTTGCTCTAATCAGGTATGCTTAATTATTTTATAGATTTTTTTTGGTGCTGAAAAGTGCGTTTTTTCATAGGGTGTTCTCACGGGGCTTCATGTATTCAATATTAATCAGTATTTTAGGGAAGATGCGATTAAGTCCCTTCACATGAGATAATCCAGGCTATTAACCAGGCGCGAGTTTACATCTGATATAATGTAGCTATGATTACAGATGCACGCAAGCTCAGCGCAGAGCAACAACAACTTTTACGCCAGCAGGCGATTGAACTTCGAAAGAAGGGTAAAACCTTCCTTGAGATTGGTGCCTTGCTTAATGTCCATCCTGACACAGTTGGCCGCTGGTATAAGCGCTACCAAGAAGGCGGTAAAAAGGCTTTGGTCGTTAAAAGCGTGGGCCTAAAAACATGCCACGCAGACTGACCGATGCTCAAGAACAGAAAGTTATTAACCAGGCGCGAGTTTACATCTGATATAATGTAGCTATGATTACAGATGCACGCAAGCTCAGCACAGAGCAACAACAACTTTTACGCCAGCAGGCGATTGAGCTTCGAAAGAAGGGTAAAACCTTCCTTGAGATTGGTGCCTTAAAGATAAAGCATAAATGCTTCTTTTAAGCTTTATTGTCTGTCTTATGTGTATTCTGCGGGCTCTGTTTTTATGATTGTGATTATGAGGATGGGGTTTTCGGTTTGCTTATCAAAACTATAAAATATAGGTCAAATAAGAAGTGGATATTTGAAATAAATGAAAAAGCATATAGGGGTTTTGGTTGGGGATGGTATTTATGCAGACAATATGTTTGATCCCGATGGTGAGCGTAATAGGGATGATTGTTTAAGACCATATATTGAACTGCGAAGTGAATTTAAGAAGTACAATATTGATATTACAACAAAGGATATGGTGAGTGATCCTTCGATGGTTACATTTGAAATTCATCAGGATGTTTCGGATAGTAGCTTCTTAGGAAAGAAGTATTGTATTCTCTTTGAAACTGGGTTGGTTAAACCATTAAACGATAAAGTGAAAGATGCAGGCTATTCACTTGTTTTTGGATGGGATGAAAGGCTTTCGCTTTTCCCTGGTTTTGTGAAACAAAATTTCCCTAACCCTTGTTTAGTAAGGGGTGAGTTAGGTTATTTGCATAGAGAACAGCTAATATGTCTCATTGCAGGCAATAAATCCCTTTCTGTTGCTAGTGATTTAGATCTTTACTGTGAAAGAGTTAGGGCTATCAAATGGTTTGAGCATAATCATATAGAAGACTTTTATTTGTATGGGGTTGGGTGGGAAGTGCTTGCTGCTAAACCAGGTGTTTTAAATAAAATTTTTCTACGACTTTATAGAGCTATCGCTCTGCTATTTGATATAAAACCATTTCCCTCATATAGCGGGGAAGTGGTATCTAAAAAGATAGCTTTAGAGAAATCACGTTTTTCAATTTGTTTCGAAAATGTAAATGGGCAGCCCGGATATATTACAGAGAAAATTTTCGATTGTTTTTTTTCTAAAAATGTTCCTGTTTATTTAGGAGCACCTGATATTGAAAAATATGTACCTAAGTCATGTTTTGTAGATATGAGAGATTTTAATAACTATAGAGAGCTTTATAAATATCTTTTAGAAATGCCTGAGTCGGAATATATTGAGTATCAGCAGTGTGCAATGGAATTCTTAGCCTCCGATTCATTTTATCAGTTTAGCTCTGAATGCTTTGCAAAAAACATAAGCCAAAAGGTTGCCCGAGACCTTGGTTGTGAGTAATGATTTCTTTTATCTTGTTGTTGGACGCCTAGTAACAGTTTTAATCGGTTTAATAAGTGTTCGTGTACTAACGTCATTATTGAGTCCAGAAGAATACGGTTTTCTGTCAGTTCTTGTCGTCTTTCAAATATTTTCAGGTTTGTTTCTGATAAGTCCAATTGGTCAGTTTATAAATCGCCATACACATGAATGGAGAGATTCCGGTGTTCTCCTTCATAAGCTTCGATGCTACCCCTTTTGGGTTTATTTGGGTGCTGCAATAGGAGCTATATTGTCATTGGTCTGGAGTGTTTCTCAGGACTTTTCTTTATTGGAATTGTTAATTATTACTTGTTTAGTTTTTATAATGGTTTGTTCATCTACGGCCAATGCGACGTTAATTCCAATGCTTAACATGGTTGGTGAAAGAAAGAGATTCGTATTATTGGGGCTGTTATCTATTACAGTCTCTTTTCTTACTTCATCATTGCTAACGTGGTTTTATCCAGTGGCTGAGTTTTGGTTTTTAGGTCAAATGATTGGATTGATAATTGGTGCTGTATGTGCCTGGGCTTTCTTTGATAAGTCGTATTTCAAAAAAGATTCATCAAAATTCAATCAAAGATTGTTTTCGCTGTCCGAATTTAAAACTTATATAATGCCTTTAGGGCTAGCCTCATTGCTTTTATGGATTTTGTTATCAGGACATAGATTGGTGATCGAGTGGTATTGGGGGTTAAATGCTCTTGGTATTTTTGTGATTGGTTTTGGGATTGCTAATCAAATATGGGGTGCATTAGATTCGCTTGTTTCACAGTACTTTTATCCTTATTTTTTTAATAAAATGAAAAATTCTCCAGGGGAAGGGAGAGTTGCATATATATCATTGTTGAAAATTGTTATTCCATTATATCTATTTATTGCTTATTCACTATCTGTGGCCGGAGAGTATGTTTTTTATATTTTAGTCGATTCGTCATTTTATGATGGGTTGCCTTTTATGATTTTAGGTATATGGTTTGAATTTCTACGAGTTTTAACAGGTTTGTTATCTAATTATGCGCAAATAAGTAAAACTATGTCTAAGTTGATTTTTCCATATTCCTTCGGTGTTGGTTTCTTTGTAGTCGCTTCGTCGTTTATAGCTGTCTATGGAATGAATGTTGTTTTTGCCGCTTATGCTGTTTTATGTTCGATGCTTTTGGTTTTCATTTCTGTAGCTGTGAAAGCCTTTCTGGATTTATATATTTCGATTAATGTCAGAGATGTGTTTTTTTGCTTTCTGTTTTTGGTTATGCTGCTGATCACTCCGATGCATTTTTATAATAATTTAGATTCTGTCTTAGAGAATGTCGTTGTAGATGTGTGTTTGTTAGTTTTTTCTTTTGCAGTTTACTCGGCATATTTTTATGCTAATAAGAACGTTTTTAGAAACTTTGTTGATCAAAATCTTAAATAAGGTGTTGAAATGATAGGTGTTCGTTTGATTGGTGGTTTGGGTAATCAAATGTTTCAGTATGCTGCAGGGCGTGCTTTGTCATTGCACTTAGGTGTTGATCTTGTTGTTGATGTTAGTGCATTCAATGATTATAAATCACACTCCTTAGGTCTTGATAGTTTTAATATAGAAAGTAGAATTACTAATTCTAGAGAACGCCTAATATGGCATCCAGGTTTTGATTCCTTAGCTTATAGAGCCTCCGCGTTTTTTGATGTTCCTGGACGCTTTTATGAAAAGGGTTTGGCTTATGATGGTCTTTTTTGGACGAATTCGGACGGTGTTTTTTTATTTGGATATTTTCAATCAGAGAAGTATTTCAAAAATTACCGAAATCAGTTGATGAAAGAGTTTAAGCTGAATGCCCCGTTGAGTGAATATTCAATGGATATTAATAAAAAAATAAATGACTGTTATTCTATTTCACTTCATATACGTCGTGGTGATTATATAAATGATCCTGTTGCGAGTGAAATACATGGGTTCTGTGGCTTGAATTACTATAAAAGGTCTATGGAATACTTTAAGAAACAAAATGATAAAGTTGTTTTTTTTGTTTTTTCTGATGATATTGACTGGGCAAAGTCTAACCTTTCTGATCAATATAATGTTATTTTTGTTGACGGGTTTGGGAGAACACAAGAGGAAGACTTGTTTCTAATGTCTAGAGCGAAAGGCCATATTATTGCGAATAGTTCGTTCAGTTGGTGGGGAGCGTGGTTGGGAGAGGCGCAAGATAAACAAGTTGTAGCTCCTTCTCGTTGGTTTTCTGATATGAAATTGGACTCAAGTGATATCGTTCCCGAGTCTTGGGTGAGGATCTAGTTAATTATGATTGAAGCGCCTAATCCGAAATATTCAGTTTTACTGCCAGTTCATACATGGCACTCTTTTCTGGTCGAAGCGGTTGAGAGTATTCTTTTGCAAACATTTCAGGATTTTGAATTACTTTTAATTTGCAATGGTCCAGAGTGTTTACTCATAGAAAATATCAAAGACTTATGGCAGAACGAGCCAAGGGTTACGGTATTGTCTACACCTATTCCAGGGCTTGTATTTGCTCTAAATTACGGTATTCACTGTGCTCGTGGTGAATGGATAGTACGAATGGACTCTGATGATTTGAGTCATTTCGACAGATTTGAGATAACGAATATGTTACTTAATAAATCCCATAATATTGACATTCTTTCAACAGGAATTGAGCTTATTGATGAGCACGGGAATACTAAGGGTTGCTATCAAATTGATGATAAGCTAGATAGCGAATTACGTTCCACCTTACCGATTAAATCATGCCTTCCTCACCCTACAGTAGTAGTCAAGAGGTCCCTTTTGCTCCAAATTGGGGGATACTCTTATGGCCAGTATTCAGAAGACTACGATTTGTGGCTGAGGATAAGAAGGCAAACTGATGCTGTTTTTTTTCATTATGGAAAGCCTTTGTTAAAATATCGTATTCATCCAGATCAAGTGACTAATAAAAATAGACTAAGGACAATTTTTAAATATGATCTTGCTCTGCGTTTCAGAGAATTGCTACTTTCAGGAGATATCCTTTTCTTGAAAGGGATTTTTTACGCAATAGGTGGTGAAATTCGAAGGTCAATTAACCGGTTTTGCGGAAATTGAAATAGTGACTACATTACACGCAGAGGTAGGGGTAATTATCCCTTGCTATAATTCAGAACATACTGTCTTAAGAGCGTATGACTCGGTGATAAGTCAATCGTTAATACCTGAATTGATAGTTTTTGTAGATGATGCAAGCACAGATTCTACTTTAGATATTCTTAAAAAAATTAAGACCGAATGCGATTGCACCAGAGTAGAAATTATAGAGCTTGAAGTTAATTCGGGAGCTTCTTGTGCTCGAAATCTAGGTATGAAACTTGTAGAAACAAAGTTTTTTGCATTTTTGGATGCTGATGATGCGTGGCACTCTGAAAAAATTAGATTGCAGTATCAATGGATGCTTGATAATCCTGATTGCACATTACTTGCACATCGTTCTGTTGTGGATGGTGAGGAGCAGCTTCCGGATAGGTTCTCGCATGAATCTTTTAATTATTCAGTTTTAAAATTGAGTTTTGAAAGTTTATTGCTTAAGAATAGGTTCTCTACACCTTCTGTCTTTCTTCGTAATAATATCCTCTTTACATTCGATACAAAACTTCGTTACGCAGAAGATTATGAATTTTGGCTGCGCATTGCTGCGACTGGAGGAGTCGTGATGTTCTCTAATTTGCCTCTCACCATTCTTTATAAGTCAAGATACGGGGCAGGAGGTTTATCTTCTCACCTTTGGAGTATGCAGCTGGGGGTCATGAAGGTATATTTTAAAATGTATAAGTTAGGTTTTATTGGGCTAGGTCGATTGTTTTTTCATGAATTTATATCGCTTCTGGCTTTTGTACGGAGAATGGTTTCAGGTCTTTTAAAGTGGTAATGGATTATTGTGGATTGGATCCTTATAGTTTATTGACGATTAAATATTATTTGGAATGTACAAAGTGAAGCGCAAGATTTGCTTTATAACTGCTTCCCCAGCTACGGTTGATGCTTTTCTAAAGCAGCATATTCTCGCATTATCGGAACATTATGAAGTTACCATCGTTGCCGATTTATCTACCGGTAAGATCAGCCTGCCAGAACATATAAGTCAAAAAAACATACGTATTCCAAGAAAAATTTCTATTTTTGATGACTTTCGTGCTTTTATTAGTTTGGTTTTCTTTCTTTTTATAGAGCGTTTTCATCTCGTTATATCTGTTACTCCTAAGGCTGGCTTGCTTGCGATGATCTCCTCATTTTTTTGCCGAATACCGGTAAGAATTCACTGGTTTACAGGTCAGGTTTGGGCAACGAAGACTGGTTTGATAAGGTCTGTTCTTAAAGGTTGCGATAAAATTACGTCGTTGACTGCAACGAAATTATTGGCTGATAGCCAGAGCCAAGTAGATTTTATTGTTCAGGAAAAAGTTGCTTCAGTGAAGAAGTTGCAAATGATTCACAAGGGGTCGATTTCTGGTGTTGATCTTGATCGTTTTTCAGTGAATAACGAAGCAAGGATAATGATACGAGAAGAGATCGGAGCGAGTAGTGGTGATGTGCTTTTCCTTTTTTTAGGACGACTCAATCGAGATAAAGGTGTATTAGACTTGGCGGCAGCATTTTCAGTGTTAGCGGAATCCAGACGTGATATCCGGCTGGCTTTTATCGGGCCTGATGAAGAAGGTTTGACGGAGGAGATATCCGTAATCTGTAAGCCTTGTATTGAACGTGTTTACTTTAAAGGCTTTACAGATAAGCCAGAGCATTTTTTCTCAGCAGCTGATGTGTTTGTATTGCCTAGTTATAGAGAGGGTTTTGGTACTTCAGTCATAGAGGCTGCAGCTGCAGCAGTTCCTTGTATAGGAAGTGATATTTATGGTTTATCCGATGCGATTGTTGATCAGCAGACGGGGCAATTATTTACGTGCGGTAATGTCGTTGCGTTAGGAAAAGCGATGGAGCGCCTAGTGCAAGACATGGAGCTACGACGAGTGATGGGACAGAATGCGAAGGCGCGAGTTGAGCGTGATTTTGATTCTAAATTTATCACTGAAAAGTTTGTTGATTATCTAAAAAACAGCATGAGCGAGTAAGGTTGTATGTATTATTTTGTTAGGCGCGTGTTAGATGTTGTTGTGTCGCTATTCTTGTTAATTCTATTAGCCCCTTTATTATCGGTTACGGCGCTTCTTGTTCGGGCAAAGTTGGGTGCTCCTGTGTTCTTTTGTCAGACGAGGCCCGGCTTTGAAGGCGTGCCTTTCAAAATGTATAAATTTAGAACAATGTTGGATCAGAATGATGAGGCTGGCACTCCGTTGTCTGATGAGCAGCGATTAACATCATTTGGTTCAGCATTACGTTCAACAAGTATCGATGAGCTACCCGAGTTATTTAACGTGTTAAAGGGCGATATGTCTCTTATAGGGCCTAGGCCTTTATTAATGGAATATTTGCCTCTTTATAATGAGCATCAGAAGCGGCGGCATGAAGTTAGGCCTGGGATTACTGGGTGGGCTCAGGTGAATGGTCGTAATAATATTTCATGGACAGAAAAATTTAACTATGACGTGTGGTATGTGGATAACTATTCATTTCTTGTCGATATGAAGATTGTTTTATTATCAATCAAAGCTGTCCTGTCTAGGGATGGTGTAAGTGCTGAAGGGCATGTAACCGCTCGCAAATTTACAGGTAATGATCAGTGAAACTTGCTATATATGGCGCCGGTGGACATGGCCGGGTTGTTGCAGACGCTGCGGAGTTAAGTGACGAGTGGTCAGCCGTTGTTTTTTTTGATGATGGATATCCTGAGTTCAAGAAAAGTGGCAAGTGGCCTGTTATTGGGCAGTTGTGTGATTTGCTTTCTGTATTAGATTCTTATGACGGCGTTATTGTTGCTGTTGGTGCATGCTCCGAACGATTACGCTTACTGAAGTTACTTAGAGAGCAGGGCGCGAATATTGTATCGGTTATCCATCCAAGTGCTGTAATAGCTTCTGGTTGTGATATTGGTAGGGGCGTTATGGTTTGTGCGATGGCGGTTGTAAATACCGGTTCTGCGATAGCGGACGCTGTAATCATAAATACATCCGCTACAATCGATCATGATGGAATCCTGGCTGAAGGCGTTCATATTAGTCCTGGCGCTAATCTTGCTGGAGGGGTCTCCGTGGGGGCTTGTTCTTGGGTGGGTATTGGTTCTTCTGTTAAACAACAAGTTACTATTGGCGATAATGTTGTGGTCGGTGCTGGGGCTGCAGTAATTAAGAATGTATCTTCTGGAATGACAGTCGTTGGCGTTCCAGCGGCCCCAATAAAAAATGGTTTAGAATAAATGTTAAATACTTCTTTTTCACCGTGGCCGAGTTATAGCGCCGAAGAAGCAGACGCTGTTTCGGCTGTGCTTTTGTCAAATAAGGTTAATTACTGGACTGGAGAAGAGGGGCGGGCTTTTGAAAAAGAGTTTGCTAAGTGGTGTAAAGCGAATTATGCGATAGCGGTTTCTAATGGAACGGTTGCACTTGATTTAGCCCTCTTAGGACTTGATTTGCCTAAAGGTGGAGAGGTTATTGTTACATCGCGAACCTTTATTGCATCTATATCCTCAATTGTTAATGCTGGCTTGATCCCTGTTTTCGCAGACGTGGATACGGATACGCAAAATATAACTGCTGATACAATTGCTGAGGTTATATCCCCGCGCACTTGTGCCGTTATGTGCGTCCATCTTGCTGGCCTAGCTTGTGATATGGATCCTATATTGTCCTTAGCTAAGGATAATAATTTAGCTGTTATTGAAGATTGTGCTCAGGCGCATGGTGCGGAATATAAAGGGACCCCAGTAGGTACTCTAGGTGATGTTGGTTGCTGGTCTTTCTGCCAAGACAAAATTATGACTACCGGCGGTGAAGGGGGCATGATTACGACAGATAATGAGGCGCTGTGGAAAAAGGTTTGGTCGCTTAAAGATCATGGGAAAAGTTGGGATAAGGTTCATTCTAATTCGAACTCTAAAGGGTTTCGTTGGCTTCATGATTCCTTTGGTACTAATGGTCGTATGACAGAGATGCAAGCTGCAATTGGGCGTTTGCAGTTATTAAAAATGCCAGCATGGCAGAGTTCGCGTACGGAGAATGCTGAGAAAATATTGTCCGCTTGCGAAAAGTTAAGAGGCCTTTATGTTCCTCGTTTTAGTAGTGATTACAAGCATGCTTGGTATAAGTGTTATGTATATGTATGCCAAGAACAGCTTAAGCCTGGTTGGAGCCGGGATCGAATTTTAAGCGAGATTGTCGAGTGTGATGTTCCTTGTTTTACTGGATCGTGCTCTGAAGTGTATTTAGAAGAGGCTTTTGTTGGTTCAGGTTTCGCGCCTACCCAATCCCTGCCTGGAGCTAAGCAGTTGGGTGAGAGTAGTTTGATGTTCTTGGTTCATCCTACATTATTACCGAGTGAAATTGATCAAACCATCGAAGCCATAAATCGGGTGATGAGAGAGGCGGCTATTTAGGATGCTCACATCTATTCTGCAGCTGACTCGTAATCAGAAAAGAGCTTTATTTGTTTGTTTCGATATTGTCGCTCTTATATTGTGTTGTTGGTTGAGCTTTGCTTTACGGTATGAGGATTGGAGTGCGAATGACTTTGTTCATTGGCCTTCGTATCTTCTCGCTCCTATCGTTTCTATCCCAATTTTTATTAGATCAGGTTTATATCGTGCGGTGATTCGCTATATTGGATACCGTGCACTTTGGACTGCTGTTAAGGCGATATCTTTCGCTCTACTTGTTTGGGCTGTTTTTACTCATTTACTAGGTTTAGATGTTCCTGTTCCACGCTCTGTTATTTTTATTTTCTGGTTTATCTCTATTGTAGTGATTGGTGGTACCCGAATGATTGCGCGATGGGCAATTTTGCACCAATTTCCAGGAGGGGAGCAGAAGGCTAAATCTGAAGCTCAACGAGTGATTATATATGGTGCGGGCTCCTCTGGTAGACAGTTAGCAGAGGCGTTGTACCATTCTGCGGAATTCAGTGCGGTAGCCTATATTGATGACGATGAGCGTTTAGATGGCTCAGATTTGAATGGTATTCGGGTATATAGCGCATCAAAAATCGATTATTTAATTGAGCAATTTGATGTCGATTCAATTCTGTTGGCGATACCTTCGGCGTCGACTCAGCGGAAGAAAGAGATCATTGATGAGCTTTCGTTTTATGAACTGAAGGTCATGACCTTGCCTGGGTTATCTGATATAGCGGGCGGTAAAGTTAGTATCAGCGATGTAAGGGAAGTTGATATTGCTGATCTGCTAGGTCGTGATGAGGTTAAACCTGATGCTGAGTTATTAGACGCTTGTATCAAAGGGCAAAATGTTTTGGTGACAGGCGCGGGGGGGTCTATTGGTTCGGAATTGTGTCGTCAGATCCTTAAGCAAAAACCCAAGGCATTAATTCTTTTTGAGCTGTCTGAATTCGCTTTATACAGTATCGAGCGTGAGTTGGCTTCAATGTCTGATTGCACAACAGCTATTCGGCCGGTATTGGGTAATGTGTTGGATCGTACTCATCTAGAAACTATTTTGAAATGCTATCAAATTGATACGGTTTACCATGCCGCTGCTTATAAGCATGTCCCTCTTGTTGAGTCGAATAATATAGCCGGCCTAAAAAATAATATTCTCGGAACATGGCAGTGTGCCGAAGCGGCTGTGGCATCGGGTGTAAAGAATTTTGTTCTTATCTCTACCGATAAAGCAGTAAGGCCCACCAATGTGATGGGTGCGAGTAAACGTTTTGCTGAATTAGTGCTTCAGGCGCTGAGTCAGCGCGAAGAGCAGCGTTCCTCTATACGTTTTGCGATGGTTCGCTTTGGTAATGTATTAGGCTCTTCCGGTTCCGTTATTCCTCTGTTTAAGGAGCAGATTCGTACCGGTGGTCCAGTGACGGTAACGCACCCTGAGATAACGCGGTATTTCATGACTATTCCCGAAGCGGCCTCTTTGGTTGTTCAAGCGGGGTCTATGGGCTCGTCAGGGGATGTCTTTGTGCTGGATATGGGAGAGCCGGTAAAAATATCGGACCTTGCTAAGCAGATGATTAATCTAACAGGGATGTCTGTCAGAAGTGCGGATAATCCAGGTGGAGATATTGAGGTTCATTTTACCGGGCTGCGTGACGGCGAAAAGCTTTACGAAGAGCTCCTCATTGGTGATGATGTATTAAAGACCGAGCATCCTATGATCATGCGGGCGCAAGAAGTGATGCTATCGTGGGCGGAGTTGGAGGTTGTTCTTGAACAGTTGCAGAGCGCGTTAGATGCATTTGAATATCAAGAGATTCGTACAATTCTTCTTGCTAGTGTAAACGGTTATAACCCACAGCATGAGATCCGTGATCTTATCTATAGCGCTAATGCGTTAGAAGAAAGTGCGTAGTTTGAGAATATGCGCTTGTATGAAGGTAGATGGGCTTACTGCGGTAAAGTGGTGGGCCTAGCAGGACTCGAACCTGCGACCGATCGATTATGAGTCGAGCGCTCTAACCAACTGAGCTATAGGCCCCCAGAGCAAGATTTCTCCTGCGTAATCAAATCCAAAATTAGAAAAGGTATTTCAAACTGGTTTGATTTGAGGCTCTCCTGATGGGAGAGGGCGCCCATAATACCGAGTCGGAATCATAGGCGCAAGGGTTTGATTTAAAAGAATATGCTAGTCGTCAATAAAGCCACGTAGGTGCTCAGAACGGCTAGGGTGGCGAAGCTTGCGTAGTGCTTTCGCTTCAATCTGACGAATACGTTCACGTGTTACGTCAAACTGTTTACCTACTTCTTCTAATGTGTGGTCCGTGTTCATTTCAATACCAAAACGCATACGTAGTACTTTAGATTCACGTACCGTCAGACCTGCTAGAACCTCTTTCGTTGCTTCACGAAGGCCTTCACCTGTTGCAGAATCAACTGGGGAAGAGATCGTCACGTCTTCAATGAAATCGCCCAAGCTTGAGTCTTCATCATCACCAATTGGTGTTTCCATGGAGATCGGCTCTTTAGCGATTTTCAGTACTTTACGTACCTTGTCTTCTGGCATCTCCATGCGCTCGGCAAGCTCTTCTGGCGTTGCTTCACGGCCCATCTCTTGTAGCATTTGACGAGAAATACGGTTCAGTTTGTTGATCGTTTCGATCATGTGAACCGGGATACGAATCGTACGTGCTTGGTCGGCAATAGAGCGAGTGATCGCCTGACGAATCCACCATGTTGCATAAGTTGAGAACTTATAACCACGGCGATATTCAAACTTATCAACCGCTTTCATTAGGCCGATGTTGCCCTCTTGAATTAGATCAAGGAACTGCAGACCACGGTTGGTGTATTTCTTAGCGATAGAGATAACAAGACGAAGGTTGGCTTCAACCATCTCTTTCTTCGCGCGGCGAGCACGAGCTTCACCGATCGACATTGCGCGGTTGATCTCTTTGATCTCCGCTAGGCTGATACCGGTTTCGATTTCAGCTTGGATAAGTTTTTTCTGTGCACGCTTAAGTTCAATGATATTGGTCTTAATAGCGCGTGAGTAATCACTTGCAGAGTCAATGACAGAGGTAAACCACGCTGGATTTGTCTCGTTGCCAGGGAACTCTTTAATAAATGTTTTACGTGGCATTTTAGCGCGTTGTGTACAGATGCGCATAATCGTACGTTCTTGTTTACGAACGTTCTCGATGGTTGAGCGTACACGGCCAACTAATGCTTCGTAGTAGCGCGGCGATAACTTGATTGGGCAAAATGCTTCGCTCAACTCAGCCTGCGCTGCTTTGTATTCTTTACTGTCGCGACTGTTGTTTTCTAGTACCGCAAGCACGGCAAGCAGTTTTTCGCGAACAAGGCCGAAACGGCGAGCCGCTTCTTCTGGATCAGGGCCTTTCTCTTTCTCTTCTTCTTCGTCATCGTCCGCATCGTCAGCGCTTACAACCGGCGCAGCAGAAGGGATGATGTCATCGTCATCAGGATCGATATAACCACTAAAGATATCGCTTAAGCGACCTTCTTCTTCGATGGTTAGGCTGTACGCTTCAAGAATGGCATCAACAGTGCCTGGGAAGCAGGCAACAGCAGACATCACTTCGCGTAAGCCTTCTTCGATACGTTTAGCGATACTGATTTCGCCTTCACGGGTTAGTAGCTCAACAGTACCCATCTCACGCATATACATACGGACAGGATCGGTTGTACGACCAGCATCGGATTCAACCGCTGCCAGTGCTGCTACTGCTTCTTCATCGGCATCGACTTCTGCTGAATCGCCTTCAGTCATCAGTAGAGTTTCAGTATCCGGCGCTTCTTCTGACACGGAGATACCCATGTCATTGATCATGCGGATAATATCTTCTACTTGATCCGGATCGGCAATGTCCTGTGGCAGATGGTCATTGACTTCAGAGTAAGTAAGGTAACCTTGCTCCTTACCACGTGCGATCAATTCCTTGAGGCGAGACTGCTGTTGCTGAGAAGTATCGGACATAGGACCCTGTGACTTGTAAAAATGGATGAAAATTCGAGCAGGCCATTATAGCGGCGAAGTCGCTAATTTGCTAGGGAAAAGGCCGTGCCAGTTTTTGTCAGTTACCCGTTAAAAATAGACTATATTTCAGCAACTTGCTGGAATAGTGGCTAACTACAGAACTATATGGTGGTCGTTGCTGAAAATTTCAAGTGCTGCAACGGTTATTAATCTTTACTAATGTTCTTTAATTGGTGCAATTGTTGGAATTTATTCGCCAGGGCTAATTTCTCTTCGCGATCAAGCTGGTGCTTTTTTTGTAAACTGGAAATTTCTAGCTCAAGTGCTTTCAGCTCTAAGCCGTGTTGCGAGTCTTTAAGGTAGAGTCTGGCATCGGCTTCTGAGTGGATCTCTAGTGACGTTGAGATCTCGTAAAGTTTGATAATCGTTTGCGAGAGCTTTTCATCTTCACGCCAATCTACCGCAAGTTGCCCGAGTGTCGCTGCTGGGTTTTCTTTGTAGTAGTTGATCAGCTGAATCAAAAGTAAAATATCGCGATCTTCGGCGAGCGCTAAGCCATCAGGGAAGCGGTGTTCGCCTGCGAGTTGTGGATAGTGCAATAGCAGAGAGATCAGTTTTTCCGCAAATGATAGCTCGGTGTTTTTCGGGCTAGGTAGATTTGGGCGAGGTTTATCGCCAAACTTGCCGTTCTTAAAGCCGCCCTTGTATTTACCCTGTTTGCCTTGCTTATACCCTTGCTGCGGTTGTGCCTCATAGTAGGGTTCTTGCTGAGCTGAACCGAAATCTGCGTATTCATTGTTGTCGCTAGGGTAGTAATCATACTCAGCGGGAGGCGCATCGAACGGTTCGGCCGCCGTGGTTGGTGCTGTGTTTTGTGCCGGCGCTGGTGCAGCGATCGCTTCATGGAAGTTAACGGTGGTCTGAATCTGTTCTAGCGATAGGTGCGTTAATTCGCAAATGCGATCGAGCATCATCTGCTGTAGTAAGCTAGGGCGCATGGCGTTAATTGCAGGTAGCACTTCGGTGCTGAAACGAGCGCGTCCATCCATGCTGTCTAAGTCGGCACTCTCTGAGTAGCTTTTAAAGAAAAACTCTGACAAAGGCTGGGCTTTACCTAATCGCTCGCTAAAGGCAATTTCGCCCTCTTGGCGAACAAGGCTGTCGGGATCTTCGCCATCAGGTAGAAAGAGAAAGCGTGCCTCTTTGCCATCTTCGATGACGGGCATGGCGGTTTTGAGGGCGCGCATGGCCGCCTCGCGTCCGGCGTTGTCGCCATCGAAGCAGAAAATTATTTCCGGTACTATTTTAAACAGTCGCTCTAAATGCTGGGCTGTTGTCGCGGTGCCCAGAGTGGCTACTGCGTAATGAATGCCATATTGGGCTAGGCCCACGACATCCATGTAACCCTCAACAATGATAAGGCGATCAAGCTTGCTATTGTGCTTTCTTGCTTCATAAAGGCCATACAGTTCACGGCTTTTATGGAAGGTGGGTGTTTCAGGCGAGTTTAGGTATTTGGGTTTGTCATCCCCGAGTACGCGTCCACCAAAAGCGATGGTTCTGCCACGTTGATCTCTAATAGGGAACATGATGCGGTTACGAAAGCGATCATAGCGACTATCACGATCTTCATTGTGAATAAGCATGCCCGCTTCTTCGAGAAGCTTGGCTTTATGGGGATCGCCTTCGCCTAAGTGCTTTAACAGGTTGTCCCAACCGGAGGGGGCGAAACCGATAGAAAATGCTTTGGCAGCCTGACCGCTTAAGCCGCGGGACTTCAGATAATTAACCGCATCTGTTCGATTATCGTTGCGGCGTAATTGCTCTTCGTAATACTGGCTTGCCGCTTCGAGAAGCTCGTAGAGTTTCTTGAGTTGCTGATCTTTTTCGCGCTGCTGAGGGGAGTCGTCGCGTGGAACTTCCATACCGGCTGTTTTAGCGAGTTCTTCTACCGCTTCAGGAAAGCTAATATTTTCATAATCCATCAAGAAGCCAAGAGCATTACCGCCTGCGCCGCAGCCAAAGCAATAGTAAAACTGTTTCTCTTGGTTCGCCGAAAATGATGGAGTTTTTTCTTTATGAAAGGGGCAAAGCCCTGAATAGTTTTTGCCAGCACGCTTTAGCTTTTGGACACGACCGTCTAGCACATCAATAATGTTGACGCGCGCGAGTAAATCGTCAATAAAAGTTTGGGGTATGCGTCCGGCCATGAGTCCTGCTGCTGCTTAATTCTCAGCGGCAGTTTAACTGGATAGTGTTTAACTTGATAGTATTTAGCTTAATAGTACTTGGCTTGATTGTCTTGAGCTAGATAGTGTTTTAGCTGCAAGGTGCTAGAAAGCAATCAGCCAGAAAACCATTAACTGGAAGTCTTTAGCTAGAGGTCTTTAACTAGAAGCCTTTAACTAGAAAGTACGGCCTTAACAAGTTTGGATATATTACCCATATCGGCGCGGCCTTGAACTTGGGGTTTTACGAGCCCCATGACTTTGCCCATGTCTTGCATGGACTGCGCGCCTGATTGCTCGGCAGCCTGTTGAACAATGACTGCGAGTTCTTCGTCCGTAAGCGGTTGCGGCAGGAAAGTTTTAATCACCTCCAACTCCCGTCGCTCAGCACTAGCAAGATCCATACGTGCCGCTTCTTCAAATTGTGAGATAGAGTCTCTGCGCTGCTTCGACATTTTGTCTAGCACCGTTAGTACTCGGGTATCATCCAGCTCAATGCGCTCATCGATTTCGATGCGTTTGAGTTCGGCTAACATCATGCGGATAGTGCTTAGGCGTTCCTTATCTTTGGCACGCATTGCAGCTTTCATCTCTGTAGTGATTCGCTGCTTAAGCTCCGACATAACTTACCTCTAATTACCTGAATGGGATCTTGTGTATATCTCGTGTATTAGTACAAGCGTACGCGACGTGCGTTTTCGCGAGATACTTTCTTAGCATGACGCTTAACAGCAGCAGCTGCTTTACGCTTACGTACAGAAGTAGGCTTCTCGTAGAATTCACGACGACGAACTTCAGCTAGTACGCCTGCTTTTTCGCAAGAACGTTTGAAACGACGTAGAGCAACATCAAATGGCTCGTTTTCTTTAACTTTTACAGCTGGCATGTTTTAACAAACCCTATAATTGTTTAATTAATACTTAAAGTACCTGCTCATAAAACAGACGGTTCTATGGCAAGGCGCGAAATTCTATTCCTTTCGTTGGGCTAAGTAAAGCAGTTAATACCTCAATGCGCTATTTTCTGGCGAGGTTTGTATGCAGTCGATCAAGGGCAGATGTATAATGCCCACAAACCTTCTGTTAAGCCTAAAACTGAGTACCAAAAGAATGCGTGTATTGGGAATCGAAACCTCCTGTGATGAAACCGGCGTTGCTATCTACGATAGTGAGCAAGGCTTACTAGCCGATGCACTCTATAGCCAAGTAAAGATGCATGCCGAATACGGAGGCGTCGTACCCGAACTCGCTTCTCGTGATCATGTGCGCAAGCTACTGCCGCTATTGGATGAAACCTTTAATAAGGCAGGCCTTAAAAAAGGGGATGTCGATGCCATCGCTTATACCTCAGGACCAGGATTGATCGGTGCACTCATGGTAGGCGCGTCTACCGGCCGTGCGCTAGCACTGGCATGGGGTAAGCCTGCGATCGGCGTTCATCATATGGAAGGGCATCTGTTAGCACCGATGCTAGAAGAGCAGCCCCCCTCATTCCCTTTTGTTGCCCTGTTGGTGTCCGGTGGACATACCCAGTTAGTACGGGTTGATGGTATTGGGCAATATGAGCTGTTAGGCGAATCGCTAGATGATGCCGCAGGGGAAGCATTCGATAAAGCCGCTAAGATGTTAGGCCTAGACTATCCCGGTGGTCCTTTGGTCGCTAAGCATGCGCTGCTAGGTGATCGCACACGTTTTCGTTTTCCGCGCCCGATGATCGATCGCCCGGGTATGGATATGAGTTTTTCCGGCCTTAAAACCTTCACCTTGAACACCTCCAATGATCACCGCGATGAAAACGGCAAAATTGATCCGCAAACTATCAATGATATCGCGTGTGCGTTCGAAGAGGCGGTTGTGGATACTTTAGCAATTAAGTGTAAGCGGGCATTGCAGCATACCGGTTTTAAGCAGTTAGTGATTGCCGGTGGAGTAAGTGCCAATCAGCGCTTACGTGAACGATTAGAAGAGATGGTAAAAAAAGAACGTTCGCAGCTGTTTTATGCCCGGCCTGAGTTCTGTACCGATAACGGTGCGATGATCGCCTTTGCCGGTTGTCAGCGTCTATTGGCAGGGCAAGAGAGTGGATTAGAGATTGTGACTAAGCCACGCTGGCCATTAGATACGCTGGATGCAATCTGAGGTCTGTTTAAAGCCTAGGCTCAGCACCGGATAAAAGATTACGAATATTGTTGCGATGACTGAACAAGAGTAGTGCCGAAATGATCAGTAAAACACTGAACAGTGGAGGGGCAGCAATCCAAACAATGATCGGGGTGATCAGCGCGCATGCGATCGATGCCAGTGATGCGATCCGGCTAAACGCGGCGACGATGACCCAAATAAAAAGCTGAGATAACGCTAAAGGCCAGAACAGACAGAGACAGACGCCGAGCGCGGTTGCGACTCCTTTTCCTCCGCGAAACGATGAAAAGACAGGGAACAGGTGACCAACGACAGCGGCTAACGCACATAGGGCTTGCTCTGAACTAGGCAGTTGCAACAGAACTGCCGGTAGCAGCGCTAAAATGCCTTTGCCGGCATCGCCAATAAGGGTGAAAATAGCAGCTTTACGCGAGCCAATGCGTAGAACGTTCGTGGTGCCAGGGTTTCCCGATCCTTGTTTGCGAGGGTCAGGGATATCTAATGTATGACAAACGATAACCGCCGTGGGTATTGATCCCCACAGATAAGCTAGAAAAACCAGTCCGATGGTAATGAGTCCAAGATCGGTCATCATAAATCCAAGAGTGAAGTTATGGATATAGTGTACATTCGAGAGTTAGAGGTGGAAACAGTCATCGGTATTTATGATTGGGAACGCGAAATTCGTCAGCGTGTTAATTTGGACCTTGAGATGGGTACAGATATACGTCAGGCCGCTAATACTGAGGATGTGGATAACACACTTAATTATAAGTCGGTGTCTGATCGTTTGATCGAGTTTATCGAGCAGAGCGAATTTCAGTTGGTCGAGACCATGGCGGAGCAGATCGCGGAGATCGTGATGGATGAGTTCTCGGTTAAGTGGCTACGTCTACGTTTAGGCAAGCCGGGCGCTGTGCCTAAAGCGGCTGATGTCGGTGTGATTATTGAGCGTGGGGAGCGTTTTTAATGGCGCAAGTTTTTGTCAGTGTTGGCACTAATACTGAGCGTGAGCGTTACACTTCTGCGGCTTTAGATGCCCTGCACCTGCATTTTGGTCCCCTGACTGTATCAGCGGTGTATGAGAGCGAAGCGGTTGGCTTTAGTGGTGACAACTTTTATAACTTTGTGGTCGCCTTTGATACAGATCTACCTGTAGCGCAGTTATCTGTGCTGTTAAAAACTATCGAAGATGAAAACGGTCGCTGCCGACAAGGCCCTAAATTTAGTGGTCGAACCTTGGATATCGATATCCTGACCTATGATCAGCTGGTGGGTAACTATTCCGGCGTGCAGCTACCGCGTGGTGAAATTACTAAAAATGCTTTTGTCTTGCTGCCGTTGGCAGATATTGCACCCGATCAATTGCACCCTGAACTGAAGATCGCTTATGCGCAGCTGTGGCAGGACTATGCAGAAAACCAATCTTTATGGACGGTTGATTTTGAGTGGCAAGGCCATGCGCTGCCATGCTGTGTTGAGTAAGATGGCAGAAGTAGCATAGGCAGAAGTAGAAGTAGGGTTGATTAAACGTAGGGTGAAATAGAGGTAGGGTGCACAAGTAGTGTGAGAAAATAGGGTGAGAAAGTAGCTAAAGGCCGCTTGATAGTTCTTGTTACGTTCTATTTTTACATATTCTTTTTACGTTCCCTTTTCACGCTCTGTTTTTCGGCCTTGCTGTTATTGCGTTCTTCTCTATTGTTTCCCCTTAATGGCTGTAGAGCGATTTCCCGCCATCTACTGCGAGTATTTGTCCGGTCACGTAATTGGCGTTGGCTAAGTAGTAGACGGCCTCCGCTAAATCGCTATCTTGCCCCAGCTTTCCTATTAAGGTTTTATCCACAATCGCTTGTTTTGCGTCGTCCGATAGTTCGACCTCTGGCCAAAGAATAGCGCCCGGCGAGACGCCGTTAACCCGTACATTGGGGGCAAGCTCTTTCGCCAGACTTTTGGTCATCATCTCTAAACCGGCTTTCGCGATGGAGTAGATGGGGTGACCCGGTAGGCCTCTTTGGGCGTGGATATCGATCATATTGATGATGCAGCCTTTGTTCACTGATAGTGTGTGGCTAAGCTCTGAGCAGAGAAAGTAGGGGGCCCGCAGGTTTGAATTGATCAAGTTATCCCATTGCGCTTGGGTGCTCTCAGTAAGTGGTGTGGGATAGAAGGCGGAGGCGTTATTGACCAGTAGATCGAGTCGACCCCAATGGTTCTGCGCGGCAATCGCGAGGGCCGGTATTTGATCCATATGGTTAAGATCTGCTTGTAAACAGTGCGCGCTATTGGGGCGAATCTGGTTGAACTTATCCACAAGTGCACGTGCTTCTGTCGAGGAGTGGTTGTAGTGGATGAGCACTGAGTATCCATGAGTGTGCAGGCATTCGGCGATCGCCGCCCCAACACGTTTGGCAGCGCCGGTGATGAGGGCTACTTTGCCGTTTGCCTTTCGTGCTGTCTTTGGGTTGCTTGCGGTACCCATTCTCCACTCCTGTTATTAAAGCCCGTTTGTTAAGAGCGTGCCGGTTGTTGGCAGATCGCTAATCGTCGTTGGTTGATGGCTTCGCCGAGTGCAGACCCTTTAAACCCTTCCGCCATAAGTTGTTTAGGCTGGATCTGGGTGATCTCTTCAAGAATCGCGTCTAATTGCGAGATGCTGGTCTGGGCGTGCAGTATATTTAGGCTCTCTAACAGCTGAGGTAAACGTTGTGGTCTGCGTATAAGATCCAGTTTAAGGATGATCGCTAACTTCTTCTCTGCACTTAAGTGATCGAATTTAGAGAGCTCATGGTGATGTTGACCCAGTTGTAAGGCTAGGTCTTTGTATGCATTGGGAGTACGTAAGCGATCACATAGCGCGTTTATGTCTAGCTGGTTAGCTAACGACAGCAAGCAGGCAAAGCGGATGATGGCGCTGTCTGTTTTCTGGCAGATCTGCTCAAATGCCGCTAGCAGTGGTTGATGTTGGTCGTTAGCTTGTGCAGGTGGAGATTCGGCCGCGAGGTTATCGGTTAATTCGGCCGCGAAGCTATCGGTTAATTCGGGCAGCACTTTGATAATGGCGTTGCACTGAACGAGTGATTGCAGAAATATCCAAGGTGAGGGTTCTGTTAGCGCACGTTCAAACTCTTTCCAAACACGTTCTGCGGTTAGGTGCTCTAGTTCATCTCCGGCCGAGAGCGCCGCCATTAATGCGATGGTTTCCTCCGCTATGGTAAAACCTAGATGGTGGTAGCGGGCAGCAAAACGAGCGACTCGTAACACGCGTAAGGGATCTTCTGCGAAAGCCGGTGATACATGGCGAAGCGTTTTGGCGGCTAAATCTCGCTGGCCATTGTACGGATCATAGATGTTGTCGTGCTCATCCATCGCCATGGCATTGATGGTGAGGTCGCGGCGTAACAGATCTTCTTCTAATGTGACGGATGGGTCTGCCTGGTATTGGAAACCCGTATAGCCTTTACCTGATTTGCGCTCGGTTCTGGCGAGTGCATATTCTTCCCCAGTTGCCGGGTGAATAAACACCGGGAAATCTTGGCCAACTTGCTGGTAGTTTAGATCTAGCATCTCGTTAGCAGTGGCACCAACGACAACCCAATCTTTATCGAAAAAGGGGTAGCCTAGGAGCTTGTCTCGAACGGCACCACCGACCAGGTAAACTTGCATCAGCCTTGCTCGCAAAGATTGGGTTGCTCTACACGCCAAGCTTCGAAACCGCCGTTAATGCTATAGACCTCATCAAAACCTTGTTCAATAAGGAATTGGGCAGCGGATTGGCTGCTGATGCCGTGGTAACAGCAAACGAGCAAGGGCTTATCCATATCGGCATCGTGCATAAACTGGTGTAGGTTTTCATTGCTAAGATTGAACGAACCGGAAATATGGCCTTGAGAGAAGCTTTGAGGGTCACGTATATCTGCTACTCCAGCGCCTTGTTCGATAAGCGTGGCGGCGTGGGTTGAATCGATACATTGAAACTCGCTCATGATATTACCTATTGCTGGTTAAAAAGGTGCGTGGAGATAGGCGTTACCGCCGGTTTTTGTGGGATTGCTGGGGTACTGAATATTTTTAAATCGTCTAAACGAAGCGCGGTTAGTTTATTGCCCCAAACGCAGCCTGTATCTAAAGCATAGATATTTTCTGCCGTGGTGGCCCCTTCGAGTGCTGCCCAGTGACCGAAAAGGATACGAATGTTGTTTTCGCTAATGTCTTTGCGCGGTAATTCGAACCAAGGCCGGTAACCATCGGGTTGTGAATCTAAAGTGCCTTTTGCGGAGAAATCTAACTTTCCCTCCGCAGAGCAAAAGCGCATTCGTGTTAAGTAGTTGGTAATGAGACGTAGGCGTTCCCAGCCTTCGAGATCGGCAGACCAGGTGTCGGGTTGATTGCCATACATGTGATCAAAAAACTCTTTCGCTAAGGTGCTATCGAGTACCTTCTCGATCTCTTTTGCGCGCTTTTTGGTTTTTTTAATACTCCAGCAGGGCGGGATACCTGCGTGGGTCATCACGAACTGGTTGGTTGAGTCTAATACCAGTAGTTTCTGTTTTCGCAGCCATGAGAGCAGTTCTTCGCAATCAGGCGCGTCAAGGATGCTATTTAGGGTATCGCTGCGTTTACGTGGAGATGAGCCAAAATAGACGGCTAAAAGGTGTAGGTCATGATTGCCGAGAACGCACAGGGCTTGGTCGCCGAGTGATTTTAAGTAGCGTAAGGTTTCGAGGGATTTAGGGCCTCGGTTAACCAGATCGCCCGCAATCCATAATGTATCATCGTCAGAGAATTCAACGAGCTGCAAAAGGGCCTGCAGCTCATCAAAACAGCCTTGAATATCACCTATCGCATAAGTGGCCATATAGCACGACTCTGTTTTCTATGTAGGGTTAGTGCAAGGCGTTGGGGCTGGCCAGTGTAAACGCATTGATGGCAGCATTGAACGTTGTGCCTTCGTCTGTGCTCATCTCGTAATGGCCTTGCATGCTGCCAACGCTGGTTGCCAGTACCGCACCGCTTGTATAGGTATAGCTATTATCGGGTTCTATCACGGGCTGTTCACCCACGACACCCTCGCCTTGGACCTCTTGGATGTGCTGGTTACCGTCGGTGATAAGCCAGTGCCTGTTGAGTAGTTGCACTGGCATATCATTATTGTTGGTTATGGTAATGGAATATGAAAACACAAAGCGCTTACTATCTGGGTCAGATTGTTTTGCCAGATAGTTGGTTTCTACTTTGATGTTTACTTTATCGCCAAGCTCAATGTTATCCATCAGTTTTTGCTTTGCCTTTTTGTTGCGTCAGGAAGTTGCTAATGGTGACAAAGTTAGCCACTGAAAGTCTTTCTGGGCGTAATGTTGGGTCTATGCCAATGCTTTCTAAATCGTCAGCGCTTAACAAAGGTTTTAAATTATTACGTAAGGTTTTACGACGCATATTAAATGCGGTTCTCACCACGGTTTCGAACTGCTCTTTATCTTCTGCTATATCGGGTAGCGTTTGATAAGGTGTTAGTCGAATAATAGCAGAGTCAACTTTAGGTGCCGGGTTAAATGCACCTGGCGGTACCATAAAGAGTGATTCTACTTTGCAAAAATACTGCGCCATGATGCTTAAGCGGCCATAGTTGTTTTCACCAGGCCCTGCGGCCATCCGATCAACCACCTCTTTTTGTAGCATAAAGTGCATATCTTCAACATTATCTGAATGACTTAAAAGGTGGAAGATAAGCTGGGTTGAGATGTTGTAGGGCAAGTTGCCGACAATGCGTAACCGTTTGTCGCCTTTGCGAAGTGATGAAAAGTCGAACTTCATCGCATCGGCCTCGTGTATACGGAACTTGTCGCCATAGTTAAAAAACTTTGTGCGCAAGATCGGCGGTAGATCTCTATCAAGTTCTATTGCATCGAGCTCGCCCGCTTCAGACAGTAGCTCTTCAGTCAGTGCGCCTAACCCTGGGCCAATTTCAACCATCTGATCAGATTCGTGTGGCGCGATTGAGCGGATGATGCGGCGAATAACGCCGTGATCATGCAAGAAATTTTGCCCAAATCGTTTACGGGCTTTATGCGTTACAGGTTTTTTGCTCATGAATTAGTTCGCGAATTGTTTGCGGTGACGAGACATCTCGCCTGCATAGTCGATGGCAGTTAGTAGGCTGCCAGAATCTGCTTGCCCGGTACCTGCCAGATCTAAAGCGGTGCCATGATCTACGGAGGTACGAATGATAGGCATGCCCAAAGTAATATTTACCGCTTTGCCGAAGCCTTTGTATTTTAGTACAGGTAAGCCTTGGTCGTGATACATAGCAAGCACGGCATCCGCATCTTGTAAGTATTTCTCGGTGAAAAGCGTGTCTGCAGGGAGAGGGCCGATTAGATTGATGTTCTTAGCTCTAAGGCGCTCAAGGGTAGGTTCAATGACTTCGATCTCTTCGCGACCCAAATGCCCGCCTTCGCCTGCGTGGGGGTTTAAGCCGGTAACCATGATTCTTGGCTGTTCAATGCCAAAGCTGGTTTTAAGGTCGTGGTCTAATACTTCGATGACTTCACTTAGTAATTCTGGTGTGATGGCATCCGCTATATCGCGCAGGGGTAGATGTGTCGTGGCGAGTGCAACGCGCAGCCCCTCTGTTGCTAGCATCATAACGACTTTCTTCGTCTCTGTTAGTGCTTCTAGAAACTCGGTATGACCGCTAAAAGGTATGCCCGCGTCGTTGATAACCCCTTTATGCACCGGTGCGGTGATAAGGGCGGAAAATACGCCATCGATGCAGCCCTGGGTCGCAATGCTGAGCGTTGATAGTACATATTCAGCATTGGCTGCATTTAAAACACCTGGTTGTGCTTCAGCCTTTAGAGGCACAGGCAGTACTTTAAGCGTTCGCGCCGGTGTTGGTGACGCGGGTAACTCTGGATCAAATTGTTCTATAGATAGCGGCAGTTGTAGCATACTGGCGCGCTTACGTAGCAACTCAGGATCAGCAACGACGACGAGCTCATCCGAATGGCCCAGCTGAGCAATCTGAATGCACAGATCTGGGCCTATACCTGAAGGTTCACCGGGGGTGATGACAAGTCTATTAATCCCCAAGCGGTTTACTCCTTAATATCAACATAGGCTTGCGAGCGTATTTCACGCAGCCAGTTGGTAAGTTCTTCGTTAAACTTACGCTTTTGTATCGCTGCACGTGCACGGTTCTCTTGCATCTTTTCGCCTAAGTCCTCGGTGCGCTTGTCTAGCACAGTAAGAATGTGCCAGCCAAATCGTGATTCAAATGGTGTGGATACTTGGCCGATAGCGGTATTGTTCATGACTTGCTCAAACTCAGGAACCATCTGCCCGTTTTGAGTCCAGCCTAATGAGCCTCCTTCCGAGCCGCTGGCAGGATCATCACTGAACTCTTTGGCCATTGAAGAAAAGTCGTCACCGCTTTGTATGCGTTGGAATATTTGTGTGATCTGGCGCTGAGCCTGTTCGGCCGTTCTTATTTCGCTTGGTTTTAAAAGAATATGGCTGACAAGGCGTTGTTCGACTAATTGTACCGCGCCGCCACGTTTATCTTTCATTAGCAAAATATGGAAGCCGCTAGGAGAGCGGACCGGTTTGCTGAACCCTGCGGGTGAGAGTTTACGAGCGGCATCGCCAAGTACTTCAGGCAGTTCTGCAGCTTTTCTCCAGCCGAGGTCACCCCCTTTAAGTGCGTTGGGTGCATTAGAAAACTCAACCGCTAACTCAGCAAAGTTACTGCCCTCTTCGAGCTTTTTGTAAACATCGTTCGCAATGCGTTCTGCTTTCTGAATAATCTCAGGTGATGCTTGGGACGGTGTGGCAATTAAAATATGTCCCAGCTGGTATTCAGCTGATACTTGGCTTTGCCCGCTTTCAGAGGTTAGGAAGTTATCAAGTTCTTGTTCTGAAACACGGATGCGGCGGTTGACTAAGTTTTGTTGAACACTATTGATATATAGTTCGGTGCGTATCTGCTCGCGGGCTTGGTTGTAGTCACGACCTTCAGCGATTAGCGCGTCACGAAACTGCTCAAGTGATAGTCCATTCTGTGAAGCAATGCTACTGAGTGCGTTATTTAGCTGCCCGTCAGAGACGCGTATGCCTTGTTGCTTACCCAGCTGTTTCTGAATGCTCTCTAAAATTAAACGATTCAGGACTTGCTTACGGAAAATATGCTCAGGCGGTAGTTTGGTATTGCGCGCTGCAAGTTGTTCTTTTACCAGTGCAATACGCTGGTTAAGTTCGCTTTGCATCACAATGCCGTCATTTACGATTGCGGCAACACGATCTAAGGGAATCGCTTCAGCGATCGCGTGTTGTGTTGGAATTAGCAGCGCTAGTGCAGCTGCGGATAAGATATTGCGGAGCTTAGTATTCATTTTGCTCTTCACGCTCTTCATAGCCGATGATGTCATTCATAAAGCCGCTACTGCCGCTGCCGAATGAGCCGAGTCCTTTAAGGGTAAAGTTTAAGAACACACCCGTATCAAATTTATCTGTGTCGTCCAGCCAGCGCCTTCCGGCAAAGCTGACTTTCCAGCAGCAGCTTTCATATTCAAGACCTAATGCAGTTTCTAGGCTGTCGCTGTCTTTTATGTCATAGAGCCAACGCCCCATGGCGGTCCAATGGTTAGCAACAGGCCAGATAAAAGAAAGATCTGTTTGTTTTCTTACGTTATCTTCGTAACGGTAGCTAAAGTCAAATCGATGGTCTTTATCGCTGTTATAGCGCAGGCGTACATTCGATTCGGTATTCTTAAAGTCACTATTGTCTAAGATGGCATCGAAACTAGCTCTGAAATTGGGTGATAGATACCATACTGCCTCTGTCGCTATATCGCTCTGTCCACTTGTCTCGTCAGGATCTGTGCTGTTGAGTTGAACTTTGCGGTCAGCAAAATAATAGGCTTGGCCTATGCTGAAGCTTGCTGTTTCGTCGCCGTCCTTAGTGTATAGATGGCTACTTAAACCGAGAGATAGCTGTTGTGTATCGCCTAGACGATCGAGACCGCTGAATCTATTTTTGCGGAATAAGGAGTAATAGCTGAAGTCGAGTTCAGATGTGTCGAAATCTGGGATCGCATCTTGGTTCTCTTCCGGTACGTATAAACCAAATAGCCTTGGCTCTAGTGTATGAGTACCACCGCTACTTAACTCTCGCTCAAATATAAGTCCGCTATCAACGCTAAGAATCGGTGCGTTGATTGAAGGGCTGGAACTCAAGCCAGTTACTTGATTTTCAAGAGAGTAAGAGCTGCTCCAAAGAGCGACTTCAGGTTTCAGGTAGCCCCATGAGTTTTGCCACAGATAGCTAGCACTTGGTAGGAGGAAGCGTCTGTCACCAATTACCCGGTCACTGCCCGTTAATCCTGTGAGGTCGCGATCAAATTGAGCGTATTGAGCTTTGTACTTGAATTCACCGCCTTCACCAAAGCTGCGGTTGCCAGATAGAGTGAGTTCTGGGAGGCGTTTGTACGGTGCTTCGCTATTCCTATCGATTGTTTGGTAATCATGGACTCGGGCGTTAAATTCCCAATTCTCTTCGATGTAAGCAAGATCCGCCCGTTTATCCAAGTGGCTTTGACGGCTTACCTCTAGGTTAGTATCTAGATCATCGAAATATTCTTCATCGCTGACGGATGTGTAATCAATGTTGGTGTGCCAATTGTTGGCAAAGTTGCCTTCGTGATTAACGCCTAGCAACCACCGTGCATCATTGGTTTTATCGTCTTCTGCAATGTACGCCGTACTTAGTGTGCTTTGCGACCAGCTATTTAAATAGCGTAGTTCATTTTCTAAGAGCAAACCGCGGTCTGTGATCAGTCGGGTTGTTAGTGTGTCATCTATATTGGGCGCGATATTGAAATAATAAGGTACTGAGACATCTAAACCACTATCTTTGCTATAGCCAAGGCTTGGGTACAAAAAGCCAGAGCGGCGCGTATCATCAATAGGGAAGGTGAAATAGGGGGCATAGAAAATCGGAATGCCTGCGACCCGCAGAACGGCATCTTCGGCTTCACCGTAGCCTTCCTCTTTATTCAATACGATGCTATCGGCTTCGAGATTCCAGGCTTCGCTATAAGGAGGGCAGTAAGTGTAGTCACCATCTTCTATACGTAGACGTTCATCTTCCAGACGAATGATGCGATCTGCTTTACCCCGTAATCCCTCTTCATGGATAACGTATTGGGCATTGGAAAAGATCGCCTCGGAGGTCGTTGTATCAACCTGAGCGCTGTCGCTCAGCATCAATAAGCCGGGCTCTCGGAAGGTTACGTTGCCTTCGAGCCTTGCTTTGTTGGTCACTTGGTCGAGCTCGGCGCTGCTTGAACTTAATCGGCGTTTGCCTTGGCGCATAGTAACACCCCCTTGAAGACGACTGAGGCCACCAAGGATGGTCGATGACTGATCTGCTTCTAGGTATAAGGGCGGGTTTGCTAAGTGCTCATCGCCGGTGCTGGCAAACTGCGGCTCTAGGTAACGGCCGGAGCATTGCTGACCTTTTGGATCGCGGTAGTAAGCCCAATCTAAGTGAGAATATGGGTTTTCGGTAATGTACGCCGGCGCGCTTTGTCCTTGACGACCGTTACCTGTCGGTACCGAAAGCGCGTGGATATTAACTTTATGACAATCCCAGTCACCGCCTGCGGTTGTGCCGCACTGCCATTCACTACCAATGATCTCTTGAGTTGCGATAGGTTGAGAGCTGGTGACGGCGTTATTAGCAACAGGGCGGTTAGTATCGATGATAGGTTGTGTTGCGATATTTTGTGTTGCTGTGCCTTCACCGTTACATACCCAGTCGCCGTTTGCGCCAGCGACGCAGTCCCAAACGCCATTTGTAGATGTCTTCGTGGCAAGTCGAGTATTTCTTGCTCGATTGGGTGTCGGCTGGTCTGCAGGAGTTGTTGTCGATCTAATGACATTAACCGGCGCGGCAATGGCAGCAGGAGCGGATTCAATCGCTACGGATTCAATCTCTTTGGAATCATTGCTGCCGTTTGCTTTCTGCGGGGTGCTATTAACGACTGTCGTGTTGTCGTTAGTGGATTGATTAGGCTCAGCAGGCGCATTATTCTCTAGCGCCTGTTGTTCTACCTCTTTGACTAATGCTTCGTTAACGGCACAGTCCCACTCACCATCTTTTGTCATGCTGCAACTCCATGCCATTTCAGGCTCTGAGGGAGCTGCTTCTGCGCTTGCATAACTCGAGATTAATGCGGCGCTAATAGCAAGCGTGAGTGTATAAGTCGAACGTTTGGCGAAGGGCATCTATTAACTAAATCCGTTTCAGCTGTTACCGGAGAATCCGGTATATGCCCGAACCCTATTAAATAAAGTGTAAAGCGAAGAATGATAAATCATTCTCAGCAGCGAGTGTAGCATTCCGATGGGTTTTTATGCGGTTGCTATAGTCTTTCTGTATAAACTTGCAGGAGTTATACCCATTTTGATGAGTGAAATGTAATAATAGCGGCCATTATTTTCACGATTGAGGTTTTCAGGTCTAATGGATCAGCGTTATACGCAACTGCAAAATTGGTTGGAGCAAGTTCTGCCTCAATTTGAAGGATTTGATTGTGCTAATTGGCAGCTGTTAGCCGTTTCCGGTGATGCTAGTTTTCGGCGCTATTTTCGGGCCCATTCGGGTGAGTCTACTTGGATTGCGGTAGATGCTCCGCCAGCTAAAGAAGATAGTCGACCTTTTGTAACCATTGCTACAGAGCTTGAGGCAGCCGGTGTTTCTGTTCCTCACGTTTATCAGTCCGATTTCACGCAAGGGTTTATGTTGCTTGAGGACTTTGGTGATGATCAATACTTAGCGCAATTAAATGATGAAACCGTTAATTCGCTCTATACAGATGCACTGAATGTTCTGGCTGTTATGCAGGACTGTCAACCTTCGAATGGTCGTTTGTTTCCGTTATACGATCAGCCATTGCTTCAGCGAGAGGTGGAGTTGTTTCGTGAGTGGTTTCTGCAGGGGTTGTTAGAACTCTCCCTCGATGCCGATGAACAGCAGATGGTCGACTTCCTTTTTAATTATTTAATTGATGCTTCACTCGAGCAGCCAACTGTTTTTGTTCACCGGGATTATCATTCAAGAAATTTAATGTTTCGTGATAAACAGCCTCCGGGGGTGATCGATTTTCAAGATGCCGTTGAAGGCCCTATTACCTATGATTTGGTATCCCTTTTAAGAGACTGCTATATCAGTTGGCCTGATGAGTTGGTTTATGAGTGGGTGGAAAGCTTCCGTTTGGGTTTGATTGAGCGGGGGCGGGTAATGCCGGATAGTGTCTATTTTAAACGTTGGTTCGATCTAATGGGCGCGCAACGGCACCTTAAAGCGATCGGTATTTTTTCAAGACTCAATATACGCGATGGTAAATCAGGGTATTTGGCGGATATCCCACGTACTTTGGGTTATTTAATAGCGGTTGCAGCAAAAACTGAAGAGCTGCAGCATATTGCCGGGTGGTTGGTGGAAAAGGTGGTGCCAGTCATGCGTCAAAGCCCCTATTTTGATGACAATGTGTTGGACGACTGGGTGGTCGAATGAAAGCGATGATTCTGGCGGCTGGTCTGGGTAAAAGGATGAGGCCGCTCACGTTGGATACGCCAAAGCCCTTACTGAAAATCGCCGGTATTCCCTTGATTGAATATCATATTCGTCGCCTTGTTGACGCGGGCTTTAACGAAATTGTAATTAATCATGCATGGCTTGGTGACAAGATAGAGGCTTATCTTGGTACAGGAGAACGGTTTGGCGCCGACATTAGCTATTCTCGAGAAGATGCACCACTGGAGACTGCTGGTGGAATTCGCAAAGCGTTGCCATTATTAGTCTCAAGTGATGACGAGTCCTTCTTGGTTGTAAATGGCGATGTTTTTACTAACTACCCTTTTGCACAATTAGCGTCTCAAGCCAGTTGTGCTCCCCATGTGGTTCTTGTGAATAATCCAGAGCATAACCCTGCGGGCGATTTTTTTGTTAACCGCGGTAAGTTGGATCTAGTCGAGGGTGAAAAGTTAACGTTTAGTGGTGTTAGTGTATTACCCGCATCGATGTTTGCACCACTAGAGCTAGGAGCTAAGCATGCCTTAGGGCCCATTTTGCGAAGTTGTACAGCGAAAGGCTTAGTGAGTGCGGAGCGCTACGATGGTTTTTGGGCTGATATCGGTACACCAGAACGTTTAAAATATGTAGATACGTTGGTAAGGGAGCATAAGATAAATGGCTTTTGATGCGCAGACAAAAGGGACAGAGGTAGGTATGTCCGTTAAAAAGCATTCGACTTCTATTTTATTGGGGGCAGTTGTTGGTTTGTTCTCTGGTGGTTTCTGGGGACTGATTTTTGGTGGGTTTGTAGGTTTTCTGATTAGCCGGGCTTTGAAAGGCGCTGTGGCGGCAATCAATCCGCAAGCGGCCTTTTTTAAGGCGACCTTTACCGTGATGGGCAAAGTTGCTAAGGCTGATGGTCGGGTGACTGAAAATGAAATTCAGTTTGCGCGTGATGTGATGGCGCAGATGCGCTTGGATGAAGCAAGGCGTCGCCAAGCAATGGAGTTTTTTACCGAGGGGAAAGATCCAGGCTTTGATGTCTCGAAGGTGGTGAAATCGCTATCGGTGATGCTGAGGCATCGTCCGGCTGTAAAGCTGATGTTTATCGAAATTCAGCTACAAGCCGCAATGGCTGATGGTGAGGTAAGTGAACCCGAGCTAAAAGTTATAGATGAAATGTGCCGTTTACTTGATTTTGGGGCGGATACGGTCGAAGAGGTTATCGCTAGGGTTAAGGCTCAGAGAGATTTTTATCAGCACGGACAAGCTGGCGTTGATAGTGCTGTGCTATTGAAAGATGCTTACGCTGTTTTGGGTGTTGATGAAGCTGCAAGTGATGCAGAGGTTAAAAAAGCTTACCGTCGTCAAATGAGTCAGCATCATCCTGATAAATTGGTATCCAAAGGGTTACCAGAAGAGATGATTGAAATAGCTAAAGAAAAATCGCAGGAGATTCAAGCTGCGTACGAGCGAATCAAGACAGCGAGAAAAACCTAGCTAAGGATTGTTGTCAGCTCCTAGCCGGGTGCTTTTTCCCTGTCTTGAGTTGCTTTGTCGTTAAGTTTGATTGATCGTTGGGCTTGCTCGGCTTTAATAATGTAAGTATTGATCATGCCTCGGGTATGTTTTAACAGCCAAGAATTATTGCGTTTCCAGTTATCTGACGTCGCAGGCATTCTGCTCTGATGGAAGTTGTTCATGCGTTTTTGTCGTGCGAGGCGAAGACGTCTGGCAGGTGATTCTGGTGAGTAGTTATTCGCATCCATGCCACGTGGGCTGTGGTGAAGATCAATAATTGTGCTTGAAATCTCTGGCAGTAGCGCTAATAGATCTGGAGCGTCACTTTTCTGTGGATTTCTAGCATTTATCATGACTAATCGTAGATCTTGCTCTTCTTCATGTTGTTTTACATATTGTGCAGCCCAAACCGCCCCGGTCCCAATACCCATGACTATAAATCTGCTTAGGCTTTCTGTCTGCACCATATGAGCTATTGCCGTACTTCCTAGGCGATCACTTTTTTCAGCATAAGTCTCTTCCGGTTCTTCGTTTGGTGACTCTGCTTCGTCTGTTGGTGTTTCTGCTTGCGTTTCTTCAGTGGGTTCAGCAGGTGCACTGTCGTTAGTGTCTTCAGTTTCAGCTGGCTGTTCTGACTCATCATCTTGAGCTGTTTGGGTGTCTGCTTGTGCAGGGTTTATTGCAGAGAGTACGGGAAGCGTGCGTTTGGGTATTTTGTCTTTTTTGGGTCTTGGAAGGTAGATAGACAATGTATACCAACCATAGTTTGAAAGCCCTTCGCGGAGATAGTTTAAGTTATCGGGCCAGTCCATATGAGTGTTCTGATCCGGGAACATAATAATGCCCCCTTGTTTTATACCGCTGCCCTCTGTTTGGTAAAAGGCGATAAGTTGTTCGCCCTCTTTACCGGTATCGAGTTGTAAAATTTCGGTCTCGGGTGTTTTGAATTTCAGTAGTTCTTGGATCTGGTTTTGCTCAATGTTGGGCTCAGTGCGCGGAATCTCAGCGAGCGAAGGCTGTGCAGTACTCGCAGCGGCTTCGTTCTCTTCAGCAGCATGGCTGTATGAGGCGAAAAGCAAAATAAAGGTAAAAATTGATAAAATAATTTTCATAATTGGGATTATGAGTAAGAAGCTGGCTGACAGCAAGATGCTTGCTCCGCTAAAATAGGTCCAAATTTTATATATTGGACAAGAAACCATGCCTGATTTCAAAATAGCCCCTTCAATTTTATCTGCAGATTTTGCTCGTTTGGGTGAAGAGGTGGATAACGTACTGGCTTCTGGAGCAGATATTGTTCATTTCGATGTGATGGATAACCATTACGTGCCAAATCTTACTATTGGGCCAATGGTGTGTACTGCATTGAGAAAGCATGGTGTAACAGCGCCAATTGATGTGCATTTAATGGTGAAACCGGTTGATCGTATTATCGGTGACTTTATTGAAGCGGGTGCTAGCTATATTACTTTCCATCCTGAAGGGTCTGAACATGTAGATCGTTCGCTGCAAATGATCCGTGATGGCGGTTGTAAATCAGGCTTAGTTTTTAATCCTGCTACACCGTTAAGTCATTTGGAATACGTGCTGGATAAAGTTGATATGGTGTTGTTGATGTCAGTGAACCCCGGTTTTGGTGGTCAGAAGTTCATTCCAGGGACGTTGGATAAGCTAAGGCAGGCGCGTGAGATTATTGATAATAGCGGTTTTGACATTCGTCTTGAGATCGATGGAGGTGTTGGAGTTGGCAATATCCGTGAGATCGCTGAAGCGGGGGCGGACACGTTTGTTGCGGGTTCAGCAATATTCAATACCGATGATTACACGGCGACTATTGAAAAAATGCGCGAGCAGTTGGCGCTTGTTGGGCAGTAAGCGTGCGGCACCTATTTGAAGGGCAGTATCCTAAACTCGTCCTCTTTGATTTAGATGGCACACTGGTTGATAGTGTGCCTGATTTGGCTAGCGCCGTAGATCGCATGTTAATGGCATTGTCGCTCCCTGCTGCAGGCGTAGAAAAAGTACGTTGTTGGGTCGGGAATGGGGCGCCAATGCTTGTTAAGCGAGCATTGGCTGATCATATATGTCCCAGTGATGCGGATGATCCCCTTTTTGAAAAGGCCTATGCGCTGTTTTTGCAGTTTTACGGTGAATCGACTGCCGGTGATAGTGTTATCTATCCGGGGGTGCTTCGTTGTTTACAGGGATTGCGGGAAGCGGGCGTTCCCATGGGGTTGGTGACCAATAAGCCCATTAATTTTACGCATCACCTTCTATCGGGCATGAAGATTGATCATTTCTTTGGTGCTGTGTTGGGCGGTGATAGCCTTGCCAAAAAAAAGCCGGACCCGCTGCCGTTGCAAGAAATTATGCGGCGCTTTGAGGTGTCTCCTGCTGAAACGTTGATGGTGGGTGATTCAATAAGTGATGTAAATGCAGCCAGGGCTGCGGGCTGTGCTATAGCATGTGTGCCTTATGGCTATAACCATGGGGAAGATATTGCTATGTCAGACCCTGATCTGATGGTCGAGCGCTTAGATATGTTGCTGTAGCCATACTGCTTAATATTTTATCTACATAAAAATCGATCTTTAGGGTAACTAAAATCGATTTTTCTTGTTTTAGGGTCTGGGCTAACCTTATACAAGCTCACAAGTCATCCCCCATTTGATAATGACTTGTACTGCTAAGTTGAAGAGTTTAAGACATAGCAGAATCTTATCACAGCACTTGTATGCCCCGGTTTACCGGGGCTTTTTTTTCGGTGCCTAAAATGGCTTCGTTTTGAGGAGTGTATTATGCCTGCAGTAATCCAATCATTTATTAAGCATGAATCCGCTGGTGGAATTCTTCTGATTTTTGCCATGTTATTGGCTATGTTGATGGCTAATACCTTTCTTGATCAATCTTATATGGCTGTTTTGCAGCTTCCTGTTGAGGTGCGCGTAGGTGAACTTCAATTGGCTAAGCCGCTGCTGTTGTGGATAAACGACGGCTTGATGGCGGTGTTCTTTTTCTTAGTTGGGTTGGAAGTAAAGCGTGAAGTACTAACGGGGCAGTTATCTCAGCCTTCGCAAATTGTATTGCCAGGGGTTGCCGCAATAGGCGGGATGGTTGTGCCTGCACTGGTATTTACTTATTTTAATGCGGGTGATGAGGCGGCTATGCGTGGTTGGGCTATTCCAACGGCGACCGATATCGCGTTTGCATTAGGTGTCTTGTCTTTACTGGGTTCAAGAGTACCGGTTTCTCTTAAGTTGTTTTTGATGACGCTGGCGATTATCGATGATTTGGGCGCAATCATCATTATTGCTCTTTTTTATACGGTTGATCTGTCGGTTGAGTCATTGATCATTGCAACTGTATCTATGATTACGTTGATTTTGATGAATCGTTTAGGTGTAGTCCGAATTGCAGCCTATATCCTAGTGGGCGTAGTGCTTTGGATCAGTGTGCTTAAATCAGGAGTGCATGCAACACTTGCCGGGGTGGTTTTAGCGTTTGCGATTCCAATGCGAGACAAAAAACAGCCGGGTTATTCTCCGCTTGAAACATTAGAGCATGCGCTGCATCCCTGGGTTGTTTTTATGATCCTGCCTGTTTTTGCATTTGCGAATGCTGGGGTTTCCCTCGAAGGACTGTCAATTGAAAAATTAGCAGAGCCTGTTCCGATGGGGATTATGATGGGATTGTTTTTTGGTAAGCAGATTGGCGTCTTTGTATTTAGTGCGGTTGCGATATTGCTGGGTTGGAGTCAAAAACCAGAAGGGAGTACTTGGTTGTCCATATATGCAGTTTCTATATTAACAGGCATCGGCTTTACCATGAGCTTGTTTATAGATTCGCTTGCTTATGAAGGCATGGAGGCTCTGTTCGAGTCGGCTGATAAACTTGCTATTCTTATCGGTTCGTTTGCTTCAGCAATATTAGGCTATTTGCTACTTTGGATGGGGGCAAAAAAAGATAAAGCCTAATAAAAAAGTCTCAATCCTCTATAGCAGCGGTTGATTCAAATTAACCGCTGCTATATTGTTTGCTTATCCATAAATTTAACCTAAGCCTAACGTGATGCCATTTGCTATAGCAATGCAAAAAAATGATGCCGCGATCGAACGTTTACTCCTGACGGGAGAACGATGGCGATGGCGTGTCTGATTTTTACTTTGGCAGACATTAATGTAGGTAGGTTTGGTATAACTGATTGAATGAATAATCAGTCAAATATTTAAATCACGCGCTGTCCAGCGTTGTTGATGATTACTTCTCCTCTCTTTGATTCGTCTGCTCAGTACGCCTTTAACTTTTAGATAATACCGGCATTATGAGAGACCAACATGACTCCTGAACAGTTCGCGGAACTGTCCGCACAAGATTACAATCGTATCCCTGTCACGCGAGAAGTGCTTGCTGATTTAGATACGCCGCTTTCGACATATAAAAAACTGGCCAATGCTCCCTATAGCTACCTTCTTGAATCTGTTGAGGGTGGTGAAACTTGGGGGCGATACTCGATTATTGGTTTGCCTTGTAAAACAATCCTCAAAGTTCATGGTGAGCAGGTCTCTATTTATCAAGAGGGGGAGTTATCTGAACAATATGAGGTGGAAGATCCTCTTGAATTTGTAGAATCATTTCAGCAGCGTTACCGCGTGCCAGAGTTGGAAGGGATGCCTCGCTTTAATGGTGGGCTGGTAGGGTATTTTGGCTACGATTGTGTTCGTTATGTTGAAAAGCGCCTTAAAGATAGCTGCCCAGAAGATGTTTTGGGAACGCCTGATATTCTGCTAATGGTCTCAGACGAAGTGGTCGTGTTTGATAATTTGGCAGGGAAATTAGTGTTGATCTGTCACGCAGATCCCGCTGAAGAAAATGCTTATACCGAGGCTGAAGTCCGTTTGGATCAGCTGGTTGCTCAGTTAAGGGCTGCAACGCCATATGATGAGACGCCAGTTGAACAGCAGAGAATCGTTAATGAAGCCGAATTTAAGTCTAGTTTTGGCGAACAGGCTTTTATGGATTCTGTGGAGAAGATAAAAGAGTACGTACTGGATGGAGATATCATGCAGTGCGTTATATCTCAGCGGATGTCGATTCCTTTTACGAGCAAACCGTTGGATCTATATCGAGCGCTGCGCTGCTTAAACCCTTCGCCTTATATGTATGTTTTAAATCTGGATGATTTTCATGTTGTGGGTTCATCTCCAGAAATTTTGGCCCGGGTTGAAGATGGTCAGGTGAGTGTTCGCCCTATTGCTGGTACGCGCAAGCGAGGCCTAACACCGGATGAAGATTTAGCGATGGAAAAAGAGTTGCTTGCTGATCCAAAGGAGATTGCTGAGCATCTTATGTTGATTGATCTAGGCCGAAATGATGTCGGGCGTGTGGCCGAAATAGGTGGTGTAGAGCTGACAGATAAAATGGTCATCGAGCGTTATTCTCACGTGATGCATATTGTTTCTAATGTGAATGCGACGCTGAAACCTGATGTGTCGTCGATGGATGTGCTGCGAGCAACATTACCCGCAGGTACATTAAGTGGTGCACCTAAAGTGCGGGCGATGGAAATTATTGATGAGATGGAGTCAGTAAAGCGTGGTGTCTATGGTGGTGCAGTTGGCTATCTATCTTGGAATGGAAATATGGATACTGCAATCGCAATAAGAACCGCCGTTATTAAGGATGATGTACTTCATATCCAGGCCGGAGCGGGTGTTGTTGCAGATTCTGTTCCTCGTTTAGAGTGGAAAGAAACAATGAACAAAGGGCGCGCTATTTTTAGTGCTGTCGCTATGGTCGAGAAAGGTTTGGATAACTTGTGATGAAGAGTATTTCTAAAGGGCTAAATGCTTCTAATCGATCAGCGCCTATTGTCGTTTTAACCAGATGTTTTGGGAGTGTTAAGTAATGCTTTTGATGATTGATAACTACGACTCCTTTACCTATAACGTCGTCCAGTATTTTGGTGAGCTTGGTGCTGATGTTCGGGTGTTCCGAAATGATGAAATAACAATTGAAGAGATTGAGGCGTTAGCGCCCGATCATCTTGTTATATCGCCAGGCCCTTGTACCCCAAGCGAAGCAGGCATATCGGTGGCAGCAATTAAGCATTTTGCCGGCAAACTGCCAATACTCGGTATCTGTTTAGGGCATCAAAGTATCGGTCAGGCGTTTGGTGGGAACGTTGTTCGAGCGAAACAGGTGATGCATGGGAAAACGTCCCCTGTTTATCATCATGATAACGCGGTATTTGAGGATTTAAGTAATCCGGTTGAGGTAACACGTTATCACTCATTGGTAATAGATCAGGATAGTTTGCCTGAATGCTTAGAAGTGACTTCGTGGACGCAAGACGCCGAAGGGAATGTTGATGAAATTATGGGTGTTCGTCATAAAGAGCTTGATATTGAAGGGGTGCAATTTCACCCGGAATCAATTTTGACTGAGCAGGGACATGAGCTGTTAGCGAATTTTCTGAAGCGAACAAAATAACTGAGTGGTTTAAAAGGGTAGTCTTATGGATATTAAACAAGCGTTGGCAACCGTTGTGGACCAAAAAGATTTGTCTGAGCCGCAAATGAAGTTGGTTATGCAGCAGATTATGACGGGCAATGCGACCGATGCACAGATTGGCGGTTTGTTAATTGCGCTTAGGATGAAAGGCGAAACAGTGGGAGAGATTACAGGAGCTGCTGACGCGATGCGTGAGTTGGCGATTCCTGTCCATATCACCGTACCTAATGCAGTGGATATTGTTGGAACGGGTGGCGATAGTGCGAATTTGTTCAACGTTTCAAGTGCTTGTTCGTTTGTTGTCGCCGCTGCCGGAGGGCATGTTGCGAAACATGGTAATCGATCAGTTTCCTCTAGTTCTGGTTCTGCCGACCTGCTCGAAACAGCGGGCATTAATTTAGCGCTTACGCCTGAACAAGTGGCTTCCTGTATCGAAAATATTGGATTGGGTTTCATGTTTGCTCCGCAGCACCACAGTGCGATGAAACATGCGATAGGACCTCGTAAAGAGATGTCGTTACGTACCTTGTTTAATATCTTGGGGCCGCTGACGAACCCTGCTGGAGCGAAGCATTATCTCTTGGGTGTGTTTGATAAGTCGCTATGTAAGCCGATGGCAGAAGCGCTTAAATCGTTGGGTGCGGTGCATGCAATGGTGGTGCACGCGGCTGAAGGTTTGGATGAGATTAGTTTGGCGGGTGACACATTTGTAGCTGAGTTAAAAGATGGTCAGGTAAGCGAATATACGCTTACTGCTGAGGACGCAGGACTTCAGGTTCAGAGCCTAGACGGTTTGCAAGTGCAGAGCTCTTCCGAGAGCTTAGGATTGATCAATGACGCTTTCGCGGGTGAGAATATGAAAGCTGTAGATATGATCGCTTTGAATGCTGGGGCTGCGATCTATGCAGCTGACCTTGCTTCAAGTTTAAAAGAGGGTGTAGCGACTGCAAAAGAAGTAATTCTAAGTGGTGCAGCGGCTGCCAAAGTGCAAGAGTTAGCTGATTACAGTCAAGCATTTAAAGGTTAAGTAATGTCTGATACTCCAACAATTTTAAAAAAAATATTAGCGCGTAAGGCCGAAGAGGTTGCTGAGCGTCAGCCAAACGTTTCTATTGCTGACTTGCAGGCTAAAATTGCAGACCAGAAAGGCACTGCCTTTGATCCGAGAGGTTTCGTTCAAAATATGGCGAAATCAATCGCAGAGGGGCGTTCGGCGGTTATTGCTGAAGCAAAAAAACAGAGTCCTTCTAAAGGCTTGTTGAGAGATCCATTTATACCTGCTGATATTGCGAAATCTTATGAGCTGGGTGGCGCGAGCTGTTTATCGGTATTAACAGATAAAGATTATTTTCATGGTAGTGAAGCTTATCTAATGCAAGCGAGAGCAGCATGCTCTCTGCCTGTGATTAGAAAAGACTTTATTGTCGATCCATATCAAGTGTATGAAGCGCGCGCGATCGGTGCTGACTGTATTCTTCTTATTGCTTCTGCCTTGGGTGATCAGCAGATGGCTGATTTGAATGGTTTGGCGCAAGAGTTAGGGATGGATGTTTTGATTGAGGTGCATGGTGCGGAAGAGCTGCAGCGTACGCTTCCTTTGAATACGCGTTTGATTGGTATCAATAACCGAAACCTGCATACTTTTGAGGTGACGTTGAATAACACCTACGATTTGCTAAGTTCAATCCCGGACGATCGCATCGTTGTGACGGAAAGTGGCATTCATAGTGTTGACGATGTTGCTGCGATGAGAGCGCATAACGTGCATAGTTTCCTTGTCGGCGAAGCGTTTATGCGTGCTGCGGATCCAGGTGAAAAATTAAAAGAGCTATTTGCATAAGGTTGTAATCAAATGAGTATGAGTGCCAAGGTAAAATGGGATGGTGATGTACGTTTTCAAGGTACAACGGGTTCCGGTTTCGATCTGACGCTAGATGGTGAGCTAAAACAAGGGCCGCGGCCGATGGAGCTAATGCTGATCGGTCTGGGCGGTTGTACTAGTTATGATGTGTTAGGTATTTTGAAAAAAACACGCCAAGATGTTGTCGATTGTGTTGCTGAAATTGAGGCGGAACGCGCAGATGCAGTGCCCGCAGTCTTTACAAAAATACATGTAAAATTTGTAGTCAGTGGGCGCGGGCTTAATGAGAAAAAAGTCGAGCGCGCGGTAAAGCTTTCTGCTGAACAGTATTGCTCCGCGTCAATAATGCTCGAAAAAGGCGGTGTTGAAATTAGCCATAGTTTCGAGATAGTTGAAGTCGAATAAGCTTACATTCAGTGATTTGCATCAAACGAGCGTTTTAATAGGGCGCTCGTTTTTTTGTTTAGGGCTGGAGTAAGTCGAGAAATAAGCTATAGTAAGTCCGCTTTGGTATTGTTTACTTATTGATTTAGTAAGGTTTTATCTGTTTGTAATGGTCTATTAGAGTTGAGGGTGGAAGATATGCAAGTAAGAGTGATGGTGTAGATGCGCTTATCGATATCGAAAGCATTAGCTTTAGGCATAGTCTCATTGCAAGTCGTTACTGTCTGCGTGATTCTTGCGTCCTCATACTTAAGCACAGAGCAGGTTTTGATTGGCCATGCTCAGCAATTGATGCGTAACTTGTCACGCGAGGTTATCGATCGCTCTGAAGAGTTTCTTTCACCGGCTAGGTCAGCCGTTAGTTTGACCGGTAGTTTGGCGCGCCATCAGGTTGTTAGTTCTGAAAAGCCGGATGAGATGGAGCAGTATTTCTTTGATCAGTTGGTCTTGTATCCGCATATTGCGGGTATTTATTACGGTAATTTGGAAGGTGATTTTCATTTTGTCCGCCGCAATATCGGAGATAGTGCATTTCAGATAAAACGTATATCTGAAAACAAAGGCAGTCGAGAGGTATTAAATCGCTGGTATAGCTTGGAGCATGCACTGGTTAAAACGGCCGCGGACCCTGAAGATAATTACGACCCGCGTACACGCCCTTGGTTTATTAAAGCCTTAAAAGAAAAGAAGCAGATATGGACTGACCCTTATCTGTTTTTTACCTCTAAAACCCCCGGTATTACTGTTGCCAGTCCTGTTTTTTCTAAAGCGGGCGATATAGTGGGGGTTGTGGGGGTAGATATTGATCTATCAGCGTTATCTGACTTTCTTGGTTTTTTGGAATTGAGTGAGCACGCCTCTGCCCTGATCCTCAATAATAATGGTGATGTTATTGCACACCGCAGTGAAAGTGGGTTGTATGCAGAAGACCCAGCAACAGGTATGCGGCGATTATTAAATATCGAAGAGCTTAAAAGCCCTTCCGCTCAGGCTGCAGTAGGTTCTTTGAATAAGGCGCCAGGTTGGTATGTGCTTAATACAGCAGTGAATACTAGCTTTAGATACGATGAGAAATTATACCAGGCGGTATTTACCCCCTTTTCAGATAATTGGCCCTGGCTTCTCGGTATTTATGTGCCAGAAGATGATTTCCTAATGGCGATTAAGGAAAATCGCCAGATTAATATTATCTTGGCATTAGGGATTACTTTAATCAGCGTCATTGTTGGGATTATGTTTGCTCGCTCATTATCTCAGCCTATTTTGTCGCTACAGAAAAGTGTAAATGCGGTTAAAAATGGTGAGCTTGAAGTTAATATTGATTCACGATCAAGTATGTTCAGTGATATTGAAGAGACAACCACCGCATTTAGTCATATGGTTTCGTTCTTAAAAGAAAATCAGCAAAAAAGTATCGATCTACAAAAGAATCTTTCCCATCAAACGCATTTTATGGAAGCGGTGTTAGCCGCTATTGAAAATGGTGTGGTGGTGTGTGACAACGATGGGAAATTGATCTATTCCAACCGTGTGGTAATGAAGTTGCGAGGGTTGCCAGAGGATCATAGGTTTGAGCGATTTGAGGATGTGCCTTTTAAACTATTTTATGAAAATAGCACTATTGAGCTGAAAAAGTCGCAATGGCCAATCTTTAGAGCGTTGGCGGAAGAGAGGGTTAACGAAGAGCGTATTGTTATTGAATCTTCGGAAGGGGTACGCACACATATTTGTGTTAGCGGTCGAGCAATATTTGACACGAATGGTGAGAAGCTTGGTGCCTATGTTTCTATGCGCGAAGAAAATGTGAAATGATTTTGAAGGTGCTTTTTAGCACAGGCTTGCGTTTTCTTGAAAAATAACTATTGGCTTGCATAACGATTGCGACATGCGTAATATTACGCGTCCTTTGGAGAACTATTTCCAATCTCCTTGCTGCCGGTCACATGGTGTGAGCCGGGGGCTTTTAACCCGAAAGGAGCTAAAATGCGTCATTATGAAATCGTATTTCTGGTTCACCCGAACCAGAGTGAGCAGGTTTCTGCGATGGTTGAGCGTTACACCTCTCTTATTGAAGGTGCAGAAGGCACAATTCATCGTCTAGAAGATTGGGGCCGTCGTCAGTTGGCTTACCCAATCAACAATGCTCATAAAGCACACTACATCCTGATGAACATCGAATGTACTCAGGAAGTACTAGACGAGCTGGAAGGCCTATTCCGTTACAACGATGCAGTTCTGCGTAACATGGTAATCCGCCGTAAAGAAGCGATCACTGAGATCTCTCCAATCAAAGCAGCTGAATCTCGCGAAGAGCGTAAGCCTCGCCGTGAAGAAAAGCCTGCTGAAAAACCAGCTGAAGAAGCGGCGCCTGCTGCTGAAGAAGCTTCTACTGAAGCAGCTGCTGAGTAATTTAATTTCTGAGGAGAGATACAATGGCTCGTTTTTTCCGCCGTCGTAAGTTCTGCCGTTTTACGGCTGAAGGTGTTCAGGAGATCGATTATAAAGATCTGGACACTCTAAAAGGTTATGTAACCGAAACTGGTAAGATCGTACCTAGCCGCATCACAGGTACTAAAGCTCGTTACCAGCGTCAGTTGGCAACTGCTATTAAGCGTGCACGTTTTGTTGCGCTACTGCCTTACACTGATGGTCATCAGTAACAGGTAGGAGAGTCGCATGCGAGCCTTGGCCGAATTGGTCATGAAAGGCCGCAAACAAGCGGCTTTTGTGGCGGTTATTGCCGCCTTGCTGCCACTGCTTTATTGGGTGAGTGCAGCGGCCATTGCGTTGGTTACTTTGAGAAAAGGGCCGCAAGATGGCGCCGGAGTTTTAGTGTGGGCATTTTTGCCTGCTGGAGCTTGGGCATACAGTGGGGATCCGACACCACTGGCCGTAATGGTAGGAGTTTTTCTTCTGGCCGTTGCGTTAAGAAAGACCGCCAACTGGTCAACCGTGTTAATCATTGCATTACCGGTTGGAGCGAGTGTGGGGCTGGCACTGGAAACGGTGCTTGATGGTCTTTTAGGTCAGGTGATTGAAGCGACTGAAAAGTTTCTTTCACAGTCGGCAAGTCAGGCTTCAGAGAGTATTACTCTTGATAAAGAGCGGTTACGGTCGCTTCTATTAGGTGGTCTGACATCAGTGCACACAGCGATTATGTTGGTGTGTTTGATACTGGCACGATCTTGGCAGTCTGGGTTGTTTAATCCGGGTGGTTTTCAAAAAGAGTTTCATTCGTTGAAGCTTCCGATGAGAACAACAGGTGTGTTAGTGATCATGTTGTTGCTTAGCTCTCAATTAGAGCTGGACTTCATGCGCTGGTTACCATTGTTGCTGCTTCCTTGGATCTTTGCGGGTTTCGCATTGGTGCATGGTAGCTTGGCTAAACGTGATTTAGGCAGGTCCTGGCTGATAGTGTTTTATCTCTCAGTCGTGTTCATAGGGCCTTATGTGATTACGCTGCTGGTTATTGCAGCCGTTATTGACTCTTTTGTTGATATTCGGGCACGCATACCAGCCAAGAACTAGGACTGCATTTATTTGCAGAACATAAGAGGTTTTACGAGATGGAAGTTATTCTGCTCGAGAAAATTGGTAAGCTAGGTAACCTCGGTGACAAAGTTTCCGTAAAAAGCGGTTTCGGTCGCAACTACCTAGTACCGCAGGGCAAAGCTGTACCTGCAACTGAAGCAAACGTTGCTAAATTTGAAGAGCGTCGTGCTGAGCTAGAAGCTGCTGCTGCAGAAAAACTAGCGACTGCAACTGCTCGTGCTGAAGTATTGAATGCAACTGAAGTTACTATCACTGCTAAGTGTGGCGATGAAGGTAAATTGTTCGGTTCTATCGGTACTCGTGATATCGCTGACGCGATCACAGCAGCTGGTGCTGAAGCATGTAAAAGTGAAGTTCGTCTACCTGAAGGCGCTCTGCGTTCTATCGGTGAGTTCGAAATCGCTGTACAGCTTCACCCAGAAGTTACAGCGACAGTTAAACTGGCTGTTGTAGGCGAGTAATCGTCTTTAGCTAAGTACAACTGTACTGTACTATAAAGCACTGCATGGCTAACCATGCGGTGCTTTTTCGTTTTAGGCTGTTGTTAAATTATGGAAATGAATCAATTTACAGACGCTGATCTGGCAAAAATCAAGGTCCCACCCCACTCAATGGAAGCAGAGCAATCTGTTTTGGGTGGCTTGATGCTTGATAATAATGCATGGGATACGGTATCTGAGGTAGTGCTAGAGGATAACTTTTATCGTCAAGAGCATCGTCAGATTTATCGAACAATGCAAAAGCTGGTGAATGATGGTAGCCCTATCGATGTTGTTACGCTTTCAGAGGAGCTTGATAAAACTGCTGAGCTTGAGGGAGCTGGTGGTCTTGATTATCTGATTGAGCTGGCTAAAAACACGCCGAGTGCCTCTAATATTCGCGCCTATTCTGAGATCGTCAGGGATCGTGCTTTATTACGTCAGATGATTTCTGCTGCAAATGAAATTGCTGATCAAGCATTTCATACTGAAGGTCGAAGCTCTGAAGAGATTCTTAATGAAGCAGAACAGAAAATATTTCGGATAGCTGAAAACCGTCCTAACCAAGGTGGCCCTGAAGGGGTTAATGTACTGCTTAAAAAAGCAGTGGATCGTATTGATACCCTGTTTAACAGTGATGGAGACCTTACCGGTGTTACAACAGGCTTTGATGACTTGGATAGTAAGACCGCAGGCTTGCAGCCCTCTGATCTGGTTATTGTAGCTGCGCGACCTTCTATGGGTAAAACCACCTTTGCGATGAACTTGGTTGAAAATGCTTTAATGGCATCTAATAAACCGGTCTTAGTTTTTAGCTTGGAGATGCCGGCAGATCAGCTTGTTACTCGTATGTTATCGTCATTGGGGCGAATTGATCAGACGCGAGTCAGGACCGGTACACTGGAAGAAGAGGATTGGCCTAAGTTAACGACTGCCGTCAATATGATGCGCGATAAACCGCTGTTTATTGATGATCAAGCAGGTATAAGCCCAAACGAGATGCGTACACGTGCTCGTAGAATCATGCGAGAGCATGGTGATATCGGTTTGATTATGATCGATTACCTTCAGCTTATGCAAATGAAGACCGCCGGTATTGAAAGTCGTACCCAAGAGATCTCAGAGATATCTCGATCGCTTAAAGCGTTGGCTAAGGAGCTTGAGTGCCCTGTTGTTGCGTTGTCTCAGCTTAACCGATCGTTAGAGCAGCGTCCCAATAAGCGCCCTGTTAACTCGGATCTTCGTGAGTCAGGAGCGATTGAGCAGGATGCGGATGTTATCATGTTTATCTATCGTGATGAGGTCTATAACGAAGATTCTGAACATAAGGGTGTGGCTGAAATTATTATTGGTAAGCAGCGTAATGGTCCGATTGGTACTTCAAGACTGGCCTTCATCGGTAAGTACACCAAGTTTGAGAACCTAGCGCCTGATGTTTATGCGCAATATGCTGGAATGGATGATTAAATAAAAAGGCCGCTAAATATAGCGGCTTTTTTTAAGTGGCTTTTTATTAAGCGTCTTTAGCGACTTTGTTCATGAAGCTTTCCGGCACAGGGCTGACTTTGCGCGCTTCATAATCAAAGAACACTACGCCTGTTTTAGCGTGTGAGATTTCTACCGCTGTTTTCTTGTTAGATATAAGGTAGTAAATATCACAGCCGTATTTGTTGAAGTCGCCAACAGCAATATCGACTTGTAGTAAATCACCGTGAAACCCTTCAGCTTTATACACAATCGCTGAGTCGGTCATAATGAGGCCAAGTCCTTCTATATCTAATTCACCATAATGGTAATGATTTAAAAAGCGGATTCTGGCTTCGTGAATAATTGATAGCATGGCATCGTTGCTTAAATGGCCACCGTAATTAATATCACTTATACGAATGGGGAGTTCGGTGGAAAAAATATAGTTTTCCGGCATATCTATTTTGATTCTTGCCATTGTACTTCCTTTAATAGTTGTAACAGGCTACGGCATCTACCATGCCGGTTGTCAGCGTGGATAAATCTTCATCGTTCATAACGTAGGGAGGCATCACATAGATCAGCTTGCCGAATGGACGTATCCATAACCCTCTTTCTATAAAGAGCTTTTGAATCTCAGTTGTATTAACTGCTTCCTTCATTTCGATGACGCCAATCGCGCCTAAACACCTAACGTTTGCGACAGAAGGTAGGCTCTCGGCTTCGCTTAAGCCTGATATTAGGCCTTTTTCTATACGTTGAACGTTGTTATACCAGTCTGTATTTTCAAGTAACTCTAAGCTTTTGTTAGCAATGGCGCAGGCAAGTGGGTTGCCCATAAAGGTTGGGCCATGCATAAAGCAGCCTGCTCCCCCTTTAGAGATAGTTTCACCAATTTTTGTGCTGGTTAATGTAGCGGCTAAACTCATATAGCCACCCGTTATCGCTTTACCTAAGCATAAAATATCCGGTTGAATTTGTGCGTGTTCGCAAGCAAATAGCTTCCCGCTCCGACCAAAACCTGTGGCGATTTCATCGGCGATAAGTAACACATTATATTGATCACAAAGCTTTCTTGCTTCAGCTAGGTATTGGGGTGAATAGAATCGCATTCCTCCCGCTCCTTGGACAATAGGCTCAAGAATTAAGGCAGCGATGTTTTGGTGGTTGGTTTCTAGTGTGGACTTTAGATCCGCAATATCTTTCTCGTCCCAGGCTTCAGAAAAGCCGATCTTGGGAGCAGGCGCAAAATGATGTTTTGGTAGTAGAGATGTGAAAATTTCATGCATTCCTGTGACAGGGTCGCAAACTGACATCGCACCAAAGGTGTCACCATGGTAACCATTTCTAATGGTGAGGAGCTTGTTTTTTTCAGGCATTGATTGAGCGTGAAAATATTGAATCGCCATTTTAATTGCGACTTCTACTGCGACAGATCCAGAATCAGCAAGAAACACTTTGTCTAAATTACTTGGGGTGAGCTTAACAAGCTTTCGGCAAAGTTCGATCGCTGGTTCGTGTGTTAGCCCCCCAAACATAACATGAGACATTTTATCAATCTGTTCATGCGCCGCTTTGTTGAGATCTGGGTGCCCATAACCGTGTATTACCGACCACCATGAAGCCATGCCGTCGATGAGCTCTTGGCCATTACTCAGTTTAATTCTTACCCCTGACGTTGATTCAACCGGATACATCGGCGGAGGATTGATCATAGATGAATAGGGGTGCCAGATATGTTGTTGGTCGAAAGAAACCTGCTCAGAGGTAATCATTGATAAAGCATCCAAAAATGAGAGCGTAATGATGATTGAATTCTAATTAGATCCTGCTTCTAGCACTTGTTCAAGGAAATGATCGTGATTAAACCAAAGTTTTAGGGAACAAAATAGAAAAAATATGTTCTATTAAACTGTGCTTGTTGTGCTGAACGTTTTTTAAGATTTATTTTAATTTGATGAAACTTTCTCAACAACCCAGAGTCACAAACGCAAGAGCTAGTGACAGGCTCTGAAAACTTATAATTCTTTAGCAAGATGATAATAATTGATAATTGGGGTGAATCCAAAATGGCTAATAATACTTCTGTAAAACCTATGGTAGCTGCTGTTGGCGCAGCATTCATTGCTGGTATGGCAACAGCGCCTGTAGCAACTGCTGCGGAGAACCCTTTTGCTGCGACAGACTTGTCTTCTGGTTATAGCCAGCAAGTTGCAATGAACGAAGGTAAATGCGGCGAAGGTAAGTGTGGCGGCAAAAAAGCTGAGAAATCTGAAGGCAAATGCGGCGAAGGTAAATGCGGCGGTGATAAAGCTGAGAAGTCTGAAGGCAAATGCGGTGAAGGCAAATGCGGCGGCGACAAAGCTAAGAAGTCTGAAGGTAAATGTGGCGAAGGTAAGTGTGGCGGCGACAAAGCTGAGAAGTCTGAAGGCAAGTGCGGTGAAGGCAAATGTGGCGGCGCTAAAGCTGAGAAATCTGAAGGCAAGTGTGGCGAAGGTAAATGTGGCGGTAAAAAATAATTACCGTTTTACTTTGTAGCAGCTTATAGGCCCTGCTAAGCGGGGCCTTTTGATCTTTAAGGTTTGAGGTGGCAGATGAGCAGAGATAGTTATCCTGTTGAGGGTGCTGGTTTTGGGTTTCGGCGCTGTATGTCCGATACGCTAAAAACGGTTGAACCCGGTGCGTTTGATTTCTTAGAAATTGCGCCAGAAAACTGGATGGGTTTAGGAGGCCGTTTTGGTAAAGCGTTTCGCCAATATACAGAACAGCATCCCTTTATTGCTCATGGGTTATCCCTTTCTATTGGTGGGCCAACACCATTAGATATGGATTTTTTAAAAAGGCTTAAATTGTTTATGAGTGAGCATAATATTCGCGCTTATTCTGAACACTTAAGTTATTGCTCAGATGATGGGCACTTATATGACCTGATGCCGATTCCTTTTACTGAAGATGCTGTGAAATACGTCGCGCAACGTATACGTCAAGTGCAGGATGTTCTTGAGCAAAAGATAGCGATGGAAAACGTATCTTTTTATGGGGCACCTGGCTCGGAAATGAGCGAGCAAGAGTTTTTACTTGCGGTATTGGAAGAAGCTGATTGCGACTTGTTACTAGATGTTAATAATATCTATGTGAACAGTGTTAACCATGGCTATGATGCCACTGAGTTCTTGAGAGCGATGCCAGCTGAACGTGTTATGTATCTGCATATAGCAGGGCATTATACGGAGGCAGAAGATCTGATTGTGGATACGCATGGCGCGCCGGTTGTTGATCCTGTTTGGACGCTATTGCAACAGGCTTATAAACAGTTTGGTTTGGTTCCTACATTATTGGAACGAGACTTTAATATACCGCCTTTGCCTGAATTGCTTGAAGAGGTTGAGCAAGTTCGTTTCTATCAAAACCAGTGGAAAATGAGTCATGCACAAACCGTCGCCTGATCTACCCCATTTTCAAACCCTGCAATATCAGTTTGCAGCGCATATTAGAAACCCTGATGTGAATGCTGCACCAAGTGATATTGAAGATCGCAGAATGGCGATTTATAGGGATCTGTTTTTCAATAATGTTGAAGGCTTTCTTTCAGGGAATTTTCCAGTATTAAAGCAAATTAGTTCTGAGGCTTATTGGCTTAATCTGGCGCGTGGTTTTTTTGAAGCCCACCGTTGTCATACCCCCTACTTTTTAGAGATAGGGGAGGAGTTTATTGATTACGTTAATAATGAACGTGAGTCGATAGATGACGATCCTGCTTTTTTAAAAGAGTTAATCCATTATGAATGGGTTGAATTGGCATTAGATGCTTCCACAGTGGAGTTGCCGATTGGTGGTGTTGATGCGAATGGTGATCTCCTACAGGGTCACCCCGTCCAATCTCCATTGGCGTGGTTGCTTTCATATCAGTTCCCTGTTCACTGCATACGTCCAGATTTTCAACCAGAGACGCCTTCTGATACGCCTACTTTTTTGATTGCGTACCGCAATAGAGAGGATGAGGTGAATTTTATGGAAGTGAATATGGTAACGGGGCGTCTTCTCTATCTATTGTCTGAAGATGAGCAGCTCACAGGTATTGATGCGTTGACGCAAATCGCAACGGAAATGAATCACCCTGATCATGAGCAGGTTGTTTCTGGTGGCTTGCAAACATTAGAGCATCTTCGCTCTAAAGGTATTTTGCTGGGTACAAGTATATAAAAAGTGTCGGGAAGTTCAGGCTTTCAAGGCATATTGATGAAGGATGTTAAAATGGCTAATGCTGTGATTAATCTAGCTAACCGCTTACAAGATATTTTAAATAGCACGCGTTGTATGGATGGCCTGGCGCCACTATTGCTCCGCTTATATCTGGCACCTGTGTTTATGCAGGCTGGTTGGAATAAACTGTCGCACTTTGAGGATACTGCCGCATGGTTTGGTAACCCTGATTGGGGGTTAGGCTTACCTATGCCGGAGGTGCTTGCTGGATTGGCGGCCACGACTGAGCTGGTGGGTGGCGCAATGCTAATCGTCGGGTTAGCAGTGCGTTGGATCAGTATTCCGTTAATGGTAACAATGTTAGTTGCGGCGTTTGCGGTGCATTGGGAAAACGGTTGGTTAGCGATTGCTGATGGCGGTAGTTGGTTAGCGAATGAGCGAGTGCTTGAGGCGCAGGAGCGTTTAGCCGCGGCTAAAAGCTTACTGCAAGAAAATGGCAATTACGATTGGCTAACAGGCAGGGGCTCAGTGGTTATTTTAAATAATGGTATCGAGTTTGCGATTACATACTTCATTATGTTATTTAGTCTTTTCTTTACTGGGGCTGGGCGTGTATTTAGTATCGATTACTGGGTTGCTAAGGCGTGTCGTAATGAGGCGTGAAGCCAGATAATTCGAATATTAAAAAAGGCCGCAATAGCGGCCTTTTTTAATAAGAGTAATCTAACGTTCTTGTGGGTGGCTAAGCATATTGTAGAAAGCATCAGCATACCAGTGTGACGCACTCATCAGATCGTTAACGGATTCAGACTCAAATACTCGTTCTACATAGCATTCAAATAATGCGCTTGATTCTTCAATGATATTTTCTACTTGTGCAATGCTGTAATTCATATTCACCTCACTAACGGTTAGGTTTTCTCCTTATTCGTTCCTGAATATCTAGACGAACTTATTAGTGGTCTAGCGTGGCCGAAATCCTTATTAATTCCGACTATTTTACTTGGGTTTTATACTTTAGTCAAAGTGCTGCTGTGTTTAGAAACTATCGCGGAGAAGTTTCTCTTTCTGTTTTTCGTTCAGTGAATCGATAGGTTGATCGGTCAGGTTTTCGAGCATCTCGTTAAGTAAAGGTGCGCATTCATTTCCCGAATCCAGCGCGTTATCGATGATGTTACCTATTGTCATGTCAGGTTGGCTTTTAAGTGCTTGTTGATCATCCATGCATTGAAGATAGTTTTTCATATAATTTGAGCTACTAGCGCCCCGCTCTTCTATTAGGCTGGGCAGTTGGAAAATCCAGTCTTGCCACTGCTCGGTGTCATCCGCGGCATATAAGGAAGAGGAGTAGAGGCTTAAGCTGATCATTAAGCGCATAGCGAATTTCATAATTTCTACCTATATAGTTACTACCTAATAGGGTATGAACATAACTTTAAACTATCTGGGCTGAAGATAGTATGAATGGATGCTCCTTTGACTAGCTTCAAGCATGAATCGAATCAACTAAAATATGTTGGTCTGAAATACTAAACCGAATATTTAAATCATATAGTCGGATTCCATAACTTTTATCCGGGTTATTTTTCTTATAAGCGGGTCTAGGGTCACACTTTAGTAATTCGGTTATCTGTTTTTTGATGGGTTGTTTGAGGCGATGTTCCGCTTCGCTGAGGGCGGCTATTGCTTGTTCCGAGTAGAAAACTTCCTGAGTCAGCAGTTCAATCTTATCGGCTATATCAAAGGAGGCCTCGCTGATGATGTCGGAATAGGGCAGGTAGGGTTTGATATCCAGTATCGGTGTGCCATCTAAAAGGTCTGCACCGCTTATCGATAGTTCTACGCTGCCTGATTTTACACATATAGAATGGAGTTTTACTGGCGATAGACCAATGGGGTTAGGTCTAAACGGTGAGCGGGTCGCAAAGACACCTAAGCGCTTGTTTCCGCCTAAACGGGGAGGGCGCACAGTGGGGCTCCAGCCTTTGTCGGTGCATTCACTGAAAATAAATATTAACCATATATGGCTGCAGCCCTCTAGCCCGCGAATAATGTCCGGTGCGCAGTAATCAGGTAATAGCTTTACGGTTGAAATGAGGCTGTTAGCAAGTCCGGGTTGTCGTGGAATGCCAAATTTCTCTTTGTAGGGACTAGAGATTATACCAATAGGCTGCATTTCGAATGCTTCAGACATATGCGTTTATTTTACGTCGGTTTAATAATTGATTCACGGCTTTGAATAGGGATTAAACTGCTCCAGTAACGGGCTGCTTTTTCCACTTGTTCGGCTAAACGGTGAATATGACTTAGCGCATCTAATAGTGAGATGCTCTCTTTCGGGTTGAGCTTGCCCTCAATGTTGCTTTCAACAACATAGTTTTTCAGGTGTTGATACTGTTTCTCCAGTGACTTCAAAAGCTTGCGGCTTTCATGCCCCGAGATGTAAGAGTTTTCGTTTATTTCGCAGCTATCAATTAAGGCAATGGTTTCATGTTGATAATCGTGAATTAACTCTTTTAATGAGCGATCGGAAAGTCGTTCCAGATGCTCATAATATTTCGGCATAAGGGCTGATAGGCGGGCTATTTCGCTGTAGTAACGCGTAATTCGCATAGCCGATGGCAGGATTGTGCTGATCTCTTCAGTTAGGTTTTCTTGTGCAATTTTTTGATTATAGCGACCGATATGGCCATTCAGTTCATGCAGATTGTTCATCATCGCTGTTAGTTTGCTGATCTCTGTAATATCAGCACTTATTGCTGCACGAGCCATGTCGGAAGTTAGCACGCTGACTCGGCAGAGTTCATTGCTCATGGCTTCTACTGCGAGAGAAGGTGAAGCTAAAATAGTTTTATCTAGGTGGCGGGGGTGCCCAATGCTTTCCTCTTGTGATCGGAACCGTTTACCAAGAAAGATTTCTAATTTGTCTGTTAGAGGCCACATGACTGCGACACCTATCAAATTGAAAAGCGTATGAAATGCCGCCAGTAGTGTGACTAGGCTAAGGTTTTGAAGGTCGTTATTGATTAGCCCGGCTAAGAGAACGAGAAGAGCGACACCAATAATGCCCGTAATAAGGTTGAAAATAACATGGGCGGCTGCGATACGTTTTGCGTTAGATGTAGCGCCAATAACGGCTAGCATGGCAGTCGATGTTGTTCCTAGATTTGCGCCAATGACCAGAGCGCCAGCAGAGGCTAGAGGAATTGAGCCCGCAGCGGTTAGAGAGAGGGTGATCGCCATGGCGGCAGAAGAGGACTGCATTAAAAAGGTTAATATAAAACCGGCCGCGACAAAAAGTATCAGTCCAATTGGTGAATGAGATATTTGATCAAGAGGAAGTTGGCTATCCAGTCCATCGAAAGCATTTTTAAGATAATCTAATCCTATAAAGAAAAGACCAAATCCCGCTAAAGCCATACCTAGGTGGCTCATTCTACGATCGTTCCCCGTTAGTTTGAGGAGCATTCCAATCGCTACCAAAGGCAGAGCAAACGCGCTGATCTTTATTTTAAAACCAATCATGGCGACCAGCCAGCCGGTCATGGTTGTGCCAATATTGCAGCCATAAATTACGGTGATGGATTGGCGTAATTTTAGTAGGCCTGCATTAACAAAGCCTATGGTTGCGACGGTGACGGCGCTAGATGATTGTACGATCGCGGTAATCAGCATTCCAGAGGTTAGCCCTCTAATAGGAGATTCCGTTGCGGCTTGTAGTGCCTTCTTAAGACCTTGGCCAGCTGCTTGTTGCATGCCGTTGGTCATTAGATGCATACCAAGAAGGAATAAGCCTATTCCTCCTGCTAAGTCACCGATAAGTCCAAGTTCCATAATATTCTTAACTCTGATTGCGCATCGTTAAATGTTAATCGATTAGTCACAAGAAGCAATGAGCTGGTACGTCTTTCTTCCATTTATTCCACCAGGTTACTTACCTAGGTGTACGGGCAATGACTATCGCATCCACTTGATGAGCGCCGGCAGATAATAGTGCTCGGCTTGCAGCTTCTAATGTTGCTCCCGTTGTCATGACATCGTCGACTAAAACGATATTTTTATCAGGTACGGGGCTACAACAAAAAGCCTCAAGCTGATTTTTTAGGCGTGCTTTCCGGCTTAATCCCATTTGTTTGCTGGTGGGTCTTCGCTTTTTTAAGGAGGTGTTATCTATTGGAAGGTTTGTCAGTTTGCTCAGTTCTTTGGCAAGTAGTTCTGCTTGATTGAAACCGCGTTGAAGTAAATTTCTTTGCAGCATTGGGATAGGGATTAAACAATCAATGGATGATGGTAATGACAGTTTTAATGTAAGTAGTTGTGCTAAGTGACCGATGAATTGCGTTTTTTGATTATATTTGATTTTGGTGACCAGTTGGTCGATTGGAAATTGATAAAGAAAAAGGGCGTCTACTCTCGTAAAGCTTGGTCGTAGCTTAAGGCATTGACCGCAGATAAGTTGGTTGTTGCTGTTAAGCGGAAACGCACAGATACCGCAACTCTTGAGTAACCAGGGTAGATCATCTTGGCATGATGAGCAGGCTCCTGATGGGTGGTCGGTGGTTTGATAGCAGAAAATACATTGATTAATTATTGATCTAAGGTTGACTTTGTTTGGTGTCATGGGTTGACAGTTCCTTCTGTCAGGATAAAATTACGTTATTAGACAGGATAGCCTGTAGAACAACGAAGCATCATGCTTCATGAGCGTTATTTTCCGAGGGATACTTCTAAGATGCAACAGCTAGGTGCAATTCGTCATGATTGGACGGCCGCAGAGGTAAAAGAACTGTTTGAACTGCCTTTTAATGATCTTATGTTTAAGGCACATACAGTGCACCGGCAGCACTTTGATCCTAATGAGGTGCAGGTGAGTACTTTATTGTCTATTAAGACAGGTGCTTGCCCAGAGGATTGTAAGTATTGTCCACAAAGTGGGCATTATAATACAGGGCTTGAGAAAGAGCGCTTAATGCAGGTTGAGCAAGTTATTGAAAAGGCCAAAAAAGCTAAAGAAACTGGCTCTACTCGTTTTTGTATGGGCGCTGCGTGGAAACACCCTGCTGATAAGGATATGCCATACGTTATCGATATGGTTAAACAGGTTAAAGAGCTAGGGCTTGAGACTTGTATGACATTAGGCATGCTGGATGAGGGTAAGGCGGGTCAATTAGCTGATGCTGGCTTGGATTACTATAACCATAACTTAGATACCTCCCCTGAATTTTACGACAAAATTATCACTACTCGTAGTTATCAAGATCGACTAGATACACTACAGAATGTACGCGATTCGGGTATGAAAATCTGCAGTGGTGGTATTTTGGGAATGGGTGAGACTGCTACGGATCGATATGGATTGCTGATGCAGCTTGCTAATATGCCGGTCCAGCCGGAAAGTGTCCCTATCAATATGTTGGTTAAAGTGGCAGGTACGCCGTTAGAAAATGTAGAAGATCTCGATCATCTGGATTTTATACGTACAATTGCTGTTGCTAGGATAATGATGCCAGCGTCTCATGTGCGCTTATCGGCGGGTCGTGAGCAGATGAGTGATGAAACGCAAGCGATGACATTTTTTGCAGGTGCAAACTCCATTTTCTATGGAGAGTGTTTATTAACGACACCAAACCCTGAGACTCATCGGGATGTTCAGCTTTTCCATAAGTTAGGTATTAATATGGAACAGCGGATATCAGATGCTGATGAAACGCAAGAAGCGGCTATTATAAAAGACTTGCAAAAGCAGCAAGATAGCCAGCATTTCTACGAAGCTTAATTCGTCTTTGTCATTGCGGGGTGTGCTACCACCCCCCAATCCTCTCTGTTCGGAATCAGTTATGTCATTTGATGACTTATCCAAAGAACTAAAACTGCGAAAAGAGCAGTCACTCTATCGACAACGTCGGACGTTACAAACTCCACAGCAGCCGTTGGTTCAAGTGGATGGGCGTGAATATTTGGCATTTTGCTCGAATGATTATTTGGGATTGGCAAATCACCCTGACGTCATTAAAAGTTTTCAAGATGCTGCGAATCTCTACGGTGTAGGAGGTGGAGCTTCGCATCTTGTTAATGGTCATAGTCAAACGCATCATGAATTAGAAGAGGCTTTGGCTGATTTTACTGGGCGCCCTAGAGCCTTGTTGTTTTCCACGGGTTATATGGCAAATATTGGTGCCGTTAATGCGTTGTTGAATAAACAAGATGCTATTTTTCAAGACCGTTTAAATCATGCCTCGCTATTGGATGCGGGCTTGCTTAGTGGAGCGCGTTTTCAGCGTTATTTACACAACGATGCTGATAGCCTTGCTAAGAAGTTAGAAAAGTCTGATGCAAGAAGAAAGCTCGTAGTCACTGATGGCGTGTTTAGTATGGATGGTGATTTGGCGGATCTGCCAGCGTTATCGGATGTCTGTAAAAAGGAAAGTGCGTGGCTGATGGTTGATGATGCGCACGGTTTTGGTTGCTTAGGCGAACAAGGAGGGGGCTGTGCTGAATATTATGCGATGCCAAATCAGGATTTGCAGGTACTGGTCGGCACACTAGGCAAAGGATTTGGAACCGCTGGTGCCTTTGTCGCAGGTTCAGAAGCGCTAATTGAAACCTTGGTTCAGCATGCTCGAACGTACATATACACAACGAGTATGCCGCCTGCTGTCGCAGCGGCCACGCTAACAAGTTTGCGGATATTGCGTGAGGAGACTTGGCGCCGTGAGCATCTTAATAAGCTAATTAAACAGTTTAGGAAGGGGTGTGAAGCCTTAGGCTTGGCGCTAATGGATTCCCCGACCCCAATTCAGCCAATCGTTATTGGTGAATCTGAGAAAGCGATGAAAATTAGTCAATCATTAGAAAATGATGGGATTTTTATCAGCGCAATTCGTCCGCCTACTGTCCCACAAGGGAGTGCTCGCCTGCGTGTTACCTTGAGTGCATCCCATAGCGAAGCCCAAGTGGATCGATTGCTTAGATCGCTTGAAAAGGTGGTGCTATGAGCCTTTATGTTTGTCGACGTGAAAATAAGGGCCAGCCAGAACTTGTACTATTACATGGTTGGGGGATGGGAAGTGATGTTTGGGAGGCGTTCGCCCAAATTTTATCGCCATTTTTTTCATTAACGCTAATTGATCTGCCTGGATTAGGGCGCTCATCTCAATATCCAGTGCCTTATACGGCTGAGTCCGTGGTTGATATGCTGGCTGAAGCTGCTCCTGAGAAAGCGATATGGCTGGGTTGGTCCATGGGAGGGCAAGTATCAGTAGAGTATGCCGCTAAGTACCCCGCTAGAGTGAATGCGCTTATCACAGTAGCTTTCAATCCTTGTTTTGTTCAAAGGGATGACTGGCTGTGCGCGATGGATGAAAGTACCCATCAGAAGTTTGAACAGGCATTAGAAGCCAATCAAGCTAAAACATTACAACGTTTTATTATGCTGCAGACGCAAGGGGCTTTAGAAGGCCGTGAAACGTTAAAAATGTTGAAGCGTATCATTAAAGATGTGGAGCCTGCTGCTGCCAAGGAGAGTTTGGTTTTGCTTCGTGATGATGTGCGAGACAAACTGTCTGGCTTAAGTATGCCCGTTTTGCAGCTATTTGGTGAAAAAGATCTTTTAGTGCCAGCAGAAGCTTCGACAGCTTGTGAGTTATTGGCCGGCACGACGGTAAAAGTTTACCCTGAAGCTGGTCATCTACCCTTTTGCTCTCATGGTGATGAGGTGTTGGCTGATATTTGTGAATTTCTGCAAGGATCAATTACGAAGTGACAATGTTGATTGATAAGCAGAAGGTGGCTAATTCATTTAGTCGCGCAGCAGATACCTACGATAGCGTAGCTGAGTTGCAAAGAGATATAGGCCATAAATTAATTGATCTTCTGCCTCACTCTGCCCCGCAGAGAGTGTTGGATCTAGGATGTGGTACCGGTTATTTTTCGCCAAAGCTTCATTCTGCCTATCCAAGCGCGTCATTAGTTAATCTGGATTTGGCTTTGGGGATGTTGCGTTTTGCTCGCGAACACCGTTCAGTTGAACAGGCCTATTGGATTTGTGGCGATGCTGAAGCATTGCCATTAGCGAATAACAGTATTGATGTTATTTTTTCTAGTTTAGCTATTCAGTGGTGTGAAAACCTACCTGTTCTTTTTAATGAAATAAAAAGAGTGTTATCACCGGGTGGGTACTTTGTTTTTGCAACCTTAGGTCCTGACACCTTAAAGGAGTTGCGCCAAGCTTGGCAGCAGGCGGATTCGTTTACTCATGTGAATCGGTTTTTATCTTTAGAGGAGCATCTATCAGCTTTGCCAGAATCTCTAGTGGTAGAAGAGATTCAAGAGGAGGAGCGGGTTTTACGTTATAGACAGTTAAAAGAATTGACTGATGAGTTAAAGCAATTAGGTGCGCATAATATGAATGCAGGTCAGCAGACCGGTTTAACAGGACGGGAGCGAGTAAAACGCTTTAAAGCTGCTTATGAGCAGCAGCGTTTAGTCGATGGCGCTATCCCTGCAACCTATCAAGTTTATTATGCTGTATTGCATAAGCCCTTAGAGGAGTAGTTAATGGCTAAGCGAAGTTTCTTTGTCGCGGGTACTGATACAGATGCAGGTAAAACAATTGCTGCGGCTGGGTTGTTGGCCGCAGCGAACAGTAAAGGGCTTTCTTCCATGGGTTTAAAGCCTATTGCTGCAGGATGTGAGCGTACAGAAGATGGGTTGAGAAACTCCGATGCTCTTATGCTACAAAAAGCAGCATCCATTGAGCTTCCTTATGAGCAAGTGAACCCTATCGCTTTTGAGCCGGCAATAGCGCCACATATCGCCGCGCAGCAGGAGCAGCGGATGCTGAATGCGGATCGAATCTCTGCTATGTGTCGTGGCACTTTGATGAAGCCCGTTGATTTTGCAATTATTGAAGGGGCTGGTGGTTGGCGAGTGCCGCTTAGTCATCGGGAGACAATGGCGCATATCCCTAAGCAGCTTAATATACCGGTTATTCTGGTCGTGGGTGTTAAGTTGGGTTGTATCAATCATGCACTTTTGACCGCGGAAAGTATCGCTAGAGATGGCTTGCGCTTGGCTGGTTGGATAGCAAACTCAGTTGATTCAGATATGGAATGTTTTGAGCAAAATGTAGCGACTATTGCCTCGATGTTACGAGCGCCTTTGATCGCTACAATCCCGTTTTTGGATGACCCATCGCCGGAAAATGTTGCCTCGTTTATTGATATAGATTCATTGCTAGATTAAAAATATGGTTAAAAAATGAACATTTCCTCGGTATGATCTATAATTATGGTTGCGATAGCTGTATCTGAAAAAAATGAGGTATCAGCATGAATGTTACAAATGCGTTGCAATCAGGTTTTATCGGTATCAACCGTGGTTTAGATAATGCGCCTAGAGCGGCAAGTGATGTGACTGGTTCAGGTAAACCTGAAGATGTCGAACAAGCGACGGGTCGCCTTCAAAATGAAAGCGTTGTCGAATCGGCCGCTGGAAAAGATGTAGAGGCTGCGGCGACCAAAGTGGTCGGACAAGTTGAAGAGTTAGGCCAGCCGGGGTCTATTATAAATATCCGTGTTTAAGCGTGATTCATGGAAAGAATCAGAAATGAAAATAAAGTGTGTGTAGTTTTAGATATTAATAAAGGAGAGGAGGGCTGTTAATGCAAATCGTCAGCTCTAATAACTCTCAGGCCTTAAATTCCAAGCCTGCATCCCCTGAGCTTCGTTCTCAAGAAGCTCAAAAGGTGCTCTCGTCTGTTGCAAATCCTACTTCTCAGCAAGAGCTGCAATCTAGTAGTGCTTTAGTTAATCGTGATCGAGTGACGCTCTCTTCTGAAGCGGCTGCTTTATCGCGCCAGTTTGGGGTGGCGAGTAGTCGTTTAGAAACTGAAGATGGCGAGTTAGTTGGTCTCGAATCCACAAATCCAGCCTTAGCTAAAGCTTCTGTTAATGCATCCAATGAAGAAGAGGTAGTAAAGCAGGAGCAGGAAATTAGTCGCGAATTAGCCGAGAGGGATCGAGAGGTTCGCGCCCACGAACAAACTCATGCTTCGATTGGCGGGCAGTATGCATCTGCGCCTAGCTATACATATGAGCGAGGACCAGATGGCAGAATGTATGCTGTTTCTGGTGAGGTGAAGATAGATACTTCACCTATACCTAATGATCCGCAGGCTACATTAGAGAAAGCAGAGATTATTCAACGTGCAGCGCTAAGTGTTGCTGAGCCTTCCTCTGCAGATAGGGCTGCCGCCGCTGATGCTCGTGCTATGGCGGTAGAAGCGCGTGCTGAAATGCTCCAGCAGGAAGAAGAGGTGAGTGCGGCTGAGCGCGAGAATTCGGATGAGAAAGTTGAAGATGAGTCTGAAGATAAACCTACCGCAGGCGAGCGGTTACAAGAATTAAGGGATGAAAAAGCAGCGCGTTCTGAGGGGGCGGCTGAGGCGTTAAATGATTTTAATAACCGCCTGAATGAGATAAATAAACAGCTCGCTGAAATTAACAAAAAGTTAGTCGATGCTGGTGTTTTCCAAAAACTCTTTCCTGAAGGGTCACTTCTAGATCGACAGGCCTAAAGTCCTTTTTGGCTCTGTGTGTAAGCTTCTATTCGTTTAGTAAATGATTTAGCACTACTTTGCAAAATGCTTCTGGCTTTTCCGCATGTGGCCAATGCCCTGCATCTTTAATAATGGTGTATTTGGCGTTTGGGAATAGCGCTATGACTGCATCTCTATATTCAGGAATCATATAGTTTGAATTGCCGCCTTTGATAAACAGTGTTGTCGATTGGTACGGCGTACCATGGGGTGCGGCGCTAATGTCGGTGTATTTTGAATAAAGCGTTTCTAGATTCATTCGCCAAGCGAATGTTTTTTCTTCGGTGCGGTAAAGGTTTTTTAAGAGGAATGCGCGAACGCCAGGCTCCGGTATGAACTGAGAGAGCTGCTTGTCTGCATCGCTTCTGGATTTGAGTGAGACTAAATCTACGGCATGAAGTCCTTTAAATACTGCTTCATGATGGGCGCTATAAGTAACGGGTGCGATATCAACAATGATAAGCTTGTCGATGATGCTGGGATTGTTTAATGCCAGTTGCATCGCTGCTTTGCCGCCCATTGAATGGCCTAGTATATGGGCTTTGGCGATGCCTAAATCTTGTATTAGTTGATGAATGTCAGCGGCCATTAGCTGATAATTCATCTCTTTAGAGTGTTCTGAACGTCCGTGGTTGCGTAAGTCTACTGCGATAACCTGAAAATGTTTGGCGAGCGCTTTGATTTGGCTGCCCCAGTTCTCCAGTGTGCCAAAAAGGCCGTGAAGGATGATCAGTGGTTGGCCTTCGCCGTGGATTTGGTAGTTCAGGTGCATTGTTGGATATGCCTAATTGTCGATAGAAGGGTAGCTCAATGAGCTACCCGTGTCGGAAATTAAAGAATTTCTAACAGTTCTACATCAAATACTAATGCTGAATAAGGAGGAATGCCGCCAGGAGATCCCTGCTCGCCGTATGCTAAGTTGTAAGGGATGTATAGTTTCCACTTAGCGCCTTTGTTCATTAGTTGAAGTGCTTCAGTCCAGCCCGCAATAACACCGCCTACAGGGAATTCAGCGGGTTGTCCGCGATCGTAAGAGCTGTCGAATACTTTACCATCGATAAATGTGCCGTGGTAATGCGTACGAACTTTAGATTCACGCGTTGGTTTCTCGCTGCCTTCTTCGCCTGCTTCAATTACTTCGTACTGTAAGCCAGATTCTAAAACGGTAACGCCGTCACGTTTTGCGTTGTCTGCTAAGAATGCTTCGCCTACCGCAGAAGCTTTTTTCGCTTCTTCTTCTTGCTGGGCACGCATGCGTTCATTCAGAACGTTAAAAGCTTCTTGGATTTCGTTTACTTCTACACGAAGACCTTCGCCGTTGAATGCATCGGCAATACCTGCAGAGATTGCATTAAGGTCCATGCCGTCAAATGGCTGTTGTGCTAGCTGATCACCCATCTGGCGACCGATACCGTAACTTGCTTTTTGTTCTAGTGTTTCTAGTTGTACGTCAGACATGAATTAGAGTCCTACTGTGTCATAAAAAAACGAGCCTGCTAGGCTCGCCCTAAGAAATTATTGATTCAAAAATAATATGGGGTCGACCCTAGTATTATTCAAGCTTACGCTCCAATGAAGGTGTGGGCCTGTGACTCGACCTGTTTTGCCAATGGCACCTAATCGATCGCCAGTATTAACGCGGTCACCAATTTTGACATCGATTTTGCTCATATGGCAGTACATCGTAGTAAGGCCGAAACCATGGTCAACAATGACTGTGTTGCCATTGAAAAAATAGTCGCCAGTGTCAACGACTATACCTGTCGCTGGGGCTGTTATTGGGGCTCCCTGTGGTGCAGCAATGTCTAGTCCACTATGCGGGTTTCTAGGCTGTTTGTTGAAAAAACGTTTTAGGCCAAAGGGGCTGCTATAGGGGCCTTTTGCTGGTAATGAAAATTGAACGGTAGGTTGGGGTGGGGTGCTCCAGCTCTTATAAGCAGCCAGCATTTTAGCTTTTTCTGTTCGCCAGCGTTTTATATCTTCAGGATCGGGTTCAACGTGGCGTTTGTTTTTGATGGTTAGGTATTGTGCTTTGTAAGCTTTATCCTTTACGTCAAAATAAAATGATGTGGTATCTGCTTTAAGGTGTTGTTTCTTGTCAGCTTTGGCGCTGAGCGGGATGCCTGCGATTGCTATCCATCTGCTTTTGTCACTGTACTGAGTCCCTTTACTGGGGATAACCATGACTCGGTTGCCTTTATACCATGTAGAGGGAGCTATTGAGCTATTAAGGCCTGTTAAAGGAATAATGGCGATTCCACCGGGTACGCGGCTTTCCTTGGGTAAGGGCTGTGCGTAGGTAAAAGTGCTAGCAAGTAAAAAGCTTAATATTACGACTAAATGTTTTATCTTCATTCCGTTATCACTTCGTCTACGCGGCACCGTAGTCGTCCTTTGTGTAATTGGGTTTCGATTAGATTGCCCGGTTTTTGTGTTGATGCATCAAGTATTATCGTGTTTTGGTCATCTTTGGCGATGGCATAGCCCCTCTCCAGTGTTGCGAGTGGGCTAACGGTATTGAGCTGAGCAGCTAAAGCACTCAACTTTAAATTTTGTTGTTGTAGTTGGCTGCGGCTGATTTGTATCAATCGAAGCTTGAGCGATTCAATAAATTCTCTTTTACGTACTAACGATTGCTGTGGGGATTGGGCGGTAAGCCTGTGACCCGAATGCTGCAGTCTGTTTTTTCTAGATTCAATCTGGGAGAGGATTGCGCTTTTAAAGCGTAATTCAAGATGATCTAAGCGCTGAGATTGTTCTTTGAGCTGTTGATCTGGGTGTTTGAGCCTGGCGTTTAGATAATAGACGTTTTGTTTAGATGACGTAATGCTGTGTTGAAATTGGCGTACTAAGCGCTGCTTTAATAGGGATAACTTTGAAATAAATTGCTGCTGATCAGGGCTCAGCATTTCTGCTGCTGCAGAAGGGGTCGGCGCACGAGTATCAGCGACAAAGTCGCTAATAACGATGTCTACTTCATGACCAACGGCACTCACGATAGGGATGTCGCAATCGAATACTGCTCTTGCAACCGGTTCGGTATTAAATGCCCATAGATCTTCTAGTGAGCCGCCACCGCGGCCGAGAATGATGACATCGCATGCGTTATGAATTTCAGCTAGTAAAATGGCTTTGCATATTTGAGCTGGCGCTTCATCGCCTTGCACAGCGGTAGGGTAAATAGTGACAGGTAAACCGGGGAAGCGCCGTTTTAACACGGTAAGGATGTCGTGTACCGCTGCACCTGTAGCTGACGTTATTATGCCGATATGAGATGGGTGGGCAGGCAGCGTTTTTTTGTGCTGGGGTTCGAATAAACCTTCGTTTTTTAGCTTTGCTTTTAATTCGTCGAAAGCTATTTGAAGCGAACCATTGCCACTTGATTCCATCGACTCGCAGATCAGCTGATAATCACCGCGGCCTTCGTACAGGCTAACTTTAGCTCTAACAATGACTTTGTCGCCTTGTTGGGGAGGCGGGATAAATTGAGTGCGATTTTTGAACATCGCGCAACGTACTTGGGCTTTGTTGTCTTTGAGGGTGAAGTACCAATGCCCCGAGCTGGGCTTTACAAAATTAGAGATTTCGCCTTCAACTTGAATAGTAAGGAAGGAGCGTTCAAGCAGAGTGCGTGCTTGGCGGTTGAGTTCCGAAACGCTGATGGCGTGAGTGCCACGTACATTGGAATGGTTTTTGTCATTAAACATGCACCAATAGTAAACGAAGTTGTTTGTTCTGGCAGCTGTGATTGCGGTTTTTGTCACCATTTCAGGGTAGTTTTTAGGGCTTATTGATAAAAATAATTATATTCGGCTTATATTTGTTCTGTTGGGCTTTTCTAAACAATGAAAAGAGAAGTTTTCGATTGAGACAAAAGGCTAATTTCTGTATAATTTCGCGTTTAAATTTATTTACTACACAGGCTGGCAAATAATGTTGCGAATTGCTGAGGAAGCACTCACTTTTGACGATGTGTTGCTTGTTCCAGGGTACTCTGAAGTACTACCGAAAGACGTTTCTTTGAAAACGCGTTTAACAAAGGAAATTGTACTTAACATTCCTTTGGTTTCTGCTGCTATGGATACAGTGACTGAATCTGGTCTAGCTATCGCAATGGCGCAAGAAGGTGGTATTGGTATTATCCATAAGAACCTGACGATTGAGCAACAGGCTGCAGAAGTGCTGCGTGTTAAAAAATATGAAGCGGGCGTAGTGAGTGATCCTGTCACTTGCCGTTCTGATATGACTGTTGGTGAATTGCGCCAGCTGTCTGAATCAGTAGGCTTTTCAGGTTTTCCCGTTGTTGATGACGGCGATCTAGTGGGTATCGTTACTGATCGTGATTTCCGTTTTGAATTAAAATTGGATGCGTCGGTTGCTTCAATCATGACACCTAAAGATCGTTTAGTAACGGTTGAAGAGGGTGCTGATCCTGATGAAGTTAGAAACTTACTGCGTAAACATCGTATTGAGAAAATTCTTGTTGTAGATAGCGCTTTCACGCTTCGTGGAATGATGACTGTAAAAGACATGAATAAGGCTCAATCTCACCCGAATGCTGCAAAAGATGCAAAAGGTCGTTTGATCGTAGGTGCCGCAGTAGGTACAGGTCCTGAAACGCCAGATCGTGTTACTGCTCTGGTTGCAGCAGGTGTTGATGTCATTATCGTTGATACTGCTCATGGTCACTCTAAAGGTGTTATTGATCGAGTGGCTTGGGTTAAGAAAACGTTCCCTCAAGTTCAGGTTATTGGTGGCAACATCGCGACAGCTGAAGCGGCTATTGCACTAGCGGATGCGGGTGCTGATGGTGTGAAGGTTGGTATCGGCCCAGGTTCTATTTGCACAACGCGAATTGTAGCGGGTGTAGGTGTTCCTCAGATCAGTGCGGTTGCGAACGTTGCTGCAGCGATGGCTGAACGTGGTGTTCCGGTTGTAGCTGATGGCGGTGTGCGTTTCTCTGGTGATTTAGCGAAAGCGGTTGTTGCAGGTGCTTCTGCCATTATGGTGGGTTCAATGCTTGCAGGTACTGATGAAGCGCCTGGCGAAGTCGAGTTATTCCAAGGCCGTGCATTTAAATCGTATAGAGGCATGGGATCTCTTGGGGCAATGGGACAGTCTACGGGCTCTTCCGATCGCTATTTTCAGGATGCCTCAAAAGGTGTTGAGAAATTAGTGCCAGAAGGTATTGAAGGTCGAGTGCCTTGCAAAGGACCTATGGGTGGCGTTGTTCATCAACTGGTTGGCGGTTTGCGTGCATCTATGGGTTATACTGGTAGCGCTGATATCACGACTATGCGTACAGTACCGCAGTTTGTTCGTATTACTAATGCCGGTATGAATGAAAGCCATGTGCACGATGTGAGCATTACGAAAGAAGCTCCAAACTATCGTGTAAGCTAATTTTATAAACTCTAAAAAATGGGGTGGTTCCTAGTTACCACCCCATTTTTTTTTTGCAGAAACATTAACTCTGTAAAGCATAGAGATAAAACGTTATGACCAAAGATATTCATGCTCAACGAATTCTGATTCTAGATTTTGGCTCTCAGTACACGCAGTTGATTGCACGACGTGTTCGTGAAATCGGCGTTTACTGTGAAATTCGCGCTTGGGATATGACTGAGGAAGAGATCCGGGAGTTTGCGCCGAAAGGTGTGATTCTTGCGGGCGGTCCAGAGTCTGTGACAGAAGGCGATTCTCCTCGTGCTCCTGGGGTGGTTTTTGATCTGGATGTTCCTGTTCTTGGTATCTGTTATGGCATGCAGACCATGGCAGAGCAGCTTGGGGGTGAGGTATCTACATCAGATAAGCGTGAGTTTGGTTATGCGCAGGTGCGTCTGGAAGATAGTCCTAGTCGCTTGCTGGAAGGCATAGAAGATCATTTGGCTAATAATGGTTCATTATTGCTAGATGTTTGGATGAGTCACGGTGATAAAGTTACCGGGCTTCCTGATGGTTTCTCTGTTATTGCATCAACTGAATCTGCACCTGTTGCCGCTATGTGTCATCCGCAGAAAAACTTCTATGGTGTTCAGTTCCACCCAGAGGTTACACATACTAAGCAAGGCGGTCGTATCCTTGAGCGTTTTGTGGTTGATATCTGTGGAACAGAGGCGCTATGGAATTCTGCAAATATCATTGCAGATCAGATTGAGAAAGTACGTGCTCAAGTGGGTGATCAAAAGGTACTGTTGGGTTTGTCTGGCGGTGTAGATTCATCTGTTGTTGCAGCGCTATTGCATAAAGCGATCGGTGATCAGTTGACATGTGTCTTTGTTGATAACGGGTTGCTGCGTAAGCAGGAAGGCGATCAAGTGATGGACATGTTCGCTAAGAATATGGGTGTCCGAGTTATCCGTGCCGATGCTGAAGAGATGTTTCTTAGTCGGCTTCTTGGTGAAAATGATCCTGAGAAAAAGCGTAAGATCATCGGTAATACTTTTATTGAAGTATTTGATGATGAAGCGACTAAACTGCAGGATGTTAACTTTTTAGCGCAGGGTACTATCTATCCTGATGTTATTGAGTCAGCAGCAGCTAAAACTGGCAAAGCGCATGTCATCAAGTCCCATCATAATGTGGGTGGTTTACCTGAAGATATGCAGTTTGATCTTGTTGAACCGCTGCGTGAGCTGTTCAAGGATGAAGTGCGTAAGCTAGGTCTAGAGCTTGGGTTGCCATATGATATGGTTTACCGTCATCCATTCCCTGGGCCAGGTTTGGGCGTGCGTATTCTTGGGGAAGTGAAGAAAGAGTATGCAGATATTCTGCGTGAAGCGGATGCTATCTTTATCGAAGAGCTTCATAAGGCTGATTGGTATCATAAGACAAGCCAGGCTTTTGCTGTGTTTTTGCCAGTAAAATCTGTAGGTGTTGTTGGTGATGGTCGCCGTTATGAATATGTTATTGCTATACGTGCTGTTGAGACGATAGATTTTATGACTGCTCGTTGGGCGCATTTGCCTTATGAACTGCTTGAGACCGTGTCTAGTCGAATCATTAATGAGATTCCTAAGGTTTCTCGTGTGACTTATGATGTAAGTTCTAAGCCGCCAGCAACGATTGAGTGGGAATAATCTTCTCAGAATAAGCGTTAAAAAGCCTGCATTGATGCGGGCTTTTTTGTGGGATGATTGGTGCGCTAGTAAATAGTGAGGGTGTGATGGAGCAGCATGAGCAAGATCAGTTTTGGATGTGTAAGGCTTTGTTATTGGCTGAGCGTGCCGATAGTGCAGATGAGGTACCGGTTGGCGCAGTTGTTGTGCTCAATGGTGAGGTTATTGGTGAAGGATGGAATCAGCCGATTAGTGGTCATGATCCTACCGCACATGCAGAGATAATCGCATTAAGAGATGCGGCAGCGCGGATTGGGAATTATCGATTAGTGGGCGCAGACCTTTATGTCACTATTGAACCTTGTACTATGTGTGCTGGTGCGATCGTACATTCTCGAATACGCCGATTGGTATATGGTGCATCAGAGCAAAAGGCGGGTGTGGTAGAGAGTAACTGTCAGCTTTTTGAGCGCCCTTGGATTAACCATCGAATAGAGGTTATATCGGGTGTGTTAGCTGAAACCTGCAGCATAAAAATTAGTGCTTTTTTTCAGCGGCGAAGGGCGGAGAAGAAAGCCGCTAAAATATCTTTAAAAGATGAAGGTTAGTTTTGCTACAGTGAAGGTAGAATATCCTCAACAATGGTCGTGCTATCCCAGCTAGGGTGATTTGGGTCTAAATCTGCAGCTTCACTTTGCTTTTTAGCTTGCTGTAGTTGCACTTCCCAGCTTAGTAATTTCATATATTTTCTAATGTTACTTACGTAGTGAACCGGTTCGTAACCTCGCGCGTAGCCATACCTAACAGTACTGTAATATTTCTCCTGAGTGAGGAGAGGTAGGTGTTTTTTTACATCATCCCATTTGTCTGGGTTCAGTCCTGCTCTGCTTGTGAGTACACGAGCATCCTCTAAGTGCCCATAGCCTACGTTATAGCCCGCCAAAGCAAACCAAGTATGATCGGGTTGTGTGATGCGCTCTGGGATCTTTTTCATTACGCTTATGAGGTAGTGAGCGCCTCCAATGATGCTTTGTTTTGGGTCAGTTCTGTCGCTTACGTCGACCTCTTTTGCGGCAGCATTTGTTAGCATCATGATCCCTTTTACGCCGGTTGGGGACACTGCTTTAGGGTTCCAATGTGATTCTTGATAGGCAATAGCAGCCAATAGTTGCCAATCAATATCAGTTTCCTGCTCTGCCATGAAGAAATATTGCTCGATCTTAGGAAAGCGCGTTTGCATATCCTCTTTGAAAGCTGCGGTGTCATAAAAATTGAGCGGGTTTGAGCGGTTGAAGTACTTGCTTTTTAGTGTCTGGATAAGCGTTTGGGTAGATTCAAGAGCAAGAAAGCGGTTAATGGAGTTGCGTAGACTCTGGTCGCTGTGTGGGCTTAACATCCAGGCTAGGTTTTGGGGCTGGTTGAGATCAAACGCTTTGTCCAATCCAGGGAAAAAAGATTTCTGTGCATCAAAAGCTACGCTATCAACCGCAGTGTAAGCGATCTCTTTGTTATGGACTTGTTCTAGGAGCTCAACGGATGAGAATTCATTGCTTTCATCCCACTCTAACGCCGGGTTTTCTTGTTTGAGTTGTTTTAGAAGCTCTGCATGGCTGCTATTAGCTATTACGACAGTGGTTCTGTTTTTTGAAATGAGTTCTTGTAGATTTTTAGGCGGTTTGGTGCCTTTGATTTTTCGATAGACAAGGGTTGTGGTTGTGGATAAATAAGGCGTGGCAAACTCGAAATGTTCTTTGCGTTCATCGGTGACGGTCAGCATTGCCCCTGCAATATGAGCATTACGTGCTTGCATGGTAGTAAATATTTCGCCGAAGCTTGGTGGCAATACTAGTTCTAATTTGACACCAATATGCTCAGCATAGGCTTTGGCTAGGTCGTATTCAAAGCCAGCGGGTTCCCCTTTTTCAATAAAATAAGTGTTTGGGGAGTTACGTGTCACCATTTTAAGCGTGCCCGATTCTATGATCGCACCTAGCTGTGTTTTGCTATTCCAGCTTAAAAGTACCGGAATACAAAACATCAGAAAAATAACTAGGGCCTGAATGGCATCTTTTTTACGACTAATATCAAACATAGTACTGCTTTTCTGGTATCCCGTGTGCTGTTTCTGTAAAATTCACAACCTATCATTCTCCTGTAACTACTGCCGACAACTGGCAGCTATCAAGAGGCTCTATTAGAGATGCTTGCACTGCGCGGAGCTCCTGCTCTTTCTGCTTTTCGTCATGAAAAGCTACTTTCTGGTATTCAGTCCAAGGTTCCTGCCGTCACTGGCTTGTATGCTGAATTTATGCATTTTTCCGATCAGTCACAAGCTTTATCGGATAATCAGCAACAAGTATTGGAGCGTATTTTGCGCTACGGGCCAAAAGCTGAGGCTCAGGAGCCATCAGGTCAGCTGTTTTTGGTAGTGCCGCGTCCGGGTACTATTTCTCCTTGGTCATCGAAGGCAACGGATATTGCCCATAACTGTGGTTTGGCTGATATCAAGCGCCTTGAGCGTGGTATTGCTTACTATGTTCAAGCATCTGCGACTTTATCAGAATCCGATCAGGAAGCGATTAAATCCGTATTATTTGATCGTATGGTTGAGGCTGTGCTTTCAAGTATAGATGATGCCGCGGTTCTGTTTGTAGAAGAACAGCCTAAACCATTAACAAAAGTTGATATCTTGTCGGGTGGTCGTGAAGCGTTGGTTAAGGCAAACGTAGAGTTGGGCTTAGCGTTAGCTGAAGATGAGATCGATTATCTTGTTGATAGTTTTATTGAGTTGCAGCGTGATCCAACTGATGTTGAATTGATGATGTTTGCGCAGGCTAACTCTGAGCATTGCCGTCATAAAATATTTAATGCCTCTTGGGATATCGATGGTGAAGCACAGGATAAATCACTCTTTGCGATGATCCGTAATACCAACGAGTTGGGTGGTGAAAATGTATTGTCTGCTTACAAGGACAATGCCGCGGTTATGGTGGGTAGTAAGGCGGGCCGTTTCTTCCCGAGCCCGGAAGGCAAAGAATACGCATATAATCAGGAAGACATACAGATCCTGATGAAAGTTGAAACACATAACCATCCTACCGCGATAGCACCTCATTCGGGTGCTGCGACGGGGTCTGGTGGTGAAATACGTGATGAGGGCGCGACAGGTAAAGGTTCTAAGCCTAAAGCGGGTCTTACTGGATTTACGGTATCTGATTTGAATATTCCAGGCTTTGAACAGCCTTGGGAGTCTAAGTACGGTAAGCCTGAGCGTATAGTCACGCCGTTGGATATTATGCTTGAGGGGCCGATCGGTGGTGCTGCGTTTAATAATGAATTTGGCCGCCCAGCACTTACCGGTTATTTCCGTACTTTTGAGCAGAAAGTAAACGGTGCTGCAGGCGAGGAAGTTCGTGGTTACCATAAGCCTATTATGATTGCTGGTGGTCTGGGCAATATTCGCGATAGTCATGTAGAGAAAGGCGAGATACCTGTTGGTGCGAAGCTTATCTGTCTAGGTGGTCCAGCGATGCAGATTGGCTTAGGTGGTGGTGCTGCTTCGTCAATGTCCTCTGGAACCTCTTCTGCTGATTTAGACTTTGCGTCGGTTCAGCGTGATAACCCTGAATTAGAGCGTCGTTGCCAAGAGGTTATAGATCAGTGCTGGCAGCAGGGTGATGATAACCCGATCGCATTTATTCATGATGTAGGTGCGGGTGGTTTGTCCAATGCTTTCCCTGAGTTGGTGGGGGATGGTGAGCGTGGCGCTAATTTTGAACTTCGAAATGTAAATAATGATGAGCCTGGGATGTCTCCTTTGGCTATCTGGTGTAACGAAGCGCAAGAGCGTTATGTAATGGCGGTTGCGCCTGAAAATCTTGCACGTTTTGAAGCGATTTGTGAGCGTGAGCGTTGTCCGTATGCGATTGTCGGTGAGGCTATTGAAGAGATGCACCTGACATTAGGTGATACGCATTTCGAAAACAAACCTGTCGACCTACCGATGAGCGTTTTATTTGGTAAACCGCCTAAAATGCATCGTACGGTTGCGCGTAAGACATATGATGTTGCTGACTTCGACTCTACTGGAATTGATTTGAAGGATGCTGCAGAGCGCGTATTAAAACTGCCATCTGTTGCATCTAAATCTTTCTTGATTACGATCGGCGATCGCTCTATCACAGGGCAGGTTGCACGTGATCAGATGGTTGGTCCATGGCAGGTACCTGTCGCAGATTGTGCAGTAACAACCGCGTCTTACGATACTTATGCCGGTGAGGCTATGGCAATGGGTGAGCGCACGCCGCTTGCTTTAGTCGATTCTCCTGCATCAGGGCGAATGGCGATTGGTGAAACTGTAACAAACATGGCTTCGGCACGTATCTCAGATATTAAGGATATTAAGCTATCTGCAAACTGGATGTGTGCTGCGGGACATCCAGGTGAAGATGAGAAACTATACGATACCGTTAAGGCTGTCGGAATGGAGTTGTGCCCTGCACTAGGTATTACGATACCGGTGGGTAAGGACTCTATGTCCATGCGCACGGTTTGGAATGATGCTGGCGAAGATAAATCAGTTACCGCGCCTATGTCGCTTGTTATTACTGGCTTTGCTGCGGTTACTGATAGTCGTAAAACGCTAACACCTGAACTGCGAACAGATCAGGGTGAAACTGATCTGATCTTGCTTGATTTAGGAAATGGTAAGAACCGTGTTGGTTTGTCTGCATTGGCGCAAGTGTATAACGAAGTTGGGAAAAATGTACCGGATGTTGATCAGCCGGAGCATTTGGTAGCGTTTTTTGCGGCTATTCAAGAACTGAATGAGCAAGGTCTATTGCTTGCGTATCATGACCGTTCAGATGGTGGTTTATTTGCGACAGTTGCTGAAATGGCCTTTGCTGGACGTACAGGTTTAGACATAAATCTTGATATGTTGGCTGGTGATCAAAGTGAGCTTGCGGCAGCGCTGTTTGCAGAAGAACTTGGCGCGGTTGTCCAGGTTAAACGTGATGATCTGGAAACGGTTTTGACTGAATTGAATGCGGCAGGTTTGGGTGAGATGGCTCAAGTTATCGGTTCGCCAAATCTAGACGATGAGCTGCGTTTCCATTTTGATGAGGAAGAAGTCTACTCTGAGGGGCGTATTAAGCTCCAGCGTTGGTGGGCAGAAACGTCTTATCAGATTCAATCTTTACGTGATAACTCAGCATGCGCTCAGCAGGAGTTTGATAGCTTACTTGATAAAGATAATCCTGGTTTGCACGCTAATCTTTCGTTTGATCAAAATGAAGATGTAGCAGCTCCGTTTATTCAGACTGGTGTGCGTCCGCAAATGGCGGTTATACGTGAGCAGGGTGTCAATGGCCAGATTGAGATGGCTGCGGCATTTGATCGTGCAGGTTTTGCTGCCGTCGATGTTCACATGAGCGATATCCTCTCTGGTAGGGTTGAGCTTGATCAGTTTAAAGGCTTGGTTGCTTGTGGTGGCTTCTCTTACGGTGATGTTTTAGGTGCCGGTGAAGGTTGGGCTAAATCGATCTTGTTTAACGCACGGGCAAGGGATCAATTCCAATCCTTCTTTACGCGAGAAGATACATTTGCGCTAGGAATTTGTAACGGTTGTCAGATGCTGTCGAATTTACACGAGCTTATTCCTGGTTCTGATCTTTGGCCTCATTTCGTACGTAATGTCTCAGAGCAATTTGAAGCGCGTGTAGCAATGGTTGAAGTGCAGGAATCGGATTCTATCTTCCTTCAAGGTATGGCTGGCTCTCGTATGCCTATCGCTATTGCTCATGGCGAAGGTCGAGCAGAGTTTAAAGATGCTTCTCATCTTACCGGCTTGCAAGCATCAGGTGCTGTTGCGCTTCGTTATGTGGATAACTATGGTCAGCAAACAGAGGCTTACCCAGCTAACCCGAACGGCTCTCCTGAAGGTATTACTGGTGTGACTACTGATGATGGTCGTGTGACCATTATGATGCCTCATCCTGAACGAGTATTCCGTTCTGTTACGAACAGTTGGGCGCCTGATGAGTGGGCTGAAGATGGTGCTTGGATGCGTATGTTCCGAAATGCGCGAGTCTGGGTTGGTAAATAATTGACGATTAAAGCATAAAAAAAGGCGGCCCTTAGGTCGCCTTTTTTATGCCTAAAGAAAGAAATAAAAGATTAAGGCCGGACGTAAAAATAGCCTTGTTGCTGCAGATGGATGATTTCAGGCAGGCCGGCTTGGACAACATCGGTTTCTTCTACATCGTACAGGTCATCATAGGAAACCTTGAAGCCATCTAGGCTGTTACCACAGATAATAAAATGGACATCATTTAGGCGAAGAGAATCTAATGCTGTTTGCTTAGCTTCATCGTTGGAGGCCTCTAGAAAGTACTTAATAGCGGGTCCATGTACCACCGCTTTGATTGTTACGTGGTCTTCTCCTAGCTGATTAATATGGTTCGCCATATTGGAGAAGGTAGCTGCGATGCGTTTAGGGTCATCATAATTTATATGGTAGACCACTTTCTGATCTGAGTATTGCTCGGTAGAAAGTGCAGGAAACGAAAAGATAAGTAAGAGGAAAGGAAGTGCTTTTAGTATTGTTTTCATCATCAGCCTTTATCTGTTTGTGAGGAAGCGCTCATAGAGCGCCTCCTCGCAACAAAGTCAGATGACTTTATTGCTTATTTTTTACCAGTGATCTCAACTTCTACACGACGGTTTGCGCGTAGGCAATCAAGTAGGTTGCTACCGCGCTGGCCATCGCAAGATTTAGCAGGAGCGTTTTCGCCCATGTAGCCAGTGCTGATTGCAGATCCGCTTACGCCGCCAGCCTGAAGTGCTTCAGATACAGCGTTAACACGTTTCTGAGATAGAGCATCGTTATACGCGCTCGCACCAATACGGTCAGCGTGACCAACTAGGTTTACGCTTGTCACTTCTTTAAGTGAATTAACGTAGCTAGAGATGTCACTTACATCGCCAGGATTCGCGCTATCGAAATCAAAGTATACGATGTGCTTTTCTACAGCGCTCATCATTTTAGGCGCTGGAGCTGGAGCTGGAGCTTCTGCAGTAGGAGCTTTGTAGCCTGCACAGCCTTCCATTGTATTGGCTTCATTCCAGAAGCCGTGACGCCAGCATTCACCGTTACTTGTTTTCCAAACAGTTGCATTTGGAGTTTCATCCCAGTAACCAGAGTTTTCTGGGTGAGCCTGTGCACTAGTTGCTAGGCCCATAGCCAATACTAAGCCAGAAGCGATTGCGAATTTTTTCATTTTAGCTGTCCTTAAATACGATTTGGGTTCTGTAGTTAGGAATAATAAGAAATAATATCCTTATTACAACTCTTCTTACCTGAACCTGCGGTAAACAGCAGAAAAATAGTTACACTTTTTGACTAAATGCTTATATTTTTTTATATAAGTAAGTTCTTATTTAAGTCTACTATTTCTGCTGGATGTTTCACTCTTAGTCTTTAGTCTTATTTGACTAGAGGCCTAAAGTGCACAAGTCCTTAGGGTAGTACTTTTTTATAGGGCTTAACAGTTACTTTTTCGTAAACGCCCGCTGTTATATATGGATCTTGATCTGCCCACGCTTGAGCATCGCTCAGAGAAGGAAATTCAGCCACAACTAAACTGCCTGAAAATCCTGCTGGACCTGGGTCTTCAGAATCAATGGCAGGATGAGGACCGGCTATTAATAGACGGCCCTCTTCGTTAAGTGCATGAAGTCTTGCTAAATGTTCTGGGCGCGCGGCAAGACGTTTTTCTAAACTGTTCTCAATATCTTCAGAAATGATAGCGTAATACACGGATGTTTCCTTAATTATGAATCGTTGCTTTCAGAGTTTTCAATATGGCGAGATAAGTAGACGCCTTGAGCAATTATAAAAATAAGTGTTAGGCCAAGCATTCCGAATAGCTTAAAGTTAACCCATGTCTCTTCACTGAAAGTATAGGCAACAAATAGATTGATCGCGCCCATTGCGACGAAGAAGATGACCCAGGCGATGTTTAGTTTGCGCCAAGCAAATTCGGGGAGCGCTATATTGCTGCCCATAATGCGTTCTACAATAGTTTTTTCGCCGATAAATTGGCTGCCGAGAAAAGCCAATCCAAATAGCCAGTTAACAACAGTTGGTTTCCATTGTATGAAGGTTTTATCTTGAAATAAAACAGTCGCACCGCCTAATACAACGACGAGGGCGAGTGTTACAAGTTGCATCTTTTCAACTTTATGGGTGCGAAACCATGTGTACAACATCTGCAATAGGGTAGCAGGGATAAGAATTGCGGTAGCAAGGATGATATCGTTAGTCGTTTTATAGACGATAAAAAAGATAATAATGGGTAAAAAGTCTAATAGAAGCTTCATACGTAGCCGAAAAGTAGTTGGTTAAGGGTGAAGTATAAGGTTGCTTGAGCTTTAGATAAACAGTGAATAAATATGGAATTACCAAAATACGATCTACATTGCCATTCTACCGCTTCTGATGGTTCTCTTTCGCCTTCGGAATTGCTGGCATTGGCTAAGCAAAACCAAATTAAGGTTTTGTCGTTAACTGATCACGATACGTTAAAGGGATATGGACAACTCACAGCAGATGATGTGGATGGGGTGCAGATTATATATGGCACAGAGTTGACCTGTCAGTGGAACCGTAGAGTGCTTCATATCGTAGGGCTGGGTTTAGATGTTGCTTCTTCAGAGCTACAGGCTTACATGGCTAATCTGTCAGCCTTGCGTTTGGAACGAGCACGCAAGATAGCTGATCAATTGGTCTCTATGGGTTTGCCTGATCTGTTTGATGCGGCACAAAATAATGCGGGGGGCGGGGTTGTTGGTCGGCCTCACTTTGCGCGGGTTATGCTTGAGCAGGGGGTCGTTAGTTCGGAGCAGCAGGCGTTTAAAAAGTATCTGGGTATAGGGAAGAAAGGCGATGTTAAAATGGAGTGGCCAACGTTAGAGGATGCTGTATCGGTGATTAAGCGTTCTGGTGGCTATTCTATTCTTGCGCATCCGACTAAATATAAAATGACTTTTACAAAATTAAGAACGGCAATAAAGGATTTTGTGGAAGTTGGTGGTGATGGTATTGAAATATCTTATCCGGGGATGACACCTGATCATCACTTTCACCTTTTAAGAATTGCTAAAGAAAACAATTTAATGGTCTCTGCTGGAAGTGATTTTCATTCCCCAGGGCATAGTTGGACTAATTTAGGAAAATACCCTGCGCTAAAGTCTGTCGAGGGTCATGTTTTAAATCACTTGCTATAATTAAGTTTGTTTCTGGTTAGGTATGACTTTCTATAATCAGTTACAATATTCAATAACGCTTCTTAGTTAAATTAAAGGTCTTATGTGAGCCAGTTCTTTCAGATTCATCCAGAGAATCCGCAGCAGCGATTGATAAATCAAGCGGTAGAAATAATTAATAAAGGTGGGGTTGTTATATACCCGACTGATTGTGCTTATGCTCTAGGGTGTCATTTGGGTGATAAAAGGGCGCTGGAGAAGATTAAAAAAATAAGACAGCTAGATGATAAGCATAATTTTACCTTGGTTTGTCGTGATTTGAGTGAAATTAGTACTTACGCAAAGGTAGAGAATACAAACTATCGTTTATTAAAAGCGCATACACCGGGTGCCTATACTTTTATTTTAAAAGCAACATCGGAAGTTCCGCGCAGGTTATTACACCCAAAAAGAAGAACAATCGGAATTCGAGTTCCAAATAATCCAATTGCTTTGGCTTTAACTGAGGCGTTGGGTGAGCCGATTATGAGTACCTCATTGATTCTCCCAGGTGATGATATGCCTTTAATGGATCCTTATGAGATGCGCCAAGTATTGCAGCATCAAGTCGATCTTATTATTGATGGTGGTTATTGTGGTTTAGAGGCGACTAGCGTGATTAATTTAGTGGAGGAAGTGCCTGAGGTTATTCGGCAGGGCGCTGGTGATGTAATTGATTTTTCTTAAGTGAAAAATTTATAATTTATTTTATACTTGATAAATATTAATCTATAAAGATAATGGCTTTAGTCATATTTAATTTGGTGAGTATAAGAAATGTCAGATTTTTTAAAAATTCTTACGCGTAAAAACTCTCTTCGTAAACAGTGTCAGGAATTAACGGTTTCTGAGCTTGAAAAAGTAATCGCTGATTTAACAGTTATTACGGACGATAAGCGTGAGGAAGAGGAAGCGCTTCAAGCGGCTGAGCAGGAAAAAGTTGCGAAGATTGAAGCGATTCGTCAAAGCATGTTAGATGCAGGCGTCGATTTAAATGATCTGATGGGTATGATTGGCGAAGTTGCTACGCCAAAGAAAAAGGTTCAGCCTAAATATCGAATTGTTGATGATGAAGGTGTTGAGCATGAGTGGTCTGGTCGTGGTCGTACGCCATTAGCTTTTCAGGCTTACTTTGATAAAGGATTTACTAAAGACGACTGCCTCATTTAAAATATAGGCTCGTTTTAAATAGAAAGCCCTTTCTATAAATTTAGGAAGGGCTTTTTTGTTGCTTGGTTTTTTAAAAGGCAGTTCTAACGATGAGTTAGTTGTCTATTGCTAATGAAGGTGCGTCACATGTCCGATGAAAAATTACACAAGGTTTTGGCGCGCTCCGGTATTGGCTCACGTCGTGAGATGGAGCGTTGGATTAAAGAAGGAAGGATTTCCGTTAATAATAAGGTCGCTACCCTAGGTGATCGTATTGCGGAAGGGGATGCCGTGTCTGTTGATGGGGCTTCGGTTGATCTGATTTTTGATAAGCAATCGGAAAGACGGGTGCTTATCTATAATAAACCCGTAGGAGAGATATGTACGCGTCACGATCCAGAAGGTAGGCCTACGGTGTTTGATCATCTGCCCCCTCTAAAAGTAGGGCGTTGGATTGCTATAGGTCGTTTAGATATTAATACGTCTGGTTTGTTGTTATTTACAACGGATGGCGATTTAGCCAATGCATTGATGCATCCGTCAGCGCAAATTGACCGTGAATACGCTGTGCGTGTGTTGGGTAGTGTTGATGATGCGTTGTTAAAGCGCCTGACTGATGGTGTGCTGCTTGAGGATGGAATGGCACGATTTACAGATGTTCAGTTCTTTGATGGCGAGGGTGCCAATAAATGGTACCACTGTGTTGTCATGGAAGGGCGTAATCGTGAAGTCCGTCGTCTGTGGGAGTCACAAGAGATTCAGGTGAGTCGTTTGAAGCGAGTGCGCTTCGGGCCTGTCTTTTTGCCGAGCGATGTCAAAGCGGGCACATGGAAACAGCTTGAAGATAGTGAGGTTAAAGCGCTTTCTCAAATGTTAGAGCTTAAGCCGAAACGTGGCTCAAGAATGACTGTAGTGGAAAAACAGAAATTTGAACGCCGTTATAAAAAGCAAAGAGCAAGAAGGATGGAAGGTAAGTAGTCATTTCTTACACGTATAAAAAAAGCAGCTTAGGCTGCTTTTTTTATACGTTAATACAGCATAGTTGTTACTGGGCGTCTAGCGATTGACCGTTAACCTCTAAGCTGTCTGATCCCATAAGGTATAAATATAAAGGCATGATATCTTCAGGTGATGCAACGCTAGCTGGATTTTCAGCGGGGTAGGCGTTGGCTCTCATCTGTGTGCGTGTTGCGCCAGGGTTGATGCAGTTCGTTCTGATGTTGCTAGTGGTTTCAAGCTCATCAGCAAGTGTTTGCATTAGACCTTCGGTTGCAAACTTTGATATGCCATATGCGCCCCAGTAAGCGCGACCTTTGCGGCCAACGGTTGATGAGGTGAACACGATAGAGGCGTTCTCTGCTTTATCTAGTAGCGGCATAAGGATTTGTGTGAGTAAAAAGGGGGCATTAAGATTTACTTGCATCACTTGTTGCCAAATAACTGGGTCGTAAGATTCTATCGGTGTGCGTACGCCTAATAAACTGGCGTTATGCAGTATCCCATCTATATGGCCAAACTCTTGTTCGAGTGTATTTGTGAGTTCTACAAAGTCATGCTCTTGGGCGCTCTCTAAGTTGAGAGGGACAAGTGCTGGCTGTGGATGCCCGGCTGCTTCAATCTCATCATATACTTGTTCGAGCTTTTCTAGTGTTCGGCCAAGTAAGATGACAGTAGCACCATATGCTGCAAATGTTTTTGCCGCGGTGCGTCCAATGCCTGAGCCCGCACCGGTTACTAATATGATGCGGTCTCTTAAAAGGTTTTCCGGTGCTTGGTATTCAAACATAGTTATCGATCCTAATATCAGCAGCGTAAATCGGTATAGAGGGATTGTAGCAGGGGCGTAAGCTCTGTTGCACACTCAATATAATGATTAGCTTTCCAGTCGGATGGGTCCTCGCCTTCGTTGAGGTATCCGTAAGTTGCCCCTATTGTAGTCATGCCTGCTCTATTACCGGCTTCAATGTCGCGTAAGTGATCGCCTACATAGATGCTATCTTGTGCGCTGCAATTGATTTGCTGGCAGGCCAGAAATAAGGCTTCTGGGTGTGGTTTCTTATGTTCTACATGATCGGGGCATATGATGCTGCTTGCTTTGTCGGCTAAGCGCAGGCCTTTCATGACGGGGGTGGTATATAGCTCTGGTTTGTTCGTGACAACGCCCCAGGGAATGTCATTGTCCTCTAGGAGGTTGAGGCACTGTTCTAGGCCAGGGAAAAGCTTGCTGTCTACGTCTAGATGTTCTTGATAGATCTCTAGCATGCGTGCATGGAGGCGGCCGAAGCTACTATCGTCTTCATCTAGCTGGAAAGCTGCGCCAATCATTGCTCTAGCGCCATTAGATACATGGCGGCGAATGAACGGATAGCTTACTTCTGAGCGACTTTCTTCTTTCAGTAGTTCATTGATCACCCAGTGGAAATCGGGGGCTGTATCAACTAGCGTTCCATCAAGGTCAAATAGGACCGAAGCGGGTACTTTGCGCATCTATTCAGGCTTCTGTGTGGCGATCATGTAGTTTACGTCTACATCAGTCGGATGTAGACGGTAGCTTTTTGTTAGCGGGTTGTATGTCATTCCACACATTTCGGTGCTTTGCAGGCCGCTTTGGCGAATCCAGCTACCGAGTTCGGATGGTCTGATGAACTTTTTAAAATCATGCGTGCCATCAGGTACCAGCTTAAGAACTTTTTCAGCGCCAAGAATGGCAAAAAGATAGCTTTTAGGATTGCGGTTGAGGGTGGAGAAAAAAAGCTTTCCTCCCGGTTTGCACAGCTTTGCGCAGGCTTGAATAATGGATGCAGGATCAGGTACGTGCTCCAGCATCTCCATGCAAGTGACTACATCGAAAGATTCGGGTGCCTGTTCGGCCAGCTCTTCTACTGTAATTTGTTGGTAACTTACATTGACGCCGCTTTCCAGTCCGTGGAGTTTGGCTATTTTGAGCGGAGCTGCTCCCATGTCTATGCCGGTGACGGTTGCTCCACGTTGTGCCATTGATTCAGAAAGAATACCGCCGCCGCAGCCAACATCCAGTACCTTTTTTTCTGCAAGGCTGGCAATGCGGTCAATAAATCCAACGCGCAAAGGGTTGATGTCATGCAATGGTTTGAATTCGCTGTTGCGATCCCACCATTTATTAGCCAGTTCTTCGAATTTGGCAATCTCTTCAGGGTCTATGTTCTGTTGAGTGGTGTTTTCTGACTGTGTCATAGCGATCTTTCGTTCATGGATTTTTGCTCTATTCTAGCACTGCTCGGGGGTTCAGAAATAGTCGAGGCGATAAAACAGTGTGTCTAGGATGTTAATTATATAAGCCCTTATTTTTTCAGGATTCCTTTGCTGAAAATGTGATATACTTCCGCGGTTATAAATATCCGCGGAAACCTTCCGTTGCGAGAGTGATTCAAGGATAGGGAATGGGTGATCTAGCCAGAGAAATTCTGCCAGTTAACATCGAAGATGAACTGAAGCAGTCATACCTTGATTACGCGATGAGCGTAATCGTCGGCCGTGCGTTACCAGACGCAAGAGACGGTCTTAAACCAGTACACCGCCGCGTTCTTTTTGCGATGAACGAATTAGGCAATGACTGGAATAAAGCATACAAAAAATCTGCGCGTGTGGTGGGTGATGTAATCGGTAAATACCACCCTCATGGTGATAGTGCTGTTTACGACACCATTGTTCGTATGGCGCAGAGCTTCTCCATGCGTTACCCCTTGGTTGATGGCCAAGGAAATTTCGGTTCAATCGACGGCGATTCCGCTGCGGCGATGCGTTATACCGAAATCCGCATGGACAAAATTGCACATGAACTTCTGGCCGATCTTGAAAAAGAAACGGTTGATTTTGTCGATAACTATGACGGTACTGAGAAAATTCCAGAAGTTTTGCCTACACGTGTACCGAACCTGCTAGTTAATGGTTCTTCGGGTATTGCGGTAGGTATGGCGACAAATATTCCACCTCATAACTTATCGGAAGTTGTGCGTGGTTGTATTGCTTTGATTGAAAATGAAGAGCTAACGACCGATGAGTTAATGGAGTACATCCCTGGTCCAGACTTCCCGACTGGGGGGATTATTAATGGACGTGCTGGGATTCTTCAGGCATACCGTACTGGACGTGGTCGTATTTACGTACGTGCGAAGTACCATGTTGAAGAAGATCAGAAAAACGGTAAACCTTCACTTATTATCACTGAAATTCCTTATCAGCTTAACAAAGCGCGTTTAATCGAAAAGATTGCCGAGCTTGTAAAAGATAAGAAAATTGAAGGTATTACTGAACTGCGTGATGAGTCCGATAAGGATGGTATGCGTATTGTTATTGAACTTCGTAGAAACGAAGTGCCAGAAGTGGTTATCAATAACTTATTTGCGCAAACGCAGATGGAGTCTGTTTTCGGTATTAATATGGTTGCTCTGGTTGATGGGCAGCCACGTATATTAGATCTGAAAACCGCACTTGAATGCTTCATTCGCCACCGCCGAGAAGTGGTTACACGTCGTACCGTCTATCTATTAAGAAAGGCGCGCGAACGTGGGCACATTCTAGAAGGCCTTGCGGTTGCGCTAGCGAATATTGATCCCGTTATAGAACTTATTAAAAAGTCTCCGACACCGGCAGAAGCGAAAGAGCGCTTAATCGCTGAAGCATGGGTGCCGGGTGATGTCATGCAGATGTTGGAGCGAGCTGGCGAAGATGCTTGCCGCCCTGAAGATCTGGAAGAGCAATTCGGCTTGCGTGAAGGTAAATATCACCTTTCGCCAGCACAAGCTCAGGCAATCTTGGAATTGCGTCTTCACCGTTTAACGGGCTTAGAGCATGAGAAGCTGATAGCTGAATATAAAGAGCTTCTAGAACGAATCGCTGAATTGTTGCTAATTTTAGGCTCGCATGAACGTTTGATGGAAGTCATTCGTGAAGAGCTTGATGCAGTGCTTGAAGAGTATGGTGATGAACGTCGTACTGAGATCACGGCATCTCGCAAAGATCTGACCATTGCTGATCTGATCACCGAAGAAGATATGGTTGTTACTATCTCTCATGGTGGTTATGCCAAGACACAGCCATTGACTGATTACCAATCTCAGCGACGTGGTGGTAAAGGTAAGTCAGCTGCGGCAATCAAAGATGAAGATTTTATCGAACATCTACTGATTGCGAATACGCACGACACTATTCTCTGTTTTACCGATCGTGGCAAAGTGTATTGGTTGCGGGTGTTTGAAATCCCAGTTGCTAGTCGAACTGCACGTGGTCGTCCAATCGTGAATATTCTTCCATTGGATGAAGGTGAGCGAGTTAGTACGATTCTGCCTGTGGGTGCTTATGAAGAAGATAAATATATCTTTATGGCAACTGCATCAGGAACTGTTAAGAAAACAGCGCTAACAAACTTCTCCCGTCCACGTTCAAGTGGTTTGATTGCCTTGGATCTGTTGGATGATGATCATCTGATTGGTGCGGCAATTACTAATGGTGAAGATGACATTATGCTGATGACTAGCGCAGGTAAGAGTATGCGTTTCAGCGAAGATGATGTCCGTCCAATGGGGCGTACTGCCCGTGGTGTTCGCGGCGTAAGAATGGATGAAGGGATTAAAGTTATCTCTCTTATCATTCCGCAAGAAGGCGGTAAGATCCTGACAGCGTCCGAAAATGGCTACGGTAAGAAAACAGCAATTGACGATTTCCCTGTTAAAGGGCGAGGTGGTCAAGGTGTTATTGCTCAGCAATGTTCTGATCGAAATGGTCAGCTAGCAGGTGCGGTTCAAGTCTTTGATGGCGATGACGTAATGCTTATTAGCGATCAAGGTACACTGGTTCGAACTGGCTGTGATGGCATTTCTGAATTGGGCCGAAATACACAAGGTGTCACGCTTATTCGTGTTAATGGCGAAGAGCGTTTAGTGAGTGTGGCGCGTATTGAAGAACCCGATGAAGAGCTGGAAAGCGATATCGCTGAAGGCGAGGTAACTGATGCTCAGGCTGAAGATGGTGGGGAGGTTGTAGAGGCAGCTGATACCCAGCCGGATGCTGACGAGTAGTAGTTCCAAACGAGTGCGGCTTAAAGCCGCACTTTTTATATAGTACGAAAGAAGTTTGTAAAGAAGAGATAAAACTGATGACACGTAAGTTTAATTTCAGCGCAGGGCCTGCAGGCCTACCTGAAGAAGTATTAGCACAAGCGCAGCAAGAACTTTTAGATTGGCACGGTAAGGGGCTTTCCATTATGGAAATGAGCCACCGTAGTAAAGAGTTTGTATCTGTTGCAGCAACGGCTGAACAAGATCTACGTGACCTAATGGGAATCGGTTCTGATTATAAAGTGTTGTTCTTGCAGGGGGGCGCGACCTCGCAATTCTCGATGATTCCAATGAATTTATTGAGAGGAAAAGCAACGGCTGATTATGTAAATACAGGTATTTGGTCGAAAAAAGCGATCAAAGAAGCGTCGCGTTACTGTGATGTTTCGATTGTGGGTAGTAGCGAAAGTAATGGTAATACGGCGGTACCAACTCAATCTGAGCTGACGTTAAATCCAGATGCCGCGTACCTTCACTATACTCCCAATGAAACAATTGGAGGGTTAGAGTATGACTATGTGCCTGAGTCTGGTGATGTCCCGTTAGTAGCAGACCTATCTTCTACTATTTTATCTCGAGAGCTAGATGTAGATAAGTTTGGTTTGATCTATGCGGGGGCTCAGAAAAATATTGGTCCTGCTGGTTTGACTGTAGTGATCGTGCGTGAAGATCTGTTAGGTAATGTTGTTGCCGGCGCGCCAACCATGTTCGATTACAAAGTGCATGCGGATGCCGATTCTATGTGTAATACGCCACCAACGTTCGGTTGGTACTTGGCAGGTTTGGTTTTCAAATGGCTTAAGGCGCAAGGTGGTGTCGCTGCGATGGAAGCAGTGAACCAACGAAAGCAGGCCAAATTATATGCGGCGATTGATCAAAGTGACTTCTATGCTAACCCTATGGCTTTAGCTAACCGTTCTTGGATGAATGTTCCTTTCACGTTGGCTGATGCTTCCTTAGATAAACTGTTTCTAGAGCAGGCGGAAGAGTCTGGGTTGCTTAATTTACAAGGACATCGCTCTGTCGGTGGCATGAGAGCAAGTATATATAATGCAGTGCCTGAAGAAGCGGTAGATGCTTTGATCGGCTTTATGCAGCAGTTTGAAAAACAACACGCGTAACATTATTAACGAATTAAGTAGATAAGTATGAGCGAACAGGAAAAAGAGTTACGTATTTTACGTGATCAGATTGACAGCATTGATCGGCAGATTCATCAGTTGCTTAACCAGCGTGCGAGTTGCGCTCAAAGCGTTGCTGAAGTTAAGCAAAAATATCAAGGTGATGTGAGTGCTGTGTTTTATCGTCCTGAGCGTGAAGCACAAGTCTTGCGTGCGGTTATGGAGCGTAACGAAGGGCCCTTAGCTGATAAGGAAGTGGCACGTTTGTTCCGTGAAGTGATGTCTGTCTGTCTTGCGCTAGAGGAGCCTATGCGGGTTGCTTTTTTGGGGCCAGAAGGAACGTTCACTCAGCAAGCGGCGATGAAACATTTTGGTCACTCTGCTCGAAACCTCCCGATGCAATCGTTAAAAGATGTTTTTCGTGAGGTGCAATCGGGAGCCGCCCATTACGGTGTCGTGCCGATTGAAAACTCAACTGAAGGCGTTGTAAGTCATACGCTGGATCTATTTAAACAGTATGATCTTAAAATTTGCGGTGAAGTGGAGGTGCCTGTTCATCTGCATCTTCTCCTGAATCGCGGTGATTCTTTAGATGGCATCAAAAGAATTTATTCTCATCAGCAGTCTTTAGCGCAAAGCCGTGGCTGGTTGGATGTACGTTATCCTGATGTTGAGAAAGTCTCGGTTAGCTCTAATGCTGAAGCTGCACGGCTTGCATCGAAAGAAGGGGCTGGGTGCGCTGCGATCGCTGGCGATATGGCCGCTGATTTATATGAATTGGAAGCGGCCGTTAAAAACATCGAAGATCAAGCAGATAACACAACGCGCTTTTTGATTATCGGTGATCAAGATGTCGGTACAAGCGGAGATGATAAAACGTCCATCTTGATTTCAGTGCCCAATACGCCGGGTGCGCTATATCAGTTGTTAGAGCCGTTCCACCGCTATGGGCTTAGTCTGACACGTGTAGAAACGCGCTCAGCGTCAAAGAATTCTCTATTTTATATCGACTTTGAAGGACACTATGCCGATTCAGTCGTAGTGGAAGCGCTACAAGAGTTAGCTAAAAATAGCGTTGAATTAAAGATACTGGGCTCTTACCCGCGTGCAGTACTCTAATAGGTAGATGAGTTATGAGTTGTGATTTTATTTCGTTAGCGACAGTCGGTGTTCAAGACCTAAATCCATACCTTCCTGGTAAACCACCTGAAGAGTTAGAACGCGAGCTAGGTTTAACTGATGTTGTTAAGTTGGCTAGCAATGAAAACCCAATGGGACCGTCTGAAAATGTTCTAACCGCGATTAAACAGCAGCTTAGAGGCTTGTCTCTCTACCCTGATAGCGGCGGTTATCGGCTTAAAAACGCACTGTCGCAGCAGTTTGGGTTTAGTCCAGAGCAAGTTACATTGGGTAATGGCTCTAATGATGTATTGGAACTGATCGGTAGAGCTTATTTAAACCCTAATGATGAAGTTATCTATTCTGAGTACAGTTTTGTTGTGTATTCACTGGTAACTCAAGCGACAGGTGCAAAAGCGGTGGTCACCCCTGCTAAAGATTGGGGCCATGACCTCGATGCAATGTTGTCATCAATTACCGCGCGTACCCGTATTATTTTTATTGCTAACCCGAATAACCCAACAGGCACTTGGCTAACACGCCAACAGCTAACTGAATTCTTGGATAAAGTGCCTGAGAATGTATTGGTTGTGCTTGATGAGGCCTATACGGAATATGTAAAAGAGCCTGAGTTTCCTAATGGCTTGTCCCTGCTAGCGGATTACCAAAATTTGGTTGTGACGCGCACCTTTTCTAAAGCCTATGGTTTAGCCGGTTTAAGAGTCGGGTTTTCGGTTTCCAATCCACAAGTTGCTAATGTCTTGAGTCGAGTTCGCCAGCCCTTCAATGTTAACAGTTTAGCTTTGGTTGCTGCTGAAACGGCCCTGACTGATCAAGCTTATCTGACTAAGGCGCTTGAGTTAAATCAGCAAGGCATGGCTCTATTTGAGAAAGCGTTTTCTAAGTTGGGTTTAGCTTATATTCCTTCGGTGGGTAATTTTATAACGGTTGATGTGGCCACAGATGCTCAGCCTATTTATCAAGCAATGCTTGAAGAGGGCGTGATTGTTCGACCTGTCGCTAACTATGGGATGCCGAACCATCTACGTATTAGTATTGGCTTACCTGAAGAGAATGAACGTTGTTTGGACGTTTTGGCAAAAGTGGTAAGTAATTGAGCACTTGTATCCGTAATACACTCATCATTGGGCTAGGCCTCATCGGTGGATCTTTAGCTAAAGCTCTGCGACAGAATCGGCAGTACGGTCAAATTGTGGGCTACGATCGGGATCCTGAAGAAACCAAAATAGGGTTAGATTCAGGTGTTGTGGATGTTGCCGCTAATAGTCTAGTAGATGCCGTGTCTGATGCTGACCTCATTGTTTTGGCGGTTCCGGTGAAAGCAATGGAAAAGGTGCTTGTTGATATAGCGCCTTTTATCCGTGAAACAACACTCATTACTGATGTAGGCAGTACTAAGGCTAATGTTGTTGAAGCGGCCGTTAGGGTGTTTTCTGTTATTCCACCAGGTTTTGTGCCAGGGCATCCCATTGCGGGCTCGGAAAAAAGTGGTGTAGCGGCGGCTGACAGTACGCTTTTCGAAAAACATAAAGTAATTCTTACGCCTTTAGCAGAATCTTCATCTAAGGCTGTTAATGTACTGACTCACATGTGGGAGTCAGTCGGGGCAGAAGTTTTAGTGATGACCGTTGGCAAGCATGACGAAGTGCTTGCGGCTACGAGTCACTTACCGCATATGCTGGCGTTTTCGTTGGTGGATACGTTGGCACAAGAACAAGATAACAATACAGATATTTTTCGTTATGCCGCAGGAGGTTTTCGTGACTTTACTCGGATTGCCGGTAGTGACCCTACCATGTGGCACGATATCTGTTTAGCAAACAAGAATGCTTTGCTTGCTCAGCTAGATCGCTATACAGCGGGTTTGGCTAATTTAAGAGCGGCTATAGAGTGTGGTGATAGTGAAACGATGTTAGGTACTTTCACTCGCGCACGTGCCGCAAGAGAACATTTTTCAAGAATCCTTTCTGGTACAGCATATTCACAGCTTATGACTAATCAACAAGTAATCTTTCGTGCCCAGCCTGGCGGTAGCGTAAGTGGAAAAATTAGAGTCCCAGGTGATAAATCTATCTCTCATCGTTCCATTATGTTGGGTTCGCTCGCTGATGGCGTAACCGAAGTAAGTGGTTTCCTTGAGGGCGAAGATAGTTTAGCAACACTGCAAGCATTCCGGGATATGGGGGTTGTCATTGAAGGCCCTGATGCGGGTAATGTGACAATTTATGGTGTTGGCGTTAACGGTTTAAAGGCTCCTCCGGGGCCTTTATATGTAGGAAACTCTGGTACATCCATGCGTCTCTTATCTGGATTGCTTGCCGCGCAAGCTTTCGATACAGAGTTAAGTGGAGACGAATCGCTGACGAAGCGTCCAATGGGGCGTGTCGCTGATCCTTTACGTTTAATGGGTGCTGAAATTGAGACGGCTGAAAATGGCCGTCCGCCGCTTAAAATTAAAGGTGGCAAAGCGTTGAAAGGCATTCATTATGATATGCCTATGGCAAGTGCACAGGTTAAATCTTGTCTTCTGCTTGCAGGTATTTATGCAGAAGGTGAAACGTCAGTTACTGAGCCCGCACCTACGCGCGATCATACCGAACGGATGTTGAACGGCTTTGGTTACCCCGTTTCTCAGAACGGATCAACCGCTTCCGTTAAACCTGGTAATCAACTGCATGCAACACGCATTGATGTGCCTGCAGATATCTCATCTGCAACCTTCTTTATGGTGGCTGCGGCGATTACTCCCGAATCTGATTTGACGATTGAACATGTCGGCATTAACCCTACACGTATCGGTATTATCAATATTTTACGTTTGATGGGTGCGAATCTTGAGTTGCTTAATGAGCGTGAAGTCGGTGGTGAACCGGTAGCTGATATTCGTATTCGTTATGCTCCATTAAAAGGTATACACGTACCTGAAGATCAAGTGCCATTAGCAATTGATGAGTTCCCTGCGATCTTTATTGCAGCGGCTTGTGCTGAAGGGACGACGATCGTAACCGGTGCCGAAGAGCTTCGGGTTAAAGAGAGTGATCGTATTCAAGCGATGGTTGATGGTTTAAAAATTCTAGGTGCCAATATTGAAGGTACAGAGGATGGCGCGGTCATTGAAGGTAGCGAGTTATCCGGCGGAACAGTTGAAAGTCATGATGATCACCGTATAGCAATGGCTTTTGCGGTAGCGTCACTACGATCTACAGGCACAATAACGGTTAATGATTGTGCCAACGTTGCTACGTCGTTCCCAGGATTTGTTGAGTTAGCACAGAGCGTTGGTATCAAAGTAGAAAGGGAGGAGGGCTGATGTCGAATAGACAGGTGCCCGTCATTACCGTTGATGGTCCAAGTGGATCAGGTAAAGGGACGATATGCCATTTGCTGGCGCGCGAACTGGGTTGGGAGTTACTGGATAGCGGTGCCTTATACCGTTTAGTCGGATTAGCAGCTCGCCATCACGGTGTTGAATTGAACGATGAAGAAGCGCTAGTTGTTTTGGCCGCGCATTTGGATGTTCAATTTGTAGCGCGTGATGATGATAGTGTTCAAATAGTATTAGAAGGTGAAGAAGTCACCGATGCTATTCGTACAGAAGCCGTTGGCAAAGACGCATCAATCGTGGCAGCAATTCCAGCGGTGCGTGATGCTTTGTTAGAGCGTCAGCGTGCATTTGCTGAAATGCCAGGTTTAATTGCTGATGGTCGAGATATGGGAACGGTTGTTTTTCCCGATGCAGCGTTAAAAGTATATCTTGATGCAAGCGCCGAAGAGCGTGCTTCTCGCCGGTATAACCAGTTGATAAACAAGGGACTGGGTGCTAGTCTTCAAGCTATATTAGAGGATATTCAGGCGCGCGATGATCGTGATATGAACCGCGCTGTTGCTCCTCTCAAGCCCGCGGCGGATGCAGTAATTCTCGATACGACGACGATGTCTATCGAAGAGGTCCTAGCCGCTGTAATGGATGAAGCGAGGCATAAAGGGCTTCGCTGACAGATGTCTTATTGACTGAAAGCGGGATGAAACTGATATGAGTGAAAGCTTTGCTGAACTATTTGAAGAGAGCCTTCAAGAGTTGGAGATGGCACCTGGTGCCATAGTAACAGGTACAGTAATTGCCATTGAGGATGACTTTGTCATCGTTAATGCCGGCCTTAAATCAGAAGGTGTCATTCCGCGTAGCCAGTTTTTCGATGAAAAAGGTGAGTTGACCGTTGAAGTCGGCTCTGAGGTGAAAGTTGCCTTAGAGGCGATGGAAGATGGTTTCGGCACAACCCAACTGTCTCGAGAGAAAGCGAAGCGTGCAGAAGCATGGCTTGAGCTTGAAAAAGCATTTGAAGGCGATGAAATAGTCAAAGGTCACATCACGGGTAAAGTGCGTGGCGGCTTCACTGTTGACGTGAATACGATTCATGCTTTCCTTCCCGGCTCTTTAGTTGATGTTCGTCCTATTCGTGATACCAGTCATCTGGAATCACAAGAGCTTGAGTTTAAACTCGTTAAGCTCGACGCAAAACGAAATAATATTGTTGTATCCCGTAGGGCTGTTCTGGAAGCGGCTTATAATATTGAGCGTGAGAAACTACTGGCAAACATGAAAGAGGGCCAAGTAGTTAAAGGGATAGTCAAAAATATAACTGACTACGGTGCGTTTATTGATCTTGGCGGTATCGACGGACTTCTACATATTACCGATATCGCGTGGAAGCGTGTGAAACATCCGAGTGAATCTTTAACCGTTGGCGAAGAGATTGATGTTCAGGTACTACGCTTCGATAAAGAAAAGAGTCGTGTTTCATTAGGTCTTAAGCAGTTAACAGATGATCCATGGACGTTGTTAATCTCCAATTATGAGGTTGGCACTAAAGCGAAAGCTAAAGTGACGAACCTGACTGACTATGGCTGTTTTGCTGAGATTGAAAATGGCATTGAAGGTCTGATCCATGTTTCAGAAATGGATTGGACTAACAAAAATGTACACCCATCCAAAGTCGTTCAGCTTGGAGATGAAGTCGATGTGATGTTATTGGACATCGATAAAAACCGTCGCCGCATCTCATTGGGCATGAAACAGTGCAAACCTAACCCTTGGCTATCTTTCTCTGAAAAATATCAGAAAGGTGATCGTCTCCAAGGTAAGATCCGCTCAATCACTGACTTTGGTATCTTTATAGGACTTGAGGGCGGTATTGATGGGCTTGTCCATCTATCAGACCTTACTTGGGATGAAAACGATAAAGATGCAGTGAAAGGTTTTCAGAAAGGTGATGAGGTGGAAGCGGTTGTCCTATCCGTGGATTCAGAAAGAGAGCGTATTGCTTTAGGCATTAAACAGTTAGATTCAGATCCTTTCAATGATTACGCCTCGCAACAAGCGAAGGGTTCGCTTGTTAAAGGCTCTGTCTCTGAAGTGAATGAGAAATCTATCGTTGTTACATTGGCTGATAATGTCGATGCGCTGCTTAAAATTTCTGAGGTGTCGCGAGAACGGGTAGATAACCTAAGTGAACGTTTTAGTGTAGGCGATGAAGTTGAGGCAATGATCAGCAATATTGATCGTCGTAATCGTACTATTTCTCTCTCGATCAAGCAGATGGAGATCGAACAAGAGAAGCAAGCGATGGATAAGGTAAGTCAGCAATCTGAGACAGTGCTATCGGGCCCAACGACTATTGGTGATCTGATTAAAGCGCAGATGAAGAAAATCGACTCTGAGTAAGCGTATACGCTTGCGAGAAGACCACAAGATCGAGGGAAAAGGCATGACTAAATCTGAACTGATAGAATTGCTGGTAGATCGTCATGATCAGTTATCGGTTAAAGATATTGAACTATCCGTTAAAACTATGTTGGATCACATGACAGAGTCGTTATCTCAAGGTCATCGTATAGAGATCCGTGGTTTTGGTAGTTTTTCGCTACATTATCGAGCACCGCGGACAGGGCGTAACCCTAAAACAGGAGAATCAGTTTCTCTTGACGCTAAATATGTACCGCACTTTAAGCCTGGTAAAGAGCTTAGAGAGCAAGTAAACGATTCTATTCAAGATTAAATATTGAGGTTTTTATCCTGTGCGTTTTTTGAAAACATTGATTGTTATCTTACTCTGCCTAGTCGTTTTATTGGTGGGCATTATGTTCACTATTCACAATACAGAGAAGGTCGTGATTGATTTAGTCTTTATCCAGCTTCCTGAAGCAAGTTTGTCACTTTGGTTAATTGCTACATTCCTAGCAGGTGGGTTTATAGGTGTCTTGCTAAGTATCATGACGGTATGGATGCTAAAAACACGTTTAGGTTCGGCACGTCGAAAAATTGCTAGTACACAGAAAGAACTTGACCAGTTGAGAGTTACTAGCCTCAAAGATGCCGTTTAATTTAGACAATTATCTGCTGATAATCCCTTTACTCGCAGCCATCGCAATTGGATGGCTGTTAGGGAAGTGGGAGAGTCGGCGTCAAACGCCAAGACCGCAAACTAATCTAAGCCATGAGTATTTTACTGGGCTTGATTACCTGCTCAATGAAAAGATGGATGAAGCGATTGAAAGCTTTATTCGAGCGCTAGAGATAAATTCAGACACCATTCCTGCACATCTTTCGCTTGCTAAGCTGTTTCGCCGAAAAGGTGATGTTGATCGGGCTATTCAAATACATCAAAACTTATTGGCTCGCCCTGATCTGTCTCGTAATGATTTTATGCGTATCCAGATGGCATTAGCACGTGATTATTATGCGGTCGGTTTATTGGATCGTGCCGAAAACCTACTTCAAGAAATCATCAAGTCCGCCCCGCCGAAAAGTACTCAGCATAAAGCGCTACGTTTACTGATTAAGTTGTATGAAAAAGAGGGTGAGTGGGAGCAAGGTCTATCTGCTGCGACCAAGCTGGCCAGTGATGAGCGAAAACATATAGCAACCGAACTGTCGCACTACTGTTGCGAACTTGCGGATAAAGCTATTGAGGATCGTAAGCCAACGGTCGCGCTGAGCTATCTTAAACGAGCAGAGCAGTTTGAGACGAATAATGTGCGTATTCGCTTCCTTCAAGCCAGAATGGCAATGGCGGTAGAGCAGTGGAAGGTTGCCATTAAGCATTTAAAGTCTATCGCAAAGCAGGATCGATTATTTGTATCAGAAACCATTCCTTTGCTTGATGAATGTTACCGTCACGTAAATGATCCAAGAGAATATGTCGAGTATTTACGTACGTGCTTAGCGCAAGCGCCTTCAACGACCGTTATTATTGCATTGGCAGAGCAGGTGAGAGTTGATCGTGGTATCTATGCAGCAGGGAGCTTTATCACTGAAGAGTTAAAACGCCGTCCTTCGGTAAAAGGCTTCAACAGTTTGATCGATCTTCATATAGAATATGGATCAGAAAGTGCAAAAGATAGTCTAAAGGTTTTACGTGGTTTAACGGGGCAGCTTGAGTTATCCAAGCCAGTATATCGCTGTAATAGCTGCGGCTTTTCTGGTCGTACCTTGTCTTGGCAGTGCCCTTCTTGCAAAGGTTGGGGAAGTACCAAACCTATTCAAGGCCTTGAAGGCGAATAATAGAATTTAGAGAATGAATATGTCTGTTGATAAAAAGCGAGTTATCGTCGCGTTAGATTACCCTGATCAGCACCAAGCACTGGCTATGGCAGCCCAGTTAGATCCACAAAAGTGCCGTGTTAAAGTGGGTAAAGAACTCTTCACCCGTTGTGGCCCTTCGATTGTTGAAGCGTTACAGTTAAAAGGTTTCGATGTCTTTCTTGATCTAAAATTTCATGATATCCCGAATACAACCGCCAAAGCGGTACGAGCTGCAGCAGAGCTTGGTGTTTGGATGGTTAATGTGCACGCATCGGGCGGACGTCGCATGATGGAAGCGGCGCGCAATGAACTTGAGCAAGTTAAAAGTACCAATACACTGTTGATTGGTGTGACGGTACTCACCAGTATGGAACGTTCGGATCTGTTAGAGCTTGGCATTGATGCTGAACCCTTAGAGCATGTTAAGCGTTTGGCTAAGCTGACTGAGAGTAGTGGATTACATGGCATCGTATGTTCTGCTCAAGAAGTTACACCTTTGCGTCAGATTATCGGAGCAGATTTTAAACTGGTAACGCCTGGTATCCGCCCTGCAGATGCCGATGTTGGTGACCAGAAACGTATCATGACACCTGCTGATGCAATTACTGCTGGGAGCGATTATCTGGTCATCGGGCGTCCGATCACAAAGGCTGAATCACCGATCGAAGCATTAGCAAAGATCGATGCTGAATTAGCGCCGTTGATTTAATCGCTTAAGCAAGCTATAAATAAGCTCTGGCTACGGATAGCCGGAGCCATAAATGTTCACTCAATAGAATCAATGAAAAAAGGATTTTCATATGAAACTACATACGCTTCGAGCGCTATTCCTTGCGCTTATCTGCACATTCTCTATTCCCTCTTTTGCCGCTGGTATTGATATTAATTCAGCAACTGCAGAACAGATTTCTCAAGAAATGAAAGGGATAGGTCCAGCGAAAGCACAGGCAATCATCGATTACAGAACAGTGAATGGGCCCTTTAAGTCAGTTGAGCAATTGACCGAAGTCAAAGGCATTGGCCCCGCGACTGTAGATAAAAATCGTGACCTCATCACCGTTATTGCACCGGCAAAAGTGACACAGAAGTAGAGGTTAAGGACTGAATCGCTTTAGTTAAGGCTTATTGCTAAAGTTTATTACTAAAGCCAGGCGGCTCCTCGAACACCACTGGAGTCGCCATACTTAGCCTTTTTTACAGGTGTAATAACGCTATCAGAGAATACATATTTCTCTAAGCGTGTTGGGATTTGATCATAAATGTTATCAATATTTGATAACCCGCCGCCTAGCACGATGACCTCTGGATCTAATAGATTGATCACCGATGCTAACGCTTTGGCTAGCTGTTCTATGTAACGTTCACAATGCTCAATAGCGAGTGCATCCCCTTGTTCAGCCTTTTTCCAGATCTGAATTGGGGTTAAGGTGAGGCCACTGTGAGCAAATCCAGAAGCAAAACCGGGCCCTGAAAGGAAGGTTTCAATACAGTCTTTTTTTCCGCAATAACAAGTCCTTCCGGGTGTATCGCTTTCAGTTATCCAAGGGAGAGGGTTATGGCCCCATTCTCCGCAGATAGCATTGGGTCCAGCGAGTAGGCCTTTGTTGATGACGATACCAGCACCTACTCCAGTGCCTAAAATGACACCGAAAACACTGTTGTAATCAGCGCCACTGCCATCAGTCGCCTCTGAAAGGGCAAAGCAATCAGCATCGTTGGCTAGCGTGATTTTACGTTGGAGAATAGTTTCTAAATCTAGATCAAGCTTCTGTCCGATTAGGCATGTAGAGTTAGCATTTTTGATAAGGCCGGTGGCAGGTGAAATTGCACCGGGAATTCCAATACCGATGCTCTTTGCCTGTGTTTGGCAGAGCTGCTCCGTTTGTTTAACAAGCTCGCAGATAGCGTGCACGGTCTTTAGGTAGTCGCCCTGGGGTGTTGCTATGCGTTGTCGGTGAATCTCAATTCCAGCACTATCTAAAGCAATGATCTCTATTTTAGTACCACCAAGATCTATACCTATTTTCATGCCCGTATATTATCCGTGTATAGTTAGCCTTTGTTTATAGCGCTTTAAACCAAAAAATTCTAGAAACAGATCGCCGCGAGTCGCGCCTCCCACAGGGCTATAAAACAAAAGCCAGGGTGAGGGGGACAAAGATAAGGCTACCCATATTGCCTAGCAGAACGATAGAAGCGACCTGTTCAGGCTCTTGGTTATAACGCTCCGCAATCATGTAGTTCAGCACCGCAGGAGGTAGTGAGCCAAACACAACTAAGTAGGCGAACTGTTCCATGCTTAACTGTAGAAATTGCTGGCAGATAATTGCTAGCAGGATACCGCTAGCGGGGCAGAGAATAGCGCTGAAGCTGCCAACCTTCCAGTTTTTGAAATCGACGCTTGTCATGCGGACCCCCAGCGCGAATAGCATCAAAGGAATGGCTATCTGGCCCAGCATTTCTATAAAGGTGTGTACCGCTTTAGGAATCGAGAGATCAAATCCACTCCATATAAGGCCTAATATGGTGGCTGCAATCATGGGCATTTTGAGCAGATTGATGAGGCGTGTCTTATGATCGAGGATGTAAATGCCCACCGTGAAGTGGAGAACATTTTCAACCAGAAAGAGAACCACTGCTGCAGATAGGGCATCTTCGCCAAACGCTAATACCATCAGCGGGATGCCTAAGTTGCCACTGTTGCTGAACATCATAGGGGGTATGAATGTTTTTGGATGCACCCCCAATAACTTACAAGCCGGGAATAGCAATATACCTGACCCTATAACGACAATAGCAGCGCCGATTGCGAGCGACTGAAACTGTACAAGATCGAAAGATTCAGCGGATAAAACGGCGAAAATAAGCGCTGGCACAAACACGTCAATATTGACTTGGTTGGCCGCCGTCATATCTGGTTGGTAGCGACGGGCATAGAAAAAACCCACGGTAACAATGGCTACCAGTGGGAAAACGGTTAGAAATATACGCTCTAACAGTAGGCTTTGTGTATCCATGACTTACTTCCTTATTAAATATCACAAAGCCTATTTATTAGGCCGAATAGCAGTGTTTAATCGTACTGCTTACCTGTCGGTACAACCATCACAGGTACTTTCGCATTACGAATAACTTGCTGACTAGTGTTACTGTGATGTCCGAAACGGTTTTCAGCGCCAAGGATGATCATATCAGCATTGATAGCTGTTGCTGCTTTCAAAATGGAATCGGTATGATTGCCTTCGGCAACTTTATGCTCAATATCCAGAACGGTTGGCTGATCTAGGCTTTGTAGCTCTTCAGCACAAAACTTTTCTACACGCTCTTGCATATTGTCATGAATCGCTTCGATACCCTCATCATGCATCTTCTTTATCAAATCTTCAGATACATAGTTCTGAATAAGGGCATGGCCCATCTCGCCCATCGGCTCAACAACATGTAGCATAATGATCTTCGCGTTGTTCAGTGATGCTTGGTTAACTGCTTGACGAAAAACAGGGCGAGTATGCTTACCCAGAGAAGTCGCGTAAAGAATGGTGTTAATTTCTGGAAGTGCCATCTTCTAAATCCTCTTTGAATACAGATTACAGCTGTTGCGCTGTAATCTGAGCGTTTTCTGGATTATTGTTATCGCTTTGTAGCTTAGGTTGGCTACAGCGATCAATCAGATAAACAATTGATTTGTAATCAATGCCACTGTGGTGTGTCAGACCTATCTCGCATGTACGGCTAGTTGAATAGCCTGTTTTACATGTTTTAACTTGGTCTTTAAGGGTACGTAAGGATGAGGCATTTAATTCTGGTGTGCTAAAGCCTTTATCCCCCGCGAAACCACAGCAGGTTATCTGGTCCGGTACTACAACGTTATCAGAACAGGCTTCAACAATTCGTTTGATCTTGTCAGCTTGTCCCATCCTTGTCGCGCTACAAGTGATATGGAGAGCAATCTCTTCGTTTGTTGGCGTGAAGACAAGTCGGTCCAACACAAATTGATCGATAAAATCCACGCTGTCGTACAGTTTGATCTCTTGATCCATATTTTCTTGCAAGCGCAAACTACAAGGACTTGTATCTGAATATACGGGAATACGGCCATTCTCTGTATACTTTAGTAGAAGTTCTTGTGTTTGGTTCGCCTTAAATTGAGCTGCATCAAACATTCCTTTTGATTGAAAAGGCATGCCGCAACAAAGATCATCTAAACCGTCGGGTACGATGACCTTAAACCCAGCTTTGCGAAGCAGTTGTAACGTCTTTTCAGCCAACGGTGTTTGGTCCTCTTCACCACGAGAGGGAGCCATCGTACGACTAGCACAGCTTGGTAAATAAACCACTTCAGGGCCTGATAGATCGGCGCTTGGCTGAGATGCCTTTAACTTCGGTGCAGCTTTAGGCATTGAAGGCGTCCACTGTTGAACAATACCGCCGGTTACTTTGCGAGCTGCACCAGTAATGGCGCTCATTGCTTTAGTACCTATCACGGCATGAGTGGCATCAGCGACCTTAAATGTTGCACGTGTTGCAGTGGTAAGCCCGCCATAATGTTCAGCTAACCATTGTGCGAGTTTGCTATGGTTCTCATTTTTACGGCTACGGATTGAGCGGGTGAGGTCGCCTGTGTTAATACCAACAGGGCACGTTGTCGAGCATAGTCCACATGCCGCACAAGTGTCTGTGCCTTGGTATTGATATTCTTTTCTAAGAACCTCGAGCCTTGCTGGGTCGTCGCCACTGGTTTCTAAGCGTGCAATCTCACGCCAGAGAACGATGCGCTGACGAGGTGTTAAAGTTAAAGCACGTGATGGACAAGTGGGTTCACAAAAACCACATTCGATACATTTATCAACCAGCTCATCTGCTGCGGGTAGGGATTTCAGATTTTCTAGATGTACGTGGCTGTTTTTATTGAGAATAACGCCTGGGTTGAGGATATTTCTAGGATCGAATAACTCCTTAAGTTCCCACATTAGGCTATAAGCATCTTTGCCCCATTCCATCTCAACATAGGGGGCCATATTACGCCCTGTGCCATGCTCTGCTTTGAGCGAACCATCATATTTATCCACAACCATTTTACAGACTTCGTCCATTAAACCGTCGTAGCGATCGATCTCTTCCTGCGTATCGAAGGACTGGGTGAAAACAAAATGTAAGTTTCCTTCCAAAGCATGACCAAAGATTAGGGCTTCAGGATATTGCCACTTCTGGAATAGCTGGTGGAGATCGTGTACAGCATCCGCTAATTGCTCGACTGGGAATGCGACATCTTCAATGATGACTGTCGTACCGGTGAGTCGGACGGCGCCAACTGCAGGGAAAAGGCCTTTACGAATCGCCCAGTACTGCGCATTTACCGCGGGGTCAGTGGAAAACTCAATCGGTTTAGCGGTTTCTAAATCTTGAATAGCGGAGGTGATCTCAGCAACCTGATCTTGTAGGGTTGCGGCATCAGCTGCGCGGGTTTCAACCAGTAGGGCCGCAGCATCTTCAGGTAGCTCCTTAATGAAAGCGGGCATACCTTCTTTGTTTTCGACAGAGTGAAGTCCTGCTCTGTCCATAAGCTCAACAGCGGATACCGGTGTTTTCTTCAGGATGGCGACAGCTTCGCATGTCGTCCGAACCGTATTAAAGAAAATAAGCGCAGATGCCTTATTTTGATGCTCGTCTACCGTGTTGTAAGTGATGTTCGATATGAATCCCAATGTTCCTTCTGAGCCAATCATTAAATGCTGCAGAATATCGATAGGGTCTTCATAATCAACGAGTGAGTTGAGCGCATAACCTGTGGTGTTTTTCAGACGGTACTTATGTTCGATTCGTTCGCGCAATTGGTCATTAAGACGAGTCTGGCGGGCAAGCGAATCAAGAGAATCGAGTAGCACTTTATGAGAGTTTCTAAATAGGCTAATGCTGGCTTTATCAGCAGTATCAAGTACGGCTCCATCCGCTAAGACAATTCTCATACTGTTGAGGGTGCGATAACTATTTTGTGCGGTTCCGCAACACATGCCGCTAGCGTTATTTGCAGCAATACCACCAATCTTCGCGGTATTGATCGATGCAGGATCGGGGCCTATCTTTTTGTGAAGAGGCGCAAGGTATTTGTTGGCATTGCCACCGATAACACCAGGCTGGAGTTTTATAGTGCGCCCATCGTCACTAATTTCATAGTTGTCCCAGCCATCACCTAGCTGAATAAGAACAGAGTCAGTAATTGCTTGGCCGGATAAGCTAGTACCTGCTGCACGAAAGGTAACAGGAATGTTGCTCTGATCGGCAAGTTTAACAATTTTTATAATTTCATCTTCGTTGCTTGCACGCACAACTATTTCAGGCGTTAAACGGTAAAAGCTCGCATCGGTACCGTAGGCAAGTGTACGAAGAGGGTCGCTGATCAGGCGCTCATCGGGAATAAAAGCCCGAAGCGCATCCAGAAATTCCTGATAGCCTTGTTTCATTGTTCACACCTCACTTGTGAAATGAACAAGAGAGTAAAATCTCTTTGAGTCAGAGGTTTCATTACTCGATGGATGAGTAATGAAACCTCAAGTACAGATTTAGTTGTAAGCGATAGTAGGTAGCCACAAGACAAGCTGCGGCCAGAACACTAATACCAGTAAAGCAACTAGCTGTAGCATGATGAATGGAATAACACCTTTATAGATATCAGTGATTTTCACATTCGGAGGACATACGCCTTTCAGATAGAACAGCGCGAACCCTACAGGCGGGGTCAAGAACGATGTTTGCAGGGCCATGGCGACGAGCATGACAAACCAGACTAATTCAGGGTTGTCGATGCCTGGTGCTGTAATGTCGAGTCCTAAGGCCGAGATCACCGGTGCTAGAAGCGGCAGAATAATCAGTGTTATCTCGATCCAATCTAAGAAGAAACCGAGTAAGAAAATCACACCTAAGATGAAGAAAATAATACCGTAAGGGCCAAAAGGTAGGCCTGTCAGGAATGTTTCAATCATCTCATCGCCGCCTAGTTCACGTAAAACGAGGGCGAAACAGGTTGCACCGATAAAGATAGCGAAGATATAAGCGGTTGTATTCATGGTGCCGCCAACAACTTCTTTTAATACCTTAAAGCTAAATTTCCTGTTGTATAGCGCGAGCAGTGTTGCACCGAACGCACCCACACCTGATGCTTCTGTTGGCGTTGCAATACCGCCAAAGATAGAGCCAAGCACAACAAAGATAAGGGCTACGGTAGGTAATACATCTTTAAGTACATTAAAAACGATACCGGCTGTAACGGGCTTCGCATCATCAGGTACCGGGAGGTCATCAGGCTTGATCATGCCACGTAGTAAAATGTAGACAATGTAGAAGCTACCGAGCATAAGCCCAGGAATGACAGCGCCCATAAACAGGTCGCCAACCGATAGGCCTAACTGATCCGCCATGATGACGAGCATGATGCTTGGCGGGATAAGGATGCCTAAGGTGCCCGCCGAAGCAATGGTACCCAGCGCTAAAGGCATGTTATAGCCTTGCTTGGTCATTGCCGGTAGTGACATGACCGCTAGCAGAACAACCGATGCACCGATGATACCCGTAGAAGCTGCAAGGATAATACCGATCGCAGTAACAGTGATCGCTAAACCACCGTGTACGCGGCCAAATAGCTCTTGCATCGATTTCATTAAGCGTTCAGCAACACCTGACTTATCAAGCATTATCCCCATAAATATAAACATGGGGAGTGCCACGAGTATCCAGTTTTCCATTATGGTCCATAAGCGGTTCACCACCAGTCCCAGTGTGGTGTAATCCAGACCTGTCATGGTATCTAGATTGTTATCCGCAAATTGACCTAAAAAAGCAAAGACAATACCAATGCCGCCCAGAACCCAAGCGACCGGAATGCCTGTAAATAATAGCGCGATGAAAGATAGGAACATCGCGATAACGAGAATCTCATTCGCATCCATCAGTCGTCACCCTTAATTAGTAATGTTAAATCTCGAATCAAACGTGAAATTACAGCAAGGCCAAGCAGGGCAAAACTTGCAGGAATAACACCTTTAATTAGCCAGCGCCAAGGTAGACCTGAGGCGGCTTCTGAAGCTTCGTTTACACGCCATGCTTCAGCAACAAAATCTAGACTATGGAGGAAGATGATTGTGATGAATGGAAGTACTAACGTAACAATACTAAGTACTTCGATAATACGTTTTGTTTTAGCGCGTAGACGAGAGTAAAAAAGGTCTACACGAATGTGTGAGTTGGTTGTTTGTGCATAAGCCAGCCCGAACATCACGCCTACAGAGTAGAGATGCCACTGGAGCTCTTCTAATGCAATTAAACCGCTGGCAAAGCCTTTACGCAAAATAACCTGCAGCATGATGACTAACACTAGAGCAACATAAGCCCAAGCGATAGTGAGACCAACGCGTTGAATGAATTTATCAATTGCATCAGCGAGTGGTACTGGGGTCAGTTTATCGTTTTCAGTCACCGAAACTTACCTTCGCTACTTATCATCAGATCTATAGGGCAGGGGGACAAAAACTGCCGATCTGATTTATTTATAATAATCAAAATGTCCTTTGGACTAATTCTAGTACAGCAATAACTAGAGCCCAGAGGTAAACAGGGTAGCCGTAGCTACCCTGTTTTGTTTCGGAGGGCTGGGCACCGTCCGAAGGTGTATCAAATTACTTAGTAGTACGTGGTAGGAATGCGTTCTTTTCCCAAAGGTCGTAACCTTTACGGAAAGTGCTCATGTCATCCCATACTTTCTTGAAGAAAGGATCGGCAGCAGTTTTCTCTTCAACAACCTCATCCCAAGTTGTTTTGAAAGTGTTAAGCATAGTGTCGTTCCAGTAACGAATCTGTACGCCGTTCTCTGCTGCTTTAGCCATAACAGGGAACTGCATCGCTTCACCTTCAGCAATCGAGTTAGTCATAGATGCTTTACACGTTGTTTCTACAAGTGCTTGCTGGCCTTTGCTCATTTTGCCCCAAGTGTCTTTGTTGATTAGCAGCTCAAAGACAGTTGCTTGCTGATGCCAGCCTGGGAAGTAGTTGTACTTAACAATTTTGTGGAAACCAAGACGCTGATCGATAGCTGGCTGAGAGAACTCAGATGCATCGATAGCACCTTTCTCTAGCGCGCCGAAGATTTCACCGCCTGGAAGCTGAACTGTACCAACGCCTAGTTTTTCCATGACGGAAGCACCTAGACCGAAGAAACGCATGTTCAAGCCTTTAAGATCTTCTGGTTTTTCGATTGGTTTAGCGAACCAACCAGATGTTTCAGGAGAGATAATGGCACATGGCATAACTTTAACGTTGTAGCCTGCATTGTCATACATCTCTTGGTAAAGGTTCATACCGTTACCGTAGTACAACCATGCCATGTATTCGCCCGCTTCTGGACCGAATGGTACTGCAGAGAAGATTGCAGCAGCAGGCATTTTACCCTGCCAGTAACCCGCCGTAGAGTAACCAGAGTTAACTTTGCCGGAAGATACTGCGTCCAGAATCTCTTTAGGGCTAACCAGTTTGCCTGGCTCGTAGATTTTCATTTTAACGTTGCCGTCACTTACAAGCTTCAGTTGGTTGGACACCCAAACGATTGGTGTTCCAAGTGCTGGCAAGTGAGAGCCGAAAGCGATTGGAGTTTTAAGAAGCAGTTTGTCAGCAGCCTGAGCTGGTGCGGTTACGCTTGCTACAGCAGCTGTAACGACAGCAGCGGAGATCAAAGACTTGGCGAACTTTTTCATGTCACATCCTCTAGAGATTCGTTTTTATATTTAGAATTTGTCGCAGGCAAGTGAGGGAATTAAGACCTGTAAAACCCATGCTGCACCGCATCAATCTCAATTGGTATTACCAATTTACCACAAGAGACTTCCTACTGTATTTTTTTTGAGCAGGGTATGTCAATATTTTTTTTAAGTTTAATTACTATAGTTCAGATTTTGTTTTCTTCATTAATACTACCTAAGCCTAATGAATATAAGCATTATTAAGGTCGAAATCATGGGTTAAAAAAATAAAAAATTGTTTGCTCTTGTTTTGCTGTGTTAGATTAAATTAATATCCTTATTGGTCATACCAATATTATTTGAGTGGAAGTTATGAGTTACAACCGGGTGAAACAACCAAAGATTTCTGACGTCATTATGGAGCAGATGGAAGCCATGATTTTGGAAGGAACATTAAAGCCGGGGCAGAAGCTGCCTCCTGAGCGAGAGCTGGCTAAACAGTTTGAGGTGTCTAGGCCTTCTCTGCGTGAAGCGGTTCAGAAATTGGCAGCAAAAGGTTTGTTAATTAGTCGCCAGGGCGGTGGTACTTATGTTTCGGAGGATCTGGGTGGTTCTTTCTCGGATCCGTTGTTGGAGTTGTTTAGGGCCCATCCAGAAGCGCAATACGATCTTTTAGAGTTTCGTCATGCTTTGGAGGGGGTGGCTGCTTATTATGCTGCGCTTCGAAGTACGCCAGCAGATAAAGAGGCTATATTGAAGTGTTATGCAGACTTACAGCACTATCACGACAACAAAGAGATTCAAAAAGAGGTTTACGCCGATGTGGATTTTCATCTGGCGATAGCGGCGGCTACTCATAATATGGTTCTGCTGCATATGATGCGCGCGCTGTTTAATTTATTACGAGAGCATATCTGGGATAACTTGAAAAATATTTATCCTCGTTCCGATTATCGCGAAAAGATCCACGATCAGCACAAAGTGCTAATGGATGCTATTCTCGAAGGGGACCCGGAAAAAGCACGGCAGGCGGCTCATCACCATCTGGCGTATGTTGAAGATGCCTTATTAGAAGGTGAGAAAGAAAATACGCGTCTAGAGCGTGCTTTACGACGGGCCAATATTAGTTCTGACTTATAGATGTACTAAAACTACAGTTAATTTGATCTGAGTAGGGGTTTTTACTACTAAAGGTTATATTTTTGTAGGTTTGTAGACACTTTGGTCATAATTATGTAGTATTACTACAAGATAATTACTATAAGACTTGTTCAGTAGTTCTTTTGTGCCTCTTAAGGGTAGGCGGGGCGGCTGGCAAAAAGTCATAACAAAAAAATATATAGCTGCGTTAACTTAGAGTGGAGAGGTCAAAGTGCAAGACATTATTGATGACGTTGATCCAATTGAAACACAAGAATGGTTGGAAGCGCTTGAGTCGGTTGCCAAAAATGATGGTGACGATCGTGCAAAATTTATACTACGCAAGCTAGGTGAAAAAGCGAATGACATGGGTGTAGATTCTGCATCTGTGCTCACGACACCTTATCGCAATACAATTTCTGTTAAAGATGAATCACGCATGCCGGGCGACCTGTTCATGGAGCGCCGCATTCGTTCATTTATTCGTTGGAACGCAATGGCAATGGTTATGCGTGCAAACGATAATGATGATGGCCTAGGTGGTCATATCTCATCTTTCTCTTCTTCTGCAACGCTTTACGATATCGGTTTTAACTATTTTTTCCGTGGTAATGAAGGTCAGGAATCTGACATGATCTTCTTCCAGGGTCATATTTCACCGGGTATCTATTCGCGTGCATATCTAGAAGGTCGTTTATCTGAAGATCAGATGGATAACTATCGTCGTGAAGTTGATGGCGGCGGTCTTTCTTCTTACCCGCACCCTTGGTTGATGCCTGATTTCTGGCAGTTCCCAACGGTATCTATGGGTCTTGGCCCAATTCAAGCGATCTACCAAGCACACGTTATGCGTTATCTTTCTGCGCGTGACCTGATCGATCGTGGTGATCGTAAAGTGTGGGCGTTCTTGGGTGATGGCGAGTGTGATGAGCCAGAATCGCTAGGTGCAATCTCTCTTGCGGGTCGTGAGCAACTTGAGAACCTTATCTTTGTTGTTAACTGTAACCTACAGCGCTTAGATGGCCCTGTTCGTGGCAACGGTAAGATCGTTCAAGAGTTGGAAGGTATTTTCCGTGGCGCAGGCTGGAATGTTATTAAGTGTCTTTGGGGTCGTCATTGGGACGCGCTATTCGAAAAAGATACGAAAGGCCTTCTGCAGAAACGTATGGACGAAGTCTGTGATGGCGAGTTGCAAAACTACAAAGCAAATGGCGGCGCATACACTCGCGAGCATTTCTTTGGTAAATACCCAGAGCTTCTTGAGTTAGTTGCAGATCTTTCTGACGACGACATCATGAACCTTAACCGTGGTGGTCATGACCCATACAAAGTATTTGCAGCATATAACGAAGCTGTAAATCATAAAGGTCAGCCAACGGTTATCTTAGCGCAAACTGTTAAAGGTTACGGTACAGGTAAATCAGGCGAAGCGAAAAACGATACTCACTCAATGAAGAAAGTGGCTATCGATGACCTGAAAGATTTCCGTGATCGTTTCAATATCCCATTGTCTGATGATCAGCTGAAGGAAGTGCCGTACTACCGTCCGTCTCCTGATTCCCCAGAAATGAAATACATGTTCGAGCGTCGTAAGAGCTTGGGTGGATTCTACCCAGTACGTCGTACCGAATTTGAAAAGCTTGAAACACCACCACTATCAGACTTTGATGGTCAGCTTAAAGATAGTGGCAAGCGTGCCTCTTCTACCCAGATGGTTCTTAACCGTGTGATGAGCACGATCGTTAAAGATAAGAACATGGGGGAGCGCGTTGTACCAATCGTTCCTGATGAAGCACGTACTTTCGGTATGGAAGGTATGTTCCGTCAGCTAGGTATCTACACATCCGCTGGCCAGCGTTATGTACCGCATGACTCTGACCAGATCATGTTCTACAAAGAATCTAAAACAGGTCAGATTCTTGAAGAAGGTATCAACGAAGCGGGTGCGATGTCTGCGTGGATGGCTGCGGCTACCTCTTATGCAAACAACAACTGCACCATGGTGCCGTTCTATATCTATTACTCAATGTTTGGCTTCCAACGCATCATGGATTTGGCGTGGGCTGCTGGTGATATGCAGGCTCGTGGTTTCCTAATTGGTGCTACGTCTGGTCGTACAACATTGAACGGTGAAGGTCTGCAGCATCAGGATGGTCATAGCCATCTTATGGCTCAGATGATTCCTAACTGCGTATCTTACGATCCGACTTATGGTTATGAGTTAGCCGTAATTGTTCAGGATGGTATGCGCCGTATGTATCAGGAGCAGGAAAATCGCTTCTATTACATCACCACAATGAATGAAAACTACCACCACCCAGCTATGCCGCAAGGTGCTGAAGAAGGCATCATTAAAGGTATGTATCTTCTTAAGGAAGGTAAAGATGCTGAGAAGAAAGTTCAGTTGATGGGTTGTGGCACGATCTTACGTGAAGTGGAAGCTGCTGCTGAAATTTTACGTGATGATTACGGTATTGAATCGGATATCTGGAGCACAACATCTATCAACGAGCTACGCCGTGAAGCACTGACGGTGGCGCGTGAAAATATGCTTAATCCAGAAGCTGAGCCTAAGAAAGCTTACGTAACAGAGTGTATCGAGAGCCGTGGTTCTATGCCGGTTATCGCGTCAACTGACTACATGCGTTCTTATGCAGATCAGCTACGTGAATTTATTCCAGGCAACTTTAAAGTACTAGGTACTGACGGTTACGGTCGTTCAGATACGCGTACTAAACTGCGTGAGTTCTTTGAAGTAAATCGCTACTACGTAGTACTGGCAGCGCTGAAAGCGCTACAGGAAGAAGGCAAGGTTGAAGGCGCTGAAGTCGCTAAAGCCATGCAGAAGTTCAACATTAACCCGGCTAAACCGGCTCCGTGGACTGTTTAGTCTGCGTTGAACTTCTTAACGGCTTAGAACTGGAGGATTTATAGTGAGTATTATCACAATTACAGTTCCTGACTTATCAGGCTCATCCGATGTTGATGTAGTAGAAGTGCTAGTGAATGCTGGTGACTCTATTAGCGAAGGCGATAGCTTGATTGTTCTGGAAACAGACAAAGCGTCAATGGAAGTACCGTCTACCCATTCAGGTGTAGTCGTTGCGGTCAAAATTAATGTAGACGATGTAGTTAATGAGGGCGATGTCCTTATTGATCTGGATACTGGTGCGGCAGCTGGCGAAAGTGCGCCAGCCGAAGCTGCGCCTGTTGCTTCAGTTGCAGAATCTGCTCCAGCGGCTCCCGTTGCAGCTCCTGCGCCAGCCGCTGCATCAGCGGTAGAAGCGGTGTTAATTCCTGATCTGTCCGGTGCGGCAGATGTTGATGTTATCGAAGTCTTGGTAAAAGACGGTGATAGCGTTGAAGAGGGTGATAGCTTAATCGTCTTAGAAACAGATAAAGCATCGATGGAAGTGCCTGCACCTAAATCAGGTGTAGTGGTTTCCATGAAGATTAAAGTAGACGACCAGGTTAACGAAGGTGATCTGTTATTAGATCTTCAAGTTGGCGGTGCTGTTGCGGTTGTCGAAGCTGCGCCAGCAGCGGAATCTGCTCCTGTAGCCGCGCCTGCACCAGAAGCGCCGGTTGCTGGTGGTAAAGAGAGTGTACTGATCCCTGATCTTTCTGGTGCGACCGACGTTGATGTTGTTGAGGTACTGGTTAAAGACGGAGATACCGTTGCCGAAGGCGATAGCATTATTGTCTTGGAAACTGACAAAGCGTCTATGGAAGTGCCTGCCCCGAAAGGTGGTGTGGTTGTTTCTATTAAGATCAAAGAAGGCGATGCAGTAAACGAAGGCGACCTACTAATGGAGCTTGAAGTTGCAGGGGGCGCAGCGCCAGTTGCTGCTCCGGCATCCGCTCCTTCAGCGCCGGCACCTGCTGCCGCTGCGCCAGCGAAAGCAGCACCCGCACCTGCTGCAGGTGTTGATAAAGCAGCGCTAGAGAAAAAGAATCGTACCGTTCATGCAGGTCCAGCCGTTCGTGCTGTTGCGCGTGAGTTTGGTGTGGATCTTTCTTTAGTCACGGGTACAGGTCGTCGCGGTCGTATTGTTAAAGAAGATGTTCAAGCATACGTAAAAGGTGCGCTTAAGCAGCTAGCCGAAAAACCTAAAGCCGGTACGGTAACCGGTGGATCTGGCATCCCAGCGATTCCAGAAGTAGATTTCAGTAAGTTTGGTGAAGTTGAAGTCGAGAAATTGAGCAAAATTGCAAAAATTACTCGCGACAACATGAGCCGCTGCTGGTTGAACATCCCACATGTGACTCAGTTTGATAAAGCGGATATCACAGATCTAGAAGCGTTCCGTAAAGAGATGAAGGATGAAGCGGCGAAGTCGGGTGTACGCCTAACACCGCTGCCATTTATGCTGAAAGCAATTGCTATCGCATTGAAGGCGCATCCTAAGTTCAACGCATCGTTACATGCAGATGGCGAACATATTGTTTATAAAAAGTATGTGAACATCGGTATGGCTGTTGATACGCCAAATGGCTTGATGGTTCCAGTGATTAAAGATGCAGATAAGAAGAGCATCTACGAACTATCGAACGAAGCAATCGAGTTAGCAGGAAAAGCAAAAGATCGTAAGCTGAAACCAGCAGAGATGCAGGGTGCATGCTTTACTATCTCAAGCTTAGGTGGCATCGGTGGTACTGGCTTTACACCAATCGTGAACGCCCCTGAAGTGGCGATCCTTGGTGTTTCTAAAGCTGATATTGAGCCTCGCTGGAACGGTAAAGAGTTTGAACCACGTAAGATGTTGCCATTGTGCTTATCTTACGATCATCGTGCGATCAATGGCGGTGATGCGGGTAAATTCCTTACTTACCTAAATAGCTTGTTAAGTGATATCCGACGCTTAGTGCTTTAAATAATAAATCGCCGCGAGGTCGCATCTCCTACATTCAATGTTGGAGCGGCGACCCGCCGCGATAAATCATGGGCTTCAAGCCCATGGTTGTAAAAATTTACCAATCCCTTGGCTCAACGCCTCCTCGGAGGCGATCTTTTTTCAAGGGGGTAGATACCGAAACGGCGATTCTGTGCAGGAAGTCGCCGTTTTTTTATGCCTGAAATATCTTGTAGGAGGGGCCTTCTTTGTGGGAGAGCCGACCCGGCGCGATTCTTTTTTCAAACCATCGCCGCGGGTCGCGCCTCCTACAAAAAACACCACCAATTAAACCTCGCCGCGGGTCGCGCCTCCTACAAAAAACACCACCAATTAAACCTCGTCGCGGGTCACGCCTCCTACAAAACCACCACCAATCAAACATTCGCCGCGGGTTACGCCTCCTTCAGGGAATAATCTATCTTCTCTTTCTTTTAGGAGGGTATGCATTCTTTTTTTGTGGGGGCACTTGTGGGAGGGGCCTCTGGCCGCGATGTATTTTCTATTTAAATGGCTCCGTCATTTAATAGACACATACCAGAAATATAGCGTTCATCTTCTCGTCGTATAAATACCAAATAGAATTTAAGCGAACCTGTTACCTAGGTACGCAGTTATTTGGTGGAAGATTCGTAAATGAAAGTTACAGTGTTTGGCGTAGGTTATGTGGGCTTAGTTCAGGCGGCTGTGCTCGCCGAATTTGGACATGATGTTGTCTGTGTCGATATAGATGAGCAGAAAGTTGAAAATTTAAAAAATGGAATAATTCCAATCTACGAGCCGGGTTTATCCTCGATTGTTGAGAATAACTATACCCAAGGACGACTGGTGTTTACTACTGATCAGGCTCGAGGTGTCGAGCATGCCGAGCTTCAGTTTATTGCGGTGGGAACACCTCCAGATGAAGATGGTTCTGCCGATCTGCAATACGTTCTTGCGGTGGCGGATACTATAGCTAAGCACATGACCTCTTCTAAAATTATTGTCGATAAATCCACAGTGCCAGTGGGTACGGCGGATAAAGTATCAGCTAAAGTCGCTGCAGTACTTCAAGCGCGAGGCGAATCTTTAAATCACTATGTTGTTTCTAATCCTGAGTTTTTAAAGGAGGGTGCGGCTGTCAGTGATTGCATGCGTCCTGATCGGATTATAATTGGGACGGAAAGCGATTATGTTAAGCAGCAGATGCGTGAACTATATGCACCATGCAATCGAAATCACGATCGAATGATCTTTATGGATGTGCGTAGTGCTGAGCTCACCAAGTATGCAGCTAACTGTATGCTGGCTACAAAAATTAGTTTCATGAATGAAATATCACGTATTGCAGAGAGCTTGGGGGCAGATATAGAGAATGTGCGCCGTGGTATTGGTTCGGATGAGAGGATCGGTTACCACTTTATCTATGCAGGCTGTGGTTATGGCGGTTCCTGTTTTCCTAAAGATGTTAAAGCGTTGATAAGTACTGCGGAGGAGATTGATTACGATGCTCAACTTCTAAAGTCTGTTGAATCGGTAAACATAAGACAAAAGAACGTTTTGTTTAATCGGATTAATACCTACTTTGCTGGAGATCTAGCAGGTAAAACGGTTGCGCTTTGGGGGCTATCTTTTAAGCCTAAAACGGATGATATGCGCGAAGCGACAAGTCGTGTGCTGATGGAAGCGTTGTGGAATAGCGGAGTAAACGTACGTGCGTATGACCCTGAGGCAATGGAAGAGGCGCAAAGGATTTATGGTAATCGTTCTGATCTGGAATTAGTGGGCACGAAAGAAAGTGCGCTTCGTGGAGCTGAAGTTTTGGTAATTTGTACCGAGTGGAAAGTGTTCTGGGCACCGGATTTTATTGAGATCAAAGAGACCCTCAACATGCCTGTCATCTTCGATGGTCGTAATCTATATGATCCAAATGTGGTGGAGCGGCACGGTATTGAATACTACGGCATAGGCCGTGGTCGTAGTTCAGGGTTATTATAAAAGTTTTTTCGGCAGCCTCTTTCATAAGTAAATAAGAGGTCTGATTATTTAAGTCTCTAGTCTACGTTGCTGCGTGTTTATGCGAAGCTCTTTGATCTGGATGGTGAGTAGTTTGTTGAAATGAAGTATTCTTATTTCTTTAGTGTATAAGCTAAACTCACTTAAGGTCTGAATGGTCAGTATTGATAATGTTACCTGTCATTTTATGTGGTGGTAGTGGCTCTCGTTTATGGCCGCTATCGCGTACTCAGTACCCTAAGCAGTTTATCTCTCTTGCTGATTCCTTTTCTTTATTGCAAAACACCGTTTCGCGATTTCGTGCTGCCGATTCAATCTATGTTATCTGTAATCAGGATCACCGTTTTCTTGTTGCTGAACAACTTCGTGGAAATCAATCTAAAGTAGAGATTCTTCTCGAGCCTTGTGGTCGAAATACCGCGCCAGCTATCGCGTTAGCGGCTCTTTCAGCTTTAAAAAATGGTAAGCCTGACGAAGTTTTATTGGTACTTCCCTCTGATCATCATGTTGATAATATTCCTCTATTTCAGGAAAAGGTTGCTGAGGCTGAAGTTCTAGCTAGGCAAGGAAGTATTGTTGCTTTTGGTGTGGTTCCCCGTAGTGCTGAAACGGGCTATGGCTACATCAAAGTAAAAGGCGCACCTGCTAACGCTTGTGATAAGAGTGCATTTGAGATTGCAAAGTTTGTTGAAAAACCGGAGTTAAGTCTCGCAGAGGAATATGTATCTTCTGGTCAGTATCTTTGGAACAGTGGAATCTACGCTTGCCGAGCTGATCGTTACCTTGAACTATTGAAAGAGTTCTGCCCCGATATTTACTCATCGTGTTTAGCCGCTTTTGAAGACGCCTCAAGCGATATGGATTTTATTCGTATTGCTGAAGAGCCATTTGCAGAGTGTCCAGATATCTCGATTGATTATGCGATTATGGAGCCGCTATGTAATCAGACAGATTCTTCAGCTGTTGTTATTCCTTTAGATCTTGAATGGAGTGATTTAGGCAGCTGGTCTGCCTTATGGGATCTGAAAGAAAAGGATCACAATGCCAATGTGGTTGAAGGGGATGTTTTATTAAGTAATACCCGCAACTCTATGATTCTTTCTCAAGATCGGTTGATAGCTGCAGTTGGTGTTGATGGGTTGGTTATCGTGGATATACCTGATGCCTTATTAGTGGCTGACAAAGATCAAGTGCAAAACGTTAAAGGTATTGTGGATCAACTTAAATCGGCTAACCGTGATGAATATATCAAGCATCGTGAGGTGTATAGACCTTGGGGTAAATACGATCTGATCGGTCAGGGAGAAGGTTTTCAAGTAAAACAGATAACCGTTAATGCGGGTGCTAAGCTTTCGCTACAAAAGCATGAGCATCGAGCCGAGCATTGGGTGGTTGTAAAAGGAGAGGCGACTATCCAGCGAGGTGATCAACAGTATGTTATTTCTAAAAATGAATCTACGTATATCCCGCTTGGCGAGATCCACTCTTTGAGTAATTTACAAGATGAAGAGTTGGTAATGATTGAAGTCCAATCGGGTGATTATCTTGGAGAAGATGATATTGTAAGATTTGAAGATCTGTATGGGCGTGCGTGATTAACTGGATGTTATGATTAGAAAGCTATCGCGTAAATTGCTTTCAGTTTCTTTTAGAGTAGAAGGAGTTTGAGTGTCTAAAAATACGGTATTAATCACCGGCGGTGCCGGCTATATTGGCTCTCATACAGCTGTCCAGTTAATTACTCAGGGATCGAAGGTTATTGTTTTAGATAACCTCTGTAATAGCAATGCTGAAGTATTGAACCGTATCCATTCGATTACCGGAATAAGACCTGAGTTTGTTAAGGGCGATATCCTTGACCGTGGATGTTTAGATAAAATGTTCGCTAAATACTCAATTGATTCTGTGATTCACTTCGCAGGTCTTAAAGCTGTGGGTGAAAGTACACAGATACCTTTAGCTTACTACCAAAATAATGTAACGGGTACGCTTGTGCTTTGCGAAGCGATGGCTGCGGCGGGTGTTAAGACGCTTGTTTTTAGTTCCTCTGCAACTGTTTACGGTGAAGATGCACCTGTTCCTTATATTGAAACAATGCCTCGTGGTAAAACCTCTAACCCTTACGGTACCTCTAAGGCGATGGTTGAACAGTTGCTTACTGACTTATGTAAGTCTGATCCCGAATGGTCAGTTGCGTTGCTACGCTACTTTAATCCTATTGGTGCGCATCCTTCTGGTTTGATTGGCGAAGACCCTAAAGGTATCCCTAATAACTTAATGCCGTTTATTAGTCAGGTCGCTGTCGGTAAGCGTAAAGAACTTTCGATATTTGGTAATGATTATCCAACGGATGATGGCACTTGTGAGCGTGATTACCTACATGTAATGGATCTGGCTGATGGGCATTTAGCAGCGCTGGGTTGTTTAAGTGATGGAGGTGTTCATATCTATAACTTGGGTACCGGATCGGGTACCTCTGTTTTAGAGATGGTTAATTCATTCCAAGATGTAACAGGCGTAGAAGTTCCATATTCCTTTGCTCCACGTAGAGAGGGCGATCTACCTGCTTTTTGGGCAGATGCATCTAAAGCTGAGAAAGAGTTAGGTTGGAAGGCGAGCCGAACTCTTGATGAAATGATGGCTGATACATGGAATTGGCAGTCTAAAAACCCTAATGGGTATGATGATTAGTTTCTATAGGAGGCGTGACCCGCGGCGATAAAAATAATAAATCATAAAACACGGAGGTTTTATGGCGAATATTAAACACCATGGTGCCGTAAGCGGTGTTACCGGTTCATGCCATCAACTATTCTGCGATGAGCACCGTTCGGTGCTGGTCGATTGTGGGATGTTTCAGGGTGCTGAAGCATCTCATCTTGAGCAAGGTTCACTTGCTATAGGCTTTTCCCTTGATCATATAGAAGCGTTGGTTGTTACCCATTGCCATATTGATCATGTCGGGCGTATTCCTTATTTGTTGGCTGCGGGTTTTGATAAACCGATCTACTCAACTCAGGCAACCGCCCAATTGCTCCCACTCGTTATCGAAGATGCCATAAAAGTTGACATTACACGTGATCATGATTTGATTGAAAAAGTGCTGTCTCGTTTGCGATCCCTTTTAAGGCCTTTCCCTTATGACGAGTGGTTTGATTTAGAGTCGTTAGATACGCGTTGTTGTTTCCGTATGGCGGGGCATATTCTAGGTTCCGCTTATGTAGAGTTTGATATTCCTGAGCAGGAAAAGGGCAGCACTAATCATGGGCGAGAGCGGGTCGTGTTTTCGGGGGATTTGGGTGCGCCTTATTCACCGCTTTTAGCTGAACCGGCAGCGCCTGAGCAAGCAGACTGTTTAGTGATTGGGAGTACTTATGGCGATAAGCTGCATGAAGGACGAAAGAATAGGCTGTTAGCGCTTAAACAGATAGTCGAGCGTTGTTTCTCTAATGCTGGCACTGTGCTTATCCCAGCATTCAGTATTGGTCGAACACAAGAACTGCTTTATGAGATCGAAGATATTATTCATCACAGTAATGATGATTGGCAGCAGGTAGATGTGATTGTCGATTCACCACTGGCAGCGGAATTTACAGAACATTATCGATCGCTGAAGACTCTTTGGGATCAGGAGGCTCGACAGAAAGTTATGGAAGGTCGTCACCCGCTCGCTTTTGAACAGCTTCTGACAGTCGATAATCACACAGATCATCTGCGAGTTGTGAGCCACCTCAAGCAATCGGGCCGTCCTGCAATTGTGATTGCCGCAAGCGGGATGTGTGCCGGTGGCCGCATTGTAAATTACCTCAAAGCATTGTTGGACGATCCGCGGACAGATCTATTGTTTGTTGGCTATCAGGCTGAAGGGACGCCGGGTAGAGATATTCAGGAATATGGTCCTAAGGGCGGGTATGTAGAATTGGAGGGTGAAAAGATTACGATCGCTGCGGGAGTTCATAGCATTAGTGGCTATTCAGCCCATGCCGATCAAAAGGACTTGGTTGACTTTGTTAAGGGTATGAAGCGTAAGCCCAAAGAGATACGCATTGTGCATGGTGATGACCTTGCCAAACGAGCTTTGCAGGTTAAGCTGCAGGGGTTGGTGCCTGAAGCCAAGGTTTGGATTCCTAAGCATTGAAGCTGTAGAAGGCGTGACCCGCGGCGATGGTGTTGGTTTGTGGGAGGCGTGACCCGCGGCGATGGTTCTGTTTTGTAGGAGGCGTGACTCGCGGCGAGGTTGTTGGTTTTGGATTTAAAATAATCAAAAAGAAATCGCGGCCAGTGGCCCCTCCCACAGGGTTGGAGGGATTTGGGATATTGTGCCTTGTAGGAGGCATGACTCGCGGCGAGTTTTTAAAGATGGAAAAGATATAACAATCGCGCCGGGTCGGCCCTCCCACAGGTGGACCCTCCCTCAGGTTGGCTTTCACACAAAGAGGTCCCTCCCACAAAGAAGACACTGCCACAGGTAGGCCTTTTCACAGTAGCCAGGCTTGCCTCTCACTAAACACTTGCCGACAGGTGGTTAAAATTACTACTATCCCTATCTAAAGGAATCTTTACTAAGGCGTTGTTGTGAATAAACTATTTGTTTCTCTATTACTGCTTATTTCAATGAATGCGATGGCGGTTGATTATCTTGTTGTTACGGCTGATAGCGTGCGTGTTAGGGCAGAGCCTGGCTTGTATGGCAAGAGCTTAGTCATGCTTAACAAGGGGCATCTTGTTATTAAAGACAAAGAGCAGGATGGCTGGACCAAAATTTATTTTTTGGGACGCGATGAAGAAACAGGGCATACCGAAGGGTGGATGAGTAGTCGCTTTTTGGCAGAAGAGCAGAAAGCGATCGCAAAAACGGTTAAGAAAGAGTTTCAGCTTGCTGACAACGGTGCTTCCCTTAGTTGCGAGAAGGTAATGGGCAGTGAGCTTGTTCAGGGCTGTGATCTGCATCTAGAGTATGGATTACTCGAAGGAAAGGCTTTAAAGAAAATTAATGTAAATTGTAGTGCTGAGCTTGTTGCGAAGACGGTAACTGGTGATTTGATTCCAGTGCCTGTAAATCAGACATTAGAGCATTTTGTGCTGGTGCCTGATGAAGACTTTTCAATGCATATTTTGATGAAGGCTGATGCCTCTTATCAGTTAAAAGAAGTCAGTTTAGAAGGGCATCGCTGCCAGCTGGTTAGTTATAGCAAGTAAGGTTGTAGGTTTAATTGTGGGAGGCGCGACCCGCGGCGAAGATTTTCTGTAGGAGGCGTGACCCGCGGCGATGTTTTTTAAAGATGGAAAAGATATAACAATCGCGCCGGGTCGGCCCTCCCACAAAGAAGGCTCCACCCACAGGGCTTGGCAGAGATTTGGGATATTGTGCCTTGTAGGAGGTGCGACTCGCGGCGATGGGTTTCTGTAGGAGGCGTGACCCGCGGCGATGTTTTTTAAAATTTAAAAATAAACACAGGGAGTGTTTATATGGGAAAGGGAAATTCCGTAGACCTAAGGAAAGGTCGTTTTTCACAAGAGCAGCATGTCTATCTTGTGACGTTTGTAACTCATAAACGACAAACCTGGTTTGATCGTTTTGAGTTAGGGAGGGAGGTTGTTGGTGTTCTTAATCATGAGTTGCTTGAGGCCACTACGCTTTCCTTTGTTGTTATGCCCGACCATGTTCATTGGTTGGTTCAATTAGAGCAAAAGCCGTTAAGTCACGTTGTGCATTCTGTTAAATCGATTTCTGCTCATCTTATTAATAACCGGATAGGGAGGAGGGGACGATTTTGGCAGGATGGCTATCATGATCGATGTGTGCGTGATGAAAATGAGCTGTTGAATATGGCGCGCTATATTATTCTAAATCCTGTTAGGGCAGGATTGGTGAAATCCATAAGAGAGTATCCTCTGTGGGATGCTGTTTGGGTTTAAGATATTTGTGGGAGGCGTGACCCGCGGGGATGTGGTGTTTTGTAGGAGGCGTGACCCGCGGCGATAGTTTTGGTTTTGGATTTAAAAGAGTAAAAAGAATCAAAAGAAATCGCGCCGGGTCGGCCCTCCCACAAAGAGAACCCTCCCACAAAGAAGGTCCTTCCCACAATAAAATGGCTTTTAATTTGTTGTTTTTGGTCGTGAGAATATTCTTTTGGCGATCAAAAAAACGGTCAATGCGATAGCGACGCCAATGGCATTGGCGTAGGCATCTTCAATGGAGAAATGTCGCATAGGCCTTAGCTCTCCTTGAAGGTATTCAAGTAATCCAGCTAGTCCAAACCAGGAGCCCCAATAGATGATGGCAGGGAGTTTTTGGATGGCTAATCGACCTAGAAACGACACACCAAAGAATGCGATAAAGTGGCCGACTTTATCGGAGTTTTCAAATAGCTTCTCGGGTGGAGATGGCCTAAAGATGCCATAAGCGAGTGCGGCTAAGGCGCAGATGAAGAGAGCCCATATGATGAGGTGGTATCTTTTTGTCACTTTGTTGTCTCAAGTAGTGATGGTTTGTTGCTTTTTCTATGAAAGAATCGCCGCGGGTCGCGCCTCCCACAAAGAAGACCCCTGCCACAAGGTGGTCCCTTTAACAAAGAAGGTCCTTCTCACAAGGTCTAGCCTCTCAGAATGTGACACTTTCCACAATATCGCGGCCAGTGGCCCCTCCCACAAAATCGCGCCTCTCACAGTTCGGAGTTATATTCTGTAGGAGGGCTGACTCGGCGCGATTCTTTCAATAGCGCCGAGCTAACGCCCAACACCGTAGTAGGTGAAGCCAAGGCTTTGCAGCATCTCTTTGTCGAAGATATTTCTGCCATCAACAATAAGAGGAGAGCGCATCCGGTTAAGCATCTCGTCGTATTCGGGTGACCAGTATTCCGGCCATTCCGTGAGAAGCAGCAAGCCATCACTGTTTTGTAATGCTTGGTAGCAGCAATCGACGATCTCTAGTTGCTCGTTGTCACCAAAGTATTGGGCAATGTTTTTGCTCGCTTCGGGGTCATGAACCATTATTTTGCAGCCTTGGGCTAGCAGTGTTTCGATTGTTTTTAGGCTCGGGGCGTTGTCGATGCTGGCGGTTCCGGGCTTAAATGATAGCCCCCAAATCGTTACCGTACGATCTTTTAGGTCGCACTGGTAGTGACGCCATAGTTTACGGAACGGTTGCTCTTTCTGTTTTTCATTCTCAACCAAAACCGTATCAAGCAGTTTCGAATTACGAGCTTCTTCCATCAACTCTGATAGGCCTTCGATGTATTGTTGAAAGTGAAGACCACCGAAGCCGCAGCCCGGATGAAGGTAGTGTGGTCCTATGCGAGGATCGCTGATCATCCCTTCACGAATCACTTCAATATCGACATCGAGTTGATCTGCAAGGTTCGCAAGTTCGTTAATATAACCAAGGCGTAGTGCTAGCATGCCGGTATTGGCAAATTTGGTGAATTCAGCCTCTTTAGGGCTCATGATCATCCACTGTTTAAGTGATTGGCTAAAGGGGCGCATCAATGCCTTAATATTCAGCATCGCCCAATCATTACTGCAGCCAACGATCAGTGTTTCAGGATGTTTAAAGTCTTTTAAAGCTGAACCTTCGGCAAGCATATCGGGTAGATACGCCATCACTTGATTGTTTTGTTCATCCAATAGCAGTTGTAGCTTATCGGTGCTACCCACGCCAAAGTTGGATTGATTGATAATCAGTAAGTTGTTTTGTTGATATTTTGCCAGCGATTGAACAATCTCTTTGGCTGTACTGTACTCATCTGGATTAAGGCAGATAATATGAGAGGATGCCGTTTGCCCTTCGTCTGCTGTGACGGATACTAAACGATTATCTGCAATCGCTTGATCGAGGCACTGTTGTAGGCCAGGTTCATTACTAACCTTAAACGCGATTTCGTTTTTATTACCTGAATGATCGAGTCCGGTGACTATCTGCACATGATTGCCGCTTTCGGCTAGCGCTGCGGCGGATGTCCATGCCGGAAGTTCATTACCCCATACCGTAATTTTCATCTTATTGGTTCCTCATGGCGATATGCTGTAATAACCCTTGTGTCGAACTATCGAAGTCACTTGTCGCTGCTTCTGGCCCTAGTGCTTCTAAGAGAGTAGTGGCTACTTTCTTGCCCAGCTCTACACCCCATTGATCAAATGGGTTGATGTCCCAAATAACCGATTGCACAAATACTTTATGTTCGTACATCGCGATCAGTTGGCCAAAAGTGTAAGGCGTAAGTTCGTCTAATAGGATAGTTGTGCAGGGTTGGTTGCCCTTATAACGCTTATATACAGGGGCATCTTCAGCGCCCTCGATGACTGAATCGCCCAGCGCTAAGATGCGTGATTGGGCTAAACAGTTCGCAAGGTTTAGTTGATGCTGATGCTGAAGCTCGGCATTATCGGTATCGTGATAGCGTCTTGCGGCCACGATAAAGTCGCACATCACCGATTCTGTACCTTGGTGCAGTAGTTGGTAGAAAGCGTGTTGGGCATTCGTGCCCACCTCGCCCCATAAAATAGGGCAGGTGCTGTAGTCGGTGGCTTTCCCGTCTCGAGTCACGGATTTTCCGTTACTTTCCATCTCTAATTGCTCTAGATAAGCCGGAATATGGCTTAAACGGCCATCGTATGGAAGGATGGCGTGAGCATTAATGTTTAAGAAATTTATATTCCAAATACCTATCATTGCAATCAAAACAGGTAGGTTTTGTTCGAACGGTGTATCTCTAAAATGACAATCCATCGCGTGCGCACCAGCGAGTACCTCTCTAAAACCTTTAGCGCCTAATTTCAGCGCGATAGGTAGGCCAATGGTCGACCACATTGAGTAACGACCGCCGGTCCAGTCCCAAAAAGCTAGTTGGTTTGATTCCGGGATGCCCCAGCTCAGTGCTTTGTCCGGGCTGGCAGAGACCCCGATAAAGTGCCTTGCAACAAGCACGGATTCGCTGGCTTCATTGCTGGAGGCTTTTAGCCACTCTTTGGCTGTGTTGGCATTCGCTAATGTATCTATGGTTGTAAACGACTTGGATGAGATAACAAATAGGGTTCTTGCTGGGTTTAGATGGCTTAATAGATCTGCTAGTTGGCTGCCATCCATTGATGATACAAAATGTACTTTCAGGGCGCGTGCTTCAGCCGGTTGGTTCTCTGATAGGGCTTTACACGCCATAAAAGGGCCGAGATCCGAACCGCCGACACCAATATTAACAACGGTGTTGATCGAATGCCCTGTATATCCTCGCCATTGTCCTGAGTGGATCTTGTTAACAATGGCATCCATGCGTTCAAGGTTCTGGTGTACTTCTTCTATTATCTCTACACCGTCAACTTCAAGCTTGTCGCCCTTGGGTGTACGCAGGGCGGTATGAAGTGCAGGCCTGTCTTCGGAATCGTTTATATGCTTTCCGTTAAACAGGTCTTCTGTCCAGCCCTTAAGGTCCCGTTCCTTGGCTAGCTTGATAAGTAGCGAAAGGGTTTCATCGGTGATGCGCTGTTTGGATAGATCAAGCAGCAGGTCGTCTTGCGCGAAGCCAAATTGTGAAAAGCGATCAGGCGACTCTTGGAAAAGCGTACTGATATGCGATTGTGACATGTAGTAAGCGTGGGATTGAAGATCTGTCCAAGCTTGGGTGTCTTTAGGCGACATGAAGATTCCTTGTTTTCGCTGTGTGCTTAATCTGATGCTCATCTGTGATTTTCTATCTGACTAAAGCTCCAATCCTTTAATAAATGCTTTTAAGCTATCTGCGGTTTCAGGGTTTTGTAAGCCATAGATAACATTGGCTTGCAGGTATCCTGCTTTGTTGCCGCAGTCGTACGTTTTGCCCTGCATGTGGAACGCTTGTAAAGTGCCCTCTTTAAGGAAGTCAGCCATTGCATCGGTGAGTTGAATCTCACCGCCTGCACCTGGCTTGGTATCTTTAAGAAGTTCCATGATGCGAGCAGGTAGAATGTAGCGGCCATTGATTGTTAGGTTTGATGGCGCTTCATCGATCGGTGGCTTTTCAACCATTTGTGCGATGTTCGCAGACCTGCCCGGTTGTACATCGATGCCAGAGCAGTCAACGACACCGTAGCGATCTACATGTTCCATCGGGACCGGTTCAACCATGATCTGACCTAAGCCGCTTTCCTGATAGGCTTTCACCATAGTGCTCAGATCGGTTGCACTTTGAGCGTGGTTGTTGACCAGCATATCCGGCAGTAAAACTGCAAAATCGCTGTCACCGATAACGGCAGCACCGCAAAGAATTGCGTGGCCGAGTCCAAGTGCTTTATGTTGTCGCACTGCGGTAATGGTGACATTGTTTGGAACTATATTACGCACTGATTCCAAAATAGCGTTTTTGCCCTTGCGCGCTAATTCGGCTTCGAGTTCATAATGGCAGCCGAAGTGGTCTTCGATGGATGACTTTCCAGAACGGGTAACTAGAACAATCTCAGTAATACCTGCTGCTACCGCTTCTTCAATAACATGTTGAATAACGGGTTTATCTACTACAGGCATCATCTCTTTAGGGATCGCTTTACTGGCGGGTAGTACACGTGTGCCTAGACCTGCTACTGGAATTATCGCTGTGGTTAATGGCATTTATTAAGACTCAGGCTGCATATAATGGTTGGCTAACATGATAGCATTATGGTCCGGTTATTATCCATTTGGTGGATAATTATGCTGCGCAAATCTTGTGAATATTGAAACGTGTGTTTCTATGGAATTTATAGAGCCTTTTGTGAAGGTTTTCTTGTTAGTTTTTTTAGCCGAGTTTGGTGATAAGAGTCAGTTGGTTTGTATGACGCTGTCTGCTCGGTATCGTCCTCTTCCTGTGCTGTTGGGTAGTCTTTTTGCGTTTGCTGTATTGAATGCTGTTGCGGTTGTGTTTGGTGCAGCAATTAATGCTTATCTACCAAGTGCGGTGATCTTGGCTGTTGTGGGGCTTTTGTTTTTTGTTTTTGGTATTCAGTCTTTTAGGATTGAGGCGGAAGATGAAGATATTGTGCCAAAAGTTGGTAAGCATCTACTTGTCTCCGTATTTGTACTGATTTTTTTTGCAGAGCTAGGTGATAAAACTCAACTGGCTGTTGCGGGCATGGCTGCAGTAGAGCAGGCGGGCATTGTTTGGTTAGCGGGAACGTTAGCATTAGGGTTAACCTCCCTGCTTGGGGTGTGGTTTGGTCAATTGCTGTTACAAAAAGTTTCGATTAAATGGATACATCGAGGAGCAGGTGTTCTTTTTATTGTCTTTTCGTTAATCGCTTTTTGGCAGTTATACATCGTTGTTTTTTAGTTTTTTGCATTGTATTGCTGGAGAGTTATGGTTTCTGGTTTTTTAATACTGTTGTGCTGTCAGTTGGTTGGGGAGCTGTTAGTTACGTTTTTTGCTGTGCCAATACCGGGGTCGGTCGTGGGAATGGTGGTTCTTCTTGTGGGGTTGATAGTTATAGGGAAGGTGCCAGAAGGGTTACGGCTGTCGAGTGAGGGGCTGCTTAAAGTGTTGCCGTTGTTATTAGTCCCTGCGGGTGTAGGTTTGATGACGCACTTTGGTGTCCTTTCTGAGTATTGGGGGCAGCTTTTGATTGCTTTGTTTATTAGTACCTTAGTGACGATGTTTGTTGTTGCTGGGCTGCTGAAGCTGATGTCAAAAGAGAAGCTGAGTGAGGATGGTGAATGATGTTGTGGGATCATTTTCAAGCCTTTCCGGTTCTTTGGTTGGTCGTAACGCTGGCGGTTTTTCTTGTGGCCTCTTGGATTAATGTAAAGGCGGGTAAAACGCCGTTTTTACATCCTGTTTTGGTCTCTCTTTCGATAATTATTGTCGTGTTGAAGTTGAGCGAGACAGATTATGAAACCTATATGGAGGGGGGGAGGTACATTCATCTATTATTAGGACCTGCTGTTGTCGCTCTGGCGGTTCCTCTTTATGATAATTTGGCGACGGTGAAGCGTTTACTGGTGCCGCTACTTGTTGGTTGTATCTCGGGGGCTATCGTGGCTTCAGTTTCTGCGATCGCTATCGGAGCTTGGTTTGGGTTGAGTGATGAAATTCTGCTTACGTTAGCGCCTAAGTCGGTTACTTCGCCTATCGCTATCGCAATTGCGGAAAAGATTGGTGGTTTTCCCTCTTTGGCGGCGGGGTTGGTGTTGATTACAGGCGCGATGGGTTGTCTGATTGCGCCGTTGGTATACAAAGTTTTAGCTATTAAAGATGAATCCGTGAAGGGGTTTGTTTTAGGTGTTGGTGCGCATGCTATGGGGACTGCCTTTGCGTTTGAATATGGTATGGTTGCTGGTGCTTTTGGTGGTTTGGCGATGGCGATGACCGGCGCTTTTACCGCGTTTATGCTGCCGTTGTTGATGCCGTTTATTGGTCTGTAAGTAGCACGCGTTTAGCTTTTTCTGTGTCTATTTTAACGTTATACCCTCCTTATGTTGCATTTGCTAAATAGTGCGTTCGCCGGTAAAGTTCGCGCTGGTTGAAACCTAGACAGATTGGCAAGCACACATGACTCCATTAGAAAGATACAAAGTTGACCTTCAGCGTGAAGATTTCTCCTATGATCCTGCACAGGAGATGGCGGTAGAAAATCTACAGCGCCTTTATGATGACTTAGTGGCTAAAAAAGAAACGCCCAAAGCCGGATTGATGGGGCGCTTGAAGAGCAAGCTGAAGAAGCCTGAGGTAGAAGAGCCTATTAAAGGTTTGTATTTCTGGGGTGGTGTTGGACGTGGTAAGACCTATCTAATGGATACGTTTTATGACAGTCTTCCTTTTGAACAAAAAATGCGTACGCATTTTCACCGTTTTATGCAGCGCGTGCACAAAGAGCTGAAAGAGCTTGATGGTACGGCGAATCCGTTGGTCGAGATTGGTAAGAAATATGCCAGTGAAACTCGGATCATCTGTTTTGATGAGTTCTTTGTAACCGATATTACGGATGCAATGATTTTGAGTAGCTTGTTGCAAGAGCTGTTCAATAACGGTGTTGCGTTGGTGGCGACGTCAAACATTGTGCCGGATGGTTTGTATAAAGATGGTTTGCAGCGTGCTCGCTTCTTGCCTGCTATCGATATGCTGAATCGCTATACCGATGTTATTAATGTTGATGGCGGTGTCGATTACCGTTTGCGTGCATTGGAGCAGGCGGAGCTTTACCACTATCCATTAGATGAAAAGGCTGATGAGAGTCTAAATCGAAGCTTTGAAAGCTTAGCGCCTGACTTGGAAGAGGTGGTCGAGGCTGAGGTTCTGGATATCAACGGGCGTGATATGAAAACTCGCCGTTGCTGTGAAGATGTTGTTTGGTTTGATTTCACAGATTTATGTGAAGGGCCGCGTTCACAAAATGATTACATTGAACTTGCTAAGATCTTCCATGCGGTGATGGTGGGTAATGTGCCACAGCTAGGTCGTAGCAATGATGATGCCGCACGACGTTTCATTAATATGGTTGATGAGTTTTACGACAGCGGTGTGAAGTTGATCTTGAGTGCTGAGAAACCAATTCATGAGATCTATACGGAAGGTCGTTTAGAGTTTGAAATTGAGCGTACCCAAAGTCGCTTACTAGAGATGCAATCTCATGAGTATCTAGCGAGAGCTCATAGAGCTTAATTCAGCTGGATTGTTATTAAAAATGCGCCTAAGTGGCGCATTTTTTGTATCTGCTGTTTCTGTAGGAAGTACGACTCTCGGCGATAGGTTTGTTTGGTTTTTTGTGGGAGGCGTGACCCGCGGCGAGGTTTTGGGATTGGAATTAAAAGAATCAAAAAGAATCGCGGCCAGTGGCCCCTCCCACAAGATTGGCAGGGATTTGAAATATTGTGCTTTGTAGGAGGTGCGACTCGCGGCGAGGTTTTGGGGTTGGAATTAAAAGAATCAAAAAACATCGCGGCCAGTGGCCCCTCCCACAAGATTGGTAGGGATTTGAAATGTTGTGCTTTGTAGGAGGCGCGACTCACGGCGATGGTTTGGGGTGTGGATATAAAAGAATCAAAAGAATCGCGGCCAGTGGCCCCTCCCACAGCTGGCCTCTTTCTAAAGTGCTTTATTCTGCAGATGCCTCTTTTACAGGCTGGACAAATTCCCGTCTATAAATATGGTTAATAACCATATCAATGCTTGCGGTTGTTCTGGGCGATATATATAATGCGCGCTCCAAAGTTTAGGTGCTGCTTAAATTTTGGGCTAAAGCGAGTTGTCGAGGCATTAAATCGGCAACAAATAATTATAAGTCAGGTCGGTGTTGCGTAAGTAATCACGAGATCTGAGCCAAGTTGAAAGGCTATACAGATGAAAACATTCGTCGCTAAGCCAGCCGAAGTAAAACGCGACTGGTACGTTGTTGACGCAGAAGGTAAAACTCTGGGTCGTCTGGCTACTGAAATTGCACGCCGTCTACGCGGTAAGCATAAGCCAGTTTACACTCCGCATGTTGATACTGGTGACTACATTGTAGTTATCAACGCTGAAAAAGTAGGCGTTACTGGTAACAAGCGTCAAGATAAAACTTACTATCACCACACTGGTTTCCCAGGTGGCTTGAAAGAAGCATCTTTCGAAAAGATGGTTGAAACTTTCCCTACGCGCACTATTGAACTTGCTGTTAAAGGCATGCTTCCAAAAGGCCCATTGGGTCGCGCTATGTACACGAAGCTGAAAGTATATGCTGGTGCAGAACATCCGCATCAGGCTCAGCAGCCTAAAGAATTGAACGTCTAAGGGGAAGGAATAATATGTCTACTACACAGTATTACGGTACAGGTCGTCGTAAAACGTCTGCTGCACGTGTTTTCCTACGTCCAGGTACAGGTGTTATCACTATTAATAACCGCACAATCGAAGATTACTTCGGTCGTGAAACTGCTCGCATGATCGTGCGTCAGCCACTAGAATTAACAAACAACACTGAGTCTTTTGATGTTGTTGTTACAGTTAAAGGCGGCGGCGGCTTCGGTCAAGCAGGTGCTATTCGTCACGGTATTACTCGTGCGTTGATGGTTTTTGATGAGACTCTACGTCCAGCACTACGCGAAGCAGGTTACGTTACTCGTGACGCTCGTATGGTTGAACGTAAGAAAGTTGGTCTACGTAAAGCACGTAAGAAACCACAGTTCTCAAAACGTTAATTCGATTTTTCTTCGGAAATTCGAATTCGAAAAAGACGTCTATCTCATTTTTGGGATGGGCGTTTTTTTTGCGCTGCACTAAGTCAATACTTTGGCCTAAGATGCCCCGAAAAACAGTAATTCACCTTGTAAAAAAGGGGTGTTTTCATTACTATTTGGGCCATTTTAAAGATACATGTTTCCATAGTTTTATAATTCTTAGCGGCCAGAGTATTTCTGCACCTGCGGAAATACAAAATAAGGTCGATTGAGGGGAGATAGTCTTAATGAGCAATGATGGCGTGAATAAGGGTCGGCGCCGTCTCCTAATCGGTGCTACATCCGCAGTTGGTGCGGTTGGTGCTGTAGGAGCAGCTGTCCCATTCGTAGCTTCCTGGACGCCGAGTGCAAAGGCAAGAACTGCCGGTGCACCTGTCAAGGTAGATATTACCAAACTTGAAGCTGGTCAGCAGATGGTTGTTAGTTGGCGTGGTAAGCCGGTATGGGTTCTTCGCCGTAGCGAAGAAAACTTAGCGGACTTAGCTAAGCTAGATAATCTGCAAGATCCAAATTCTGAAAATACTGCACAGCAGCCTGAATACATCCCGCAGACGCCTGCGCGTTCTATACGTGATGATATTACTGTGTTGGTGGGTATTTGTACGCATTTAGGTTGTTCACCTACGCATCGTCCAGAATTAGCGCCTGCTGATCTTGGTCCTGATTGGGTTGGTGGATATTACTGCCCATGCCATGGTTCTCGTTTTGACCTTTCAGGTCGTGTAATGAATGGCTCCCCGGCTCCAAGTAACCTTGTGATTCCACCGCATCACTATGCTAGTGATAACGTGATCATCGTTGGCGTAGATCAGGAGAGTGCATAATGGCTGGTTCTCGCAATAAAGGTAACCCAGGTATCATGGGTTGGATTGATGATCGTTTCCCAGCTACGGCGATGTGGGAAGATCACCTTTCAAAATATTACGCACCAAAGAACTTTAACTTCTGGTATTTCTTTGGTTCATTGGCATTGTTGGTTCTTGTAAACCAGCTGCTAACAGGTATTTGGTTGACGATGTCTTACAACCCTTCCGCGGAAGGTGCGTTTGCGTCGATTGAGTACATCATGCGTGACGTCGAATATGGTTGGTTGCTGCGTTATATGCATTCAACGGGTGCGTCTGCATTCTTCGTAGTTGTTTATCTACACATGCTTCGTGGCATGATGTATGGATCTTACCGCAAACCACGTGAATTGGTTTGGTTGTTCGGTATGACAATCTACCTAGCGCTTATGGCTGAAGCTTTCATGGGGTACTTGCTACCTTGGGGCCAGATGTCTTACTGGGGTGCTCAGGTAATTGTATCTCTGTTCCAGGCTGTGCCATTTGTTGGTCCTGACCTTGCAGAGTGGATCCGTGGTGATTACCTAATTTCTGGTATTACGCTAAACCGTTTCTTCTCTTTGCATGTTGTTGCGCTTCCAATCGTTCTTCTTGCGTTGGTTGTATTGCACATTATTGCACTGCATGAAGTGGGTTCTAACAACCCTGACGGTATTGAGATCAAAGAAAACAAAGATGAGAACGGCGTACCTCTAGACGGTATCCCATTCCACCCTTACTACTCTGTTAAAGATATTGTGGGTGTGGTTGTATTCTTGTTTGTCTTCTGTGCTGTTGTCTTCTTCGTCCCTGAAGGCGGTGGTTATTTGATTGAAGCGCCAAACTTTGAGCCTGCTAACCCGCTGAAAACGCCTGATCATATAGCGCCGGTTTGGTATTTCACGCCTTTCTATGCAATGTTGCGTGCAATTCCACCTTTGTTCGGTTCTCAGTTCCCGGGTGTTGTTGTGATGGGTGGTGCGATCGCTATTCTGTTTGTCCTACCTTGGTTGGACCGTAGCCCTGTTAAATCTATTCGTTACAAAGGCATGATCAGTAAGGTTATGTTAGTAATCTTCTGCATTAGCTTTGTGATCTTGGGTTACCTTGGTGTTGTGGCTTCTAGCCCTGAACGTACAATTATGGCTCAGATCTGTACTGCGCTGTACTTCTTGTACTTCTTTGCTATGCCGTTCTACACCAAAATGGAAAGCACTAAACCAGTTCCAGAAAGGGTTACAGGCTAATGAAAAAGTTTTTGATTGCATTAGTAGTAGCAGTGCTGCCATTGGCAGCAGGTGCTGCAGGTTCTAAGGGCCACCTTGATGATATGGATGTTGATTTAAAGAATCAGCCTTCTTTACAACGTGGTATGCAAACATTTGTTAACTACTGCTTAGGCTGTCACTCTGCTGAATATCAGCGTTATGAGCGTGCAGCAATAGATTTGGGTATGAACCCAGAGATTGTTGCTGAAAATATGATCTTTAATGATCAGAAAGTCGGTGAGCAGATGACGATTGCGATGACTAAAGCTGATGCTGGCAAGTGGTTTGGTAACCCTCCGCCAGATCTTACGCTTGAAGCGCGCCTTCGTGGTGGTGATTGGTTGTATACATACCTACGTAGCTTCTATGCTGATGATTCTCGTCCTTGGGGCGTGAATAACGCAGTATTTAAAGATGTAGGTATGCCAAACGTACTAGGCCCTCTTCAGGGTGTTGTTACGGCAAGTTGTTCTTGGGATGATATGCACGCTAACGGTATGCGTGGTGGTGATATCGATCCATTAACTAATACGCCATTGAATAACTGCTCTAATGTTGTGAAGGGTAGTGGTGAGCTTTCACCAGAAGAGTTCGATAAGGTTGTTTATGATCTTGTGAACTTTATGGTGTACATGGGCGAGCCGTCTAAATTAGACTCTCAGCGTATTGGTACATATGTATTAATCTTCCTGTTCTTGTTCTTCTTCCTAGCTTATGCGTTGAAGAAAGAGTTCTGGAGAGATATACACTAATAACGTTGTGATATAATCACATCGTTTCTTGCGCGGCTCCACTATGGAGCCGCGTGTCTGTTTCTGAAAAGGGGAATAGTTAATGGGTGTCGTGGCAAAACGTTCTTCCATGTCCTTCTACTCTAATGGCGAAGATCAATACAGTCATCGTGTACGTATTGTTTTAGCTGAAAAGGGTGTAGCTGTAGAGATTCATGATTGTGATGAGAACGATCTTCCGGAAGATCTGACTTCTGTGAATCCGTATAACAGCCTGCCAACTTTGTTGGATCGCGATTTGGTTTTATATGAGCCAAACGTAATGATGGAATATCTTGATGAGCGTTTCCCTCATCCTCCACTGTTGCCTGTTTATCCGGTAGCGCGCGCTGAAAGCCGTCTCTATATGTATCGTATCCAGCGTGATTGGTGTGATCTTGCTGATCAGATCCTTGAAGCGGCGATGGCTGATGATGAAGATAAGGCTGAAGAAGTGCGTAAGAGTTTGCGCGATAGTCTAGTGACTATTTCGCCAATTTTTGATGATAAGCCATTCTTTATGAGTGAAGAATTTACACTAGTCGATTGCTGCTTAGCGCCGTTATTGTGGCGTTTGCCTCTTCTTGGAATCGATATTCCAGAAGATCAGTGTAAACCGCTTGTGAAGTATATGGAACGCGTTTTTGAGCGTGAATCTTTCCAGGTTAGCTTGTCTGAAGCTGAGCGTGAAATGAGAGATTAATCTTTACAGATTGGTTGTTAAAAAGGGATGATGTTTCATCCCTTTTTTTATGTGTTTTTGTAGGAAATGAGAGTATTAGATGAAGCCTAGTCGTCCTTATATTGTTAAAGCTTTGTATGAATGGTTGTTAGATAGTGATTTAACACCTCATTTATTGGTTGATGCCACACAGGAAAATGTTACTGTCCCTCATCAATTTGTTGAAGATGGGCAAATAGTGATGAACATTAATCCATCAGCGGTACGCGATTTTTATATGGATGATCAGGCGGTTTCGTTTAATGCGCGCTTCTCTGGTCAGCCGATGGATGTCTATATTCCGATGAAAGCGATGTTGGCTATCTATGCTCGTGAAAACGGCCAGGGTATGGGGTTTGGTGGTGAGCCGGGTGTTGAAGCTTATTTGGAAGCTGAATTGACTGAAGTAGAGCCTTCTGATGAGGTTGGGGTGTCTGAAGATAAGGTTGAGAAGTCCAAAGCGAAGCGCCCTGCACTGAAGGTGGTAAAATAGTTGTGGTTATAGAGTACTGTGAAAAAGCTACTGCTGCCTACATAGGGTAGGCAGCAGTAGAGGTGTTGCTTTTAAGCTAGCGATTAACGTATTCAAATACTTTAACGATTTTTTCCACGCCAGGAATGCCGCGAACAATGCTGACCGCTGTGTCTGCTTCTTGTGTATTTACTAATCCCATAAGATATACGGTGCTACTATCTGTTACGACCTTGATGCGTGCGCCGTCTACGCTTTTATCGGTGAGTAGCTGTGCTTTTACCTTAGTGGTTAGCCATGTGTCATTGGTCCGCGCTATTGCGGACGAAACGCCTGAGATTTTTATCTCGTTGTGAATCTTTCGAACTTTTCTGACTTGGCTGACAATTTGCTCAGCTTCAGAGCGTGCTGCTTCGCTTGGTGCTTGGCCTGTCAGTAATACAACGCCGTTATAGCTGGTTACGCTGACGTTGCTGGCTTCCATTTGTTCGGAGCCTTTCGCTAGATTGACCATGGAAAGTGTTTCGACGACTTCATCATCGATATAAGAGCCTACGGTGCGATGACCTGGGTCTTCTTTTATTGGATCTTGACGGCCAGCGCTAATAACGTCTGAGCAGCCGGTAAGCAATACGGAAAAGCTAATCCCTGTGATTAGTAATAAAGATTTTGTGTTAATCATCACTAGTCGCTTCCAAATAGTTGATAGTCAATTAAATCACATAGTGCGTGCAGCACTAGTAGCTGTGCATGATGTACCAAGGCGTTATCGTCACTGGGTACGCATATTTCAATCTCTTCAGGGCTTAGAAGTGCGGTAATATCGCCGCCATCAGAGCCGTTTAATACAATGACAGTCATCTCTCTGTCGTGCGCCGCTTGAATGGCCTGTACCAGGTTACTTGACCTTCCGTGGGAGGTGAGAAGTAATAGGATGTCACCGGGCTGTCCAAGCGCATGTATCTGTTTTGCCTGAGCATCCATAAAGCTGCTGTCTTCGCAGATAGCGCTCAATGTTGAGCCGTCTGAATTAAGATTGATCGCTGGTAGTCCGGGGCGTTCATGCCTGAACCGGTTCATCAGTAGGGATGTGAAATGTTGCCCTAAAGATGAAGATGCACCGTTCGCGCAGCAGAGAATCTTGTTTTCACTGACAAGGCAGTGCAATAAAAGTTCACCAGCATGGGCGATAAGTGGGGTGTATTGCTCAATAGTAATCGCGTTGATTTCCATTGAGTTGTGAAACTGGCTGACAATGCGGTCTTCGAGTTCCATGCTGTCCTTAATTATGCCTTAAATTCTAAATGCATCTTTATACCACAGAGGGTTTGAAGGTGCTGCATCATATTCGAAAGCGATGACATCAAAACGACAGTTTTTATTAGCTAGGCGTGGGTGCTGGCTTAAAAAGAGCTGTGCTGTTTTAATTATTTTCGCTTGTTTTAGTGGCGTTACGGATGCTGCCGCACCGCCAAACTGTTTTGAATTGCGATAACGCACTTCAATGAAGGCGATAGTATCACCTTCTTGCATAATAAGGTCTATTTCACCAAACCTGCTATTGAAGTTTCGTTCGATTAGCTTCAGTCGCTGTTTCGTCAAAAAGCGTTCAGCAATTTTTTCGGCATCCTTGCCGATTTTGTTCCTATCCATGGTGGTTACTCAAATAGTTGAGGGGTTCCTTCTTTGTATTCTGCCCAAACAAGTTTGCGATTTACTTTGCCATTTGGGTTAATGCTTAGCTTGCCGGTTTCCCCGTCAATTTCAGTGCCTGGTAGTGCGCTGAGTTGTTGTAGGTAGGGGTAGATGCGGTAGGCATCTAAACCTAATGCATATAAACGGCCGAATCTGCTATTTGTATCTGTTCGTTGTTGTGAGATCAGAACCTTATTTTGCGAAGGTGGTTTTAAGCTCCAAGGGGTGCCTAGAAATTTTATTCGATTCAGGTCTTGGTCTTGTATTGGGTCGTTGGTGCCGCTAAATAGATGCGATGTTGCATAGATTGGCAGATCGCCAGCGAAGTTGAACGCTAGAATTGGCGTTAGCTGGCGAGCATCGTTAGGTAGGGCGGTTAAGATAATCGCGTCGATATCTTGTCTGCGGTGCTCTTCAAACTCTATTTTACGAGTGTATATGGCCTGGCGTACTTGTTTGTAACGCTGCTTACTAATGTCCGTTCCCAAAAAAGTACCTATATCAGCAGAGAAATCCTCGGTAGCTCCAAAGTTATGAGCGGTCACTATGTTGCCGCCTAGCGCGCTGAAGTGCTCTCGAAATGCGGTTTCAACTTTTTCACCCCATTTGCTTTTTGGCGTAAGTATTGCTGCGTTTCTTATTCCGTCGTTCCATGCTTGTGCAGCGATCTGTTTAGCTTCGTCATCTGTGGATAACCCAAACTGATAAAAGCCTTCTCTATTCTGGTCGTCAGCATAGTTTAGCGCGAGTATAGGTGTGGATATGTGGCCGTCTGAAGCCAGTGTTGTGACGTAGTCCTTAGATAGAGGGCCGATAACAAGATCTATCTGTTGCTCTGAAAGAATCGCTTGGAGTTGAATGGGCGTATTGATGACTTCTGAATTTAGAAACAGTAATTCTGGTGATGGTTTTCCAGGCTGTTGTTGTCGGAAGTGGGCCATTAAGATGCCTTCTTTAATGGCGGCGGCTGCTTTGGCGAATTTTCCTTCGAGGGGGAGTAGAACCGCTATTTTATTCGCGCTGTAGCTTTGTTTGCTTAACCCACTGAGTGCGCTAGGGGTAAGGGTGCGAGCTGGATGCGCTTCCCAAAGTGTTGCCCAGTTGCTGATCGCTTGGTGTTGTGTATCTAGTTGTTTGTTATTGCTTAGTTCATTAATGAGTTCCAGCCAGCCTTGTTCATAGTAACTATTATTGCCTTGACGCAATAAGGTTGTTCGTGTGGCTGGATCTAACATAAGTAAACGATTCCAAATTTCATCGTGAATCGTCTGCTTGGCTTGATTGCTTTCAAGGATAAGGCTCAGCTTTGTAAGTGATTTTACTTCAGCAAATAGCGCTTTTTGTTGTTTGTAGGCTTGAGCTTGCAGTTCTAGGAAAACTATTTCCTGTTCTTTAGGTAAGCCTGTTTGGCTATTGGCTTGTAAGGCTGATAGGTATTCGAGTGCTGCTTCAGGTTGGTTTTGCTCTATAGCCGCTTCTGCTTTTAGTTTTGCGATGTTAAAGCGCATGGACGGTGGAAGTAGCGAAATGTCGATGCTGTCTAGAACATTGTATGCGTTTTCTTTTTGACCTAAAGCCAGCAGGATCTGGGCGGCTTCCGCTCTTAGCTCCGCTGATTTTATAGGCTTGGCATTCTCTGCTTTTTGCAAGAGTGTACCGGCGCGGTTTCTTTGTTGTTCCGTATCGCTCAGCGCTGGCTTTGAGGTTGTTTGAACGGAACAGCCAGAAATAATAGTGCTTAGAAGGATGGCAGTAAGAGACAGGCGCCACTGAAATTTCATATACTTCACAACCCAAGTTTGAGGATGGTATCTGTAATGTTAGAACCGGCACTATATGTTGTTGCTACACCGATTGGAAATTTGCAGGATATGACACCTCGCGCAGTAGAGATATTGCAGCGTGTAGAGCTTATCGCTGCGGAAGACACTCGTCATAGTGCCCGTTTGATGGCGCATTGTGATATCGATACCCGCCTAGTTTCCGTACATGAGCATAACGAACGCCAGCGAATTGAGACGATTGTACACCAGTTGCAATCTGGTGCCAGTGTTGCGCTAATTTCTGATGCTGGGACGCCATTAATTTCTGATCCAGGGTATGTTGTTGTTAAGGGGGTTCGTGAGGCTGGGTATAAGGTAGTACCTGTGCCGGGATGTGTCGCTTTTGTTGCTGCACTATCTGCTGCGGGCCTTCCTACGGATCGCTTCGCGTTTGAGGGCTTTCTGCCTCATAAGTCATCTGGTCGAAAGCAGCAGTTGAAAGGCTTGGTTGATGAGACTAGGACACTGATCTTCTATGAATCTCCTCACCGTATAGTGGCTTCTTTGAAAGATATGCAGTCAGTCTTTGGTTGTGAGCGAGTTGTCGCTGTTGCTCGGGAGTTAACAAAAACCTATGAAACAATCCATGTTGATAAGTTGGATGCTTTGATTGCTTGGATTGAGGCTGATTCTAATCAGCAGCGCGGTGAGTTTGTTGTATTGGTTCATGGTGCTGAAAGCAAAGGTGAGGCGGTGCTTGATGCTAAGGCTCTCGATGTATTGGATATTCTGCTTGCTGAATTACCGGCTAGTCAGGCGGCGTCTTTGGCCGCAAAAATTACAGGTTTAAAGAAAAAGGTTCTTTATCAGGCAGCTTTGGGGCGTTAATGCTCGCCCAGTCATCATCACTCTGTTAGAATCCGCCGCGAGGAGTTTGCCAGGCAGTCGCTGCCCTTGTAAAAGGGTGGAGGAAAGTCCGGGCTCCAAAGGGTAGAGTGCCAGATAACGTCTGGGCGGCGCGAGTCGACGGAAAGTGCAGCAGAAAATATACCGCCTAAGTATGCTTCGGCATAACGGTAAGGTTGAAATGGTGCGGTAAGAGCGCACCGCGTGGGTGGCAACATTCCACGGCATGGTAAACCCCACTCGGAGCAAGACCAAATAGGGTTCCTACAGGCGTGACCCGCGCTGGAACCGGGTAGGTTGCTTGAGGTGCGTAGCGATGCGCATCCCAGATGAATGATTGTCCAAGACAGAACCCGGCTTATCGGCAAACTCCTCAAGTTTTCCCCAATAAGCCATCCCAGGTGAATGATTGTCCACGACGACTCTTCAGAACATTCAGGGCTTATCAGCAAACTCCTCAAGTTTTCCCCAATAAGCCATCCCAGGTGAATGATTGTCCACGACGACTCTTCAGAACATTCAGGGCTTATCAGCAAACTCCTCAAGTTTTCCCCAATAAGCCATCCCAGGTGAATGATTGTCCACGACGACTCTTCAGAACATTCAGGGCTTATCAGCAAACTCCTCAAGTTTTCCCCAATAAGTCATCCCAGATGAATGATTGTCCACGACGACTCTTCATAACAGTCAGGGCTTATCGGCCAGCTTCTAAAGTTTTCCCTAATAAGCTATCCCTGATGAATGGTTTTTCAAAACGTTTCCTCATAGAAGATCGGGGCTTATCAGCAAACTCCTCAAGTTTTCCCCAATAAGCCATCCCAGGTGAATGATTGTCCACGACGACTCTTCAGAACATTCAGGGCTTATCAGCAAACTCCTCAAGTTTTCCCCAATAAGTCATCCCAGATGAATGATTGTCCACGACGACTCTTCATAACAGTCAGGGCTTATCGGCCAGCTTCTAAAGTTTTCCCTAATAAGCTATCCCTGATGAATGGTTTTTCAAAACGTTTCCTCATAGAAGATCGGGGCTTATCGGCAAGCTTCTAAAGTTTGTCCCAATTAAGCTATCCCAGATGAATGATTGCCCACGACGACTCTTCAGGACAGTCAGGGCTTATCGGCAAACTCCTCAAGTTTTCCCCAATAAGCCATCCCAGGTGAATGATTGTCCACGACGACTCTTCAGAACAGTCAGGACTTATCAGCTAACTCCTCAAGTTTTCCCCAATAAGCTATCCCCAATAAGTCATCCCAGATGAATGATTGTCCACGACGACTCTTCATAAAAGATCAGGGCTTATCGGCCAGCTTCTCAAGTTTTCCCCAATAAGCTATCCCCAATAAGTCATCCCAGATGAATGATTGTCCACGACGGCTCTTCATAAAAGATCGGGGCTTATCGGTCAGCTTCTAAAGTTTTCCCTAATAAGCTATCCAAGATGAATGGTTTATCAAAACGTTTCCTCATAGAAGATCGGGGCTGATCGATAAATATTCTTAATATTTATTCTTTTCATCTTGTTTCTACGGTTTTACGATATTAGCGTTGCTCGATCTTTCTTTGATTTCTAATTCCTTGTTTTTTAAGTGTCTTTTATTTGCTTTTGTCTAAGCAGGTTTTTCTATATCAATTTCTCTAATAATTCATTCTCTCAAACGGCTGTTTGAGGGGGATTCCACCTTGCTTTAGTTGGGGTTCCTTTCTATAGTGTGCTCTAGTGGGATAAAGTGGGTAAAAGTGGGTATTTCTGTAATTAGAGTGGGTTGAAAAGGTAGATAAATGTTTAGGGGCGTTAATCAAATCAATCTAGATGCTAAGGGGCGCATGGCGATCCCAGCTCGATATCGCGATAAAATCGCGTCGAGTTGTGATGGGCAGCTCGTGGCTACGATTGATACTGAAGAACGCTGTTTACTACTTTATCCGTTGCAGGAATGGGAAGAGATTCAGGAAAAAATTGAATCACTACCTAGCTTTAATCCAGCCGCTCGCCGCATTCAGCGCTTATTGATTGGGCATGCTACTGATCTTGATATGGATGGGAATGGTCGTTTGTTGTTGCCTGCACCACTTCGTGAATATGCAGAATTAGATAAGAAGATTGTCTTGTTGGGTCAGGGACAAAAGTTTGAGATCTGGAGCGAATCCAGGTGGTTAGCCACTCGTGAAGAGTATCTTCAGGATGTGGAAGGGGGCATGGCAATGCCTGAAGAGTTACAAAACCTTTCGCTTTAATAAAGCGTCGTCATTAGTGATTGAGAATACAGATGAGCCAGGAATTTAAACATATTACGGTTTTGCTGCAAGAGGCTGTTGAGGCATTAGTGCAGGACAAGTCTGGCTTTTATGTCGATGGTACATTTGGGCGCGGCGGCCATTCTTCTCTTGTGCTAGAGCAGTTAGCGGACGATGGCGTTTTGATGGGGATTGATAAAGATCCTCAAGCAATCGCGCATGCACAAGAACGTTTTGGTGATGAATCTCGCTTTTCGATTGCTCATGGCAGTTTTGCTGAGCTGGAGTCTTTTGTTGCTGCTAGAGGTATGAGTGGAAAGGTTGATGGCATTTTATTGGATCTGGGTGTTTCTTCTCCGCAATTAGATGATGCTTCGCGCGGTTTTAGTTTTATGAATGATGGTCCTTTAGATATGCGTATGGATACATCTTCGGGTGAAAGTGCTGCAGAGTGGATCGCTCGCGCGGAAGAGTCTGAGATTGCAGATGTTATTTATACCTATGGAGAAGAGAAGTTCTCCCGTCGAATGGCGAAGGCTATCGTTGCAAAACGAGCGGAAGAGGCGATTACAACAACGTCCCAGTTATCGAAAATTGTTGCTGAGGCAAACCCCGCTTGGGAAAAAGGTAAAAACCCCGCAACAAGAGCGTTTCAAGGGATACGTATCCATATCAATCGCGAGTTAGAGGATTTAGAAAGTTGCTTGGATCAAGCGCTTGAAATGCTCAAAGTTGGCGGGCGTCTTGTTGTGATTAGTTTTCATTCTCTGGAAGACCGTATCGTAAAGCGCTTTATTCGTAAGCATGTGAAAGGTGATGAGCATTTGCCGCGAGGGATCCCTTTTACAAACGATATGCTTGAAATACGTTTTAAGAATGTTGGTAAAGCGGTGAAGGCGAGCAGTGCTGAAACTGAGGATAATGTGCGAGCTCGCAGTGCGGTTATGCGTGTGGCAGAGAAAGTAGCTTAAATGCGTTTTGCTTTTTTGCAGCGCTTTTGGAAAAAGGCTTCACAGGAAACGGACGCTGTTAGTAGCAAGGAAGCGGTGAAGTTTTATAGTCCTGAGGAGTTGCTAAGGCCGTTTTTAGTTGTTTTTTTGTTGGTTGTTGTGATTCTGGTTTCTTGTTTGGCTGTTGTGATGAGCGCATTCGAATATCGGAATCTTTTTAACCAGCATCAGGAGCTAGTCCAGCAGCGTGATGAATTACAAGTGGAGTGGGGACAGCTTCTGTTAGAGCAAAGTGCCTGGGCTGCAAATAATCGGGTGGAGCAGCAGGCAACTAAGAAATTAGGCATGAAAGTACCCGAAGTAAATCAGATAGAGATTATTCGTAATGACAGATAATACGGAAGCGACAGTAGGAAGAGGATGGCGCCTTTGGTTGGTGCTAGTTCTTCTATTGTTGGTCGCTGTCGGTATTACTGCACGTATGTTGACTTTGTATGTGGATGAGCAAGAGTTTTTGCAGACTCAGGGTGATGCTCGTACGTTACGTACGGTTCAGGTACCCGCTCACCGAGGCATTATTACGGATAGAAATGGTGAGCCGCTTGCTGTGAGCGCGCCGGTGGCGACTATTTGGGCTGACCCTAAAATGATGGACTTTCAGCACGCAGGCTTAGCGAAATTGGCCGTGTTGCTGAAAACAAATAAGAAAAAGCTACAGACTAAATTGTCGGCAAATCGCGCGAAACGCTTTCTTTATTTACAGCGCCAAGGGACGCCTGAACTTGCAGAGCAGGTAAGGGCTTTACGTATCCCTGGGGTTCATGTTGATCGTGAATATAAGCGTTATTACCCCGCTGCTGAAGTGACCACTCATCTGGTTGGTTTTACTAATTTGGACGGTAAAGGTCAGGAGGGTTTGGAGCTTGCTTATGAGGATTGGTTGAAAGCTGATTCGGGTAAACAGCTTGTTATGAAAGACCGTTTAGGCCGTACCATTAAACATATTCGTGAAGTCCAGCCTGCACAGCATGGAAATGATATTGAGCTGAGTATTGATTTGCGATTGCAGTATCTAGCCTATCGTGAGCTTAAGGCGGCAGTTAAAGCGCATAAGGCTGATGGCGGCTCTTTAGTGATGTTGGATGTTGAAACGGGTGATGTCTTGGCGATGGTCAATCAGCCATCATATAACCCGAATGATCCGCGCCAGCGTGTTTCTACGGCATTAAGAAATCGAGCATTAACCGATACGTTTGAGCCGGGTTCAACGGTTAAGCCAATGACCGTGGCGGCCGCTCTGATGAGTGGTAAATATTCGCCAGACACAATGGTCGATACGTCACCTGGCTATATGAAGGTTAAACGTAAAACAATTCGAGATCACCGTAACTATGGTGAGATTGATGTATCAACGATTATTACTAAATCAAGTAATGTTGGTGTTACCAAGCTTTCGTTCAGCTTACCTGAAGGTTCGGTACGTAATCTGTACCACAATGTTGGCCTAGGGCAATCAACAGGTATTGGTTTTCCGGGAGAGAGTACTGGGTATTTGCCTTATTTGAATGAGCGTCAGGTTGTTGAAAGGGCAACGTTATCGTATGGATATGGTTTATCGGTAACCCCTTTGCAGTTAGCGCAATCTTATCTGGCATTGGCGAATGATGGCGTTGTGAGCCCGGTTAATTTAATTCGTCAAAAAGAACCAGGGAAGCCGGTAAGAGTCATGCCTGCACAGGTTGCTAAGGATGTGAGGGTGATGATGGAAACAGTGATTAGTAATAAAGGTACAGGGCGGCGTGCGGCTGTGCCTGGTTATCGTGTTGCTGGTAAAACCGGGACTGTGCATAAAGTCGGACGTGGTGGATATATTGATGATCAGTACGTTTCTACGTTTGCGGGGCTTGCACCGGTTAGTAATCCAAAGTTAGTCGCGGTAGTGATGATCGATAATCCGAAAGGACAAGAGTATTACGGTGGTGAGGTTGCGGCACCTGTATTTTCGAGAGCGGTAGGTGGTGCATTACGTTTATTGAATGTTCCGCCAGATAATTGGCCTGAGGTTAATAAACAAGTGGCTAAGAGATAACAAATGATGCTTACGATAGCGAAGACATTAACTGAGATTATTCCGGACTGGGTGGATAGCGCCTATGCCGATCTTTTGGTGTCTGACTTATCCCAAGATAGTCGCCAAATTAAGCCGGGCACTTTGTTTGTGGCGCGTTCAGGTTTACAGCATAAAGGTGTCGATTTTGTTGTAGATGCAGAGGCTTGCGGTGCTGTTGCGGTGCTGTTGGATAGCACTGAACTGGATGCTTGCCCTGACGTCGCAATTCCGGTTATCGCTATTCCTAATTTGATTAATAATATTGGTCTTATTGCCGCAAATTTTTATGATCACCCAAGCCGAGCATTAACGGTGATAGGGATTACAGGTACCAATGGAAAAACCTCTTGTGCCCATTTTATTGCTCAAGCGATGAACACATTAGGTATTAAGACCGCTATCGTTGGCACTGTAGGTAATGGCTTTCCCGATGCGTTACAGCAGGCTACGCACACGACACCTGATGCCATTGGGTTGCAGCGTTTATTTGCACAGCTGCGGGCTGAAGGTGCTGGCGCTATCGTTATGGAAGTGTCTAGTCATGCGTTGGAGCAGAAGCGTGTTGCTTCGGTTGAATTTGATTATGGTGTGTTTACTAACCTAAGCCGTGATCATCTTGATTACCATGGATCGATGGAGGCTTACGGCAATGCCAAGGCTAAACTGTTCCGTGATTTTGCCCTTAAAAGTGCGGTTATAAATAGCGACGATAGCTTTGGACTGCAGTTATTGTCTGATGAGACCATCGGCTGCAATAAAGTTTCAGTCGGTCGTATTAAAGGTAATATCTGCATGCAGGCTTACCGATTAGCACTGCATGGTATCGAAGCTGAAGTAAAAACCCAGAAAGGGAATTTTACTTTTTGTAGCAAGGTGATCGGTGAATTTAATTTAGATAATTTGTTGCTGGTGATGGCTGTTCTTTCAGAGCAGGGCTTTAGTAATGAGCAAATTGTTCATGGCTTATCAAAGTTAGAGTCAGTTCCTGGCCGAATGCAAGCGGTCGTTGCAGCAAATAAACCTTTGGTTATCATCGATTATGCGCATACCCCGGATGCATTAGAGAAAGCGCTGCAGGCTGTCAGGGCTCATACTAGCGGTACTCTATGGTGTGTTTTTGGTTGCGGTGGTGATAGGGACGCAGGAAAAAGAGAATTGATGGGGCAGATAGCTGATCAATTAGCAGATCATCTGGTTGTGACAAGCGATAATCCACGAACAGAGCAGCCTGATACGATTATCGCGATGATAGAAAACGGTATCCATCAGCATATTCCTAATATTGAAGTTGATAGAGCTGCGGCGATTGATTTGGCAATTAATCAGGCGTCACCTGAAGATGTGGTTTTAATCGCCGGAAAAGGCCATGAAGATTATCAAGAAATTGGCGAAGTGCGTTATCCATTTAGTGATTTGGTCGTGACTCGAAAAGTGTTGGGGGTGGCGGCATGATCGGCGAATGGGATTTATATACTTTACGCGCGCTGAATGGCGGCACAGTCAATGAAAACGCTGATTTTACCGGGGTGAGTACTGATACTCGTACGATTAAACCTGGTGATCTTTTTGTTGCGTTGGTTGGCCCTAATTTTGATGGCCATAAGTTTGTAGAGACAGCGCTGGAAAATGGCGCCGTTGCGGCTGTTGTTTCTCAGCCGTTAGCATCCAGTATCCCTCAGTGGATTGTCGCTGATACCCGCATAGCGCTTGGACAGATTGCTGCCGCAAATAGAGCTCGATTTGATGGGTGTGTATATGCGGTTACTGGCAGTAGCGGCAAAACCACGGTTAAAGAGATGCTTAATAGTATTTTGTCGCAAAAGGCAGATGTGCTCGCGACAAAAGGCAATTTTAATAACGATATCGGTGTGCCTTTAACGCTATTTTCATTAAATGACGCTCATCAAACTGCCGTTATTGAGCAGGGGGCAAGTGCCGCTGGCGAAATCGGTTATACCACGGCAATTTCTAAGCCGGATGTAGCCATTCTCAATAATGCGATGGGCGCGCATCTAGAAGGATTTGGTTCTTTGCAGGGTGTTGTGGAAGCTAAGTCAGAGATATTTGATGAGCTTGCGTCGACTCAAGGTTATGCGGTTATCAATATCGATGACCCTCATGCCCAGTTTTGGCTTGATAAGACTGAGGGGTTAAAGCGCAAAACGTTTTCATCTCAGTCTGATACAGCTGATATTTATGCCACAGAGATTCAATTTTCTGAAACCGGTTGTTACTCCTTTACATTACATGATGGTGAAGCTTCTCAGCCGGTTAAACTAGGCGTGATGGGACAGCATAATGTGGCTAATGCCTTGGCTGCGGCTGCAGCCGTTAGTTGCCAGGGCGTCTCATTAAAAGAAATTTCAGATGGGCTAGCGGCTTTTGTGCCTGTGCCTGGGCGAATGTGCCCAAGCATAAGCAAGCGTGGCGCATTAGTGATAGATGATAGTTATAACGCAAATCCAGGATCGGTTGATGCGGCGGTAGACCTGTTAGTGAGTTTACCTGGCGAGTCAATTCTGGTTTTAGGGGACATGGCTGAATTGGGTGCGGATGCATCTGAACAGCATGAAAAGGTAGGTTGTCGGGCTGCGCAGAAGGGGGCTGGAAGCCTTTGGGCGACTGGCGCGCTGTCCCGGCACTCTGTTTCAGCTTTCGAAGCTGTAGCACAGGGTCGTGGTAAGTATTTCGAAACACAAGAAGAATTAATCGCTGCATTAAATGAAGTTACTAATCCAGGTGTAAATATCTTGGTGAAAGGTTCTCGCAGTGCAGCAATGGAGCGGGTCGTTAAGGGCCTGTCTGAAGGGGTATAAAAGGCAATGTTTCCACTGATAGCGGAATTTTTATCAGAGTATTACAGTGGTTTTACTGTGTTTCAGTATCTAACCCTGAGAGGCATTTTTGGCGTGCTAACCGCGCTATTGATATCACTCTTAGTGGGTCCGTATGTGATCAATAAATTGCGTAGCAATCAAATTGGTCAAGCGATTCGCGATGATGGTCCTCAGAGCCATTTAAGTAAAGCAGGAACACCCACGATGGGTGGCGCGCTTATTCTGGTGGCAATCGCAATTAGTACATTGTTGTGGAGTGATCTTAGTAATATTTATGTGTGGGTCACCTTAGGGGTTACGTTGATTTTTGGTGCCGTTGGCTGGGTGGATGATTATCGGAAGGTTGTCGAAAAGAATCCTCGTGGATTGCCTGCTAAATGGAAATACTTATGGCAATCCGTTGGTGGTGTTGGCGCTGCTGTTTTGCTGTATGCCATAGCCTCGACACCTGCTGAAACGTCTCTATTGATACCGTTCTTGAAGGATGTTTCGATCGAGCTGGGTATATTTTTTATCGTATTTACCTACTTTGTCATTGTGGGCAGTTCAAACGCAGTTAATTTAACGGATGGCCTAGATGGCTTGGCGATTTTGCCTACTGTGCTGGTCGCTGGCGCTTTGGGCGTGTTTGCTTATCTGTCTGGTAACGTCAAATTTGCAGATTATCTTCTTATTCCCTATATCCCAGGATCAGGTGAGCTGATTATCTTTTGTGGAGCGATTGTCGGCGCCGGCCTAGGGTTTTTATGGTTTAACACTTACCCAGCACAAGTATTTATGGGCGATGTAGGTGCGTTGTCCTTAGGTGCTGCATTAGGTGTTATTGCGGTTATCGTAAGGCAGGAGTTTGTTCTATTTATTATGGGCGGGGTTTTTGTGGCTGAAACGGTTTCAGTTATTTTGCAGGTTGCTTCGTTTAAATTAACGGGACGCCGTATTTTTAGAATGGCTCCTTTGCATCATCACTTTGAATTAAAAGGTTGGCCAGAACCTCGCGTTATCGTGCGCTTCTGGATTATTACTGTTGTATTGGTGCTGATAGGTTTGGCATCACTGAAAATTCGTTAAATCAAGTAGGGTCGAGTAATGGGTTTAATCGCCAGCGATAATTTTAAAATCGTAATCGGTTTGGGACAGACTGGGCTGGCGTGTGCGCGTTATTTAGCAAAAAAGGGCATCTCTTTTTCGGTGGTAGATAGTCGTGATGAACCGCCTGGCGCTGATACTTTAAAGTCGGAACTGCCTGATGTCGAGTTACGCTGTGGCCCATTTGATGCTGACTTTTTAAGTTCGGCAAATGAGCTTATTTTAAGTCCTGGTGTGGCTCAGAGTGAGCCTGCTATCCAGACAGCGATAGCACGTGGCACTGCCCTAAGTGGTGATATTGATCTTTTCTGTCGGGAAATTATCGCGCCTATTATTGCGATCACCGGTTCTAATGCCAAAAGCACCGTGACGTCGTTGGTCGGTGACATGGCTAAAGCTGCCGGCTTAAATGTAGGTGTATGTGGCAATATAGGTACCCCTGTACTGGATCTATTAGATGAGCCAGAGAAAGATATCTATGTGATGGAGTTATCCAGTTTTCAGCTGGAAACGACGAATGATCTGCGTGCTGAAGTTGCGACCGTTCTTAATGTTAGTCCTGATCATCTAGATCGATATGATGGCATGCAAGGTTACTACCAGGCTAAACATCGGATCTTTAGAGGGGCGAAGAGTGTTGTTGTTAATAGAGATGATGCGCTGACCTCTCCTTTAATGCCTAAGCAGGTGAATACGTTAGCTTACCACCTAGGCAAACCCGATTTTAAATTGTTCGGTGTTCTTGATGAGGGCGACGAGCAATGGCTTGCTGTGGGCTTTGAAAAGCTGATTGCCGTTTCAGATCTGAAAGTACGTGGTAGTCACAATATAGCGAATGCTTTAGCGGCTTTGGCGTTAGGTCAGGCTGCGGGTTTACCGATTGATGCAATGGTGCGTGCGTTAAAGGATTTTACAGGCCTTAAGCATCGATGCCAGTGGGTTGCTGATAAATTCGGTGTTAGTTATTTCAATGACTCCAAAGGCACAAATGTTGGCGCGACTGTTGCGGCGCTAAATGGTTTGGGTGAGACCTTAAAGGGTGATGAAAAAATTATTTTGATTGCTGGTGGCGTGGGTAAAGGGGCAGAGTTTTCTGAGCTGGCTTTACCGTTACAGCGTTATGGTCGTCATTTGGTTTACATCGGAGAGGATGGTTCTCGTTTAGCCGATGAAAGCGGCGATATAGACAAGAAAATGGCATCAAGTATGCAGGATGCAGTATCGCAAGCTACGAAACATGCAGCGCCAGGGGATATTGTGCTTCTCTCTCCTGCATGTGCCAGTTTTGATATGTTTAGTGGTTTCCCTGCCCGTGGTGACGCGTTCATTGAAGCGGTGGAGTCTCTCTGATGGTAACGATTCCTTGGCATTCATTTAGCATGCAGCATCGCTCTTCATCGGGCGCTGTTTTGCCATTTGATCCTTGGGTCTTGAGTTGTGCTGTGGCGCTTGTGCTGATTGGTTTTGTCATGATTAGTTCGGCATCGCTTGATGTTGCAATGAGAAATAATGGCACACCCTATTTTTATGTTATTAGGCAGACTGTTTTTATTGTTTTGGCTTTGATTGGTGCAGCCGTTGTTTGGAATATACCTGTTAGCTTTTGGGAAAAAACAGGCCATTGGTGGATGATTGCTGCAGGCGTGTTGCTTATTTTGGTCTTGATTCCAGGAGTCGGTAAGGGGGTTAATGGCAGTAATCGTTGGCTTCCTTTAGGCCCGTTAAACCTTCAGGCATCTGAAGTCGCAAAGTTTTGCATGGTGATGTACATGGGGGGCTACCTCGTACGTCGTTTACATGAAGTGCGTAGTAGTTGGAAAGGCATCGCTAAACCTACATTGCCGTTAGGTATCTTTTGTATTCTGCTTTACTTTGAACCAGATTTTGGTGCGCTGGTTGTTTTAATGGGCACGGTGATGGGCATGATCTTCCTTGGGGGGATGCGCTTTTCTCAGTTTATTATGGTTATTTCTAGCGTTATTGCCCTGCTTGTCGCAGTTGTCGGTTTACAGCCCTACCGTGTGGCCCGCTTACAAAGTTTTTTAGATCCTTGGTCAGATCCCTTTGGTACAGGCTACCAGTTGTCGCAAGCGCAAATAGCTTTTGGTCGAGGTGAATGGTTTGGAACCGGTTTGGGTAATAGTGTGCAAAAACTATTCTATTTGCCGGAAGCACATACCGATTTTGTTTTTTCTGTATTAGCCGAAGAGTTAGGGTTTATTGGTGCAGCGATTCTGATTGTTCTTTATGCAGTGCTCATCGTGAATATTTTTCGAATTGGCCGGCGCGCAGAAAAGGTTAAAGCTTTTTTTAGTGCTTATATCTGTTACGGGTTTGGAATTATCTTTGCTGGCCAAGCGTTGATTAATATTGGCGTTAATGTCGGCGCGTTACCTACAAAAGGATTAACATTGCCACTTGTGAGTTATGGTGGCAGTAGTTTGTTGGTTAGTTGTGCAATGTTAGCCGTTATTTTAAGGGTCGATTACGAATTGAAAGCAAGTAAGGATATTGGCAGTAGCGATGCTGTGCATAAAAAGTCGAAGCCGAGACCTGTTAAAGAGAAGCAAGAAGAGTCTAGTGCGAAGGAGGTATTGTTGTGAGTACTAATCGTACCCGTACCGCATTGGTCATGGCTGGTGGCACAGGCGGGCATGTTTTCCCCGCATTAGCCACTGCTGAAAAGTTACAGGCGCAAGGTGTTGAGGTTGAGTGGCTTGGCTCTCGTCATGGTATTGAAGCCGAGTTGGTGCCTGCTGCAGGCTTAAAAATGCACGCAATTGAAGTGCGCGGTTTGCGTGGGAAAGGAAAGCTAAGCTTGCTGTTAGCTCCTTTTAAGTTGTTGTTGGCCTTATGGCAGGCCTTGAAAGTTGTCAGAAGCGTTAAACCCGATGTTGTGCTTGGTATGGGTGGTTTTGCATCAGGCCCTGGTGGTTTAGCCGCATGGTTATTGGGTATTCCTCTTATTATTCATGAGCAGAATGCTGTAGCAGGGATGACCAATAAAACCTTGTCCAAATTTGCCAAACGTGTGCTTGAAGCTTTTCAAGGGGCTTTCAATAAAACGCTGAAAACGGAATCCGTGGGTAACCCTGTTCGAGGGAGTATTCTTGAGATGGCCCCCCCCGAGCAAAGAATGGCTCAGCGTACGGGCAAGATACGTTTGTTAGTTGTGGGTGGTAGCTTGGGGGCGAAAGCGATCAATGATCTATTACCGGAAGTTTTAGCCGGGATGCCAGAAAATGAGCGTCCTGAGGTGTGGCATCAAGCGGGTAAGCGCAATATAGAAGAAACGCTTAAACGTTATGAGTCACAAGGTTTAACTGATTGTAAGGTTGTGCCTTTTATTGACGCGATGGATGAGGCTTATGCTTGGGCTGATGTGGTTTTATGTCGCGCAGGTGCGCTAACCGTTAGTGAACTGAGTATTGCTGGTGTTGCGTCAATTTTGGTTCCGTTTCCATTCGCGGTAGATGATCACCAAACAAAAAATGCTGCATTTTTAGCCGAGCAGGGTGCTGCCGTTTTGATTCAGCAAAAAGATTTAAGCCAACCTTCACTGGAACGCTTATTAAAAGAGAAATTTAATCAGCGTGAAACGTTGATTACTATGGCAAACAAAGCACGCTCTTTAGGTCGGCCTGAAGCGAGCGATCGTGTTGCAAATGTTTGCCTTGAGGCGATGAGATAATGAAACAGCAAAATGCTTTTACACGTTTTGAAATACCTGAAATGCGTCGCATAAGCCGCATTCATTTTATCGGTATTGGTGGTGTAGGTATGTGTGGTATCGCTGAGGTTTTGTTGAACCAAGGTTATCAAATATCGGGTTCAGATATTAAATCCTCTGCGACGACTCAGCGCTTAGAAAAGTTAGGGATGGATATCTTTATTGGTCACGCCGAAAGCAATATTAAGGGCGTAGATGTTGTTGTGGTTTCAACAGCCGTTAATGAAGAAAACCCTGAAGTTAAAACGGCGAGAGAGCGGCGGATACCTATTGTTCGTCGAGCTGAGATGCTTGCTGAATTGATGCGCTACCGTCACGGTATTGCCGTGGCAGGAACGCATGGTAAGACGACAACAACCAGTTTGTTGGCTTCGATTTTTGCGGAAGGTGAATTAGATCCTACCTTTGTGATCGGTGGCCGTTTAAATAGCGCTGGTACGAATGCGAAGATGGGGACCAGTCGTTATTTAGTTGCTGAAGCGGATGAGAGTGACGCGTCCTTCTTGCACTTGCAGCCAATGGTATCGATTGTTACTAACATCGATGCAGATCATATGGAAACGTATGAAAATGATTTTTCGAGACTGAAGAAAACCTTTGTTGAATTTCTGCATAACCTCCCTTTTTATGGTTTGGCGGTTATGTGTGTCGACGATCCTGTTGTTTGCGAAATACTGCCGGACGTAAGTCGTCCTGTTTTGACATACGGTGTCTCTGAAGATGCTGATTATCGCGCGGAGAATGTTCGCCAGGATGGAATGTGTACTCGCTTTACGGTGAAGCGTCCGGGAGAACTAGCGGATCTGGATGTGTCACTGAATATGCCTGGTCACCATAATATGCTAAACGCTTTAGCGACAATAGCGGTTGCTTCTGATGAAGGTATCGCTGATGAAGCAATCTGCCGTGCATTAGCAAAATTTGAAGGGGTTGGGCGCCGTTTTCAGGTGCTAGGCGATGTTCCGATAAAAGAGGGTACTGCTATGTTGGTTGATGACTACGGTCATCACCCTCGAGAAGTAAACGCGGTCGTGAACGCTATTCAAAAGGGTTGGCCGGAAAAACGTCTGGTTATGATCTATCAACCGCATCGTTATAGCCGCACACGTGATCTTTATGAAGATTTTGTGGAAGTGTTATCTGAAGTGGATGTGTTGTTGTTGCTTGAGGTATATGCCGCGGGTGAAGAGCCTATCGCGGGTGCGGATAGTCGTAGCTTATGTCGTAGCATACGTCAGCGCGGTCGAGTTGATCCTGTATTTGTTAGTGATAAAGAGCAGGTAGCTGATGTTTTAAAAGATATTTTGCAGCCGGGAGACCTTTTGCTGACGCAAGGGGCTGGTGATATTACGGCGTTAGCACATGAACTAAATCAAGTGTCTTTGGTTTTTGAGGATTAAGGTAGATGAGTTTTATGATCGATTCGCATTTAAAGGAGTCGTTTGGTCGAGTTGCTGTTGTATATGGTGGGAACTCTTCTGAGCGAGAGGTTTCCCTTAAAAGTGGCGCGGCTGTTTTAGCTGGTTTGCAGCGTGCAGGTGTTGATGCGTTTGGAATCGACTTATATGGCGAATCTGCAGATTTAGAGCCGCTACGTCAGATGCAAGAAGAGGACTTTGATAGAGCTTTTCTGATTTTACATGGTCCTGGTGGCGAAGATGGTACGCTTCAGGGGGCTTTGGAAATACTAGGAAAACCCTATACCGGTAGCGGTGTTGCGGCCTCAGCAATAGGCATGGATAAACTGAGGACTAAGCAGTTATGGCTAGGGGCTGATCTACCTACCCCGCCGTTTGCTGTGTGTGATCAACAGAGTGATTTGGATGCGGTTGTCGAGCGTTTAGGATCGCCTATGATTGTTAAACCGGCCCATGAGGGGTCAAGCATCGGAATGAGTAAGGTTCGCAGTAGTGTCGAGTTAGCCGCGGCATTAAAAACAGCTGAGAGATATGATCGAACGGTTATCGTTGAGCGATGGATGAGTGGTGACGAGTACACCGTTGCGGTTCTTGATGGTGTGGCTTTACCTCCTATTTTGCTTGTTACAAATCATGATTTTTATGATTTTGATGCTAAGTATCTGGCGAATGATACAGAGTATAAATTTGATCATGGTTTAAGCCCTGAGCAAGATAAAGCTTTGCGTTGTTTAGCTGAGAAAGCCTTTTCAGCGGTTGGTTGTAAGGGCTGGGGGCGAGTGGATGTTATGCAAGATGAAAATGGCGAATTCCAATTATTAGAAGTGAATACAGCCCCAGGCATGACCGATCATAGCTTGGTGCCAATGGCTGCTAGGCAGCAAGGGATTTCGTTTGAGCAGTTAGTTGTCGAAATTTTAAAGACGGCTGACTGAGATGGTGTCATTTCGTTTTTTTAAACCTGCACCCTCAGAAGTTGAGGACGATGTAGATAATGAAACGTTGACGCCTCGGGGCGCAAGTCGAGAAAGGCGTGCTGTTGTTGAAAAAGTTGATGAAGCGGTTGAAGGAAAAAGCCATAGCGTAGAACAAGATTGGTGGTGGAAGCCATTCTGGACTTTTTCTTCGGTGTTGATTTTCGCAGGTATGTTATGGAGTGCAGGGCATCATCTGTGGCAATGGTTAGATCGGCCGGTGGAGTCCGTTATCGTGATGGGGGCTGCGCAGCATTTAGATAGGAAACTCTTAGCTCAGCATATTGCGGCTGAGCTCGATGATGATTTGTTGAGTGTTGATATTAACACGATTAAAAATCTAGTCAGTGAGCACCCTTGGGTTAGGGTCTCATCGATCAAAAGGGATTGGCCAGGTACTTTATTGGTAAGCATTGAAGAAGAGGTGCCGGTAGCGCGTTGGGGTGAGCGAGGGCTGCTGAACCACCAAGGGGATATTTTTTGGCCGGAATTAAAAGAGGAGTATCGAACGCTTCCTCGTTTAAGCGGTCCTGCACCTGATACTGAGAGGGTGATGTCTCAGTTTCATGATCTGAACCAGATGTTGCGGGCAGTTGGACTGAATGTAGTAAGCCTTAATTTAGAAGCACGAGGAGCGTGGACACTTGTGCTAGATAATCAAATTAAGGTGATTGTTGGACGTGAAGAAGTCAATGCGCGTCTAGGGCGGTTTTTGGATCTCTACCGGTTAAGGCTTTCTGAGCAAGCCGAGGAGATAGAAGAAATTGATATTCGTTACACCCATGGTGTAGCGGTTAAGTGGCGAGTAAAACCTGACGATGAAAATGCAGGGTAAATCAGAATGAGTGGTTCGATGGATAACAACATGATTGTTGCTTTAGATATCGGTACATCAAAGGTTTTATGCCTTGTTGGTGAAATTGGTGTCGACGGCGCAATTGAAATTATTGGGATAGGGTCCCATCCGTCGAGAGGTTTAAAAAAGGGCGTAGTCGTTAATATAGAGTCAACGGTTAGCTCCATTCAGCGCGCTGTTGAAGAAGCGGAGCTGATGGCTGGTTGTAAGATTCATTCAGTGACGGTCGGTATTGCTGGTAGTCATATAAATAGCCTGAATTCGCACGGTATTGTTGCTGTTCGCGACCGTGAAGTGACTGATTACGATCTTGAGAGAGTTATTGATGCCGCGCGGGCGGTGGCTATTCCTGCTGATCAAAAAATCCTTCATATATTGCCTCAAGAATATGAGATTGATAGTTCTGAGGGCATTAAAGAGCCATTAGGCATGTCAGGTGTTCGTCTAGAAGCGAAAGTCCATCTGGTGACGGGGTCCGTCAATGCTGCACAGAATATTGAGAAGTGTGTGCGCCGTTGCGGCCTTGAAGTGGATAACTTGGTATTGGAGCAACTTGCCTCTAGTTACTCGGTGTTGACGGAAGATGAGAAAGAGTTAGGCGTTTGTATGGTCGATATTGGTGGTGGCACATCAGACATATCGATCTTTACGGGTGGTTCCATTCGACATACGGCTGTTATTCCCATTGCCGGTGATCAAGTGACTAATGACATCGCGATGGCATTACGAACACCCACTCAGCATGCAGAAGATATTAAAGTTAAATATGCTTGCGCGCTGGCTCAGCTGGCGGCAGGGCATGAAACGGTTAAAGTGCCAGGTGTCGGTGATCGGCCGGCTAGGGATCTTTCACGTCAAGCTTTGGCCGAAGTGGTCGAGCCTAGATATGAAGAGCTGTTTAATCTGATACAGGCGGAATTACGACGCAGTGGTTTTGAAGATTTAGTGGCCGCTGGTGTTGTATTGACTGGCGGTACTTCCAAGATGGAAGGGGCTATTGAACTGGCAGAAGAGATATTTCATATGCCCGTGCGGCTAGCGACTCCCCATGGTGTAAGGGGTATGGAGGACATATTAAGTAGTCCTATCTATGCCACAGGTATGGGGTTACTGCAATATGCTCAACATGATCATGTGGGCGGGGGTGCCGAAACGGTTAGTCAGGATGTTATGTCCGTGACACCGCAAGTCAGCATCTTAGAAAAAATGAAGGCTTGGTTTAAACGTAATTATTAAACCAGTTGATTGAATCGAATTTAATGTTTCAGCTGTTGGTAGTAAAAACAGCTAATTAGGGGATAGTGCTTGGCAGAGCACTAAAGGAGCTAACAATGTTTGAACTGTTAGATAGCGTTCCGCAGAATGCCGTAATCAAAGTGATTGGTGTTGGTGGGGGAGGCGGAAACGCTGTAAAACACATGGAAAGTGGTGATCTCGAAGGGGTTGAATTTGTTTGTGCTAATACCGATGCACAGGCGCTTTCTTCAATGTCTTCTCAGACAGTCATTCAGTTAGGAAATGCTTTAACAAAAGGGCTTGGTGCGGGCGCTAACCCTGAAGTTGGCCGTCAAGCGGCAATGGAAGATCGCGATCGTATTGGTGAAATGCTTAAAGGTGCGGACATGGTGTTCATCACTGCTGGCATGGGTGGTGGCACCGGTACTGGTGCTGCGCCAATCGTAGCGGAAGTAGCCAAAGATTTAGGTATCTTGACCGTTGCTGTAGTGACCAAACCATTTCCATTTGAAGGCCGCAAGCGGATGTCGATTGCTGCTGATGGTATTAAAGAGTTACGTGAAAGTGTGGATTCTTTAATTATTATACCCAATGAGAAGTTGATGCAGGTTTTGGGGCGCAATTGTAGTTTGCTAAATGCTTTTGAATCAGCAAATGATGTTCTTAAAGGTGCGGTACAGGGTATTTCTGACCTAATTACGCGTCCGGGTATGATTAACGTCGACTTTGCCGATGTGCGTACGGTTATGTCTGAAATGGGCATGGCGATGATGGGGACTGGTGGTGCGCGAGGCGAGAACCGTGCAGCTGAAGCGGCAGAAAAAGCGATCAAAAGTCCGCTGCTTGATAATGTCGACCTTCGAGGTGCTAGTGGTATTTTAGTTAATATTACTGCTGGAATGGATCTAAGCTTGGGTGAGTTTACTGAGGTTGGTAACCAGATAGAGGAGTATGCCTCTGAGAATGCCACGATTGTTATTGGTACGGTTATTGAGCCTGAGATGTCCGAAGAGCTTAAAGTGACGGTTGTTGCAACGGGCTTAGATAAGCCGCAAGAAGCGGTTCGTCCTGTTCAAGACGGTGTTAAGAAAGTGGACGGTAGCCTAAACCTAGAGCAAATCGATTTGCCGACTATTTTACGCCGCCGGAAAAATGAAGCATTAGATGGACCGGCTGAACAGGTTGAAGAAGAGATGCAGCAGACGGGCACAGAAGGGGATGCCGGCTATTTTGATATACCGACTTTCTTGAGGAAGCAGGCAGATTGAAGAATTTAAACATTTAGCTTTGTGGGGGATTTACCTTTCTAAAAGGTAATTTCTTTGTTAATATCGCGCGCTAGTATGGCCCATTTTATTTTTGGCAGATGGCATGATTAAGCAGAGAACTTTAAAAAACAGCATTAAAGCAACAGGTATTGGTTTACATACAGGTCAGAAAGTTTATCTGACCTTGAAGCCAGCGCCTGTTAACACAGGCATCGTATTTCGACGTACGGATCTGGATCCGGTGGTTGAGATTTTAGCGCATGCGCATAATGTTGCTGATACCACGCTATCTACGAATTTAGCGAAAGACGGTGCGCGTATAGCGACGGTTGAGCATCTGTTATCTGCGATGGCAGGACTAGGCATAGATAATGCCTATGTAGAGCTAAGTGCCGAAGAAGTTCCTATTATGGACGGTAGCGCTGCGCCATTTGTATTTCTAATCCAGTCTGCTGGCCTAGAAGAGCAGAACGCTGCGAAAGAATTTATTCGTATTACGAAAGAAGTAACTGTCGAAGCGGATGGGAAGTCTGCCACTTTCCGACCTTTTGATGGTTTTAAAGTTGGTTTCAAGATAGATTTTGATCATCCAGCTTTTGAAGGCCGTAAGATGGAGTCTTATTTAGACTTCTCGAGTACTTCTTTTGTTAAGGAAGTGAGCCGCGCGAGAACGTTTGGCTTTATGAGCGATTATGAATATCTTCGTTCGCAAAACTTGGCGCTAGGCGGCAGTTTTGATAATGCGATTGTTGTCGATGATTACCGAATTCTCAATGAAGACGGTCTTCGTTATGATGATGAGTTTGTTAAGCATAAGGTTTTGGATGCTGTAGGTGATCTATACCTGCTAGGTAAAAGCTTAATCGGTGAGTTCTATGGTGATAAATCAGGTCATTACCTGAATAACCGTCTCCTGCGAGAGCTGCTTGCAAATGAAGAGGCTTGGGAAATTGTAACCTTCGATGAGAATGAAGAAGGTGCGCCAATCTCTTATCAGAAGCCAATACTTGCTGTTTGATTTTTGAACGATTTTAGAAAGCCGAACTCAAATGTTCGGCTTTTTTTTGCTTTTTTTGTAAGGAATTATTTATTTGCCCTTTTAGATTCAATTTCTGCCCCCAATAAAGGTAGAATGCTGAGTTAATTTTGTCCTCCCCTGACGGGTTGAGGAGTGTTTAAGACTTCATAGGTATGCGTTGAGATATGCTGACAGGACTGTTAAAGAAAGTTTTTGGTAGTAAGAATGATCGAGAATTAAAGCGCATGGGGAAGATCGTTAAGGCGATCAATGCGTTAGAAGTTGATCTTGAAAAACTAACCGATGAAGAGCTAACAGCAAAGACCGTTGAGTTTCGACAGCGCCTTGATGAGGGTGCAAACCTCGATCAGCTGTTACCTGAAGCATTTGCTGTCGTACGTGAAGCATCGAAGCGTGTTATGGGTATGCGTCACTTTGATGTGCAGATGATTGGTGGTATGAGCCTGCATGACGGTAAAGTGGCTGAGATGCGCACAGGTGAGGGTAAGACACTTGTTGCGACTTTGGCTGTTTATCTCAATGCCTTAAGTGGCCTTGGTGTTCATGTTGTCACGGTGAACGATTATCTTGCGGAACGTGATGCTGAATGGATGCGCCCTTTATATGAAGCCCTCGGTTTGACGGTGGGTGTTGCTTTGTCTGGACAAGATCCAACGACAAAACGAGCAGCTTATGCCGCAGATATTACTTACGGTACGAATAACGAATTTGGTTTTGATTACCTTCGCGACAATATGGCGTTCAGTATTGATGAGAAGGTACAGCGAGATTTCAACTTTGCCGTTGTGGATGAGGTCGATTCGATTCTGATCGATGAGGCGCGTACGCCACTGATTATCTCGGGTCCAGCTGAAGATAGTTCGCAAATGTACGTGACTATCAATGAGTTGATCCCACAGCTACAGCGTTTTGATGGTGAAATTGATCCACAGGATGAGTCGCAAGATATCAGCGAACATTTTGCTGTAGACGAGAAGAACCGTACAGTCGAATTAACAGAAGCAGGGCATGCGGCCGTTGAAGAGTTATTGACCCAGCGTGATCTGCTAGGTGAAGGGGAGAGTTTGTATGCTCCTCACAATTTAAACCTTCTGCATCATGTTTTAGCGGGTTTGCGTGCGCATAATTTATATCAGCGAGATGTAGATTACATTGTTCAGAACAATGAAGTCGTGATTGTTGATGAGCATACTGGCCGTATTATGCAGGGGCGTCGTTGGTCTGAAGGTCTACACCAAGCTGTAGAGGCTAAAGAGGGTGTGTCTGTTCAGAATGAAAGTCAGACATTTGCTTCTACAACGTTCCAAAACTATTTCCGTTTGTACAACAAGTTATCGGGTATGACGGGTACAGCGGATACTGAAGCGTTCGAGCTTCGCCAGATTTATGGGCTTGATGTTGTCGTTATCCCAACCAATAAACCAGTGTCTCGTATCGATGGCAATGATCTGGTTTATATGACGGTAGAAGAGAAGTACGAAGCGATTATTAAAGAGATTAGAGGCTGTCAGGATGCTAAACGTCCGGTGCTTGTTGGTACCGCGTCTGTCGAATCATCAGAGCTGATCTCTTCTTTGCTGAAGAAAGAAAAAGTTGAGCACAGTGTTTTGAACGCTAAAAACCATGGCGGTGAAGCATCTATTATTGCTCAGGCGGGACGACCAGGTGCGGTTACGATTGCGACCAACATGGCGGGTCGTGGTACTGATATCGTACTCGGTGGTAAATTAGAAGCAGAGTTGCAAGCGCTTGATAATCCTTCAGAAGAAAAAATAGCCGAGATTACCGCTGTTTGGAAAGAACGTCATCAGCAAGTGTTAGATAACGGCGGTCTGCATATTATTGGTACTGAGAGACATGAATCTCGTCGTATTGATAATCAGCTACGTGGACGTGCTGGTCGACAAGGTGATCCTGGTTCTTCTCGTTTCTTCCTTTCTCTAGAAGATGATTTGATGCGTATATTTGCTTCTGATCGTGTTCGCCAGTTGATGCAAGCACTGGGTATGGAACGCGGTGAAGCGATTGAGCATAAAATGGTGAGTAATGCTATTGAGAAAGCTCAGCGGAAAGTTGAAGGTCGAAACTTTGATATTCGTAAAGCGCTTCTAGAATATGATGATGTGGCTAATGATCAGCGTACGGTGATCTATGATCAGCGAAATGAGCTGATGGCAACGGATGATATTTCAGAAACCATTGGTAATGTGCGAGAAGAAGTTGTTGCAAGTAAGTTTAGTGAGTTCGTGCCACCGCAAAGTTTGGAAGAGCAGTGGGATATTGCTGGCTTAGAGAGATCGTTGGAAACTGATTTTGCGGTTAAGCTGCCTGTTCAGGAGTGGCTGGACCAAGACGATACACTGCATGAAGAAACATTGTACCAAAAAGTTCAGGATGAGATTCTTGCTGTTTATAAGCAGAAAGAGCTTCAGGTTGGTGAAGGTACGATGCGCAACTTCGAGAAGCAGGTGATGCTACAAGTGCTCGATACGCTTTGGAAAGAGCATCTGCAAACAATGGATCATCTGCGTCAAGGTATTCATCTGCGTGGCTATGCTCAGAAGAACCCTAAGCAAGAATATAAGCGCGAATCGTTCCACTTGTTCCAGGAGTTGCTAGATAATATTAAGCGCGATGTTATTCGTATTATCTGTCATGTCCAGGTGCAGCAACCTGAAGAGGTTGAAGCGATGGAACAACAGCGCAGAGAGCAAGCTGAGAAACAGCAGATGGACTTTACTCATGATCAAAGCTCAGCGATGTCGGGTAATGACGATGTGGCAGCTGAAGGTGGTGATGAGCCTGTTGAGACGTTTGTACGAGAAGGGCGAAAAGTTGGACGTAATGAGCCTTGCCCATGTGGTTCAGGTAAGAAATATAAACAGTGTCACGGTAAGCTTGCCTAGATAAATCAAGCTGGCAGTAATGTGATCTATTTGAAAGCAGCCTGATGGCTGCTTTCTGCTCTAAGGAGAATGAAAATGGCGGTAGGTTCTAATACTTTCCCTAACAAAATGCATGCGGTTTCAGGTTTTGAGCTAGGAACAGCGTCAGCCGGTATTAAGACGCCAGGTCGTAAAGATGTTGTTTTGATGCGAATTTGTGATGCTGCGACAGTCGCGGGTGTTTTTACAAAAAATGCTTTTTGCGCGGCGCCTGTGCAGATATGTAAGCAGCATCTAGAGAGCACGATCAGCCGTTACTTCATTGTAAATACGGGTAATGCAAATGCCGGTACTGGTCAGGAAGGTTGGAATGATGCTGTGGCTACATGTACTGCTGTAGCTGACTTGTGTGGCGTTGATAGTGATTCAGTTCTGCCCTTTTCTACGGGCGTCATCGGCGAAAAACTTCCCGTTGAAAAGTTGATATCAGCCTTGCCTGCGGCCAAAAATGCTTTATCTGTTGATGGTTGGATGGAAGCCGCAGAAGGGATTTTGACCACAGACACGCGTATCAAAGGGGCGTCAGTTCAATTTTCCTATCAAGGGAAGCTTGTTACGTTGACAGGAATCTCTAAAGGGTCGGGGATGATTAAACCTAATATGGCGACCATGTTGGGTTATGTAGCGACGGATGTCGCTATTGATCAGTCTTTACTTCAGCAGCTTCTCATTGATGCGACAAACCAGTCTTTCAATCGTATTACGGTTGATAGTGATACCTCAACCAATGATTCATGTATGTTGGTTGCCACTGCTCAGTCAGATGTTAGGGTGTCTGAGGGCGATCAGGAGCTTCTTTCTCTGTTTTCTGATTCATTGGTGTCTATTATGCAGGAGTTGGCTCATGCCATCGTTAGAGATGGGGAAGGGGCAACTAAATTTGTAACGATCAAAGTAGAGTCTGCCTTGACTCAAGAAGAGGCGTTAAAAACTGCTTTTGATATAGCGCATTCGCCGTTAGTCAAAACTGCTCTGTTTGCTTCGGACCCGAATTGGGGGCGGATTTTGGCGGTGGTAGGGCGTGCAGAAATTACTGATTTAGATCTCGATGCTTTGGAGATCTATTTAGGGGATGTTTGTATCGTAAGTAATGGCGGCCGGGATGCAGCCTATACAGAGGATGCAGGGCAGGCAGTAATGGATGCTGAAGAAATTCTTATTCGCGTTGTCCTAAACCGTGGTGCTATCTCTGAAACTGTTTGGACGACGGATCTCTCTCATGATTACGTCAGCATTAATGCAGATTACCGTAGTTAACGTACTGGTCGACTTAGTTAAAGTTAATCTCTTTATAGAGTGAATAATTGTGAGCCGTAAATTGATTCATGTTGCTGCAGCAGCTATCCGTAATTCCAAAGGTGATTACTTAATAGCTAAGCGCTCTGCAAACCAACATCAAGGTGGGTTGTGGGAATTTCCTGGTGGCAAGGTCGAGGCAGGAGAGGAGCCCCTTTGTGCATTGAATCGTGAGCTTGAAGAGGAGCTGGGTATACAGGTGGTTACCGCTCGGCCTTTGATTAAAGTGCCTTATCACTACGAAGATAAATCAGTTTTGCTAGATGTTTTCGAGGTGAGTGAGTTTGAGGGTGAGCCTTGGGGGAGAGAGGGACAACCTGTTCAGTGGGTAATGGAAAGTGATCTGGATAGTTACGCTTTCCCTGCTGCCAATCGACCTATTGTAGATGCTTGCCTATTACCCAGTTCGATAGCTATTACACCGTCATTTTCTGATGTGGCAGATTTAGAACGTTTTAGTCGGCAAGCTATTTCTGCCGGGGCTGAAGCGATTATGTTGAGAGCCCATGATTTTTCAGAGCGGGACTTTATCGGTGCTTACCAGATATTAAATCGTTTGTGTGAGGAAGAGGGGGGTGTTCTGATCGCTAATACATCGCTTGAATTAGCGGAACAGCACAACATAGACGCCCTGCATCTGACGTCTTCTAGGTTGGATTCTCTCGAAAATAGGGAAAGGTTTTCAGGCCGCTGGCTAAGTGCTTCATGCCATAATAAAGACGAGTTGGCGCTAGCTACATTGAAGGGTGTTGATTTTATAAGCTTATCTCCAGTACTTGAAACAGTCTCCCATCCTGACGCTGAGCCGTTAGGTTGGGAGTGTTTTAGGAAGATAGCTAACGAATGTCCTATGCCTGTTTATGCACTAGGTGGGCTTTCGGTTGAGGATTTAGCTACTGCGCAAAGGTGTGGTGCCCAAGGCATGATGTCTATACGTGCTTGGGGTGCCTAAACGTTTTAATGCATGGTTGGAGGAATGTCTCGATCTATCTGCTCTTCATCTTCTGCGCTGCTGTAATTGCTAGCTGATTTAGATTCAGGGATTTGATATTCCTCATTAGCCCAAGCGCCGAGGTCAACCAATTTGCACCGTTCACTGCAAAAAGGTCTAAACGGATTGCTGCTATCCCATTGTTGATTCTTTTGGCAAGTCGGGCACTTTACGGTTGGTTTGCTCACGATTTTATTTCCTGCAAAGCTAATCGTTTAAGGGTTTCATGTAGTACTGAGACTTTATTGTAAAGTGCAGAAAGATCTTCGTCATTAGTGATGATTATATCTGACTTCCTTTGCTTTTCAGTGCGGCTCATCTGTGCAGCAATAATTGCTTCAACTTGTTTTCTGTTATTGTTATCTCTTGCGATCGTTCGTTCAATCTGTGTTTCTACTGAAACATCGATTAGCACTATGTGCTGAGTTAGCTCATGTTGATCTGTTTCAAGTAAAAGTGGTGAGGCTAGAACGGCATAGGGTGAGCTCGCATTATTCAGCTGTTTAATTGTCTCATTTCTGATGATTGGATGAAGAAGTGCTTCAAGCCATTTCCGTTTTTCAGGCTCACTGAAAACAATTTCTCTGAGCGCTGCTCTATCTAACGCTCCATCTGATGAGAGTACGCGGTCACCAAAATAAGATTGGATATCTTTTAAGGCTTTTGTGCCGGGTTCTACCACTTCTCTTGCTACGATGTCAGTATCAATTATATCAATGCCTAACTGCTCTAATTTTGCAGTGACAGCGCTTTTACCAGAGCCAATACCACCCGTAATGCCCACGACAAACATGTTTATATACCACCTACTTGGTTTCGGGCTTCTTTATAAACCTACAAACTGCAGATAAGCACCGGTGATTTTATCTCCCCATAGAAGTGCTATCCATCCGGCTATTGCTAAATAAGGGCCAAACGGAATGGGGGTTTGTTGTTCCTGTTTTTTACCGATAATCATAGCGATGCCGAGAACGGCCCCAACAACGGAGCTTAATAATATAATAAGCGGTATTTGTGAGATTCCGGCCCAAGCGCCTAAGGCTGCTAGAAGCTTGAAATCACCATAGCCCATGCCCTCCTTGCCGGTCAGCAGCTTGAAAGCCCAATACACACTCCATAAGCTTAAATAGCCAGCGATTGCGCCGTAAACTGCGCTTTCAAGCGATGTAAATAGCCCGAAACTATTGGCCAGAAGTCCCAACCAGAGTAGTGGGAAAGTGAGTTTGTCGGGCAGCAGTTGATGGTCAATATCGATGAATATTAAACAGATAAGACCCCAAGTTAATAGCGATAAGCTGAGGCTAATCTCATTAAGGCCAAATAGGTAGACAATATAAGCAACTGTTACGGCGCTGAATAGTTCTATAAATGGGTAACGAAAAGGGATGTGTAGACCACAAGAGGAGCACTTTGCTCGCAAGTAAGCGTAACTTAGCACGGGTATGTTTTCATACCATCTGATTTTGTGCGCGCATTGAGGGCAGGCAGAGGCTGGAATCGATAGGTTGAATGGCTCTTGTTCGTTTGAGTCTTCGTTGTGCTCAGCGAGCCACTCCCGTTCCATCATGATGGGTAGTCGGTGAATGACTACGTTTAAAAAACTGCCAACACATAGGGAAAAAATAAAGGCGCAGGCTATAGCCCACGCCGGATCGATCATCGATAGAATTGTCATATTGGCTTCTTAATTATGGTCGTATGCTGCTTTCTCTAGCTTAAATCCAAAGCGAAATTTTTATCGTTGCTAAGAACTAAATCAAAGTTCATTTCTGGAAGTTCGTTAAACGACCTGGCCAAGTTGGAAGATAGGGAGGTACATCGCGATAACTAAGCCACCGACCAAAACCCCTAAGACCGCCATAATCAATGGTTCTAGTAAGCTAGATAGATTATCGACGGCGTTATCCACGAGCTCCTCATAAAAATCAGCTACTTTTTCAAGCATCATCTCCAAGGATCCGGCTTCTTCTCCAATAGCGATCATCTGGACCGTCATGTTGGGAAATACGCCAGTCATAGTGACTGCGTTTTGCAAAGATTGCCCCGTTGATACACCATTTCTAATTTGAATGATTGCGTCACGATAGAGTGCATTGCCAGAGGCTCCAGCAGCGGAATCTAGTGCGTTAACAAGAGGTACCCCTGCAGCAAACGTAGTGGCGAGCGTTCTAGAAAAGCGAGCAATTGAGGCGTTGTGGAGAATGCCTCCAATGACGGGGATTTTAAGCATCGCTTTATCCACTGAGTCGCGAAATTTTTTAGATCTTTGATGAATCTTCTTAAAAGTAAATCCGGCTGCGGCGAACGCGATTAGCGCGATCCACCACCATTTTTGAGCTACTTCAGATAATCCAATAACAAATAGCGTGAACGCGGGTAGGTCAGCTCCGAAGCTCTGAAAAACATCTTGGAATTGGGGAACTACTTTTACAAGTAGGATAGCAGATACGACAAGGCCAACAATAATAACAGCGGTTGGGTAGGTGAGGGCTTTCTTGATTTTTGCTTTTAGGCTTTCCAGTTTCTCTTTGTAGGTTGCAACCCTGTCTAGCATTTGTTCCAGTGCGCCTGACTGCTCGCCTGCGCTGACTAAGCTGCAGTAGAGGTCATCAAAATATTCGGGGTATTTTGCCAGTGCGCTTGAAAAATCTATACCGCCGTTTACGTCGTTTTTAATCCCATAAATAATATCTTTTAGTTTGTCTTTTTCTACCCCGCCGGCCGTGATCTCTAATCCCTGCAGGAGAGGAACGCCAGATTTGAGCATAGTGGCTACTTGGCGGGTAAAAAAGGCGATATCAACGGGTTTGATCGGTTTTGATTTAGTGCTAAAGAGGCTTGCTCCGCGCTCTTTGACAACCTTAGAAGGTAGAATGCCTTGTTTACGCAGCTGGGCTTTAGCAATGGATGCATTGGGTGCATCGACTTTCCCCTTGCTCTTATTGCCGCTCTTATCTTTACCTTGCCAGATAAAGGTTTGTAGCTTGGCTTCTTTAGCCATAAAAAACGTATCCTGTTATTAGGTTTTAATGACCCGGTTCATCTCTTCGAGGCTAGTGATCCCCTCGGCTACTTTTTTCAGGGCTGAAAGCCTCAGGCTTTGGAAGCCTTGAGATTTTGCTACTTTCAGTATATCTAATGAGTTGCCGTTTTCCATAATCACTTCGGCAATCTCCGGTGACATGGCTAGCATTTCATACACGCCTACTCGGCCTTTGTAACCGCGATTGCATTTGCTGCAGCCGTCATGATTTGGTTCGTAAAGGGATAGATTCTGTAACTCTTCATTGCTAAATCCGCCTTCGGTAGAGAAACCTTCCTCTTTAAGTGTCGCTTCGGGCAGTGTGATTGCCTGCTTGCAACTTTCGCATAAGCGACGTCCTAAACGTTGGGCGATAATAAGGCTGACGGAGGTCGCAATATTGAACGCAGGAACTCCCATGTTTCTCAAGCGAGTCAGGGTTTCGGGTGCACTGTTGGTATGTAGTGTTGAAAGTACCATATGTCCAGTTTGCGCGGCTTTAATCGAAATTTCAGCTGTTTCCAAATCTCGAATCTCACCAACCATTACGATATCAGGGTCTTGACGAAGAAAAGCCCTAAGTGCTTCGGCAAAAGTTAGGCCTACTTTTGCGTTTACATGTACTTGGTTTATCCCCTCTAGATTGATCTCTACAGGGTCTTCAGCGGTGGATATGTTTCGCTCTTCGGTATTGAGTATGTTCAAGCCGGTATAGAGGCTGACTGTTTTACCGCTACCGGTGGGTCCTGTGACAAGCACCATGCCTTGTGGCTTATGTAGAGTGCTGAGATACATCTCTTTTTGGAAATCTGCAAAGCCTAGTGCTTCTACACCCATTTTGGCGCTACTAGGGTCTAAAATACGCAGTACGATTTTCTCCCCCCAAAGCGTAGGGAGTGTATTGACACGAAAGTCGATCGCGCGGTTTTTTGATATCTTCATTTTGATGCGCCCATCTTGAGGGACGCGTCGTTCTGAAATATCCATCTGCGACATGACTTTTAGTCGTGCGGAAAGTCGAGAAGCAAGGTTTGATGGTGGTTTTGCGATCTCTTGCAGGATTCCATCGATTCGGCTACGAATACGGTAACTTTTCTCGTAAGGTTCAAAATGTATATCGGATGCGCCATTTTTAATCGAGTCGAGCAGGATCTTATTTACAAAGCGAACAATAGGGGCATCATTGGCAGCATCTTCTGATGACTCTTCCTCTTTGTCGGTGGGTAAAGAATCGTCGATTTCAAGGTTATCTAGATCGCTATCATCTAAATCATCAAGTGCAGAGCCTTGATTATCTAAGAAGGATTCAATGGCTTTGCTGAGTTTATCCTCTTCAACAATGATCGCTTCAGTGGTGATGCCGCTCTGAAATTTAAATTCATCGAGTGCTTGAATGTTTGTCGGATCAGAGATTGCAACAAATAGGCGGTTGTCGCGCTTTTGCAGCGGCAGCGCATGATGTTTTGTGATCAGGGAGTCGTTGATTAGGCCTTGGGGCAGAGTGGTCATGTCCATGGCATCAAGATCTAATAGGGGGATGCCAAATTCTTCGGAGGCTGCTGCGGCTGCCCTATAAGCGCTGACCAGCCGTTGTTCGATGACATAAGAGATAAAGGTTTGCTGCTTTTCTCTGCATTGAAGTGCCGCATCTGCCGCGACATCAGCAGAACACACACCCTCATTTACCAGTCTTTTTGCTAATCCGCTGAGCGGTTGACTCGGCTGCAAAATCGTAACCCCTTAATATCATTCCATGAATTGACTCAGATCATACCTTAAAATAGCATTTGCAACGCGGTTTGAAAATGCGCACTATACTGTTTATAAGATATTTCTTAATTGGTCACTGGCGTGTTGTAAAAAATACGCTACAATCAAAGGACTTGGTTGATCCCAAGGAATTTTTTTCGCTGGAGAAATAAAAATGAAAATGAATACGAAACAACAAGGTTTTACCCTGATTGAATTGATGATTGTTGTGGCAATTATCGGCATTTTGGCAGCCATAGCGTTGCCTGCTTACCAAACGTATACTAAAAAAGCTCGCTTTTCTGAGGTTATGGCTGCAACTGGTGCAGTTAAAACGGCTGTTGAAGTGGCTGTGCAGACCAATGCTCTTACAAACGTTGCTAGTTTGGCTGCGGGTACATATGGCATCCCATCTGCTACAACGATTACAAATACAGGTACTCAGGGGCAATATGTATCAACTCTTGCTTTAGGTGCGAATGGTGTTATTACAGCAACTGGAACAAGTTCTGTGGATGGTTTGGATTACTCGCTGACTCCTGCAATAAGTAGTGGTGCAGTGACTTGGACTCCTGGTGGGACTTGTGTAGCGGCTGGCCTTTGTTAAGATAAGGAAGTTAATATATAAAAAGGGAGCCTTTGCTCCCTTTTTATAGTTGGAAAAAAATGAAACGAACAATAATAATTATTCTAATCGCCGCATGTGTCGGCGTAACTTGGTATATCGCAAATTCTACGGTAAAGCTGACTCCACAAGCTAAAAGTGCTTCTGAAAACGCGCTTTTAGAGTTAGAGGAGTTTCCCGCACGTCCAGTATGGTGGCACGATGATTCGGTCATGGCGATTGGTGTTATTGCGGATAAAACTAATCCTCATCATGCAGCAGATAAAGCATGTCAGATTTTAAGATCGAAAGGTGTCACAACGGTAAGGGTTGAGATCTACGACGTTGTAAAAATTCAAAAAGAGGATGATTGGCAGAAGTTAGCGTCTAATACTTGCCAATAAAGAGTAGTTTTCTAAGAATTAAAAAAGGCTGAGGGATAACCCTTCAGCCTTTTTTAATGTGTTCACTGTATACGTTAAGTTTGATGAGTTTGGTAGTAAATCGTTCTTTAAGGTTATGCTTCAACCAAGCGCATAGATAGATCGATAGCTTGGCAGTGTTTAGTTAGCGCGCCTATGGAGATAAAGTCGACCCCTGTTTCTGCGATGGGATGCAGCGTTTCATCAGTTATTCCGCCAGACGCTTCTAGTTTGGCTTGGCCTTGTGCGAGTCCAACTGCACTTCTCATGTCATCTAGTGAAAAATTATCTAGCATGATAATGTCGGCCCCGGCCGTCAGTGCTTGCTGAAGTTCATCCATGCTTTCCACTTCTACTTCGACCGGTTTTCCCGGCTCGTTTCCCTTCGCGGTATCGATCGCTTCTTTGATGCCGCCGCAGGCCATTATATGGTTTTCTTTGATCAGAAAAGCGTCGAATAAACCGATGCGGTGGTTGTAGCAGCCGCCGCAGGTAACTGCATACTTTTGAGCAAAACGAAGCCCGGGTAGGGTTTTACGAGTATCCAGTAATTTCACCGAGGTGTCGGATACTTTATCTGCATAGAATTTGCTAACGGTTGCCGTGCCCGAAAGTGTTTGCAGGAAGTTTAAGGCGGCGCGCTCCGCGGTTAATAAACTACGTGCAGAGCCTTTGGCATAAAAAATGACTTGGTCTTTTTTAAGTAAGTCACCATCATCCACTTGCCAATCGAGTGTGAGTGTTGGATCAACTTGCTTAAATACTTCATTAACCCAATCGATACCGCAGATGACGGCATTTTGGCGGCTGATAATGCGTGCCGTTGCTTGCTGGGATTCAGGAATGAGTTGGGCAGTGATATCACCGTTACCTATATCTTCACGTAGCGCATAAGTGACGGCTTCTGGAATAAGGTGCTGTATCTCTGCACGTTTAAGCATGTTTTTATCCTGATATTTAAGTGCTCTGCAATGGCCGCCACTGGTACTATTGGAGAGTGGTAGAGATTCTCTGCAAAAGTTGTGGTTGGTGGCTCTATCTTGGAGCGTATTACTATAGGGTATTGTTTTTTTAGAAGCGTAATTCTAGCTAATCTAGGCTTTAGCGGATAGGGGGAAGAGGGTGCTAATAGACGAAAATCATTACTTGGATGGCGCTGAGCAGGTTCAATCGCCTAATTATAATGAACGGCCTTCTGAGGAAGAGATCTCGTTATTGGTGATTCATAATATAAGTTTACCGCCAGGTCGATACGGGGGAGGTTACATAGAGCAGTTTTTTCAAAATCAGCTTCCTGTCGCGGTTGATCCGTTTTTTGAGGAAATTAAAGAGCTACAAGTTTCGTCGCATCTGTTGATAGAGCGAACAGGGCGAATAGTGCAATTTGTGCCTTTTTCAAAAAGGGCCTGGCATGCCGGTATTTCAGAATATCAAGGACGAGATGGCTGTAATGATTTTTCGCTTGGGATTGAGTTAGAAGGCACTGATGATGAGCCTTATACCGATATTCAATATAAACAGTTAGCGGAGGTTACCCGAGCTATACAGGAGCGTTATCCTGCAATTACTTTGGATCGTATTGTAGGGCATTGCGATATTGCGCCTATTCGTAAAACAGATCCAGGCCCCTCTTTTGATTGGCAGAAATATCGCAGTTTAGTATTTGGTATTTAGTGGTTTGAGAGCCTTAAATTTCGAAAAGCCGAGAAAGCAGGCTAGGTACTGCGTTTTCTACCCGAAGAATTCTTTCGCCAATATGTATTGATTCAAAGCCGCACTGATTAAACTTTTCTACTTCATAGGGGATGAAGCCACCTTCAGGGCCAATTGCCAGTGTTATTTGCTCCCTAGAGGGGGTGGGGCAAGGGGCTGCTTCGTAGGGGTGTGCTATCAGTGAGCGAGAGTTTTGGCTGATAGCCGGAAGTTCATCTTCAATAAAGGGTTTAAAACGTTTTTTAAGGTACACATTTGGAAGCTGAGTATCGCCGGCTTGCTCTAAACCTAAGATGAGATTTTCCTTGATCTGTTTTTCGACTACAGGGCTTCCCCAAAAGCTCTTATCTACTCGATATGAGTTGATCAGATAAAGCTCTTTTACGCCCATAGAAGAAATCGTTTGAAGAACTCGTTTAAGCATTTTAGGGCGTGGGAGTGCCAGTAGTAATGTGATAGGGAGTGGTTCAGGAGGCTTTTCACTCAGCGTGATACGTAATGATATCGCTTGGTCCGATAAGGCAATCACCTCGCCAACGCCTTTATCTCCATTCAAGATGCCTACTTTTAAAAAATCGCCAATCAATGGTTTCTGAATGGTTTTAATATGAACAAACCTTCGGTCATCAATTTCTGCGCAATTGGAGTGATAGAAATCTGTTTCTGTGAGAAGAATGAGATTCATGCCTTTGCTTATCGCTCGATTTTATTTGTATGAGTGGTTTAGTGTATCGATCATCATTAATGGGTGCGAACATTAATCTAGATCAAGTTATGGTGCTGCTTATCTAAATGATAATGTTTATCGGTAGCATTATCTTTTGTGCTGTGTTAATTTTCTCTTCAATTTATGAGTAATTGTTTTTCAAGTGTTTTAAAGAGGTATACCGTGAAGCTTAATCTTCTTGTCGCAAGTATCGCTATCGCCGGCGCAGCGAATGTAAGTGCTGCCCCAAACTATGTTGATTTCCCTGTAACGGTGAAAGGGTATGAGGGCGATGCTAAGCACTCAGTATCTTATAGTGGGCAAGCTGCACGTCAGGTATTGCATACTTCGTTAAAAAAATTGTCAGGACAGGGCAATGGTCAGCCGAATGCTGAGCTTAAAGCTAAAATGCTGTCCTACTTTGCTGCTAAGGATGCTGGCCGTTCAATTTTATCTCCAGTGACAAAGGGTGCGTTCATTGTTGATCAGTCGGGTGTTGATCAGCTATCGAAGAAAAAGAACCTTGTAGGCAAAGTTTATAAAGGTTCTGTTCCTGGTTGGCCGGGTGGTATGACAGGGCCGGAAGTGCTTGAATCTATGATTGATAAAGCATCTTCCTCGAATAAAGGCTATGACCCGCTTACTGGTTACGATTATCAGCAACTTATCTCTAAATTTGTGATGGGTGCAGTATTTTATAATCAGGCGGTTGATAACTATTTAGACGAGAAGCTTGCTGCAGACATCAAGCCTAACAGTCAGCCGTATAAAGCAGGGAAACAGTATACCGGTAAAGAGCATGTTTGGGACGAAGCATTTGGTTATTTTGGTGCCCCAGCAAATACGCTTAATCTAAATGCTGAAGCTGTTTATAAGATTGCGAAGCAAAAGAGTGATGCTTTGGCATTGGCGGATTTCAATGGTGACGGCAAGGTCTCTTTATACAATGAGATGGCGTATGCACATGCATATTATGCAGCCGGCTTTGATAAAGGCGGTAAAACGACTTACCTCCATAATATCGTTCAGGCATTTGTAGATGGAAGGCAGCTTTTGACTGATGCCAAAGGCGAGAATCTAACGGATGCTCAGCGCACAGAGCTGAAAACTCACGCATCAACGATTGCTGACAATTGGCAGTTGGTCATTGCTGAGGCTGTATTCAAATATGCAGGTTCAACTTATAAAGATCTGCAAAAGTTAAATAAGCTAATTGAAACAAACGGTGATATCGCAAAAGAGTTCCGTGGATACGCTAAGCATTGGGCAGAACTGAAAGGTTTCGCTTTGGCGCTTCAGGTAGGTAATAAAAACCTAGGTGAAACCGCCGTTAAATTGAATCGTCTCATTGGTTTTAGCCCTGTGCTTCTAGGGAATACGCAGGTAATGGGACTTGATGCCAAAGGTAATTATCTGCAAGCATCGTCAATTGATATGAAGCAGTACATGTTGCATATGCTGAAGGTTCAGCAACTTATGGTTGATCAATTTGGTGTTAAGGCGCGCAATAAAGATGTGTTAGCTGATATGGGTGAATTGGCGGATAAGTTAAGCTCAGGGGTAAGTGCTGAGAACGATTAAATAGTCGTTAGATTGATAAAACCAGTTCTGCGATGCAGAGCTGGTTTTTGTATTTTTGAGTTACGAAAATATAGTAAGGTATTTCATAATCGAGACGAACTGGTTAGAGCTTTATCAGCAAGTTATCGTTGCTTTTACTGATCCTAAAAAACGGGTGTTTTGGGGATATCTCTTATTAAGCGTATTTGTGGCGTTTGTTTGGTTGAGATGGTTTAAAAGGAAAGATAGCAAGCAGGCCTTTTTTACTATTTTTAGCCGGAAAGTATGGTGGTCTCAGTCCGCTAAGGCTGATTATGCGATTTTCTTAATCAATAAATTATCTTTTTTGTTTATTGCGCCCCTTATAATAACTCAGCTAGCGGTCGCAACCTGGTTGTTTGAATATCTTCATGAGTTATTAGGATATCGAATCATAATAGGTGATGAATGGCCTAAATGGATCATTGTTACGCTATTCACGCTGACCTATTTTCTACTTGATGATTTTTCACGATTCTATGTGCATAAGTTATTGCATGAAGTTCCCGCTTTATGGCTATTTCATAAAACGCATCATTCTGCTCGGACCCTGACGCCGATCACTGTTTTTCGAACCCATCCAGTTGAAGGCATAATATTCGCTTTACGTTCCGTTCTCGTGCAAGGGATCTTGATTGCTTTATTTGTTTTTTTCTTTGGACCAAAAGCCGACCTATACACCGTGTTGGGAGTAGGTTTATTTGCTTTTCTTTTTAATACTCTCGGGGCTAATCTGCGCCATTCTCATATTGGTATAGGCTATCCTGATTGGTTAGAACGGTTCCTAATTTCTCCTGTGCAGCATCAGATTCATCACTCAACAGATCCGCGACATTTCGATAAAAATTACGGTGTTATTTTGGCTATTTGGGATCGCCTGTTTAATAGTTTGGTTGTGTCTACTCGCGGGCAGTTGTTAGCGTTTGGTCTTTCCCGAGAGGAAAAGAAAGGCGAGCAGAATCTGCTTTTTATCTATTTTGCCCCTTTTAAAGAACTCAGTTCATTACTGAAAGCGAAGAAATCTGCGAATAAGAGTAAAGGTGAAAAGCTAAAGATTTAGTAGATATATATCAATGATAACGGTTATCGTTTATGATTTAATTCTTATTTGTTGTCGGTAAATTTTTTGATTTATAGGTAAGTCGATGAAAAAAGGTATTCTGGGTAAAGCATTTATTTCTGTTGGCGTAGCAGCGGTATCTATTACAGGTTTATTGCCAATTTCTGCAGTGGCTGATGAAGGTTTGGTGAATGTTTATTCGGCGCGTAAAGAAGCGTTGATTAAGCCGTTGTTTGATCGCTTTACTGAAGAGACGGGGATCGCTGTTAATCTCGTAACAGGTAAAGCTGATGCTTTGCTAAAAAGGTTAGAGGTTGAAGGTAGCGCTAGTCCTGCGGATCTGTTTGTCACTGTTGATGCTGGTCGTTTACACAGAGCAAAACAAGCTGGCGTTTTGCAAGTATCAAATAGCGATGTCTTAAATAAGTTGATCCCAACTAACCTAAAAGATTCTGACAACTATTGGTACGGGATGACGCAGAGAGCACGAACTATCTTCTACGTTAAGGGTAAAGTAGACCCTTCACAGTTAACGACCTATGAAGCGCTGGCTGATCCTAAATGGAAAGGGCGTATCTGTGTTCGTTCGTCAAATAATATTTATAACCAGTCTCTTGTGGCTTCAATGATTGACGCAAATGGTATTAAGGCAACTGAGCAATGGGCGAAAGGGTTAGTTGCGAATTTTGCCAAACCACCTGCTGGTGGCGATACGGATCAATTACGGGCCGCGGCAGCTGGCGTTTGTGATATTGCTATCGCGAATACCTACTATTTTGGTCGCTTGTTGAAGAGCAATAAAGAAGAAAGCCAAGCGGTTGCAAGTAAATTGGCTGCTTTCTGGCCGAACCAAGATGACCGTGGTGTGCATATGAATGTGAGTGGTGTGGGTTTAACTAAACATGCGCGCAATGCTGACAACGCGATTAGATTGATGGAGTTTATGGCTTCAGACCAGTCGCAGGCTTGGTACGGCGATGAGAATAATGAATACCCTGTTGTTGACGGTGCTGAAATTTCTGCGACGCTAAATGAACTGGGTCGTTTTAAAGCCGATGATATTGAGTTAAGTAAATTGGGTGAAAATAACCGGGCTGCGGTTGAATTAATGGATAGAGCTGGCTGGAAATAGCCCTAAAGTTATCGAGTCATTGTTGCGATAGATGTTAGAATTGTAACATTAAAGCGCCTGCTATTCTGATTGCAGGCGTTTCTGTTTATCTGAGCTGATTAAATGTCTGTAGTAAATACACTAAAGAAAAGTAATGGAACCCAGTGGCTAGGTATCAGCTCTGTGGCCATTGCTTTGTTGCTGATGTTGCCAATCCTCATCATCATCGGATTTATCTTTAGTGGATCGGTTGATGTATTTGCCCATCTTTATAATACCGTTTTAGCTGATTACATCAGTAACTCGCTACTACTGATGCTTGGTGTTGGTGGAGGGGTGCTTTTGCTGGGGATTCCAACCGCTTGGTTAACCAGTGTTTGTGAGTTTCCTGGTAGAAAAATCTTTGCTTGGGCTCTTTTGCTACCGTTGGCTGTTCCCGCCTATATTATTGCTTATACCTACACAGGATTATTGGATTATGCAGGTCCGGTCCAGCTCGCGATTCGAGAGTTGACCGGTCTGGGTTATGGCGAGTATTGGTTCTTTGAAATACGCTCTCTTTTGGGGGCGATCTTCATGCTTGCGCTTGTTCTTTATCCTTATGTTTATCTGATGAGCCGCGCGGCCTTTTTAGAGCAATCTGCTAGTACCTTAGAGGTCAGTCGAACGCTGGGCTATAACCAGTGGCAAGGCTTATTTAAATTGGCGCTACCGCTGGCTCGCCCTGCAATTATTGCCGGTTTAACCTTAGCGTTAATGGAGACATTAGCTGACTATGGGACCGTTCAATATTTTGGTGTTAGTACGTTCACTACCGGAATATTTCGTACCTTCTATGGTTTTGGTGATTCTGCGGCTGCCGCGCAGCTTGCCGCTTTTCTGTTGGGTTTTGTCGCGCTGCTCGTGCTGGTAGAAAAATACTCTAGGCGTAAAGCGCGCTATCATTCATCTGCAGAATATAAAGCAAAAGCGAAGCTGATTGAGTTGAAAGGGTGGAGGGCTGTTACTGCATTTTTAATCTGTCTTCTTCCTGTGCTCTTTGGGTTTTTGATTCCTGCAGGACAGTTAGCTTTCTGGAGCATTACCCAAGCTGATCTTTCTGATGGTGCTTTTTTTGAGCTGGCGTGGAACTCTTTTTACCTTGCTTTTCTCGCTGCGCTTATCGCTGTGGGCTTCGCGCTTGTCTTGGCGTATGCCGGCCGATTGATTCCTCGTAAACGGGTTCGGTTGTCCATTGCTATTGCCGGCATGGGATACGCTTTACCAGGTACGATAATTGCCGTAGGCGTTATTATTCCTTTTGCGTGGTTGGATCATCAGTTGATTGCTCTTGCCTCTAGCTGGCTTGATGTTGACCTTGGCCTTATCTTATCAGGTACTTTGGTTGCGCTATTATTTGCCTATACAGTGCGCTTTCTTGCGGTTTCTTTAGGGGCTGTGCAAAGTGGGTTAGAAAAAATAAAACCAAGCCTTGATGGCGCTGCGCGCACGCTTGGTTGTACGCCGATGCAAGTTTTAAAGCAGATACATGTACCATTGATGCGCAGTTCGGTCTTAACTGCATTGTTAATTGTGTTTGTTGATGTGCTTAAAGAGCTGCCTGCTACATTAATTTTGAGACCGTTTAATTTTAATACCTTAGCGGTAAGAGCGTTTGAATTGGCCTCAGATGAGCGTTTAGTTGATGCGGCGCCTGCATCATTATTGATTGTGGTTGTTGGTCTTATTCCTGTCATATTATTGAGTCGATCGATTACTAAAGGGCATGCTGGAAGTTAATACGATGAATAAAACAGAACATTTAATCGTTGAAGATGTCTCTCTTGCTTATGGTGATCAAGACATTGTCCATAATGTTTTTCTCTCTCTTGAAAAAGGGGAGATAGGCTGTTTGTTGGGACCTAGTGGTTGCGGTAAATCTACCTTGTTGCGAGCGATCGCTGGGTTTGAACCGGTAAAGTCCGGCAAGATCGAGATGCGTGGGCAGCTGTTGGCTGACGCTAGACATACGATGCCTGCTGAAAAACGAAATATTGGCATGGTATTCCAGGATATTGCTCTGTTTCCGCATTTAACGATTGCGGACAATATAACGTTTGGTATTAAAAAGTGGTCTAAAAAAGATCAGCAGTCACGAGTTGAAGAGTTGTTGGCGCTTGTTGGGCTTCCAGGTGTTGAGGCACGCTATCCGCACTCTCTTTCTGGTGGTCAGCAACAAAGGATCGCGTTGGCGCGTGCGATGGCTCCTAAGCCGGATCTGTTGCTGCTTGATGAGCCTTTCTCGGGGTTAGATGCCAATTTACGGGAAACATTGGTTCCTGAAATTCGGGATATTCTTCGTAAAGAGCAGATGAGCGCTATCTTAGTGACGCATGATCAGATGGAAGCGTTTGCAATGGCTGATAAAATTGCCGTGATGCAGCTAGGTCGTGTTCAACAATGTGGGACGGCTTTTAATATATATCATGAACCGAAAACACGCTTCGTTGCTGACTTTATAGGTTTAGGTGAGTTCTTGCGTGCTTCTATTAAAGATGAGTATTCTGTTGATTCTGTACTTGGCTGCTTGGTCGGAGATGAGCCTTTAGGGTACGTGCCAGGCACCGAAGTAGAGTTATTGATCCGGCCTGATGACATCCAACACTGCGAAGATAGCCCTTTAACGGGTCGCATAGTGAGTAAGTGGTTTCGTGGTTCACATTATCTCTATCACGTTCAGCTGGACAATAAAGAGATATTGCCTTGTATTACTGCCTGTCATCACGATCATGATGTAGGTGAAGACCTTGGTATCAGTATCGAGTTAGATCACCTCGTGGTATTGCCGCTATGCGATCCTGAAACCGGTGTGTGTGATCTACAAGAGTCCGAAGTAGTTCAGGCTCAAGCAATCGCAAGATAGCAACGTCTATAGCTCCCCCTCACTTAGTAAAGTGCAAAGCGTTTGTATTCATCACAACATTGCGTTGTGGAAATCGACATTTTGTTCTTAGGGGAGTTAGAGTAGGATGTGCGCTCTCTTTTATCCCCGGTGATCTATGTCTACTCGCCCCAATCTTCTCAATGACGATATTCGCCCCACCTTATTGAGGATGACAATTCCAATGATGCTTGGGATTGTCAGTTTGATGCTTTTTAATCTGGCAGATCTTTATTTTGTGAGCCGTCTGGGTACCGATGCTTTAGCTGCATTAGGTTTTACGTTTCCTGTTTGTTTTACTGTTATTAGTCTGGCGATTGGCCTGGGGATTGGCACTTCCGCAACGTTGGCGCGGTTGTTAGGCGAAGGAGATAGTGAGGGCGCGAGTTCTTTAGCCTCTGATAATCTGTTAATCGTAGCGGGAATGATTGTTGCGATAAGTATTCTCTTTCAGACATTAATTGGACCTGTATTTAATGCGATGGGTGCCCCTGAACGCTTGATGCCTTTGATTTATAGTTATATGGAAGTATGGCTAATTGGCTCTGTGTTTCTAGTTATCAATATGGTCTGTAATGCCTGTATGCGGGCAACCGGCGATACTAAAACGCCTGCACTCATTATGGCTGGTTCTTCGCTGCTTAACTTTATTTTAGATCCAATCCTTATCTTTGGAATAGGGCCGTTTGAAGGCATGGGTATCCAAGGGGCCGCAATAGCGAGCATCATTGCTTGGAGTGTTACTACGGTTGTAGCGGTTAATATTCTTTTCTTTAGAAAACATCTGTTGGTGATTCAGCCGGTAGATATACAAAGAATGAAACGGCATTTTAATGGCGTTATGAAAATAGGACTGCCTGCTGCGTTATCCAATATGATGACACCGGTTGCTCAGGCTATTTTAACCTATTTAGTTGCACGTCATGGACCTGAGGCTGTTGCTGCTTTTGGGGTAGGGAATCGAATCGAATCACTGTCATTATTGGTTTGTTTAGCTCTATCAATGACCCTTCCTCCGTTCATCAGTCAGAACTTTGGAGCCGGGCAAATTGAGCGGGTAAAAAGAGCTTATCGGCTTGTTACTGGCTTCTCTTTAGTGTGGCAATCTGCGGTGTTTCTTGTGCTTCTGTTGGTTGCCGATGGGGTTGCAAGCATCTTCAGTGATAAAAGTGAGGTGCAAACCTTAATTATTTTGTGGATTTTTATCGTGCCAATTGGCTTTGCATTTCAGGCTGTGACTTTCCTTACAGCCTCTAGCTTTAATGCGCTGCACCAACCGATTCGTGCTATGAAACTTAGTATCGCTAGGCTTTTTTTGTTCGCGCTTCCTTTGGCTTGGGTTAGTTCTCAACTCTTTGGTTTGAAAGGAATGTTTATCTCTCTGGTGGTTTCAAACTTGTGTGTGTCGTTATTGGCTTGGTGGTCGATGACTCGTTATCTTAAAAAGCTTTAATGCTGCGGTTGCACAGTTATGGTGCTGGGCTTGAATCCCTGTCATGAGACTTTAACAGCGATCTCTTATGCTTTAGTTCTTCAACCAAAGTCATATTAATATCTGGGAACGGATGGCATTATGATCGAGGAAAGGCCAAGGAATTGACCGTAAAGATAATTAAAAAAACCGAACACCCAAACAAGCAAATAGATAATTATTAAGGGGATGAGCATGAGTCAGAAAATTGCACTCGTGACTGGTGGTACTGGTGGTTTAGGTACTGCAATTTGCCGCACATTGGCAGATGAAGGTTTTCGCGTTGTAGCCGGCTATAACAGCGGAGGCAACCACGATAAAGCCAAGGCATGGCAAGAAGAACAGAAAAAAGATGGTTATGATATTTTAGTTTCTTATGGTGATGTAACAAGTGCAGAGTCTTGTGCACAGTGTATTGCAACTGTCGAAGAGCTAACTGGTGGTAGTGTTGATATTCTAATCAACAATGCCGGTATCACTCGCGATGGTCAGTTTAAGAAAATGAGCTGGGAGCAGTGGGATGAGGTTATGAGTGCTAACCTTGACTCTATGTTCCATATGACGCGTCTGGTTATCAATGGAATGATCGATAAGGGGTGGGGACGTATTATCAATATATCCTCGGTAAATGCCCAGAAAGGTCAGTTTGGTCAGTGTAACTACTCAGCTGCGAAAGCGGGTATTCATGGCTTTACTAAAGCGCTTGCTCAGGAAGTAGCGCGCAAAGGTGTTACCGTTAATACTGTATCACCAGGCTATATTAAAACGGCGATGGTCGCTAAGATTGCTCAAGAGATTCAGGATCAAATCTGCGCAGGCATCCCTGTAGGCCGTTTTGGTACCCCTGAAGAGATCGGGCGTATGTGTAATTTCTTATGCGATGATGAATCAGGTTATATCACGGGTGCTGACATGTCTGTAAACGGTGGTTTACACATGTCTTAATTGATCGTGATTAGATATAAAAAACCCGCTTTCGCGGGTTTTTTTGTAACTAAAACTTAGTGCCTTTTCTTAAAAAATATTTTCAAGTTTGCTTTCGAATCGATCATTAAAGTCTTCGAAATATGCGGCAAACGGGATGCAAAGCCATTCGTGCTCTAACTGTTTTATTTCGGCTAGATCAAAGGCTTGCTGTTGCTCGGCCAGTGCCTGTTGCAGGCGTTCCATTTGGTATTCCATTCTAAGGGCTTGATCCTCAGCCGGAGAGGGCTGAGATGATGCGATCTCAAGGCGGATGCAAATCTGCCTTAGGCGTTGCTCTTGCTCGTTTATAAGCGAATCAAGGGCTTCTGGAGCCTTTGCTATTTCTAGTAGTGTGGCGTAGCGATCTGACATTGAATCACTCAGCGGATGCTCCGATGCGTTTTCAAGTGACCAGGCTTGCTGGATATTGTCTAAGTGATCAGAAACGCACTGGTCGAGAATGGCGTGTTCTAGTTGTTGGCAAAGATTAGCTTTTCTGTAAAACGCTTGATAAGGCTCTGTTTGGAACTGGTGAAGCTGTTCTTGTAATTGTGCAAGATAATCTGATGCTGCTTTGATTGTCTCTTTATCAGACGTTTTAATTAAAGCGTTTTGGCTTTCAAGTTCTGAGATGAGAGATAACGCAAGATCTGTTTTCTCTTCCAATAATTTCATGCTGCATGTTGTTGCTAGCATATGATTAAGCTCAGAACAGGCATTGTCGAGAGAGGGTTGGATCGTATTAGTCACCGCGCAGGGTTGTTTGCCTGCATAGAACGCTTCAAATATTTGGCTGCAATTTTCTCTAAATTGATTCCATAACTTACGCTCCTGGTTTCTAGGCGCGGGTCCAGTCTCTTTCCACTCTTTTTGTAATTCTTTGACTGTCTCGGTCGCCGAGGCTAGGTCGCTTGATAGCAATAGTTGCTTGCTTTCCTCAATTAGGCGCTGTTTGGTGGTAGCGTTTTCGCTTCTGAATGCCTTCAGAGGCTCTTCACAGGATAAGAGGACTTCATCAAGCCGTGCTTGTAGCTTTTTGCCAGGGGCGCGATCAACAGGAGAGTATGAGCGCCAGTCGTGTTTAGCCTGACGTATTTGTTCTTCGTATAGCTTCCACTCATCTGCTGCACTGTTGTTGGGTACTTGCAAGCTTTCTAGATTGATGCAGATCTCTTTTCGACGTTGGAGGTTTGATTGGCGCAACTCTCGTTGTTCTGAAAAGTGTTTGTCGCAAGGTGCGTAAGCCGCGTCGGATGCTTTCTTGAAACGCTTCCAAAGTTGTTGAGAATGAACAGAATCTGTAGCGTCGAGTAGCTTCCACTCTTTTTGTACTTTACGTACTTGGTTGGCAAGCTCTTGCACGGGAAGAGATGATTCCGAAAGGGCCTCCATCTCTTGGCATAAGGTTTCTTTCTTGGGAGCTACGGCATAAGCTTGCCAATCCCTCATCTCTTGCAGTTCGGCGCCTAGTAATTTTGCGCGGTGTTCAAGCTCTTGCGGCAAACTACCGTTAAGACGTTTGCTAATCTGCTCCGCTTTCTTAATTTGTTTATCGGCGGATTTGATTTCACCTTGTTTGATCGATTTATTCAGATCGTCCAGTAAAGATCGGTAGTCTTGTTGAAGCTGGTTGAGGCGGTTGCCTTTTTGATCAATCCTTTTCTGGGCAATGGTAATCGTATTCTCGAGTGCTTCTAACTGAGCCGGTTTGTTGAGCCCTTTAGGCCAATTCAGTTTTTTTATAAATTGTCGCGCAGCTTTGACAGGCTTTATCAGTGCGTCAGATGATGATTCTTGGGGCGCGCAATTTTGTTGTAATTGATTGAGTTGCTCAGCTGAATTCAATAGGAGATTGTAGCTTGTTAAAAAACTTTCTATCTGAGAAGTAATGTTTTTGAAATTAATATATTCAGATTTTGCACTGTACTGGCTTACGGCGTTCCATTGTTCGCAGAGGCTGGATAGTGCTTGCTCAATAGTAACGAGCTGCGCTTGATCGGTAATCTCATCGCCAGTGGTTTCTTTTAAAACGCATAGTTCAGAATATAATTGATGACTTTTAGCGATCTGTTGTTGCTTAAAGGCTTCTTGCTCTGCCTGTTTTTGTAATCGGGTCTCTTCCTGGGCAATGACCTCTTTGCAGCGAAGATAAGCGGCCTGATAAGCCTGTTTATCTTCAGATGTAGCATGTTGAGATAAGTTGTCCCACTCATTTTCGAGAGCAGATAGCTTGGCTGCGAATAATGGAAAGAATTTATTGTCACCGTGTTTATTGATGCTTTCAATAAACTGTTGAATCGCCTTATCAATCGCCTGCTTTTGTGCTTCATTCTCTCGAATAATATGCAATTTATCTCTAGCTGCTTTAAAAACGCCTTTATCTTTATTGCGCGCTGTCTTGCAAAGCTTTTCAAGTGTATCTGTACAGGTTATGCGCTGCGTTGCTTGAACTCGGTCAGCGGCCCGTTGGCTTTTTTCTGAGATGACAGCAAGGCTGTAGTTATCGGAGAGTTGAGAGATCGCCTGAAGCCTAATTTCTTCTTGGCCACTATTAAGTACTAAGTGGGTTAATAGGTTGCTATCTTGAAGTGATGTTAGTGCAGTAAGCTTGTCTTTAAGGTCGCTTTGGTCATCTTTGCATAAGAGTATCTGACTAATGCGATGTAGTGCTTGCTGCTGGATGTTTTCAGATGAATCCTGTTTGCTGATTTTGACCAGTAAGCTTAATACGTTTAGCTTTTCTGTAGCGGCAAGACGGACAAGTTCATCCTTATCTTCCAATGCGAGTTGGCACAGAATTGATTGTGTTTGGGGATCAGAAAGGCGCAGTTTAGAAATTGCTTTGATGCGTTTTTCTGATTTGCTGTGTTGCCAGTTGGGCTTAAAAAATCTTGCTAACATAACTTCCTAAACATGTTTGGCAACGGTGCATATAAAGTAAGTTGGAGCGAGCGCTGCCTTTAAGGGCACATATTCTAACGTAGAATTCGTTTTCTGACAGCGTTGACATTAGCCGAATATGTATTTGAACGGTTTTTAGTGAAGGATTTTTAACAAATAGAGGTTCGTAATAGCCAGTATACGTGGCCTTGAGGCTTTCTTAGTTCTTTGGATGAAAATCTTTAATAGTTAAAAGGCTCTCACTGTAAACGGTTCTAGTTCTACAGTGAGAGTGACAGGCGCAATTATTTCGGCTTAAGTTCTGATTTCGACCTCGCCATCAACATATAGCCAATAGTTATTTTCTTTGCGGAAATTTGATTTTTCATAAAGGGTGCCCGCTTGATCTTCGGTCTCAAATGCGGCTTCAAACTCTACGCAGCCTAGCTCATCTGAACGACCGCCTTGCTCAGTGCTCAGTATGCTTAGTCCAGTCCAGTTGGTGTATTTAACTTGGTCGGCTAGTATTTCTGCATCGTCTTCGCCCCGTTTTTCGGGGGCGGTGGTGTCGATAAGATAATCAATCGCTCCAAGTGCAAAAGCGGTATATCGTGATCGCATAAGTGCTTCGGCGGTGGGAGCCGGTTTCTGTCCTTGAACAAATGGCTCGCAGCAGTAAGCGAATGGTTTCCCGGAACCGCAGGGACAGGTTTTACTAATTACTTCCTGATCATGAGACATGGGTGAACCCTTAGCAGTGAAATGTTAATCTGGTGTAAGGAGTGGCTTAAGTTCTTATATTCCTCATTAAACACACTTCTATACCCACATTTTATCTATCAGTTTAACTGGTTTTGCAAGGATACTTTATGGCTAAGGCGCCTTTGACATTTTTTTGGCACGATTATGAAACATTTGGAGCGGATCCAAAGCGCGATTGGCCCGTTCAGTTTGCAGGGGTTCGTACGGATGAAAATCTAAATGTTATTGACGACCCTGTGATGTTTTATTGTAAGCCAAGCGATGATCAGTTGCCCCATCCAGAGGCTAGCTTGATTACGGGAATTACACCGCAGAAAGCGGTTGAAGAAGGTGTTTGCGAGGCTGACTTTTTTAATCAAATAATTGAACAGTTGGGGCGCCCTGGTACATGTGGAGTTGGCTACAATAGCATTAGATTTGATGATGAAGTCACTCGGTATGGTCTCTATCGTAACTTCCATGATCCCTATGCAAGGGAGTGGCAAAACGGCTGCTCTCGCTGGGATATTATTGATATGTTGCGTTTGACTCGTTCACTTCGTCCGGAAGGCATTAATTGGCCTGTTTACGCTGATGGATCGCCTAGCCTGCGATTAGAGGACCTTACCGCCGCGAATAATATTGACCATGGTAATGCTCATGATGCGATGTCAGATGTTTATGCAACCATTGAGATCGCCAAATTAGTTCGAGATCGACAACCTAAGTTATTTGAATATATTCAAAAGAATCGCTCCAAACAGGCGATTCAAGCGCAATTAGATTCTATTTCGCATAAACCTGTTTTGCATGTTTCATCACGTTACCCCGTAGAGTTAGGCAATGCAGCTATTGTAGCTCCGTTAGCGACGAACCCTATTAATAAAAATGGCGTGCTGGTTTGGGATCTACGTTATAGCCCAGAGCCGTTGATGAATTTGTCGGTGGAGGAGATTCGACGATTACTTTATACGAAGCATACTGAACTTGCCGAAAGTGACCCTAAAATTGCGTTAAAACAGGTACATGTGAATAAATGTCCGATTATCGCGCCTGCAGGGATGTTAAATAAGGATGAGGCAGCACGTTTGCAGATCGATGGTGATACGTGTCGAGCGCATTTGCAGATGATACGAAGTTTTACTGGTCTTTCCGCTAAAATTGCCGATATCTATAGTGAGAGCCCTTTTGAAGCAGAATCTGATCCAGATATGATGCTTTATAGCGGTGGGTTTTTCTCGGCTACTGATAAGAAACTTATGGATCAAGTTAGAAGTGCTAATCCGGTTGAGTTAGCTGAGATCGATCTTCCGTTTCAGGACGTACGTTTAGAAGAGATGCTGCTGCGTTATAAAGCCCGGAATTGCCCATCGGTTTTAAGCCATGATGAGCAGATGCAATGGGAAGAGTATCGCAGACGAAAGCTTATAAAGGGTGAGAACGGTCATTTAACGATGGAGGTGTTCTATCAACGTCTTAATGAGTTGTACTCACAGCCCGATCTGGCAGAGAGTAAACGTCATATACTAGAAGAGCTAGCAGTTTATGCGGAGGCAATTTATCCAATGGAAGAGCCTTTTGATGAAGCCTATTAATAGGCTAGTTTGTTGCTTTTTTTTGATACCTACTTGGCTGTATGCCGAGGAGGTTATTGTGCCTATAGAATATGAGGTTACTGCGCCAAAGGGGTATTTTTACGGTACGGTTGATGGTGAAACCGCTTATAAAGATTGGCGGAGGGGGACTTTTGATAAAGAGCGGATGCAGGAAATTACACCTCAAGATCTGCCTGATAACCTACCAGAACCTGTCGTTATTCCCTTCACTGAGCCGCTAGTGAATGAGGTGCCGGTTGGAAAGCCTAAGCGTCCTCCTTTAAAAGGGGAGGATAAAATATTTGTTCAGATCGGCAAAGATGAACAAAAGGCCCGCTGTTTTTTATTAGGCCAGGGATGCGAAGCATTAGTTAAACCAAAAGAAACTGATTCTGTTTATTTTAGACCGATCGAAGCACAGCAAAAAAAGCGAAAAATCATCAACCCTTAAGTTTTTTTGACTTGGTTATGTGTTTTTCTCTAGTGATATTTACCGCAAATACCACTAGAGGGGATTCAACTGCATGGTCGTGTTTGATTATACGTCTGGCACGTGGATGCCTCGACTTTTAAGCTGAGAAAATAAGCTTTCCGTCTCGTCATTAATTTTTGGCTGTCCTTGCAGGAACGGAGTGCCGCTGTTACGGACACTTAAGCGTCTTGTTTGTAATTGATCTAAACAATGAGCCAGTTCATCTAAACTTATATTCTCGACACTATTCGCTAATTTTATCCGTGTATTAAACGTTGTATCTCCCCAATCTAATTCTCTCCAGTAGCGCTGAGTTCTGCTTGATAGCTTATTGTCTTTTTTCGTAATACGAGATATCACGCTGCGTTTGTATTGGCGTAGTTCTGATGGTGTGATTTTTTGTATTTTGTTATTCCAGTCACCGAGAAAGGAATCGACTTCATTTTCTAATTCATCAGCATTTTTCACTGGTGATTGAATAATAAAGGCGATTGCGGGCGTTTTGTTCATCTGAAGAGGCGTTGCAAATACAATGTACCCTAACTGCTTTTCAGTACGGATTTCGTTATAAAAAGGAGCTGATAAAATTTCAGATAGTAGTGAAAGCTCGGCACGTGTTTTTACACTGTTATTTTCACCTTGTAAGAGCAGGCTGATAGCTGAGTCATTATGATTAATCGCTAAGGTTTCTTGCAGCTTCCTATCTTTCGGGATCTGTGTGACTTTAACGCTAGGCGACGGTAGCGAACCCTCTTTCAGAAGGGCTGTTTTTAACGTATCCCCCATTGAAAGCGCCTGTTCTTTTGACAAATTTCCGTGTGTTAAAACCTTAATGCTTGGTGTTGCCAAAAGTGTATCTGCAAATTGAGTGAGAGCATTCAAGTTAAGATTTGAGAGCGCTTGTTCTTGGCTTTGATTGTTCCATTGAGGCAGTAGCAATTCGTAAAGCCGGCTGGTGGTTTGATTATAGGGCTTGTCTTTTAAGGAGTTTGCAAGTCGATCGATGTATTTTTGCTTGAAAATTTGGAAACGATTTTCTTTAAATTCAGGATGCTGTATTGCATAAATAACGTCTTGCAGCAGTAGATCAAGCTTGTCATTGTAGCCAGACAGTCTAACAGTAAAACCTTTTAAGTGAGGGTAGATCTGTGTACTAAGACCCGCAAGATAAGCATCGTAAAGTGTTTCGTTTAACTGCTCTTGTAGCATCTCCGTATAGAGTTTACTGAGTACCCAATTTTTTGCGCTGTTATTAGCGACGGGGGTTTGAATGCTGAAATATAGATCTGCTTGAGGGATGTTAAAAGCAGTTTCGCTTTTATGCCATAGTGAGAACCCGTCTTCATTATCGATCTGCACCGGTATTTTGGACTGAGCATGCTGCTTGATTAGGTCAAGGTTCGACGCAATAAATGGGTTGGATTCTCGTATGCTTAATTCTGCACTGATCTCAGTTACGGCTAGCTTTTCAAGATCGGACTGTGATAAAGCTTTTACTTCATAAGGAACGTTGTAGAAAGGTTCAGTCGCTGCGGATTGAGGCTTGTTGGATTTAAGGCTTAGCAGCATGTTGTCTGGACGAATACTGTTTAAATAACGTTGTATTAGAGCTGAATCAAATGCCTCGAATTGATAATCGGCTGAAATTGCTTGTTCGGTCGGGTAGTGTTGCATCTGGCTGGATAAGGTGCTGACTAAGTGTATAGGTTCCGCTTGTTCCTGAAAGCGAAAGCCAATATTACTGAGTTGCTTTTCTTCCAGATAAAGGGATTTAAGTACACCCTTCTGTTTCATTAGTTCAACGTATTGAAACAGTGTTTGAGCAACTTCTAAGTAGTGTTTTTCGCCGTCTTCAGTCAGCTGGATGTTGACCATAAAGCTCGCTTCTGAGGATAAATTATGCCCCTGAGAAGCTGATAATGAAGTTGCCCATCCTTTATTCTTTAATAAAGATAGTAAGCTGCCCTTACCTTCGTATCCTATCAAGCTGCTGATGTAATAGAGGGGTTTCTTCTGCCATTTAGAACGGGACTCTAACGTGGGAAATGTCAGTGTAAGGGAGCGAATATCTTTGACGGTTTGGATATTTAATTGTTGAGGTAATTGGCCCGGTACAAAAAGGGGAGCTGCGGTTTCAAATGTTGTTGCCTGACGGTTTTGAACCGCTGAAAATTTACTGCGTACCATCTCCTCTAGTTGTGTAAGCGACTCTTTTCCTAAAACCACTAAGGTCATGATATTGGCAGAGTAATATTGGTTATAAAAAGCGATTAAGTCTTTACGTACTTTGCGATCATCGTCATTACTTAATGTCTCTAGATTTCCAACAGAGAACCAGTTATGGCTGTTCTCAGGGTTCATTATGCGTTTTGTAACAGCGTAGCTTCGGCGATAATCATCTTTGATTTTTGCTTTGTATTCGGAATGAACTGCATGGCGTTCACGATCAACATATTTTTCGTTGAATAAAGGGGAGATAAAAAACTGCGCAAATCTATCGAGTGTGGGCTCTAGGCTATCGGCAGTAACGTCGAAAAAGTAATTCGTATTTTCTTGGGAGGTGTAGGCGTTATGTCCGCCTCCGTGTGAACGAATATAGCTTTGGTATTCATCTGCTTGGGGATACTTTTCAGTCCCCAGAAAAAGCATATGTTCAAGAAAGTGCGCGAGGCCAGCACGATCTTTGGGGTTGGCGCTAGAGCCTACGGCAACATTCATGGATGCTGCTGCTTTATCTGTAGATGGATTGGATATCAGTAAAACTCTCATCTGGTTGTCGAGAGTGAACGCTGCATATTGCTTAGTATCGATTGGGCTTTTTTCCACCGAGGCATGTAGTGTCAAGGATAGAGCAGAAAAAAGAACAAACATCACGGTGATAAGAGGTGAGCTAGTTCGTGCAGCGGTAATGGAATACATAAACAGTGCCTTATTAAACGAGCAAAAAGATAGATAACTTTGTTGTGACCAAGAATAACGGTTAGGGTTCCAGCTGGAAAGTCGGAATTGTTTGCTATCTTCTTTGCTCAGTTCAATGGAATTAGGGGCAGTGGGTGTTACAATCGATTTTTATCACCCCGTTCAGATTGCAGGAAGGATGCTATGAACCAAGAGAAGGTTATTTTTGCTTTTTTTATTGTGTTAGCTCTAACGCTAAATTTTGGTTTTTTCTTGGGTGAAATAGGTGAGCCTTCTCACCATAATGTCTATGAATTTTTTGCGGCACTTGTGGTTAGTCTCATCTGTACAGTCATTAAGTTTGGTGATCGAACCCATCTTGGCGCGTTGATGCTAGCAACGTCTCTCGTGGCGGATCTGCAATTGGTCGTCGCAGCAGGTATTTGGGGCTATGCCGAGCAGATTAGTGGTGTAGGGATGGATGCTTCTAATATGTCGAGTGTTGTATCGTTGAGCGGTGGAGCACTGTTGGCAAATATTATCTCTGTGATTTTATTAGTGGTGGAAACCGCTATGTTACGCCGTTAATTTAGATTGATCCCTGATCATGAATAACGTCATCTATCTTTTTTTAAGGCGCCTTCGATTTCCATTAATTACATTGATTGTCGTTTATTCGATATCAGTGCTCGGTTTCGTATTAATTCCGGGGATAGATGATCAAGGTAATGTTTATCGCATGGACTTTTTTCATGCGGTTTATTTCGTTTCTTTTATGGGGTCAACGATTGGTTTCGGTGAGATCCCTTATGAATTTACGCCTGGTCAGCGGATGTGGACATTGCTTTGCATTTACGCAACCGTCATCGCATGGCTCTACGGTATTGGTACGACATTAGCGCTGCTTCAAGAACCAATCTTTGGTCGAATGTTACGACGCCGTTCATTTATATCTACCGTGAAACAGATGAATGAACCCTTCTATTTGATTTGTGGTTATGGTGTGACGGGGAGTGTCGTTGTTCGACAATTAGTCAGGCGTGACATACGTGTTGTCGTGCTTGAAATTGATCCGGAACGCATTGACGCTTTAGAGATGGATGAACTACCCGTGTCAGTTCCGGCGCTGTGTGCTGATGCTCAATTACCTGATCTGTTGGACGCTGCTGGATTACAACATCCTAAATGCATCGGCGTGATGGCGTTAACGGACAGTGATCAAGTCAATCTATCTATATCAATTGCTAGTAAGCTTTTATGCCCAGAGAGGATGGTTATTAGCCGCACTGAATCCGATATTACTACGGCTAATTTACAATCATTTGGAACGGATTTAGTGATTGATCCATTTCGCACTTATGCCCAATATTTATCGCTTGCTGCGCATGCGCCTTATATGCATCTTGTATATGATTGGATTCATAACCCTTTTCACCGTCCTCTTTCTAGTGTTTATCAGCGTACTAAGGGACGTTGGATAATCTGTGGTCATGGTCGGTTTGGGAGAGCGTTGTATCGTGCTTTTGACGAAAGTGATGTGGCGCTGACGGTTGTAGATATTGATGCGAAAAAAATTGAGGATATTCCACACCAGGTCACAGGAGTCGGGACCGAGGCTGTGACACTTATCGAAGCGGGTGTTATGGATGCAGTGGGTATTGTTGCCGGTACAGGCAATGATGCTGATAATCTGTCGATTATGATGACAGCACGCGAGTTAAACCCCAAATTATTGACGGTCGTACGTCAGAATATCCATGCAAATAGCTTAGTATTCAAAAGCAGTCGAGCAGATTTTATCATGGAGCCAGGGCGAATTATCGCCAATCGTATTTTGGCCCATGTGAAATCACCCCTAGTACCTGTCTTTATCGAAGAGATGCAGCAACACTATGATGATGTTTGGGCCCATACTTTAATCAATCGTATGAGCCGTGTCGTAGGTGATGATGAACTCGATAGTTGGGCCTTTACTGTTTCGGAGGAGGAGACCCCTGCGGTGATGGAGGCATTCAGGCAAGGCTTTGAGTTGAAGTTATCACTGTTTTTTAAAGACCCTTATAATAGGAAACGTAACTTACATGCATTTCCGCTGATGCTGAGAAGAGCTGGGGAGATTGAAATGCTGCCTGGTGAACTGGACCTTATTCAGCCTGGAGATGAAATATTGATTTGCGGGCTGAATAAATCAAATCGCCGCATGCAGTGGACTGTGAATAACTACAATGTGCTGCACTATGTGTTAACTGGCAATGATGCCAGTAATAATCTGCTTTCACGTTTTTTACAGAAGCGTTCTGCTTAACCATTTGAGGTTATTCCCCCTGGCTTATTTTTTATTAGTCTTAACCACTCTGTTTTGGGCAGGGAATTTTGTTTTAGCGCGTGCTTTTTCTGTGGATATTTCTCCCATCACGATGGCTTTTATTCGCTGGACGTGCGCTTTTATTATTTTATCTCCCTTTGCTCTGCCTGCACTCTATAAGTATCGAAAGGTGATCGCTGATAACTGGTTGGTTATTGTCATGTTAGGGGTTTTAAGCATTGCAACCTTTAACACTCTTGCTTATATCGGTTTACAAACGACGACGGCATTGAACGGTACGTTGATGCAATCGACCATGCCAATCATGATTTTATTATTAAGTTCAGTTTTTTTAGGCGAGAGGGCATCGTTTAAGCAGTGGTTGGGGGTGTGTGTTTCTTTAGTCGGGGTTGTTTTTCTTGTTAGTCGTGGAGAGTGGGCCCTTTTATCAACGCTGGACTTCAATACAGGTGATTTGTGGGTAATTGGTGCAATGTTTGTGTGGGGCGTTTATAGCGTTGCTTTGCGTTGGCGTCCAAAACAGTTGCCAGGCTTTGCATTTTTCTCAGCAGCGCTGATTGTTGGGGTTGTTATTCTTGCGCCCTTATCTTGGTGGGAAAGGTTGGAAGAGCCTCCATTGCAATGGGACAACGATCTTTACTATTTGATAGCGTATTTAGCTGTATTTCCCTCTATACTGTCATATCTGTTTTGGAATTATGGCGTTGAAAAGTTAAGCGCCCAACGGGCCGGTCTGTTCATTCATTTGGTCCCTCTATGGGGAATGTTACTTTCGGTAATATTTCTTGGAGAGGAGATACAGGCTTTCCATTTGTGGGGTATGGCCTTAATATTCAGTGGAATTTATTTTGCTGTAATTTCCGGTACATCATTAAAAAAGAGCCAGTAAGGTTAGGAGAAACAATGCGGACATTTTTTGTCACACTGATGGCAGTGTTTTTAATTTCACTCCCTATGTCAGAAGTTGCTGAAGCAAAGCGTTTAGGTGGTGGATCATCATTTGGTAAGAGTTTTACATCAAAAAAATCTCAGTCAGCCCCTGCTCAAAAGCAGTCATCGGCAACTAATACGCAACAGAAGTCAGCAGCAGCTGCGCCGAAGCGCAGTGGTTTTGGCGGTTTAATGGCAGGTTTGCTTGCTGGCGGTATCTTTGGTGCGCTTTTATTTGGTGGCGCTTTTGATGGTATTCAGTTTATGGATCTACTACTCATCGCGGGTGTGATCTTTATTATTTATAAGATTATGTCGATGCGTAGGCAGGCTCAGCAGCCACAACCAACTTATGCGAATAGTCCTCAGCAGTACGAGATTAATCCACACGAACAGCCAATGCAGCGTGAAGCGCAACCGGAAGAGGCAAAAGAGTTCAAACCTATGCCTTCTTTTAGTTCCGGTTGGGGTGAAAGCAATGATATTAAATTACCATCTTGGTTTAATCAGGAAGCTTTTCTTGAAGGTTCCCGTGAACATTTTGTGAATCTACAAAAAGCATGGGATAGCAATAATTGGGAAGAGATTCAAAGCTATACAGCACCTGAAATGTATAACTTGCTGAAGGAAGAGAGAGCGAAACATCCTGAAAACCAAACGACAGAAGTTGTTTCTGTCATGGCAGAACTAGCCAATTTTATTGAAAATAAAGATGAAGTTATTGTAAGTGTTAATTTTTATGGCTGGCTTAAAGAAAACTCTGAAGAGACAACTGAATTTAACGAAACATGGCATTTGTCACGCGATATGCGTCAGGACAATGCAGATTGGTTTATTGTGGGTATTCAGCAAAACTAGTCTTCGTTAACTGAGTAAGAAAAAAGCCAAAGCATTGCTTTGGCTTTTTTATGTCTAGCGCTTTGTATCGCGACCTACGCTAGTCTTCTATTCCTCGTGGTCTCTTATAAATGTCCAGTTATCACCTTCGGACATACTTGGAGCGAAGCGGTAACCGTCTAAATCAAACGCTTTCAGTTGCTCTGGGTCTTCAATCTTGTTTTGAATGATATAACGTGTCATGAGGCCACGTGCTTTTTTAGCGTAAAAGCTAATCATCTTATATTGACCATTTTTCCAATCTTTAAAGGCTGGCGTGATGATGCGGCCCTGAATGTTCTTCTCTTTGGCCGCTTTGTAATACTCGTTTGATGCCAGATTGATCAGTACTTGTTTCTCGCAGCGAGCAAGTTCACTGTTTAAGTGGTCAGAAATTATCGTTCCCCAAAACTGATAAAGGTTTTGGCCACGCGGGTTCTCTAACTTTGTGCCCATTTCTAAACGATAGGCCTGCATTAGATCTAATGGCTTTAATACGCCATATAGCCCTGAAAGAATTCTGAGGTGTTGTTGAGCAAATGATAGATCATCTTCAGATAGTGATTCAGCATCAAGCCCTGTATATACATCACCTTTAAAAGCGAGGACTGCTTGCTTGGCGTTTTCTATGTTAAATGTTGGCTGCCATGTTTCGAATCGAGCAACATTGAGACTGGCAAGTTTGTCGCTCAATTTCATTAATCCAGCAACATCTTGTACCGATAGTTTTTTAAGTGTGTCTATCAACAGTTTTGAATGATCAATGAATTCGGGTTGCGAGTAGCGTTCTGTCACTGGCGCAGTTTCGAAATCTAGAGTCTTTGCAGGGGAAACGACAATCAGCATAAGGTTTAGTCTGCTTTATATGGATGGTTTAAAGGATAATAACGTTCTATGCCGATACAAAAAAGACCATTTTCCAAATGGTCTTTTTCCTTTTTTTAGATCGGGGTGCTATGTCGAGTCATCTATCGGTGACGGCTGTTTGAAAGCGTCCTACTGTTAAAAACGACTGGATTATTTTGTTTTACTAAGCACTTTCTTACGTTTTGTATAAGCAGTATGCGCAACAATGCATAATGCTGTGCCAACACAAACGAGCAAAGCGGGTATCAATGCGCTGTCAAACTTCCCTACGACTTTCATTACCGCACCTGAAAATAAGAAACCACCAAAAAGGCAGAGTATCCCGGTCATCACGCTCATGATTATATTGTGAATATTGCGTTCTGCATTGTGATAGATATACCAACCGGAACTGGAGAATAGCGCGGCAAGAGTAACCCACGAAGCGATAGATTCTGTCATAAGAGTCTCTAATTATATTGTTATTGTTTTGTTCTTTTTAGCACCTTAACCCGTACGTTGTCATCACGACATTGGATTGATAAGCGGGCGAAATTAGAGCAAATTTTCGGTATTATATCGAACATTCAAATGGTTTCAGTGCCATGCTGCCAAAATAACTCATATTTCAGGTAGCTCAAGGTGTAAGAGAAGACAATTATATGGAAAAGAAAACAGTTCTGACGGGTATTACAACCAGTGGTACTCCGCATATCGGTAATTATCTAGGTGCAATAAAGCCTGCGATCGAACTTAGCCAAGGTGATCGTTACAATAATTTTTATTTTCTAGCCGATTACCACGCCTTGATTAAGTGTCATGATCCGGACCGTGTGGCGCAATCTACCAGAGAGATTGCTGCAACATGGTTGGCGCTGGGTCTAGATACAGATAAGGCGACTTTTTATCGTCAGACTGATGTCCCTGAGATTACTGAGCTTACTTGGATTTTAACGTGTATGTGTTCTAAAGGTTTGATGAACCGAGCACATGCTTATAAAGCGTCTGTTGATGCGAATCGTGATGCTGGAAAGTCGGACCTAGATGACGGCGTTACGATGGGGCTTTTTAGTTACCCTATTTTAATGGCGGCTGATATTTTGATGTTTAATGCCGACCTGATACCGGTAGGTAAAGATCAGATCCAGCATATTGAGATGGCACGTGATGTGGCGGGTCGCTTTAATCATACTTATGAGAAGCTTTTCACTCAGCCTGAAGCGGTTGTTGATGAAGAAACTCAACTCATTCCAGGCCTAGATGGTCGTAAGATGTCTAAGAGTTACGATAACACGATTCCTTTATTCGGAAGCGCCGATGAGCTTTATAAGTTAATCAAGCAGATTAAAACGGATACTAGAGCACCTGGTGAGCCAAAAGATGCTGATGCAAGCACTATTTTTCAGCTTTATAGCTCTTTTGCGAATGAGCAAGAAAGCTTAGCCATGCGTCAGCAGTTTGAGAATGGGATTGGTTGGGGTGATGCAAAGAAAGAACTTTTTGAGTTTTTGGATAGTAAATTAGCTGCGCCGCGTATTCGTTACAATGAGCTAATGAATGACCTTGGGGCTGTTGAAGAAGTGTTATTAAAGGGCGCAGACAAGGCGCGTCAAGTGGCATCGCCATTGATGGAGCAGGTACGTATAGCATCTGGTATTCGTCCACTGACTTATGTTGCTACTGAAAAAACTGAAGAGAAGCAAAAAAAGGAAAAGTCAGCAGAAGCGATCGCGCGGGCTGAAGAGGGGCGTCGTCGTGGCATCCTAATGCAGTTGAAGCCTTTGCTAGAGCAAGTGGAGCAGGCAAGTGATAAATCAGCCGTCGCTCAAGTGCTGATTGCTGATAAGAGCGCTGAGGTGGAAGGTCTAAAGAAAAAAGCTAAGCAAAAAGCACAAAATGAACTGGATATTTTACAAGAAGAGCTCGCCGTTTATTTATAGCGATAGAGAGGGAAGTTGAGGAATATGTACACCACTATCATCAGTATTGAAGAGTTAACGGCATCACTCACCGGCAAATGTGTTGTTATTGATTGCCGGTTCAGTTTGCTCGATCCTGATGCAGGCTATAAAGCCTATAATGCTGGGCATATTCCGAATGCTTTCTATCTCCATCTTGATAACGACCTTTCGTCCCCAATAACGCCTTCAAGTGGTCGACACCCTTTACCGGATTTGGATAAATTTAGAGATTGCTTGTATTCAATGGGCGTGACTAAAGAGACCCAAGTGGTTGTATATGATGACTGTGCTGGCGCGATGGCTGCGAGAGCATGGTGGTTGATTAGCTGCTTAGGGCACAAGGCTGTTGCTGTTCTAGATGGCGGCTTTCCGGCTTGGCAGGCAGCTGGTGGTCCTGAGAGTTCGATGTCACCCACTTATCTAGATGAGTTAGATACTTCGAGCTGTGATTTTTATTCTGATGATCTGTCAGGTGATAGCTTAAGCACGTCGCAAGTTAAGGATTTGATTAGTAAGGATGCTATCTCTCTCATTGATGCTCGTGGAGCTGAGCGTTTTAGAGGAGAGGTTGAGCCTATAGATCCTGTCGCGGGTCATATCCCGGGGGCAATTAATCGTCCGCTAACTGATAACATCGTCAATGGCTTTTTTAAGTCATCGGATCGTTTGCGAGACGAATGGCAGGGCGTAGTTGAGAGTGACAACGCCAAGGAGATTGTTCATATGTGTGGATCTGGGATTACAGCGTGTCACAATCTGCTTGCCATGCGTATAGCAGGGCTTGATGGTGGCAAGATTTATGCGGGTTCATGGAGTGAATGGATTCGAGATCCTAAGTGCGGCATTGCTACTGATGAGTAGCGCGTACTTTGTATTCATTTAGCTGCCAATCATATTGATCATCATGAATGCGTTGAACGGTTGTTAACTGTTTTAATAATTCTGGTTTCGCATATCGTTTTAAATGCCTAATAACTCCCTGGTCATCTCCCTCAAAATCCTCCTTAAACCATTCATAGATACTTGAAACTATTATTTTTCCCTTGTTTATATCAGCGCCTCTAGGGTGGTTGATATAGCTTTCAGCTGCGCGATTGAGTTGTTCGTCCATATTCTGTTCTGTAAAAGCTTGTCTGCTTAAGTTTGGGCAGCCTATCGATGCGCAATTAACCGCATAGTGTGTTCGTGGGTCTTGCCAAATAGGGCGGAGTATTCGATGTTCAATATCATCTAAACTTAACTTTTCTCCCTCTACTTCAACGATATCCTTCTTCCAAGGGCCGCGTGTGAATAAACCGGATGAGAGTTTAATCTTTAGTATGGATTTAACGGGATAGTGATCTAGGATGATATCGACGGTCAGTGCATTGTAGAGATTGATCCAAAAAGCACGTTGCTGCTGCCGATTTAAGCGGCTGATAGAGCGTTTGCTGATGTTTTTAATATATTGCTTTAGTGCTGATTTATCTTGAAGCGTGACCCGCTGATAGGCAACTCGATTAAGATTGTCCTGACCTTCTACGACGTACTTGTTTAAGAACTGATTCCAAATATGGTGGTTGATTGTCTCTTCGCTCTGGGCGTCATGTGAAAGCCATCTGTCCCATAATTCTGCTTTGGGAGCCGATTGGCTTTCAAATGATAATCCTATGAGTAGGATTGATAAGGTAATTTTCAGCGCTCTAATCATTGTCGGTTATTCAGTTGGTAGATATACGTCGTGTATATAGTGACTGTATAGCCAAGGAATAATTCAATCCGTTCTATGAAAAAACAGCTGATTAATATTATTTATGAGACCTATGAGTAAGCTTTAATATGCCTTTGGTTAGGCAGGTCTTATACTGGAAGAAAGTAGTGCTATGGAGTGTGGGAATTATGAATCAGTACCAATCAGGTGTTGTCGCTGAGGCGAGTAGCGCCGCGTTGTTTATCACGTTTAATCAAACGCATGCTGAAGGAGCGCAGGCAATGGTCAAGCGTGTTTTATCACAAGTACCAGATATCGAACAGCGTTATAAGCGCAGCTACCCTGAGGCCTCGCTGAGTATCGTCGCGGCGCTTGGTAGCAGCTATTGGGGGCAAATTGCTACGCCTGAAAGGCCTGCTGAACTTAGTCCGTTTCCTAGTTTTGAGAGGGGAGAAGGGGTTGCGCCAAACACGCCTGTGGATCTGTTATTCCATATTCGTTCAGAGCGTAAAGATATTAATTTCCAAATAGGGCAAGAGCTATCGCAGTGTTTGGGTGATGCCGTTGACTTAGTCGAGGAAATCGAAGGGTTTAGGTATCTTGATTCGAGGGATTTAACGGGGTTTGTTGATGGCACTGAAAACCCTCAGAGGGAGGATAGAATTGACGTCGCGGTTGTGGGTAGTGAGGATGCTGCCTTCGAAGGAGGCTCTTACATTCATTTACAGCGTTATGTTCATAATATGTCTTACTGGAATCAACAGCCGATTAAGCAGCAAGAGGATACAATTGGCCGTACTAAGACGGATAATGTTGAGTACGCGAGTGCTGATAAGGCGCTAACATCGCACACGAAGCGTACCTCTCTCAAAGATGAGCAGGGGCGTTCAATAGAAATTCTGCGGCATAGTATGCCTTATGGTGATACAACAAGGTGCGGACTGATGTTTGCGAGTTATTGTCGTACACCCAAAAATTTCACGCTAATGTTGCAAAGTATGATTGAGGGTGATGGCCATGGTCATACGGATCATCTCTTAAAATTTACCAGAGCGGTCACGGGGCAAGCATTTTTTGCTCCATCAATTGCTACCTTAAAGCGCTTTGCTTGATGCTAATTTTAGTTTTGGTGCAATCAGAGAGTCTGTAAATAGCATTAAAAAGTGAAAAGTCACGCAGACGAGTACTGCTTCGCCAACAGGGATATCAAGGTTGAGTGCCGTTAATACGCTGACGGCAACGGGCAATGTTTTTTGCGAGATTGTGAATAATATTGCTAGCCTTGCTGCAGGCTCAAGTTTAAGTATGAGACTTGCCAGTAGACTCAGCGCCATTAATGTTAAATGGACCGCTAAAGCTGCCCCTGCAATTTTTAAAAGGATTGGAAGGGATAGATTTAAAAGCACTTCATGCGATTCAGATAGTGCCATCCAAACCGTGAATATTACACAGCTGGAGGGAAGGTACTGCAGTAAGATTGGCTTTGGATTGATCAGTGATAGTTTTTTTACAGCTAAACCAATGATAAAAGGTAGCAAAACGAGAAACATGAGTTTCTGTAGGAGTGGCAGAGGAGAAATTGTTATCTCTGTTGAGCTGCCGAGTGTCATGCCTAGCATAAATGGAATGGTAAACACGCCCACAATGTTAAGTGTGACGGTCATGACCAGCGCCCATAAAGGAAAGCCATTTGTTAGCTGAGTCATAACGATGCAGGTTGATAGTGTGGGAGGAACCGTTGCTTTTACAATTAACCCGAGGGCTAAACCTGCAGGTAGTGCAAATATCTCTGCCACACCGAGTCCGATAAGTGGCCCAACTATCAACGATATTACCCCTCCGAATATTAGTGCAGAAAAAAATGAGCGATCTCTAGGGATCTCTTTAAGATTTGTCTGATAGCCGTTGATTAAAAAGATCGTAATGACCATCCATGGAATAAGGCCTAACTCTTTTAAAGCTGTGCCGGGCTCAGGAATAAACCACGCACTGATAAATGACAGGATCAAACCAACAGGAAGAAATAGGCCTTTCACAATAATGTCTCGATCTTTGTAATTTTTTTACATTTTTGTTTTTGTGTATCGACCATTTACAACAAAAAATTGTAATACTCCGCAGTTAAGCTATGATCTTATGTATAAAAACTACAAAAAGGTCAGAGTAAAACATGCAAACAGAGATGCACACTAGAACGATAGCGATACTTGCTATCGATGGTGAAAACTATGAAGTAGATGGATGTTATCAGGGAACGCAACGAAAAGCACAATGGTATAACGTTGTTAAAAGTAGTAACCGTACCGTGCATATCGATCATTTGGATGAATTTCCATCCCATGACAAAATACGTGAGCTGTTAAACTGAATCGTTACAAGAAAAGAAAAAGCCGGGGCGCTTTATCTGCCCCGGCTTTTTTATGCTTATCTCTACGCTGGAGTGGAAATGTAGAGGTAGAAGCTTAATGAATACCTATTGGACGGATTCATTATCGCTAAACATCCCTTCGAAGAGTGCAGAAGAAAGATAGCGCTCGCCTGAATCAGGTAGAATCACCACGATGTTCTTACCCGAGTTTTCAGGTAGTTTTGCAACGCGGATAGCGGCACAGACCGCGGCACCAGACGATATGCCGGCTAAAATGCCTTCTTTCTCCATTAGTTGTCTCGCCGTTGTAATAGCATCTTCATTACTGACTTGCTCAACTTGATCAATAAGTGCTAAATCTAGGTTTTTGGGTACAAAGCCAGCCCCGATGCCTTGGATTTTATGCGGAGACGGTTTCACTTCATCTCCGTTCAATGTTTGAGTGATAACGGGTGAATCGACCGGTTCTACTGCGACAGACGTAATGGCTTTGCCTTGCTGCTGTTTGATATAGCGTGAGACGCCAGTAATTGTGCCACCTGTGCCTACTCCTGCCACGAATATATCAACCTCACCTTCGGTATCATTCCAGATTTCAGGCCCTGTCGTTTTTTCATGAATTTCAGGGTTTGCTGGGTTCTCAAACTGTTGAAGCATCATGTGTGTATCACTATTGGCATCTACGATCTCTTGGGCTTTCTCAATAGCCCCTTTCATGCCTTTAGCAGGTTCTGTCAAAACTATATCGGCACCGAGTGCTTTCATGATCTTACGGCGTTCAAGGCTCATTGAAGATGGCATAGTGAAAACAATATTGTAACCGCGAGATGCGGCGACAAAAGCAAGTGCGATACCGGTGTTACCACTTGTAGGCTCCACCATTGTCATACCGGCTTTTAACGCGCCACTTTTTTCAGCTGACCAAATCATATTTGCGCCGATACGGCATTTAATTGAACCTGCTGGGTTGCGCGACTCAACTTTAGCGAAAATATTCAGTCCTGGTGCTAAGCGTTTTAGGTGTACTAGAGGGGTATTTCCAATCGTCAGTGAGTTATCTTCGTAAATATTCATTCGGCTACCCAATAATCCTTTTTAACGCTTATATTCCTAAAGTGAATATAAGTTTGGTTTTTTATGTGTTGTTAAGGATAACCGTTTTATCGTAGAACAACAGTTTGGATCAAGTAGTTTTTAAGTGAAAATACCAGGTTATCACATTAGTAGGTTCTGATATTATGGCGTTAGATAAGTAGTTGACTGCTAATTCGGTCAATATCGTCCTCATCTGGAGAGATTCATGCGTTTTATTTCTAAATTGTTTGCGCCTATTGTTTTTTTTATAGCGTACCGTTTATTTCGTTCCTCTATTAAGCAAGGTTCTTTGCAGAAGCATATTTTTGTCATGAAGTTGTTTAGGTTTTGTGCAGATAATGGCTATGCAAGAGCACTGTCAGTGTATGGGCATCTTCTGCATTTTAAAGGTGACGGTGTTCAGAATCGTATCCAAGGCGGTATATACCTACAGCAGGCCGCAGAGAAAGGTGATGCCAAAGCTCAATATCAGATGGGGCGGATTTTTGAGAGTGGTTATGAGCACTATTTTCAACCCGATCTGGAGAAAGCGTTAAGCTTTTATCTACAGGCCGCAGAGCAGGGACATCAGTTAGCGGTTAAGCGGGTGGTCGATGTTTTTCAACAGGGAGAACTTGGGCAGCAGGTGAATGTTGAAAAGGCAGAGTATTGGGGCCTTAAGCAACCGCAAATGTAATCATTGCTAGTGATTTTGCTTGGAACGCTTGTAGTTCTCTAAAAAGTGATCGAATGCGTGCTCTAGGTTTTTAGCTGCGGGCTTTTCGTTGCATAACTTAAACAGTTCAATGACCGTTTCGGCTGTGCATAAGTGGTCAGCATCAGGATTGCGTCTCAGATCATATCGACTGGGTGTTTGTGGATCGAAAGCGAGCAAGGGAAGTCGATCTAACCAAGGGCTTTTACGGACAATTTTCCGTACCTCTTTCCATGTGCCATCGGGAACAATAATAATGATTTTTTGCTGTTTAGAGGGCCTTAAGGTTTTCTTCCGCTCAACCAAACTAGGCCTATCAGCGGGAAACAGCAACCATGCATTACCGTCATTTTTATTGAGCAATTCGATAAGTGCTTTAGGTTCTTCCGTACGCTTCCAGATGAAGGTTTTCGTATTAGGAATGGCTTTTTTAATGATACGGCTGGTGGTTGTCGGCCTAGCAGGCTCATTTTCGTGCAGCAGTAAAATAACCTGAATTTGGCTATCGATGGGGGTTATTTGACTGCAGCAGCACCAAGTTGATGCGATGCCACAGTCAGGGCAATGAGAAGTAGTCAAAGCTTAGCGTTTTTCCATTGTCACTTGGAAGGTCAGTTTTTGTTCGCCATTTGCGGGAACGGTAATCTCCCACTGTGCACTTCCGCCAAGTACTTTTTTGTATTCTAAATTACTGTTTTTCATCTCCCATTTTAGAGGGAAGTTTGCAGTGAGTACTAGCTTTGCAGGTGTGGAGCGACTGTTACTGATCTTTAGTTCCTGGGCCACCTTGTAGCCATTGAAAATAGTGCTAAAGTGAGTTTGTTTACGATGGATGGAGATATCAAACGCTTTTCCTTGTTTAACTTCAACCTCGTCCCCCTTGCCTGTATGGCCTATGCTGCTCCCACCCATAAATTGTAACTGTCCTGAACTATCAGGGCTAAACGTTCTAATTTTACCCGCCGGTAATGGTAAGCCTAAATTTGAGGCCATATCGTTCACAAGTTTGAGTGTTAAGTTGGGTTTTACTCGGTGCTGATTGCGCTCTAATGTTGGATACACCAAAAACTCATAATCATAACTACGACTCACCGGAATCTGCTTGGCGGTTAGAAATGAAACTTGTTTGACCTGTCCGTTTAACAGGTCAACTTTACGAGGTAGGCTGAATAGATGGAAGTCGCCGATATTCTCCCGTGCAACGGATTTTGGTGCAGCGCTTCGTGCCATGGCGTAGTTGGAGAAGTCTTCTTGCAAGGCGACGGCGTGACGTGCGCCAGGATTGTTTAAGTCACCGGCAACCAGCGAAACTTTAGCCCCTTGAAAGTCGGTGCCCGTTCGGTTGGTTAAACTTGCTAAGCCATCGAGTGTGACTTGGTTGCCCGCTTTGTTTAGTGTCATAACATAATCCATTCCCCAGTTAAGACCACTCGTTAGGTAACTAATGCGCGCGTTTTGTGTACGCGTTGTGCCTGAGGTGCGGAAATTTAGACTTGGCTTTGATAGCAGTTGTGCGGGCAAACTTGGAAAGATAAAGCGCCAATTATTGTTTAGAGGAATGCTTTCAAACCGGTTGTTTCTTTTGATTAAGGCACGGCTACCGTCAAAATTTAATAGTTGTACTTGGCTGATGATCTCTTTGCCTGAAACAGGGTTTAAGCGTGCTAGTTGTAGCTCTTTTCCTATAAAGTGGTGTAGTAAGTTTCGCTGATTTAGCAGGTTCGTATTGAGATTCTGCTCAAGTATTTTGCCCGCGTTATCAATTCTTAGGCTTTCCACCTGTAGCTGTTCACTGACGTCTTCTAATGTCACTGACTGCCCTGTGGTTAGTTTTGGTAGTTTCCGTGTTTCTCTTACGAGGCCTAGGTCTTGGTTATAAAGTGTTAAGTCAATCGACTCTCGTTGTTCTGAACTTATTTGTAAACTGTATACGTGCGTAGGAGCTACAAATAAGCAAGCGGCTATGATTGAGAAACTTAGTGTAGTGGTGCGCATGTCGATAATCCCTGAGAGTAAGTCTCTAATTTATAAGTTGTGTTATTAACCGTAGCTTTACCATCTTCGTAAACCTAAGAATTACTGTATATCCAATGCAACACGAAATCCCCAGCTATTTCTTTTTGAATCTACAGGGTGGCGGTAACGGCTAGCAGGGCGTATCAGACGATCAATTTCAAACCACGATCCCCCTCGCATTACCCTGTTTTTACATGCTTTGACTCTATATGCTGAGCCGTCGATCGGTGCTAATTGGTAGTTGTCTGCGTAGCAATCGGCGACCCACTCATCTACATTCCCTGTCATATCATGCAGCCCCCAGCCATTGGCAGGGAAGCTGCCAACAGGCGCAGGCTTTTGACCATCATATGGGCTTTCACAGCCTGCACATGCTGCCATATTAGGTTTCAGTTCGTCTCCCCACCAATAAGTGGTCAGAGTGCCTCCTCGTGCCGCGTATTCCCATTCCGCTTCTGAGGGGAGGCGGTAAGGTTGTCCCGTTTCATTTTTTAGCCAAGTGGCGTAAGCCACAGCATCGCGCCAGCTCACATTGATAACAGGTTGGTTGCCTCTTCCCCAGCCTTCATCATCAGGAAGTGGGCGGTTTGTTGCTTTAGCAAAAGCATCGTACTCTGCGAATGTTACTTCAAATCGTGAAAGGGCAAATGGTTTGTCAATTTGAACGACGTGAACGGGTTTTTCATTATCATCGCCTATTCCGGTCTGATCACCCATACGGAAGTCGCCAGAAGGGAGTAGAACCATCTCTGGACCATATCGCTGTTCATCGATTTGATCTTTGAATATCTGTTGGCCAGGTTCATCCGGTTCTTGCGCTTTGAGAAGTTTCTTCGTCGCAGTAAGTTGCTGTTGAAGAATAGTTTTTTCTAGGGCTATATCCGCGAGCTCTCTCTCACGTTTAGCTTGGATATCTTGTTGTGCCTGTAGTGAGGCATACATTTGTTGCAGTGCTTCTTGCTGTTTTTCAATTTGCAGTGCTTGAAAGTCTTTCTCTTTGAAATTTATGAATTCCGAAATTGACCAACCTACTAAATAGCCGGCTAAAAAAATTGCTGAGCCCAGTACGGTGTAAATGGCTGATTTTGGTATGTTTGGAATGCTGAAAGCCGTTAGCTTTTTGAGTTTATCTTTAACTGATGGTTTTTCACTGCTTTCTTCGTCCGAGTTTGAACTTTCCTGCGGAGATTCTTGTGTATCATCCTCTGGGGTGGTCGTTTCAGTACTTTCCTCCTTTTGTGGCGGGAAGACCTCTTTTATCAATTCGCTACAGTTAGGAAAACGCTCTTCGATATCGGTGGAGAATGCTCTCTGTAATGCTTGCCATTGTTCATCGTCTAAAGAATCAGGTTTGTCTAATTGTTTACGAACGCGATCAGCTTCATCATCCTTTTCGCTGAAAGGTGCTTTACCGCTTAACAACTCATAGGCAATGGCCGCGAAGGAATAAACATCCGTTTTTCGTGAGAGCTTTCCTGGGTGGAAAGCTTCAGGAGACTGGTACTGATGATATGGTAAGGGGGCCTTAATCAGGCTTGAGATCGATTCTAGCGTTTCCCTTAGGGCGGGGAGTGTTAGTTTAACACCTCCCTTCCTGTTAATAAAAATGGCACTAGGTGATAAACAGGCGTGTGGGCTATGCAGCTTTTGGTAGCCCATATCGATGGCGTAGGCTATCTGTCTGAGTAAGCCTAATTGCTGTGTTGGTTGAAGCTTGCTGCCTCGCTGAAGCATGCTTTCAAGCGTTAAACCATCTAACTTTTCATAGGAAAGGAACAGCAGTCCTCCGGGATGAGGGAAGAAACCATAGCATTCGGCAATGTGTTTGTTTTGTAATTGTTTACTGAGCGAGGCATGTTTCTTTATGCCTTCAGCGAAGCTGTTCTGCTTTAATAGTACGGGATTGATAATCAATAAAGTAACTAAAGGATTTCCCGCTACGCCAACATCTTCTGCTTGCCATAGTTGGCCAAGCAGATGGGCTGCGATATGTTTTATCAATTTAAATCGATGATGTTCAGGACCAAGAAGTGTGCCTTCTTGGAGAGATTGATAAACTGAATCCGGCGTATTACTCATGGGGAATCTAACCCTATTCCTTTATGATCTACCTATGATAGACAAGGCTAGGGCAATAAGTCAGTACTAATTCGCCGATTTTATGAAGATCGGTCAGGATATGTGTATAAACCCATGCGCTAAGGCATGGGTTTGCTTCAATCTATCTAGGCGGAAGTGTCTAAAGGCGGGAAGCTTTTTGTTAATTCATCCACCGCTTTCATCTGTGTTAAATATGCTTCAAGCGTATTAAGGGGGAGAGCGCATGGCCCGTCACATTTTGCTTGTTCTGGATTTGGATGCGCTTCGAGGAAAAGCCCAGCAATACCTTGGGAAAGACCCGCACGTGATAATTGTGCGACTAAGGCCCGTCTTCCGCCAGCGGAATCAGATCGCCCGCCAGGCATTTGCAGCGCATGGGTCGCATCAAACATAACAGGAAAGCCAAACTCTTTCATAATTGAGAAACCTAGCATATCCACGACTAAGTTGTTGTAGCCAAAGCTTGAGCCTCGTTCACAAAGTATCAGTCGGCTGTTACCGGCTTCTTCACATTTATGAAGAATATGCTTCATCTCTTGGGGTGCAAGAAATTGAGCTTTCTTAATATTGATCACAGCATCGGTTTTGGCCATCGCTTCAACCAAATCAGTCTGACGAGATAAGAACGCTGGTAGTTGAATGATGTCGCAAACCTCTGCAACCGGCGCTGCTTGATGAGGTTCATGTAGATCGGTGATAAGCGGTACGTTAAAGGTTTCTTTGATCTCTTGAAGAATCTTTAGGCCTTCATCTAGCCCGGGGCCTCGAAAAGAGGTTAGCGACGAGCGATTAGCTTTATCGAAAGAGGCTTTGAATACATAGGGGATATCTAGCTTGGAAGTAACTTCAACATAATGCTCAGCAATTTTCATTGCTAAATCACGTGATTCCAATACATTCATACCACCAAACAAAACCATAGGTTTGTCATTAGCGATTTCAATGTCTGCGACCGTTACTGTTTTTTGCTGCATTGCTATCAATCGTCCATCATCTCTGAGAAAGGGACATTATAACCTTATCTTCTTATGATGGTGATAGCGATTATGATTATTCGCTACCGGAAGGGAATAGGTGTGCATATTTTCCAATCCATTCAAGCGCCGCATCTTGGTCAGAAATATCGCGACCTTCAACGGTAAGTACATGGTTTCTATAGCGCTGTATGTAGCAAAGTTGCTCTAGCATACGAATTCTCATCAGCGCGTCGCTATTAAATGTGATCCCTAGCTCATAGCCGTTATGGATATGTTCACAGCTTTCAACTGTGCCATTTACTTCCAATTGTGAAGAAACGCTGGGTATTTTAATAGCGATGGATTCCCCGGATAGAAAGGCTGTATTTGAATGACAGACTAATTGAAGCGATGAGAGAGGCTGAAGAATTGCATCAGTTTTTTTCAGATCGAGTTCGATTGGAAATTCATCTGGGTGGCGGATAACTACTTTTGAATCGCCCATGACAATCACCTTATCAGCACTGTCCCATTAGTTGGATACTGCGCAACTGTTTATTGAATCTACTGTATGTGCCATAGCATTGTACCTATATTTAGACGGGTTCTATGCTAAAGGTTCAGTTTTACAGCAGAATGTCTTCATTATTTCAATTCGTGATCTAATATAGCTATCGGCAGAGATAACGGAGCATTAAGTAGAAACTGTTATTTTTTCGTAATTAATTTTGAGATGGATTTAAGCGGGATTTTTTAATGAAGAAGCAGGGCGACAAAGAAGAGCATAATCTGAGTAACAGTTGTAAAGCACTACGTGATAAGAGTAAAACGTTGCTACTTTCAACTTTAGGGCAGGCTTCTTTTCCGGAGATCAGCTATGCCCCTTATGTGGTTGACGATGAAGGGTGTTTTTATATTTTTATTAGCGAACTTGCTGCGCATACAAAAAACTTGATGGCAGAACCTAAGGTTTCAGTGATGTTCATTGCTAATGAGGGGGAGACCCAGAATATTTTTGCGCGGGAACGGTTGGTTTTTAAATGTGTTGCCAAAGAGATCGCTGTAGATGATGTTGCCTATACTGAGCAGCTGGATAAATTAGAAGCTAGGTTTGGAAATATAGTGGGGATGTTACGAAGCTTGCCTGATTTTCATCTGTTCTGTTTAGCGCCAACTCAGGGGCACTATGTTGTGGGGTTTGGTAAAGCGTACCAAGTAGATATCTCTACGGGCACGCTAAAACATATATCTGAGGAGGAAGTGCGTAAGCAGCGTACTTGATTAATGTTAAGTACGCTGTGATGTTTTTGGATATACCTATACTCAATCGAGCAGTTATACGCCGGTATGCCCGCCCATCATCTCTACAACAACGGTTTTAACCAAGAATGCAGCGAGTCCCAACCCTAATGCAAAGAACAGGATCGCCGTGCCAAACTTTCCAGCCTTGGATTTCTTCGCTAGATCGTAAATGATAAAAAATATGAAGGCGGCGAAGATGGCTAAGCCGATGTTTAGTGCAATAGCTTCCATTTCTGCTAGGCGCATAGTGGTTACCTCTGATGCTTAAGCTAAAATTGGTTGCGGATTGTACAGTAAAAAAATGCCAAAAGGTACTTGCAAATCTCTAATTGATTGTTTCTAAAGAGGATGAATCTTCGTTGATATTTAATGTGGAAACCGTTGGATTTTTGATTCATTTTTTGCTTGATTTTAGCGTCTGTTTTGAGTGTAAAAATAATTCAAAAAAAAATTAAAAAAATGTCATATTCAGCTGTTATAGTCGCGCCCCTCTGTAAGCCCCGTAGTATCAATGTTTCTACCTAATTCTGCCTTAGGCCTACACCCAACAAAGGTCAAAATCAAGTATTGCAATACACTCGAGGATCACTATATTTAGTGTCTTATAAAACTCGCGCTACCACATGTTGTGTATGGTGAGTTGATAGAGTAGAAAAGCTGGAAGCCGCATAGTAGCGGGCTTTATTTGGGTTTTGGTTGTTATTTTTATCCAAATTTAGTGTAAAAACAGCACAATAATTAAAAACTATATATATCTTCAATTGGAAGGTCGCATGCAGCAAGATCTGATGGTTACCAAAAGGGATGGTCGGCAAGAACAGCTTGATCTAGAAAAGATTCACAAAGTTGTTATCTGGGCCGCTGAAGGATTAGATGCAGTTTCACCGTCAGAAGTAGAGTTAAAAGCTCACTTACAGTTTTTCGAAGGTATGAAAACTTTCGATATCCATGAAACATTGATTAAGTCAGCTGCGGATCTTATTTCTGAAGATGCACCTGACTATCAGTATCTGTCTGCACGTTTAGCTATTTTCCATCTACGTAAACGAGCGTTTGGGCAGTTTGAACCTCCTCACCTGTTTTCTCATGTATCTGAGCAGGTAGATGCGGGTCGTTATGATAAGCATTTGTTGGAAGATTATTCCGAAGCCGATTGGGAAGTGCTGAACGGCTATCTAGACCACAAACGTGATATGAACTTTTCTTATTCTGCTGTTAAGCAGTTAGAAGGGAAATACCTTGTTCAAAACCGAGTGACTGGGGAAGTATACGAAAGCCCGCAGATTCTTTATATGCTGGTTGCAGCTTGTCTTTTTGCGGACTACCCAGCCGACACACGTTTAGATTATGTAAAACGCTTTTACGATGCGACGTCACTGTTTAAACTATCTTTGCCGACGCCAATCATGGCCGGTGTCCGTACACCGACTCGCCAGTTTAGCTCTTGTGTATTGATTGAGTGTGGCGATAGCTTAGATGCGATTAATGCGACGTCTGCATCTATCGTTAAATACGTATCTCAGCGTGCTGGAATTGGTATTAATGCTGGACGTATTCGTGCTCTCGGGAGCCCTATTCGAAACGGTGAGGCATACCACACTGGTTGTATCCCGTTTTATAAACACTTTCAGACAGCCGTTAAATCGTGTTCGCAAGGTGGTGTCCGTGGTGGCGCTGCAACCTTGTTCTACCCTATTTGGCATCTAGAAGTAGAATCACTGTTGGTGCTTAAGAACAACCGAGGTGTGGAAGAGAACCGTGTACGTCATCTAGATTATGGCGTACAGATCAATAAGCTAATGTATACTCGCCTGATTAAGGGTGGGGATATCACGTTGTTTAGCCCGCATGAAGTACCCGGCCTTTACGATGCATTCTTTGCCGATCAGGATGAATTTGAGCGTCTTTATGTTCAGTACGAAAATGATCCGGCTATTCGCAAACAAACGATCAAAGCGGTTGAACTATTTGGTATTTTAGCGGCTGAGCGCGCACAGACTGGTCGTATTTATATTCAAAATGTTGACCACTGTAATACTCACAGCCCGTTCGATCCTTCTGTCGCACCGGTTAAGCAATCTAATCTATGTTTGGAGATTGCACTACCGACTAAACCGTTAGAGCACGTGAATGATCCTGAGGGAGAGATCGCGCTTTGTACTCTATCGGCATTTAACTTGGGCGCACTTGAAAGCTTAGATGAATTAGAAAACTTATCTGATCTGATTGTACGTGCATTGGATAATTTACTGGATTATCAAGATTACCCAATACCCGCTGCGCAGACGTCAACAATGAATCGCCGTCCGTTAGGTGTTGGTGTGACTAACTTTGCTTATTACTTGGCGAAGAATGGTGTTAAGTACTCAGATGGTTCTGCCAATGGTTTAGTGCATAAAACCTTTGAGGCGGTGCAGTACTTCCTATTAAAAGCCTCTAATGAGCTAGCAAAAGAACGCGGTAAATGTCCAAAATTTGATGAAACAGTGTACTCGAAAGGAACACTGCCAATTGATACGTATAAGCGTGAAGTGGATGATTTCTGCGAAGAACCATTACATTATTTTTGGGAAACTTTGCGTGAAGATATCCGTGAATTCGGCTTACGCAACAGTACACTGACGGCTTTGATGCCGTGTGAGACATCTTCGCAAATTACCAATTCAACCAACGGTATCGAACCTCCTCGCGGTTATGTTTCTGTTAAAGCCAGTAAAGATGGCATTATGAAACAAGTGGTTCCAGGCTATACCGAACTGCGTGAGCAGTATGAGCTACTTTGGAATATTCCGAATAATACGGGTTACCTTCAATTGGTAGGGATTATGCAGAAGTTTGTCGATCAGTCGATTTCTGCCAATACCAATTACGATCCTGCACAATTCCCGAATGAAAAAGTACCGATGAAACAGCTATTACAAGATCTGTTAACGGCTTATAAATACGGTGTTAAAACGTTGTACTACCATAACACCCGTGATGGGGCTTCTGATCAAGCTGATGACGGTGGTTGTGAAGGTGGTGCGTGTAAGCTATAGCGCTGCACGTTACTACCAAAACCAGTAAGCGTAGAGACTGCCTATGGTTATTTCCATAGGCGCTATAACTATAAATGACCTATCTAGGTTTCAGGAACGAATATCTCGATGGCGTATACCACGTTCAGCCACAGTACCCATGATGCAACCAAAGAGCCGATGTTTTTTGGCCGTAGTGTTAACGTTGCCCGTTACGACAAGCAAAAATACCCAATTTTTGAAAAGTTAATTGAGAAACAGCTCTCATTTTTCTGGCGCCCTGAAGAAGTAGATCTATCAACCGATCGTAAAGACTTCATGAATATGCCAGAGCATGAAAAGCATATTTTCTTAAGTAACCTTAAATATCAAACGTTATTGGATTCTGTACAAGGGCGCTCTCCTAATATTGCGTTCCTGCCTGTTGTCTCGCTACCAGAGCTTGAAACATGGTTCGAAACTTGGGCGTTTAGTGAGACTATTCACAGCCGTTCATATACGCATATTATTCGAAATATCATCACTGAACCTTCAGAAGTTTTTGATGAGATCGTGACGAACCCTGAAATTATTCGTCGTGCGGACTCTGTAACGCGTTTATATGATGAGTTTATCAATCTGTGCAGTGTTTATAATATTCAAGGTGAAGGCCTGCATACGATTAACGGTAAAGTATTTGATACGTCATTGCGTAATCTGAAGAAGAAGCTTTACCTGACAATGGTATCGATCAATGTGCTGGAAGCGATTCGTTTCTATGTGAGTTTTGCCTGCTCTTTTGCATTTGCAGAACGTGCGATCATGGAAGGTAATGCAAAAATCATTAAGCTGATTGCTCGGGATGAAGCGCTTCATTTAACGGGTACGCAGCACATGCTTAATATCATGGCATCAGGCGCAGATGATCCTGTCTTTAAAGAGATTGCTCAAGAGTGCGAACCTGAAGTGTACGAGATCTTTAAGGAAGCGGCTCAGCAAGAAAAAGATTGGGCACAATATTTGTTCCGTGAAGGTTCGATGATCGGTTTGAATGCCAAGATTTTATCGGATTATGTCGAGTACATTACGAATGTACGTATGAAAGCATTAAATTTAGAAGAGATCTTCCCTTCTTGTCAGAACCCGCTGCCATGGATGAATGCATGGTTAGTGAGTGATAACGTACAAGTAGCACCACAGGAAGCGGAAATTAGTTCTTACCTTGTTGGCCAGATTGACAACGAAGTAGGGGATGATGATTTTGACGGCTTTGATCTGTAAGGACGAGATAATGGCTGGCCCTTCAAGAATCAAAGTTAATAACCATCATACATTTTATTATCAGTATGAGACGACACTGCTGGATGCGCTTGAAGTTCAAGAGATTCCAGCACCTTATAACTGCCGCGGTGGGTATTGCGGCTGTTGTAAAGTTCGCTTGATCGAGGGCGAAGTAGAGTACGTACAAGAAAGTTTGTTGGATCTGCAAGATGATGAAGTGCTCACTTGCTGCTGTATCCCTAAAACTCATATCGAGCTAGAGCTGCCTGAAGATTAGGCACTGTTGTTAGCAGTGAGTTATTCCTACTGAAGTATATAGAACGGTGCTGCTTTCGGGTTTCACCGTTTTCTTCGTTTCTTTTGCACAACCTTCAAGGCCTAGCTGTCAATAGTTAAACTCTCTTTATAAAAAATAGTTAATACTTTATTGATTTATATAACCTATTGAAAATAAATAAGTTTTTTGGCGTGGCTTAAAAAGTATACGATTTGCTGGATTCAGCGTACTTTGTGGCTTTGCGCGATCTACCCAAAAACTATTCACTAAGTTATCCACAGCTTATGGGGAAAAGTGACCGCTACTCTTTTGTCCCCAGATTATGCGCTGGCTGATCGATTTCTTTGGCCTATTGTGTTTTTTTCTGCGTCTTATATCTAATCGTCTACACTCAATGATTGATACTCGGTAGCACTACTATGGAGAGAGATAATGACGAAGCAGTTTACGGCGCTAAAAGAGATGGGTTTTAGTGATCCGCTTGATATTGAGAAGTTTTCTACGCGAACTGAAGGCAATATGGATATTTTGAAAATCTACTTGCGGCGTCAGCAGGGAGATTGGTTCTCTAAAAGTAAGAAGTTTAAGTTTAAGCGTAGTGATAAATCTGTGGAGATGGGAACTCGTTATGGTGCCGCGAGTGAGCCTTCTGGATACTTCCTGCGTGCCATTGCTGAATTGGAGTCTTTGGTCAAAGTTGAAAAAGATAGCCAAACGAAGAAGCAGGTATTACTCGAAGAGATTGATCATTTAGAGCAGGTGATGGCTCGTAAAATTGAGGATCTTCGTCGTCAAATTAATGAGTTATAAAATCACTTCCTGATGAATTTTTTCGTGCAAGCGCTGATCCACGTTTAACAGCGCTTTGTTTCCCGTCATCATTTTCATTTTGGCTTTAGTATACAATTGATTGTCTTTATACCGCTTTGAAAGGGATGATTGTGAGCTGGGATATCGCCGTTACCTTTATTATCTTATTTACGACTATTACGTTTTTTATCTGGGATCGAATTCCCATGGAACTCGTTGGTTTAATGGCTGTGCTCGCTTTGTGTTTGAGTGGCATCCTTACCCCCGCCGAGGCGGTGTCTGGCTTTGGTCAAACGATTGTTGTGATGATTGCCGCCTTGTTTATTGTCGGTGAGGGACTATTTAGAACCGGTATTGCTGCCAGTGTGGGTAATCTTGTGACGCATGTTGGTGGTGAAAGCGAGACTAAGTTATTGATTCTGTTAATGCCCGCAGTCGCGGTCATTTCTGCTTTTATGAGCTCAACAGGGGCTGTGGCACTGTTTATTCCTATCGTTATCTCGATTGCCCGTCGTTCGAATATTCCCAATGCCCGTTTAATGATGCCACTTGCTTATGCTTCTTTGATGGGTGGCATGCTGACGTTAATTGGCACACCTCCCAATATTGTTGTCAGTGGACAATTAGAGCAGGCTGGTTTTAGCGGTTTTGGTTTTTTTGAATTTACGCCAATGGGCTTGGTTATTTTAGCTGCGGGCATGCTTTATATGTTGACGGTGGGTCGGTGGTTTTTATCTCGTTTGGGTAACGACCCTCAGCACAGGGTAGAGGTCAACTTAAGAGAGATGGCGGTACGATATGGCGTTTCTGATAATTTGCATAGTTTGCGAGTTAAGCCTGGATCAGCCTTAATTGGCCAGAGTGTATCAAGTGCAGGTTTGCGAACGCATTTTGAGGTCACTGTCTTTGCGATTAGGCGTAAAGAGAGGATGCTCAATAGTTTGATGCCGGTATTATCGAGCACTGAAATTGTCCCTTATGATGAACTTTTAGTTTATGGGAAAAAAGCTGATGTTGAGCGGTTATGTGGCTATAAATCTCTTTCCTATCGTGGATTTGCGGAAAGCCAAAGAGAGGAAATTGCGCAACAGTTTGGCGTAGTAGAAGTGATGCCAAAGCCAGAAGCCAATCTTATTGGTTGCAGCTTAAAAGAAGCACGTTTTAGGGATCGGTATAAATTAAGTGTGATAGGGATACGCAGAGGGCGTAAGACGATCGAAGCCCAATATCAGAATATGCCAATTGAAGTGGGCGACTCTCTGCTGTTATGCGGTGGTTGGCAGTTTATTGAAAAGTTATCTTGTCAGCAGGAACTGGTTATCTTAAATACGCCGGTTGAGATGTCAGCAGCGCCGGCTCGGGTTAAGAGAGCGCCTATCGCTTTAGCTATTCTTATATTGATGTTGATTGCGATGGTGACAGGTGTCTTATCGAGTTTAACTTCGGTATTTGCTGCGGCTGTATTGATGTTATTAACGGGCTGCGTACGTATGGATGAAGCTTACCATTCCTTGAATGCACCTAGCCTTATACTAATCGCAACGATGTTACCATTGGCGGGCGCAATGAATGTAAGTGGGGCTTTGCCATTGGTTGTAGAGCAGTTTTTAAATATGTTGCAGGGCAGTGGGCCTATTGTTATTTGCGCAGGCTTATTCATCTTTACAACATTATTTAGTCAGTTTATTTCTAATACGGCAACCACTGTGTTAGTTGCGCCTATCGCTATTGTTGCGGCGCAAAGTCTTGAGTTGAATCCGGAGCCTTTACTCATGACCGTTGCCATTGCCGCCTCGACTGCATTTGCAACGCCCATTGCTTCACCGGTGAATACGTTGGTGATGACAGCGGGAGGCTATTGTTTTAAAGATTTTGTGCGCGTGGGTATTCCCTTGCAGTTAATCACTCTCGCTTTAACATTGCTGGTTGTGCCTATGTTATTTAGCTTTTAACGAGCTCTTGATCTATCGCTAGGAAGATGAAGCGAGGTGACCACCCGCACGAATAAACAAGCAAATGAACTCAATGCTATTAAGCCCATTTGCTCGAATTTTTAGTCTAAAATAAGTTCGTCATACTGGATTGTAATAGGCTGAACGCCGGCCCATACATCTAGTTTCATATCTTCCGCATCATCGACAGGGCCGCCTGTTCTAATTTTAGCGGAGACCTCTTCGATCTTAAAAGCTATAACCGTTGTTGCCTTTAATTCCGCATCGTTGGCTGGCCGCGCTTCACCTGAGCGCCCCTCCCTTACTTTTTCCAGCATAAGGTCGAGTTGTTTCCGCTTTTCAGTTTCTTCATCGATAATCTCTGCTTTGCCATACACGATAACACTACGGTAGTTAACTGAATGGTGGAATGCTGAGCGGGCAAAAACGAGACCATCTAACAAAGTAACGCTGATTGCTGCTTCCTCGCCTGCCAGTAGTGCTTGAAATAGCCCATTTTTACTTGAGCCATGAATATACAGTAGGTCACCATCACGCCAGTGAAGTGTTGGTTGAATCATCGGTTGGCCATGCCAAGCGCAGGAAACATGGCAAACTAACGCTTCATCAAGAATGCTGTAAATGACCTCTTTGTCATAACTCGCGCGTTTAGGGCCTCGTTTTAATTTGGTTTTATCTGTAACACTGAAACTGCTCATTATCAGGCTCCTGCTATTGAATCTATTGCATTGAGTTTGTTGTATATGGGTTAGATTAAGGGCTTAATAGGGTCTATAAAAGATCCAATAAATGTATTTATGAAGGGCCCATTTCTGTGACCTTGCGTTTGTTAATAAAAGAGATTGTTGAAGAGAATCCTGTTGCCGATGGGGAGGTTCGTTATCGACTGCTATTTCGGCAATTACAACAAGCCATATTACAGGGGAGGTTGCCAGCAGGCGCTAAGTTACCTGCCACACGTGAATTAGCTGATCTATTGGGGATTGCACGAAATACGGTAAAAGCTAGTTACGAAATGCTGGTGGCAGAGGGGTATGTAGAAAGTAAAACCGGGGCAGGCAGTTTTGTTGCTGAGTTACCTCAAGCATGGCTAAAGCCCAAAGCGATTGCAGAGGTGGCCTCTGATCCCTTTATTGTATCTGATTATGCCAATAGCCTTTTAGACTTGCGCCCCTTGAACTCTGATGTAAAGCGTTCACTCCAACCAGCAATCCCTTCGTTAGATCATTTTCCTATAGCGCAATGGAAACGCTGTTTAGGCTATGCTGCGGGGAGAGTAGGTTTGCTTTCATCGCCACCTGAGGGGGTGTTGATGTTTAGGGAACAGATCGCTGATTATTTGCTAAAAAATAGAGGCATTGAAGTGTCCGCAGAGCAAATTATCGTAACATCTGGTTCTCAGCAGGCCGCCTACATGGTAGCTCACCTGTTAACGAATAGCGGTGACCGAGTGCTTGTTGAAACACCTGGCTTTCAAGGAACTACGGGGGCATTTTCTGCAGCGGGTTGTCAGGTAAACACGATCTCGCTAGATCACTTTTCGCAAGCAGATCTTCATGCAGGTATTTCACTTATTAGCGTTACGCCATCCAGAAACTTTCCTTTGGGGCATACACTTCCGCTTGAAACGCGTTTGAGTCTGATTCATTGGGCAGAAGAGTCTGGTGGCTGGATACTTGAAGATGATTATGACTCTGAATATGCGGTAGGTAGGCCCGTATCAGCAATCTATTCGATTAGTGAAAGGCAGCGGGTTATTTATACCGGGACCTTTAGTCGTTCTATGTTTCCCTCGTTACGTTTGGGTTATTTAGTGTTGCCGAAGGCATTGGTTAGCGTTTTCGCACAGGCGCGTCGTTATATGGATGGTGGCCTTTCGCAAGTGCCTCAAGTAGCGATGGCTGAATTTATGCAGCAAGGCTTTTTTGCTCGCCATCTGAAAAAAATGAAGCAGCTTTATATGGAAAAGAGCACTTATTGTCTAGAAGCTATCACGAAAAATCGCTGGCTGGGGCACTTGCCTATCTTGGATGCTGAGGGGGGGATGCATATTGTTCTCGGTTTACCTGACACCATAGATGATGCCAAATTAGTGCATCTATTGAATCAAAGCGGCCTCGGTGTACGTGCATTATCGGGTTATTGCCAGGAAGATGAAAAAATAACAGGTTTAGTTATCGGATTTTGCTTTGAAAACGATCGAGAAATTGATCGTGGAATCGATCTTATTGCTTCTCACTTTAAACACTGCCTAGATCAATTAGATCAGGTAAAATAGCAGCATATTTTCTTTTATGGCGGTTTAATATCTGGATGAGTGATCTATCCTCTTTCTCTGACTTGGCATTATGCACAGAGCTTCAAAAAACACTTCAAACCTTAGGTTATAAAAAACCAACGCCTATTCAAGCGAAGGCGATTCCGCTTGTATTGAAGGGAGAAGATCTCTTAGCTGAAGCGCAAACGGGCACCGGTAAAACCGCAAGCTTTGCACTGCCCATAATTGAAAAGCTTTCTCAATCGACAGCTTCTACAGAATATCGACAGATAAGAGCATTAGTGCTTGCACCGACGCGAGAGCTCGCTATCCAAGTAGCAGATAATACATTGGAGTATGGCCGTTCTCTCAATATGCGAGTGATGTCGATATATGGGGGTGTTCGGGTTGATAACCAGATTCGGAAATTGAAGCGTGGGGCCGATATTATAGTGGCTACGCCTGGTCGCCTATTGGATCTTCTGCAACAGAAAGTGATCACGTTAAAGCATTTAGAGTTCCTTGTGTTAGATGAGGCTGACAGGATGCTTGATCTGGGGTTTATTGAACCGATTAAAAAAATCATGGAATTTGCAGCGGAACCCCGCCAAACACTGCTTTTTTCTGCTACCGCGGATGAGAGTATTGAGGTATTGGCTGAGTTTTATCTCAACAACCCTAAGAAAATTAAAGTAAGTCCACGCAATTCAACCTCAAATCAGGTCAAGCAATACGCCTATGCCGTTGATAATAGTGATAAGGCTGATGTCTTAAGCTATCTGATAAAGGAGGGGCGATGGGGACAAACGCTTGTGTTTGTTCGTACCAAAAAAAGGGTCGATGAGGTGACCGATTATCTCAAGAAAGAGGGTATTGATGCGGCCTCAATACATGGCGATAAAACTCAGCGAGAAAGGATTCGCATGTTAAGCGAATTTACGTCGGGGGAATTACAAATTCTAGTGGCTACGGATGTTGCTGCGCGTGGTTTAGATATTGAATCACTGCCTCACGTAGTGAACTTTGATTTACCGAATGTACCCGAAGCTTATGTTCATAGAATAGGGCGAACAGGCCGAGCCGGTGAAACGGGAGAAGCGATATCACTTGTCTCACCCGCGGAGCGTGAGTTCTTAAATCGTATAGAAAAGCTAATTAAACAGAAGATAAAGCTACGTCCGGTTCCTTACATTGAAAATGGACGGTTGACAGAGTCACCTGAGTCACTTCGTCCACCTAAAAAGAAACGTTCGAAACCGAGTCGGAAAAATAAAGATCGCTATCCACCTCAAGAGAAGTATGAGAGTAGCATCTCGGTTAAAGCCGTGAGGCCTTCACCATTTAAAAAATAGTAGGCAATCTAAAATAACGTTAAGGCACTTTGAGTTATTGGTTTTTCCAATCAGGAAGTGCCTGCATCATATCTAAGTCATTAATCAGTGACAGTATTTGCCAACTCTCCAGTGGGAATTTTACTTCGCCACTTTGTTCACCGTACTTTTGTTTTAGCTGCGCAGCTTGATCGGCATTGACATCGAACAGGCCTAGCCCTTTCATACCCCAGCCTGCAAAAAGTCGACTGTCGATCAGATCAAAGGAGATAAGTTGTATATTGTGGTGCCTTTTATCTTGAACAATCGTCATGAAAAGTTTATTGACCTGTTCAAATTTACCTTCGATTACTTGCAAAAAATGGTGTTCTGAAGCGAGTAACGTGCCTGTAATCCCGAGGTCTTCGTTATTCTTTTCACTGTGTAAAAGAATGTTTCTGACCTGTTCCCAGTCAAGGGTATTCGCAGATTCACTTTTATAGATGAGACGGTACATAGCAAACCTCATTGGTTTATTCTGTACCGTTTATACGTTTCTCTAGTCTAAATAGACCACGTTATCATGCGGCTGCTATAGAAATGGCTTAAAGCGAGCATCAAGTGGGGTATCGGCCAGATGATTTACGTAGTTACTCATCACTTTTTGTGAGAGGCCGAGAACAATTTCAAGTAGTTGTTTTGGTCCATAGCCTGCGGCGTAAAATGCTGAGACCTCTTGCTCTTTTACTACACCTCGGTTGCGAACAATTGAAAGCGTCATATCGTGGAGTGCCTGTAATTTTGCTGTAGGCATCGCTTCACGGTTGCGTAGAGCTGAAGTGAGTGACGCATCGACATCCATCATTTTTGCGATAGCAGCATGTGCAGGCACACAGTAGTGGCATTCGTGCTCTACATTAATGGTTTGCCATACCACGGTTAATTCTTGCTTATCAAAAGATGTCTCTTGAAATTTCTTGTGCAGAATTTGGTAAGTTTCTAATAGTTGTGGTGATTCAGACATGACGCCATGTAGTCCCGGTATCAGTCCAAAACCTTTGATGGAATTTTCTAAAAAAGGGATGCTCTCTTTCGGTGCGGTTTCTAAATTGTGTACATTAAGATCATTCATAATAATTACCTGTATTTTTTGATCAATTGGTCAATAATTTAAATCGTATTTGTATTTGATCGATTGATCAAGCTAAAATTGATCATATGTTCAAAAAAGGTGTTGATGATGGCTAATACAGCAAAGTACGATCGAGATACGGTAGTAGATTCTGCAATGCTCCTTTTTTGGGAGAAAGGCTTTCATGGGACATCTACACGTGATCTTCAACAAGCGGTGAATCTAAGGCCCGGTAGTTTTTATGCTGCGTTTGGGAGTAAGGAGCAGCTGTTTAGAGAAGCACTTCACTGCTATTCGAAAAAATCTAATGAGCTTTTGCAGCAAAGCCTTTCAAACGCACCATCAATACTAGAAGGGATCGAAGCTTTTATTAGGGCGATCGTTTTAGGACAGAGAGATAAAGTCCCAAGCGATATGTGTATGTTGGTCAAAACGATTGCAGAATTAACCGATGAGCAGGCGGAGCTTGTTGCGGAAAGCAAAGCGTTGCTTAAAAAGACCGAGCACCATATATCAGAACTGTTAAGAGAAGGGCAGGCCGCAGGTGAGTTAAAGGCTGAGATTAATTGCTCTGATTTAGCTCAAAAAGTCATTGTGCAGTTAATGGGCTTACGTACCTATTTACGTAGTAGCGATGATGAGTCAGCTGTTGAAAAGCTTATCACTGAGATTTTTTCTACCAGTAAAATATGATGCTTGATGAGATTGTGAACAGATTCTTGTATGGCTTATAGATTATGGGGTCAGGCGACATCTCCCCAAACATTCCACTAAGTTATGCACAGATTTTATGGATAACTTTTTTGACGAAAGCGATAATACTCTGTCGTATCTGAGTTACTTGGTTTATCTGTCTAGCAGCGTATAATGCACGCCTTAAAAGACAGTCATTTTATCAAAAGGTGGAGTAGTTTGATGGCGGGTAAGTTGGAATGGGATAACGCAGCAAAAGAGCGTGTGGACGCGGCGCCTTTTTTTGTCCGTAAATTAATCCGTCATAAAGTTGAAAAGGCCGCTCGCCAGCAGGGCTTAGAGCGTATTACTGTAGAGCTGCTTGATCGTGTGAAGCAAAAGCAGATGGATTCTCAAAAGTAGGTTTGCTTATATCTCTTCCGCAGCACCGGCCGTTTTAATTGAATGATTAAACACGATCACTCGATTCCGACCTAATTGTTTAGCTTTATACATCCCTTCATCTGCTCGGTGAATAGAAGGTTGTATATCACTCTCTTGCCTTTCCCATGAGCTAACGCCAAAGCTTGCGGTAATGGTAAAATTTTTCGCTTCGGCATCTAAATGATATCTTTCTATCGCTTCCCTTAAACGCTCGGCTAACTGTGTTGCTTGCTCTAGATCAGTCTCTGGTAAAAGAACAATAAACTCCTCACCTCCGTGTCTGCATAAGCTATCTGGCGTTCGTAAGCATGGGTGAATCAGCTGAGCGATATCAACTAGCACTTGGTCACCATATTTGTGTCCGAATGAGTCATTCACTTTTTTGAAATGGTCGATATCTAGCAAAATTAATGACAGAGGGTGGTTGTAGCGATGCGCTCGCTCAATCTCTTTTGTCGCTTGTTGATTAAAGGCTCGCCGATTCAGTACTTGGGTGAGCGGATCAGTCGATGCAAGCGTGATCAATTTCTTCTCTGCTTGTTTACGCGCTTCTATCTGTTGTTGGAGATCAGCAGTCCGTTCTTCAACTCTATGCTCTAAGTGTAATCGAACCTCTTTCAGTTCAGTATCACGCTGTGAAATGCGACGGTTCATACTGTTGATGTGATCGGCGATTAAGCCCAGTTCATCTCTACGTCCGGAGACTATGTGGTCACTGTAATCACCATCTGCACTTCTCTCTAGCGCAGCAATTATTCGAAAGATACGTTTGATAATCCACTTATCAAAAAGGAAGGAGATCAGAAAGAAAGCGATCCCTAAAACAATGAGGATGACGACAAGGCTTATACCCAGAAATTTATGCATTAAGTGATAGATTGGCGATAAATTAAATGTAGATCTGATGGCTAAATATTCGGCGCTGTGTAGGTTGGAACGGTTGAGATTTGCCCGGCTATAGTGATGAAGGATGTTGTTTTTAGCTTTAACCGTGATCACACCTTTGCTGGGAATATCAGGTAATCCTTCGGTCTCTATGGCAGGTGTGTCTTCTAAAAAGGGAAATGCAGCGTAATTATTCACTAGATAGATATCGACTTTCTCGAGCATGGGGTTGGTTTTTGTGAGTTCAGTAAAAAAATCACCAAACATGAAATCTACATACCGAGATGAGTGGCTTCTGGTGAGGTATTTTTTGACGTCATAAGACACTTCAATAATATAATCGGAGTTGAGCGGGGCGTAGTAGGCGTAGACTTGAAGGATTCCTGTTTGTGACGATACATTGATTCGGTCTACTTCAATTCGTCCAGTGCCGTATAGTTGATTAATGTAAGTATTAAATGAATCGGAAATACTACCCAGCTCAAAACCTAAATCTGGAATGAAATTCGTCGCGACCACTTTAGTCGTTCGATCTACTACATAGATTGCGTCTACTTGATGCTCTTCTGATAGTGCTTGCAGTCGTTGAGGATCCCAGTCTGCAGGATTAAAGTTCTCATGGTCGAGGACTTCTGAGAGCCGTAATAGTGCTCGTCTTGCGCGCTTATGTAGTTCACGTTCGTCATTTGCAATCAGTTCATCAAATACGCGAAACCGATCACGAACTTGTTTATGCACATTCGTTACTTGCTGACTGACTTGTTGGTCAAATTCATGCTGTCCTACAACAAATAATGTAAAGCTTAGAATGAGCCCTACACCAAGGACAGATAAGGTGATGAGTATGCTTAAGAGACGTTTCACAACTAAAAATAAACGCACTGTGTATAAGTATTTGTTTCACTATTACACGAATTGCATATAAGAGAAGTTGCACATTGGTCTACCCCGGTACTGTTTCTGTTGCAGTGCTAGGTGTTACGGACTGAGTTAAGAGCTGAGTGAAAAACATACCCACATAAAAATGATTATCTTGTATTGATGTCAATATGATATTAGTGAAAATATTAAGTATATATATTGATATTCTTAACTTATTGATATTAAAGGTTTATGTGTTTTGGCTGGTTGTTTTTTGTTTATTCTTCGAAGCTCAGTAATGATAGGGGATTGGGGGAGTTGCCCAAAAGATATTAACTGAGTTATCCACAGAATATGGGGGTGGTTTTATTCAGTGTTCAATAGCTATTTTAATGTGTTTTTTTATCTAAAGAGAGTTTTGGGAGGGTAAGTAAGGTAATGAATAGGGTGTTTTCAGGCTAGCGAATCACTTTGTTAAGCTGGTTTCACTAGCCTGATCTGTTTATTGCTCTGCTTTAACAGGAGATAAGTTTTGTGCCAATACTTCTTCACCGAACCAGCTTAGGTTTTCATGCAATGAGACAACTTCGCCTACGATGATAAGTGCGGGTGCCGGGAGTTGCGCTTTTTCCTGTAATTCTGTGATATTTTTTAAGGTGCCAGTGAGCACTTTTTGATCGGCAGATGTGCCGCGGGAGACAATGGCAACGGGTGTATCGGATGGCTTGCCATGTTCAATAAGCTTTTGGCTCAGGACAGGCAGGGTATGAAGGCCCATATAAAAAACAACGGTCTGGTTGGGATGTACCAGTTCATCAAAATTTAGGTCTGATGTTCGGTTCTTTAGCTGGCCGGTGACAAACTTCACCGATTGCGCATAGTTTCTGTGCGTTAACGGTATTCCCGAAAAAGTAGAACAGGCGCTTGCCGCCGTGATACCGGGTACCACTTGGAAAGGGATGTTGTGCGCTTTCAGGGTTTCTAACTCTTCTCCGCCACGTCCGAAAATAAAAGGATCACCGCCTTTTAAGCGTACAACGCGTTTACCTAATTTGGCATGTTTGACGAGTAGTTCGTTGATTCCTTCTTGGGGAACGGCATGGTTATCACGTTTTTTACCTACAAATACGAGGTCTGCATCGCGACGACAGAGGTCAAGGACTGCTTCAGAAACAAGTGCATCATAGAGAACAATATCGGCTTGCTGCATTAAGCGTAGCGCTTTAAACGTCAGTAGTTCAGGATCACCTGGGCCGCCTCCAACGAGGTACACTTCACCCACTTGATGCTCAGGATCTTCATTAGTAAGTTTTGTTTCAATAAGTCGTATTGCTTCTGACTCTCTTCCTGCGAATACTTTTTCAGCGATCTGCCCTTGTAGAACATTCTCCCAAAAAACTCGACGGTGGTTTACGGTACTGAATTTTTGTTTCACCTGATCCCTGAAGTGATTGGCAATACTTGCAAGTTTTCCGTATGACTTCGGTATCCAGGTTTCTAATCTTGCTCTTAGTAAACGGGCTAATACAGGGGCGCTGCCCCCTGAAGATATGCCAATGACCACAGGAGATCGGTCAACGATAGCAGGGAATACAAAGGTGCATAATTTAGGGCTATCAACGACATTGACGGGGGTGTTGTTTTCAACGGCATCAAAATGCACGCGTTCATTCAGTTCATTGTCATCGGTCGCTGCAATGACCAGCATTTTGTTATCAAGTAGTGCTGAATGATATTCACCAATAATGGCGACCCCTTGGTTTGCATCGAGTAGCTGCTGAAGTTCATCGCAAACACGGTGAGAGATAACCGTAACCTTTGCGCCTGCTCGACAAAGAAGGCGAGCTTTACGTAAAGCAACATTGCCGCCACCGACGAGAAGAACATCTTGGTTGGTTAATTTAAAAAATAGAGGTAAGTAATCCACCGATCATACTCCAGACATTAACTCGATATGTATGCTTATAGTTTAACAGTAGATTAAGTGCTTAGGGTGACTTGGTTGGATAATTCCTGTCACTATTTACGATTGTTTTTCTGCTTATTGAGTATCGCGCTTACTGCTGGTGCAGTTTTTTTAATACATTATCTTTATGCATTATCTTGGTGCGTTAGGTCAGCGTTTAGTGTCTTTATAATCTGTAGGATAGGGCCACATTTTTTGGTCAATGGTGGTGTTGGTGAGTGCTGTTCTTTTTGATGAACATATAACGATCGATGGAAGCGTCATTGTATCAATGACGTTAAATTCACCAGAATCACTTAATGCGCTTAACTTAGATATGATTCATCTTATTACATCTAAGCTGGATGAGCTTCGTTGCAATGAGCGCGTTGTTGCGATTGTTATTGAGGGTGCTGGGGATAAAGCTTTTTGTGCCGGAGGCGATATTGTACGGCTTTACAGTGCGATATCTGAAGGGATTGATCAGGACTATCTTGAACGTTGGTTTCTCGCGGAATATACACTGGATTATTCGTTGTATTCATACCCTAAACCTATCATCTGTTTGGGTGATGGAATTGTGATGGGCGGTGGGCTTGGCATTATGAATGGATGTAGTCACCGAGTGGTGACGGAATCCTCCTCTTTAGCGATGCCAGAGGTGAGCATAGCGCTTTATCCTGATGTTGGTGCGAGTTGGTTTCTCAACCAAATGCCAGAGGGTATCGGGTTATTTGTGGGTTTAACGGCTTGCCGGCTTAATGCCGCGGATGCACTGTTATTGCGTCTTGCGGATCAATTTATCGATTCATTCCAATGCGCCAGTGTCATACCCAAGCTATGTAGTGTTCGTTGGGGTGGCTGTGCTCACCAAGTTGTAACGTCAATCTTAAGCGAGCTAGGAAGTGCTTCTGATTCGTTTAGGTTGCCCGAATCTATGATTGAACGGTATTACGATGATATTGTTGAAGTAACCCGTTTTGATCAACTCTCGGAGATTGTGACAGCTATTGCTGAAAAAGGCGTAGATCACTCTTGGTGGCGAAAGGCACAAGAGATGTTGGCGGGAGGTAGCCCTTTAGCTACGGCAATTATCTACCAACAACTATCTCTAAGTCGGGAATATACGTTAAAGCAAGTATTTGAATCTGAAATGGTTTTAACCACGCGCTGTTGCCAGAGGCCTGAATTAGTAGAGGGTATTCGTGCGTTGTTAATAGATAAGGATAAGAAGCCAAACTGGATGTTTAGTCAGCTTGATGATGTGGATAGTGTTTACGTTGATAGTTTCTTTCAATCGCCTTGGGAGGTCAATCCGTTGAGTAATGAGTTGGAGGCAATTGATAAAAAATCTGCAGCCTGCCGATAGATTACAAATGTTTAGCCACCGATCAAAGCCTTGCTGGGCCGAAGGGGTAGGAAGCTAAATATAATCTACCTACTTAAAAAGGCAGGTGCAGAGCGGTCTCCTGTTCGAAGCAATACTCCGTTTGCTTCGGGATCTAGCTTAATTCTTAAAGTTCAACGGTGTTGCCGGGTGTAAGCCACATTCGCGGTTTTCAGGGTTCTCCCACCACCATCGGCCTGAACGTACATCTTCTCCCATTGAGATAGCGCGGGTACAAGGTGCACAACCAATACTTGGATAGTGTTTGTTATGAAGATCGTTGTAAGGAACATCATTTGCCTTGATATAAGCCCAAACTTCCTTCTCTGACCAATCGGCAAGTGGGTTTAGTTTGTGCATGTTGTTACCTTCATCCCACTCTTCGAACTGTATTTCGTCACGAGTGACGGATTGTTCACGTCGAAGCCCTGTAATCCATGCTTTGCTGGTGGATAGTGCGCGTTTTAAGGGCTTGATTTTACGTACAAAGCAGCAGCCTTTTCGCAAATCTTGGGATTCGTAAAAAGCATTCACTCCGTTTTCAGCAACGAACCCTTCAACATCAGCGGCTTCAGGGTAATAAACATTAACGGTAAGGTTGGTATAACGTGCCTGTACGTCTGCCAGAAGCTTGAGTGTTTCTTCAGGCAGACGACCTGTATCAAGCACAAAATTACTAATAGCAGGGCAGTGCTTGCTGATGATATCAGCGATGACCACATCTTCAGCACCTAAACTGTTAGCGAAAACAATTGAGCCATTGTGGTCACTAAGGCCTTTATTAAGTAAGGCCGCAACCGCTTTTGTTTTGCCTTGTAATTCAGAATTCATTTGCTCATTCACGATAGGGACCCTCACCGTCTCTATTATTCAGCTGAATATATTACTGATGATAAACCGCACGTACATTATCTGTAGCACTTTGATAGTAATTACTCATCTCATCAAATGCGCTTAGCATCTCAGGTGTATATGTTTCATCATCGATCTGAATTGATGTAAAGCCACAGCGCTCTAGATAAGCCAAGCGATCTCTGCCTATATCACCCGTGGCTCTAATTTCACCTTTATAACCCTCACGAACGAGAAGGCGTGCAATGCTAAAACCACGGCCGTCTCGGAAAGCAGGGAAGTCTATCGCAATCAATGGGAATTGATCGAGATTTTCCAAAACGGCAGTAAGATCATCATCACCATTTATCTGAATGGATACTTGTTCTGTTCGAGCCGTTAATGATTCGTTATGCGCTAAATATGTTGTTAGCGGTACGATAATGTCGCCTGCCGGAATTGAAGCGTTCTCTTCAAAGGCTTCATTTTTTACAAGTGTCCAGTTGTCAGTGACAACTTCACGATTAATTAACAGGGGCATATACGTACTCCTTAAATGGTGCCATTCCAATGCGGTGGAATGTGTCGATAAAACGCTCATTTTCAAAGCGGTTTTGGACATAAACTTCGATAACTTTTTGCAACGTATCAGCCACTTCGTCAGACGCGACTGATTTACCGATTACTTTGCCTAATGCGGCTTCAGATCCATCGTCACCCCCTAGGGTGATTTGGTACCAGTCTTCACCTTTTTTATCGACACCTAAAATACCGATATGCCCAACATGGTGATGTGAGCAGGCATTGATACAGCCCGACATATTTAATTTCAGATCACCTAGATCATGGACATAATCCATGTCTTCAAATTTACGATTGATCTGGTCGGCGATACCTAATGTTTTTGCGTTGGCTAAGGCGCAGAAATCTCCGCCAGGACAAACCGTCATATCCGTTAACGTACCAATGTTTGGGCGGGCAAGGTTTGCTTCTGTAAGTACCTGCCAAACACTGTAAAGATCACTGTTTTTAACATCCGCCAACACTAGGTTTTGGTTGTGCGTTGCTCGTACTTCACCAAAGCTATATTTGTCAGCTAAATCGGCCATCAGATCGAGCTGAGCATCAGTAACATCACCCGCAGGTTTTAAGTACGGTTTAAGCGAAGCGTAAGCAATTCGGTAGCCTGCTACTTTATGTTCTACTGTATTGCGCTCATACCATGTGCGGAATGCATCATCTTCAGCAAGCTTTTGCGCTAAGGATGTGTCATTCGATGCATTGCTATCGTAGTCAAACGGTTTAAAGAATGCTTTGACTCGCTCTACCTCTGTTAAAGGTAATTTGAGATCTGTATTACGCGTGTGTTCCCATTCGGCATCCACTAACTCGCGGAAAGCATCAATCCCCATGGCTTGTACAAGTATTTTGATACGTGCTTTGTACTTGTTATCGCGGCGCCCTTTCAGGTTATAAACGCGAATAATTGCTTCAAGATATGAAAGCAGATCTTCCTTAGCAAGGAATGGGCGAATCTGTTTACCAATAACTGGCGTACGACCTAATCCGCCGCCGACCAGTACTTCAAATCCAACTTCGCCAGCATCATTTTTAACGATACTAAGGCCAATGTCGTGAACTTGGGTCGCTGCGCGGTCAGTAGGACCACCCGCGATGGCAATTTTAAATTTACGAGGTAGGTAAGCAAATTCCGGATGTAAAGATGACCACTGTCGAATGATTTCGCAGTAAGGTCTTGGATCTTCAATCTCATCCGCGATGACACCGGCAAATTGATCGGTTGTCGTATTACGGATACAGTTGCCAGATGTTTGGATTGAGTGCATCTGTACGCTTGCTAACTCGGCAAGGATATCAGGTACTTGCTCTAACTTAGGCCAGTTAAACTGTAAGTTTGTACGCGTGGTAAAGTGCGCATAGCCTTTATCGTAAGTGCGGGCAATGTGTGCCAGTTTACGTAGCTGAGTTGAGTTATACATGCCGTATGGGCCTGCAACACGCAACATAGGTGCGTGACGCTGCACATAAAGACCATTCATCAGACGTAGAGCTAAGAAGTCATCTTCTGGTAGCTCGCCTGCCAAAAAACGGCGGGTCTGATCTCGATATTGCTCAACGCGTTCATCAACCAGTTTTTGGTCGACTTCGTTATACTGATACATAACTTATTCCCTTGTCTGGACGTTAAACGACCGGACACCTCACTTTTAGGGTTTAACCTGCGAGTACGAATCGCAGGCCGATGGCTAATAAAATTGATCCCATAATGGGTTGCATTACTTTAGGAGATAGACGGGTGCCAATATGGCTACCCATGAATACTCCGGGTAAAGAACCTATTAATAGGTAAACCAGAAGGCTTAAATCAACGCTGCCCATCTGGTAATGACCAGCTCCAGCGATAGCAGTTAGCACTACAGCATGAACTAGATCGGTGCCCACAATATTTGGCATACTCATACGTGGGTATAAAAGAATTAATACTGCTGTGCCCAGTGCTCCTGCACCGACTGATGACAGTGTTACTAAACAGCCTAAAATCAAACCCATCAGTGTCGTCACTACTGGGCGCCATTTACGGGCATGTGTCGCAGCATTTGTATGCTGCCACTTCATCGCTTGATTACGAATCTTGTTTCTTAGGAATACGGCGAATGAGGTAAGCACCAGAGATATCCCTAATGTTAAATTCATTAGGTGCTCTATTTTTTCTAACCCACCAAGACCACTTAGGTAGTTCAGAGTTAGAAGGCTACCTGGAATACTGCCGGCTAAGAGTAATAAGACAATTTTCCATTCAACAAGTTTTTTCCGTGTATAGGTTATTGCACCGCCAAACTTAGTGACTGCCGCATATAGTAGGTCAGTACTTACTGCTGTAATCGGTGGTATTCCGAAAACGACAATAAGGATAGGCGTCATTAATGCGCCACCACCGATACCGGTGAGGCCAACAATGAAGCCAACAACTAATCCTGCAAAACTATATGCAAGTTCCATGAGTAAACCTGTCCACAAATAATCTGGCGGCATAATAGAGGTGATTCCATATAACTCAAAATACTAATTAGAAATCTACTTATACCAAAAGGAGATAAGCGTTGTTTGCTATAGGTGTTTTTGGAAGAGTGTTTTTATATTCTCTTTAGTTATTAAAAAGTAATTATTTATTCTTTTGTGTTTTATTAAGTGGGCTGTCATAATGCGCCGCAATATTGGACAGCTGTATCCGAACTTGGGTGCTTTACATAAGGTCTATGTCCATACCGTTTAAATAGAAAGAGTATTTTCTGATGAGCGCTTTACCTGAACATCGCTTAACGCATCTCAAGCAGTTAGAAGCTGAGAGTATCCATATTATTCGTGAAGTCGCAGCTGAGTTTGATAACCCAGTTATGCTTTATTCAGTTGGTAAAGATTCAGCAGTTATGTTGCATCTTGCGCGTAAAGCTTTTGCCCCGGGTAAACCTCCATTTCCTCTAATGCATGTTGATACAACATGGAAATTTAAGGAGATGATTGAGTTCCGCGATAAGATGGCGAAAGAAGCGGGTATGGATCTGTTAGTACATATCAACCAAGACGGTGTTGATATGGGCGTTGGTCCGTTTACGCATGGTTCATCGAAACATACTGATATTATGAAGACTCAAGGTTTGAAGCAGGCATTGGATAAGTATCAGTTTGATGCTGCATTCGGTGGTGCACGACGTGATGAAGAAAAGTCACGTGCAAAGGAGCGTGTGTTCTCTTTTCGCGATCAAAACCACCGTTGGGACCCAAAAAGCCAGCGTCCAGAGCTTTGGAATGTCTTTAATACACGTGTAGATAAAGGGGAGAGTATTCGTGTGTTCCCTCTATCTAATTGGACTGAGTTAGATATCTGGCAGTATATCTATCTAGAAAGTATCCCAATTGTACCTCTTTACTATTCTGCGAAACGCCCAGTTGTAGAGCGTGATGGCATGATGATCATGGTTGATGATGATCGTTTGCCATTAGAAGAAGGTGAAGTGCCGGAGATGAAAAGTGTGCGTTTTCGTACGCTGGGTTGTTACCCATTAACGGGTGCTGTCGAATCTGAAGCGGCAACGCTTCCGGAGATTATTCAGGAGATGTTGTTAACCACTACATCAGAGCGTCAAGGACGCGCCATCGATCACGATAGTTCTGGTTCGATGGAGAAGAAAAAAATGGAAGGGTACTTCTAGTTTTTCCTAAAAGTTAGGTGCAACAGGTCTTAATCATAATTTTAAGATATACGCACCATTGGTTAACACTGAAATGATATAGAGCGTTGTGCTGGTAAGGCAAACGCTTCTCCCAGGAGAGAATAAATGAGTCACCATAGCGATCTGATTGAATCTGATATTCAAGAGTATCTGCATCAACATGAGAATAAAGAGCTACTGCGTTTTTTAACGTGCGGTAGTGTAGATGATGGTAAATCGACACTTATTGGTCGTTTGTTACATGATTCAAAAATGATCTATGAAGATCAGCTTGCTGCAATCCAGAAAGATAATGAGCGTGTGGGTAATGCTGGTGAAGAGTTAGATCTTGCTCTACTGGTTGATGGTCTTCAGGCTGAGCGTGAGCAAGGTATTACAATTGATGTGGCGTACCGTTATTTCTCCACATCAAAGCGCAAATTCATCATTGCGGATACTCCCGGCCATGAGCAATACACGCGTAACATGGCAACCGGTGCTTCTACTTGTGACTTGGCGATTATCCTAATTGATGCCCGTTACGGCGTACAAGTACAGACAAAACGCCATAGTTTTATTGTGTCTTTACTGGGGCTCAAACATACCGTTGTTGCGATCAATAAAATGGACCTTGTTGATTATAGTGAAGAACGATTTGAAGAGATTAAGGCTGAGTATATTGAGTTTTCTAAGCAACTTGATCTGCCTGATATTAAGTTTGTACCACTCTCAGCTTTGAAGGGTGACAATGTGGTAACGCCTTCTGAGTCGATGACATGGTTCGAAGGCGATCCGTTGATGGAGACATTGGAAACCGTTGAGATTGCGAATGATCAAAATTTCGATAGCCTTCGTTTCCCGGTGCAATATGTTAATCGTCCGAATCTAGATTTTCGAGGTTACTGTGGCACGTTGACCTCCGGCATTGTTCGTCCGGGCGACGAGGTCACTGTTTTACCTTCAGGCAAGTCAAGTAAGGTTAAATCTATTGTCACTTTTGAAGGTGAGATAGAAGAAGCTTTTCCGCCAATGGCTGTCACTTTAACGCTAGAGGATGAGATCGATATTTCTCGTGGTGACATGTTAGTTCACAGTGATTCGGTTCCTTCCAGCACGAGCCGTTTTGATGCGATGGTCGTTTGGATGTCTGAAGAGACAATGCAAGCCGGTCGGCAGTATGAAGTGAAGCTCAATACAACACGTGTTGCCGGTGGAATTAGCAATGTACGTAACCGTATTGATGTTAATACGTTGGAAGAGAGTGTAGCGAATACGCTAGAGCTTAACGAAATTGGCCGATGTGAAATTACCCTAGAGCGTCCTGTTGTCGCTGATGATTATCGTGCACACCATGGCACAGGCTCATTTATTATTGTTGATCGTCTCACCAATGCGACTGTTGCCGCGGGTATGATTATTAATGATGGTTCTGAGCAGCGAGTGGATATCGATTCTAACTTAGTCAGTGAATCGCGTATCGGTGCTTCTGATCGGGCTGTTCGTCTAGGGCAACCAGCACAGACTCTGACACTTTCTGGTGGCACATCAGAGCAGCGCCAAACGATTTTGTATAGCTTAGAGTCTGTTCTTTTTGAAAAGGGTCGCAGCGTTGTTGCTTACAATAATGAGCAGCTAGTTGATTTGGATGGTAAGATTGCCGCATTAGATGTTCTATTAAACCAAGCGGGTTTGATCGCTTTGTTAGAGACCGATGTTCAGTTAGACGGCGCTATCAATATTTCGCTTGAACAGTTATCGGGTGATTCTTATGCAGATCAGTTGGAATCCGCGATAGTATTGCTTAAGCAGCAAAATATAATCTGATCACAGCTTAGGGAGGATTTCCTCCCTATTTTTTGCGCTATGTCAGATTCACGCTATACCTAAACTTCAAGAGAAACGGTAAACTTTAGCAAAATCTAATTTTACCTTAAGTGCTTAGTTCTAGTGCATTATTACTTAATGCCTGATCGTGCCATTTAGTTAGTTACGGATCTTATGACAGATTATCTTCTGATCGTTATCAGCACGGTGCTGGTGAATAACTTCGTACTGGTCCAATTCTTAGGGCTGTGTCCATTTATGGGGGTTTCCAATAAGTTGGAAACGGCCATGGGCATGTCGCTGGCGACAACGTTTGTTCTAACGTTGTCTTCAGTATGTAGTTATTTGGCTTACACTTACCTTCTTGAGCCTCTGGAGCTGGGTTATCTTCAGACGATCACGTTTATCTTAGTGATTGCCGTGGTGGTACAGTTCACTGAAATGGTTGTGCGTAAAACAAGCCCGTTACTTTATAAAGTATTAGGTATTTTTCTACCCTTAATCACAACAAACTGTGCGGTGTTAGGGGTGGCCTTGCTGAATATCAAGAAACTGAATGGTTTTATCGACTCAATTGTGTATGGCTTTGGTGCTGCCGTTGGGTTCTCTCTTGCGTTAATTTTATTTTCCGCTATGCGTGAGCGTATTGCTGTTGCTGATGTACCAGTACCGTTTCAAGGGGCAGCCATTGGGATGGTGACAGCTGGGTTAATGTCGTTAGCCTTTATGGGCTTCACTGGTCTAGTGCAGATCTAGGGGCTAATAGTGGAATTTGTTTTAATTGCTATATTGGCCTTATTAGGATTGGCACTTGTTTTTGGTCTGTTGCTTGGCTTCGCTTCTGTTCGTTTTCGTGTGGAAGGGAACCCCCTTGTAGATCAGATTGATGGCATGTTACCGCAGACGCAATGTGGGCAGTGCGGCTATCCAGGTTGTCGTCCCTATGCTGAAGCGATCTCTGAAGGCGATGCTATTAATAAGTGTCCTCCAGGTGGTCAGAGTACGGTTGAAGCGTTAGCGGACCTTCTTGATGTTGATGTGTTGCCTTTGGAGGGCGGTGCAGAAGAAGAACCTGTTAAAACCGTTGCTTATATTCGAGAAGACGAGTGTATTGGTTGCACTAAATGTATTCAGGCATGCCCTGTAGATGCAATTTTGGGCGCGGCTAAACAGATGCACACGGTTATCGAATCGGAATGTACGGGTTGTGACCTCTGCGTAGAACCATGCCCTGTTGATTGTATTGATATGTTACCAATAGAGACAACGTTGAATACTTGGAAGTGGGATATGCCTAAACCGGGTGTTCAGCTTATAGTGACTGATCGTCGTGGAGAGTTAGTTGAAGGGGAGGTGGCTCAATGAGCACTCAGTTCTCTTTCCATGGTGGTGTTCACCCGCCAGAGAATAAGCACCGTTCTACTGGGCTTGCTATTCAAACCGCTCCTATTCCTGAACAGCTAGTTGTTCCACTCTCTCAGCATATTGGCGCGCCATCTGAAGTGGTGGTGTCTGTGGGTGACTATGTTCTAAAAGGGCAGGTAATTGCTGAAGCTGCGGGTCGTATTAGTGTCAATGTACATGCGCCCAGTTCCGGTCAAATTGTCGCTATTGAAAAGCACGAAGTACCCCATATCTCGGGTATGCAAGCGCCTTGTATTATTATCAAAACCGATGGTAAGGATGAGTGGATTGAGCATGCAGGCTTAGATGATTATAAAGCCATACCTAAGCAAGAATTGATCGATTTTATTCGCCATCATGGCATCAGCGGTATGGGCGGGGCAGGCTTTCCTACGGATGTAAAACTGCATTTAGGCGATGATCATATTGTCAACACGCTTGTGTTAAATGCAATGGAGTGCGAACCCTATATTACTGCTGACGATATGCTACTGCGTGAGCATTCTGAAAATGTCATTAAGGGTATCGAGGTTATCGCGCACTTATTGCAGCCGAGTCATGTCATGATCGGAATTGAGGATAACAAGCCTCAAGCAATTCGCGCGTTAGAACTTGCAGCTAAAGCTACCAACTTAAATCTTGATATTGTTGTCGTACCGACAGTGTATCCCTCCGGTGGTGAAAAGCAGCTTATTAAACTGCTAACCGGTGTAGAAGTGCCGAGCGGCCGTATCCCCGCGGACGTTGGAATCGTGTGTCAGAATGTTGGTACCGCTGCGGCCATTTATGATGCCGTTTTTGATGGTGTTCCTTTAATCTCACGTATCGTTACGCTGACCGGCGAGGCTCTGGCGCGTCCGCATAATATGCGTGCGCTTATCGGTACGCCGTTAGAAACGTTATTAAATACTGCGGGTGTCAATCAAAGTATCTTATATCGCCTTGTTGTGGGCGGTCCTATGATGGGATTTACTGTGGATAGTCAAGCTATCCCAATGATCAAGACAACAAATTGCGTTATTGCCGCGACGTATAACGAGATGCCTCCAGCACCACCGGCGAACCCTTGTATTCGTTGTGGTATGTGCGAGCAAGTATGCCCTGCTGAATTGTTACCTCAGCAGTTACATTGGTTTGCGAAAGGTAAAGAATTTGAGAAAGCTAAGCATCATAACTTGTTCGATTGTATCGAGTGTGGTGCTTGCTCTTATGTATGCCCAAGTAACATTCCATTAGTACAGTACTACCGTTTTGCTAAGGCTGAAATTAGAGCAGAGGAAGCAGAACAGCGTAAATCTGATCATGCGCGTATTCGCTTTGAAGCGCGACAAGCGCGTTTAGAGCAAGAAAAAGCCGATAAAGAAGCTCGCCGCAAACAAAGAGCTGCAGATGCAGCGAAAGCTCAAGCGGTTAAAAAAGATAAAGATGAAGCAAAAGCAGCGGTGAGTGCATCTACATCAGCTGAGCCGGATCTGAAAGCGCTTAAAACGGCAGCAGCAGTCGCACGTACAAAACTGAAAAAAGCACAAAAAGCACTACAAAATGCGGAAGAAAAGGGCTTGGATGGCCAAGAAAAGTTACGGGTAACTGTCACCGAACTTGAGGCTAAAGCGCAAGCTGCTCAAGAAGCATTTGACCAACCTCAAACGAATAAAACAGACACGCCGTCACTCGATATCAAACAGCTCAAGACAAACGCAGCAGTTGCTAGAACAAAGTTGAAGCAGGCTGAGAAGGCGCTGGCTAAGGCAGAAGAAAGTGGTGAAGGTGATCTAATCGAACTACGTTCTAAACTTGACGCTCAGAAAGTAAAAACCGAAGCAGCCCAGGCCGCATTTGATCAAGCTGAGTCGGGTGGGGAGATCTCTGATGCGATTCCTCAAGCTAAGTTAGATGAAATGAAAGCCGATGCTGAAAGTGCTTTTGCTAAAGTAGAAAAAGCACGTTCAGCATTAGAGGCGGTCATTGAATCAGGTAGTCCCGCCGCTGAGAAAATGAAAGCAGGTGTTGAAAAGCTGCAAGCTAAATACAGTGCTTTAAAAGCTGAATATGAGAAAGCGTTAGCAGGAAATTCAGCAGCAGAGTCAAAGTCGTCTTTATCTCCAGCGGAGATCGATGCTCTGAAACAAGATGTAGAAGCGCTGAAGGCGAAAGTTGATAAGGCTCAGGCTGCTTTAGAGGCAGCGATTGCTTCCGATAGCCCCGCAGTTGAAAAAATGAAAGCGGGCGTTGAGAAGTTAAAGTCGAAGTACCAAGCAGCTAAGTCAGAATATGATAGTGCTGTGCCTGTGCCTGTGCCTGTGCCTGTGCCTGTGCCTGTGCCTGTGCCTGTGGGTGTAAGTCATCACGGTGTTGATCTAGATGATTTGAAATCAGATATGGATGCGATGCTTACGAAGGTTAGTAAGGCTAAGAGGGCGCTGGCCACAGCTGAGGCTTCTCAAAGCCCTGCAGTGGAAAAAATGAAGGCAGGTGTAGATAAACTTCAATCGAAGTATGACGACTTAAAATCTGAATACTTAAATGCTGGTGGAAAGGTGGCCGAGCCTGAAGTCGTTGACCCTAAAGCGTTAAAGCAAGATGTTTCTATCATGCGCACTAAATTGAAAAAAGCGCAAACCTTATTAGATACAGCTGAATCTGATGCCTCTTTGCCTGAAAATGAATTGGACGTGCTGAAAACTGAAGTTGAAAGACTTACGCAACTGCATCATGAAGCAAAAGAAAAGTTGGATGCGCATGATAAGGTCTTAATCGACAAGGCCGCTGCAGAAGGGATCGATCTAAAAAAACTGAAAATCGATGCAGCGATGGCCCGGGCTGCAGTTACTAAAGCGGAACGTGCCGCAACGAAAGCACGAGAAGCGCAAACAGAAGATCTTTCTGATATTGAGCAAGAGCTTGTGATTGCACAGCAAAAAGCTGAAAAAATAAACCAGACATTAAGTCGTTTTAGCGATTGAGGAAAACCTGACAGATGGCGCTGATACGCACAAGCTCACCGCATTTACATAAAGCTAGCAGCACCTCCGACGTTATGCGTCTGGTTGTGTTAGCGACTTTGCCCGGTTTAGCTGCGATGACCTTCTTTTTTGGTTGGGGTACGCTCATTAATGTTATTTGGGCGTGTTTGCTAGCCGTCGGTTTTGAAGCGAGTATTGTGAAGCTTCGTAAGCGTCCTTTGGGGTTCTACCTTAAAGATTATAGCGCCTTAGTAACCGCGCTATTATTAGGCTTAGCTCTTCCGCCTTTCGCACCGTGGTGGATTACTCTTGTTGGTGTGTTTGTAGCGATTGTCATTGCTAAACATCTCTATGGTGGATTAGGGCAGAACCCTTTTAACCCCGCGATGGTTGCTTATGCATTATTGCTGGTGTCATTCCCGTTACAGATGACGACTTGGAATGCGCCTTTTGTCATGATAAATGGCGGCGAAAGCTGGAATGTGCTGGGGTTCTCTGACACGTTGTTGCTGATTTTTGGCGGTATTGAACCCCCGTTGTTTGATAGTTTGACCAGTGCCACCCCGTTAGATGTGATGCGTCACCGAGGAGGGCTAACAACTGAGGAGGTTTGGTCTGCGATTCCTGTTTTAGCGGAAGGTATTGGCGCATGGCACGCGGTGAGTGCCGCTTACTTTATGGGCGGTGTTTTTCTTATCTACCGTAAAGTTTTTACCATTCATACGCCTTTGGCTATTCTAGCTACGTTAGCTATTATCTCATCGTTGTTTTATGCGCTTGATCCATACCAATATGCGGATCCTTTCTTTCATCTTACCACCGGTGCAACGATGTTGGGGGCTTTCTTTATAGCGACAGACCCCGTTACGTCTGCTACCAGTAACCGAGGAAAGATTGTTTTTGGTATAGGTATTGGTGTGCTTATTTTTGTTATTCGTGGTTGGGGTGGCTACCCTGATGCAGTGGCGTTTGCTGTTTTATTAATGAATCTGTCGGCACCCTTTATCGACCAGTACACTCAACCCCGTTCATATGGCCATGCTAAAGCTAATCGTGGCATGAAAGGGGGGATGTGATGCAGATGTTTAGTGCTTTGAAAACGAGTACCATCGCTATCAGTTTATTTGCTGTAGTGTGCGCGGGGATTATCGCTATTACACAAGTATCTACTGCCGATCTTATTGAAGTAAATGAGCGTGAGCAGAGAGCTAAAGCGCTGTATGAGATTATTCCTCGGTCAACAATTGATAATGACTTACTACTTGATACCTTGGATATTGTTGCGCCTGCGCTGCAAGGTCACAACCAGCCGGTAACTGCTTATCGAGCACGTAAGGACGGAAGGGTTAGTGCTGTTATTTTACCGATAGTTGCCCCAGATGGTTACAGCGGCAATATTTCCCTTATTGCAGGCATTAGTGCTCAAGGGAATGTTATCGGCGTTCGTGTTTTAGCACATAAAGAAACACCAGGGCTCGGTGACAAGGTTGATACCAAGAAATCAGATTGGATTCTGAGCTTTAATGGCAAAAGTAAGGACGCTTCAAACGATCCTCGTTGGGCAGTTAAAAAAGATGGTGGTGAGTTTGATCAGTTTACAGGGGCGACGATAACACCACGGGCTGTAGTTGGGGCCGTTTCTCGTGCTATAGATTATTTTTCAAATAACAGAACTCAACTACTAGATTTAAACGCTGACACAGCTATCGAGGGGTCAAAGTAATGGCCGCAGACTATAAGAAAATTACCACTGATGGTTTATGGGGAAATAACCCTGCCTTAGTTCAGTTGCTAGGCTTATGTCCTTTGCTTGCGGTAACGGGCTCTGTTGTTAATGCGATAGGGTTGGGGGTGGCTAGTACTATTGTGTTGATGGGGTCAAATTTAACCGTATCAGCTTTTCGGAAATTCGTTCCCGAGTCCGTACGCCTACCTATTTTCGTTATGATAATCGCCTCTTTTGTTACAGCCATTGAGTTGTTAATGAAAGCATTCACTTACGAGTTGTATCTGATTCTAGGAATCTTTATCCCATTGATTGTGACTAACTGCGCAATTATGGGACGCGCTGATGCATTCGCATGTAAAAACCCAGTTAAGGAGTCCCTGCTTGACGGTTTGATGATGGGGCTAGGTTTCACTGCGGTATTAGTTGTCCTGGGCGCGATGCGTGAATCATTGGGTTTAGGCACGCTGTTCAGTGATATGCATCTTCTATTCGGCCCGATGGCTGAAAATTGGAAAATCGTCTTAGTTGATGATTACCCAGGCTTTCTTTTTGCTATTTTACCGCCAGGGGCATTTGTAGGAATGGGTCTAATTATCGCACTGAAGAACGTGATTGATTCGCGACGAAATACTCGACAATTAGAGTTGGAACCCGATGATATTGTTAAGCCTGAACGGGTTCGTGTTACAGGCTAAAAAACTTAGTATTTATATCTAACTTAATTCGCACAAGTAGAATTGTTTTCTGCTTGTGCTTCCTTTAATCTTTTGGTTCTTATTAATCCCTTTCTATTTGTAGTATAAGGATTTTATGTGAGCCAGCCTGTCCCCGTTGTTATTTGTGATGATTCCCGTTTAGCTCGAAAGCAGATGGCTTCTGCTTTGCGTGGTTGGAATGTAGAAGTCACGTTTGCTGAGCATGGCTTAGAAGGTTTAGAAGCGGTGAGGGCTGGAAAAGGGGATATTCTTTTCCTTGATCTGACGATGCCAATTATGGATGGCTATCAGGCACTTGAGCGTATCCGTAGTGATGATCTGCCCACGATGGTTATCGTTGTCTCGGGTGATGTACAAGAGAAGGCTCGAACCCGTGTTTTAGAACTTGGCGCGCTTGAGTTTATCCGTAAGCCTACCTCCCCTGAAGCGATTGCTGATGTGTTACATCGTTTTGGTTTGTTAAGTGAGCTCCAGCACCCAAATGATAGTGATAATGCTGTGGATAGTTCCGCTATGGCGTTACCTGAGTATTACCAAGAGATCTCAAATATTGCGATGGGGCAAGCTGGCGAAATGTTGGCGCGGTTACTCAATACATTTGTTCATCTTCCAATACCGATCGTTAATATGGTGAATCCGAGTGGCCTTCAGGAACGGTTTGAGGATGCCAAATCTAACGATTACGAATTGATTAGCCAAGGCTTTATCGGAGCAGGTGTAGCAGGAGAAGCTTTCCTATTACTTGAAAAAAGTAATTTGGAAAAAGTGTCAAAGCTTATCGATATCTTTGAGGTAGGGGAGCATAAATCTTCTGAATTATTAATGTCTCTGGCGAATACGCTGATCGGTGCTTTTATTAGTAGTTTCTCTAAGCAGTTAGATATTGTATTTAGCAAAGCAACGCCTCATATATTGCGAGATCTGGATGGATTTTCCGAACAATCAGAGCATTGGGAGGAGACCATGATGATTACGATTGACTATCAGCTTAATGAGCATGATATTCAATGTGAGCTTATGATGGTGTTTACTCAAGATTCCTTACCGACACTCCAAAAGATAGCGAGTTATTTCTAATGAATGCCCACAATATTAATGAGATTGATGAGCTACATTGGACCTTAGGCCTTATTCAAAACTTAGAGGTGGGCCTTGTTGTTGTCGATCGTGCGGGCAGCATCAAACTATGGAATGGATTTATGGAAAACCATTCTGGAGTGGCAGCCCAAAAGGTCACCGGAGGGGGGATATTTAATAAATTCCCTGAGCTACCCGCTCGTTGGTTGCAACAAAAACTAGAGTCTGTTTTTTTACTTCGTAACCCTGCGTATGTGTCCTGGGAACAGCGGCCTTATCTCTTTCATTTTAAGAGTAACCGCCCTATCACGGGAGGGGCGGCGTTTATGTATCAAAATGTTACATTGATACCTTTGACCTCTCCAACAGGGGAGGTCGATCATGTTGGCATATTAATTTACGATGTAACCGATACCGCGATGGGCCAGATCGCTTTAGAGCAAGCAAATCGTAAACTACAGACGCTTAGCCGTGAAGATCGCTTAACGGGTTTGTTTAATAGGGGGTACTGGGAAGAGTGCCTTAATCATGAATTTGAGCGTTTTAATCGTAGCCAGTTAGTAAGTACGTTAATCATGTTTGATATCGATCACTTTAAAAAAGTGAATGATACTTATGGGCACCAAGCGGGTGATGAAGTTATTCGTGTCGTGTCGAAAACATTGCTGCAGCAGGTGAGGAAGACGGATATTGCTGGACGTTATGGCGGTGAAGAGTTTGGTGTTATTTTAACTGGAACCAGTGGTGAAAATGCTATGGTTTTTGCTGATCGTCTGCGCGCTAATATTGAGGCTTTAGTTGTCACTTATGGCGGTAATGACATTAGATTTACCGTTAGTTTAGGTGTCTCAGAAATTAATTATCAAGTGGATAGTGCGACTGAATGGTTAGAGCAGGCGGATCAGGCTCTGTATAAGTCTAAGCAGAGCGGGCGCAATTGGACCACTTTATTTGGCGCAGAATAGCGTTTCATTTCAGAAAGAACCGATAATGAACAAACAGATACGGCATGAAATCTTCACTCGCTGGAGAGATGACAACCCTCATCCGACAACTGAGTTAGAGTACGACTCGCCTTTTGAACTACTAATTGCAGTGATTCTTTCAGCGCAAGCTACCGATGTTGGTGTTAATAAGGCAACACGTAAGTTATACCCAGTCGCGAATACACCTGAAGCAATTTATGCGTTAGGTGTGGAGGGGTTAAAGGAGTATATAAAAACAATTGGTCTGTTTAATGCCAAAGCTGAAAATGTAATTAAAACCTGCAAAATGCTAGTTGAGTTGCACGATTCAATTGTACCGGATACACGGGAGGCGCTAGAAGCGTTGCCTGGCGTAGGTAGAAAAACGGCAAATGTTGTTTTGAATACCGCATTCGGGCAACCGGCTATGGCGGTAGATACGCATATCTTTCGTGTCTCAAACCGCACTAAATTAGCGCCCGGTAAAAATGTGAATGAAGTTGAGCAAAAACTAATGCGTTTTATTCCTAAGGAGTTTTTGCTCGATGCTCATCATTGGCTAATTTTGCATGGGCGATATACATGTGTTGCAAGAAAACCTAAATGCGGTTCGTGTATGATCGAAGATCTTTGTGAATACAAAGATAAAACTGAGTTTTAAGTATTTTGTTCGGGTTTAATTTTTTGTAAGTGCGCGGAAAAGTCATCGTAGCCACCTATATGGTGCTTATTAATAAAAATTTGCGGTACTGTTCGACGTTTAGATCGCGCAATCATCTCTTGCTGTTTTTTGGGCTTACCGGTGATTTCATACTCTTGATATTTCCAGCCTAGGTCATGTAATCGTTTCTTTGCGGCAGCACAGTAAGGGCAATAACCCTTTGTATAGATTTCAATTGTTTGCATTTTTCTCTCCTTTCTTATGCGTAAAGAGGCCAGTTAGTCTGGCCTCTTTAAGTATTCGTTATTAGTTTACGTTATCGATGTCATACCAAGGCGTTGGATTAATAGGGCAGCGAAAACGAACTCCGTCTTGTGTCACCGTTACGCGTGAAATACGTTGTTCGCCGGGTTCTAGCGGAAACATATCTAACCCTTCATGTGTTTTGAAATTCTGAATCTGAAAACCAACCAATTTGTCTGATTTATTGGTGACTACAAATTCATACTCACCTGCCTTTAAACCAGCAATGGTCTCTTTTGCAGAAAAGTATCCACTGTATTCATCAAGGTTGATAACGGTTACACCATCCGCTCGCGTTTCTGGTGTTGCCGCTTGAGCAAAGGGGATGCTGACAAGTGCAGCCATTAAAACAAAAATTGACGTAACTCTTTTTAAAATATTCATACTTGTTACCTGTAAGGCTATTAAAATTTTCTGGTGTCCCCAGAGGTTTGTTTTGTTACTTTATCTTTGTTTTTTAATACGATGTATGTCATAAAGTATTTAAATTATGTCTTATGGTATAAAAATGAATACGGATGCGCTGAGTGAGACTCTTCGTTGGTTGCAGCTGAAAGCTGAAGTTTATGTTCATGCAGATTTTCAAGGTTGTTGGGCTGTTGATACGTCAGGGACAAGGAAGGTGCCTTTCCATATTGTAAATAGTGGGCATAGTTGGTTGCATATAAAAGGTGAAAAACCTCGCTTACTTTCATCAGGGGATCTGGTTGTATTTCCTCGTGATGAACAACACTTTCTAAGTAGTGAAAGTGAGTGCCCGGATCAGCAACTAGTGACCGAGACAATGGCATCGGGTAATGGAAATAAGACTGGGAATATAACCGGATTGACCTGCGGCTACTTTGAATTTGAGTCAAAAAGTCACTGGCCATTACTAGATAGTTTGCCGAGCGTTGTTGTACTTGAACTAAGTGATGTTGGAAGGTTAGGAAACACACGTAATTTATTACACTTGTTGATTTCTGAATTAGAAGAAGAGCTTCCAGGTTATAGGCAATCTGTACGTTATTTAGCTCATACTTTATTCGTACATATTCTACGTAGTCAGTTAGATAGAGGGTTAGATACGGGTTTATTAAAGGCTATGTTTCATCCGCGGATTGGTCAGGCACTTACGTTAATTCATACGCAACCGGAAAAGCCTTGGACCCTCGAAAAAATGGCGAATGCTATCGGTATGAGTCGTGCAGCCTTTGCCAGCGAATTCAAAATCTTGACGAATGTTACGGCAATGACCTACTTAACTAAGTGGAGGATGCTGCAAGCCTCAGAGTTACTTCAACAAGGGGGGCTTTCAATGGTAGAAATTTCTGAGAGGTGTGGTTATCAGTCTGAGGTTGCTTTTAGGAAAGCTTTTAAAAATGTTACGGGGGTAACGCCAGGTAGCCTAAGAAAGAGTGCTTCCACAGAGTAATGTACTATTTTGGCCAGGGGCTTAATGAAGGGTTAAAGTTATCCCGATTATTTGTGGATAAGTATGGTAATAAGTTTTGGGTAGATGGCTGTGAGCCTTGTTTTATAAGCCGGCTGGCATTTTGCTGTTTATCTGAACTGTTTTCAAAAAATATATTTATCAATAAGTTAGCGCATACTTACTAAGTTTAATGATTTTAGTTTTTTTTATCCACAGTTCATCAGTTGTGTTTTTATATGTGGACTTAAATGTTTTTGCTAACATGATTTGAGGTTTTATTTCCCTTTATATCAGGCGCTTTTAACGATAGTGATCCCTTACTTTATCTTTCTACATTATTTTTAGGAGGCTTATAGGATGGTATGAAATCAGATGAGTTTGACTATTTATCAACAGAAGGGGGGAAACACTATTCTTTGCGCTAAAGTGATTATTCTTTACGATAGTATGACGATGTTGCTGTAGGTGAGAAAAATGAGTAACTGGTTTGTATATATATTGCAGTGTGCAGATGGCTCTTTGTATACCGGGGTTACCACGAGCCTCGAGCGTCGTTTACGTCAACATAACGGTGAGTTAAAAGGAGGTGCAAAATATACCCGTTTGCGTCGGCCTGTAGCGCTTGTTTGGCAAGAGCCGCAAGTGGATCGATCAGCTGCTTGTAAACGTGAGTATGAGATCAAGCAATATCCTCGGGTGAACAAACTAAAATTGTTTGAATCAACTAGGGATTAGGTTGCGTAACATTCTTATATACAATCTTCGTGGTTTTACGGATAGCACGTAAGAGTTTATGAAATGGCTGTATGGGAAGATGATGCGGACTGGGGGACTTATATGGAAAATATACTTGCCTCTTTTTATCTTCTAAAAAGCCAAGGTGGATAGCATGAGCTTTTGGGCAAAGAAATTGCCGATGTGGGGGCACCGGCAATTGGGGGAAGAGGGGGGGATAGTTTCTCTCGAACCTTAATTCGTCTATCCATCCCTCTTGTTCTTTACTGCCATTTATTGAGTAGGAGCGATGAACGTACTTTGTTTTGACGAGGAGAAGGTTGAATTGCTGAATGTGAAGTCAATTTTACTTCTTGTCGGTTGTCCTTTTAGGGGCGAGCAAACCCTGTAAAGAAAAGTATTATTTTGCTCTGTTAAATAGATATCTTTAGGCCCAATAAGTGTGAGTGGCGTTGATCCATTATGGTTATTAACGGCAATTTTTAGCTGCGACAGATTGTCGGAGAATGCTTCTAGTTCGATGCGGAAGTTGTTACAGACACTGTCATCGCTTATTTGGTAAAGCGATCCACGTTCCTTTGCTATTTCTATTAGAAGTTCCGTTCTATTTTGTAAACTATAGAAAACACCAATGAGTGTAATTGAGAAAACGGCGAGATAACCTAATAACCGTGGGCTGAGTATAGAGGATGGCTTTTGTGGTTGGACATCAGTATTTTGTGACGGTGATAGCTGCTCTTCTGAATAGAACTCGATAAGCCCTTTTGCTTTTCCCAGCTTCACCATGACACTGTCACACGCATCGATACAGGCGGCGCAATCGATACAGGCGGCTTGTAGTCCATTGCGTATATCTATGCCGGTAGGGCACACTTGGACACAGATACCACAATCAATACAATCCCCTGTATTGTCTTCAGCATTCCTGCGATGGCTACGTGGTTCTCCGCGCTGCTTATCATAAGTGACTGTACGCGTTTTATTATCAAACATGACGCCCTGAAAGCGAGAGTAAGGGCACATATGTAAACATACTTTTTCACGTACCAGCCCCGCATTTGCGTAGGTAAGTAACGCCATGACAATAATCCAAGATAAGCTAAAAAGTGAGGCCTCTAAGGCTATAATATTTGCCAGTAGTTGATCGATTGGCACAAAATAACCACTAAAAGTAATGGCTGTCGCGAAGGAGAGCATAAGCCAGAGACTATGTTTTATGGCTCGGCGCAGTAGGACGAGCCCTGTTAGGTTTGATTCATCTGTTTTTGCTCTTTTTGCCGCTCGCCCTTCTACCATGTCTTCAATTCTAATGAATAACCAGGTCCATATTGATTGTGGGCAAGCAAACCCACACCAGACACGTCCCCAGCCAACGGCCATGAAAAAAAGAAGACTGGCGCCAGAGATCATAATTCCCGCTAGTATAGGAAGGTCGTACCAAGACAATTCAATGCCAAAAAGAAAAATTCTATGTGCTGAAAAATCAAATAGAACAACGGGTAGGTTATCGATACGTAGCCAAGTGAGTCCAAAAAAAAGGGCGAGCATGGGCCAGCTTATGATGCGCCTAAGGTTTTGATAAAAACCTTCGATCAGTTTTACATGAAATTTTCCATTTCCGGGTAAAGGGGTGGGGTCTTCTATGGTAATGGATGGAATTTTGCTATTACTCAACTGTTGCATCTTATCTACTCACTGCTCACCTGTGATATGGCTTCACTATATAGAACTCAATAGATAGGAACAGGCATAAGAAAATGATTTATAATAGGTACAGATTGGAGTAAATATGCGATACCTATATCAAGATTTAGAGCGCGAACTGATAGCGGGCATTAATTCTGGCCATATCCCTGTTGGAATGAAACTGCCTTCTATCCGTCAGCAATGTGAAGAGAGAAAAATCTCTAAAGCCACCGTGATTCATGCTTACCAAAGGCTTGAGGCTTCTGGTTTGGTTGAGGTGAGAGCTAAGTCGGGCTATTTTGTTTGTTCGCGTAAAATGCAGCACCCTGTACCTTCAACGCAGCAAACTATTTCTGCGCCTCGTTTAGTGGATATGAGTGATGTGATGAGGGATATCATGGCGCAAAGTGCGGCGTTCGATATTTCTCCACAAATAGATCAGCGCTCGGATATACCTATTGGTATTACAGAGTTAAATCGTAGTTTGTCACGGGCACTGAGGCGCCAGAGAGGGGCTGAGCATCAGTACTATGATGAGCCGGCAGGGTTGCTGCCACTGCGTCGTCAGATCTGTAATCGTTATCAGCGCTTTGGTTGCAACTTTAATGAAAATGAGGTGATTGTTACTGCAGGTTGCCAGCATGCGCTTTCGCTGGCTTTGCAACTGTGTTGTAAGCCTGGCGATATCGTCGCAGTAGAATCACCAGGTTTCTATGGTGTATTGCAGTTACTTGAGAGTATGGGCCTTCAGGTACTAGAGATCCCCGTGACAGCTGAACATGGCATCTCTGTGGATGGGTTAAGTGATGTTTTAGAAAAGTGGAAAATTGCGGCTTGTGTTGTTACGCCATCGTTTGCTACCCCGATCGGAGGGGCTATTCCTGAAGAATCTCGGCAGCGCCTTTTACAGTTAGCAGAAAAGTTTGATTTTAAAATAGTCGAAGATGATATTTATGGAGACCTTTCTTTTGGACACAGAATACCGCCGTTAAAACAATTAGATAAGAATAACCGAGTGATTTTATGTGGTTCATTTTCTAAATCTCTTTCGCGTGAATTGCGTTTGGGCTGGGTGGTCTCAAGCACGGGACAAAAGGCGTTAATGCGTTTGAAAATGGTGAATATGCTCGCGCTAAGTCGCTACACCCAACAGGGATTATCTGATTTCTTAGAGGACGGTGGCTACGACAAGCATATTCGTAAACAGAAAGTACTCTTGCGGCAACAGAGAGAGCAACTGGTTGATCTGCTGTCGCGTCATTGGCAGCATTTAGGGGCAATACGTATTAGCCAACCTGAAGGAGGGCTGACATTGTGGGTCGAACTTGATCCAAAGATTAATGTGGCCGATTCATATCTGAAAGCAAGAGCAGAAGGTATCATTATTACCCCTGGTAATCTCTTCACTGCTCAGCTTCAATATCAGCATTGTTTACGCTTAAGTTTTGCTCACCCGTGGAACGATAGACGCCAAATGGCACTGATTAAATTGGGCGAGATTCTTGCTGCGCAGATATGAGATCGCTTTTAGAAAACTTTTTTATTGATCTATTACAACACAGTCTCTTCCGTTGTCTTTTGCCGCATAAAGGTTTCTGTCTGCCCGATTGAGCGCTGAGGGAAAGTCTTCATCTTCGCCCCGTTTAGCAATACCTATACTAATAGACAGTTTAATTCCTTCAACAAAGGTCTGTTTTTTAATGGTCTGACGGGTACGTTCTGCCAGCTGGTAAATGTGTTCATCGGATGTTCCGAGTGTGAGAATAACAAACTCCTCACCGCCATATCGAACACATAGGTCTTGAGGGCGAGTAGACTGCTGTAAGATTTTTCCCAGCTCTTTTAACACTTCATCGCCAGCCCTATGACCGTAGGTATCATTGATAGATTTAAAATAATCGATATCTAAAAAAAGGACGTATAATCGATTGCTCTTATCACGGCTGTCTTCACGTAGGTAACTATCTTCTGTTTCGTTAAGGTAACGTCGAGTGTAAAGCTTGGTCAATGGATCGCGTATAGCAAGGTCTTTTATTGCTTGAGTACTCCTATGAGCAATATAGATTGATAACAGTGTACTTAAGAGAAAAGCTGAAATAATAAAGCCAATCGATTTAATAAAAATAGCGTTCTTTTGTTGCTCTACATCGTCCAAATATAAGCCGGTTCCTATAACCCAGCCCCAAGGTTCAAATAGGGTAACGTATGATAATTTTGGAATGGCCAAAGCAGATTGATTAGGCTTTGCCCAAAGGTACTCAACCCATCCCCCGCCTGATTTTGCCTGTTTTATAAATTCTTGAAAAAGGAGTAGACCATCGCCATCTTTAACTTGGCTGACATTGCTGTATTCAAGGTGCGGCATGGCGGGGTGGAGAATCATTATACCGTCGATGTTATTGATCCAAAAATATCCATCTACATCATAACGGGCTTGTCTTAAGGCGAGCAGAGCCATCTGTTTAGCTTCAGTTTCGGTGGCTTGATGGGTTAGATTAAGATTATAAAACCCTTCGACAATGCTATGGGCGGTGCCTGATAGGTGTTTTGATTCTTGTTGTTTATCTGCATAAAACGTACTGCTAAAGGCGGTAAAGAAAAGATAAAAAAGAAGTAGCATACTTATTAGGTTGATGATGCTCATCAACCCTAATTGACGCCCTATGTCTGAACTTAGAGAAACTTTCATCGCACAACCTACGGCTATATGGCATGCATTTCTACTTCCCTGTTTGCGATCCCTATAGCTAGAGTACACTGTTTATCGCGATTCTATTTGATCGCTATCAATAGCATAGCGCAGTTATGCTAAGTGATGGTTTTTTTGCTGATTAGAATCAATCTATCTCATTGAGTGATAGTGCTGAAAGCTTGCTGTAACGGCAAACTAAATATCTGTATAGTAATGTTATATTATATCAATAATTCATATGGATGGTCAGATGTTTAAGGTATCTAAGAGTGTTTCGGCTTTAGGACTGTTAGCAGGTGCTACATGGTTAAGCTCTTCGGCGGTGGCTTTTGAGCAACACGAAGCTCATGTGCATGGTGAAGCGGTGATTAATATTGTCGTAGAAAATGGACAGGTAGAAGCTGCGTTTAAATCTCCAATGATGAATATTGTAGGGTTTGAGTATGAAGCTACATCTGAAGCCGATAAAGCCCAAGTAGCATCTGCCTTACAGGTATTTCAAAATGCGTATGCTTTAGTCAAACTGCCGGATAGTGCACGCTGTCTTGTTGATGATATTGATGTACATCTTGGTGATGAGCATGAAGAACATGATCATGAGAAGGAACATGATCATGAGAAGGAACATGATCATGAGAAGGAACATGGTCATGAAAAAGAACATGGTCATGAAAAAGAACATGGTCATGAAGAAGAGCATGGTCACGAAGAGAAGCATGATCACGCACATGAGTCTGAAGCGGCAACGCATAGTGATGTACATGCGCATTATCACTTTAAATGTGCAAATCCGGCAGCATTAACATCAATGGAGTTTGGATTTATTGAAGCATTTAAGGGGATTGAAGAATTGGATGTTAATCTATTGTTTGGAAATAAGGCTAAGAAAGTAGTATTAACTAAGAAATCGTCGCAAATAACTTTTTAAAAAGCTTGCGAGTATTCTCTTTAAGGGCGTAATGGATTGATGGAACTAGTAGTTGAGCTTGAGCAATTATCGTTTGCCTGGGGTGAAGGAAAACCCTGTTTGAATATTCCTGAACTTAAGGTAGCTCGCGGTGAAACGCTATTTATAAGAGGCCCGTCTGGCAGTGGTAAAAGTACTCTGCTGAATTTGTTGGGGGGCGTTTTAAAACCATCTGAAGGCGGTATCAGTGTGCTGGGGTGCGATTATGCCACGCTAAACGCTACCGCCTTAGATCGCTTCAGAGCTGATCATATTGGCTTTGTCTTTCAGCAGTTTAATTTATTGCCGTATTTGAGTGTTATTGAAAATGTGTGCTTAACCTGCCATTTCTCTCCGCAAAGGCGTAAACAAGTTTTGGCGGATCATGCGTCGACAGAAGAGGGCGCTATTCAACTATTAGATCGATTAGGCTTAACAGATCGAGCGCTTTATGAACGACGCGTAAATGAGCTTTCTGTTGGGCAACAGCAGCGAGTGAGTGTCGCCCGTGCTTTACTGGGGTCACCTGAAATCATTATTGCAGATGAGCCAACGTCTGCTTTAGATGCCGACACGAGAGATCAGTTTTTATCCTTGCTGCTCTCCCAGTGTAGTTTGATGGAATCGACATTGATTTTTGTCAGTCATGATAGTGGATTAGAACACCATTTTTCACGTGTAGTTAGTTTTAACAACGATGGAGATGGAGGTTTTTCACTATGATTCTGTTGCGCTTAACGTTGAAAAGCCTCAGTAATCGAAAGCTAACACTATTTATGATGCTGCTCTCTATCAGTGTAAGTGTGCTGCTGCTGCTGGGTGTTGATAAAGTGCGGGAACAGGCAAAAGAAGGCTTCTCGTCAACTATATCCGGGACTGACTTAATAGTAGGGGCTCGCAGTGGCCAAATTAATCTTCTACTGTATTCTGTTTTTCATATCGGCAATGCAACGAATAATATTTCATGGTCAAGTTACAAGGCGATTAGTGAGCATCGAAGTGTACGTTGGAGTATCCCTCTATCACTCGGCGACTCGCATAAAGGGCATCGTGTTGTAGGGACAACTACGGATTATTTTAAACACTATCGCTACGGTAATAAAAAACCTTTGGTTTTCTCTCATGGAAGGGAATTTACTGAGGTCTTTGATGTTGTTATTGGCTCAGCGGTCGCGAAAAAGTTAGGTTACAGCATCGGTTCTTCTGTTTTATTAACTCATGGCATGGGCAACGCGAGTTTAGTGACCCATGATGATAAACCTTTTAATGTCGTTGGTATCTTGTCGGCCACGGGAACACCGGTCGACAATTCACTGTTAGTGAGTTTGGAGGCGATTGAAGCGATCCATATTGATTGGAAAGCAGGGGTTAAGCTTCCGGGTGTCAGTATATCTGCCGCTGATGCCCTTAAGCGGAATTTAGCACCGAAACAAATTACTGCGTTTATGTTGGGCCTCCATTCTCGTATGTCTACCTTCCAGCTTCAGAGGGGAATAAATCGTTATTCAAAAGAACCGTTGATGGCCATTCTACCGGGGCTAGCACTACAGGAATTGTGGGGTATGTTTTCTGTGTTCGAGAAAGCATTAATCGCGATCTCGGGATTAGTTGTTTTTTCTGGTTTGATCGGCTTACTCACATTGCTACTTAATGGATTAAATGAACGCCGTAGGGAGATGGCGATTCTTAGATCGGTTGGTGCAAGACCTTTACACATCTTAACGCTTCTCATGTTTGAATCCCTTATCGTTACGATTGTGAGTATTATCCTGGGAGTGTTAATGTTGTATCTGGTTATGCTGTTAGGTGCGCCTTTATTGCAACAGGAGTTTGGCTTACGCATAGAATTAACGAGCTTAAGTTTCTGGCAATGGAAATTACTGGGACTCGTTGTTTTAGCCGGTTTTGTCGTTGGACTAATTCCAGGCTACCGTGCATATAAGTATTCGGTTGTAGATGGTATGTCGATAAAGTTATAAAGGGTTTCGAATGTTAAGTAAGTTTCTTGTTTCAGTGTGTTTGCTGTTGATGACGAATACATTATTTGCTGCAACGATGCTGAATGGGCAAGAAGTCAAAGTCGTAGAGTGGGAAGCCTTAATGCCTGCTGATTTCTCACTAGATGATATCTTTTCCCAGTCTGATCAACTTTCCGCTATTGATGACTTTGACCCTAAAGCTCAGCAGTTGCTCGATGAGATGATGATTGCGATGCAGTCAGCGCCTGTAGTGCCTGAAATGGATGGAAAGATGATTAAAGTCCCAGGCTATGTTGTGCCGATTCAATCTGATGGCTTAACGGTAACAGAGTTTTTTTTGGTGCCTTATTTCGGTGCGTGTATACATGTGCCGCCACCTCCTTCAAACCAGATTATATATGTTCGTTTTGAACCCGGTACCCATGTGGAAAATCTTTATGACGCAATTTGGGTTACGGGAACCTTAAAAACAGAGGTTGTTAAAAACGATATGGCAACCTCGGGTTATACGATGGAAGCCTATCAAATCGAACCGTATGATATTTAAGGTTTTTTGGTCATACCAGTAGGCAAACTTATTATAAATTACTGGTTTCATCTTCGGGCAGTGGTTAACATTTACCCCTTATCTTTGTTCGGGATGTGCTGACGTGGAACAAATAATTACCCTTATACTTGATTCAGGTAGAACAGGGCTGGATATGGGCCTCTATATCTTACTGCCGATCATGGTGGTTATGCTCGCGTTCATGAAGCTTCTGGAAGCTAAAGGGGTTTTGAGTTGGGTTTCAAATTTGCTAGCGCCTGTCGCTCGTATATTTGGTATCCCGGGCTTAGGCATATTTGCCATGATCAAGTTGCTGTTTGTAAGCTTTATCGCACCCGTTGCCACGTTTGCACTCATGGATCGTAACGGCACTTCACGTCGCTATATTGCGGCTACATTAGCCATGGTGCTGGCCATGTCACAGGCCAATGCGACTTTTCCGCTGAGTGCCATGGGGTTAAATTTAGGTGTAATTCTTCTCACATCTGTTATTGGTGGTTTAGCAGCGGCTGCCTTTACCTATTATGTTTTGACACGAAATTTGTCCGATCCTGATACTGATGAAGTCGCAGTGACTAACTCGGCACCTGAAGAGAAAAAAACAGTTATTCAAATCTTGGGGGATGGTGGACAAGAGGGCATGAAGATCGTACTCGGGATGTTACCGATGCTGATCTTAGCAATTTTCTTGGTGAATGTTTTTAAGGCGACAGGTGTTATTGATCTATTAAGCACTCTTTTAGCACCACTTTTAGCTTTGATTGGTTTGCCAGAAGCAACGGTCCTTCCACTAGTAACTAAGTTCATTGCGGGAGGCACCGCTTTTATGGGGGTGACTATTGAGCTTATGAATGAGGGCTTGATCAGTGCTCACGAACTCAATCGCATGGCAGGGTTCGCAACGAATCCATTAGATGTGACAGGTGTGGCAATTTTTGCGGCTGCCGGCAAACGAGTAGGGCAAGTAATTCGTTATGCGGTTTACGGTGCCCTATTTGGTATGGTGCTACGCGGAATAATGCATCTTATAATTTTTTAAATTAGCGATGTAGTACTAGTTGCGGACCTTTTTTACCTGCTGGAATAGTATGTTTCGCAAAAACACCGTAAATATGTCCGCAGCCATCACAGTAGGCTACTTGAAACCAAGCATGATTATCCCGCGCGCGCTCATCACTATCTTTTGACACAATATGCTCAATCCCTACGATTGCACATTCAGGGCATTTAGGTTCGGCCATCGTTTATCCTCTCAGCAGTATATAAATCCTCGAAACTTTTAGTCCTGTGAAATACTGAAAAGTTCCGAGGGGAATCGATGATATTAAAAACACTGTTTTTATGTGTGGATGAAAGTCTTTGTTAAAGCTCTACATTTACCGATGTTGAGCCTCGTATCGCTTTTTCTTTAGCGAGTTGGGTATTCTCATCTCTAGCAAGAACAACCCCCATACGCCGCTGCCCAGATACTTCAGGCTTTCCAAATAGTCGTAACTGCGTGTTTGGCTCCGCTAACACTTGTTGTAAATTACCAAACTTTGTTTCTGTCGATTCACCTTCGACAAGAATAACACTCGACGCCGAGGGGCCGCGAAAGTGTATGTTTGGAATAGGCAGTCCCAAAATTGCTCTAGCATGGAGTGCAAATTCTGATAGGTCCTGAGATATCATGGTAACCATACCGGTATCGTGAGGGCGAGGAGATACTTCACTAAAGTAAACGTTGTCTTCTTTAATAAATAGTTCAACGCCAAACAACCCATTTCCACCTAGCGATGTTGTTACTTTTGTTGCGATTTCTCGAGATTTTTCCAAGGCAATAGGGCTCATCTCTTGCGGTTGCCAAGACTGACGGTAATCGCCGTTCACTTGCACATGACCAATTGGCTCACAGTAGCTCGTATGACTATCATGACGGACGGTTAGTAGTGTGATTTCGTAGTCAAAATCAACAAAACCTTCAACAATGACTTTACCTTTACCCGCTCGCCCACCTTCTTGAGCGTATTGCCATGCCGCTTCAATTTGATCTTGGGACTTGATTGTACTTTGCCCTTTTCCTGAAGAGCTCATGATTGGTTTGATAACACAGGGAATACCAACCGTTTCTATGGCAGTGACATATTCATCGTATGTTTCAGCAAAACAGTAGGGTGAGGTCGGAATATCAAGTTCTTCTGCTGCTAGCCTTCGGATACCTTCTCGATTCATCGTGAGCTGGGCTGCTCGAGCGGTCGGTACAACATTGAAGCCTTCGTTTTCAAGTTGTACGAGTGTATCGGTAGCAATCGCTTCTATTTCTGGAACAATGAAATCTGGTTTCTCAGCTTCAATAATTGAACGAAGCGCTTGGCCATCTAGCATCGATCTTACATGGCTGCGGTGGGCTACTTGCATGCCGGGTGCATTGTCATAGCGGTCAACGACAATGACTTCGGCACCGAGGCGCTGCAATTCAATGACAACTTCTTTTCCTAATTCGCCACCGCCACACATAAGTACACGTGTGGCTGATGTAGATAGAGGCGTCCCTATTTGTAACATTGTCCAATCCTCAGCGTGAAAAAATTTCAAGCATTATACGGTGCTAAATGTGACATTCACCAGCAGAAATACGACGATAAACTATAATCATATACGTTGTTTTAATTTATGCTGTGCAACTAAAACAACAAGGCAGCTCGCTTTTAGCTTTGGCTAAAATAGCTGACGAGATGGCAAATACAGTTTGGGGTTCGCTTGGAATTCTTGCCAGCGGCAAAGCTGTAGTTGTGAGCCACATCCTTGAAAGAGCTTTAGGAGGATGGTTAGGAAGAACTGGTTGGTAGAGATAATTTTATTGATAGGTGTGACGATAAAACCTATTTTTTAAAGGCACTCAAATGAAGGTTAATGTTTCGGTTAGCGATTATTAGTGATTTTTAAGGTGATAAACACCCTTGTCAGAGAGCGCTGGTGAAAGTAATTAACCCTCCTAGCCAACAGGTTGAGCAATAGGTAACGTTTTTGCCTGAGAAGGCCGATTAGTCGGAGTATCCATCCGGCAGAAAGGGGCAGTATCTCTTTTAGGAGACTGCCCCTTGTTAATTACCCGCCAAGAAACTATCCAGAGTTCCATCTAGGGCAGTTATTAACATTTCGTTTTGGTTTTATTCATATTCCTTTCATCCTCATGAGGATATGCTATCTATTATACGAGGCTGGAAAAGGAACGTGATATGTCTAAAGGTCATGACCGTCATCATGAACGCCATCATGGTTTGTCTCTTTATGGTAAAGACTTAGTTCGGCGCTGTAGTTCCCATTGCGAGCTATGCGATGCTCATGGTGTAAAGTTGAGTATTTATGAAGTGCCTCCTATTCCTATAGAGCCCGATCTCGCACATTGCACGATGATATGCGATTTATGCCTACAGCAGATTGAAAAACCTAAATTACGTGATAATAACCATTGGCGATGCTTAAATTATTCAATTTGGAGTGAAGTTCCTGCGGTCAAAGTGCTCGCTGTTGCGATGCTCAATAAACTCGCGGCAGAGGAACGATGGGCGGTGGAACTCCAAGAACAGCTTTATTTAGAAAATGATACCTTAGAGTGGTTAGCAAAAGTTGAACTGCCTTAACGGTTAATTTCACCGGAAAGCGCGATTGGAAACTTGTGTTTAATAGTTGCGTTGCTAGCCTCTGTTGCCGTTAAAAAGTGAAGCTTGCTAAATGCTGCTTCTAGTGTCATTTCAGCCCCAGAAATAACGCCAATATCATTTAATACAGCGCTGCACGCATATTGACCTTGACGTATATCTGCTTGTAAACACTGACTAATATTAACTAAAACGGTACCGCTATCTGATGCCTTAGTGAGCGCTTGTATCAGAGAACTATTCTGATCAGGTAAATTCCCCACACCATAGCTCCTTAAAATGATTGCTTTGCATTTCTTATCTGAATTGATTGCTGTGATGATATCCCCATTTATACCAGGATAAATAGGTACAATTGAAACCGCTCCATCGGTAAAGTTCGGGACCTTAAATGTTTCATTTGATTCAGGGAGAAATAGATTGGCGTGTAGCTCAATATTGAGTCCAATCTGCCCTAACCAGGGAAAGTTCGGACTATCAAAAGCATCCAGCCCCGTTGCCTTCACCTTACTGCTTCTGTTCCCCCGCAGTAGCCGTCCACTAAAATATACACAGACTTCATTAATGACCTCCTCAATGGCTAGTAACATCGAGGTAATCAGGTTATCTAATGCGTCATTTCGAAGCTCAGAGAGTGGGATTTGCGAACCGGTAAATATGACGGGCTTGTTGAGCCCTTGTAACATAAACGAAAGTGCAGAAGCGCTGTAAGCCATCGTATCTGTACCGTGTAACACGATAAAACCGTCGTAATTATTTTGAAGCTTAATAATAGGCTCAACCATGGAGGCCCAATGGTTCGTGCTTAAATTTGCACTATCGATTAAGGGGGATAATTCGATTAAATCAAAATGCGGCAGCAGTGCATGGTGAGAATGATCGAGCCTCTCTCGAATTAAATGTTCAAAGCCCGTGATAGGAACATATCCTCGTTCAGAGGATTTCATGCCGATGGTCCCACCTGTATATACAATCAGAATTTTTTTGTTCATTCGTCATCTCACTTTCGTTGGGAATATATATACGTGTAACGCGTTAGGATTGAAAGTGATCATCTGTCTTTATTTGGAGGAGCGATTGTATTGTGGGGGGTAATAAATAATGGGTTTTTTAGTAGATCGTTAATTTGCTCTTTGGGAAGAGGTTTACTGAAATAGAAGCCTTGAAGTTCTTCACAGGTTTGGGTTAGTAGGAAGCCTCGCTGTTGAGGTGTTTCAACCCCTTCTGCGATTACTTTTAAGTTTAAGTTATGCGCCATCGTAATTATCGCTTGCGTAATTTCAGCGCATTCAGAGCTTTCATGTAAGTCTCGTACAAAACTTTGATCGATTTTTATTCGGTCTAATGGGAATTGCTTTAAGTAGCTTAATGATGAATACCCCGTGCCAAAATCATCTACCGCGATTTTAATGCCCATCTGCTTAAGCTCGTTTAACGTTTTTGTCGTTTCCTCGAAATCTTGCATAAGCGCAGATTCCGTTAGTTCTAATTCTAATAGATGAGGAGGTAGACCAGTTAATTTAAGGATTTGGGTGATTCTATGAACGAGAAAGTTGTCGTTAAATTGCAGGGCGGAAAGGTTGACGGCAATTCGGATTTCTTGATTCCCTTCTTGGTTCCATTCACTGACTTGCCGACACGCGGTTTCCATTACCCAATCACCAATTTGCATAATTAAACCTGTTTTTTCGGCAATGGGTATAAAGTCCAGGGGAGAGATAAATCCTCGTTCAGGATGTTTCCAACGAAGTAGCGCTTCAAGGCCTATGATCGCGCCGGTAGCGCTTAATACTTGAGGTTGATAATAAACCTCTAACTGATCTTGGCTTAGCGCAAGGTGTAAGTCTCTTGTTATCGATGACTCGTCAAGGATCTCCTGTTTCAGCTGTAAGGAGTAGTAGTAGAGGCCCCTTTTCTTATTTGATTTGGCTTTATGCATGGCGGTGAAGGCATTACCTAGCAAGCTCTCATTATCGAGCCCATCTTCTGGATAAATACTCACACCAATAGATGGTTTAAAGAAAAAGTGCTCGCCTTCAAATTCACAGGGTAGTTGTAATAATTGTATTAATCGGCGACCGATATGAGCCGTTTCCGTAACATCTTTCTGCTGAGGAAGCATGACAGCAAATTCAATGCCGCCAAGCCTGGCAATAGGGTAATTATGCTCAACCGCTTTTTGAATCTGCTTAGCGGCCATGATCAGTACTTTATCACCCGCCTCAAGTCCCAGCCTATTATTTACTTCTTTTATCCCGCCTAATTGAATGACAAGTAGAGAGAGTTTTTGCGCTGGATCGTTCTCCTCTATTGCAAGCGTTAGCTGCTCTTTGAACATGGTTATATTGGGGAGATGGGTGAGCGTGTCAAAGTTAAGTTGCTGGTAAACGTCTTTGTTTAATTGGCTGATTTTATTTTGGGTATCGTTGTAGCGCTTCCAGCTAATAAAGCAGAAGAACAGAAGTTGCGTGAGTATAGTATCTGTTGGGGCGAACCAGAAACGTATTTCACTGAACAGAGTGAAGCAGATGAACAGTGTTATAGCGATAGAGATGGGTAAACACGTAGGAAAATAACGCCGCGGCAGTACTCTTGCAATTGGCAAGATGAGCAGGGCAAGGGCAATACTTAATAGATTGGATGATAAGGGCCGTAGTTCAATAATAAAACGATTGTCTAGTAATGACGCAACGACATTAGCATTCAGTTCTACACCTGACATTCGTTGATGATGACCTGAAACGGGCGTACTGACGGCATCTCCCATTCCTGCCGCTGTAGCACCGATTAAAACGATTTTATTTTGAAGTTGTTCTTCCCCAACTCTGCCTTCTAGCACATCTAAATAAGAGTATTGTTGAAAATGTCCGGGAGGGCCGTAAAAAGGAATCAATAGAGGAGATTGTCTAATCCATCCGCTACCGTGTTCAGGTGTATGTGTAAGTTCAATAGGAAGATTGATGGGCTGTTGCGAAAATAGTTTTTGGACCGCATAACCAAAAGAGGGCCAATGAGCTTCACCTAAGCCGGCTTTCAGATAAATTCGTCGACAGATACCATCCAGATCTAATTCTGTATCGACATGGGCTAAACCTGCACTATGCAATGCAATCGTAGGGGTCGGTAAAAGTTCTATTAGCTCATTGTTTGTTGACGATTTCTCAGGAGCAACGGCTAAAATTACTTGACCATGCTTAGCGATGGCGTCGGAGAAAAACTGATCTGCTTCGCTACTTTCTGGTTCTGAAAATAGGATATCAATGCCAATAACATCTGCTTTTGCTTCGGTAAGGCGGTGAAGTAACTCTCCATGTAGTGTTCTCGACCATGGCCAACGGCCAAGCTTTTCTATACTGAGTTCATCGATTGCGACAATCACGACTTCACTAGGAGGAGGGGTACTAGAAAGACTCAGTAAACTATCGTAAATGATTAAATCGATACGTTTTAGCACTGAACTGTTAATGCCGATAAGCACCGTTACTAGAATAGTAATAATGATTAGGGCTTGCTTAAAACGACGTTTTATCATGGCCATTATCGCTTAGCTATAAAAGTAAGACTGTCATTAGGAACGATCCGTAAATATAGATCCAACTCTCATTGGGAGGAGGGCTTAATTCTTGAGTAACTCCCCAAGCGCCAGCAAAGCCATCATCAGCTAATGTCCTTACACGAATATACCTATAGCCTTCGGGTCTAGGTAAGGTTAGCTCAGGTTTAGTCGAGTTAGTATCGGAGACGATAGAATTAAATTGCCGATCACGGGCGATCTGTATCTGAAATGTTTCATTCGCTAAACCTTCAAGCCAAGTCAATTTTACGTCACTCTCACTTTCTTCTAGCGCGGGTTGTGGAATGGCTGGAATAGGTTTAATTATCATCATTCGAGTAGGGCTATAAGGCCCTTGTTCACCGTCTTTGGCTATACTAGATACGCGCCAGTAGTAGGTGTTTGGTGGCGATAGCTCTGAAGCACGATAAGTGGTTTCGGTTAACGTATCACGATCAATGACCGTTGTTTGGAAACTCTTAGTTAAGGAAATTTCTAAGCGATATTTAACAGCTTCGCTTGAACGTGTCCATTCTAGTGTAGGTGGCTCCCCTCTAATAATCGCATGATCGTTAGGGGCTGCCAGAAAAGGAGGTTGAGGATGAGCATTAAGCGTAAAAGGCTGGTGTGTTGGTCTGCCTTCAATTCCGAACTTGTCTATGGCTCTTAATTCTAAAAAGTAAGTCGCATCAGCTAGATCAGGCAAGCTAATAGCGGTGCGATTACTGTTGCTATCCCAAACAATGCTGCCGAACTGTTGAGATGTTGAGATAAGCACTCGATAGTTGATCGCTTTTTGTATCGGCTTCCATCGAATTTGTGAACCTATAGTTTCAATTGGCTCGGGGTAAGCTAGGATTTCAGGTGGGGGCAATAGTTTTTGCGGTTTTAGTGGCGCTTTATTTTTTTCTATGTGCGTTCCATAGCCCGAGCGGACAAGGCGGGTTGTACGTCCTCCTTTTACAGCAACGCCTCCCTCTAGTACTTCTATTTGTGGGCTGTTGGCTTCTGTCGAGTATGAAGTCCTAAAGCGGGTGCCGCGAACGGCAGATATTGCTGCAGGCGTATGAATTTCAAAGCGTGCAGCATTTCCTTTTTGAGTTTTTGCATGAGTCTCGACGTCGCCCTGTATTAAGCGTATGCGAGAATCAACCATGCCAGTCTCGCCATACTGGGTCATATGATTGAAATCTACTTTAGCGTTTTGCATGATAACGATTTCACTTTTATCAGCAAAACGTACAAGAACGTTACTTTGTTCTCCGGTATCTAATTGATCACCAAGATTGAGTGTGTCGTTAATTACAGCAGGAGTTGAACGGGGTGTGCCTTGACGGTAAATATGTGCTGTCCCCGTGATCTTTATTATTTTTGCAGAGGCGGGTTGCGATTTAACCCATGCGATTGGCACTCTTAATTTTGTATTCTCAGGTATACGCTTTGGATCAACGACGTTGTTAATTTTTTGAAGTTGTTTCCAATATGAGGTCTTGTATAAGTGCTTTTGGCTGAATTCTGAAAGCGTATCGCCCTTTACGACGGTGTAGACCCATTCTTGAGCATAAGATTGAGGTGAGAATAAAAGAAATAAATACGCTAAAAGAGGCGCGTATTTGAAAATAGAGAGTTTTGTCACAGCCATAATCGTATCCCTGAAAAATGCCTTTCATTACTCTAGCCGAATCTAAGCGAAGCTGCTTATCTGTTCGAGGAAAGTTGGTGCTTATTCGAAGTCTAGCTTATAACTTAACTAAACGACTGATAATAATATGAAAATTTACAGTTTAGAATAGTTAAAATGGCGCATATACTCATACTTTACGAGTTGTTCTTAAAAGGCTTTTCGAATTAGTGAAGTTTTATTATGCTTAGGTTTATACCTTCTCAGGAATCGTGCTAAATGTCAGAGATATCAGCACCCCTTTCTACGTCAGCTCTAGCGAAAGCGTTGGGTAAAACGACAAAACAGATGTTTGCAGAGCTTGAATCATTAGGCTGGATCGAACGGCTAAATGATAGTTGGGCTTTGACGAATAAAGGCCAGTTCGAAGGTGGAAAGTATCGAGAAAGTCAGAAATTTGGGCGTTATATTATTTGGCCGGGGATCGTCGTAGAGCATAAAGTATTGGCAAGCCCGGACGCGAATTTAATGACCTCTAGCTTATTGGGCAAACAGCTCTCACTTTCTAGAAAAGTCATGGACCGATTGTTAACAGAGATTGGTTGGGTCGAACCGGCTCGTAAAGGCTGGCTTTTGACGCTCGCCGGTGAATCGGCTGGTGGCCATCAAAGGGAAAACCCTGCAACGGGGGTACCCTATATTCTTTGGTCAGGTTCAGTACTTGAGCATTCAGTGTTAAATGATTGGGCCGTGGAGTTGAAAGCGAGCGTTTCCAAAGAGTCATTTTGTTGCTGCGATGGCCATAAAGTAAGCTGTGAAGCTGAACGCAAAATTGACAATTGGCTGTACCTGTCCGGGCTATTACATGCCTATAAGCGGCGTTTACCTGACGCCGAGATCCTATTTTCAGATTTTTACCTACCTCAATATCATCTATATATTGAATATTGGGGGGAAGGAAATCAAAAAGAGCACCTTTCTTCTAAAATGAAAAAGAAAGATAAGTTGAAGACGCTGGGCGCTAAGCTCATTGAGTTAGATGATGAAGATGTTGCTAATCTTGAAGAGGTTTTACCAAGGCTATTGCTTCAATTTAACATAGAGACATAACGTTTTTTGATTCACAATGAGATATTCGTTACTAGAATGTAGGTAGATAGTTAGATTTTTCATTAATTGCTATCGATTGCGATGTTTTGAAATGTAAGTAGTGGTGTTTAGACCTTTCAAAGGCAGCTGTTTTGTTTTTGGGTTGTATTAACGGGGTGACAACGCTTCGTTTTCATTTATAGGAAGTATCTATCCATTGAAATCTGAGACGTTTAAGGTCCAACACAGAATAGCGATTCGCTTGGCCAAATATACAGTTTTCTTGGCTTTTGTGATTGGTTTTGTCTTAAGCTCTGCCCAAGTCATAGAGGACTTTCAGGAACAAGATAATCAATTAGATCAAACGATTACTAAAATCTTAGATGCGAGTAAACCTCCCGCTACACGAGCGGTTCATACACTCGATCAAACATTGGCTCAGGAAGTGGTTTATGGGTTGATGCAGTACCCGTTTATCTTTCATGTGCAGATAAAGGATGAACTCGGTGAGGTATTAGCCGAGCAGACAGCAGAAACCAGTAACACTAAGACTAAGTGGCTTACTGAGGCTATCTCTGCGAATCACCGCGAGTATATATTAGATCTGCAAGCCCCTGAATACGCTAATATCGAGCCGGGAAAGCTGTTGTTGGTGGTCGATCATGACCATGCCTTGCAGCCATTTTTTGAAAGATCCCTTGCTGTTTTTATAACGGGTATTGTTCGCAATGTTCTGTTAGCTATTTTTTTAATAGCGATTTTTCATGTTGCTTTGACAAAACCACTGGCGTTGTTAGCAAGACAGTTTGCCGCGTTGGATTTAGAGAAAAGTGAAGGGAAGCATCTTAAAGTTTCAGAGCAACACCAGCAAACAGAGCTGGGACAGTTAAGTGAGGCCGGAAATGAATTCATTTCTACGGTGCAGAAGCTGCTGGCAGAGAATCGTAATAATCATTTGGCCTTGGCGAAAAGTGAGCAGTTACTGAATCAAGTTATTAATCAGGTCCCGCAATTAATTATGGCGATTGATCATCAGGGGGTGGTTCTTTTTTGTAATCATCAAGTCGCTGATTTTTATCGTATCCCCGTAGACACCGTTGCAGGTAAAAAACTTTCGGCTCTGCACCTTTTTAAAGACGAAGTCGCTGAGCTTGAGTCTATGCGTCGTAGTGTTGAGATTAATAAAGTATCTGATGAAGTAAGTGAACTTGCTTGGTCTAGACCTGACGGTGTTCAGCTGCACTTTTCGATTCTTGCTGCCCCGTTTGAATATCTTTCGGAGCCTGCAACTTTGATTGTGGCCACAGATATTACAGATCAAAAAATGGTGCAAGACCATATCAGTCATATGGCTAATCATGACAGTTTAACAGGGTTGCCAAACCGTACATTGCTGAATGATCGTCTATCGCATTCCTTATTAACCTGTAAACGTAATGGCGAGCATAATGCATTACTGTTTATCGATCTTGATCACTTTAAAACTATTAATGACTCATTAGGTCATGGTGTAGGTGATCTCTTGTTAAAGCGTGTTGCAGAGATTTTAACTAGCCAAGTACGATCTAGTGATACGGTCGCCCGGTTAGGGGGGGATGAGTTCGTTATACTGCTGCAATCTTTCCATCAAGATGTCGAAAAAGTTACCAAAGATGTAGAGATTGTGTGTGAAAAGCTATTAGGTGTTCTGCTACAACCGATTGATGTTAAACAGCATCAACTTAGAGTAGGGGCGAGTATAGGTGTTGTTATCTTTCCTATGTTTGGTAAGAACATAGATGACCTGATGAGATTCGCCGATACCGCTATGTATCATGCCAAAGAAAACGGTCGCAACGGTTATGCTTTTTATCATCAGGCGATGTCTCTTGCTGTTGAAAAGCAGCAGAATATGGAAAATCAATTACATCGGGCGCTGGATAAAGAGGAGTTTTGTGTCCACTTCCAGCCTTTAGTTGATATAGAGGGGCGGATTCTAGGCTTTGAGGCATTATTGCGTTGGCAGCATCCCGATCGAGGTTTAATCCCGCCAGCTGAGTTCATACCCAGTTTAGAAGTGAGTGGTATGATTGTTCCTGTCAGCAATTGGTTGATTCGCTTTTGCAGTGAGCAGATTGTTCAATGGAAAGAGCAATGTTTTTGGCAGGAAGGTTGGTATGTTTCAATCAATATTAGCCCATTACAGTTCTATCAAGCGGATATGATTCCAACGTTAGAGCAAGCTGTGCTGAATACTGGCGCAGAGTTAAGTGATATATGTCTTGAAATCACTGAGACGGTTGCTGTAGAAAGCATTGAGTTTGCTGTAAGTCGCTTAAATAATCTTCGGGAACTAGGCATTATGATCGCTCTAGATGACTTTGGCACGGGCTACTCATCGCTTAGTTACTTGAAAGACTTACCTATTGATATCGTTAAGATCGATCGTTCATTTATACAAGAACTAGGTTCTAATAATCAAAGCCAATCAATAGTCGAAGCGGTTGCTTCCATTGCCAAAGCTTATGATTTGAAGGTGATTGCGGAAGGCATTGAAACGCCCGAACAGTTGGCTTCAGCATATGAGATAGGTTGTCATGTTTTCCAAGGGTTTTATATTGCTAGGCCGCAATTAGCAGATAAGCTAAAGCCTCAATATCTATTAGATCAATCTTAGGTGAACTTATTAATCGTTTGCCGCTCTATAGATTGAAATGGGGTTATAAGATAGAGTGCGGTCTGAGGGCTAGGGTAACAGTATATGAATCAAACATTGTCGCTGACAAAACGAGGTCGATTAATAGCAGTGTTAAGCCTGCTGTTTTTTGTCGTCTATTGTTCAGTGGGAGTGTGTACAAACTTAGTAGGAACATCAGACAGTCCTATTGATGTTGTCGACCATAGCCAGCACGCAATGCAGGTTGATATAGCTCCCGCGCACTGTGAAACAACTCCCGCAAGTTGTGAATGGAGTATTAATCCCATTTCCGACCCTTTAGTAGATCTGCAACCGTCTTCCTCATTCTTTTTCTTATATATAGCAACTGTCTCTACACTTTTAATCAGTGTTTTACTGCTATTTACAAATAGCCGTCACCTACTTTTTGCTTTTGCAAAGCAGCAGTTTTTTCAACGAGGCTATCCACGGTTACACCTCCAGAACGCTGTTTTTCTAAATTAACGCCGTTTTTCTCAACTTTTATCGAGCCCTTTTGGGGGTATTTATAACTGTTTTATGAGACAAAACTATGCGTTTTCTCCCTTTATCTTTTCTGTTTTTTTACAGTATTTCGGCACTTTCACAGGCAAGTGTTAGTTTAGACTCGATAGTGAATGAGGCTATCCAAGGTGATCATTGGTTAGTAAGTAATGCTTATCAAGAGAAAGCTATTCGCTCTGAAGCCGTTGCTATAGGGCAGTTGCCTGATCCTAAGTTACGCCTTGCTATTGCAAACCTTCCGACGGATAGCCTCCGTTTTAACCAAGAAAATATGACCCAGGCTCAATTCGGAATCTCTCAGCAGTTTCCAAGAGGAGATAGTCTCCAGATTAAAAAAAGGCTGATGAACCTTTCTGCAGATAACAAACCATTGGAGAGAATCAGTAGAGCGGCATTGGTCAAAAAGGATGTCAGCCTTGATTGGTTAAAGCTACATCAGATTCAGCAGCAAATAAGGTTACTGGAAAAAAATCGCTATATTTTTACTGAGCTGTTGTCGCTTGCACGTGCCAATTTTCGTCATGGCAGTGCTAAACATCTTGAATTACTCGATGCTGAGCTTCAGATAACAAAGTTAAATGATCGAATCGTTCAGCTTCAGCAACAAAATGCGCGTTTGCAAAGTGTGCTCTCTGAGTGGTTGCTAATCACAAACGGCTTGGATCAATTACCTTTGGAAATCCCAACTCTTGAGCCGTTACTCTTAGGCGCTGATATAGACAATGACGCTATGCTAAATCGTATTTTATTGATGCACCCGCAGCTTCAGGAGATGGATAAAACGATTGAAATGAAAGAGCAGAATATTGCGCTTGCTGAAGAAGCCTATAAGCCAGGGTTTAAGCTAGATGCTAATTATGGTTATAGAGATGATTCAGAAGCAGGACGGGAACGTTCTGATCTGTTTAGTGTGGCAGTGACATTTGATCTCCCGATTTTTCCTGCCAAACGCCAAGATGCGAGGCGTAACTCAGCGATCAATCAACGCGAAGCCGCGAAGGAAGAGCGTTTGTTACAAGCACGTAGTTTAAAAGCAAAGCTGAAAAGCGAATGGGCCAACCTGCTTGGTTTTGAACAACGAATTAAAATTTATAGCCATGGCTATCTCCGACAGTTAAGGGCTAAAAGGTTAGCTGCATTAGATGCTTATTCCTCTTCGGATGGGCGTTTTATTGATGTATCCATTGCCGCGATAAGTGAGCTTGAAAGTAGGTTGCAAAGAATAGCGTTAGAGCATGAGCGGGCAATGAGCGTTGTACGTATTAATTACTTGCTAGCCGGTAAAGATCCTCAATTGAGCACGATTACCCCATCTAGGATAGGAGACTTAGGCAATGAATAGATACATCTTAGCGGCTATCGCCTTATTGTTGGGTTTATCGGGCGGGTATTATTTTGCCCTAGAGCAAGTGAAGTCTAAAGACGGTGCAGCTGCAGCGGAAGATGACAAGCCTTTGTATTGGGTAGCGCCAATGGACGCGAATTATCAGCGTGATAAACCCGGTCTCTCTCCTATGGGGATGGAGTTGGTGCCTGTATATGCTGAGGATTTAGCGATGGGTGACTCACCAGGAACGGTGAGTATCAACCCCGAGGTGGTGAATAACTTAGGTGTGAGGACCGAGCCTGTTTTATTTAGTCCACTGCAATCCGTATTGCACACGGTAGGTTATGTTTCTTTTGATCAAGAGCGAATGAGTGATGTTCATTCGCGAATTGAAGGTTGGGTTGGCAGCGTTTCTGTCCATGAAGAGGGCGAGTATGTCGAAAAAGGGCAGTTACTTTATCGTGTTTATTCACCAGAGCTATTGAATGCACAGGAGGAGTTTTTGATAGCGAATAAGAGTGGTAATCGCTTTTTACGTCAAGCAAGCCAAGATAAGTTAAAAGCGCTAGGTGTCTCTGCGGCGTTCATCGAACAGTTAAAGGCGCAGCGTAGCGTTGTTGAGTATGTGCCTGTTTATGCACAGAGTGCCGGTTACATTAGCCAGCTGAATATTCGCGAGGGGATGTTTATTAAACCAGCGATAAAATTGATGAGCTTAGGGCCGCTTGATCAGGTATGGGTAACCGCCGAATTTTTTGAGAGTCAGGCTGATCTAGTCAGTGTGGGGGATCGGGTAGAAATGACATTAGATTATCTGCCTGGACGCCGTTGGTTAGGTCGGGTTGATTATGTTTACCCTGCACTCAATCAAAAAACACGTACGCTTCAGGTACGTTTAAAATTTGATAATCCTGATTTACGGTTAAAACCCGATATGTTTGCGCGCCTCGCATTAAGAACCAAGCCGACAGCACCTATGCTCAGCGTACCTTCCAGTGCAGTGATTGTTACTGGATCTCAATCTAGGGTTGTTGTTGCCTTAGGTAAAGGGCAGTTCAAATCAGTGGAGGTATCCCTCGGCTCGCGTTTTGATGATAGAACCGCTGTTTTATATGGGTTATACCCAGAGGACCAAGTTGTTACTTCCGCACAATTTTTGTTGGATTCAGAATCCAGTATTAGCTCAGATTTCTTAAGAATGGCTCCTCCTACCATGGGGGTGATCGATGAGATTTGGACTGAGGCCGTGATAGAGGAAATTGATCTTGAGAAGCTACTTGTCGTGCTTAGGCATCAAGCAATACGTGAGTGGCAACAGCCATCGATGGTGATGGAGGTACCCATCTCTGAATCATTAGATCCCTCCTTGTTGGTTGAAAATAGTCCTGTTCAGGTGTTGTTGAAAGGTCGCAACATGAGGGAGCTGCAGCTGGTTGATTTTATTCAGTCCCGTCCTAAAGCACCAGGAAGTATTCCTGGGGGTGAATTATGATTAAGGCTTTAATTTATTGGTCTATTCATAATCGCTTTTTTGTTCTGCTTGCTACTTTAATCATTGTTGGTTGGGGCGCTTTTGCGGTTAAAAATACACCGATTGATGCCATTCCCGATCTTTCTGATGTGCAAGTGATCATTAAAACAAGCTATCCAGGGCAAGCGCCTCAAGTAGTAGAAGATCAAGTTACTTACCCATTAACAACGGCAATGTTGTCTGTTCCTGGCGCAAAGACGGTACGTGGTTTCTCTTTCTTTGGTGATTCATATGTCTATGTGATCTTTGATGAAGACACTGATCTGTATTGGGCTAGAAGTCGTGTGCTTGAGTACCTCAGCCAAGTTGCATCGAAACTACCCGAGAATGCTAAACCTCAGCTTGGCCCCGATGCTACGGGGGTTGGTTGGGTCTACCTTTATGCGCTTGTTGATCGTACAGGACAGCATGATCTTTCCCAGTTACGTAGTTTGCAAGATTGGTTTTTAAAATACGAGTTACAAACCGTCCCTGGGGTTTCAGAGGTTGCACCCGTTGGCGGAATGGTTAAACAGTATCAAGTTAGGATAGATCCTGATCGGCTGCGGGCATTCAATATCCCTATTTCCCACATTAATCGTGCCATCAAACGTGCTAATCAGGAAAGCGGTGCTTCCGTTATTGAGTTGGCTGAAGCGGAATATATGGTCCGTGCTTCAGGTTATCTGGATGGTGTTGAAGCGATTAGGACAATTCCCTTAGGGGCAACATTGAAAGGCACGCCTATATTATTGAAAGATGTTGCGGATGTGGTTGTCGGGCCTCAGATGCGAAGAGGTATTGCTGAATTAGATGGGCAAGGGGAGGTCGTTGGGGGCATCGTTGTGATGCGCTTTGGTGAAAATGCTCAAACGACGATTGAAGGGGTCAAAAGCAAGCTAGAAGAGCTAAAGCGTAGTTTACCCGAAGGGGTAGAGGTCATTACTGTATATGATCGCTCCGGTTTAATCGAAAGCGCGGTCGATAATTTATTTGAGAAACTTTTGGAAGAGTTTCTGGTAGTTATTGTTGTTTGTGCATTGTTTTTGTTTCATTTTCGCTCCTCTTGGGTGGTTATTATTAGCCTTCCAATTGGCATTTTAGTCGCTTTTATTGTGATGTATTACCAAGGCATTAATGCAAATATTATGTCTTTGGGGGGGATTGCTATCGCGATTGGCGCGATGGTAGATGGCGCTATTGTGATGATCGAGAATGTGCATAAGCATATAGAGAGGACGCCGTTAACTGATCAAAACCGTTGGCAGATGATCGCACGAGCATCAGCTGAGGTCGGGCCTGCACTCTTCTTTAGCTTGATGATTATTACAATGAGCTTCCTGCCGGTCTTCACTCTTGAGGCGCAAGAAGGTCGTATGTTTTCTCCTTTGGCATATACCAAAACTTATGCGATGGCCGCCGCGGCAGGATTGGCGGTAACTCTCGTGCCTGTATTAATGGGCTACTTCATCCGAGGCAAAGTGCTACCAGAGCATAAAAATCCAATTAATCGGCTCCTAATAGCCGTTTATCTACCAGTAATTCGAGGCGTGTTGAGTTGGCCAAAATTAACGGTATTGGGTGCAGTAATTGTGACGGTATTGGGTTTTTGGCCGCTTGATAAAATCGGGAGTGAATTTATACCGCCTTTAGACGAAGGTGATTTGATGTATATGCCGACAACGTATCCAGGGATATCGATAGGTAAAGCGCGTGAACTGTTGCAGCAGACGGATAAATTGATTAGCTCTGTGCCTGAAGTTGAGAGAGTTTTCGGTAAAATAGGCCGTGCGGAAACGGCTACAGATCCAGCGCCACTTACTATGATTGAAACCTTTATTACCTTAAAGCCTAAAGATCAGTGGCGAGAGGGCATGACAACTAAAAAGCTTACGAAAGAGCTAGATAAGTTAGTGAAATTTCCAGGGTTAACAAATGCTTGGGTTATGCCGATCAAAACGCGTATCGATATGCTGGCAACGGGTATTAAAACCCCTGTAGGTTTAAAGGTAGCGGGGCCTGAATTAGACGTTATTCAACAGATAGGTAAGCAGCTTGAAGAGGTGCTTATCAATGTGGATGGAACCGCGTCAGTATATTCTGAGCGTGTCGCCGGAGGGCGGTATGTTAATGTCGATATCCAGAGAGAAAAAGCAGCGCGATATGGTTTAAATATTGCGGATATACAGACGGTTGTTATGAGTGCAATTGGTGGGGTGAACGTATCTCAAACCGTTGAAGGTTTAGAGCGTTACCCTATTAATGTACGTTACTCCCAAGAGTATCGAGATTCGGTAGAAAAACTGCAACAGCTACCGTTAGTCACCCCGATGGGCGCTAGGATAGCGTTATCAGATGTGGCAAGTATTACTATTGTCGACGGCCCCCCCGGTATTAAAAGTGAAAATGCTCGCCCGAATGGCTGGACCTTTGTCGACATAGAGGGCAAGGATCTTGGTTCATATGTTAAAGAGGCACAGAAAGCTGTTGCCGATAATGTCATATTACCAGCAGGTTATTCTATTAATTGGTCAGGGCAATATGAGTATTTAATTCGGGCAAAAGAGCGTTTGAGCTACGTTATTCCATTAACAATCGGCATTATTATTGTTCTGCTATATCTCTGTTTTAGGCGGGTTGCTGAGGTTGTGTTGATTATGGGAACGCTGCCCTTAGCTTTAATTGGCGGGATATGGATACTTTATCTTAATCAGTTTAATTTCTCGGTTGCTGTTGGCGTTGGCTTCATTGCGTTAGCGGGAGTTGCTGTTGAAATAGGGGTCATTATGCTGGTTTACTTGAATCAGTCCTACCAAGATGCTTTTGATCAGAAAAACGGCAATTTAACGCCTGCGGATTTGAGGATAGCGGTAATAAATGGTGCCGGTATGCGTGTTCGTCCGGTGATGATGACGGTTGCTACTGTGATCGCGGGTTTATTACCCATTATGTATGGTGATGGCACTGGATCGGAGATTATGCAGCGAATAGCTGCCCCTATGATTGGAGGAATGATTAGTGCGGTTGTGCTTACCTTAATCTTGCTGCCGGCTGTGTACTATCTATGGCGCTTAAAAGAGCATAATCTTTAGAAATAGAATACCAGAGACTGCGGGGTTTAAGCAGTCTCTGGTGCTTTATTTGATTGTTCATTTAGCCCTTCAATATGGGAAAAGCTATAGCAGTTTTTACCCTTAGCTTTGGCTTCTAGCATGAGAAGATCTGCTGCTTTTAATAGCTCATCCCTACTTTCATTATTATCACGTGTAATAACAATCCCGATACTTACGCCTAGTTGGCAGTTGAAATTAGCTATATGAATCGGATCATTGAAACTTGATATAATTCGGTCAGCAATTTCGAGTAGCCTTTGTTGGCTTTCTGGATTTTGAATAAGGATGACAAACTCGTCACCACCAATTCGTGCAAGTGTGTCCGTTTTACGTAAAATTTTAGATAAGCGCTTGCTAACCTGTTTTAGTACTTCATCTCCTGCTTCATGACCAAATCGATCATTTATCGGTTTGAAATTATCTAAATCAAGGTAAAGCACAGCGAGTTGAGTCTTCGTTACTTTAGTATGGGTTAAAGCGCGTTCGAGCTGCTCCATTAGGTTTCTACGGTTGTATAAACCCGTTAATGGATCATGCTCTGCCATATGCTTAACTTTGGTTTCAGCATGGCTGCGTTTTAATTGTGACAATGTATATAGATAGGTACCGATACCAATGACTAAAACAATGAGAATGCAGAAAACGATAAAAAGTTGCAGCCTAAGCATACTTCCTTGAGCTACTTTATTAAGCGGTATATGTGTTATTAACGTCCACTCAGGCCATAGAAAAGGTGCTTGCTCAAACAGATATATGCGTGAAGATTGGTTTAACTGCACTTTGTGAAAAACATAATATCCATCGTTCCGAACTAAGTAGCCAGATCTGTTCGTTTTGGCTATCTGCCAAAGATCAGGTAGCTGGTCTTGTATACGAGCTTGTGGCTTGTCTTCAAACATGAATGACCAAAGCTGTTCAGGTTTATTATCATGCAACCAATAGCCTTGGTGATTAAGCATCATAATATTACCCTTACTGAGTTTTTGGGCATCTTTTAAGTGTTGAATCAGGTGGCTTGCATTAAGGTTGATAACAATTAACCCCAGCAGGTTATCGTTATTGTCTTTTACAGGGGTAGATATACGAGTGATAGGTTTGTGAGGAATTTCAACTTTCCCATGCTCTACATTTAGATCCAGCGGGGAAATATAAACTTTTCCGTGGTCTAGTTTCCCTGTTTGGGGGACGTAATAACGGTCTCTTTTGTTTTGTAATTTCTGTGGAGGGACAACTTCTACAGCATTTCCTGCTTTATTAATTCTAACCGCTTCTTGGCCATTAGAATCAATGAAACGAATTTGGTCGTAGCTTTGTTTTATACGAACAGAGTTTTGAAATTCCAGCTGCACCTCTTCTAAAGAGTTTCTGTGACCTTGTAAGTGCCGAATAAAATCAGGTTGAGATGCGAGTTCCAGTGTATCTAATACCGCTTCTGAAATACGATAACTGAGTGCTTTTTCGATCAGTACGAGTTGTTCGGTTTCATTTTTGATTAAGTTTTTTTCATATTGCTCAGTTTGTTTTTGATAGACGATACTGAGAAATGTGAGTAGCAGAATAACACCAAAAAGATAAGACGTTGAATACCTGAGTTGTATGGTATTGAGGATGCAAGTAAATCGATTGGTCTCTGGCTTGATCGTGTAGATGTAAATAGCGGTTGTGCCAATAAATGCATAAAGAAATGCTTTACCAATTAATAGCTGGCTGTCGGATATATTGGGTAAATGAACAATAGATTGCATTAGCATGAGTAGCAATTCGATACCAAAAGCACTTAAACCAAACTGAAGAAAGTGCCACTCTCGGGCTCTAGGGGAAGGCTTTAGAGAGGGGAAGAACTGAATCAGTATGCTAAATGTAAATAGAGAGATGAGCGCTTGAGCCGATGCATTAGTGACGGCTTCAAACCAGAAGTATTCATCATTTAGATTTAGGTTGGTGATTAAACCCGATATGCCTGCTTCCGTTAGAAAAAAAGCAAAGAAGAGTATAGCAACGGGCATGGGTGTTTTATCTCATTTTGTTATTGATAGAAAGACGCTAGCGCTGTTTGCCACTTTGTATATTGAGAAGAATAGTAAATAGCAGGGCAAAATTTTGGCAGCGAATTCTATCGTAATAAGGCTTAAATTCCAATTTTTGCATATATAGTGAACAGGCTTTTTTGTTTGAAAGCTTGGTTTACTACTAGTATTTATAGTCTTTCTACTGTCAGCTTTGTTTAGAGCGGTGGTTATGGTACTTGTAAACATTCTGCTTTAGCGATCGCATCAGTGAGCAGTTCGCCAAAGCGTCTGGCCGCTGGACCTACATAATCGCCATCGGCGTATATCAAGTTAAGTTGTACATGCCGTTCGCTGCCCATCTCTAATGGAAGAGCTTTAAGCGTACCTAGCGTCAATTCGTTATGTATTTTTAATTTAGGATACCAAGCATACCCTAGCCCTTTAGTTGCAGCTGAGATAGATGTGTGGATATGGCTTAAGGTTAATCGTTGTTGGGCACCTAACCAGCCTGCGTCCATATTTCTGCTGCCAGAATCTTTGACAACAAGTTGGCGATGTAACTGCAGATCCTCATAGTTAATGTCTCGGCCAAGGTGGTGTAACGGATGTGATGGCGCTGCGACAGCTTGAAAGGTTATTGTCAGTAGCGGGTTGCCCAAAAAACCTGGTGGGATTCGTCCCCCAATAACGAGATCTGCTTCTTTACGCAGTAAGGCTTCATCAGTACCACTTAGAACGGTTTCAAGAAGTTCTATCCTAGTTAGTGGATGTTCAGTGGTAAAGTGTTCGATAACTTCGAGCATCAACCATTCTGGAAACAGCGTATCCATCGCTACTTTTATTACGGGCTCCCAGCCCTCTGCATATTGCGCAGCTTGTTTTTCCATCTGCCTGGCTGTTTGCAATAGGTTTTCTGCACGCTGATACATTATGCGACCTATTGGCGTAAGCACGGCCCGCCTTCCTTCGATTGTAAACACTCTAATGTTTAGGCTGCTTTCTAGTTTTTGGATGGCGTAACTCATTGAAGATTGGCTCTTATTCATTGCTTCGGCAGCACCTGCGTAGCCATCGTTATCTACGATAGCTGTTAAGGTTTGCCATTGCTCTAATGTAACGTTTGTCATTGAGCCTCTCTTAAGAGTGATACCTATTGAATATTATAACGATATTATATATCAGTTTTTTAGATTTGTTAGCGTAGTATTTTGCTATTAATTATCAGATTAGTGGGTGTAATAATAATCTCATCGGATGCAGTTCATCCTCTTAATGACAGAATTTATAGGTAAATATTATGACTACGCTTTTACATGTTAAATCCAGCATCTTTGGTGAAGAGGGAAAATCGGCTCAGTTAGCGGCCGCGTTTATAGCACAGTGGAAAGTTGCGAATCCAGATGGCGAGGTTGTTGAGCGAGACCTGGTTAACGAGCCTGTGCCGCATTTAGATGGTGCACGTGTTATGGCACTGATGGCAGCGGCGGAAGAGCGCACAGTAGAGCAGCAGATGATTGTCGATCAATCTGATGAACTCATTGCAGAATTGGTGAATGCGGATCAAATTATTATGGGGGTCCCAATGTACAATTTTGCGGTGCCATCCCAGATGAAAGCATATTTTGATTTGCTAGCGAGAGCAGGTGTGACGTTTCGTTATACAGAGAATGGCCCAGTTGGGTTAATCGATGATAAACCTGTTTATCTATTTGCTACCCGTGGCGGTTTATATAAAGAGAGTGGTATCGATTTCCAAATCCCATTTGTGAAGCAGTTTTTGAATTTTATAGGTTTAGAACAGGTTGAAGTGATCTATGCGGAGGGCTTAAGTATGGGCGATACCGCTGAGCAGTCTTTTGCTAAAGCAGCTGATCAAATTACAGCAATCAATTAACCGTAAAGGGCATTGTTATGGGTTTACTTATTGAAGGGCAGTGGAGTGATCAGTGGTACGATACTGAAAATAATAAAGGTCAGTTTATTCGATCAGCGTCCAAATTTAGAAATTGGATTAGTGGAGATGGAGAGACGGGATATCGTGCAGAAAAAGATAGATATCATCTGTATGTCTCGTTAGCTTGCCCTTGGGCGCATCGAACGCTAATCATGCGTGAATTGAAAGGTTTGCAAAACCTCGTCAGTGTTAGCGTTGTTAATCCCCTGATGCATGAAAAGGGTTGGACTTTTGGCGATGATTTCCCTGGCGCAACCGGTGATCATTTGTACGCCAAAGAGTATCTGCATCAAATTTATACTCAGAGTGAACCTTTATGTTCTAGTAGGGTTACTGTGCCTGTTTTATGGGATAAAAAACTGAAGGTTATCGTCAATAATGAATCTTCCGATATCATCCGCATGTTCAATTCGGTTTTTGATCATTTAGACGCAACCGCGGGTGATTTTTACCCAGCTGAGCTGCAAACAGAGATTGATAGTGTCAATGAGTTTGTTTATGACTCAGTTAATAATGGCGTTTACCGAGCGGGTTTTGCGACGTCACAAGAGGCATATGAGCAGGCAGTAAAAGGCGTGTTCAGCGCGTTAGAAACGCTGGAAAACCGCTTATCTCAGCAACGTTATTTGTTGGGGGATCGGTTTACTGAGGCTGACATTCGTTTGTTTACGACGTTGATCCGGTTTGACCCGGTGTATGTAACGCATTTCAAATGTGATCTAAAGCGTATAGCTGATTATCCATCTTTATCCGGGTATTTAAGAGATACTTATCAGATGGAGGGAGTACCTGGAACCGTTAACATGGCACATATTAGGCATCACTATTACCGTAGCCATACCACTATTAATCCTACGGGAGTGATATCAATAGGTCCTGAATTTGATCTAGATAGCCCCCACGGCAGGGAGGAGCTATGAATAACGCTGAGTTAGGTTCGTATAGAACAGTCGCCCGCACTATTCCTGCTGTAGATAGCCAAGATGGTGCTGGAGTTAAGTTAAAGAGAAGCGTGGGAAGAAATCCGGGTACAAGATTAGATCCCTTCTTGATGCTGGATGCATTCTCAACAGATAATCCTGATGACTATATTGCCGGTTTCCCAGCTCATCCCCACCGAGGTTTTGAGACTGTGACGTATATGTTAGATGGTCATATGATTCATCGTGATCATATGGGTAACGAAGGGGAGCTTTTTTCTGGAGGTGTTCAATGGATGACTGCTGGAAAAGGGGTGATTCATGAAGAACGTCCACTACCGGTCGAAGGATTGATGCGCGGGTTTCAACTATGGATCAATTTACCAGCGGCAGAGAAGATGAAACCCGCTGCATATCAAAATATTGAGCCTGAAAGTATTCCTGAATTTGATCTTGAGAATGGCGTGATTATTAAGTTGATAGCCGGTTCAATAACAGTAGAAGGTATGCAGATGGAGGGTCCCATTAGCGTTGAGAGTACTCAGCCTTTGTATCTGGATATCCAGCTAGCGCCGTATTCTGAAACCGTGATTCCATTGCCTATAAGCCATAATGCTTTTGTATATCTGTTTGAAGGTGAGGCTACCATCGGTCATGGGCTTTTATCGAGTCACAATGCTTATGTGCTTTCCGATGGTTCTGGCGTTGCCCTGTATACGCAGGAAAAAAGCGCCAGAATGCTTTTATTAGCGGGGAAACCGTTGGGTGAGCCTGTGGCGCAGTATGGTCCGTTTGTGATGAATACAATGGAGGAGGTTGAGCAGGCCATTGATGACTATCGTCATAATAGGCTGGTTGGATAAAGACGATTTTTGATAAGCGTAGAGGCCTTTTTCGACATTTAGAAGGTAGGGCATTGTTTGAAAAAAAACTGTGGAAGACGGTTTGTTTTTAATAACTGTCTTCCACGGTTCTGCCGCGACTATTTTAAAACTGAAAAATAGCTAGATTGATTGGCGTAGATATTCTTTAAGTGGTCATTAAGGGACTTGCATACCACGTTGTACAAATTCAATATGTCCCATTCGTGTGATCCATGCCTGTACGTATGGAAATTTATCGGGATCAATATGTTGCCATTCGTAGCGCATTGCCCAGGGGTAGATTGCAAAGTCGGCTATAGATAGTTCATCTCCAATGATGAATGATTTATCAGCTAGTTGGGTATTAAGCACTCCCCATAATCGTTGCGATTCATCGTTATAGCGTTGTTGAGCGTAGGGAACCTTTTCTTTAGCAAATCGATTGAAATGGTGCGCTTGGCCTAACATTGGTCCGAAGCCACCCATTTGCCACATCAACCACTGAAGGCAATCAAGCTTGGCAATTGGGTCGGTGGGGATAAATTCGCCACTTTTTTCTGCTAGGTAGAGCAGAATAGCCCCGCTTTCAAACAAGTTAATGGTTTCATCATTGGGTCCTTCATTGTCAACAATGGCAGGGATCTTATTATTCGGACTTATATTAAGAAATGTCGGAGCAAATTGTTCATCCTCTAAAATGTTAATAGGGTGAACTCGATAGGGCAGCCTTAAAGCCTCTAGCATAATCGATATTTTTCGGCCGTTTGGTGTTCCCCAAGTATATAGATCTATCATTTAGGTTCCCTTATAACGAGGTAAAGTGCTCATAGATTCCAATCAATTCTTGCTCTGTAAATGTCACTATAATCAATTGTTGGCCAGGTTTTATTAGGTTTGGGTTATCACCCAAAATCCCTTTTTGATAATTATAAATATAGGTCTTATCTACTTTGTTTTTTAAAATTTGACCTAGAAAAGAGCTGCGTTTGTCGTCAAGTTTTTCGTCTGCTTCTTTCGGTATGTCAACTGAAACTGTCTTATCAAGCCCGGGAAGGGTTAACCCTGTGGTAAATGTTTTCATCAAACCATGCTGGATTATTCCCCACAGGCCTTCATCATCGCCTTCATTAACGGCATGAATAAAGTAGACTTTCTGTGAAGATTGATCTGGGTTGTCTAATAGTTCTTGTAATTTTATTTGGTTTTTTAGTGCAGTAGGGATCGTGGTCAGTGATGGACGATGATCATTTTTTGCCTGTTGAGGGTTTTTAATAATGTTTAGATGGCTTGTGACAGCAAAGGTGTCTGTTTCCGTATTGGCTGAATTATCCGGTGCTGTTTCAAGTGTGATGTCAGCCGTGTTATCGCTTGTGGGATTTGGTATGTGTAGAAGCTGCTCTGCGGTTACAAAATTATCAGCTGTCTCTATTGATATTGGTTGATCCGCTTTATGCGTAAGCGCGCTTATGTGCTGTTGTGCATTAGGATTGTCGCTGGTGGTTTTGTGGTTGGCTGATACGGCCGTAGTCGCGCTATTTTCAGTGTTAAGAAAGAAATAACCACTGATACAGATTGCTGCAGTTATTAGTATAAATATCAGAAGTCGCATAGGGCTTCCTCGGCAAATGATTAGGTCTGGTTTCCATAATGTAGCTTTAAGCCAAAGAAAATAAAATGTTTTGCTGAATTGCTTTGTTAGGTTTTTGACTTGTTATGAGCTATGTGAAGGGTTGAGCGACACGATTTCAGTTATTTTAATGGCGGGTGTATTTTCCTTATTTTGATTAAATACTCAATTTAGCGCCTGTGATTTCTGCCTGAACTGTAATAATATTGATTATCATTACGGTTTTAGGAAAGAGAATTGATGCAGCTAGATGTAAATTTACAACCTTACCCAAATAATAATGTGGCGCTGCTCGATTTAGTTGAGCAGCAGCGTTTCGGCGTTGAGTATCAGCCCATTGTTGATACGTTAAGTGGCGCGGTGATGGGGTACGAAGCGTTAGCCCGCTTCTTTGATGATAAAGGAAATAAAATACCACCTTTAGATATTTTTCAAGTCTTACATGAAAGCCCGCTAATGTTAGCTCAAGTTGAGTTACAACTTAAGCGCTTACAGATTCGCTTTCGCCCTGATTCATATCCCCTGTTTTTAAATTTAGATCCGCATGCTTTTGCTGTGTTCGGGAATGCGGATAAAGAGAATGCAATTGTGGAGATGCTTGCTAAGCATCAAAGTGTAGTGGTTGAGTTGATTGAGAATACGGATGTTAATGATGCTTGTATCAGTAACGATGTAGCAACATTGATGCACCAAAAGGGTTTTGGAATTGCTTTAGACGATGTGGGTGCTCCAGATACGATGGTATCACTCAATATTTTGAGTGATGTGGACTATATTAAATTTGATCGTCATTGGTTGAGTGGTTGTAGCAGTCAAAATATGGGGCAGTTGCTAAAAAGTTTGATTAGCTATGCGCAAGTCAGTGGCAAGAAAACTGTTCTCGAAGGCGTGGAATCGGCAGAGGATTTGGCATATGCCGTCAATATTGGTATTGATTATGTTCAGGGCTTTTTCTACAAAGAGTTATTCGTCCATGAAAACTGTGGGCATTGAGAGTTTGCTAATTAAGTTTTCATTAACAATTCACTAGTGTGTTGATCTGATATGACTGAGAGTATTGAAGAAGTTTTAAATTTTTGGTTTGGACCTATTGATGATGGATTTACCACTAGTGATAGAAGCGGATTGTGGTGGTTAGGCAAGACGGAAAATGATCGTTTAATTACTGAGCTGTTTGGTCATCGCGTTCATCAGGCTTTGCGCGGAGAGCTTGATCTATGGGCCGAGACACCACGTGGGCGTCTTGCCCTTATTGTTTTGTTAGATCAGTTTACGCGAACAATTTTTAGAGGCTCTGAAGATGCCTTTTCGGGGGATAATCTTGCATTATCTTTATGTCGAGAGGGTATGGCAGCAGGTCATGATCAAGCATTAGAGTTTGTAGAAAGAACCTTTTTTTACATGCCGTTAGAGCATTCGGAACAGCTAGATATACAAGAGGTTTCTGTGGATTGTTTTGAACAGATGCTTCTTGAAGTTGCGGGTGTTCATAAAATACAGGTTGAAAATTGGTTGGATTTCGCTCATCAGCATTATGATCAAATTAAACGTTTTGGTCGTTTTCCGCACCGTAATGAAGTTTTAGGGCGTAGCTCAACACCGGAGGAGCTTGCGTTTTTATTGCAAACTAAGAATCGCTGGGGGCAGTAGTCAGTATTAATCAGAATAGAGCGCTTTGCTTTTCAGAGTCTATCCAAGGCTTGAAAATGCAACACCCTGGGATTTTCTGTTCTAATAATTGAACAAAGAAGCGGGCAAGTTCAGGGGCTTCGGCGTTATCTGGTGTATGGAAGAAGAAGTAAGGGGTCTTACCCTCCGATATCCAGCTTACTGCTTTGTTAATCCAAGGTTCAAGGTAGGCGATACTGCTTTGCCAGTCTTGTGCAGAAATGAAACGAACCATGGGAGAGTTTCCGGTTGTTAATGCGTGAACGGGTACTTTAGGTTTATGTTTTTGGGCTTTGAGGCTAGCTATATCATTGGCGGTATTAGCGAAGAGAGGACGTGTGTCAAAGCTGATCCGGTTAACTGCATGCTTGGATAAAATCTGATTGAGCTCTTTTTCCTCTTTTCCCTTGTTAAAAAAACATAAATTTCTTACTTCTACCGCATATTCAAAAGAGTGAGGAAGTGTGTCAAGAAAGTTAGATAGTGAACCTAGATTTTGATAATTAAAGCTTTCAGGTAATTGAATACATAAGAGTCCCAGCTTGCTTTCCAGAATGGATATTCTGTTAAGGAACTCAGTTGTCTCTTTTGGGCTGTGCTGTAGTTGTCGATCATGTGTGATTAGTTGAGGAAATTTAAAGCAAAAATGGAAGTTATCTGCAGCCTCTTTTTTCCACTGTTTTACCGTGCCCACTTTGGGCAAACCATAGAAAGTGCTGTTCCCTTCTACACTACTAAAATGGCGAGAGTATGCGTTAAGGATATGTTGGTGGCGCCTCCGAGCAAGCACGGTTTCTTGCCACGCGGAGTGCTGCCATTGAGTTAGCCCTATATAGCATGATGGTTGAGTGGGATTAAGCAATGGCATATGAATTAACTAGTTAATGTACTTTAGTGAATTTGCGTGTAGATTGTAGCCTTTAGTCCTAATTATTACTTTGTTTTATGAGAGAGTGTACATGGATTTTGCATCCTTACTGGGGATTATCTCAGGTTTAGCTTTGATAATTTCGGCCATTATTATGGGCGGAAGTGCAGACGTTTTTGTTAATGTGCCGGGTATGATGATCGTTGCTGGCGGTACGATTGCAGCGACCTTACTGACCGTGCAATTTAAAGATGTGATAAATGCTTTTAAAGGGGCATTTATCGTTTTCACTCAGGATAAGACAAACCAGCAAGAGATGATTGATACGATGCTAGAGCTTAGTCGTATTAGCCATCGGCATGGATTGTTGAAGGTGGGAGATGTAGAGAGTTCATCGCCCGTATTAAAGAGGGCTTGTATGTTGCTGGCGGAAGCAGCATCAGAACAAGTTATCCGTAATACAATTCAAAATGAAATCGATTCATTGGTTGCAAGGCATCATTCTACTCAAGATGTGTTCAAAAAAATGGCGGCATATGCGCCAGCGTTTGGGATGTTGGGTACTCTTATTGGTCTTATTCAGATGCTAAGCGAGCTAGATAACCCTGATACGATTGGCCCTGCTATGGCTGTCGCTCTGCTGACCACTTTTTATGGATCGTTACTGGCTACCATGGTCTTCTTACCAATAGCCGGTAAATTAAAGTCTCGTACTTTATTAGAAGTAACCAATCTGGAAATTATTCGTGAGGGTTGTATCAGTATTCTGACGAACGATCACTATATGCATGTATATGAACAGCTTTCTTCATACATACCCGCTGCAAAACGCAAAAAAATTAAGGTCGGCAAAAAGTAGACGGATAAACTAATGAATTCTAAAAAGACATTGGTTGAAGAGGATGAAAGCGCGGGTTGGTTATACACATTTGCCGATCTGATGACGCTATTGCTTGTTTTCTTTGTGCTGCTGTTTTCTCTATCAAGTGTTGAGGCAGAGCGTTTCGAAATGGCAATGCGCTCGTTAAACGAAGCTTTTCAGGGAGAATCGGGTGCGAATAGTATTATAGAGTTACCGCATGAAGCTCCGATTAAAACGGAAGTGCCTGTGGATATTGAGGAATCGTTGCCCGCACAGGATATTGCAGATACACAAGCAGACAAGCCCAATGAGAATGAAGCTGAAGATCAAAGTATAGCGATTGAGGCCGAGTGGCGTCGCTTAACAGATGAGGTTCTTCAACAGTTACAATTATCGGTGGGAGAGGATGCTGTTGAAGTTAGTGCTCCAAAAGATGGCAAGGTGGTAATTAAGGTCAGTGGTGATCTGTTGTTTCCGTCAGGTTCAGCAGAGTTTAATCCTGAAATGATGTCGGTACTTGATTCTATGGTATTAACCTTACAGAAAAATCCCGATATGAAACTCCGTATTGAAGGGCATACCGATAATATTCCAATTGAAACAGCACGCTTTCCCTCTAATTGGGATCTATCTGCCATTAGAGCAACCAATGTATTGCGCTATATGGTGCGTGGTGGCTTAGGTATTGAGCGGGTATCTGCAACGGGTTATGGTGAATCTAAACCTTTAGTGTTGAACGATAGTTTAGAAAATAGAGAAAAAAATAGGCGTTTAGAGTTCGTGTTAGAGAGGATTCCCGAACAATGAAGATTCCTGTTGAATTAGAATTATCAGAGCATGAGAATCGTCGTCAAGCGTATAGAACCCCCGTTGATGAAAAGGTGAAAATGGAAATTGACGGTAATAGGGTCACTTTGCTTGATATTTCTGAAACAGGAGTTGCCTTTGAAACAAGCAAGGCTATGTCAGGAATGATTGAAAATGCTTTGATCTTTTTTACGTTACGAAAAAGTTATCGCTTAAAACCAAAGTTGAAAGTTTCTTTTTGTGCTTCAGGTCGATGCGGTGCTGAGTTTGTTGGTTTATCGCATCGTGCTCACTTGGCTTTGTCCGAGTTAATTGTTGATATTCAGAAGGCGCGTATTAGGCAAGCAAACGAAAACCGATTTTTAGAAGATGGTGCATAGATCGTTTTCTATCCAATTGGAAATAATGAAAAAAAGCCTTGTGGTTTTGTAAACTCATCTGTACTATTCGCACCACATTGATGCGGGGTGGAGCAGCTTGGTAGCTCGTCGGGCTCATAACCCGAAGGTCGTTGGTTCAAATCCAGCCCCCGCTACCAAACACAGAGAAAGCCGATTTAGTTAATTCTAAGTCGGCTTTTTCGTATCTGGCGTTTGTGCAGGTGATTAGTTCGTCCGCTGTTTTCTGCGCGCAGGTGTAGGTAACAAATCCAGCCGCATGCCCCGCGAGAGACCAAACATAGAGAAAGCCGATTTAGTTAATTCTAAGTCGGCTTTTTCGTATCTGGCGTTTGTGCAGGTGATTAGTTCGTCCGCTGTTTTCTGCGCGCAGGTGTAGGTAACAAATCCAGCCGCATGCCCTGCGAGAGACCAAGCATAGAGAAAGCTGATTTAGTTAATTCTAAGTCGGCTTTTTCGTATCTGGCGTTTGTGCAGGTAATTAGTTCGTCCGCTGTTTTCTGCGCGCAGGTGTAGGTAACAAATCCAGCCGCATGCCCTGCGAGAGACCAAACATAGAGAAAGCCGATTTAGTTAATTCTAAGTCGGCTTTTTCGTATCTGGCGTTTGTGCAGGTGATTAGTTCGTCCGCTGTTTTCTGCGCGCAGGTGTAGGTAACAAATCCAGCCGCATGCCCTGCGAGAGAGCAAATATAGAGAAAGCCGATTTAGTTCATTCTAAGTCGGCTGTTTTGTATCTGGTGTTTGCTGAGGAGTAGGGGATTAGTGTTTGCTCTTCAAGCTGCTGGCTAATAAGCAAACCTTTATTTGCTAATAGTAGCTTTTAGCCGCTATGGTTTAGTTACAGATTTTAAGGGATGAAGTATGAGTGCAAAAGATAGGGGGCCAGGCGTTAAGGTGCCACCTCCTTTGATCTATCTGTCTTTTATGGGGCTTGGGTATGTTGTTAGTATGATTGTACCCCTAGGGTTTAGTTTATATGGCTTGAATAAGGTGCTGGCTTATTCGTTGTTTGTGGTGGGTGGTGCTATAGCCGCGGTAGCTGTCTTTCACTTTTGGCGTGCTAAAACTCACATCGAGCCTTGGCAGCCAGCTTCATATTTGATCACCAGTGGTATCTTCTCATACTCTCGTAATCCGATTTATGTAGTATTTATTATTGTGACTCTTGGATGCGGAACTCTTCTTGGTAGCTTATGGGTTTTGTTTAGTGTTATTCCATCAACGTTTTGTCTTTATCATTGGGTTATCAAAAAAGAGGAACGTTATTTAGAGCAAAAATTTGGAGAGCGTTATCTTCTCTATAAAAACAAAGTTCGCTGTTGGTTATAGTTATGATTAAAGGTGGATCGAAATGGATGTGAGTGCATTGATAGTGCTGCCGAGTTTTTCAGATAGTGGTGATGAATTACTGCTAGGGGATTCAAGTGAGTTTGAAGATGACGTGAGGGCGGTGATTGATATTTTACCTGACGAAATTGGTCATGTTTCTGTAATGATTCCTTCAGAATATAATGCATTGGAGACCGAGCTACCCGTTTTATATGCATCTGAAAAGGGGGTGTTAGCATCACTGCTTATAGCACTACAGGCGCAGGAATCGGGTTTGTTATTGGTGCTGGATGCTAAGCCACGAACGCGTGAACAAGTAGAAAGCATGTTGGATTATTCGAGCAGGCTGCCGCATATGACCGTGGTTGCTACCGAAAATGATCGTCCGCTACTTTTTCCTATGATTTTGCCCGCTTCTGCTAAAGAGGATATTGAAATGTTTATGCATTCAGGCGAGCTAGAGCTAGAGCAGTGGTTGGCTCAAGGGGTATATGTGGAGTGCGAACTTGCGGGGCCTGGCAGTTGATGATTATATTTGTTGCGTTTCTAGCGCCCCTCCATGATTAATCTCATGGCGATAGTTGGAGTGCCCTTTGCTTCATAGTGCTGTTGCTTAGTGAGTAAGCTATCTGGTGTTTCCTGTTGGCTTAATGGTTGATAATTATTCATGCGGTAGAATAATCCCAAGTGGGGATAAGCAAGAAGATAGAGGTCGTATTTGTTGTCCGTAGCATGTTGATTAATACTGCGTAATAAAAGAGTACCTAGTGCCTGCCTTCTATGCGCTTTGTGCACCCAGAGACCACGTAACTGTCGGGTGGTTGTTTCGTCATTGAGTGGGCTTATGCGGGCTGCTGCAGTAATTTCCTCGTTAATTTCAATCCAAGCGCATAAATCGTCTCCTTGTATCTTTCCTTTATAGCCATTGCGCTTGTAAAACCGCCCTAAATTGAGTGTTTGTATCTTCTCTCCCCGTAAAAAGAAGTAGTGCAGATTAGCTGTTAGATCCCGCAACTTCCCATGCCTCGTTTTATCAAATATTGTTGATGGTACTCTTCAGCGGGCCAATACGTTTTAGCAGGTGATATTTCTGTTACAACGGGTTTTTTTAAAAGGTCGCTTTGCTCCAATTTTTTTTTGCTTTGCTCTGCTAAGTGTTGCTGTTCTGGGGTGTGGTAGAAAATGGCAGAACGGTATTGGGTGCCGACATCAGGGCCTTGGCGGTTGAGGGTTGTTGGGTCGTGCATTGCCCAAAAAGCGTTTAAAAGAGCGCTGTAGTCAATGATGTTTGGGTTGAATTCAATTTGCACTACTTCGGCATGTTGGGTTTGACCTGTGCATACTGTTTTGTAATCAGGTTGCTCTATCTCTCCTCCCATATAACCAACCGATGTATTAGTAACGCCTTCCATTTTAGAAAATTTAAGCTCGATTCCCCAGAAGCAGCCTGCGGCAAATGTAGCAATGTTCATGATGTTGGTCCTTATGATTTAGCTGTAATTATCATAGCTGATATTTCTACTGTTTATTCGCCCAGATACAGTGCAATGGGCAGCTAGTGCTGCTCCGAAAATGTGCGTGTCATATTTATACTTTTTGTAATATTACTTTAAATGAAATGTAACATATTGTTTTATTTTGTTTTTTTTTGTCTTGGCATAAAGTGTGCTGTGTTGGTGGTAATAAATGTATTTCATTTTATCCTAGGGGGAAATTACTAATGATGAAATCTACCACAAAAACACTGATCGCAGCGGGGCTATTGTCTGCTTCTGTCATGGCTGAAGCAGGTTTGTCTGCCAATATTGGTGCTATGAGCGATTATTATTTTAGGGGTACTGATCAAGGCGTTAATGGCGCAAGTATGATGGGTGGCTTGGATTATGAAGCAGACAATGGTTTGTCGGTTGGGACTTGGGCCGCATCACTGAACAATGGCGAACTAGAAGTTGATGTTTATGGTGGTTATTCGGGCGAGGTAGAGGATTTTTCTTATTATTTAGGCTACACCGGCTATTTATATACACAGGACGGTGCAACTGACTTCCATGAGATTAATTTTAATCTCGGCTATGGGCCTATTTCGTTTGAATATACGGTGGGTACTGAAGATACATCCGGTGGTGCAGCGGAGAAGGATTATACGTTTGCAGCGTTAACGGGTGAGTATGAAGGTGCTTATTTAACTTACGGGTCATTTGGGAATGACTATGATGGCGATTATTGGGAAGTAGGTTATGGGGCTACATACGAGGGCTTGGATCTTGGTGTAGCTTATATCGATCCTGATAATACTATTGGAAGTGAAGAAACGATTAGTTTTTACATTAGCAAAACGTTTGATTTCTAATTTTTACTCCTCGTTGATATAGCTACTAGTATTAAGCCCGCGTATGTGGGCTTTTTTTATGCTTGGCGATTTTTGGATTAGATAAAAAAAGCCGCGATGAACGCGGCTATTCTGTTGCTGCGCAAGCGCTAGCTAACTAATGCATCTAGCTTCTGTTTGAGCATTCCTTGTACCTGGCCTGGGTTGGCTTTGCCTTGTGAGGCTTTCATTACTTGTCCCATAAAGAAGCCAATCATTTTTCCGCGTTTATCAGGTTCTGCATTAATATACTGGTCAACTTGGGCGCTATTGTTTGCGATTACTTCATCGACTATTTTTTCAATCGCACCGCTGTCGGTTACTTGCTTGAGGCCTTTTGCTTCGATAATTTCGTCCGCTGAACCGCCATCCGACCACATTACCTCGAATACTTGCTTGGCAATTTTTCCAGAGATGGTGTCGTCTTTAATGCGTTCAAGAAGACCGCCTAGCTGCTCTGCAGTGACAGGGCTATCCTTGATGTGAGTATCATTTTGATTGAGCATTTTAGATAGCTCGCCCATGACCCAGTTGGCTGCAATTTTTGCATCGCTAGCTGCGTTGGCAACGGTTTCAAAATAATCAGCTGTATGATGGTCACCAGACAGAACCATTGCGTCATATTCGCTGAGTTTATATTCATTTATAAAACGGGCTTTGCGGGCATCAGGTAGCTCTGGTAGCGTAGCTCGTACTGCCTCAATGTAGTCTTCGTCAATAACGATTGGCAAAAGATCTGGGCAAGGGAAGTAGCGATAGTCATTTGCTTCCTCTTTGGAGCGCATTGACCGGGTTTCGTTTTTATCTGCGTCATATAAGCGTGTTGCTTGTATAACTTGGCCACCATCTTCTACTAGATCTATTTGACGATCTATTTCGCCTAAGATTGCTTTTTCGATAAAGCGGAAAGAGTTGATGTTTTTCGTTTCCGTGCGAGGCCCGAACTCTTCCTGTCCTTTAGGACGAATAGATACGTTGCAGTCGCAGCGGAAAGAGCCTTCAGCCATATTGCCATCACAGATGCCAAGGCTTGTCACAATAGAGTGAATCTTGCGTACATAAGCTACCGCTTCTTCAGCACTGCGCATATCTGGCTCAGAAACGATCTCTAAAAGAGGTGTACCGGCCCGGTTAAGGTCGATGCCTGTCATGCCCGGAAATTCATCATGTAGAGACTTTCCGGCATCTTCTTCCAGATGTGCTCGGGTTACACCGATTCGTTTATTGGTGCCATCTTCCAGTGTGATATCAATATGACCAATGCCAACGATCGGGTGGAACAGCTGGCTGGTCTGATAACCTTTAGGTAGATCAGGGTAAAAGTAGTTTTTACGATCAAATACTGATTTGCGACCGATCTCTGCATCTACGGCTAAACCGAATTTTACGGCCATTCTTAATGCTTCTTCATTAAACACCGGTAGTGTGCCTGGAAGAGCAAGATCGACTGCGCAAGCTTGTGTGTTTGGTTCTGCGCCAAAGGCTGTGCTGGCACCAGAAAATATTTTGGATTTTGTCGCTAGCTGGGCGTGAATTTCAAGCCCGATTACCGCTTCCCATTCCATCGTTATTTATCCTCTCAGATGCCTTGTGGTGACTGTGTATGCCAATCGGTTGCTAATTGAAATTGATGAGCAACATTGAGCAGTTTCTGTTCGGCAAAGTAGTCGCCAATGATTTGTAGTCCTGTGGGTAGGCCGTTAACTGTTCCACAGGGAACTGACATGCCAGGTAAGCCAGCTAGGTTGAGGGAGATTGTAAAGATATCTTCCATATACATAGCGACAGGATCTGAGGTTTTTTCACCGAGCTGGAAGGCAGGGTGAGGTGTGGTAGGGCCCATGATGACGTCTACGTCGTTAAGGACCTGGGCAAAATCATCGCGAATTAGGCGGCGAATCTGCTGTGCTTTGTTGTAGTAAGCATCGTAGAATCCTTCAGAAAGAGCGTAGGCGCCAACCATGATGCGACGTTTAACTTCTGTGCCAAAGCCTTCGCCTCGTGAGCGTTTGTATAGATCTTCAAGGTCGACTGGGTTTTCACAGCGATAGCCATAGCGAACACCATCAAAGCGAGAAAGGTTTGATGAGGCTTCTGCTGGTGCAATGATGTAATAAGCCGGTATGGAAAGTGCTGTGTTTGGTAAGCTAACCTCTTTTACCGTTGCTCCCAGCTTTTCAAACTCTTTTATGGCTGCTTGTGTTTGAGCGGCAATAGCAGAGTCCATATCATCGACAAAAAACTCTTTGGGTAGACCAATGCGTAAACCGTTTAGAGGTCTATCTAGCTCAGCAGTGTAATCGGGTACTTCGCGATCTACAGACGTGGAGTCTTGCTTATCAAAACCTGCCATTACGTTTAGCATCATCGCGGCATCTTCGGCGGTTTTGGTCATCGGTCCGCCTTGGTCTAAAGATGAAGCGAAGGCGATCATGCCAAAACGTGAAACACGCCCATAGGTTGGTTTTAGACCGGTGATACCGCATAAAGCAGCGGGTTGGCGGATAGAGCCGCCAGTATCTGTGCCAGTTGCTGCGGGTGCTAGCTGTGCAGAAACGGCTGCCGCAGAACCGCCAGATGAGCCCCCAGGAACACGGTCAGTATCCCATGGGTTGCGCGAAGGTCCGTAGAAACTGCTTTCGTTGGAGGAACCCATGGCAAACTCGTCCATGTTTGTCTTGCCTAAAGTGACGGCACCCGCTTGATTAAACTTATCAACGACAGTGGCGTCATAAGGGGATATAAAGTTATCTAGCATTTTTGATGCGCAGCTGGTGCGCACACCCTTAGTGCAAAAAATATCTTTATGGGCGATCGGTAAGCCAGTGAAAAGGCCTGCGCTGCCTGCGGCAATTTGTTGATCAGCCGCTTGTGCCTGTTGCAGTGCTTGCTCTTCGGTCACGGTTATAAAGCTATTGTATTTCTTATCTTCAGCTTTGATGCGCTTTAAATATGCTTGCGTAAGTTCTACGCTGCTGAATTCGCCCGTTTTTAGCCCATTGGCGAGTTCAGCTAGTGTTTTATCAAACATTGAATTCGTATCCTTAAAAAATATTCCAATTGAATAAAAGGCGAAGTGGTTTGCCTTATTCGATAACTTTAGGAACTAGGAATAGGCCGTTTTCGACGGCTGGCGCAACAGATTGTAGATTCTCGCGCTGGTTTTCTTCAGTGATGAGATCACTGCGAAGACGTTGCACTGCATCTAGAGGATGCGCCATAGGCGATACATCAGTTGTATCGATGGCTTGCATCTGGTCAACCAGATCCAAAATGTTTGACAAATTTTGCGCGTATTCAGGAGTGTCCTGTTCTTCAATTTGAAGTCGCGCCAGATGGGCGATCTTGTCCACATCAGTGCGGTCCAGAGACATAATTTACTCTCACTATTTGGGGTGTTGTCGATGAAAATGACAAAGGAAATAAAATAAAGGCCTACGTTATCATATTGGTGGTGTATCATGAAGATTAAATAAGCGAGTTATTTAAGTAGTTTTACTGATTTTCAACTTGCTCAAACCGCTTGCCATTGTTAGAGTTACGTGTTTTCAGGATATAGCGGCTATACCTGCAGATTTCTTAGGACTCCCTGTACATGCTCAAGAAAATTCGTGGTCTTTTTTCCAGCGATCTGTCCATTGACCTGGGCACTGCAAATACACTGATATATGTCCGCGATAAGGATATTGTTCTGGATGAGCCATCTGTTGTTGCAATTCGACAGACTGGCAACCAGAAATCCGTTGCTGCGGTAGGTGCTGACGCAAAACGTATGCTAGGTAGAACACCTGGTTCAATTACGGCTATCCGTCCTATGAAGGATGGAGTTATTGCAGATTTCCATGTGACGGAAAAAATGCTGCAATACTTTATTAGCAAAGTTCATGATACGAACTTTCTAACACCTAGCCCTCGTGTATTGGTATGTGTGCCATGTAAGTCTACTCAAGTAGAGCGCCGAGCGATTAAAGAATCGGCGATGGGTGCTGGTGCACGTGAAGTTTATTTAATTGATGAGCCAATGGCTGCGGCAATCGGAGCGGGCTTGCCTGTTGATGAGGCAAGCGGTTCAATGGTTGTTGATATCGGCGGTGGTACGACTGAAATCGCAGTTATTTCGTTAAATGGTATTGTTTATGCGGACTCTGTTCGTTTGGGCGGTGACCGATTTGATGAGTATATTGTGACTTATGTTCGCCGAAACTACGGTAGTTTAATTGGTGACTCAACAGCTGAACGCATCAAGCAAGAGATAGGCACCGCCTATCCATCTTCTGAAATGCACGAAATTGATGTGCGTGGCAGAAACTTGGCTGAAGGTATCCCTCGTAGTTTTACGTTAAATAGCAATGAGATTCTTGAAGCCTTGCAAGAGCCTCTGTCAGCAATTGTTCAAGCGGTGAAAAGTGCCCTTGAGCAATGTCCGCCTGAGTTAGCTTCTGATATAGCTGAGCGCGGTATTGTATTGACGGGTGGCGGTGCACTGCTTCGAAATATCGATCGTCTCATCAGTGAAGAAACAGGGCTGCCTGTTATTGTTGCTGAAGATCCATTGACTTGTGTTGCCCGTGGCGGTGGTCGAGCGCTTGAAATGCTTGATAAGCATGGTTTCGAGCTGGTAAGTCATGACTAGCCCATGGCCTCGATTAATTTTGCTCTAATGTTTATGATTCACCTCCGGTACACACCGTTGTACCAGGGGGTGGGTAATTAAATCTATTTTTCGCGGACGTTCTTCCGGTCGCCGCTTCTTTATTCTTATCTTAATCGCATTCGCTTTGATGGCGGCTGACCTTTATTCCGCCAAGGTTCAAGAAAGCCGTGCCTATCTTTCGTTGCTACTGACGCCTCTGCAGTGGATTGTCGATGTCCCGAGTCGTGTTGCCGGCGAAGTATCTGATGTCGTTGTAGATAGAAGTTTGCTCTTGAAAGAGAACGCCAAGCTTAAAGCTGAGGCGTTGCAGCTGGAAAGGAAGGTGCAGCAGAATGCGGCGCTGTGGCTGGAAAATGAGCGTTTACGCTCACTTTTAAGTGGAGCAGAGCGGGTTGATGAAGAGGTTCGCCTTGTTGAGCTTATTGGTGTAAATCCTGATCCTTTTCAGCATCAGGTGATTATAAATAAGGGAAGTGAAAACCTGGTTAGACTGGGGCAGCCGATTCTAGATGCCGGCGGTGTGATGGGGCAGGTCACCGAAATGTCTCACTATACAAGTCGAGTGATGCTTATTACTGATGCCCGTCATGCCCTACCTGTCGAGATTAATCGTAATGGATTTCGGACGATTGCATTAGGAAAGGGTGAGCTTGGAGAGCTTGAGCTGGATCATGTACCTGATACAGCGGATATCGTAAAAGGGGATCTTGTTATTACCTCGGGTTTAGGCGGGCGATTCCCTAGAGGCTATCCCGTTGCAATAGTGTCAGATGTTATAAGAGATCCTGGACAGCAGTTTGCGCGGGTAAGGGTTATGCCAACAGCGTTACTGGATAAATCTAGACATCTCTTGCTGGTCGATATGCCTGAAGAGCTGAATGAAGCGGTTATACCGAATGAGGTATCAGAGTGAATTCTGGCTCACCAGCTCCAGCAGGAGGCGGTGGATTTATCATTCTAGGGACTTTTTTGGTCGGCTTGATGTTAAGCCAAATGCCGCTTCCTTATCTAATAGAATGGGCAAGACCTGAATGGGTCGCGATGATCCTGATCTATTGGGTTATGGCTCTACCGCATCGTGTAGGCATGGGTACTGCCTTCTTTTTAGGTCTTTTCTTGGATGTTATTAAGGGAAGTGTTCTGGGTTTGAATGCGCTTTCTTTAACTATTATCGCTTTCCTTACACTGTTATTGCACCAGCGGCTGAGAATGTTTCCTGTGATACAGCAAGCCTTGATGGTAATGGTGCTTGTCGGGATTAATCAGCTCCTGTTCCACTGGATGCAATCCTTTACAGGTTATACCGGTGATAACCTTATTTTTCTCCTTCCCTGTTTGATAAGTGCCTTGCTTTGGCCTTGGTTGTTTGTTGTCTTGCGTGGTATTCGTCGGTTATTTCGTATTCGTTAGGAGTGAAACGTACTCATGGAATTAGTGCTAGCATCAGCTTCTCCTCGAAGAAAAGAGCTATTAGATCAGATTGGCGTACAGTTTACTGTCCAGGTGGCGGATATTTGTGAAGCGGTCAAACCGGCCGAAACTGCGCAAGCTTATGTGGAACGTTTGGCTATCGAAAAAGCACAATCTGCATATAGTGGCTGTCCTTCAGGAACGGCTGTTTTGGGGGCAGATACGACAGTTGTTTTAGATGGTAATATTATTGGTAAGCCGCAAAATAAGGCGGATTCTATTGCTATATTGATGAGTTTGTCGGGCAAGACTCATCAGGTGATGACTTCGGTCGCTATAGTGAGTGCTGAACAAACGTTAAGTGTAGTGGTCGAAACTAATGTTACGTTTCGAACGCTGTCTGTGGAAGAATGTGATACTTATTGGAATACTGGGGAGCCGTTAGATAAAGCGGGTTCATACGGGATTCAGGGGTTTGGTGCAGTTTTTGTTGATCGTATTGAAGGTAGTTACTCTGCTGTAGTAGGGCTGCCTTTAACTGAAACCGCTGAGCTATTACAAGTCATAGGCGTAAGTATCTGGCAACAGGATGAGATTCAAGGATAAATCATGGGCGAAGAGATTTTAATCAACTTTACACCAATGGAAACTCGGGTTGCTGTTATTGAAAATGGTATGCCTCAGGAGGTGTATGTTGAGCGTGTGCATCGTAGAGGTATTGTTGGCAATATCTATCAAGGGAAGGTTGTTAGAGTTTTGCCAGGCATGCAGGCAGCTTTCGTCGATATAGGCCTAGAAAGAGCCGCGTTTATTCATGTTGAAGAGGTGTTGCCACAAAGCGCTACGCATGAAGAAAAGAATAATACGTCTATTGCTCAAGTACTGCGTGAAGGTCAGTCATTATTGGTCCAAGTTACCAAAGACCCAATTGGTACTAAAGGTGCGCGTCTGACTACGCATCTTTCGCTGCCTTCTCGCTATCTTGTTTGTATGCCAGGAAATCAACATGTAGGCGTATCGCAGCGAATAGAAGATGTAGAAGAGAGAGATCGGCTGCGGGGTATTATTCAAAAGCTTTCGGCGAATGATGATGGCGAACCTGCTGGCTTTATACTTAGAACCGTTGCTGAAGGTGCAGCGGAGGCAGAGTTAGCGGCTGATATACAGTTCTTACGTAGGTTGTGGGCTTCAATTAAAGATAAAATTTCTTCGGCTAAAGCGCCTAGTGTTATTTATGAAGATCTACCGCTTAATATGCGTGCTTTACGTGATATGGCGCACTCTGGCCTGGAAAAGATCAGAATTGATTCGCGTGAAACTTTCCAAAAGGCGCAAGAGTTTGTGAAAGCATTAGTGCCGGAAGCGACCGATACCCTTGAATACTACCCTGGTGAACGTCCTATTTTTGACCTTTTTAATGTTGAAGAAGAGATTCAGAAAGCCTTAGGTAGAAAAGTCGAACTCAAATCCGGTGGTTATCTGATTTTTGATCAGACGGAAGCGATGACCACCGTTGATATTAATACGGGTGCATTCGTGGGGCATCGTAATCTTGAGGAGACAATCTTCAAGACTAATCTAGAAGCGGCGACTGCCATTGGACGTCAATTGCGTCTTAGGAATTTGGGCGGGATTATTATTATCGATTTCATCGATATGGAAGATTCAGATCATCAGCGCCAAGTGTTAAGGACATTAGAGCGAGTGCTAGAGCGTGATCACGCCAAGTGTAAATTAACGGGCGTGTCTGATCTTGGCTTGGTCGAGATGACAAGGAAAAGAACAAGAGAAAGTCTAGAGCAGGTTTTATGTGATGTCTGTTGTGAATGTCAGGGACGTGGTTCAATAAAAACCCCTGAAACAGTCTGTTATGAAATATTCCGTGAAATTTTGCGGCAACATCGCGCTTATGATACCGACAGTTATTTGGTGTTAGCTGCGCAGCCTGTTGTCGATTACGTACTGGATGATGCCTCAAATCATGTGGCAGAGTTGGAAGCGTTTATTGGTAAAACCATCCGCTTTCAGGTTGAGCCCATGTATAACGCTGAAAGCTTCGATGTCGTTTTAAGGTAAAGGGAAGTTTTGTGAAGCGACATGCGCACTCGTTTTTTTGGTTTTTATACTGGTTTCTGGCTATTGTTATCGCGCTTGTGGCGGGGCTATCGCTGACCGTTAAGCTTGTAGTTGATGATCTAGGCCACTACCGGCAAAATATTGAAGATGCTCTTTCTTCGCAGCTGCAGGCTAAAGTTCATTTAGTCTCAATTGATGGTCGTTGGGATGGGTGGCAGCCGGTTGTTGAATTGAAAGGCCTGTCGATCGATCGTGTTTCTGATAGGCCGGGGCTCTCTTTGGCCCTAATGGATGCAACGATTAAACTTGACCCTAGTAAGTCTTTAGCTGAATTCTCACCTGTTTTTTCTCAGTTAGATCTTGCAGATCTTACTATACGCTATGATCTTGCTCAGCAGGTGGAGGGCCAAAGTGATATAACGGCCACCGAAGATGAGCCAGCGTCAAAGACTGAAACATCGAATTTTCTCACATTTTTACTTCAGCAGCGTTCTATTCGTTTGGATGACACTAAGATTGTACTTAGTTCGGAGAAAGGCGAAGAGGTTTCTGTTTCTCCTATCCAGTTGCGACTTCAGCATGATGGCGTGTTACACCAACTCAAGGTTGATGCTGATCTTGAAGCGGGGGATAACAATGCCTCAATAAAGTTTGTCGCAGAGGTAGAGGGGAGCCCTTCTCGTAATCCTGTTGATTTTTATTTGGAGGTTGATGGCTTGGATCAAGGGTTACTGAATCCTTGGTTAGGCTTGGCTAGCATTCAAGTGAGAAGTTTGAAAGCTAACCAAGAGGTATGGGGGCAGTTTTATCGTGGAAGGCTCACTTATCTGACAGGTAAAACTGATGTACAGCATTTTCAATATCAAGAGTATGCTTTAGAGCAGTTCGATCTTCACACTGCGTTAATTCGCAGGGATAAAGGTTATCAGCTTCAATTGACCGATCTCTACATTGATGCTGCAAAAAGTAAAATTGACCTTCCAAAGGTTAGCTTAGATCTAGAAAGACAGGCAGGGAAGGTTAAGCCTCGTAAGCTAATGATTGATAGAATTGAGCTGGGTTCTATTACAAACTGGTTATTGAAACAGCCTTTTATCCCCTCTGATATAACAGATATTCTGAACGCTTTATCACCTGAAGGTGCCGTCGAAAACCTTACGTTAGATTGGTCTAAGGGTGCTGAATTAGAAGAGTTTCAACTTAATGGGGATCTCTTAAATGTCGGCATCAATGCTTGGGATGATGTGCCTGAGCTTAAAGGTATTAATGGCTTGCTTGAGGCAACAAAAGATAGTGGGAAGATTCATTTAGTCAGTAATGACTTTGCAATGAAGTATCCTACGTTATTCGATTACCGTTGGACCTATCCTTACGCAGAAGGGATTGTTGGTTGGCGGTTTGAGGATGAGGGCGTTGTTGTTGCTTCGCAGCTGTTAAAGTTGAAAAACAGCGATTTATCGGCTTCAGGCCGATTTAGTGTTTATCTGCCGTTTTCTAAGGATAAGCAGCCGCTGCTGAATCTTCAAATAGGCCTTCAATCAAGCGATGGGCTCCAGGCAAAGTACTACATCCCCCCTGAAGAGGTGGGTGAAGCGACCTATGAATGGTTAGTAGAAGCGATTAAAGCGGGGCATATTAATCGCGCTGGTTTTGTTCTTAATGGAGTGACCCGCTCGCGTTTATCTGACTATCAATTGCCTTCGGTCCAGTTGTTTTTTGATATTAGCGATGCAACCTTTAATTACCAACCTGGCTGGCCAGGGATTAAGAGAGCGAACACGTTTGTATATTTTCGTAACGGTGAGCTGATTGCTGAGGCAAGCAAGGGAGGAATTTATGACTCTTCTATTGATCATGCTTGGGTTCATCTACCCTCTTCAGGTGAGAATTTATTAGTAGCGGGTTCTGTCGCCGGTAGGGCTGAAGATATACAGCGGTTATTTATTGAAAGTGACCTTCGACAAGAGGTTGGAGATGATTTAGATGAATGGGCGATGAGCGGTAATGTCACTACCCAACTTGAACTTGATCTACCACTTGCTGGCAAGCAACCCCCAATAGTCCTGGTTCAATCAGAGCTGTTTGAGGGCGGCTTTAATTCCGAAAAAGAAAGAATTAATTTTACCAATATTAAAGGCCTTATACGATATGACTCAACATCAGGTCTTTCTGCTCCGAAATTAACAGCTTCGTTATTTGATCAATCTCTAGTAGCAAATATTAAAACGCAAAAGCAGAAAACGCAGATTTCTATTAAAAGTAAAGTGGCGACAGAGTACTTAAAGCGCTGGTTGGAACTTGATCTATTATCAATCATGAAAGGCACCTTGAGTTATCAGGCTAGAGTCGACCTTTGCCCTAATAAATCATGCAATAAGCTAGTGATTACAAGTGATTTGAAAGGCGTAGAAGTGTCTGCTCCAGCCCCTATAGGGAAAGGGGTCACTGATAAGCTAGCGCTGACAGTTGTAAGCGATTTAGGTACCCGTTATAGCGATGAACGCAGTGTTATTCGGTTGAATATGGGTAACCAGCTTCGTGGTGTTATGGTCAACAAGAGCGATCAGATTGAGCGAGCCCGTTTTAGTTTGGGAGGGAAGAAGCCTGAAATACCGAGTGCAAAAGGGATTTGGATTGATGGGCATCTGCAGCGGTTGAATTACAAGGAGTTGGACCAGTTTTTACGAGGTGCGGGTTTAACGGCTAGCAACAATAGTCAAGCAACCTCGGTAGGTCCAAATCATAAGGTGCTTGAAAAGGTTGCACTGTCTCTTGGCGTTTTTGAAGCATCGGATTATAAATTGACTGATCTAATGGTTGAATTAAAGCCGGAACCGTTGGGTTGGATGCTTAATGTTGATAGTGATGATCTGTCTGGTCGTCTATGGTTGCCAGATGATACTTCCCAGCCTTATCGTGTTAATTTGCAGCGGTTAGCCCTTGAATCGGATTCTGAAAAAGCAGAGAAAGGTGGTGGGAATAAGCGCTCTGTGGAGATTAAACCCGAAGATATTCCTAGTCTCAATGTTAGTATTGATAGCCTGAATATTAATCAAAAAGCCTTAGGTCAGTGGCGTTTTCAGCTTAGACCCACTAAAAATGGCGCTAAAGTCAGTGATATTACGGCGGATATGCATGGCGCTAAAGTAAATGGCGAGCTCCGTTGGTCATCCGGTGCAGAACAGATCTCAGACTTAACGGTGAAATTAAAAGGAGAAGACTTTAAAAAGGCCTTAGATGCTTGGGAAATATCTGACTCGATAGAAACTAAAAGTCTGGATGCATATTTACAGCTTTCTTGGAATAAAGCACCTTGGGAGTTTGAACTGGGGCAGGCAGATGGGGAGCTGCAGTTCACAGCAAAAGATGGTCGGATTTTGGATGTGGGTAAGTCGGGAAATATCCTGAGAGTCTTTGGTATTTTAAATCTACAATCCCTGGGAAGGCGGCTGCGTTTAGATTTTACTGATCTAGTGGAGAGTGGTGTGGCTTTCGATGAGATGAAAGCAAGCTATTCGATCTTAAAGGGTATCGCTCGAACAACAGAACCTTTCGTGATGATTGGCCCTTCGGCAAATATGGCGATGCAGGGACGGTTAGATTTAGTTAATGAGACCGTTGATAAAGATATTGAAGTTGCGCTTCCTGTAACAGGGAGTATTCCCTTGGTCAGTGTGTTGCTGGGTGCGCCACAAGTGGCGGGTGCTGTTTTTCTTTTTGATAAGCTGATTGGAGACCCTTTAGCAAAATTCACAACAGTGAAATATCATCTGTCAGGTGACTGGAGTAATCCGGTGATTGATATTGATGAGAGTAAAAAGAAGTGAGTACACTAGGTGACCTCTTTCCGTTAGGTATTTAGGCGATGGAAACAAAAGTTGCAGTGGCTCAAATGCTTTCTGGAGCCGATCTCGATCTTAACATGCGTTGTGTTAGAGAGTTGGCAAGCCAGGCTGCTAAGCAGTCTGCAAAAATTTTAGTTTTACCCGAAAATTTTGCCATGTTCGATTCTGCGAAATTGATTGACCTGGCAAAGTCTGAAGTACGAACCTCTTTTATTCATAATGCACTTTCTACTCTTGCTGAAGAGTTTGGACTGTGGATTATCGCTGGAAGTGTGCCTTTATTTTTAAGGTCTATCGATAAGGTTACAGCAAGTTGCTTGGTCTTTGATGATAAAGGGGAGTTGGTTAGTCGGTATGATAAGATCCATCTATTCGATGTCGATGTGGCCGATAAGCAAAGTAGTTATCGTGAGTCAGATCTTTTTGAACCAGGGAGCCAGCTTCGGGTTGTTGACTCGCCTTTTGGCGTTATCGGCTTGTCTATTTGTTATGACTTGAGGTTTCCCGAGCAATATCAAAAATTGAGGGCCTTGGGTGCTGAAATTATTGTCGTGCCTTCGGCCTTTACTTATCTTACAGGGCAGGCGCATTGGGAAGTGTTGCTGCGAGCTAGAGCAATCGAAAATCAATGTTATATTCTTGCGGCAAATCAGGGCGGTCAGCACTCAGAAACAAGAACGAGTTGGGGAAATAGCATGGTAGTTGATCCTTGGGGGGAAGTGCTTGCTATTAAAACTCAGTCGGGGGCCGGTTTGGTTTTGGCAGAAATAGATCTCGCTGAAGTGCATAATCGGCGGAAGGCTATGCCGATTATGCAGCACCGTAACAAAGCAGGCTTTTAAGCGCCGGCGATCTCTCTGAGGTATTTAAATAGTTTTCTAGCGGCCGCAGGCGGTTTGTCGAGTTTTAACTCTTTTTGAGCATTGCGAACTAGTTGCCTTAAATGCTGTACGTCGGCGTTGCTGTGTTCCTGGATATATTCTTGAAGGGCGCTGTTGCCCTCATTGATTAAACGATCTCGCCAGCGCTCAAGCTTATGAAAGGTCTGAGTGTGGGCTTGTTGTCCTGCTTCGTACAGGCCAAGGTCGTGTTCAATTTTGTCACTATCTTCCGTCCGAATTATCTTGCCTACATATTGAAGATGTCTTTTTTGTGCGCCGTTCGACTTTATACGGTGAAACTCTTCTATAGCTGAATGAAGTCTATCACTAAGATCGAGCTTGGCTAGCTGGTCTTTATTTAGTTTTGTTAAGCGAAGTCCTAAATCTTGTAACGCGTGCATCTGGCGTTTTAGTTCAGTTTTGCTTAATAGCTCATCATCTTGATCTTGTAGATGAGAGTTTTCAAAGTTTTCGCTTTCGCTCATGGTAGTCTCAGGCGTAAAAAATGGTGGCTAGGCCTAAAAAGGCAAAGAAGCCGACCACGTCGGTTATGGTGGTTAGCAGAACGCTGCCTGCTAGAGCGGGGTCAATACCCATCGATTTTAAGCCGATAGGTAATAATGTGCCAGCAATAGCGCCAGCCACTAAGTTTATAACGATTGCTAAAGCTATTATTATGCCAATATTGCTATCTTGGAACCAGATGGTTGCGACCACCGCAATGACTGCTGCCCAGAGAAGCCCGTTGATAGCGCCAACAATCATCTCTCGATTTAATAGCCACCCTGCATTAGATCTTTCAACATGTCCTAATGCTTGTCCGCGTATGACAAGGGTTAACGTTTGAGAGCCGGCGATGCCTCCCATTGAGGCAACAATTGGCATCAAAACAGCCAAAGCGACAACTTTATCGATTGTTTCTTCGAATATACCGATAACCGCAGAAGCAATAAAGGCAGTCAGTAAATTGATGCCAAGCCAAACCGCTCTTCGCCGGGTGGTTTTCATAACCGGCGCAAAAGTATCTTCATCTTCATCGAGGCCAGCCATACTCATAAGGGAGTGATCGGCATCTTCCCTGATAACATCAACAACATCATCAATTGTGATACGGCCAACTAACTTACCTTTCTCATCAACAACAGGTGCAGACACGAGATCGTGTTCTTCAAATAAAGCGGCAACTTGATCGTCTGGCATCTCAGCGTTAATGGGTTCTATATCGGTATTCATAATCTCTCTGATAGTAATTGAGAGATCTGAGACAAGTAACTTTGTTAATGGCAGTAAACCAATATATGAATCCTTACGGCTGACTACGATAAGGCTGTCTGTCATCTCAGGAATTTCATCATGACGTCTTATATAGCGGAGTGTTGTTTCAACAGTGATATCAGGCCGGATTGTCGTGGTATCCGTGTTCATCAATCCGCCAGCGGTATCTTCAGGGTAGGACAGAAGTTTTTCGACACGGCGTCGGTTCTGCTTGTCCATGATGCGCAGCGTTTCTTTCATCACCCGATTGGGCAGCTGCTGAAGAACATCGACCATATCATCTGAGTCGAGTGACTCAGTTAGTGCAAGAACCTCTTCTGAATTCATTCTGCTAAGAATGTCAGCTTGGATGTCATCCCCTAGATGCTGTAGTACTTCAGCTTCAAGTTCCTGGGAAACAAGATTCCAGAGTATTTGTCGTTCTTTAGGAGGTGATTTTTCGATTAAACGCGCCACTTCCGTTGGACGGAGTGTGTAATTCAGCGTGAAGCGGATCTGGCGAAACTCACCACTGTCTAAAGCATCATTAAGCTTATCAAGATGTGATTTAGTTTCTTTAACAGCCATAGGTATGATCGCTTCTGGGCTTTACTCGATCTTCTACTGAAAAGGAGAAGAGTTAATAGTCTATGGAGCAATTATAACGGAATGTTGAGGTGTTAGATAATTAAACGGTCTGAGTTGAGCGTTTATTACTCATCTTCATCAAAACGATTGTTAATCAGTATCTCTATTGCTTCTAGTGCTGCGCTTTCATCACTACCATTGGTAATGACATTAAGCGTTGTTCCTTTACTTGCCGCTAGCATCATAACTGACATAATGCTTTTGCCGTCAACTTCTCTGCTCTCTTTTACTAATGTGATATCAGATGAAAAACGTGAAGTGACACTAATAAGCTTAGCTGCTGCACGTGCGTGTAAGCCGAGCTTATTAATAATGAGGAGTTCTTTTTGCTGCATAATTTTAATTCAGCTCTCGATGACGGACATGGATATTATCCATATCTTGAGAAAAATGAGAAGCCAATTGCTCGCTAATGTAAACGGAGCGATGTTGCCCGCCTGTACAGCCTATCCCAATGGTAATATAGCTGCGGTTATTTTCCGAAAAGCGAGGAAGCCATCTTTCTAAGAAGCTTTGGATATCTTCGATCATCTCTATAACTTCAGGGGAGCTATGGAGAAAGTCTTGTACTGGTTTTTCTCTTCCTGTGTATTTTCTTAATTCTGGAATCCAATGGGGGTTGGGAAGTGCTCTTACGTCATAGACAAAATCTACATCAAGAGGCACGCCGTGTTTAAATCCAAAGGATTCAAATTGGACCGATAGGGTTTGTTCTTTACGTTTCGCAACGCGTAGTTTAACTGTATCACGAAGTTCATAGAGGGATAGGCGTGTTGTATCGATCCGAATATCCGCTAAGCTGGCAATGGGTTCGAGTAGGTCTGATTCAGATTGGATCGATTGCTGTAGATTTTTATGCTCATCGGATAGTGGGTGTTTACGCCTAGTTGAACTATAGCGTTTTAGAAGCGTTGCTTCAGAAGAGTCTAGAAAAATAACTTCGTATTCAGCCCAGTGATCTTGGCGAAGTTGTTGTAAAATATCAGGAAATTTAGATAGATTGCTTAATAAATTGCGGGCGTCGATGCTTACTGCAATCTGATCCGGATGGCTTGGCTCGCTACTCATTTGCTGTACTAAATCTGGAAGGAGTAATGCGGGTAGGTTATCAATGCAATAGAAACCAATATCTTCTAATGCTTGTAGTGCAGTACTTTTACCTGATCCGGAACGTCCGCTTATCACTACAAGCTTCATCTTGCCTATCCTATGCGCTTAGTTTGCAAACTGTTTCGTAGAGTGTGCTGCTATCAGTTGTTTGCCTGAGCGTTTCCCTAACTTTTTCTTGACTAAAAAGCTCAGCAATAGAAGCTAGCGTTTGTAAGTGCTCAGAGGTTGAATCTTCAGGTACGATTAAAACGAATAAGAGATCAACAGGTTTACTGTCAATAGAATCGAAATCGATAGGCGTACAAAGTTTTACCAAATAGCCATGCGCCTCAGCGCAATCAGCGAGCCGGCAGTGGGGGATGGCAATACCATCACCAATGCCAGTGCTACCGAGCTTTTCGCGTGCGTGAAGACCGTTGAAAATACAAGAGCTGCTCATGTCTGGGTGTTGCTCAGATATGACCTCAGCAGCATTTTCTAAAACTCTTTTTTTACTACCGCCCTCAAGACCGCACAAGGTGCTTGAGGGGGTTAATAGTTCATGAAGCAGCATAATAGGTTGGAATATATGACCAGTTATTTATGATTTTTGATCTTTTCTTTATGTTTGATAACTTGACGATCTAACTTATCCGTTAGTCCGTCAATGGCAGCATACATATCTTCGTGTTCGTGAGTTGCAAAGATCTGAGCGCCTGAAAGGTGCATTTCGGCCTCTGCTTTTTGACGCTGTTTTTCTACACTCAGCGTAACTTGGACATTGGTTATATTATCAAAATGACGTTCGATTTTCTGCATCTTTGAGAGAACGTAATCATTCATTGATTCAGTCAATTCTACATGATGTCCAGTGATGTTGATCTGCATAGGTCTCTCCTACTTAGTGTGACATTTGTTGTCACTCTGTTTTCTTTTTATTAAACCAGACGTTTTCGTTCATTTGAAGGTGGAATGCCAATTGCTTCACGATATTTAGCAATGGTGCGTCGGGCTACTTTGAAACCTTGTTCGTCGAGGAATTGTGCAATTTTATTATCGCTGAGGGGTTTGGCTGTATTTTCAGCGGCGACCATCTTCTTGATAAGCGCACGAATTGCGGTGGAGGAAGCTGCTCCTCCAGTAGCGGTGCTCACGTGGCTGGAGAAAAAGTATTTTAATTCGAATATACCTCGATGGGTATGCATGAACTTCTGAGTTGTCACTCGTGAAATAGTTGATTCATGCATGTCTACAGCTTCGGCAATATCATGCAAGACCATTGGCTTCATGCCCTCTTCACCATGGTCAAGAAAGCCGGCTTGACGTTTAACTATTTCATTCGAAACTTTCAATAGCGTCTCGTTTCGGCTTTGTAAGCTTTTAATGAACCAGCGGGCTTCTTGAAGATGGTTTTTTAGATAGGTGTTGTCTGAGCTGTTGTCTGCTCGTTTTACAAGTCCTGCGTAACCAGAGTTGATTCTAAGTTTGGGGGATACTTCTGGATTTAAATTAACCGTCCAGGCTCCGTTTTGTTTGGTTACGATAACATCGGGGATAACATACTCAGCTGTACTGATGCTAATTGAAGCGCCAGGTTTCGGATTGAGGCTCTGTATCAGCTCAATGACTTGTTGTAATTGCGGTTCCTTTAGCCGAGTTTTTCTCATTAATTGGCGGTAATCATGCGTGCCAAGTAGTTTGATATGTTGTTGTACAATTTTTAGCGCCTCCTTTTTCCAAGCAGTATCACTAGGCAGTTGCTGTAGTTGTATGCTTAAGCACTCACTTAAATCTCGGCAAGCGATACCAGCGGGATCAAATTGCTGGATGCGATGCAAAACGGCTTCTATCTCGTCCAGTTCGATCTCTTCAAATTGTTGTTCTGTTTGTGCTTGGAAGTGTTCGAGGATCTCATCAAGAGCAATGGTTAAATAACCATCAGGGTTGATGCCATCAATAATGTTGGTTGCAATGAGGCGGTCAATATCGCTCATTGGTGTTAAATTTAGCTGCCAATGTAAATGGTCTTGTAAGGTTTCTTCAGCGGTATCGTTTGACTCAAAAGAATCTAAGTCTTCTTTGCTTAAGCTAGGGCCGGAGGACTGGTAAGTATCTTCCCAGCTGCTATCGGTTGATAATTCATCGGGTATTTTCTCATTCCAGCTGTCTTCAGGAAGAGAGGTATCGTCAAAATCTGAGTCTGATGCAGCGCTCGTTGTTTCCGCTGCTGCTTCTGCGCTGCTAGCTGTTTCCGGTGCTTGGGTATTGCTAGCTTGTTCTTCAGATGAAGATTGCGAGTGTTCGTCTTCGGAAACATCCAGCATTGGATTGCTTTCAAGTGCTTCTTGAATCTCTTGCTGCAGGTCAAGTGTTGAAAGCTGCAGTAAGCGGATAGCTTGCTGAAGCTGAGGGGTCATAGTGAGCTGTTGCCCAATTTTTAGATGAAGCGCTTGTTTCATAATACTCGGGGCCACACTCCTGAAACTACTTTATTCATTATGACTCAGTATAAGCTTAAAGTGTAAATTGGTCGCCAAGATAAGCGTTTCTGACCGCTTCATTGGCCATAATTGTTGCTGGTGTACCGTTAGCAAGAATAGTTCCTTCGCTTACGATATAGGCGCTCTCGCAAATATCTAGGGTTTCTCTTACATTATGGTCGGTGATTAAAATACCTATGCCTCTAGACTGTAAGTGACGAATCGTTTGTTTTATGTCATTTACGGATATAGGGTCTACACCGGCAAAAGGCTCGTCTAATAAAACGAATTCAGGCTCAGTGGCAAGTGCTCTTGCAATCTCTACACGCCGCCTCTCTCCACCAGATAAGCTCATGCCCATGCTATCTCGTATATGCGTGATATGGAACTCTTCCAACAAATCTTCCATTTTTCCAAACGCTTGCTGTTTGCTTAGATCTTTTCTGTTTTCTAATATTGCGAGCAAATTATCTTTGACGGAGAGTTTACGAAAAATAGATGCTTCTTGGGGAAGGTAGCCGATACCTTGTCTTGCTCGTCCATGCATCGGGAGTGATGTTATGTCTTCGCCTTTAATTTTTACTAGACCGTTATCTGCTTGAACAAGACCTACGATCATGTAAAAACAGGTCGTTTTTCCTGCTCCATTAGGGCCTAGAAGGCCTACTATTTCACCGCTGTTAATTTGCAAAGAGACGTCTTTAACAACTTCGCGGCCTTTATAGCGCTTGGCTAAATTGTGGGCTTCCAATAAGCTCATTGGTTAGTTGGCCTTGTTTTTCTTTTTGGGTTGGATAACCATGTTTACTCGTCCTTTTGACGTCTCTTGGTTGCTTGAGTTGCTGCCAAAAGCATCGACAATTGACTTGTCTAAATCATAAATGATTTTTTCACCGGTGAAGGTGTCTTGTGCTTGGATTACTTTTGCTTCTTTTGTGATCGTCAGTTTCTGATTATTAACTTGGTATACCATATGCTTTCCCCAAGCATCGCTGTACGGATCACCTTTATTTGGTAGTTGGCGAAAGTGAGCAGGGGAGCCTTTCGTGATCAGTTTTTCAACACCATCATTTCCGCGGTACATATCAACATGTGCGCCTTCAATGAGGAGTGAGCCCTGTTTGATAATGACGTTGCCTTTGTACGTGGTGATTCCCGTAGCATCATTAATGCTAGCGGAGTCTGCCGTAATATAAATGGGCTGATCTTGGTCGTCAGGAAGTGCGTAAATATTGTTCGTATACATGCAGCATATAACACAGATGACTTTAATAAGCTTATTAGTCATTTTTATGGGTCCCTTCTACCCTGGAGTGTAAATTTAAGATGCGGTCATTAAATTGAATGTCCATGCCGACACCTTCCATTCTGCTTAATTGTGATTCTATTGTTACCGCTTGATCAGTTTCGGCATAATCTTTCTTGGGGTAAACGGAAAGCTGATCTGTTTTTAGCACTGTAGCAGATTTGGGGTCAGAATTATCATTAACTACGACATTACCTTCAAGGTCTGTTCTGTTGTTGTCGTCAAGGACTATTCCCGAATCTGAGGTTATTTGAACCCTCGAATTATTATCGCGATATATAAGGCTTTTGGGTTTATCTAGCTGGCTTTGCTTAGTCGTTGGATCGTGCTCTAGCCTGGTTGTTACTAGCTTTTGTTGCGGGTGTCCATTGTTATCCCATTCTTTGATAACGGCTTTATCCACAAAATAGTCCATAGAATCCGAAAGGCCGTTATTTTGCTCTCTGCTTTCGTTGGGCGAAGACGCAAAGCCCCAGTACAGCAATACAGGGATCAAAATTAAAGCGGTAAGCCAGATACGTATTTTATTTGTTAGCTCAAACATTTATAGGTAAGTGCTTTGTAGTTGCTCTAGTTTTCCTTGCCCTTCGAGAATCAATTCACAAAACTCTCTGGCTGCGCCTTCGCCTCCAGCGCTTGTTGTACACCAATCTGCATGCTGTTTCACAAAAGGGTGGCCGTTTGGAACGGATGCGCCAAAGGCGCAAGCTTTAATGGCTGATAAATCTGGATAGTCATCACCAATGTAGGCTGTTGTATCAGCACTGTGTTGAGTGATCTGCCAAATTTCCTCTAGGGCGATAAGTTTATCTTCTCGTCCTTGTTTAAGGTGATTGATGCCTAGGGATTTACTGCGAAGCTCAACCTGAGGAGAGCTTCGTCCAGTGATAATGGCTGTCTCTATTCCTGCCTGCATAAGTAGTTTTATGCCTAACCCGTCTAATGTACTGAATTGTTTAACCTCTTGGCCGTTAGCTAAGAACAGTAGCTGGCCATTGGTCAATATTCCATCAACATCAAATACAGCGAGACTTATCTTGGAAAGATTTGGATAGCGTTCGGTACTTTGGCCCATTAGATGACACCTGCCTTGAGAAGATCGTGCATATTAAGAGCGCCAATTGGTTGATTGGTTTCATCAGTAACGATAAGAGCGTTAATTTTTTTTGATTCCATGATCAGTAAGCATTCAGCAGCTAGCATTTCGGCAGTGACAGTAGTGCCGTTGGGAGTCATCACGTTTTCAATCAATGTGTTTTGGAGATCTACGTTGTTATCCAGTGCTCTTCGTAAATCGCCATCAGTAAAGATACCTTGAAGAACATTATTGTTGTCTATAACTGCGGTCATGCCTAAGCGTTTGTGGGTTACTTCTAAAAGGGCATCCTTTAGCGGGGTGCCATTTTTTACCATAGGTATCGCTGAGCCTGAATGCATTATGTCGTTTACTTTTAGAAGTAAGCGTCGTCCAAGGCTGCCCCCTGGATGAGAAAAGGCAAAATCTTCAGCGCTAAAACCGCGTGCTTCTAATAGTGCGATGGCCAGTGCATCGCCTAATACAAGTTGTGTTGTCGTACTTGAAGTGGGGGCTAAGCCAAGAGGACAGGCTTCTTTTTCGACACCGATATGTAAGTTGGCTGCCGCTGCTTTAGAGAGCGATGAGTTTGGGTTGGCAGTGATACTTATAAAGGGAGCGTTCATCCTCTTAAGTAGCGGGATGATGGTAACTACCTCCGCAGTCTCTCCTGAATTGGATAGCGCGATGACCACATCATTGGGTGTAATCATACCTAAGTCACCGTGACTGGCTTCGCCCGGGTGAACGAAGAATGAGGGAGTGCCTGTGCTTGCTAGTGTAGCAGCAATTTTTTTCCCAATATGCCCCGATTTTCCCATGCCGGTGACGATCACTCTGCCTGAGCAGTTGAGCATAAGTTGGCAGGCATCAACGAAGTGTTGATCTAAATGATTGAGTAAATCAGAAACAGCAGAGGCTTCCAATGAAATAGTGCGCTGTGCTGAAGTAAGGAAATCAGGTTTGCTCATCGTAATAATCAACTTCTATTGTGACACGGTCATAGTGTATAGCAGTACGAGATAGCCTGCATAGGCGCAGGTCAGAATGCTACCTTCAAAACGATTAATTGAAGGAGGTTTCTGCCATAGCGCAAAGGCAAGTAAGGCAAAAGTTAAGCCAAGCATAGCAATATAGTCACGTTGAAGGACGATTGCATCCATCCCGATTGGAGAGACTAGACCTGGAATAGCCATGACTGCAACGAGATTGAAAATGTTAGAACCAACGACATTACCTATAGCAATATCGTGATGATTTTTGAGCGCACTGGCAATGGATGCTGCGAGTTCAGGAAGACTGGTGCCAATGGCAACAATGGTTAAACCAACCACTAGTTTGCTGACCCCAAGAGAAAAAGCAATTTCACTTGCACCCCAAACCAGCATGCGAGAACTGATCGCAAGGATGACTAGACCTGTGATAAGCCAGAAAATGGCTGAACGATTTGCCATCGTTGGGATTTCATCTTCATCATCGCTTAAGGTGTCTTGTGTTGCATTTTTTTGAAAATGGCTAAATAGATAGAGGCATACGGCTAACGCGATCAAAAGTATAATGCCGTCAATAAGGCCTAAATGAAGATCAAATAGAAGTATGCCCGCGAGCAGGGTCACCCCTAAAAGTAGTGGGAGCTCTTTTTTTAGAACGCCTGATTTTACCGGAAGAGGGGCGATCAAAGCCGTTATGCCGAGCACGAGTGCAATGTTAGCGATATTTGACCCTAAGGCATTACCAATTGCTAAATCACCAGCCCCAGAGGTCGACGCCATTAATGAAACTAAAATTTCAGGCGCTGATGTACCGAAAGACACAATGGTTAGGCCTATTAGCATTGGGGACATACCAAAGTTTTTGGCTGTGGCTGCTGCGCCTAAAACAAATCTATCTGCACTCCAGACTAGAAGAATGAGTCCTACAACAAGTGCCAAAATTGGATATAACATAGATCAAGTTGGTTCCAGTAAAAAAATAAGAAGGGTATTAAAACAGAATGCTATGTCGGTTTGAATCAGTACGAAGGAGGTAGCTTAAAATATTCCTGTTTTTATATCGAAATGGTATAGTTGCCGCCCCTTTATAGTGAAGGGTGTTAACGCAGGCTGAACAGTTGTAATGGAATTTATCTGTTCTAGACATATTACGGAATCTTATGACCCAGTTTGATGATGTTGTCATCGATATACAGAAGCTAAGTTTTTCTCGAGGTGATAGACCTATTTATAATGAGGTCGATATAAAAATACCACGAGGGAAGATTACAGCCATTATGGGCCCTTCAGGTACAGGTAAAACAACCCTCCTTAAATTGATAGGGGGGCAGCTTAAACCTGACTCGGGTTCGATTTTAGTTGATTCTAAAAATATTCCGGCACTGAGTCGTAGTGATCTGTTCGGTGTGCGTGAGCGAATGGGGATGCTGTTTCAAAGTGGCGCCCTATTCACAGATATAAGTGTTTTTGAAAATGTAGCTTTTCCAATACGAGTTCATACAGATCTATTAGAAGATATGATTCGCGATGTGGTATTGATGAAGTTGCATGCAGTGGGTCTGCGTGGCGCACATGATTTAATGCCGAGCGAATTGTCCGGTGGTATGGCTCGGCGTGTCGCTTTGGCACGCGCTATTGCGCTGGATCCCGATATTGTTATGTATGATGAGCCGTTTACTGGACAGGACCCTATCGCAATGGGTGTGTTGGTAAACCTTATTCGTCGTTTGAATCATTCGTTGGGCCATACCAGTATTATTGTCTCACATGACATTCAAGAGACACTTGGGATCGCTGATTATATCTATATTATTGCGGATTCAAAGGTTATTGCTTCAGGGACACCAGAAGAGTTGAGTCGTGTTGAGTCTGAGCAGGTTAAGCAGTTTATACAGGGGTTGCCTGATGGCCCTGTGCCATTTCATTTCCCAGCAAATGATTATGAAGACGATCTGTTAAAGGGGAATAGATAATGGATCAGCTTGCATTACTTGGTCGTAAGGGACTGGATAAACTAGCGGCATTTGGTCGAGCGGGGATGATTTTATTTCAATCCTTAGTGGCTAAGCCGCAGCCATTGGTTATGTTTCCTTTGTTTGTGAAGCAGATCTATTTTATAGGTGTTTTATCACTGATCATTATTGTCGTTTCAGGCTTATTCATAGGTATGGTGCTTGGATTACAAGGTTACACTATCCTAGTTGATTACGGTTCTGAACAGGCGGTAGGCCAGATGGTGGCATTAAGCCTAGTAAGAGAGTTGGCTCCGGTTGTAACTGCATTGCTATTTGCAGGACGAGCGGGTTCAGCGTTGACTGCTGAAATAGGGCTTATGAAAGCCACGGAGCAGTTATCGAGCTTAGAGATGATAGGTGTTGACCCTTTAAGACGGATTATAGCGCCGCGCTTTTGGGCGGGATTTATCTGTTTGCCCATTTTGTCCGCTATCTTTGCAATTGTCGGGGTCTACGGCGGGTCTATTGTAAGTATTGACTGGTTAGGTATTTATGATGGCTCTTTCTGGGCCAATATGCAGAACTCGGTCAACTTTTATGATGATGTATTGAATGGCCTGATTAAGGCTGTCGTATTTGGTTTTGTTGTGACTTGGATTGCAGTGTTTCAAGGTTATGATTGTATTCCAACCTCGGAAGGAATTAGTCAGGCAACAACTAAAACAGTGGTCTATTCATCCTTAGCGGTGCTTGGCCTAGATTTTATTCTTACTGCTGTAATGTTTGGAGAGCTTTAATATGCGTATGCGGATCTTGGAGATCAGCGTAGGTGCCTTTATTTTGGCAGGGATTCTCGCTTTGGTGGGTCTTGCGTTGAACGTTAGTGGTTTAAATGTGTCTAACACCGAAGGTGCTTATACCGTTTATGCTAGATTTGAAAATATTGGTGGGTTAACCCCAAGAGCCAAAGTTACTATGTCTGGTGTCGCTATTGGAGAGGTAACAGAGGTAATTCTGGATCGAGACGAATTGGTGGCTCGGGTTGCCATGAATATTCATTCTGATGTGGATTTCTTGTCGACTGATAGTTCAGCTTCTATTCTTACTGCGGGCCTTTTAGGTGAGCAGTATATTGGTATTACTGTAGGGGCAGAGGAGGAGTATCTTCAGAATGGTGATTTTATTGAAGATACGCAGTCTGCTCTTGTACTGGAAGAGCTAATTGGCAAATTCCTATTTAATGAGGTGAGTGAGTAGGTCTTATGTTGTTTGATTATATAGGTCGATTTAAACATCTTTGTATAGTGCTCGCGCTGACCGTGCTGAGTGTGAATGCTTCGGCGGAGACGTGGGAAGAGGCTGGTGGCGTTATAGAAAACGCGACCCAAGGAGTGCTAGCGCTTTTAGAAAAGGATGAGTTGGTACAGAAAGGGGCTGAAGATCAGTTGATTTCTGAAATTGATACAGTGCTCTCGCCTGTGGTTGACTTTGATTACATTGCTAAACGAGTCATGGGCAAATACTACCGCAAAGCATCTAAAGAGCAGCGCGTGCAGTTTTCTGCTGTATTTAAAACAACTCTGCTTAAAACTTATGCTAAGGCTTTAGTTGGTTTTAAGATTGAAAATTATGCAATGGTGCCACCCCGCAAGAAGAGCCCAGATGAGAAAAAGCAGGTAATTACCGTTGACGTGTTTGCTGCTGATGGAACTAAATTTTCTCTAGTTTATTATATGAAGAAAAGTGACGATGGCTGGAAGCTGGTGAATGCTATTCTTGATGGAAGTATTAATATTCGTCTCAGTTTTAAAAACCAGTTTGCTGATCTAATGCAAAGAAGCAAAGGTGATGTGGCTAAGGTTATCTCTACTTGGAAAGAGAAGGTCGATCCGGGAAAGGGTAAAGCATAATGGCAACGGTTCGACAAATCAGTGAGCAGTTGATTCGTCTTGAAGGGGAGTTGAAATTCCCAGTCATTATGCAAACACGTAAACAGCTAGAGCTGCTTTTAGATAAGAGTTCAGGTGTTGTTGAAGTTGATTTTTCAGCGATTACCTCTGTGGATAGCTCAGCTTTATCATTCTGGTTCTGTTGTTTGCGTTATATTGCAAATAAAAAATGTGAACTTCGTGCTACTAATCTACCAGAAGAGATGGTGGGAATTGCCGAATTGGTTGGATTGCAAAAACAATTTAGCTAATTTCATTCGGTTTGAGTTGGATTAAGGCGATGCTTGGCATCGCCTTTTTTGTTGTTATCCGGTATCATTTCCGCCTCAAATTCTATCTGTAGTATTCGATCAGGAGCTCTGAATGCAGGCTGAACAGGTTAAGCAGATCCTTGAAACTCAACTAGAGAACTGCACAGTTACAACAGCAGGTGAAGGCTGTGATTTTCAAGTAGTGGTAGTAGGTGAATTATTTGAAGGCCTACGCCCAGTAAAAAGTCAGCAGCTAGTATATGCTTGCCTGAACGAATATATTGCAAACGGTACTATTCATGCGTTAACGATCAAGACCTATACGCCTGAGCAGTGGCAAGCGTCACAGAACTAAATCCTCGACTGGACATACCATGGATAAATTAATGATTACGGGTGGCGAGCCGCTCAGAGGTGAAGTACGTATCTCTGGAGCGAAGAACTCGGCGCTACCTATACTGGCTGCTACATTGTTAGCATCAGAACCAGTGACTGTTTGTAACCTGCCACATCTTCACGATATCACGACAATGCTCGAGCTATTGCGCCGTATGGGGGTTGAGCTGGTAATTGATGAAAAACTCAATGTCGAAATCGATGCAGGTACAATAAAACAACTCGTTGCGCCTTATGAACTTGTGAAAACAATGCGAGCATCGATTCTTGTATTGGGGCCAATGGTTGCTCATTTTGGTGAAGCGGAAGTTTCCCTGCCAGGTGGTTGCGCAATAGGATCTCGACCTGTTGATCTGCATATCCAGGGTCTTCGTGCGATGGGCGCGGATGTTGTTGTAGAAGCTGGTTATATTCGGGCGAAAAGTAATGGGCGCTTGAAAGGTGCTCGGATCTTTTTCGATACCGTAACGGTGACCGGCACAGAAAATATTCTTATGGCGGCTACATTAGCTGAGGGTCAGAGTATCATTGAAAATGCTGCTCGTGAGCCTGAGGTTGTTGATTTAGCTGAGTGCTTGATCGCTATGGGAGCTGATATTTCCGGTCATGGCACGGATACGATCACGGTTAATGGTGTTGAGAAGTTACATGGGTGTAAATTCCCGGTTGTTGCTGATCGTATTGAGACCGGTACATACCTAACGGCTGTTGCAGCAACGCGCGGTAAGATCAAAGTTAAAAATACTAATCCTAGAATTCTTGATGCGGTATTGCAGAAGCTTGAAGAAGCGGGTGCACATATCACGACAGGTGATGACTGGATTGAGCTGGATATGAAAGGGCAGCGTCCGAAGGCGATCAACATCACCACGGCACCTTACCCCGCATTTCCAACTGATATGCAAGCTCAGTTTTCGGCAATGAATGCTGTTTCTGAAGGTGTCAGTATCTTGAAAGAAACCATCTTTGAAAATCGTTTCATGCATATGCAAGAGATGATTCGCATGGGCGCGAAAATTAATATTGATGCCAATACTGCGGTTGTGGAAGGTGTTGAGCGATTGCAGGCCGCGCCTGTGATGGCGACAGACCTGAGGGCTTCAGCAAGTCTTGTTATTGCAGCGCTTGTGGCTGATGGTGATACGGTTATTGATCGTATTTACCATATTGATCGTGGCTATGAATGTATTGAAGAAAAATTACAGTTATTGGGTGCGCGTATTAAGCGTATACCAGGTTAAGTATAGGTATAGATAAAGCTATGAAGCAGCAACTTACAATTGCATTGTCCAAAGGACGTATCCTCAAAGAAACACTGCCGTTATTGGCGGAAGCAGATATTGTTCCTGCGGAGGATATTCATAGCAGCCGCAAGCTCATATTTGATACCAACCACGACAATATTAAGTTGGTTGTCATTCGTGCCACGGATGTCCCCACCTATGTAGAGTATGGTGGTGCAGATATGGGTATTGCAGGCAAAGATGTATTACTTGAACACGGAGCCGCTGGTCTGTACGAGCCACTAGATTTAAGAATATCTAAGTGCAAGCTTATGGTTGCAGGCCCAAAAAATGCACAACCTGTTGAAGGCCGTATGAAAGTCGCGAGTAAGTTCGTTAATGTTACTCGTGATTACTTTGCTAAGCAGGGTTGTCAGGTTGATATCATAAAGTTATATGGTGCGATGGAGCTAGCTCCTTTGATGGGTTTGGCCGATCGAATCGTAGATATTGTTGATACGGGTAATACACTACGTGCTAACGGTTTAGAGCCTATGGAAGAGATTGCTGATATAAGCTCTCGTCTTGTGGTGGGCCAGCCTTCGATGAAGATGAAACATCGCCAGATTCAACCGATTCTTGATAAGTTGGCTGATGCAATCAATCGACGTGATGCGGAGGTTTCTTAATGGATGCGCTTTCATTGAAGAGACTTTGCTCTACACAAGCTGATTTTAATCAGCAGATGGACACCCTTTTAGCTTGGGAAGCCGTTTCTGATGAAAAGGTTAACCAAATAGTAAATGAAATTCTACAGCGAGTGCGTACAGAGGGTGATTCGGCAGTTGTTGAATATACTAATCGCTTCGATGGAACATCTGTAGAGTCTATTGAGCAGTTGGAGATGAGCGCTGAGCGTTTGCAATTAGCGTTGGATGGTCTCCCTGAAGCTCAGCGTAATGCGCTTGAAACGGCTGCACAAAGAGTGCGCTCTTATCATGAGCGTCAAAAAGGTGAGTCTTGGCAATATACTGAAGATGATGGAACCATGTTGGGGCAAAAAGTGACCCCAATGGATCGTGTCGGCTTATATGTTCCGGGTGGTAAGGCGGCTTACCCATCTTCTGTTCTTATGAACGCAATGCCTGCAAAGGTTGCTGGTGTTGAAGAGATTATCATGGTCGTTCCTACGCCGGGCGGTGTAGTGAATGAACTTGTTTTGGCTGCTGCTTGTCTGGCAGGTGTTGATCGTGTTTTTTGTGTTGGTGGGGCACAAGCTGTTGCTGCACTAGCTTACGGAACCGAAACGATTCCGAAGGTCGATAAAATAGTTGGCCCCGGCAATATTTTTGTCGCGACGGCTAAACGGGCGGTTTTTGGTGCAGTGGGCATCGATATGATTGCTGGCCCTTCTGAGATATTGGTTGTGTGTGATGGCAAAACTGATCCGGATTGGGTGGCTATGGATCTGTTTTCACAAGCTGAGCACGATGAGGATGCACAACCCATCTTAGTAACGCCTGATGCCGGTTTTATTGATGCTGTTGAAAAGAGTATTAATAAGCTTCTGCCGACGATGGAGCGTAGAGAAATTATTGAAACCTCGCTTCGTTTACGTGCGGCTTTGATTAAAGTTAAAGACATGGATGAGGCAATTGAGGTTTCCAATCGTATTGCGCCTGAGCATTTAGAGTTATCTGTAGAAGACCCTGAGAGCTTGCTTCCAAAGATACGCCACGCAGGTGCAATCTTTATGGGGCGCTATACAGCAGAGGCTCTAGGTGATTACTGCGCAGGACCTAATCACGTTCTACCTACATCGGGTACTGCACGCTTCTCGTCTCCTTTAGGTGTGTACGATTTCCAGAAACGTTCCTCACTGATTATGTTCTCGGAAGAGGGTGCGTCGGAGATGGGCAAAGTTGCTTCGGTACTGGCGCGAGGCGAGAGCCTCACAGCGCATGCTCGTTCTGCTGAGTATAGAATTAAGAAATAGGCAGCGGTTATTAAGGTAAAAAAGCAGGCTATAGGCCTGCTTTTTTATGTTTTAAATTGTGTTGTGTATTCTTGAAGCGACCTAGTTCTCAGTGCGCGGGCGTTCGCCGATTGTGGCGATGAAACTGAGTTCTTCCCCTTGCCGTAGTACCTTTACTTGGATGCTTTCACTTGGCCGATATCGTGCTATCTCTGTCATCGACTTTCGGCCATTCATAATTGGACGGTCGTTTATAGAGAGCATGACATCGCCAGGCTGAAGACCTGCTAGGTGAGCAGGGCCATCACGAAACACGCCCGCAATAATCAGTCCCTGCATCTTATCAAGCCCAAATGATTCTGCGAGGCTGGGGGTTAGTTCCTGAATCTCGATGCCAAGCCAGCCTCTTATGACACGACCGTGTTTAGTTAAATCCAACATAACCTGCTTGGTAAGGTTTGATGGGATCGCGAAGCCGATACCTTGAGAGCCTCCAGATTTAGAGAATATCGCGGTATTGATGCCAATTAGGTTGCCGTAGGCATCGATGAGCGCACCACCAGAGTTTCCTGGGTTGATAGCAGCGTCTGTTTGAATAAAGTCTTCATAGGTATTAATGCCTAAGCTGTGCCTTCCTGTTGCACTAATAATACCCATTGTTACTGTTTGGCCAACGCCGAAAGGGTTGCCGATGGCTAAGACTACATCACCTACACGGTTATCATCTGATTGGCTTAAAGCAATGCTGGGAAGGTTGCTCATAGACACTTTCAGGACGGCGAGATCTGTTTCTGGATCGGTCCCAATGACTTCGGCAATGGCTTCTCTGCCATCTTTCAATGCGACTACGATGCTATCGGCACCTGTGATCACGTGATTGTTGGTTACTATGTAGCCTTGTGGGCTCATAATAACGCCAGATCCTAAGCTTGATTGGATGCGTTCTTGCTGGGGGATGCTGTCTGCATCAAAAAAATTTCGAAAAAAGGGATCATTAAAAAGCGGATGTACTTTCTGCTTTACAACTGTTTGGGTGTATATATTGACTACTGCAGGCGATGCAACTTCTACAGCATCAGCATATGAAGCGGGCCCTAGGGTGCTAGCACCTCCTAGAGGGCGGCTAGCTTCTCTGAAGTCGATAGCATCAGTGTTTGTTGTCAATAAGTTAGGGAAAAACTGCAATAATAAAACTGCAACAAGTACCCCTGAGAGGACAGGCCAAAAAAGAAAGTTAAATCTGCGCATGTGTTTTATAATTATTTACCCGTAAACAAGCATAGAATTATACGGTGAATTAACGTTTTGTGAATGGATAAGCGAATAATGTCAGTAAAACTTACCGATCTTGTAACGTATATCAATGAGATGTTGCAGCCTGAAATGTTCAAAGATTATTGTCCTAATGGGCTGCAGGTAGAAGGAGGGGGGGATGTAAGCACCATTGTGTCAGGGGTGACGGCCTCGCAAGCGCTCATTGATAAAGCTGTAGAGATGAAAGCGGATGTGCTTTTGGTGCACCATGGTTTTTTCTGGAGGGGTGAGGATAGCTGTATAACGAAGATTAAAAAGCGTCGTATAAAGGCTCTCTTGGAGAACGATATTAGTCTTCTTGCTTATCACTTACCTTTAGATGCTCATCCTAGTGTCGGTAATAACGCTCAGTTGGCTGAAAAATTGGGCATCAGGATTGCATCAGGGCTTGAATTGGACAATCCACGTAGTGTTGGTAACTTCGGGTGCTTTGATGAAAGCATAACTGCTGATGAATTGGTGCAACGTATCGATACCGCACTAGGTAGAAAACCGTTGCTGATAGCGGGTGGCGATCATGTTATTCAAAATATTGCTTGGTGTACTGGTGGCGCGCAAGGGTATATTGACAAAGCGATAGCATTAGGTGCGGATGCTTATATATCTGGCGAAATATCAGAGTCTACAGTGCATACAGCGAGAGAAGCGGGAATTCACTATTTTGCTGCGGGCCATCATGCCACGGAGCGCTATGGTGTTCAGGCTCTAGGGGAATGTCTTGAACAGGAGTTTGGTGTGAAACATCATTTCGTTGAAATAAGTAACCCTGCATAGGGTTACTTATGCAAAAGCTTATTTGAGCAATCAGCTGAGCCTACTTTTTGTCGTCTGTCACTGCTTCATGTGCGGTAGGGTTGGCTAACTCGTCAGCTTTGGTCTCTTCAGTTGTTTCTTCTTCTTTTAAGCCAAATGTCTCAGAGAGTGTACCTTCGTCATCCGGATTCTTTGGTGCGTAATCTCTTGGTGGCTCAGGCGTATCATCGACTGGGTCTGCAGTGGGTACCTCAGAAGCGTTGTTATCACTCTCTTGATTTTCTAGTTTTGCATGCATCGCGGGCTCAAGCGCTAAGTCAATTGAACCTGGGGTGCAAAGCCCTTGCGCACCAGTGGCTAAGTGTTCATGAACATCTTTATAGCTATTGGTAAGGTTGTTCACTAAAGATGCAGTCTTTTCGAAGTGTTCATTAACTTCTGCTTTGTAGCCTTCTAGTTCTGTTTTGGCGCTTTCTAGTTGTTCTGCAAGCTCGGTTTGGCGATTAGAATTGCCTCCAGAGCGGCCCATTAGAAAGCCAATAGCAGCACCCACAATTAACGCTATAATGCTGATTAACCAAATATTCTCCACGAAAACTCCTTAAATGCTGATAATGCAATAGATGATCTATAACCCATTTGGGCTAAGTCGAATAGGATAAAGTAATTGGACCTTACTGCCTATAATTCGATTAGTTTGCTTTGTGTTTTAGATCAAAGGTATTAGAGATTGGTCGAGGGAGGCTTCAAGTTTGCTTTTGTTGATGGCTCTCTTGGGCTTCTTCATGAAGTTGATCTAAATACGTGATCTGTTCTGCAATGATGGCGCAGGCTAGGGTTTTATTTTGTTCCCTGATCGCCCCTAGCAATCGTTTGTGTTGCCCTGTAATGATTTCACGTTCTCTAAAGCGGTAAGCGATCATATTGGCAACGGGCTGTAGTGCTTCAATAAGCGTATACATAACAAAACTGAGCATTCGGTTATGACTGGCCTCGGCAATAGCGCGATGAAAGCGAACATCTGCGGCGCAGAAGTCTTCAGGGCTGATACGGCTATCAAGCTGTTGTCCTAGTTCAAATTCCATCTTTTCTAGGTCCGCATCAGTACGGTGGGTACAAGCGAGTTGGCAGCAGAGGCTTTCCATTTCAAGGCGCGTACTGCTTACTTCTGGAAGTGATATCTGATTCATGCTGACATACAGCGTTGATGCAGTAGTCAAGTGATCACTCAGTTCGCTTGTCCCTAAATGGTTGACAAATGTTCCACCTGTTGGGCCTCGTCGTGATCGAATAAGGTTTTTAGCAGCCAGTCTTTTGAGCGCTTCACGAATCGTCGGGCGTGAAACTTGGAAACGTTTAGCTAGTTCATCTTCGGTGGGTAAGCGATCATCAGCTTTTAGCGATCCGTCTAGGATTGCTTCCTGAAGTTGATCGGCTACTTGCTTTGATAAGCTAGATTTATTGACCGGCCCAAGCGCTAAGCTCACGTTCTGCTCCATTGGTTGACTAACGGTTATCTATTTACTGTCCTATTCTAACGGTGTGGACTGCAATGATCATAGCAGTTTGCAAAATTAATTATAGTATTTTATATTTGTATGACAAATTAACTTTATGTGAGCGACAACCAATATGGGCATGTTTAAAGCACTGGTTCTAAATCAAGATGAAGGTAAGACTACAGCTGCCGTAGAAGAGTTGGCTTTAACCGATTTACCGGATGAAAATGTATTAGTAAAAGTCGATTATTCATCTTTGAATTATAAGGATGGTTTGGCCGTTACAGGTAAAGGGAAAATTATTCGGAAATTTCCGATGGTTCCAGGTATCGATATGGTCGGGACTGTCGAAGAGAGCGCAGATGACCGCTACTCTGCTGGTGATAAGGTCGTGCTTACTGGCTGGGGAGTCGGCGAAAATTTCTGGGGTGGCTACGCTCAATATGCGCGCTTAAAGGCCGATTGGTTAGTGCCGCTACCTGAAGGGATGGAGCCGATCCGGACTATGCAAATCGGTACTGCTGGCCTTACCGCTATGCTCTGTGTAATGGCTCTCGAAGAAGGAGGGGTTACACCGGAAAGTGGACCTATTGTGGTCAGCGGTGCTGCTGGTGGTGTTGGTAGTGTTGCAGTTGCCATACTTGCAGGGCTTGGCTATAAGGTGTCTGCGATTACAGGTAGACCCGAAACTGAAAGTTATCTTCGAGCATTGGGTGCCTCAGAGATCCTTAACCGAGCAGAGATGGCTGAACCTGCAAGGCCGCTAGAAAAGCAAAAGTGGGCAGGTGCTGTAGATACGGCAGGTGATACTATTTTGGCCCGTATTTTAGCAGAAGCTGATTATAACGGTGTTGTTACGGCCTGTGGGCTTGCGGCAAGTTTCAAATTGCCATCAACGGTGATGCCTTTTATCTTACGTAATGTACGTTTGCAGGGGGTTGATTCTGTTATGTGTCCAACAGAGCGTCGTCGAGTAGCGTGGCAGCGTCTGTTAACTCAACTTCCTGAAAATGCGTTAGGGGATATTGCTCAAATTATAGCGCTTTCGGATGTGCCTGATTATGCGGAAAAGATTACCAATGGCCAAGTTAAAGGCCGTGTTGTTGTCGACCTCAATGCATAGCGTTGAATTTGTTATCAAAAAGGCCTCTTACTAGAGGCCTTTTTTGTTTTTATCCATATACACCGTCAATGCGAGGCTTAATAAGGATGGGTGTATATTTGATGATAAACAGCATCCAAGCTATACACCATAAGGCGCCTGATATATGCAAAGAGGTTGGGTAGGCAAAAGGAAGAAGGTCGATGCACACCCTTATTAACGCAGCTATCAGCATAAGTATAAATGCGCTGATCATCATAGGGCCTGTAGCCAACTTACGTCCTGTGTGTCCTAGCGATACACGGGCCATCATGCCGAGTGTTAATCCGCCAATTCCACCTGCAGCAAATGCATGGTAGGCAACAGATTGAGATACAAGATCATATAGACTTAAAGCGTATAAAAAGAAACCGACAGTGATAAAGGCATAGCTCAGTTGCAGTATCCAGACAAGAGGGACTTTGAAAATCCTAGTGTCAAACCAGCTAGTAGTGCGGATTAGACTCATTATTCCGGTTATTGCGCTGATCAATGCAATCGCTGGAGTGTATCCACTTAAGCTACTAATGACCCAGAGTGCGGTGGCTGGGATGATTAGTTTCTCTATTAAAGGAAGCCTCTTGCAGCTGACCCCTGAGACACCTTTCTCAGTAAAGAAGGGGATAACACGCCCCCCAATGATTGTAATTACCATAATGACTAAACTTAAACCTAGTTGGATTCCTAAGTTAGCAGTCCCTTCTGTTACACCTAATAGTTCGAGATGCATTAGAAGGTTGGCGATAAAAAAGGCTGTGAGTAAAGGAATGAATAGGAGGTTTCTATAGTTTTTAGAGCGGACAATGGGTAAGCCTATTCCAAGAGCAACGAGTGGAATAAATAATAGGTCGGTGATAGCTATAAACGTATCGGGTATAGCTCCGATTGCAGGTAAGATGCGGGCGATAAGCCAAGCCAGGAAAATAATCCCAAGCGACCAACCGAAAGGGGTTTGAACATTGGTCCAAGTCCGAACAGCTGTTAGCAGGAAGCCTGCAATAATTGCCATGCTAAATCCAAAAATCATTTCATGCGCATGCCAATATACCCCGATGTTGTAATAGTGGGGTTGGTAGCCTTGACTGTAAATCACCAGCCAGAGCGCGATTAGAATAACCGCACTGATTGACCCAGCTAGAAAAAAAGGTCTAAACCCTAAGTTGAAAAGAGAGAAGCTGGATGGTTCTCGCCGTTCCTGAAGTTGGATCATCTTAATCTCCGTTGGGTTTACAAGTGGTATACTGTTGTATCTTCTATTTATATTATGTATTAAAAATACATCTTAATAAATGGGTAATTGATATGTTTATTGATCTCGATAGTTTTTGGTGGTGTTTTTGTGCGTCAATTAATTTTAGGTGGGGCCCGTTCTGGTAAAAGTAAGCTTGCTCAGCAGCGGGCGATAGAGACAGCTTTACCTGTTATATATATTGCGACAGCTGATGCTGGCGATGTCGAGATGGAAGCACGGATAGCATTGCATAAGGCTGATCGCCCGGCGGAATGGGAATTGAGAGAAGAGGCTATTGAGTTGCCCAAATTACTTTCTGAGTTGAGTGGAAAGGGCTCTACCGTTTTGGTGGATTGCTTAACCCTTTGGTTAACGAATTTGCTTTTAAAGGACCTAACTCTGATGCAATCAGAGATGAAGCATCTGGTTGATGTTGTTAATAATTTTGATGGTCAGCTTATTCTTGTATCGAATGAGGTTGGCTGGGGAATAGTGCCTATGGGCGAGTTAAGTCGACAGTTTCAAGATAATACAGGGCGCTTGCATCAAGATTTAGCCGCCATAGTTGAACGAGTAAGTTTAAGCGTTGCGGGTATAGCGATTGAGATTAAAGGTGAGTAAGCAATGAGCATGGCCGAATGGGAGAATCGTGAAGTTTTTGATATAGATGTTGCTGCTTCAGAGCGGGCGTTGCTTCGTCAAAGCCAGCTTACAAAACCACCTGGTTCGCTTGGTGAGTTAGAGGATGCAGTAGTTAGATTAGCGGGCATGCAGGGTCTTGATTGCCCAGCATGCGACAAAGTTCATATAACTGTTTTTGCAGCAGACCACGGCATTGCTAAGCAGAATGTTTCTGCCTTTCCCCAAGAAGTGACTAGGCAAATGATTCTGAATTTTGCTTCAGGTGGTGCTGCGATAACGGTGTTAGCCAAGCATTTAAATGCACATTTTGAAGTTGTTAATTTAGGCACGGTTACTGCTATAGAGCACCCAAGTGTTATTAATGCCTTTATCGGACCAGGAAGCGTCGATTTTTCAATTGATGAAGCGATGAGTGCCCAACAGTTGGAGCAAGCGTTGAAGGTCGGTTGTGAGGCGGTTGAAAGGGCTAAGATTAAAGGTGCAGATCTGTTTATAGCGGGAGAGATGGGGATTGCGAACACAACATCTGCTTCGGCAATTATGGCTGCGCTTCTGCAACTACCCGGAGAAAAAGTCGCGGGGCCTGGAACGGGTGTTGCTAACGAGGGGGTAAAACATAAAGCTAGAGTGATTGATCAGGCTATCAATCTACATTCTAATAGCTTGACGTCACCATTAGCGGTATTGCGTTGCTTAGGTGGTTTTGAAATTGCAGCAATGGTTGGTAGTTATCTCTGTGCAGCCGAAAAAGGCATCGCTATTGTTGTTGATGGGTATATCAGTACGGTTGCTGCGTATCTTGCGATACAGATCAATCAAGATGTCATTAACTGGATGTTTTTCGGTCATCACTCTTCTGAGCCATTTCACCGTTATATGATAGAGCAGTTGAACGTGAAGCCTCTCCTTGATCTAGGTATGCGTTTAGGAGAAGGCAGTGGGGCTGCAGCTTCAGTTAGTGTTTTAAGGCTAGCTTGTGAGTTGCACCGTAATATGGCCACGTTTTCTGATGCAGGTGTGAGTCAGTAAATTAAGTAATGATGAGTAAAATATAGTGCTTCAATCTAAGCAGTTTGATCTTCTTCGTCATGGAAAGCCGAGTCTGACAGGTGTGTATTTAGGCAGGACTGATGCGGAGCTTTCTTTAGAAGGTCAGCTAGAAAGTGAGGCGGCTTTAGCGCGTAATCTCGCTTGGGATCTTGTCGTTTGTTCTCCTTTATCTCGTTGTTTGAAAACAGGTCGATGGGTCGCTCAGAAATATGGCCTCGAACTGCTTATATTGGATGACCTGCGGGAGTTTGATTTTGGTGATTGGGACGGTCAACGATTTGAAGATGTCTATCAGCGCGAAGCAGAAAAAGCAGATCTGTTTTGGCAAGATCCGGTGTCTTATCCTCCGCCGAATGGTGAGTTGTTAGAAAGCTTTGTTAAACGTATTGAGCGCGCTAAAAATTTCCTGCTAGAAAGAGTAGAACAAAAAGTGCTCGTAGTCACTCATGGCGGCGTTATTCGATGCTTGTTGGGCGAGTTACTGGGGGTTAAACCTGAGCATTGGAGTAGAATAAAAGTGGACTATTCCCACATGACTCAACTAAGGTTTGAATATAATGCTGAACAGTACTGGCCGCAGTTGTTAAGTAGTAATTGTAAAACTTTTCTATAATGCGCTAGTAAAGGGTGCCTATGAAGTACACCGAAACACTAAAGAATATTCACCGCAGTCTCGATCGCTTGGGAGACCTTCCTGTCTTTAGTGCCACAATTAACCGCATTCAGCAAATTAGCGCGTCTGAAGAAAGTGACGCTATGGCTTTAGCTATGGCGATTATGAAAGATGCAAGTTTGTCTGCTCGTTTACTGAAGTTAGCTAATTCATCGGCTTATAAGCGCGGCCAGGGCAATGTCAATGTAGTTTCTCGAGCAGTCGTTTTAATGGGGTTTAACCACATTAAGAATATCTGTCTTACGTTAAAATTAATTGAAAGTTTTCATGATGAACATCCTGACTTAGATGTCCCAGGCATGATGATGAGACAGTTTTTAAGTGCAAATATTGCAAAAGAGATTGCGCTTAGAAGTAAACAAAATATTGACCCTGAAGAAGCTTATATGGGTGCTTTGTTATTTGGCCTAGGCGAAGTTATGGTGGCCTGTACTCTGCCTGAGCAATACCGGAAGTTGCTTCGATTAAAGGAAAGTAGCGATAAAAAATGGGCGTTACTTCAGGCCGAAGTTTTAGGTATTAGCTTTAGTGAGTTAGGCCGTGAGATGGCTGCGGGCTGGGGGTACCCTAAACAAATATTAAGCACTATGAGCCAAGTAGATATGCAGCAGTTAGATGAACGAAGTGATCTGCTCTCTTGTCTACCTTCATTGAGTAATGGTCTCGTGCAGCAAGTTTATGGTCAAGATTTAAAAAATGATCAGCCTTATGATCAACTTGTGGAGGCTATTTCTAATGTTGGTCTAATCCCTTTTGATGATGTTGGGGAGGTGACGATTCAATGCTTTCGCCAGGTAGCGAAAGTAAGTAGAACGTATGGATTGAAAACACGATCCTTAATCCCAGAATTTACGGAATCAGGGAATGTTGCCAAAGATGACATGGTGAGGCAGCTCTCTTTTCTGGCGCATAGCGAAGCAGAACAAGATGAGATAGATAGTCAAAAGAGAGAGGAGCCAGCGAATCAGCAGGAAGTGGTATCTGATAGCCAACATCAACTAGATTATTTGAATCAGTTAACAGAATTGATTGCGTCTGATGGCAATATTCATGATGTATTTAAGCTGGCGGTAGAAGCGATTAGGCAATGTGCAAGCTTTGATCGCAGTATGTTGTGTTTGTTGAGCAAGCAAAAGAAACATCTTTCAGTGAAAATGATCGAAGGTGAAGGAATTGAACCTCTTCAGGCGTATTTTGAACGCAGTCAGAATGGTAAAGCTGATGATCTATTTTTTAGAGTGCTCGAAAAGCAGGTGACTTTACTTGTAAATGATTTAAACGAGGATGGTTGGAGCGCTAGGCTGCCGCCTGAGTTTGTATCTAAAGTCGCTTGTCAGGGGTTTGTTTTAATACCCCTAGTAATGGGGAAACGTGTTATTGGTATGCTATATGCTGATCGATTAGCAGGTGCAGGCCCTGTATCTGAAACTGATTTTAATATATTTAACCAGTTTTCAACGCAAACGCGCTTGGCCTTGAGGTATGCTGATAGCAAGGCCAAGCGATAATACTCTATTGATGCTTATTCAGTTAAACCTTTTACAAAGGACTTAGTGTCTTGCCACGCCTCTTTGGTGACTTCGACACCCGAGTCAATCACGTCTTCACCTGTTTCGACTGCGGTTTCAGCGCCGGACTCTGTGGAACATAGGGCTCGTTTAGCCACGCATTTAGACTTGCAACCTAACTCGGCGGCATCGTCTGTGAGATACATCACGGAGCATTTGGTTTCACACAATGTTTGCTCAGTGGAACAATTAGCCATCGCTAATTGAGAGCCAAATAAAAGGCTGACAGCAATAATAAATCTCATAAATTAATTCCTTAAAAGGCGGTTTGTTGTTTAACGGTGCTCTCTGGGTTGCCAGAGAACTTCTTTGCCGCCCTGCCTCAATACTATTATTCTACTTGCCACAAAAAGTAGATCAGATAAGCGATTCAAGTATGCCGCAGAGTGCGGGTTCACGAATTCATTCTCATCTAGTAATAGTGTTGTGATATGTCTCTCAGCACGTCGGCAGATACTACGTGCTAAATGAGTATGACAGGCTGCCACGGGGCCTCCAGGTAAAATAAACTCTTTTAGTGGAGGAAGTTGTTGATTAAGCCGGTCAATATTACTTTCTAGGTATTCTATCTCTGATTGCTCGATAACTGTATAGCTTATATCGGCAATTGCTATCTCACCACCTAGATCGAAAAGCTGATGTTGTATGGTGGTAAAGAGAGGTGTTAATGCTTGTGTGCACTCAAGGCTAGCCACCACAAGACCAATACAGCTATTTAGCTCGTCAACAGTGCCTAAAACCTCAATACGCTGTGCTGTTTTGGAAATGCGTGAGCCATTTGCTAACGCTGTTGTTCCAGTGTCTCCTGAGCGAGTATAGATTTGGTTTAGACGATCGGGCATGGGGTACGGCACCTTGAACAATATATGCTGATATATGAGTCCTGCTAGCATAAATGGTTCAAAGAATATGGCAAGAAGGGCAGGTTAGACCTGCCCAGTATGAGATGTTTTAGTTGTCAAAATGTTCGGCAAAATGACGAATGTTGTGTGCTAGTGAATCAATTTTGTCCGCAGCTTTTTCCATCTCAGTTAGAACCGCAGCGCTGATGGCTGATTCAATCATTAAGGCGAGTTCGTCAAAATGTGCCTCACCTATATCATTGGTCATTGCATCAGGAAGCTTTGCCTTGAAGGACTCTACAACGTTTTTGGCATGTTCAGTTTGTTTCATTGTCATGGTATTTATCCTCAGTCCTTACTTATGTGTAGGGTGGCGATCGATATGTGAATCTTGTGCATTACTTACAAGAAGAGGATCAGGTTGTAGTTCTATATCAGCGTTCTTATTTGGATAAGGCATACGGCTTAAAAAGTGTCTCATTGCATTGATGCGAGCACGTTTTTTATCGTCAGACTTAATCACAGTCCAAGGAGCATCAGCGGTATCGGTGTAAAAGAACATGGACTCTTTGGCTTCGGTATAAGCATCCCATTTGTCTAAAGATGCTAGATCAATTGGAGACAGCTTCCATTGTTTTAGTGGGTCCACGCGCCTAGCTTGAAATCGTCTGAATTGCTCGTCTCTGCTGACGGAGAACCAGAATTTGAAAAGTTTTATACCGCTACGGGCAAGCATGCGCTCTAAATCGGGTGTTTGGCGCATAAATTCAAGATATTCAGCTGGTGAACAGAAGTTCATCACCTTCTCAACACCTGCTCGGTTGTACCAAGAGCGGTCAAATAGCACGATTTCGCCAGCAGTCGGTAGGTGGTTTATATAGCGTTGGAAATACCACTGTCCTTTCTCTTGCTCGGTAGGTTTTTCTAGGGCAACGACGCGCGCTCCACGAGGATTTAAATGCTCCATCATTCGTTTGATGGTGCCGCCTTTACCGGCAGCATCGCGTCCTTCGAATAAAATGACGACGCGCTGTCCTGTTTCGCGTACCCAGTTCTGCATTTTAAGCAGCTCTATTTGCAGCTCTTTTTTCTTCTTTTCATATTCGCTGCGCGAGATCTTAGTGTCATATGGATAGTCGCTGGCTTCGAAAATATCGGTCATTTCCTGATCCAGTAGTACAGATGGGCAATGGCTTGTTTCAGCGTTAACCTCTTGCTCATTTTTTGGGGTGTCGGGGGTCTGTAGCTCCTGGTTCATAGGCTTTCCTATCTAAATGTTGTTAGTTGGTGCTTATAATTATGCGCCTTCTGTATTAGTGGATTTTGATATATATCAAGTAACGATCGTAAAGTGATAAAAGGACTTATTTAATGTGCGGAAGTTTTGATACTCTCATGCAATTTTTTTATTTTCCTTAGGTAGTGGTCGTTAGTTGGAGTATGCAATCGGTTCTGTTTGGCTCGCTCACAAAGGTAGCCTGTAATATGAGATATTTCAGTAATGCGCTGATGCTGGATATCTTGCATCATGGATGAATAGTTTTCGGCTGTGAGTTCGGCAACATGGCAAGCTTGCTCTATTAATGGGCCATCAAAAAGCTCAATCCCTTCGGATTCAGCGACAAGCTCTACTTCTTTGCAGACTGCGGCCATCGTTGCGAGATAGTCTGGATTGTTTATCAGTTCTCCGTTCTTACACTGGTAGACAGCGGTTAATGGATTGATAGCGCAGTTAATGGCAAGTTTACGCCAGAGGGTGAGCGCTATGTCCTCGTCTTGTTCTACTTTCAAGAAGCCATTTTCTAGAGGAGCTAACCAAGCATATGCAGTTATAGGTGAGCCAATGCGTGTTATCCCTTGTCCAGCATGCACTAGGTTAAATGGTGTTTTAGTCCATACCCCATCTGTTGTAGATGCCCATGCGACCTCTGCGTTAGGAAGTTGATCTTTAACCCACTCCTGGCTTCCTAAACCATTTTGTAAAACGATCACTTTTACGCTTTTGGATAAACGCTTCTTAATGCTTTGGAGTGCTGTGGCTGTATCCGTTGATTTGGTTGTAATGAGTAGCTGATCAATGTCAGTAGAGGTATCAGTAAGTTCAGCGGACACGCTATAACGCTTTTCGGCGAGGGTTATAGCACCCGTAGAGTTGAAGATATCTAATTTTTCTGGATTGCGAAGAAGCAGTGTAACGGGGTAGCCCATACTAACTAAATTACACGCCCATAAGCATCCAATTGAACCTGCACCAAGAATATGCCATCGCTGTTTCATGATTTTTTCCTCCATAGCCTATTGTGACGTGAAAAGGTATCTGAGGTCAGCTAGAATCAAAAAAAATATAGGAGTGTATAAATGCCATCGTTTGATATTGTTTCTGAATTAGATATGCATGAAGTTTCTAATGCGGTAGATCAGTCTAACCGTGAGATACAGATGCGTTATGATTTTAAAGGTGTAGATGCACGGTTTGAACACAGTGATGGTTCAGTCATCATGCATGCTGAAGTTGAGTTTCAGCTACAGCAATTACTCGATGTGCTTCGAACTAAAATGATTGGTCGTAAAATTGATGTTCGATGTTTAGAGATCAAAGATCCTGAGATGGCGAATATGAGAGCACGTCAGGAAGTGATTCTTCGCCAAGGCTTAGATCAGCCTCTGGCCAAGAAAATTGTAAAAATGATTAAGGATGCGAAACTGAAAGTTCAAGCCCAAGTTCAAGGTGAACAAGTTCGCGTCACGGGTAAAAAACGGGATGATCTACAAACCGTGATGGCGTTTTTAAGAGAAGCTGATTTAGAGCTGCCATTGCAGTTTAATAACTTTCGCGATTAGGTATTAAGTATAAACGGAGTGGTAGAGCCACTCCGTTATTCCTGCTCTAGGCAATCTAATAGAAATAACTCCTTCACGAGCTCCTGTGATGGGCTTTCCTCGAAGTCTTCCACGCATATAGCGCCATTTTGTAACCTTCTGTTCAACGCATCACCCTGCCAGTTCACAATAGGCACGCCAGTACTGCGGTGAATAACTCTAAGATAAGGATTGTTGCGCTCGAACCAAGCATCAATCATATAGGTCATCATTAAGTCCCTTCAACTTTGAGTGAAGAGACAGAGTAAATGTTTTTTTAATTAATGTAAATGATATTTATTATCATTCGTATTTATTTTTGTGTAGATGTGGTTTTACATTTTTAGCGGCTAAAACTATCAGAAATAAAACGGGTAACCCAAGTAAGGCGACCCCCATAAAAAACAGTTCGTAATTGTAGCTATCTACAAAACCGCCTGAGAAACCACCTAGGAACTTTGGAAAAAGAAGCATGATTGAGCTGAATAAAGCATATTGGGTGGCTGAGTATTGTATGTTCGTCAAACTAGAAAGGTAAGCGATAAAGGCTGCAGTTGCGATTCCGCCGCTTAAGTTGTCCAATGAGATAACGATGGTCAGCGCCGTTGTGTCATGCCCTAATGTGGCTAGCCAAGCGAATAGTAGATTAGTGATGGAGACAAGAAGAGCACCGATAAATAAAATACGTATTACGCCAAAGCGGTTTACTAAAATACCACCTAATCCTGCTCCAACGATGGTCATAATAACCCCATAAACTTTAATTATTTGGGCTATCTCGATTTTTGAAAAGCCCATATCAACATAGAAAACATTAGCAATAATGCCAAGAATTACATCTGAGATTCGGTAGGTTCCGATAAGGGCCAAAATAATAATGGCTTGTTTACCGTAGCGTTGAATAAAGTCGATGAATGGACAGGCGATTGCTACATATGCCCAGCCCAAAAAACGTGAAAATAGAGGGGGGAGATGAGCATTTTTTTCACTGAATGCGATAATTTTATTCTGTTGTTTTATGGTTTCTTCATCTAGCTCAATCGTAGCGGGTTCGGAAATAACTAAGGTGGTGATAATACCAACTAGCATTAAGCAGGCCATTACGATGTAAGCTGTTTGCCAAGCTGAGGGGGTGTAAATATCGGCTATTGGGCTCGCCCACGCAGCCACAGCCAATGCCCCAGCCCCTGCTGTTATCATCGCGATACGGTAACCCGCCATGTAGGTTGCAGCCATTGCCGCTTGCAGCGTTTCTTCAGCGGATTCAATTCTATAGGCATCGATAACAATATCTTGCGTAGCGGAGCTGATGGCAACAAGAATAGCGAGTAGTGCCATTAAATAGAGATTATTGATAGGGTCTGAAAATGCCAATCCAAGGAGACCTAAAAACAGCGATAGCTGGGCGAGCAAAAGCCAGCTTCGCCGCCGCCCTAATTTGTTAGCTAAAGAGGGTATCGGTAATCGGTCAACGAGGGGAGCCCATAACCATTTAAAACCATAGGCTAAACCTACCCAGGAAAAATAGGTAATTAAACTTCGTTCGACGCCGGCTTCTCTAAGCCAAAAAGAAAGCGTTCCAAAAACTAAAAGAAGTGGCAAGCCGGAGGAGAAGCCAAGTAGTAAAAGAGTAATAGCGCGAGGGTGTAGATAAACTTTAGCTGAAGAGAGCCAAGATGTGTCTTTAGGAGCCGCAGATGACATGCCGGTGGTCGCCTTCCATGAATAAGCGCTTATTGTCTCTGTCTCTCATGGTGATGGCAATGCTTATGATGGGTTAGATTGAATATACACTGAGGGTAGGCAAAAAAATAAAAAAGCCCGAATACTCGGGCCTTAAGTTCTGCTGCACCGGTCTTCCTGAAGGGGGGAGGCAAACCGGTGGTTAAACAGTCTTAGAACTTGATCTGCATACCGGCTAAGACGTTTGATTCATCTTGGCCGTCTGCATCTGATATTTCAGCAAACAGTTTTACGTTTTTCTGTGCTGGGAATTTATAAGATACGTTAGCGTACCAACCATCTTCGTCACCACTGCCATCCTGCTCGTAGTTCTGGTAACCCACAGCAACTTTTGTTGTTTTAGCTGCTTTGAAAGAAGCGACTAGGTTAGTGATTGATGTTTCTACGTTGTTTTCATCTTCGCTAGAGCTGTAGTCTGCCGCGATTGTTGCAATACCAGCGTCATAAGAAGCGCTTAGGCCCCATGTGTCATCTTCTGCATTGCTAGCATTTTGCTCAAGTGTTTGATAAGCGGCGGCTACAGATAGTGGGCCAAAGTCAGCACCTACGTATAGATCAGTCGCTTGGAAGTCGGAATCATCAGTAGAACCTTCCGCTTCTAACTCGTGAGAGAAGGCAACGGTAATATTTTCGAATTCGGCATCTACGCGGATTACGTCGTCACCGGCGTCTTCATTCTTTTCGAACATGTCTTCATCTAGTGCACCAGATAGCTCTTCATAAGCAGCTTCGACACCGAATTCATCGCCAGCTAGGTTCATTTTACCAACACGAACCGCTATACCGTGTGATTTAAGACCGATATATGCTTCTTCAATTTTAGAACCATCTGTCGTGTTTGCGTCTTGAGCTGCGTCCTTGAAACCAAAGTCAAGTTGGCCAAAAGCTTGTAGGTCATTACCTAGATCGTAAGTAACAGAGTTTTTAATCTCTAGATCATCATACTCAACTTCTAGATCTTCATTGGCATCACCATTGTCGCGTAACTGTATCTGCCAATCACCCTTTACTTTAAAAGTAAGACCTTTATCTTCATAAATAGTTGCTGCAGTAGCAGAGTTAGCTACAAGAGCGGCAATAGCGGAAGCCAGAATCAGCTTTTTCATTTCGGTATTCTCCAAAAGTTTGGTCGATAAGGTTTTAATTAATTAGTTTTTTAAACTTAATAATTACTGATTATTAATAAGTTCTTTAAAAGATTTTCTTGTTGCTTCGTCTGCCTGGTTGTACCAGAATATAAGCATCTGGGCAGGCATGTTTTCCTTGGCTTTGCTATTGTTATTATTAGTATTTTCTGAGCTTTCTTTTTTAAGTTGTGCAGAATTAAAAATATCTTTCTTAGGTAATGCTGCAGCTGCGTTCGACTGATTGAAATCTTCAATCTCGCTCTCGTAATTTCGACTTAGCTGGAAACCAACTTTCTTAATAGTCGATGCCTTGAAATTGATTTTTGCACCGTTGTTCTCGATCAGAATCCAGTTCTTTTTATCTTCAAACTTATTGATATCAGAGAGTTTTTTAATGCTTGGTGCTGTGAGGGTGATCTCGGAATTATTGCTCTTAAAAAGTAAAACAAAAGCATTGGTATTCTCTATTTCGTGATCACTGCCATTTTTTATTTCAGCTGTATAGTTAACTAATATTTGGTTTAGGCCGTTTGGTAAAGGGTAAGAAGTAGCACTATTAAAAAAGCTATCCGAGTTTACCTCTTTTCCATTAGCAGCAATTAAATTTACGCCTTCACTAAGATTTAAAACATTACCTGCAGAGATGTATGTTGGTGCTAGGCATAGAGTGATCAATAGTAATATTTTTTGTGCGGTTTTTAATAAGTTCAATTTAATTGCCTTTGTCTTTATTAACTTTCTTTTGCGGCGCAATAATAGACAGTTAATATTTCATTTGTATTTCAAATATATTTCGTTTTTATAAATTTTATATATGGAAATATATTAAATTTAATTCGACGGAATTTTGTGTTGAATGGAGTGGGGGTGAGCTAATCAGTAGCCATCTGCGTAAGCTTTCAACTGGTATCTTGTCGGTTATCATTAAATTTGCAGTTGAGGTAGATCTTTGAGCAGAATCGGTTTGCTTGTTTGGGGGGGGGCTTGGTTCTCACAGGAATGGGGTTACTAAAAACTGCCTAAGAGTACCCTCAAAGTGTAATTGCTTGTTGTGATTGAATTGAAATGGCGGAGTTTAGAGTGTTACTAAAAATGGTTTTGCTTGTCGCATAATTGTCACGCCCTTGTAATCGAAGTATTTTATTTTTCTATGCCTTAGTAGTGGTCCTGCATCGACAGAATCACAATCGATAGATAAAAAGGGCCTGCTTAATTGGTTCTGGGCATAATTTTATAAGCGAGAGCATGATGAGTTACAAAAATTCACACGACCAATGTAGTAATTTAGATCATGAGCAGGATTCTGAATTTACGCGAATGACTGATAAAGCGGTTAGCCGTCGTGGCTTCCTTGTGGGTACTGGTGCGCTTAGCCTTGGGGCATTTATTGGTATGTCTCCTCTGGCGCAGTCTGTTCAGGCGGCTATGGGTACTGAAGTGAAAAGCAAGATGATCGGTTTTAAACCTATCGCTGCGAGCACTGCTGATTCAGTGGTTGTTCCTGAAGGTTACAATGTGGCAAACCTGATCTCCTGGGGGGACCCAATTTTTGCCAATGCTCCTGAATTTGATCCGTCTGGTAAAGCCCCTGCTTCTACTCAGGCGCAGCAGTTTGGTGATAACACTGACGGTATGACTCTGTTCCCACTGTCTGATGAGCGCGCGGTAATGGCGGTAAACAATGAATACACTAACAACGATCTGTTGTTCGCCCATAAAGGTGAAAATATGACCGCAGACGATGTTAAAAAAGCGCAAAATGCACACGGGGTTTCTGTCTTTGAGATCCAGAAAACATCTAAAGGCTGGGAGGTTGATCGCAGCGGTAAACTAAACCGCCGTATCACTGCTAATACGCCTATGGAGTTAACGGGTCCAGCTGTGGGTCATGATTTGCTAAAAACAGCTGCCGATGCAGAGGGTAAAGAGGTTCTAGGTACGTTTAATAACTGTGCAAACGGTGAGACACCATGGGGCACCTACCTGACTTGTGAAGAAAACTTCCACAACTACTTCGGTACGGCTGATGAGTCTTACGTAGTTCCTGTTGAGCAGAAGCGTTACGGTATTAAACCTGCGGACAAACGTTACCAGTGGAGTAAGTTTGATGAGCGTTTCGATCTGGCTAAAAACCCTAATGAACCAAACCGTCACGGCTGGGTTGTTGAAATAGATCCAATGAATCCAGAGGCTAAACCTCTGAAACGTACAGCATTAGGCCGTTTTAAGCATGAAAATGCTGCACTGATGATCGATAATAGTGGTCATGTTGTTGTTTATCTGGGTGATGATGAGCGCGGTGAGCACCTGTATAAGTTTGTCTCTAAAGGCAAATACGATACAAGCAATCAGGCAAACAACCGTGACCTGCTAGTCGAAGGGACGCTTTACGTAGCTAAGTTCTCAGCTACTGAAGGTGAGCTGAAAGGTAAAGGTGAGTGGATTGAGCTGACATTCGGTAAACATGGCCTGACCCCTGAAAATGGTTTTAATAGCCAGGCTGAAGTGCTGATTCACACGCGTCTTGCTGCAACTCAGGTGGGGGCGACTACGATGGATCGTCCAGAATGGGTTGCCGTTCACCCAGGCAAAAAATCAGCATTCTGTACCCTGACGAATAATAAGAACCGTGGTAAGAAAGATAACCAGCCTGTAGATGGGCCAAACCCACGTGCTGGCAATAAATATGGGCAGATTATTCGTTGGATGCCAGCAAACGCAGATCATACGTCAGTTGAGTTCGATTGGGATCTGTATGTTATTGCTGGTAACCCAACTGTTCACAAAGGAAGTCTTGAAGCGGGTAGCAGTAATATTACTTCTGAAAACATGTTTAACAGCCCAGACGGTCTTGGCTTTGATAAAGGCGGGCGCATGTGGATTATGACGGATGGTAAGTACTCCAACAAAGATGACTTTGCAGGTATGGGTAACAATCAGATGTTGTGTAGTGACCCTGCAACAGGTGAGATCCACCGCTTTTTGTCAGGTCCAATCGCATGTGAAGTTACTGGTCTGACTTTCACGCTAGATCAGAAGACAATGTTCGTAGGTATTCAGCACCCAGGTGAAAAAGGTAAGCCTTCTCACTTCCCTGCGGGTGGTAATAGTAAGCCTCGTTCAACTATCGTGGTAATCACTCGTGAAGATGGTGGTGTGATAGGTGCTTAATAAGGTTTGATAGTATTGGCAAAGGGGGGAGGCTCCTTTTGTTGATTGCTCTCTTTTCTAAGCATAAAAAAAACCGGCATTCGCCGGTTTTTTATGCTTTAGGGTAATGCAAGGCTTACCCCAGATCGATATTAGATGCGAAGACCGCCATCTACCTCGAAGCAGCGACCGCTGATGTAGTCATTTTCAAGAATGAAAGTAACTGTTTTAGCGATCTCTTCTGGCTTGCCTAAACGCTTAGCAGGGATGCCGGCTGCGATCTTATCGAGTGCTTCCGGTTTCATGCTCATCACCATCTCAGTACCAATATAGCCTGGAGCGATTGATGCAGCACGGATTTTATAGCGTGCAAGTTCTTTCGCCCAAGTGACAGCCATCGCTTCTACGCCAGCTTTTGTCGCGGTGTAGTTAGTTTGGCCCATGTTGCCAGAGCGAGAGATTGATGAGATGTTGATGATGCAGCCTTCAACGCCAAGGTCAATCATCTGTGCTGCCGCTTCACGTGCACATAGGAAAGTACCTGTTAGGTTAACGTCCATTACCAAATTCCATTGGTCCATAGACATTTTCTTAGCTACTTTGCCTGTTTCACGGTCAACCTTCAGGAATAATCCGTCACGTGTTACACCTGCATTGTTTACTAGACCGTTCAGAGTGCCGAAATCGGCAACAACGTCAGCAAACATTTTTTCAACATCGTCTTCTTTAGCGACGTTGCAGATGTAAGCGCGTGCTTCAACGCCCTTTTCCATGCAAAGACCTACAGTGGTATCTAAATCTTCTTGGCTTAGGTCCGCTAGTGCAAGCTTCGCCCCTTGAGAAGCTAGTTCAAGCGCCATTGCGCGACCAAGACCACGGCCACCGCCAGTTACAACAATTACTTTATCTTTGAGTTCCATTGAGGATTACCCTTACTTCGGTTTGACTCTAATATTATTGTGCGTTGCGTCATTGTGCAGAATTCAAACTTATAACGCTTTTGCGGAAATGTCTACATCTTGTCTGTTTTAGTCATTTATCAATAAGTTTTATAGACTATTGAAGGGTGTTTTAGTGTAAATGTTGCGACTGCTAAGCTTCTGTTTTTACGTATTATTTTTGCGGTGCGGAATTTTTTTGTACTTTGGTACTGAATTTTCTATGAGTGGAATTAAATCGTTCTTCTTTGTAAAGATATGTGTATTTCGAAGGCTGTTACTTGAAAAAAGTGTTGTTAGCCCATAGAAAAGAGTGATCAGATATTGTTGCAGATAGAACTGCTCATTTTATTGGGCCGTGTTCTAGTATTAGAAGGGATATCGCTCTAAAAAATAGGGTTGAGAAGTCTCAGTTTCAATATCCATTACTCTTTAACGAGGCGCTTCATGAAGTTTCTTTTTTTACTATTTATTATTGTTCCTATTATTGAAATTACCGTGTTGATTAATGTCGGTGATGCAATAGGAGCATGGAACACTGTAGGTCTAGTGCTGTTATCTGCATTTATTGGTGTCAATATGTTGCGTTACCAAGGTTTGTCAACGCTAGCCAGGGCACAGCAGCGAGCTAATCAAGGGGAAATACCAGGCCAGGAAATGGTGGAGGGAATCGTGCTTGCTGTGGGAGGTGCTTTGCTCGTTACCCCTGGATTTGTGACTGATGTGATAGGGTTTAGCTGTTTATTGCCTTATACGCGCAAAGCCTTTGCTTCGCGGTTGCTGAGTCAGTTCACCGTTATCGCTTCACAACAGCATGGAGCCTCTGCTCAGTTTTACAGTGCTGACCCTTTTCAGCAGGCCAACAAAGAAGATGTAAATTCTCGTCAAGTGCCAGGTGATGTCATCGATGGCGAGTATGAACGTAAAGACTAAGTCACCTTAAATAAAGAAAAAATGATAAAGGGGTGTTGAATTCATTTTTATTGCCCCAACTTAGCTAACAAAGGGTAATTCAGTGAGAATCTGAACTACTTAATTTCCTTACATAATGTTGATTTTGATCAGACAAAGATCAGGAGAGAAAACGAGATGAAAATTCGTCCACTTCACGACCGTGTAGTTGTTCGTCGCAACGAAGAAGAAGCTACTACTGCCAGTGGTATCGTGCTACCAGGTTCAGCTCAGGAAAAGCCTAACCAAGGTAAAGTAATTGCTGTTGGAGAAGGTCGTATTCTGGATAACGGTGAGCGTCAAGCGCTTTCAGTTCAGGTTGGGGATACAGTGCTATTCGGTGGTTATGCTAATACTGTAAAAGTTGATGGCGAAGAGCTACTTATTCTTAGCGAAGGCGAAATTTACGGTGTACTGGAAGCTTAATTTCCAGTTTAACTTTTCGTTGAATAACTATTGTTTAAAGAATTTTTGATACAGGATTTTCAAAATGTCTAAAGAAGTATTATTTGGAAACGATGCGCGTCAGCGTATGCTTGCCGGCGTAAATATTCTTGCTGATGCCGTGAAAACAACACTGGGCCCGAAAGGTCGTAATGTTGTTTTAGATAAGTCATTCGGCGCGCCGACTGTGACTAAAGATGGTGTATCTGTTGCTAAAGAGATCGAGCTTGAAGATAAGTTCGAGAACATGGGCGCGCAGATGGTTAAAGAAGTAGCATCTCAAGCAAACGATGTTGCGGGCGATGGTACTACAACAGCGACAGTATTAGCTCAGGCGATTGTTAACGAAGGTCTGAAATCAGTTGCAGCGGGTATGAACCCAATGGATCTGAAACGCGGTATCGATAAAGCGGCTGCTGCGGTTGTTGAACAGATTAAAGGCATGGCTGTTCCTTGTGCGGATAGCAAAGCGATTGCGCAGGTTGGTACTATCTCTGCTAACGCTGACGTACAGGTTGGTGAGATCATTGCTGAAGCAATGGGTAAAGTAGGTAAAGAAGGTGTTATCACTGTTGAAGAAGGCACGGCACTAGACAACGAACTTGATGTTGTTGAAGGCATGCAGTTTGATCGTGGTTACCTTTCTCCTTACTTCATCAACAATCAGGACAATATGTCTGCAGAAGTTGAGCAGCCATTTATCCTATTGGTTGATAAGAAAATCTCTAATATCCGTGATCTTCTTCCGATTTTAGAGCAAGTTGCTAAAGCATCTCGTCCGCTTCTAATTATTGCTGAAGATGTAGAAGGTGAAGCACTAGCAACACTTGTTGTTAACAATATGCGTGGCATTGTTAAGGTTGCAGCGGTTAAAGCACCTGGCTTCGGTGATCGTCGTAAAGCGATGCTTGAAGATATTGCCATTCTAACGGGTGGTACTGTTATCTCTGAAGAAGTTGGTCTAACGCTTGAAGAAGCGTCGCTAGAGCAGCTTGGTCAGGCTAAACGTGTTTCTATTACGAAAGAAAATACAACGATTGTTGACGGTGTTGGTTCAGCAGACGTTATTGAAGCTCGTGTAAATCAGATCCGTGCACAGATGGAAGAGACTTCTTCTGACTATGACCGAGAGAAGCTACAAGAGCGTGTTGCTAAGCTAGCGGGTGGCGTTGCAGTCATCAAAGTTGGCGCGGCAACAGAAGTAGAGATGAAAGAGAAAAAGGCGCGTGTTGAAGATGCACTTCATGCGACACGTGCAGCGGTTGAAGAGGGTGTTGTACCTGGTGGTGGTGTTGCACTTATTCGTGCAATGGATCAGGTAAAAGATCTTAAGGGCGACAACCATGATCAAAGTGTTGGTATCGAACTTGCCTTCCGTGCTCTAGAAGCACCTCTACGTCAAATTGTAGGTAATGCGGGTGAAGAAGGTTCCGTGATCGTTTCTAATATTCGTGAGAAGGGTGAAGGTAACTTCGGTTATAACGCTGCTTCGGGTGAATACGGTGATATGATCGATATGGGTATTCTTGATCCAGCTAAAGTGACACGTTCAGCACTTCAAGCTGCTGCATCGGTTGCAGGCCTTATGATTACTACAGAAGCGATGATCGCTGACAAGCCATCTGATGGTGGTGCACCTGCTATGCCTGATATGGGCGGCATGGGCGGCATGGGCGGTATGGGCGGTATGATGTAAGCTCAACCCATCTATGATGTAATATTTAAGCCCCGCATTTTGCGGGGCTTTTTATTTCTGGGTAAAATAGCAATTTCTTCTAATTTGTTTCTGAGAGTAAAGAGATAATTATGAATCGTGATGATGATATTAATGTGCCGAACATGGGGCCAGCAGAGCCCGCGGGTGATAACCCTCATGCACCTGTTGAGCATCAGGCTCATAATACGCCTCGGCAGTCATCTAATGTAGAGCCAGTACGATCTGGTGGCGGTTTTATTCAGCCTTTAGTGAGTATTATATTGATCGTGGCTGTTTCCGTGCTTGGGTATTTTGGGTTTGATATGTACCAAGCTCAAAAGGAGCGTGAAGCGACGTTTAATCAGGCTCAAGAGCAGATTAGTCAACTTAAGGGATTGCTTAAAGAAGCTGAACAGGGGGCTGAGCAATCTGGGGAGGCGCTAAAGGGAAATGTCTCTTCACTTGAGGAAAGCTTGAGACAGAAAGATAAACAATTGGATTCAGAAATTGCAAAGCTATGGGCTATTGCTCATCAGAAGAATACTCCTTTAATTGAGAAGCAAGCTAAAGCCTTAGCAGTACAAAATAAGCAATTGGCTGCACAAAGTAAGTTAATAAAAACATTACAAGGTACGCAAGCGAACCAAGCTAAAACGATTAAGGGGCTGGCCAGCGTTAAAGCAAATAGTGATAAGTTGAAGAAAACACTAACGGCTGAAATGGCTAAGATCAGTAAACTGGTTAGCCGCGTTGAGACCGAGATGCGCACAGAGGCCGAATTAGCGCAAGATCAGCAGGATGAGATGCTTAAATCGCAAAGAGCGCTTAGCGATCGAGTTGTAAAGCTTGAAGGTAGAAATAGTGCTGGGTTGGAGCGTCGGATTAAAGTAAATGAACAAGCAGTAAGGGCCTTTGATGGAACACGCCGACAATTGAATCAAGACCTTCTGCAAGTGAAGCAGAAACTGAATAATATGCAGTTATTGCTCGAGCAAAAATAACTTGATTAAAAAGTGATCAAAAAATATGCCGACAGGGTTTGCTAAGTCAGGCCCTAAAAGGCAGAATACACGATTATTCTTAGATAGAGATATTTTAAACCTCCATGAAAATCCGTGCTTTCTTTGCACTGACGTTACCTGATTCAGTTGTACGTTGGTTGGCAGATCATGCCGATACCTTGTGTGAGTATGATCGAAAGACTGAGGTTAGTTGGGTCGATTCAGATCGCTATCATCTAACGCTTTGTTTTCTCGGAGATATAACGCTTGAGCAGGTCGAGGAGCTAGAGCGTTGTACGCGCGAGCAGTTAGCTGACTTTAGCTCATTCCAGGTACACATAAATGCGGCTGAATATTACCGTGTAAGTAAACACCTTGCTTTAATTGCGGCTCTGCCAGATGTTCATCAAGAATTACAGGCACTGCATAATTTAATGGTAAATGTTGCAGATGATGCCGGTGTTAGTCATACGGAAGAAGACTTTAAGCCCCATGTGACTTTGGGACGATTACCGGGCAAGAATAAGTTTAAAAAACCAGATAGCTGGCCTGCTATTGATATGTTTAGTTTGGCTGATTCGGTTGTTTTGTTTCAAAGCAAACCCGGAGAAGATGGATCTATCTACACACCACTATTTGAGATTCCTTTGCAGGATCTAGCTTGATTTGAAATCAAGGAAATAGTCCTATTCTACTTTAATAAAATTACCTCTAAATATTATGCGCACACCTGAATTACTGTCTCCCGCTGGAACACTAAAAAATATGAAATATGCGTTTGCTTATGGAGCAGATGCTGTATACGCCGGACAACCTCGTTATAGTTTGCGTGTGCGTAATAATGACTTCAACATGGATAATCTTGGACAGGGGATTGATCTTGCCCACCAGTTGGGTAAAAAGTTTTTTCTTGCCAGTAATATCTTACCGCACAATAGTAAGTTAAAGACCTACATTGATGATCTTCGTCCGATTATTCAGATGGGGCCTGATGCTTTAATTATGTCGGATCCAGGTTTGATCTATCTAGTGAAAGAGCATTTTCCTGATGTGCCTATTCACCTTTCAGTGCAAGCGAATACGATGAACTGGGCGACAGTAAAGTTTTGGCATTCTATGGGAGTGGAGCGAGTCATACTTTCACGTGAACTCTCATTGGATGAGGTTGAAGAGATTCGCCAGCTTTGTCCTGAAATGGAGATAGAAGTTTTCGTTCATGGTGCTCTCTGTATTGCCTATTCGGGTCGCTGCCTGCTATCGGGCTATATTAATAAACGAGATCCGAACCAGGGAACTTGCACCAATTCTTGTCGTTGGAAATATGATGCGCATGAAGCTAAGGTTGATGAGTCTGGCGATGTTATTCCTGTTGAGCAATTTGATCCTAAAGCAGAAGCTACCCAGACGCCTAAAACACCCGCATTAGGTGAAGGTGAACCTACGGATCGGATTTTCTTATTGCAAGAGGAAACTCGTCCCGGAGAGTTTATGCCAGCTTTTGAAGATGAGCATGGCACTTATATCATGAACTCTAAAGATCTACGTGCTATTCAGCATGTGCATCGCCTAGCTGAGATTGGTGTCGATTCGCTGAAGATCGAAGGGCGCACAAAATCCCATTATTATGTTGCTCGTACTGCGCAAGTCTATCGTAAGGCGATAGATGATGCGGTAGCAGGTAAACCGTTCGATATGAGTTTGATGGATGAGCTAGAGAACCTTGCTAGCCGTGGCTATACGGAAGGTTTCTATCGTCGCCATGTTCATGATGAATATCAAAACTATGAAACAGGTAATTCTGTCGGTGTTCATCAGCAGTTTGTTGGTGAAGTGATGAGTTATGATCAACAAGCGGGCATGTTAGAGATCGATGTGCGTAACCGCTTTTTAAAGGGCGATACGCTTGAATTAATGACACCGCAAGGAAATCATAAATTCAAATTAGAAGAGATGATTGATAAAAAAGGTAAGCAAGCTGATGTTGCTCCTGGTTCTGGTCATGTTATGAAGATCCCTATGGCGCTTTCGGGGGATCCTGAGTATGCGTTATTGATGCGCGATCTACCTAATGCGCCAGAGTATAGTAGCCAGAAGTAATAATGAATGAAGATAAGTACCTGTTTAAGCAAGCACTAAGGCCTTTTTCATTTAGTGTTGCGTTGGTTGTTTGCTTAACCGGTATTCTCATCGCCCATCATGATGGTTTTGTTGATTATTTCACATCCGGTTTAATCTTAGTTGCGGGTTTATTACTTCAGGCAGGTGTTAATTTAATCAATGATTACGCGGACCTGCCGCTACTTTCATCGTCAGAATATACGCTGTCTCGAGCTCGTATAAGAGCGAATGCATTGCGTGGATTATGTTGTTTTCTTGTCGCAGCATTAATCGGTGTTTATCTTGTCTATCTGACAGATCTATTTCTTTTGTTACTCTGTGCCATCGGATTGTTTGGAGCCTTGGGCTATACACTGGAACCAATTAATTATAAACATCGTGGTTTAGCCGTTGTATTGGTTTTTTGGTTTATGGGCGTGTTGATGGTTCTAGGCGCTTATTATGTATTGGCTCTACGTATCACTTCTGAGGCGTTTTATCTGTCGTTACCTGTTAGTTTGTTTACATCATTGCTGCTACTGAGTAATGAGTTAAGAGACTATGAGAGTGATCGTGCACAAGGAATCGGCACACTGACGGTAAGGCTGGGATATGAAAAAGCGGTCTTACTTTATATCTGCTTGATTTTTGTTGTTTTTGCTTTGGTGGCTTTTTTTAGTCTGATTTCACTCATGCCCCAAGGGTATTGGGTTTTACTGAGCTTGCCGTTTGCCCTATGGCCTTGTCGATTTTTGTATTGTGATGAACTTGAACGGAAAAGGGTAACGCCATTGACGGGGCGAGCTTTCTTGGTCTTTGGCTTATTTTACTGCGGGGCGTTAGTTCTCTAACTCTTTTGATGAATGGCTAGAGTGTTATTGAATTGAGTGTGTACGGCCGCTGTGTAGAGATCGGGTGAGGTTGTGTTGGTTCAATGTATGGAATTGCATACTTACCTCATTAATGACGTAGGGCTACGCTCAGAAAACGAATTGATTGTTATAAAAAGTGCTATTAACTAATACCAATGCCGGACACCGAATCTCAATACTTTTGGTGTATACTTGCCCCAGTTCAAGCTCTCCTGAGAGAGAGTGCTAATGGGTGATGATTTTAGCTAAGGCATTCATATAAATAACTGCCCTCTAAAATCTTCAAAACCTCATCCCTTAATGACAAGAAGCCTTACTTGGAGTCTCCGAATGAGCGTAATCCGTCAAGACGATTTCATCAGCAGCGTTGCTGATGCATTGCAGTTCATCTCATATTACCACCCGATCGATTTTGTTAAGGGCGTGCACGAAGCCTATCTAAAAGAAGAGAACTCTGCGGCCAAAGACGCTATGGCGCAGATATTAATCAATTCTCGTATGTGTGCGGAAGGTAAGCGACCTATTTGCCAAGATACCGGTATTGTTACTGTTTTCTTGAAAGTAGGTATGAATGTGCAGTGGGATGCAAAGATGAACGTAACCGATATGGTTAACGAAGGTGTTCGTCAAGCGTATATGAACCCGGATAATGTTCTTCGTGCTTCAATTTTGGCTGACCCGGCAGGCAAGCGTCAAAACACAAAAGACAATACCCCTGCTGTTATTCACTATGAGATTGTTGAGGGTGATGAGGTTGAGGTACATGTGGCCGCTAAGGGCGGTGGTTCAGAAAACAAATCTAAAATGGTGATGCTGAACCCATCCGACAGCATTGTTGATTGGATTGTTAAAACGGTCCCTACCATGGGAGCTGGTTGGTGTCCGCCAGGCATGCTAGGCATAGGTATTGGTGGTACTGCAGAAAAAGCTGCAGTGATGGCAAAAGAATCATTGATGGATCCTATCGATATCCATGAACTGCGCGAGCGAGGCCCGCAGAATCGCGTAGAAGAGCTGCGTCTCGAAATTATGGATGCAGTGAATGATTTAGGCATAGGGGCTCAAGGTTTAGGTGGTTTGACAACGATTATGGATGTCAAAATCATGGATTATCCGACACATGCAGCTTCTTTGCCTGTGTGTATGATTCCAAACTGTGCAGCAACGCGTCATACGCATTTCACATTGAATGGTACAGGCCCGGCTGTCTTAACACCGCCAAGTTTAGATGATTGGCCAGAGGTTACATTTGAAGTCGGTGAAACAACACGACGGGTTAATCTAGATGAGATTACGCCTGAAGCGGTGAAAGAGTGGCAGGTTGGTGAAACAGTCTTGTTAAATGGCAAGATGTTAACTGGGCGTGATGCCGCGCATAAGCGAATGATAGAGATGCTGGATAACGGTGAAGAGCTGCCCGTTGATCTGAAAGGGCGCTTTATCTATTACGTAGGTCCGGTTGATCCAGTGGAAGGCGAAGTGGTTGGCCCTGCTGGCCCGACAACAGCAACGCGTATGGATAAATTTACCCGTCAAATTCTAGAAAGCACTGGCTTGCTAGGCATGATTGGTAAGTCTGAGCGTGGTCCAATTGCGATTGAAGCCATTAAAGATAACGAAGCGGTTTATCTAATGGCGGTAGGTGGTGCTGCTTATTTGGTTTCTAAAGCAATTACTGATGCTAAAGTGTTGGCGTTCCCAGAGATGGGGATGGAGGCTATCTATGAGTTTGAAGTAAAAGATATGCCTGTTACTGTCGCCGTTGATACTTCGGGTGAATCCGTGCATACAACGGGCCCGGCCAAGTGGAAAGATATTATTGCTAAGCAAGTGTAATCTTCCCCCTTAGTCATACTAAACGCAGCTTCGGCTGCGTTTTTTGTATATAAGGGAATAGTGCTAATGATCTAAAAAATACCTACTTTATGTCTGGTTATAATTTCATTCTCAAGGCCAACAGTTGTGCGCTGCAATAGGGAATATACTGACCTCTAATCATTTTATTCATTTAGAGGGGAATGAAAATGAAAACTAAACTAGCAGTAATGGGTTTAGCTGCATCTATCTCTGTTTCATCTGTTGCTGTGGCAGATACTGAAGCGATGATGCAAGCTGCAGGTAAAGATATCTTCAACAAATGCACGGCTTGCCATTCACTGGATTCCAGTAAAAATGCATTTGGGCCAAGTTTAATTGGGGTTTACCAGCGTAAAGCTGCCTCTTTACCGCGTTTTGCTTATTCAGATGCCTTGCGCAATTCTGATATTACTTGGACGGCAGAGAATCTACGTAAGTGGATTGCGGGTAATGATCAGTTTGTACCAGGAACCCGAATGCGTCATGTTGAAATTACAGATAAGGCTGAGCAGGATTATCTGATTGCTTATTTGAAAACATTGTAGAGATATTTGGATCTCATTGATAAAAACCGTTGGATATTTATCTCAACGGTTTTTTTATATCAAAATTTAGATGTTCTCTCTGATTGTAGAGTTACATCCGGATAGGAGGTTAGCTGGCATCCAATAGTTTTTTTTGTTCCTCTAGATAGCGAGGCATGGGCCCAGCATCTTCGTAAATCTCTTCACCATCTTCAATTCGTATCACTTTATTGCCTGGGATATAGGGCATTTTCGCTTCTAATTCGTTAAGTGCTTCGTGAATGAGTGTAGAAACGACATCGGCTTTGGAGAGCTTATACATCCTCGAAAGCGCTTCTAGTTTTATGGAGTCACATTGGTAGATTGATAGGGTTTCTTCTTTTCGTCCATTAATATTCCGAGCACGGTTTTCCCATTTATTCAGAAGTTTTGATAAGCTTTCGTTACCCATTTTCTATCCCCCTCAAATAGAATATATATGTAGTGTAGATGTAAGGAACCCGAATGCCAGTATTGCTTTTTGATCGATAGTATAAAAAGCTAGTTCGTACCTGTGATTTTTCCCTTTCTTAAGGTTTGTAAGGCAGTGAGTATTTAAATGGCAAATATCAAAATTTTAGTTGGAACTGTGTATGGGAATGCACTTGATGTGGCTGAGATCTGTGCTGATAGTTTGAGATCAGAGGGGCATCTGGTGTCGATTGCTCGTCAGTCTCAGATAGAGGATGTTATGGATTCTGGGGTGGATGTTTTTTTGATTGTGACTTCAACGACGGGGCAGGGTGAAATTCCGGATACGCTATTAATGCTCTACTGCCAGTTAAAAGATCGATTACCGATATTGCCCGCTAAGTACTACGGAGTGATTGCATTAGGTGATAGTTCGTATGATAACTTTGCAGAAGCAGGCTGTTTAATGGACGGGCTATTTCAAGAGCTTAAGCTAACGCGTTTGGATGAGATTCTGTTTATCGATGCGTGTGAAACAATGGCCCCTGAGGATGAGGCCTTACCTTGGGTGGTTAAATGGGAATCTCTACTTCCTAACCGCGCCAGCTGATGAGCTGAGGCGGCCTATTGTGGAAACAGTCTATTTTGCACTTTAAGGAACTCAGTAAATGCGGCTTTATCAATGGGTTTACTAAATAAGTATCCTTGAAGCTGGTCGCACTTCTCTAGTTCAAGGAATGCGCGTTGCTCACTTGTTTCTACGCCTTCAGCGCAGACTTTAAGATCTAATGTATGCCCTAAAAGAATAACCGCTTTGGCGATGGCTTCATCATTAGGATCTTCCGGAATATCTCTTACTAATGATTGGTCAATTTTTACTTTGTTAATCGGTAGTTGCTTTAGATAGCTAAGAGAGGAGTAACCAGTACCGAAATCATCAAGTGCTAAGTTAATGCCAAGCTCTCGGAGCTCTTTAAATGTCTGTGTTGATTCTTTTTCATGTTCTAGTAAAAAGGTTTCTAAAATCTCTAATTCCACCATATCTGGGGGAATATCATAGGTGGTTAGCAGTGAGCTGATTTTTTCTGGAAGGTTTTGTTTCGTAATCTGGTCACTTGCAAGGTTAATCGCTAACCGGAAGTCAGTAAGGCCGGATTGTCGCCATGTGGATAGTTGGCTAAATGCCTCTTCAAGCACCCAGTCACCAATCTTATTCATGAGTCCTATCTCTTCCGCAATGGAGAGAAATTGATTGGGTGGGACAATACCCAGTTCGGGGTGGATCCAACGAATAAGTGCTTCTGCGCCTACGATATTATTGCCTGTACTGTCCATCTGCGGCTGATAAAACAGTGTAAACTGTTTTTCAAGTAAGGCCTTGCGTAGTTGAGGTTCTAGCTTGATCCACTCTTCAACACTTTCAGATAACTCTGGTTGGAAAAAAGCATAGTTGTTTCGACCTAAGTCTTTAGCTTGATTCAAGGAGATATCTGCATTTTTACTTAGTGTATCAATGTCATCACCATGATCTGGAGCGAGTGCGATACCGATGCTCGCTGTGGTGAAGTAGTCATTGCCATTCAACACAAAGGGCTGTTCCATAGCATCAACAATTTTGTCTGCAATGGCCGAAGCATCGGCTGCATGCTCCAATTCCTCAACCAGAATTGCAAACTCATCGCCACCTATCCTAGCAATGGTGTCCCTGGGGTCTAGCGTCTTGGTAAGGCGTTCTGTAACTTGTAATAAAAGTTGATCACCATAACTGTGACCTAGGGTGTCGTTAATATGTTTGAAGCGGTCTAAGTCGAGGTGCAGCATTGCGATTTTCTCATCAGGATTGCGATGAGTTAAGGCATGGTCTAGATGAGCACTGAAAAGCAATCTATTGGGTAAATTGGTAAGGGCATCATGATGAGCGATATGTGATAGCTTTGCTTCGGATGCTTTAATATTGCTGATATCTGCTACAACACTAACATAATGAGTAAGGGCTTTGCTTATCGGATCATAAACAGCGTTTATATTGACCCAATGAGGCACCACTTCTCCATTTTTTCTTCGGTTCCAAATTTCACCTTGCCAGTGCTTCTTATGTTCTAAATCATTCCAGATAGCTTGGTAAAACTCTTTGCTGTGTCGATCCGATTTAAACAGGGACGGGCTCAGCCCAACAATTTCTTCGCGCGAATAACCACAGATGTTTTGATAAGCTCGATTGATATCAATAATTTTATTATTTTTATCTGCAATCATTATCCCTTCGTTTGTGCTTGAAAATGCTATGCCTGCCAATCTTAGCTGTTCTATCGTTGCTTTCTCTGGCGTAATGTCTAGCAGTACGCCATTCCATAGCTGGCTGCCATCGAGTTCTTTTAATTCAGGAAGCGATGAGCCTCGTATCCAGCGTAGTTCACCGTTTCGATGATAAACACGAAATTCATGACTCCAAGGGAGTGAGTGCTGACTGGTGTGGATAATGCTGGACCAAAGTGCCGCTTGGTCTTCGGGATGAACCTGCTTCCAAAAGAGGCCAAAATCGTTGGTCGCATCTTCCGCACTGATCCCGGAAATCTGTTCTATACCTGGGCCTAGATAAGTAAACTCTTGCTGCTGTTGGGTTGTTAGTCGATATTGGTAGACAACGCCAGGCATCGCTTTCGTTATATTTTGTAGAAGGTTCTCGGTATTGGCGATGTGCTTTTGTGAATCGAGGCGCTTTAAAACAATACCAATAATATTGGAAGCCGCTTCTAGTAATTGTGCATGAAAAGAGCTGGGTTCACGGGGCTTGAAACTGGAGATAGCGATGCTGCCTGATACTTGGTTTGCATCGATACGTATTGGGTAGGACCAACACGCTTTAATACCAAACTGTGTAGCAATATGTCTTAGTTGTTCCCAGCGTTCATCATCACCTGTATTTATCACGTATACAGGCTTGCTTAGAAACACTGAGGTGCCACAAGATCCTGCACCTTCGCCTGGAACTAAACCGTTTAATAAGTTGATCGCTTCATCAGGAATGCTGGGCGCGCAGACTACATCTAAGTGTGTTCTGCCTGGATTGAAGAGCATGATAGAGGCAACACAGTTCGGTACAGCTTGTTCAATGAATCGGCAAATATCATCAAAGATCTGTTCTGGTGTGGTGTCCTGCACAACTTTTTCTAAAACTTGGCTCTGGAGTTTTAAAATTGTATTTAATTCATCCGAGCTCGGTTTACCTTCTATCGAAGGGTTTTGTGTTAAAGCACTGCGGTTCATGGATAAGTCTTAATTATTTTTATGGTACTTTCATGGTGTGAGGGGAGTATAACTTACTGTAGTGAAATCGGTTACCCTGATCTTTGTTAAATGCTGTCATTTCTTTGGAAAGTACCGAAAGGTGAGGTTGATCCTAGGAGAGATATTTTTAGCCGTTCGAGGCAAACTGTGCTGCCAGTCACGCTGGAGGGTTGGACCCATCCATAGTAAAGATCCGCTCTCTAACAGTAATTCATTCTTTTGCTGTTTTGGATTTTTTTTATTTCTGAGAAGAAAACGTCGATTGGCACCCAGTGAAATGCTAGCAATAATTGGATCAGGGCCGAGTTCAGGTTCATCGTCACTATGCCAGCCCATACTATCTTTGCCATCACGATAGTAATTTAATAAAACCGCGTTGAAATTAAGTTGGGTTAACGTTTCCAAGTTTTTCCTTAGTTCATTAACAGATGGGTGCCATTCGGAGGCAGTGAGTGTCGTATTAGAGTAACGATACTCTATCCCTTTATCGCCCATGAAATGTTGTAATCTTGGAATTTTTATCTCTTTGCCAAACATCTTTATCGTGTCTTGGCGCCAAGCGATTTCATTTTCTAATGTCGCAAATAGATGCTGGGATTCAGTTTGCGAGAGAAAATTTTGTTTGAGCCAGTAATCAGGTTTAGTCATCGTTCTCCGGCGTTATACAACGTGCGATGGCATGAGAGAGTGCTGTACTGATATCTATTGCGTTACTCTCATGAGGAACGCTATTACATGTCACAATATTAGCGCTGCTTGAGAGATCGGCATAAGCTGAGCCAGCGAATAGACCGTGTACGCCGATACAGTAAGGTTTTGATAATCCGGCAGTTTTAAGGTGGTTAACTGTTTCTTGCATCGTTTTGCCACTGGATATGATGTCATCAACGAGTATTGGGGTATGTTGATGCCATTTTTCTACGTCTGGAATTGACACATCAACATCATAATCACCCGAGCGTATTTTGGTTAATACCTGGAAGGGCGCTTTGGCCAGCTTTGCTACTTCAGATACCCACTGCTCACTTTCGCTGTCAGGTCCAATTAATAAAGGTTGTTCTATATGTTCATTAATCCAGTGGGCGATCAGAGGGGCCGCGTGCACAACATGACTTTCTAACGAATAGATCTCATCTAGGGAGTGGTAGCGATGTAAGTGGGGGTCAAGTGTTACCAGCCAATCTAAATGTGTAGAGAGTAACTCAGCAAACGGGCGAGAGGTGATACATTCCCCCGTTTTAAAGCGTTTGTCTTGTCTCATGTAGGGTAAATATGGCGTACAAAGGCCGACACGTTTTGCCCCAAGTTCTTTTAAGGTAGAAGCTAAAAAGAGCAGACGTAAAATCTTGTCATCTGGCTGAAACAGATTGCAAAAAATAATAATTGAGCGTTCTTTGCAATCACTTAAAACGCGAACGTAGCTTTCGCCGTCGGGGAAATGGCGTGTTTCTAGTCTTCCCGGTTCTGCGTTAAGCGTGCTTAAAATATCATTAGCTAAGTTCGGGTCAGAATCTAAATTAAAAAGAATGGGGTTCATGTCTTCGCCTTTCTATCTGTTGTTAGCTCAATAATATCCAAATGCTCTTCGAGGTATTCGACGGCATAGCTGAGTTCACCGGAGCTTTCCGCATGAATGGTCAGCAATGGTTGATTGGGTTCGACGTGATCAGATATTTTACAATGGAGATCTACGCCCGCGGCTAAATCTGCTGGTGCACCGGCAAGCTTGGCTACTTTGGCCAATTTTCTATTATCAATGCAGTGAATGATACCGCCGGCCTGAGCGATTAGCTCATATCGATAAGGCGCTATGGGCGGGGCTTTAAGAGATCCCTGTGCTTGGCAGATCGCTTGAAATTTCTCCCATGCAGCGCCAGAATCGAGTATTTTTAGTGCTTCCTTGTAGCCTTCCCCTTTAGGGAGTTCATTGACCATTTCTAGTACTGAACCGGCGACTTCTGCAGAGCGCTGTCTTAGATCAAGAGGCATATTGGGTTTATTTTGAAGGACTTCTAAAATATCTCTCGCTTCCAAAGCTGGGCCTATTCCACGCCCAACAGGTTGAGAGCCATCGGTGAAAAGTACACTGATGGTAATTCCCAATGTTTTAGCAACGGCCTTAAAGTTATTCGCTAATACTTCTGCTGCTTCATTACTTCTTACTTTAGCAGTGGGTCCAACGGGAATATCTATGACAACGTGCGTTGCTCCCGCCGCAATTTTTTTAGAAAGTACAGAGGCGATCAGCTGGCCTTCACTATCAATGTCGAGTGCTCTTTCAACTTGAATTAGTAGGTCATCAGACGGTGATAACCGTACCGACCCTCCCCAAGCAAGACAACCTCCCTCTTGTTCCACAACGGCGCGCATCTGCTCTAAGCTCAAACTAACATTAGTCAGTGTTTCCATTGTATCGGCAGTGCCTGCAGGTGATGTAATCGCCCTTGAGGATGTTTTAGGCATCGTCAGGCCAGCTGCCGCTAGAATAGAGACCAAAATGGGAGTTGTGCGGTTGCCGGGGAGCCCTCCTACGCAGTGCTTATCCACAACGGTTGGAAGCCCCCACTCAATTTGGCTACCAGAGTTCACCATGGCTTGAGTTAAGTCTGTAATTTCGCGAATGTTTAGTTTGTCGCCACCGCACGCTGTGATGAAGGCGGCTAGGTGGACATCGGCGAATCTGCCGGCAACAATATCGTCGATAATTTCACTGAGTTGATCGCTACTTAACTCATTACCGTAAACTTTGGCCCTGATATAGGAAAGAGATTGGACCGGTTTAGGGTGGGATAGCCACACAGATGTATTGTCCCTCAGCTCCATTCGTTTCCATGTGGATTCTGAAAAACCGATTTCACCGGGCATTAAAAGATCGCTTGTGACCATATGTAAGGTCGCAATAAGATGCCTTTGTTCTGTATGGACAAGGACGCGCGAAAGTGCAGAAAAGCCTTCAGATCGGCAGACAGGGCAATCTTGTCGTAAGTAAATGGTGAGCTCTTGATGGGTGTCTAAGCCCAAACGACACGCTTTTAATGGGTTTAATCTTTCTGGTGTATAGTTCATGCAATCATTCTCCCTTACTTATCCAGTATATGAGGGAAATCCGCACTGGAAAACTATTCTAAGTCAATGAATGCAAGATAATAGAGAACTCTACAGTGAATATTAAAAAATCACCTTGTGTAGTAGTCATAGTCGTCACTTGAAAAAAGACGAGATAGATGAGTTGTTACAGGAGTTATCCGCATGGAAGTTGATTCAACATAATGGAATAAATGTTCTGTATAAGCGGTATCAGTTTGAAGACTTCGCTACTGCGTTGGCTTTTACAAATGGGGTCGGTGAGTTTGCTGAACAGGTAAATCATCACCCTGAGATTACGCTGAGTTGGGGGAGTGCCACTATCATCTGGTACACGCATACCATGCAAGGCATACAACCTAATGACTTTCGTTGTGCCGCTTATTGCGATGAGCTATATACTTTAATTCCATAGTGCTTATAACTGCTGCTAGAATAGCGTTTCGATTTTTTGTGCTTCGGAGTCAGAGATAAATGGAACGTAAGTTTAGGTTGGTTTTGGCGTGTCCAGATAGAGTGGGCATTGTGGCGATGGTAAGTAATTTTATCTCTAGTCATGGTGGTTCAATTTCAGATGCTAACCAACACTCTGACAGTACTACCGGCTGGTTTTTTATGCGGGTGGAAATTTGTGCCGGAACGTTGCCGTTTTCATTGGTTGAGATAAAGGAAGCGTTTGCGCCTATTGCCCAGTCTTTTAATATGGATTGGGAGATCACGGACTCTGGACAGCCGAAGAAAGTGATCTTAATGGCGAGTAAAGAATCTCACTGTTTGGCTGACTTACTTTACCGCTATCATGAAGGTGAGTTGGACTGTGAAGTGAGTTGCGTCATATCGAACCATGATGATCTACGTAGCATGGTAGAGTGGCACAATATTCCGTATCACCATGTACCTGTGGATAAAGCGAATAAACAACCGCATTTTGATGAGGTGAGTCGACTTATCAATGAACATGATGCTGATGTTGTTGTTTTAGCGCGTTATATGCAGATCTTACCATCTGATATCTGTACCGCTTATTCGCACCGTATCATTAATATTCATCATAGCTTCTTGCCATCATTTGCCGGTGCAAAGCCATATCACCAAGCACATGAAAGGGGTGTTAAATTGATAGGGGCGACATGTCACTTTGTGACAGAAGAGTTAGATGCCGGCCCGATTATTGATCAGGATGTCATTCGAATTACCCATCGTGATATGCCAGAAGATATGGTGCGTTTAGGGCGAGATGTTGAAAAGACTGTATTGTCTCGTGGTCTTCGCTGGCACCTTGAGGACAAAGTGTTAGTGCATGGTAATAAAACCGTCGTATTCAATTAACCTGATCTTGATCAGTTCAATTTTGTTGCGGGCGATCTAAGTTAAGTGTAAAGATAAAGAGGGATTCCGGGTCTGTTTCACTTTATTGTGATAAGTACTTCCCGGCTTTACCTTATTTAGGTAGTTATTGTTTGGTAGTTATCTACCGGCCATGGAGGAATGGTAATGTTGAGATCCGTAAAAGCTCAAGATTATATGTGTGAAGATTTAATCACCTTTACACCGGAAACTGATCTGTTTGAAGCGATTAATCAGTTGCTTGAGTATCGTATTACAGGTGCACCCGTTGTGGATGAAAGTGGCAACTTAGTTGGGTTAATGTCAGAGGTTGATTGCTTAAAAGCTATACTTACGTTGACCTACCATGAAGAAGAGATGGGCGGTTATGTTGGCACCTACATGTCCGAAGAGGTGTACACAATTAATTATGATGCTGACATTATTAAAGTAGCTGAAGAGTTTATAAATAATAAGCGTCGTCGTTTACCGGTGGTAAAAGATGGTAAACTAATCGGCCAGATCAGTCGCCGAGATGTGCTACGTGCCGTTGAAAAGTTCGCCCAAGATGGCTAACACTTGATGGTTCGTGAGCTAAGCCGCGGTCTAGACTGCGGCTTTTTTATATCCAAGGTATGCGTTATTTGATGAATTATACTTTTCCTGAAGCACCTATTTTGCTCTATCCATCTCTTATTAATGAGCTAGGTGTGGAAGCGGCCGTTCTATTTACCATCTACCATCAACATGTGAGAAGTGTTGCCTCTGATACTCAAGTGGACGAAATGATTTTATCTCATTCCCAATGGTTAGCATTAGCGCCTTTTTGGGATGAAGAGTCTTTAGCGCAACTGACGAGCTATTTAGTGAGTGAGGCGTATATTGATGCGTCTTTTGCTAACGATGGACGGGTTCGAATCAGATTGGGATCAGTCGACTCTCAAGAGAATGGACCGGAAACATCGGAAGTAGAGATGGTGAGTCGGTTGCCGGTCGTGGAAGATATTCCTGCGCCAGCTCCGGTGGAAACCGCTAGTTATGTTGAGCAGGATTATGTGGAATCACGTTATGCCGCTGATGCTTATCCCGAGGCACAAGATACTCCTTATTATCCTGATGCTGCACCTGAGGAGGTGAATGTTAATACAACGACTTATCAAAATAGGCCGGGTATTGATATGCAAAATAGTAATCCAGGTCCTGCCCCTACCTTTGGTGGTAGTATTGGTTGGGCTAAAAAAGTTCGTCAAGGTGATGAGCTTCAAGCTTTATTCCAACAGCATGAACAACGTAATAAACAGTTACATGGAATGGAGTTAGGGTGGCAACCTTCGCAGAATTTATACGCCCTTTTGCCGAGGCATAATATTTCGCATCAGTTTGCACAAGGCTGTTTAGATGAATTTGTATTATATTGGCTAGATAAAGATCGCAAAGAAACAAATTGGGATCAAAAGTTTTTAGGCTGGGTAAAACGCGAATGGGTTAAAAAGCAAACCCAGGAAGGTCGTAAACAGCGCATAAATAATGAACAGAAAGCAGGTTTTAGCCATGAAGACCCCCGCAGAGATACTCGAGAAAAGCGTAAACGGGTTACCGCAGCAGTCATGGACATCAAAGACACCGACTGGTGAGCAGTCTCAGCAGCATCAAAGTGCAAACCTTAGCGTAGAAGTCAAAACGTTTGTAAATATGATTTTTGCACGTTTTATGGCGATTTATGGTCATAAATTTAAAAGTTGCTTTGAAACACAAGATGAGATTCGTATTGCGAAACGCGAGTGGGCTTTAAGCCTAGAGGGATACACTGAGGCTGAATTGGTCGCAGCGATTGATTATTGCAAAGAGCATAGTGCTTGGATGCCGACTATCTCAGAGTTCATCAAAGTACTACGTAATTTAACAGGCGATCATGGTTTGCCGATTGCTAAACATGCCTATGAAGAAGCATGCAATCATGCGGATAGTGCTTCTAAGCATCAGTGGACTCATCCTGCTATTTACCATGCCGGGAAAGCGACCGGGTGGTTCCGTTTAAGGACTGAGGATGAAAGCGATGTCTTCTCCGATTTTCGATACAACTATGATGTACTATGCCGACGTGTGAGAGCGGGCGAACAGTTAGAAACTCCTGTGCCGGTCGCTTTGCCAGATAAAAGTGATAATGCTCTGTTTCTTTTTATCCAAAGCTGGGGTGAAGAGCATAAGTTAAAACCAGAGATCGCGAGTAAGTGGCTTTTTTACCTTACTAAGCCTAAAGGATCGAAGGTAAGGGAGCGTTTTAAAGCACAAGCTCAAGTTGAGGCGAGTAGTATGGGCATTAGCTTACCGGATGACTACCAATAACAGATGCACGTGCTTTATAGATGTTTATAATTCGCCGCTTCTAAATGGTGTTTCTTCAATAGTTTATAAAAATCGGTTCTATTTCGCCCTGCAATTTTTGCGGCTTGGGTCACGTTCCCTTCTGTAATATGTAGAACTTTATTGAGGTAACGCTTTTCAAAGTCAGCCCTGGCATCATTGAAATTTGGAATCACTTGTTCTTGATTCGCAAGCGCTCTATTAATGGCAGTGTCTGAAATGACAGGGGTGGTACTGAGTGCCGTTACCTTTTCAATGATATTCTCAAGTTGACGAACATTACCGGGCCAGGATGCCTGGGCGAGTACTTGTAATGCCGCACTCGAGATGTTTTTAACACGAGGGTTGTGTCGCTCCGCTGCTTGTTCTACAAAGTAGCGAGCAAGGGGAGGGATATCTTCAGGTCTATCCTTGAGAGGGGGTAAGTGCAAATTGACGACATTTAATCGATAGAACAGATCTTCCCTAAATTGATCGTCCTGCATTGCTTGCTCTAAATCTCTGTGTGTGGCTGATATCACTCTGACATCAACAGCAATTGTCTCGGTGCTTCCGACAGGTCTTATCTGCCTTTCTTGCAAAACGCGTAGTAACTTTACTTGAAGCGGCGCTGGCATATCACCGATTTCATCAAGAAAGAGGGTGCCGCCATTAGCGGCTTTAAACAAGCCGTCATGTTTGCTGACAGCTCCTGTGAAAGCACCTTTGGTATGACCAAATAGTTCTGATTCTAATAACTGTTCTGGAAGCGCTCCGCAGTTGATCGCTATAAAAGGTTTCTTTTTTCTCGGGCTCGCTTGATGAATTGCATTTGCGAGCAGTTCCTTACCGCTACCGCTTGCTCCGGTAATAAGAACGCTGACGTCTGAGCCTGCGATCTGCTCAGCTTCTTGGAGAAGCTGTTCCATGATGACGCTACGGCTGATGATGTTGCTCCGCCACTTCCCTTCACTTCGACTCGTGCTTGCTAGGGCCGCTTCAAGGGTCTGCATCAGCTGATCGCGATCAATAGGTTTTGTTAAAAAGCCAAAGACCCCTTGCTGAGTAGCAGTGACCGCTTCCGGTATAGACCCATGCGCAGTGATAATAATGACAGGGAGTTGTGGTTGAATACGCTGTACTTGTTGGAAAAGGGCCATGCCATCCATGCCCTCCATGCGTAAATCGGTAATGACTAGATCAATTTTTTCATCAATGATGTTAAGTGCTTGCTCCGCACTTTCTGCACAGGACACTTTATATCCACTGGCTTCAAGACGCATCGATAAAAGTTTTAGTAGTGAGCTGTCATCGTCAACGAGAAGAATATGAGGCTTCATTCTTGAACCTCCCGGTCGTTACTCAGATCAGTCTCAATCTGAGTAAGGGCATCAATCTTAACCTGAAGCGCCCGGTTCTCTGACAAGAGATTGTCGTGTTCGGCGCGCATCCACAGTAAAGCTGACGTAAGTTGGTCACGCAGATCAAAATATCTATCACCTGGGCACGCGCTATGGGGATAAAGTACCAGTTTTGAATAGTAACGTTTGGATTGTTGAAGCTGCTCTTTTGAAGACAAAGGTGTTGAAAGTAGCAGCGCAAGTAGTAAAGGGTCTTTCTGGCGGATTGCACTCTGCATAATTTGACTTCGCTGCCCGGGCTTTGTCAAAAAATCCGTTTCTATCTGCTGTAGGTTATTTAGCGTATAAGGAGATATTCGGCAGCTTTTCTTATTAGATAGGCTTGTCACACTATTCTGTGGCTTTATTGTATTGAGTTCACACCCCTGAAGTATAAGTAAGCAGCTTAGTAACATAATAGATTTAGTCATTTAAACGGTGCTCCGAAGCGGGGAGGTTGATACTAAATCCCACATGATTGTTCTCATTGATAGCTAATTTGACGGTTGCGCCGAGTGAATCCGCTGCATCTCTGACAATACTTAATCCGATGCCGGAGCCTTTTACTGGACCTAGACGCCTATTTTGACCTTGATAAAATGCTTCAAACAGTAACGGAATATCTTTTTCGGGGATTGTAGGTCCTTCGTTTTCGACCATGATTAAGCATTGGTCATGCTCTTTTGTGATGCTAATTGTTAACGAACCCTGATTTGTTCCATAGAGAGCGGCGTTCGAAACTAAGTTTCCTAAAATACGTATTAACATGGCTCTATCCGTCACCCATTGAGAATCACTACTGGGTAATGTCACGGTGATCTCCTTTTGTTCCAATAACAGCTTATAAGGTTCAATGGCTTCGGTAACGACGGGAAGCATACTAACTAGGTGAAAATTAACGGGTTCGTTTTGATGGAGACGACTGTAATCAAGTAGTTGTTCAATAAGGGATTGCAGTTGTCTGGCGTTGTTTTGAAGCAGATGAGTTACTTCCATCTGGCTGTTATTTAATGGGCCTGTAATCTGATCGGCTAATAGATCTGAGCCTTCCCTAAGCGTCGTTAAAGGGGTCTTCAGCTCATGGGACATGTGCCGTAAAAAACGTTGTTTTTCATTTTCAACTTCAGCTAATCGCTCTGTTAGCCAATCAAGTTGTTGTTCTAGTTCTACTAATTCATCTGGCCCACCAACTTTTGAGCCGCTGTACTCTTCACCGGTGCCTAAGGCTTGGATACGATCAGCAATGCGGCGAACAGGCCTAATAATCATAAAGCTGAAGAAGAGAATTAGCATCATCTCTATGACGAGCAGAATGATAGCGAGGGTGCTCAACTGTTTTTGTGTGTGTTGAGCAGTTTCATTTAGAGCATATAATCGTTGATCTAGGATGAAATCGATCTGTTGATTTATTTCGCGTGTCAGTCCTAGGAGCTTGTTTGCATTGTTAGGGTGAGGTTGATCGATATCTTCTAACAGTGCTTTAATTTGGTTCAGCGGTTCAAGTTCGGTCAGGATGAAACTATGAATCGATAACTGTTCTCTATAGTTCAAAAGATGCTGATTAAGCCGCTCTTTTATTTCGGGCTTTGAGAGAATCTGGTATTGGCGGGCTGAGCGTGTAATGTCTTCTGCTAGGCCTTCTAGCTGTTGGCCCCTTCGGGTGACTTCTAAGGCTTGTTTTGCGAGCACACGTCCTTGCGCAGACTGTTCAACCAGTGCGTCAGTCGCATAGAAGATCAGCACTCCGAATGGAGTGACAACAACTAAGAATGAAAGCAATACTAATTGCTTAAGTGAGCTAAGTCGCCAACCGTGGCGGTTATCATTGGACATTAATTCGACATTATTTAAACAGATGTATGACCATTATCTATGAATCAACCCCACATTGGATAGTGTTAGCTCCGTTTAGCCACTGCTTTAGTCGCTGAAACAGAAAGATCGTTGGGGTGATAGATGCCTACTAAGTAGGCATCTATCCTTGTTAAAACAGAGCTGGCGGCTATGTTTGTGGACATGGATGCTCTGAGATAACTGTTACCAGAACGGAAAGACTAATCTTCATCTGAGGCTGTCTCGGAATCAGCTTAGATTAACCTTCCCTAACCAGTGAACCCTTATAAAGCGTGTAGAGCAGCCAAAACAACATAGGTGCGTTTTTCGGTCGCTTTAACTTGTAGCTGAGAAAACTCATCTGGGCTGAGGAAGCCATCTTTATTCGTATCTATTTTTTCGAATCCTTTGACTAAGGCCGGTGAAACCTGAGCTTCTTGAGGGCTAACCTTGCCATCTTTGTTCTCATCAAGTTTTTCAAAAATACTTGGTGCTTTAGGCTGCTCGCTTGTCATTACTTCTGGTTGAACGGCAGGTTTTGCTTCAGCAGGTGTTGTATTCGCTGCTAGCGTTGCCGTAGAAGCTACCGCCATGAATGAAGCAAGAGTAAGTGCCATTAATTTCATATCTATCTCCTAGAACTGATCACGTTATTGAATATCAGAAAGTTTAAAATCGAGATAGATATATCAAATCATGTGCCAGTTTTTAAAAATGCATATAAAACAATATGTTATGATTGTTTGTGTTGGTTGTTAACTGTATTGCTTATGATGGGAGGCTTGAGAGTCAAGCATAGTGTCGCGAATGAGAGACATGGTTTTGATTACAAAGTAATCTTTCCTTTATAAATCAACGGCTTAGTAGGTTTCAATATGGCGACACTATATATTTATCGATCAAGGTTGTGCGACACATTAAAATAACTGGGTGTCTGGTTCTTCGATGACAGGATTGTTTAGTGAACCTATCTTTTCGATCTCTATCCGGACATCATCTCCTGGTTTCAGGTAACCACGGGGTGTCATTTTTACACCTACGCCGGAGCATGTGCCAGTCGCGATTATATCGCCAGGCATGAGAGTACAAACCGTAGATATGGTCGCAATGAGTTGATAACAATCAAAAATAAGGTGTCGGGTATTTGAATGCTGACGTAGCTCATTATTGACCCATGTTTTTAGTTCTAGGTTGTGTGGGTTAGTTATGTCTGTTTCGATCCAAGGCCCTATCGGTCCATGCGTATCGAAGGATTTTCCTAGCGTCCAGGTGGGGGACTTTACTTGCCAATCCCTCACTGATACATCATTCACTATGGTATAGCCTGCAATGACTCCCTTTGCTTTCTCGTAGGGGACGTGTCGACATTTTTTTCCAATAACAATGGCAAGCTCACCTTCGTAATCTAGTTTATTTGAGATTCTTGGCCGATGAATAGCGTCGCCTTGACCTATGATACAACTGCTTTGTTTATTAAAAATGGTAGGGAACGTTGGTGCCTCTAAGCCTGTTTCTTCAATATGGTCTGAGTAATTAAGGCCCACTCCCAAAAATTTTTGAGGATTAAGTACCGGGGAAAGAAGTTTAACGTCGCTAAGCCGAAGGTTTTGCTCTCCTTGTTGAGCAAGTAGCCGTGTTTGGGCTTCTTTACCTCTTGCTAGAAATGCCCCCATCTCTTCTGGGAGCGAAGGATCTAGCCATGCAGGGATCACTTTGTTGTTAATAAGAGCACCTATTGAGGTGCGGTCATTGTATTCAAAAGTGATGAGCTTCATAAAATTTGGCCTAGGTTGAAACTATTTACAGTAATTAGACTCTATTTTGAGGTGATAAAAATAATTAGTCCAATCATCTTTGCAGGGGGTTCATAATGAATCGAGCAATTATTTCTGCTGTTTTCTTATTGTCGAGTGCTGGCACATATAGCGCTTATGCGGCATCAGAGAGCGTTCTGATAGACGGTGGTGTATTTCAAATGGGTTGCTCAGTAGATGATACTGACTGCGAAAATGATGAAGGTAGCCAAGGTGGCGTCACTGTTGATGTTCCAGCGTTTCAGTTGGATGTTAATGAAGTGTCCGTAGCCGAATACAATGCCTGTATTAGTGCAGGAAAATGCCAGCGCCCGAAAGATTTTCAACGAAATAAATATTGTAATATCGGTGCAGTAGGGCGTGATGATCACCCAGCTAATTGTGTCGATTGGCAACAAGCATTGGATTATTGTCACTGGAAGGGAGGGCGTTTACCGTTAGAAGCTGAGTGGGAAAAAGCTGCTCGAGGTGAGTCTGTGACGCGATACCCTTGGGGACAAAATGTGAGTTGCAAGCATGCTATTTTAGATGATGGCGTGACGATGGGAAGTGTTTCTAATGAACCGGATGGATGTGGAGAAGATAGAACCTGGCCACGGGGCAGCCGTGCAGCGAATAGCTTGGGTTTGAATGATATGCATGGCAATGCGGGTGAGTGGACCATGAACTGGTATGAAAAAGATGCATTGGCTCGCTATGCTAAAGGGGATCTTGTAGGTCCTAGTAGCGGACGCCAGCGAGTTGTGCGCGGTGGTTCGTGGGATGAAAATACCAATAATTTACGCAGTTCTTTTCGAAACGTAAAACCTCCGGTCAGCGGGCGGGGAATATATGGATCTATTGGGTTTCGTTGCGCTTATGACGTGAAATAAACGAAAAGGCCACTAAAACGCAGTGCTTTATTACTGCGTTTTAGTATCGTTTAATATCTTCGGCCTTAATGCTGTGGGCTGTGTAATGACAGGAGAATGTTGCTGACGACAGCTTCATATTTACTTGGTTCAGGGCGCTTGCTGCTTAATACACGCAGACCCCAGATGCAGGTCATCAGGTAGGTTGCTAGATCTGCCGCATCTTTTGTCTTATCTATCTCACCAATTTGCTGAGCTTTGATCAATGCGTCATGAAAGTTCTGCTCAACCTGGCCAAGATAATTACTGATACGTTCACGAATCTCGTCGTCTTCCGTCGCTAGCTCTAACATGGTATTTACCATCAGGCAGCCTTTACCAATTTCATCGTTGCCCAATTCATGACAGAAACGTTGGAAGAATTCTTCAATTCCTTTAACAGGTGAAGACGTTTCACTCATCGCTTTAGTGACACGTTCGATACTGCGTACAGAGTAAGTGTCGATAACTTCTAGAAATAGCCCACGTTTACTTTGAAACGCACCGTACAGTGAACCAGGCTTTAACTTCGTTGCATCAACTAAATCTGTGACTGATGTTGCACTATATCCTGTTCTCCAAAACACGTTCATCGCTTTATCCAAAACTTCCGAACGGTCAAACTCCGCTGGCCTTGCCATATCTTTGCCCTCCATGATCTATTGGCTTATTATCAGTATTCCATACTACTCTAGCAATACTTAATATGAAAACCTTCAAATGTAAGCGCTTACGTCAGTTTTTATTTGGCTCTATTGTGCTTACTTTTTTATCCGCCTGTCAAAATGTTCCTTCAAATTTAGGGGGGGATGCCGGCCCGCTATTTCGCCGCGGTATTGTTTCTATTGATGAAGGGGTACTTAACTTTAAGGCCTGTTATGTTAATAAAAGTGAGCAGATAAACGATCATACGGGTAAATTGAAAAAACGCTTGTCTCGTACAGGTGCTCCTGCTGTTTATGCCGAAATGAGCGGTGATCATATTGCGCCTGGCGAGGCTTGGCAGGTCTATAAAGTGCATATGCTCGGTGGGAATCAATTTACTTGTGCCCATGAGTTATCAGGGAATGAATTTAGAGCGGCAGGAAATAACCCTCTTTGGATCGCAGATCTTCGAGAAGAGGGGATCTTTGTCCAGAATTATGGTCGCTTAGCACAGCTTATTTTTCCTCGTAGCAAACCGATTAATTTAGGGAATGGCTATGAGTGGAGCAGTACCGCAAAGGGGTTAGACTTCCATTCTTTAACGTTACGCCTATTAGAGCAATCTTGTGTTGATCGATTTGGTATTGAATATGAGTATGCTTCGGAAATGACTCTGAATGGGAAGGTTTATAAAGGGTGTGGTCGCCGTGGTAATTTAGAAATACGTACGCTACCTGGTTTGTATACTACGCTATTGCCAGGGATTAATAGTTTAGGGCGTTTTATCTCCTTAGATATAACGTCAGAGAACAATGCTTTTTTAACTCAGGATTATCGCAATCGTCAGCCTCTTATTGTGCAGAAAGGTACGTGGAAGCGTTTAAGTTCAGGAAAGATTGTGGTCCATTTGACCGATATTGACGGTCGAGAGGAGAATGAAATCCTTATATTTCAGCGTGATAAACAGGGTGGTCTTGCGCTTAAAGGATATAGTTCAACATATGGTAGCTCAGGACTTAGGTTGGAACGTGTTGGTCCTGAGCGAGTATTCCGACGTTTTAATCGTCCAATAGATAATCTTTAGCGTCGTTTATTTTAGCGGCGAGATAATCACTTCCACCTCGGTCAGGATGGTTCTTTTGCATTAAACGACGATGAGCGTTAATTATATCTTCTCGGCTGCAGCCTGGTTTTAACCCTAAAATTTCATATGCTTCCTGATCTTTATGGGGGCTATGCTGTGTAGGGTTCGCGGTTGCATCGTCATCCCTCCAGCTATCGCCAAAACGTTTATCTAGGTAGCCTTCGAGTAAGCGAGCGGATTCACTATCGTGTTCACGGCAATAGGCGAGTAAGTTTAGGAATTCAGATTCACTCAATGAACCTAGTTCTTTACCTGCATAGGGGCCTGATTTTACTGTTCCATACATCACACCTGAATCATGATCTAACCGCATTAATAGAATTTCGGTATTCACTTCTGATTGATTATCAGCTTTGGTATGGGTTTGTTGGCGTCTTTTGTACCATGCGCCAATAAAGGGGGCTGCTCTGATTAAAATGGGAAGTATATTTCGGCTAAATGGCAGTAAGCCTGCAAAGACCGCCGCGACCCAATGTAAACGGCCCGTGAACGCCATTAGCAGTACGAATAGAGAGATTAAAGCTAGAACAATCATAATGATTGTTCGATTTCTTCTTTTTTTAGGTAATGAACGTAACCAGATGCTAATAAGGAGAGCAAGTCCGGCTAAGAGTACTAAACTGATTGGATTCACTGATTATCCTTTATTTTAGCTGTTCTAAAAAAACAGAAATTTCTTGGTTCTGTTGTGCGCTGTAATCCTGCAAGGCCTTTTTGTTGCCACTTGCATAGATTGCTACGGCTATTAGCAATTGAGCAAGCAAAGAGGAACTAGCGTTATTAAATGCATGATAAGCGCCTCCAGAAAGTTGAGCAAACTGTTTGAAAGCTCTTTTGGTTATTAAATCGTTACCTTCTTGGAAAATAAAAATTGGCGTTTTCAGTAGCCCTAAGGTGCCAGCCATAGAAGACAAAAGATTGATATCTTCTTCCATACTATCCCCGATATAAACGATCGCTTTTATCGGCTCTTTCCGTGTTTCAGTGATGGCATGGTTTAATAGTTTACCGATTTGAGTATGCCCAGCAGAACACTGTACTGAATTCATCTTATTCAGTAGTTGCTCCGTATTGCTGTACCACGGGCTGGAATAAAAAAAATTGTAACCGTTGAAATAACACAACTGAATATTTAATGAGCCAATGGTATCCGTCGCTAGAAACATTTTGGATTGTAGATGACAGGCATGATCCCAAGTCGACTGGCGACTTGCTGTCGCATCGAGTGAAAATAATAGCCTAGCGCCTTTAGTGTGTGAGGTGTTAGACAGGCTTTTCGCTTGGTGTAAGAAACTATCAATCTCCTGAGCGCTTGAAGTTGGCGCTAGCCCCACGTCTCTTTTATCTTTTTTTATCAATTTTACTTAACCCCAATTTTATATAACCCTAATTTGAGCGTGATGCCTGCTATTGGCTTTCTCTATAAATAAGACATTAAAAGCGAGTGTTTGTTCACGGTTCTCGTATCAAGTATAGAGGTTTAAATAGCGGTGTTGGTGCTAGTCGAGGTTTCCAGTTGGTTATTCTTATATAAGAATTATTCCTATTTTCGCTATGAATTAAGGACAGTGAAACACTGATCAGTTAGTATCATGAAAAATATATGGAAATGGAGTTTTATAAGGTGCGTAAAGTCATTATTGCCGGAGCCGTTGTAGCAGCCGGAGCAGTTGGGTATATGGTAAGTCAACCAGGCGGTGAAGGCGGTTCGGCTGCATATAGCCCATTGGCATATGTGCCTGCAGATACTGTTTTATTCTCCGGACAAATGGAAGCATTCCCTCTTAAAGAATATTTGCAATCGACAACATTTGCTCAAGCCAAAGTACCTAACGATTTTTTGGAAGAGTTGGATGATGAAAATGAGCCTAAGCAGAGTTTTTTGGCAAGCTTAGTTAAGTCTTACTTCCAAGGAATGAACACGCCGGCTGAATTTCAAAAAACATTTGCGCTACCTGATGAAATAAAAGCGTTTGTTTATGCTGTTGGGTTTATGCCTGTGATGCGTTATCAAGTCACCGATGCAAAAAGCTTTTGGGCTGTGCTAGATAAAGCTGAACTCGAGAGTGGCTTTAAGCATGAGGCTCGCACAATAAAAGAGCTGCAGTATCGCGCCTATGTTTTTGAGAATAATGAAAAAGGTGAAAAGTTTGAGTTAGTGGCGGCTGTTGAAAATGGCTGGGCGACGTGGAGTATCAATACGCATGCGAATACACCTGCTGATCTTGCGTTAGCACTTGCTCAGGAAAAACCGACTGCCTCGCTTAAAGATGCTGGTGTATTGGAATCTATCCAGAAAAAACATGGCTTTGTTAAAACCTCACTTTCTTATATCGATCATCAGGGCCTAGTAAAGGCTTTCACGACGGCGAACGGAAATGCTTTAGCAACAATGATCACTAAAGCGATGGAAGTTGATGGTGACAAAGATGGTTTGGCTGAAGTAAGAACCGCTGAATGCCAAGCTGAGATGGGGGCGATTGCTGCAAACTGGCCACGTACTGTGATTGGGATGCGAAGCAAAGATGATATGAAAATCACCGCAACGCATACTTATATGAAAGCAGCGATGGTTTTTGAAAGTAATAACAAAGTTGTTTTAGATGCTTTGACATCTATGCAGGGCTTTATTCCATCATACTTGGGCAAAGCACAAGTATTTGGTATGGGGCTTGGTATCGATGCTAATAAATTGAGTCCAGCGTTATCTAGTATATGGAGCAATATGCTAGAACCTACTTATAAATGTGCGCCATTGGTTGAGATGCAATCATCTACTCGAGCTGCTAACCCAGCGGCTTTGGCTATGTTTACGGGAATGGCTCAAGGTGTAAAAGGGGTTGCGATGGGTATTCAGGATTTCTCTCTGAATATGGAAGGACCAGAGCCGCAACTTAATTCCTTAGATGCGATTGTCTCTCTTACAGCTGAAAACCCTGCTGTATTATTTAATATGGCTAAAACATTCGCACCGCCATTAGCGCATATTCAATTACCGCAAGATGGAAGTGCAGTCGATCTTTCCACTATGTTACCGATCCCTCCTGAGGTAAATGTTCAGCCGATGTTGGCCGTTAAAGGTAAGCATCTTGTTATTTACAATGGTGATAAAGGCGCTGCTATTGCTGACGCGCTCGGGAAAGAAGATGCTGTTAGCAACGGACTTTTTAATTTCTCTATGGACTATAAAAAGATGCTAGCGCCAGTCGTTCCTATTTTGGAGATGAGCGGTGATCCGGAAATGACAGAGCAGCTGCAAATGCTTAAAAATATGGATATGCGTGTCAAAATGGATATTAATTTGAATGCTCAGGGAATCGAATTGATGAGTGAAGCTGATATAGCTGCACCAGCAAAGTAACCTATTCCATTTAACGGAAAAAACTGCGTCAATCCTGAGATTGGCGCGGTTTTTTTATTGATCATATCTGCTTTCTAGCGCTGTTCGCTAGACGTTGTTCTTTTAACGGTTGTTAAAGCAGCTTTTTCGAGCAATTGAATACAGATTACAAGTCAGTTGTCGTTTCAACTGCATCACCTATATAACGTTTTCTTTTTTTCGCTTTTACAAATTCAATATCTACGAGCACTAATCCATCGATGCAGTAGTTAAAATCTGCGTCAACGCCAAAGTCTAGGAAGCGCACCCCACCATCTTCACAAAGCTCACTGTATTGCTTATAGAGTGTAGGCACACTGACACCAAGAAATTCAAGTTGCTCTTTCAGGATACGGAAATCCGCTTTGTAATTATCGCCTGCAAAGAGTAGTTCCATATTGGCGAGTGTTTCTTGGTCTAAATTGTAAGGCGCGAAAGAATGCCCTAAGTCTTCATTATCGCCAAAATAGTGGCGATAAAACCAAACCAGCATATCTTTGGCAGCACGAGGGTAGTTGTTACTCAAACTGACGGGGCCGAACATATAGCGTATTTCTGGATGTTTTCTAAGATATGCTCCGATACCGTACCAAAGGTAATCGAGGCTGCGTTTCCCCCAATACTTCGGTTGTACAAAGCTACGGCCAAGTTCAATTCCTTGAGCAAAATAGGGTTGCATCTGTTCACTGTATTTGAAAAGCGTTGAGCTATAGAGGGGCGTTTCAGAATTGTGATCAATTTTGCCCGCTTCTGCGAGTCGATATGCTCCCGCTATTTCAAGTTCGTCTTCATCCCATAGGATTAAATGACGGTAATAGTGGTCGTACTGATCGAGATCTTTTTTATCTCCTGTACCTTCGCCGACGCAACGAAAAGCTATTTCACGAAGCCTTCCCACCTCTTGGATAACAGCTGACTCAGCTTTGTAGTCAAACAGGTATATCTTTTTACCGTCTATCGTTTCACCTAGAAGTTCGGAGTCCCTTAACTCTTGCTTGAGCGTTTGGCGGTCCTGAGGGTGAGCAATGGTTTTTTCTGTGATAAACAGTGGTTTTTTGTTTTTAGCGATCTTATATAAGTGTTTTTTTAGTAGCTTGGCTTTCTCAGCGGTCGATACCGGAACCGCATCTATTTGACTGAACGCGATAGGCTCACCCACACGCATTGGTATAGTGACAGAACGCTTATTAAACATTTCGCGTGCTAGCATCATGGTCGAGAGAGCTTTGTTGATATAGGAGATGCTATAAAACAGGGAGGAGTTCTTCCCCCCAATAAAAATAGGTAGAACGGGAGCATTGGCCTTTCGAGCAAATCGGATAAAGCCACTATTCCACTTATCGTCTTTTACGCCTGTAATTCCTGCCCTAGAGACTTCCCCTGCAGGAAAAACAATAACCGCTTGTTCTTGATTCAGCGCTTCAACGATGCGTTCAATATCACGTTTTCGGGTGCTTTTACCCAGATTATCAACGGGTAAAAATAAGTTTTTTATTGGATCAAAATTCATTAACACATCGTTAGCGACAATTTTGACATCACGGCGTACCTCTCCAATCATTTTAAGCAGAGATAGCCCGTCTAACGCACCTAAAGGATGGTTGGCAATAATAACAACACGTCCAGACGAGGGGATATTGGCGCGATCATGATTGCTGATGCTGTAACCAAAGTTGAAATATTCCAGAACCCTTTCGATGAACTCAAAACCAGTAGCATCTCTGTTTAATTCAAGAAAACTATTAATTTCGGTTTCGTGTACGAGCTTACGTAACATGAATAAAGCAGAGCGTTTAAATGGCGCCGGTTTATCCACAAAAGCTGGATATTTACTGACAAGAGCTTTTTCTACATTAATTGTAGGCTCTTTTATGATGAGGTTGTTTTCACGTGTATTCATAGTGTGAAAACGATATGTGAATATGGTGACTAAACTTTGACAGTAATCTTACCGTTTGATGACATAGTAAAAGTTATCCGGGGGTTATTCTGCCGCAGCATCGGACTCTCTTATCGCTTTGGTCCAAAGGTCATTGTCATCTTTACGACGTCCATCATTTTTACGTCTGTCTTTTTTTTGTGGTTCAAAGCGGATCTCCTCGCGACGATCCTTTATTTGTCGCCGATCTAAACCAGAGCGTACTTCGTCACCTTTAGGGGCGTATTGCATATTTTTCCCTAGTTATATATGTACTTTCATTGTTAGTTGTTATTCACAAGCATAGCAAAGCTTTGTAATGGTATTAGCGCTAGGGTGTGTTGTTATGATTTACTTTAGTTATAATGCTGTATAAATAAACAGTATTTGGTGGGTTGATGCAGCGGAAAGTTATCCACTGTGATTGTGACTGCTTCTTTGCTGCTGTTGAGATGCGTGATAATCCGGAATTTAGTGAGATCCCTTTAGCGATAGGTGGGAGGTCGGATCGCCGTGGTGTAATTGCCACTTGTAACTATCCCGCACGTGAATTTGGTATTCGTTCTGCAATGTCTACTGCGAATGCGCTGAAGTTATGTCCTAATTTGTTGGTTATCCCAGGAAACATGGCTAAATATAAAGAAGTATCTCAACAGATAATGAGTATTTTTTTAGATTACACCTCACTAATAGAGCCGCTATCTTTAGACGAAGCATTTCTAGATGTGACAGGGACTGAGCATCATTCCGGTAGTGCTACATTGATTGCGGAAGAGATACGTATGCGGGTAAAACGGGAGGTTGGAATTACGATCTCGGCGGGTGTGGCACCGAATAAGTTTCTTGCCAAGATTGCCAGTGATTGGCAGAAACCGGATGGGCTTTATGTCATAACGCCGAATCAGGTAGAAGATTTCCTTGTTGATTTACCCGTCAGTAAAATCTCAGGTGTAGGGGACAAAACTGCAGAGAAACTATCCGATTTGGGCATCGCTACCTGTTCGGATTTACGAGCTAAGTCACTAATCGATTTAGTGGAAAGGTTTGGCAAGTTTGGTAAACGGTTGTTTGATTTAGCGCGTGGGATTGATCATCGACCTGTTAAGACGAGCAGGGTTCGAAAATCCATTAGTGTTGAGCATACTTATCCAAAAGATCTGCAAACAATCGAGCAATGTTTATCACAATTACCGATGTTACTCGAAGAGCTGGAGCAGCGGTATAGTAAGTACCAAGAGACAAGATCGATAGCGGGGGTGGTGGTTAAAGTTAAGTTTTATGATTTTGTCCAAACAACCGCTGAGAATACGGTGATGCTTCCCGATTTAGCTCATTTTCGCCAGTTGCTGTGCGATGCTTATAATCGTGGGTCGAGGCCTGTTAGATTGATCGGGGTGGGTTATCGTTTGTTAGATGAAAAACAGGATCAGCCAAAGCAGTTAAACTTATTGGAAAGCTAACCTGTTTGTGGGGACCGAAATTAACAACAGCGTTAACGGACTAAGGAGATGTTGTGTCTACGTGTCAGCTCGAAAGTATACGAGTACGTTTGGCGAGTTATTCATTAAGTTATCAATATAATGATGACCGATGGCGTTTTCGTTGTTGTGAGCTTGCCTTAGAAGCGCTTGAACAAGGCAATTATGGTGTGGGTGCTGTACTGATCGATAAAGATCAGACGCTTTTAGTTGAAGCGAGTAATCAAGTCTTCAGCCCGCAATTTAGCTCTTCAGCCCATGCCGAGATGCGTTTGTTGGATAAGTTTGAGGAGGAATTTCCTCGTTATGCTTGTAGAGATGAGCTTACGCTTATCACCTCGCTTGAGCCGTGCCCAATGTGTTGCTGTCGGATTCTTGCGGCTGGAATTGGTTGTGTTGTGTATTTAAGTCGCGACAATGATGGAGGTATGATGTCGCGTTGCAATACATTGCCTGCCGCGTGGAAAAATTTGTCCCAACTTATTGTTGTCAAAGAATTTGATCCCGCTCATGAGCTATCAGTCCTTGCTCATGATATTGCAGCTGCACAGCAGGAAGCTTTAAGAAATAAACTAATCGAAACTATTCGAACATGATGCCTGTAATTGCGACTTGCATTTGTTATACTCGCGCGCTTTGCAAATCTGGTTAAAAAAGAGCCAATATACTGGCTGGGGTGATAAATGATTCAATTGCTTGTGGCTCGCACACAATCACTTAAAAGCGATCTTCTTTCTGGTTTGACGGTGGCGCTTGCCCTCGTCCCTGAAGCTGTAGCATTTGCTTTTGTTGCTGGCGTAGAGCCTTTAGTCGGTCTTTACGCTGCCTTTATGGTTGGTTTAATCACCGCTGTGATAGGTGGGCGCCCTGGCATGATTTCAGGCGCAACAGGTGCGCTAGCGGTTGTGATGGTTAGCTTGGTCGCTATGCATGGCGTTGAGTATTTATTCGCAACGGTTGTCCTTATGGGCATTTTTCAAATCCTTGCAGGGGTGTTCAAACTGGGTAAGTTTATTCGTTTAGTGCCTCACCCAGTGATGCTAGGATTTGTTAATGGCCTTGCTATCGTGATCTTTCTAGCACAGATGAAGCAGTTCCAGTTCACGGATGCTGATGGGACGCTTCAATGGCTCCAAGGCGAGCAGATGATGATGATGCTAGGTCTAATCGCTTTGACTATGGCCATCATCCATTTTTTACCAAAATTAACCCGCGCAATTCCTTCATCGCTGGCTGCTATTCTTACGGTCACTTTGTTGGTTATTGGGTTAGATTTAGATACCCGAACGGTTCAAGATGTCTTGATCGATATGACAGGCAATGTTGAAGCGACGATTGCTGGTGGTCTGCCACAATTTCACATCCCTATGGTTCCTTTAACGTTTGAAACCTTACAAGTTATTGTGCCTTATGCTTTGATTCTGGCGGCTATTGGCTTGATAGAGTCCCTATTAACATTGACGCTGATTGATGAGATGACAGAAACTCGTGGCCGCGGAAACAAAGAGTGTATTGGTCAGGGTGTTGCAAACGTTGCCACAGGCTTCTTTGGAGGTATGGGGGGCTGCGCAATGATTGGTCAGAGCATGATCAACATCAACTCAGGAGGATTAGGCCGAGCGTCAGGTATTTCTGCAGCGCTATTCCTATTGGCATTTATACTTGTTGGTTCAAATCTTATTGAAATTATCCCAGTTGCTGCTTTGGTTGGGGTTATGTTTATTGTTGTAATTGGTACGTTTGAATGGGCAAGTTTACGCTTATGGGGCAAGATCCCACGTTCAGACTTGATTGTAGTTGTAGCGGTTACAGGCGTTACTGTATGGCAAGATCTTGCGATCGCGGTAGTTGTCGGGGTTATTATTTCTGCTTTAGTATTTGCATGGAAGCATGCGAGCCACATGGCATTTGATATCCGTGATGAATATGACACTAAAGTGTATCTGCCGAATGGACCTTTATTCTTCGCTTCTATTCAAACATTTAGAGATCAATTTAATCCTCGGATAGATCCGCCTGAGGTGATTGTTGATTTTGCGAACTGCCGTGTTATGGATCATTCTGGTATTGAAGCTATTGAGTCTTTGGCTGATCGTTATCTAAAAGCGGGTAAAGAGTTACACCTGCGTCACTTAAGCCCTGAGTGCCGTAAACTACTCAATAAAGCGGGTAACTTAGTTGAGGTTAATGTGATCGAGGATCCGAACTATAAAGTTGCCGATGACAGTTTGGCTTAATGTTATCGCTATCGTAGAGAAAGCCCGGTTTTGACCGGGCTTTTTTTATTCCATGTTTAGAGCATCAATGCACCTGTATCCAGGCACTGAAAGTACAGGTGTCTAGCGTAAGAAAGTTTTAGCTTAAGAGAGTGCGTTTGCGGAAAAGCTAATCCCATTCCAACCTGTTTTCATAAAATTACGGATATTACCGTGATCGTTACCTTCAGGTGTATTCAAAACATCTTGGTAGAATCGGCCAAAGCACTTGAGGGTTGTTTCTTCATCAAGAGCGTTTAGTTTTGCAAACGCAAAAATCTTGCAGCTTCCTTCATTTTCTCCAGCCGCATTCTCTAAATGGCCATTCTGGAAAGTGACTGGCGTGTACTGATAGTTTTCTTTGATCACATTCATCGTATCTTCAAAATCGAGCGAATTGCTGGTAGCAATTTCTGTGATGAAATCATGTAAAGTCATTGATAGTTTCCTTATGGGTAAGCTGCAAACGATCTTAGTGGCTCAGATTAATTATGCAATAGTTTGATCAGGATCAGTTGGGATTCTGTTTATGCACCGTTCTGGCGATTATCGGCTGAAATAATGATGAGCTGTTCTAGACTGAAAAGTAGGGAAAGATAATTTGATTAAGACATAATAATAAAAGGGGTAATGTCATGTTAACTTATAATGAATGCCTTGAGATGAGCGGACTCTCTGTTGGTGAAGTTAATGCTATTGCAGAGCACGAGCATGTAGATCCAATAATAGCGATGGCGTTGGGGAACTATCTAATTGAGCATGAGGGCGAGAGTATGATTAAGAAAATTATACTCGATGATATTGCCCGTGCCGAAAGGAATAAAGATTATCCGCACGCTAATTTATTGCGGAGAGTGATGGAGCATTTTATTGCTACCCACGAAGCGAAATAGAGTTTACGAATAAAGGGCCAAGGGCCCTTTATTTTGGCTTTTTATAAACGGCTTTCAGTAATCAGGATCGTAAGCAGAGTCTGCGTACTCTCCGCGGCATCGTGACCTAAAGGTGTGAGGTAGCCACCATCGTTTTGGGTGATTAACCCTTTATCAAATAAGCGCTGAGTCGCGTTGATTAACTCAGGTCTAGCAGATGAATGTACTTTTATTCCTTCCTGAGTCGTGTTGAGGTTAAACATATTTAATACATTTAATTCCTGCATAATATCATCGTTGTATGGCATACACTCTCCTGAAAAATTCACTGCAAGTTTGCTCACAGAAATTAGCGTAATCAGTTGGTTTCTGTGCCGCAAGTTCTAAGTAACCAGCATAGACCTAATCGCGCCGAATTATAAGCCTTTAAAATATATCCTTAATTAAATAGGAAATGAAACCGTTTTATATAAGAAGGCTGGAATAGAATGGGGTCTAGCAGATTGTAGAATGGAACAAAGGAGGGCTGTTTTTTTTAGAGGACGGATCTGACCGAGTAAGCCACTGAGTGATATTTATCACTCAGTGGCTGGTGTTTACTTGATGCGCATACCTGGTTGAGCACCTTCGTCCGGGCTTAGGATCCAGATATCTTCTCCCCCTGGACCAGCGGCTAAAACCATACCTTCTGAAACACCAAATTTCATTTTACGGGGCGCTAAATTTGCCACCATAACGGTCAATTTGCCTTCTAACTCTTCTGGAGCGTAAGCTGATTTTATGCCGGCAAATACATTGCGGCTTTCTCCGCCAAGATCGAGCGTTAGCTGCAGTAGCTTGTTAGCGCCTTTTACGTGTTCTGCTTTTGCAATGCGTACGACGCGAAGGTCAACTTTAGCAAAGTCCTCAAACGTAATAGTATCTTCGATAGGGTCCTCAGACAGCGGGCCAGATGACGCTGACTTGTTTGTGTCTGCTGAGGCCGCAGCGGCTTCAAGAGCTACTTTCGTTTCATCGAGAATAGCGGTGATCTTCTCTTCTTCTACACGCTGCATAAGCGGTTTGAATTTATTGATCTTGTGACCAAGTAGTGGTTGCTGAATGCTATCCCACTTCATGTCGCTAAGGTTTAGGAAGGCTTGTACATCCTCAGCAACCTGTGGAAGTACTGGTGCCAAGTAAGAGACAATCACACGGAATAGGTTGATGCCCATAGAGCAGCAATCTTGAACTTCTTGCTCTTTTCCTTCTTGCTTCGCTAAAACCCAAGGCTCAGCTGCGTCAATATATTGGTTTGCTTTATCAGCGATTGCCATAATCTCACGCATCGCTTTACCGAATTCACGGTTTTCATAGGCATTAGCAATGATTTCCCCTGCTGCGATGGCTTCTTCATAGAGAGCAGGAACAGCCAGGTCAGTCGACATCTCACCATCAAATTTCTTTTTGATGAAACCCGCACAGCGAGACGCTATGTTAACAACTTTGTTAACAAGGTCAGCATTCACGCGCATCCGGAAATCTTCTAAGTTGAGATCAATATCATCAATGCCAGAGCTAAGCTTTGCAGCAAAGTAATAGCGTAGGTATTCCGGTCTTAAATGATTTAGGTAAGTCTCAGCCATGATGAATGTGCCGCGAGACTTAGACATTTTTTGCCCATCAACCGTTAAAAAGCCATGGCAAAAAACACCATTCGGCTTACGGTAACCCGCACCTTCTAACATGGCCGGCCAAAACAGAGTATGGAAATAGGCGATATCTTTACCAATAAAGTGATAAAGCTCAGTTTCTGAAGATTCCGACCAGTATTCGTCAAAATCAACATCATTTTTATCACACCAATTTTTAAAGCTCGCCATGTAACCAATAGGGGCGTCTAACCATACGTAAAAATATTTGCCGGGAGCATCTGGGATTTCAAAACCCCAGTAGGGCGCGTCGCGTGAAATATCCCAATTTTGTAATCCCGATTCAAACCATTCATTAAGCTTATGAATCATATGTTCTTGTACATGGTTATCCACCCATGTACGAAGGAATGATTCGAAGTTACCTAGTTTGAAAAAATAGTGCTCAGATTCTTTCTCGATTGGCTTAGCGCCGGACACAGCAGAATAGGCATTTTTTAGCTCGACAGGGCTGTAGGTTGCGCCACATTTCTCACAAGAATCACCGTACTGATCTTGTTCGCCACATTTTGGACAGTCACCTTTGACGAAACGATCTGGTAGGAACATCTCTTTTTCAGGATCATAAGCTTGCGTGATTGTTTTTTTAGCAATATGCCCGCCATCACGAAGCGCTGTATAAATGTTAGAAGCAAAATATTTATTTTCTTCAGAGTGAGTGGAGTAGTAGTTATCAAACCCCACCATAAATCCTGAGAAGTCACGCTGATGTTCAGCACTGACCTTATCGATCAATTCTTGAGGAGATATGCCCATCTGATCTGCTTTTAGCATAATCGGTGTGCCATGGGCATCATCTGCGCATACGTAAGTACATTGATTACCACGGAGTTTTTGGTAGCGAACCCAAATGTCCGTTTGTATATATTCAACTAGATGGCCTAGATGGATAGGGCCGTTAGCGTATGGAAGAGCGCTGGTAACAAGAATTTTACGTTTGCTGTCAGTCATGATCTGCCTGAGAACCTGAAATCATTGGAATATGGAGGCAAGATTCTACGCGTTTTAAGGCGTTATATGAACCATTATCGGTATTCGAACGATTAGAATCTTTAGTGCTAGTAAGGTAGAGCGTAGTTAGCCCGAATCTCATCTCTTTATCTGATCATCTATTCTTAGCTAAGCTAGATGTGGCGTATTTATGTTTTGGTGGTTGATCTGATTCGTTATTAAGTTGGTCAAAGTGCTCCGCTCAATTTGAATAGTTTTCATATAGGTGTCTGCTTTCTGGACAGGTGCTAAATATCCGACTAAACATATATTGAGAGAATGAAACTGATCAGGGAATGATTTGAATAAGCGGAAGGTTAAGCTATGGACGTACGCGTGGCATCTCCAGTGATGCAGCATCAAGCTGTTTGTTGTCAGCTATGCTCACAAAGCTCAATGCTGGGTCAAGCACTTGCAGAAAAGTCTGAGTGGCAAACTGTCCCAGTAACAGATATTGATGAACTCATAGCAACATTAGATAGAACAGATGCTGATGTTTTAATTCTGCCGTTAGGGGATCACCCGGGACAAACGTTAGATCTGTTGAGTGATGTTGTAGAAAAGCACCCTGGTATTGTTCGGGTGGTTTTGTCTGGTCATTTAACACCTCAGCAAACTGCTAGGGCTTCAGAGTTAGCCCATCACTCATTGCCTCTTGATTGCCAGCCTCAAGAACTGATTGATGATATTGCAAATAGTATTCATGTTACTGGTTTGATTAATAAACCTGCTGTCAGGGAATATATTACCTCTTTAAAAGCACTTCCTGTGTTACCAGATGTTTATGAGAAATTAAACAACTCATTAAATTCTGAACGCGCGAATGCTAGAGAGATTGCTAATGTTTTAGAGCAAGACCCTGTGATGGCTGCGAAAATAATGCAGTTGGTTAATTCTGCTTATTTTGGTCTAAGTCGAGAAATTAGTCGTATTCATGAAGCGGTAACGATTCTAGGGGTACGAATGATCCGAGACCTAGTTTTAACTTCTCATCTATTTGAGTCGTATCCGCAGACGGATGATTGGAAAAGTTTTTCATTTAAGCAAATTCATCAGCGCTCAATGGCTGTCGCGCGTGCGGCGCAGCATATAGCGCGAGCGGCAAAAGCCGACCGTCATGTTCAAGCGCAAGCTTTTTTAGCAGGATTGCTGCATGACTTTGGTATCTTGGTATTGGCTAGCCATAACCCATTGGATTACCACCGAATCATTAGCAAGGCGAGCTTAATGGAGCAGCCTGTTTACGCGATTGAAAAATTAGAATTAGGGGTGACCCATGCGGAAGCGGGTGCTTATCTATTAGCATTATGGAAATTACCACCTCGTGTTATTGAAGCGGTGTTATTCCATCATTTCCCCAAAGCAAACCCTACGGATGGTTTTACGCCTCTGACAGCTGTTCATGTTGCTGATGCTTTATTACCGCCTGCTACGAGCGTCGTGGGCTGTGATATGTCGAGCCAATTAAGCATGTCGTATATCAAAAAAATTGGAATGGAGAAAGATTTAGATCGTTGGCAGTTGATTACCGCTGATTATCAGGCCCAAGTTGGATTTGTTTGAGGTTCTAATTATCTGTTTATTAAATTGTTGTTTTTAAAGGTAATTGTTTTTTTTCTCTATGGAAGGGATGCTATTGTTTTAAATACTAATTTAGATTGGTGTTCATTCAATAACTTTTGTAGATGTGATGAATGAAAATGACCCATGCAGGGCATGAAAATGTCCTGATCTTGTCTCCCGAATCTTTTGGGGATCCCGCCTTACTGAGTGAAATAAAAGGAATTGTTCATTGGTCAGTGACTTCTGTATCTGAATGGTCAGAGGTATTGGACTCTGTTGCAAAAAATACCTATGACTTCGTTCTATTTCAGGTAGGCATACTTGGGACTGACGAGGAGCGGGAAAATATTCAACGCTTAATTGATATTCAGCCGGGCACGATGAGAATTGCTCTGCATGGAATTATGAATTTTACTAAACGAGCGTTGTTATCTGAATATTGTCATCGATTATTCCCCTTAGAAACTGCCCCAGATGAATTGTTGCAAGGTATTGGTGAGAGCCGTCGAGCTTTGCGTGTACTTGGTCAAGAGAAGGTTGCTAGTCTGGTGGGAAGTATCAAAGCACTTCCTTCTATCCCTGATATTTATGTTGAGCTGAATAGAGAGCTTTCATCTGAAAAAAGTAATGCACGGACTATTGCTTCGATTATTGAGAAAGATATGGCGATGTCTGCAAAGTTACTTCAGTTGGTCAATTCTGCGTGCTTTGTTTTAGAGCGTAATATTAGTAGTTTGAGTGAAGCTGTTACTATTTTGGGGGTTCGTGAAGTCAGAGATTTGGTACTCACGAGTAAGGTGTTTGAACAATACCCGCAAGATGCCCGATGGAGTAGTTTTGCTTTTGAGCATATTCGTGATCGATCGGTACTGGTTGCCGGATTGGCACGAGAAATTTGTCGTACAGTTAAAGCACCTCAAGAAATCATGGATCAAGCATTTCTGGCAGCCTTGCTACAAGATTTTGGCATGCTTATTTTTGCAACCCATGACCCAATGGGTTATCAAAAAGTGATGCAAGAAGCGAGTGATCTTAATCAGCCGCTTTACGCTGTGGAAAAAATGCGAATGGGGGTAAGCCATACTGAGGTAGGTGCTTACCTTTTATCGTTATGGAATATATCTCCGGCTGTGATTGAGACGGTGTTATTTCATCATTTTCCAACATCGAGTAAGAATAATAGATTCTCTGCCTTAACGGCGGTACATGCGGCTGATGCAATCTTGCCAAATGTCACCAATGTGCTGGGTTGTCAGATATCAAGCCGGCTAAGTTATCACTATCTTGAGAGGTTAGGGCTTGAGGGCAAAGTGAATCAGTGGCAGCAGTTGGCTAATCGCTATAAAACATCTCATCCTGGGTGTGGTGGAACTAAGAGTAGTTTTGCCTAAGTGCTCCATCCTGTTAAAATGCGTCCCTTTTCTTTTCGCTCTTTCTTTAAGCACTTATTTTAGAGGCATAAATGTCAATTTCTGTTGTCGCCCCAGAGCAGTACGAAGCGCAGTTAGCGGTTAAAAAGGCCAATGTAGAGGAGCAATTTGCATCTTTTAAATTGCCTGAGGTTGAGGTGTTCGAATCACCTCGTAGCCATTACCGCATGCGTTGTGAGTTTCGTGTCTGGCACGATGAAGATGATTTGTATTATGTAATGTTTGAGAAGGGTAATAAGCATGTACGGATTCGTATTGATCACTGCCCAATGGTTTCCGAGCGAATACATGATGTCATGTTTAAATTGTTGGAAGAGATTCGCCCAAGCGAGGTTCTTAGGCGTAAACTTTTTCAGATAGATTTCTTAAGTACGCTTAGTGGAGAGTTGTTAGTAACTCTGCTTTATCATCGTCCTCTTGAAGATGATTGGGTTGAAGAAGCGAAGAGATTGAAAGAGAAGTTTGGTATTCAGCTTATTGGTCGTTCTAGGAAGACTAAGATATTACTGGATCAAGACTTTGTGATTGAAAAGCTTGATATTAATGGGCGTAAGTATACTTATAAACAGGTTGAGAATAGTTTTAGTCAACCTAACGGTGAAGTTTGCCAGCATATGATCCAGTGGGCGCTTGATGTTACACAAGGAGCGGGTGGTGATATGGTTGAACTCTACTGTGGTAACGGTAATTTTACGCTTCCGATGGCACAGAATTTTAGACGTGTGGTTGCTACTGAAATATCGAAAACATCAGTGCGAGCTGCCTTGTATAATATTGAAGTAAACGATATTAACAATGTTGATGTTGTCAGAATCAGCTCTGAAGAGTTTTCTCAGGTATTGAGTGGTGCAGTGCAAAAACGCAGAACTAAAGATTTGGCGTTAGATGAATGCAATTTTACAACGGTTTTAGTCGATCCACCGCGTTCAGGGTTAGACGATGATACCGTCAAACAGGTTCAGTCTTACGATAATATTGTGTATATCTCATGTAATCCTGAAACGTTAAAAGATAACCTAACAGTGCTTACGCAAACTCATAATCTGCAACGATTTGCCATATTTGATCAGTTCCCTTATACCGATCATCTTGAGTGTGGTGTGTATCTCTCAAGAAAATAGTGGGCCATGTTAACCTTTTAGGTATCAGTATTTGATACCTTTTATAAAAAAGCCGGTTTTATGCCGGTTTTTTTTATACTTGCTCTAGATTTTGTCCTACAGGGAATTATCCCCATAAAGCAGAATTAAATCATTTTAACTATTGGTATCCCTTGATCCTAATATTGCAACAGCCGTAGCATAGTTAGGGAGCTGACAGGAGTAGAGTATGAAAGCGCTTTTAAGCATAAAAGGATTTATAGCCTTTATTGGTGTGGCATTTATTAATGCCTTTGTCGATCTTGGTCATAAAATTATTATCCAGAATACCCTCTTTAAAGCGTATGACGGTGATACTCAGATCTTATTAACGGCAGTGGTGAATGGATTAATTTTGCTGCCGTTTATCATGCTGTTTACACCTTCTGGCTTTCTCGCGGATAAATACCCTAAAAATAGTGTTATGAAAGCAGCTGCCTGGGGTGGGGTTGCGATCACTCTGCTTATTACCGCATGTTATTACTTAGGGTTATTTATTCCTGCTTTTATGCTGACATTTGTATTGGCGTTGCAAAGTGCATTCTACTCTCCCGCAAAGTACGGCTATATAAAGGAGCTTGTAGGGGCAAATAACTTGAGTGAAGGGAATGGCTGGATTCAAGCGGTGACGATGGTTGCAATTCTCGCAGGGATCGTTGTCTTTTCTCTGTTATTTGAAATAAGACTTGAGGGGGCTGAGGTCATGTCCCCCGAGCAGAGCCTTGTTGCTTGTGCTCCACTCGGTTGGTTGTTAGTCATCGGTGCTTCAATAGAACTATATCTAGCGTACCAGCTTCCACAACTTCAGAGTACCGACCAACAAAAGCGTTTTGATCGAGCAGCCTATTTCAGTGGAAAAACGCTTCGTAAGAATATTGGCTTGCTTCGTGGGAAACGTCCTATCTGGCTAGCGATTATCGGGCTGTCAATTTTCTGGTCGATTAGTCAGGTGATGCTTGCCGTATTCCCAGCCTTCGCAGAAGAACATTTGAATCAACATAATACCTTTGTTATTCAAGGTGTAATGGCCTTTGCGGGTATAGGTATTATGTTTGGCTCAATTTTGGCCGGGCGTTTCTCTAAGCATTATATCAATGTTGGCTTAATCCCTGTCGGCGCGGTGGGTGTTGCTGTGGGTTTAGTTATTTTGCCTCAACTCGATTCAATGTTGTGGCTGGCTGGTGTTTTCTTATTGATTGGCCTGTTTGGCGCATTAATGTGTGTGCCGTTGAATGCGCTCGTGCAATTTCATGCCGCTGAGAGTGAGATGGGTAGGGTCTTAGCTGGAAGTAATTTTGTTCAGAACCTGATGATGTTGAGCTTTTTAGGGCTAACGGTTTTCTTCGCATGGAGTAGCCTCGATGGTCTTTGGCTTCTATTTGCACTTTCGGTTATTGGTGGTTTGTCAGCTCTTTTCTCGATCTATTTACTGCCTCAGGCATTTATAAAACTTCTTGTGATGCTTCTGTTTCGTCGTAAATATAATTTACAAGTATTGGGCTTTGAAAATTTGCCAGAAGCGGGTAAAGGCACGCTGCTGCTTGGTAATCATATTAGTTGGTTGGATTGGGCGATGATTCAAATGGCTTGTCCGCGACATATTCATTTTGTTATGGAGCGAAGCATTTATGAACGCTGGTATCTTCGCTGGTTCTTGGATCTATTCAAAGTGGTACCTATCTCAAAGGGAAATAGTCGCCAAGCTCTAGAAAAGGTAAGAGAACTGATCACTAAGGGTGAAGTTGTTTGCTTATTTCCAGAGGGTGCTATTAGCCATATTGGGCAACTTGGTGAATTTAGACGAGGCTTTGAAAAAGCCTGTGTGGGGGCCGAAGGCGTCATTGTTCCTTTTTATATGAGAGGTCTATGGGGTAGTCGCTTTTCTCGCTCAACAGATAAAATGAAGAGCATTCGCAAAGCAGGATCTAAGCGAGATGTAATCGTTGCTTATGGGCAGCCTATGGATATTTCTAGTTGCGCTGCGGATGTGAAAAAGAAGGTGTTTGAATTATCAATTCGTACTTGGGAGCAATATACGCAAACCCTTGAAACACTGCCGTGTGCCTTTATTCGTACCATGAAAAATGCGGATAGCGGTTATGCTATTGCAGATGTAGATGGTGGGCCAATTAGTCATCGTAAGCTTTTAACTGCAGTCGCTTTGTTCGCAAAACGAATTCGGTCTACATCTGGTGATAATATTGGTTTGTTAGTACCTACTTCGAGTGCAGGTGCTATCGCTAATGTCGCTTCTTTAATGGCAGGTAAAACAGTCGTTAATCTGAACTTTACAGCGCCGCTATCTTCACTCTCTTCGGGATTGCAGCAAGCGGAGGTACAAACCGTCGTCACATCGCGTCGTTTCGTGACGAAATTGAAAGCTAGGGGTGTTGATGTTTCTGAGCTATTTATAGATAGAGACGTACTTTATATGGAAGATATAAAGGCGGAAATTGGTAAAGTGGAAGCGCTGATAATGATGGGACTGACCTCTTTGTTGCCAACGCCGTTATTGCAGTGGGCTTTATGTAAAAAGTCTACTGTAGAGGATACCGCTGCAATTTTGTTCTCTTCTGGTAGTGAGGGGGAGCCGAAAGGTGTCATGTTGAGCCATCGTAATATCATGGCTAATCTACGTCAGACATCAGATGTTCTTAACGTGCGAGAAGATGATTGTATTATGGCGACCCTGCCGCTTTTTCATGCGTTTGGTTTAACGGTTACTTGCTTTTTACCGTTGATTGAGGGAATGCCAGTTGTATGTCACCCGGATCCAACTGATGCACCTAAAATTGGTAAGGGTGTAGCTCGTTATAAAGCGACCTTAATGTGTGCAACCTCTACTTTTTTGCGTTTGTATACTCGTAATAAACGCGTTCACCCTCTTATGTTTGAGTCTTTGCGAGCGGTGGTTGCGGGAGCTGAGAAATTAGATGCCAGTGTACGAGATGCATTTGAGCGAAAGTACCATGTCCCAGTAGTGGAAGGTTATGGATCGACAGAGACAACACCGGTCGCCAGTACAAACTTACCAGACTCCTTAGATACGGATTGGTGGACGGTACAGACTGGAAACAAACCTGGCACGGTTGGTATGGCATTGCCAGGATCAACATTTCGAGTAGTGGACCCTGATACGCTTGAGGAGTTGCCGATCGGAGAGGACGGTTTAATATTGATAGGTGGCACTCAAATTATGAAGGGCTATCTAAAAAATCCACAAAAGACGGCTGATGTTGTTGTCGAAATGGATGGCATCCGTTGGTATAAAAGTGGCGATAAGGGGCATGTTGATGATGATGGTTTCTTAACTATCGTCGATCGCTACAGCCGTTTTGCCAAACTTGGTGGGGAGATGGTGAGTTTGACAGCGATAGAGGGTGAGGTGCGTCGTATTTTAGAATTGCCTGACCTGCCTATGGTTGCTGTTAATATCCCTGATGAAAAAAAGGGGGAGCGTGTGATTCTATTAGTTGAGGCTCATTCGGTAGCAGATATGCGTGAAAAATTAGTGAAAGGCGGGATGCTTCCGCTCATGCTTCCCTCTTTAATACATGCTGTTGAAGCCGTACCTGTTTTAGGTAGTGGCAAAACCAACTTTGGCGAATCAAGAGCGATCGCTTTAACCTTATAGAAATAGAATACGGGTATCTGCTTATTTTTATGCTGAACTGATTGCTATTGGTTCAGCAGATTTTTTTGTTTTAAATCTTATGGTTATGATTATTTTTTAGCGGCCTCTTATGGTGTGTTCATCTCCGAGCGGGTGTTTAGATAAATAACTATACCTATTATTGTTTGTTTTTTGATCTTGACTTGGTGTTAATCGGTCGATAATGTAATCGCCGCATCGCTTTATAAGAGCGAGCAGATAATTACTGATCGGCTCATCCGCCGACACAATAAAAACAATAGATAACCGCTGCTGCGATCCAGCTAAGGTTAAAGGTAATTTGTTATGATGCTAAGTCATGTTATGGCCTGCCGTGCTTTATGCGCGCATTTTTTTAATCATGTCGTTTCCCCTCGGGCTTTTCAGTCCAATCGAGTATTCAATCGCTCGTTAGCACAACCCTCATTAATTGATCAACGTATCCGACGTTAACGTCGTCTCGACCTCGTTTATTCAATTTTTATTTTTTTGATTTTACCTTTAATCAGACCGTATAGGCGTCTGTGCGAGGTAGAGGGTTATCTGTATGAAAAACACAATCACTCTGCAAGATAAGTGGGAAAAGTCATCGGGACGCGTTTATCTGACGGGTAGCCAAGCGCTTGCTCGTTTGCCGATGTTGCAAGCTGATAGGGACCGTTCAGAAGGACTAAATACAGCGGGATTTATTTCGGGCTACCGAGGCTCGCCATTAGGGAATTTTGATAAAACCTTGTGGCAAATTCGTGATTACTTAAAGCAATCGAATATTACTTTTCAACCGGGCGTTAACGAAGATTTGGGGGCGACGGCAGTATGGGGTTCCCAGCAGGTTAATGTTTTTGAGGGCGCAAAATATGATGGTGTATTTGGTCTTTGGTATGGAAAGGGCCCTGGGGTAGATAGAACGGGCGATGTTTTTAAGCATGCAAATGCGTTTGGTACATCTGCTCATGGCGGTGTTTTGGCCATTGCTGGCGATGATCACGCGAGTAAATCATCGACACTGCCACACCAAAGCGATTTTGCATTTATGGATGCAATGATTCCCGTGTTGTATCCCTCCGGAATTCAAGAGATGTTGGATTATGGGCTATTTGGCTGGGCAATGTCTCGATACAGCGGTTGTTGGGTAGGTTTTAAAGCCTTAGCTGAAGTAATGGATTCCGCGATCTCTGCAAACCTTGATCAATCAAGACTTAAGATAAAAACTCCCTCTGATTTTGAAATGCCTGTTGATGGCGTCAATGCTCGCTGGCCAGATAAACCGATGCAGCAGGAAGAGCGGCTACAACGTTATAAAATTAGGGCCGCTCAAGCATTCTGCCGTGAAAATCGCTTGGATAAGGTTGTTATCGATACCTCATCTCCGCGTATAGGCATTGTGACAACAGGTAAGTCATATCTCGATGTTTTACAGGCGTTTGAAGATTTAGGCATAAGCCATGAGTTAGCCAGTTCTTTGGGTATACGGTTGTACAAAGTGGCTATGCCATGGCCATTAGAGCCTGAAGGCATACATGAGTTTGCTCAAGGTGTAGATGAAGTTCTTGTCATTGAAGAAAAGCGGGGCTTGATCGAGGATCAGCTAAAAGAGCAGCTTTATAGTTGGCAGGATAGCCAAAGACCTTTGGTCGTTGGTAAAAAAGATCAGACTGGTGCAGAGCTACTCACCTCTTTGGGAGAGCTAACGCCAGCGATGATTGCTAGAGCGATCGCTAGCCGGATAGCACCTTTCTATAGCAGTGAACAGATCGGTCAACGTTTGAGTTTCTTAACGGATAAAGAAGCTGAACTAGCCCAGCCAAGAGCTCTACTCGAACGCACGCCGCACTTTTGCTCCGGTTGTCCGCATAACACTTCGACCACTCTACCTGAAGGGAGCCGCGCGTTAGGCGGCATCGGTTGTCACTATATGGCCACATGGATGGATCGCGGTACCGACACATTCACCCAGATGGGAGGTGAGGGCGCTACTTGGATAGGGCAAGCTCCATTTACTAACAATAATCACGTCTTTCAGAATTTAGGTGATGGTACTTACTTTCATTCAGGTTTGTTAGCGATTCGAGCGGCGATCGCTTCTGATGTCAATATCACCTACAAAGTTCTCTACAATGATGCGGTTGCAATGACGGGTGGGCAGCCAATTGATGGCACTTTAACGGTGCAGCAGATTACTCATCAGTTATTTGGTGAAGGCATCCGTCGAATTGCATTAGTTAGTGATGAGCCGAATAAGTATCCAACGCGTTCAGATTTTGCTGACGGCGTTACTTTTCATCATCGTGATGATTTGGCAGCAGTTCAAATGGAACTGCGTGATATCCCAGGCTGCACAGCCATTATTTATGATCAGACCTGTGCGGCAGAAAAGCGCCGACGTCGAAAAAGAAACGAGATGCCCGATCCGGATAAGCGGGTCGTGATCAATAGTGAAGTATGTGAAGGCTGTGGTGATTGCGGTGTACAGTCGAACTGTTTGTCTTTACTACCGAAAGAAACAGAGAAGGGTCGTAAGCGCACCATAGATCAATCAGCGTGCAATAAAGATTTCAGCTGTGTGCGTGGTTTCTGCCCAAGCTTTGTCACAGTGAAAGGCGGTTCACTGCGTAAACCTGATGTCATATCTGATCAATTTGATTTCCCCGAACTTCCTAGCCCCAATCTACCTAGTTGTCAGCAGCCTTATAACATTATGTTAACCGGGGTTGGTGGAACGGGTGTAGTGACGGTCAGTGCGTTACTGGGTATGGCTGCACATATTGAAGGTAAAGGTTCAGCCGTTTTAGACCAGATAGGCTTAGCGCAGAAATTCGGTGCGGTTATGAGCCATATCCGTATTGCTCATAACCAAGATGAGATCAAAACCGTTCGTATTCCAGCAGGGGAATCTGATCTTATGATTGGATTCGATCTAATGGTCGGTGCGAGTGAGGAAGCATTAGGGAAATTAGATCGTCAACGTAGCCATGTTGTGGTGAATAATCATGAGACTATGCCTGCCTCCTTTACGCGTGATCCCGATCTTCAAGTACCAACAGAGGCGATGCAAAAGGTCATTTGCGATACAGCATTGGCGGGAGGCAGCCATTGTTTTGATGCAACTGAATTAGCGATGCAGCTGTTTGGTAATGGTATGGCCGTTAATCTTTTTTGTATCGGTTTTGCGTGGCAAAAAGGCCTTATACCATTAACTGAAGATTCCATTAATCAAGCCATTGAATTAAATGCGGTGTCTGTTAAGAGTAACAAAGCTGCATTTGTTTGGGGGCGTCGGGCCGCGTTTGATCTGCAGCGAGTTAAGGAGCTTGCAGACCCTCAAAATACAGCGACCTCAATGGAGATCGTTAAAATTATTCCTTCCTTATCGGAACAAGTCGCGAGCGAGATGCAACATCTTCGTGAGTATCAAAATGAAGCACTTGCCCGTCGTTATCAACTGCTTGTTGATAAAGTCGTTTCGGCTGAAAAAGAGATGACTAATCGCTCTAGGCTTGCTCAAGCGGTGGCGGAAAATTACAGTAAATTACTGGCTTATAAAGATGAATATGAAGTCGCTAGGCAGCTATCCTCCTTGCAGTTTAAAGAAGAGATTGAAGCGCAATTCGAAGGAGACTTCGAGCTTGAGTTTAATCTTGCACCTCCTTTGCTCTCCCGAATTGATCCTGCAACCGGTAGAGCGCGTAAGCGGACATACAGTAGCAAGATTTTGCCATTAATGAGGGTGCTAGCTGCTGTGCGATGCGTACGAGGAACCCCCCTAGATCTTTTCGCTTACAGTGCCGATCGTAAATTGGAGCGTCATCTTATTCGGGAGTATGAGCGTGATATCGATCTAATCCTTAATAATCTTGATGCATCGAACTATGACGATGCCTGCGCGCTTGCGGAGTTACCTTCGAAAATTCGAGGTTATGGTCCTGTCAAAGAAAAGGCTTACGAAACCACTAATATCCAGCGTCAAACGTTAATTAGTTCTATTACGTCTATCAATCTTTCAATGCAGGAGGCAACTGTATGAACGCTCCAATGATTAAATCTCAAGATCAGATTAACTCCTCAGTGTTCGATCACGCTGAATTTGATGAGCATGAACAGCTAGCGTTTTTTAGCGATAAGAAAACCGGTTTAAAAGCAATTATTGCTGTGCATAACTCTAACCTTGGTCCTGCGTTGGGTGGTTGCCGTATGTGGAATTATGCGACGGATGAGGAGGCTTTGCGTGATGTGCTAAGGCTATCAAAAGGGATGACGTACAAGTCTGCATTGGCCAATCTGAAACTAGGTGGGGGTAAATCAGTCATCATAGGCGATCCTCATAAACATAAAAGTGAAGCGCTTTTGGGGGCGATGGGGCGCTTTTTAGAGCGGACGGGAAATCGTTATATTGCCGCAGAAGATTCAGGTACAAGCGTTGCTGACCTTAAGGTGATGGGCCGTTTTACTGACAATGTTGCTGGGATTACGGAAAGAGTCGGTATTAATGGCTTAGCGTGTAATGGTGATCCGTCTCCTGCGACAGCTTATGGCACGTTTGTTGGACTTAAAGCAGCGGTAAAACGTCAATATGGCCATGATGATTTGAAGGGTTTGAAGGTTGCTATTCAGGGTGTGGGTAATGTTGGTTATCGGCTTGCTCGCTACTTAAAGTTAGCGGGAGCTGAGCTGTTTGTAAGTGATATTCACCAAGTGCAACTACAGCGTGCAGTCGAAGAGTTAGATGCTCAAGTTATCGATCAAAACGATATTTTATCGTTGGATGTCGACGTGCTTGCGCCTTGTGCTCTTGGGGCCTCCTTAAATGATCAAACAATTCCTTTAATCAAAGCAAAAGTGATTGCTGGTGCAGCCAACAACCAACTTGCTAGCACTGAACACGATCAGATGTTACTTGATTCTGGCATTTTATATGCGCCTGATTATGTCATTAATGCTGGTGGAATTATTGATATCTATTATGAGCGAGTTGGTCATGATTACCAACGCGTTAAAGCTCATATTGAAACTATCTCGGATACGCTGAATGAAATTTTCGAGCGTAGTGAGCAGACTGATCAGCCTACAGGAGTTGTAGCGGATCGTTTGGCCGAAGAGCGTTTCCTCGCTTAATTGTTATCACAAACCTTAATTGAATTATAAAAGTGAAATTTGCTCCGGGCATGGGCTCCTGGAGCAATTCATTCTCTGAACATAAAAATAAAAGATGGAGATGTTAAATGACTGAATTAACGCAAGCGGCAACGGGTAGTGCAGCGCAAGCTGATGGTAAGGGTGGGCATCCACTCTGGTCTTCCCGGCTCGCTTTTATTCTTGCAGCAAGTGGCTCCGCGGTTGGCTTAGGTAATATCTGGAAGTTTCCTTACATTACAGGTGAAAATGGCGGTGGCGCATTTGTCCTTGTTTACCTTCTTTGTATCGCGTTGATCGGTATACCCATTATGGTGGCTGAGGTAATGATTGGACGCCGCGGCGGTGCAAGCCCTATCAACAGCATGCGAAAACTGGCTTCGAGAGATAATTTGTCTCGTCGCTGGATTTGGATTGGTGGGATGGGAATGGTTGCTTCGTTCCTTATTCTTTCTTTTTACTCTGTTATTGGTGGATGGGCGCTGTCCTATGTAGGAAATTCCGCCGGTGGTTTATTTGTAGGTTCTAGTAGTGACGAAATCGGTGCGCTATTTGGGAATTTGCTGTCGGATCCTTATACGTTATTACTGTGGCATTCAGTATTTATGGTTTTGGTGATTATGATTGTGGCCAGAGGGGTAAGTTCTGGCATGGAAAAAGCAATTAATATCCTGATGCCAGTTCTTTTCGTTTTGTTGCTTGTCATGGTTGGATATGCAATGAGCACTGATAGCTTTGGTGCGGGTTTTGAATTTTTGTTTTCACCTGATTTTTCAAAATTAACGACTGAAGGCGTACTTACTGCATTGGGTCATGCATTTTTCACGTTAAGTTTAGGCATGGGGGTTATGATGGCGTACGGCTCATACCTTCCAAAAAATGTTTCAATTGTTAAAACCGCGGTGACTGTTTCTGTTGTTGATACAGCGGTTGCATTACTTGCTGGTCTCGCAATCTTTCCGCTGGTTTTCGCCAATGGGATGGAAGCGGGCGCAGGGCCAGGACTTATCTTCCAAACCTTACCAATAGCGTTTGGCCAAATGTCAGGCGGTGTTGTATTCGGTACATTATTTTTCGTGCTGCTGGTTGTCGCAGCAGTGACTTCAGCAATTTCTCTATTAGAACCTGTTGTTGAGTGGTTTGAAGAGCAAAAAGGGATTAGCCGGTTAACGGGTGCATTCATTGGAGGGGGAAGTATTTGGGCGTTAGGTATCCTGACTATTTTGTCATTGAATGTCTGGTCTGATTTTGCACCTTTAGGTATGTTCGAGCGATTTGAAGGTAAGACGATTTTTGACTTGTTGGATTATGTAACTGCTAATCTGATGATGCCGTTAGGGGGATTGTTTATTGCGCTATTTGTCGGTTGGTTTATGTCTAAACCGTCAGCAGAGAATGAACTCTCATTTGGCAGTGTATTCGCATTTAATTGCTTTATGTTTATTTTACGTTATATCACGCCAGCTGCGGTGCTTGTGGTGTTTGTATATAACCTACTATAAGTATCTTGAAGATGGATAAAAATGGGGAGAGAGCTTAGTTGCTCTCTCCCTTTTTTATTAGTTAGCGGGTAACGAGTTATCCACTGCTTTTCTGCTTTGTTATAAATGATCTGAATCTTTAATAATTAGTGTTTCAAATCAAAGTAGGCGATTACTCTCTTTTATTACATGGTTTTGTAGTGGAAGTTGGGGTTGGCTTAGAGGTATCTTCAGAGTATCTAATTAGATGGTCGTAGTAGAATACATATAATTCCTACTAAATTACTCGGTTATATTGCGTTATAGTGTATTCATTATTATTGATAGAGCGGAAGGCGGAGAGAACTGTGTCCAATATTGAATCAAAAGTCACTGACCTATTATCTGAAATACAAGATCCGTGGATGGGAATGGATGTAGCGTCTGCCCATAGTATTAAAGAGATTGCGGTGGAAGATGGCAAACTCAAGCTTGCGTTAGAGTGGGCTTACCCGTCTAAAGGCGTCTCTGCACAATTTGAACAAGATATTTCTAGCAAAATGTTATCGCTCAGTGAAGTAGACCACTGCGATGTGCTTATCAGTCATGGTATTGGTTCAAACCAAGGGCAGAATCAACTTCCATCTATGACGGGCGTGAAAAATGTGATCGCTATTGCCTCTGGTAAGGGAGGGGTTGGGAAATCAACCACGACGGTTAATTTAGCGTTAGCAATGGCCGCTGAGGGAGCTAAGGTTGGCATTTTAGATGCCGATATTTATGGCCCTAGCCAAGGAATGATGCTCGGTGTCGATGAAGGTGTTCGCCCACAGCCTTATGATGAAAAGCACTTTAGTCCGATCGAAGCGCATGGGTTGCAGTCCATGTCTATGAGTTATTTAGTCGAAGAAAACACGGCGATGGTATGGCGAGGTCCTATGGCAGCGGGCGCGCTACAGCAGTTGCTTACCCAGACGCGTTGGCATGATTTGGATTATCTCTTTATTGATATGCCACCAGGTACAGGAGATATACAGCTCACGTTGTCGCAAAAAGTGCCTGTGGCTGGAGCAGTGATCGTGACTACACCACAAGATATTGCGCTGCTTGATGCAAAAAAAGGCATCGAGATGTTCCGTAAAGTGGATATACCAGTGCTTGGAATAGTTGAGAATATGAGTACGCATATTTGTAGTAACTGCGGTCATACTGAAGCTATTTTTGGTGATGGTGGGGGTGAAGAGATTGCCGCTCTCTATGAGACTGAATTGCTGGGAGAGCTTCCCTTGGCATTGTCGATTAGACAGCAGGCGGATTCTGGTACACCTAGCGTTGCGGCCGATCCTGAAGGAGAATATGCCCAGATTTATCGAAAAGTCGCGCGTAAGTTAGCCGCGGGTTTAGCCATTAAAAATAGCCAGCAAGTAGTCGCCCCTTCTATCGTTGTTTCTAATGATTAATTAGACCCAGAGACTTTTTGTGCTTGCGCTGTAGTAGGCGTAAACAAAAAGTCTCTGATTACTGTTTCTTCTTATTCTCGGCTAAACTCAATATTGCAGTGCTTGGATAGATTAGGTTCTTTCTATTGTGAAAGTCCTATTTGCTTATTTCAGGGATGGATGCTGAATGACGATCTGCAATTATGTAATACGTTACAAAAGAGTATTTTTGCTCATAGCGGTAATGGTCTTAGTAACAGGGGTTTCGACAGTCTCGGCTTTAATTGTGTTGTATCAAGCAGCATATGAGAGACATCGGATCGATCTAACTCATATGCTTCAAGTGAAGGTTAACCTTATTAACGCGGTAGGCCGTTTTGATGCACTCCATAGTTGGAATGACCATCCTGATGGTGCGTTTGCCGCAACCTTAAGTCAGGTTGTTGATGCCAATCTTAAACAGGGCGGATTTGGAGCTAGCGGTGAGTTTGTTCTCGGTCGGGCTGAGGATGAATATATTAGATTTCTCTTACCGTCGCGTCACCTAAATAATCAAATCTCGCCTCCTATCGCGATGAGTTCGGAGCAAGCAGCTCCAATGCGAATGGCATTATCTGGACAGCAAGGTCTTACGACGGGGATCGATTACAGAGGTGTTCCTGTATTAGCGGCTTATACGCCACTTGATGAAACGGGTTTTGGTTTAGTGGCAAAAATCGACTTAACTGAGATTGAACAACCTTTTATTAAGGCGGTGGTGATTAGTTTTGTTATAGCGATTAGTTTGATCTGCAGCGCTGTCATTTTGTTTCATAAAGTCACGAGTCCACTCATTTTTAAATTGGAAACATTAGTGGGCGAAAGAACCAAACAATTGGATAAAGCCAATAAAGAGCTACATTATTTATCTCAGCATGATGCTTTGACCGGGATTGCGAACCGGCATAAATTTATACAAGAACTTCGAGTTGCTCGCGCTTTGCCTAACAACAATACAGGCCTTTTATTTATAGATTTAGATGGTTTTAAACCTGTTAATGATCAGTATGGTCATCCTATTGGGGATATGGTGTTAGTCCAAATAGCCCAAAGATTAAGAGAGCTTATTCGTATGGATGACTGTGTTGCTCGAGTGGGTGGTGATGAGTTTGCCGTTATTCTGACGGGAATAGAACAGGTAGAGGATTTGAATCAGATAGCTGATTCTATTATTCAAGCAGTGCTTCAGCCGATTGAAGTAACAAGCGAACAGCATATCACTGTAGGTTGTAGTATAGGCGTTGTTATGGCTGATTCGAGTGAAGAGAGTGATACTTCACTTATAACTCGTGCTGATATTGCTATGTACAAGGCAAAGGGTAGTGGAGGTGCTTGTTGTGTCCTTGGCTAATCCTCTAAGTCTTGCTTTAGATCAAATAATAGACAGTAGTTGCTTTTTTTATTGAGAATCTTGTCTACACTAAAAAGTTCCAACACTTTAAAGCGCATAATAAAAATAAATAGAGGGACGTTGTTATGGACTATAGAGCAACAGCTAATATCAAGATGATGAAAGCAAAACCCGCGACTCCGTCACGAAGTGAAATGGCTAAAGAACTACGTAGGCAGGCTGATGCACTTCGTGATGAAGGAAAAACAGCAGCAGAGTTTTGGTTAGCCGAGCAGTATGAGAAAACAGCTAACTTATTGAATTAAAAAGAACTGAATCCCCCTTCAGTGTGAAACTAAGACGGCCTCCTTGAGGCCGTCTTTTTTATGAGATGAGCATTGAGTTCGCTTTGTTCCTTAGCGTTAAAAAAGGTACAATGCGCGGCTTGTAAATTTATTAATAATGGAAAGGCCAATATGGGCATTAAAGCTGATCGCTGGATCCGTCGCATGGCGGAAGAGAAAGATATGATTTCACCTTTTGAGCCTGGTCAGGTTCGTGAGGTTAACGGATCACGAATCGTCTCTTATGGAACATCTAGCTATGGTTATGATGTTCGTTGTGCGAACGAGTTTAAAGTCTTCACAAACATTAACTCATCCATTGTCGATCCTAAGGATTTTGATGATGGCAGTTTTGTCGATATTCAGTCTGATGTTTGTATCATCCCTCCTAATTCCTTTGCATTAGCGCGTACGGTTGAATATTTCAAAATTCCTCGTGATGTATTAACCATCTGCTTAGGTAAAAGTACCTATGCTCGTTGTGGAATTATTGTCAATGTCACTCCTTTGGAGCCTGAATGGGAAGGACATGTGACATTGGAGTTCTCAAATACTACGCCGTTGCCTGCAAAAATTTATGCCAATGAAGGTGTTGCACAGATGTTGTTCCTGCAAGGTGATGAGATTTGTGAAACATCTTATAAAGACCGTGATGGTAAATACCAAGGTCAAACTGGTGTTGTTGTTCCTCGTACATAAGCTGATTTTCTTATTTAAATGATATTGAAACGCGAAAAAATTAATTCGTTCTGGGAACAGCTCCAAGAAACGATCGAACAGCTTTTATCGAGCAGAAGTGATAATCGTTTTGAGGCGGAACCGTTACTTAAACAGTACAGGGAACAGCTACAAAAAATTGATAGTAACTTAACCTTCCATTTTCAGAGCGACGAAGAAGACGAGGGTGCTTTGGAGATGGTTTTCGGTTGTGATGGCTTTCCTGAGTCAATTCACTCGGTTCTTAGTCTTATTGGCGCTGCGCCAGAACTATCAGGCATAGAATTCAAAGCGTTTAATAATCGCTACGACCCTATTCCGTTATCGGTGAATATCGGCGAAGAGTTCTGCGAGATTACGGATTTCTGGTGCCGGGTTAGTGTGGTTAAAAACCGTATGCATCTTGAAATTTATCTTGAAGATGCACCGCAGGTCTTAGATATGGACCCCCGAGTTGAAGCTGTTATGATCTATTTGGATGCATTGATTGGCGAGTATGAATTAATGACGCGTGTTTGGGCGTTGGACTGGTTTGAGTTGCCTAAGTCACCAGAGGACCATGGTTTAACGAAATTAGTCGATCTTCGCGAATACTTTGATGACGTTAAGCGGGGTGTATCGCCCATAGGGATTACGCTTCATTAGAAGAGACTTGAGAGATCTGTTCGACGATAAAATCAATGTTGGCTATCGTCGAACAGTGCCCCGATACTAAGTTAGTTATCAGAAAGAATGTAAACACTTCCTTCTTCATCGTCGTTTGATTTCTCCCCAGCATAAAATAAGTTAGCCATTTCTTCCCCTTCCTTGTTTTTTTAGTTGCTTCCTAATTAACAATCGACCATTGTTTTACTAACCTTAGCGTTAAAATATCATTTTGCATTATTTAATATCTAATTAGGGCGTTATATGAGTGGATTGTTAACCGCTTTACTCGAAGATGTTCGTGTAGAGTACGTTGTGCGTATGGAGTCGAATGACTGTGTAGAACCGTACCTGACCGCTGAGCGCCTTTGTCATGAAATGCTATTTATTGAAGCAGATCTATTGGCTGAAATTGTAGAGCAGGATCCTACATTATTGGCTGCAAGGGCGGGAGATCTGATTATGAACCGCCAAGAGAGTGAGAACCCTTCTGTTGGGGTGATCATTTGCAGTAATATTTTGGCGGCGGCTCTGGAAGGGCTGTTGGCGGTTGCCGTCGAGCGTGAGTGGTTGGATATCGATGACGATGGTCATGTATTGGTTGATGAGGAGGAATTATCTCAAGATAGCCAGTATTCTATCGATGTAGATTATAGTACCTCTGAAAGGGCTAAACGAAATATTACCCTTGGAGGTATTAGTAAATTAAGCCAAATATTTGCCGCCGCTGAATCAGAATTTTTAGATTCACTGCAACAAAATACACGTGATAAGGATGCTTATCAGCGGGCATTAGATATATCATCAGACTACTCAGTATTTGCACCTGAGGATATCTCACCTCTGATTGCTGAAAACCCGTTACTGTTAGGACTAAGACCAGAAGATCTAATTGATGATGATCTTTTTGATGGCGATCCGCCAGCGGGGCTAATTATTAGTGCGCATCTGACCCGAATGATGTTACATCAAATGTTGGAATTAGGTGTTGAAAATGGTGTGCTTGTGCTTGATAGCAGTGGGCATATTGTAGTCCCTGACTCACCTGAAGATCCCCCCATTATTCATTAGTTTGCACAGGCCGATGATCCATTGTTAATGGTTGCTCAGCTTAGCTGAGCCTATCTTAAGTTAATGTTTTTGGGTTACCTTTCTTTTTTATTACGCTATAAGATTAATGTTTATTGATTGTGATCGTAGAGCTTATTTGATCTCTTGGATGTTTATGAGTGAAAGAGATATTCATATTTGAGGGTTAACAGGAGTGTTGTGTGCCGACAGACCGGGTAGGGCGCTTTTTTAAATATAAGTTGGGCCGTAAGCTAACGCTCAGAATCGTTTTATTTAGCTCAATAGTGACACTGTTTCTCACTATCGTTCAATTTAGTTTTGAGTTCCATCAGCTATCAAAAAAGCTAGATCAAGTACCTAATTTTATTGAGAAAACGATGATGCCTGCGATTGCTGAGGCGATCTGGCTAGAGGATAGGGCGCAGCTAAAAAAGCTACTTCAAGGGATAAACCAGTTAGAGTTTTTAGATGCTAATAAGCTGGAATTGGCTGATGGAGAGCGGATTGAATATGTCGCTGGAGAATCAAGTTACAGTCGTTCTTATACTATGCCAGTGATACGAAATGGCAATGCTCTCGGCCAGCTTAACTTGATTGTGAGTGTTGATGTAGTGTTCAAACACATGCTGACACAAGCTTATATCATATTGTTAAAAAACGGTTTAAAGACGGCTTTTGTTGTATTTTTTATCTTGATCTTATTCCGAAGCATGGTTGGCCGTCATCTAATGACAATGATCTCGTTTATGAGATCTTATCCATCAACAATAGAGTCGAGCCCTTCGCTCATATTAGATCGAAAGTCTGAAGAAAGTCCTGATGAATTAGATGATTTGGCGGCAGCATTTAATGAACTCAATAGGCGCATTCAGGCAGAGAGTCAAAGAAGAGAAGATGCAGAAAGTAAGATCCAGCATCTTGAACGGGTGGGAACCATGGGGGAATTAGCTACCAGCTTAGCCCATGAGTTAAATCAGCCGCTAGCCGGTGTACTCGGTTATTCAGATATTGCATTACGTCTTTTGAAGCAGCCTGAAGGTCAAGATGAGATGCGTCAGTGTCTTGTTAAAATGGGTGATGAAGCGGAGAGAGCAGCGGAGATAATAAAGCGCACCAGATCATACGTTAAACGAGAGAAACCCGCGGCTGAAATTGTAGATCTGTTATCGGTCGTACGTGAAAGTATCGATCTAATCGCTCATAGGGGAATGGAAAAAGGGGTAGAGTTCGTTTGCACTGAGCAGCGTTCTGGACGCGTTAGTATAAGTCGAGTTCAGTTACAGCAGGTGCTAGTCAATCTGTTTAATAATGCGATACAAGCTATCGCATCGGATGACTCAGGATTGCGAGAGAAGGGTAAAGTTATCATTGAAATTGAGTTATCCGAAGATCAGGTTTATTTGACTGTATGTGATAATGGGCCAGGATTATCGCCGGAGGTAGAGACCCAGCTTTTTGAAGCGTTCCGAACAACAAAAGAGGATGGTTTGGGCCTAGGGCTAATGATATGCCGGAATATTATTGAAGCGGCACAAGGCAGCTTAAGCGCAGAGAATTGCAGAAGCATAGGGGCTAAGTTCACGATAGCTCTACCGTTGGTAGAAACAAAAACTGATTAAGGGCATGGTGAGGTAGGAATGGATATAGAGCAAGGGACCGTATTTGTTGTAGATGATGATCCTACACTACGTGATGTTGTGCGTATGATGGCTGAAGGCGGTGGCTATCAGGTTGATGATTTTTCCGATGCAGAAAGTTTTTTGTCAGTTTTTGATGGTTCTCAGTCGGGATGTCTTGTGCTCGATATTCGCATGCCCGGCATGAGTGGCCTTGCGCTTCAGGATGAACTTATCAAACGGAAAGCGCTGCTTCCGATTATTTTTATAACAGGTCATGGCGATGTTGAGATGGCGGTTGAATGTATTCAAAAAGGTGCATTCGATTTTATTGAAAAGCCTTTTAGAGAGGCAAAACTGTTAGATAAGATTGAACAAGCCTTACTAAGTGATGCGCAGTCTAGGGCGGAATTATCGGCCAAAAGTAAAGTTGAAGAGAGGCTTTCGTCTTTGACCGTACGAGAAACTGAAATTATGCATATGATTGCTCAAGGGTGTGCCAATAAGGTGATAGCGATTGATCTAGGCATTGCTCAGGGAACGGTTGAGATTCATCGATCAAGAGTGATGCATAAATTGAGCGTTAGAAGTGTCGCGCAGCTGATGAGGTTGTTACTAGTTGCGGGTTTGCTCGAAGAAAAAGGTGATTAATAACACATCATATTTTTTATATGGGTAAATCCATATTTTGGTTTTTCTATGATTGATTAGCATACGGACCTTAGCCTTTCACCAAAGGAGTAGGTCTAATGAAAAAAGCTTGTTATAGAAACCGTATTTTTGTTTTGTTTGTATTCATGCTTAGCGGTTGTACACAACTCAATACAGAACAAACTTCCACTTCGCTTTATTCCGAGCACCCCTGGGTTGAATCTGCTGCTTTGTGGGTTAACCCTCATACCTCCAGAGAGCAGCTTGCAGCATATACAAAAATAGAAATAGCCCCTATTGAGTTTGATCGCATTACAAGTGACTATTCCGGCGTTTCAGAGCAAGATCTTAAGTTGATACAGTCCTTTTTCCCTTATCTTGTAGAGCTAGAGATGGAGAAACGATTTGACAGTCATTTTGTTTATAGCGCTGATGTTTATAACGCTAATGTGCCTGAAGCGAATAAAGCGATCTCTTTGCTTAATATTCAAATAACTTTCCTTGATGCTTCTCGTTCGGCACCTCCCTTCAAAGTAAGTGATTTTATTCCACTACGTATGATCTATAACCTTGGAAAAGTTACTTATGACCAAGTGCAGGGTAATGAAGTAACACGCTTTACTGCATCTATACGTATTAACGCATTTGATAGTAAAACTCAGCGTTTGCTGTTCTCTGTGGAGGATAAGCTTGAGGGCCAACCGATGACTTGGTCAGGTTCATCGAGGGACTTTACGGATATACATGTTGTTATTGAGCAGTGGGCGAAACGGTTTGCTGATAATTTTCAGCGCTTGAATACACTGGGAAATACAACTTAATCTAGAACGGATTAGAGTGTTGTTCTAGCTCTTTTTTGTATGCACTTTCCGGTATATCGCACTAGAGCATGTTTTTTTATCATTGCTGTAAATATTGAAACGAGCGATGGAGATGATAATGAACATGAAATCTTGTTTGATGACGGCGGCCACTGCTTTAGTGATTTCAGCGGCTATCCCCGTTTTTGATACTCAAGTTGCTTCCATAGAATTAAATTCAGCAGCCTATGCAGACTGGGAAGATAATGACGAAGCAAGGCGTACAGCTCGCCGTACCGCCCGAAGAGTGGCTAATAGGCATGAGGACCAGAGCACTCAACCGGTTGTTAGTCTTCCTGCAGGTTGTTATACACAAGTCGTGTCGGGTGTGGCATATCAGAGCTGTAACGGCGTGTTATACCAGCCGGTTCCTGGTCAAACGACTTATATTGTTGTGCAGCCACCGGTTAGCATTAGCACGTTACCGACAGGTTGTATCTCAAAGCAGGTAGGTAGTTCTATGTTTTTTGAGTGCGGCGCTCAAGTGTATAAATCAGTTGTATTAAATGGACAACCTGTCTACCAGCTTCAGTAATCTGAGGTGGTAGACAGTAATATCCTATTGGTAGGCTTTATTGTAAGGAATCGATATCCAACTTATTTTCTGCAACGTGGAAGAGTGAAGCGACCACTTGGCGATCATATCGACTGCCCGCTTCTTTTAGTAAGGCAGCTAGAGCTGTTTCAATCGTTAGGCTGTCTCGATACGCTCTTGGGCTTATCATTGCTACAAAATCATTTGTAGTCGTTAATATGCGTGCAGCAAGATGGAGTTCATCACCGGAGAGACCATTAGGGCCCGAGCCGTCGAGATATTCGTGTTTTTGTAAAATTGTTTCAAGGACCGGGCCTTCAAACTCGATATTTTTCAAAATATCGCGTGCGTGCTCAACCTCATTTTGAACAATGATTTTTTCTTCGGCGGTGAGCGGAGATGTTTTGGTTAAGATTTCTTGAGGAATAGAGAGCTTACCTAAATTGCATAGGTTAGCTGCTATCTCTAATGTCGATAACTCTTCTTCGCTTAGATCCATAGCTTCGGCGACTGCAACAGCAATTTTGGCTGTTTTTTGCGAGTGATTAGCAGAATATGGGTCATGCAGATCGATCGCATTCATGAGTGACTGCATTATCTGCCGTAGTAGCTTGGTTTGTTGTTTCTGGTGCGCTTCTATCATCGTAATATCATGGAAATGCAGCATAACAGCGGGTGTGGTGCCATAGTTCATCGGTACTAGGTTGATCATGAAGGTTTGTAAGACGCCTTTTAGCTCCAATGTGCATTTGTGGGTGCATTCATCATTTGAGCTAAAGCAATGTTGAATAATCGGTGTTAACTGTTCTGAATAATGACTTCCTAACACAGAATTTAGGTTTTTACCCTGGCTATCTTCGGCTGCAATCGCCACCTTTTCGGCTAAAGCGCTATTGATAAACGCAAGATCAATATTGTTATCGACGATTAGTACCATGTCAGAAACATTATCGTTGATCGCATCGAGGAGGCTGCTTTTCTCTTCTAATTCACGTGAGGTTGTTCGCAGTACAAGGTTAGATTTTTGTTCTTTAAGCAGATGGCCATACCAGCCAGCAGCAATTAACATGGCTAGCAAGAGAAGGGTTCCCAAAATAAGCATTGTTTGCAGCTCGGCTTGTTTCTCTGCACTGCTACCTAACGCATCTTGTTGGTCTATCTTGATAATGAGTTTAAGGTCACTGCTGGGAATCTTTCGGCTGACAGCCAGTACTTGTATGCCTCTGTAGTCATTGGCTTGAATGAACTGTCCAGTTGTATTAAATGCTTGTGCTGCTGCATTTTGGCTGTTGCTTGAAATCGTTTTGGATAAAGCTATTGTCGAATCCTGACGTAGTGGGCTCGCGTAAACGATGCCTTCATCTTTCTGTTGAAGTAATGCCGATTCTAATGATTGCAGTTCAACGCTAAAGTTGCGAAGTAGGCCGTAAAGCTCTTTCTCAGCATTTTTGGTGCCGACTAAGTAGCCAATGACTTTGCCTTCTGCTCCAAATTGCGGCAACCCTGTAATGGCGGTTACAAAACTGATCTGACCTATCTCATTATCGTTGAGCCATATTCGGCTCGGTATAACGTTGCCTAGTAGCTGCTTAGATTTAATAACATCTCTGATCTCGGCGCTGAGAGTGGGAAGACCCGGTGTTGCGGCTATTACTTTTAAGTTTTTATCATATAGAGCAAGAGAGCTATTAGCGGTAACTTTAAGGTTTGCGTTAACGGTGGTGCGTCGTTTATCGGTATAGCCTTCACGGTTTGCGGCAGCAATAACAAAATTTCTTAAATAATCCAGTTGGGCTGTTTGTTCTTGCTCAGCGGTGGATTTGCCCGTAAGGCGTTGTAGGTACAGCCTTATCGAACTATTGGTTGCCATCTCTTTAATGGATGCTTCTGTAGCAAATATCCAGCGTGTAACACTTAAACTTTGATTATCAGCAAGCGCGGATAGCGTTGTTTGCCAGTGTTGTATATTTTGGTTCTGTTGTTGTTCGGTGAAGCGGCTGATTAACATTAGGCATATCAGAAAAATGAGTATAAGGCTGATAAGTCCAGTGGTTAAAATTCGTTTCATATTCAGAATTCCAAAAGAATAAAATTAAAAAGCATCGCTGATGAATTGATAGTAGCAGTTCCTAGAAAACGGGCATATGTAGCCACCAGCGTTTTTCATTGACAGTATAAAGCGGTATATAGTGTTTTATGCTGCGGTGTGAAATAACTTGTCTGCTTTGATTATCGAGTATCAGCTCATCTCCCCTATGCTTTACGGCAAGTACAGCATGGCCTATGCGAAGGTTCGTATCTTGGAGTACGACGATACGAAGTTCCTCATTGGTAAACCCCAGAAGTCGTAATGAGAAAAACTTAGTCAAAGAATAATCTTCACAATCTCCGCTACGCGAAAGGAATTCCCGAACTACTGCCCAGTACTCCTCTTGGCCATAATTATCGATATCTAAGATGTAAGGCTGGCGGTTGGCAAATTGATTAACGCGCTCAATCTGTTGCCTTTTTGGCAAACCCCTTAGGCTATTTAAAAAATTGTACCAAGGCTTTAGATTGCATAACCCCGATTGGCGGCAGATCTCTTCAGGAGTGTCTTCTCTAAGGTGGCGCTCCATGTAAGTGAGCCAGTCAGGTAGTTCGTTTAGCGACTTCTGGGGGAGTTCTTGGGAGCCAAATAGGCCCGCTTCAACGTTAAACGAAAACGTTAAGCACAAAGTAAAAATAGCATTACATAAAATATTTGAGGTGGATTGCTTCATTGCCTAGTGTGCTCGGAGCCTATTCCATTACTTGTTAAAGCATATATAAGCCGATGGGAAATACCAGTTTTCTGGTTGTTTGTAGATGATTTCTTTTTTATTTCATGTAGTAAGGTGTGTAAGTCATGGGTGAACTGTACAAAAAATACCCGAATAGTTTAAATAGATGAAAAAAAGTACGTTTATTTTTTGTTTGTTATATGAACAGTTGTTATCTTTTGCACTACTATTAATTACTGAATAGGAGATTAATAAACAAGCTGCTGGTTCGCAGTATCGTGGGGTATGTCATGGATATTAAACAGCTAACGTTGACGGCGTTGATTTCATCATTATTGGTTTCTTCAGTTTGGGCTAATCAACAAAAGGAAGAGGAAGAAGACTCTGTTACTGAATGGGGGCCATGGGCGTTGGCTGTCCCGACAGCAGCGGGGCCTGAAGTAGCAGTGAATCCGCTTTTATTTGCTGGTGGTGCCGGACCAGAACATGTGTTTTTTGATCCAGATCTGCCTACGGAAACGGGTTGTCTACCGGGGGCTCCTTGCGGGTATGCGAGTTATTATCCATTTTCATATGCTTACAGTGATGATGATTCGACACAACAGCTAGGGCTAAAAGGTGATTTCTTTGCGCGTTATGGCATCGCGAGTTTAACCCCAGTGAGTGCCGGCTTTTTTATGGAAGAGTTGGCCATAGATGGACCTGAAGGGCTTAGAAAGAAACCTCGTCGTGGACCGTTACAGTTCTCGGTTGCGCCGGGTGGAAATCCAGGGGAGTATATCGATATCCTCTCTCTGCCATTGGACGAACGGCAGCGATTTGGTCCGATTATGACTTTCTATGGCTATGATGATAATTCGCGTTTAGATGGCCTTACCGATACCTCTATCCAATGTATAGGTAATTGTCGTAGTCGCTTCCGTTCCTCTCCCTACATGCGTTTGGATAGGGGCCATTTGGCTGGTTTAAGTGGGGACGGACTTTCCCATGGTTTTTGGCTTTCTGGTGCGGATAATGGTGATGCTGAGTTTATCCAAGCATATCTAGGTAGCTTTGTATTTGGAACTACTTCAACTTTAGAAGATTTATCTTCGTTACAAAGCATGCTCAATGATATGCCTGATATATCGAGGCTAGGGGGCGATTTAATGGCAAAGTATAGAGGCCATACGGCTTTAGGTGCTCCAGTACGCTTGACTGTTAATTTTTCCGATAATACTTGGGGAGGCGCTTTTAATCATGGTCAAGATGGGAAGGTAATGGCATATGCAAGTGAAAATGGAACCAGTGTAATTGGGCATGTAGGGTTTAAAGTCGAAGGTGGTACGATAAATGGAATTAATTTGAATGCTGGGGCGGATGCTATTAGTGCGCATGATGGTGTTGTAACGGGTTCTGTGAATGCCAGTTTCTTTGGCGAAGGAGCTGGTGAAATCGGAGGTGTAGCTGAAATTGTGAAAACTCAGGCTGTAGTGGGCGGTGGGAATGACAATATCCGATCACTTGGGTACGAAAATGCGACGCATGTTACTACCTTCAGCACTACTCTTAAATTGCCTGAGTATGAGCCGGACATTCCAAATGATGAGACTTAAGTGATCACAAATAAAGTATGAGACTAAAAGGCACGTATTTTACGTGCCTTTTTTGTTGTTTGAAAAACGTTCAGTAGTTATACTCGCCCTTATAAACGTCTATCTATGAATAGCGTACGTCTAGGAAGGGGAATTAAGGAATGAAAAATTTTAACAGGGTTTCTGTCCTGTCAGGTGTTGTATTGTCGATGATGGCATCGTCTGTAGTGGCAGCTGAAACTAACGAAGAGCAGTTTGATCCCGAGAAGTTTTTCAAACAGGGGATGGAAGAGCGTGAAAAAGGTTCGCCGTATAATGCGATTGAATCTTTTCAAACTATATTGAGTAACAAACCGGCCCTTCATCGTGCGCGCCTAGAGTTGGCTGTCGCTTACATGCAAACGCTTCAATATCAAGAAGCAGAGGCGCAAGCTCAAACGGTTCTTGACGATCCAAAAACCCCTGCAAGTGTTCGAGTTTCTATACTTGCATTCTTAGCTCAGCTTAAGAAAGATTCAGAGCAGCTTACACCGACGCACGAGCATAAATTTACAGCAAGTGCAGGCGTTTTGTATGATGATAATGTGAATGTTGGGCCTAGCAGTTCAGTTATTAATATAGGTAATGCTGTATTAAATATTACGTCAACGCCGACTAGCGATACCGCATTGGTTGTTGCTGCGGGTTATGATCATAGTTACCGTACAGGTAAAACGCTGCGTTTAGGTCAGAAAACCGGTTTATTGTTATGGCAGAGTGGTGTTTCACTATATTCACGTGAATATGATACGGAAGATGATTTCGATCTAGATGTGATCTCCCTTCGAACAGGGCCTGCAGTTGTGACTAACAGTAATTGGCGTGCCAATGTTGCGTTACAGGCTGATCATATTCGCTTAGGGCATAATGAATTAGCTAATTATGTTGGGCTTCAGCCGTCTGTCACTTGGACGTTAGATCCAAGTACAGAGATAACAGTAGATGCTGAAATTACTGATCGTGACTTTAAGCAGGTTGCTGACCAGCAGCGTGATGCTAACTATTATTCTCTAGGCGTTTCTCTAGGTAAGGGATACAAGAATAATACAGTGGGTGTTCAGGGTGGTTTAGAGTGGTTTGATAACGACGCTCAAATTGGCCGTTTATCTTATGATGGTTGGGAGATGTTTGTTGGGGCTAATTGGCAGATCAAGCAAAGCTCAGTCGTGTTCGGGAAAGTGTCTTATAAACACTCAAATTATAAGGGCCCTGAGCAGATATCCACTTTGGTACGTGATGATGAGGAGCTGCAGTTCTTGCTTGGTGGTAAGCATACGTTTGCTAATGAGCTAGAGTTATCCGCTTTCATGACTCGTACAGAGGCTGATTCTAATGATGTGCTGTATGAATATGACCGTAATCAGGTATCAGTTAACCTAGGTAAAAAGTTCTAAGCATTAGCTTGTTATATCTAAAGGCACCTGGTTAGGTGCCTTTTTTTTGATATAGAGTTTTAAATAATGAGGAGTTTTTGTTTTTTTTGTCTATACCTGGTTGATATAAAAGGAATTTATATATTAGTTTGATCTATTGTACCTTGGTACAGTGTTTGAAATTAAAAGTTTTAGTATACTTTAACGCATACTCTTTACCCGCCTATCAGTTGTAGTTAAATAGGAGCTGGGTCGTCAACATATAGAAGGAAGGGAACATGTTTACACGTAAGGTTATCTCTGTAGCAATAGCTTCTACCCTCTTGGCTACGACTGCATTTGCAAATACAAAAAAGGATGAACAAGACGATTCTGTTGGTAGTTGGGGGCCGTGGGAAGGTGTACAAACTGCAGCGGGTCCAGGCGCGGGTGGAATCAACATTACGCCACTATTGATTCAGTTTGCTAATGCCGGTAATAACACAGATGGTTCAGCGTTTGATGCTTCGGCTGAAGGTGATCAGGCGGCGCCGGCAGGATTTCGTCAGTATATGGCTTGGTATTCGCGCACTGAGCATGCGGAGCCAGAATCAACAGAGCGAGGTTATTTTCGCGATTTAACCCAGCCGTTTTTGAATAGCGTGCCCGTGGAAGGTCAAGGTGACGAGCAGCCAACGCTTTCTAGTGTTACAGATGGTGTTGTATCGCATGGGAGAGAATTGGATTATACCATTGGTTCCGATGCAGGTGAGGGGACTCATAATTCTAGAGATGTAGGATGGAAATATGGTCAAACTGGTCCTATGAGCGTTGAAGCGAGAAATGTAGTTAAGCGCAATAAAGTTGTGAAGACTTTTAATACCACTGTTGGTAAAGGGAAGAAAGCAAAAACATTTAATCACGAAATAGTAAAGGTCGGTAATAAGCAGGCGATACGCTTTGAGGCGGGGGGGTATGAGCGTAAGGGGCCGCCTATGCCTTATACAATGGTATTTGGTTCCTTTGCTGGTATAGATGTTTTCCAAGAGAAAAGGAAGAAAGCAAATAAAGCCGATAAACCAAAAAACTGGAAGAACGTAGGAGATAGTTTTACTACAGTTAATAATCGTGGTGACTTTATCATCGGCTTGAGCTCTACTTTGGATACGGTTAATACTACTTTAGCCGGTGTTAATGACTTGCATTACTCTGGTGGTTTTGCCAAAGGTGGCCCGGTTGATATTACAGTATTTACGGGAGCTAATGCTTCTTGGGAGGGGAGGTTCCATATGGCCCCAGGAGCTGCTTTCGAAGTGAAAAATGGTAGCTTTAGCGGTGTTGATCTTGTGGGTGCGGCACAGACTATAGTTCCTGTTTCTGGGCCTGAAATAAATACTCTTGCTGGCCAGCCTTTTCCTGGGCCTGGAATAAAGACTATTGCTAGCGTACCTGACGTTGTTAGCATGCCTGAAGTTGTTTCTGGTCAAGTGAATGCGTCGTTCTTTGGTGAACGAGCTCAGGCGATTGGCGGTATTGCTGATGTGACTTTCGTTGGTGAGGTAGGTCGTCAGGTTGATGTATTCTCTGCTTCAGCGGATTATGATTAATCTAGTTTAGAAGCTAGCGTTTAAAAGCCGCATCTTTTGATGCGGTTTTTTTTTATATTACGCTGGGTTTACTAGGCTTTGATTTTAGATGCCTTTCCTTTGGCTTGAAATTCCAAAAAATATTTTGAGTATCTGCTGTTGAATATCGAGTCTATTGTGTAAAATAACCCTTTATATTATAAGGAGTTACCCGAGTTGAAAGCTGGGTTATTCGCGTTAGGTCAATCGATGTTGGGAAGCTTAAGAGATCTGCTTCCTATTGTGTTGGTTATCGCTTTTTTTCAGGTTGTTGTATTGCAACAATCGGTGCCTGATTTCTTTGGTCTTGTGACAGGGCTTTTATGCGTTGTGATGGGGCTCACTTTCTTTATCTATGGTCTTGAGATGGGGCTCTTTCCAATTGGGGAGAGTATGGCGCATGCCTTTGCGCGTAAGGGGAGTGTGTTTTGGTTGCTTACGTTTGCTTTCTGTCTTGGGTTTGGGACCACGGTTGCAGAGCCAGCCCTCATTGCTGTTGCTGCTGAGGCGGCTAAGGTCGCAGCGACCGGCGGAATGATTGAGGCTACTACTGAATCTCAACAAAGCTACGCATCGGGCCTTCGTTTTACGGTCGCTTTTTCGGTTGGCTTGGCTATTGTCTTAGGTGTTTTACGTATCCTTAAGGGATGGTCTATCCAGTATATGATCATTGCGGGTTATATGCTCGTTGTCATTATGACGGCCTTTGCACCTAAGGAGATTATCGGTATTGCCTATGATTCTGGAGGCGTGACCACATCAACGATTACAGTACCGCTTGTGACTGCACTTGGTGTTGGTCTGGCTTCATCAATCGAAGGGCGAAACCCAATGATCGATGGTTTTGGTTTAATCGCTTTTGCTTCCTTGACGCCGATGATTTTTGTTATGGCTTACGGCATGGTGATCTGATGGAGCTATTAACGCAATTCCTCGATATTACTTTGTCTACCATCAAAGATGTGATGCCAATTGCGCTGATAATTTTTGGTTTTCAGTTTGTGGTTATCCGTCGGCGTATCGCTAATCTGCGTAAAGTGCTGATCGGCTTTGCTTACGTTATTGTGGGTTTGGCACTGTTCTTATTAGGTTTGGAAAAGGCACTTTTCCCAATTGGTCGTTTAATGGCTGAGCAATTGACTGATCCCGAGTTTATCCGGGGTTGGAGTGGTTCAGTTGCAGGTGCGCTTCACTGGCAAGACTATTTCTGGGTCTATATTTTTGCCTTTGCTATTGGTGCGAGTACGACCATTGCTGAGCCGTCTTTAATTGCGGTAGCGATCAAGGCTAATGAGGTTTCCGGTGGCGCTATTGGTGTGTGGGGGTTGCGTATCGCGGTAGCGATAGGTGTCGCTGTAGGTATCTCTTTGGGTACTTGGCGTATTGTGACAGGTTACCCCATTCATTGGTTTATCATCGCAGGTTATGTTGTAGTGGTTTGCCAAACCTTTTTTGCACCGAAGATGATAGTGCCCTTAGCTTATGATTCGGGTGGAGTTACAACCTCGACGGTGACTGTGCCACTTGTTGCGGCGCTAGGATTGGGCTTGGCTGAAACAGTGCCGGGGCGAAGTGCACTGATAGATGGTTTTGGCTTGATTGCATTTGCAAGCTTGTTTCCGATGATTACGGTAATGGCATATGCACAAATTTCTGAGTTGCGTTCAAGACGCAGCAAAACAGCTGACTAAGGTTGGTCTAAGAGGCAGTTATGCATTTTAAATTGTTGGTGGTTTTTGTAGAAGATTCGAAAACTGATGCGGTGATGAAGGCTGCGCGTGAAGCGGGTGCTACAGGTGCGACAGTTATCAACAATGCGCGTGGTGAAGGGGTTCATCAAACGAAAACCTTCTTCGGTTTGACGCTTGAGACCCAGAGAGATGTGGTTCTGTTTATTGTAGAAGAGCATCTTAGCCGTAAAATTTTAGAAACGATTTCTGATGTGGCTGAGCTGGATGAACAGCCTGGTCGTGGTATTGCAATTCAGATTGATGTTGAGGATGCGGTAGGCATAACGCATCAAGTTGAGAAATTAGCAAACATAGTGGAGGATGAGCTATGAGTTCAGAGCGTAAAGTAGTACGCACCCGTGATGTGATGACGGATGAGTTTGCAATTATTGATGGTTTGATGACGGTTAAAGAGGCGCTAACTATCTTCCAAGAGAAGGAAGCGCGGGTATTGATTATTGATAAGCGTCACGCTGATGATGAATATGGTTTACTGCTGCTATCGGATGTCGCTAAAAAGGTAGTGGCAAAGGATCGTTCTCCAGAGCGCGTTAACGTTTATGAGGTGATGGCAAAGCCAGTTGTTTCGGTAGATCCGCATATGGATATACGCTATTGCGCTCGCTTATTTGAAAGTTTTGGTTTAGCTCATGCGCCAGTGATTGAAAATGAAAAAGTACTGGGTGTCGTGAGCTACCGTAGTATTGTGTTGAAAGGTTTGTTAGAGCACGCTTAATTTAAGCCTGTGCATAAAAAAAGCCTGCGGTTAAGCAGGCTTTTTTGTTTTGATTGATCCAGATGCAATATGATTAGTGCCGAGCAGATTTAAGTGTGTCAGCAATGAGGTAGGCGAGTTCGAGCGCTTGTTCACCATTTAGGCGAGGGTCGCAATGGGTGTGGTAACGATCGCCAAGATCCTGCTCACTTATCATGTAGGCACCACCGATACATTCAGTAACGTTTTGTCCTGTCATCTCAAAATGCACACCGCCCGCGTGAGTGCCTTCAGCGCGATGTACTTCAAAGAATCCTTTCATCTCTTTTAATATGGACTCAACGCTTCTGGTTTTATAACCACTTGATGCTTTAATTGTGTTGCCGTGCATCGGATCTGAGCTCCAGATCACGTTGTGGCCACCGCTTTTAACTGCGCGGACCAGTGGGGGTAGGAAGTCAGTAATCTTATCGGCACCCATTCTGGCAATCAGTGTGATTCGTCCCGCTTCGTTGTTTGGATTCAAGATGGCCAGGAGTCGGTCAAGGTCTTCTGGCTTAGTCGTAGGGCCAACTTTGATACCAACGGGGTTTTTAACCCCACGAAGGAACTCTACGTGTGCGTGATCTGGTTGGCGAGTACGGTCACCAATCCATAGCATGTGAGCAGAGCAATCGTACCAGTCACCCGACAAGCTATCTTGGCGGGTTAATGCTTCTTCATATCCAAGCAATAGCGCCTCATGAGAGGTGTACAGTGAGGTCTCATGTAGCTGTGGTGTATTTTTAGCATTAATTCCGCACGCTTCCATGAAACGAATAGATTGATCGATCTGATCCGCTAAAATCTGATACTTCTCACATAATGGGCTATTGGTGACAAAGTTTTGATTCCAAGCGTGGACTTGGTGTAGATCAGCAAAGCCGCCGCGTGAGAATGCACGCACTAAGTTTAGCGTTGAAGCAGCTTGGTTGTATGCTGTGACCAAACGCTCTGGATCAGCTTGTCGTGCTTCATTCGTAAAGTCGATACCGTTGACGATGTCTCCTCGGTAGCTCGGCAGCTCTATGCCGTCACTGCTTTCCATATCGCTGGAGCGTGGTTTTGCATATTGGCCAGCAATACGGCCTACTTTGACCACGGGGCAGCTAGCAGAGAATGTCATGACAATTGCCATCTGCATTAGCACTTTGAAGGTGTCACGAATTTTGTCCGCGTTAAATTCGCTGAAACTTTCTGCACAATCTCCGCCTTGAAGGAGAAATGCTTTGCCTTTGGCTACTTTAGCTAGATCGCTTTGCAGCTGGTTGATTTCGCCAGCAAAAACCAGAGGCGGCATATTGCTTAATGTGTTTTCTGCTTGCTTCAGTGCTGTTAAATCTGGGTACTGAGGCTGCTGAACGATAGGTTTTTTTCTCCAGCTGGAGGGGGTCCATATTGAAGTTGTCATCTTCTATTCCTAGCGAACTATAGTGGTATCTATAGAGTTTTTAAAAACTGAATTATTTAAGTCAATCAGCGTATTGAGTCAAAACAGATGAGGGGCGGCCTGTCAATTTTGCGCAGATAGCACAAAACCTACAGACCTAGATAAAGTAGGAGTGTAGAAAAAAAGCGTATGTCGCGGTGTCGTTGGTTTGCAGCTTTAGTGCGTTCACTTTTTTATCGTTCACTTAATAGCTTGTATGAGTAAATATCCTGACAGTATATGATGAATTATGCTGTCTTGATACCCGTTAAGTTCCTGAATGATACATCTTTTGCTGTATTTAGGAAATCTACCATAAATTCTGCATCTTTCTGGTCATCCCTGATGGCGGCAAACAGCGTACACCATACCCCTTTCTCACCTAAGGGTTTCGAGGCAATGTATTCACGTTGAATATATTCGTGAAGCGCCCAGTTAGGGAGTGCGGCAACACCTCGCCCGCTTGCGACCAGTTGGAGCATCATCACTGTTAGTTCTGCGGTTCTAATGGTATTGGGCTCAACATCTGCATCATCCAAGAAGTGGTTAAAGATGTCTAAGCGTTGGTGCTCAACCGGATATGTGATGAGTGTTTCTTGTGCTAGGTCTTCGGGATGAATAAAGCGCCTCGCCATAAGGCGGTGTTGTTTGCTTATGGCTAACCGTGATTCATAAGTGAATAGGGGAATGTATGTGATGCCATTGCGAGGCTCAGGGTCTGAGGTGATAACTAAATCTAGATCTCCTCGTGCCAAAGCAGGTAATGGCTGAAAACTGAAGCCGCTGGAAAGGTCAAGTTCCACCTCTGGCCAGTGCTGGCGGAAATGATCGATGGTTGGCATAAGCCAGTCAAAGCAGCTGTGGCACTCTATACATAGATTGAGTCGGCCGGCTTCACCGCCTGCTAGACGCGCAATATCTCGTTCGGTATTACGAATCATCGGTAGAATCTCATCCGCAAGGGTGAGTAAGCGTTGTCCGGCGCTAGTGAAGCAGATCGGCTTTGTTTTGCGGATAAAAAGAGAGCAGTTTAAGCGATCTTCTAAATCTTTGATCTGGTGAGAAAGCGCTGATTGAGTGAGGTGGACTCTTTCCGCCGCTTCGACAAGGCTGCCTGCGTCGCGTAAAGCTGACAGTGTTTTAAGGTGGCGAAGTTCAACCATTTGTACGTTTCTCCGGTCGGGCTCTGTTATCGCAATATACGCAGTATAGTACGGTCGAGCAAGAAGAGTAGGTAACCGTGTTAAAGAGTTCGGTTACCTACCGCTATCATTTGACGAGAAGAAACTCGAGCAGTGCTTTTTGTGCGTGTAGTCGATTTTCTGCTTCGTCGTATACGACAGAGCGTGGATCTTCCATCATATCCATGCTGATCTCCTCTCCTCTGTGGGCAGGTAGGCAGTGCATGAATAAAGCGTCTTTATTGGCATGGTCCATAAGCGCTGGAGAGACTTGAAAGCCTGCAAATTGAGCTTCGCGCTCTTTCTGCTCCTCTTCCTGTCCCATGGATGCCCAAACGTCAGTCACGACGAGATCGCTTCCAGTGACGGCTTCTTCAGGTGAGCGGGTAATAAAGACGCGGTCTTTGTTTTCTTCTACCAGCTTCATATCTGGATCAAAGCCTTCAGGGCAAGCAATCTTCAGTTTGAAATCAAACTGGCGAGCGGCATTGATATAGGAGTGGCACATGTTGTTTCCGTCTCCAATCCAAGTGGCTGTTTTACCTTGGATATCTCCGCGATGCTCAAAATACGTTTGCATGTCAGCTAATAGCTGGCAAGGATGGTACTCATCAGTCAGGGCGTTAATAACGGGCACTGACGAATTAGCAGCAAACTCTTCAACTAGCTGGTGGCTGAATGTGCGAATCATAACCACATCAACCATGCTTGAAATGACTTTGGCGCTATCACTAATAGGCTCGCCTCGCCCTAATTGGGTGTCCCTCGGTGATAGGAACATAGCGTGGCCGCCAAATTGCGCCATGCCGGCTTCAAAAGATACGCGGGTGCGAGTTGATGATTTTTCGAAGATCATCGACATCACTTTGTTTTTAAGTGGTTCGTACACTTCGCCGCGGTTGCGAATAGCTTTGAGCTCGCTAGCGCGTTTAACGAGGGTGCGCAATTCGTCAGAGCTAAGGTCTCTAAGTGTTAAAAAGTGTCTAGTTGTCATTATGCTCTACGTTCGCCTTTAGGGCTGTCTTCAAGGGTATCGCTGCGCTCATCGGCTGCATAAATACGAATGATCTGTGAAAGAGTATTAACAAGCAATTCAGCTTCGCTGTCAGTCATTGTTAGGGGAGGTAGCATACGTACAACTTTTCCTCCGCCTGTAACGTTAAGCAGGATGCCTTTAACTTTGGCAAGTACGGCTAATTCTGTTCCAGCTTCGCTTAGCTCTACAGCAATGAGCATTCCTTTGTTGCGAACCTCTTTAACGTAATCTGCATCGCCTATTTGTTCGCGAAACCCGTCAGCAATTCTATTGCCTAACGTTTCAGCTCGTTGGCACAGGTTTTCATCCATAATGGTATTAACAACAGCAAGTGCAGCTGCACATGACAGAGGATTGCCGCCGTAGGTTGAACCATGGGTGCCAGCCGTTAAAATTTTAGCGGCAATTCCGCGCGCTAAACATGCGCCGATAGGGACGCCGTTCCCTAAGCCTTTGGCTGTAGTGACGACATCGGGCAGTAGATTGTTGTGCTGGTATGCGAAGTATTTACCAGAGCGTCCATTTCCGCTTTGCACTTCATCCAGCATCATTAGCCAATCATTTTGATCACAGATCTCTCTTATTTGATTGAGATAATCTGGTGCTGGGATACGAATGCCTGATTCCCCTTGGATAGGTTCAACAAGCACGGCAACGATATTTGGGTTGTTCTCGGCAATTTTTTTGATGGCATCAATATCATCGTATGGTGCGCGTACAAAACCACTTACTAGTGGTTCAAAGCCTGCCTGCGCTGAACGATTGCCTGTTGCGCTTAGTGTAGCCATCGTGCGGCCATGAAATGATTCTTCCATGACGATAATGGCAGGGTTATCTATATTACGAACCGTATGACCATAGCGGCGAGCCAACTTTATGGCTGCTTCGTTAGCTTCAGCACCTGAGTTGCCAAAGAACACATTTTCCATCTCTGAAATTTGTGTCAAGCGCTCAGCAAGCTGCTGCTGATTGGGGATGGTGTATAGATTGGAGGTATGTAATACCTTTGTTGCCTGCTCGCAGATAGCGTGGGTTACCGCCGGATGAGAGTGGCCTAAACCACATACCGCTATACCGCTAAGTGCATCTAGGTACTTGTTACCATCAGTGTCATACAACCAGCTTCCTTCACCGCGCTCGAACGCTACGGACAACCGGTTGTAGGTAGTCATAATAGATTCTACAGCCATGTTTATAATTCCCTACAAACGCAAAAAGGCAGCCAAGGCTGCCAATCAAAGGACGAATAATAGGCAGCTTTAGGGGGTTTGGCAAGATGCGCTGGTGATAAAGTCAGTATTTTTAGTATAGGAATTGGTTAATGTGTGGACGATAGAATTTATTTATCGAGCTAATTAAGAAAAGCAAATGTACATTGTCAGAGTAAGATGGTCGGATATATGGTATATTGCTTGCCACAACGTAGCATGTTTATGTTTTCAGAATTAGTAATAGATTAAGGTGTATGAATGAGTGTAATTGATACCATCAAAGAGCAGTTAGAAAGCAATGATGTTCTGCTATATATGAAAGGGACTCCTCGTTTTCCTCAGTGTGGTTTTTCCTCTCGTGCTTCTGAAGCGGTGATGGCTTGTGGCGAGCGTTTTGCTTTTGTAAATATTCTGGAGAATCCAGAGATTCGTGCTGAATTGCCTAAATACGCTAATTGGCCAACTTTCCCGCAGTTGTGGGTTAAAGGTGAACTGATCGGTGGTTGCGATATTATTTGTGAAATGGCTGCAAGCGGTGAGCTTGAGACTGTGATCAAAGAATCAGTTGCGGATTCTGCTGAGCCAGATGCGGAATAAATAATAGTAGGATATTGAGGGCTTGCTTTTAAACCCTTCTCTCCTATCATAATACCCCTAAACGCTAGATAGCACTTAATGGAGATTTATTACAATGGGCGTACTTGTAGGTAAACAGGCACCTGATTTTACTGCACCAGCTGTATTGGGTAACGGTGAAATCGTTGATTCCTATACACTGTCTGAAGCTACTAAAGGTAAAAAAGCGGTAGTATTTTTCTATCCACTAGATTTTACTTTTGTTTGTCCTTCTGAATTGTTGGCTTTCGATCACCGTATCGAAGAGTTCAAAAAGCGCAATGTTGAAGTGATCGGTGTATCTATCGATTCTCACTTCTCTCATAACGCATGGCGTAACACGCCGGTTAACGACGGCGGTATCGGTGCTGTTAACTACACGTTGGTTGCGGATATGACTCACAGCATCTGTCAGTCTTATGATGTTGAATCTGAAGGTGGTGTTGCTTTCCGTGGTTCTTTCTTAATCGACGAAGATGGTCTAGTGCGTCACCAGGTTGTAAATGACCTGCCACTAGGTCGTAACGTTGATGAAATGTTGCGTATGGTTGATGCGTTAGCATTCCACCAAGAGCATGGCGAAGTTTGCCCAGCTGGTTGGAATCAAGGTGATAAAGGTATGGTTGCTTCACCAGAAGGTGTTGCATCTTACCTAACAGAAGCAGCTGACAACCTATAATTTGGGCAGTCGCTTAATATGTAAAAAAAACCCGCTTATGCGGGTTTTTTTGTGCGAGTTAATCGTGCTTGTTATTCGTAATCATCGTAGCTGTCGACCATGTCCCAGCCACCTAGCTCTTTCCAGCGGTTAACAATAATACAGAAAAGTTCAGCTGTTTTTGTGGTGTCATAAAGTGCTGAGTGGGCTTTTTTACCATCAAAGTCGATGCCTGCTACATGGCAAGCCCTTGCAAGTACTGTTTGGCCGAAAGCAAGCCCGCCAAGGGTTGCCGTATCGAAAGTTGAAAACGGGTGGAAAGGATTGCGTTTAATATCAGCCCTGTTTGATGCTGCGTTTACAAAGCCTTGGTCGAATGAGGCATTATGCCCAACTAAAACTGCGCGTTTACAGTCATGAGCTTTGATTGATTTTCTAACCGGCTTGAAAATCTCTTCGAGTGCTTCTCTTTCAGGCACCGCTTCACGGTTAGGATCGAACGGGTCTATGCCTGTGAAATCGAGTGCCGATTGCTCTAAGTTTGCGCCTTCAAAAGGATCTACTTGCGCTTCAAAGCTTTGGTCTATGATTAAAAAGCCGTTTTCATCCATTGTGAGAGTGACAGCGGCTATCTCAAGTAGTGCGTCGGTGCGAGAGTTAAAACCAGCGGTTTCGACATCTACTACTACTGGCAGAAAACCGCGAAAGCGGTTCGCCATTGGGTGTTTTGTATCGTAAAGATTACTCAAGTGTTGCCCTTACTTGGCGAGAGGTTTCCGTTTAATATGGGGGGTATTCTAGCAGCGTAATTGCGGTCACTCCAATTACCTCCTCAAGATAATGAGGTTTCAGCCGAAAAAACATAGATATCTTGTTTTTTTATTTGCTAGCTTGGTTTATTTGGGCGGTTTATATAGTGCTTTTTCGTTTTGTATTGTCTTTGGTGCTTGTCTCTTTTGCTGTGTCCGTGCAAGCGGTGACCTTTCGTAGCTCTATTGATGATGCTAAATGGGAGTTGGAAGCCTCAAAATTCAGTTGCCGTTTAAGTCAGTTGATCCCCTCATTTGGTGATGCGGTGTTCGAGCATGAAGCCGGGGAGTCTGTTCGTTTCGTTTTGAAGCCAACGGAAAACATACATTTTGATAAAGGGGCTAAGCTCGTTGCTGAGGCTGCGCCATGGCAACCCGGTATGTCGCCGCGTTTTATTGGTTCAGTTAAAGCGATGGAGCGGACAGGGCATTTAAGTGTAAAGCCTGATCATGCTCAGAATATGCTCGCAGCTTTATATAAGGGGTTAATGCCAACGTTTACAGCCCCTGAGTGGTACGGTACTGATGAGTCGTTGAGGGTGTCTGTTTCTGCTGTGAATTTTCAGTCAGCATATTCTGATTATGTTGCTTGCACGGCAGGTTTGTTGCCTGTTAATTATCGGCAGGTGGCACGTACGGCTATTCTTTTTCCTTCTGCGCAGTGGCGTTTGTCTGATACATCTAGAGAGCGTTTAGACCTTATCGCTTTGTACGTAAAAAATGATGATAGCGTGAAGGGTGTTTTTGTAGATGGGCATTCAGATAATATGGGGCGCCGTTTGATGAATCGTGATATTTCAAAGCGAAGAGCTGAAGAGGTTACCGCTTATCTTATTAATCTAGGCATTGAGCCTAATATGATTACAACGCGTTATCACGGGGAGCGATACCCTGTAGTGAAAAACAACAGTAAGAAAAACAGAGATCGTAACCGTCGAGTGACGATACGCTTGGAGCGTGATTGAATCCAGGCTTTGTTTTCCCTCGTGAAATTATTGCTTGAGTGTTACCTGCCTACTTCGCTACTCATATAGTTTCTGCTATAATGTCGCGCTAAATTTGAATCATCCCATTCAGTCGCTTTAGCGGCTGATTTTGTTCGCAAGTTGGAGCATGAGAATGTCCGAAATCAAAAAGGTCGTTCTGGCCTATTCCGGTGGATTGGATACGTCCGTAATCGTTCGCTGGTTACAAGATGAATATAACGCTGAAGTTGTTACTTTTACTGCTGACTTAGGTCAGGGTGAAGAGGTGGAGCCAGCGCGTGCTAAAGCAGAAGCTTTGGGCGTTAAAGAGATCTATATTGAAGATCTACGTGAAGAATTTGTACGTGATTTCGTATTTCCAATGTTCCGTGCGAATACTATCTACGAGGGCGAATATCTTCTAGGTACATCTATTGCTCGTCCATTGATCGCTAAACGACTGATTGAAATTGCCAATGAAACGGGTGCTGATGCTATTTCGCACGGTGCGACAGGTAAAGGTAATGATCAGGTTCGTTTCGAGCTAGGTGCTTATGCGCTTAAGCCGGGTGTTCATGTAATCGCGCCTTGGCGTGAGTGGGATTTGAACTCTCGTGAATCACTGATGAACTATTGTGAAACTCACGATATCGAAGTGGATTATGCTAAGAGCAAGAAAAAGTCTCCTTATTCTATGGATGCAAACCTTCTTCATATCTCTTACGAAGGTGGCATTCTTGAAGATCCATGGGCCGAAGCAGAAGAAGATATGTGGCGTTGGTCTGTATCTCCTGAGCAAGCACCAGATGAAGCAACCTATCTTGAGTTGACTTATGAAAAGGGTGATATTGTCGCGATTAATGGCGAAGCAATGTCTCCTGCTACTGTGTTGGAATACTTGAATAAAATCGGTGGTGAAAACGGTGTAGGCCGTTTGGATATCGTTGAAAACCGCTTTGTTGGTATGAAATCACGTGGTTGCTATGAAACACCGGGCGGCACAATCATGTTGAAGGCACATCGCGCAATCGAATCCCTTACGTTGGATCGTGAAGCGGCTCACTTGAAAGATGAGATCATGCCTAAATACGCTAAAGTTATTTATAACGGTTTCTGGTGGTCTGAAGAGCGTAAAATGATGCAGCAGTTGATCGATTACTCTCAACGTAATGTGAATGGTGATGTTCGCGTTAAGTTGTATAAAGGTGCGGTTGATGTTGTTGGTCGTCGTTCGGATGATAGTTTGTTCGATGAGAGCATCGCTACATTTGAAGATGATGCAGGCTCATATGATCAAAAAGATGCAGCTGGTTTTATTAAGTTGAATGCTCTGCGTATGCGTATCGCAGCAGGCAAAGGGCGTGATCTTTTAGAGGATTAATCTTCGAACTGTCTATAAAAAAACCTCGCAGTGTCCCTGCGGGGTTTTTTATTGCCTTAGAGTTGGCCTAAACTTTGATAATAGCCTGATTTCTATGCTACTTTTGCTCTTACTCTATCTGTACGAAGCCTATGGAAATTAATTACTCAGGAAAGTCGGCTCTCATTGTGGACAGCAAGCTTGAAGACCTTGGGACGCTACGACAAATCCTGGGGCGCTTGGGTGTGGGGCAAGTTCAGGTAGCAGCATCAGTTAATATGGCTCTTAGCTTAATGCGAGAGTTTACATATGATCTCTGTTTTGCCGCGTATGACATGGGAAAATCAGAGAAAAATGGTCTTCAGCTTCTGCATGAAGCTAACACGGAATTGATCTTTCCGGCATCTAGTGCGTATTTTTTAATTGTCGATCCGGAAAGCTCTGAATTGCTTTTTGGGTCACTGGAAAATTCACCCGATACTTATATCTCAAAACCCTTTGATCAAGGGAAGATTCGTCACCGGGTTGAGAAACAGCTGCGGATTAAAGAGGCAATTAAACCGATAGAACAGTTGTTAGATGATGAGTGTTATGAAGAGGTGATGGAAAAGGGCGAAGTGCTGATGAAGCACTATCCAGGTTTGAGTATTTTTCTCCAGCGAATTAATGGGATTGCGCTTCTACGCAGGCGCCGTTTTAGTCAGGCAAAAGAGCTGTTTTTGAAGTTGACCCATAAGCGTGATCTGCCTTGGGCGGAAGTTGGGAAAGGTATCGCTTATTTTAATTTGGGTGAATATGACAATGCTTTATCTTGTTTAAATCGCATTGTGGATCAGCAGCATATATGTGTTGAAGCTTATACTTGGTTGGCAAGAACCCACCGAGTGAAAGGTGAGTTGGGGCTGGCAGTTACCCTAATGCGTAAAGCCGTGATGTTGCAGCCAACGGTCCCCGCGTTGCAGAGTGAGTTGGGAAACTTAGCCAGTCAAACGGGTGACTGGGATATAGCGAAAGATGCTTTCCAGCGGGCGATTAAGTATTCACGTTATTCTGCGTTTCAGTCGCCAGCGCATTACTTTGGGCTCGTCAGGGCTTTGATCGAAACGAACTCAAATAAGCTTTCAGAGGTTGAAGGGGATGTGATACGTGTTCTTGAGGATGTTGTATTGGATCACCCTGACGATCAGGAAGTTATGTTTCGAGCCAAGTTGATCAATTGTGATCTCTATCGTCAGAAGGGGGCAGAGCCGCGTCTTGAGCAGATGTTGCAGCAAACTTGGAATTTTTATCTGCGGATGGAGTCGGATAATCAGTGTAAGTGGCTTGATGTCATGGTTGATGCGGTTCACGGCAGTCAGTTGGATGTCGATGTTCAGAAAAAGCGTAAAGAGCTAAGTCGCTCAATGATTGAGAAAGAGTGGGGGAAGGCAAATTACGCTGCAATGACGAGTTTTAGAGGAGGGGACCTCGATCGTGCCTTTCAAATGTTTGGTCGAGCAAACGAATTATTGCCTAGTCATACCGGCATCGCACTGAATTTAGTGCAAGCGGGTATAGAGAAAGCGAAGCGAGGTGAGAACGCATTATGGATTATGTTATCTGTTAGAGATGTGCTGTCTACAATCGATTTTGGTTCTTTGCCAACGAAGCAGCAGCAGCGCTTTCATGCGCTGACAAAGCGGTATGTGGAGCAGTACAGTAGTTTGTTTGGTGTGGTTGATGAGAGTGGCGATAACGATCCTTTGAGCCAAGAGTTATAGCGCCATCTAATGCTCATTTAAAGTGTCTCATCATCGCCAATAAGAAAGGATTGGGATGCGATAGGTGTTTCTTCCTCATCTCCTCCTTTTTTGTTCATGTTACGTGCGAGTTTACGGCTTAATAGTTTTTTCTGTGCCATTTCAGGAAGGTCCGTAAACATAATAATGTTTTTGCCGATTAATACGTCTACTAAGTCTTCAAAAATACGTGCAACAGAGTTGTCTGATTGCTCCAGAAACTCTTCCGCTGAAAACTCATTATCATTGATAGATAAAAACTCAAGTACTTCCTTGTTTTTGATATCAACCGTTTCTGCACCTGTACTGAAGGTTTCGGATAGGCTGATGATGCGTCCTGCTTCGTTGCGTATGGCGTATAACATATTGATTTGCTACATTGGTTTGGGTTTAGTTAAGCCGTATAGTATACGACTTATTCGAGTATCTCTCTCATTTAAGGTTAAGGTCAAGGTTGATGGAAGCAGTTCAGGATCCTTTGCTCGGTTGTCTGGTTCACCTAAGTAAGCAAAATCATAAACCATACTCTCCTGAGGTGTTGTGTGAAGGCTTGCCGCTAGAAAATAATCGACTTACGCCTAAGTTATTTATTCGAGCTGCTAAGCGAGCAGGATTTGCAGCTCAAGTTTTGCCGAGAAAGTTTGAAGATATCTCACCGTTAGTGCTACCCGCGGTATTGCTTCTTGAAGGTGATCAGGCTTGTGTATTGCAAGAGATTGACCGCGAAACCAATCAGGCTTTAATAATTCAGCCTGAAAGCGGTGGAGAGCATTCAGTTGATATTGCGCAGTTGGTTGAGAGTTATTCAGGGTATGCCATATTTGTTCGTTTAGAATATCGCTTTCAAGAGCAGGTTTCGAAACTTCTAGAGGGTCATAAAGGACATTGGTTTTGGGGGACGATAAAGCGTTCATCTGCAATCTATCGTGATGTTTTAGTCGCTTCATTTCTTATCAACTTATTTGTTATCGCCAATCCTCTGTTTGTGATGAACGTTTATGACAGGGTGGTCCCCAATAATGCGATAGAGACGTTGTGGGTGCTTGCGATCGGGGTCTTTGTCGTCTATCTATTTGATTTCGGCCTCAAGATGTTGAGAGCGTATTTTATTGAGGTGGCGGGTAAGAAGGGAGATATCATCCTTTCTGCGCTTCTCTTTGAAAAGGTGCTTTCGCTCAAATATAGTGTTTTGCCTGCATCAGTTGGCTCTTTTGCTAGTAACCTTCGAGAGTTTGATAGCATTAAGGGATTCCTGAGTTCTACTACCAATGTTGTTTTTATTGATCTTCCTTTTGCCATTCTTTTTCTGGTTGTTATAGGTTTTATAGGCGGTCCATTGGTTATTGTTCCGTTGGTAGCCATGCCACTGATTATCCTATTTTCATTTATTGTCAGGCCTCATCTAAAAGAAGCGGTTGAAAAAACATTTGCTTCCAATTCGCAAAAAAGCGCCACACTCATTGAGAGTTTAACGGCGATGGAAACGGTTAAAACACAACGCGCAACGTCATCGCTACAATTAGGGTGGGAGCAGGCGGTTGGTTATATAGCAAAATGGAGTTTGAAATCCCGGATGCTTTCGGCCTCTGTGGTTAACTTTGCGTCTTTTGCTCAGCAGTTAACATCAGTGGGAATTATTATTACGGGTGTTTATCTTATTAGTGAGCGTGAGATGACAATGGGAGCGCTCGTCGCTTGTGTCATGTTATCTGGGCGGGCGATCGCTCCGATGAGTCAGGTAGCGAATTTAGTCATCTCTTACCATCAGGCAGCGACCGCATTAAAAGGCTTGAATGAGATTATGGCGATGCCATCAGAACGTAGTGATGGTCAGCAGTTTGTTTATCGCGATGAGTTGAAAGGCGCAGTCGAATTTAAAGATGTGAGCTTTGCTTATCCAGGAGAGGAGCAAAAAGCGCTTGATCGGGTTTCATTTAGTGTTAAACCTGGGGAGAAAGTTGCGCTTATAGGTCGTATTGGCTCGGGTAAGTCTACGATTGAAAAACTAGTTTTAGGGTTGTACGACGCGACAGAGGGATCAGTGAGAATTGATGGGCTTGATATCAACCAGATTGACCCGGTAGATCTTCGTCGTAACTTTGGTTATATGCCACAAGACATTATGCTTTTTGCCGGCAGTGTTAGAGACAATATAGTGATCGGCTCACCGCAAACAGAGGACTCTCGTTTAGTTGAGGTGGCTAATATGTCTGGGGTCTCAGATATGGTTAATCGCCACCCCCAAGGGTTTGATATGCAGGTTGGAGAGCGAGGGGCTTCGCTTTCAGGCGGGCAGCGTCAATCTGTAGCGGTTGCTCGTTCCTTGGTGCATGACCCAAACTTGTTGGTCTTAGATGAGCCAACGGCATCAATGGATAACGCTTCAGAAGAACAGATCAAAGCGATGTTGAAGAAGTATACAAAAGATAAAACTATGTTGGTGGTTACCCATAAGATGTCACTGTTATCACTGGTGGATAGGATTATTGTAATGGATGCTGGGCGTGTTGTTGCTGATGGGCCAAAAGAGGCGGTTTTGGATGCGTTAAAACAAGGTCGTTTACAGGTGCAGAAGTAATGAGCAGTGTAGATCAGAATAAAAAAGATCTTCAGTACATGTCTAGTGTAAGTGAGGCGATGGCTGAGCAGGCACCTCGTGGGGCTAGTGCTCTTTTATGGGCTGTTGTTTTATTTATTATCATCGCCATTTTTTGGGCAACTTGGGCTGAGTTGGATGAAATTACCCGAGGTGACGGTGAAATTATCCCTTCTAGTCAGTTGCAAGTCATTGAAACCCTTGAGGGGGGGGCAGTATCAGAAATTTTAGTCAGGGAGGGCGATATCGTTGAGAAAGGGCAAGTGTTGCTACGTATCGATGACATCCGCTTTTCGAGTTCGTTGAAAGAAAATCAGGTTAGACAGTTTGAGCTAATAGCGAAGGCAGCACGTCTGAAGGCTGAGGCAGACAATATAGAATTTGATAGTCCTCTGGGGTTTCCCGCTGAATATCAGTCGATGATTGAGCAAGAACATTTCCTATACAGCACCCGTAAAGCTGAAATGATGTCGGGGCTTGCCGGTTTACAGCAGCAGGTATCGCAGCGTAATCAGGAATTGAAGGCTGCTAAATCGCAAGAAGGGCAGCTTAAGCGCAGTTATGGTTTGTTAAAAAGAGAGTTGGATATTACTAGGCCGCTTCTTAAAGAAGGAGTGATATCAGAGGTCGAATTTCTACGTTTGAAGCGTCAGTTAAATGACCTTCAAGGGGAGCTGTCGGGCGTTCGTTTAAATATTCCTCGTATTGAGTCGACGTTGCAAGAAACTAAAGAGAAGTTGGGCGGCGCCGAGCTGCAGTTTCGTAATGAAGCGCGTAGGGAATTGAATGAAGTGGGTGCTGAGATTTCTCGGATAAAACAAGCGCTGACAGGCATGAGTGACCGAATCGATCGTGCAGAAGTTAAAGCGCCTGTTAAAGGCACGGTAAAGCAATTGCTGGTCAATACCGTAGAGGGAGTTGTTCAGCCAGGCGATGAGCTTTTAAATATCATCCCATGGGAAGATGCGTTATTAGTGGAGGCAAGGATACGCCCTTCAGATATTGCGAATATTGCACCGGGGCAGAAGGCAGTCATCAAGGTTACCGCTTATGATTTCTCTATCTATGGGGGAGTGGATGCGAAAGTGATCTTTATTAGTCCAAGTACAATCTTGGATGAAGAGGGTGAAAGCTATTACTTAGTTCGTCTTGAGACTGAACAGCCTTTTATTGGAACAGCGGCTACGGAATTACCGCTAATTGCGGGTATGACCGTGGGTGTGGATATCTTAACCGGTAAAAAGACGGTGATGGATTACCTGTTAAAGCCCGTTTTAAAAGCAAAAAATCGAGCATTAACAGAGAGATAACTTGGATTTAGATCAATAAAATAACTGTTTAGGTTAGGTTCAGTTAAAGAGAGGTATAACATGGCCTACAAATTTTATGGTTATTGCTGTAGGCTTCTTTGTTCTAAAAAGTGTCGCCAAAGGGTGACACTTCGCGTAGTTTTGTTATAGCCTGCTATTACTTGAGGCTATTGGATGAAAGTTATACTATTGCGCCGCGATATTGTTAGGCTAGCCTTTTATCGTGGCAGTGGATGCTGATTATTATGAAGTTGTTCTTCATTGGTAACCGACCGAAAGTTCTGGAGCGCTGGAACAAATTGCTGAGTGATTGGCAACCAAAATCGGTTGATATAAATGAGATGGCAGAAAAGTTGACCGATGGGGGTGTCGTGATGATGCACCTAAGTTCTACTGAAAAAGTAGAGAGTCAGCTAGTATTCAGTTATAAACAGCATAATCCAAACCTAATTTTGATTGTATGTACTGATGCGCCGAATGAAGAAGAAGGTGTTGAAGTGTTACAATTGGGTGCAAATGGATATACCAACACGTATGTGACAGGTTCGCTGCTTTTAGAAGTAGTGAAGACTGTGCTCCGTGGTGATATTTGGGCAGGACCTGAATTATTACAAAAGTTGCTTAGAAGGCTTCTCAGTAATATGCCTGTTACAAATAGTAAAGTGGACACCGCAGAGTCTGTAGATTGTTTTGAAGGATTAAGTAGTCGTGAGCAAGAAGTGCTTTCTGTTTTAGTGACAGGGGCAAGCAATAAGGAAATTGCTCGCGAGCTTGATATTACTGAACGAACAGTCAAAGCCCATCTGAGTTCTATTTTTCAGAAAACAGGGGTTTCAGACAGAGTTTCACTGGTCTTATTGGCCAGTAAGGCACCTTTACAGGTGGCTTAACAGTAATTCGGTGGTGGCTACGAACTATTTATTATAAGGCGGAAACTTATGTTCAGGTCGATTGTTGCTGGTGTACTTATAGGGACAGTAAGTACTATCTCCTATGCAGCTTCTTTAGAAGAAGTTGTTACGCAAGGCTTATCCAGTAGTCCGGATGTGCAGCGAGCAATTAATTCACGTAATGCAGTGTATCAGGAAGTTAGACAGGCGAAAGCAGGGTACCTTCCTAGTGTAGATGTAACAGCTGGTTATGGTTACGAGTGGACGAATAATACTACTACTCGTGCAAACGGTAATGATGATGTTGAGTTGATGCGAGGAGAGGCGGGTCTAAGTATTCGTCAAATGATCTTCGACGGCTTTGCTACATCTAGCGAAGTGAGCCGTCAAAAAGCGCGCGCACATTCAGCAGATAAACGCCTTGTGGAAACTGCAGAGTCTTATGCGCTAGATGCTGCTCGTTCATACATTGAACTAAATCGTCGCAATACTCTTTTGCAGCAAGCGAAAGAGACGTTATATAACCATGTTAAAATCTATGATCAAATTAAACGCCGCTCAGAATCTGGTTTAGGGGCTTTGGCATCTATCCAGCAAGCAGAAGGTCGTTTAGCACTGGCTGAAGTCAATGTACTGGCTGCTGAGAATAATATGCTGGATGCGAAAGCAACGTTCCAGCGTATTACCGGTATGGCTGCGCCAGAGGATATGGTTTTTCCTGAACTAGTGAATGTAACTATTCCTTCTACATTGACTGAAGCAACAGAGGTTGCGATGAGTAATCATCCTACACTTCAGGTTGCCGAGGCAGATACTATCGCTGCAGTAGCACAGTATGATGCTGCTAAAAGAAATTATTACCCTCGTGTCGATTTTGAAGTAGATCGTACTTGGAATAATGATCTGGATGGCGTGAATGGTATCAATGAAGATCTGACAGCCATGTTCCGTATGCGTTATAACTTATATAACGGCGGTGGAGATCAGGCGCGAGTTCGTCAGACTCAGCATCAAATTGAAGAAGCGAAAGCGGTACAGAGTAATAGTCATCGAGAAGTGCTGCAGAGTGTGGAGCTTTCTTGGAATGCTTATTCAATCCTGTCGCGTCAGTTGCCACATCTAGAACAGCATGTAGCCTCTAGCCAAGAAACACGTAATTCGTATCAAAAGCAGTTTAATATAGGTCAGCGTTCACTGCTTGATCTGTTGGATACTGAAAATGAGGTTTTCTCCTCTAAGAATGATCTGACTAATGCTTTGCATGATCAATTGGCGGCGCAGTACCGTGTTGTGAATGGGATGGGAACATTGCTCGATACGTTAAACCTTTCGTTACCTGAGCCTAATCTTGGTGATGTTAAGCCAAAACAAGCCTTAGCTGATGCTAAATAAGAGAAGAAGTGGCTTATTGAATAGTTAAGTCATTGAAATGAGTGGGTGAAGTTCATTAGAATCACCCATTCAACCTTATTATTCGAAAAGGGTTGCCACTGGCAGCCCTTTTTCTTTGTATGAAGTGCCATCATGAAAGCTCATAAAATAAGTCAAGCTCCAATCCCAATGCGCAATGTGGGACCTATTAAAATTAGCGGTTCGGTATTGGATGAGAAAATTTCTGTTCCGCTGGCAACCTATGAGACCCCTTTGTGGCACTCGGTGGGTCGCGGAGCAAGAGTCTCGACGCTAACAGATGGCATTAAAACGACGGTTGTCGATGAACGGATGAGTCGCTCAATTTTACTTGAGGCTGATGATGCTTATGAAGCATTGCAGGCGCTCAATTCGATTAAGTCAAGAATGGCCGATATCAATGAAGTAGTTGCTCAAAGTAGCCGCTTTGCCAAGCTTATTGATATGAATAGCCAGATTGTTGCTAATCTAATTTACCTACGTTTGGAATTCACTACAGGAGATGCATCAGGTCACAATATGGTGACAAATGCAGCCGATAGAATTATTCCTTGGGTATTGAGTGAGTATCCCCAGCTTCGTTACTCCTCTATTTCAGGTAACTATTGTTCCGATAAAAAAGCCACGGCTGTCAATGGTATTTTAGGTCGTGGTAAATATGTGGTGAGTGAAATAACGATTTCACGTGAGTTATGTGAGCGGCGTTTAAAAACGACGCCTGAGAAAGTTGTCGACATCAATATTAAGAAGAACTTAATAGGTACGATGGTTGCGGGTGGCTTGAGAAGTGCGAATGCACATTATGCGAACATGCTTTTAGCGTTTTATCTGGCAACGGGCCAAGATGCAGCTAACATTATTGAAGGATCCCAAGGGATTGTTCATGCAGAAGTGCGTGGCGATGATCTTTATTTTTCTTGTACTTTGCCAAACCTAATCATGGGTTCTGTTGGTAACGGCAAAGGGATCGATTTTGTTGAAGAAAACCTGGCTACTTTAGGGTGTAAAGAGGAGCGCCAGCCGGGTGAAAATGCACGTCGCTTAGCAGCTATTTGTGCAGCGACGGTTTTATGTGGCGAACTTTCATTATTAGCTGCACAGACAAATCCTGGTGAGTTGATGGAAGCTCACCTTAAATTGGAGCGCTAATGTCAGATCTTACCAACGATCGAAAATTAGAGCATATTCGGGCGATAGAAAAAGATCCTCTTACTGATCGTTCGGGGCATTATTTCGATCGAATCCAACTTATGCATCGTGGTTTGCCAGAGCTTGCTTTAGCAGACGTCGATAGTTCCTGTGAATTTTTAGGACGTCAGTTGAGCTTTCCTATGTTGATCTCATCGATGACAGGAGGGGATCATCAACTTATTAAGTCGGTAAATCGTAATTTGGCGCAGGCTGCGCAGATTTGCGGTGTGGCAATGGCGGTTGGTTCACAGCGGGTGATGTTCTCCACACCTGAAGCGAAAGAGAGCTTCGAGTTGCGGGAGCTGGCGCCGGATGTGCCATTAATCGGAAATCTGGGGGCTGTGCAGTTAAATTACGGTATTGGTATCGAGCAAGCGCAAGCCGCGATTGATTGTTTAGGCGCCGATGCACTGTATCTTCATCTAAACCCTTTGCAGGAAGCGGTTCAGCCTGAAGGAGACACTGATTTTTCAAATCTTGCTCAAAAAATTGCTGAATTAGTGGCAGGTCTAAATGTGCCGGTGCTTTTAAAAGAGGTCGGGAGTGGCTTGTCTCCATCAGATATTGAAACAGGATTGCAGGCAGGGGTGCGGATATTCGATGTGGCAGGCACAGGTGGTACATCTTGGAGTCGTATTGAACATCATCGCCGTAAGGATGAAAGTGATCTAGGTATTAAGTTCCAAGATTGGGGGATTCCTACACCGACAGCTTTGAAATTAGCTAATCCATACCTTGGTAGTGCCACAATAGTTGCAAGTGGTGGCTTAAGGGATGGGATTGATATGGTTAAATCTGTTATACTCGGCGCCTCATTATGTGGCATGGCTGCTCCATTACTTAAACCAGCAATGGAATCGGTAGAAGCAGTTGTCACTGAAATTGAAAAAATTAAAACAGAATTCAGAACTGCTATGTTTCTGCTAGGCGCTCGTGATATTGCCGCTTTATTTAATAACCGAGCCCATATTCTAGAAGAGCGTTAGGATCGAGACCCCATAATGTCAGTTGGTATTGACGAAATTAGTTTCTATACATCTAATTATTTCCTGGATTTACGAACTCTTGCAGAAGTTCAGCAGATCGAATCAGAGAAGTATTATCAAGGTATTGGCCAAGAGAAAATGTCGATGGCTGCGCCTGATGAAGATGTTGTTACAATGGCAGCGAATGCAGCTTCGCCTCTAATCGAACGCGTCGGCGCTGATGCTATCAGTACGCTAATGTTTGCGACAGAAACAGGCGTTGACCAGTCTAAAGCGGCTGGTGTCTATGTGCATCGTTTACTTGGCTTAAATGCGAATTGTCGTGTTGTCGAGCTGAAGCAGGCTTGTTATAGCGCAACAGCAGCGATTCAAATGGCTTGTGCTCTTGTAGCACGTCAGCCTGAAAAGAAAGTGCTTGTTATCGCGTCTGATATAGCACGCTATGATCTGGATACTTCGGGCGAAGCAACGCAGGGTTGCGGCGCTGTTGCTGTTCTCATATCTACAAACCCTAGACTGGTTGAAATCGATCCTGAAGTTGGAAATTATACCGAAGATGTGATGGATTTCTGGCGTCCTAATTATCGGACAACCGCTTTAGTCGATGGAAAATACTCTACAAAAATTTATCTTAAGTCTTTGAAAAAAGCTTGGGAAAACTTTGTTGAGGCTAGCTCCTTGGCTTTTAATGATTTTTCACACTTCTGCTATCACCTTCCTTTTAGCCGTATGGCTGAAAAAGCGCATAAACATTTAGCGAAAGTGAACAAGGCAGGTTTGACGCTTGAGCAAATAGAGCGCCAAGTTGAAGATACTTTGCACTATAACCGCATCATCGGTAACAGCTACACGGCATCGATGTATATTGGTCTGACATCACTATTAGAAAACTGTAAGCAAAACTTAGCTGGGCAGAAAGTAGGCTTTTTTAGTTACGGCTCAGGTTGTGTTGCCGAATTTTTCTCAGGCACAGTTGTCGCCGGGTACGAGCAATGTCTCCATACATTGAATCATCGTACGATGCTTGATGCTCGCCAAGAAGTGAGTTACGACGAATATATTAGTTTATATAAATATCCAGACCCTCGTGATGGCGAACATCATGATATTCCAGAGTCCACAAATGGACGTTACCGCTTAGCTGCGATTAGTGGTCACAAACGAGAATATGTTATCTGCTAGTGCCCCAGGGAAACTGATACTGAGTGGTGAACACTCAGTTGTCTATGGGGCTCCAGCAATAGCGGTGGCTGTTAACCATCTCATAACCGCGTCCTTTGCTCCCTCTGACGATGGCTATTTAACTATATCCACTTCAATCGGCAGTCAGCGTTATTCTTTGAAACAGTTGGAACTCATTGTTGATAAGTTGAACCAGCGCTTTGATGAGTTCTTGTTGGGTAATCTCCCTGTTAGCCATATACTGGATAACCCAATAGACCTCCTTTTTTATGCTTATGCTTTTTCAGAGGCAAAGTCGGCTGGCCACTTAAGTATTGAAAGCGCTATTCCGACTGGAGCAGGCATGGGCTCGTCAGCTGCTGTTATTGCCGCGATTCTAAAGCTGTTCACTTCTAATGCAATCTCCATATCAGATGCGTTACCTTTCTATCGTAAAGTCCAGCATTGTGAACGTTTGCAGCATGGCAGAGGTAGTGCCATCGATGCAGCAGCAGTGACCTTTGGCGGTGCTGTTCGATTGCAAAATGATAATGTGGAGCCGATCTCGCTTAATTTAGGAGAGGGCTGGTTTCGTTATCACAGTGGCATGCCTCTGTGCTCAACAGGTGAAACGGTTTCTTTTGTTAGGAAACATTTTGAAAAGAGCTCGGTTTGGGATGAATTTGCTGAAGTTACCCGGTGCTTTGAAGGGATTCAGGGTAATCAGCAGCAGCTACTATCTTTGATTAGAGAGAACCACCGCCTATTGCAAACTATAGGGGTTGTACCGCCAAGTGTTGCAGCCCTTATCGACCGTATAGAGCGTTTGGGTGGGGCGGCGAAGGTTTGTGGTGCTGGAGCGCATGTTGGCAGCAATGCGGGTCAGGTTCTCGTGTATCTTCCTCAGCAGAAGGTTTCGGACGTGGAGAGTTTATTGGATATAACGTTAATCCCTATTCATCAACAGATAGAAGGAGCGCGTCTTGCGTAAAATCCGTGCCACTGTCCCTGGTTGCATAATGCTAATGGGTGAACATTCTGTTTTATTTGGTGAAAAGGCGCTTGCCTGTGCTGTGGATAAATACATCACGGTTGAACTAGAACCTAGACAGGATAGATTGGTTTTAGTTGATTCCGCATTAGCGCAATATGAATCAAACCTCGATGATTTGGTGCCTCATCCTGATTTAAGCTTCGTTTTGAGTGCGGTAAGACATTTTACAGAGAAATGTCCAAGTGGTTTTATGCTCAGGATAAAGTCTGAGTTTTCCCATAAAGTAGGCTTAGGGTCATCTGCGGCAGTTACCGTGGGTACTGTTGCTGTACTGTCAGCATTCTCGGATTCTTCATTGTTGCCAGAGCATCTGTTTGAAACTTCTTTGAGCGTTGTTCATGCTGTTCAAGATGGTCGGGGATCAGGCACTGATCTAGTCGCTAGTGTTTATGGTTCCATCATCTCTTACCGCGTATCACCACGAAAAATTACCTCGCTACAGGTTTTGCCTGAGATATCACTGTTTTATGCGGGCTACAAAACGAAGACCCCTGATGTATTGAAATTAGTTGAGACTCTCAGTGAAAACAGCCCCGCTGTATATGACGAGATATACCGTTTGATGGGTGTGGTCACTGACAGTGCTGAAGCGGCCATTAAGGCTGAAGATTGGCTGCGTTTGGGGTGCTTAATGAATAACTATCAAGGGTTGATGGATGCGCTCGGTGTTTCAGATAAGGTGATTAGCGATATGGTATATCGACTCCGTGATAGTGAGGTTATTTTGGGTGTGAAAATTTCAGGTTCTGGTTTAGGGGATTGTGTTTTAGCCTTAGGCGACGATCCTCAAATAAATATTTCTTATGAAAAAATACCGGTAGCTGTTTCTAAGCAAGGAGTTAACCTTGAGTATCTCTAAACAGGACGTCATCAGTACGTACTTACCAGAGCTCCCGCCGTTTGGAATAGACGCTGAAGCATTTGCACCAAGCAATATCGCTTTGTGTAAGTATTGGGGTAAGCGTGATGTAGAACTGAATTTGCCAATTAACGCATCGCTCTCGGTCTCTTTGGGGGATTTAGGTAGCCACACTTCCATTTCTGTTTCGGAAAAGGGTATTGATCAGGTCTATTTAAACGGTGAGCTATTACAGGCAGAAAGCAGTTTTTCAAAAAAGGTTATCGCTTTCTTGGATCTTTTCCGCCGTGGGTTAGATCAGCCCGTTATCGTAAAGACCAACAATAATATACCGACAGCAGCCGGGTTAGCTTCCTCCGCATCGGGTTTTGCCGCACTGATGTTGGCGATAAATGACTTTTATCGGCTGGGATTAACCACTGAACGTTTATCTGCATTTGCGCGTATGGGCAGTGGAAGTGCATCGCGCTCTGTCTACCAAGGGTTTGTAGAGTGGCATAAAGGTGTGCGCGAAGATGGCATGGATAGTTGTGCCGAACGGTTAGACATGAGCTGGCCTGGCTTTCGCATAGGTTTGCTAAAAGTGGCGACGGGTGAGAAAAAAGTTGATTCTCGTTCGGGTATGCAACGCACGATTGAATCGGCTGATTTATATCAGTCCTGGCCACAACAGGCAGCGAAAGATCTCGTGACGATTAAGCGTGCGATTGCTGATCGAGATTTGGCGTTATTGGGGCAGACAGCTGAACAAAATGCCTTATCTATGCATGCGACAATGATCGCTTCTTGGCCACCATTACTTTATTGGCAAGCTGAATCTGTCGCAGCGATGCATCGGGTTTGGGAATTACGCAACGCAGGCATCCCTGTTTATTTAACGATGGATGCGGGTCCCAATTTAAAACTTATTTTCCAGCAAGAGCATGAACAGGAAATCCGAGATGGGTTTCCTGAATTATTAGATCTGGATATTGTTTCCCCGTTTGGCTAGGGGAAACAGGATCTAATGGATGCAAGTCCCCTCGAATACATTGGATAACACCGGTTTTATCCTCACTCGCCAGCAGAAAGATAGCTTTTCGGGCATAGAATTGACCTATTGGCTAAGAGGTGTCGATGGGGTTCGCTCTATCACAATACCGAATCAAGAAGCGGTATTTTTTGTTCTTGATGAACAAGTCGAAACAATTCGAAGCCTTCTATCTCGTTTTTCTGAATGGCGCTTATCAAAGGTGCAATTAACCGATCTTAATTATAAAGGAGTGCATGCCCTCTATTGCCGTAATTTGAGAGTCATGCGCCAGATCGTTGAGTTATTGCGATTCTCCAATATCGTTATGATGGAGGAGGATATTCGTCATGCTGATCGCTATCTTATGGAGCGTTTCATTCAAGGAGGTGCTGCAGTTCTCCTTGGTGAGGAGGTAAAGTTAAAACCTGCAGTTGTTAATCCGAAGTTTAAAATCCTTTCAATCGATCTTGAAACAACGATGAGAGCCGACAAAATATTATCGGCAGCTTTTTATGCTGATGATTTTGCGCTTGTGTTGATGTTAGGGGAGGGGGTTAATAGTGAGAAGGTTAATTACTTCAATTCAGAGAAAGCGCTATTAAAAGCTTTTGTTGATGTAGTTGCTGAGTACGACCCAGATATTTTTATTGGTTGGAATGTTGTTGGCTTTGATTTTAGGGTGCTCAATGAGCGTGCTTCTGCGCTAGGGGTCGCTCTGCGTTTAGGTCGCGATCAGCAAACTTTGCAGCTGCACGAATCAGGTCAAGGTAAGTTTTTCGCGCGGATGGCCGGCCGCATGGTATTGGATGGAATTGATACTCTTAAGGGCGCTACTTTTCAGTTTGAAAGTTTTTCTTTAGAGCATGTTTCGCGACAGATGTTAGATCGGGGGAAGTTGATCGATCACGTTGATGTTCGTGGTGATGAAATCCAACGATTGTTTCGCGAAGATAAAGCCGCATTAGCACGATACAACCTAGAAGATTGTAAGCTTGTTTGGGATATTTTCGAGAAAGCTGATCTGATTAATTACTTAATTGAGCGGGCTCGGCTCACGGGGTTAGCGTTAGACAAAGTGGGAGGATCTGCGGCTGCTTTTGATAATCAATACCTGCCGTTTCTGCATCGAAAGGGCTATGTCGCGCCAGAATATGCTTCGGGTATCTCTGGGTTGGGGGCGCCTGGTGGTTATGTTATGGATTCACAGCCAGGATTGTATCGGCAGGTGTTGGTGCTGGATTTTAAGAGCCTATACCCCAGTATTATTCGCACATTTAAAATTGATCCTTTTGGCTTGGCGGAAGGGTTAAAAGAGGGGGCCGAAGAAGCCGATCTCATCCCCGGATTTAACCACGCTATTTTTTCTCGATCGAAGACAATTCTTCCTGAATTGATTGAGTTTTTATGGCAAGCCCGCGACAAGGCGAAACTCTCTAACAATGCTGCCCTTTCTCAGGCAATTAAAATAATCATGAACTCCTTTTATGGAGTGTTAGGTTCAAATGTTTGCCGTTTCTACGATCAGCGATTATCCAGTTCTATTACATTAAGAGGGCACGAGATACTTATTAAGACCAGAGATTGTATTGAAAAAGAGTTTGGGTTTAAGGTGATCTACGGAGATACCGATTCGGTATTTGTTTGGCTTGGAGATGGCTTTCCGGAAGAGGATGCTGACGCTAAAGGCCGTGAGCTGGCTGCCTTTTTAAATGATTGGTGGGCCGAAAACTTACAGCAACGTTTCCAGCTGGATACGCAGCTTGAGATTGAGTACGAAACACAATATAGCCGTTTTTTGATGCCGACGATGCGCCATTCTGATAAAGGAACAAAAAAACGTTATGCGGGTTTAAAACGCTTTCCTGACGGCAAAGAAACAATGGTTTTTAAAGGTTTGGAGAATGTCCGTACCGACTGGACGGCAGTGGCAAGAGAACTACAGGAGGGGTTGTATGAGCGAATATTTAAAGGGCGCGAATGGAAGACCCTTTTAAAGAGCACGGTTGAGCAATTAAAAGCCGGTGAATTAGATGATCGACTTATTTACAGAAAAAGAATTCGTCAGCGTTTAGATCAGTATATAAAAAATAAGCCTCCTCATGTGCAAGCGGGGCTTAAAGCTGAACGTTTTTATAAAGAGTTAGATCAACCTAGCCCCTATCGTTCAGGCAGTTTTATTGAGTATGTAATGACGGTTAATGGTGCTGAGCCTGTTGAGTTTCAACGTTCTGCTTTAGATTATCAGCATTATCTAGAGAAACAGGTTAGACCGGTGGCAGAGACTATTATGCAGTTTTTGGGCGAAGACTTTGATGATCTTACCGCCCCGCAATTTAAGCTATTCTGAAAGATTGTTTTTATCGATCCCGTTAGGCTTTTACATCTAATAGCGAGCCCAAAGGGCTAAGCGGATCGGTGCGAAGCTTTCCAGGCGCGGTCACTTCAAGCAATTGCATAACCTGTTCCCCGGTTTGTTCTATCTGGTCATTAGCCATCTCGGTTGTTTTAACCGCATGGGTTGTTTGTGTGCTTGCCGCGCTTGCTGCAGTAGCACTGGCTGCAATCTCATTTACTTCCATAACAAAACCTTATTGTGATTACGACGACTCGGCTGTAATCCCTGTTCAGAAACAAGTGTCATGTTTTCAAAGTTGTTCCTTAGCTATCGGCCGATGCCGAGTACTCTTGAGTAGAAAGTTATAGCGATAGTGCAGATGCTAAAAGTGTCACTCGTGGCGTTTATGAAGGGACGCAGAATTTAGAAAAGCTATCCAGTTAATGTTTGGTTTTATGAGTATGTTTATTAAGAGGGGACGCTAATAAAAAAGCCATCGTGAAGATGGCTTTTTTATCTTTATTCAGCGGTTAATGTCTGAACAGGTATATCTTTTATCCATCTTTCAGGATAAATATGACCAATACGCAGGGGCCGTGTGCTCCCATTTGAAGTTTTTGACCAATGTCAGCGCTTCGAGAAGGGCCCGTGATCATGTTAACCGTGCGGGGCATCTGCTTAGGGTTATTCTGCCGTACCAGATTCCAAGCATCTTCATAGCTGCCAACAATATCGGATTCTTTTAACAGAACTAGATGGCAATCGGGTAGAAAATTCAGTGTAGTCGGGCTTTCCGGTCGGGAATACAGCATGAGTGTGCCGGTTTCTGCTATACCTGCCATTGACGTTGTAAGGCTGGCAACATCTCCCGACTGGGCAATGCGCTGTTCTCTTTGAATGTCACCTAATGGGCTCCAATCTAATTCGTTTAAGCAGGCATCGCTTGCGCTCACGAGTGATTTAAAGTCATGTTGCTTCAGCCAAGTGCTCACTGCAGAAGGCAGTTCAGCGAGTTCATTAAGGTCGATTAACTCTGCTGCGGCACCACTGGCCATCTCTCTAAACAGCTCGATCTGTCCTTTTCTATCCAGCTGAGAGCGTTTGGGGATGATTGTTGCTTTATGGGCAGCAATTCTAGCCAATGCTTTGTCGCGTTGTTCAGCTGTTGCTTCTTGTCGGCCTAAGCCTTGGCGAATATTTCCGAGGATCTCTGCTCTACTCATCGTTATTCTCCCGCCTTCTGTTTCGCTTTCCATTGATCCATGAATGTTTTGCCTTGAGGAGCTGGCATGTCCCGCCAATCAGTCCAGCCGCCCGCTAATGGGAGCTTTTTGAGGCGGCCTTTCTTACCAGCAAGTGTACTTATAAACCAAGCTGAGCCTCTTGATAGCCAACGATAGATTGCTGGCCGCTTAGCGAAAAAAGCCCAGCTAGCAATGCCAAATCTGACCGCTTTTGGTGTTAGATGTTTTTCAAACTCTTTTTCACGCCAATGCCGCATTAATTTAGGCAGTGGTATACGTACCGGGCAAACCTCTTCGCACTTGCCGCATGATGTTGAAGCATTTGGAAGGTGTGCTGCTTTGTCGATACCAATCATTTTGGGGGTCAACACTGAACCCATAGGCCCAGGATAAACCCAGCCGTAGGAGTGACCGCCAACCGCACCGTAGACAGGGCAGTGATTCATGCATGACGAACAACGGATACAGCGAAGCATATCTTGGAACTCGCTGCCAACCATCTCGCTTCGACCGTTATCCACAAGAACAACATGAAAGTTTTCTGGCCCATCTTGATCGTCTTCGCGCTTAGGCCCTGTGGATAATGTATTGTAAACAGTAAACTCTTGACCGGTAGCTGATCTAGCGAGTAGGCGTAAGAATAAACTCATATCTTCAAGCGTAGGGACCACTTTCTCAATGGAAGTGATGACGATATGAGTCTTCGGTAATGTTTGAGTCAGGTCTCCATTACCTTCGTTCGTAACTATAATGCTGGAGCCTGTTTCGGCCACTAAAAAGTTAGCGCCTGTAATCCCGACATCAGCGCTGACAAACTGCTTTCTTAAAACCTCTCTTGCTTCTTTCATGAGGGCTTGAGGGTCTTCAGTTTTTGGGCGTTTATGATGTTTATGAAATGTTTCTGACACATCATTCACGTTTAAGTGAATGGCTGGCGCGATGATGTGGCTCGGGTGGTCGTCGCGAAGCTGAAGTATGTACTCACCTAGATCGGTTTCTACGGGCTGTACACCATTTTTTTCAAGGTAATCATTTAGATTGATCTCTTCAGAGACCATTGATTTACCTTTAGTCACCGTTTTTGCATTAACTTGCTTGCAGATATCTAAGATAGCTTTGTTGGCATCATCGCCAGTGCGACACCAGTGAACATGGCCGCCATTCTCAATAACCTTGCTTTCAAACTGTTCTAAGTAGATATCTAAGTTTTCAATGATATGATTTTTTAGGTCCCTTGCTTCATCCCGAAGATCATCAAATTCAGGTAGGCGTTTGATCGCATTAGCACGATTGACAGGAAAACCATATTTGAACTGGCCTAAAGCTTCTTGAAGCTCAACGTTATGTAAAGCGATCCGTGCATTTTCTTTAAAATTTGGACTCTTAATTTGCATTACCATCTCCCGCTTTACAGTGCTTTGGCTAGTTCGTATTCAGCTTCGCCAATGGCGGGCGTATCGGTCATATCAGCTAATATTTCAACAATATGGCGTGCTTCGATCTGCTTTCCTTCGCGTTTCAGTTTTCCGGCCATATTTAATAAACAGCCTAAATCTCCACCGACGAGGGTACTGGCGCCCGAATCACTGATGTATTGTGTTTTGTTGGATACCATACGGTTAGATATATCAGGGTATTTAACGCAGAATGTGCCACCAAACCCACAACAAGTTTCAGCCTCTTCCATCTCGTTTAGCGTTAAATTTTCAACCTTCGATAATAGTTTACGAGGTTGATCTTTCACGCCTAGCTGTCGTAGTCCAGAACATGAATCGTGATAAGTAATGGTGCCTTCGAACGCTGCATTAATCTGTTCGAAGTTAACGATATCCGTCAAAAACTGCGTGATTTCATAGGACCGTGCTTTAAGATCAAGGGCGCGCTGCTTCCAGGGATCATCATCACTAAAAACCTCGGGATAGTAATGCAGCATTCCGATGCAAGATCCTGAAGGCCCAACTACGTATTCATACCCATCGAAGGCTTCAATTGTTTGCCGTGCGATATCTGCCGTGGTTGCTTTGTCTCCAGAGTTGTAAGCGGGCTGTCCACAGCAAGTCTGCTTTTCAGGCACCTCTACTACACAGCCTGAAGCCTCTAATAGTTTAACGGTAGCGAAAGCCACGCTGGGTCGAAACATATCAGCTAAGCAGGTTACAAAAAGACCTACTTTAGGGTTCTTACGGTTATTTGGCATGGTTGTCATCGCTATCGTTAGGCGTCGGCTGGAAGTCATAGCCAATCGCAATTTATTATTGTGTAAGGCAGAGAGCTATCTCACTAGATAATGAAAAGATAGTTAAGAGCTGCACTAAAAGAAATGCTAAACTGATAACTGGTCTGACCAGGGGGTGGCGATTACCACTTATGTCTACTAAAAAGACGAGTTTGAGTTTGCAGTTAAGTCAGCATTTGCAGCAAAAAATCCTGTACGGAGATTTTTGTCCAGGGCATAAGTTGACCTCTCAGCGGCAATTGGCAACTGACTTTGGATTGTCCCGCGCGACGGTGCGTGAGGCTATTCAGGATTTAGAGCTTAAGGGCATGGTCAGCACTTATCCTGGAGGAGGGACGGTGTGTCTTAACTTATTGGAGACACATGTTGATATGCCTTTAGAGGGGGTAGGAGACAATTTTGAATTTCAGGTGCAAGTTCTAGAGATGCGAGCCGCGCTGGAAGGCGAGGCTGCTTATTATGCCGCAACGAGGGCGACAGATCAGCAGTTACAGTTAATCGAGCGTGAGTATAATGCGATGCAGGTGCGCAGTAGTGGTGTGACAACATTAACAAAAGCCAAAGCAGATCTTCGTTTTCATATGATGATTGCAGAGGCGAGTCATAATCTTTTAGTCATTTCGTTTAGCCAAATTTTTTATAATCGTTATTTCAATGCCATTTACGGTGTGTTGGATAGAACCCTGAAAAAGTTCGGTCGTTATCCGGATGGTATCTCTGCTCAGCATACGCAAATATATCAAGCGTTATTGAATCGTGATGCAGATCAGGCAAAGAAGGTTGCGGTAGAGCATATTGATTATACGCGACGTCAGTTAGCTGAAGTGGAATAAGGCATTAAGGTAATTCAAAATATAGCGTCAGAAAGGGTTCGTTAAAGCGGTTAACTCCGCCTGAAATGTGACCTAACGGTAGATCTAGAGTGGGTGCCATCCGTGCAGAAAATTCAGAGGCGATAGGCCAGCTGGATATAAGCGTGGTAACCGCGGGGATGATATCTCGAACAAATAATCCTTTTTTGTAACAGTTGATATCGAAAGATCGGCGTTGGCTGTTTTTATTTGCCACTTCTAAGTAGATTAGATCGTTGCTCGCATCAGAGTGCGGGCTATCGTGCAAAATGCAAGCTAAGGTCTGCACAAAGGGCTGGTAATGCTGTTGAAGCAGATTTTTTAGCTTTACTCTGATCTCTTCGCTACTAAGCATGGGGTAGCACCAATAGGTATCATGTATCCACTGATCTGGCTTGTGAGGATCCCATTTAATGCCTTGATTAAGTGCGAAGGCCTCTTTGTTGTGTTTACCCTGTTGAATCAGTTGAACTAGGTATTCCCAGAACTCTAGATAGAGCTTAAGTTCGGTTCTATCGCCTTCCTCTACCGCGAACAGAACGGTATTCGCATTTTCTAGTATCTCTGAAAGATAGGTTTGGGCCGTTTTAGGTGCGCCAAGTTGATTGTAGAGGGATAGCCACTGCTGCGGTGTATGCAGCGATTTTTCGATGCCGAGTAATATCCGCTTGTCGATAATATGACTTGGCTGGAGTTTTATTGACCCTTCCTGATGAAAGTCGGACCCCAAATCCGAGCACCTTTTAAGAAACTCTTTTGCCTCGCGGCTCTCAAAAACGGGAAGAAAAGGCTGATTTTTCATATGGCTTCTATAAGGAAGTGTGTAGGGATCATTATGCACTTATCAGACGCTTGCGCCATTGGTTGTGTTGTAAATTGCAGCACAAATTGCGACTAACCGTTTAATTTTCTTGCAGGCTGGGGAGGGAGTGCCTAGAATGCGCGCACCTAATTCCGTACTTGGTTTGTACGACATGTAGGTTTAACCAATATTCTAAGTGGCCTTACGTATGGGCCACCACTGAAAATCAAGGAAATAACATGCCTGTAATTACCCTACCTGATGGTAGCAAGCGTGAGTTTGCTAACCCGGTTACTGTTTTTGAAGTTGCTGCTGATATTGGCGCAGGTTTAGCGAAAGCGGCCTTGGCTGGTAAAGTAGACGGTCAGCCTGTAGACACCTCTTTTACCATTGAAAATGATGCAGACCTTGCGATTATCACCTCACGTGATGATGAAGGCCCAGAAGTGATTCGTCACTCTTGTGCGCATTTGATGGCGATGGCAGTCCAAGATCTATTCCCAGGCGCTCAGGTAACCATCGGGCCTGTTATTGAAGATGGTTTTTATTACGATTTTGCATACGAACGTCCATTTACGCCTGAAGATCTCGAAAAGATCGAAAAGAAGATGGCGGAGCTAGCTAAGCAGAATCTTCCTATTACTCGTTCGTTAATGAGTCGTGATGAAGCGACTAAAATGTTTGACGAGATGGGAGAAAAGTACAAAGTTGAGTTGTTACAGGCTGTGCCTGACGCCGAAGATCTGTCTTTCTACTCTCAAGGCGACTTTATCGATCTGTGTCGTGGACCTCACACGCCATCGACTGGACATATCAAAGCATTCAAGTTGATGAAGGTGGCTGGTGCATACTGGCGTGGTGATTCAAATAATGAAATGCTACAGCGTATCTACGGTACTGCGTGGGGCGACAAAAAGGCGCTTAAAGCGTACTTGCACCGTCTAGAAGAAGCTGAGAAACGCGATCACCGCAAACTTGGCAAGCAATTGAATATGTTCCATCTGCAAGAAGAAGCGCCGGGTATGGTGTTTTGGCACCCGAATGGTTGGACCTTGTATCAGCAGATCGAACAATATATGCGTACAAAGCAACGCCAGCATGGTTATGATGAGATTAAAACGCCGCAGGTAGTCGAACGTTCTTTATGGGAAAAGTCTGGCCATTGGGATAAGTTTTCTGAAGAGATGTTTACGACTCACTCAGAAAACCATGATTTTGCGATAAAGCCTATGAACTGCCCTTGTCATGTACAGGTCTTTAATCAAGGGCTACGCTCTTACCGTGATCTGCCATTGCGTTTAGCTGAGTTTGGTTGCTGTCACCGTAATGAACCATCAGGTGCGCTGCATGGTATTATGCGTGTTCGTGGATTTGTTCAGGATGATGCCCATATTTTCTGTGCTGAAGATTCTATACAGCAGGAAGTTGCTCAGTTTATTAAATTTCTTGATGAAGTTTATGAAGATTTCGGTTTTACCGAAGTTATTTACAAACTTTCGACGCGTCCGGAGCAGCGCGTAGGTTCCGATGAAGTATGGGACAAGTCTGAAAAAGCATTAGGTGATGCTTTGGATGCTGCGGGGCTTGATTGGGATGAGCTTCCAGGCGAAGGTGCCTTCTATGGACCTAAGATTGAATTCTCCCTAAAAGATTGTCTCGGTCGAGTGTGGCAATGTGGTACTATCCAAGTCGATTTCTCAATGCCGGGTCGTTTAGGTGCTCAGTTTGTTAATGAGCAAGGTGAACGTGAAACGCCGGTAATGTTGCATCGGGCAATTTTGGGTTCTTTTGAGCGATTTATCGGTATTTTGATTGAAAACTTTGCCGGTGCTTTACCGACTTGGTTATCGCCTGTTCAGGCTGTTGTAATGAATATTACGGACAAACAGAGCGAATATTGTAAAAAAGTTGTCCAAAATCTTGAAAATAAAGGATTCAGGGCCGAGTCGGACTTGAGAAATGAGAAGATCGGCTTTAAAATTCGCGAGCGTACTTTACAGAAGGTTCCTTACCTTCTTGTAATAGGCGACAAAGAAGTTGAGGCAGGTACCGTTGCGGTACGTACGAGAACAGGTGTTGACCTTGGTTCCATGTCTCAAGAAGAATTTGCAAACCTTCTTGGTAACGATGTCGCCAAGAAAGGTCGTCAGGACTAAATAGACTAATAATTATAGTCAGGAGATACAGCTATCAGGCGTGATAATAGAAGGGGCGTTCGCAGAGAAGAGCCCATGATCAATGAGAACCTGCTTAAAGTAACTAAAGAATGCAGGCTGATTGGCCCCGACGGAACGCAGATAGGCGTCGTACCTATTAAAGACGCTCTTGAGGCATCTCAAGAAGCGGGACTTGATCTGGTTAAAATTTCTGAAGCCGATCCAATCGTTTGTAAAGTGATGGATTATGGCAAGCATCTTTATGAGCTGAAAAAGCAGAAGAATGAAGCTAAGAAAAAACAGCATCAAGTTCAAATTAAAGAAGTAAAATTCCGTCCAAACACGGAAGAGGGTGATTATCAGGTCAAGCTACGCAACCTGATACGTTTCCTTGAAGCAGGAGATAAAGCCAAGATAACACTACGTTATCGTGGCCGTGAGATGGCTCATCAGGAACTGGGCATGCAGTTACTCCAACGAATCGAAAAAGATTTGGAAGAGACAACTGTAGTTGAACAGCGTCCGAAGATGGAAGGTCGTCAACTGGTTATGGTCTTAGCTCCGAAGAAGAAAAAGTAACTCGTTACTTTCCTTAACCCGTGACTAACTTGTTAAAGTTAGCTACGGGTTTTGTCGTTTGTTCTGAGTGAAAAAAAATTAACGAATGCGTGGAGATTTTAGTAATGCCTAAAATGAAATCTAATAGTGGTGCGGCTAAGCGTTTTAAGAAAACCGCTAACGGCTTCAAACACAAGCAATCCTTCACTAGTCATATTCTGACCAAAAAATCTACTAAGCGTAAGCGTCAGCTTCGCCCGATGATGCAGGTTCATGCTGCAGATAAGGCTCTAGTTCGTCGCATGTTGCCTTATATTTAAACGATTTTTTAGTTAATAGAATTTAGAAAAGGAAGAAGGTTATGGCTCGCGTTAAACGTGGTGTTGTTGCTCGTCGTCGTCACAAAAAAATCCTGAAAAAAGCAAAAGGTTATTACGGTGCTCGTAGCCGTGTATTCCGCGTTGCTAAACAGGCAGTTATCAAAGCAGGTCAGTATGCATACCGTGACCGTCGCCAGAGAAAACGTCAGTTCCGCGCTTTGTGGATTGCACGTATCAATGCTGGTGCACGTATCAATGGTTTGTCTTACAGCCGTTTCATTGCTGGTCTGAAAAAGGCTAACATCGAAATCGATCGTAAGGTTCTAGCTGACCTAGCCGTTCACGAAGCTGGCGCATTTGCTGCAATCGTTGAGAAAGCGAAAGCTTCTCTAGCGTAAAGCACCCAGTGTCGTGTAAACGACTCGTTTGAAATAGGGGAAGGGTGCAAGCTCTTCCCCTATTTTTTCGGTTTTTTTGCACAGATTTTCTAATTAGGTTTGCGCAAAAAAACTGATTTTATATAGAGGCATACGCGTTTACTGCGTTGTAAGTGCCTTTTTCTCCTTATTATTGGAGCCGGATAATGGAAAACATTCAAAGCCTGTTGGCAGCAGGTACTGAAGCAGTTGCTAAGGCAACAACAACACAAGAACTGGATGATGTACGTGTTCAGTATTTGGGTAAAAAAGGTGAGCTTACTGCGCTGCTAAAAGGGCTTGGTAAACTGTCTGCTGAAGAGCGCCCGCAAGCGGGAGCCAAGATCAATGAAGCAAAGCAGGCGCTGCAGGAAAAGATTAATGAGCGTAAAGCGTCATTAGAGTCTGCGGCACTAGAAGCTAAATTGGCGGAAGAGACGATTGATGTAACGCTGCCAGGCCGCGGACAAGAGCTAGGTGGTTTGCACCCGGTAACAAAAACCATGGAGCGTATCGAAGCGTTCTTTGCGGGTATCGGCTACAGCGTGGAAGAAGGCCCTGAGATCGAAGATGATTATCATAACTTTGAAGCGTTAAACATCCCATCGCACCATCCGGCTCGTGCGATGCATGATACTTTCTACTTTAATGCCAATACGCTACTACGTACCCATACTTCAGGTGTGCAAGTACGGACAATGGAAACACAACAGCCACCGCTACGTATTATCTGTCCAGGCCGTGTGTATCGTTGTGATTACGATCAAACTCACTCTCCGATGTTCCATCAGGTAGAAGGGTTGATTGTTGATAAAGATATTAGCTTTGCGGATCTTAAGGGAACGTTAGAACAGTTCTTGCGTGAGTTCTTTGAAGAAGATGTACGTGTACGTTTCCGTCCTTCCTATTTCCCATTCACTGAGCCATCAATTGAAGTTGATATCGACCGTGGCGATGGCAAATGGTTGGAAGTACTAGGTTGCGGCATGGTGCATCCAAAAGTATTTGAAGCTTCAGGTATTGATCCTGAAGAGTACACTGGCTTTGCTTTCGGTATGGGCGTTGAGCGCTTGGCAATGCTACGTTATGGCGTAAATGACCTGCGTCTGTTCTTTGAAAACGACCTGCGTTTCTTAGGTCAGTTTAACTGATCAAAGCATACGTTTAAGCGGTTATTAACAGGATTTTCGGGAAAGCAAAATGAAATTCAGTGAAAAGTGGTTACGTGAACTGGTAAACCCTGCAATCGATACGCAAGGGCTTGTTGATCAGGTCACAATGGCAGGTCTTGAAGTAGACGAAGTTGAAAAAGCGGCTAAAGATTTTAGCGGTGTCGTAGTAGGTGAGATCCTAACAGCTGAGCAGCACCCTAATGCTGATAAGCTGCAAGTGTGCACAGTCACTAGCGGCAGTGAAGAGTTTCAGGTGGTATGTGGTGCACCAAATGCACGTGCGGGTTTAAAAACCGCATTTGCAACGGTCGGAGCGGTATTGCCTACCCCTGATGGTAAAGAGTTCAAGATTAAAAAGGCGAAACTTCGCCAGGTCGAATCTTTCGGTATGTTGTGTGCGGAAGATGAGCTAGGCATTTCAGATGACCATGATGGCATCATGGAACTGCCTGCTGATGCGCCCGTTGGCACTTGTATTCGTGAGTACCTGAACTTAGATGACAACATTATTGATGTTGATCTAACACCTAACCGCGGTGATTGCCTAAGTATTAGAGGTCTGGCTCGTGAAGTTGGCGTGTTAAACAAAGCGCCTGTTACATTTGTCGCAGATAGCGAAGTTGCTGCTACGGTGGATGATACCTTCTCTGTCGAGCTGAAAGATGCAGCGGACTGTCCACGTTATGTTGGTCGTGTTATCCGCAATATTAATCCGCAGGCGGAAACACCGTTGTGGATGAAGCAGAAGCTAGAGCGTTCAGGTGTTCGTAGCATTGATCCTGTAGTTGACGTTACTAATTTCATTCTTCTAGAGCAAGGCCAGCCAATGCATGCCTTCGATCTGGATAAACTTCAAGGTGGGATCGTTGTTCGCCGTGCAGAGCAGGGCGAAAAACTGACACTGCTTGATGGTCAGGAAGTCGCGCTAAATGCAGATACCTTAGCGATCACGGATGCCTCGGGCCCGATTGCGATGGCAGGTATTATGGGTGGCGAACCAACGAGTGTTACCACCACTACGAATAATATTTTCCTTGAAAGTGCTTTCTTTAATCCAATCTCAATCGCGGGACGCGCACGTTCTTACGGTTTGCATACGGATTCTTCGCACCGCTTTGAGCGTGGCGTTGATTGGCAGCTCCAAACAAAGGCGATAAATCGCGCTACAGCGTTATTGCTTGATATTGTTGGTGGTGAGGCAGGTCCGGTTGTCGAAACGGTTGACAGCGATGAACTGCCGTCAGATCGTCAAGTCTTCCTGCGTCAGTCTAAAGTTAACAGCATGTTGGCGTTTGAGATGCCGCCAGCTGAGATTGAAGAGATTTTAACGCGCCTAGGTTTAGGTGTTGAGAAAACATCTACAGAGGGTGAGTGGCATATATCTGTTCCTTCTTATCGCTTTGATATCGCAATCGAAGTTGATCTGATTGAAGAGTTGGCACGTGTCTATGGATACAACAACTTACCTGTACGTACGCCTACGGCGTCTATGCCGATTAAAGCGAATGATGAAACGATTGTGTCAATTCACAATGTTCGTCGTGCGTTAACTGCGTTGGGTTACCAAGAAGCAATTACCTATAGCTTTATCGAAGCGGGTTTGCAGAAGCAGTTTGATGATAACTATGAGGCAATAGCGCTTGCTAACCCTATTTCTGCAGAAATGGCGGTGATGCGTACAAGCATCTGGCCTGGTTTGGTTAAAGCCGTACAGTATAACCAGAACCGTCAGCAGAGCCGTGTGCGTATGTTTGAAAGCGGTCAGCGCTTTTTACCAACCGATGGCGATGAGATTATTCAAGAAAATGTTGTTGCTGGTGTTATCACTGGTCCACGTGATCCTGAAGGCTGGAATGCGGCGGGTAAAGAGGTTGTTGATTTCTTCGATATTAAAGGCGACTTAGAAAGTTTACTTTCTTTAGGTGGTGCTGCTGATGAGTTTAGTTTTGTCGTTGACCGTCATGTAGCACTGCACCCAGGTCAGAGCGCGCGTATTGAGCGTAATGGCAAAGCTATTGGCTTTATTGGTGCTCTTCATCCTAACTTAGTCAAGACCTTAGGTTTGAGTGGCGCTGTCTTCCTATTTGAAATTAATCAGGCTGCATTGTGCCAAGGTAAACTGCCTCGTTACTCTGAAATTTCTAAATTCCCAGAGTCTCGTCGTGACTTGGCAATTATTGTCGATGAGTCGGTTACCTTCGATTCAATCCGTCAGGTTGCTGAAAAACAAGCGGGTGAATTCATTCAAGAAGTCACTTTATTCGACGTTTATCAGGGCCAAGGTATTGAAACAGGAAGAAAAAGTCTTGCTGTGGGCTTGACGTGGCAGCATCCTTCGCGCACTCTTAATGATGAAGAAATAAACAACGCAATAGATGCGATTGTTTCTGCACTGGCTTCTGAGTTTAGTGCTTCATTGCGAGAGTAAGCAGCGAAAGGTGATTTATCATGAGTTCGTTAACAAAAGCTGAAATGGCGGAACGCCTAAATGAAGAGCTTGGGTTAAATAAACGCGAAGCCAAAGAGATGGTGGAGTCGTTTTTTGATGAGATCCGGGCGTGTCTGGCTGATAACGAGCAGGTGAAATTGTCCGGCTTTGGTAACTTTGATCTGCGCGATAAGCGCCAAAGGCCAGGCCGGAATCCAAAAACAGGGGAAGAGGTTCCAATAGCGGCGCGCCGCGTGGTTACTTTCCGACCTGGTCAAAAACTGAAGGATCGCGTCGAAACTTATGCTGGAGACGGAGCAGAGTAACGACCCTAACCCTATTCCGGGTAAGCGTTATTTCACTATCGGCGAAGTGGCTAAACTTTGTGACCTAAAGGCGCATGTATTGCGCTATTGGGAAAAAGAGTTCAGCCAAATCTCGCCCGTAAAAAGAAACAACCGTCGTTATTATCAGCGTCAGGATGTTTTGTTAATTCGTCAGATTAAAAGCTTACTGCATGACCAAGGTTATACCTTGAGCGGCGCGAAACAGTATTTATCTGGCGAAAATAATGAAGATGATCAAAGCCAATATAAGCAACTGTTACGGCAGACCATCACCGAGCTTGAAGCCCTACTCGAGCTAACGAAGCGTACTTAAATAAGTACGCTTTTTTTATGCCTCATTTTCTAGTTTTTCTCGTCATCTTTATATGGAAGTTTTCTCGTAGCCCAATTAATCCTTTGGTTCTATAAAGATAGTAGATATCAAACAACTGTTTTACATACATAGTTTCGATTAACTCCCTCTTTGGCACTGTTTATGCCCAAGCGTATTGGCTTGTTTACTTGGCTTGATTAGCATCCGGTACAACAAGTCGCTAATGAGAGATGGATATGGCAATTATCAGGGTAGGTTTGGGGCATGCAGTGGATGCTATTACGGCCGCAAGGCAAGCGATGGAGAAAACTCCTAAACCTGATTTGGTTATCTGTTTTGTCGGATTCTCTTTAGATATAGAGCAAGCCTATCGTGATATCCGTGAGGCCGTTGGAGAGAAGGCGGCTGTGATCGGGGGAAGTGCATGGGGTGAATTCTCCAGTCTTATGCCGGAACCTCAAACCGATAGTGTTGTTATACTGAGTCTACAAAGTGCTTACTTTAGTGTTGGTCTAGGTGTTGGTGAGCAGCTCTCTGAGCAGCCGGAGCAGGCAGCGAAAGATGCCATACGTCATGCCTATGCTAATTTGCTTTCAAATCCGGCAGTGATGTCTCTTATGGCTATTGCGTTAGATAGTAAAGGAGCAAATGAGGTCTCTCGTATTAAGCCATGTATCAATATGGTGCTGCCCGATGGCACATCGGGGCAGGAGGAAGCTTTCCTGCGCAGCTTAATATTAGAAACGGGAACGGTCTCACAAATTATTGGGGGATCTACAGCGACCGATTTTTCTGATCGAAAAAGTTATCAGATCTGTAATGGTGTTTATCAGGATGCAGCGGCAGTCGCCAGCTTTAGCAGTGGTTTAAAAATTGGGACCGCGATGGGGCACCCTTATGTTCCCGCAAGCAAAGGAGCGGTTGTCACTCAGGCCGCTGGTCGTACAGTGATAAGCCTTAATGGTAAGACCGCGACAGAGGTTTTGAAAAAGCTTCTAGATAGTGAAGAGTTAACGCCAGAGCTATTTATTCAGAATCCTTTTGGTATCAAATCATCAGATGTCTTTGCTGAGTATACGATTAAAAGCGCTCAACAAGTAAATGATGATGGCAGCGTGAGCTTTTATGCTGAAATCCCAAAAGGAGCTTTTCTGCGAGAGATGAGAACCGATGCAGAAATTGCAAAAAAGCGTTTTAAAGAGACCTTAGAAAAAGCGATCATCGATGCGGGGAGCCCCAAAAAGATTGCGGCGGTTATTGTCTTTAATTGTATTCTCCGTCATCAACTGAAATGTCGTCTTCAGGTTGATGATCTTAGCCTTTTAAAGGAGATATGCGGTGAAGATGTCCCGTTAATTGGTTTTAATACGTTTGGCGAGCAGGGGGCCACTCAAGGTGGTTCTATAGGTCACTACAACCAAACGGCCACGGTGATGGTGATAGCGGAAGAAGTTATTACACAATAGAGCGCAAAAAATCTTCACAGATTCATAGTGTTAAGTTAATATACCGGCCTCTTAAGAAACGTTCGTTTCTAAGGTCTAGTGTCGGGATGTAGCGCAGCTTGGTAGCGCACCTGCATGGGGTGCAGGGGGTCGTAGGTTCAAATCCTATCATCCCGACCATTTCTTTATACAGTCATAGGATTTACCTCAGCCGAGCCTCTTTGTGGGAGGAGCGACCCGCGGCGATGTAGTTATAAAGTATAACTATGATATGTAGCTATGCTGTCTTTTTTTCATTAATGCGCTCAGTAATCTCTTGTAACCGCGTTAATCCTTGTAGTGTTATAGGCAGTATTAATGCTGCTTGTACAAAATCCCACGAATAAGTTATGACTGTGAAAATCGTGCCTGCAGAGATATTAGGTATCGCCGTGGTAAGCCATAAATTCATGACAATGAATCCGGTTACCAGTAGAAAGATGAGTCCGTAAAGTATCGCTTCACGGTCTGACAGTTTTACCTCCCAGCGGAACAGTAAATTCAGATGTTTATTTAAGCTTTTTGGAAGTCTGTTGGCGATAAGTGAAACTTGGCGCTCCGTCTGGCTATTGAGCGCTTGATTTAAGCGTAGAAACGAGCGGTGGAACAGCCCATAAAGTAATATCATCAATAGTGCCATACCCGCAGCGTTTATCGCCAGCATGGCACCATACGATGCCAGTATGATCAGCGAGATAGTAATTTGTGTGAGCCCGGTGATGAGTTCAGGCATATCTTTCTCTAAGAAACTGACTAATTCCCGAGACATATCGAGCCTAGCGCTACGAACTGAGATATTCAGTGCTGCGTTACGTTTATCAAGTTCAAGACCTAGTGCTACTTTTATTGCCCCATACATGCGTGTGTCGTATATACGGCGTATTACAGCAATGACTGTTAGCAGTACCATTAGCATGAGCAATACCACTAATTGGTCTGTTACCCCTTGTAACAGTTCATCTATTGAAAATCCGATGAAGAGTGGAATAAGTGCTAACAAAGCATTCTCAAGTAGAACGAGCCCCCATGTGACAGCGACTCCATATGAATACTGTTTAAGTAATAGTTTTAGATTAAGTGGCCCGGATAGCATTTGTTCACCTTATTAAAATATTAATTGTCAAAATTGACAATCAATTACCTGTATTATATATTGTCAACATTGATAATAAAAGTTGATCAAAAGGTGGAGTCGAGTAATGGGGCGTCCAAGTAAAAAAGCGGAAAGAACAGAGCAGATTTTGCAGGCTTTACAGCGCTGCGTTGCGCGCTATGGGCTTGAGGGAAGCTCGTTGGAGCGAATATCGGAAGAAGCCGGTCTGCAACGTAGTCTACTCAGACATTTTGCCGGCAATCGTGATGAGCTGATACAACAGCTTAGTGATCGGGTCATCGCACAATCGGATCAGCAATGGGCTGAATTTATTAGTTATCTTCCCGAACAGAATGTGAGTAATGCGCTGCTAGATGGTTTGTTTGCAGAAGATCACAGTGATTCTGAATTCATCTTAGTGATTGAGTCTTTGATTTTTGCTGCGGGTCAGGATGAGCAGTTGCGTAAAAAAATGCAGGCTTGGATGGCTCGTTTTACCGATGATATCAAAAGCATCTTATTACGAGATACGCCAGCAGCTGATGATGAGCAACTTAATGCGATCGCTTTTGGTTTGGTGTCGATCTATTTCAACTTAGATTCATTGGCTCCGCTGAATATGAGTGAACAGTACCGTCCTTCTGCTCGCAGGGCGGCGGAGCTACTCATTAATACATTAACCCCTGCAGCGAGATAACGAGGTTGAATATGGCGTGGACATCTATTTTAGGCATTGTTCTGTTGTTGTGGGTCATTTGGGATCTTTATGCGGGTTCAGTGTGGTTGCACCGTGAGTTCCATCGCAGCCAAGAACCTTGGAGCTATTGGATCTTGATTCTAGTTTGGCTGCTGGTGGCAGTATCTTGTTTTTATTGGTAGGAGGTAAGTAATGGCACTGCCAAATCATAATGGTTTTATTCGACTTATTTACGTTGTCACAATATTGATGATGTTTGGTCTTGTTGGCTGGATGGTAAGCGCATCGCTTAACGTAGAGCAATCATACGCTGTAGCTTCTGAAGCTGTTTCTGAGGAGGCGTCAGCAGCGGTTAAAACCGCTACTGTGGCTTCCCCGCAGTATTCAGTTAAACAGCCGCAAAAACAACAAGCTGCGTATTTAAGGGATCGTGTTGTTATCGCGGGTCTTGAAAGTCGTATTGATCTTTCGGGAGATGTTCAACAACAACTGGATAATAGTTGGCGTGAGTTCGCACAATTGGATCTTGTTACAGCGTTAATGCCGAAGGAACCACTTAATGTATTTGCTGTATATCACAGCTATAACGCACAAAATAACCGGGTGAGTGTCACGTTAGGATATCCCGCACCAAAGAATGTCAAATTCAGTGGTCGTATTCATGTCGTGACTGTCGATCCGGGACAGTACGCGGTGTTACCAAACCAGTATGTGTTGGATGGCTGGGCTAAGGCCGAACAGTTTACACGTTCGCTTAGGTTTAAAGGTGACTATGAGATCTATCGTTTAACGCCAGATTATCAGGTGAGTCAGTTTACAGCTTATATGGCTATTCAGTAGAGGTGCTAAACATGAACGAACAACTTTGGCTGGAATTTTTCGAGTTTATCTCTTTTGATATCTATGACTGGACTTTGGTATTTGCACTCTTTTTTATTGCGCTAGAGCTTACTGATGATTTGGTAACTAAGCGATTCAGCGGTGAACGCTTTTTAGAAACATTATCCAGCATGTTTACTCAAGTGCCTTTCTACTTAGCTGAGGTACTTACCTTTAGCGCGGGGGTTTATCTCTATTTTGTGATCTATGAAATGATCCCTTGGAAATTGCCTGTGAATGGCTACACCGGTCTGTTAGTGCTGATGCTTGCTGATCTAACCTACTATATTGAACATTATGTTATCCACAAAGTTAGATTGTTTTGGTTAGCGCATTCAGTACACCATAGCTCATCGATGATGAACACTGCGACGGCGTTCCGTTTTAGTTTTTTTGATCCGATTGTTTCCGTTATGTTTCATCTACCGTTGGTGTTAATGGGCTTTAATCCCATTCTTATCTTCGCCGCTGAAGTATTGGTTCAGGCATATCAGTTTTGGCTTCATAACGAGATGGTCGGAAAACTAGGACCTATTGAGTGGTTGTTTAACACTCCTTCTCATCACCGTGTACACCATGGCTCTGACGAAAAATACATCGATAAAAACTTTGGTGGCATATTGATTATTTGGGACCGTCTGTTTGGGACCTTTCAGAAAGAAGAAGAGCTTCCAAACTACGGTCTAACAACGCCTATGACCAGTAAAAACCCGATTACAGTCCAGTTCTATGAGTTCTCAAAGCTATATCGTGATTTGATAAAAGCTAAGAGTGCGGGCGATGTTTTGGGTTATTTATTCCGTGGCCCTGGCTGGCAGCCGAAACAATCGTCAGAAACAAGTAAGTCTGTGTAGTGATTTGATCTTTTGATAGAGGATTGGCTATGAAAATTTACATTATCAAAGCATCAGCAGCGGGTGCATTTAAAGATTATAAGCAGTTCATGGGAGCTCCGCCGCAAAGTATCTATGCATTAGCCGCGGCAACACCTGATTGGGTTGATGTGGATCTTATTGATGAAACCTCTCAAGGTGAAGCTGATTTGAATGTTAGCGCCGACTTGATTGCAATTTTTATGTCGACACCTGATGCGTATCGTGGATATCAACTGGCAGATGAATATCGCAAGCAAGGTAAAACCGTTATCTTCGGTGGTTTGCATGCCTCTTTTATGCCTGATGAGGTGCTTGGGCATAGTGATGCGGTCATTATTGGTGAAGCAGAAACGATTTGGGATAAGTTGCTTGATGATGTTGCAAATGGGTGTTTGAAAACACATTACGAAGGAAAGCAACTTTCAAACCTATCAGCTTTACGTCCATTTCCACATGAGTATATGGATCTTGCCCCGTACGATGGATTAGGTTCTGTTGTGGTATCGCGAGGTTGTAAATTTAAATGTTCGTATTGTACGGTTCACCGCTTTTTTGATGGTATGCGAAACCGCCCAGTTGCTCAGGTGGTTGATGAAATTCGCCAATCGGGGCTCGAATATATCGAGCTGCATGCAGATAATTTAGTAGCCGATCGAGAATATGCGCTGGAATTGTTTGAGGCCTTGAAACCCCTAAATATTAAGTGGCTGGCCGAAGCAACCATCAACATAGCAGAGCATGATGATTTGTTAGAAGCGGCTGCTCAAAGTGGATTGTTCTATTTATTGTCTGGGCTTGAAACACCTTCTCGAGCAGCCTTGAAAGCTGCTGGAAAGGGGTTCATAAAAATTGATAAAACTAAAGAGTACATTAGTAAGTTACATCAACATAACATTGCAGTTGATTCTGCAATGCTGTTTGGTTTTGATGAACATAGCAGCGATATATTTGAAGAGACCTTGGCCTTTGTTGATGATATTGAGTTGGATGTATGCCACTCCGTGATTATCACTCCATATCCAGGAACCCTGTTTTATCAACAATTAGAGAAAGAGCAGCGTCTACTCACAAAGGATTGGTCGCTTTATGATGGTACTCACGCTGTTTTTCAACCAAAACAGATGACGCCTCAAGCTCTAGAAGAGGGCCAGGCCTGGTTCTATGAGAAATATCATAGTCTTGGGCGTAGTGTTCAAAGGAGCTTTCGTAAAGCCAAAAATATTGGATGGGTTAACGCCAGTTATTTTTAGATTATAATCTGTCTTATACCGGTTGGGATGGATTTATGATGGGAAACACAAAATGGAAAGCAATTCTTGGGCTGGTATTAATCTATCTAGCTGTAGGGTTGCAGCTGATGTGGTTATGGGGCGTTATCATCTTATGCTGGGTTATACCTGATCTAAGACGTGGGAGTACTCACTTATTTGAGCTAGTGAATAAGCAGAAAAATCCATATACCTATTGGTTTATTTGTGTAACTTGGGTGATTATGGCTGTAGCTTTACTGCTTCAGCCATTGCTCAATTAAATGGCGCAGATGAGTTCAACGTTATGATCTCAATCACATCATTATTAAACTGGCTTATGCCAGTTTTTTTGTGCCCCTAGGGATGACGTTACTATCTTTTTGGGGTGTGCTGTATGGCTCAGAAATTTTATTAATAGTGATGGGCATTGCCTTTCAGGAGCAGGTTTAATCGCTTTAATTGTCCGCATGCTTCACTCGCACTTTAGTACCGTTTTCCTTCTTACTGCATTCTAAGCACGATATTAAGTCTATGCTGATTTAACGAGTTTGACGGAGGGCGAAGAGATGGTCAGTTATGAGGGCGTTGTTTCAGGTGTGTATATTGGACAACCCCAAGGTTTAGGGCCTAATAACACTGCCAGTGGTATCTATAAGCAGGCAGTATCGGACAGCTTTTTAACAAACACCGGGCTTAAGGGTGATGTTCAGGTGGATAAGCGGGTGCATGGTGGTCCTGAAAAAGCACTGTATCATTTCCCTGCAGATAATTACAAAGTGCTACGGCAAGCACTTGGCCATTTGGAAGAGGTTTTTGTACCTGGCTCAATAGGTGAAAATATATCGGCTGAGGGTATCATCGATAGCCAAGCGCATATTGGGGATATTATTAGGATGGGTGATGCACTGGTACAGATATCTCAACCCCGTCGTCCTTGTTGGAAAGTGAATCACAAATATGGGAATGGTCACATTGCACCCTTACTAATGTCTCAGGCGATTAGTGGTTGGTACTATCGTGTGCTTGAGGAGGGAGGTATTGCCACCGGTGATTCTTTCCAGTTGCAAGAGCGGCTTGATAATAGTGTTCCTGTTGCAAAAGTGTGGTCTATTTTTCTAGAAAAATTAAAGTCAAGAATGCCCCCTGAAGCATTTAATACTGATATTCCGGGTTTATCTTCAGAGTGGCAGTTTGATTGATTTGATATACCAAAATTGCTCCTTAGTAGAAGAGCTTCTTTGTTCTTTTTAGTTTGCTTTTAGCGTTGCTTTAGCTTGGTTTTTTTTGCGGTAGATCATGTCTGATGAGCCTTGCGCCTCCTTTTTTTGGGAGGCGCGACTCGAGGCGATGGACCTGTATTACCTGTAGAGCTGAAGGCCTTATTTAAGGCCGAACAGCTTCATAGGCTTTAGCTTCTCGGGCAAAATGCTTTCAACCTGTTGCTTTAACCTATCAACAGGTAATGCACTAGGTAGTGGGGGAAGATGGTTTTTTAGTTCTTGCAGGGGTGTGCTTTTATCAGGATCTTTTTCGGTAAGAGATTGGGTAATTAACTGCTTAACGGGGGCAATATTATTCGCTAAACGTAAGGTCGCTTTTCTCACTAGTTTTGCGGCAAGTGTTTCGTTGGTAAACAAGCCAACGACAACATTAGTGCCATGATAGAGTACGCGAGTTGTTCGCATTAGCTCGGTTTCATAGGCCTTAAGCAATGCTTCACTAGCGATATCTTCACCTTCAGCGATAGCATTGGCAATCTCTTTAGATAGTGTCGCTTGGCCTTTAAGTCCGAGGTTAAAGCCATGCGCAGTAACTGGATGCATGCCTACGGCAGCATCGCCGACTAAAGCAAATCGCTTGCTGACAAATTGATTAGCATGCACAGCCACAAGCGGATAGATATGGCGTTTCCCCAGTAGTTTCATTTCGCCGAGCAAACCATCGAGTTGATCTTCAATATTGCGGTTGAATTCGGCTTCACTCATCTCTGAAAATTTCTGTGCATCGCGGCTGTTGACCGTGACAACAATGGAAGAACGGTTTCCATTCATTGGAAGGATTGCAGTTGTGCGGCCGTAGTGAAAGCATTCAAATGCGGTTTGTTGGTGAGATTCTTGATGTTCCATACGGCAGACGATTGCGCTGCGGGAGAAGTCCTTCATAGTGGCCGATAAACCCATTTTCCGGCGCATCTCTGAAAAACGTGTATCAGCCGCTACAATTAGCTTCGCTTCTGATACTTCGCCATTGTTTAACGTGATATAGCCAGCATTATCATTGGTTTGCACCTCTTCTACGACCGTTTCTGTGATCACTTCCACATGGGGATGAGCACATAGTTCTTCATAGTAGGCTTTACGAATCTGATGGTTTGGTACTAAGTAACCTAGCGCTTCTAAATCTTGGGTCTGATTGTCGAAATCTAAGCTATAGCTAGAACTGCCATCAAAGACTTTAGCACTTTCAATAGGCGAGACATCTTCAACGGGAAGTCTTTGCCAAGCACCGCAAGCTTTCATGATCTCAACTGATTGATGAGTAAGCGCAATCTCGCGACCATCTTCGGGTGGTGTTGCAAGCGTTTCTTCTGAAGAGCGCTCTACAACGGCAACGTTGATCGGTAGATCGGCTAGTGAGCGTGCCAAGCTTAAACCCGCAGGGCCAGCACCAATGATTAAAACGTCATAGGGTTTACGCACAACTGTCACCTCGTTAATAGAATCTTGCGATACTGTACCTGTTTTTTCTTGCTATTTACTGGATATAAATCAAGAAATGCGTCACTGTTTCGCTTCTTCAAATACGCCGTTTTAGGGCATTTCGTCCACGGGATAGTCGATGCAACCACAAGCAGACCCTTTTATAGTACCGATCTGTCATGAGCAGATAGAGGTGCTTTACCAAGATGAGTCTCTACTGTTAATTAATAAACCAAGCGGTTTGTTAAGCTTGTCAGGTAAGCACTCATTGAATATTGATTCTGTTCACTATCGTTTAGTGAAAGAGTTCCCAACCGCCACACTGCTTCACCGTTTAGATTTTGGTACATCAGGTGTGATGCTGGTGGCGTTGAATAAAGCAGTGAATTCGGCACTGACGAAACAGTTTCAAGCTCAAAGTATTAGAAAAACCTATACGGCTATACTTCATGGGCACTTACCTAAGGCGAGTGGGATCATTGATGCACCTATTGCTAAAGGTGATTTTCCGCTACAGATTATTTCAAAAGAGAAAGGTAAGCAGGCGCTAACTCACTATGAGGTATTAGCGTTTGATGAAGTGGAGACAGAGGAGGGTGAGCTTGAATTAACAACTCGAGTGTTATTTAGCCCTAGGTCAGGGCGTACTCACCAGCTTCGTATTCATAGCCAATTTATCGGGCATCCTATTTTAGGCTGTGATCTTTATGCTTCGGATGACGCTTTTTTTATGGCTCAGCGTTTGATGTTGCATGCCACAAGCTTAACCTTTACGCACCCAGTTAGCGGTGAACGAATTAATTTTGTGGTGCCTTGTCCGTTTTAATTAGAATTGATCCACTTGAGGCGCTTTAAGAGACAGTGAAGAGTTAGCGGCTGTCATTATTTTAAACAACCATTGATGTGATTTTTTTATGAATAATCGCTATAGCAAAGAAAGCTTAAGCGAAATCGAACGTGTGACCTTAGGGCATTATGAATCGAATGCAGCGTCTTTTTGGCAAGGTACTCGTAATCATGATGTTAGCCAGAATATTGATGCTTTATTAAGTGCATTACCACAACGAAAAGGGCTGGATATTTTGGATTTTGGTTGTGGTCCTGGTCGGGATCTTCACTATTTTAAAGCCTTAGGTCATTCTCCCACTGGCCTCGATGGAAGTGAGACTTTCTGTGAGATGGCTCGATTACATAGTGGCTGTCCTGTGTTGAATCAGTCGTTTTGTCATCTCGACTTAGGGGAAGCGTGCTTTGATGGGATTTTTGCTAATGCATCTATGTTTCACGTTCCTAGTCAGATACTCGGTGAGGTTTTGTCTAAATGCTATCTTGCGTTGAAACCAAATGGGATCTTATTTACTTCAAACCCTAGAGGGGCGGCGGAGGGGTGGAATGGTGAGCGTTTTGGTCACTATATGGAGTTAGAGGTAACCGCTGAATATTTAGAAGATGCAGGTTTTCGCATTCTTGATCATTATTATCGCCCTGCAGGTTTACCTTGTGCGCAGCAGCCATGGTTGGCAATTGTCAGCCAGCGCTTAGGTATCGGTCTTGTCTAACTCTTTTCTCTAATTGATAGTTTTCTTTTAAGCACCCGTGAACGCTTTATACGATATGGAAGGCAGCGAAGGGGTTGAGCTAATGGTAATTTTAATATACTGTGTATTTATACAGTATTTGGAGGCGGTGAAGATATTATGGCCATTAGAACGGTCCATCAAGTCATTAGTAAAAAGGGTTTAGTGATTGGGGAGTATATGGATCTCAAGTTAGCCAAAGAGATGGATAATCGTACTGATGTGCTTTATTACATTGCCGATCTGGTCGAGGCTCAAGGTTTAGATGAGGCTGTTGCAGAGAAAGTCGCTGAATCGCTTTTGCAGGATGAGGTACGTCACGAATTATTAGGGCGATTGAAGACGGTAAAAAACTTGCCATCCGAAGCGCAAGATGAAAATGCTGACGGTTAGTTTTTCAAACCTAGGGTGCTATAAATTGAAAACCTTAGCGATCACTCGCTAAGGTTTTCTCTTTCTCTTTCTCTTTCTCTTTCTCTTTCTCTTTCTCTAGAGAATCAACGTATGTAACCTTCTGGCAGTAACTTTATAAAGTTACTGCTGCAAACCAACCAAAGACCAGTAGTGGTAGGTTGTAATGTAAGAAGGTAGGCACAACGGAATCCCATATATGGTTATGTTGCCCATCTACGTTTAGACCAGACGTTGGACCTAAGGTTGAATCAGAGGCTGGAGAACCCGCATCGCCTAACGCCGCTGCTGTTCCAACAAGAGCGACAATAGCCAGGGGGCTAAAGCCAAGCTGCATGGCGAGGGGCACGTAGATAGCGGCAATAATTGGGATAGTCGAAAAGGATGAACCTATACCCATGGTGATAAGTAAGCCGACGAGTAACATTAGGAAAGCAGCCATAGGTTTATTGTTACCAATAATATCCACAGAGCTCGACACCAATGTGGCAATCTCACCTGTTTCTTTCAATACCTGAGCAAACCCTGCCGCAGCAATCATAATAAAACCGATCGTTGCCATCATTTTCATACCATCGGTCAGTAAACCATCAGATTCTTTCCAGCGCACCACACCGGTAATAGAAAACAAAATGAAGCCGAGCATCGCGCCTATTACCATTGAGTCGGTATAGAGTTGAGTGATAAAGGCGACAGCGATGGCGAGCAAAGCGACGGTAATGTCTTTGGGTGTATATGTTTTTTTATTGTCTTCGACAGCGGCGATCTTTTTAATATCATAACGACGCTTACCACGGTAACTAATAAACACTGCTATTAATAAACCAAACAACATACCGGCAGCGGGTATCCCCATCGCTTCAATGACTGATATATCAGTTATATTCAGTCCACTATTACTGATGTTTTTAAGCAGAATTTCGTTAAGAAAAATACCGCCGAAACCTACAGGTAGAAACATGTAAGGCGTGACAAGTCCAAACGTAAGCACGCAGGCGATTAAGCGTCGGTCTAACTGCATTTTGCTCATCGTCAATAGGAGTGGCGGGATGAGCAGAGGGATAAATGCGATATGAATAGGCATGATATTCTGAGATGAGATAGCGACCATCAAAATGACAAACAACAGAATATTTTTAATGAGGTGAATGCGAGCTGGATCTGGGTTTTGACCCAGCATAAGCACAACGCGATTAGCGAGTGCATGGGGTAATCCAGATTGAGCAATGGCGACAGCAAAACCACCTAAGAGAGCATAACTTAATGCAACGCTCGCGCCGCCACCAATACCTGAATTGAAAGCATCAATCGTCGCTTGTAAGCCCAGCCCGCCAGTTAGCCCACCTACGAGTGCGCCAATCAGTAATGCGATCACGACATGGGTCCTAAAAAGGCTGAGTACTAACATGGTAAGAACAGCAATAATAACAGCGTTCATAATGAGGCCGTAAGCTCCCGCAATTAAAAAAGGAGGGGAGGGTGGAGGAGTCGATAGAAAGAGTCAATATCCGTATTTCAATACAGAGGGTCGCGCTGTTATTCATCTTTTTACGGTTGTTTTCTTGGTGAAATATTGAAACTTTAGGAGAAATTCCTTTTTGTGTTTTGTGAATAAGAAAGATAAATGCGGAGAGTGGTTCTCAACGGCAACAAGAAGATGGCCCGTTATTCATGTTGCCGTTGAATGCTTAAGTGCTTAAAAGCGGAAAGAGTAAGCCGCTTTTATATAAGTGGCATTATCGTCTTCTACGATCGAACTATTGCTGATTTCGCTGCTCCATCCCATCGTACTGATACCGACTTGTACGGTCTGCTGTTGATCAATTAGATAAAATGCATCGATACCAAGCTGATAGCTTGTACCACTATCCGCAGTGTAAGCGAGACGATCTAGGGTAGCTTCATGGCTAGCGACGCCATAATAGTAGTTATTGAGGTCTTCGCTACGCCAATGCATCTTTGCTGAGGGTTTTACTAACCATTGAGCATTTAATGGATATGCTTTTTCCCAGCCTATGCTTAGTTCGTGACCTTCATGGGTACCTGAAACATCAGATAAGAGGGATGTGCTAAATTGTCCCGCTGCTGTTGTTAATGAAGCCCCAATACCTAATTCTAGGGCGCCTTCTCGCTCGGTCATACCTGCTAAGAATGAGGAATCGTCCGCTTCAAAACCTTCCAAACGATAATGACCCAGTGCTTTTAGTTGAAACTTACCATTATCGATTAAACGGTATTCAGCACGGTTTCCTAAGAGTTTGAAATTGCCCTTCTGTGCGGAAAAAAATGGAAATAGGTTTGTTTCAGTACCTACGCCTGTATATACGCTCTTTCCATTTTGTACGCCCAAACCTAAACCAAAATTCCATTGATCTTCTGCGGCTACATTGAAGCTGAGCAGCGATAGCACTAATGCGCTTGTAAGTGAGGCTTTCATATTTTCTCCTATCCGACGAAACCGTTGTCGTAATAACTAATGATTCATTAAATGAGAGCAACGACCAACGAAGAAGGGGGAATCGTTGATCGTTTCTCTCGTAAAAAATTGCTGCGGGCAGGATCTCAAAAACAGTGAGATTCCGTAATAAGGGATTGTGCATATAGCCTGAGTGTTGCTACTTGCTCTGCTGAGGGTGGCGAGAGGTGAGGGTGTCTGTCAGGCAGGTTTCTAGTGGTGTAGGATAAGGTCTATTATTTAGGTGATGATAATAGGGTGTAGCATTATGCATAAAATCATAATTTTCGATGATGAAAAAATGATGTTAAGCAGCTTAGAGCGTCGTTTTAAGTCTGAGTCCTCGGTGTATGAGCCTGTGTGCTTTACTTCAGTAAAAGATGCGTTAGCAGAACTTGAGTTGGGTGATTGCTACGCTTTTGTAACCGATGTGAAGATGCCAGTATTAACGGGAGACCAAGTTGTTACCTATATTAGTAAGAAGTTTCCAGAGCAACCGTGCTTGGTTATAACTGGGCAAGCCGAAAAAGTAGAAATACAGCGAATTGTTCAAGCGGGTAACGTGCGCAGTATCTTATTGAAACCTTTGGATTTTGATAAGTTAGTTGAAGCATTGGATAATATTAATACGGTAGATGAGCCATCTACAGATGCTTAACTGAGATTGGGATGTCGTCTACTTTAGCATTGTCCGAGATTAGAATTGCTGCCGTTGTGCTCGCAGGCGGGCAAGGGCTTAGGATGGGTAATCTAGATAAAGGTCTAGTCTGCTTTGACGGCGAGCCGATGATCTCCTGGACGCTTAAGTGTTTAGACCCTTCTATCGAGAAGATACTGATAAACTGCAATCGTAATTTTGATTTATACCAAGATTATGGCTATGAATTAGTACAAGATGAATTGGACGATTTTCAAGGTCCACTCGCAGGTATCTATGCTGCAATGGCTAAATTAGATACTAAGTACACGCATCTGTTAGTGTTACCTTGTGATACGCCGTTAATCGATCAAAAATTACTAGAACGCCTAGTTTCTGCCGTATCAGGTGATCGATTAGCTATTCATGTTCTTCAAACCAATGAGCAACCGCAGTTTCTGCATGCAGTCATTCCCATGGTTTATCAGCATAACCTCCTACAGTGGCTGTCTGGTGGAGAGCGTGCTGTCTATAAATGGTATAAATCATTACCTTTAAAGTATGTTGAAGTTCCTGTTGTTTTGAATAAAACGCTGAAAAATATCAACGCCAAGGATGATCTCGCATAGCACCAGATCATTTTCTTTTAAACCTGTCGCTGTCCTCTCTCTGTTATTGCCTATGAAGGTAATCGTTGTTTGCTATTTTGTTAGACAATCCTGTCGGGTCTAGAATACGGTGAAACTCGGTTTCTATAGATTTCAAAAGGTTACAGAAATCTGTCCAGATAGGTGGGTTGGGTAAATCTTACTTAGGATGGTATTTACCCGAAAAATCCTAGTTAAGATGATATTTCCCCAAATAGGCATTGGATATCAATTAGTTATTATTAATTTATGGGTATTTTATAGCAGTTAAGGGCAGTGTTATCAAACCTGCCCTTAGGCTGAGTTAGTTAAGCTGTAGCTAAGTGGTTTTTGTAAGGTCGTAGAAGGTCGCTTGTGAAATAGTTACAAAGCTCTTTTTTAGAATGATCATCAAGTTCTGTAGTGATATCGAAAAGAGGATTAGGCCTTATGGTATTTCCCCCCATTTCTAACATTCCTGAAAACAACCCCTGTTTAAATAGGTTGGTATGATCGGAGCCTTTTTCGGGCTCCATAATCAGCTTAAGCGCTAATAAGTCTCTGGCTATTTCACCATTCAGGGTCCCGTAGTTTCCTTGCTCGCAAAGCTTAAATGCCTCCTGGAATTTTGCTAATGCTGACTCAAAGTTTCCTTGTGAGAGTAGGTGCTTTGCTCGATATTGAACAATTGGGGCCTCTAGATATTTGTATTTTGGGTTACCCTCAGCGGTATTTAGAAGTTCTTCGACAGTATTCTCTATCCCGTCAATGTCCTTAAACCTATGCAAGTTCAGATAAGAATTAAGCTGTGACAACATTACATATAATTTTTCAAAGTCGGTTTCTGCTAATAGATTTGCAGTTTTGATGGCCAGTTCTCTATGTTCCTCATTGAATGCAGGTGAATCGTATATATCAAATAAACTATATATGTTTGTCGCTTGCGCTATTGCTAGTCGCCTGTTGGTAGACTGCTTGATTCTGAGAGTTTCTCCATATTTATACTCTGTTGTCTGCCTGAGGAGTTCACTGAACTGAGCAGTGTCCTCATAGACCCTTTGCAAAGAATCAGGGTCCCACGGAATCACGTCTGTAAGTTCTTTAGAGCCTTCGTGCATTCTCAGATCTAAAGTAATGCTCTGAGCAGTAAAATTGAATGAACTGTCCCCCAGAGCAGGGTTTAGCCCGATGCAGAATTGTGAAAAAGGGTGGCGATTAATTTCAGAGAAAAACTTTGAATCAGCATCCTGATCTGAGGTGGCTCCCCTGTATGAGTCAATAGTAGCGTTATAAATATGTTTGAACATGGCTACTAACTGCATCACTTTATTTTGTGTCGGATCTCCACACGTCGGCTGTACGTTGGGGCACAAAAATTTTAAAAGCTTTATATAAGCTTGCTGCATGATTCGAGCGAGGAGCAACTTCTGCCTAATAGAATGAATACTAGGCTGTCTCCACCGATCCATAACAAGACCGATGAAATGATGTTTCACTTCCTCGGAAGGCGAGTCTTCTAAAATGTGCTGAATAGATTCTTCAGAAAGAGGAATTTGATGGCTTAGTTCCACTGTCGTTAGCCCTTTCTTCTTGATAAAGGCGATGGCGTCTTCAAAATTTGATTCTAAATTGGAAGGCGCAAATACAGTGAATGATCCATTAAATTTAATGTCTGCATCTTGATTGAAGTACTCATGAATTTTCTGAGCTGAAATCGTTCTGCCCTCTAGCCATCCATATAGATTTCTTTTGAGATTACTCAGATCATAGTTTTCGCCTTTAGGCCCTGAATATTCAATGCTCTTATCAATGCTATATGCGTTAGGTTCACCCATAAGATCAAGTAACCATCGACAAACACTGGAAACAGGAAGTTCTAGGTCTGCAGTTAGATCTAAAGGGTTATGATCGGGTAAAAACCAAAAACGTCCACCTGGCATTCCTTGATCAAATGCATCATCAACGTTCCAAAAGCCAACTTTTCTTGCAAACCAAGGGGTGTAGAACGTTTTTAAACATGACCAGGTGACCTGCTCTTGGGAAAAGCCTGCAGTATACGTCTGATTCTCTACTTCATAGGAGGCATGGAGCAACTCAGAAATAGCAAAGTTGATGTCATTGCGTAATTCATCGTCACTTTTCAGTCCTAACTCGGTTATCAGTTCATCAACAAAATTTAGGAAAACTTCTTTTTGTTTCTCTAATGTGTGTTCTCGATTGATGAACCTTCGTCTTTGAACAGTCGCAAGTTTTTCCTTACCTGTGTTTAGCCCCGCGAATTGGTACAAATTAAGCAAAACACTTTCGAGTTTGGGGAAATGACTCATAAGAAATATTCCTTTATCTAAATGGGATAACCCAAAGTAATCCCAGACAAATCCTTTTGAAATGAAATCGAAGGTACATCATTCTAACTTATTGATTTTAATGAGTGTACCTGGAATTTCATCGATTGAATTATCACCAGAGATAAAACTAGGCCATACAACGTAATGGAAGAGGACCTAGTATGTTATCTACTACAAAATCTGGCGAACTTGTTGTCAATTGGCATTTGACTGAAGCCTGCAATTATAAGTGTAACTATTGCTACGCAGCGTGGAGTAAACCAAATGAAGAAAAAGCGGTCTGGAGAAGCAAGGAAGCAACATCTGAGTTGTTAAACCAGCTATATAATTTTTTTAGTCCAGAGAATCAGAGTAATGATTTAAAATCCGAGCTGGAATGGACAAACGTAAGACTTAGCATAGCTGGAGGAGAACCTTTACTGGCAGGAAAAAGGTTCAAATCTATTGTGAATGATGCCTCGAGCCTTGGCTTTAAACTATCTCTGATTACAAACGGCAGTATGTTAACTGAAGATATGCTGGAATGGCTTTGCCCTCAGCTAGACATGCTCGGCATAAGTGTTGATGCAGACTCCATCAAGCTTAATCGTTTGATTGGTAGATCAGATCGATTTGGGAACTCTATGACAACTTCTAAGCTGAAGTTGCTCATAAACCTAGCGAAAGAGATAAACCCCAAATTACTTATCAAAATAAACACAGTGGTAAATCAATCAAACTGGAATTCGGATCTGTCATCGGTGATAGCTTCATGTAAGCCTGATCGCTGGAAAGTCTTGAGAGCTTTACCGTCAATTTCTAATGATATTCAAATCTCAGATGAACAGTTTATCCATTTCGTTAATAAGCATATGGATTTTCGAGACTGTATGTCAGTGGAAGATAACACTGATATGGAACAGTCATACATTATGGTTGACCCGCATGGGCGTTTCTTTCAAAACGACCTTTCTAAGTCTTATCAAAATGGTTATGTCTACAGTGATCAGATATTGCAAGTTGGCGCTGAAGAGGCCTTCAGCCAGATAGGTTTTAACTCTGCTCGATTTGCAAAGCGTTATACCTCTGGGGCAGAGGTAATTTCCGCATGAGATACACAAATGATAAGGATCTGAATAAGCTGATTAAGGGGCTTAGAAAACAAGGATGGGTATTTCAGAAGAGAAAGAAACACGGGATGCTTATTCCTCCTGATGAAGATGGGCAGAAAATTTGTGTATCTATTACCCCAAGAGCTCACAGATCTTGTTTGAATGTGTGCACTCTTATAAATCGGCAAACAGAATAAGAGTATTGCGTATTCCGCCAGTATAAACATGTACTGGCGGATAGTTGGTTTTACATAATCACGAATTATGCGAAGTTCTTGGGGAGGTGCTCAGGTCACTTTCCCTAAGACCAAGCGTCTCTTCTTTTTGGTAAGCTAAGGCTCTTTCCTAACTGGTCAAACTTTCTAGCTCAACGACACGCGATAAGAGCTTATCCCTGTGCTGTTCTAACCCTTTAACTCGCTTTACCTCAGCTTTTGTATGTCTGATATCTAGTACTATTTCTCTGTAACATCGATGAGTTGCGACAATCTCATCCACTACTCTGTCTTGGATAGCTTGATATTCTTTCTTCTCGTACATCTCCCATACTGTTGTGCCAGACTCAAACTTCTGACCTGTTACAAACTTATTGAACAAATCATTTTTGACCTTGGGATAGATGAAATCGATATTCGCATTGAATAGGCCTACAGCCATCTGTGATAGATCCAGGATGCGGAATTTATTCATGAAGGCAAAGGCTTCCGCGTTATCCAGAATCTTATAGCGTTTGAATAGATCGGTTAAAACCAAGATGTCGGAAGTTGAAATTCCAATACCGCACAAGATAGCTGTTAGCTTGTCGTCATGGGCTTGCCGTACTATCTGCAAGGCAGAATTCAGTATTTCATAGATCGCTTGTAGTAGTGCTTTTTCAGAGTCATGATTCCATAACCATAGTGAGGTGATTTGCTTTTTCAGTCTCGCTTCTGAGAGATCGAAATGCTTGTCAGGGTTGGCTGTGAAAAATGAACCGCCGAGTAACTTACAACGCTTGTCCCAAGGGTTATAGCAGAAACCTTTCTCTAGTCGGCTTGTTTCAGGAACATAGAATTCAAGATCGAAGAAAACAGTGCGGCATTTACCCAGCTTTAGTTTGTAATGGCTCATTAAACATTCCGTGTATTAAAATACTGATTTTAAACTCCTAACAAAGAGCTTACTCGAAGTCATAGTTAGTTACCAAGTAGTCCGTTGCTTTCTCATCCACTTAAACTCTCTGATCTAAAAAACGCTTGAAAGCTGCTATTTCTTCTTCTGAATAGTACTTTGTACTTTTGACCATCTTTCCAGAGATGCGACATCGAGGTTGGCATTTCAATAGGAACAGTAACAAGTCATCTATATCTACAAAAATACAGGATAAATTTCTCGAACCTGCAGGTCTAAAAGCAGGTATCGACCCAGAAAATACACCAGCTAATACATCAATATACTTGATCCGATGCTGCTTAAGAATTTTGTCATTGTTAACCAGACGAATGTGGTTCTCAGGTAGTTGGTTTACTTCAGGAATAGCTGCGATCACTGCTTCTAAATCCCGAAGATCAAAGAATTGATCTCTGGGGATTCTGGATTGATGAATGGGCTCAACAGCACCTGATTCAATTAAAATTATGATACTTCCCTTGGGTAAACCCAAGGCATGTTGTACTTCTCTAGCATTTGCTTGAAATCGCAGTTCAAAATCATCTCTAGTTAAGCGTAATCTCGATGGTCTTATCCAGCCATCTACATGAGATGCTGTTATTGCACTAGAAGGAACTGTTACATTGTTATTGACGACGGTCTTCTGTATTGGCCATTGCCCTCTGAGTTTATTCGTAAAAGTACTGATAGGTGATAAAACCACCTCAGTGCCCAATGGCATTAGGTCTGATCGAGCATAAGCACAGTGACTGAGCCAACCTTTGAGTGCTTCGGGTTCTGTGAGGAGCTCATATGCAGCTGTAATTGACTCACTCAGCCTCCTTTGTGAGGTCGGCCAGTAACCACGATTGTCATGAATGCTGTCATAAGGGCGCGATATAGCTCTCAGTGCAAGGGTGAGATCATGGATGAAGTCTTGAAGTCCTATGCTATTGGCTAAAAGTCTCCTGAACTGTTGCTGATGTGCGGGGAGATCTGGGGCTGATTCCGCTTCCCAGCTGTAGTCACAGTTTGGGCAACCAAAAAAAAGCTCAGCGTTCCACCCAAATGGTTCATCGCATTCTGGACAGTGATCCCAAAGTTCATGGTTATGCGCCTCACAGTGACTTACAGTAGCAAGTGACCAATGCCAGTGAAAGCCTGTCTGGTTCACACAGAGAGGACATAATCTAGGGAAACGTACTCGGAGGTCCTGTAGTGCTCTTTTCTCATCATATAACCATTTATGCGACAGTTGATCAGAGAAGTGCGCAATGAGCCCCTCTGGCACTATACGCACGAAAGGAGCCAGCTTTTCACAAAGCTTGATTAATTTATCAGGGCTATCAACATAGTACTTGGCGGGGAGCCCAACGTGTTTCAAAAGCTGACCAGATTGTTGCCAGCCATTTCTGGCAACAATCCGTAATAGGTAGCCCTCAATACTTTCATGGGGCAAGGGGCGAGGGCGAACGGGTAATTCGTGAATCATTTTTCACCCCTCTTCTCAGCATGAATGGCCATCAAGTCATCGGCTAAATGGAGAGAGTCGAACGGATTAGGAGAGAGTCCTCTTTGTCTCAGGCCTTTTAGGTAACCTTTTGCGTAATCATTTAACTTTAGAGGCTTGCTCAAATCAGCGTGCTGAAGAGTTGACGAAACAATCAGTGATATACATCTAGCTTCACCCCGCGAAGCCACATAGAAACGCTTAAGCATGTCAGCTTCAGTGAGGCTGGTAGATTTCACAGGAATTGCTTGCTCTATTAATCCCATATACTGTTTGAAGGGGTCAGACTTAGCTCCTGAAGGGGCAAGAGAAAAGTACTTCATGTAGTGAACTGCATTTAATCGGTTCGCTAACTCTTTGTTGCTCAGAATGACGCCTTCCGCTTCTTCGGTGCCTGCTAAAACAAGTGGGATCTTCGTTTGATTCATCAACATTTTAAAAAAATCACATACATCCATCGTTGAGCGGCCAGCGCTTCGGGGGAGAAGGTTGTTGATCTCATCAAATATGATCATCTCGACACCTTGTTCCCACAGTAGCTGTTTAAGTTCAGTGTACTGAACAAATTCAGTTCCAGATTTCCAATGTTTCCCTCCCAAAAGTTGGAGCATAGTAGAAGTCACCTTCTTGGTTGTCGCCTTATGGACAACCTCTACATACAGAACTCTGACTCGAGAGCATTCATCATTTCCAGGTTCAAATGATGAATGCAAATAGTTACGAAGAAGCGTTGATTTACCACTTCCAGTGTTGCCAAGAATAATCGCCCCTTCTGGCTCAGCCCCATCTATGAGCCTAGTAATTAAACCAGGTTCACTAGCAATAGGTTCAAAAGAACCATGAACTTGTTCAATAACCTGAAGTCCCCTTTTGAACATAGGGTGCCTAATTACTTCAGACTGAAACGCTTGGGTTTCGGGCTTACGTCTAAATCTATTATTTGCCATACAACTCACCCCCTTCGAATTCTTCATCGTCATCAAAACGAGTTACAGCCTGATTAAGCCCTATCTCCAAGTTGTCAGATATCGAGCCTATAGTTGGTGCAGAATCCGTCTTAGATTGGGTTTGGAACATGTTGGTCTGGCTTTTTATTGCTTCCGTATTTAACGGGTTATTACGTTTATTCTCTGCCAGGGCTTCAAAGTGCTCGTCGCGTTCTGCGCGTTTAGCAGCTATCAATGGGTGATTGAAACCAAACTCGTGTTTGGAACCTTCGATTTGATCCTCAGCATCAAATGTTTCATCTTCAAAGGGGCTGTCTTTAGGACGAGCAACAATGAGTTCACCTGTGTATGGATGTTTTACCCAGATGTGGTGGTTTTCTAGAGCTGTGTACACACACTCAACTTCGGGGTTATTTCCATTGCCCGTATCTTTCATAAAATCGAACAAATCTTTTAGAGCATCAGAATTGTAAAAAACGTTGTTGATTTGAATGCCCTGATGACCTTGGAGTGTGCGGGGAATCGGTTTGATATTTTTACGTAGTAAACGATCAATATCGTGAACTTTCAGGATTGCGGTAGAGTTATGCAAGCTTTCATCCCACACCTGCTGGGGTGTTTTCATACCCAGCCCTTTGTGTGGTTGCTGATGGTAACGAGTAACAATGTAATTAGAGATTAGAGCATCGAACTGCTTTACGGTGAGGCAGGCATGTTGTTCTACAGGATAATCGTAATACTTAGCTTCTTTCATTTTTCCTACGTAGCCAGGAATTATTGATAAACACTGAGTACGTAGAGTTCCAAAGAAACGTTCAATATAGGGTTTGCGGTAGCCTGCGCCTGCTTCAGTGATTTGTGGGTCACCGCCCGCAGCACATATGAATCCACTGATATCATGTGAACAGTACTTCCCACTGGCATCCATTACATTTAATTCGCCGATGCCATACATGCTCCAATGGAACTGACCGTTAACAAAGCTCATGCTGGGTTTAGGGGAGAGGGCATGAATTAGGCTTTGAAGAATGCTCGCTTTAGATTCATCTTTATAACCTTTGACACGATGAATCTTTTTTTCTTGAAGATAGTGACCAAGTATGCAGCGAGAGTAACAGTCAATCAGGGTATAAAGGATGACCTGCGTAACGATTTGACCTTTTTCATTTTTCAAACCGACATTGATATGAACAGCATCCATTTCAACACGTTGAAGTATTTTGCTCGTAAGTAAGCTATGTTGAACAGTGCGTGCTTCTTGTCGAGCAGCTTTTACGCCTTCACGTGCCTCGATTACTATAAGGCGATGAAGTTGCTTTACTTTCTTATAGAAAGTTGAGCGGGAGAAGTATTTTACTTTTCCTTTAAAGCGCTTTTGGGCTGTTTTTTTGTATTCAATCCAAGCTTCTGCAACTGACGCTCCCCCAATTTTTAGATATACATCCGCTATGATTTCAGTAAAGAGATCTTCAGCTGCATCATCAAATCTCTGAGGTCGTTTGCGAGCTAAGTGCGCAACATTTCCGTATTCTGTGAATCGTTTTACGGCCCTTAGGAGAGTAGAAACTGATGGTGGGTGTGTGTCTTCATATTCACGACTCACTTCATTGATAACGGACTGAGCTATGCGTCGAGAAGATTTATGCTCTTGCTGCATCATGCGATGTACATATTGCATCATCATGTCCTGAGCAAGGCGTTGGGCTGGTGTTTGGTTTGCTGCTTCTGGAAGTTCTTTGGGAACATCAAATGGAAAAGTTAGTTGCCCTCTCTTGAAGGCAAGGTGCAGTCGGGACAGTGGGATAATATCTGGTTTGCCGTTTCCTGAAGTTGGAACGACACCAATATGGTCATTGGCTGCTTTACTTAGCAGCACCTCCTCTCCATACAGGTTTGCTTTAGTAAACGTAGCGTTCAATTGGCTCAACATAATCGTATCCTCGTTGGTTGAGTTAGTAAGAAAAAATAGGGGCATTAGCTGCAGGGGATTGAGTGTTGAAGTCCTGCAGGTTGAATTCTGTTGTTAGCTTTAGCTTCGATTGGTTTTTCATGATCGAAGGTATTGGCTTTTGTTGGTGTTTCTTTTGGTGCTTTGTATGTGGTGTCTTCATGCTGTCCACTCCATATAAGTTTCAGGGGAGATCTCCTGTCGGAGGTCGGCAATAAGAAAACCATGCGCTAGTGCTTGATGAGCGAGGCTTAACCAGGACGGATGTGTATCGAGAAGCTCTATTACATCTGCTCGAAACATACCGTTGGGAAAATGCTGTTTCAGGGCTTTGAGTTCATTTTTATCGATATCAAATCGAAGAAAACGGTAAAGGCTACTGAAGTTGGATGTGAGATGTTGGTCTCGAATTTCCCGTTCAGTCACGACGAGAAAACCTATCTCAATTTCAGCATAAAGGTCTTTCAGTAGAGAGTGCTTTTCTTGAAGTTCGGGTTTCGCTGCATAACTGGCAGGTTTGACTTCAATAGCTACTGAACCGAGATCTACATGTTCAAGAAGTGTATCTGGAGTGTATCGACGTGACTTACTTTCCCCTGGAGGGGTGTAGTAGATCGGCTCAGGTTGGCATCGGTATGACAGTACTCTAGGATCGAATTCACATCGTAAAGCGAATTCACGTTCCAAGCCGCTTTCCATAAAGAAGACAGCATTGTTTTTCTTTGAGTAGAAGATTCGGGTTGGACGAATCGGACTATGTTTAGCAATCAGTCGCATGACAAGCTCCTAACGGTAAAAACCGTGAAGAGACGCGTATTACTGATCTGAACCCACACGTTGAGACAAAACTCCTCGCACGCTATGCAGCAGGCATAACGAGAGAATTCAGATCAAACGTGTCTGGTTATTGGATTGGTTTTAACGTAGAGCTAACGAGCGTCCACGAAATCTCACAAAGAGGCCACGTTGGGCGACCAATCAAATAGCACTTCAGCTTTGGATAAACCAAAGCGAATGGGTATAGGAGCGCATGCATGTGACTAGTCATAGCTGCATAGCGTGCGTACAAAGCATCCGTGAAGATACATTGTGTTTGTTTTGAACCAGTACGATGTGTAACTGGTGAAAAGCTCAAAGAGCTGTTTTTTAAGTCGAGCAGATCGTTCAATAAATAAGTCATGAGGTTATCCTCAGCTTCAGGGTGTGTCTCGCCTTATAGGCACCTCCAAATATTGTGAATTTGTTAACGATGGGACCTATTGTATGGATCTCTCTGGTGCAGTTCAATGTTTTTTTAAAGACCTAACCTAATGAAAGGCTTAGACTTTTTTTAATATTAAGGTGTGAGTTTATTCGAAATTATGGGGTTGACAATTCTTGAACTTCACGCCGCGCGGAGGTTGTAGAAAAAACAACCCTTATTTTACTTTTAAGTAAATGAAGGTGTTTTTATAACCTTATGGAATATCGGATAGGGAGGGTATATAAAAAATTATTCTTAAGCAGTTTAAGAAAAAAACGAAAATTTCCGAGAGGATTTGTGTTTTATGGAAGAATTTATGAAAAGCCGTGATTGAGTAGAGTGGTTTAGCTGTGTTTACGAACCGCAGGTTATTACGCAGAATTCTGTTTCTCAATAAGAGCTTCATCCAGGCCTTTTTCTATATTTCTTAGGATCTGAGTAACTCTTCTTGGTTGCTGATCGCCATAAACCTCTCGTGCTCCTTCCTTTAGTTGGTCAATTCCATAGTAGACAGCGATCTGTAACATATCGTTGAAGCGATACCGTGCCAACACCTTGAGTATCAAGATGTCTTTGCATACTCAAGCCCTAAGCGTTTTGTTAGCCGAGGCTCTAAAGGATGTGAAATTTCTCTAATGGGGGTAAAAGAAATCCTCTGGGTGTGCTTTGAGTTATCTACAAATCGGCCCATCTGTTTTATGCCTACTCGGTTTCACAGTACGATTATTAAAGTATCCATCCAGATTAAATCCAGTTAATTACCTTAACAGGTATGAAAATAAATATTTGAGTTTAAAGTAAAATAACCTTTTATAAACAATATGTTAGTGGTTGCGAACTTGAAGATAATTCGCTTTCCTCTTGCTCGGTTTGTGCTTCAATTTAGAGACGATTCATTCGCAATTGGGAGGCCTCAATGCTGGAGCATCAAGTTAAGGGTATTAACAAGGAAGCGTTCAAGCTTGTTATCTGCCACTGTCCACCGAGTCTCGATCCTGAAATCGAGATCAGGCTGACCAAGTTGGTCACTACTGCTCTGCTGGTAGGTATCGAACGGGACTGGTTAATGGAGAGGTTAGAGGACTGTGATGAAGCTAACATTTGTAGGCGAATCCGCCTTAGCATTCATTAAGGTTCTGCCGTGACTCACTGTATTGAATTACCTGATAAGAATCAGTTCGGGCTAGATGGTCCGTTTACCGATCAATTGAATCTATGTGGTCTGTTATCCATGTGGGTGCAATACAAAAACAAAGCTCTAAAGAATGGGCTTACTGATGACCCTCAAGCTTTGAATGGCCAAGGACGAATGTTCTGTCATCTCAATAACGTACCTATAGTGATTGGCACTGAGGTTTTGCTTAGCCTAATTCCAAAAAGGAGTTGTTACGTTGCGCGGTATACGGGCTTGGAATCACTGCTCATACATCTATCCTTAAAAGGTGAATGGGATGCGTTCTTTCTGGGGAGCGCATTTGGTTTGTTAGATAATGAAGGGGTTCGGTCTCAAGAGAATTGGGGGATCTATTGGCACGATGTGGAACGCTTCTTTGAGCTCCAGGGACTGAGGTTATTGCCCATGCTTTCATCTGATCTCCCTGTTGATGCGCTTCTGAGTATTGTGAAGGGCAATGTGAAACTTTCAGGTTTTAATCTGGCCGATGAACAGATTGATCTGATTTCTCTGGCGGCAAATGGAATTCTGTCTGATCGGGAAGTTTTAGCCCGATTGAGCAAACAGAAGTAATATCTTAGTTCCTCATTAGGCAACAAGTTGAATTGGATTCAACTACTACCCTGTTCCAGATCAACTACATCCCAGAGGGATGTCATTAGACTATTACCCAATTAACTGATATTAAAGATATATTCGTTACGAAACTGGCACTGGGATTGTGGTCAGGTTTTTACAGGGATTGTTGTAAAGCTCTTTTTCCCTTCTTTTACCTCGGAATACTTCAGTATTCCTGTAACTCTTTTCCCAGTAGGCCTAAACAAGTTTAAAGGATGTACTTGTGGCTATATGGACTAATTTAGAACGAGAAACACTATTTAAGATTGTTTGTGAAAATCTGGATGGCTTGCGATCTTGTGGTAAGGAGATTGATCTCAATTCCCCAGTCCTTATCAGGATTCATAAAGAGTTTGCATCATCTGAATCTGTAAGTTTAGAAAGGGATGAAGCAGCCATTCTATATCAAATGGCAAAGATGGGTTTTTTATTTCACTACCAACACAGTCACAGCACGAAGAAGTTTGGGGTAAAGCGTGTTACAGAAACTGAAATTTCTCGTTTGACCGTTAATCCAAACTTTTCAGCTATATCTGATGATCAGAAACAGCGCCTTTTAGAGTCATTCCGTAAGCATGCTGAAAGTGTCAGCGATATCGATCAAGCAATTCGTCTTACCTGTTCATCTAAACTCCCATTCTTGCTGGTTAAGAAAGTCGCTATAGATGAACGTTTGATCAGACCTGAACATGACGGATCATACACAATGGCTTTTAAACAAACAGACTCTAATCAACTAGAAAGCAAGCTTATTCCTGAAGATGAGAAGAAAGAAATAAACGGTGCAAGAGCGAAGTTAGGCAAGCTCTATGACTCATATTTCAAGCTCAACCCTTCTATTACCTACTCTAATGATGGTACTGGAACAGGTAAGTCTTACAGCGTTATAGCTCAGTACATTGATGAGACAGATCCCTCATGTGAACAAGATGGTCACCGTAATCTTCTCTTTATTACTCCCCTTAAGGCTCAGATTGATATTGATCCAGAGCTTATTGAGAACGCTCGTACTAAGGGTATACATATTCTCAGCTTTCTGGCACGTCCTGATATGTCTGGGCTGGGATTTAAAAACTGGATTACTAATGAAGAGAACAGATACGTCTTTGAACGCTGGATAAACTTCTTTAGTGCTGATGGACCAGGTGCAGCAAAAGTTAAGAAGTTGATCAGCAGCCTTAAGTATCAGGTGAATAACGCTCAGTACTTGACGGATAGGATTGAGAAACTTGAAAGCTATGGCGTAATTGAAGACCTGAAGGAGGCTAGAGAAAGCTTCCAGAAAAACTCCAACATTATGGTTAAGACGCTATCAGATATAGCAAAAGAGATTCTTAACATAGAAGCTGGAAAGGACAAACGACTCACATCCGAGGCTATTTTTTCAAAAGAAATTTTGAAAAATGGTAAGCCTAAAAATGTGTATGCCTACTATGCTGAGATTCTGGACTTTGTTCTTCCGTTTGAACGAGCGAAGTACTTTCCTTGTATTCTACTAGCTACCTCAAGCAAATTTGATTACAACATCCATATAGCTGTAACAAACGACGACAATGAAGTAGCAATTACTTCTAGGCCTTTCGATTACATCTTGGGTCAAAAAAAGAAACTAGAAGAAGAGACGCTGGCAGATATGAACGGTAAGGCGTTCGAGCAGCAAGTGGAGTTTATAAAGCATAATTATTTTGTCTTAGACCCTGACAACTTCTTCAGAAAGAACAGTATCGATTTCACCCTGATTGTGGATGAAGAGCATGTAGCTTACGAGCTCTTCTTCAATAGTTGTGACAAGCAGCTTTTTGATAACAACTTCAAAATGGACCATATCCTCTCTGCCGTATACAGGATTGTGTCCACCATTGAAGGCACCAAAGAAAGCACTGATGAAATAACGTTTTATGACACCAAAAGGAAGTTCAGGGATGATCTGATCTCCACCTTTGGTTCCAAGTGCAATGTCGTATCTGATAACACTCTGATTGAAATACTCAGTTTATTCCGCAGTAGTGTCGAGCATATTTTCATCGACAGCTCTGAGGTTGAGCAGGTTATCCAAATATGTAAGAACGTCTTCAGCCTTACACCTAAGAGGTTCTTTAATGAACAGGCATTGAAGAAGATACGTTTAAAATCTCTCTACAATGATACTGTTTGTCAGATCTATTATGAGAGAGAAGAGCACGATCCTAATCCCACTATGTATGACATCATGCAGGTGATTATTTGTTGTTTCTACGCATGTTCAAGGATCAAAGATGAACACTTTGAATCGATGATCAGTGATGGTAACGAATACAATCAGAATACGCCTCTCAAGCAGTTCATTATGAGGGCTAAGAAATCGCGTGTAAGTCTCTCTTCGTTGTTTGATCGAGTGGAAGATGACAGTCTTTATATTGATGAGTTCTTTACCTACTTTACTCCTAAGATCGTCTTCTCCATTACTAAAATTGATTCTTTGCCGTACCAGGCTCCTGAATTAAAAGACAAAATATTCGTTAACTTTAAGCTTGATCTATTTGAAGAATTACCTGAAGTGACATTGCAGCGGGTACTGTATGGCACTCGAAACTCGGTGATTACTCTCAGTGCTACGAGCGGATTTAGTGACATCTATAGCGGAAATTACGCACGTAAGCCCATGGCTCTATTTGGTGAAGATGCGAGAAGGAATCTGGGGTACCAAGTGTACTCAAGAACGTCTTCGGATATAGCTAGGCTTGTTGAAGTTCGAGAAAAGAGAGAGCTGTATAGAAATATAGATATCAGAGCTTTTGAAGATTCCGAAAATGATGTCATAAACGGCTCTAGAGAAGATGCAGTGTTTAAAAAGGTATTCAAAGCTTTTTATATACCGCTGAAGAAGCACCTTCACAGTAAGAATAAGTACCACCGTAAAGAGTTATCCAGAGTGTTAGAGTCAGTACTTCTCGCTGCTTATGAAGGGAAAAATACACTTACTCTTTCACTTACGAATAACTTCTCTAAGGCTTTCAGAGAGTATCTAAAAACTTCTGCTGCAGACAGGATTGCATCCATTAATGTTCTTGATGAAACGCAGAAGGTAATTGAGCTTACTCCTTTCAAAGACAGGACGGCAATCAGGTTGGTTTTGTTTGATGCTGATTTGCCAAAAACAAGCCAGATGGATGAGTGGCTAGAAGTAGATGATCCAAACTTAAAAATCGCTTTTGTTTCTTCATATAAGAGCGCAGGAACAGGGCTTAACTTGTTTGTTCGTTACAAGGGATCAGAGATTACTGAAGACTTTGAAAGGCTGGTTCTTGCGAACGGTCCATTTTATTCATCCATAAAGACTGATTCTGGACTGAACAGCATTTCAAATTACGTCCTGCTTCTTAAGCACTATGCCAGCTCAGGCAAACTTATACAGCTCAAAGAGTTCGATGTGAATCTGACTAAAGGGGATAACTACAAGATACTCATGAACGAGCATCGAATGGCTATCCTTAGTCAAATTATGCAGGCTGTAGGCCGTGTTGAAAGAAGAGATACCAAGATCAGTACTGAGATTTATCTTCCAGAAGATCTTATTGAGGATATAGCAATTCAGTTCCAGCAGCTTGAGAAGCAAGGCAACGAGCTCAGTATTGAAAGTATGTCTTTGTTGAATCATAAACTCATGAGTTTTTGCATGAACTTCATTGATCAACGATCTTTCAGTGACGTTAAAGCGCGAGAGCAGTTTGAAGCGCATATAAGAAAGCAAGCTCGATCAATAGATGAGTACTTTAAGAGTGATTTCAAAGGGCGCAGGTTGAATGATGTAAGACGTACTTCAGATCTAACTGCAGTTAAGCTGAACGAAGCTTTTAGACATATTGACTGTGTTGTTAACCCCAAGCGATATATCGATAGGTTACTAGCGTTGCCTGAAGCTAAGAAGGATAGCTATCTCTCCTCGATCATCAATGCTCTCTACATTAAGCCTGAAGATACTGAAACGGATATAGTTATATGTCGAACTAATAAAGGCCAAAACCATCTTTCAGACATGAAGGGGGGAACGGTCGTATACCGACCATATGAGTCAATTATTCCTGGTTATCACAAAGCTTCCAAAAATGAAGATGGTACGGCTTCTAGCATATTGGGATATCTATTTGATCTCAGTGACACCGAGGATCAGGGCTGGCTTCCAAATCCAGCGGTTATTCCCCTCTTTAAGGGTAATGTGGGTGAGTACATATTCCAGAAGTGCCTAGACAAGCTAGAGCTAGAACCACTCACTGTAGAAGAAAGCTTTGAGCAGATAGGATCATTTTCATATGAGCTATTTGATTTCTACATCAAGTCAGATGATCGAATGTTGTGCGTAGATGTGAAAAGCTGGTCTAGTGGATTTGATCAGGAAACGAACTCCAGAGAAGCATTTGCTAAATCAAAAAGAAAAATGGACCAAGTATCACAGGCTTTGAAGGCCAAGAGCATTACTCCTGTCTTCATCTATGTGAATGCACACTATGATGAGAATGAGTTGTTTATAAGAAGAGAGGATCATGATGGGGGTACTCAGTACTTTTTGAATCTCTTTAAAATCGTTCATCGCTACTATGATAAGAAGGCTAGAGATGGGCAGAGGACTAATGATTCTGTAGTAAAGCAGATGATCAATATTAACCAGACTGTTATTGAGCTTTTGAAAGGGTAATACTTCCATGGAAAGCATTTTTAAGAAGGTTGAGGGCGCACCTGTAGCACGGACCAACATGCTTAGTGTTATTGAATCAATTGATAGTGTAATTGATCGGTTGATGTTGATAGATCGCCCTCTGGGGAAAGTTTGCTACGGTATTATGATCTGCCAAAAAGAGTCAGGAGAAGATACAGAGAAGTACTTTCAGCGCTTTGATCGTGCCATTAAACAGTACATTCGAAATGAGCTAGGGTTAAATTCCAAGGATGAAGTTAAGTATTCGCGTGGAAGAATCTCAAACTCGAAAGCGGTTTTCTTTTATCTGGGGACAAAATCTTCTAAATCAGAAGATCTGCTGACTGAGTTAGAAGAAAATAGTATTTCAACTCAAAAGGCAGCCCAGGTTCTTCTTTCGTTATTTATAAAGCTTGATTACCTTGAAGAGGCTGCTGAAATTTATGATATTCAGCCTGTGCTGTATAACGATGAGATGTTCGTGGGGGCATTCATTCGAGATACAAAGCCTGATGGGAATGTCATCATTGAAGCACTTAGCTATGAGATCTATTACTCAGACTTTGATGAGATATCACTGTCTCTCCATCGAGAAGTTTTTGACTGCTCTCTTATAGATACTTTTGTGGCCGAAGGTGATCAAGGGGCTATTGTTTTTCGCTCCAAGAAGAGCAAATACAGGGTCAACAAGTCCTTAAACTCTACTAAAGAGTCTCAGCGCGTTTATATGGGACTGACCTTGAAGTCACGTGAGGAAGAAGAGAAAAAGCTTCTTTCGCGCTATGACAACTCGATTAACTTTCACCAAACAGATATCCAGAACAAGATAATCAGTCTCCTCATAGAAGCTCATATTAGATACGAACCATTAGTGTTCTGTGCGGATCATGTTTGTGAGGCGTTTGTTAAGCCTGACCAATCTTATAGCGATGAACTAGTAATTGTTGATGGGCTGAATTGCTATGAGACAGATGAACTCAAAGACGCTTTTCATGATCATCTGATGACTGAATTCACTGCTTCTTCAGTTATTCCCGTAGAAGGTGCTCCAAGCATCGAAATTATAGGAATGAATGAAAAGAACTATTTAGTGGTTAACCAGCTAAACAGGTCAAAGGGCACAAGTATTCGTACCCAGGAAGAAGGCAAAGAACTGAAGTCTTTTTCAAAAGCACTTGCTAAGAAGACTTCTCAATCTGATATCGAATTGGATTATTACACTGAAGCAAAGTTAGAACGATTATCTGAAGATATTCCTTGTGTGATGCAGGGTGTTGATGTCTTCAAGGTATCAAAGAAAGTAAAGTCTGCTGGTGGGGATGTAGCTGATTCGTCATTAGAACTGAAGAAACTCAATAAGAATATCATCAAGAAAGTACGAAATGAGATATGGCTAAAAGAGTCAGTATTTCGTAAGAAGCTGGTTACAGGCTTTTCTCTTCCTGAGGCGAATCTCGAGTTGTTCTATGTTCGTAGGTTCAATTTGGGGCGCAGATATCGTACTTACGTCTCCGTGGTAGATGTCACCACTGGGGAGTTAGGAATAAAGATTAATTCTCATAAAAGGTATGACGACCAGGCAGCTGGTCGTTTTAGCTTTGAGTACGATTTTCTACAACCCGTCACTATGCCTTGGGCAGACTCAATATTCGAAGGGCTAAGAGATAGCCATTTCTTCATACATGACAAAGATTCGGGACAGATTCTTAATTCCTATCATTCAGCAAGAGTGCCAAACGTCATTGGTAACACAGTATTCGACAATGTTGAGCGAAGCCGAACTGGAGAAGGGATCTCAAGGACGAATAAAATAGGAGAGACTCCCTTACCTTACTATCTGACTTACAGCTCAAAAGGAACGCGATACAGGACCTTTATCCAGGATTGTGGAGCAGAGGGTGCAAGGTATTTCGTGACTAAACAACAGCCTGCTCAGGAGACGATGGACAAACAAAGCCTTACTAGAAATGTTCTCGTATTCGACAACGAAGGTAACAAAGTACCACCCCTGGAGCAGCCGATCACAGAGATTTTCTTTAGCAGTCTGACCTTCGACTTGTTGAATAATTCTGAGTCCTCGAAGAAGTCGATTCTTCAGAAGGTTGCGGAAATATATATAGAAAATTGATAGCTGGTTACTAATTTTTTAGAACTGGGTTTTGATCATAATCATAAAAACAAATACTTAATGACAAGGACAGCAATATGACATCAATAGTAATAACGGATCTAACGAGATTTTCTAAAGGTGATAAAGTTTGTACAGCAGGCACAGATTTAGAAACAGGGCTCTGTATAAGACCAATGCCATATATACCAATGTCAGACTGCGAAAAGCTTTCCATTTTACCTGGATCGATTTTAAGTGGTGATTTCTCTGATGTTGGTAATAAAACTGGCCCACATCAAGAAGATATGCAACGAGGGAAATTGATCTTTCATGGCCCAAGTACCCCAGAGCAGTTTCGAGAAGCTTTAGAAGCGAATCTTTATGATAGTGTTGAAGATGGTTTCAATATTTCACTGACAGCAAGGCAAAAGCATATCCCACTAGATCATGAGCTTGATAGGTCGATAATAACAATCAAGGTTTCCCCTGAAGACGTAGAAGTAGTTGAAGATTCTTATAATAAAGGAAAACTAAAAATCCATTTCAAAGATCAGTCAGGTAGATCATTTAGTTTTATGTCGATAACTGATTTAGGCTTTAATAAGTATGCGTCTGATGAGTTTAGCAAAGGTAAGCTAAATGATCTTAATGATTTCATCCAGCAGCAAGAAGAGGTATATCTACGGGTCGGGCTCAGTAGGTCTTGGGATAATGGTACAAATGAAGGCTACTGGATACAAATCAATGGAGTGTATACGTTTCCTGAATTCTTCGAAGAGCTGAGGATGTATAAATGAGCATCGATATTTTTACAATCGGATTTACACAGACCACAGCTGAGAGCTTTTTTGATGCAGTGAACAAAGAAGATATCAATACCCTAATAGATGTTCGATTGAATAATAGCTCTCAATTATCAGGCTTTGCTAAGAAAAAAGACCTTCAGTTCTTTTTGAAAGAGTTGTGTGGAGTGGAATACGTACATGCACCTGATCTAGCACCGACTAAGGATATCTTAGACAGGTATAAAAAGCAGAAAGGATCATGGAGTGATTACGAAGACTCATTTATGGAGTTGATGTACAAGAGAAATATTGAAAAACAGTTTAAACCTCATTTCTTCGATAATGGGTGTATGTTGTGTAGTGAGAAGCTCCCTCATCATTGCCATAGAAGTCTAGTTGCCAAGTATCTTCAAGATAATTGGGATATCCAAATTAATGTGAAGCACCTTACATAGTAATGACTCAAAATCAGAACCCCATAGTGTTGATAGGTTGGTCAAAGAACTTTGCCAATCAGAGGCTCTTTACAGATAAGTTGGCAAACCTGCTCTCAAATTTAGCTAGTTACGATGTAATAGTAGTTGGAGAGGGTGAATGCTTTAATCAAGACTTGGAAGCTAAGAGTGTAATTAGGAGGCTGGGTTATAAAGAGCCTCTTAGATCTATTGATAAAATTGTCGATTCGGTTGATTACGTGATCCTATTCTGGGATGGAAAGGATATCTCTGATTATGTTTACAGTTCTATCTTGAATAAGAAGAGGGCCAAAATAATACCAGTAGAGACAACTAAGGTTGTTAATAAAGATAGAGGTGATAACTATGACATCTATATAGGTAGAGGTACTCCTTGGGGAAATCCTTTTGCTATTGGAGACCAGGGCATGAATAGGGATGAAGTGATTCTGAAATTTAAGGAACACTTTTATGAGGTCCTTTTGAAAGATGAAGCAAAAAAACGTGAAATCCTCACACTGAAAGGGAAAGTGTTAGGGTGTCATTGTAAGCCTTATGCATGTCATGGTGATGTTATAGCTGAATATCTCAACTCTCTGGATGATTCCGAATGAATTGTCACCAAATAATGAAAATCAAACAAACAGTATTCCACTCACGTTTGGTAAATACGTCTTAATTTGAGGGCTAACTAACGTATGTATGATTCTGAAACAATGGACTATGCCCAGGAGCAAGAGAAGGTGGTTCAACCTTTAGAGTATAGGGCGATTGATATTGATCACTCGCGCTCTGAAGGTCGGCAAGAATTGATGAGAGATTATGCTAGGGTTTTATACTCCTCTTCATTTCGCCGCTTGCAGGGGAAGATGCAACTGTTAGGAATTGATTCAAGTAAATTTAATAGAAATCGTTTGACCCATAGTCTCGAAGTCGCTCAAATTGCTAGGTCCATTGCTATGGATCTGGGTCTAGAGAGTACAGTAGTAAGTGAAACAGCAGCATTAGCTCATGATATTGGTAATCCTCCCTTTGGCCATTATGGAGAAGTGATTTTAAACGAGCTCAGTAAGGAATGTGGAGGATATGAAGGTAACGCTCAAGCTTTCAGAATTTTAAGGACACTGGAGAAAAAACATCACGCTTATGATGGCCTAAATCTAAATATTAGAACCATGATGGCTGTGACCAAATACTTTTATACGAAAGAACAGAATAGTAAGAAGTTTCTATACGATGACGATTATGCTTTTTTGAAAAAGGAATTGGATAATTCTGGGGTTTCTATTGAGAAGAGCATTGATGCAGAGATTATGGATCTTGCTGACGAAATTGCGTACGCGGCGCATGACCTCGAAGATGCACTGAGCTTTGGGATGATTAGCCTCGGTGAAATTGTGCATGAATTCCAGATTAGTGATGTATTTAGTTCTGCCTACCCAGATATAGCTGGAATTGCTAAGGAAGTACAAGCTGAGGCGATGAAGTGCAATTGTGCAGATACATCGGAGGAGTATGCGATTGTTCTTAAAAAGGAACTAACATCCAAAATTGTAAATGTATTGTGCGGTGATATTGGTCTTGTTGACGGTAAGCTAGGATACAAGAGTTACGCTAAACTGGCCGAAGGATTAAAGCGTTTGCTCTTTAACGCTATTTTAAGAAAGAAAGATATACAGCTTTATGAGCGCCGAGGTGAAAAAATAATTAGAGGGCTCTTCGAGGTATATAGTGATACCGCATACAATAAAAATAATATGTTGTTGCCCCCTGAATTGAGAAGTCTCAATACTGATAGCAAGAGGCTAGTTACCGATTATATTTCAGGGATGATGGACTCTTTTGCTGCGCAAGAATATGAGAAATATTTTGGGACATCGAACTTGGAGCAGTTTTATTTTAAAAAATGATTTGTGAAATTCCGTGCGGCCTGGCAACGTGCATCACGTGCTGTGTGCCATTTCCCAGTTCTGAGTTCCATCTAGAATAGGATTTCCTTCTTTTTTCAAGATACATGATATTTGATTGGAGCCCTCGTCCTGTGGGACTTTCAGTCAATCCAGTCAAGTTGAAACTCAGTTCCAGTACCAACTACATCCGACAATCCTGTATTAGTGATTACTTAATAAATTGGTCGCATTTTGGCGTAGGTCAATTTTTATAATTATTGGTTCTGTTATTATTCCTTTAAGAAATTAAACGATAGAGATTGTTCTCCGTGTACCGTTGAGCATATAGATTTCGTCGTGCTACTGCTTTTTAGGTCGGACCACTATGGATTTTGAATTCCTGATTGATCGTGTAGGTGAAGATGGGGCAACCGCTTTAGGTGGGCTTGTGCTCGGGCTAATGTTTGGTGTTTTTGCTCAGAGAAGTCAGTTTTGTTTGCGTGCAGCGGTGATTGAATTTGTACGTGGCAATATGGGCCCTAAGGTGGCTATCTGGTTATTAACGTTTTCAGCAGCGGTTGGCGGTACCCAGACTTTAATCTTAATGGGTGAGCTGGATATCACTGATTCTCGTATGCTGGCTTCCTATGGCAGTTTATCTGGCGCGATTATTGGTGGCTTGATGTTTGGTGCGGGAATGGTGCTTGCAAGGGGGTGCGGTGCTCGCTTGCTAGTGTTAGCGGCAACAGGAAATTTACGTGCTCTTTTTTCCGGTTTATTGTTCGCGGCAATAGCACAAGCAAGCTTGCGAGGTATTTTTGCGCCGGCGCGTGATGCTGTCGCGAATTCTGTTGTATTGCATGAAGATGGTGGCTTAGAGCTGATCGGCTTTATGGGATTAGGGGATTACACCGGTATCTATATCAGTCTTGCGTGTGCTGTTATTGCGATTATATATGGGATTAAGAACAAGCTAACGGCTTGGGCTTGGGTCGGCTCATTAGGTGTTGGATTAATGGTTGTAGGCGGCTGGTGGTTTACTTATCACATGTCTTACCAAACATTTGAATCTACTCAGGTTGAAAGTATGACGTTTACGGGCCCTTCCGCCGATACGTTGATGTACTTTTTAACCCCGGGTGGTGCGCCAATGGATTTTGATGTGGGGCTTGTTCCGGGTGTCTTTATTGGTTCCTTCTTGGCGGCGTTTTTTTCGCGTACTTTGAAGTTACAAGGCTTTAAAGATGGTTCGAGCATGGTCCGTTATATTATCGGAGCCGTATTGATGGGAATGGGGGGGATGCTGGCGGGAGGCTGTGCTGTAGGCGCTGGCCTCACTGGTGGCTCTGCCTTTTCAATTACTGCTTGGATTGCGTTAGCTTCTATGTGGGCTGGTGCTGGTATTACCGATGCGTTGATTGATCGGGATTGGAAAAAATCGCCATCGCCACAGGCGGTCGAGAGCGAAAAAATTCCAAATGTCGCGTGAATTTAATTTTTAACGCTTAAAAGTTAAATTTTTTGCCGGTGTCTTGTTCTTGTTCTTGCTCAATTTTCTTCGCTTCAGCTTCGGCATCGATCTTTTCTGCTAAGGTGGTTAAGTGAGTTCGAATTTCATATAGCTGGCGGTCTAATGCTTGATTATGGTTTAAGTTTTGGAGCTTACTAAAGCAGCTTCGATAATGATGAATTACCACTTCTGGTCCGCGAATTTGTTCTGTTTCCAGTGCGCTCATTAGGTCTAGATCAACCTCAATACGGGCGAATGTCCGTTTGGCATCTTTCGTTAGGCTGTCTGCCGTATCGGAATTTATCTCACCTTTGTTTTTAATCTCTGCGATAAATTGCGCAAACTCTTTGATAATCCCCAATGCGCGGGCGGCTTCGGTTTCGCCACTGAAGACGGTCATTGATCCGGAAGGGTGTGATATGGCATCGGGTAGCATGGAAGCTTGAGCCTGAAAGGCGTTTTTTTGCTGCTTATTGCTATCACTTGGGTCTAATTCTACGACTGCGTTCCAGCGAGCCTCCAGGTATTTACAGAGTAGGGTGCGAATCTCGGTAGACATTAAAATTGGAGGAAAGGATTCGAACAGGTGTGAGGCGCGACGAATACCGGTCTTCAAGCTGATAAGGCGCAAATTGCGTTCGCGCTTTTTATTTTCAATATCTTGTATGACGAAGGCGATGCCTGCCATAAGGGCAACGCCGAATAAAATAATAAGTGCTATATAGGTCGGGCTCATTAAACAACAATCCTATCTTACTGGAGATTCTACATTATCTAAAAAGTCGTTGATTTTGTAGATAAATAATTAAATAAAGTACTTGTATTTAAACGCTCCAGTCAGTATTATTTGCACCGCTTTAAAGCTTAGCTTTCAAGTTGCAGCGTCCCATTCGTCTAGTGGTCTAGGACACCGCCCTTTCACGGCGGTAACAGGGGTTCGAACCCCCTATGGGACGCCATTTTATCTCTTTCGAGAGTGCGGGAATAGCTCAGTGGTAGAGCACAACCTTGCCAAGGTTGGGGTCGCGAGTTCGAACCTCGTTTCCCGCTCCAAATATCACTCTTGAATATCGACCAGCATCAGCTGGTTTTTTTGTGTCCGCAATTCTATTTTCTTCTTATTTAAGCATAGTCGAGTAAGCTCTGGCTGTTGTGCTGGTTTTTGACTGCTACCCACATTAGAAAAACGCTTCTTTAAGTCTTAATTGTCCCCTGTATTTTTAATATGTTTGTATTCTGATGTGTAGCGGGCTTGATGTCATACACATGAGTGACAAGTGCTTTAATCTTTGTCGTGTTAAGCCAATAACTTGGCGAGTAACTAGGGTGGAAGTGTGCGCTTTAACCCTTCTTATAGTGCAATGAAATAAAGTGTCATATTTTCTTAGAAATAGGCTTGACCCTTAAGAATCTGTTCTTTAATATACGCGCCTCCTCACAAGGCAACAGTCCTTGTTTGGTTGCAGCGTCCCATTCGTCTAGTGGTCTAGGACACCGCCCTTTCACGGCGGTAACAGGGGTTCGAACCCCCTATGGGACGCCATTCTCTTTGAAGAGATCTGCGGGAATAGCTCAGTGGTAGAGCACAACCTTGCCAAGGTTGGGGTCGCGAGTTCGAACCTCGTTTCCCGCTCCAAATTCAGAAATGAATTTACAATTTGTTGCGTCCCATTCGTCTAGTGGTCTAGGACACCGCCCTTTCACGGCGGTAACAGGGGTTCGAACCCCCTATGGGACGCCATTCTCTTCAAGGAAATTAGCGGGAATAGCTCAGTGGTAGAGCACAACCTTGCCAAGGTTGGGGTCGCGAGTTCGAACCTCGTTTCCCGCTCCAAATTCAGAAATGAATTTACAATTTGTTGCGTCCCATTCGTCTAGTGGTCTAGGACACCGCCCTTTCACGGCGGTAACAGGGGTTCGAACCCCCTATGGGACGCCATTTCTTCTGTTTTTCTAGTTCCTTGGTCTAAAAATACACAATCCTTTTAGGAAAGATGCCCCTGTTTGGACTAGAATACTCTTTATTCAGCCTTCAGATGCTCGGGCGGCTCATTACTGCTTGAGATATAAGGCTTTCACATAGGATGTGGTTGGCTTCATTGTATGATCAGATTTCTGGTTCTATTGCTGCTGTTGATGCTTCCCCGGATAGGGCTATCTGAGGTGATTGTTAATACAAGCGTCTCTTTAGATAATGTTAATCGACAATATCTATTGTCTATCTTTTCAATGCAGACCCGTGTTTGGCCTGATGGTCAACCTATCAGGGTTTATATACTTCCTCCTAATCAACCAGAACACCGTTCATTTGTTAAAAATGAATTGAAGGTTTTTCCCTATAAATTGGTGAAGATCTGGGATCGTTCGGTTTTTTCTGGGTCTGGTTTTTCTCCCAAAGTTGTTGGCTCTATTGATGAAATGCTTACCAAGATAGCAAAACATAAAGGGGCCATCGGTTACGTAATGACGGATATTGAAGGGGGACAGGATGTTAAAACGTTACAAGTCTATTAACGTTAGCCTTCTTTTGTTGCTGCTGAATATGCCTTTAGTTGTTTCAGCAGACGATATGGATTGGGAATTCAATGGTTTTATCACCCAAGGCTATATCTGGACAGACGATAATAATTTCTATGGCCCCAGCCAGAGCGGGAGCTGGGATTTTAGAGAGCTTGGTATTAACTCAGCCGTCCGTATTCATGATCAGTTGATGCTGACGGGGCAGCTAATGTCGCGTAAAGCGGGGGCTGTCGATGATGGTGCTCCTAGTGTCGATTATGCATTGCTTGATTACCGCTTTGTAGAGAAGCAATGGGGGCACATGGGGGTTAAATTAGGACGTATTAAAAACCCATTTGGTTTTTATAATGCGACGCGTGACGTTGCGTTTACTCGCCCTTCGATGATACTTCCACAGTCACTCTATTTTGATAAAGCCCGTAACTTGGAACTCTCCTCCGATGGGGGCATGTTATATGGGGTTGCTTTATTTGATAGCGGCCGTATTAAATCAGAGTTAGTGGTGGGGGAGCCGCGTAAAGATGTCAATGTCGAGTACGCCTACCTTAATAGGGACTGGCCGGGTTCTTTTGAAGGCAGTGAAGGCTACCTTTGGAGGACGGAATACAGTTCCAATGATTATAGTTTCATCGCGGCCGCTACATTCGGTAACTTTAAGCTCGACTTTGAGGTTTTAGGCACGCCGGCTCCGGGAGCGCCAGGGAATGGTGTGGTTGATATCGATGTATCGGCACTGTCGCTTCAATATAATTTTGATCGTTGGAGTATAACCGGTGAGTATTTTAGGCAGGATATTTCATGGGGAAGTTTAGGCGGGGTGTATGGCTTAGATCCAGAAAATGAGAGTGAGTCATTCTATCTTCAAGTAGAGCACCGTTTAACACCCGAAGTGTCGATGTTTCTTCGACGAGATATTTTGTATATAGATATTGATGATCGTGATGGGCTGAAAGCACAGGCGTTGTTTGGTCGGCCTGCAAATACGCAATATGCACGAGATTGGACTTTAGGAGTGGGATGGGAGCCTAATCGTGATTGGTTGTTCAGGGCTGAATGGCACAAAGTAAAAGGCACCGCGTGGTTAGCAGTACAAGATAACCCGGATGAGAGTCAGAGTGCTGAGAATTGGAACATGTTGTCATTACAAGCAACATATAGGTTTTAGCGTCTATGTCTCCTTATAATGCTGCGGGCCGTTCGTTCTTTAGTTTACGCTGGAAGGTTTTTATTAACCTAATGTGCGTGCTTGCCATTGTTCACATGGCGTATGCCTATTATTCGTATGTCCAACTTAATGAGCGTAGTGAGCAGGATCGCATAGCATCCGTTGAGCGTGATCTCTATGTATTGGAAGGACTGGTTGAGGGGTCTTACGACCGCTTGCTTGAGTTAGGCGAAATTATTCCTTTTTTGGTGGAAGAAAAAGAGACCAATAAGCCTGCATCAATAACTTATATCGAGACTATTAATTCAATTTTCCCCAATTTGTTAATGAATGGCTCAATGGATGCCATCTATCTTTATAACAGTTTTGGTGAACCGCTCGATAAGCTGGGCACGGTCCTGAGTATTCCGCTAAGTATTGTGTCACAAGTGATTGAAACCGAAGCGCCGGTTAAATATTTTCACTGTAGTGAGGAGTGCCTGCGTTTCGTTGCCTTTCCGGTAAGTTTCGAAAACCATCAGATTGGTGTGTTGGTCGTCGGGCGGAAGATGCGTGATGTTATCCTTGATTTTAATAGTCAGAGTGGGCGCGATATTGGTTTAGCACTGCAGCCAAAATCGAGTGTGCAGGCGGCGAGACTTTGGCGCCTTGATCTAAAATATCTGACTAAAAAAACTGAAAATGCCTCTCTTTTGAATGCCCTCGTTAGTCAGCAAAATATCTCTTCAGAGGGTGGAATTTATGAAATTAACTACGCCGATCGCAATTATCAGGTATTGCTTGAGCCGCCAGAAGGCTCATTGCCGGGGCAGGCTTATTGGATTCTGATTGAAGATCATACCGACCACCATTTAGCGGCCAGAGATGATCTATTTCAGCGGCTTTTTGTTGCTGGAGTAGGTTTGTTCATTGCCGCACTCTTCCAGCTTGCTGTTTTACGCTCTCCATTGAGAGCCCTATCGGAAATATCTGAGCTCCTACCTTTATTGGCTGGTAGCGCTTTTGAAGAGATTCGAGTGCGTATTGGTGCGATCAAAAGGAAGAACTATTACGAAGATGAATTGGACCTGTTAACCGGCAGTACTTTAGAGTTGTCTCATCAGCTTGAGCGGTTAGAGAGTTCACTTCTGGAGCGAGCTCAGAATTTAACCGAGCGCTCTATTCAGTTAGAGGCTGAAAGGGATTTTGTGACCAGCCTTTTGGATACGGCAGAAACGATTATTTTAACGTTGGACAGTAGCGGGCATATTGTCACTTTGAATCGTTTTGGGCAGGAGCTGCTGGGGTTAAGTTCGAGTGAAGCTAAGCTGATGGACTTTCTGGAACTGAACCATGACCAGAAAACGTTGGAAGAGCACAGAATACTGATGGATCGGTTACTAGAACAGAAAGAGAGTAAGGTCCAAATCGAATCTGCAATACGCTCAAGTACAGGGCAGATGTTGCAAATCTCTTGGCTCCATTCTGTTTTGAATATACCGGGTTCAGAGGCACAAGTATTATCGATAGGTCTTGATTTTACTGAGCGCCAACATGCTGAGAAAAGATTAGTTTGGATGGCAAATCATGATCCTTTGACCGCCTTGCCCAACCGGCTGTTATTCAATGAAAAGGTCGATGTTGCCTTAAAGCGTGCACTCGAAGGTGATATTACCGCCGTACTGTTTTGTGATTTAGATTCGTTTAAAGATGTAAATGATTCTTTGGGGCACCCGGTAGGGGATGAGCTTCTACAGCAAGCGGCGGAGCGTATTCAGGGTGTTATTTGTAATGATGGTGTATTGGCTCGATTAGGGGGCGATGAATTCACTGTCTTGCTTGAATCCCGGGCATCGATAAAAGAGATTGAAAATGTTGCTTTGCATATCTTGCGAGCATTCAGACAGTCTTTCTTTATCGATGGTTATGAGATTTTTAGTACCATCAGTATTGGTATTGCCATGTCGCCTGAGCATGGTGTTGATGTGACAAGCCTTGTACAGCATGCTGATGTCGCTATGTTTGATGCGAAAGAAAGTGGTAAGAACCAACTGCGTTTTTATCATGATGAGCAAGGTAGTCAGCGTTATGAACGTTTTTCACTGGTAAACGATCTACGTCGTGCCCTAGAGCGAGAGGAATTGAGGGTCTTTTACCAGCCGCAGATCGATTCGCGTTCTGGAAATGTGATGGGGGTGGAGGCACTTCTTCGGTGGCAGCATGGGGAAGTGGGTATGATCTCTCCTGCTAAATTTATCCCATTAGCGGAAGAGCAGGGGCTAATCGTCCCGATTGGTGAATGGGTGCTGGAAGAGGCTTGCCGCCAGGGTAAGGCGCTTCACGATCAAGGCTTAGATGTTCGGATGGGTGTGAACATCGCAGGTCAGCAGATAATGCATGAAAGCTTATTGCCAACGGTTAAAAGAGTTATTAAAGAAACTGGTATTGAGCCACGCCTTCTTGATTTAGAAGTGACGGAAAATTTCCTATTGCGTCAGCCTGAAATTACCATTCCTAAACTGCATAAGTTCCGCGAAATGGGGCTGTCGCTTTCGATGGATGATTTTGGTACGGGCTTTTCTTCGCTGAGTTACCTTAAAAAGTTGCCGCTGAATACCTTAAAAATTGATCAAAGCTTTGTGCGAGATATCGGCATCGACCCGGAAGGCGAGGCGATTGTTAAGGCCATTATTGTGCTAGCGAAAAGTTTGGGTTTAGAGGCATTGGCTGAAGGGGTGGAAACAAGCGAGCAGCTTTCGTATTTGAGAACTCACGGTTGTCATTTGATTCAGGGTTTCTATTTTAGCCGACCTCTACCAACAGAAGAACTGCCTGATTTTATTATGAATCAGGCCGTTGAGATCTCATTTGAGTAACAGTCTAGCCTTTACGCTAGTGTAGAGATTAGTTTTGGCCAAAAATACCGGCACGTTTATTGAGGTAATCGAACTCTTCACCGAGTTCTTCCGCTTCGAATCGCATCTCGTCTAGTTGCTGAAACTTCTGCAATTCATCATCGGTCATATTGTGAAGATTATTCCCACCAAAAAACCACAATAGATCCCTTGCGATGAGATGCGCGAGTTCGGGGTATCTTCTAAATGCTTTGTCTAGAAAGTCTTCACCTTGGAGGTGTGTGCCTTCTTTGGATTCTTCGAAGTTATTAATAAGAGATTTGAATTCTTCTATAAACTGAACATCCTCTTCCGCTATCCTATCTGATGTAAACGGTTCGCGATTAATAAAGTTGTTGTAAGCAATCTTGAGGAAATTAAGATGATGGATTTGGTAAGATGTCATTCTGATCTCCAGTGTAATAATGCGCCTATTTTATAAGTAGATAAGCTGAGCTGCTAGTTCTCTTCATTATAAATATGACTGAGGATTGCGAGGGTGATAGCTTAAAATGTAAAATAGGCAGTTAATGCCCTAAAAACTGATCATGAAATGTTTCAGCTTGTTGTAAGTTTTCATCGATCAGTACTCCCCTCATAAGTTCGATTTAACAAATTATTAACAATCCAGGATTGGTAGATGACGTTAGCGTTAACAGTCGAAAAACTACATAAAGTATATGGCAACGGATTTGAGGCTTTAAAGGATGTCTCTTTTACCGTCGAACAAGGGGATTTCTTCGCTTTACTGGGTCCCAATGGCGCGGGTAAATCGACCACGCTTGGAATCGTCTCCTCGCTTGTGAACAAAACGTCAGGGAAAGTATCTATCTTTGGCGTCGACATCGATAAAGATCTGCCAGGGGCTAAATTGAATTTAGGGGTGGTTCCTCAGGAATTTAATTTCAATATGTTTGAAAATGTTAAAGACATATTGGTGACTCAGGCAGGATATTACGGCATTAACCGCAAGACTGCGGGTGAACGTGCGGATTATTACCTAAAAAAATTAGGTTTATGGGAAAAACGTAACGGTGCTGCGCGAATGCTATCGGGCGGCATGAAGCGTCGTTTAATGATCGCTCGGGCATTAATGCATGATCCTAAACTACTGATTCTCGATGAACCGACGGCTGGGGTTGATATTGAATTGCGTCGCTCGATGTGGGAGTTCCTTTGCGAACTCAATGAGTCGGGTACAACGATTATTTTGACCACGCACTATTTAGAAGAGGCGGAAAGCCTTTGTCGCAATATTGCCATTATAGATCACGGTCGCATTATTAAAGATACAAGCATGCGTGAGCTATTGCAGCAGCTGAATACTGAAACATTTATTTTTGATATTGAAAAATCACTCACGAGTTCGCCTACGTTAGAAGGTTATACCGTGCGACTCGTCGCGGATAATGCGTTGGAGGTTGATGTTGAGAGTCATCAGGGGCTCAATCAATTATTCATGCAATTGGAGAGGGAAGGCATTTTGGTCAGAAGTATGCGTAACAAGTCGAATAGATTAGAAGAGCTGTTTGTTTCGCTAGTTGATAAAAATTTAGATCAGGAAAACGCATGAACGCTCACGATTTATTTATAGCTTTCTGGACGATTGTTCGCCGAGAAGTTAGACGCTTTACACGAATTTGGGCTCAGACACTGTTACCCCCTGCTATAACAATGACGCTCTATTTTATTATCTTTGGTAATTTAATTGGGAGCCGTATAGGAGAGATGGGCGGTTTTGATTATATGGAATATATTGTTCCAGGTTTGATCATGATGTCTGTCATTACTAACTCTTATAGCAATGTAGTCTCATCCTTTTATAGCACTAAGTTTCAGCGAAATATCGAAGAGCTATTGGTCTCGCCTGTACCCAATTGGGTGATTCTGAGTGGATTTGTTCTCGGGGGCGTTGTGCGAGGGTTAGGGGTTGGCTTTATTGTCACTTTGTTGTCTCTTTTCTTTACGGATCTGCAAGTTCAAAACCTGTTTGTCACTATTGCTATTGTCTTTCTGACCTCGGTTCTGTTTGCATTAGGCGGTTTTATTAATGCTGTTTTTGCAAACTCTTTTGATGATATTAGTATTATACCAACCTTCGTGCTGACGCCTCTGACATATCTAGGAGGGGTGTTTTATTCGATACAGCTATTGCCTGAATTTTGGCAAGGTGTGTCGCAGCTAAATCCGATCTTATATATGGTAAATACTTTCCGTTACGGTATTTTAGGTGTGAGTGACATTAATGTTGGTTTTGCTTTTATGATGATCTTGCTGTTTATCGGCGGGCTGTTCTCTTATGCGCTTTATCTGCTTCAAAATGGCAAAGGAATTCGTAGTTAATGAATACAAATGATGCGGTAACTAATTCACCTCTTGGTCAAGGGACTGAGTACGTTAATAGTTATGATCCGTCTTTACTCTATCCTATTGCGCGGCATCTAAATTGGAAAGAGCGTGGGATTGAGCGGAATGATTTACCTTTTCAGGGTGTTGATATTTGGAACGCTTATGAGCTTTCTTGGATCAATGCGCGGGGTAAGCCGGAAGTTAGATTAGCGGAGTTCCGACTGTATGCTGACAGCAAGAATATTATCGAGTCTAAATCTTTCAAACTGTATCTCAACTCTTTTAATCTGAGTAAGTTTGAATCAGAGAAAGAAGTTGAAGCCGTTTTGATAAAAGATCTTGCTGCTGCGGCCGATGGCCGTGTGGATGTACGTATTTATCATCCTGATCAAGCTCCTGAGTTTGGGCAATTTACCGGTTTTTGTATTGATAATCAGGATGTTGAAATCACGCAGTATACACCGGCACCAGAGCTACTTTGCACCGGTGAAGATAAAGTCGAAGAGGTACTCTATAGCCACCTTTTAAAGTCTAATTGTCCAGTAACAGGACAGCCGGATTGGGCAACTTTAGGTATTAGTTATAGTGGTAACGAAATCGATCGCGAAGGCCTGCTAAAGTACATCATCTCTTATCGCGAACACGGCGATTTTCATGAGCAGTGTGTTGAAAATATCTTTATGCATATTTGGGAGCGTTGTCAGCCGGATTCTCTAAATGTGTATGCTCGCTATGTACGTCGTGGAGGGTTAGATATCAACCCTTTCCGCAGCAGTGAGATAGATGATATTGATAATTTACGTCTAAGTAGACAGTAAGAGGAGCTCGTTATGGATGCTTTAACGCTATTACATGATCGTGTTTCTTGCCCTGTATTACTAGAGCCTGGTCCTTCGAAAGAGCAGCTTGAACAGATCTATCAAGCGGCTTTACGTGCGCCTGATCATGGCGCTATCCGGCCCTGGCGGTTTTTGACGATTGAAGGGGATGCCCGCAAAAATTTAGGCACTCTTTTTTCAAAGGCGATGTTGAGTGATAACGAAGAATTAAGCCAAGAAAGGCAGGAAAAAGCGCGTAATATGCCGATGCGAGCACCTGTGGTTATCGTGGTGGTGGCTGCAGTTAAAGAGCATCCTAAAGTGCCATTGCTTGAACAAGAGATTTCGGCGGGTTGTGCCGCTCAGAACATTATTCTGGCCGCTCATGCTCTAGGATTAGGCGCTATGTGGCGAACGGGAGATATGGCCTATCATCCTGTGGTTAGAGCTGGATTAGGGTTAAGTGCTGAAGAGACGGTCATTGGTTATATCTATTTAGGTTCCCCTAAAAAAGTACGGCAAGCGCCGCAGCATAATCAAGCGGATTATGTGCAGCAGTGGGAAGGAGAGCTTTCGTGACACATAAGCAAGTTTCTGATGAGTTTTTAGTCTGGTTGAAAGAACAAATTCCCGTGATCAACCATATGGGCTTTTTGCCTTTAGAGTGGGATGGTCAAAGTCTGAAAATGGGGGCTGAGTTAGCCCCTAACGTCAATGATAAAGGCACAGGGTTTGGTGGCTCGCTCGCCACTGTCGCTACACTCTGTGGCTGGAGTATCATCACTTTATATCTTCGTGCTCAAGGGCGTGATGATAATGTTGTTATTCGTGACAGTCATCTTGAGTATTTCCTGCCGGTAACCTCTGATTTTTCTGCACAGACCTCTCTACCTGAGCCATCAGTATTAGCTGTTTTTGATCAAAAGATGGAGGAGAAAGGGCGAGCGCGGATGGATCTGGTGATTGAGATAAAGCAAGATAACCAGCTCGCGATGAAATTGAGCGGCAGTTATGTTGCACTCGAAAAGCGCGCTTAGCTAAATCTACCCTCCTTTTTTTCTTGACCCTAAAGCTTACTTTAGGGTTTATGCTCTGTTGTAACGACATCTTATTATTTGGGTAGCATCATGATTTATCGTTTCTCTTTACAGGGAGTCAAGTGCGCTGGCTGTGTCCGCTCTTTAGAAAAAAGTTTACTCGCCAATCGTGATATTGAGGACTTTTCGGTCAATTTTGCAGATCGCAGCTTAAGTGTGTCTTCGTCACAAACGACTCAAGCAATTATTGCTGCTGTTGAAGCTGCTGGTTACGGTGCAATCGAGATCGATGATGAAAGTTTAGAAAAGATTCAGGAAGCTGAGCAGGCGCATTATAGCCTTACGTTACAGCGAAGTATGCTTGCTTTAGGCTTTGGCCTATTGCTAATGATCCAAATGTGGTTGGGGTGGATGCCTGATATTAATCAGGCTACAGGTATTGTTAGCGGAGGAGTTACAGGTGTTGCTTCGTTGGCATTGATGTATTTCTGTGGTGGACATATCTATCGAGGGGCTTTCAGTTCGGCTTTAAAGTTGAGCTTTAATATGGATACCTTGATCGCTCTAGGTACCGGAGCCGCTTGGATATACTCAACGGGTTTGTTGTTGGTATCTCTGTTTGGTGTAGAGCTTCCAAGGCTTGCAGGTCATCTTTATTACGAAGCATCGGTTATGATTCTTGGTTTTATTTTATTAGGGCAAGCACTTGAAGCAAGGGCAAGGAAAAGGACCGGAGATGCCGTACGCAGCTTAATACAGTTACAGCCCAATACCGCGCTCCGTATACGCAATGGTGAAGAGAGTGAAGTGGCGATATCTCTCCTATCAATTAATGATCAAGTCCGGGTGCGCCCTGGTGAGCGCATTCCGGTTGATGGAATCGTGCTATCAGGTGCTAGTTATCTTGATGAGTCGATGCTAACTGGTGAGCCTGTGTCTGTGCATAAACAACAGGGCGATCAGGTCGTTGGAGGGACATTAAATGGTGAGGGTAGCTTAGTTGTTCAAGTTGAACAGGTGGGATCACAGACGGTCTTGGCTCAAATAGTTGAAGCCGTAAAAGATGCGCAAAACTGCAAACCAGAGCTTGGTAAGTTAGCGGATAAAATCGCTGCCGTCTTTGTGCCTATTGTAATGGTGTTGGCCGTTTTAACCGCGGTTGTTTGGCTAGGCTTTGGCCCGGAACCGACCGTAACTTATGCAATCATAACCATGATGACAGTGCTTATTATCGCTTGTCCTTGTGCATTAGGGTTGGCTACGCCTATGTCGGTGATGGTGGCTGTTGGTAAAGCTGCGAGTAAGGGGATACTGATTAGAAACGCTGATGCATTGCAGCTAGCAGAAAAAATAACGGCAGTGGTGTTGGATAAAACAGGGACTGTAACAGAAGGTAAGCCGGTCATTACCGATCGATTTTATCAATGTTCTGATGATCTTATTAACCGTACTAATTTAATCATTGCAGCGATTGAATCGCATTCAGAGCATCCATTGGCACGAGCCATCGCTCAAGGCGTGGTTTCGAATCCAAGCGATAGTGAAGCTGCTATTCTTGAAGTTCCCACTCTTGAAACTCCCCTTATTGAACCTATAAAAGTTGATGATTTTCAAAGTTACCCAGGATTAGGGGTTTCTGCCCTGGTAGATGGTGAGCCGTGTTACTTAGGGAATGAGGCTTGGATGAACAAGCAAGGTGTTGATTGTCGTGAATTTAAACAAGCATCTTCCCGCTGTTCAGAGGAAGCTAAGTCACTCGTTTATGTTGCAACAAAAACAGGTCTTGTGGCTCTATTTGCGGTTGCTGATCCAGTTAAACAGGATTCAGCGAGCGCAATATCAGAGTTGCAGGAGGCGGGTTTAAAAGTGATCTTACTCTCAGGCGATAATCGTTCAACGGCAGAAGCGATTGCCTCTCAGGTGGGTATTACCGAGGTTATTGCTGAAGTAAAACCCGATCAGAAGCAAGAAACGATCAAACAGCTACAGGGTCAGGGTGACGTCGTGGCGATGGTGGGTGATGGTGTAAACGACGCGCCTGCATTGGCGCAAGCGGATCTTGGTTATGCGATAGGGAATGGCTCAGATGTCGCCATAGCAAGTGCTGATGTTACCTTGATATCTGGTTCGCTTACTGGCGTTTATAAAGCGATCACTATTTCTAAAGCTACGGTTAGAAATATAAAACAGAATCTGTTTGGGGCTTTTATTTATAACGCTGTTTCTATTCCTATTGCAGCAGGTGTCTTATTTCCGATTGCTGGTATTCTATTAAATCCAGCTATTGCGGGCGCGGCGATGGCCATGTCTTCCGTTACTGTGGTCAGTAATGCCAATCGATTGAGATGGTTGAAAGTATAGGGTTTAGCACTGAATAACTGAGCTCTAGTGAAGAGCTCAGTTATTGTGTTTGTCGTTTATTTAGCAGCAGGTACGCTATCTAGGCGCACAACTTTTTCAATAATAATTGCTTGTTTCGGGACGTCACGGTGTCCTGCTTTGGATGTTTTAGGCGAGCGCCCTAAACGAATAACCAGCTCCATTCCTTTAGTGACTTTACCAAACACAGCATAGCCAAACTGATTGCCTCGTGGATCTAGATTACGGTTGTTAACCGTGTTTATAAAAAACTGGGCAGTAGCGCTATGCGGATGGCTTGTTCTTGCCATCGAAATTGTTCCTTGTGAATTGCTTAAGCCGTTCTTGGATTCGTTTTGAATCGCCCCTTTCGTTTCTTTCTTTTTCATATCCTCTGTAAATCCGCCGCCTTGAATCATAAAGCCGGCAATGACTCGGTGGAAAATAGTGCCTTCGTAATAGCCGTCATCAACATAGCCAAGAAAGTTTTTAACAGTCTCTGGTGCTTTGTCAGGGAAGAGTTCAAGGGTGATATCTCCCATGTTTGTTTGCATTATGACAATGGGATTATGGTCATCGGCAAAGGCAGAAGTAATCAATAAATAGGGTATTAAAAGTGAGACGATAATTTTTTTAAGCATGCAGAGGCCGTTTGTTAAGTTGTTTTGTCCTGATAGTAACTAATTTTTTATGCTTGCGTTATATCGCGGTGGATAAAAAGCTGAATTTATAGACTATAGTGATTCTAATAAACCCTGTTTTTAATAAGTGATTATTCACTAAAAAATATAAATTTGAGTTGTATGTTTTTTGCTCTGTTTTGGTTAAGCAATATGCTGATATGTAATGATTTTTTGCTTATTTCCACATAGGTTCTATAGTAAATTAATAATATAGTTCTTTAGTGCCGATTGATTGTTGATACTAAGGGCGCAAGCAATTACTCTTCGAGTGCATTCGGCAGTTACATGGATGTTTTGATTGAGGAGACTATATGAAATTTTCGATCGTAAGATTGGATCATATTGTGCTTAATATTATCGATGTGGATAAAAGCCTTGGCTTTTATATTGATATATTGGGCTGCGAATTAATAAGAACTATAGAAAAACCTCTTATTTATCAGTTGCGTGCAGGGGATTCGTTGATTGACCTTAGACCAGTGGAGCAATCAATGCAATCGCCTAACCTTGATCACTTTTGTTTACGTATTAAACCATTTGAGCCTGAAGTATTGATTCCATTTTTCGGACGAAACGGGATTACCTATGGTTCGGTCGAGCAACGAAATGGGGCAACTGGTTTTGGAAGCTCCGTTTATATTGAAGACCCCGATGGCAATCGTATTGAGTTAAAAGCGGCTTGATATGAATGCTTGATTAGCATCATAGAAATAAAAGGCTCTACAAGCATAACCTAATATAAAAAGTAGTCTTAGCTATAGATAACTACAGATAACTATAAATAATAATGACCGAGATTTATGAATGAAAGGTTCCTCGCGAGAGGCTTGAGTTTATGAACGAGGCGACCAGAGTTGGAGTGCACTTACAAATGGGCAATATGACGTTGAAACAGAAAGTTCTTCTGTTAACGCTGATACCGCTTATCGCAGTTTTAGGCGTTGTTATGTTTGTTGCAAACATGCAGTTGCGTGATTTAGGCGAACACCAGATTGAAGAGTTACGTAACGAACTAGTGGCTAGTAAGCAGGAAGCCCTTAAAAGCTATGTCGATCTTGCCGTGACTTCTGTGAAACATATATATGATGCGGCTGAGCCAGGTGATGCCGCTGCCGAAGATAGAGCATTAGATGTAATGACTCAGTTGAGTTATGGCGCTAAAGGTGATGGCTATATATTTGTTTATAAATACGATGGTACTAACTTAGCAACGCGACCTAAGCCACAGTTGAAGGGGAAAAACTTAATGGGTTTAAAAGACCCGAGTGGTGTGCTGATTGTTAAGGAACTGATCGACAAAGCTAAAAGTGGTGGGGGCTATTTAGAATATATCTGGGCTAAACCATCAAAGAATGCGGACGTGCCTAAACTCAGTTATGCCATTGGACTATCGAAGTGGCAGTGGATGGTGGGTACAGGGTTCTACGTAGATGATATTGATGACCAGATTGCGATTGCTAACGAGAAGCTTGAGGATGAAATTAGCAATACCATGATTTTTATTCTTATGATCGGTGGTGGTTTTGTTGTGGTGCTTGGTTTGCTTTCCGTTATGTTTGCCAATGGTATTGCTAACCCCCTTTCTGCTGCAGCTTCAGCGCTTAAAGATATCGCGGAAGGTGATGGTGATCTTAGTAAGCGTCTAGATACCAAAGCAAAAGGTGAAGTGGGTGATGTTGCGCTTGGTTTTAATACCTTTGCGGCAAAAATACAGACCCTTGTTGTCGAAGTTAAGACGGCTATTGAGGACTTATCACAAGCGACAGGCCGGATGACGGGAGTTGTTGATCATACGCGCTCAGAAGTAGATGAGCAGCGTAGGGAAACCGAGCAGGTGGCAGCGGCCATCCATCAAATGGCGGCGGCGGTGCAAGAAGTCTCTAGTAATGCAACGAACGCTTCTCATTCTGCGCAAGCAGCGGATGAGTCTGCAATCGGCGGTCAGCAGGTTGTAAACGAAACCATTGTTTCAATTCAATCTTTGCAGAGCGGCGTTAATAAGGCTTCTGATGTTATCGCTCAATTGGATAGGGATTCTGAGCATATTGGAACGGTCGTCAATGTAATTAAAGAGATTGCTGACCAGACCAACCTACTGGCCCTTAATGCGGCGATTGAGGCTGCACGAGCCGGTGAACAGGGACGTGGATTCTCTGTAGTTGCGGATGAGGTTCGTACATTGGCTAACCGAACTCAGCAGAGTACTGATGAGATTCAGTCGATGATCGAAAAGCTGCAAAGTGGCGCGCGACAAGCGGTGCAAGAGATGGAAAAAGTCGTGTTCAGACGGATGAGACGGTTGAAAAGGCAAGTCATACAGGAGAGCAGTTGAATAATATCACTGCATCTGTGAGCGATATCAGTGGTATGAGTACTCAAATAGCTACCGCGGCGGAGGAGCAAACATCGGTTGCCGATGAACTAAGTCGAAGTATCCAGCATATTGCTGATATATCGGAGCGGGCAAGTGGCAATGCGGATCAGCTCTCGACGACGACAGGCGAGATGGCGCAGTTAGAGGCGCGACTGAATGCGCTGGTTAATCAATTTAAAACTTGATCGTTTGTATAAATAAAAGCGGGCCTTTGCCCGCTTTTTTATTGCCTGGTTCTTATTGCCTGATTCTTATTGAATGTTAGGTGAGAAATACAGCGTTTCTGGGGCTAGGCATTGTTCTGTGCTACACGCTTGATATGTAAAACGTAGCGTGTTCTGTAACGTGTCCTCATTATTGTTTTTTCTGATTTTAAAACGGAACTGATCCGAATAGAGATTGATTGTTGTTTTAGTGAAATTTACTTTTGTTGCATGTGCTTTTGGATAGGAGATGCTATCTAGCCAGTCCGCTTTAATTGAGCTTCCAATTAAACGTTTGTCTCCTGGTTTTTGGGCATTGATATGCCAGCCTGGTTTTAACTTAACCACTAATTCAAAATAATCTTTTTCTAGTTTTAGTTCGGCTTTTAGTGCGCCTAAGGCGCCAAACTGTATCCGCTCAAGTGATGCTTTATGTTTGGCATGAGCCATAAGCAAGTAGCTGTAGTTCATTGGGTTTGCGCTAATTTTTCCGCTTTTTGCTGCGAGTAACTGCGAAGCAATCACTGGGAACAGTTGGTTCTCTTGACTGACAGCTAAGCGGTTTAATAATTCATACGCGAATGATTCTGCTGCGGGTATGGCTTGGTCTGCTTGGCTACGTGATCTTACCAGAACCGTTTGATCAGGCTCAGTTAGGAATAAGGTACTATTTGCCTCATCCCAAAATTTTGAGATCAGCTCTTCACCAAGCGTAGTGGCTCTATTTAACCATTTGGGATGATCTGTCAGGTTATATAAGGTTAGATTGGCGAGTGCAAAAGTGCTGTAATCCTCTAGATTACCTTTGCTGCCTTGTCTGGAGTGTCGAGAGTCGCGGATCAAGCCTGTGGATGAATAGTGGCTATTCCACAAGGCATCGGCGGCAGTTGTTGCTGCGTTTGTATAGCGTTTAATTTTTAAGTCTGCACCCGCCTGCGCCAGTGCTCGTATCAACATACTATTCCAAGCAGTAATGATTTTATCGTCTAAATGCGGTTTTGCTCTTTTTTGTCTCTGTATTAATAACGTACGTTTTATCTCGGTGAGCTCAGCTAGAAATGTGACCGGGTTTAATTGATGTTCAATCACATAGTCAGGAATGGATAAAGGTTGATATAAAATGTTTCTACCGGAGAAATTACTCCCTTCGGAGATGCCAAAAAATGTGGTTGCCGTTTTATAGTGCTTAACACTGAGTGTATTGCGTAATTCGTCATCAGACCAAATAAAAAATGTACCTTCCTCTCCTTCGCTATCGGCATCAGTTGCAGAGTAGAAAAGGTGTTGTTGATTTCTCATCTCGCGTAAAACGTAATCAAGGGTTTCCACAACGATCTGCCTATAGAGCGGGTCGCCAGTTAATGCGTAAGCTTGTAAGTAGAGAGTTGAGAGCTGTGCTTGGTTATAGAGCATTTTTTCAAAGTGGGGGATTTGCCAGCTTGGGTCTGTTGCATATCGGTGAAACCCTCCGGCGACTTGATCATATATGCCACCTTGCTGCATAGCGTTGAGTGTTTTAGTGACGGTCTTTAGTAGCAGCTTATCCTGAGTTCGATCTGCTTGATCAAGCATAAACAGTAAGGTCGGCTCTTGAGGAAACTTAGGAGCAGTACCAAATCCCCCTTCAAATTCATCGAAAATATCTAACCACTGCTCTAATGCGGCAGCATAAGTATCATGAGTGATTTTTGAAGGGGAGCTGTTGTTTGCTTGTATCTCTGTAATAGCCGCGATGATTCTGTCGCTTTCCTTAACTAAAGCTAATTGCTCTTGTTGCCAAAGTTGCTGTGTTCTTTTTAGTAGTGCTAGAAACTGTTCTGGGGGAAAGTATGTTGCGGCGTAAAAGGGGGCGGCTTCGGGTGTATTTAGGACGTTGAGAGGCCATCCGGTTTGACCGCTGAGTAATGCCGAGGCAATCATGTAGGTATTATCAATATCGGGGCGCTGTTCTCGGTCAACTTTAATACTAATGAAGTGTTTGTTTAGATAATTTGCAATTTCAATATTCTCAAAGCTTTCTTTCTCCATGACATGACACCAGTGGCACGTAGAGTAACCTATAGAGAGGAATATAGGTTTATTGCTACGCTTGGCTTCCGACAGGGCTTCCTCTGACCAGCTATACCAATTAACGGGGTTGTGGGCGTGTTGCAGTAGATAGGGAGAGGATTCTAATATCAATCGGTTAGTAAATAGCGGCTGACCCTCTTTATTTAAATGTTCTGTTCTAGGGGTGTAGTCCGGTCCTTGATTTTGTATAGCGTTTGTTAATTCCGCTAGGGGAATAGATGGTGGCGACGTAGATGGATCAGTCTTGGCGTTGGACGAATCTAGAGCGGTTGCCGCTAATAGCATGGGGGCGAATAGCCATAAACTTAGATAAAAAAGGATTGATCGGAGATGGCGCATCGGACGGATATTGATAAGGCGATATAAGTCTAAGGTTTTCATGTCGATGCTCGGGCTGTATTTGTTGATATGATAGAGGCAATTAATCTCCAATGGGATAGACAAGTGCTAAACTCAAACGTTCCTTATGGTTACGGGTAACGCTAATGAAGCCCAGTAAAAGAGGCCCATCTACCGCTGTTAACGTTTACTGTAAGCAGTGTAAAACTCAGTTATACAGGTATAGGAAGGGTGGTAAAGGGGCTCTGGTGAAGTGTTTTAAAGAAAGAATCAGTGAAAACTTCACCGAAGAGCCGTGTACTTGTCCTGTTTGCCACGCGATTTTTGCGCGTGAAACATTAATTCGTGGCACCCCTGCTTATAAGTTGATTGGAGGTAAAGTCTTCGCCAAGTGAATGACCTCTTTCTTGGTTCAGCTTTATAGCAAGTGACGGTGCGATACAGCTAATTTCGCCATCAACAAAATAGTGAGCTGCCGGTTTAGGTATCAAACTGCCATCCATAACGATGTTATTCCCCTTTAAAAGTGGTCTTTTAGCCGTTATTTTGTGCTGATACGCCCCCCCTTTGCAGAGCTCTCTTGCTTTGTGGTGCCACATCGTCTCGACATCTTTCATGCTGCTATGAGCATTCCCATAATACTGAACGGCAAATTGATCGTTATTGAGTGTTTCAAATTTGTAACCCGACTTACCGTTAAATTCATGGTAACTGCTATTACATCCTGTGATGAATGCACCGAATAAAAATAAAGTCGTTAATTTTATCTGTTTACACATGTTGTACTCCCTTTACCTGTGTAACCCCGTTTTATGAATATCCTTTGCTAAATAGCTACAGATATTGAATGTTTTGTCAGGTAATAGTGTAAATAAGCTTGATTTTGGGTTACAGATTTAGAAAAATATAAATAGTGGAGTACAGATTTGTTGATTTTGTTCTGTGATGTCTAATTACAATTAATCTGTCATTGAAAATGGTTTTGTATGGGTGTTTGGTGATGAAACTGTATGAACAGTTACTGGAAGAGCTTAGTCAACGAATTGAACAAGGGTACTACCCTGTTGGCAGTAAACTTCCCTCGATCCGGTCATTAAGCAGTGAGCGCGGTGTTAGTATCTCCACGGTACAAGAGGCGTATCAGCGCCTTGAGGAGAGAGGGCTTGCTGAAGTTAGGCCTAAATCCGGCTATTATGTACAAGGGCGTTCTGCTGTTCCTGCGTTACCCGAAGTGAGTAGACCCGCTCAAAGGCCTTTAGAAGTTTCACATTGGGAACAAGTTTATCATCTACTGAATTCGGAAAAGGGGCAGGGGCATATGGCGCTAGGCACAGCGATGCCGGCTATTGATTCCCCAACCTTAAAGCCATTAATGAAAGCTCTCGTGGAAGCTGCAAAATTTAGCAGTGACCAGTTTTTAAATTATTGTGACATTCGAGGCTCAGAAAAGCTGCGAAAGCAGATTGCTCGATTAGCCGTTGATTCTGGCTGCCAACTTCATCCAGATGAAATAATTATTACAACAGGTTGTCAGGAAGCGTTGGTCTGTAGCCTACGTGCAATAACACAGCCTGGGGATATTGTAGCAACCGATTCTCCGAGTTTTTATGGATCCACTCAAGCGATAAAAGCGTTAGGTTTAAAAGCGCTGGAAATCCCCACTCATCCCGAAACGGGGATAAGCCTAGAAGCGCTTGAATTAGCACTTGATCAATGGCCGATTAAAGCTATCCAAGTAACGCCGACATGTAACAATCCGTTGGGCTATACCATGCCAGAAGAGCGTCGAAAGGCATTACTACGATTGGCTCAGCAATATGACCTGCCAATTATTGAAGATGATATCTATGGCGATCTTTATTATAAGTCGCCTAGGCCTCGGACCATTAAATCGTTTGATGAAGAAGGTCGCGTATTATTGTGTTCCTCTTTCTCTAAAACGCTGGCTTACGGTTTGCGGTTGGGCTGGGTAGCGCCAGGTCAGTGTACAGAGCGGGTCTTACATAAGAAATTTGTATCGACTGTCAGTAACCCTCCGGTTCAACAAGAAGCAGTGGCTGAATTTATTGCACAGGGAGGATATGAACGTCATATCCGTAAAATGAAAGCCCAATATCAGCTTGCGCGGGATATGATGGTTGATCTTGTTGAGGCTTTTTTCCCAGAAGGTACGCGAATCAGTTATCCGGCGGGTGGCTATCTGCTTTGGGTAGAGCTGCCAATAGAGGTCGATACAGTGAAATTGAATAAACGATTAGAATCAAAAAACATTAGTATCGCGCCGGGTGTTATTTTTTCTGCTTCGGGTAAATACCGAAACTGTATGCGTCTTAATTTTGCTAAAAAACCAGATGAGAAAATGAAGCAGGCATTGCAGTATGTTGCCGATGAAGCTCAACGTTTGATTGATGAAGCTTAAACGATGACTGTTATATTACCTGCTTAAACAACCATAATTGACCGCGGGTTAATATCTTTTAAGGCGATTGAGATAGGCGGATAAAGAAAAGCCTAGTTGCTGGTTAAGTTTTTTGGCTGAAGTTTTTAGCTGCTTTTCGCTAAGGCTGTTACCTGTTTTTCCTGCAAGCAAAACCCAGTTGCCGCAGCTGGTGGTGCAGCCTCTTATATCGCTGAAGAGTTCTCTAAGAAGGTTAAGACAATCACCTGATTGGTGCTCTCGCCAGCAATTCAGAACTAACCAGCCATCGTTTTTTAAAAGAGAATGCGCTGCTTGCAAAAATTCAGGAGAGAGCTGCTTTACGTCTAAGCCATCTTCGCTGTAAATATCACTAAAGATGATGTCCACTTTGCGGGCGTGTTCTTGATGTAGAAAGTCATAAGCATCCGCATGAATCAATTCCATGCGTTTACTTCTTGGTAATTGGAAGTATTTATAAGCGGTCTGAATTACATCAGAACGAAGTTCTACGACTTGCTGCTTTAATTGTGGGTAGTGGTGATGCAAGCAGCTGTTAAGGGCGCCAGCTCCTAAGCCTAACGTGATACATCGTTTAGGTTCTATTAGCAGCAGGGCCATTAGCATCGCGCGAGTATAGTCATGCTGTGGTGATAGAGGTTCGCTTTTTAACCAGCAGCTTTGTTCGTCATTATCACCAAAGGCTAAATAACGTTTATTGCCATCATCGATCACTCTAATCGCACCGTATTCATCATAACTGCGATGTATCTCTTTTCCGGTAATGGCCATGTTGGTTCCTTGCGTGATCTCTTTTGAGGGGGCATTCTATAGCTATCACACACTATTATTCTACTTATGATTCAATGGGTGTTTTTAATCGCTTCTTTATGATGAGTCTTAATGTAAATTGTAAGTTAACCCGCGCTAATTACCGTTAAAAACCGGTTCCTTTAGGAGAGTTGTATATGGAGATGCAGTGGCAGCGTTTATTAACCACTAAACGTTATGGGCATGCGGAAGTTACCGACCAAGAGATAGGACGTAGCCATTTTCACAAAGACCAAGACCGTATTATCTTTTCTAGTGCGTTTCGCCGTTTAGGCCGTAAAACGCAAGTGCACCCTATGTCGCTAAATGATCATATTCATACTCGTCTGACTCATTCTATTGAGGTGGGTAGTTTAGGACGCAGTTTAGGTATTCGTGTGGGCGAATTGATCCAAGATCAATTGCCCGAATGGGCTACCGCTTATGATATCGGCATGATAGTACAGTCGGCTTGTTTGGCGCATGATATTGGTAATCCACCCTTTGGGCATGCCGGTGAATATGCAATTAGAGATTGGTTTAAACGGCAAGGAGAGAGTGAGTTACTGGCGTCTCTGAGTAGCGAAGAAAGACGTGATCTCATGACCTTCGAAGGTAACGCTCAAGGCTTTCGTGTAATTACCCGTATAGAGAATCACTTATTTGATGGCGGGTTACGCTTAACCTACCCAACCTTAGGCGCGCTTTTAAAGTACCCGTGGAGTGCTGAATATTCCGGCAAGAAAGGGAAATTTAGTGCTTATCAAACGGAACTAGAAATTCTCAATAAATTGGGGCGAGAGCTTGGGTTAGTGTCGTTGGCCGAAAACTGTTGGAGTCGTCACCCTCTGGCATATTTGATGGAGGCTGCTGATGATATCTGTTATGCCATTGTGGACCTTGAAGATGCGATTGAATTAAATATTTTGTCATTTGATGAGATAAAACCAATATTGCTACAGCTTTGTGGAGATACCTCGTTTGATGATGAGATCTTTACTTCCCAGGCTTCTGCACGGCGAAAAATTTCGGCATTGCGTGGCAAAGCGATGGAATTCATGGTCTGTTCTGCTGTGCAGGCTTATATGGATAACCAGCACTTAATTATGCGTGGAGAGTATAAAGGGGAGCTGTTAGCGGATGGGGAACCGGCGGTGAGAGATGGTTTGTATGCAGCTAAAACGTTAGCGAGAGAGCGTGTTTTCCCTGATACTCGCAAAACTGAGCTAGAAGTAGGTGCTTACACTACACTGGGTGTGTTGTTAGAAGCCTTTTGTCACGCGGTTTATGATAATCACCATTTAAAAGGAAACGGTCTTAGTTATCGTAGCGAAAGAATTATTAGTCTAATGGGTATCCATGCCCCTCGGCCGGAGTTGCCTCTTTATAAGGCGTATATGAGGGCGTTAGATTTTATCAGTGGTATGACCGATAACTACGCTACCTATTTAGCACGACAAATTGGTGGGTTGAGCTAAGGCTAGGATATAATTCTTACTTTGCTCTCTTTGTATTATAAGACTAAGGAAAAAACAGTGGCGTCCTTGAAAGATCAACTGAGTGGTTTGGTATATTCGACAGAAAAAGGTGCTTTATGCCCGCAATGCTCTGAGTCGGTTGATGCCTGTATTTGTGCAGAGTTAGATGACCAAAGTCGGTTAGAAGGGTTAGATGGTATTGTGCGAATTCGCCGTGAAACGTCTGGCCGTAAAGGAAAAGGGGTTACAACGATTACGGGGATCCCGGTGCCAGAGGCTGAACTAAAAGCCCTTTCTAAAAAATTGAAGAAAACCTGTGGTACAGGCGGTGCGCTGAAGGACGGGGTTATTGAAATTCAGGGAGATCATCGTGAAAAGCTTAAAGCCGTTTTAGAGAAGGACGGTTTTACTGTGAAATTGGCGGGTGGTTGAGATGACAAAGAAAAAAACCTGTACACGCTGTTTAGTGATGCGTTTCAGTTTGGTTTTTATGGCTATTGTTATTTTATTTATGCTGAACGGTCTAAATAATTTCTTTTCATAATCATTTGATTGAGTAAGCTTTAAGGGAGATAAGGCAATGTACAGATTGAAAATCTTATCTAGATTACTGTGTGTTATCTGCCTTACACCTATGTTTGCCGAAGCTCGGATTTACCAATACACCGATGATACAGGGCGCCAAGTTTATGTTGATCGCCTCTCTAAAGTTCCAGCGAAATACCGTGATCAATTGAATGCTCGGGAAGAGACGAAAGACAAGCTGTCGGAGCAGGAATTTAAAGAGTTGTCCGTTGAGCGTGATATCAAGCAGCTCAATTTAAAAATTGATCGCCGTAGAACTGAGCTGCAAGATGCTATGGCGCAGTGGGTTACTCCCTTTAGCTTTCAGGCTAATCGTATCTTAGTGCCTGTTAAAGCGGTTTATGGTGCTCGGTCTGTCACGCTGAATCTTGTCATGGATACCGGTGCTTCTTTTACCGTTGTCCATAAAGCCGCTGTTCATTCGTTAGGTGCTCAATTGCTAGATGCGGGTGCAGCGAGGGTTGCGGATGGAAGTATTGTTAAAACCCAGCGGATTAATTTTGATCGGGTTGAAATAGGCCCCTATAAAGTCAAAAATGTTTCAGCAGGGGTTATTGACTATAAGGGCGGCGGCAGCGGAAGCCAAGGTCTTCTAGGAATGGATTTTCTGTACAGTGCCCGGTATGAGCTAGATCGAGAAAAACAGCAGATTATTTGGGCGCCAGACAAATATAAGAAGCTACAACAGCAGTTGCTTGAACTAGATAAGTTGGAGCAACGGATTCAAGAAGAAACCGCTGCCCCGGGGCGAAAAACGCAGTAAGCAATATGATTAAAAATATCGTTCTACTGTTAGTTGAAGGTGGTCATCCTGATTGATGCTGTAACTTAGATCTGCAGGGTCATCGCTGCTAAAGAAACGCCCATCCAGGCTAATTTTCCAGTCATCACCTACACGGCGACTTGCCTCAATGATTAGGCTTTGGCTGTCGTAATCAATATCATGGCTAATCCCGGCTAGCATTTCTGTGCTCTCAGCATCATTAAGGGCTAAACGAGCCCCCATAAATAGATCATTCTGAATAGCCGCATCAGCATCAGTGCCGCGCTCATCCCAGCCATACTCTAAGAGAACGCCTAGATCTGCGGCGCTTTCTTGAATGCCGTAGAAGGTGTATTCAAATCCACCTTGCGCAGCCCAATAGTTTTCACTGGAGGTATCGCGGTGGATACCCTCAATTTTCCAGAGCCAGCTATCAATGGTTGCTTGAAGATCAAAGCCAATTTGGTCCATCTGTTCGTAGTATGGTGCAAGGACAGTCGAGCCGTTGAGATTCTTAGCTTGTAGCTTAGGGTCACGATTTGTGCCGCGGAACCAGTAAGCACCTAAGTCAAAATCACCTAGTGTGTGGCTCCAGCGAATGGCTGTATCAATATGATTCTTACCCGCACCTGACTCATACGTCGTGTGATCGTCATTAACGGCTAAGCCAGCACGTAAGCGACCTTCGTCACCGACAAATGTCCTTTCACGAAAACCGGGCAGTAGATATAGATCGACAATACCCCAGTCACGAACGAGAGACAGGTTGATCATCTGTTGGCCAAGTTTATCTTCACCGTCAAAGTCATCAACAGCGTCCGTTTGGTTGATGACATCGACCAAGTGCTGGAATTCAGTTACCCCCCAGAATACTTTGCGTATCCCGGTTCTGAGTTCCCAGTCATCGCCAATATGAACCCAGCTTAGTTCACGGATATCACCGTGTGTGCGCTGGCTATCATTTTCATCAATACGGAGAAATGGTGTGAACGTCAGGTTGTCATTGCCGTCATTCCACTCCCAGTAAAATTCAGGCTCAACGGTAAAAGACAGGTTAGTGTCGTAGTCTTGATTCTGAAATTTTGCATCCTGAGTAAAGTAGCGCAGATCAGCAGTTACCTTTCCTGACATTTCATAAAATGTCTCTGCTTGAACTGGCAGGGCTGATAGCAGCCCTGCCGCAAGCAATAGTTTGCTTGTTCCCATCTTAACGTGCTCGTTTCAGGGTGTTTTTGTTGAAGTCACTGTCGGACAATCCTGTTTGGAATGTATAGCTGCCGTATGTTAGGTCGGTACTTTTACCTGTCTGATGGTTAACCATTTTCATCATGTCGGCACGCCAGTGTTTTTCTTTGTACTCTTGGTAGCTATGGTACGTTAGTGTTTTAAGCGGCGAATTCTTACGATCGTAAAAATCAATTTTCCACGGGCGATGTTCAGCTTGATCTAACCAAACTACACGGCGTGTATAACCTGAATTCTTATCGACAGGGTACTGCTCGACAACATTACAAGTACCTCCCTCGCAAGCTTCCTCCTTGATAAACTTGTAAGTGTATTTTTCCACCTCAAAAGAGGATAGATCTTCGTAAGAAAATTCAGATCCCATAAATGGACCCGATTTGTTACGAGAAGCGATACGCTTAACGCGTTTTAATTTTGGTAGATAAAGCCACTGGTCATCCGCACCAATGGAGTGAGAGAAGCTAAGGAACGCTGTTCCCTTTACATCTCTTGGCTTGTCAAAAACAGATAAACTTTTATCACCATCGCCATTGACTTCAAGCGATTTCATACGGATTTCACGAATACTTTCTTGACCAAGTTTATTTCGCAAAATCATGTTCATATTTGCCTGCATATCTTGCCAGCCGTTATCGCTTTCTTTGGCTTCTACAGCGATGCGCATACCTTTTTCTTCGGCCGTTTCTGCTGATGCAATGGCTGGTGCTGCGATTAAACTCGTTATTAAAAGAGTTTTAAGCGATTTGTTTAACAGAGTCATTATCGTCTCCCTCGGTAGTATTGGCCGGTGAATTGGTATTAGTCGGTGTTTGTGTAGTGCTTTCAGGTTGTTTGTCTTTATCTAATTTCATCAATAACGCGGGTAGGAATAAGAAATCTACTACCAGAGCAACAAAGATAGTAATCGCAGTAAGTAGACCCATATCAGCATTAAGCTTAAAGCTAGACTGCGCGAGGACCATGAAACCTGCGACCAGTACGATTGTTGTGACCCAAAGTGCTCGGCCTACGCTAGCAAATGCATAGCCAACTGCTGCTTTAGGATCTTTATTACGATCTCTTCGAGCGTGTAGGTATTTACTTAAGAAGTGCACGGTATCGTCAACAATAATCCCTAATGTCATGCCTGCAACGACTGATAATGCTAAGCCGACTTGGCCATCGATAAGGTACCAAATGCCAAAGCCCATCGCAGCGGGTGCGATATTTGGGATTAAGCTGATAAAACCAAATTTTACTGATTTGAGTGCAAAGCCAAGGATCAACGAGATTAGTACTAAAGCGATGGTTGTGCCCAGCAGCATACTAACAATGTTACGTTGTCCGATGTGGGCAAACATCAAGCTAGGGCTAGCAATTTCAACGTCATAGCTTGATGCGTTTTCGGCAAACCAAGCATAAATACGTTCTTCAATTTCGATCTGTTCTGTACTGGTTAAATTACGGAAAGTTGCAATAACACGGGTAGACGACTTGTCGACATTAAGCTGGTTATTGAGATCTAAACCGTAGGGCAGAGACATCTCATAAAGCAAAAGGTACTGTGCTGAAAGCTCTCGATCCGACGGTAGTTTGTAATAGCTTGGGTCATCACCGTGCATGTTCTTGTTTAAACGTTTGATGATGTCCGAAAGCGAGTTTACGTGATCGGTTTCTGGCTGAGCACGTAACCATTCGGTCAAATTACCAATAGCGTGAAGGTACTTTGGATCATTAATACCGCTTGCCTCGCCTGTCTCGATGGATATTTCCATGGTCGACATACCAGACAAATTATCCTGCATGTAATCCGTTGCTTGTCTAAATGGAACGGTTTGGTCAAAGTATTTCACGAAGTCATCGTTTAGCTCATTTTGAGGCATAAAGACGATGATAGCGATCATGATGGCTGACATGCTGGGCAGAAGCACTTTTCGATTGTGAACAACAAAGTCTGCAAGTTTATGCATAAAGTCGTTCTTGCCTTCCTGTATCTGCTTAACGCGAAGTGGTAACAGGCTAAGCATTGCTGGGAATAGGGTGATCGAAAAAATGAACGCAAGCATAACGCCAGCGGCAACCATATTTCCTAAATCCCTAAACGGAGGGGAATCCGAAAAGTTCAAGCTTAGGAAGCCAATCGCGGTTGTGACACTGGTTAAGAAAATAGGCTGGAAGTTAATACGCAAGCTGTCTTGAATCGCTTTCTTCTTCTCTACACCTTGACGCATCTCATAGAACATCGTGGTCAAGATATGAATACAATCTGCCACTGCAAGCGTTAGCACCATAATCGGTGTCGTAGAAGAGGGACCTGTCAGGAAGAATCCCGTATGGCCGGCCAATCCCATTGTCGAAACAATAGTGAAGATAATGATGATGACCGTTGCAAAAGTACCACTAAATGTACGTAGTAAGAAGATCATGCCCAGAAGCACAACACCAAACATGATGGGCACGAGGGTAGCATTATCACTTAACGATGATTCAGCGAAGCTATTGTTCATCATGACCATGCCGGAAAGATGAACGGTAATATCTGGATTCTGTTCGATAAATTGCGCTTTCATTTCACGAACTTTCGTAACAACCTGAGGGACTTCCTCTACAGGATTGATACCTGGCAGTTGTACCGTCACGTTTACAACAGTGACGTGAGCTTCCGGTGAAATAAGTTTGTGCAGAAGAAGAGGTTCGTTAACGGCAATCTCTTTTAAGCGCGGCATATCAGCATTAGTCACCGTTTCCGCATCTAACACTAAGTCTTCCACAAACATATCGTCTTCTTCAGACCAGGTGTGTTGGAAGTTAGTGATTGAGTCTACGCGAGTAGAAAACGGCACTTGCCAAGATTCAGTGGTAAGTTCTTGGATTGCTTTTAGCGTTTTAGGTGTAAATACTTCGCCGTCATTTGGCGAAATGATAAAAGCGATATTGTCACTTTTACTATAAATCTTCTGCATCGATTCGAATGCTGTCAGCTGAGGGTTTTCCTCACTGAAAAACACGCGATAGTCGCTTTTGAAGACCAGATTTTTGGCGCCGTAGGCAGCACCAAAAACAAACAGCATAGAGAGCAAGATGACCCAAACTGGACGATCAAGCACAAATCGGAAAAGACGCTCTTTCATTTTCCTTCTCCAGGTTCCCTTTTCGGGGGTTGGTTGCTCTAGTGGCAACTTGTGATAGTTTAAGTTTTAAAGATGACGAAACGTCACTTAATCCGTTTAAAAAAAGCGGCCACATACCGCTTTTAACCATGTCTGTTACTAACCGTTTTGCAATAATTTGAGTTGTTCAACTTCGTTTTGAAACAGCTCTGTTTTGTATTTGTATATAGTGTTCGCCCAGTCGTGGTCTTGGGTATAAGGCTGCCAATTAAGACCATCTAACAGAAGGTTACTGTGATTGATTAGCTCGCGTTCTAGGTTCATTTCGGTACGCACACTGCATCTATCAAGTGTTTCGTGCAGGAGAGCGATAGTACCAAAACACATTGACCATAAAGAGAAAGCAACCTGAGCTGGGCTTAGATGAGGCTGTAGGTTTAACTCTCCAGAAGAGAGGCCTGCGGAGATAATTTGCAGAATGCTCCCCAGGAGTTTGCTCTCAAGTGCCAAATGTTCTTCTTGGCGTTTTTCCGTTGATTTTTCACGAATTGAAGGGGTTTTCGCTGAAATTACCAACATAAACTCAGTAGGATTGAGTAACGAGTGCAGCATATATGCATAACCAATAGCAAATATTCGCTCTCTGCTACTGCCCTCAAAATTGACCGCTCTACAAAATAGTGCGGCTACATTTCTGACGCTGCGATTACAAAGGCCTGTGAGTAGGTCTTCTTTACAGGTGAAATGGTTATAAACAGTACCTTTCGAGTAAGGTACTTTGGCAACGACTTTATCGATAGTGAGCCCAGCAACCCCTAACTCGGTAATAATATCGAGGGCTGTTTTCATGATTTCTTCTTCACGTGCTTCTAGTGCACAGTGGTCAATTACTTTTGGGCTCATCTGCTCAATTGCTTCTTAATCTGACGAAGCGTCAAAATTAAAGGATTTAGTGTTTTTTTGCAATATTTAAAATTGCAACAATCTGTGTTGTTTTGTGCAACAAGTTGTAATTATCGATGTAATTAAATAAGCGATACATTAAGTTTATTCATGTGGTTATAGCAGCCTATGTGGAGAGAATTTTGGCCTGGATAGCAGAATGAGGTCTTTATTACTTGAGTGAACACTCGCTTTTATAGAGTGATGCATAGAGGGGGGAAAATTTGTAGCATTGAAATTAATTAATAGTGATGAAGTGAAATGTGTCTTTTCAATATCTCCGTCTACACTTCTTTTTTCTACCAAAAAATGGATATGGTTTTTTGTAGTACTTACTTCGCTGAGCGCGGAGGAGTGGATTCACTGATGATGATGCTGCCGAAAACTAATCAAGGAGCTTGATGATGAAAATCGAAACATATGTCTTAGCGATGCAAGAAGAGGTTGGCGGAAAGATGAGAATAGCGCCAAGCGGCGATAGAGCAGCGGATATGCCAATGTGCTTTTCTTCCGATTATGCATTACATCTGTTTGATTTTAGTGAATCTAGAGTGCGCTGTGAGGCCGGTGATCGTCTGTTTCTGTTGAAGGGGGATGTGGATATCTCTCAAATAGATACTAAGGATGATTTCCCCGTCGCCTTTAAAACGTTACTCGCAAACGAGGAAGGCTTGGATCATTGGCTTGTGATACGACAAAAAGAGGCGGTCAATGTTAAGTCTAAGGAGTATAAGAAGCGGGTGATGGATGATCTTAAGCATACGACGGAGCAGATCAAGGTCAATCGGTTGTTGATGTAATGGTTAAAATACCTTGTGCGATTAGCAAATAGGCCGCAATGAAGCGGCCTATTATGTTCTTCAAGTGGTTAGCTATTAAAGATCAGCTTCCGCTAGTTTTAGATCAACAATAGATTTAAGCAGTTTAAACAAACGGATAGAGGCATCAATTTCCTCTTTTCTGTTGGTTAAGCTTTCAATGTTCAATCCAATTGGGATATCCAAAGGCATAACGGCTTCAAGAATCTGTTCTAAATTATTTCTGCATACGCGAATGGATTCTTGCAACGGGCTATGTGCGTCCATAATCCTGAATTTAGTTGCTTCAGGAACGGAGATACCTAACCACTCCATAAACTCTAAGGTTTTTGTACTACCACATGGGGTGAACGTTAGGATAACGCGTTGTGGCTTGGTGCCGTTCTCTCGACATTTTCTAGCGTAGCTACTGAGCATATCGATCGTTGCTTGCGCATTGTATACCGCTTGAGATACGAAAAACTCGCAGCCCTGCTCGGTTTTACTAATCAACCGTTCATGCTCATTACCTTTCGATGCATGACGCTCTGCAATGGTGACGCCACCTAACTGAAAATTAGCTGGGTGCTTTGCGATCGTTTTATAAGCATCGTTAAGGCTTAATTGAATATCGCCCTCTGAGGATGGACTACCCACGAGTACAGTGTCGCGTACGCCGTATTCGTTCCAGGCTTCATCTAACCATTCAATAAACGATGCTTCATCACGTTGTGATACGCTTTTATAGGTAATGATCGCTTTTTCAGATTTATCGCGTAAAAGTTTAGAATAAGCGCGAGGATCTAAGGTACGCATATAAGGGAATGGGCGCGGCATATCAATGCGGCTACTTTCATCTTGAATATCGTAGACGATTAAGCCGTCGTATTCGACGTGTTGTAAACGGTCAAGTAGCTTGTCCGCGATGCCCGATGCTAGTTCATCAGTCGTTGTTGCTTTTGGAGGTGTTGTACCAAAAAGGTAAACTCCACGACTGCTGTCAGCAAATTTTGTTCTGAGATCCTGTTTCATTGTAGTTTTTACTTTTCTATCTAAGCTTTAAGTACTAACTATTCTAACAATTAATTATTTTCATGTAGTTAGGTTATAAGATGAAATTTTCTCTAACGGTGTTGAGTAAATTTAATGAGCAATAAAAAAGAGAGTCTGGATTTGACTGAAAATCAGTTTGATTTAGCAAAGGCAAGCAAGGCCATCAAAGAGTCCGGTAGTGGAATTCCTCCTGTTGATAAATGGAATCCCGATTTTTGTGGTGATATTGATATGCGCATTGCGAGAGACGGGCGTTGGTTCTATATGGGGACACCTATCGGCCGCCTGGCGATGGTTAAGCTCTTTTCATCGGTCTTATGGTTAGAAGATGGTAAGCACTATCTTAAGACGCCCGTCGAAAAAATTGGTATTCAGGTGGACGATGCCCCCTTTTTATTTACGGCTATGGAGGTTCGAGAATCTGAGCTTGGTCCTGCGTTATGTTTTACCAGTAGTACTGGCGATGAAGTAATACTGGGTGAAGAGCATCGCCTTTGGGTGGAGCAATCTGATGAAACGGGTGAACCTTCTCCTTATATTGACGTTAGGTTTGGTATGAAAGGTCTTATTCATAGGAATGTTTTTTATGAGCTTGCGGCCATGGCTGATGAAATTGAAGTGGCAGGAGAATTGACGCTGGTCATTAATAGTCAAGGAAAAGCCTTTACACTGGGTTCTATAGCCTAATTAACTAGATGAACATGACGCATATATCAGGGAGTGATATTAGAATACTATTAATAAATATTGAATAAAGAGTGGGGAGGGTAACAAATGGAATCAGGACAACGGTTTTCCATTTTGTTAGTAGTCAAATCTACCGATGAAATTGAGTCTCTATGCAATATGGTTAAGAGGCATTTCCCACGCTTTTATATAACCTCCACAGAAGATGAGGCGGTTAAGCTTATTGTCGAGCATAAAATAGATGTGCTCTTAATGGGTTTAAACACTATTCAAGACAATGAAGTTTTCTATCTGCACCTGCTGAGTGCAAAGAAAAATATCGACAAAATTTTATTTAGAAAAATGGTGTTTTGCAGCCGAGAAGAACTCAAGGATGCATTTACTATTTGTAATAAAGATGTCTTCGATGATTATTTTATCGTTAAGCCTCTCTACGACCCTTACCACCTATTGCTTCGTTTGAGATTCATTCGTAGAGCCCAACAGGAGCGTGGGATTTTTAATATTGAGTCTTTCAGTGTTGAAAACTTATGCGATTATTTTGATCAAATCATCAGCTGCGATAGTGAAATCTCCGATCTGAATGAAGAAAGTTATCAGAAGCTAATGCAAGTTATGTCGCTTTCCATGGAGCGGATGAAAGACAAAATTATCACCGATGAGGTCATTACACCTTCCCAGAGGCAAGGTATTAGTAATCTTATTGAGGAACATACTCAAGGTCATATTAGAGAAGTTGGTGAGCACCAGAGAACGGTTAACCAGCAATTGCAGGAAAAAGTTAAAACGGTTTCAGATTCTGCACAATTGAAAAAAACTCGCCTGGAAAGTGATGAAACAGTTGTATTCGATGATAGTAATATCTTGTTGCTTGAGGATGAAATAGAGCAGCGAGATAAGATAAAGTCGATTTTGGATTCAGGTGGTTATAAAGCGCAAATATCAGGTTGTGCTACACATGCGATGAAGTTACTGAAAAACTGGAAACCCGATGTGGTTTTGATTGATCTTACACTCCCTGACATGAGCGCGTTATTTGTTATCGATCAAATTAAGCAAGACGAGGAGATGGTTAATACGCGAATTATGGTATTAGCTAAGCCTGGCGATACTCAAAATGCTAAAGAAGCGATGAAGCAAGGAGTACACGAGGTTATGCTTAAGCCCGTTGATAGGGATATGTTGTTGTATAAGATGGGTCATAACCTTCAAGCATTGAAAGACGCAAAGTCAGAATAAAAAAACGCAGGCCGAGGCCTGCGATAAAATGTCCAATGCTAGGCATTGGAGCATTGCTCTAGAATGTATGGGTATGAGTCATTTCAGAGCAGACTTACCCTTCCGTGAGTAAGTTTTTCTCGCAGAAAACTCTTTTATGCGGACATAATCTCGACGTTTTCTCCTTGAATTCGGACAGGCCAAACAGGTACACGAACCTCTTCATCTTCAAAACATGTGCCAGAATTAAGAGAGAAATGTTGTTTATACAGAGGAGAGGCGACCATCGGTTCTCCTTTTAGATCTCCAATAAGCCCACGTGCCAGTATATTTGCACCACTAAACGGATCATTATTACCGATCGCAAAAATCTCATTTTCGTAGTTAGGCATATAGAACAATGCAATTTGTTGCCCTTGGTAGACTGCCGCTATACCTGAGTGAGCAATAAGATCATTTTTATCGCAAAGTTTGGTCCAGTCTGCACTTGGATTTGAAGTCATAGCTAATCTCCTATAGTTGCTTTAAGTCGTGTTAAGCAGGGCGAATTTGATTGCGTTCAATAATGTGCACTATTTGTGGATCAGCTTGTTCATCACTATTCACCACACTACGGAACCGCTTCAGTTTGTCCTCATCTTCTAGTGTTGATTTCCACTCGCATTGATAAGTACCGACGACTAGCGACATCTGTGATTCTAATTCCGCTGCAATTTCTAACTTATCGTCCAATATCACCTCTTTAAGGTAATCAAGGCCGCCCTCCATGTTTTCCATCCAGACAGAAGTGCGCTGTAAGCGATCAGCCGTTTTGATATAGAACATCAAAACACGATCAATATATTTGACGAGTGTTTCATCGTCTAAATCTGTTGCGAATAGATCGGCATGACGAGGTTTCATGCCACCGTTGCCGCAAACATAAAGGTTCCAGCCATTTTCGGTAGCAATGACACCAATATCTTTACTTTGTGCTTCAGCGCATTCGCGTGTACAACCCGAAACCGCAAACTTGATTTTGTGAGGGGCTCTCAAACCTTTGTAGCGATTCTCAAGTTTTATTGCCATTCCAGCACTATCATTAACGCCGAAGCGGCACCATGTGCTTCCAACGCAGGATTTAACTGTTCGTAATGATTTACCGTAGGCGTGGCCTGTTTCAAAGCCGGCATCAACCAGTTCTTTCCAAATGAGCGGAAGTTCATGGAGTTGTGCTCCGAATAGATCTACCCGCTGCCCACCGGTGATTTTGGTGTATAAATTATATTTTTTGGCAACTTGCCCTAATACAATTAGTTTATCTGGGGTGATTTCGCCGCCAGCAATACGAGGAACGATTGAGTAGGTTCCATCTTTTTGCATGTTGGCCATAAAGCTATCGTTCGTATCTTGTAGGCTAACCAATGGCTCTTCCATGATGTGCTCATTCCAGCATGATGCCAGGATAGAGCCCGCAGCAGGCTTACAAATATCGCAACCTAATCCTTTGCCGTGTTTTTCTAAAAGATCTGAGAAGCTTCGAATACCTTCGACACGGACGATGTGATAGAGCTCTTCACGGGTGTAAGCAAAGTGCTCACAGATATCTTTATTAACTTCTACGCCACGTTTTTCTAACTCATGATCTACGAGGTTTTTCAGCATGGCTGCGCAGCCACCACAGCCAGAGGCCGCTTTCGTAACCTCTTTAACATCACCGACCGTTGCCGCACCCTTATCAATGGAGCAGCATATCTGTCCTTTTGTGACATTGAGGCAAGAGCAAATGGTAGCGTCATCAGGTAGGGCGTCAGGGCCAAGCGCGGGCGCGGCAGCACCATCCGTTGATGGTAAGATTAATAGCTGAGGCTTGTCGGGTAGATCAATGCCATTAAGTGCGTATTGCAGTAGGGTGTCATATTTACTGTTATCCCCAACCAGAACGGAGCCAAGCAGCTTTGTGCGATCTTCTGAAACGACAATACGGTAATAGACCTGTTCATCTTCGTCTAAATAACGGTAGCTGATGCTTCCCGGTGTCTTGCCATGTGCATCACCGATGGAGCCAACGTCAACACCGAGTAGTTTTAACTTGGTGCTCATATCTGCACCCGTGAATGCTGTTCCATCCCCAGAAATGGCTGATACAGCTGTTTTGGCCATGGTATAACCAGGCGCAACTAAACCGAAGATTTGATTATTCCAAAGGGCGCACTCGCCGATAGCAAAAATATTTTCGTCCGAGGTGCGACACTGATCGTTGACGACAATGCCACCTCGTTCACCGATTTCAAGTTCACTGTTGCGGGCAAGCGTATCTTGTGGGCGAATACCGGCAGAGAAAAGAATAAGGTCTGTTTCTAAGAAAGAACCATCACTAAAGTTCATTCGGTAAGTATGGTTTTCGCCAGGCACAATTTCTGATGTCGCTTTGTTACAGTGAACATCTACGCCCAGTGACTCAATTTTAGTTTTGAGTAGCTTGCCCCCATCTTCATCAAGTTGGACAGGCATTAAGCGGGGAGCAAATTCGACTACATGAGCTTTTAAACCTAATGATTTCAGGGCATTTGCTGCTTCTAGTCCTAGCAAACCACCTCCAACTACTACGCCAGTGGTAGCGTTGTTCGCACGCGCTTGGATCTTATCTAGATCTTCAAGGGTGCGATAAACAAAGCAGGCATCACCATCATTTCCCGGTATGGGGGGGACAAAAGGGTATGAACCAGTCGCAAGTACGAGAGTATCGTAGGGGTACGTAGCTTGCTCTGTGATAACCTGCTTTGCATCGCGATCGATCTGCGTTGCTCCTTCACTTAAATGAAGTTGAACGCCATGGGTTTCATAAAAATTATTTTCTACGAGGCAGAGATCTTCGTAGGTTGAATCACCGAAATATTCGGAGAGGTGTACTCGGTCATATGCTGCACGAGATTCCTCTGCCAAGATGTGAATTTCATATTCATCAGCCATGTTGCTTGCAACAAAGTTTTCGATGAAGTGGTGTCCCACCATGCCGTTACCAATAACGACTAGCTGCTTTTTGTTAATGCTCTGTGTAGTAGCCATAGAAGATATACCCATTTCCTGTGTTTGAGTGTCTTGAGAGCAGAACGGGCTGCCAAAAAGCAGCTGCTGTCTGGTTGCACTCAAATCGTTGTGTTGTTTTAGCTGATCGAAATACCACTGCCCCTCACGGACATCACCATATAAAACGGCGCCCACTACGCGGTTGTCTTTCAGCCAAAGCTTTCGATATTCATGTTGCTTGATGTCGTGATAAATCAGTGTTTCTGTCTCTGGCGTGTCGTTTAAAGAGCCGCAAGAGAAAAGTTCAATGCCACTAATTTTTAGTTGTGTTGAAACAGGCTCCTCAACGTATTCGCAAGGGTGGCCCAGAAGGTTTGATAGCAAGGTGTCTACTTGTTGCCAGATGGGAGCGATTAAGCCATAGGTGAAAGATTGAAATTGGCAACATTCGCCAAGAGAATAGATATTTTCATCGTTGGTACGCATCTGCGTATCGACCAAAATACCTCTTTCACAGACTAGGCCCGATTGTTCTGCTAGTGCTTTATTAGGCGTAACGCCGACAGCAGTAACGATCAGGTCAGCAGGTAGAATTTCTCCGCTGTCTAACAAAACGGATTCGACTTTGTTGCTACCTCGAATAGTTTCTATCTCAGATGCCAAACGGAATTTAAGCCCTCTTCCTTGAAGGGACTCAAGTAGCATGTTGCCTGCTGTTTCATCGAGCTGTTTGTTGAGTAGGTAGTCAGCGCGGTGGATGACAGTGACATCCATACCGATTAGGCGTAGCCCTTCGGCAGCTTCCAGTCCTAAGAAACCGCCACCGACGACGACGGCATGCTTGTTTGTCTTGGCGGCAGATTGCATGAACTCAACATCTTTAAGCGTTCTAAAATTCATGACGCCAGATAGCGTTGAACCGGGAGTCGGTACCTGCGTAGGGTATGATCCTGTTGCTATGATTAATAAGTCATAACTAACATGTATTCCTTTTTCACTGATCACCTGTTTCTGTTGACGGTCTATCAGTGCTACCGGGTCTTGGCTATGGAGTTTGATACCATGATCACTGTACCAATCCGTTGTTAGGGTGATGACGCTTTCTAAAGGAAGTTCTCCTCCCAGTAATGGCGACAATAAAACGCGGTTATAGCTACCGCCAGGTTCTTCACCAAAAACAGTGACATCAAACGGGCTCTCTGCATGTTCGGATAAACGCTGCAGAAACCGGCCTGTTGCCATTCCATTCCCAATAATTACCAAGCGCTTTCTCATAACTATCCTAAATTTAAAACATAAAAAAAGGCGCTAACATGCAACATGAATGACCATGTTGATGTAGAACGCCTTTGTCCTAAGAGCCTGAGGTAGTAACCGACGAAACTCAAATAGTGTCAGTTGTTATCTACTAAAGCATAGGCCGTGCCATTATTTAAAATATGTTTTTTATCAATATGTTACGAGATTGATTTCTGTTCAGGTAAGCGACAAGGCTCGAATATTTGCTTGGTTATGATGCGTAATAGCACTGGATGTGAACCATCATGGTGCGATCGAGTTATCGAGTGAGGAGAGGAAAGGGATAACACTTTAGTCATCGTACAGCGCCTTTTGCTAGGGGGGTTGGATATTTAAAAGGCGCATCAAGGATCAAAAGTGATTGATAGGGATAGCTTATGGGCGCTGCAGGCACAGACTACATGGCTGGAGCAAAAGAGGGGATAGATCGCCCGTCAGCGCATAAGTAGTGCTTTTAATCATCTTCGAAAATAACAATATTTTTATCTTTAAGTATGTCGTCAGGAAACGTGATGCCACTTTTCTGAGCTGATTTAATATTGATAGCATATTCCCCCAATGCGTAGTCAGGGATTTGCTTATCAAAGGCCTCTCCATTCAATAATCCTGCAATAATTTTACCGGCTTTTCTGCCAGCAAGGTCTTGCCGCGGATACAGAGCAAAATGAGCCCCCCATTTTTTTACTTCATCTTTTGATAATCCCATTAAGGGTTTAGAGGAGGCATTTTTAATCGCGGCAGAAAAGGCTTTTGTAATACCAAATTGATCACTGGGCGTCATGAATAGGTCGACTTTAGCGTGTAATGCTGTCGCTGCTGCGGATGTTAATTGCGCCATTCTTATATGTCCTTTATCAGTATTGATGAAAGGGATTTTGTGAAAAATGACTTTTAGGTTAGCAAATTCAGGCTGTCGAAGAGTGACCTTTAACCGGTCAACATAAATTGAAGATTGCGGCATATCAGTATGAATTAAGCCAATGACTTTGGCGTCAGGTAATACCTGAAGTAAAAATCTTAATCGCTCAGCAATTGGCACACCGTATGGAACACCTGTGAAATTACCGAAAGGAGGCTTCCCCAATTCATGGATTACGCCTATGCCCACTGGATCAGTAACGCTTGCGAATACAAACTTCTCTCGGCCACCATAGCCCCATTTCATCGCTGCGGAGGTCGCGATTGTGCCATTAACAAAAATCACATTGTATTTATTGGGCGTTTCTAATCGTAACCAACGTTTTGTTAAGCCTGTTTTGTTCTGGCTGTTATGGTGAGTGACGACTAAGTTTTTACCCGTAATAAATCCTTGGGTGGATAGCTCTTGAAGCATACCGATCTTTGCTTCTTCATAAGGCTCACCCGCTTGAGAATCTATAATTAAAAGTTTTTTTTCTTCAGCCGCTGCGAGAAAAGAGGCGGAGAGAAGGCTCATAAGTAACAGCTTTGACAACAAACCGGAAAGGCGGAACATACTTATAAATACCCTGTGGCGAATATGGAACTTAACCTGTGCATTAAAACGGTAAGCTTCCTTCTCACCTGGCTTTTAGCGAATCATCCTGCGGTTATTTTAACATTTAATCAGTTAACGAGAGGTGGAAATGTGGGAGAGATACTGATGTGGCTCAACGTAGTTTGTAAATTAAGCGCCCGAGTTTAGATTGAAGGAAAGATAAGCGCTATTAGTCCTCTACTAAAGGTTAAAGGCAGTGAGCTGTCACTAAGCGTAATGAGCTACTCTGCGCAAATTTTAGGGCAGGTAGTTCGAATATAGAGTGAGGGGCTGTTAAAGGAGAAGGTATTCAATCCGTCACGTCCAATGATAATCTTGGACTCACGATAGTTATACATTCCATAAAACTTAAAAAGACGTTCAAACTTATCATTCATATTAAATAAAAGTTTGAACGTCTTTGGCTGTTTAATTACATAAGCACATAGCTTAGGAGATATCGCAGATATCTAATCGTTGTTGCTTAGAAAGTAATAGTAGGTGCCTAGGCCGCTTTATCCTCACTGTTAGATTTAATAACTGGCGTCTTATGCGCTACTTTCTCTTTTTCCGTGCTCTTTTCTGCTTTGGGGCTATCAGGTGTGCGTTGTTTCTCATATAGGAACTTAAGCACTTCATGTCGATAGTGGTTATAGGTTGGGTCATCAGCCAGCGCTAAACGATCACGGGGGCGGGGTAGATCAATGGTTAGAATTTCTCCGACAGAGGCCGCAGGTCCGTTTGTCATCATGACAATGCGATCAGATAGAAGCACTGCTTCATCTACATCGTGGGTAATCATGATAACGGTGTTATTCAGATCTTTTTGGATCTCCATCAGTGAGTCTTGTAGATGAGCACGGGTTAACGCATCAAGTGCACCGAAAGGCTCATCCATTAGCATTACGGTAGGTTCCATGGCTAAGGCGCGGGCAATACCTACGCGTTGTTTCATACCCCCTGAAATTTCATCAGGACGTTTGTCCATCGCGTGATCCATATGAACTAACGATAGATTATGTTCTATCCATTCACGCATCTCGGACCTGCTTTTGGATTTTCCAAATACCTGCTTAACGGCTAACTCGACATTTTCATAAGCGGTTAGCCAAGGGAGTAAGGAGTGATTTTGAAATACAACCGCACGTTCTGGCCCGGGTGCATTGACCTCTTTCCCATCCAATAAACAGCCGCCTTTTGTCGCTTGATAAAGACCGGCGATAATATTCAATACAGTCGATTTACCACAACCTGAGTGACCGATTAGGGAAACAAACTCGCCTTTGTTAATAGTGAGGTTTACATCCTCTAGGGCTTTAAAGGGGCCGTTTGGTGTCGGGAAGTCGATATCGACCTGTGTAAGCTCTAAATGTTTTGGAGGTTGAGTCATCGTAGCTCTCCTTTACTTGTCAGATCGTTTAATTAACGTAGTACCGCAGTTTTATCCCAAGACACTTTCCGCTGAAGAAATAGCATGCAGCGGTCTAATAGGAAGCCAATCAAACCGATAACTAAAACGGCGACCATGATGCGACCTAGTGAACTAGAACTACCATTTTGGAACTCGTCCCAAACAAATTTTCCGAGGCCAGGATTTTGCGCTAGCATTTCGGCCGCGATCAATACCATCCAGGCGATGCCTAGTGATAAACGTAATCCGGTAAACATCATCGGTATGGCTGATGGCAGGACAATTTTCATGACGTGTGTAAACCAATTTAAGCGCAATACCTGGGATACGTTTTGTAGGTCTTTACTGATCGATGAAACGCCTACTGCGGTATTTAGTAGAGTTGGCCATAAGCTACATAGCGACACGGTGATAAGCGAAGTGATAAAGGATTTTGCAAACAAAGGGTCCTTGCTTACATAAACGGCACTCACGACCATTGTCACAAGCGGTAACCATGCAAGTGGTGATACAGGCTTGAAGAGCTGGATGAGCGGATTAAAGGCCGAATAAAGGGTGCTATTCAAGCCAATTATAATACCCGCAGGTATTGCGATCATCGATGCGATTAAAAAGCCTGTGAGAACGGTGATTAAACTGGTTAAAATCTGATCGAAAAATGTTGGCTTGCCGGTATAGGGGCGAACTTTTATTTTTGCGTTAGGATCTTTTTCGAGTTTCTTTTCATTTCGTTTATCTTGACGCTCATAAAATGCCACCTCTTTTTTACGCTCGGCATTATGATCGTTTATTAAGTTTATGCTTTGTTCGTAAACAGCAACGGGGCCGGGAAACACACCTAAGGAAGTATGTATGCTTTTTGCACCGATTTCCCACATTGCAAGGAAAACCAATAACCCAATAAGCGGTATGAGTAAGGATTTTCCTAGTTGTGCAAAACTAGTTTTAGGGTTTTCGAAATAGGCGCTAAGGCCCAAAGTGGCGATTAAATTACTCATGGCTTAGTACTCCCTTGTTGATCTAAACTCCCTTCGTAAGAAGGGAGCTGAACTTAGCAATAATCAAATTTCCTGATCAGGCTTTAGACCAATTGAGAATTTTTTAAGGTAATCGTTAGGTTTTTTTCCATCATAGGTAATGTTGTCTATGAAATGTTTTTGAGGTGCTTTGAATCCATCTTCAGAGGTAAAGTCTGGGAACATATCTGCTGACATTTTTCCCTCTTCAATTAGCGCTTGTGCAGCGGTCGCATAGATATCCGGACGGTAAACTTTTTTGGCAATATCCATAAACCACTGGTCAGATTTAGGCTCAGAGATTTGTCCCCAGCGACGCATCTGAGTTAAGTACCAGATAGCATCCGAATAATATGGGTAGGTTGCATTGTGACGGAAGAATACGTTGAAATCGGGTACTTCGCGTTTATCGCCTTTTTCATATTCAAAAGTACCTGTCATTGAGTTGGCAATAACATCGTAATCGGCGCCGACGTATTCAGAGCGGGAGAGAATTTCCACTGCTTCAGGTCTATTGCCATTGTTGTTGTCATCTAACCATTTTGCCGCTCTGATCATCGCTTTTACGACACGAAGATGTGTGTTCGGGTTTTCGTCAGCCCACCCTTTGGATACACCAAACACTTTTTCTGGGTTGTTCTTCCAAATTTCGTAGTCCGTTACGACAGGTACACCGATGCCTTTAAAAACGGCTTGTTGATTCCATGGTTCACCTACACAGTAGCCGTAGATAGTACCGGCTTCCATGGTGGCTGGCATTTGCGGAGGAGGGGTAACGGAGAGTAGTGCATCGGCGTCGATGGTGCCCGAAGTATCACCTTTGTGAGGTGCGTAGTAGCCTGGATTGATTCCCCCCGCAGCCAACCAGTAACGAAGTTCATAGTTGTGAGTGGATACTGGAAATACCATGCCCATATTGAAGGGCTTTCCTTCGTCTTTATATTTTTCAACGATAGGTTTTAACGCGTCTGCCTTAATAGGGTGCACAGGTTTTCCATCAGCACCTTTTGGCACATACTGTTTCATCTGGTCCCAGATATCATTCGAAACAGTGATCGCATTACCATTTAGATCCATGCTAAAAGCAGTAATAATATGTGATTGTGTACCGAAGCCGATCGTCGCTCCCAAGGGCTGGCCTGCAAGCATGTGAGCGCCATCCAATTGACCGTCAATCACTCGGTCTAAAAGAACCTTCCAGTTCGCTTGTGCTTCTAGTGTTACGTAAAGACCTTCATCTTCAAAAAAACCTTTCTCATAGGCAACGGCAAGTGGAGCCATATCGGTTAATTTAATAAAACCAAATTTAAGGTCCTCTTTTTCAGGCTCTCCTATCGCGGCCCAAGCCGGTGTAGTGATGAGTGATGCGGCTAAGATCGTGCCACCAATGATGTTGCTGAGTAGAGCCGTTTTCTTCTTAAGCATGGATCGTTCCTCCAATCTTAAAAACAAAAAAGCGCCAACGTGATCACAACTGCGTGATTCGTTAAGGCGCCTTTGCCATAAAGTAAATTGTTGGCTGCGAGCAGCCTTTTAAATTCTTAGAGAACCTCATCGTTGAACTTCTCTATTTGATATTGTTACAGCATAAGCTGTGCCATTTTTAAAATAGTCATTAAAAACAATGTGTTAAAAAAATATGATCGTTTGGCTAATTCGTATGGTTGGATGATGCGGTGCACAATGGTGCCGCTATAGATAAGAGTGTTCCAAAATGATGCCCCCACACTAGAGAGCTGGTGTTGCGAACAACCCTTAGAATAGCTCTGTCTGGTTGCGTAGGTTTTTTACGCCTTAATATGAGTATTTATTGGCAATAGCGAGCGGTAGGGGGGAAGCGCCTCATAGCTGGGTGGCGAATGCTTTATTGAAGGTCCAAGTAGTGCGAACAGCGAATATACGTCCTAGTTTTGAGGGTTATCAAAACGAATATTGAGTGCCGTTCGAGTCTGGTGGGCATAAGGTTTTTTCTTAATGATAACAGCGCCCGCTTGATCAATTACCGGGAAACGTAAAATAGCTAGGCTATCCAGCTTTTGTATAAGTCATGCCGATAGACTGATTTAACAATTGAATCGTCTACCACATGAGAAGCTGGAATTTGTCCACATTTTTGCATCTGCTTGAGTAGAAACGAACCATGAGCTAAATCAGGCGCATTGACGGACTCCCCATGAAAACGCTGCTGCATATTGTAGGGAGAGTGATAGTTTGCAAGTTTGGATGCGGCTTGGTCTAAATATGGGGGAAGGGAGAGCAGTTCGAATAGTTCGGTCCTGTTTTGGTCCGCTTCAGCCCATTGGCATGCTTCGTATAGTGCTTTAATCAACGCTTGGTGGCTTTGTGGATGGTTGTCTGCCCAGCTTTGGGTTACGCCCAATACCTTTTCCATATGATCGCCCCAAATAGTGTGTCCTGTCGTTAATAGCCCACCAATTTGTTCCATTAGTGCGAGGCTATTCCATGGTTCCCCAACACAGTAGCCATCAATCACACCGTTGGATAGGTTTGATAACATTTTGGTCGGTGGAACAGCCACCAGCTGGATATCTTTATCCGCATTGATCCCGTTTTCTTCAAGCCAATACCTCAGTTGATAGTGGTGATTAGAGTAGGGGTAAACAGTAGCAATAACGGGTTTTTTGTTGTTCCTGTTAATAAGTGTTTTAAACTTTTCCCCGACGTGTTGCTGATGATCCCAGTCGGCAACAAGCTCTGATAGTTGCAGATATAATTCCTGAGATAATGTGATGGCTGTCCCGTTTTGGCTTAGGGATAAAGCCGTTAACATCGGCGTTTTATTGCCATTCAGGCCAAGGGTGGATGCGAGTGGGATCGGTGCCAGCATATGAGCGGCGTCGTATAGACCAAAACTGACTTTATCTCGAATTGAAGCCCAAGACGATTCTTTGCAGAGGACAACGTTAAGGCCGTATTTTTCAAAAAAGCCTTTTTCTCTTGCGACAACGAGAGGGGCGCAGTCTAGCAGTGCGATAAAGCCGATTTTTAAACTGTTTTTTTCGAGGGCTAGTGGTGCGGACATATGCGACTCTCTATCTATTCTGTAAACCATTGGTTAATTCCAGGACTTCTATTACATTCTGGGCAACATTAGGCAGTTTCTGCCCTCTATCCATGGCTAATTTACGTAAGGTTTCAAAGGCCTGCTTCTCATCACAGCCTTGATGCTTCATCAGCATACCTTTTGCTTTTTCAATAACTTTCCGGTCTGCCAGTTGGTTTTTGGTGCTTTCTAATTCCGCTCGTAATGAGCTATGGGCGTCAAAATGCGCAATGGCTGTGTCCATGATCGCTTTGACACGATCAGGTTGAAGACCATCTGCAATATAAGCACTGACGCCAGCATTGATGGCATCGGACATTGTCTTACGATCATTCTGTTGTTCCGCAAAGAAAACGATAGGACGAGGATTGTTTTTACTCATCGTGGCCATGCTTTCTAAGGTGTCACGGTTTGGAGAATCCATATCAATAATGACAATGTCAGGGTGATTATCCTCAACATGCTTATTTAGGTCTGAGGTATTGGGCAATTGACAGACAACATGATGACCGATGGCATGTAGGGCTTTTTCGAGTGCCTTAAGCCTTTCGGGTTCATCATCTATCAACAGAACATTTAAGCGTTTTGAATTACTCATGGACCTATTTCCAACATTGAATAAGAAGGAATAAGCAATAAGTGTTCCATGTATCGATGAGAGGACGCTATAGCGAGTGCTTAAGTAGGCCGGTTATGTTTTTAAGTGTGTAGTGATGGTAAACGCACTCGTTTTTAGCTTGCTTGAACCAAACTGGCACACCGATTGCAATTTTCCACCGATCTATTGAAAGATAGCGTATTAAAAAACGAGTGTGACAATCATTAAAGACGCAATGGGGCGTACTTATCTGGCAGTTGAGCAGATAAGGGGCCTGTGCCCCTATTTATCGCTGTCTAGCAGGTAAGTTCGTTATCTTGCGCGGTGTAGCTTTGGAGATTCTGATGCATAAAATGACGACTTGCCCCTATTGTGGCGTGGGCTGTGGAGTTAAGGCGGAATTAAGCAGCGATAGCGTTGTTCGTGTTAAAGGTGATCAATCGCACCCTTCAAATTTTGGTCGATTATGCGTGAAAGGAACTGCTCTGCATGAAGTGTTAGGTAGTGACGGGCGTTTGTTAGCACCTGTTGTTGATGGTGTTACTACAGATTGGGATTCTGCACTAAATAGGGTCTCTAATGAGTTTTCGCGCACGATTATGGAGCATGGCCCAGATTCAGTTGCTTTTTATCTATCAGGGCAGTTACTGACTGAAGATTACTACGTTGCCAATAAATTAATGAAAGGCTTTATTGGTAGTGCCAATGTCGATACCAATTCTCGATTATGTATGTCATCAGCCGTGGCAGGTTATAAAAGGGCATTTGGAAGTGACACGGTGCCTTGCTCATATGAGGATTTAGAACTGGCTGACTTGCTGGTGTTGGTCGGTAGCAACACGGCATGGAACCATCCCATTATTTATCAAAGAATGCAGGCGGCTAAAAAGAAGAACCCTCGCTTGAAAGTTGTCGTCGTTGATCCTCGCAGGACCGCAACATGTGATCTGGCGGATCTTCATTTGGCACTAAAACCCGGTACCGATAGTGAACTATTCTCAGGGTTACTCGATTACATCGTCTCTACCGGTATCGGTCACAACCCTGCTTACATTGAACAGTTTACCGAAGGTTTTGAGGAAGCGTTGCTCAGTGCGCGAGAACAGTTCGATAGCATTGACGCCATTGCTACTCATTGTGACCTGACGCTTGATGACCTAAAGGCTTTTTATCAACTGTTTGCTGAAACTGAGAAAACCGTTACTTTTTACTCGCAGGGCGTCAACCAGTCTTTCAGTGGAACTGACAACTCTAATGCCATTATTAATTGTCATTTAGCCACGGGGCGTCTTGGTGTTGAAGGCGCAGGCCCGTTTTCGATTACCGGGCAACCCAACGCAATGGGGGGGAGGGAAGTCGGTGGATTAGCTAATCAGTTAGCAGCTCATATGGATTTTATGTCAGAAGAATCTATCGACCGAGTATCGCGCTTTTGGAACGCTCCAAATATTGCCCGCGTCGAAGGCCTAAAAGCCATTGATCTGTTTCAAGCAATGGAAGATGGGACGATTAAAGCGATCTGGATCATGGGTACAAATCCTGCGGTCAGTTTGCCGAATACCAATCAAGTAGCACGAGCGTTGGAAAAGTGCCCTTTTGTTGTTGTATCAGACTGTATGGCCACAACCGAAACACTTCAATATGCCGATGCTTGCTTACCGGCTACAGGTTGGAGTGAAAAAAACGGAACAGTCACCAATGCTGAGCGACGTATCTCTCGTCAAAGAGGGTTGTTACCGCCAACGGGTGAAGCCAAGCATGATTGGTGGATTATTAAAGAAGTGGCACAACGGATGGGCTTTTTGGAAGCATTCAGTTATCAACACCCAGCTGAAATTTTTGCGGAACATGCAGCGCTTTCCGGTTTTGAAAATAAGGGGAGTCGAAGTTTTGATATTAGTTTGTATAAAGATATTGATCTGGCAACTTATGATGCCCTTAAACCCGTTCAGTGGCCTGTTACAAATGAGGCGCCTTATGGCACGGCTCGTATCTTTACGGATGGTCGTTTTTTTACACCCAATAAAAAGGCCCGCTTCTTAGCGCTTCAAGTGACAGAGCCTGTCCAAAAAGTAACGCCCAAATACCCCTATCTCTTAAATACGGGGCGGATTCGAGATCAGTGGCATACGATGGCTACAAGTGGTCGTTCAGCACGGTTGTTCCAGCATAGAGATGAACCCTTTGTTGAGTTGAGTCAGTTAGATGCTAATCGTGAAGGTATAACCGATGGTGAATTGGTTAAACTAACGAGCTTTCATGGTGAGTTCATTGGACGTGCTCGTGTTATGGAGACAGAGCAGCGTAAAGGAGAGCTGTTTGTTCCAATGCACTGGAATGATTCTTTTAGTGCTAAAGGAAAGATGGGGGCCTTATTAGAGTCTGTCACTGATCCGATCTCGGGTCAGCCTGAATCAAAGCATGGACGCGTAAAGTTGGCAGCACTCAAACCTAAATGGCAGGGATGGTTTATGTGTCGTAGCCATCTAGCGCCGAGTTTACCGGTTGAGTACTGGTCTAAAGTGCCTAAAGGCGAACTCAACTTTTACTATATGGCGGATACAGCATCGATTGATGACCCTCTTTCTTGGTGCCAGCACAATTTTGGGCAAGCTGATATGTGGATGGAGGATAAGAGCACGCAAAGTTTTAGAGCCGCAGGGTTTTATGATGAATCATTGCAATGGGCATTTTTTATCATGCCTTATGACGAAATACCGTCCACTGCTTGGTTTGAAGGTTTGTTTGCTGCAGGTGATCTGTCATTGGATCAACGCCGTTTTCTTTTAAGTGTCACCGGTTGTGAACTAGAGGACCCAGGTGCCATTATCTGTAGTTGTTTTCAGGTTGGCAGTAATGCGATCGATGATGCGATTGCCCAAGGTTACAATTCTATTGATCGTTTAGGTGACAGACTAAAATGCGGCACTAATTGTGGTTCGTGCATTCCAGAACTTAATGCGCTGATTGCAAGAGGATAGAGAGAGAACAAATATAACCAGAGAAAGGCCATTGCATCTCATGTAGAGCTTTTTCAGAGTAGAGAAAATTACAGGCATCACTAGATGCCTTTTTTTTTCCTGCTATCTTATAGGTATGATATTGAAAAAAATCGTATTTTTCATTTTATGAGAAACTGTTTTTTATCAAGGGGAGCTACTTGAAGGCAGCTGTAGTACGTACCTTATACCTGATCGCAGGTGTTTTTTGTGTATTGTTAGGTTTGATCGGGGTTATTTTACCGCTCTTGCCGACAACGCCTTTTTTGTTAGTGGCTGCCTTCTGCTTTTCACGTAGTTCCGAACGCTTGCATCAATACCTTCTCAATAATCGTTTTTGTGGAAAAATTATAAGCGATTGGGAGAGTGACGGTATTATTCCGAAAAAAGCAAAAATACTCGCGACTAGCATGATGCTAATAATGGTGAGCTATCCCCTGTTTTTTAAAAGCTTCCATTTAGGGCTAAAGGCGATTGTTGTGGTGACTATTATTGTGGCTATGAGTTATATCTGGACACGTCCATCTGAACCCGTTTTAAAAGTAGATTAATTGGATGGCATATCAATATTTAGTCCGTTTACTCCATTCTGTCATTATCGTGTTGCTGAGTATTTCTTCTGTTGAGATACACGCATTGTCCCTGACGGCACAAGAGCAGTCGTACCTTGCAAAAAAACCATTGATAAAGATGTGTATAGACCCTGACTGGATGCCTTTTGAGGCGATTGATAGTGAGGGTCAGCATATTGGTCTGTCAGCAGATTACATGACTGAATATGCGCGTTTACTTGGTATCACAATCGAATTAGTGAATACTAAAAGTTGGAGCGAATCTCTACTTAAAGCGCAAGCTAGGGATTGTGATATCGTTTCGCTATTAAATGCGAGTCCTCAACGAGCAAAGTATCTTAATTTTACCAAGCCTTATGTCACCGCGGGTGTTGCATTGATTAGCCGTAGTGATGTCCTGTTTATCGATGGTTTAGCTGCCTTGAAGGGGCGAACCTTGGCGATGCCAAAAAACTATATATATGAAGAATTGATTCAGCGAGACTATCCCAGTATCAAAGTTGTTTATACAAAGAACCAACGGGAGTCGATTAAGCTGGTTTCGTCTGGGCGTGTTTATGCGTCAATTGGTACGCAAATTAGTATGTTACGGGATATGCAGCATCTAGCGACCCAGAATGTCAAAGTCGCAGGTTTTACCTAATATAAAAGTATTTTACGTGTCGGCGTAAGGAATGATGATCCTATTTTACTGAGTGTGTTTTCTAAAGCCGTTGATGGCCTTCCTGATGCACTATCTAATGAAATTATGCAGCGTTGGTATAGCGTAACAGTCCAGAAAAAAGTTGATAATACATTATTGTGGCAAGTACTCATTGGCTTTGTTGTTATCCTATTTTTCTTCTTACTTCGCCTTAGAAGTATTCGTAAATTTAATCAGGTACTAAAAGAAAAGAATGTAGAGCTTGAACGAATTAGCCAGACTGATCATTTAACGGGGCTTTATAACCGACTTAAAACAGATGAGGTGATCAAATCTGAAGTAGCTCGCTCAGGGCGTTATGGTGGAACGTTTAGTGTCATGTTATTTGATATAGATTTTTTTAAAAAAATAAATGACACGAGAGGTCATCAAGTTGGTGATCAAATATTGATTCAGATAAGTCATTTGATAAAAAACAACCTCCGGAATACAGACATATTAGGGCGCTGGGGAGGCGAGGAATTTATGATAGTAACGCCTGAACTCGATGTTAAAAATGCAGGTCACTTAGCAGAGAAGTTGAGGTTGCTGATTGAAAATCATATTTTTCCAGAGCAGATTAGAGTAACAGCCAGTTTTGGTGTGGCTGAGTATCAAATGGGGAATTCGCCAGATGCTTTACTCAAACGTGCAGATAAACTTTTATATGACGCCAAGAGTGCAGGGCGTAATCAAGTTAAAATACATTGAGTCTTGCTCTCTTCGGATTGTGAGTTTTTAGTCTTTTCTTACCTATCTTTAAATAATTTCTCTCCTCCTTTCTCTTGTTATATCTATGTAAATCCAACGTTTTTGAATAAAAATTCATTGTTTTAACTGAAATATACTCATTAAAAACTAGATAAAATTTTACTAAAAACAGTAAAAAACATGGCAGCCCCCGTTATTCATGGGCCCCCTGTAATATTTCAAACACGCTGTTTTTGAATGATAAAAATTAGATAAAATTTTAATAAAAACGCACTTTTAATAAGGGTTAATCGCGCTAATCTTAGTGGTAGAAAACACAGCGGAGCATGTCAGCACATCCCGCTTTGATTAATTAAAGATATACAGGTAAAGGTCATGAGTACCGTCACAAACAGTTCATCACATAGCTTTAAGGTAGCAATGTTAGATGTGGATAGTAGTTATGCTAATTGGAGTGGCGACGTAAATGAATCTGATTTTTGCTGGGAGTTTATTCGTTTTGATTCAAAAGAGAGTTTGTTTCTACTTTTAGAACAACAAGTATGTGATGCAGTGATTGTACCTTGCTCTATGCGGGCGCAAGTCGATATTGAGTTGATGTCGAAAATTTCACGGACTCAGCCAAATACTATACGTATTTTTTTGGGCGCTGAATTTTGGAACGCCGCGCAAAAAGTGAAAGCGGCTGAGATCGCACACCGTATCTATCCAAGTACCGCAACCATTGATGAAATGGGTGAGCCGATAGAGTATCAAGTTAAGTTGATCAAGTTGTTAAATCGCTCATCGTTACAATCCTATATTGGTACCGTTGGTTGTTTACCTTCACCGCCACGTCTCTATCGTCAACTGACTGATGCCGTGGATTCCGATATGGCAGACTTGACTGAGATTAGCGGTATTGTTGAGCAGGACCCAGCAGTCGTTGCGCAAATCATGCGACAAGTTAATTCAGCTTTCTTTGGCTTCAATCGTGAAATTTCAGATCTGAAAGAAGCCATTTCAATTTTAGGTGTTCGTAACCTACGCAGTTTGGTCTTAAGTAGTCAGTTAAGCCAGCAGTTCCAAGAAGGTAGAGATTGGAGTGAGTTTTCATTTGAGCAGATAGGTAAGCGATCTTTGCTGGTGGCCCGTCTAGCCCAGGCAATTTGCCGTCGCGCGGGTGCCAATAAAGCAACACAGGACCAAGCCTTTCTTGCTGGTCTACTGCATGATTTAGGGATTCTTATCATGGCTTCTCATGACCCTGAACAGTATAAGAAACTTTTGAATTATGCAGTTAAGAAACAGAAACCTATCTATTTAGTAGAAAAAGCTGCGTTTGGTTTTTTCCATGGTGAAGTTTCCGGCGCACTATTAGCGTTGTGGAACCTGCCACCACAAGTGGTTGAAGCTGTCATGCTGCACCATGTTCCGCATCTTGCGAAAGGGCATGAGTTTAGTGCATTAACTGCGGTTCATGTTGCCGATGCAATGTTGCCGTCAGTAAATGTAGAGGGAGAATGTGATCTAGCCAGTAGTTTGTCGCTACGTTATCTAGATCAAGTGGGTGTAATGGATGAAGTCCCACAATGGCGCATCGTCGCTAATGAGTATCGTGTTCGCATGGTCTCTAATTTATAAGTGAGAGGATCTCATAAAATCGCTGGAAAAAGTTAGCCAGGTCTTGCAGGGAGCATACGTTTGGGGTCTGTAACAGGTGAGGCCTGGCCCTTTTTTAATTTACTAACCTTATCGAATCACTACTCACTATATTGTTACAATAGAGTCTTTAAATAATGCTCAAGTGTATTGTTGTGGGGACCTGTGAATAAACGTTCAAAGTTGGTGAGTGAGAAAGCCAAAGTTAAGTCAAAAGTTCCCTCAAAGAGAAAAGGTTTACTCCATCCGCGGAATCCGCATAACGGTTCCTATGATTTTGAGCAATTGACCCAAGCCTCGCCTGAATTAGCCCCCCATGTGTATGAAACACCTCGGGGTAGACATTCTATCGATTTTTCTGACCCTATCGCGGTTAAGCTGCTTAACCAAGCCCTGCTAAAGGCTCACTACAACATTGAGTTTTGGGATATACCGCAAGGTTATCTTTGCCCGCCGATACCCGGTCGTGCGGATTACTTACACTATCTTGCAGATTTACTCGCAGAAAGTAATAGAGGGGAGGTGCCCGTAGGGGGCAAAGTCTGCGGGCTGGACATTGGTACCGGCGCTAATTGTATATACCCGATTATCGGTAGCCAAACGTATGGTTGGAACTATATAGCGAGTGATATAGATCCGCTATCACTCGCTTCGGCGGAAGAGATTTGTCAGGCGAATCGAGTGCTTAAGGGGAAGATCAAATTTCGCCGCCAGAGTAACGAACGAAATATTTTTAAGCAGGTAATCGAATCGAATGATCGCTTTGACTTTACGCTTTGCAATCCCCCCTTTCATGCCTCTTTAAAAGAAGCTCAAGCGGGAAGTCAGCGTAAGGTTAACAACCTCAGTAAAGCGTCTGGTCGTTCAGCCCCTGATAAATTAGCGCTCAACTTTGGTGGCCAAGGGGCGGAGCTGTGGTGTAAAGGTGGTGAGATTACGTTTGTTCGTCAGATGATTAAAGAGAGTCAGTTGTTTGCCAAAAATTGCTTGTGGTTTACCACCTTAATCTCAAAGAAAGATAACTTGCCCGCTGTCTACCAAGCGTTAAAGCAAGCGGGGGCGGTCAACGTTAAAACGGTGGAGATGGCTCAGGGGCAAAAAGTAAGTCGCTTTGTTGCATGGAGTTTCCTCTCTGCACACGAGCAAGAGGCGTGGTTTTCGGTGTAAACCGAACCCTCTCCACCTATGTTCACGTTAGTTGAATTGTTGAAGTTGCTTCAAATAAGGTTGAGTATCGCCAATATGTTGCTTAACCCAAGCAGGGTTATAGTAAGTATCTAAATAACGCTCACCACTATCACAGATCAATGTCACGATAGAGCCGGTTGTTCCTGACTGCTTCATCTGTCGCGCTGTTTGCAGCGCGCCCCAGATATTCGTGCCTGTAGATGCACCCGTTTTACGGCCGATTATTTTTTCTAACCAAAGTATGGCTGCAATACTCGCGCTATCCGGGACTTGCAACATGTCATCAATCACGTCTGGTTGAAAAGATGCTTCGACTTGAGGTCGACCTATGCCTTCTATACGACTGGCTGAGATGACCCGTGTTGCCTCATTTTGTTTTTTAAAATGGGGATAAAAGGCTGAATTTTCAGGGTCAACGACAAGCAATTGAGTGTGATATCCCTTGTAGCGAATATAGCGGCCTAGTGTTGCAGAGGTGCCTCCTGTGCCTGCACTCATTACGATCGTTGATGGAATAGAGTGGGGCTCTAGTGACATCTGCTGGAAGATACTTTCGGCAATATTGTTATTCCCTCGCCAATCCGTTGCGCGCTCAGCGTAAGTGAATTGATCCATAAAATAACCATCTACAGCTTTAGCTAATTCGACAGAAGCGTCGTGCATTTGACTTGGGCAATCTACAAAGTGGCATTGACCGCCATAGAATTCGATCTGCTTAATTTTGCTTTTAGCTGTGCTCTTTGGCATGACCGCGATAAAAGGGATGCCGATCATTCTTGCAAAATAGGCTTCAGACACGGCAGTGCTTCCCGATGAAGCTTCCACGATCGTTGTGCTGTCATCTATCTTGCCATTACAAAGCGCATACAAGAAAAGCGAGCGTGCTAAGCGATGTTTAAGGCTACCGGTTGGATGTGTGCTCTCATCTTTAAGGTAGATATCAATGCCTGTTAATGCGGGTAGCGAGAGTTTGATCAGATGAGTATCGGCAGAACGTTGGATATCTGCGGTAATCTTATTAACAGCTTCAGTACACCATGTTTTCATTGTCTTTTCCTGATAATGCCGATTAATCAAAATGCTTAGTAGGAAAGGAAATTGTAGTACTTTATGCGGATAAGTATTTTCTGTTATTTGTATTAATGTGTTAGATTTTAGAAATTAATTCTAAAAATCATTTATTATTGAGATTATTTTATTATGGATGGTATTGAGAAGAGAATTCTTAATATTCTTCAGGCGGATGCCTCTATCTCAATTTCTGACATTGCAGAGCGGGTTAACCTATCAACAACTCCCTGTTGGAAGCGCGTTAAAAGGCTTGAAGAGGCGGGGATTATTAAAGCAAGGGTCGCGCTGCTTGATGGTCGGAAGGTCGCCTTGGGAGTGTCCGTTTTTGTGCATATCAAAACGCAGAATCACGATAGTGAGTGGTTACCATCTTTTGCACAAACGATCGAACAGTTCGATGAGGTTCTAGAGTGTTACCGTATGGCAGGAGAGTGGGATTATCTGCTGCGAGTGGTTGTGGAAGATATTGCTGCGTTTGATAACTTTTATAAACGTTTGGTTAACAATGTAAATGGTTTGGCAGATGTTACCTCTAGTTTTGCGATGGAAGAGATTAAGTATTCGACACGCTTGCCTCTATAGCTGTTTGAAAATACACACAACGCTAGTTTATGAACTAGACTGAGCTCATTCAGGTGAATGAATAAAGCAGGGTAAGCGCATGAAATATGTGTGCTTATTAAACGATGTTTTTACACCGGTTTTTGTAAAAAAAAAACCTTTGTGGTTTAGTGGTTAATCGCTAGGAAAGTGTATACTAAATCTATCTTTCAGGTGAAGTTGAAACTTATGAAGAAGACCCGTAGTGACGATGGTGCTTTACGTTTTGATTTAGGTAAAACCATAGGCGAGTTAAGTATCAAAAGCTCGCTTAATGACAACCTAAAAGTTATCTGTGATGCGATTCAGCAAAGGTATCCTGATATATCTAGGATCAGTGTCGGTATCTTTGATGAAAAAACGGAGACGTTAAAAGCTTTCCTGAGCACAAAGGGAGCAGATGAGCCTTTGGCTCATCTTGAAGCGCCGATGGGATCTTTAGAGGACCTGAGTGGCTTAATGGACGGAAATAGTTAACGTCGAATCAGGCACCTCGAAGACGAGCCAGGTAGCTTCACTGCTACTGAATTGTTGAAGAAAGGCTACAAGAGTAGCTACATCGCACCGATCTTTGAGCGTGAAGAGTTTATTGGTGTGATAGCGTTATCTTCGACACGAAAGAATCGATTTGATTACCGGCACCTTCGCGTACAAATAGATGTGATTATTAAACTGATCTCAATATTGGTCGTGAGTGAAATCTACGCGATTAAAGGGCTAAAGGGGACAGCTAAAACGCTGAAAGAGGTTGCTGCCCTGAGAGATAATGAGACCGGAGAACATCTGGAGCGCATGAGCCGCTACAGTCGTTTAATCGCGCTTGATCTAGCAGAATATTTTGGCTTTGATGACGAATATATTGAAGAGATCTTTCAGTGTGCACCCCTCCATGATATTGGAAAAATCGCGATTCCTGATCGCGTTCTACTGAAGCCGGATCGTTTGACATCTGATGAATTTGACGAGATGAAAGAACATACAACGGTCGGTAGAGATATCATCATCAAGGCGCTGAAGAATCTTCATATGGATGAGAAAAGCTTCAGTAAGATTCTCATTAATATTGTCTATGGTCATCATGAAAACTGGGATGGCAGTGGTTACCCTCTGGGGCAAAAGGGTGAAGATATCCCGCCTGAATCAAGAATTATTCGGGTCGCTGATGTATATGATGCATTGACCTGTAAACGGCCTTATAAAAAGGCATGGTCTCATCAAGATACCTTAGATTATTTAGCCGAAAATAGTGGTGTTTTATTTGATCCTGAATGCGTTAAATCGGCACAACGCTTAAGCAGCAAGTTTCTGAAAGTCGCCGCACAGTTTCAGGAGTCAGATCTATAAGAATGACTTAGTCTTATGCAAGAGCCTAAGACTAAGTCAACAAGCGTTAAATCAAGAGAACGCGTTCCTTCCGAGAGAGAAAGCCTTCCTGTTCATATCGACTATCTTTTCACCTTTTGCACTAAATCGAGCTAAAAGATGGTGTTCTAAAGTTTCTGCTGGAAATGGCAGGTGGTCTGCAATTGCACCTAGCATGATGCTATTGACTAATCGCCTATCGCCAAGCTCTATTGCCGCATGCCCTGCATCAAATTGATGCGCATTTAAGCCCTTATCTTCTAATTGTTTGAAAGGATCATCTGGATAATCAAACAGGCCTATAGATACAACGGGAGGGAGCTGCGCATAGCTATTGACCATGATCATTCCCTCTTGGCGCATATGCGTACTCCAGCGCAGTGCTTCAGCGGGTTCGAATGCTAAAATGAGATCGGCTTCACCAGGCGCAATAGAGGGAGAGAATACCTTTTCTCCAAATCGGACATGTGAGGTGACAACGCCCCCTCGTTGAGCCATACCTGCTACTTCCGTTTTCTTAACGTCGTAGCCTAAATCTAATGCCGTGGTTGCCAGTATATCTGCGGCCGTCATGACGCCTTGGCCACCAATCCCGCATACCATTATATTTGTTACATCTGTTTTCACTTTACTTCCACCGCATCAATAATTTGGGCGTTTCCTTGAGCTGAATTGTATGCCGGTACAATTGCATCGGGCGCGCAAGGTTTAGTACATAGATCGCAACCGGTACAGGCTGCAGTATCGATCTGTACAAAGGCGAGTTCTTTCTCTTTACCGTTCGGTTTGACGACGGTTTCGCGACGAGTGACAGTGATGGCGGGGCAGCCTACATCAAGGCAATTGCCACAACCGGTGCACTTATCATCTTCAACTTTGAGCGGCGGCAGCTTGCTATAGCGTTCGGTCAGTACACAAGGTTGGTTGGTGATGATGACGGATGGCTCTTTGATTTTTACTTCTGAGCGTAAAGCTTTAAACAGTGTCGGCATTTCGTAAGGGTTAACTTCATGAATGCGTTCAGGTTTCACGCCGAGCGCTTCGCAGAGTTTACGGAAATCGACCTGCGTTGTTTCTTCCCCTTGTAGATTGATGCCTGAAGAGGGAGCGTTCTGGCCACCAGTCATACCTACTGCGCGGTTATCCAAGAGTAATATGGTGACATTTCCTTTGTTATAGGTGATGTCTAATAGCCCCTGCATACCCATATGCAAGAAGGTTGAATCGCCAATAACCGCAAGGACATTTTTATTCTTATCCGCTTCACTGCGGCCTTTATCGATACCTTGGGCAACACTTAAACTGGCACCCATACTGATACAAGTATCAAGCGCATTCCAAGGGTGGCCCGCACCTAAGGTATAGCAGCCAATATCGCCCGCAATAATGGTGTTTTTTATATGCGAAAGACAGTAGTAAATTCCCAAATGTGGGCAAGCAACACACATGGTGGGTGGGCGAGGAAAGATATCCTGCGCAGGGATAATATTGTCGTATTGCCCCGTTTTATCCAGAAGCTTATTGACGACGGGCTGAATAACAGGAGGGGATAATTCTCCGATCCGAGGCACAATATCTTTACCATACACCTCGACATTAGCCGCTCTTAGCTCTGTTTCCAGTAGCGGTTCAACCTCTTCAATCACGACGAGTTTTTCAACACTTTGTGAGAAGTCTCGGATTTTTTCGATAGGCGCAGGATGGCTAAATCCCAGCTTTAGAACAGGCGCGTTAGGGAAGGCTTCTTTAACATGATAATAAGCCGCACCAGAGGTGACGAATCCGACGCTCTTATCCTCTCCCTGTTCTAAGGTATTTAGGTAGCTTTCTTCACTAAAGTGTTTTAGTTCAATATCACGAGCCATCATCATTGGAATACGATTTTTGGCATTGCCCGGCACCATGACCAAACGCGCTGGATCTTTAACAAAACCAGAGGTTTCATGTGATTCAGCTGGGCTGTTGATAACGACTCCTTTTACATGGCAGATACGCGTTGTAAGCCGAACGATGACTGGAACTTCGTACTGTTCTGAAATTGAGAAGGCCGCACGAGTGTAGTCATAAGCTTCTTGGGCATCGCTTGGCTCTAATACAGGAAGGTGCGCGAAGCGGCCCCAATAGCGAGAATCTTGTTCGTTTTGCGAGGAAGATAGCCCTACGTCATCAGCAACTACAATGACTAAGCCGCCAACAGCGCCGATGAGGGTCTGTGTCATAAAGGCATCTGAAGCGACATTCATACCGACATGCTTCATTGCGCAAAGGGCACGGCTTCCCGCCATTGATGCGCCAATAGTCACTTCTAAGGAGACTTTCTCGTTGATAGACCATTCTGAGTAAATATCGGGAAACTCGGCGATATATTCTAGGATTTCAGTGGAAGGGGTTCCAGGGTAGGCCGCAGCTACTTTTACTTGGGCATCTCGAGCCGCTTGTGCGACTGCCATATTGCCTGAAATAAACTGCCGGGTTTCTGTCAATACGGACTCAGCAATACTCAAAATTCATTCCTCACTGCGCATTGTGATATATAAAACGCGCTTTAATTATTATTTATGAATCATTTTGGTATTTTATAGAGCAGGTAGCGGCTTTACCCCGACATAGATCAAGTGCAACTATGCTGATGATGACTAATGGTTAAACTTTGGTCGTGTTCTCATCGTTTTATCACCCTGTTTTAGTCGAATGTAGCGGATAGGGTGTGGATCGCTTTTGCTAATGGTGTATCTCTACGGTAGATCAAAGAGATATGAATAACCTGTTGTCCTACTTGGGTATTTTCTGTGGTGAGTAGGTTTTCATACCGGCTGCCTTTCACGACATCATTGCCGATGACGGTATAGCCAAGTCCGCCAGCAATACAACCAAGTACACCGTCGGCACTGCTCATAGACATGATCTCTTCATCTCCCTTGCCTGACGCTTGTTGCCAACCTATCGCACACTCTCGGTAAGCACAGCCCTCTTCACGCACGAAGAGGAGAGGGTCATATTGTTTGTTAGACGGCTCAACTAAAACGAGCGTCTCGTCAATGATAGGGATAGACAGTAGATCTGGGTGGCTGACTGCACCACCGACAAATGCACAATCTACTTTGTTATTAATGACAGCGGTGGTGAGTTCTGCGCTAGCCGCGGTATAAAGACGTGGATGAATATTACGGTGGTTATCTCTTAGTTTTTTGAGTGCTTTAGGTAGATGTACCGCCGCAAAAGTCTCTGGGGTACCGATACGTAATTCATAAGTGTTTTTGTCTTGCTGGACCGCAGTGGTCGCTTGATATTCCAACTGTAAAATTTGGCAAGCGTACTGGTAAAGGGTATGCCCTGTTGAGGTTTGTATTAGTTTCCTACCATCGAGCTTGAAGAGTTTAACACCAAGTTCCTCTTCTAATTTTTGGATTCGAGTAGAGACATTGGAGGGAACAGTGTTTAAGACCACTGAAGCACCTTTTATACCTCCCTCGTCAACAACTGCTTTAAATGTTTTAAGGCTAACGATTTCCATATACTTCTCAAAATCAGAACTGTTTCATTTGAACAGTTCAATTTATTGTTATGGGATTAGACTATCTGTAATTAATAGAAAAAAGAACTAGCAAAAGGTTTGACCTGTCTATTGATGACACCTTTATCCTTTTTTAAACATTGATGTTCGAGAGAGGTATTTATGAAAACAGAAATCATCAGCGATGCATGTTTTGTAGAGCAGTTTAAAAATCAAACATTAGATCCTAAACACTTTAATCATGTTGGCCATCTGCGCTTAGCTTGGCTCTATTTAATGGATGATGAAGTCGACTTAGTCATTGAAAAGCTATCGGTTGGTATCAAGACTTATGCTGAGAGTTTAGGGGCTAAACAGAAGTTTCATTTAACGATTACGGATGCAATTATTCGATTGATGGCAGAGCGTATAAAACGTTTAGAACGTCCGACGTGGCAGCAGTTTCTGCAACAGAATAGAGACCTTGTTGAAGATGCATCAGCAGTGATTCATCAATACTATAGTGAAGCACTTTTATCGAGCGCAACTGCTAGGCTAAATGTATTACAGCCAGATATTAAGCCTATCGTAGGTGATGGCGCTTGAATGCTTAAAGACTCATGCTAAGAGAAACCATATCGATGCTAACGATCTCACAGCTTGCAAAGACGTTTTCAATCTCACGTACAACCGTACTTTATTATGAGAGAGAAGGGTTGTTGTTACCCAAAAATCGTTCAGATAATGGTTATCGTTGGTATGGCGATCTTGAGGTTGAGCGTTTACGTAAAATAATGGCTTATCGCTCCTTTGGTGTTCCTGTTGCTCAGCTGTATCTATTGCTAGATAGACACGATGAGGTAGAGCAGCAGACCGTTTTGCTGGAGCATTTTCATGCTTTAGAGGCGAAGGTTCAGGAGTTGCGTGTGCAGCAAAAAGCGATTGTGCAGTTTATGGGGCAACCCGAGTTGCTAGATGAGAATGTTGTAACCAAAGATCGTTGGACTCAAATTATGCGCGATGCAGGCCTGAGTGACGATGATATGCGCAACTGGCATATGCAGTTTGAGAAGAGCGAGCCACAAGGACATCTTGTATTTCTTAGGTCATTGAATATTTCAGAAGAGGAGATTGAAGTCATACGAGGGTGGTCAGATTAGTATTTGTTGTGGCTAAGGTCAGGATTTACGAGTTAAAAAAGGGCCACCAACGGTGGCCAAAATTGCCTTACGGCGACATGAAATAATTGATATTAGAGTTCGTTGCCAAGCTTCTTGTAGCCTTCCACTAAAGCGTTGTTAGCCGAAACAACCGACTCCGAGAATGACGAATATTCAGGGGGTACTCGAGTAATCGTATTTAGATCGAAGCCCGGACCAATATTTGTCATGGGGGGGACATGAAATGCTTCCGGTAGATCTAGTCCATCTATCACCGAGTTATGCCGTACCACACAGCCGGGGCTGATATGGGTGCGGAAAATAACACTGTTAAAACCGATAAACACATCATTTCCAACAGAGCAGGGGCCATGGATGATTGATCGATGGGCGATTGAGGTTCGCTCGCCAATCGTGACGGCAGCTCCGGCTTTAGAGTGAATCACAACTCCATCTTGAATGTTTGAATCCTGTTTGATGATAATGGGTAGGATCTCACCATTCGCATCGACCTCATCTGCGCGTATCACCGCATAAGGTCCAACAAATACATTTTCTTCAATGATCACCCGTCCGCAAATAATCGCAGTGGGGTCGATAAAAGCCTTGGCTGATACATCTGGGTAATGCCCGGTAGGGTTTTTTCTAAGCATGATGGTTCTCAATTTTTTAGAGGGCTAGCGGTTAAAGAGTAGGGCTTGCGCAGATCCTTGCAGCGGATAGACGTCGATACCGTCATAGACTAAATGGCCGTTAACCCATGTATTCGTTACTTTGCTGTTAAAGGTATGCAAATTAAATGGGCTCCAACCGCAGTGGTAGCGTACATTTTTATCTCTAACGTGCGTTTTTTGTTTTGGATCCATTAACACGAGGTCTGCATGGTAGCCTTCACGAATAAAACCTCGCTCTTGGATTCCATAGCGTAGGGCAGGATTATGAGACACTTTCTCAACGACCTGTTCGATAGATAGTCTTTTTTGCTGTACATGATCGATCAAGCTTAGTAATGCATGCTCAACCAGAGGCAGCCCCGCAGGGGCTTGTGTATAGGGTAGTTGCTTCTCTTCCCAAGTATGGGGTGCATGGTCAGTCGCAATGATATCGATACGGTTATCGTGCAGCGCGTTGATGAGTGCATCTCTGTCTGCGGCGCTTTTGATCGCAGGGTTACATTTTATTAGGTTGCCTTTTTCAGCGTAGTCGTCATTGCTGAACCATAAGTGGTGTACACAGGCTTCAGCGGTGATGCGTTTGTCTTGTATAGGGCCAGAGCTAAACAGGGAGAGTTCTTTCTCTGTGGTGATATGAAGAACATGAAGTTGGCTATTGAATCTTTTGGCTAGATCTACTGCATAAGAAGACGATTTAAAACACGCTTCAGTATCACGGATGAAAGGGTGATTCTGAATAACAGGTTCGATATTACGATCCTGAAACTGCCGCAAGTTCTGTTCAATAATAGGACCGCTCTCACAATGGGTCACGATAAGTACTGGAGAGTCACGGAAAATCCCTTCTAATGCGGTTGGGTTTTCGACTAAGAGATTACCGGTAGAGGCGCCCATAAATACTTTCACACCACAGACCGTTTTCGGGTCTAGGGCCTTAATCTGCTCTAAGTTATTTTCTGTTGCACCTAGATAAAAAGCATAGTTAGCAACAGACGAAATTTTGGCTATCTCATATTTATACTGTAGCGCTGCCAATGTTGTGGTGGCGGGCGATACATTGGGCATCTCCATATAGCTGGTGATTCCGCCAGCCACAGCCGCTTTCGACTCGGAGGCAATCGTGCCTTTATGGGTTAAACCAGGCTCCCTAAAGTGTACTTGGTCATCAATCATGCCGGGCAGAAGCCAGCTGCCTGCCGCATCAACAATGATATCTCGCGAACAAGGGCTAATCGTTGAATCGATCTGCTCAATCCGCCCATGTTTTATCCGCAGGTCCGCTTCAGTTGCAGTGCCTTCGTTAATAATAAGGCCGTTTTTTATGAGTGTAGAAGTCATAGTGGGTAAAACCGTTAATGAAAGATCTATATTCTTAGTTACTTCTTGCAAATGATAATATTTATCATTTAAGATGTTATAATATAACATAAATTGAGAGTGCTATGAAAAAGAATATTCATCCAGAGTACGATTACGTCATCTTCCGTGATACTAGCTGCGGCCGTGATTTTCGAATTAGATCAACGTGCAAGAGTGATCAGCAGGTCGTTTGGGAAGATGGCCAAACATATCCATTAGTGACATTAGATGTTTCTAGTGCGTCTCACCCGATCTATACAGGAGAGAAACGTAAGGCGACATCAGAAGGGCGTATTGCGCAGTTTAATAAGCGCTTCGGAAATCGTTCGAGTAAAGCTTAATTCAAGGAGGAATTATGCAAGTGTTAAGTTCGTTAAAAACAGCGAAAAAGCGTCACCCAGATTGCCAAGTTGTTAAACGCAGAGGGCGTCTATATGTGATCTGTAAAAGTAATCCTCGCTTTAAAGCGAGGCAGGGGGCGGCTAAGAAGAAGCGTTGAATCCTATCGCTCTCATGTTGCCTTAAAGTACTTCTAATACGGCAGGGCTTTAGGACTACTGATATGCCGATCAACGTTATGGGGACAAGCGCCTGAACCGCAAAAGAGATATAAAAAAGCCCGCTAAGTTTTATTTAGCGGGCTTAGAGTTGCGTTTGAAAACGCGATAAAGTGGCTACTTCTGCTCAATCATAAATACATCAAAGAACTTCTTCAGTTCTTCGTGCGCAGTAACAGGCAAAATAGTCGCGATATGCTGATCAGGTCTTACCACCACGACACAACCCGCAGAGCGGTCAACTCCACGTAGGTCATAGATGTCATTGCTTTTGTCAGCGTGGAATACCTTTTCATAGTCTCGCAGAGCATACTTACCTTTTGCTGGCCATAGATAGTCAGGCAGATCATGCATTGACAGATCCTGTTGCTGGAACACAGCATAAGTATCAAAAACCGAGTCAATATCAGCGCCTTTCGGTGTATATTTTTGCACCGGTGAGGACTCATCATTGGCTAGGAAATCGATAAATTGATACGCCGCAGACGAAGGATCAGTCGGGTTTTGCGTATCACCAAAAAGGAAGAATCTCCAACGTCCATCTGCTTTAACTAGATGGCCTAAGTGTTGGCTTCTGCCATCGGCTACTCGTGTTGCTTCCGCTGAGTGGAAGCGCTGTCCAATCTTAAAGCCTGTGGCTAAATGCTGGTTCTCCTGACCTGTACAGATGTACGACGGGTAATATTCAATCGATGTACCTGAGACAAAGCCGCTTTGACGTTTCATAAAGGCTTCGATCTTGGCGGTATCGACTTTAGCCTGTTCGGAGTTATCGCCTGCGTTTGGTCGAGTAGCAACGAGTTTAGACAGCTCCCGATCAGCATCGATAAGTTGTTGAGCTACTTTGCGTCGCTCTGTACCGTAGGTGCTAAGCAATTTGGGATGGCTTTTGCCCTGAAGTACGGCAGCTAACTTCCAGCCTAGATTAAAGGTGTCTGGTAGCGAAGTATTCAAACCCCAGCCGCCTTTAGGGCTGTGTGTATGACATGCGTCGCCGGCCACAAATGCACGGGGAATAACATCCTCTGTACTACCCGTTGGGCGATTATCAAAACGCTCGGCAATACGTTGGCCTACCTCATAGATTGACCACCAAGCGACCTCTTTTACATCTAGTGTATAAGGGTGAAAAATCTTCTGGGCTTTAGCGATAAGATCCTGTTCGGTCAGCTTCACATCTTTAGCACGTTTGTCTTTACCTAGCATATCTAGTTCTACATAGAACCGGCAGAGGTAACCGCCTTCGCGTGGAATGGTCATAACCGCACCATGGTCTTTCGACTGGATGAAGCTCTTAACGCGGATGTCCGGAAAATCTGTATTTAACAGAATATCCATTACGCCCCATGCTTTATTAGCAGAGTCGCCTTCTAGGGGGATGTTCATGCTCCTGCGAACGTTACTTCTGGCACCGTCCCCGCCGACAATGTAACGTGCTTTAACCGTTTCAGTGATACCGGCCCCAGCGTCGTCGGTTCTCTTAAAAGTGGCTGTTATTGGGTAAGCATCAAGATCCTGAGTAAGGCTCTCGTCAATCTTCATCTCAACCAGCTCTCGGCCATAGTCCGGGCTGAGTTGAGTAATCGATCTTTCCATACCATCGACGAGTAGCTCATGTAGGCGTGCCTGGTTAACAATGCCATGTGTAAACTCGGAAAGCCCAGCTCGGGCATCGGCAATCTTGTGTGTGAGTTTTATATTCTGCGGATTTTCTGTATCTGGCTCCCAGAATGTGTTTTGTTTCAGCTGGTAGGTTTCTTTAACGACCATTTCGCTACTGTTAAAGGCTTCCATGATCTCCATAGTACGGCAGGAGATACCGTCTGCACGTCCGAACAGTAGGGGGCCCGATTCCATGTCCACAATGCATGTTTTTATGTCAGAAAACTCAGATAGCTGACGTGCCATGGTCAAACCCGCAGGTCCAGTACCGATGATCAGAACATCCACTTCTTTAGGTAGGTCTACAATTGGTGGTTTGGGGTAAGGCTTTCTAACCTCATCAGGGACTTGGTAGTTACCGGGTTTGAACCCATTCAGATGATATTGCATTATGCGAGCCTCCTAGCTGGTGGTCATATAGATGATGTACTGACCAATAATTAATATGTTAATAATATTTAGAGAGTGCGACCTATGCAAGCTTATTTCGAGTAGTGGGCTATTGGGTAATTTTAGTTTGTATTCTTGGAGTGGGCACAGTAAAGACGTGGATGCCTCTTGAGAGAGGCTGTGAAATTAAAATTTAGGGTCTTCGCTCGAACCACTGGGGTGTTTTAAATTGCTACTGTTGCATATGAAATGTTTAGAATTGGCAAAAAAATTGATACAACGGCTTTTTGAATCAGGCTAACCCTACTGACCGGTATTAATTGAAAAATGAGCCGAATGGCTCATTTTTCAATATGATAACTGTCGAATATTTACTTCTATCTGTTCTTTGGAGCGCTGATTTTTAGAAAAAAACGATTATATGTGGATGTGAGTGAACCTTGAAAGCTTAGTATGATTGGCAGTGCAAAGAGCGTTGTAAACGTCGCAAAAAGAATACCAAAACCCAGTGAGACCGCCATAGGAATCAAGAACTGTGCTTGGCTGGAATCATCGAGCAGCATAGGCGTGAGGCCAGCGAAAGTGGTTAAAGAGGTTAACAAGATCGCGCGCAGACGGGTTTTACCTGCTTCGATGATCGCCTCATTGGTTTTCATCCCCTGATTGTGTAGTTCAGTATACTTAGCCACGAGTACTAAGCTGTCATTAACCACAACACCACACAGAGCGATGGTACCGAACAGCGACAAAATTCCGATGTTCACGCCTACAATCCAATGCCCCAGAATACTGCCTAAAATGCCATAAGGAATAATACTCATGATCACTAATGGCTTAGCGTAGGATTTCAATGGAATGGCAAGCAAACCATAGATTAATAACAGCGCAACCATGAATCCTTGTGACAGGGAGGAGGTGCTCTTGCTCTGCTCTGATGCTTCGCCTTTTAACTCAATTTTTAGGTCCGGGTAGGTTTGCAACAAGGTAGGTATTGTATTCGCTTGTAGCTGTTGAATGACTTCCCCTGAAGAGATGATCTGTTTGTTCACACCGGCTATTACACTGGCCGCACGGTAACGGTTAAGGCGATCAATTTGTGAGACGCTATCGGCGTAAGTGGTTTCGGCAACTGTGTGGAAAGGGATAACAGCGCCATCCGCAGTATGGATCATCAGGTTATCAATATCGCTGAGATATTTACGCTCTTCCGCGGGATAACGCACCATCACTTTGACTTCATCATTACCGCGTTGGATTCGCTGTGCTTGTGAGCCATACAGTGCGTCACTTACTTGAGTCATCACCTGTGTATTGGTTAAACCGAGACTATAAGCCGCTGGTTTAATCTTAATATCCAATTGTGGCTGGTTAACTTTTAAGTTGTCACGAATGTCTTTAACCCCTTTGATTTGAGCCATAGCTTGTTGTAACTCACGGGACGCTGTAGCCAGAGTGTCCATCTCTTTTGCTTTCAGCTCAATTCGAATCGCTTCAGGACCTTTACGAGCGCCATCAAAGTTCAGTACGGATACACCTTCCAGAGCCCCGACTTTTGTTCGCCAAAGACTACTGGCTTCATCAGCGGCAAAATCTCGTAGTCCATCTTCTACCAATTCCCCCGTTATAGTGCCGGAGGTATTGTTACTCGAATTTACGTAGATAGCGGTGATTGGATCCACAGACATCTTGTATTTGTCTTTCAGTTCACTATTGGTTTCTTGTAAAGCCTTCTCTAGCGTATCTAATATTTCATAGGTATGCCCCTTGCCGAAGGAGTCTTGTACTTCAAAACTGGACATGACGACAGTAGGTTCAATATCGGGGAAAAAGCTTATACGAACCTGACCCATGGGAATGAGCCCTACGACTAATACAAAGATTACAACGGTTCCCACGAAACTGAGGCCACGGTGTTGAATCACCCAGCGAATACTGGGCGCATATAACTTATCAATAAGGTTTTGCAGCCCATCTTGAAAAATGGCCTGAAATCTATTCCAACGGGTTGGTTTTGGGTTTTTCTCAATTTTAATGTGTGCAAGGTGAGCTGGTAGAATCAACTTAGATTCGACCAGTGCAAAAATCAGAACAGCGATAACAATCATAGCCTGCTGGCCAAAAATATTACCCAACTTGCCATTAATGAACATCAGCGGGTAGAAGGCGGCAATGGTCGTTAACACTCCAAAAGTGGCTGGAACCGCAACTTTCATTGCACCTTGAATGGTAATCGCAATCGCGTTTCTTTTTTGATTTTCAGGGGGGGCATTTTTACGGGTGGAATATACGCTTTCCGCGATCACGATTGCGTCATCCACGAGTATGCCCAAAGCGACTAAGAAGCCTGATGTGGTCAGTTCGTTTAAAGAAAGATCAAGTCCCCATGATCCCATGGTGATCATGGCACCAGCGAACGCAATAGGAATACCTACAGCGACCCACAAGGCTAGAATAGGATGTAAAAATAGTGCCAGTAAGATGATAACCAGTAACATACCTACTAAGCCATTTTCGATCATCGTGTCGAGACGCTCACCAATGAATACAGATTGATCACTCATGGTATCTAGCGCAACGTTGGCGGGTAGATTGGTTGTCTTTATATAGTCAGCCATTACCGCTTTGGCGGTATCGGCGGCATCAATAAGGTTGGTATCGTCGGTTACGACAACTTTTAACATGATGGCGTTGTAGCCATTAAACCGTGAGATCAACGTCTGTTCAGAAAAGTTATCGCTGACTTGGGCAATATCGCCTAAACGGATCAAAGCACCGTTCGAGTCTGCTTGTATGACAACATCTTCAAAATCAGCCTGATAATAACTCTGGAAATCTCCTCGGACGGTGATATCGCCATCGTTACTGGTTAATTCACCGCCGTACTGGTTTACGGATTGGGCGTTAATTTGGTCGGCGATATCGGATAATGTCCAGCCATAACGTTGTAACACTTGTTCTGAGATGGTGATGCCAATCTCTTCGGTAGGTTCACCTGTTACATCGACTTGTTTGATATCGCTTGCTGCAAGCAGTTGTGTGCGTAGGTCTTCGGCAACAAGCTTTAGAGTTTTAGTGTCTGCTTCACCATATACCGCCGCCCAAATGGCTTGGGACTCACGGGTTGCAGCCTCGACAATGGGGTTTTCTGCTGAGGATGGGAAGTTACTAATCGCATTGACCTGAGCTTCAATATCGTCTTTTAAGGTTGTCAGGTCATAGTCATCTATACGTGTGACTGTAATAGATGCGCTGCCGTTCTGAATGGTACTGCGCACCGTATCAATGCCTTGTACTTCCTCTAATGCTTCTTCAATTTTCAGGACAACACTTTCTTCAATATCCTGAATGCCGCCGCCATTTATGGAGACTGAAATAGACACTTGTTCTGGTGGAAAAGCGGGAAACGTCTCAGTACGAAGGCCGCTGGCTGTAAAATAGCCGACAATCAAAATGATCATCATTAATAAGTTGGCGGCCACTGGGTTGTTTGTAAACCAGGCCATAATACCTTTTTGCTGATTCATGCGTCGGTACCTCTCTGGCGCGTGTTCACTTGGTTATTGGTCATGTGCTTGTTGCTGGGCGTGTTCGATTTGTCGGCAACGGTTTGTGCATTGACCGCTTGTCCTGCTAAAAAAGCGGATTGAGGGTAGCGAACAACCTGTAGTTCTGCGGCGGCATCTAATCCCTGAAGGACAATATAATCATCCTTCCTGTAGGCAATGTTGGCTTTGAAACGGTGTAATACGTCGTTCTCTACATGCCAGATATAGCCATCACGCGATAGGCTGCTGGCAGGGACTTTGACTAAGCCATCAGTCGATTGACCTGGTATAAAAGCTTTAATAAAGGTGCCTGGCATTAAGTATTCAGCGGCTTGGTTATTACTGACTTCCAGCACTAAATTGCGTGTACGCTCTGTGCTGTTAATGTGGTACTGAAAACGCGCAATTTTAGCTGTCCACTCTTTTGCGTTGTCTTGTGTGTCGTTAGTTGAGCTATGGCTTGTATTTTTCAGTGCCACCGTTCTGTTGATCGCTTCGTTTTCGTTGCCTAGTAAAGAAAACTGTTGATCCGTTAACGGGATATTGATCTCAATAACGTCAGTTGAGAACACTTCCGCCAGTGCTGTACCCGCCGTTACGTAACCACCGGGGTTGATATTACGAGAGCTAACGCGGCCGTTAAACGGTGCGAGTATTTCAGTACGCGCGAGATTTTTTTGGGCTTTAGCTAAAGCAGCTTCGGCTGATTTTAGAGAAGCTAAGGCTTGAGCCAACTGGGGCGTTTGCAGAGTTAATGCGGATGGCGTGCCAGATAATCCACTAAGTTCCCAACGTTTTTTCGCTTGTTGGGTTTCGCGTTGTTGCTCTAAATAGGCAACTTTCGCTGTAGCTAGATCTGCTTTGGCTGCTGCAAGATCGCTTTCATAATCAACCGCGTTAATTCGAGCCAGGACATCGCCTTTATTGAATGAACTCCCAGCGAGTAGTTTTGAACTAACGAGATCTATTTGACCACTCACTTCGGCCGTTAACTCGGTGGTCCAGCGTGCAGTTACTTCGCCATAACCTGTCAGCAGTGGGTGCTGTGTTTGCGCCTGTGCATGGACAGTGGTAACTAATATCCGATTAGCCGTAGGCGTGTCTGTTTGTGTAGAAGATGGTGCCACTGGCTTCATACTTTCTGATTGTTGCGTCAGTTTTGGAGAGCCTTCTTGTGCAGGGCCTGTTTGTTCAGTGGCGGCATTGGCTGGGCTAATAAGCGAAACCATGAATGTAGGCTGTGACTGAGGTGGGAGCAGAAAAACGGTACCTGCGCAAACACCAGTAACAAGAATAAGGGTTCCAACAATGGATTTTTTTACGGACATCATATTTATCTTTAACCTCTTGGAAGCTTTACACTTAAATGCCTAGACCCAACGCCAAACCCAAGCTCACTCGGTTTTGCAAACGTTGATTCACAGTGTCTATCAGGGTAGATTTTTCGTTGAAATAACTACGTTGGTAGGTCAGCCAATCGGTAATATCGATTAAACCATCGCGGTAGTTCTGCTCTGCATTAGCCAGCAGTAAACGTGCTTGTGCTACGACCTCACGCTGAGCAATTTCATGGGCGTAGTAGCTACGTTCTGTATCCAGTGCTGTTTCTACTTCATTCAGAGCAGTGAGTACGGTTTCCAGATACTTATAGTAATCTTGCTCAGCGAGACTCTGGCTCTCGGTCACTTGAGCTTTTAGGGAGCCACTATCGAATAGGGTGTAACCGATGGAAGCCGCAAGGCTCCAAACGGTGTTTCCACTCAGTAAGTTTTTGAGTGCATCTGAAGAATTTCCGAGCTGAGATGTTAAGGAAATATTCGGTAGTCGCGCGGCTTCTTTAGCGGCAACGTTGGAAGCTGAACTTTGGACTGAATACCATGCAGCAGTGACATCGGGACGACGTGCTAAGGTGGAGGCGGGCACGTCCGCATTCGGGGGTGTCAACAAAGCTGGGAGTGTAGTGCCTACTAAATCTAGGCCATCAGGGTAGCTGCCGATCAGTATTTGCAATGAACGTATGGCGTTACGCTGTTGCAATTGGCTTTCAATACGATTGGCTTCAGCGCTGGACAGGTTTTGTCGTGCTTCTGTGAGTTCTTCCAGATCGGCGATACCAACTTGGTATTGCGAGGTGACGACATTTAGTGTTTTTTCAAAGCTCAGGTATTTTTCAACACTTAACGCTGCTTGTTGAGATTGACTCACTGCATCCAAGTACGCCTGCATAGTTTGAGCCGCAATAGAGTCTCGCAGCGCTTGGTAGGTTGCTTTGGAGGCCTCGAAGTTTGACGTTGCTACATCACGTTCAGCCCCTAGACGGCCCCAGAGATCTAACTCCCAGCTCGCATCTAAAGTGAGGTTGTGATTCTCTGTGATGGTGTTCCCATTTTCCTGACGCTGGCTGCCGATATTGCTTGATATTTCAGGCAGAAGTGTAGCATCAGCTTGAGTAAGTGTTGCTGCTACTGCTTCGGTGGCAGACTTTTGCTGTAGTAACGATAGGTTGCGTTGCTGGCTCTGTTCAATCAATTGATTCATTGTGTCATCGTTAAAAAGCGCCATCAGACTGTGAGTCAGCGTAACTGGGGATGTTTGTGGAGTAACCCAATTTTCTTTCAGCGGTAGGCTTCCCTGTGGGAATTGTTCATATGTTGGCGCTGTGGCCGTACAACCCGCTAGTAAAATGACGGCGGCAATAACAACAGGGCGATTTAAAATGGTCAGCTTCATAATCCAGTGCACTCAATAGTGTCAGGTGTCCAATTGATATGAGCATGGTATCTTGGCGTAGGTGAAATGAAGGTGAAGGGCTCAAATTTTGTGCTCGTATAATGGCCGACACATGAGATCTACCGCTATAATTTCCCGAGGAGAAACCTATGCTGGTGTTATTAGTTGAGGACAACCGCTCCTTAGCCTCTCATATTGTTGAATATCTGGAGCTGGATAACATTGAGTGTGATTACACAGAACGTGGTGATCACGGGCTTGAGCTGGCCATGAAACAGCACTTTGATATCATCATACTGGATCTCAATCTGCCAGGTATGGACGGCCTCAGTGTTTGCGAAGAACTGCGTAGAAACGGGATTCATACGCCTGTATTAATGTTAACGGCGAGAGATTCTCTGGAGAATAAGTTGGAAGGCTTTAAGGTGGGTGCGGATGACTATCTGGTGAAACCGTTTGACCTGCCGGAGCTTGTGGTACGTATTAAGGCCTTAGCTAAACGAGCTATACCGCAAAAGCAGGTGCTACAGATTGCGGATCTCAGATTGGATCTGCCTCTGCGTGAGGCTTATCGTCAAGATCAGTTATTAACTTTGCACCCGATCGGCTGGGAGCTGCTTGTCGCACTAGCTAAAGCAAGCCCTGCACCGCTGACACGGCAAGAGTTGGAGTATGTGGTTTGGCAGGATTCGCCGCCAGATTCTGACGCCTTAAAATCTCATCTCTATCAACTGCGTAAAGCGATCAATAAACCCTTTTCTACCGCGTTGCTGCATACACTTAGAAATGTAGGTGTTGTGCTGCGTGAAGAGAGCGGAGCGGATAGTCACAGTGAATAAATCATCATCCAAACGCCATAGTTTACGGTCTTTTTTACGCAATCAGTTATTACTGTTGACTGGATTTATCGTTACCGGTTTTGCCTGTCTGATGCTCTATCTCTATATTGACGGCCTTGATATAGCAACGAAAAAAGGGCTGGTTGTTATAGGGTCTTACTACGCGCAGCAGCATGACGAAGGGAAGCTTGAGGAAACCATTTTGGAAACCGATGAGTTTTCAATTTTTGTCGGTCAGGAGAATTTACCTGAATGGATCATTTCTCATTTTCCACAGAATAACTTTACAGATTACACGCTATACAAAAGTCTTTTTAATGATAGAAAGTTTCAGGGAGATAGCAACGCGCCATTGTTATTTACGGCTATACCAATTGAAAAGGGAGAGCGGCAGCTATTTGCGGTTTATCACTTTCGGGATGATAAAAGCCCTGGAACGGTGAAGCCTCCGCACATATTAGAAACCGTACTATCAATAACCTTTATTGTGTTTGTTATTTTACTGATTACCGTTGTTTGGATGGCAAGACGTTTCAATCAAAGGGTATTGGAGCCGATGGAGGCGCTGGCTGATATGGCTCATAAGGTTGATGAATCAAGCCCCGTGATATCACACCCCATATTGGATGACCGATCAGAAATTGGATTAGTTGCTCATGCCTTAAAGCAAGGCGTGGAGCGCATACACGGCTTCCATCAGCGAGAGAAAGTTTTTTTACAAAACGCCAGTCATGAATTGCGTACCCCCATTACGGTGGTGGGGAGTGCATTGGATATTATCGAACGACGTTTATTGATGGGGAAAAAGGATATCAGTAAACCGCTTAGGCATATTCGTCAGGCTTCAGTGAATATGAAAGATACGACAGAAGCGTTGTTATGGTTATCCCGTGAAGAAGCGCTTGAAGATAATCATTCTCCCCAGCGACCGGAGCAAAGCCCGATCGCAGCAAGGGATTTACAGGACATTACCAGTGAGCTGGTGGATCAATTAGGTTATTTGATTGAAGGCAGGGATATTAGCGTTTCTATCTCGATGAACTGTGAGGAGATACAGCTGTATGACCCTGCACTTGTTCGCATTGTTTTAACTAACCTAATTAGAAACGCCTTTGAGCATACATTCGAAGGCCAGGTCATGATTGATATTCACAGCACGAAAATTTGTATTGCTGATACCGGTATAGGATTAAGTGGGGATACTAACCCAATAAAAAGAGGAGAGTCTGGAAGAGACAGTTTTGGTTTAGGGCTGGATATTGTATCCCGTATTGCTGTTAAGAAAGGGTGGCAGCTCAGCCTAGACCGGAATACTCATGACGGATGTACAGCGACGCTCCGTTGGGAAATAGTGAACGGGAATAGTGAACCTGGAGATGAGTCTGTTCAGCAATCTAACTGAGGCATACAGACTTATTTTATTAATCAAGAGGAGCCAATATGCACTACTTAATCTCAAAAATTTCAATATTGTCTGTCTTTGTATTTTTTAGTGGCTATGTCTACGCTGGGGTACCTAATATACCGACAGAGGCACCTTATATTGCGCTTAATGCAAACTTAGATGAGCCTAATGGGTATGGTTTCTGCCTTGATACGTATGGTCCGGGCCAATCAGAGTTGATGCAAACTCATACTTGTAAGCCGAAAAAGCCTAAGGGTACGCCTAAAAATGATCCGGGTCATGATGTACGTTTTGAGTATGATTCGGCTACTAAAAAAATAAGCTCTTTTGCTTTTGAAGGTCAATGCATGCAAGTGCTAATTGCAGCAGGAAAGTCAGAATTTGGCTTGCTTGAATGCAGTAATCATCCTCATCAAGCGTTTACTTATAACCAGACAGATAAAACGTTAAGGCTTGAGGTAGATTCAAACTTCTGTGTGGCTGTAGATACGACGACAGTTGAAGCGGGCCCATGGGTTAAGCGTGCATTGACACTGGCTGAATGTAGCAAAGTCGAATCTGAACTAAAACAATGGTTGGTTGTTTCTAATTAATGGAAGGCGTGAGTGTTACAACGCTCCATTAAATCTACAGCCAAAAGTGGATCGACGGGCTGCTTTCCGTTATGTGATACAGACTTAATTAGCTAATGAAATCAGCCCTTAATATCCTCGTTGATACGTTAGCAATTTGTACAAACCAAAAAGTCGCCTTTTAGGCGACTTTGGAAGGGGTTAATCTGAGTTATTTTACTAATGTAATAATATTTATTCCGAATACTCTTCCACAGGAAGGCATGAACAGAATAAGTTACGATCGCCATAGACGTTGTCTATGCGGTTAACCGTTGGCCAGACTTTGCTGGTTTTAAGGCGTGCGACAGGGAATGCACCTTGGGCCACTGTATATGGGCGGTTCCAATCAGGATCGATAAGATCTTCCATGGTATGAGGCGCGTTTTTCAGCGGATTGTTTTCCGCATCGATATCACCATCTTCCACTTGACCAATCTCTTCACGGATAGCCGCCATCGCTTCGATGAAACGATCTAGTTCAGCTTTTGATTCTGATTCCGTTGGCTCAATCATCAAGGTGCCAGCAACAGGGAAAGACATAGTCGGCGCGTGGAAACCAAAGTCCATTAAACGCTTAGCAACATCTTCCTCTGTAATGCCAGAGATCTCTTTCAGTGGACGCATATCAATAATGCATTCGTGCGCAACACGGTCATTACGACCGGTATAGAGAACCGGATAATGTTCGCCGAGTTTTTTCGCGAGATAGTTGGCATTAAGAATGGCATTTTCGGTTGCCGCACGCAGCCCTGTGCCTCCCATTAGGGCAATGTAAACCCAAGAGATCGGTAGGATTGAAGCGCTTCCCCAAGGGGCTGCCGAAACGGCGCCATTGTCTGCTTTTGGTCCTTGGATCGTTTGCACAGGATGATTAGCAACAAAAGGCGCTAAGTGGGCTTTGATACCGATAGGGCCCATGCCTGGTCCGCCACCACCGTGAGGTATGCAGAAGGTTTTATGCAAATTCATATGAGATACATCGGCACCAATCGCAGCAGGTTGGCTGACCGCCACCTGAGCATTTAGGTTAGCGCCATCCATATAAACTTGACCGCCGTTCTCGTGGACGATATCGCAGATCTCACGAATCCCTTCCTCATAGACACCATGGGTAGATGGGTAAGTGATCATCAAGCAAGAGAGGTTATCTTTATGTTGCTCTGCTTTCGCTCGCATATCGGCAACGTCAACGTTACCTTTGTCATCACAAGCAACCAGTACTACTTTCATATCTGCTAACGCCGCAGAGGCCGGGTTTGTACCGTGTGCAGACGTAGGAATCAAACAGATGTTGCGGTGGTCATCGCCATTAGACTGGTGGAACTTACGGATCGCTAAAAGACCGGCGTACTCACCTTGCGCGCCGGAGTTAGGCTGCATGCAGATGGCATCAAACCCGGTAATAGCTTTTAGCTGTTCTTCAAGTTCATTGATAAGCTGTTGATAGCCTTGTGCTTGGTCGATTGGAGCGAAGGGGTGTAGTTGACCAAACTCAGGCCAAGTCACCGGGATCATCTCTGCGGTTGCATTCAGCTTCATCGTACAAGAGCCGAGCGCAATCATGCTGTTCGCAAGAGAGATATCTTTGTTTTCCAGCTTTTTCAGGTAACGCAGCATCTCTGTTTCACTGTGATAGCTGTTAAAGACAGGGTGTTGCAGAATTTCAGATTCACGCAACAACGCTTCTGGAATGGAAGTAGAACCGTTTGTAGTGATCTCTGCATCGATGGCCGCCAGGTCTAAGCCATGATCCGCGCCTAAGATGCAGTTCCATAATGTGTTTACGAGATCGCGATCAGTACACTCATCGCAGGTTAAACCGATCTGCGTTTCGCTAATCTTGCGCAGGTTGATACCGGCGTCTAAAGCGGCTTGGTAGACCTCTGAGGCATTATCTAGCTCAAGTGTCAGTGTATCAAACCAGCTATTGTTAACTACCTTAACGCCTTCCGCTTGCAAGCCTTTCGCAAGAATATCGGTTAAACGATGGATGCGGCTAGCGATGGTTTTGAGGCCATCAGGGCCGTGATAGACCGCGTAGAAACCAGCCATGTTGGCTAATAGCACTTGTGCAGTACAGATGTTGGATGTCGCTTTCTCACGGCGGATGTGTTGCTCACGCGTTTGCATCGCCATACGCAGCGCTTTGTTGCCACGGGTATCAACAGAAACACCAATGATACGACCAGGAACGGAACGCTTGTAAGCATCACGCGTAGCAAAGAACGCGGCATGAGGACCACCATAGCCCATCGGTACGCCAAAGCGTTGAGCAGAACCGAATACGACATCCGCGCCTAGTTCACCTGGTGATTTAAGCAGTATTAGGCTCATGATGTCAGCCGCTGCACAGAACAATGCTTTCTTAGCATGTACTTTGTCGATCAGTGCAGCGTAATCATTTACATCGCCATAGGTACCTGGGTATTGAACCAGCACACCAAATGCCTCATGTTGCTCAATTAGCTCAGCCACATCACCTACGATGACATCGTAGCCGAGAGGTTCGGCACGTGTCTGGATAACGCTAATACTTTGCGGGTGAACATTTTGGTCAACTAAGAAAACATTCGCTTTCTTAGCTTTAGACATACGCTTAGACAGCGTCATAGCTTCAGCGGCTGCCGTTGCTTCGTCTAATAGTGATGCGTTGGCTAAATCTAAGCCTGTAAGATCAAGTACCATCGTTTGGAAGTTTAAAATCGCTTCAAGGCGGCCTTGAGATACTTCAGGTTGGTAGGGTGTATACGCTGTGTACCAGCCTGGGTTTTCTAAAACGTTACGAAGAATAACATTTGGCACGATCGTATCGGTATAGCCCATACCAATCATCGATGTGTTGATTTTGTTCTTCTGGGCGATACTTTTTAGGTATGCAAGAACCTCTTCTTCGCTTCGGCTCCCATCAAGATTGATAGGAGAGGGCACTTGGATAGATTCTGGAACAGTTTGTGTAATCAACTGATCAAGATCTGCTACGCCAAGGTCGTCCAGCATAGCCTGTTGTTCTTCGGCCGAAGGGCCAATATGACGTGCGATGAACGCATCTTTTTGCTCCAAAACGGAGAGTGGAGCCTGATTCTGTGACGGCATCTTATTGTTACCTGTGATCAGTTGGTTATGGTGTGCTCAAAAAAGGGCTAATAATACCTGTTTTTTCCTCCTCTTGTGACTGTTCATAGACAAAAGTTTATTTTAGGAAACTGTATTTTCTTATTCGCTGCTTCGAGAAACTGCTTTGTTCTTCGTTCTATTTGGCTCTTAAACGTAAGTTATGCCTGCGACAATGCGCCGCGCGACACTGTGTCACATCCCTAGTTTGTCGTGGAATCATTAGAATTCGCCTAATTTTAGAACTATCTAATGGAAGGTGGGTTGTGAAAAAGCGAGTTCTCTCTTTAGTGATCGCGGTGTTAACGTCTGAAGCCGCTATGGCGGGACATGATGCAGATGGAAACTTAGTTATCGAAATTAATCGTGGGCTTCCTCACCTAGAAACGGCAGTGCGCGAAAGTACTGCGTCAGTTCAAGCTTCACCCGTATCTGATGGGGGGGAGTTATTGCAAAGCTTGACGGGTGTTTCAGCTATTCGTATGGGAGGCCGAGCGCTGGATCCTGTTATCCGTGGACAGAAAGAGACGCAGCTGAATATATTATTAGATGGTGGCTATATTCATGGTGGCTGCCCTAACCGTATGGACCCTCCCACCGCTTACACGTCGGTTGATAGTTATGATCGCGTGACGGTGATTAAAGGTAACCGTACCGTTGTCTATGGTGGTGGCGGTTCCGGCGGCACCGTTTTGTTTGAGCGTGATTGGCCGATGATCGATGAGAAAGGATATAGCGGCAAAGTATCTGGAAGTTATCGTGGTAACGGAGAGCAGTGGGAATTAGGCGCAGACCTTGCGGTAGGAAATGATGATGGATATATCCGCTTTATTGCCCATGAAGGTGAATCTGAAAATTACGAAGATGGTGCAGGGCAAGAGGTAAGTTCAAAATATGATAGCCAGTCGAATGCGATCTTAGGAGGTATTCGTTTGGGCGAGAATACGACTTTACAAGCAAGCTTTGAAAAGTCAGATGAAGAAGATGTGCTTTTCCCTGGGGCTCAGATGGATAGTCCCTATGCTGATGCTGAAAATAGTCGTATTAAGTTAACGCATCAATTCACGCAAGGCGCGTTGCGCGAGCTTAAAATAGAAGCCTATCAATCTGATGTTATCCACTTGATGGAAAACAGCATGATGAGTTCCCCCTCTACTTCGGATACACAAGGTATGCGCGTAGTGATTGATGCACAGCTCCATGATATGGATTGGGTGTTGGGTGCAGATGTTCAAAATAATGAGCGAAATGCTGTGGCCTATATGAAGTCCAACGGTATGGCAGCCTTCTCTCAGTGGCCCGGTGTAGAGATCAAACAAGCGGGTCTCTTTCTCGAAGGAAGTAAAGTACTGAGTCAAGATGATGTCCTTAAAGGGGGACTTCGTTATGACCGTGTTGAAGCGTCCGCTTCTAGAGCGACTGAAACCTTTGGTATGACAACGCCATCCGCACAATATCTCACTGTGAATGGTTCTTCTGAAACCGATAGCAATGAAAACAATATTGGAGGCTTTGCCTCATGGACCCATCGCTTGAACAATCAATATACGGTTGAAACGACATTCTCTCGTAGTGTGCGTACAGCGGATGCCACTGAGCGCTATGTTGCAAAAACATCGGGCATGACTCCTTGGATTGGTAACCCGTTACTTGCCCCAGAAAAGCATCATCAGTTGGAGGCTGTCTTAGCCAGTAAGCACGAGAGTTTAAATTGGAGTCTTACCGGCTGGATTAATTACGTTGATGATTACATTCTTCGTCATAAATCCGGTGGTACTGAACGATATGATAATGTCGATGCGCGTTTGTATGGTATTGAAGCGGATATTGCTTATCGTATCGATGAAAACTTAACCTTGGGTACAGCGTTTACTTGGCTGCAAGGTGAAAACCGTGATGATAATCAAGATCTGTCTAGGATCTCACCGTTGGAACTTAAAACAACGCTCGATTATCAAAAGCAGCAGTGGAAAGCAGGTGTTGAATGGAAATTAGTGGCTGCTCAAAACAATGTTTGTTTAAGCAGCGATCCTAATTGCGGCGGTCAAGATGTACGACAAACACCGGGTTATGGTTTGGTTAACCTGCATGGTGAATACGCATCAGAGAATGGTATGACAATTGCGATGGGCATCGATAATCTGTTTGATAAGGATTATACCCTGCATGAAAGTCGGGATTATGTTTTGGACGCGAACCCTATTCAGGTAGCTGAGCCAGGCCAAAATATTTGGTTGCGGGTGAGCGCGAGCTTTTAGCTCTTTTCGTGTACTGAATTGTACGGATTTGAGGTGCATTCATTTAAGTGCATTAAGCCGTTCCTAGGGGAACGGCTTTTTTATGGTTTTTAATGTTCTTCAGCTCACTACCAATAGACGTCTTCAGGGGACTTATTAAAGCTAAATAGTTTAAGTTTTTTCTCTGAAAGCCAGTGCTGAATATCCATTCCCTCCTTAGGATAAACACCTTCTGAACATTGTCCTAAACATTCTAAGCCAACCCATGTGTTTCGACCGTTATTCTTTGCTGCATATAAAGCTAGGTCTGAGACCTTTAGCATGCTATTCCAATGTTTTAAACCATACTCACGGGAATAAATACGTATAACAAAGAAGCCGATAGAGCAGGTGATCTTAAAATGGTTTTCATGACCAAAATTAAAATTCTCTACTTCGTTACGTAGTCTTTCTGCAATGCTTTTAGCTACATCTGCACTGGTTTGATGACAAAGAACGGTAAATTCCTCACCACCGCTACGAATAATAATGTCGTTATCTCGGCAGCTTTTTCTGAGTAATTCAGAAAATTGTTGAAGTGTAATATCGCCGACATCATGACCGTAATTATCGTTTATTACTTTGAAATGGTCTAAATCGATTGTAAAAAAAGTCCATTCGTCATCATGAATCCAAGAGTTAGGGTCTTGCAGATATTCATCAAGATAACGGCGGTTTTTTAAACCGGTTAAAACATCGGTATAACTTGCATCTCGATAGTCTTTTTTCTCTTGCTCTAGTCTGCCCCAGTCCTTTGAAAGATCTTTTGCCATCGAGACAAATGAAGATGAGAGTTGCCCCAACTCATCCTTACGATTTAATAGTTTAAAAGGTTGCTTACCATCATGCTTTTTGAACATTTCTGCTTGTTTTTGTAATAGCACGATGGGGTTTATTAATATGTTCTTGAGTAAAAAGTAGGTTACAAGGCACGAGATGACGCCTATTAGCAAAATGGCAACCAGTGAATAGGTGATGGCGTTGAGTGCTTGTAGATAAAAAGGTCGGGCTTGAAAAATGTCTATTTGAAGAACCTTATTATCGGAATTTTCAAATGGAGTAGAGCTTTGCGCATGCGTTTGGTTGTTACTTATAAAAGTAAGGCTCGGTAAATCTTGGGTGTTATTGACAACATCAATAGAGAATGGGGTTTCAATTTTATCTGATATTGCTTGGATGAATGACTGAGATAATCTTTTAGCAAAGAAAAAGTAACCTTGTGGAGTGCCAGCGCCTTGGCTGTTCAAAATTTGTTGCCGTGCGATTAGCAGTGGTCCTGAGTCACTTAAGAAAATCCCTTGCATAGCGGCTTGTTGCGGCTTGTACAAAAGGGGATGTTGAGCGTTCCATCGGTTACCAGAGATAAGAGCGTTCTCAGCGGCATTAGAAAGCTCTTTAGAGGTCATTCTCCATACTACTTCATTGCTCTTATTAAGAATCAGCAGTAGGTCTACATTAAGATCTGAAAGTGTCTCATTTGAGAGGTTTGATTTCTCGTAAGCGATGTTGGGTAAAATTACGTAGTTATAAGTATCGTCCCATTCCCCCCAATCCACCGCAGAGATAGCTAGATGCTCAAGCTCGTCATTTAGCGCGTTTTCGACTCTTGTGATACTACCTAAGTGTTTTTTGGCTTCTATTTCTCTAACTTCAGGTAAGACAAAAATGGCAACTGTAAGCAAAACTCCGCCCATCAGCAGGAGAAAGAAGACCATTTGTATAAGAAAGAGTTTTTTAGACAGCTTCATTACTACAACCTTTAGTAATAAATCGAATCAAAATAGAGCTTAAGCTTATTTTAGACAATTTTGATGTATTTAGGGACTATAATTGTTATAAGTTTTATAGCCCATTTTGTTTGAATCTAAAGGTTACGCATGGCATCTACCGAGAAGTTAGTTCGTTTGCATAAATCTTTAATGCAGTTAAGTCGCGGTACGGGTTTTATTGATTACCCCCGTATTTCAAAACTTAAGCGGATTAGCCGTGCTTGCGCCGAACAGCTAGATGTTTCGAGAGTGAGTGTCTGGAAGCTTAGTGAGGATAACCAGAAAATCGTCTGTGAAGTTCTCTATATATTAGAAGCCGATCACTATTTTAAAGGCGCTGAACTTAGACGGTCCGACTTCCCTGAATATTTTAATGCCATGGCCGAAGATCGGATTATCAATGCGGATAATGCGATTACCGACCCTAGAACATGTGAGTTTACAGAGCCTTATTTAATTCCAAATGACATATCGTCTATGTTGGATGCGCCAATCTATGCGGCGGGCAAGTTGCAAGGCGTTGTGTGTTTAGAGCAGGTAGGTGAGGCGAGGGTATGGGACTTAGCTGAACTCTCTTATGTCGCATCTTTAGCTGATAGCATATCCATGATTAATGAGCATGAAAGCTGGTTAAAAGATCGGGAGCAGCTGGAGTTTCTAGAGCAGTATGACTCGCTGACTGGATTAGAGACACGTAATAACTTCCAAAAAAGATTAGAGTTTGATCTGCAAGGGGAGTTGGATACTGATAGAACGCGTGTGCTGATGCTATTAGGGCTCGATTTTTTTGCATCCATTAATGATAACCATGGTCACAAAACTGCGGATTCGCTATTAGTTGCTTTGGCTCGTTTACTTGAATTTGTTACACAACCTTATCATTGCCGCTTAGCAAGGGTGGGCGGTGATCTGTTTGGTATTTGGTTGCCAGATTTAAAAAATACAGAACAGTTAGATCTTTTGAATAATAAGTTAAAAACGATAACAGACAATCCTATCAAAACCGAAGATGATACGTTGGTGAGTGTCAGTTTTAGTTCAGGTATCGTGATCTATCCGACTGAAAGTAGCGGGCAAGCTAATCCTATGCGGTGTGCTGAGATCGCCTTACAGCGAGCCAAGAGTGAGTCTCGTGGCAGTGAACAGTACTTCTCTTTGGAGTGGTTGGAACAGTTGAAGCAAAAGCGTTCACTCGAAAATGAACTTATCACTGCTTTGGATAATAGTGAGTTAGTGGCGCACTATCAGCCGATTTTATCGACAAAAAATGAAAAGGTTATAGGTTTGGAGGCGCTGGTTCGCTGGCGTCATCCGACCAGAGGTCTTATCCCCCCCGGACAGTTTTTACCTTTAGCAAAGAAATTAGGTTTGATGGAGCGCTTAGGTAGCTATATGTTAAAGCAGGCTGCGGGTGATATTAAACGCTTACATGATCAAGGCAGTACGATTGCTTGGGTTTCTGTGAATATTTCTTCTGAACAGCTATACAACTCGCAGTTATCTCAGCAAATCGCCGATATTTTGCATGAGCATGACCTTCCTCCAGAGTCTTTAGAGTTAGAGATCGTTGAAGAGCTAATTAGTCAGGACTCCGCTTTAGTTCGAGCGCAGCTAACTGCATTATCTGAGTTGGGTATACGTTTGGCGATAGATGATTTTGGTACAGGATATTCATCATTATCACGCTTAAAGCATATGCCGGTGACCAAGCTAAAAGTTGATAAATCCTTTGTGGACGGTCTCCCTCACTCTGAAGATGATTGTTGTATTACTCAATCAATTATCGGGTTAGCTAAAGGGCTTGAGATAGAGCTGGTGGCGGAAGGGGTCGAATATAAGGAGCAGGCCGAATATCTTATGGAAGCGGAATGTGAGTATGTACAGGGGTTTTATTACGCGAAACCGATGCCCTTAAACGACCTTTTGGTAAGAGATAAAAAGCTAGAGGCTGTATGAATAGCTTAAGCTAATAGAGCCGAAAGAATGTCCTTCGGTTTGTTGTTTAAACTCTCTGCTGCGATGCACACGGGAGAACGAAAGTTTCCAACCATGATACAAAGCGGCAATACCGAAAGCCGTTTCACCGACTAAGGCTTCTTTATCAATAGAGTGGCTATCTCTAAAAGTGTTGCCATCTAAGAAAATATCTCTAAGCACCCAGCGGCCATCCGTCGATATAAAGGCATGCACACCTAAGTTACGATCTCTGCTACCCCGTTGGTAACGGCCATCACCAAGGCCCGGTGCACTATTATCGCCACCGCTTCTTAATGCTGATGTGCCAAAGTCTTGGGGTAGATTCCAGCCTAACCTAAATTCACCGCCTGCGTTTAGATAAGTTGCCACATTACCTAAGCTGCCACCTGCGTGGAGTATCGTGTCATATTCAAATAGAGAGGAGAGCTGGCCTTTCAAAATTCTATTTTTGTGTTCGTAGACGAGCTGGAAGCCTGGCTCGTTCTTTAATTGATTGTCCCAGCCGTTAAACTTCTGAAAACCACGAATATCATGAATAAAGTCTTGTGCTTGTTCTCCTAACGCCAATGGGCCGACGACACCTAGGTTCAGTTCTGCGGTATTCATCCGATTTGCAGTACGGCTATGATAAGCAATCCCCCCGTAGAGCCACGCCGCATAGGGCCTATCATTAGGATCTACCGTGATACGGTCAATATCTTCTGGCGTATAGATCTGTTGCCCTATGCTTAGAACCACATTGCGTTGTAAGGATGAAGCTGAGTTGTCACTAGGATCAAACAACGGCAGATAGGGGGTAAGGTCTGTTACCCATTCCGGTAAACGTTCATCTTCAAGGTAGCTATCAACATTGGGGGATACCCAAGAAGCGCGTATACCGTTGGTATAGTTTTGGTCCGTTTCGGAGAAAAGGTCATTTTCAAAATAGAGATTTAGCGTCCAAGGTGCTTGAGACTCCGCATGCACAGTAGAAACCATGAGTAGAGAGCAAAACAAAGACACACGACAATGGGGGATCAAAGAAATAGTCCTTCAGCTTTTTTACGTCTTATCAGCTGTTTCCAGCCTAGGAAAAATAGAATGACAAAAATAATTAAACTTTGTTCTGCAACACCGAGATTAATAATATTGACTGCCTCAGCGGGGCACTGGGCCGCAGCGCTCCACAATGAAGAGAGCTTGTTTATTATACCGGTTTGATTTGCCAATAACTCTTCGATCGGTAATCCACATTGCGTCAACGCTATGTTTTTATCTAGTGCTTCTTGAACCCATAAATGATGCCCCGCGCAACCGAGCCCAAATATGGTTAGGGCAATATTGAAGAGGGCATAACAGCGCTGGCCCAGGGTATCGGGATTATGAATGAGTGCCACGAAAAAAAAGAAGGCACTGCTTATTAACAGTAGTTTTGAAAGTGAGGTTAATGGGCTACTGACATGTGTTATTAGATCCTGTAAACCAAGAACCGCATAAATGACGGCGATTAGGCATAAGATAAAGCCTAAGGCGTTAATGCGACGATAAACAGGATCTTTTTTGGTCATCCGTTTCCCAATTATTGCGTTGTGCTAGCAGTAGTCTCTATTGTCCATATGTCTATTGATTTAGCTTCCTTGCTTCAATCGTAGTTATTACAACACAGGCTATTTTTTACGCCATTTGCCGTTCTGTAACTGTATAAAGTGTCCCGCAGGAGAGCGTTCTTGTAAACGTTGTCCCATTCTAATTTCAAAAACACTTCTCTCAACGCCTGCTTTTCTTGCACCACTTGTGTAGGCTGCTTTTCGTTTCTCGTTGATTTGACCAACTAATGAACGTAGGTCTGCAGTAGGACTAGATGTGACTATCCCAAGGTAACCATTGCTTCTTTCGCCTATGAGGCCTTGAGATTTAGCGTCATCTTTAGATATTGCCCATGCTGGTGTTGCAATAACAGCAAACGCTAAGGTGAGCAGCGCCAATATCTTACGTAGCTTATGAAAAATCATCACGTAACTCCCTTAAAAAATATCGCTGTTTTCAGATAGTAGTTCATCAATCTCACGATCAACCTTAACCAAAATCTCATGTTCAATTTTAACATTAAGATTGATGGTGATAGGCTCGCTCGGGACGGCCACTTCTACGCGCGGTGAACAACCGCTGACACCTGCTAACGCGATGCAAAACGCTATCGGTGTGTATATGCGTGATAGTTTCATGGTTGTTCCTCAAATAGGGTGCTTTGTAAAACAATGCACCTTTTTAATATCCTTAATAGGTTAACGATAACGTTTCTCGATCGTTTTCGTCAATTTATCTGCGAATTGTAGCGTTTTTATTAACTTGGGAATGTTTTCCTCAATGTTTATTGTGAAATCGACCGGGTGCCCTTGATTCCAATCGGGATTATTTCCTTTTAACCTAGTTTGCAGTAACGCGGTACCATCTGCGGCATAGTTAAGCTTGATATCTAAAAGCTCATAATGGAAGTTACGGAGTGCCTCTATCGCCATTTTTAAGCCAACATTAGCCGCTGCGTAAGCCGCCACGGTCGCTGTCGGTTGGAACCTTATCTTTCCACCTGGTGCAAGGCTAAGTAACTTGCCATCACTAATGGTTAATTCGCCATTGTTATAACTTAATGGAAAATGCCCCGAGAGCTTCCCTTCTCCCGACAGACCCTGTTGTTGCTCTAGTTTTAACACGGCACCTAGATCAAGCTTGTCTATTTTTACTTCGGTCGAAAAGCTCGGTTTCAGTGGGTCTAGCTGCAGCGTTTGTAACGAGAGATCACCCTCCAGGATTTGAGCTTTGGGGCTATCCAGCGTTAATTGATTACGTCCTTTGTTATATTGATAGGTATAACGGCTGTGGACCTTTGTAATCTCAATACCACTTGTAACCTTTTCCAGCTTAATCGTACCTTTATCGATTAATCGTCCTTGCGAATTTAAGGTTGTGCGTGAATCAAACTGAATCCCCTCGACCCAGCTATTATCCCAACTTAGAGCGCCGTGCCGAATACTGTTGTTTGCTTGTAGTGAGAGTTTGTTGTTTTGTATCTGACCACCGCCATTATGGAATAGCGTCCCTGACAGTAAACTTAACTCAGGCGGGAAAGGTAGGTAGTTACTAAGTTGTTGCTCCAACACTGTTAACTTGATCGGCTTTAGTTTCCAGTTGAATGTCGTCTTCAACGAGTTCAGCAGTGTTTTACTTTTGCTGCTCAGGCTTATTCGTTGATCTGAGCTTTGCAGCGACGACTCTGTGATAAGCGCAGTTGGGTTGAGGGTAAACAGTGACGTTATCGTCAAAGGAGGTAGTGGTTTATTATCAGCCTGAATGACTAAAGCTGTCGTCAGCGCTTTTCCTGCGAATGCTGTATTGGCTAAATCTATTTTACTTAGCGCTAGCTCTATCGACGGAGAGGGTAAGGTTATGTTCGGCAATTTGATTGGAGATGATTGAAGTTTCAGTGACAGAGGACTGATCTCTATCTGAGGCGATTGACCCGATAAGAGTTCTGCCAGACCAACCTTTATCGCAACGTCATCTAATAAGAGAGTATCTACCTTAACAATCGAGCTTATTAATGCAGAGTGGTTGATGTTACTGATACTTGCACTCGACTGTTTGGCGATTGAAAGTTGTAATTCACTGAGTGAAAAATCTAATGCCCCATTTAATTGAAGCGCTAGTTGATCTAATGCTTTTACGGGTGCTGTAAGTTTAATATTCGTTTCAAACTGTTGCTGGGTACGGATACTTTTTAGCAGATCATCCGGGGTGAACTTCGTCTTTAATGGGAAGGCAGTGATGCCATTACTCTGTATAGTTCCATTAAGGGACGGGAGAATGGGATTGTTGGCTTCATCTGCGTTCTCAGAACGGGGAAATAGTGCTTGTTGCCAGCGTTGTAAACGCGTGATATCAAACTGCTGAGCGGAAGTTAATTCAAGTTGGTTTTTATAAGCTAATGAGCCATCAATAGTAATAAAAGGTTCGTTTCCTTCCAGTAAACGCAATGATAAGCGGTTATTTAGGCCTAGCCTTAGATCTCCCCAGCCTAGATTCTTTGTGTTGCGCAAAAATTTAACGCGGCTGTATAGCTCTTCACCGTCAAAGAGGAGGGCGCCGACAAATCGCCAATCTGAAGTTGTTCCGGGGTAATCGAGTTCTAGATTGAGTTCGCCTATTTGAATCAATTCAGCGGGTACTTTATGAAACCATTGAGCCGGTAAAATGTTGCTTAAATCGATGCTTTCATTACTGCTCGTTGAGTGGTCACTTTCCGTTAAATATTGAATTTTAACGGTTGATTGGGGTAATTGAATTAAGCTTATTTTCTGATGCAGATAGAGGTCGATGGGATTGAAGCGAATAAGGATATTTTCGGAGCTAATCGCCAACCGCTGTTCGTTACTGTCTTTTTCAATATGTAGACTATTGATGCGTAACTCATCCCAGCCGGGGGGATGCATATCTAATTGAACTGTTGAGAATTTTTGTGCGGTTAGCCAATGCTCTAAACTCTTTTGTGCAATGAAAGGCGAGAGGAGGTAGAGGCTCAAAGGGATGATAATTAGGAAAAGAAAAACGAAAGACAGCAGCCAGGAAAGTAGCTTAGTGCGCCGTTGCATACTGCCTCCGTTCGGTAATGAAGATTATTCCAATTCTAAATCGTATAGTCTTTCTACAGCATCTTTAAGGTGGAATATTAGATCACTGTATTGGTCTGTATCATTTTCGATGTCGAGGTCGCCTAAACGATCGGCAGTTTCCTCTAATGATTCGCCACGGTTATCGATATTGTTATCACCGAGTAGCCAATACATTAACCCGTAGATCTCTTTTACCGATGCTACTTGATCAAGGTCTTCAATAATAGCATCCCGCACGGTGATCAAGTGGGGCATCAATACGTCGCTATTATCGGTCTCCATATAAAGATCAAGCAATTCAGCTGCGGTTGAAATAGCATAATCTTTGTCATCAATTAGTGCATGACCTGCGGCGATTTTTTCGAGAGATGGGTTATCGCTTTTAAGATCTTTTATAAGGTAAAACATTAACGAATTTTCCTGACAACATTCATGCCGTCTCGAACCGTAAGAAATAGATTCTCGACGTTTGGATCCGCTGCGATCTCCTTATTTAGATCGACTAAAACATCATCAATGTCGGATTCCGGTTGAAGTACTTTTCCTGACCACAACATATTATCGAGGATAATAAGACCGCCAGGGCGTGTCATCTCAAGAACCTTACGATAGTAGTTAAGGTAGTTTCGTTTATCGGCATCGATAAAGGTGAAATCAAGCTCAATATCTAATGTTTCAATGGTTTCTATAGCTTTACCAAAGATCACTTCGATTTTGTGTCCATGGGGGCTGCGATCATAAAAGGTTTGCGCAAACTCAATAGCCCTAGGGTTTGTTTCACAGCAGATGATCTTGCCATCGTCTGGCATGCCTTCAGCGATGGATAGCGCGGAATAGCCGGTGAACATGCCGATTTCGAGTACGTTTTTAGGCTGATGTAATTGAGCTAAGAGCTTGAGGGTACGTCCTACTAGGCGACCGGAGAGCTTCTGTGGCCAGCCCATATTTTTATTTGTTTCATCTATCAGCTCTTGTAGTAGCTCAGGCTCCGCACTTGTACTTTGAAATGCGTAATCTTCTACGGCTTCATTTACCAAAAATTCCACGTGTATTTCTCTATCTATTACTCAGTAACGGAGGGGGTTACTGGCATTAACATAACTTTACTGGCCCATACGTTCAGCACTGGGCTGCCGTCTTCTGGTGTCAGTTCGAATTGGCAGATAATAATATCACTTTCGGGGCATTGTAGGATAATCGCTTTTGCCTTTGCGGGGGCAGGTAAGCATCCAGTTTGAGGAGGACCACCCACGCCATACAGTGACCAGCGAATCAGTTGTTGGTATTGCGCTTGGGTTTGGCAAACGGTGTAACTGCCGTCGATCACTCTGTAGACAGTCTTTTTAGGCGGAGTTTCTTCCGCGGCAAGTGTTGTCATAGGGAAAAAGCTTAATCCAATAAGCATAGTTTTTAACAGTGTTTTTAAAATAGCACTCACAACAGTTCTCAAAGTAGCTCTCAAAACAGCTCTTAGCATTTTCTATACGCTTGTCGATATGAGGAAGTTAACGAGCACAGATCGCGTTCCAATCCAGGTCTTTTAGCCTTGTTTCGGCTATGTAGTATAAGGTGCAACCTGCTTTAACGCGTTTCTCCAGTGATGGGTTAACTTCGGGTTTACCGTCATCGTTTAAATCAATAGCGATGAGTGTCGCTGAATAATGTTCTTTCATTGGAATGTAGAGATCTCTAACAGAGATTTCTGGCAGATGTTCAGGTACGACAATAGAGAATTGCGTCATCCCTGTTTCTGCGTTTAGCAGTTCATGATGGAGAATGCTTGAGCCCGGATCCATAGCGGATTTAACCATCAACTCAGTTGATACTGAGGGCGTGCACTCAATCGTGGGGCAGTGTTGTTTCAATAAATTGCTCAAACTTTCATCACGAAAATAAGCGATGATGTGAGCGGTCTTATTTTTACTGTAGATGTTGAGTGCAGCGCTGAGTGTTTGATCATCTCTGTTTGTGTCGATGATGATGGTAGACGCTTTATCAATACTCGCCCGAGCGAGAGCATCAGAATCATTAAGGGAAACCGTGCGTATAAATTCAATATTGCCGGGTAATGGATTTTCCATGTCAGCTTCTACGCATAAGCAGATATCACGATTTCTATACAGTTTTGCTTCTGTTTTTAACAGTTGTAGTAAACCTAGCGTACGCTGCTCGTTCCAGCCAACCACGAGAATGTGGTCATTCAAATTTAGTTCTTTAAGGCCCATAACACCTTTTCTCCATTGAAATGCGCTGAAGGCTGCAAACTTACCAACAACCAGAGCAAATAAACCTAAACCTAAGGGGATAATATAGAAGGCTACAATTGTTTTACCTAAAGCGGTTTCAGGGGACAGGTCACCATAACCTACAGTTGATGCTGTCACGATAAGCCAATAGATAAAATCAGGGCCGCTGAGGTTTTTTTCACCGGCAGCGACAAGTAATAGCCAACTACTAAATCCATACAGCAGTAAGAGTGTTAAGACCGCTTGCCATTTCATGTTCTTGAAATAGCGGTTGATCAAGTTTCGTAAGCCCTTAAACACTAGCATTAGATACGTATATCCATTTCATAAAGGAAACTTGGGGTAGATCAGTGATGATCTTAAGTGGAGTGAGTGTACTCATTTGCGGTAAATCAGGCAAAGTGCAGTTGGTTGGGATTAGTTAAAAAAAAAGCACTACTCCGCAGCGAGTAGTGCTTGAAATGGATGATAACTCACGAAGCGCGCTATCAGGATAGATTAACCAGTGAAAGGTAAATCTCATTCTGATATAGATCGAGCCAACGATCGGCGAATACATGTTTGATGTTACATGAGATATGTCTAAAATAGCAAATAATTATAAGTATATTCTATTTGGTTTTATGGAGGGCGGGTTTTTTAATTAAGCAGTTCATTCAGGTTGGTTAACAGTGTCGAGTAAAACACTTACAATGCTGTTTTATCGTTTATGTGACTGGAGTACGGGTGTGCCTACTATTGATCCTCTAATTATTTTTTTGGTAACAGGAATTGTCTCGATGTCTGCGGCATTAAGTGCAGGGGCGATTAACAAACTCCCTGAAGAGGACAAGCCCGCATTTGCGACCACACGCAATGGTATGGTCACTATTATCATGATGGGTAATGTGGCGGCGTTAACGTTGCTCTTCTCGATGGCTTACGGTTTTTATAACCTCGAGTGGTGGATTGCGCTTCTATGTATGTTTATCTCTTTCCCTGTTATTCACGTGGTGATCGTTCAGCAGATGTTAGGTGATGTTAAAGCACTGTTATTGATGTCTCCTTTTGTCCTGCTTTCTATACCTACCTTATATTACTACTGGCCTGCAGCTTAATGCTGTTGCCGTTCTCACAATTGGATATCAACAGCCTGCTTATCGGCGCGGCTGTTGGTGTTATTGTGACCTTCCTGATTACTCATCTTTTGTTTCGTGCTCGCCAACAGCAGTGGGATATTGATAGTCAAAACTACCAGCAACAGGACGTTCACAACCAGCAGGTAATACAAGCAACACAGCTGGATAATGAACAACTACAAACGCAACTTCAACAGTTTCAAGAGTTACAGCATCGAGTTGATATTCAGCGCGCTCGCTTAGAAGAGCGGATACGCTATATCGAACCTTTGTTGGAGACGACACGTGTTGAAAAACTTCAATTGGAAAAAAGGCTGGAACAAACCGCCTTCCAATTGGCGGACCGTAGCGAGGTTGTTGCTGAACTCGAGACGCGGTTAGAGGCAGAACGAGAAGCTCAAGCTGAAAAGTTGAAAACCTTGGAGTCGGCCCGAGAGCAACTTAAGCAAGAGTTTCAGAACCTTGCTAATAAAATTTTTGATGAGAAAACACAACGTTTCTCTGAAACCAGTAAAGATAACTTAGGCCTTCTTCTTAATCCTTTACGCGAGCAGCTCGGCGATTTTAAGCGCAGAGTTGAAGATGTCTATGACAAAGAGACGAAGGATCGGCGCGCACTTTATGAGCAAATTACTCATCTGAAAGAACTGAATCACCAGATGAGTGAAGATGCTATTAACCTGACCAATGCTTTGAAAGGGGAAAATAAAACGCAAGGCAATTGGGGGGAAATGGTACTCGAAAGAGCGCTTGAAGAGTCAGGCCTTCGCAAGGGGCATGAATTTGAGTTACAGGTATCAGCATCGCTAGATAATAAACGCTATCAGCCTGATGCAATTATTAGATTGCCCGATGGGAAGGATGTCATTGTTGATTCAAAGGTATCACTCAGGGCGTATGAGCAATATTGTTCAACAGAAGAGCTAGAGCTTAAACAGCGTTTTCTCAGAGAACATCTGTTGTCGATGAGGGGCCATATCAAAGGGTTAAGTGATAAAGCATATCAAGCGCTAGATGGTGTGACCTCGCTCGATTTTGTTTTGTTGTTTATACCGATTGAAGGGGCCTTTCTATTGGCCTTAGAAAAAGAGCCTGATCTTTTTAAAGAGGCTTTTGATCGGAATATAATGTTGGTAAGCCCCTCTACACTAATGGTGACGCTACGCACCATTCATAATATTTGGCGGTATGAGCACCAGAATCAAAATGCAAAAGAGATCGCTCAACGTGGTGGTGAATTGCATGATAAATTTGTAGGTTTTGTCGAATCTGTGGATGAGATAGGCCGCAATATCAATAGAACACAGCAGGCTTTTGAAACAGCACAGAAACGCTTAAGTACAGGGCGTGGTAATTTGGTCAATCAGGTTGCGATGCTGAAACAGTTGGGCGCTGATGGTAAGAAAAAGCTAAGCCCGGATCTTCTAGACCGAGCAGCCGAGACTGATAACTAATGGTGTCTGTTGTCGGGTATGGATCGTTGCTTTCAGAGCGATCAGCCAGAGAAACGGTCCCAGGTTTGCGCAACTTTAGGCTTGTTAAGGTACCTGGTTACAGGCGTATCTTTAATAAAGTCGGTGTGGTCTTTTTTAGTCGCCATGCTGAAGATCCTGATGCTATTGAAATAGCCTCCTGTTCCACTCAGAAGGATGAGGCCTCTTCCATCATCTGTTGCCAGTTTGAATGTTCAGAAACTGAGTATGAAGCGTTATATGAGCGAGAGCACCGCTTCAATTGGGTCGAGGTTCGTACAATTGATCTGCAAGGCGCCTTTGCTAAAGGGCTTATGTGTACCGGCAGTAGTGATGTTGAGTATCGCTCACATAAATGTGCTTCAGAGGCCGAGTACTTTGATAGGGTAGGTCAGTACTATAAAGGGCTGCTATGGCGGGATGATATCTTGCCCTATCCACGCTATTTAGCATTTTGCTTACAGGCGGCTGCAGGGCAGAGCCAGGCGGTCCTAGATAACTTTTTGGATCATACCTTCCTTGCGGATGGTGAAACCAGCATTCGCACTTATATTGGCCAGCATCGATTGTTAAGTGATTGGCGCGCTGTAGATACAGGTTATAGCTATCTAAAATAAGTGTGTGATCTCTTTCACGTATTCAAGGTCTGTTTCTTTCTGATTAGTCTGCTCTATCCCTTCTATCCCTTCTATCCCTAGCCTGTAATTTGACTGGCTCTAATGCAGGAGCCTTTACGTCTTTGTCCTTCTATTGTTAAAGGTTTTTAAGCGTTTTTTTTTACGTTAATCGATTAGAAATCGAGCAAACTGAAGTAAATTCATAGTGTTTTGTCCGTTTATCTTACTTTTTAAAGAATAATTTCATTTTATTTAAATAATCAAAACTAGCTTTTGATTTGTGCGTGAATAATCAATATTAATTCTTGATTTGCGCGCGAATAATCAATATTGATTTTTGATATATTGCTGTTTATTCAAAACTTAATTTTGATTTATAGTAAAATAATCAAAATTGATTTTTGATTTTTGATGTTTTTTTAACCTATTGAAAGCGCAGTGTATATTTATTGATCGCTCAGGTTTGTTTTTTTTAAGTGAAGCTAGCCTTTTGAAATAACTGAAGATTTTTTCTAAATGATATTCAATGGCTGCCGATAACTTAATTAAGATGGATTTCAGGGTTTGCCTTATCTCTGAAAACTTTTTTTATAAAATATAAAAAAATTCATCGAAAAAAGGTTGGTTTGTTAATAGCAATAAGTAAAAATAAGGCAGCGTAGAATTAATATACGGCGCATAGGTATGATGGCTAACACAAATATGATTGTTGCACTTGATATTGGAACCTCCAAAGTGGTTTGTTTGGTGGGCGAGATCAATGTCGACGGCACTATCGATATTGTCGGAATCGGCTCTCATCCATCCCGCGGACTTAAGAAAGGGGTGGTAGTGAATATTGAGTCGACGGTGAGCTCTATTCAGCGTGCAGTCGAAGAAGCTGAATTGATGGCAGGCTGTAAGATCCACTCAGTCGCTGTTGGGATCGCTGGTAGCCATATTAATAGTTTGAACTCTCATGGCATTGTTGCGGTGAGAGATGGTGAAGTTACTGAATTTGATCTTGAAAGAGTGATCGATGCAGCGCGTGCTGTTGCGATACCAGCGGATCAAAAAATTCTGCACATCTTGCCGCAAGAATATGAAATCGATAGCTCAGAAGGGATTAGAGAACCTTTGGGGATGTCGGGCGTTCGCTTAGAAGCCAAAGTTCATTTGGTAACGGGCTCAGTGAATGCTGCTCAAAACATCGAGAAGTGTGTTCGTCGTTGCGGTTTAGAGGTTGATAACATTGTACTGGAGCAATTAGCGTCCAGTTATTCTGTTTTGACCGAAGATGAAAAAGAACTAGGCGTTTGCATGGTAGATATTGGAGGGGGAACTTCTGATATCTCAATCTTTACGGGTGGATCTATTCGTCATACTGCGGTGATACCGATTGCCGGTGATCAGGTGACAAATGATATTGCGATGGCATTACGCACCCCGATGCAGCATGCAGAAGAGATAAAAATTAAATATGCCTGCGCGTTGGCGCAATTGGCGGCTCCAGAGGAGACCATCAATGTACCAGGTGTAGGTGATCGGCCCGCGCGTGCTTTATCTCGTCAATCTTTGGCAGAAGTTGTCGAGCCCCGTTACGAAGAGCTGTTTAACTTGGTTCAAGCTGAGCTTAGACGTAGCGGTTTTGAAGATCTAGTTGCTGCAGGCATCGTGTTGACCGGCGGTACTTCAAAAATGGAAGGCGCTGTTGAGTTGGCTGAAGAGATATTTCATATGCCAGTGCGCTTAGCGTCGCCGCAGGGTACGCGAGGTATGGAAGATATTTTAGGCAATCCGATTTATGCCACGAGCATGGGATTGCTGCAATACGCGCATGAAGATCAGGGCGGTGAGCCAGCACAACAAGTGGTGGAAGCTGAAGTGATCGAACGGGCGAGTATGTTGAATAAGATGAAAACATGGTTTCAGGGTAATTTCTGAGAACTGTTGTTAAACGGACTAAATATAAATAAGCGCTAGTAGTCATAATAAAGCGCAAAATCTGGAAGGAGATCGGTATGTTTGAGTTAGCGGATAGCATTCCTCAAAGCGCCGTAATTAAAGTAGTTGGTGTTGGTGGTGGCGGCGGTAATGCTGTACAGCATATGGTCAACTCTGATGTTGATGGTGTTGAGTTTATTTGTGCGAATACGGATGCACAAGCGCTGGACAACATGCACTCGAAAACGGTTATTCAGATCGGTGGTGAACTCACCAAAGGTCTAGGTGCAGGGGCAAACCCAGAAGTGGGACGTCATGCTGCAATTGAAGATCGTGAGCGTATCGGCGAAATGCTTGAAGGCGCAGATATGGTCTTCATCACTGCTGGTATGGGCGGTGGTACAGGCACTGGTGCGGCACCAATTGTTGCAGAAGTTGCAAAAGAGATGGGTATTTTAACCGTTGCTGTTGTGACTAAGCCGTTCTCTTTTGAAGGTCGCAAACGATTGAAGGTAGCGGATGAAGGTATTAATGAACTTAAAGAGAATGTCGATTCTCTGATCATTATTCCAAACGAAAAATTGCTGCCTGTGCTTGGTAAAAATACAAGTCTAATTAATGCTTTCAATACATGTAATGATGTATTGAAAGGTGCGGTGCAAGGTATCGCTGATCTGATTATCCGTCCGGGTATGATCAACGTCGACTTTGCAGATGTTCGCACCGTCATGTCTGAAATGGGCATGGCGATGATGGGTAGCGGTAGTGGCCGTGGCGAAGAGCGAGCAACAGAAGCGACAGAAGCTGCGATTAATAGCCCATTGCTTGAAGATGTAGACCTGAAGGGGGCGAGTGGTATTTTGGTAAATATCACCGCTGGTCTCGATCTCAGCTTGGGTGAGTTCTCGGAAGTGGGTAACATTGTTGAAGAATACGCTTCTGAGAACGCCACTATCGTTGTTGGTACTGTTATTGATCCAGAGTTAACCGATGAGTTGACGGTTACTGTTGTTGCAACAGGACTGGGTCGTGCAGATCAGCAACAAATTGAAGTGGTAAATACAGGTACTGGCCGTGCATCGGCCGTTGCGACTGCAGCAGGTGCAGCTTCAGATTTTGATCAGCTAGAGTTACCTGCAGTGATGCGTACAGCACGCAAAGATGCAGCACCGAAGCAGAAAGCTGAGCCAATTGAGATCCACCGTGAAATTGAGCAAGACCAGCCTGTTATGCAAAAGACCGGCACGGATGATATGGAATTTTTAGATATTCCTGCGTTCTTACGTCGTCAGGCAGATTAGTATTATCAGATAGTAAGTTTTATACCTTCCAGGTATTACTTGGCCCGGTTTTATAAACCGGGCTTTTTTTATCTGGCTGCCTTTCTTCTCTGCTTCTCTTGATACATTCTCTCGTCAGCTCTCTGGATAAGGTCTAAACCTTTATCTGTCTCTGACTCCTCAGGGAATTCCGCAGACCCCGTACTGAACTGTGTATACAACACCTGTCCTTTGTAGTGATAAGGCTCGGATGTTGTAAGCGCTTCTATACGTGAAAAAAGTTCTTGTGCCTCAGCTTTATTACAGTCGGGAAGCAAGATAATAAATTCGTCCCCGCCATAGCGTATGACCTTATCAGTAATTCTTAGGTTCTCAGAGAGTACGTTGCAGAAATGAACCAGAATCTCATCGCCAGCTTGGTGGCCATGAGTATCATTAATCTGTTTAAAGCCATTAAGATCGATCATCGCTATTGTCATCGGCTTCTGGTTTCTAATGGCGCGAACAGTCTCTTCAGCAAATAAACGATCAAGCTGGTGGCGATTATAGGTACTTGTTAGCTTATCGTAGATCGATACCTCTTCTACTTTTTGGAAAGCAGCATGGAGTAGTTCCTGCTGAGCATTGAAAGCATGCTCTATGGTTAGGATCTCTTTGAGATCAGAATCTAGATCTAGACGCTCGCTTAAATCATGATGCCCTTCGGTCTCTTTTAGTTTTCGACCGAGGCGATGCAGCGGATTGATCATGTGGGATAACAGATCACGTGATAATGCAATATAAGAGGTGATAATCGTGACGGAGAATACAAGAAATAGCCCCATCAGTACTTCTGTAATGGGGATGCGAATTCGCTCTGCGGGAAAGGTAACATCTAGGATGCCTGCTGTATCACCAACCGATACATTCTGGTGGCACTGAAGGCACTCTTGCTGGAATTTTATCGTTCTAAAGTAATGAATTTTTTCTAATGACTCTATATGAGTTGCGTCATCATCACCGGCTAAGTGACCACGTATCTCGTCGGTTAGGTTTCGCCCTTTACCAAATTGTGCCTCGATCGCTTTACTGCGGTACATAGAGTAGCTAATACCTGGGGCGTTAGCGTTGAGATCGCTGATAAGAGTGTTTACCTCTTCGTAGCTTGCGCCTCTGTTCATCGCTCCGCGCAGCTCTTTAAACACTAACTGACCAAGGTATTGCCCCTCTTGTCTTAAGTCTTTCTCTATCGATAAAAAAACCAACACGCACACAATTAGAACTGCAAATGCAGTACTAATAAACGACGATCGATAAAGAGAGTGGAACAGTGCGCTTTTTAAACTATTAACAGGCCGCATTATGAAGGTGGATACTCACTACATTTTATAATTATTGAATGCTTAGTTTACTTTATGTATTGAGGCTGGCAAGAGCAAAAACCATCCATTTTGTATGATTATTATTAGGTAATGATTAACGAACAAATCTAGAGTTTGTTTTTTAATGGAAATACCTTGCGGATAGGGGAGGCTGTGATACAATTCGCGCCGCGTTGGTAAGGAGCTTAATTGCTTCCCAATAGCAGGATGGTCAGGTGTCCGAGTGGCCGAAGGAGCACGCCTGGAAAGTGTGTATACCGCAAGGTATCGAGGGTTCGAATCCCTCCCTGACCGCCATCTATTTATACGAAAAAGCCTTGCTTAACCGCAGGGCTTTTTTGTGTCTGAAATTCGGGAGGGATGAGAACCCGAGAAGAGGGTTTGAGCCGAGCGAAGCGAGACCACGTCGGAGCCTGCGACGGCAGCCCGAAGGGTGAGGAGTGAAACGACGAATTATCCTCCCTGACCATCAAATTGATATTCTGCTAGGAATTCGCTTAAGGGCATCCCTGGTATCACCTTTCGAAATTAAAGAAAGTAACTTTAAATTTCCTCCCCAGATAGTAATCTCGCTGCGTTCTACTTCTATTTGTGAAACCACTGCTTGTAAATAAGCTTTAGTTGTTTCCTTGCTTGTATTGAGCAGTGCTTGCTTCGTTGCCTTTGTAGATGCTTATATTTGTCTAGTGCCGAATTTTTTGGGTGGTAGGCTTAATTTGTGTTTCATATCCTCGAGTTTTCAAGATTCTGGTGCCCAGTGGTTTTAGCCTCCTTACTTAGGACTCGGAGGTAAAACCACCTACAACCATAGGAAAAGCTTAAGCTAACTCAAAACGATCTTAACTGACTACCTCAAAATTTGGGTTAAAATCAATCTAATCAGAGATGCCTAAAGAAATTATCTTTTCGTAGATAGTTTTCTTAACCCCTGAATCTTTGTATGCACCCGCCAGATCTGACATAAGACCCGCATCAAACAAGGCGGCATCAGCCTCTGTAAAGGAAAGATTCTCTTTTTGGTAGGCATCAAATATTTTGCTTATTTTCTTAACCAAATGCCTGTTAGCTTTTTGATTCTCACTATATGACTTGCGGGTCAGGTAATATGCATTGCCTGCCAATCGCCCCTGGTATTCAGCATCACTTTTCGATCTCTTGTTTTCCCCGACATAAGAAATTGATTCGTTTCTTGTCATCCGACCTTCAGTTAACCATACAGCCAACTGTTCTTTAAAAATCTTCGTAGCAGATAGAACATATTGCATGTCAGGGATAAGGCAGATAGCTGTATTGTTAATACTAAAGATCTTTTGAATTTCCCCTCCTTCCATATGGAACAAATAGAGCGTATCACTGAGCCTGAAGTCATTATCTATCGTGTGAATTACGTTCGCCAAAGCAGGAGCAGAAGAGAGAGCAGATGTAAGAGTCCCAGCATAACTTGAATGTTCTGAATAACGCATTAAGTAAGGTACGATACCGCCCACTTTTGCCTTTACGAATTTGTCATCAAAAATTATTTCTGGACGACTAAACGTCATCTCATCTTTGAGTGCTATCTTATAGAGCATCATAGAGAAATTTGAGGTAGGAGACTTCGTTTGACCTTTATGCTTCCAGCTTAAAGACCCCATAACAAGAAGCTCTATTTCTTTATCACATTGAACACCTTCAGTTTCAATTTTCCGACTAAAGGTATTCTGACAGATCCAACGCTTTGCTAAATTCTCCATTACAGCTCTAACAAGCTCATGCCCACTACCAGCTATGGCTGTATGCGATAAGAATTGAACAGATGTAGGTGATCCTTTTCTGAGAGATTCTTTTTTGAAGCGACCATAATCATCAAGACCATCATTATTGGAAGCTGATTTCCAATAATGGTCTTCATCAGGCATTACACCAATAATAAGATCCAGGTGGCTGAAGCATGTCCCGTATTCGAATTCCTTTAATCTGAATTCATAAGGGCTGCCATCAAAGAAGCTGGCAAGGTTTTCCCTCAAAAAATTGCCAATATTTTCGCGCTCATTCTGGAGACACGTATCAACGGTGTAACAAATTTCAATGACATTATTGCCTAAAACGATCTCAGAAAGATCCATTCCCAACGGGTATTGGGTCAAAGAACGTGACTGCTGATATTCTGACTTGATAGCAATTTCTTTGTAGTTCTCAAATCTTTCCCGTTTAAAGGCGATACCTGCATCTATCAGCAGGGCTTCAAGAAGGCCATTCCACATAACTTCATTGATCATGCGGGTATTTAATTGCTTCGCTATATTTTCTTGAATCTTATCGGGGTTTTGGGATAGAGCTAATCCAAGATAGTGCTTGTAAGGTAGTTTTTTGGAGTCCTTGAAGCTTTTCAGTTTTAGATCAGTTGTATCAAACCAGGTTAATCCTGTTTCAGCATTTGAGAATCTCAGAGATTCTAATCGCTTTTTTGCATCTAACGATGTCTGTGGGTTACGAACATAGAGTACAATTTGATTATCAGAGTCTTGGACTTGTGCCACCTCAACCTTAAAAAGGGTCTTATCCCAAGAGTAATATAGCTTTTCTCTGGCAAAACTGAGAAGAGCATACTCATCCAGATCTGATGCATTAATGCTTGTTAGTTCATGACGTATCCCATAAACAGCTAGGCACATCCTAAGAAGAGGCAAGCTGAATCTGAATGTCAGTTCATTACAACGTTGTGGGATAGCTCTTTTAAATGAATTTAAACGCCTATGGTAAGTTGGCAGTTTATCTTCTGAGATGAAGTTATTGCCGAAGGTGATGCTAATCCCATGAGCTTTTCCACCATTGATGAAAAAGGCAATGCACCCAATGTTTGAAACCAAATCTTGAGTGTTTTCACTCATGCTACGGATCTCATCCTGTACCTTGGCCTTTAACAAGGCTGTAGCAGTCTTATAATCACTACAAGGCACTGAAACTGGCAGCACTAAGAGGTTAAGGTTAGTAGAATTCTCAATAAGCCAATCAATCAGATTAGCGTTGAAGTTACCTACATCTTGAATGGCAATGTTATTTTGAAAGTATGACTTAGACATTGCTTTACATCCCCGCAAAGTGATCAGCCAGGTAAGCCGCAATAGTTTGTGGCTTATCCAGTGCAGATAATAGGAACAAGCTCTTGCTTTGAGTGGTGGCTTTAAGACCTACGTTAGAATCGCTCCGATCAACTGTATTAATAGCTATCAGGTGAACATCGTAACCCTCAAATACTGACTCTATCGCTTTAAGATGGCTTGCCAGTTTGTATAGGAGTACTTCGTTACGTTTGGCATCTTCAGATGTTCGAATCATATGATAGCCAATAGAGGCATAATGTTTGGCATCCAGAGCCAGAACTTTATTACCTTGAACAATGAAGTTATCTGCCCATTCATAACAGGCCCTGGCCTGGTCTGAATTCTTACGATTCAAATGCTTGTTTTCAGGATTCCTGGAAAGAATCTCGATCACTGATTTCAGTACATATTCGCCATAGTTACCTGCCAAGTCAGGAATAAACCAAGAGCATGGGTACATAAATCCATCTGGCACGCTTGTTACATAAGGGTTTTGCAGGTTCTGGCTTTTAATAGACAATGACTGTTCAAAGTCAACAGCATGTTCAAGCAGTCCAATTAGACGTTCTTTAGATATTTTTTGGTTAAAATCCTTTGGTTCAAAATCATGAATCTCTACAGGACTTTTAACAAAGAGTGTGAGAATGAATTTTGCCATTTGATCCTGAATCGGCTCAGGCAATTTAAGCAATGCTTCCTCCAGCTCAACTAAATAAGATTCTGCGCCTTCAGTCCAAGGAAGTTCAGACCTGAACACTTCGTAGAAATCAATCAGTTTGCTTACAGTTTCTGGCTTGTAAATGGATTCACTTGGGTTTCTGAGATCCTGATGAGCTTGCAGCATAATCGATTTACCAGTATCAAACATCCTGTGCTCTGGTGATTTCTTGCTAGCTTGCTCTGATGATTCACTTGAGTCTTCAGAATCATAATCAATCTGATCAATGATGGAATTTGCCAGGGTGCCGTTTGCATAGGACATGCTTCCAACGACACGGTCAATCTCTTCATCATTAAGGTTGCTGATAACTGCTGTAATTCCATCTTTAAGGACATCATATGCTTCAGGGCAAAGATAGATGTTTTGAGATTGGGATGTATTGGTACGCTCTATACGACCAATACCTTGTTGGAGCGTACTGAAGATGGAAAGGTGGTGCTGCTCATCAAAATACTCAAATGCCTCCCGATCTGTTTTTCGTGTGTCCAGGTCTACCTGGTCACTCATAAGCAACTCTTCAGGATTATCATGCCCTTTACGTGCAATATATTCGATATAGTAATAATAGAGATCGCACTCAGTGAAATAACGCTTTTGCGCTTGTATGCGATTTAATGAGTTCTCAACGATAGGCTGGTTAACCTCTGAATAGAATGGAGGTGCGCAAATGTACAAATCATCCAGATCTTTTGGTTCAAACTTCAACTTTTTCGAGGATGTTGATTGCTCGTTTCCAAGCGTAAACATATGCCCCTGAGGATCATCTTTATTGGTAATCTTAGTTTTTGGAGGAGCAACTTTGTCCACAATCAAGTTTATGCCCCTGGCAGCTGAGACATAAGCACTGACGATGATGACATTGTTTCCATGAGCACTTGAGAGCAAGTAATCCATAGGATTAAAGTTCGGTGAGCTTGCCTCTTTTACAGGGTCTTGAGGCCTGCTATTCGGTAATAATAGCTTCTTCAGCTTGTACTCATCTGAGTGTGGATTGTATATGGCGGTCTTGAGTATCTTCTTCAGAGCTTTTTCAAAAGGAGATGAATAACATACGACAATCGTATTTGATGTTCCGTGCTCCTTATTAAATGGACTACTTACCCCCCAGCGGTTCGCATTGTTAGCGTGGTTTGTAATTTGAAAAACCCCATAGCCTGTGGCTTGATCTGTGTTGTCGGTGGAGGGCCGCTGATTAAGATAGGAAGTGATGAAGTAGGGACTGCCATTTACACTGACTGAGTGGATTTGAGCAGCATAAGTTAAAGCTCTCAGTACGTTCTTATGCGTTTGAGCTAGAGCCAGAGCGAAAGTAGGAGATTGTGAGTCATGCTCCAATGCCTTACTTATGGCAATCATGACATTATCCAACTCTTTATGCTTGTGCTTATTCATAGCAGCGAGCTGGGCAATATTTGAGCTTATAGAATCAATACTATCAGAACGGATTTTTTTAATTAGATAGCCGATCTCTGACATCAGGAATTTTCTGAAGCTTGGCTCATCCGACTCAATTAGGAGCTGAGAATTAATGTTCTTAAACTCAGCCCTTTCGTTCTGCTTGATGTTAGTAAGCAAGTAATCTTCCTTGCTCATTTCAACAAAAACGGCCTTCGTTCCTTCTAAAAGCTTTCTAAGTGCCACAAGAGAAAAAGCTGAGATGTGGTTGTTCTCGAAGCCACCTGTTGCACTCATTACGAAGATGCCGTTGATTCTCTTTTCGTTGTCCACAAGATCGACCAGGTATTTCTCTGCTGATTGAGATCTGAAGGATGTTGGAAAAGCGACGTGATGAAGCCCGTTCTTAATGGGATAGTTGCTGTTTTCAATCTGAACCATGCCATAGACCGTGTGGCCTTTCTTATAGCTGAAATCCATATCGATTGGCTTAGACTCAGCTGAAGAAAAGGAATTCACATCATCGTTAACCAGGGCCGCAATCTCTTTACCATCAGAGAATGCTTCGGAGAACAGATCATTGGTGATTCGATGAGTAATCCTGATGGATGCTTTAGCAGCATCTGTATGCAGGGGAAGGTCACTGTTTCCATCCTGGCGGAATGGCGCACCTACCCCTGAGAAAGGAGCCGATTCACCATAGTACTTGTTCATCAGCTTTTGGAATTTGGCCTTATCATTTTCAGCTATACATTCATTGAAGCTGAGTGATTGATTAATATCACTAGACTCTCCCCCAATACCTTTAAGTATCAGTCGAAAATACAGATAGCACTCTGAAATCAGCAGCATGAAGTAGGAAAGAGGAAGAGAAGGGAAAGGAATATCTTTCGCACGATCCGCTTCAGTAATTCTGAATGAATTGCCCATGCTTACAACAATAAAACTATCGATGTTTTTTGAGCCTGTGAAGCCATACATTTCCCCACCAAAGGCCGCTGTCGTATTGAAAACCTGGGCATCAACTGACTGTTCTACAGTACAGTAAGGAGCTGTTAGTGCGTTTTTCAGGAAGCTATTAATTTTTTCCATGATCTCAGAAGGATCATTTTCACCGTTAAGATGTTTCCACTCACAGTTGATCAATGACTGGTAAATCTTGCCCCTGGCTTTCAAAAGAGCCTCTTTGGAAAGCATACGAGGCACTGAGTCGTCGTTATAGATATCTTTGAAAATATCTACCAGCGAGCGCTCAGGCTGTCTCTCGACCAGCTGCGACAAGAAGGTGTATGACTCATTTAGAAGCACATCACCGACCTCTTTACTGAATGCACCTATCGCTTGGATCAGCTCTGCATCTTCTACATTCCGTGACAATTCTTTTGAGATTACCTCCTTAGAGGCATCAGATTCATCAATAAAGAAGGTGTAGTTAGCACGGAAGATTTTTGAAAGAACGTTATCAGTATTATTAACAACAGTATTAGTATCATTAGCATTATCGAATATTTCAGCGGCTTTAGTGTTTATTGAACTTCGATCAGACACAATCTCCCGTATATCGACAGGCCTGTTGCCCCATCGAATTATGTTTTTTGTCTTCATAATTCGAGGGGCCAAAACACTGTGCTTAGTCATGAACTTTTTAATTGTCATGGCCAAGATAAAGAAACGACTGTCTGATGTCTGAACATGTAAGAATGGATGGAAAGATGAGCTAACTTCACGGAATTTCTTATAAGACTGATCAGAGAGATTTTCCTTTAGGCTCTTTCTAAAAGGCTCATTGGTATAAGAATGCTTAGTTAGGAGAACCAGAGATGATGTAATCTTTTCCATCGCTTTAACGATGCGATCTTTTGATCGGTTAGCCTCTTCTTCATTTTCCTGTTCTTTAATGAAAGTCAGATCTTCATCGATATCATCAGAAATATTTGATTTAGGGTTATCTTCATCAGCCTGGAATTTTGATCCTTTACCCTGCTCTTGTTCTATTCGGCCTATCTGGTAACGAATTGTTTTAAGTTTTAATGCCAACTCAACAGGGTTAGTTGAGTCGCTACGGTCTATGGCGCGATCTATAGCTGTGCATATTTTGATCAGATCGTTGTACAGACTGTTTAGCTTATCTGTAGATGTCTTGATCAAGTCCTTAGCAATATCGTAGGAGTTCATCTCCTGCTCGATGTTAGACAGTGCCATCGCTGATATCGGCCTTACCTTAACCACATCGCATCCAGCGTCCTGAAGCTTTTTGACTTTTTTGTCATCAAACGAAATTTGGTTATGTTGGGGGGCTGTATAGAAAAAGATGTGGGGCGTTAGATCACCTTTCTCTATTTTTGACTCAACAAGTTGTAAAGCCGCATCTATAGCTGACCAGCTTTTCCCAAGACCCGTCCCCGAACTCACACTTTTGATAAAGGATATCGACTCATTCAGTGGTTTTAGATACACGTCAGCCAGGCTGGTCGTCTTCTTTTTAAGAACCATTCCATTTCTCCCAGGCACAGCTATGCCTCACGATTTTTCTCGTGCAAAAAATTATTCATTTAATCAAATATGCTTAAAAAATAGGTCTGCACGTCGCTCAGGATCGCCCAGACCAGCTGAAAATATAGTGTCGGTTTTATTAAGTGTCAACAGTATTGATTTATAAGCCAATATATTCGGTTGAAATGCGTTAGCTGTCCCCAGCAATAATAGAAAGATCGATGCGGCATTCGCTTCATCAGTGGTTTTACAGGTGGGGAAGAGTTTCGAGATTCTTGCTGTTACAAGTTCTTTGATAGTTTGTATCAAAACTTGTAGTAAGTCGCTGAAGCGGGTAAATCCAAGGACGGTGTTCTTGGCCATGGGCATAATTCCTTTGCACATAATTCCTAAATTTGCAGAACATACTGCCAAATGAGTATGAGCAAATCTATTGAGACATACCACAATTTGAGTGTTAGCACCTCGCTGATACTACGGTGTCGACTATAAACTGGATGATCCAGTAATCTCATGAAAGCTCTGAGGGTAGAGAATGTGCGAGTTTCTAGTGTCCTTACTTATTCCTGACCGCCATCTATTCAAACGAAAAAGCCTTGCTTAATTGCAGGGCTTTTTTGTGTCTTTGTGTTAATACCTCTCCCTCAAAATCACACAAAGCGAACCAATTCAGATTTTCGATTGATCTTGAGTTTGCTGAAGGCTCTTTTCTTGTAGGTGATCACGGTCGATTCAGATAGCTCTAGGCTATTGCCTATCGACTTAGCGGTATGTCCGCCAAGCATCATATTGCAGATTTGGGCTTCTCGTTCTGAAAGGCCGGAAGCCAGTAGGGATCTGATTGCGCCACGGTGTTTTCGTTCATCGCGGAAGTGCTTGAGCAGTAATGAGCCAATGAGAGGGGACATCTGTTTGAGCGAGTCTAATTTTTCGTCTGTAAAACCATCCTCTTTCTTGTTGTAGAAGTTCACATAAAAGAGATGCTGGCTGTCTCTATCTAGGACGACAAATGAGAATTTAGTATCGAAATTAGGTACGTTAAAAAAGCGCCTTCTATAGACCGGAGGAAGGCCTCTTTTTTCAAGAAGACGACAAGGCGCTGCATCAGTTTGTGAAAGTACGGATTCTTTAAGCTCTTTGAGCATAGGATCGTCTAGGTAGGCGCCTTCTAAATATAATGAGGCTAGCTGCAATCCAAGATCAGGACTCTCGATATTGTGCGCTAGTCGGCAGGTAACGTAATCAGAGGTGGGGGAAAATTCGAATACCATGTATTGATCGATATGGGCGAGATTTTTCATCATCTGAAAGAATAGGGGATAGAACTCACCGCTACCGATGCGGTCAATACAGCTAGCAATTTGTTTTGGCATCTCCTGCCAAATGTCTTGTGTGCCCGACATATGTATCCTAAGTTCGATCGTAGCTGCTAAGTATAGCTGTCACTCGCGATGAACGTGTCCCTATTTTATGGGGACAAGATTGTTGTATTAAAACATGAGGTGTGAGGCCCTTTGGTCGTTAGAGACAGACTTAAGAATAATGGTATGCATATCCATCCGAACGTCCCTGTCCGGATCTGTGTATTTCTTTGAATTGTAGGGACTCTATGCTGTTAAAGCATAAAGTGGTTAAAGAACTCGCTTAGTTCATGGTGTGCACTGAGCGGTAAGATGTTGGCAATATGCTGATCAGGTCGTACGATAACCATGCAGCCGCTAGCGCGATCAATCCCTCGCTGCTCGAAAATATCGTTATCCACGTTTGTGGAGAAGACCTTCTCGTAATCTCTGAGTCCGTATTTTCCTTTGGCAGGCCAGAGGCTATCAGGCATATCCTCTATCGATAGTGTTTGTTGTTGAAATACCGCATAGAGATCGATAACCGAGTCGATATCAGAATTTTCTGGCGTGTATTTCTTAATAGGCGAAGTCGCAGAATCCTTTAAAAATTCTAGTAGTTTGAACATTTCCGATCTGCTATCGGTGGGGTTCTGCTCATTGCCGAATGCAAAAATCCTCCAACGACCGTCGGCTTTATTTAGATGACCTAAGTGCTGGGGGCGACCATCTGAAATTCGAACAGCCTCGGCGGAATGAAAGCGTTGGCCAATCTTAAAGCCTTTGGCTAAATGCTGATGTTCTTCTCCCGTACAGATGTACGAAGGATCGTATTGGATTGAGGTGCCGGCAATGAAACCATTCTGTCGAGCGATAAACTTCTCGATATCCATGGTATTTGTTTTTGTCTGGGGTGAACCTTGTTCTGCTTTAGGTCGGGTGGCGACGAGAGATGACATCTGCCTGTCAGCATCAATCAGCATTTTAGCCACTTTGCGCCGCTCAGATGAGTAGGTCTGTAGCAGTTCAGGTTTGCACCTGCCTTGTATCACTGATGCGAGTTTCCAGCCTAGATTAAACGTATCGGGCAGGGAGGTATTTAAGCCCCATCCACCTTTTGGGCTATGGGTGTGGCATGCATCGCCTGCGACAAATGCTCGCGGTATTAAACGATCGGCGACTGCTACAGGTCTATCGTCGAATCTATCGGCAACCCGCTGGCCTACCTCGTAGATTGACCACCATGCGACCTCTTTAACATCAAGATGGTAAGGGGCCATAATGAGTTGCGCTTTGGCAATAATATCTTCGACGTTGAGATCCAGATTGGATGCACGTTGATTTTTGTCTAGCAGATCGAGCTCCACGTATAGCCTGACCAGATAGCCTCCTTCGCGTGGCACTAACATCACTGCGCCGTTTTCTTTTGATTGAATAAAGCTCTTAACTCTTATATCGGGGAAGTCGGTTACGAGTAAAACATCCATTACTCCCCATGCTTTATTGGCAGAATCGCCCTCTAAATCGATAGCTAGGTTTTTACGAACAGCGCTTCTTGCACCGTCGCAACCTACAACATAGCGTGCTTTAATCGTTTCAACTTTTGCTGATTGTGATATGTCATTGCGTTCGAAGGTTGCGGTGATTGGAAATGCCTCTAGATCTTGTGTGAGGTTTGGATCAACCTCCAATTCAAGTAGGCGACGATTGTAATGGGGAATAAGGTGGGTCACGGAGTTCTCCATGCCCTCTAGTAACAAATCATGGAGTCGTGCTTGATTGACCACCCCATGGGTAAATTCAGAAAGGCCTAATCTTGCGTCAGCCACTTTATGAGTTCGCTAGATATGGTTAGGTTGTTCTGCGTCGGGTTCCCAGAACGCATTTTGGTGAAGCTGGTAGGTCTCTTTTACAAGCTCGCTACTATTGAATGCTTCCATTATCTCCATGGTGCGACAGGAGATGCCATCCGCTTGACCAAACAGTAAAGGGCCGGCTTTCTGTTCTACGATGCAGGTTTTAATATCGGTAAATTCTGACAGCTGTCTTGCTAGCGCGAGCCCAGCCGGACCACAGCCGACAATCAAGACATCTACTTCTTTCGGTAGGTCCGTTATGGGTGGTGGTGTTGCAGGTTTGCGAACTGCATCTGGAATCTGATAGTTGCCTGGCTTAAAGCCATTAAGGTGATACTGCATTACATAACCTTCTTAGATGATTCGTTGGTTTTATTTTTTATTCTTGGTTGATTGTTAGCAGTCTAAGAGGAGAGCTTAGATGGTGATGTCATCTTAAAATGGGGGCATAACATCGGTTGGCTATTTTTAGCAATGGATAGTGCTGGTGTGCGGCGTGCTAACTAATTGATTCTAAAAATGATCCCTGTATTGTAAGAGTGGTTGTTGTCTGTGAATAAACCAGTTGTTTTTCTATGCTGTGTTAGGGAGTCATATAGACATGTTCTGGTATTTTGGGTTTGGCTCTAATATGAATAGCACCTCTATGCGAGCGAAGGGTGTTGAGCCTATATCCTCTCAATCGGCGGTATTACAGGGATGGTGTTTACGTTTTAATGTTCAGCACTTTTTCCGTCAAGAGGGAGGGGTGGGTAATATTGAATGTACGCATAATGTTAATGATGCTGTACAGGGTGTCCTCTACCAATGTGCTGACGAGGCATTAGCGCCTTTGGATGCTATGGAAGCATACGGACACGGTTATGATCGTATAACCGTTGAGGTTGACGTAGGTGGTGAGCTTGTCTCTGCAATCACTTATATTGGGATGCCTGAATTTATTGATGATCGATGTCTACCGAGCCGCCGTTACCTGAATATCGTTATTGAGGGGGCAAAAGGTGCGGATTTAGACCCTGCTTACGTTGAGACACTTATTCAGCAACCGGTTCATCAGCCAGATGTTTATCCCCCTTTTGTTCCGCCTGACGGGGATTATGCTTTATTTACTGCCTCATCTTTAGCTCAGCAACCTTTATATACCGCGCTTGATGGCGCAGTTTTTGATATGTCAGCTGCTAGACCTCTTCATGAATATTTAAAGGGTTTCTTCGGTGGTCGGGATATGACATTGTTCCATCTTAAACGCATGGATAGTAGTGACAGTAACGAATCAATGGATGTTGTAAAACGAGGCCTTTTCAATAAAGCTCAACGTCAATATCTGGATGGTTTTCTACACGAATATGCTCGTGAGTACCGTTATGTCGGCCGTTTTGATTACAACGAAGATTGAGGAATAGAGTATGGATCAGTTCCCCCAAGCATTAGCGCATGGTGCCATTAAAGAGGTTTTTTCAGATATCTTTTTCGTTAGTGGTGCGATGGAAACTGTTTTACAAGAGATGGATTGGGAGTTTAGCCGAAACATGACGGTGGTTCGGGATGGGAAACGTTTAATCCTTATCAATACCGTGCGGCTTAGTGAGCAGGGGTTGGCTGAGTTAGATCAGCTAGGCCAAGTGACTGATGTGATCCGTCTTGGCTGTCTACACGGACGTGACGATGCTTTTTACGTTGATCGCTATAATGCTGAATATTGGGTGATGCCAGGTATGGAGGAAGGGGATAGTTCGGCACGCATACTCTCTTCTGATCACTTGCCTATTACTGATGCTAGCCTTTTTGCTTTTGATACAACAACGATTCCGGAAGGTATTTTACATATAAACCGTGATGGCGGTGTTTTGATCGCTTGTGATGCTTTGCAGAATTGGCTTAAGCCTGATGAATATTTTTCTGATGCGTCGAAAGCGTTGATGGAATCGATGAATTTCTTTACACCCGCCAATATTGGGCCGGTATGGGCGCAGGTGGCTACGCCCTCTGGCGCAGACTTCTCTCGTCTCTCTCAATTAACGTTCAAGCATGCATTGTGTGGTCATGGAGAGCCTTTAAAAGATACTGCCTCCACCGATTTTAGCGCTACTTTTCAGCGTATATTTGCTGTTTAGTCAGGTTAGCTGAGGGACGTAGAGTGCAGGCGCATAATTTGATGTTACCGGGCTATGAAACGGGTGCGGTCTTATGGCGAACGGATGGACGGGTGGTGTTTAGTGCCCGCCGTTTATCTGATGGTTATCCGGTTAGCATTGAAACGCTGGATACTGAGTATCCGGATCGGCAGCAGATAGCCGCTCTTCGTCGGGAAGGAGAGATCGGCCAACGTTTAAACCACATCGAAGGCGTGCGAAAAGTACATGCGGTATTGCCTTTTGGTAGTGGTAATCTCGCACTGGTTGGCGAACTTGTTCAGAACACACTCAAAACCATTACTACTCGTCTGGGTGAAAAGTGCTTTTCGTTGGCTGAAGTACTTGATATAGGCCTCCGGGTTGCGAGTGCTTTAGCGGGTATCCATGCTCAAAATGTAGTGCATAAATCCCTGATGCCGGAGCATATATTATTTGATACGGCGACTTCAGCGGTATCGCTTTCAGGTTTTGGAATCGCGTCAGAACTTGATCAAGAGCGGCAAGCTGTCCGGGCCTCCCGGTGCTTAGAGGGGCCTTTGCCCTACATCTCCCCTGAACAGACGGGGCGTATGAACCGTGATCTTGATTACCGCTCAGATTATTACTCGCTTGGGGTGCTGCTTTTTGAACTATTAACGGGTAGATGCCCTTTCCTCGCCGATAACGTACTGGAGTGGGTTCATAGTCACATTAGCCGTTTACCGCCATCTCCCCTTGATCTTTCACCTGACCTGCCTAAGGCGGTGTCAGATATTATTCTTAAGTTATTGTCTAAAGAGCCAGAAGATCGCTATCAAAGTACAGAGGGTATCATCTACGATTTGGAGCAATGCGCTACGTTGCTTGACGCGGGTAAAACGATTGCTGCGTTTCCCTTGGGCGAAAAAGATGTAGTGCAAAAATTTCTGGTCTCCCAGCATCTCTATGGGCGTGAGAATGAGCTAGCGCAATTAGTTGAATTGTTTGAAGGCGCAGTGGTTGGACGTACCGAAGTTTGCTTAGTTCATGGGCATTCCGGGGTAGGGAAGTCAGCGCTGGTTAATGAGATTGATAGGCCGCTTGTGCGCGAACGGGGGTTTCTGGTTCAAGGCAAATTTGAGCAATTTCAGCAAGGAGAGGCTTTTACTGCGTTGGCCTCAGCTTATAAAGGTCTGGTGCATCAAGTGCTGGCTGAACCTGAAACGCGATTAATACAGTGGAAGCAGAGACTACAGGATGTCTTACATCCCAATGCGCGTTTGGTTGTTGAGCTGGTCCCTGAACTGGAACTCATTATCGGTCCCCAACCGGATGTTGCGAAACTCCCGCCAGCGGAAGAGCGTAACCGGCTGCAGATTTTATTGACTGCCTTTTTAGGTGCTTTTGCAGGAGAGGGGCATCCCGTGGTGTTATTGTTGGATGATCTTCAGTGGAGCGATGCCCCAACGTTAGCTCTGCTAAAGCGTATAGTGACTTATCGAGAGATGAGCCATCTATTACTCATTGGTTCTTATCGTAGTAATGAGGTTGGCGCTGGTCACCCATTACGCTTGCTGCTCGATGATCTAGAAACGCAGAAAAATATTTGCCAGTTACCTTTGGCTCCACTCGATAAGATCTCTGTAAGGGCGTTAGTCGCTGATACCTTATGTTGCGAGCAGGCTGAAGCGTATAGCCTAAGTGATATGCTTTTTCATAAGACACAAGGTAACCCTTTCTTTATTAATGAGCTGTTGCGGCAGTTATATCAAGAAGAAGCGATCACACTTAATAAAATAACGGGGCGTTGGGATTGGGATTTAGATATCGCGCGGTGGTCCCAAGTCAGCCAAAATGTTGTCGAGTTTATGGTCGATAATTTGCGCCAGCTAGCGCCCTCAACGCAGAGTGTTTTACAGTTAGCGGCTTGTATTGGCAGTACGTTTGACCTTAAAACCTTGGCTTCAATTTATGAGCACAGTGCGGTTGAAACGGCCGTGGCATTAATGCCTGCTTTAAAGCTACATACTATTGTTCCATTGGACAGTGATTATCGCTTGGTAGGAGATGGTTCTGAGTGGTTAGGCTTTAATCCGGTATATCGTTTTCAGCATGACCGAGTACAGCAAGCGGCTTATGCTTTGATAGATGAAAGTCGGCTTGAAGATATGCATCTCTCGGTCGGGCGATTGTTGTTACAGCACGCAGGTGAATTAATCGCGGATGAGCATTTAACCGATATTGTTGAGCACCTTAATGCGGGACGTTCATTGATCGAATCAGAGGCTGAACGTATATCCCTTTCAGAACTTAATATACGTACGGCGATTCGGGCCAGGCACTCGTCTGCTTACGATACGGCCTTTGATTATTTGCAGATAGCACTTGAACTATTATCAAATGAACCTTGGCGGACAACCCCTAAGTTAATGCGAACCTTGGCCGCGGAGTTACAGCAGTGCGCTTACCTAACCATGCGAACGGAGCAAGCTGACGAGTGGATAGAGGTGATGCTCCTCCATGCACAGACGGATCTGGAACATGGTGATATTCTCGCTACGCGAACTAGGCAATATGCCACACTGGGTAAAATGGATGAATCAATCCTATCTGCCATACAGGGGTTGGATGCCCTCGGCATAGGGTTTACCGAGAATCCAACCGAGGCCGATGTGTTAGAGGAGCGCCGTCTTGTTGAGATGAACTTGTGTGGGCGAAGCGTTGAAGAGCTGGTGGACGCTCCTTTAGTCAGGGACGAAGCGGTTTTAACGGCTCTGCGTTTGATGATGGAGATCTTTCCGGCCACCTTTTTGTCAGGCAGTGGGCATCTGTTCCCCTATCTTATTTTAAAGGCCGTTAATCTTTCACTTCGCCATGGTAACTGTCCTGAATCTGCATTTGCTTATGCCGCTTATGGTATGTTGCTTTGCGGTGAACTTGATGAGCCTAAAGAGGGTTATCAATATGGCAAGGTCGGTTTAGCGATTAATGAGCGACTTGATGATCTGACATTAAGAGCTCGGGTTATCTATGTCTATGCGATGTTTGTGCATCACTGGAGTAATCATTGGTCAACGTTGACGCCTTTGTTTCGTCGAGGTATTGAGGCGGGTTACCAGTCAGGGGATCTCCTCTACCTTGCCTACAGTGCACAGGACTACGTTATTTGGGACCCTTCACTTGATCTAGATGAGGCCTACCGTTTACATGCAGAAAAATTAAAGATTGTTCAAGAGTGTGCATACCAGGACTCCTTGGATTCCGGCACCTTATTCTTGCAGCTTCAGCGTAATCTGCTTGGCTTAACTGATACCCCATTTACGTTAAGTGATGCAGGTTTTGATGAGCAAAAATGTCTGGCAGGCATGCGGGACCGTCAATTTAAGACGGGCATTGCTAACTATCAAATCTACAGTGCTGAAATATGTTTTATTCATGGAAACTATGATAGTGCCTTAACGTTTGTGAAGGCCCAAGATCAAATGATTCGGTCGTCCATGTCACTTCCGCAGCTGGTGCGGTTTTATATTGTTTCTTTTCTCACTTATGCGACTCATTTTCCAGATATGGAAGTTGATGAACAAGCTCGTATTCGTGAGCGTTTGGAAACAGATCTGCTGCATATGCAGGGTCTAGCTGAGAATTGTATTGAAAATTTCCATCACCTACAGCTTTTGATGCAGGCGGAACTTAGTGTTTTAGATAAGGCTTATGATAGTGCGTTAATGCTTTATGATGCGGCCATTGATGCAGCAAGAGAGAGTAGATTCTTGCGTGATGAAGCGACTGCTTGTGAGCGTGCTGCGCGCTTCCTTATTGCTTTGGGGCGAAGACGCTCCGCTGAGGGCTATCTGCATGCAGCCCATCGAATTTTTGATCGTTGGGGAGCTCATCGAAAGGTACAAATACTTGAGCAGGAATTCTTCTTTCTACGTAGAAGTACCGCAGATAGGTATGCTCTTTCAGGGGAGACCACTGGAGCCGCGCTTGATCTTGCTTCTATCATGAAGGCATCACGTGATATTTCGCAAGAGATCCAGCTGGAAACGTTACTCAGTACGACTATCGATATACTGTTAGAAAATGCTGGGGCGCAATGGGGTTGTTTTGTGGTTAAGCGTGATAGTGAGATGAGGATTGAAGCTGCGGTAACGCTTCCTAAACAAGCGCTCGGCTGCTCATTGCCAAACCACTCCTTTGTCCATTCGTCAGACGGCAAAGCGATCGCCCTTCCGGTGACTCTGTTAAGCCATGTATTGCATAGTGGTGAAGCGATAGTGTTGCACAATGCCTCTGAGGATAAATCTTTCCTCCGTGACCCTTATATCCAAACCTGTTCTCCATCATCGGTGCTGTGCGTTCCAGTTCAACGTGAGCGCTTTGAAGGTGTTCTTTATATGGAAAACAACCTAGCAACTGGTGTTTTTACTAACGAGCGGGTTGAGGTCATTAGGTTATTAGCAGCGCAGGCATCGGTTGCTATTGAGAATGCTCGTTTGTATGAACAAGTGCAGGAGCACTCACGTACCTTAGAAGATAAAGTTGCTGAGCGAACGGCTCGTTTGAAGCAATTGAATGAAGAGCTACAGGGACTTGCTGATCGAGATGGATTGACGGGCGTAGCGAATAGACGCCGGGGTGATACCTATTTAGCTGAGGTATGGGGACGACTTCGCCGGGAGGGTAAAGCGCTTTCTTTGGTGATGTTGGATGTCGATCATTTTAAAACCTTTAATGATAACTATGGACATCAAAGTGGGGATGATTGTTTGATTTCGGTCGCCAAAGTAGTTGAGCAAAATCTCTTGAAACCTGGTGATATGGTGGCACGCTATGGTGGAGAGGAGTTTATGTTAATCCTCCCCGATACGCATAGTCAGGATGCTGCGATTATCAGTGAGAAAGTTCGTCATGCGGTCGAGATGCTTGCCATTGAACATGCTCATTCATCAGCCAGCAGCGTTGTCACCGTCAGCGCAGGGACGGCAACAGTGATTCCAAGTATGGATTGTGGTGCAGAAGAGTTGTTGCGCGAAGCAGATATCGCTTTGTACAGAGCGAAAAAGATGGGACGTAATCAGGTGCAGCAAGCCGCAACTCTTATGCGCTAAACATGCCCTACCTAGACGGGCCTATTAAGTAAAACAGGATTAAGTGAACAACGGTTGCACCGATTCCTCAATAGACCAAATAGCCTTTTTATGAAGTGATAAACATGCAGTCAGAGTATATGAAAGGTTTTTTGTTAACGGCTTTAGGTGTCATTGTTCTAAGCTTTGATGCGCTGTTAATTCGGTTAATCGAAGCGCATTCGTTTGATCTACTTTTTTGGCGTGGGTTGTTGTTAAGTGCTGTGGTTGCATTCTGGTGTCGAATGACAAAGCCTACAGTGCCATTGCTAAGTATTGATCCTGCTTATGTCCGTTCTGCTCTTCTTTTTGCGGTGAGCGCCTTTTGTTTTGTGTGTGCGATAAACCTAACTTCTGTCGCCAATGTCCTAGTGATTATTAGTGCTCAACCTTTATTCGCAGCCTTGATGGCTCAGGTGTTTTTGGGTGAGAGGTCGCCGCCAATTACTTGGGCAGCGATTGTTGTTTCGATATTAGCGATCGTTTGGGTTTTGTTAGGCTCGTGGAATGGTTTAGAGATGACAGGAGACCTATTGGCGGTGATATGTAGCTTGGCTCTGTCAGCTAAGTTTGTGAATGACAGGGCGGTGAACCACCGAGATATGACGCCAGCACTCGTTTTATCCGGCTTAATGATTGCGGTTGTTTGTGCTGTTGTTGGACAGCCTTTTTCTTTACAGGGCAGCGATTGGCCTATCATGTTGTTGCTGTGTTTATTTGTGGTACCCGTCGCATTTATCCTAATTACGCTGGGGCCGATGCGAATTCCCGCTGCAGAGGTCGGGATGCTGATGTTGTTGGAAACCGCTGCGGGACCTTTTTGGGTATGGTTATGGTTAAATGAGCCGCCTAATAGTGCCGCTTTACAAGGGGGGAGTGTCGTTATCTTAACCTTGCTTCTGCACGGACTTTTTCGTTGGAGAGTCGATCAACGGCGTGTAAAAAGTATAGACGTAGAAGAATAGTCTCAACGTCACGATAAAATGTAGTTAACTATCTCTGTTCTGAGCTATTTTACTCTTTGTTTGCTAGAGATAAGGCTACTTTCCAGGATTAATTAATGAGGTTGCGCTTTGCTGGCCTCTCGTAGATAGCGAGTTCGCGATGATTGTATCGAGTGTTGATGGTAAGAAACGTTGTTTTGGCAATAAACCGGGGCAGGAGTATTACGCGGACTACCATGATAACGAGTGGGGGATACCTGTTCATGATGATCGTGAACTGTTTGAAATGTTGATCCTTGAAGGTGCGCAAGCGGGTTTGAGCTGGGAAACCGTCTTAAAAAAACGTGATGGCTATCGAAACGCTTTTTATCAGTTTGAGGTGGGGAAAGTAGCGGCGATGCCCGATACTGAATTAGAGGCGCTTCGAGAGAACGCTGCGATTATTCGCAATAAATTAAAGATCTACTCAGCGCGAAAAAATGCCCGTGTTTTTATCGAAATACAGCAAGAGTTCGGTTCTTTTGATGCTTATCTTTGGGCGTATGTAAACCATGCCCCTGTGGTTAACCATTGGGAAACCTTCTCTGATGTGCCTGTTACGACAGAGGTGAGTGATGCGCTCTCTAAAGATCTGAAAAAGCGGGGCATGTCATTTGTTGGATCGACTATCATTTATGCTTACATGCAGGCCGTTGGAATGGTCAACGATCATCTGACGGAATGCTGGTGTTACGGTCGTTGATTTTCCGGTAACGAGGCCGTATCACCCGATTTACCTGTTTTAGTTATGGGTAGAGTTAAGGTTGCTTTAACCCCGAGCTCGCCAAAATGCAGTGTCAGTTCCCATTGCAGTCGTTCGCATATCTTTTTAACCAACATGAGCCCTAGCCCGAAGCTGTTATCGGTATCGTATGCTTGGGTACCATGATCAATGTTTTCAATAATCAGTGTTTTATCACTCAGTGAGATACTGATCTTACCCTCATAAGTGTATTGGAATGCATTCCGAATTAGATTGCTGAGGACTATTTTCAAAGGGGTTTCAGGTAGCGGTATTTGCTCTTGTGTCAACGCGAAGTCCCTTACTAATTGCACCTCCTTTCCTTCCAATAAATAGGCCAGCTCTTCGAGTGTCTCTTCGCATAAAGCGCTTAAATCAATTGCTTTAATATTCGGTGTGACAGCGGTGTCTCTGCTTAGCCACAAAAGTGTTTCAGTGAGTTGTTGCATATTATTGTTGGCACGTGAAATACGCTCAAAAGATGGCGCAAGTGATGTTGGGATACCAACTTTATTTAGCAATTCCAAATTTGCTTTGGTGATCGCTATAGGGGTGCGTAGTTCGTGACTGGCATGACGGAGAAACTGATGTTCTCTATCAAGTAGATCGGCATTTTTCTCATAAGATAGTTGCAGCTGCTGGGCTATATCATTGAGTTCTTTATAGCGAAAATTTGGTGGAGCGTTTTGTATGTTGTCTAAGGTGATGCTTTCCGCCCAAAGTGAAAGGTGTTGGGTATGCTTGTTTATTCGTCGATTATAGAACCATACGGCAAACAACATTAAAGCCAGAAAACTACCGATGAAATAGAATATTCTTACGAACATATTATCGAAGGCGTGCTGTTCCTCTTCCGTGAGCAAATTAGCTTTAAAATCAGTGACGAGGAACAGATCTCTCTGGTCTGGTAGCTTATGCCAATAGGTGATTAAGTAACGTGAGTCCTTCCACTCCTCTTCTCCATTAGGGGTGTATTCAGCATCTGTGAACTGGCCAACTTCGAGTTCATTAATGGGGATTGTTTGTCGGTAAAATGCAGGTGCCTTGTCCCAGTTGTCGATGAAAAAAAGCATATTGTAGCTGGAGGGCAGGGGGGTGTTTTTGTCCTTAAGATACTCAATTTCAAATGAACGTGCTTCCATCAACATTGTACTTTGTGCGGCACTGTCTAGACCGCGTTCAAAATAGGTGTTCAACGTTACAAAAATGGCAATCGCGGTGCCTGCCGATAAACTAAGAATATAGCGGCTTAGCTCATGCCGCATACTGCGTTGCTTGCTCTTATTCATGCTTTTATTTCATCCGCTTTGATCACAAACCCTTGGTTTTGAATAGTATGAATTAAAGGTTGTTTAAACGGTTTATCGATTTGTTGTCTAACATGGTACATATGAACTTTTAAACTATTACTGTCAGGAAGTTCATCAGGCCAAAGTGCATCTTCTAACTGTTTACGTGACACGACTTTGGGGCTGGCACGCATCAATGTCTCAAGGATGGTCCATCCGCTGGGGGTTAGTTTTATTATCTGTTCTGCGCGGATTACAGTGCGACTATCTAGATCAACTTGCAAGTCAGCAACACTCAGTTTTTTTACCTGCCCGCTGCGACGTTTTGCCAAAGCGTGGATACGTACGATAAGTTCTTCCATTGCAAATGGTTTAACCAGATAGTCATCTGTGCCCGCTCGAAAGCCTGCGACTTTGTCGTCTAACGCATCACGTGCGGTAAGCATTAATACAGGGGTATCAACACCTGAACTCCGTAACTGTTCGCAGACAGTTAAACCATCCATTCTAGGCAGCATTAGATCGAGCAGAATGACATCATAGCGATTTTGATTCGCAAGATTGAAACCAGATTGACCGTTATAAGCGTGATCTACGATGATCTGTTCTAAGTGAAGATAATCAGCAACCGATGCGGCAAGATCTCTGTCATCTTCAACGAGTAATACTTGAAGTGAGGATAGACTCATTCGCTAGGTTCTCCTGATAGTGCCATAGTCGACTTGGATAAGGTTTCGGCTGCCGATCTGCTGTTTCCTGCTCGCTGTTTCTTCTTATGCCATAGCGCAATATTCAGATCTTCACTGATTAAGACAAGTGCGGGAATGAGCACTAATGTTATTAGCGTAGCAAATAAAATACCATAGCCCATCGCGATTGCCGCAGGGATAAGGAATTGCGCATTTTCAGCCGTTTCAGCGATCAGGGGCATTAAACCGGCAAATGTAGTGATAGAGGTTAATATTATGGCACGCATACGGTTGGAACCGGCCATGACCATCGCTAATCTTGGTGGTTTGCCATTTTCTCTAAATTCGTTGTAACGGGTTATCAACAGGAGGCTGTCATTAACCACAACCCCTGATAATGCAAGGATCCCAAACATTGATAAAACGCTAAGGGGGATCGCGTGTATCCAATGGCCGATCAATGCACCGATAATACCAAATGGGATGGCGGTCATAATCATAACGGGCTGAAGGTATGATTTTAACGGAATGGCCAATAGAGCATAGATTCCTATTAACGCTATTACAAAAGCACCTTTTAGAGAGTTGGTGGTCTCCTGTTCCTCCTGAGCCTCGCCACCCAAATGGATACTGAGATCTGGATGGTTAATACGCAGTTTTCCGAGTAGCTCACTGTCGAGTGCGGCTAATATCTCTGCTGGCGCTGCGATTGTTTTATCTAAATCTGCACTAATGACTGCCACGCGACTTCGGTCGATGCGTTCTATCTCAGTCGCGACATCGCGTGCTTGAATATCTGCAACTGTTCTTAAAGGGATTATTCTGCCATCGCTAGTGCGAATCCGGGCATTGCTAAGATCATCGAGACGTTGTCGTTTTGTATCTGGGTAGCGGACTTTTACTTTTACTTCGTCTCGACCTCGCTGGATGCGCTGTACTTCATAACCCTGGTAGGCAAATTGAATTTGTTGCGCGAGAGCTGCAACTGTCAAGCCCATCGCTTCACCTTCGGGACGTAGTTTAAGATCGATCTGGGCCTGACCCGTCTTCATACTATTTTGGATACCAGAGACACCTTCGTAGCGTGAAAGTGCTTGTTGTACCTGCCTACTGGCATTTTTTAATGTAACCGGATTCTCTGAACGTAGTTCAATACTGATATCAGAGGCACCTGCCCAAGATGTGACAAATTTTAATTTACGTACGCCTTCAAGTGGACCTATGTTTTCCTTCCAGAGATTGGCAATTCCTTGGGTGCCTAATGGTCGAGTATGCCTTGGTGATAATCCCGCGATGATGGTTGCTGTTGTATCATCAGTAAGGGTCATTAAATGGGGGAGAGGGGCATTAATACCGTGCTCATTCATAAGTTTGCTGTTGAGCGCTTCGGCCACTTTCTCGATCGCAATTGCTTGAGATTGAACTAAACCATAACCGGCCTGATCTTCAAAGGTTAGCTCAACCTGAATAAAATCACTTGGGATATCGGGGAAGAATACCGCGCGAATTTTTCCAGAGGGTACTAAACCTATTACCAATATAAATATCGTAATCGCTAATATGACAGTTGCGTAGCGGTAGTTGAGTACCTTATGCAACAGTGGACGATATATCTGTTTTGTAAAATAGCTCAGGCCTTCGCTGACTTGTGCTTGTAGCCATGCCCAGCTTCGGGAAATGGGATTTTTAGGGGGGGTATCCATTTTCATATGGGCTAAATGGGCGGGTAAAATAAGCTTAGATTCAATCAGTGAGAAAATAAGACACAAGGCGGCTGCATAGGCAAAGAAACTGAAAATTTTACCCATTTCACCCTCCACCAATACTAACGCCATAAAGGCCACGACGGTGGTTAGCACACCAAATACAGTAGGAATGGTAACGCGCTGTGCCCCTCGAATAGTCGAACTCAATGTGGCGCCATGCTTTTCCCGTTCGCTATAAATGCTTTCGCCAACGACAACAGCATCATCCACAACGATCCCCAAAGCGATAATGAACCCAAATGTAGTGAGTTCGTTCAAGGTAAGGTCGAATAAACGCGGGTCCATCATCAACAGGGCGCCGGCAAAAATTACCGGTAGACCTGCACCCACCCAGAACGCGACACGCAGATTTAGAAAGAGTGCTAATAGCAGCATCACCAGTAGAATCCCGATCAAGCTGTTATCAAGCAGTAACGTTAATCGGTTTGATATGTAATGGCTTTGATCATTCCAGATGGATACTTCAATGTTTTCGGGTAGTTGCGGCCTATATTGTGCTACCTCTTTGGCGATCTGCTCCGATATTTCCATCACATCGGAGTTGCCATACATCTTTACATCTAACCAGATAGCGGGGTGACCATTAAAGCGGGACATGATCGCTGATTGTTCGTAGCCATCATTGACGACGGCAACGTCAGATAAGAGAAGACGTTGCCCGCTTGCTGTCTCTTTGATAATAATTTGTTCGAACTCTTTCTGTCGGTAACGTTGCTGGTCAGCCTTTACAATGATATTGCCGTCTTTGCTGAATAGTTCTCCGCCTGCTTGGGTCAATGATGAGGCTGCAATGCGTTCGGCTATTTCGCTAATGGTCAGATTGAGCGCTTGTAGCTGTGATTCGTCCACCTGAATAGTGATCTCTGGTGTTTGTTTGCCATGACTGTTGACGCGTTCAACGGCAGGATTCGCGAGTAGTTGATCTCGCAGACGTTTCGCCGTTTCTTGGAGGCTATCTTGTGTTGCTGAGCCGTAAATATGGATGCTAACGGCATCTTCCAAATAGACTTCTCGACTGATAATGGGGCGTTCTGCCTGGTTGGGTAGAGTGGCTATGCTATCAACACGGTTTTTCACATCCCGGTAGAGGGTATCTAAGTCGTAGCCACTCACTCGCTCTATGGTTAGATTGCTGCCGCTTCCATCAGAGGTGCTACTAACCTTTTTAATACCTTGTAAACCTTGCAGAGCCTCCTCTATCTTGATGGTTACCCCCTCTTCAGCAGATTTAGCTGAGCCACTGTCGTAGATAACAGAGACATTTATGCTATTGGGTGGAAGAGGAGGAAATGCCTCTACACGCAGTGAAAATGCGGTAATGATGCCAGCAATGAGAATCAAGGCCATGAGCAGATTCGCAGCAACGGGATTGCAGGTAAACCAGGCAACCCAGCCTTTTTCTGTATGATCTAGGGCCTTCATTGGCTTGCCTCTTCTGGTTGCGCCTTAACTTTCATTTCAGGTAGATAGCTCGGCATCGATTTGCGGACCAGTTGCAAAGGTTCTGGTAGAGCATCACGTTGCACAAATATCTTTCCGTTGTGATTGAATAACGGTTTTGTGGTGTGGCGTTTTAGTAAATTATTTTCGACGAGCCAGATATCACCGCCCGCGCTTAAAGCGGAGGCAGGTAAGGCAAATAGATTCGCTATTGATTTCCCCTTAATTTTGACACTGACAAAGCTACCGCTCAGGAGCGGTTCTGGCTGAGCGAGAGGCTGCTGTACCTTGATGATTACATGGCGTAGACGGGTCGTTGGATCGATATTTGATGAAAGCCGATCAATAGTGCCAGTCCATGTGAAATCAGTGTTATTACGGCTATGAATGTCGACTTGGGTGCCTTCAGGCTGTTTAGGCAGTTGCTGCCATTGCGGATCTGATAACCCGAGTGTTATCTCTGCTAGATCGCTACCTCGTAATGTGGCTAGGGCGCTACCCACTTCTATAAAGCTACCGACAGCCGCGCTGCGAGCGATAATTACCCCATTAAAGGGGGCAGTGATTTGGGTTTGTTTCAGATCTCTTTTTGCTTTGTTAAACCCAGCGATTGCAGCTTTATAACGAGCGTTTGCAACCTTTAACTGTGGCTTCCTTAAGGCTAGGGGGGAGGCTTTTTCTTTAATGCCTGAGCGTTGCCAGTCTTTCATCGCTTGACGTTGCTGTCGTTTTTCTTGCTCTAAAGCAAGTTCTGATTCGGCTAATAACTGTTTGGCATTGGCTAATGCAGATAGGTAATCCGTAGTGTCTAATTTCAGCAGTATTTCTCCCTGTTCAACCTGAGATCCGTCTGAAAAATGAGGGCTTCTCCAGGTGATGCGCCCGCTGATCTCACTGCTAAGTGTTACTTCGTCAACGGCTTTGACTTCACCATAGGCTTGGATGATGCTGGAATATGTGCCTGACGTGAGGACAGTTGTTGTAACCTTGGGAATGGTCTCTTTTTCTACGCTGGATTTAGGCTCTGGCTGACTGCTGATAGCATAGTCTGTGTAGATGAGGGCGGCAGGGATGGTCGCTAGCGCTATGAGGGTAAAGAGGATAGGTTTCCAGTGTTGTTGAATCATCATCGATATTACACTCCCATGCCTAAGGCAAGCCCTAATGAAATACGGTTTGTTAAACGAGCTTGCTGTATCTGTAAAAGTTGGATACGTGCTTCAAATGCACTTTGTTTTGCATTGAGAAGATTTAGAATGTCAGTTAGTCCTTCTCTATATCTTTCTTGATAGTGCAAGCGACTCGCCTCTGAGTGGTTAAATGCCGCTTGGTAATGTTGCTGTTGTTTTGATAGCGAGGCTTCCTGGGTGAGTGCGTTCTCAACCTCGTTCAGTGCATTAAGTAGTGTTTGCTGGTAGCTGAGGTAGCTTTGTTCTGCTTGTAACTCCGCTATCTCTGCTGCAGATTTAAGGCGCCCCGCGTTAAAAATAGGTGCACTCAAACGGCTTAATAGGCTCCATGCAGTTGATCCGGCTAGCAGATCATTAATGTTGGGCCTCAATTGGCTGATGCTGGCGCTTAAGTTAAAACTGGGAAGTAGCTGTTTGTATGCAACAGAAGTATTCGCATCGGCAGCTAATATGCCTTGATATGCTGATAGTAGGTCGGGCCTGTTTGCGATCATGTCAGCGGGGATCAGTGAGGGGGGATTAGCAATAATTAGCGGCTTGCTTGCGCGGGGTAGTGATGCAGGATCCGTAATGCCTTGTAGCATCGCTAGATCACGGTAAGAGCGCTGCTGTGCTTGTTCCCGGGCTGAGATGCTCGCTAGAATTCGAGCGGTTGCTGCGCGGGCCGCTTCCAGATCGGCAATATTACCTAGGCCATCACGGTAGCGTTCAGTAATTACCGTCTGCGTTGCATGTAGGCTATTAAACCATGCAGTTTCGGCTTGCAGAACCTGCTCACGCATCGTGATATCGATCCATTGCTGTATAACGCGCGCAACTAAAGAATCTTGTGCTGCTTGGTAATCCAATTTCGCAGCATAAGTGTTGATCGAGGCGACTGTATTTGCATCGGCAAGGCGACCCCAGATATCTAACTCCCAGCTCAGATCAAGAGACAGATTGTGCTGATTAGCAATGACATCGGTTTCAGCGCGTTGGTTGGTCAGATTGAGGTTGATCTCAGGTCGTCGTGCGGCTTCTGTTTGGCGTGAAAGGAGTTGCTGCTCTTTTAACCGCAGCGCAGTTTTTCGCAGGTCATAGTTATTTGCTAATGTTTGTTCGACAATCTTTTCTAATTGAGGATCGTTTACAAGCTTTATTAATTGTTTGCCTAGGCTGTGCTGTATAGCCGGGCTGCTATCTTGATCGCCTTGGGCGTTCCATTGAGTTGGGATCTGCAGAGCGCTTTGCTGCCGTTGGGTTAAATCGGGGCTATAGCTCGAACATGCACTGAGCAGTGTTATCGCGCATAGAAGTGCGTAAGGTTTACGCTGGATAGAAAACATGCTGGATACCCATATGCCAAAAATATGATGAATTTATACACAGGGAGGGGTTAAAGGAGGGTTAAGGCGGGTTAGATTGAGTACTTCTTTTTTATTGTTTGTTAGCTAATCGGCGTATCAGCACGTAAAATTCAGTTTCTTTCAATCAGCTAAAGAATGCTTTGATGCCTGAATTTATATCTCTGTTACAACAAGCGTCTGAAAATCGTGCACTTTTGTTAGAACAATTGCATGCCGAGGAGACAAACTGCTATCGCCTGTTTCATGGAACGAATGAAGGTGTGGCGGGGTTGACGGTGGATAGGTATGGCCCTCAACTGTTGATTCAAAGTTTCCATGAATCATTGACTGAACAGAGGTTGGATCAGATTCAGCAACACTATGCGGGGTTATTTAGTGCGGAAGAGGTTGTTTATAACGATCGTAGCGCGAGTAATTCTCGCCGCCAAGATGCTCAAGATCGGAGAGGCCAGCAGTTTGTTGGGCAGGAATTAGGCGTTAATTATCGCGTGAAAGGCAAGCACTCAGGGCAAGACCCCTTTTTATTCTTAGATATGAGGGTCGGGCGACGCTATGTTTTAGAGCATGCTAAAAATCGCTCTGTTTTGAATCTGTTTTCTTATACCTGCGGGGTCGGTATCTGTGCGGCTGTTGCAGGTGCCAGTGATGTGGTTAATGTCGATTTTGCTGAGCGTAATCTGGCCGTTGGTCAGGACAATGCTGCATTGAATGGGTTAAGTGATAACCAAGTTCAATTTATTCAAAGTGACTTTTTTACGGCGGCAAAGCAATTTGCTGGCATCCCTGTCAAGCAGCGAGTGAAAAGAGGGCAAAAACCACGACAATTTCCGCGTTTAGAAGAGCAACAATTTGATTTGGTCTATTTAGATCCGCCGAGATGGGCGAAAAGCCATTTTGGCACCGTCGACCTTATTCGTGATTATCCTAGTGTCTTAAAGCCATCTCTTTTAGCAACTCGCGAAGGCGGTACCCTCGTGTGTACGAATAATGTGGCGAAAGTACCTATGGATGAATGGGTGAATGTTGTTAAACGCTGTGCTGAAAAAGCGGGACGGCCGATACAAGATATCGAGTTTTTAACGCCCGAGGCTGATTTTCCGTCGCCAGATGGTCAACCACCCTTAAAAATTGCGGTATTGCACCTCTAATATAAAGCATTCGCCTCAATCGATATCGTTAGGGAATCCAGCGATAATGTTTGAGGCTTATCTTACCATTTACGAGGCTAATCCCTTCATCTGCCAATAGATCAAACTGGCGCTTGTAAGCTTCGCTATCGACTGGGAATGAGATCATTCCTTTCGCGTTGATCACTCTAAACCAAGGGAGTTGAGTATCTTTGGGCAGTTGGCTTAAGGTCTTTCCTACTGCTCTAGCCATGCGTGGTAAACCTGCCAGTTCAGCAACTTGGCCATAAGTGGCAACCTTTCCTTGAGGAATCATTGAGACCACTTGCCATATTTTCTCTTGGTAACTGGGCTCGTTCATTTTGTTTTCGCATTTAAAATTACTAGTGAGGTTGGCATATATTTAATTCAAGAGATTTTAGTTGCCTATAGAACCGAATGCCTGAGCAAAGTTAATCTTAGATGAATAACTCAAAAAGCGTTTGGTTCTGTAGCGGTGCTTTTTATAATATCTATTTATATCAGCAATATAGTGTTGCTTGTATTATTCTCGCGTTTGTTATTAACGTGTAGAGATAAATATCACTGAATTGACTGCATTCGAGTGGATCCCTTATCGGGCTAAGCACCGATGTATTGCTTAATTTTAGAGCCGTCTGGTTGCAATAGACACATCAGGTGGCTAGTTTTAAGAAGTTATTGGTGGCTGATTAGGATATGAAGAATGAATTTTGATCAAATTAGGGAGGAGCTAAAACAAACATCGAATTCGATAGATATCATCGAGCATGAATTGAACATCCTCTTTACAGCATTACCTGATCCAATTTTTATAATTGATGCACAGGGTGGCTTTTTAGAAGTGCTTGCTGGTAATGCAAAGGAGCTGTATCTCGATAGTAATTATTTACGCGGTAGGTATATAAAGGATTTGTTCAGCTCAGAGCTTACAGAAAGGTTTATCGCAGCAATCAACCAAGCGCTTCAGACTAATAAATTAACGTTAATCGAGTATGAGATCTCATCAGAGGATTTTCTAGAGCCTCAGAGCGTAAGTAACAGCTGGTTCCAAGGGCGGATAGTGCCGCTTAATACACTTAACAAAGAAGAAAAGGTAGTTGCCTGGGTTGCCGTTAATATTACTGATAAAAAGATGTTAGAGCTTCAACTGACTGAGTTATCTCAAAGAGATGCTTTGACGGGGTTGCTTAATCGTAGGTATGTACAAGAGGATGTTTCTAAGAGAATTGCGGCGTATAAAAGATATAAGGATCACTTTTCGTTAGCCTTCTTAGATATCGATTACTTCAAAAAAATTAATGACACTTATGGGCATGATGTCGGCGATTATGTGCTCAAAGAGTTCTCGCTATTTGTAAATAAAGAAAAGCGAGAGTCTGATTTATTGGCTCGATTTGGTGGTGAAGAATTCATAATTGTCTTTCCTAATACCCCTAAAGAGTCTGCTGCTGTGTTTTTGGAGAAGCTCCGCAGAGGTATTGAAAACCTAAGTCTTGATACAGCAGAAGGAAAAGTAAAATTTACTATCTCAATGGGGCTAACTGAGATGATGGATCTAGATCAAGATTTTGATTCCATCGTTAAGCGAGCTGATGATGCTTTATTTCAAGCTAAGGATCGAGGTAGGAACCAAATTGTTGTCGCGTAGTTACTGAAATTATTGTGAAGTTAAAATTATCTATGTTCAGGTAATTTTGTGATCTTTAGCCTTGCAAATTGTTAATAACACCTGCCCGTAATAACCGCACAATGTGAGGGATGATAATACCCGATCAAAATGCTAGGGTAAAAGGATCGATTGGCAGGGTGTTAATAACAATGGCAACGCTGAAAAGTCTCAATTTTGATAATAGTTATCTTCAGTTGCCTGAGCAGTTATTCCAGCGCCTATCGCCTACGCCCCTACAAAAACCTTTTCTGATTGGCTTTAACCCTGACGTCGCGCAATTGCTAGATATAGATCCATGCACTGTTAACCCAAAAGAGATCGCTTCTTTTCTGGGTGGAGAGAAGGTTCTGCCTGGTAGCGAACCGTTGGCGATGAAATACACAGGCCATCAGTTTGGTGTTTACAACCCAGAGTTAGGCGATGGCCGAGGTTTATTACTGGGCGAAGTGGTTAATAAAAAAGGAGAACGTTGGGATCTACATCTAAAGGGCGCAGGCAAAACGGCGTACTCACGTTTTGGTGATGGCCGTGCGGTATTACGTTCAAGTATACGTGAATACTTAGTGAGTGAAGCGATGCATGGTTTAGGTATTCCTACCACCCGCGCGTTATCGCTGGTGGGAAGCGAAGAGATCGCCATGCGTGAGCGCATGATGGAGCCATGTGCCACTGTGCTGCGCGTAACCCAATGCCATATCCGGTTCGGTCATTTCGAGCATCTTTATCACACGCGTCAACATGATGAATTAAAAACCTTAGCTGATTATTGTTTAGAACGTTATTTTCCTGAATTGATAGGAGCTGAGCAGCCATATTTAGCGATGTATCAAGAGGTGGCAAAGCGAAGCGCTGCTTTGGTGGCTAAATGGCAAGCTTATGGTTTTGTCCATGCGGTGCTGAATACCGACAATATGTCCTTAATTGGCGAAACGTTTGATTATGGTCCGTACTCTTTCATGGATAGGTATAAGCCAGAATATGTAAGTAATGGTAATGATCATCAAGGTCGTTATGCTTTTGCTAATCAGCCTTCAATTGTCCAATGGAATTTATCTTGCTTGGGGCAAGCGCTTTTGCCGTTAATTGAGCGTGATGGTGTCATGGCTGTATTGGATACTTACCCAAATCACTACAAACAAGCAGAGTTATCGGAATTCAGGAAGCGCTTAGGGTTACAGCGCCAAGAGTCAGAAGATGAGGAGTTGATTAGGCAGTTGTTAACGTTGTTTGCTCAGCAGCAAGTCGATATGAATCGTTTTTTTAGACGGTTATCTGATTTTGATGGCTCTGATCAAGCGGTGGCCTCTTTAATGGAGTTGATCGCACTGCCAACGGCGATAAGTGATTGGCTGCTGGCTTATGAGCGTCGATTAAAGAAAGAGATTGCGAGCTTTCCTATTAGACGGGCCCAAATGCGCAAGGTTAATCCGGAGTATATTCTTCGTAATTATATGGCTGAAGAGGCTATTCGAGCAGCGGCTGAAGGTGATTTCTCAGTTGTGCATAACCTTTTGATGTTGTTGCGTAATCCGACCGAGGATAATGATGAATTCAAGCGGTTTTCGATGTCTCCACCCGACTGGGCGAACGGTATTTGCTTAACATGCTCGTCATAATTGAAATTAATTGCAATTTTATACAAGAAAAGCTGTTTTTTTCGTTGACCCGAGCTTATTAAGCTTTATAGAATGGAAACCGCTTGAAAGTAAGCCGTATATTTATGCACACCATTACGAAGTCTTATCAGTACCTCGTCCTGTTTTTCATAAGTAATCGCAGCACTTCCAGCACAATCAGCCTCATTGTGGGGCAAAAAAAATTACTCTGAAAGAATAGGACTACTATTATGTCTACTACTGGTACAGTTAAATGGTTTAACGAAGAGAAAGGTTTTGGTTTCATCGAGCAGGAAAACGGCCCAGACGTTTTCGCTCACTTCTCTGCTATCCAGGGCGACGGTTTCAAAACTTTGACTGAAGGCCAGAAAGTTGAGTTCACTGTAACTCAAGGTCAGAAAGGTCCACAAGCTGAGAACATCACTAAGGTTTAATCCTTACTGACGTTATCGTTTGTAAAGAAGCAAGGCTAAGGCCTTGCTTTTTTTATGCCCAAAACAACCCCTTAGATTTCATTCTTTTCGCATAACTCTCCGAACACGTCCGAACTATCTAAGCCTAAGTGTTACTTGTTCCTCTGGCACCCCTTTATGAATTATTCGATATGCTTAATGGCATCAGCTGGTTGTTATGGCTAGATAGTGTGATTGAGGAGTTAGGATTAGTGCATCCGGTGAGGGTCCATATGGAAATCGGTCACGGTACGCCCTAAAGTAACAACCCGCCCTGAATAACGTTCTTCGCCCGTTGATGAAAATTCGAAGTTATAAGAGCGCCAGATTCTTATCATGCCTTTCTCATCACGCTTGAGCCAAAACGCCCGTAAATTGATATTGTCATCAAGTAACTGCACATCGAGTTCTTTGCACTGCTTACGTGTTTTGTTAAGTGCGATCTCTTTCACTTTTTGTGATTGCCACCAGTGATAAAAAAGATAGATAAACAGGGTGACAATAAACAACGATTCAAGATCTAAATACATCGTGACGATTTCCAAGGCTGTAAAAATAGAAAGCGTGTAGATAAACAGATGGCTTATTCAATGCTTTCAGGTGTCTATAGGACTGTATTGCTATTTATGGGTTCCTTTGATTCTTACTTGTTTTACAATGAGTTGTAATACTTTGCACGATTATTTTTTCTGAGGACCCTGTTTATGGCATCGCTTCACCAGTTTTTTGATGATAACTGGCTTAACCTTCTCGCATTGGTTTGGTTTTTAGCGTGCTTTAAAGGCTATATGTATTATGCCCGTAAACGTAGTTACGATACTCCTTGCCTAGCCAGTATGCTGCATATGTATCGTAAGGAGTGGATGCTGAGAATGCTAACCCGTGAGGTGCGTATTGCTGACACTACCGCGATTGCTAATCTAGAGCGAGGCGTTTCGTTTTTTGCATCAACCACAATGCTGATTCTGGCGGGCTTGATGACAATTTTGGGGTCTACTCAGCGGGCGATTGATGTTGTTGCCGATATCCCATTTGCTTCTCAAGCAACCAGTGCTGAGTGGGAACTAAAGATTTTATTGATGATCTCACTGTTTGTTTATGCGTTTTTTAAGTTTACTTGGAGCCTTCGCCAATATGGCTTTGTCTCCATCATGATTGGTGGGGCACCTCTACCAGAAGAGAACGTATCAGATCAGCAGAATGAAGCGCATGCCAGCCGTGTGGCTAAAATGACGTCGATGGCCGCGAATAATTTCAATCTTGGTTTACGTACTTATTACTTCTGTATCGCTATTCTCGGTTGGTTTATACATCCCTGGATTTTTATGGGGTTAACGGCAGGCGTTGTCTACATTCTCTACCGTCGAGAGTTTAAGTCCTCTACGTTGAATACACTGATGATGAGTACTGGTGAGTAAAAAACCTGATCATCACGCTTGAAATGGTTTGAGCTGTCCCAATATTGGTTTCATAGGTTGCTTTGTTATTTGGGTATTAACGAATGAATTTAAGAATTTTTCGTTGCTGCCTTAATGTTTGCAAAGACTGTTTTTAGTTTTAACCGATATATTGGATAAGTGTTGATGACTACCGAAACTCGTACAGAAACTCATGGTTTCCAAACTGAAGTGAAGCAGTTGCTTCATTTGATGATTCACTCTCTCTATTCGAACAAAGATATATTTCTACGTGAATTAATCTCTAACGCATCAGATGCGGCTGAAAAGCTACGCTTTGAAGCGCTGTCGAATGGAGCTCTGTATGAAAACGATGGTGATCTGAAGATCAACATTAGCTTTGATAAAGATGCGAACACACTGACAATCGAAGATAACGGCATCGGTATGAGCCGTGATGAAGTGATTGAGCACTTAGGCACAATTGCTAAGTCAGGTACTTCTCAGTTTTTATCTCAACTGACAGGCGATCAGTCTAAAGATAGCCAACTCATCGGTCAGTTCGGTGTAGGTTTCTACTCCTCTTTTATCGTTGCGGGTCGTGTTGAAGTTTATACCCGTAAAGCGGGCTTACCTGCTGCAGAAGGTGTTCATTGGGTATCTGAAGGTGAAGGTGAATTCAGTATCGGTGATATTGAAAAAGCGAACCGCGGTACTCGTATTGTTCTTCATCTTAAAGAGGGTGAAGAGAGCTTTGCAGATGGCTTTGCACTACGTGGTTTAGTGCGTAAGTATTCTGACCATATCTCTATTCCTGTCATCATGCAGAAAGAAGCAACACCTGACTTTGGTGCTGAAGGCGAAGAGAAAGAAGAGACAAACGTTGAGTTAGAAGACGAAACAGTAAACAGCGCTACCGCGTTGTGGACGCGTAATAAGTCTGATATCAGCGAAGACGAATATAACGAATTTTATAAACATATCTCCCACGATTTCGGTAACCCAATGACTTGGGCACACAACCGTGTTGAAGGAAATATGGAATACACCAGTTTACTCTTTGTGCCTGAACGCGCTCCTTACGATCTTTGGAATCGTGAAGCACCTCGTGGTCTTAAACTGTACGTGCAGCGTGTATTTATTATGGATCAGGCTGACGAGTTCCTGCCATTGTATCTACGTTTTATGAAAGGTGTAGTGGACACGAAAGACTTATCCCTTAACGTTTCTCGCGAGATTCTGCAGAAAGATGCCAATGTCGATAAGCTACGTTCTGCTTTGACTAAGCGTGTCTTGGATATGCTGATCAAGCTCGGTAAAAACAACCCAGAAAAATATGCGACTTTCTGGAAAGAGTTTGGCCAAGTATTAAAAGAGGGACCAGCAGAAGATTACGCAAATCGTGAGAAGATTCTTAAGTTGATGCGTTTCTCATCTACTCATACAGGTAGTGATGAGCAGAATGTATCGCTTGATGAATATATTGAGCGTATGCCTGAAGAGCAGGATAAGATTTACTTTGTTGTGGCAGATAACTACAACACAGCGAAAAATAGTCCGCACCTAGAGATCTTCCGTAAGAAAGGTATCGAAGTGCTGCTGATGACTGATCGTATTGACGATTGGATGATGAGTCAGCTTCAGAACTATAACGAAAAAGCATTCCAAGATGTGACTAAAGGTCAGTTAGACCTTGATGAAGCGGCTTCGGAAGAAGAGAAGAAAGAGCAAGAAGAAGCTGCGAAAGAGTTAGCAGGTTTGGTCGAGCGTTTAAAAACAAGCCTTGCTGATAAAGTGGCTGATGTCCGCATCACTACGCGCCTAACAGACTCCCCAGCTTGCCTTGTACTAGGCGAACAAGATATGGGTCTGCAGATGCGTCAGATTATGGAAGCAGCTGGTCAGGCTGTTCCTGATAGTAAGCCTACGTTTGAAGTAAATCCGGAACACCCGTTGATTGAGAAGTTAGATCAAGAAGCGGATGAAGATCGATTTGCGGACCTTGCGTTGGTTCTGTTTGATCAAGCTGGCCTAGCGGCAGGTGCTCAGTTAGATGATCCAGCAACTTACGTTGCGCGTCTAAACAAGTTGCTCTTAGAGCTAAGTGCTTAAGTTATTTAAAGGCCTGCGAAGGCGATAATAAAAAGCGGCTTATAGCCGCTTTTTTTATGCCTGTCTGTTTCCAGAAGCGAGGGACAGTTTATTGAATGATGACATCATGCTGATCCAGCAAAGAGTACAGATCATCAATCGGTAAAGCTTTGCTGTAAAGCCAACCTTGATGTAGTTCGACTTTTAACTCATCTAAGCTTTGTGATTGTTCAATTGTTTCGACACCTTCGGCGATAATGATCAGGCCTAAATTTTTCGCTAAGGAAACGATCATTTCTAGAACGTGTGCGTTCATAGCATCGGTACCGGCAGAGGCGATAAAGCTTTTATCTGCTTTAAGATAGGTAACGGGGAGTTGACTAAGATAGCTGAGTCCGCAGTAACCTGTACCAAAGTCATCAATAGCTATTTTAATACCCGCTTGATTTAAGGCCGTGAAAGCGGCTCTTATCGTTTTGTTAGCATCGTCTATGAGTACATCTTCAGTCACTTCCAGCGTTAAGCCTGGGATGAGTGCCTTATAACGTATAAATTCATCAATGGCGTATGAGGAGAGTAAGTGGCTGGCTGAAATGTTAATAGTGACAATAAAGGAGGGATCCTGCTCAATCGTCGATTGTAGATCTCTATAGCCTTTCTTAAGCTGTTGCGAGGTCATCCGGTTTAAATAACCTTTCTCCTCCGCTTCAGGAATAAAAGTAATGGGGCTTTTGAAACCTTCTATCGGATGTTGCCAGCGCATTAATACTTCAACCCCAACAATCTTTTTATCCGCATTGCTAATGATCGGCTGATAATAATTGATGAACTCTTCTCGTTTTAGTGCGTTTCTCAGCTGGTGGCCGGTATCGGTAAAATAAGAGAAAAGAGAGTTAAAGGCCGCGCATAGTGCCGCCCAGAGGATAATGATGATAGCTATCCAAGTAGGGCTTAATAGAGGTTGATCGTCGATTAACAGGCGCTTTTCATCGCTAATAACAATGCTGAGGCCAGGCAGTGTCGCGAGAGGGCTATAAGCGGCGATCTGTTCACGATGGTTGTCAAAATAGGCTTGGACGATTTTATCGTCATCAATAGGCAGGTACTGCTTTTGTCGAGGCTTGCTGTAATGGCCGTTGAGTACAATGGCTTCGCCTGTATCGCTATCAATCAGACCGGTAAAGCCTAATTCACTGGAATAGTTTTTGAGTTGATTATGTAGCCAACTCATACGTACTAAGGCATTAACTTCGCTACCATCTTTTAGTGTTCGAGCTAGGACAAAAGCAGGTTGTTTCATGTATTCGACGGTGACAGGACCTGAAAACCTTAAGCCGTAGGTGTCGGGTGGAACTTGAACTTGAATCGAGTAGTTATGTTTTTGCCAGCTCGTGCATGTGAGTATGCCATTTTTATCGACAATCCCGATCTCCACCACTGGCGCAACATTAAACATCAAGCTGCGCAGTTCAAATAGAACCGTGTTATCACAGCCTTGAGTGATGGGTTCAACTTCTAGAAGGACATTATTGATGATACTAAAATTGGTATCGAGCCATTCAGCGAGTTGGCGCGATTTAATGCTCATATTGTTGTATTGAAGCGCTTTACGGTTCTGCTGTTGTTCGTAGATGATAGATATAGAAACAAAAGCGGTAATGACGGCGCTAATAAGAGCAGGGGTGAGTAGTTTAATGAACCAGCGTTGTAACATCATGATATTCATTAATAATCGAGTAATTCCGTTTAATCAATAACCTATAAACTATCATATGTTGTTGTTTGACATACAGTTAATGCTGTATTTTTCTGCTCAGCTTCTATTAATACTGTAAATTGTAAGGTTATATGATGTAAGTTGTTGGCCGTTTTTGTGAACAGACCTAACGGTCTTTATGCGCTAGATCAAGGTTTTAAAACGCTTTTTACAGTTGAATGTATTAAAGCAAAATGACAGGTCAGGTGAGGTGACTTTGATGAAAAAAATTACGGGATTGGTGGCGTCGGCGCTACTGGTGGCAGCATCAATGAGTGTCCAGGCTGATGGTCAGGCTATCTATGATAAACATTGTAAAGGTTGTCATGTTGCGGGTGTAGGTAATGCACCAAAACCTGATGATGCAGCAGCGTGGGAAGCACGTAAAGCAAAAGGGATGGATGCGATGTTGCAAACGGTAACAGCCGGTAAAGGTGCGATGCCGCCGAAAGGAACGTGCATGAGTTGTGATGCCGATACCTTGAAAGCTGCGATCGAAGTGCTTGTTCCCTAGTAGTGATTAGTGAATAACAGATAAAAGCTGCAGCAATGCGGCTTTTTTTATGCCGAAAATTTGTGACTTGCTTAGTATTAAAGTAGGTTAATGATAGTTAATAAGGTGCTCTTTTTAGGTGTGGCTTAGGGAAATATGTCTGATTATATTGATGATGTACAAGTAGAATCGCTTCTGCTGCAGTTACATCAATTACGAGATGAGCTAAGCGAAGAGGTTGAGTCTTTGCAAAGTGCTGCACAGCCAGTGCTGCTTGATCAGCAAGCGTTTGGGCGTGTTTCTCGTGGCGAAGCGTTACAGCAACAGGATATGGCAAAAGCTAATTTAAACCAGTGCCAAGAGCGGATTCGCCAGATTGAAGAGGCGTTGTTGAAAATCGATAGTGAGGATTACGGGTACTGTGATGCTTGCGGTAATCAAATATCGCTGCCGCGATTAAGTGCGAGGCCAGAAAGCCCGCTTTGTCTCTCCTGCCAAAGTAAAAAAGAAGATGCTTCCCCATCATAAAAATGGCGTTAACGATTTATCATCTATCTCGGATGAAAAAAAGATAGATACACCCATGGATGGTGGTACTGAGGATGCCTGGGTGAGTGTGATTCAAAAGATGGATGAAGCTTATGCTGATCTGGTCCATTCGCAAGTTGAGGTTGAGGAAAAGAATGCTGAACTAGAGGAGAACAAACTGTTCTTCGATAGCATTCAAAGTTCGATGAGTGATGTACTCATTGTGTGCGATCACAATGGTGCTATTCAGCGAGTGAACAGTGCCTTGGAAAACTTAACTGGGCGTAAAGGCGATTCGCTTGTCGGTGTTCATTTTACAACATTGGTTGAAGAGCGTTTCCTTCAGAAAGTAGACAGTTTCTTAAATCAAATCAGAATACAGCCTGTACGTGATTGCGAACTAGAACTCATCGGTACCGAAGGTTCTGTTCCTTTATCAATGAACTGTTCCCCTCGGAAGAACCATCGTGGGCGCTTAGTCGGTATGGTCCTTATTGGCCGACCATTGGGGGAGTTACAGAAAGCGTATATTGATTTGAATAATACTCATGCCGAGCTAAAACTAGCGCAAGAGCGTTTGGTTCAATCTGAAAAGATGGCCTCCTTAGGACGATTGGTAGCTGGGGTGGCCCATGAACTTAATAACCCAATTAGTTTTGTGTATGGAAACATGCATGCCTTACAACGCTATACAGAGCGATTAAGCCTTTATTTTGATGCGATTAACGAAGGGCAATCTCGAGAATCGCTTAAAGCGATGCGTGAAGAGTTGCGTCTGGATAAGTTAATTCGGGATCTTAATTCCTTAGTTGATGGCACTATGGAAGGGGCAGACCGGGTTAAGGAAATTGTGAATGATCTGCGCCAATTCTCTTCTACACAAGAGTCAGAGAAAACATGTTTTGATCTGACGCACGTGATTCGTACAGCATTGCATTGGATTATTAAAGAGAGCAAGCAGTCTGTTGATGTGGTTGAGATCGTTCCCGATGGTTTATATGCCTTCGGTCATTCTGGGCAGATTCATCAGGTTGTGGTGAACCTTATTCAAAATGCCGTAGATGCGATGATTGATTCCCAAGTGAAGTGCCTAGAGCTTCAAGCCGTTCAGGTTGGTAAACGCGTGGAGTTTAGCGTCTCTGATACCGGTCCCGGTGTTTCGGAGGATAATTTATCGCGCTTATTCGATCCTTTTTTTACCACAAAGCCAGTTGGTCAAGGTACTGGATTGGGCTTATCCATTAGTTACGGGATTGTATCTGAACATGGTGGCAAGCTTGAAATAAGTAACCAGCCGTTAGGTGGAGTGCGTGCTCTTCTGGTATTGCCATCGGAGGAGAACGACATTGTTTAATCTCTTATGGCTCCAATCTGCTGGTTGTGGTGGTTGCTCAATGTCACTGCTTAATGCTGAATCGCCTGATCTAATGAGCACGTTAGCTGCGGCGAATATTAATTTGCTTTGGCATCCCTCGATTAGTGAGGAAACTGGTTCTGAAGTGGTAGAGATACTCCATCAAATTTTGGATGATGAGCTGCGCTTAGATGCTTTGTGCATCGAGGGTTCTATTTTGCGAGGCCCTAATGGTACCGGCCGCTTTCATATGCTGGGTGGAACTGGGAAAGCGATGATGCAATGGGTTGCCGAGCTTTCTGAAAAAGCCCAATACACGATCGCTGTGGGTTCTTGTGCCGCATTTGGTGGGATCTCTGCTGCAGGCGACAATTTAACTGATGCAACAGGCTTACAATTTGATGGTGAAGTGCCTGGTGGGTTATTAGGGGAGATGTACAGTGCCCAATCGGGTTTTAAAACAATTAACATTTCTGGTTGCCCGGTACACCCTAATTGGGTAACTGAGACATTGATGAGTCTTGCCCTTGGAGAGCACACATCTGATGCTGTTGATTTATTTGGGCGGCCGCGAATGTATGCAGATCAGTTAGTGCATCACGGCTGTAATCGTAATGAGTACTACGAATACAAGGCCAGTGCCGAAACACCCGGCGATCGTGGTTGTATGATGGAAAACATGGGGTGTTTAGGTACTCAGGCGCACGCAGACTGTAATAGTCGGCCTTGGAATGGAGAAGGTTCCTGCACCAAAGGCGGTTACGCGTGTATTAATTGTACGGCCCCTGAATTTGAAGAGCCGGGGCATAGTTTTACACAGACGCCAAAGGTCGCTGGGATCCCGGTAGGCTTGCCAACGGATATGCCTAAAGCTTGGTTTGTTGCTTTGGCATCTTTATCGAAAGCGGCTACACCTGAGCGATTACGAAAAAATGCGACATCAGAGAAACTAATTTACCCTCCGACCATCCATAAGAGAAAAAACTAGTATGAGCCGTATTGTTGTTGGCCCATTTAATCGGGTTGAGGGTGATTTAGAAGTTAATCTAGATATTGAGCAGGGTGTTGTAAAAAGTGCCCAAGTTAACTCGCCTCTCTTTCGTGGTTTCGAGCGAATTATGCAGGGGCAATCACCGATGGATGCATTGGTTTACACCCCTCGAATTTGCGGTATCTGTTCCGTTAGTCAATCGGTTGCCTGTGCAAAAGCACTGGCTGATTTAGCCCAAGTTGAGGTGCCTGCGAACGGTGAATTGGCGACGAATTTGGTCTTGGCCAATGAAAATATGACGGACTTGTTGACGCATTTTTACCTGTTCTTTATGCCCGATTTTTGCCGTGATGTTTACCGCGATAAGGATTGGTTTGCCGAAGCAAAAGTGCGCTTTAAAGCAAAAGAGGGGCGTTCAGTTAATACCATGTTACCGGCGCGTTCTGAGTTTCTTCATCTTATGGGAATAATGGCGGGTAAATGGCCGCATACGTTAAGCATACAGCCCGGCGGGACGGCGAAACCTATTGAAGCGCAAGAGCGGATACGTTTGCTGGCTATTATTGCCGCTTTTCGACGCTATTTAGAACAACACTTGTTTGGTGCGGATCTCGAAGAGGTTGCTGCTATCGATTCTCTCGCTGCTTTACAGGCTTGGCGTGCAAAAGAACATTGGACCCAGAGTGATTTTAGGGCGTTTCTACATATTAGCGAAGACTTAAATCTTTCAGCATTAGGTCGTGGTAAAGGGAATTTTCTAAGCTTTGGAAATTATCCTCTGCAAGGTCAAAAACTATTTGCTGAGGGAGCGTATATTCAAGGTGAGTTGCAGCCTTTATTGCCCCAGCATATTACTGAAGATATGGCCTTTTCTTGGATGGAAGGGGATAGGCCACAACACCCTGAGAGTGGTTTGACCGAACCATCCTTAGATAACCCTGAGGCGTATACATGGTGTAAAGCGCCGCGCCTTAATCGCCACGTTGTTGAGGTGGGAGCTTTGGCTCGTCAACTGATTAACGGGCACCCTTTGATCATGGATCTTGTTGAACAGCAGGGGGCTAATGTTGAAAGCCGAATGATCGCCCGTATGCTTGAATTGGCCATTGTTATTCCTCAAATGCAATTGTGGGCACAGCAATTAGATCCTAGTGCCGACTTTTGCCTGACTGCAGAATTACCGCAAGAGGGCAGCGGTGTTGGGATGGTAGAAGCGGCTCGTGGCAGCTTGGGGCATTGGCTCAAGGTGAGTAAAGGGAAAATAAGTAACTATCAAATTATTGCCCCGACGACGTGGAATTTTTCACCGCGTGATGAGCAAGCGATCCCCGGCGCTTTAGAGCAGGCTTTGGTCGGAGCGCCTGTGTTAGACGGTGAAAAAGAGCCCGTCTCGGTTCAGCATATAGTTCGATCGTTTGATCCTTGCATGGTCTGTACTGTGCATTAAAACGGATATAGGGATGTAGTGTGGAAAATATCGATAGTAAGTCAATTTCGCTTGTATTGGGCAGTGGGGGCGCTAGAGGTTTAGCTCATATAGGTATTATCAATGAGCTTAGCAAAGCCGGTTATCATATAGAGTCTATTTCAGGTTGCTCAATCGGTGCATTGATCGGTGGTGTTTATGCTGCTGGAAAACTGCCTGAGTTTGAAGCTTGGGTTCGAGCGATTGATCGCAGCGATATTCTTAGTTTGTTGGATCTTACATGGCGGCCAGATGGTTTGGTGAAGGGTGATAAAATTATCGAGACACTTATTGAGCTGGTGGGTGATCGTAAAATCGAGGATCTCCCTATCCGTTTTACTGCAGTTGCCGCCAATATTGATGAAGAGAAAGAGGTCTGGATAAGTTCCGGCTCTTTATTTGATGCGATACGCGCGTCGATCTCCCTGCCTTTATTCTTTTCTCCGGTCGCCTATCAAGGTGCCTTTTTAGTTGATGGCGGTATTCTTAATCCGGTTCCAATAGCGCCAACGTTTCATGATCGAACTGAGCATACGATCGCTGTCAATTTAGGCGCGCCAGTTGAGCAGGATCTGTTTTCATCTGCGCACGATCAAGAAGAGCCGGCAGATTCAGGATTTAGAGAAAAAGTGCATAGTTTTATTGAGCGGCTGTATAAAGGTGATCAGGAAGAGGCGCGTTCGGTGAGTATGTATGATGTCGCAAACCAAGCGTTTGATTCTATGCAGGGAAGTATAGCGAGACAAAAACTAGCGGCATATCCTCCCGATTTTCTTATAGAGATACCGCGTAATGCCTGTGGAATTCTCGAATTTCATAAAGCTGCGCCGGTTATAGAATTAGGCGCGCAGCGAGCACGTCATTTTCTTGATATGCATCGCCTGTAAACGTTATTTCTAACCACCAAAAATGGATAGATCCAGTTTTTCAGACTGGCCTAACCACATGGCATAGTCTCGGTGATCCTTTAAGTCGTCCTCGGTAACTGGATGAATTAACACCGTTAGACCAGCGCGATGACGATTAAGCCAAGGAACAAGTGAGGCAAACTCTTCAGATTTAAAGGCAAGCTGACAGCTCCAGCTAGGATGCGGCCCAACAGGTTTTTGGTGAACTCTACCCATCGTAAGCAAAAACTGCTCAGACGCCTCTAGGCACAACTGTTCAGCTTGGGCGAGGGTGTTTGCATCAAAGTACACATGTGCATGATAAGCAGTAAACAAAATACGATCCTTTAAACAAGAAGCCTTAAACAAGAAACCTCCGGATAAGCCGGAGGTTTTGATTACTATCGTAGGTAAAGTGAGTTAGGTTTTAAACTGGCTCACTTTGCCATTTAGATCCGCTGCTAAACGCGAAAGCTCTTCACTGGCTGCGGAGATTTGTGTTGCTCCTTCAGATGACTCTTAGGAGGCATCGTTGATAGCGACCAGAGATCGGTTAATCTCTTCAGCTACACTGGTTTGCTCCTCACTGGCTGATGCGATATGAGTGTTCATATCGGTAATCATACCAACCGCTTCTGATATCCCTTGCAGAGCTTCACCTGCCTCGGCCGCTTTACCACCGGCTAATTCGGCTTCTTGCTGGCTTTGCTCCATCGCTGTCACAGCGGTGCGCGTACCTGATTGTAGGCGCTCGATAGCGTTTTGAATCTCAGTAGTCGACTGCTGAGTACGTTGTGCTAAGGTTCTTACTTCGTCCGCTACAACGGCGAAGCCTCGGCCTTGATCACCTGCACGAGCAGCCTCGATTGCCGCGTTCAGTGCCAGTAGGTTGGTCTGTTCAGCGATATCATTAATTACACCGATAATAGAGCCGATGCTTTCGCTATCATTTTCTACCGCTCTTATGCGCTCGGATACTTCTGCTACGTTACCAACGAGAGCATTGGTTGAAGACACCGCAGAAGATACAATGTTATTGCCTTGTTCTGCTTGATCCAGCATCACTTTCGCTTGGCTATCGGCATGTTCAGCATTGGTTGCCACATCTTGTGAGGTTGAGACCATCTCGTTCATTGCGCTGGCCACTTGCTCAATCTCTAAGCGTTGATTATTGATACTGCCTGTGGCTTGGGTGCTGATGGAGGACATCTCTTCCGCAGCTGCAGCGAGTTGATGCGTGGCATTACCAATATCACCGATAAGCTCGCGCTGGTGGTCGATCATGGTATTAAAGTTACCGCCCATCACGGCAAGCTCATCGGTGCCTGATACAGAAACCGATGCGGTAAGGTCAGATGATTCAGCGACCTCTTTCATCGCACTATCCAGCGCATCGAGAGGTGTACGGATAGAGGTATAGATCAGCTTGCTTAGAATGGCTAAGACCAGAATAACGCCCAGACCCAAAACCCCCATAAAAATGAGTGCATTGTTGTAAGCTGCTTCAATGGTTTGACGTTCTTCTCCGGCAACTCTTAACTGTAAACTTATGAGTTCAGCTATCTTCTCACCAATAGGGTCGATGGTGTCATAAAGTGGACCATCATAGTTATTGAGTAATCCTGCTACATTGCCCGAACCTATATTTCTGAAAGCGTTTTCGAGCTTGTCTAAGGATTGATTGGCTGGAATAAAGAGTGTTTCAGCTTCTTTAGCCAGTTGAGCTTCTTCAGTGGTGAGTGTTGTGGCCATATATTTCTGCCACTTGTCACTAATCTCTTTGCGTGCTTTTTGGATGCCTGTTAGCGCCTCAGAGCCAGTCATAATTCCAGCATTGGCTTTGTTAACAGCATCAATGACAAAGACAGCGTAATTATCTGCGATTAACTTTAGGTCTTCTAATGGTACGACACGGTCTTCGTAAATTCTGCCGACACCGTCGTCTGAGGTTTTTAATTCCGATAGTGATGACGCGATGATCAAGATAATGCCAATGATGGGCAAAATCGATATGAGCAGTAGTTTACTGCGAATACTTAACTTACTTAACAACATCTCTTGTCCCCATACCTTTCGGTAAGAATGTGTAATAGCGCCTAGAACAAGAAATGTTCGATCCCTGGCCAGCCTAAATAGGCTAACAGTAACCCCCACGGTACTGCGTCAATCCGTTATATATAGTTATAGCTGTTGGGGTTTTTATTACAACTATCTTTTATTGCGAATTATGAAAATAATTGAGTATTTATGTCCGTTATTTAATCAAATGGTTAAAAGTGGTTGTTTTACAAACAGTTAATTAGTGAATGATAATTAATTGTCAGGCTAGCTTAATGAAGGCTGAATATTTTTGTTATTAGTATTTGAACGTAAGTGATAGCGTTTTCAAAAGGAATACTTAAATTGTATATCGGGCTCGGTGATCGTGATCTACAATTGAAAATGGATGGAACTGTTGTTTTAAGGATTGTCACATGCGGTTAGCTCTGTGGGGCTTGGTTTTGCTATTTTTTTGTGGCTTCGTTTCAGCGAAAGAAGCGATAAGTGTACAGTTGTTATGGAAGCACCAATTTCAATTTGCTGGATATTACATGGCGATTGAGAAAGGTTTTTATGCAGAAGAAGGACTGGAAGTATCACTAAAAGAATTTGATTTTGGTATTGATCTGGTTGACGAGATTGTTCAAGGCAATAGCCAGTTTGGTGTTGCTCGCACATCACTGTTAATCGACAAAAACGCAGGCGCCGATGTTGTCGCGCTTTTTGCGGCGTATCAGCAATCGCCATTAATGCTTCTAACACGCAAAGATTCAGGGGTTTTACTCTCGTCTGATCTAAAAGACAGAGATGTGATGATCACCAATGATGCTAAAAAGGTGGGTGAGATCATTGCGATGCTCCTGCAAGCGGGCATTACGGTTTCCGACTTTAATCAGCAGGAACATAGTTATAACGTACAAGATTTGATAGATGGTAAGACAGAGGCGATGGCCTCGTATATATCAAATGAACCTTATCAAATGGAATTGAAAGGGGTTGATTACAATGTGATCCATCCTAAAGATTACGGGTTTGATATGTATTCTGATATTTTATTCAGCTCGCGTGAGTATATACAACAGAATCCTGAGATTACCGATCGTTTTTACCGAGCATCTATCCGCGGTTGGCTGTACGCATTCGAAAATATTGAAGAAACAGCCCAGATCATTTTCGACAGATACAATAGTCAGAGTAAGACGCTGCCTGCCCTTATTTTGAAGGCGAAGAGTTAAGGAAATTAGCGTTTGATCGTAATGGCAATTTTGGCACATTAGCGATTAATAAGTTTAATGAGATGGCGCAAGTGTATCTCATTACCGGCAGTATTTTTCTTGGCTATGATTTTTCAGATTTTATCTACCGCCCACCAAGTAATATCTATCGTTTAAGCCAGGCTGAACAAAGTTTTATTGATCAGAATGTACGCGTGAAAGTCTGTATAAATCCAGATTGGTATCCCTTTGAATCGTATTGGGAAGGAAAGCATACAGGGATGATTGCGGACTATCTTCAGCTTATCACAGCTAAAGTTGGGCTTGATTTTGAAGTAGTGCCATCGCGTACCTGGGAGGAAACTTTAAAGTTTGCACGCACAGGTAGATGTGAGCTGATAGCCGGTGCTATGCAGACTGTTGGACGAAGTGAATATTTAGATTTTACAAAGCCTTATATCAGTATTCCTGCGGTTATTGCCACGGCTTCGGAGAATACTGAAAAACGTATTGCGGGTATGAAAATAGGGGTGATCGAAAAGTCTGCATTTCATGATATTTTGGCTGATCGCTATCCAACGATGACATTGGTTGGGGTGGGTCAAAATGTGGAAGGTCTGCGTATGTTGCAGGCGAGTAAGATAGATGGTTATGCAGGGGCTGATGCCAATATTGCTCATGTGTTGAAAGAGTTCCAGATACCCGATATTGCTATTAGTGATGAGCTGCGTGATAGCTGGGATATCAGCATTGCGATTACCAAAGGATCACCGTACTTAGCTAACATACTTAATAAATCTATCGCGACGATTACGCCAGAGGAACATGAGGAGATCTATAATCGTTGGTTGATGATTGAGTATAAGCATACGGTTGATTACACGTTGATTTGGATTATTTTGGGCGGCGGTGCAATATTATCGATCTTTGGATTATACCGTTATCTTAGTGTCTTATCTTATAGCAAAATGCTGAAAACAATTGCTGAGAAAGATGCACTCACCGGTATTCTCAGTCGTCACAAATTAAGGTCTGAGTTAGAAGCTTTTGTTGAATTGGCTGAAAGGCACAACTGGACCCTATCGCTGCTTTTCTTTGATATTGATGACTTTAAGCAGATTAACGACAGCCTTGGTCATGAAACAGGTGATAAAGTGCTGATCTCGTTGGCTAAGCTGATAACAGGGTTATCGCGAAAGACTGATCGGTTTGGTCGTTGGGGAGGGGAGGAGTTTCTTTTCTTAATGTTAGAGACTGATCTTGATGATGCCCATAAAATTGCTGAGAAGTTTCGTAAAGAGGTGAGTAGCCATCGGTTTGGTTTGCCTAAAAGAGTGACATGTAGTTTTGGCGTGGCTCAGCATCAGCATGGTGAAAGCATTGAGCATTGGGTGAGTCGTGCGGATAAGGCGATGTATCACGCTAAGAGTGATGGTAAGAACTGTGTGAGAATTACTTAGCAGGGCAGGTTACGAAGTCATTGTTAGCTTTAAGCATAAAAAAACGCCAGTAAGCACTGGCGTTTTTTTATTGAAGCAGGTTTGATTTAGTCGATTAGCGCGTATTCGCGGCTAAGAATATCGATAATTTCTGCTTTAGGGTTATCAGACTGAGCGAGTTTCTCGCCAGTGATCTTTTCAGCGATACCCACGTAAGTATCGGATACTTTTTGGATTAGCGTAGCAGGCAGTTCGTTTTCACGAGCGAGTGCATAGCGTTCTTCCATGCGATCTTTGTTGACCAAAATATCGGCATCTGGGAAATGGTTAAGCAGTTCTTGGCGGAAAACTTCTTTAGAGTTTTCAACCACTTTGCCTTCGCGGTAAGCAGGGCCGTCCCAGATACGAGATGAGTCTGGCGTACCAACTTCATCCATATAGATGAGTTTTTCTTTACCTTCGGCATCCGTTACGTAGCCAAATTCAAACTTGGTATCGACAAAGACTTGGTCTAGCTTTTCAAGCTCATCGCTAATGACATCAAAGCCTTCCTTGAGCAATTTCTCATATTGGGCGATGTCATCTTGCGTACGGAATTGGAACGCTTCGAAATTGTTCGTGATGTCATCACGTGTAATGTTTACATCATCAATTTCAGGAACACCTGGGATGCCGGTTAAGATCCCTTTGGTTGAAGGCGTGATTAGTAGCTCAGGAAGTTTCTGATCTTTTTCAAGACCTTCGGCAATCTGAATACCACAGAACTCACGTTCACCTTTACCATATGAACGCCACATTGATCCAGTAATATACTGGCGGCAGATCGCTTCGATCATGACTGGTTTTGCTTTTTGAACAATCCAAACCAGCGGGTGAGGGATATCAAGAATATGGCTGTCGGCTAATCCATGCTCACGGAAGAGTTTGAACCAGTGATTAGAGATAGCGTTAAGCGCAGCGCCTTTACCTGGTACGCCTTTCATGCCGCCTTCGCCTGTCCAGATACATTCAAACGCAGAGATACGGTCACTGATAACCATCACCGCAAGTTCAGCATCCTCATGGACGTTGTAACCTTTCTCTTTAATTAAGCGTTTACTATCTTCAGCAGTTAGCCAATAGACAGACCGAACTTTACCGCTATGTACCGGTTGTTCAGTGCGAATAGGAAGATCGTTATTAACAGCCAATACTTTATCAGCAAGACTCATTGATATATGTCCTGTATCTGTTCTTTAAATCAGTAGGTGAGGGCCATAAGTTATTTACAGCCCCATTATAAATAGATCACTTTTGCTTAGGTATAACGCTTAGCGTCTCGCAAAAGGGAGCTTAAATCTAAATCCTGCATGTCAGCCAGTGCTTCCAGATCGTTGGATGTTCGTGGCGGTAGCTTTTTGAGTCGCTCTCGTTTTGCTTCCTTTTCCCGAACCTTCTCTAATAGATTGTTCTGAATAGCGTCCAGTTGCTCTGTAGATAATGTTGCGAGGCGACCGAATATCTCTTCTTCAGTCATGCTTCTAGCGATTACTCCGAAACAACAAATCAAAAGGGGATTATACCAGAATTGTATGATCTTCGATCAAGTGCCATTTTAAATTTTCATCCGGTTACTTTCCTTTCGATTTTTCTTACAACTGTAATAATATTTTCCGATCTGTTGTTGTCTTGATCATTGTAACCCTAGCCGTAACACCTGTAGTGGCTAGGTATTCCTACATTCAGCGTGGTTGGCATGCTCTTTGTTATAGCTAGTGATAACAATTATAAAACTGACAGATAATATTGGGCGCTAACAAATGTCGCAATCGTGTGAAAAAAATATCCTGATTTTGGGTATTGGTAATGTGCTGTGGGCTGATGAAGGCTTTGGAGTGCGTTGTGTTGAAGCGTTAAATGAGCGTTATCGGTTTCCTGATAATGTCCGATTGATGGATGGCGGTACACAAGGTATTTATCTCGTTCAGCATGTTCAGGCGGCTGATGTTCTACTGGTGTTCGATGCGATTGATTATGGCCTTGAACCTGGCACCTTAAAGAAAATCTATGATGAAGATGTGCCCAAGTTTATGGGGGCGAAACAGATGAGTCTTCATCAGACCGGCTTTCAAGAAGTACTCGCCATGGCTGAGTTCACCGGAAATTATCCAAGTGAGCTGCTATTGGTAGGTTGCCAGCCTGTCGAGTTGGAAGATTTTGGTGGCAGCCTGCGAGATGAAGTTCGATTACAGATTGAGCCGGCGATTAATATTGCTTTGGAATATCTAGCTCAGTTTTCAGTTATCCCAACTCCCCACAAGGGTAAGTCAGAAGGCCTATCACCTGAAGAATTAACTATACAGTGCTATGAAGCGGGCCGCCCTGCCGAAGAGGAGGCTTTTCGTAAAGGTGACCCTCGTTTTCTCAACAAAAATGAGGCATGTGACTGATGTGTTTGGGGGTTCCAATGCAGGTACAAAGCTGTGAGGGGAATGTCGCTGTATGCCGCACGGATAATCAGTATGAAACCGTCGATCTCTCTTTGCTAGGGCCACAGGAGCAGGGAACCTGGGTATTAGTTTTTCTAGGTACCGCAAGAGAAGTTTTAACTGAGCAGCGGGCAGAACAGGTGAGGAAGGCCCTGCTTGCCGTTAAGGCTGTCATGAATGGTGAGTCGGACAATATTGATCATCTATTTATCGACTTGATAGAGCAAGAGCCCCAGCTACCCGTTCACTTACAGATTAAAAATTGAGGGAAAACTATGCCGTCGCCATTGATTAATCGTCTTGTTGACGAGTTGGATTATCCATTACTCGATGCAACTAATTTTGAAGATTTTATTAGTAATCAGCAGTACTCCGTACTTTTTTGCACAGAGCAACCGAAGCGTTTTCCAGAAAGTAATGATGTAGCGGTTATCTTGCCTGAATTAGTGAGCGCTTTTCCTCAACTAAAGCCGGCGGTGGTTGCGGTCGAATTTGAGAAGACAGTTCAGGGCCGTTACAACTTTAATGTATGGCCAAGTTTGGTATTTCTGAAGGATGGGCGTTTCCTAGGCATGATAAGTAAAGTTCAGGATTGGGATGTTTATCGCGCTGAAATACAAAGCATATTGGCGCTAGCGCCTCGTCGAGACCCGGGTATTGGTATCCCCGTGGTGATGAACCCAACACTAGCTTCCTGTGGAAAGTAAGAGGATTGAACGATGCAAGATAACGGAATTCCTTTAGTCAATGTACCCATGGGGCCCGGTAGCCAAGATGAAGGCGACATGGTGCTAGATTACATGAAAATGCCATCTGAAATGGCGAGTTATGACCTCCCCATTTTGCCCGAAGCGGAGGATGTGGTTAGGTTTCCGCAAGCATTAGCTGTGTTGGATGTGTTGCAAACCCAATTAGAAACCTACCGAGTGGGTGAAGAGGTAGAAGCGATCTCATTATGCGCATTGGGGGAGGGGGATTTAGATCTGCTCAATCAGATTCTGGGAGAGGGTGAGGTTAGCCTGACGGTTATGGGTGCACAGTCAGTTAAATCACAAGAAACAGTGTTAGCTGGCGTTTGGCGTTTACGTAGCTTCAATAGTCAGCGGGAACTCTTGGAAGACACTATTGAAGTTTGCGATGTTCCTGTCATAACAAGAGCCAAAGCATTTAGTGATCAGAGCAAACTTGATTTTGATCCGCATAATTTACCGGAAGGAGTACTTAATGCGCCTTCTGTGCTTATTGAAATTCAGGAGGCTTCTCATCGTTATCAGGAGCGTGTTCGCGCTAATGCTTCTTCGATGATTCCCCATGTCATTAACCTCTCTTTGCTTCCATTTTCGCCTCAAGACCATGCTTTTTTAAGTGAGGTCACAGGCACAGGGCCTGTGACTATACTGTCTCGGGGTTATGGTAACTGCCGTATCACATCAACCAATACGGATGGTCTGTGGCGGGTGCAGTACTTTAACAGTACGGATCAGTTGATTTTGGATACGCTGGAAATTACTGACATTCCCCTAGTCGCTTGTGCAGCACAAGAGGATATAGCTGATTCTTGTGTGCGCTTGAAAGAGATTCGGGAGGTACTGGTATGAAGTCAGTTGCTAAGCCGATGACGACGTCAACTTCTAAAAGTAGCGAATCCACCTATGCCGGGTTTGAAGGAAGTTTTCTCGGCGATGCTTCTCGCGTCAGTGATCAGGCGTGTTTGGAATGCAAAATATGTTGGCATGTTTATGACCCGCAAGAGGGGGATTCTGTTTGGCAGATTGCTGTTGGTACTCCTTTTAGTCAGCTTCCAGACCACTGGCGTTGTCCTGAATGTGATGGTGATAAAGATCAGTTTATGGTGTTAGAGGTTTAAATGACAACGACTGAACAGTTTCAACGGTATTTTGAGAAAGTGGCTGAGTCGATGTCTCAACTCCCTATTTTTAATGCTGACTTGAATGTTGCTTTGGTCGAAGTTGAACCTTCAAATTGTCCGGTTGAGGGCTATGACGTTGCTGTCTTAATTACGCCTTGGTGTATGAATCTAGTTCTTAGACCAGTGGGTGTAACCGATAGTGGGTCTGAGGAGCAGATCGGTCATAAGAAAATAATCACCTTTCCATCCGGTGATTACGAGTTTATTTTTAATTGGAATGAGGTGCTATCGGGTTATTTCAGCTGTTCACTTTTTTCACCTATGCGTGAATTTGATAGCCAAGAGATTGCTTTAGCAACGGCTGATGCGGTCGTGAGTGAACTCTTCTGTGAAGCTAATCTTGCTTTAACCGATAAGCAGATAGCTGAAAGAGAGCGGCAATCAGAACATCATAACGGTAGACCGGAAAGGTGTTCCGCTTCTGGAGATAATTCCTTTGCGGAGAAGGATAAGAAACTGCTCTCGCGAAGAGGTTTTCTCTCCGCTGGATTATCTCAGACGGGAGCTCGATAATATGCACACGGCCTCTCTCAGTTCACTCGCTGATCTAGCCGGACGTTTAGCGATCACCGTTCAGTATGATGGCACGACTATCCGAGATCTGAATATCCGCTCTTCTCGACCACACCAGTTAACTCGATTATTAGAGGGAAGGAGTCGAGAGGAAGTGACTGCCATTGTTCCCCTGCTTTTTTCCCTCTGTAGTACTGCGCAATCTGTTGCTTCGCTCACGGCCCTTGAATCGAATAATAAAGTTAAGCCCTGCTTAGATGTAAGCATCGCTAGGACCGTCTTAATCTACTTAGAAAGCGCTAGAGAGTTGTGCTTACGTTTAGTGAAAGATTGGTTGCCTGGCACCGATTTAATCGATACCACAAAATTGATGCAGTTTTATCAATCGGCATCTTCTCAGTTAAATTGGGCTTTACAGCTACAATCCAATGATCTGAGGCTAAGGAAAGAGCGAGCTAAATCTGAGTTTTGTTATGACACTTTAATTCATAACCTTGAGGAGTTGTTAAGCCCTGTCATCAACTCTTGTCATAACGGTAGAGTGGTGGCGAAATCGTCAAATGCGATCTCTCGCTTAGTGCTTGATACGGAGGCTGAATTCTCTGCTGTTAATCTATATGACTCCAGTGTGCCATTAGAGGTGACGCCAAGCTATTTGGCACATAAACTGAGAGATAAAGATAGTTTGTTGTTTTGTTCGAGACCTGAGGTTGAAAATGGGGCTATCAGTCGGTGTGCTGAAAGTAGTGTTTGGACGAGAAATAGAGACTCAGTGCTGGTACAGCAGAGCAGAGAGCAAGGTTATCACCCATTGAATCAACGCTTTTTTGCGCTTATTAATGAGCTGAGTTTGTTACCTAAAAAGATAGCTGTGGCTGTCTCCACTGGTGCCAGTGTCGTTGGGCCATTAGAGGTGGTGGGATTGGCGAAGGTGCCTGCAGCGAGGGGTGATTTGATTCATTATGTTGAGCAAACACCGGATGCTAAAAGGATAGATAAGTATCGGATTGTGGCACCTACAGAGTGGAATTTTCACCCTAAGGGCACACTTGTTAGCATGCTTACAGGCGTTAAAGTTTCGAGAGAAACGTTACGGCCTTTAGTTGAAAAACTTATTTTGGCAATTGATCCCTGTGTTGCCTATGACATACAGATAGAAGAATAAAAAATGCATGAGATGTCGATAGCAGAAGGTATTGTTCAGGTGTTAGAAGAGCAAGCGAAAGAACAACACTATTCGAAGGTTAAGACGGTGTGGCTAGAGATCGGTCCGCTTGCGATGATTGAATCTGAAGCACTCTCTTTCTGCTTTGAAGCGGTGACTCGCGGGACTTTAGCGCAGGATGCTTCATTACAAATAATAAATATAAAAGGCGAAGCATTTTGTATGCAGTGCCTTAAAAACGTTCCTATTACGCAGCGATATGACAGCTGTCAGTCATGTGGTAGTCACCAGCTTCAAGTGACGCAAGGGGATGAGATGAGAATTAAAGAGCTGGAGGTGGAGTAATAATGTGTACTGTTTGTGGATGTAGTGACGGTAATGTCAAAATTGAAGGCTCGAAAGAGGAGCATACGCATGAACATACACACCAGCATCATCATGATGTAGATGGCGCGCATAGCGAGCCGTTACAAGATGGAGAAGATCTGCATTTTGGAAAAGGTCCTGCTCACGCGCATGTTGCGGGGATGAGCCAGAGCCGCATGGTACAGATCGAACAAGATATTCTGGGTAAAAATGATCGTTACGCTGCGATCAATCGTAATCGGTTTTCGGCCAAGAGTATCTTTGCACTAAACCTTGTCTCTAGTCCCGGTTCAGGGAAAACAACGCTGTTGACTGAAACCATTGAGCATATCAAATCTAAGTATACAGTGGCCGTGATAGAGGGTGACCAGCAAACAGCGAATGATGCTGATCGAATTCGTGAAACTGGGGTTCCCGCCATCCAAGTTAATACTGGGAAAGGCTGCCACCTAGATGCCCATATGGTCGGTCATGCGCTCGATAATTTAACAGAGATGGAGGGGGGATTACTGTTTATCGAAAATGTCGGTAACCTCGTCTGTCCTGCCGCATTCGATTTGGGTGAGGCACATAAGGTAGCGATTTTATCTGTCACAGAAGGTGAAGATAAGCCTTTGAAATATCCCGATATGTTTTATGCGGCTGACCTGATGATCTTGAATAAGACCGATCTGCTTCCTTACTTAGATTTTGATGTAGATAAATGTATCAAGTTTGCTAAACAGGTTAACCCTAATATCAAGGTGTTACAGCTCTCCGCTAAAAGTGGTGAGGGGATGCTTGAGTGGGTGGAGTGGTTGAGTGCTAATCGTGCCTCGATGATCAAGCAACGTGTCGATGAACTTCAATCTGAGATTGATCAGTTAAAGGCGTTAATCTAATGCTGAGCTCGTTAAAGCGCCCAACCGTCTTATGTGTGGATGATGAAATTCGCTCTTTAGAAACGCTCGAGCGAACTTTGGATGAAGAGTTTACGGTATTGACAGCTTCGAATGCTGATCAAGCGACCGTGCTTTTAGAAGAGAATGAGGTTCACGCCATTCTTTGTGATCAGCGGATGCCGGACAGAACCGGTGTAGAGTTTTTAACGGATGTTAGGCAGCGTTGGCCGCAGACTGCTCGGCTTATTTTGTCAGGTTACACCGATTCAGAAGATATTATCCGCGGCCTTAATGAGGCAGGCATATTGCAATACATTACAAAGCCTTGGCACCCAGATAATCTTCTTTTGATTATGCGAGGAGCGTGTCGTCTGTATGACCTACAGAATGAAAATGAACTTCTGGCAATGGAGATGCGCTTAACCGGTGAACAAGCTGAGCAGAATATTCAGCAGAAAAAGCAGCGGCTACAGCAAGCCTTTCAGCTTGATGAAATTCGCCGCCATGAGGATAGCCCCTTAAATAGCTTGTGTGAACAAGCAGCCAAAATTTCTCCTTATGATGTCTCTGTTCTCGTTGCAGGGCCCTCTGGTGCAGGTAAAGAGCTGTTTGCGCGCGCGTTACATTACAATAGTTTAAGAGCTGATCGCCCATTTGTTGTTGAAAACTGCGGGGCAATGCCTGATGAACTATTAGCATCTGAGCTATTTGGTCATAAAAAGGGCTCATTTACCGGTGCAATCACCGATCATGTTGGTTTATTTGAACAAGCCGATGGTGGCACTATTTTTCTTGATGAAATCGGTGAGATAAGCCCAGCCTTTCAGGTAAAGCTTCTACGTGTTTTACAAGAACGTGAGGTTCGGCGTTTAGGTGAACATCAGCGCAGAAAGGTTGATGTGCGGGTTGTAGCCTCAACCAATCGTGATCTTGAAGAAGAGGTCAGAGCAGGGCGATTCCGACAAGATCTCTATTTCCGTTTAGCCGAAGTCACGCTTGAACTACCTGCATTGGATAAGCGGGCTGTGGATATACCAGTGCTGGCTGAAAGTTTCTTAGCCAAAGCGATGTCTGAGTTTGATAAACCGGTAAAAGGGTTTACTGCTGAAGCGCTGGATTGTATGAGCCGTTATTGTTGGCCTGGCAATGTGCGCGAGTTGCAAAATGAAGTTCGCCGTATGCTTGTTTTGACAGAAGATGAATGGTTATCAGCGGATCTATTGAGCCCACGAGTTCTACGTGCTGCACCCGTCGAAGAATCACAGGAGACCGAAGTGTTAGCTGGGCTTGATGGTACTTTGAAAGAGCGAATAGAGGCGTTGGAAAAACGTATTTTACGGGAAACATTGATTCGACACCGCTGGAATAAAAGCCAAGCATCCAGAGAGCTGGGCCTATCTCGAGTGGGTTTGCGCTCCAAGCTAGAACGTTATGGTCTTAATAAAGATTTTCACTAGCGGAATGACGGTGGAGTAGTCCTCATGGCGCTTTCAGCACGCAAGATTAAGATTCGCGGCCAGGTTCAGGGGGTTGGTTTTCGTCCCTTTGTCTTTAATCTAGCGCAGCGCTTATCTGTTTACGGTTCTGTTGCAAACGGAGTGCAAGGTGTGTCTATTTATGCACAGGCACCGTCTTCGGTTTTGAATCAGTTTGAAGCACAGCTACAAAGTGAGCAACCTGCGATGGCTTTGATTGAGTCGTTAACGTCAGAAACGGCGCCTATTGATCCTTCATTGCAGTATTTTACGATTCAAGTCAGCGAAGAAGGAGAGGTAGATCTAGGTGTAACGCCGGATGCGACCGTATGCCGGGCCTGTTTAGATGAATTGTTTGACCCAGAAAATTCGCGCTATCGATATCCTTTTATCAACTGCACTCACTGTGGACCCCGTTATAGCATCGTTAAAGCGCTGCCTTATGATCGTAAATACACCACAATGGGCGCTTTTAAGCTCTGCTCTGGTTGTTTAAGTGAGTATGAATCACCAGACAATAGACGTTTCCATGCACAACCTAATGCGTGTCCTGCTTGTGGACCGCAATTAACGCTGCATAATGCTGAAGGTCTTGTTCAGATGAGTCATGACCCAATTGCTGATCTATTAACACTGATTAAGCAAGGAAAAATTGTGGCGTTAAAGGGGATTGGGGGATTTCACTTAACCTGTGATGCCACGAATGAAGCGGCGGTCTCTCGATTACGGCGGTTGAAAAATAGGCCAAGTAAGCCTTTTGCCGTTATGGCCGCTAATACGCAATCGTTAGCCGAGCTTGTTGAGTTAAATACTGCACGTCGTCAACGTTTAGAGGCGTTGGACGCCCCGATTCTACTTTGCCCACGGCTCGCCGGTAAATCAGTGTTAGCAGAGAGTATTGCCCCTGATTTAGCTTGGTTGGGTGTCATGTTACCCCATTCGCCACTTCACTATCTGATATTTCATAAAGCCGCAGGAGAGCCTGTCGGGCTTTCCTGGTTGGATGAACCTCAGGGTCTGCGCTTACTGATGACCAGTGCTAACCGTAGTGGGAATCCGTTGGTCTTTGAAAATAAACAAGCATTGCAAGAGCTTAAAGGGATCGCTGATGCCTTTCTGTTACATGATAGGGATATACATATACGTTGTGATGATTCTGTCATCAATGCGGTAGGAGGTGAGATGCCGCTTGTGCGGCGTGGGCGTGGTTTGTCTCCTCAATTTATACCGTTATCTTATAGGTTTGCATCGTTGAATAAGTCGGTGCTGGCGGTGGGATCGCTATACAAAAACACAATCTGTCTAACAAAAGGTGATCGGGCTTACGTATCGCAATATATCGGCGATCTCGATAACCCTGAATGTTGCCGCGCTTTGAATACAACCGTTGAACATCTGAAATCGCTACTTCAGATTGAACCGGAAATCGTCATCTCTGACCTCCATCCTGATTTTTACAGCACGCAATTTGCGCAACGTTATAGTCAGCAGTATCAAATTCCACATCTACAGGTACAGCATCACCACGCACATATTGCGGCGGTGATAGCAGAACACAAATTTGATCAGCCCATACTAGGGTTAGCGCTAGATGGCTTTGGCCTTGGTTCCGATGGTGCGTTGTGGGGAGGAGAGTTATTACTCGTTGATAAAGGTGAGTTCAAGCGCTTAGCGCATCTTGATCCGCTGAAGATGCCGGGGGGCGAACAAGCGGCGAAAGAACCGTGGCGTATGGCGGCGGGTGTGATTCATCAGTTAGACGGAGACGACTCGATAACAGAGCGTTATCCAATGCAAAGTGGTGCAGCTGTTATCGTACAGCTATTAGAGAAGCAGCTTAACTGTCCGGAAACAAGCAGTGCAGGTCGATTGTTTGATGCAGTTGCAGGTCTTCTGGGTGTTGTCGAAGTCAACCAATACGAAGCGCAAGCAGCGATGCAGTTGGAGTCTCTTGCCTATCAATATTGTGCAGATAACCCTTGGCCCAATGAGCCGTTATTGATTAGGCAGCGAGTTGACCTGACGCTTGATTGTTTACCGCTGTTTCAACGTTTATCTGAGTGTAAAGACCCATTTTATGGCGCGGCTCTATTTCATCAGCAGTTTGCGCAAGCGTTGTTTAATTGGGTTATCTCACACAGTGAAGCTTACTCAATAAATCATGTCGTTCTGGCGGGAGGCTGCTTTTTGAATCAGATATTACTGAGTTCCTTAAAAGCCTTACTCAACGGCGCAGGTTTATCGATCTATTGCGCGGATAAACTTCCCTGCAATGATGGTGCTGTCTCGTTAGGACAGGCCCAGGTTATTTTGGAAACGGAATACCAACATCATTTATCAGCGCAGAGTGATAAACAAAATAGTTATTCTGAATCTGAGATCGATAAAACGGATTTGGTGGAGATACAACAATGTGTTTAGCAATTCCTGTTCGTGTTGAAGAAATTATCGGAGCTGAAACGGCCATTGCCGATATTGGTGGGGTACGAAAAGAGATAAATATTGCGTTGATTAGTGACTTAGCCGTAGGCGACTACGTCATTATGCACGTTGGGTATGCGCTCAATAAAATAGATCCTGAGGAAGCTGAACGCACTTTAGCGCTCTTTGCAGAATTAGATGAGCTCAGCCAAAAAGAGTCGATAGAGGCCTCACAATGAAATATGTTGATGAGTATCGCGATGGTCAGTTAGCCCAAGAGATCGCTGCAAAAATTTGTGCAGAAGCTCAGCCCGAGCACGAATATAACTTTATGGAATTTTGTGGGGGGCATACCCATGCAATCTTTCGTTATGGCATCCCTGATCTGTTACCGGCTAATGTCAAAATGATCCATGGGCCTGGCTGTCCTGTCTGCGTATTACCTATACCGAGGTTGGATGCTGCAATTGAGTTAGCGGTTACTCATGAGGTTATCTTATGCTCATATGGCGATATGCTTCGGGTGCCGGGGTCACGTAAACGTAGTTTGCTTAAGGCCAAGGCTGAAGGTGCAGATGTGCGCATGGTGTACTCATGTATGGATGCGTTGCGAATTGCCCAAGAGAACCCTGATAAAGAAGTGGTCTTTTTTGCCATTGGTTTTGAAACTACAACACCGCCGACAGCATTAGTCATCAATCAAGCTAAGCGTTTAGGTCTCAAAAACTTTAGTGTCTACTGCAATCACGTTTTAACACCTGCAGCCATTAGTAACATCCTTGAGTCACCGGAAGTGCGTGAACTAGGCATTTTACCTTTAGATGGTTTTATCGGTCCGGCACATGTGAGTACTGTTATCGGTTCTCAGCCCTATCACTATTTTGCTGATGAGTATCAAAAACCGGTTGTTATTGCAGGCTTTGAACCCCTCGATGTTCTGCAAGCGATCTTAATGTTAGTACGTCAGATCAATCAAGGAAGAGCTGAAGTAGAGAATGAGTTTGCCAGAGCGGTGACCTACGAGGGTAACCCTAAAGCCAAGCAGGTGGTGGCTGATACGTTTGAACTGCGTCGCTCTTTTGAATGGCGTGGCTTAGGCGTTGTGCCTTATAGCGCATTGAAAATAAAGCAAGCCTTTGCTGAATTTGATGCCGAGCAGCGCTTCACCGTCGATTACCTAAGTACTCGTGAGAATAAAGCGTGTGAATGTGGTGCTATTTTACGTGGGGTAAAATCGCCACGTGATTGTTCTTTGTTTGGTGATCCTTGCACTCCTGAGAATCCTTTAGGATCTTGTATGGTATCTAGTGAAGGCGCCTGCGCGGCTTATTATAGTTATGGTCGTTTTCAGGAACGCACGTTTGCAAGTGATAAATCCCACCCAGCAGCCTAAACGAGACTTAGATAATGAGTGAGAAACGACGCTATACAAATACCTTAGATCTGCGTAAAGGCAAGGTTGAGATGGTCCATGGCAGCGGTGGTAAAGCGATGGCTCAGTTGATTGATGAACTGTTTCTAAACGCTTTTTCTAATCCGTGGTTAGAGCAGATGAATGATCAAGCATGCTTTGACCTGCCTGCAGGAAAAGTGGTGATGGCTACCGATAGTCATGTGATCTCACCGCTGTTTTTTCCTGGAGGTGATATCGGCAGTTTATCTGTTCACGGTACGGTAAATGATGTTGCTATGTCGGGTGCGGTGCCCAAGTACTTATCAGCCGGATTCATATTAGAAGAGGGTTATCCACTTGCCGACTTAGCGCGGATTGTTCAGTCGATGGCTACCGCTGCAGAAGAGGCCGGAGTGGCCATTGTTACCGGTGATACAAAGGTAGTTGAGCGTGGTAAAGGCGATGGCTGTTTCATTACGACAACCGGTGTGGGTGTCGTGCCTGTGGGCGTTAGTATGGGATCAGCTCAAGTGCGTGCAGGCGATAAGATTCTGGTTTCTGGCAGTTTAGGTGATCATGGTGTTGCCATCATGTCTCAGCGTGAAAACTTAACGTTTGAAACGACCATTGAATCGGATAGCCAGTCGCTGCATGACCTAGTTGCCGCGATGGTTGAAGTTGTGCCGGATATCCATTGTTTACGTGACCCTACACGAGGAGGCTTATCGGCCACGCTTAATGAGATTGCGCAGCAAGCCCAAGTGGGGATGCAAATTTATGAAACTGAGATTCCTGTTAAACCACAAGTTAAAGCCGCATGTGAGTTCTTAGGCTTAGATCCATTATTTGTGGCTAATGAGGGTAAGTTAGTCGCTTTTTGCCCGCCGGAAAAGGCTGAGCAATTGTTAGCGGTAATGCGAGCACATCCAAAAGGCCATGATGCGACGATTATTGGTGAAGTGATGGAAGATGAGCTGCAGTTTGTACAGATGAAAACCGCTTTTGGTGGTAGCCGTATGGTTGATTGGATTAACGGTGAACAGCTACCGAGGATCTGCTAATGCGTATTTTATTCTTAACTCATGGATTCAATAGCTTAACCCAACGCTTGTATATCGAGTTAACGACGCTTGGCCATCAGGTGAGTATCGAATTTGATATTAACGATGCTGTGGCAGAGCAAGCTGTCGCGCTTTTTAAACCAGAGTTAATTATTGCGCCTTTTCTTAAGCGGCCGATTCCTGAATCCATCTGGCGAGAGCATCGTTGCATTATTGTTCATCCAGGTATTAAGGGTGACAGAGGCCCTTCATCGATCGATTGGGCGATTATGACAGAGCAGAAGAGCTGGGGCGTTACCTGTCTAGAAGCGGTAGAGGAGATGGATGCTGGTGATATATGGGCTAGTGTAGAATTTCCTATGAGTTGCGCCAGTAAAAGTAGCCTTTATCGTAATGAGGTGACCGAGGCGGCTGTAGAGGCAGTCACCTTAACGCTTGAGCGTATAGAGCAAGGTGAATACCAACCAGAGCCGCTGAATTATGAGGATCCCACTATTAAAGGTCAGTGGAACGGTTTAATGTCGCAGGAGCTGCGAAGCATCGATTGGCGAGTCGATGATAGTGAGACTGTTTTTAAAAAAATAAGAGCAGCAGACTCGCAACCCGGTGTTAAAGAGACGATAGCGGGCAGAGAGTATTACCTTTATAACGCGATTGTAGATAATGATGAGGCGAAAGCTTTAAGCAATCAATCAAACGCTCAGCCTGGTTCGATCATCGCAACCCGTGATCGGGCGGTTTGTTTTGCAACCATTGATGGGGCGGTATGGGTAACCCATCTTCGTTTAGCATCTGCCACTGATGGAGAGTTTAGTTTTAAGCTTCCAGCAACCTACTTACTGGGTGAACAGATACAGCGGGCGCCTGAGTCAGCTCGCGTCATGGATCTGCCATTAGCACCTGCAGATGTACCGCTTCACGCAACGTGGCAAGAGATTCGATACCGTCAAGAGGGGGAAGTCGGGTATCTACATTTTGATTTTTATAACGGTGCGATGGACACTCAGCAGTGTCAACGATTACAAGCAGCCGTTGCTCAAGCGAAAGAAGAAAAGATTAAGGTGTTGGTTTTATTGGGCGGTGCTGAATACTGGTCTAACGGAATCCATTTAAACCAAATTGAAGCAGCACAAAGCCCTGCTGAAGAGTCTTGGAGCAATATTAATGCGATGAATGACCTTTGCTTAGAGATTATCAATACGCCTAAGCAAATGACATTTGTAGCAATGCAGGGCAATGCAGGAGCAGGTGGCGTATTCATGGCGCTTTCTGCGAATAAAGTATTGGCACGGCATAGCACAATATTGAATCCCCATTATAAATCGATGGGTAATTTGTATGGCTCTGAATATTGGACTTACCTGTTACCAAAAAGAGTAGGGCCGGATACAGCGATGACTCTGATGCATAACCGTTTACCTATCTCCGCTCAGCTAGGGGCTGAAATAGGTCTGATCGATGAATGCATTAATGCAAGTCGAGATGATTTTGTACAGCAAGTTAAAATCAAAGCGCAGCAGGTTGCGAAAAGTACTGAATTAGCCCAGCAGATCGCGCTTAAAAATTTACAACGAGAAAAGGACGAGCTGGGTAAACCGTTGGCGCAGTATAGAGAGGAAGAACTAACGCAAATGAATTTGAATTTCTTTGGTTTTGATCCTAGTTACCATGTTGCACGCTATCATTTTGTGGAAAAACTGCCTAAAGCGCGTACACCGGCCTATTTAGCTAATCACCGTAACATTACAGCAGCGACTCAATTAGCCGAAGCTTAGGCTGTTAGCGCTTGGACGCTTTTAAGAAATTTCTTCGCGAGAGATTAAAGAGCAGTCGGCACAGCTTCTGTTATGTGTGCAGTGTTGGCTGGTAAGTTTTTCAAGTTCTATTAGCTTCTCATAAACCATGTTCAGCAATGGCTCCGAAATTGAATCTGCCAGTTTATAGCCATCGACAAATTTACTGACTTCGTTGAAAGAGAAGATCATTGGGCTGGTTTTATGGTGACAGCTATTGAGTGTATATTCGACTTCGTTTTTCTCAATAACGATGTTTGATTCGATCGCGGGAATACCTCGAAACTTATAGCCTTTCTTATTCATTAAATTCAGAATTGATTGGCTGATAGGTGCACAAATCTCATTATCAGTCGCACCGAGGCTAGTCACAAAAATACTCATAATGACATCCTGTCTTGGAGAGCCTACAACTGAGTTAATTTTAGAATAGAAAGGTGTAGAGGGAAACTAACACTAATGCTAGTCCAAATCAGTTGGTAGTGAGTAACGTCAGGCTTTTCTGACTTAGGCCGCCGCAGCTTTTTGGCTTTCAATCGCCCATTTTATTGCGGCAGATTGTGCTTCTAACAGCTGCGTTTCTTCTACTTGTCCAGAAAGGAGGTCCCATTCATAGCGCGAAAAGTTGATGACATCATTGAGCATTAGTCCAAGTTCGCCTTGTCGATCAACCAGTGCAGTATTGACTGCATCACTTAGGGATATATGTGAGCTTAACTCTTCCATAGGAATTGAGAAAAGCGCATCTGCACCCGATAGAATACCCACGAGGAAAGATAACCCCGACTCGGAATTGTATTGGGGGGCAATGTGCTCGCACATTTTTGCTCGGATCAGTAGTTCACGACACAGTTCGTCAGCCACGTCGAGTGTGCCAGAGAGCGAAACGATGAGTGCCCAACGCTTAAGCTCATTTAGACCGAGTAAGACAATCGCTTCACTAATGGTCGAGATCGAGCGCTGGAGTGAGAATGTGGCAGAGTTAACTATCTTTAATAACCTCACCGCAAGGCGAGGGTCTTTTGAAATAATGGTTTCAAGCCCTTCTGGGGTTGCATCTGGATTACCTAGTTCAGACAGTAGTTCCATCATGGTCAGCTCGCTACCGCTGACCCGTTTACCCTCGACAACTTCAGGATAGGCGAAGAAATAGCCTTGAAATAGATGGAAGCCAAGTTTTCTAAAGCGGTTGAACTCTACTAAGGTTTCAACTTTTTCAGCAAGAAGCGTTACTTTATAGGGATCTAGTTTCTCAAGGGTAAGGAAAAGCGCTTTACCTTTTAATTCTAGGACATCGATTTTAACGATATCGACAACATCCATAATTTGCGCAAATTCATCTTTCCAGATGAAGTCATCTAAAGCGATTTTAAAGCCTAATGCGGATAGCTCTTTAATACGTGCCGCTGTCCGTTCATTAATGGGCACATCTTCGACAATTTCCAAAACGACATTGTCTGCAGCAAAGCTGGGTAGGTCGTGAAAGAGTAGTTCTTCATTAACATTCATAAACGCAGGGAGCGTTCGCATACCGCCTTTATGGAGAACACCTGTATAGGCGTTAATAAGCACTTGGCATGTTGCCGTAGTACCATCGAAAATCTCACCTGGAGGGCAGCCGTCTGAGTCTCTATAAAGCAGCTCATAACCAACGGTTTCGCAGTTAGCATCGAGAATGGGTTGCCTAGCTAATAGAATTTGCTCAATCACAAGTAACCCTCATACGACTTAATACCCTGAAGAGTATTATTATTGGGTATATCAACAGTGATACACCTAAACGCAACGGTTTATTCGCGTACGCTTATATTCACATCATAGTGAAGTTACCGTTGAAAACGAGCTAAAACAAGAAAAAAAGGCAAAAAAAAGCCGGGCAATGCCCGGCTTTTAAGAAAATGATCAATTACTTAGTGATTGACTGCAGTTCAGTAAGAGCAGCTTCACGAGTTTCGTTCGCGATAGAAGTGAAAGCTTCGCCTTGGCCTTTAAGTAATTCGAAAAGAGCTTTGTTAGCTTCCATGTTGAACTTGATTAGTTCTTCTGGAGTTTTAAGGTCTTTTGCTTTTTCAGCTTCAGACTGGAAGAAAGAAGTTAGCTGTTCGCCAGACTTTTTCTGCTGTTCGATAGATTTAGTGATCGCTGCAGCCTGCAGGTTCATTAGAGACTGTAGAGCGTCGAAAGATTTCTGGAAATCAACAGTGTTAGTCATCTTAGTTCTCCTAAAAGTTAGTTTGTTGCACTGCAACAATATGATGATCATTCTAGCCTGTTTTTTGATCAAGTCAATATATTTTTGTTGCAGTGCACAAAAATATATTTCGATCGTTAATCTAAGGCTATTCACCTTCTTGTGTATCTATCGTAATTCAGTGTTATTAAAGAATGATGTCTGGACCTAAGTTAGACATCTTGGTCTAATTGGCAGCTTATTTTTTACATCATTGGAATGGTTATGGCGGGTATAGAGACAATACTTTCTCTTTTTATTTTAATCGGCCTGGGTTATCTCGGAAAAAGAACGGTTCTGGCTGAGCAGTCTTTAGCGCCATTAAATACGTTTGTTTACTATTTTGCAGTTCCCGCTCTGTTATTTAATTCAGTGTATAAGCTGTCTTTGGATAGTTTATTTCAGCCAATGTACCTCTTGGCATTTCTTATCGCTGTCATGTTAACTGCAATGACAGCTGTTTTGGGATGTAAATTTTTCTTTAAGGAAGAAAATAAAGAGGTGCTTGTTATTCGCGGATTGAATGCGACATTCTCCAATTATGCTTATATGGGCATTCCGATGGTTTTTGGTTTACTGGGAGAAGCTGCCTATGGTGCTATGATCAGTATTATCCTACTAGGTAATGTATTCCAGATAGGCGGTACTCAGTTTTTAATAGAAAGTCAGCGTCAGGATGGCAAGGGCCTGAAGCAATTTCTAACCATTCTTGATAAATCATTGATTCGAAGCCCAATATTTGTAGCGACTTTTTTCGGTGTTTTGGCATCGGCAATTGAGTTGAAGTTACCTGTTGTTCTCTCCTCTAGCCTAGATCTATTAGCGCCAGCAACGGTCCCGGTTGCTCTATTCTGTTTAGGGGCTAGCTTAGAATTTAAAACACTTAAGCAAAGCAAAAGTGAGTTGGTTTGGTTAGTGGTGGTGAAGTTACTCATTCACCCATTGATCACATTCGGAATTTTTACTGCGGCAGGTTTGGAAGATCAGAATTGGTTCTTAGCGGCCGTACTACTCGCAGCTCTGCCAACAGGTGCTTTGGCTCATGTTATGGCGCTTCGCTACGATATAAAAGAGAAAGAGACATCGTTAACCGTTGTGCTTTCGACGTTGGCAGCTCTGGTGAGTGTGTCGTTGTGGGTTAGTTTTATTATGTAACTGTTCGCTGATTGTAGGTTTTTATATTAGTTTTGGCTAATATCTAGTGCTATTATCCATATATGGTACATGGCTTTAGGGATGCGCATGAAAATGAACGACAGTATATGGTTCAGTTCCCTTAATAACGGGCTTCGATATTGCTTGTTAAGCTTTGTATTAATTTTTAGCTCGACAGTTTTTGCCCGTCCTTACGTCATCGCAGGTCTTGCTGATTACCCTCCTTATAGTTATCAAGAAAATCTTGTTATTCGTGGTATGGATGTCGAGATTGCAACAACAGCTTTTAATCGAGCAGGCCATGAGGTTGATATAGTTTTAATGCCTTGGAAGCGACTCCTGTCGTCCGCGCGCAGCGGAGCTGTTGATGGCACTTTAGGAGCCTTTATCACTGAGGAGCGCCGGACCTACTTAGATTTTATAGAGCCAGAACCATTGCGTTGGATTCAGATGTCACTATTTACCTATAACAAATCAGCGATAACGAACAGTCATCTGTCGAGCTTGAAACAGCGTAAAATTGGTGTGAACAGGGCTTTTTCTATTAATGCTGATTTTGATCAAGCGGCGAAAAGAGGTGATTTTCAACGCTACGCCGGTAATGATATTCATCAGATGCTTAAAATGCTGGCAATGCAGCGTTTAGATGGTGTTGTTCACTCTAAACAGCCGACACTTTTTTATCTTCGTGAAATGGGCCTGATCGGTCAAATTCATCTGGTCGAACCCGCTATAACAAAGAGGCGGGGAGGATTTATGTCTCTGTCTAAAGCGTTGGTTGTGGATGAAAGAACTTCTTTGAAGCGCGCGCTACAAAAGGCGATGTTGGAGATGAAAGCTGATGGCACTTTGCAGGCGATACGCCGAAAACACTCAGTGATTGTAAAAACACCGGCAATCACTGAGGTAGGGGGCTAAGGGTAATCGATTAACCCTTGTGCATATCAACAAGCGAGTCATCAAGCCCTTGCGCAAAGCCCTCTTATGGAAAACTAAGCCTTATGACCGGAGCACGGACCTTATAGTGGGAAGAGGACGTTACATTGCCCTGTACCTGAGCTCGGGAAGTATTCGGTCATGATCTCAGCGCAACCTTCATATTTATCCCAGCCTAAGAGGCCAAATAGCATTGCGGTATCGTGCATACCTCCTTCACCATCACAGTCTTGTGCATATTTGGGAAGAATTTCAAGAAATTCTTTGGCACGACCTTGCTTCCACATATCTAAAACCATCAGATCTGTAGCTTGATTTAGCGGTCGGCTAATTTTAAACAGATAGTCACCTACAACAGTATTAGGTGGGATTCGATGGGATAGAGAACCGCTGGCAAGGAAGGCTACTTTGCGGTCAGACTTTTTAACTGCTTCAAGAATTGATTCACCCACTGTTTTTGATTCTTCTAACTCCGCATCGTACATCCAGCCGGCAATCGATACGACTTTGATATCGTCGGAGATACCCATATAACGTAATGGCACTAATGTGCCGTATTGAACATCTAGGGTTTCTATTTCGTGATGGCATAATGTATTTACGCCATTTTCTGTCGCTGTTTCAGCAATAAGCTGACCAAGCTCCGGATCGCCGACATGGTTGAAAGGCATGTTGTTTAAAAAGTGAGGGAATTCTGTGCTCGTAAATACACCGGACATGTCGGGTTTTGCGTTAATGTGAACCCCTGCATTTACCAACCAGTGGGTATCAGCGATGACGATAGTGTCTACTTCGCGTTCACGACATAAGTCGCCAATCTTTTTCAGACCTTCGATGGCAGCATCACGACAGCCATGAAGAGGGCCTGGGCTTTCAGATATAAACATAGAAGGCACATGTGTAACTTTAGCGGCAACAACGATTTCGCCCATGGTTTTGATCCTCAAATTTTTATTTTTAGAACCTTGATATTGGTCTGCTACAAGGTAGAAGAGAGGAGTATAGGCACAATTTGTAAAGGGTCTTTGCCATTTAAAACAGAGTGTTTGCCATTTAAGGCAATCTAAAGCTTAGGGAGAACCGTTTGTTCGTTTTCGGTAGGCGGTGGGGGTTTCTCCGCTCCAGCGTTTGAAAGCACGATTAAAGTGTGCAGGGTCAGAAAAGCCAAGGGAGTAGGCGATTTGGGTGAAGGATTGAGGTGAGTGCTGCAGATACTGTCGTGCTAGTTCTTCACGTATTTTATCGCGTAATTGTTGTAGGGTTGTACCTTGCTGATTGAGTTTGTACTTCAGAGTTCGAGCAGGGATTGATAATGATTCGGCAATACCGTCCATGGTTGTTATCCCAAGGGGCATTAGTTCGATAAGTGCGCTTCGAACCTGTCCGCAGATATCTTGCATCTGCATTTTGGCTAAATAATCTTCTACCAATTTATCATTTTGTTCGGCAAGTTGGCTGTTGCCCGTGGCTAAAGTGGCGGTTAATTCAGCTGCATCAAAAATGAGATAGTTTGACTCACTTTCAAAATGAACCGGGCACTGGAAGTAATCTTTCCAAGCATCAGGTTGTGTCGGTGTTGGTCGGCTTAAATGGACGCTACTTGGCGAGAAGAGGGGCATAGACATATCGCGAAACATCTTTACAACGGCGCCTAAAAAATAATCAACACCTGTCGGTACAACCAAGGCTTGAGTTTCTGCAAGTTTAACTTCCATGCTAAAACGATATTGATTGTTCGTTGCTGGGCTAATAGAAAGAGTGCAGCCATCATTTAACAACAGGTCGAAGCGGACCATGCGTTGTAAGGCATCCATAAGGCTATTGCTAGCCCATAAGGAAAAGCCCAGCGCATGAAACGTAGTAGGGCAAACAAATTGCGCTACTTGCAAACCAATATCTTCTTGTCCTGTTTCTATTAAGGCGAGTTGCCATAGTTTTCGGGTGTGGTTTGCACTAAAGCGGGCATTTACATCGAGCTTTTGTTGCAGATCGATACCTGCATCTTTCAGTAATCTATCGCCGTCACAGCCAAGTGAATCTAAGGCTCTTGCCACAGCAACAGACCATCCGCCAACAACAGTGGATATTTGGGAAGATGTTAAAAGTTGTTCTGTGTCTAAATCAAAGCTCATAACAGACTGTGTGGGTAAAGAATCAATTCTGATTTTACATATCAAGCAGCGAACTGACACTGTTTAAACAACATTATCAGCTCAGTAGGCTGTTCTGGGCAGTTGCTCACTTCAACAATAGGCTCCGCGCGCCCTGATTGTTGGTCGATGACTGTGATAATCATACGGTAGCCACGAAGTTGGGTGTCAATAAGAGTGTAATCGTATTCTGCCAGTTGATGTTTAAGTGCAGCGAGTACAGCCTTTAGATTGGTGACGGTAAGGCCAAACAGAAAGCAGTTTATCGTATGTAGATGTTGAGTGTCGCGGTTAGTTGTGTGCATGAATCAGTGCCCTCTCAGTTGATGAATCTATTTTCTGAAAGTCGCGCTGATTTGTCTGTATGGACTTATACATACAAAAATCCCCAAGCGGCAGTACCGGTTGGGGATGTTTAAACCGTTGGAGGTTAGGAGCTACTCTTCCGCTTCGAGTGCCTCGCGCAGCTGATTGATCACTTTGCTCGGGAGGCGGCTGATAATAATACGGCCATTGTCCTCATCAAACTCGATATCTTTACCTGAGTTTAATTCGCCAAAGTTACGCTTTGTAAAGTCGACACTCCAGTTATCAGATTTAACTTTAAGTTTTGCAAATCGATTGATCGTACTCGTATGAGGCTGAAATTCTTGGCTAACATTGTAAGGGCCTTTGTTGGCAAATTTGCCAAAGGTGCCTGCTGCTGTCTCAGCCTGCTCTGGAGGGATATAAGCATCGAACAGGTTTTCGATCTCATTGAGATTGGCCGATTCTTTTTCTGAGCGCTGTCGAGATAAGTAGCTAACCACATCTTCTACTACCTCCTCTTTGCGATCACTCATATTGTTTTGATTACAAAAATCACGTGTTGCGCGAATTAATTCCCCGGTTGATTTGCGCGAAGGTGTCACGTCAGTACAGCCAAAAGCTGTTGAGAAATAATGTGTAATTTCCCCTTTTTCTTTACTGCCAATAAAGCTTAAGTAGCTATCCTGTTTCTTGCGGAAGGTACTGATATTAATTCGCGCTGCTTGATGTAGCTGATCAAGATTGACCTCCATGATCTCTGTCGGATGAAGATCATTATCAAAGCCAATGCTGGCTTTGTCCCGTACTAAAGCGATCAATAAATACTCATAGCGGTCACTGGCATAGAGGGAGAATAAAACATAACCGCCGTTAGCCGTATGTGCTGAAGGGTTGTTAATTGCTGACGCAAGCTGTGTCATGCTCTTATCAATCAAGCTAGTGAATGCTGTCTCGTTCCAATCCTGACCTACAAACTCTTCAAAGGCGGAGATAAAGGGATAGCCTTGTTCCTCTTCGTTATTAAACGAGCCATGGGTAAGGCTGGAGCGACGGCTAAAGGCAGAATTCAAGGTCTCAAACAGCTGGATTGCGATGGGGGATGAGGTGGGAATGATGCCGCCACGTTCAGTAATACGCGCAGGAGATTCCTCGGACTCTTTAACCAGTTCACGAATTGCCAGATGTTTTAGTTCCATAATGACCTCATACAGGAATTATTCGATAAAGGCGGGATACTTATAGCCATGGAAAAACAATAGAGAGAGGGATTGTATTTAAAACTAGGGTGGGATGCAGTATAAAGATGCTCCTAAATTTAATAACAGGCATTCAAGCATGGCGTTGAAACCCACTATCTACAAAGCAACCTTAAATTTGGTTGATATGAACCGCGATGTTTATGCCACTGAAAAGTTAACCTTAGCGTTGCACCCATCTGAAACTGCGGTGAGAATGATGGTTCGAGTACTCGCTTATGCGCTTAATTACGATCAAGATTTAAGTTTTACCAAAGGTTTATCAACCGCGGAAGAACCAGATCTTTGGATTACTCGCCCCGATAACTCTGTTGATTGCTGGATTGAGGTTGGCCAGGCTTCACCTGAGCGTTTGCGCAAAGGGGTGAGTCGTGCTGATAAAGTGAGGCTGTATGCTTACGGATCGGAAGTTGATATCTGGTGGGGGAAACACCGTGATGCGATGAATGCTTTACCTAAAACAGAGGTGTTTAGTTTTGTTGCGGATCAAGTCGATCCTTTAGGTCATCTCTGCGAACGTAATATGGAACTGACGATTACCATCAGTGAAGAACAGCTATTTATTGCTTCAGGTGATCAGCAGTTTGAAGTGTTATTAAAGCGTTTAACTTAATAAATACCGATTTAGCAAAAGGTCGTGGCTAGTAGTTTACTTTGCCGCGGCCTTTTTTTGTCTGGCTACGCTGATTTTTTTTGTCCATCCTTTTGCGCTGCGAACTACGAGTCGGTTTGGTGGCTCGTCTGGCTTTTTCAACTTTCGTTGCGGCTAAAATCAGCTCTTTAAGACGCAATAAGGCATCTTCTTTATTTCGCTCCTGATCCCGAAAGCTCTGTGCTTTAATGATAATCATGCCATCAGATGTGATGCGCTGGTCTCCGTAGGCAAGAAGCCTTTCTTTATAGAAATCAGGCAGGCAGGAGCGTTTAATATCAAAACGCAGATGGATTGCACTTGATACTTTATTGACGTTTTGCCCGCCATTACCTTGTGCCCTGATGGCGTTAAACTCGATCTCGTGGCGAGGAATGGTTAGACGACTTGATATAGTTAACATCCTCGTATTGTATCAATTCCATCAACGCTTTGTGATTTTTTAACCCCTCAATTTGAATAAACCGGAAATCTGCACCATTCTTGATGTATTGATCAAGTAAAGGGGTGGGGTATGCGCACGAAATGTAGCCACTGCACGGTTTTGATTGAATCTGCAATCACAACTGATCCGCATCAATATCTGGTATTAGTTAAAGGGGATAAGCAAGCAAGTATCTTCCACTGTAAATTGTGCCAAACAATGTTTGAGTTTACTGAGCAAGATATCTTTTTGTTAGAAGAGAATAGTGCGAAAGCGCACGCTGATAGTTCAGCCTGCGCTTAGTATTTACTAGTCATCCCATTCATCAAATACATCTTTAATGTCATTCAGTAGCTCCCTCTCCTCACGCATCGCTTCTAAGCGCCGGCGTTTGGCAGGGTTGATACTCTCTTTTTTGCGAATTGTCGATTCAGCCATCTCTTGCTCGGCGTTATCATCAACTATCCAGTCTTCCAGATCGTTATTGTTTTCTGGCTCATTACTAACGGGGCGTTGTTGGCTCATTGCAATGCCTCACTAACTTGAGTTTAAACATAGCCTGATTATGGTACAGATTTCGAAATTGGAAAGGAGTAATTAAAACTATTCGCTGTTACAGAAAAAAGTCGGGCGTATTTGCCCGACGAAACCACTTTTGGGTGATGGTATGGAAAAAGAAGGTACGCAGAGCGTACCTAAAGAAAAGGCTCTCTTGGTGAGGCGATGCGAGAGCATTTTTGAAAGTGCAATTACGCTAGAGAGTATTTAGCTAACTAATAACGTGGCACCTGTGATAGCGATAAAACTCCCGAGTGTTTTAATCATGATAGGCATTGTGCTTTGTAGCTTTTGAGAGGAATAGAGCCCCAAGATATGGAGAATCAACGTTGAGAACATAAAGCCGAAGGCAAACAGAGCGGCGCTTGCACCAATGAACTCTGCACCGTGAGCGATACCATGGTAAAGGGCAAATGAACCAATCAATGCTAGGGCTAGCTGTTTTGGTAAACGAATAGTTAAAGTCAACATGAGGCCAAGTAGTAAGACCGACAGCGCGATACCGGTTTCAATAAAAGGGAGTGTGATGGCGTTCACACCTAGAATAAAACCGATGAAAAGCATCGCTAAAAAACTAGCGGGAGCATTGAAACATGTTTTGCCTTTTTGCTGAGCGGCCCACATTCCCACGGCAATCATTGCTAATAGGTGATCTATACCGCTTAAAGGATGAAGTACGCCAGTAATAAAGTTAGCACTTGTGGCTTCTGTATGTGCAAAAGCGGGTACAGACAAAAGAGAGGCGACTATCATTAAGGTAGAGAGTAGCGTTGATCGTAAGTGGGTCATCGTTTTACCTATCTTATTATAAGTGAATGGGTGGATAGCATTACTCTTCTATAAGCAAAGCAAGTGCCAATAGCCTCAGTAGAGAAGCAAAGATAATTAGATTTAAGCAAATCAATGGGTTATCCGTTTTTTCAGTGTTTTTAATGAGGAAGAGGTTAGTTTGGTTGAAAGCACGTTTGGGGGTTGACTGGTAACTTGGTTACCAATTCCCAGTAGTTTGTGATGAAAATTGATCCTGCTCAACAAGTGTTAATACAACGCTTTTTAATAAGACTTTGGTATAAAGTCTATGTTTTGTTGCGGCGCAAAAAAGTATAAGATAATTAGATTCGTGATAGAGGAATGCCAGCGTGTCTACTAAGTACCTTAAACGTTTTTTTAAACCGGCTTCTATTGCTGTTTTCGGCGCATCTGCTAGAGAGAACAGCATGGGTGGTGTGGTATTACAGAACCTTCAAGAGAGTGGTTTTAAAGGTGCAATGTATGCGGTGAATAGTCAGGGTTACTCTGAAGTTCATGGGGTACCATGCTATAAATGTTTGCCTGATCTACCTGAAATGCCAGATCTTGCTATTATCTGTTCTCCCCCTGAAACGGTTGCTGATATCATCCGAGCGTTAGGCGCGAGTATGGTGAAAGCAGTGATGATCCTTACGGGTGGCCTCTCTATTGCAGAGGGGGATAACAGTCAGTCACTGCGTGATGAAGTACGTGAGGCAGCTAAGCCTTATGGCATCCGTATCATGGGACCCGATTGTATGGGAATGCTTGTGCCAGGGCACAACATGAATGCAAGCTATTCCCATGTAAATATCCTAAAAGGTAAGGTTGCTTATATTGGTCAATCCGGCATTTTAGGTACCGCGATGATCGATTGGGCTACTGGACAGGAGATAGGCTTTTCTCATTTTTTGACATTGGGCGATGGTGCGGATGTTGATCTGCCTTCAGTGATCGATTATCTGGCTCAAGATCCTTATACCCACGCAATTTTATTGCAGTTAAATCGGGTGGATGGTTCGGCACGTGATTTCCTATCTGCAGTACGTTCGGCATCGCGTAATAAGCTAGTTTTGGTGTTGAAGAACGATACATTTGTGGGTGAAAAGTCTGATACCGAGCTAGCTCCAGGTATTTATGATGATGATCTCGTTTACGATGCCGCCCTGCGCCGTGCTGGTGTTGTTCGGGTGGATACATCGGATGAGTTGTTCAATGCTTTAGAAACATTAACCCGCATGAAGCCGATGCGTGGTGAGCGTTTAGCCATTGTATCGAATGGTGCTGGCCCTAATGCGCTGGCTACAGAGCGTCTGCTACAACAACGTGGCGAATTAGCTCAGCTTACCGACGAAACAACCGCAGCTTTGGCTGATCTGCTGCCTAGTCATTGGAATCGTGCCAATCCAGTGGATTTAAATGCAGATGCGGAACCTGAAAAGTTTGCAGAAGCGGTACGCTTGCTGACTAAAGATAAAAATGTAGATGCCGTTTTAATGATTCATGCACCTACACGTATGGCGCCTTCCGTGAAAACAGCGGATGCGGTTATTCAAATTGCCAAGAAAACACCGCGAAATGTTCTAACCTGTTTTATGGGGCGAGCGACTGCCATTGAGGCGAGGAATCATTGCAATTCCGCAGGTATTTCTACTTTCTTGACGCCTGAAGAGTCGGTTGATGCTTTTATGCATATGGTGGATTTTCATCGGAATCAGGAGGTGATGAAACAAACGCCTCCGCCATATATTGAGCAGCACAGCCCAAATCACATTCGTGCGCGTGAATTGATCCAAGCGACATTGGCGGAAAAGCGAGATTACCTGACTCACCAAGAATCTTTTGCGCTGTTAGATCTATACGATATCCCGGTATCCAATACATTCTATAGTCCAGACATTGATAGTGTTGTTAAACACGCCGGAAAAATTGAGAACTCTGTTCAGGTTAAAGCGCTGCATAAACAAAATGTTTATCCTTTCAGCTACGACGAGAAAGGTAGTCAACGTTGGAAGGATCTAGCGCAAGATCTGTTCTCTCATGCTGAGGTAGAACACGCAACGACGCAGCTTTCGTACCGGATTGCCGAAAGTATCCCTACAGAAGAGCAGATGGGGTTTTGCGTACAGCAGATGAAACGAGGCTTCCAATCATTACAGATTAATGTAGGTATTACACGAGACCCTACATTTGGCCCTGTCATTGTGTTTGGTGTTGGTGGGCACACAGTTGATGTCCTAGCAGATCGTCACATTATGTTGCCACCGTTAAATTTAGCCTTAGCGTCGGAACTGATCCGTCAATCAAGGTTGTGTCAGATAATCGAAGATAATAGCTATCGTCCCGAACAGGATAAGCAACAGTTGTGTAACTTGTTACTTAAGCTTTCAGAGATGATTGTCGATCTGCCTAATCTTAAGTGCCTTGAGATTAATCCGCTATTAGTCAACAAGAGTGGATTGTTGGTGATGGATGTTGCTATCTCATTATCAGATGCACCTGGACAGCTTTCCATCTCGCCTTATCCTGAGCATTTAACAGAAGAGGTCACACTTAAGCGATCAGGACGTCGTGCCATAATGCGAGCGATCCGTGGCGAGGATGAGCCGAACCACCTAGAGTTCTACAATAAGCTAAGCCCGCAGTCGATTCGCTTACGTTACTTCTATAGCCGTGGCATTCCTACGCATCAAGAGTTAGCGAATTGGACTCAGATCGATTATGACCGAGAGATGGCTTTTATTATCTCTGTGCCGCGTGATGAGGGCAAGGGAATGGAAACCTTGGGTGTTGTTCGTGCTGTTACGGATGCTGACAATGTTCGTTCTGAATTTAGTGTTGTTATCCGTGATGATCTTCAAGGTGAAGGTTTAGGTGTGGCATTGATGAGTAAGGTTGTCGATTACTGCAAAAGTCGTGGAACATTACAGATTATTGGCTCAACGCTTCCCACTAACAAAGGGATGCAGAATCTCGCTAAGAAGCTAGGTTTTGAGAATAGCTTCAATGTGGAAGAGGAGGTTGTCGATATGCGGATGATGCTGAATGAGCCTACGGAAGATTGGCAGCGGTTGCGTTTAAATTTACCGCACTAAAAGATAATTACCCAATTAAAAAAGCTCGGAGAACCGAGCTTTTTTATGCCTGTTATTTGGCCTTAGATATAAAATGGAATACCGACGTCAGAATGGCGCATATGCAAGGATAACCCTAATGAAGATAAGCCGCGTTCGCCAAGCAGTTGTGCTGAAAGAGGGAGAAACGCTTGTTCTTCAAAGTTTGCATGGGCTAAGTATTCTTTAGCCAGTTTTGCTGCTGCCTCTTTATTAAGAGGCACCGATTTGCCTTTGGCAAGTGATTTAATATCGCTTTCTATCGCTGCCCATTGGGCTTCTAAGCTTCGGTGTTCATCGGTGAGTTGTTTAATCATTGAAAGAGCTTTTATCGATTCTAAGCTGCCATCACGAGCGGAATCGGTAACTTCACTGAAAAGCTCTTTTTCCTCTTCCTGATGATGCTCTAATACGACATCACGGAAAAAATCATGTAGTGCTTTTGCAGATTGCTTTACTTCAAGTTGGACGGGGGATTCGATGCTTGTGTTTGATAGATCAAGTAGGCGTTCAAAGTTCTTTATGATTCCCACATGACAGTTGGAGAAGTCCATTAAAGGATCAGCAGTCGTATCGGTATTCTCTGAATCGTTATTCATCTGAATTAACTCCATCTTTTTTAGCCATTTAGTAGCGAATAAGCTGAAAGTGAACTCAAATCATCGTTAACTAGCACACTGAGCTTGTTTCAATACTAGGAGTAAATGGACGTAAAGATAATGACAAATATCAATTGTGATACATAAATCTTTATTTATTTTGTTTTATTGTATCTTTTTTCGATGAATTTAACTCAGTCGGTTTTTAAAAGACGACTTTTACAATGCTGAGCGGGCTGATTTGAAGGGGATGTTGTTTTGCTGTGATGTTTTTAATACATATTCTGTATTATTTGAGCTTGTTTGAAGCGCTGTAAATCTAATGTATAAACGCTACCTCAGATAGAGATAGCGTTTTATCAGAATATTACATAGCGGGGCAGAACATCTCGTGAAGAGTATGGATGATACGCTTTGCTGTATCGCCTTCGAGGGAATAAAAAATGGTCTGTGATTCTCGGCGGGTTTTAACGAGCCCATCTTTGCGAAGTACCGCTAAGTGCTGGGAAAGAGCAGATTGGCTCAGATCAAGACAGTTATTGAGTTCTGTGACAGAAAGCTCTTTACCGTCTAAGTAACAAAGAATCAGTAGGCGGCTTTCATTACCAAGCGCTTTCATCAGCTTGGCAGCCTTTCCTGCATTCGTCTTCATCATTTCTAGTGTTTCTGCATCAAGTGATGCCGTAGTAGTATCGTTCAAAATTACACTCCGAAGCGCTGTTTTGTTTTTATCATCTGAAGAAGCGCATCCTATTTAGCTGTCTGTTCTTGCGACAAACTTTGACTAAATGTTGCCTTCCTCTTTTTCCCACGCCAGCGTCACTGCCATCGATTGGAATCGATTTATAGTTATTAATAACTTGTTTTTTATAACGGGTGCAATCTTAACCTAGATAGGGGATGTTTCGCAATTTTCTAATATATCGTTTTACTGCAATGGTTATAACTGAATATTTGGGCGGGGCTGTCGATACTACTTTGTTTGAATTCGATAAGCTTGCAAGTGTTTATTTGTGCGGAATAAACAAGCCTTCCTTGGCCTTGTTAGTTCCGAATAGTTTATAGGTCAGCCTCATTTGTATTGATCATAGGCTCGTATTTTCTTTTGTAGGCGATCGGCAAGTAATGAATTTGCTTCGCCTAATTGAGTCAATATAAAGCGTGCTTCTTCTTGGTATTTACCAATTTTTGTTTTATCCCAGTGTTTCGGTGGTGGTTGAAGGTTAGTGATGCGATCGCATAATTTGACCATCCATACCTCTTTAGGCTGCTGTTTAATGCGCTGAATACTGTCCTCCATCTGGGCGGTTTTAGAGGGTAGGTCAGTATTTTTGGTTAAGGCTAATACACCGTCAGCAATTTCAGGTCCAAATAGGTTCTTGATATCTTCATAGCAGGTGGGTGTATCTTCGATCGCATCATGCAGCAATGCACATGAAACCAGAAGGTCGGGGTCTTGAATATCGCATGAGGCAACGGTTGCACAGGCTTCCATGGTGACTAATCCCAGGTGATTAATATAGGGGATATCACTACCTGGCAATGTTTGTTGATTATGAATAGTTGATACAAAGTTCCAGGCTTTTAAGTACTGATCGCGATTCCAGCTCTTCATAACGTTCCTAGTTCCTTTTTCGTTACTGTTGCTTCAGGTCTTTGATACTTCAGGTAACTGTTTCTTCAGATCAGATAGCATGCCAAAAACGCTGTCTGGATACATCTTTAAAAACAGTCACTTTAAAAAGAATTATTTTAAAAAAGAGTCATGTGAAAAAGAGTTACTTGAATATTTACACGAAAATAATGGAATACAAGTACCCTGCAGTAATGGCCATACCTAGAATTACACCAAGAAATGCTGCAATCATTTGAGTTTTAAATATAGCCCTGAGAAGAATAACTTCCGTTAGGCTTGCACCTGCGCTGCCTATGATCAGAGCCATGACCGATCCCAGTGCCATCCCTTTTTTGACCAATGCTGCGCTAAGGGGGATAACGGCTTCAGCACGTATATAAAGTGGGATACCGATAACAGCGGCGATAGGTATGGCGTACCAGTAGTTGTCTCCTGCGTACTGTGCGATTAAATCGGTTGGCATAAAACCATAAATGATAGAGCCTAGTGTTATTCCGAGTAACAGGTAAGGGAGTACCTGCTTAAAGTCTTTCCAAGTTGTGAACCAAATGCGCAACCAGCGTGTCTGGTCAGTGTTTTTCGTAGTTGTATCACTGTTTAAGTTACAAGGTTTCTCTTGCTGAGCGCTATTTTCAGATATAGCGCATTGGCTCTCTTTTGACGTAGTTTCGCTGCATGTAGTCTGGCAACCGCTGCTCTGACTATCTTCTAGATAGGCCTCCTCGCGGACAAAGCGTTCAAAACCTAATTTTTCTAATGCGTAGCCAGCACCAACGGATACAAGAAGAGCGATGCTGAAGTAGAAAGTAGCTACTTGTAAACCAAAGGTCACAATAAATAACCCAATAATGACCGGATTGAGTAAAGGGCTAGAGAAGAGAAACACCATCATGGGGCCAAACCCCGCACGTGCTCTTAATAACCCTTTTAAGAAAGGAATCGTCGAACATGAGCAGAACGGAGTAATCGCACCTAAAAGTGCAGCAATTATATAACCCTTACCATTACGAGAGCTGAGAATCGATTGGATTTTTTCTGGGGTTATGAATTCCTGCAGAATCCCGACAATGTAACTAATCGCAAGGAATAATATTGTTAATTCCACAGCGAGAAAGGCAAACATGTTAAGCGTATCTATTAGCATCTCTATCGTTAGTATGATTTATACGTCCTATCTATATTTCTAGAATAATCGAAATATAATCCTGTTTTGTAGAGTAAGCAAGTTATTTCTAGTAATATCGAAATATTGATGTGGAGGTATTCATGGAAATCGAAGTTATTGCAAAAGTCCTAAAAGAATTAGGCCACCCAACACGCCTTACTATATTTAAGCGCGTCGTGAGGGCGGGCTATCAAGGAATTGCTGTAGGGCGTTTGCAGGAGGCCCTTGGGATACCGGGGTCAACGCTGTCTCATCATATTTCTAGTTTAGTGTCAGCAGGGCTTATTATGCAGCGTAGAGAAAGCCGAACACTTTTTTGTGTTGCTGAATATGAAAAATTGCAGGGGGTCATCCATTTTCTTCAAGATGAATGCTGCGCAGATGAAGAGTTGGAATCAGTGCCACCATCATAAAGTTCTATCATCAAAAACGTGTTAAGTGCTCGCTTCAATGGCTCGTTTTAAAGAGATGTGTCGATGCTTTTAGAGCCTTTTCTTCACTTCACTAATAACTGAATTGACTCTATTAGGCATGGGTTTGTTACGTGGCAGGCCCAAGTAGATAGGCTCGTTCACTGGATTTAAAAGTTGGTGAACTTTAATAAGCTGTTGCTGTGTAAAGGCGGCCACTGCATGTGCGGGTAATACTGAGAACCCTAAACCCATACTAACGGGGTTGAGGATCAGACTTATCTGGTTAGAGAATCCTTTTTGTATAAATAAATTACTGTGTTGAAATTCCGGAAAATTAGCACCCAGCAGTAAGCGTGCATGATGACTTCCATCAGGGTGATCGATAAAACCGAGCGTTTCTAGTGCTTGCCAGGTTGGTTCTTTTACAGAGGCCGGGGTGACCAGTAGTAAACTCTCCTCAGCGATTGGCTGGTAGCTTATTTGTTGGTCTGATGGGGCTGACGTCATTAATCCGAAATCGATGCGGTTTTCAGCGATAGCTTGCTCGATATCATTATTTGGCGCAAATCGATAATCAATTGATAGCGCAGAGTGTTTTCTTTGTAATTCAAGTAAATGTGGATATAGCTTTAAGCCTATGCTCCCAGGTGACATTACTCTGACAACCCCTTCGAAAGCAGGATCGTTAGATACGCGCTGTTCTAAGTTTTCCAAAGCAGAGACTATTGATTGTGCTTCTTCGTAAAGTCGCTCTCCGGCATCAGTTAGCGTAAAGCGTTTTCCTTGACGGATAAGTAGGGGAAGCCCAAGTTGCTCTTCTAGCTTTTGAATATGCTGGCTAACACCAGACTGGGTCATATATAGCTGCTCAGCCGTGCGAGTGAAATGCCCTGTATCTACTAACGTGCAGAAGCTGCGTAGCCATTTGGTATTTATCATTAGGAAATGTACTTATTTTTATAATAAATGATAATTTTACGTAATCCATGGGCTTTTGTAATCTTTTCTTATTGCTTAAATAGGAGTACAGGTTATGAGTCATGTTTACCCAAGAAACTTTTCCCACATTGGAATTTCCGTTCCCAGTTTAGAGAAAGCCGTTGAATTCTATACTCAGGTACTGGGTTGGTATTTGATTATGGAGCCCACTGAAATATTGGAAGATAGCAGCGCTATTGGTGATATGTGTACCGATGTCTTTGGCGCAGGCTGGGGTAGTTTTCGAATTGCTCATCTGTCGACAGGGGACCGTATAGGCGTAGAGCTGTTTCAATTTAACAATCAAGAAGATCCTGAGAATAACTTTGAATATTGGAAAACAGGCATTTTCCATTTTTGTGTTCAAGATCCTAACGTAGAGGAGTTAGCTGAACGCATTGTTGCTGCAGGAGGTAAAAAACGTATGGAAAAACCGCGTTATTATTACCCTGGAGAAAAACCTTATCGCATGATTTATATGGAAGACCCGTTTGGCAATATTCTAGAGATCTATAGTCATAGTTATGAACTGATATATAGCGAAGGTGCTTATTAGTTTTATATGAAGAGGCTTTTTAAGTTTTTATTAGAAGCGCTAACTCGTGATTAGCAAGCGAGCTGATTGTCTGTTCCATTCTGCTCTGAGTGGTCTTATCTAATAGATTCTTTTGTGAAAAGGGCGTGCTAAGCCGAACAGTACGCCCTTTTCGGAAATCTAATGTATCTGTTTATCTCGGGTCGGTTGCTTCTACCGAACTTCGCGTTAGTTGATTTTGGCGGAACTGCTCGAGTGCCGGGTAAGCACTAAAATCAAATAGCTCGCGGAATGAGATCCAATCTAACAGTGAGAATAAACAGATGGCAGGGTATTGCCACTGATCAAATTCTCCCCCTTTAACCTTCTCTTCCAGTAGCGGTAAGGTATTGTTAATACGATCTTTTTGTAGGTTTAGAATTAACATATCGCTGTTGAGGTCGATCCCTGAGCGTTGAGTCATTAACTGGATGATAAAAGAATCCTGCACATTATCGATCAAGCTTAGGTTGTTTTCCTGGTCAATTGTTAGGCTTTCTTTATTGAGCTTGGCATTTAAGTGTCGGTAAATAACACGGGAATCGAAGATGGACTGTTCACCATCAATTAAGACAGGGATCTTCATGGCCGGTGTGTATGTTTCCAGAACCTTTCGGCCCTCTTCGCTATAGATATTCAGATCTAGAAATTCAAAATCTTCACCCGCTAGCCAAAGACGAATACGGCGTACATAAGGGGAGGGCGTTGAGCCGATCAGTTTCATGATGTGATGTCCTTAATATCTTATTAGGTTCCACAGACCAAAAAGTCTTATGCCTAATAGTGGCGCTTACCGCAGAACTTTACCAGTACTACTACGATTGATTTTTACTAAATCTTATTCATAAAGAGCAGTTGGCTTTGGTGATTTTTAGGCGGTACAGCATCGTTGGTTGTTTACACCAAAAGCAGTGCTTTTCGTTAGCTAGCGAGAGAAGAGTTCTGTCTGGATATCTCCATTTGTATAGATTCTAAATAACCTGTGGCGAGCTGTTCAGTCACCATATAAGGAGTTGCAATATTAGCTTTAACTAATGTATATTATGCTTATCTAATATATGCCGTTATTAATATGGGTGGGCTTATGGGGTTTAAAGGGTGGTTGGTTTCACTATCGATGCAGAAACCAAAGCAGGTATTTTTGGTTATTTTTGCATTAGTTGTACTTGCTGGATTACAGATCCCAAGTATTAAAGTGGATACTGATCCAGAGAATATGCTTCCCCACGATCAAGTTGATCGTCTCTTCCATGATGAGGTGAAGAAACGCTTTTCTCTCTATGACATGATTGTTGTTGGTGTTGTAAATACTGAGCATGAGCAGGGGATTTATAACCCGCAAACGCTACAGGATCTGCATAAGCTATCATCTGCGGTTCAGGTTATGGATGGTGTTATCCGTCAGGATCTCATGGCGCTTAATACCGTGGATAACATCAGTCAATCGCCTGATCAGCCTGGTACGATTCGTTTCGAATGGATGATGAAAACTGCGCCTACGACTCAGGTAGACGCTGAACAGATTAAAGCCTCTGTAGAGAACCTGCCTCTGCTTAAAAACACCTTGGTTTCGGGTGATGGCCAAGCGGCTGGTATCTATATCCCAATTGAAAGTAAATCTGAAAGTTATCGCTTATCAAAAGAGATTCAGCTAGTTATCGATGAACTAAATAGCGTATCACCTGCATCGGGTAATGCATTCTATATGGCTGGTTTGCCGGTAGCTGAAGATACTTTCGGTGTTGAAATGTTTATTCAGATGGCTATTTCAGCACCGCTCGCAGGGCTTATGATCTTTGTCTTGATGTGGGTGTTTTTCCGTTCAATGCTATTGATTACGGCACCTATGCTAGTCGCGATGGCTGCCGTCATTATCACAATGGGGTTGTTGATTGGTCAGGGCTATACCGTGCATATCATGAGCTCCATGATCCCTATTTTCTTAATGCCGATAGCGGTGGTGGATTCGGTACATATACTGTCAGAGTTTTCAGATCGATATAAACCGGGAGAAAAACCGCAATCAGCCTTGCGTGCTGTTGTGGGGCATCTGTTTACGCCAATGCTTTATACCTCTATTACATCGGCTGTTGGTTTTGCTTCGCTTGCCTTTACCCCAATCCCGCCGGTACAGATCTTTGGTTTACACGTAGCTTTTGGTATTTTACTGGCCTTTGCACTGACCGTGACGTTAGTACCTGCTTATATCGTTAGCCTCTCACCAAAACGTTTAGCGGCGTTGAAGGATCATTCTTTAAGCGAAGATGCGGACCAATCGGGCAAATTAGGCCGGCTGCTATCGGCTACTGGGCGCTTTTCTATCGCGAAATCTAAAGGCTTAGTAGTGATGTTTGTCGCCGTAAGTGCAGTCTCCATTTATGGCCTCACAACTATCCAGATTAACGATAACCCAGTGCGTTGGTTTAAAGAGGACCACCGCTTACGAGTAGCAGATAAAGTGATGAATTCACACTTCTCAGGTACTTATGATGCTTTCCTTGTATTAGACAGAACCGGCTTAGAGGATGAGAAAGAGTCTTTGTTGGCGCAGCTAGTGATGCAAGCTAAGCAAGGGGAAGGTTCATCGATTAAAACGCAACTAGAGACGCTGCTTGCAAGTGTTCAAGACGATGATGGCGCTTGGTTACAAAAGCTCGCTTTTGCGTTAGATGACTTGGCCTATGAAGATACCGCCAATGAGATGCAGTGGATGGCACTGCTTGAGACAGTTGAACAAGCACAGACCGATAGTAAGTATTTTCTTACACCGCATGCGTTGGCTTATTTAGATGACCTGCAACGTTACTTAAATGAATCTGATCTTGTTGGTAAAAGTAACTCGCTAGTAACGTTATTAAAGACGGTTTATCGAGAACTACAAGGCGGCGACAGCAGTCAATACAAGCTGCCAGCTAATAGTGCCGCCGCTGCACAAACTATTTTGAGTTTTCAATCCTCACATCGTCCTGATGATCTTTGGCATATGGTAACGCCTGATTACAACTCTACCGCATTATGGTTACAGCTTAAGAGCGGTGATAACCAAGATATGAGTCAGGTTATTCAGCTGGTGGATGAATATGTGGCTAATCATCCATTACCGGAAAATGTCGAGATGAATTGGGCGGGCCTCACCTATATCAATGTCGTATGGCAGGAGCAGATGGTTAGCGGCATGTTGAGCAGTTTAACCAGTGCTTTTTTTATGGTGCTTGTGATGATGTTAGTGCTGTTTCGCTCGATCAAGATCGGTTTTCTTGCCATGCTGCCTTTAACCGTGACAATTTTGTTTATTTACGGTGTTATCGGTTTTGTGGGTAAAGATTATGATATGCCGATCGCCGTGTTATCAGCGTTGACATTGGGCCTATCGGTCGACTTTGCCATTCACTTTTTAGAGCGCTGTCGCGCTATTTATCGTGATACTGGAGATTGGCCAGCAACGGTGGATGAGGTGTATAAAGGTCCAGCTCGTGCGATTAGCCGTAATGCGGTGGTCGTCGCTGTAGGCTTTACACCGCTTCTGTTTGCACCGCTTGTACCATATATCACCGTGGGCTTTTTCTTGGCGATGATCATGGCCGTATCTGCTGTTGTGACGGTGGTGTTATTGCCAGCGGTGATTAATGGCATAAAAAATAAAGATCAGTTGTTTACCGTGTCAGCGGCAGATGTAAAAGAGGAGAAAGAGCATGTTTAAATTAATCGCTAAACCTGCATTGATGGTGATATTAGCTGCGAGTACATGGAGCAATCCATTATTGGCGTCGGACTTGACGGATGCGAATGAGATTGTTGCTAATGCCAATTTGACCTCTTACTACGCGGCCAATGATGGACGTTCTGAAGCGCGGATGTTGATTAAAGATGCACAAGGGCGCGAACAAAAACGACAATTTACGATTTTGCGCCGCGATCGAAGTGATGGTGGAGAGCAAGATTTCCTTGTGGTGTTCAGCCGCCCGGCTGATGTTCGTAACACGGTATTTTTAGTTGCGAAAAAGCCAGGCAGTGATGATGATCGTTGGTTATATCTACCGGGCTTAGATTTAGTAAAGCGTATCTCTGCGGGTGATAAACGGACAAGTTTTGTTGGCTCTCACTATTTTTATGAAGATGTCTCTGGGCGTGGAATCGCAGAAGATAATCATCAATTAAAAGAGACAACTGAACAGTACTATATCGTTGAAAACCAACCTGTTGATCCTAAAAGTGCAGAATTTAGTCGCTACACCGCATGGATTAACAAAAGCACATTCCTGCCTGAAAAAATCGAGTATTTTGATGAAGGGGGTGAACTTTACCGCCGTGTTGAAGTACTGGCGAGTGAGTTGGTGCAAGGTCATGAAACGGTGACTAAATCACGGGTTTCTGATTTGCGAAGTGGCGGTCAGACAACATTAGAGTTCCGTTTCCAAGCCTATGACCTTGGAATGGAGCAAGCGGTATTTAGTGAGCGCTCTCTGCGCAAACCTCCGCGTGAGTGGTTGCGGAGAAGTAGATAATGGTTGTAAAAAATGCTTCTGCACTGTTGCGAGTACTACTCTCTTCGGCGATTGTATTGGCCAGTGCTAATCTCTACTCGGCTACAGAGGATGATGATAGTTGGGGTGATGATGCTTGGGGAGATGAGGCGGAAACTGAGCAAGGCCTACAATTTCATGGCTTTATCGAAAGCGCTGTTGGTGGGCGCTTAAGTAATGATAGCGTGCTGCAAGATGATGATTTTACCTTAGCCGAGTTACGCGCCCGTATTGAAACTGAACGCTTTATTGATGATGCCTTTAGTCATGGTGCTTCCAGTGATAATGCAAGGGGTGGGTCACTCCGTTTAAGTGCTAAGTTAGATCTCTATGTCGATGGTGTAGATGGCGGAGGCGATCTATATCTGCGAGAAGCCATCGCTGACTTTTCAATCAGTGATGATGTTGATGTTCGTGTTGGTCACCAAATACTGACTTGGGGGACAGGGGATCTAGTTTTTCTTAATGACCTGTTTGTTAAAGATTGGCAGTCGTTTTTTTCTGGTCGTGATGATGAATACCTTAAGGCTCCCTCAACAAGCCTGAAAACCTCTTTCTATGGCGATGATGTCAATATCGATTTTGTGTGGACTCCAGTATTCAGCCACGATAATTTTATATCGGGAGAGCGCTTCTCTTACTTCTCGCCAATGGCCAATAGCCAGCAGGCTGCTCCGAGTGGCAAGGTTATTCCTGTTGAGCCGAGTAAAACGTTTAGTCATGGGGAGTTTGCCGCACGTGTACATGGTTCGGCTCAATTGCTGGGCAGTAATGCGGAGTGGGCGCTCTATGGCTATCGAGGTTTTTGGAAGCAGCCAAATGCTGTGAATAGTCGTAATCAACCGTTTTATAGTCCACTCACCAGCTTAGGGGCGAGTTTACGGACCAATGTGGCCAGCGGTATTGGCCATACCGAATTGGCTTGGTACAACGGCGACGATGATCAAGGTAATAACCCTCTGCTACCGAACAATCAATTACGCTTTTTAGTGGGCTATGAGCAGGAACTATTGCCTAAATTAACCTTAGGGGTACAGTACTATTTTGAGAATCAGCTGGATTATGATGCACTCACTAAAAGTGATGGTGGTTCGATCTATAGAGTGGATGAGCATCGTGAACTGTGGACGATGCGAATGACCTATAGTGCGATGCAGGATAATCTGATCATGAGTTGGTTTAGCTTTTACTCCCCAACCGACCAAGATTACTACCATCGCCCATCGGTTAAGTATCGTTTTAACGACGAATTGAATTTAACCGTTGGGGGTAATATTTTTGGTGGGGAGCAAGCGCATACCTTCTTCGGGCAATTCGACGATGCCTCGAATGTTTATGCTCGCCTACGCTGGAGCTACTAAACGGTCGTCATTTTTTTACAACGTCTAGAGGTCGATGAGAGAACTTTGTCCGCCACTGATGACAGCGTTCTTCGTCGCGTGCTTCATACAGACGAATCGCTGATGGTAGATCTATATCAAAAGCGTTTTCTGCGTCTTGACCTAGCGCGCTGATTAGCATGGTATACCAAGCGGTTATCCCGCCAGTAGGTGGCGATTTGAACTGCGGGAATTTAGGGTCGCTTGTTCCTTGTATCCAGTCGTTAGCCAGTGATGGATTCAATACCATTGCACGGGCGATTCCGATCATATCAACGGCATCGTTTGATAACGAGTGTATCGCTTCTACACGACTTTTATAGCCGCCTGTTACGACTAGGGGGATGTTGGTTACTCCGCGGGCTAGTTTTGCAAAGTCGATAAAATAGGGGCCACCAGCGGCGCTATCTGAACTGGATTTCGCACCGGGAAAGTAGGTTCCCCCACTCAGTTCTATAAGGTCAACTGATGTGCTATTTAGTCGTTTAATTACCTTTAAAGCATCAGCTTGAGTTAAGCCGCCCTCTAATTGGTCGGTGGAATTAATTTTGATGGCTATAGGGAAATTAGGGCCAACAGCACAGCGTATTTTCGCGATCACCTCGATGATGATTCGGCTTCTATTCTCAATCGAACCACCGTAACGGTCGGTTCGCCGATTAAACAGTGGCGAAAGAAATTGGCTCAATAGAAAACCATGTCCTGCATGTAGTTGCACCCCGGTAAAGCCTATTTTTTGGGCCATAACCGCCGCTTCCGCGTAGGTATCAGGTAACTGCTCGATTTCTATTTTTGACATACCTGCACATTGGAAGTCGCCAATTTTTAGTGTGGACGGCCCGGTTGCTTGGCTAATAGCTGGATAGGCAAGCGCCCCAGCATGACCTAGTTGCGGCCATATATGCGTGCCTGCGATCGATGCCCGTACAGCCAGTGAACGCATCGCCTTAAGATTACTGTTTTGGTCGAGCACGAGATTTCCCGGTTTCTCAGGAAAGCGAGGATCCACTTGCACCTCGCCAATGATGGATAAGGCCACACCGCCTTGGGCCCACCTTTCATAGAGTCTAATTTGTGCATCGGTAGGATCTCCCCTGCCATTGCCAAGAGAGTCAGACATCGCCGATTTTAATAGTCTATTTTTAAGGACCGCACCGCATGGAAGTTCCAGCGGCTGGTTGAGTAAAGTATTCGTGTTGGCTGTATTAAGCATCGATATGTTCTCTTATCCAAAAAACTAGTACAGATCTGGTGGCAATACTGTGCGTTGCGAGAGAAGACATTATCAAGGATATTTACTAAACTAAAAACGTGGTAATAACATAAACACTATTAAATAAAAGTTGATAATGAGAACTTCCGATTTAAACCTGTTCATCCGTATTGCGGAAACAGGCAGTATCACTGAATCAGCTAAACAGCTCGGCATTTCTACGGCGGCGGCTAGCTCGGCGCTTAAGCGGTTGGAAGCACAGTTGGGTGTTCAGCTGTTTATAAGGACGACTCGACAGCTGCGTATTACGGCGCAGGGGGAAACCTTTCTTTTTCATTGCCGTCAAGCCTTAGCTTCGTTGGAGAAGGGCGCTCTATCTGCACATGAGATAAAAGGGGAGATTAGGGGGGAGTTACGTTTTTCAGCGCCTTCGGATCTTGGGCGTAATATCGTACTAAATTGGGTGGATGAGATGTTAGAGCAATATCCTGCACTATCCATCGATCTGAATGTCAGCGATTCACTTTCTAATTTCTTTCTTGATCAAGTTGATGTCGCACTGCGCTATGGTAAGCCGCAAGATTCCAGTATGGTTGCGTTCCATATCGCTAGCATTAAGCGGATTACGTGCGCATCGCCCGACTATATAGAGAGGTTTGGCAAGCCTTTCCATCCAGATGACCTAAGAGAGCATCATTGCTTGTTATATAGGCTTGATGGTCGTCTCTTTAATCATTGGCAATACGTTAAAGGCTCAGAGCAGCACAAGATCAAAGTTAGTAGCCATCGTATCAGCAACGATACGGATATCGTTAGACGTTGGGCTGTCGGTGGAAAGGGGATCGCTTATCGTTCTCAAATTGATATCGCAAGCGATCTACAAAAAGGGCGATTAGTTTCGCTGTTACCTGAATATGAATCCCCAACGGTGGAACTGTATCTATTGTGCCCGAGTAGAAAGCAGGTTACGCCAGCAGTGATCGCTTTTAGAGAGATACTACGGGAAAAGTGTATGAAGGTTATAGGCTCTGTGGAGGCGGTATAGCTTGAATGAAGAGATAAAGATAAGGTCTTAACTAACGGTATTGCCGGTGTTTCTATTTTTTAGCGTGTTATTTTTGTACGCATTTTTATGGCACTTACATTTACATGTCACTTACTAGTGAAAGCATTTGTGTAATTTTCTCTTTATCGATGGTCCCCATTAACTCAGGATTGGCCAGAGCGTAAACATAATCTTCTATTTGGGTGCAGTCGATATCGTCACGGCACTCGATGAAAGTAGCCCACTCTTCAAGGTCATCAAAAGAGATCTCATTGTCGAGATTCATTTGTAGAACATCTGCAAGCAGTTGCTTTGATGCAACTACAAGTGTACTTCTAGCCTCCATTGGATAGTTCAGTAATACAGCATAGGCTTCTTCTTTATCTTTTCCGAAGTGAAGAATGTGTTTTAGGGATTCAACTTGATTCATGGTCGGGTGGTGTAACGCCTTCTGGAGTATTTTGCTATATGGCTTAACGTACAAATGCTTCGTCTAGTCTTTTATATAACTCTAGGGATTTATCTGATTCTGTTTTTATATTTTCATAAAGGCTATTAGCAATAACACCAATGGCATGCTTTTCATTTGTATTTAATTCTGGGTAATTATGCTTTTTGAAATTGGCTAAAATCATGTTTTTCCGTTTAGCGAATGAGTTAATCTCGCCACGCGCTTCACAAACTCTTTCAAGGTGCTGTACCCAATTACAATAAGTCTTATCTTCAAGTCTTTCGCGTTTATTACAAGCTTTACAGCAAGGAATAGTATTACCAGGGTGATGTAACCCGTATTCAGTTCGGTTGAACATCAAAACGTGTTCAATCTGAAGTTTATCGTGCTTTTCACCGCAATAAGCACAACTAGAATCGAAATCCTGGTCTCTTATTTGTAGCCAAAGCGCTTTGCCTTTACCACTTCCAGTATTAAAGGAATGGCCTAAATAATATTCACCAACCTTAGTTAGGAATGCTCTAACAGCTGTATTAGCCGAATCTGACGCTGTGTTGTAAACCGCCATACTTAAACAACCTTATTAAATTTTAATAACGGGTGCGCATATTATCGTACAGTTAACCCTCGAAGATCTTAATATCTAACCCTTTTCTATTAAGTGCAAGGACATAAGCGAGTCCTTTATGTTGCCTGAGTATGCTTAATCGCTCGTGTTACTAATAGATTGTCTTAATACATAAATATTGAAGGGAGGGAGGTGAAGGAATTGTGACTAGTTATCCCTATATTCCAGCTAAAGCCATACTTTGTGGGAGGCGCGACCCGCGGCGATAAGATATACCAATAGCAGCTCAGCTTCAGGCGTAGTCTTTACGCTGTCCACGCTTTCTTGTTTTGGATTCTGGCTTATAGTGCACGGTGGTTGAGCAGTTACGACCGTTCTTCTTAGAGGTATAGAGCGCTTCATCGGCCTTTTTCATGACGGCATGTGGGTCAGCGAGTTCTGCTGTTTTTTCACAAATTCCAATACTGATCTGTACACTCACCACTTCTCCGCTATCAGGTTTGCTACGCATCTGTTGTCCCTTTTCATTATTATCAGGACGATTCTGATTACGGATATGCATTGGGTAGTTTGCAATGGTTTCACGAAGTTGCTCAATGTAGGGAAGGGCTTCAGCTTCATTTTTACCGGTAAAGACTAAAGTAAACTCCTCGCCGCCGTAGCGGTAAGCTTTGCCGCCACCACTGACTTGATTGAGTTTAGCTGCCACCATTTTCAATACTTGATCGCCGACGTCATGGCCATAAGTGTCGTTAAACTTCTTAAAGTGGTCGATATCGCACATAGCCAAGGTATATTTCTTACCTAATGTTGAGAACTTGTCTTGAAGTGCACGGCGGGCTGGTATGCAGGTCAGCTCGTCAATAAACGCCATACGATATGAATTTTGAACGACGGATATGGCTAAGGCGATCAGACTGGCAGAGACAAATAGAGCTGAGATTAAAGGTTCATTAAACCAGCTCAGCATAATCAGCGCAGAGATAAATGAGGCTAACAGAGCGGCATCTGTATAGGTTTTACGTAATACAAATGAGAGTAAAACAGGGATGATACAGACACTGAAAGTGATCGCTGCGGCTTCGCTTAGATAGTACTCGTGTAGCAGCATCTCCAGCATACTCATCGGGAGATCGGGTAGGTATAGCCCCAATGATCCGTTAACCCAGGAGAGATAGAGGGCGAGGTAGCTGGTAGTGATGAGGAGTATTCGACTGATACCCGCCGGTGTAAATAATCCCCGCTCTTTGTAGGTAGCGATTAGGGCAGTATGAAGTGGTAATAACACCGAGATAGAGCTAAAGAGAACAAAAGCATCGGGCTGATTAAGGCTAGTTTGTAGCCCGTGCTGAATTAACCAGTAGGCCCCGCTAAGGTTTAAGGCGGCAAATAAAATACGACTGCGATTGAAACCGTAACCGAGCAAAGCGACGATAATCGCCAATGGATAAGGGGTAAGTGTCAGTATCTGTTGGTATTCATTACTGAGCTGAGCCGTAAGCGGCAAAAGGAGGCCCGCACCACAAAGTAGTACGAGTGAAGGCACAATCAAGCCTGCGATTCTTAAAAACAAAGTTCAGCCCAGCATAGTTAAAAAACCACACTATTGTAGCGGCTGTGAATAAAAAAATATTGCCTTAACGCAATAAAAAAAGCCGGGCTTATAAAACCCGGCATAAGGCGAATACTATGTGAGCAGTATTCTGGAGAAGAGGGACCAGTTACGGTCTACTGAGCAGTCTCAGTTTTTTTGAAACCTAGCATAGAGGCGATCATCATCGCTGGACACCAGCCTGTGAATGCAGATTGAACAAGGCTTGCGCCGACTACAGCAGTGACAGCCAGAATCATTGGCTCTAACTGTAGGAAAACAACACTACTGACACTCAGTAGTACAATTGAACCAGCAATAATGTGTAAGCCTTGATGAACCGTCATTCCTGCACAGTTACAGGTTTCAGCTTTTAAGCCCAGTTTTTGGAAAATGAATACCGCAGGACACCAGCTTGTAAAACCAGATTGAAACAGGTTTAAGCCTACGAAACCTGTGAGGTAATACCAGTTAGCATTGACGTATGTGCCTAGCGCTAAGCTTACAAGGATAACGACACCGGCCATCAAGCGAAGGGCTGCATTAATCGACATAAAAACTCCTGATCTGTAAATTCGGGCGAATAGAATATTTTATATTATATATGAGTAATATCTAATATAAAAGAGGGTTTTATTAATATTCAAACAATTATTTTGTATCTATTGGCAATAAAGATTGATTGCGTCCAGAATCAAAGTGAGGCTATATCCAATTGAGGGGATGACAATGGATAAAATTCTGGTCAATATCGATTTCAAGCATGATACAGAGAGTTTACTCCGGAAGGTTGCTCAGTTGGCAACGCAGCATTCTGCGTATGTAGAGTTGTTTTGCTGCTGCTATAACCGTTCGATAAAACATGGTTATATGTTTGATAAAAGTGAAGAGCAGAAAGCCGAACATGCTTATGTACGCCAAACTGAGGCAAAACTTGAGGCACTTAGCGCTGTATTGCAGGATCAAGGAATCGAAACCGGTGTCGATGTTACTTGGGATAGACATACCGCGGAAGGTATTGTTAGAAAAGTTCTTCGTTTTGAACCGGACTTATTGATTCATCCAGTTCAACCTCACAACCGAATGGGGCACTATTTATTTGCACCCGTTGATTGGCAAATTTCTAGAAAATGTCCGGTCCCTGTTTTATTTGCAAAGCAACGTGAGTGGAAGGATCTGACCCGTGTTGCTGCGTGTATTGATCCTCTGCATGAAGGAGATGAGCATGCGATGATGGATCGTGAAATTTTAGCCCAGAGTAATGCTTTGAATCCTGATGGGTTTAGCGAACTTCGCGTGCTTCACTGCTTTAATACACTTCCGCACGAAGCCATTTTTGATGAACAGATGGTAACGGATTATGAAGCGTTGCAAGGACGTGTAGAAACACTTCACTTTAAAACTTGTAATCGTATTCTTGATGAATTTGGTTTAAGTACCGATTCTGATCAGGTCGATGTAATTAAAGGCGATCCAGATTTAACAATAAGCAACTATGCCGAGCATAATCAGATTGATGTGGTGGTGATGGGGTCAGTGGCTAGGAGTGTATTTGATCGTTTGCTGATCGGCAGCACGATGGAGCATGTAGTTGATCATGTCGATTGTGATGTGTTGATTGTTAAACGCCCGGATTTTGAATGCCCGGTATCTGAAACACCTGAAGAGTATTGGTGAACTATTTTATAGGCGTTGTGTTTCCCGTATTGCTTCAAGTACTTGTGGTATTTGTTATTGTTGAAACCAACCAAGGCAATGGTTCTTGGGCAGGGTTAGGTGCATTTTTAATCGGTATTTTTGCAATTCCAGCTACCGCGATTGTTAATGGTTTATATGTATGGAAAAACCCGCAAGTTGGGATCATTCAAATTATAGGCAAGAGTTTTACGATTGCGATGATTGTGCCTGTTCTGGTTGTTTTTACGCTGTTCTTGTAAAGAGACCGCTCTTTTTTCATCATATTCCAATGATTGAATAGACGATTACATCAATTTTGAATCGCCTATTCATCGTGCGCCTTTCAGCCCTTTTTAGTACTCTTATCTGTAAAAGCGCGTGTTTATACCCAGTAGCTCGCTTTTAGCTCACCGATAACGGGCAGTATGGATACAATCAAAAGCAGCGCCATGGTGAGGTTGAACAAGCGTTGATATTTCACTTCTTTTAAGAAACGTTTTAACCACGTCCCACACACAAGCCACATGCCAACGCAGGGTACCCCGGCTATGAGAAAGGCTAGGGAGATGAACATCACTTGCAACATGATACTTGCATCTTGCGTGGTATATGCAGCTACTGCTCCGGTGGCCATTACCCATGCTTTAGGGTTGATCCATTGAAACAGCGCCGCTTGTATAAAGGTTAGTGGTTTCGTTTCGTTGGTATCGTTGTCTAGTGATTTAGGTGCAGATGTCGCGACTAAATAGGCTAAGTAGATCAGGTAAAGGACACCGAGTACCTTAATGACTTCATGTATAACCGGGAAACGCTCGAATACTGCCCCAAAACCAAGTCCGACACCTGCGACCATAAGTGGGAAACCGAGGCCGATACCCATGAGATGGGGAAGGCTACGTTTAAGTCCGAAATTAAGGCCTGATGACATGATCATAATGTTATTAGGGCCAGGTGTAATAGTGGTTGATACGGCAAACACCAGTATCGCGATGTAGAGTTCCATAGGTTTAACCTGCAAAATGTTGAAGCGCTATATCCGTTGCTAGTAATAAGAGAGCGTCGGTGTCTAGTATTCAGTTGTACTATTATCTCCTCTACTTTTTAATCGTTACAGATTCAGATGTTGAAGGTTTTTAAGAGTACAGATCTGTTGGTTTTGTATTTGTATTGCTTTTTTAGCATGACAGATTGCTAGTAGTTGAGATCGATACAGGAGAGTTTCAGGTTAGTTATTAGTCTAAGGGTTTTTAAAGAAACTTGGATTAGAAAATCCATTTGTTGCTCATATGAAAAGTAGTGCATTATCTGGTTGGAATCTTTGCTGGTGAAATCTAGGTGTTGGAAACATTGTGAATCGTTTAAATTTAAATTTATTACGTGCATTGGTCGTGATTCTTGAGGAGAGGAATGTCACGCGTGCCTCAACACGTTTGCATCTAACACAATCGGCGATGAGTCGGCAGTTGAGCCAGTTACGGGATCATTTTAGTGATCCTCTTCTGATTCGTGAGGGCAATGATTATCTGCTCAGTGCTCGCGCAAAACAGTTGCTACCGAAAATTCAGTCTATTCTTGCTGATATCGATACGTTGAATGACGGTGAGCGCTTTAATCCGGCTGAATGTCATCGATGCTTTAGTTTTGCCTGTACTGACCATGTGGCGCAATTTATCTTTCCTGACATATTGGCGCGTTTACAAAAAGAAGCACCGGGTATCGATATTCGTTTTGAGATGTGGCGACCTGAATGGTTACCTAGGCTGGGCCATCTACCATTAGATTTGGCGTCAACGACGACAAATAGTCTGCCAGAGAATGTTCATAGTATTTATATTGGCCATGACAGCCCCGTCTGTTTAATGGCCAAAGATCACCCGCTGGTGTCGACTGAAATTACGTTAGAGCGAATGCTGGATTACTCGTTTGTCCGTTTAAACAGTGGTGGTGACAAAGATTCCTTTTTTGATCGTGCGTTAGAAGCTAAAGGGTTAAGTCGGCGTGTTTTATTTGAAGTGCCTTTTTTTTCCGCAGCATTTCAAGTGTTAGCCAGTAATCAGTCTCTGATGGTGTTGCCGCTTCATATCGCGCGTAATGCTTTAGCGCATTTCCCATTAGCTTATCTACCCTTGCCTCTGGATCAGATTCCTGAAAACCATTATCACTTATGTTGGCACGCGATACATGATCAGGATCCTGCTCATCGCTGGTTGCGTAATGCGATAACCGATCTGCTGAAAAGTCAGATGGATCTAGTCCGGTAGTTTAAGGCTTGCTTATGATTTTAAATCATGAGTCGGATTCTTATTTTGCATTTTTTTAATGTCTTAGCGTTCCCTACAATAAAGCTATCTTTTATATGAGGTAGTTGGAATGACATTAACGATTTGGCTTTCGCTTGTTGTCGTATGTGTTTTAGGCACGATCTCCCCGGGTCCAAGCCTTGCGGTTGTGCTGCGTCAAACGTTAAGCAACGGTCGCCGGCATGGTATGTTAACAACAGCAAGCCACTCCTTAGGTGTTGCGCTTTGGGCATTGTTATCGCTATGGGGGTTAGGTGTATTAGTCACTGACCATCCCATGTTGTATGACGTGATTACCTATAGCGGGGCCTGCTATTTAGCATGGTTAGGGTTTAAAGCATTACGCTCTAAAGGGAGTGCTCAATTTGAGCAGCAAAAAAGCGAAGGGAGTTATACCTCAGCTATTTTAGATGGCGCAATGATCTCTTTACTCAATCCTAAATTGGCTATTTTCTTTATCGCGCTTTTCTCGCAATTTATCTCTGCAGAGCAAGTGATCACTGACAAGTTGATCATGATCTCCACTGTCACGCTTATTGATTTCGTTTGGTATATGGGAATTGCGATCTTGTTGTCACAATCTAACGTAGTGAAAAAGCTGCGTGAAAAATCTAAGACGATGGATCAAGTCAGTGGCATCGTTATGATTGGTTTAGCCTTAAGGGTCGCTATTATTTAATTAAGATCAAGGTTTAGCGGGAAACTTAAAATAAGAGTTGTGCTTTCAGTATATTCGTCATATCTTATATATGGATTTCCGTATATGTTTGGTTGATGGTATTAGGCAGCTGTTATGTTTGAGGTTTTTACTTGGCTAGCGGATAAGCTAGTTTTTCAATTACTCGGCTTATCACCCGATACTAAGTTGGGTGATTCTCTTCATTTCTTTATCGAAGATACAACCAAAATATTTGCCCTGTTGCTGGTGATGATCTATCTGATTGCGTGGATCCGGGCTTCGCTGAATGTAGAGCGGGTTCGTGATTATCTTGCCGGTAAGCATCGCGGTGTTGGTTATCTGTTCGGATCTTTCTTTGGGGCTATAACCCCTTTTTGTTCATGTTCTAGTATTCCTGTTTTTCTTGGTTTTACCTCTGCGGGGATTCCCGTAGGTATCACTATGTCATTCTTGCTGACTTCGCCGCTGATTAATGAAGTCGCTATCTTATTGTTGATGAGTTTGCTCGGTTGGAAGTTCACTGTGATCTATGTGCTGGTTGGAATGGCGATTGGCATTTTAGGTGGCTTCTTCCTAGATTTGATTAAAGCAGAGCGTTGGTTGCAAGCGTTCGCTGCGAAAGCGTTTAAAGCGGCACAGCATAGAAAAGCAGAAGCGGTGGCTGATGATAATCAAGCAATATCGATGGCGGATCGCCATGATTTTGCTAAGTCTGAGACCTTAGAAATATTTGGCCGGGTATGGAAATGGGTCTTTGTTGGGGTTGGTCTCGGTGCCGCGCTGCATGGTTTTGTGCCTGATGGTTGGTTTGAAGCAAACTTAGGCAACGGCCAATGGTGGTCGGTACCAGCAGCGGTCTTTATGGGGATACCTCTCTATTCTAATGCGACAGGTGTTATTCCTGTGATGGAAAGTTTAATCACTAAAGGATTGCCTATAGGTACTACGTTAGCGTTTTGCATGAGCACCGTGGCGGCCAGTTTTCCTGAATTTATTTTATTAAAGCAGGTGATGCAATGGCGGCTATTAGCGATTATTTTTGTGATGCTGTTAGTGTCATTTACGCTGGTTGGTTGGATTTTTAATGTTGTTTTTCCCTATTGATGAGGATTGAGGTTGAGAGCGATGAAGCAGATTAAAGTGTTAGGTAGTGGCTGTGCTAAGTGTACTAAAACAGCTGAGGTTATTAGTAAAATAGCCGAAGAGTTGAGCATTGATGTTGAAGTGATTAAAGAAACCGATCCCGAAACAATTATGAATTATGCTGTGATGAGTACACCTGCGGTTGTGATCGATGAAGAGTTGGTGCATAGCGGTCGGATCCCTAGCAGAGAAGACATTACCCAATGGCTTGCTTAAAACGTTTTCTGATAAGTCTAGCCCTATGTTTTGGGCTGAATGTACAAGCGAATCCGCTAGAGCTGATAGAAGTAAAGCCCGGTATTTATGGTTTGATCGGGCCGATGGAGCAGCGTTCTCCAGAAAATTTGGGTAATAATGCTAATTTTGGTTTTATTATCTATGAAAAGGGGGTTGTGCTTATTGATAGTGGTGGCACGTTGATGGGGGCTAAAGCGATTGAGCAACAGATTCGGCGAGTGACCAACAAACCCGTGACCCATGTGATTAATACCGGAGGCCAAGATCACCGTTGGTTTGGTAATCATTATTTTGTTCAACAAGGGGCAGAAATAACGACTTCTTCGGACACCCTGAATGATCAAAAAGCGCGTGGTGCTTCTGAAGCGGAGAAAGCATCCAATTATACTAAAGCAAGCTGGCTAGGCACTGAACCAAAGGTTGCTACAAAGGCGATAGCGAAGGCTGAAACTTTTAATTTAGATAATTCTGTTGAGATGCAGATCATTCCGGTAGGACCTGCGCATACAGGAGGAGAGACCTTCGTATGGCTGCCTAAGCAAAAAGTGCTGTTTAGTGGAGATGTCGTTTATGTTGATAGGATGCTTGGGATTGGTTCGCAATCACAGCACTTAGCGTGGATCGGTGCGTTCGAAAAGATTAAGGCATTAGCGCCTGAAGTTATCGTGCCTGGGCATGGTCAGCCAACTAACATTGCGGGTGCAGAAAAAGATACTTACGCTTATCTATTGTTTCTACGAAAAGCGGTCGAGGAGCTGTTGGACGCTGGAGAAGATATGAGTGCTGCGGCTAAGATCGATCAAAGTAAATTTAGTTATTTACAGGTTTATCAGCAGATTCATGCCCGTAATGCTCAAAGGGTATATGAAGAGATGGAGTGGGAGTAAACACTCCATCTTATGTTTTATTGTTGCTACGCGAGGAGGCTAGGGAGAGCTATTTATCAGTTCCCCAGATTTTCTTAGCGGCTTCTGCTGCACGTAGCTTATCTTTTTTGCTTTTTCGTTTGCCTTTGACTGGAGCTTGGCCTTTTTTCTCCCTTACTTCCAAAGGTACGATTGTATCGCGCTCAAACCCTTCTATCTGTTCACGCGTTACGGTTTGCTTGATACGTTTTTCGATTAATTTAAAGTGACTGTCGCTTTCATGATCAACGAACGAGAGCGCTAAACCCACTTCGCCCGCGCGGCCTGTACGACCAATACGGTGAACATAATCAGCAGGGGAGCGTGGAAGATCGTAGTTAAGTACGCAAGGCATATGAGGGATATCGATGCCTCGAGCAGCCAGATCTGTAGCGACCAGTATCTTACAACGGCCAGATTTAAAATCAGCTAAGGCGCTGCTTCGCTCTGATTGGGTTAGATCCCCATGCATGGCCTGAGCGTTTATATCAGCACGTGACAATTTTAAAATGACATTGTTAACGGTGCGTTTACTCGCGACGAAAATAAGAACACGTGACCACTTTTCAGTGGTGATGAGATGTTTTAATAACATTGTGCGATTGTGCCGGTCGACTTCTATCGCTCGCTGTTCAAGCTGTTCAGGAATGCTCGCTTCCTGTTTTATTTCTATCTCTACGGGATTAACGAGTATCTCTTGGGTTAAAGAGCGAACACCTTGTGGGAATGTCGCCGAGAAAAGTAAGTTTTGGCGACGCTCTGGAAGTTCATCCAGAATATCATCTAGCTCATCGGCAAAACCAAGATCGAGCATTCGGTCAGCTTCATCGAGAACTAGCGTATGGATCGCTCGGAGATCTATAGCGTTGCGTTTAAATAGATCAATCAATCGGCCTGGTGTCGCCACGACAATATCGCAACCGCCGCGCATCGCCTGCATCTGTAAATTGATGGATACACCGCCATAGACCGCGAGAGATTTCAGTTTTCGTGGAAACTGTTTTGAATATTGCTGTACCGCTTCTTCGACTTGAACGGCGAGCTCTCGTGTTGGCACAAGTATTAAGATGTTTGCGTGGTTGCTACGTGCGGGCAAGGCATCCTGCATCTTTTCTAAAATGGGTAGTACAAACCCTGCCGTTTTCCCTGAACCTGTTTCTGCTGCGGCTAACAGATCACGGCCATCGAGTATCGGCGGAATCGCTTTTAACTGAATGGGAGTCGGTTGTTCATAACCTAAATCGTTAACGGCTTGTATTAAAAAATCAGAAAGGCCAAGGGAGGTAAAAGACATAAAAAAGACGGTACTCTGTAGTGAGAATTCGGTGGTGAGATATCAGAAGGTTAATTCTAACAGAGTTTGTGTTGTTAGGCGTTGTAATTAAATACAACTATGTTGATCCGAGTGATGCTAAGCAATTATGTTTTTGAACGAGTGATATGCATGGATAGCAATGATTTAATGCCATAAAACTAAGGAGGGTGTATGCAGTATGTGAATCAGTTGAAGGTTGTTGGGCTTATCGTTATCTCTGTCTTGATGGTGGGGTGTAACTCAGTTTCTGAAGATTTGTCGCTTCATGAAGCAATTGAGTTATCGAGAGATAGTATTAAGGCACTGGCCATGACCGAAGAGGAGGGGCTACCCGAGATCGAGCTACAAACGTTACGAAGCGCTTCGGATGAAAAGTTCGAACAGGCTGTTACTGCTTACGGGAAGCTAATAGAAGAATCACCAGAAAAGGCTGTCTATTACAATAATCTAGCTTGGTTGTTGATCAAACTTGGTGAACTTGACGAGGCTAGAGGACATTTAGAGAAGGCGCAACTCTTTGTATCGAATGCTACGTTGCAGGGTTCAATCAGGGCGAATTTAGAAGAAATAGATCTAACCAATATTCAAATTTCAGAAAGGAAGGAGGCTCAAGAATGAGATCGGTAATAGCGAATCTAACTAGATGCTTTCAAGGATTTAAAGGGTGAAGCGGCTATGGGGATTATTACTTATCACCGGACTGTCAGTGGATATATGTATAGCGGCCGTTGGTCAGAGGGGATATGACCTAAAGGCTGAATATGTACATGGATGGTTTAGTAATAAAAATTGCCGGCAAAAAGAGATCGCTGATGGCTATCCTATACCATATTCTGGATGTGATTTTCCCGAGGAAGTGATACCCGAAGATAGACTTAAGGCTGTAAAGGGTCTTGATTTTGGGGTTATATATAGGATTACAGGTTTAAAGAGTTCTTCCTGTCATACTGTAACGCACTTTTTGAATCACCCGGTAATGACACTTCCTGATGGGACACGCCGTGAACAATATCAGAGAAATTTTAAAATTGGTTCATGCATGAAAGATGAAGGACGTTATTTGGATTTTTTTTCATGGAGTCTTGATGAATCATGGGAGGTAGAAAGAGGCGAGTGGGTATTTGAAATACGTGTCGATGGTAATGTTCTGATAAAGGAGCGTTTTATATTAGAGTAAATTGAGCCTGCCGAAATTCACTTGGGCAGGCTCATTGCTATTTTACAAATTGATATTAGCCCATATAGGCGCATGATCTGATGGCTTCTCCATACCGCGAATCTCATAATCGACACCAGCATCTTGGCATTTATCTAGCAATGGAGCTGTTAGCAGTATGCCGTCAATGCGTAAGCCTCGTTTGGGATCATCAGCAAAGCCTTTAGATCGATAGTCAAACCAGCTAAAAATACGGTCTTCATCAGGATTGAGGTGGCGGAAACAGTCAGTCACTCCCCAGCCTATGAGTTTGGTATACCATTCACGCTCTTCTGGTTGAAAGCTTGCTTTACCGGTTTTGAGCCAACGTTTACGGTTAGGTTCGCCAATACCAATATCTTTATCTTCAGGGGATATATTTAGGTCACCCATGATGACCAAATTTTGTTCGGGTGAGCAATGTTCTTCTAGATGGCTTTGAAGGTCGGCATAAAATTTACGTTTAGCGGGGAATTTTACCTCGTGATCGATACTTTCACCCTGCGGGAAATAACCGTTCATTACACGCACAGTGTTGCCTTTATCGGTTTCATAGTCTCCCATGATCATGCGTTTTTGGGCTTCTTCCGTATCGGTTAGGTAGCCTTTTTGGACGTTTGTGAGTGGTTTTTTCGAGATTAAACACACACCGTAATGTCCTTTTTGCCCATGTATTTCAACGTGATAGCCCATCGCTTCAACGTCAGCAATAGGAAATGCTTCATCGTGTACCTTGGTTTCTTGGAGGCCAATGACATCGGGTTGATACTTATCGATGACCGCTTGTAGTTGGTGAAGACGAGAGCGTAGGCCATTAACGTTGAAGCATATTATTTTCATGTGATCGCTGTCCTGATCGGTAAATAAAAAGGGATTTTATTGAACAATGTTTAAGAAAGATACTCATAAGGCATTAGTAAAATTTATCAGGGTGTTTAACTTTCTTAATTAGCCCTCATACTAGTACCAAGGTACATTCATTTGGGTAGCAGTTATTTTATGTAGGTAATAATTACTCAGAATGTTGTTACATTGATAAGACACTCTATGACACTTATAAAGGAGCCTGTTGTGGCGGAATATGATTTTGATCTATTTGTAATTGGTGCCGGTTCAGGTGGTGTACGTGCGGCGCGTATGGCTGCAGGCATGGGTGTAAAGGTCGCGATAGCAGAAGATCGCCATCTGGGCGGAACCTGTGTCAATGTCGGTTGTGTTCCTAAGAAGTTATTCGTTTATGCTTCGCAGTATGCGGAAGGATTTTCTGAAGCGGCAGGGTTTGGATTAACCAATCAAGGTGTTGATTTTGACTGGCCAACATTGCGTGATAATAAAACGCGTGAAATAGAGCGTCTTAACGGTATCTACCAAAATATGCTAGTTAACTCCGGTTGTGAGTTGATTAATGGCCGCGCTGTATTGGTCGATGATCATACCGTTGCCGTCGGCGATAAGCAGTATACCGCTGAGAGAATATTGGTTGCAGTAGGCGGGTGGCCGAATGTGCCTGAAATCCCTGGCAGCGAACATATCATTAGCTCCAATGAAGTGTTCTACCTGGAAGAGTTTCCAAAGCGCGCGCTTGTTGTTGGTGGTGGTTATATTGCGGTTGAATTCGCAGGGATTTTCGCAGGTTTAGGCACGGATACTAAGCTGGCTTACCGTGGCGATATGTTCCTTCGCGGCTTCGATAATGAGATCCGTGAATTTACAGCGACAGAAGTGGCGAAGAAAGGCGTCGATCTGCTGTTTAATAACAACGTCGAATCGATTGAAAAGCAGGCAGATGGCTCGTATATAGCGCAGATGACCGATGGTACAGCTATTGAAACCGATCTGATTATGTATGCGACCGGTCGAAACCCGAAAGTAGAGAACTTAGGGCTTGAGACGCTTGGCATTAATCAGGCAAAAAATGGAGCAATTATTGTCAATGATGATTTCCAAACAAATGTCCCTTCGGTCTATGCTGTAGGGGATGTTATCGATCGTGTTCAATTGACGCCTGTGGCGCTTGCAGAAGGTATGGCGCTGGTACATAACCTTTACGCGGGTGCCAATAAAAAGGTGGATTATGATCTTATTCCGACGGCGGTATTCTGCCAGCCAAATATTGGTACTGTTGGCGTAAGTGAAGAGCAGGCTCGTGAACAGTACACTAATGTTGAGGTGTATAAGTCAAGTTTCAGAGCGATGAAGCATACATTGAGTGGCAGTGAAGAGCGCACCTTTATGAAGATGCTAGTGGATGCTGATACGCGAAAGGTCATTGGCGTTCATATGGTGGGGCCGGATGCTGGTGAGATCATTCAAGGTATTGGTATTGCGTTAAAAGCCGGTGCGACTAAAGAGGTTTTTGATTCCACTATTGGTATTCACCCAACGGCAGCTGAAGAGTTTGTTACTATGCGTGAACCCGTTTCAAATTAAGCTACCTTCCCGATTAGCTTAAACTTATGGCCTGCTATTTAGCGGGCTTTTTTATGTGGTCAAATAGCTAGATAGCGTTAGTGCTCAAAAAACCGATGAGAGCAAAACTGACAACTAATAATAGTATCGGTGGTTTAAGGTGTTGAATCACGAAGAAACCTATGATCACAATTGCCATATCTAAGCTGGAAGTGACGGCGCTGATAAAGACCGGTTGATAAAGAGCGGAGAGTAATAACCCGACAACGGCTGCATTGACGCCCCAAACCGCTCCTGCAATTTTTGGATTTGTCGCAAGGTTTTCCCAGCTTTTGTGTAGCCCAAGAATGAGAAGAAAACCGGGTAAGAAAACGGCTATGGTTGCTAGCAGTGCACCTAGGAGGCTGTTGTTCGGCATCAGATCGGCACCTAAAAAAGTGGCCAGTGTGAACATAGGGCCAGGGATGGCTTGGGCCGCTGCATAACCTAGTAAGAAACGATCAGTATCGATCGCTTCAGCGAGTGTTTGTTGGAGTAAGGGTAGCACCACATGACCGCCGCCAAACACTAGGCTACCTGCGTTATAGAAAGCTGAAAATAGAGCGGCCCAATCGGAAGTAAAGGCGATTAAGGGCGTTGCAATAAATAGCACTATAAAAACAGCGATAGGGAATTTGTTGATGGAAAAAGAGGTTAGGTTAGATGCAACGCTACTCTCTTTGTCGAGAGGTTTGTGTTGCATAATGCCATAGATGGCGGCTAGCAGTAGTACGCTTATTTGTGTCCATAGATTGGGAATAAGTAAAATACAAACAGCGGTTAAAACCGCGATAGCCAGAGAGCTACGTTCTTTACAGAAGCTGCGTTGCATATTGAGGGTCGCATCAGCCACCACCACCACAGCGAGCAGCTTTAAACCATGAATAACACCCGACAGCCAAGGGTGTTCGGATAGGTTATTAGTTGTCGTTGCGATTAGGTAAATGATAACGAAAGAGGGGAGCGTAAAGCCGATAAACGCAGCGATTCCTCCGTAGAGTCCTGCCCTGTTTAACCCTAAAGCAAATCCTACTTGGCTGGAGCCTGGCCCGGGTAAAAACTGGCTGAGGGCTATTAGGCGCGCATATGCATCGGGTTCAATCCACTTTTTATCTTGAACAAAGGTTTTTTGGAAGTAACCTAAATGTGCGGCAGGGCCCCCGAAACTGGTGCAGCCCAAGAGTAAAAAACGCCAAAAAACTTCCCATACTTTGTTCATAACGATCCTATTTTGAAGTTATCAAAAGCGACAAAAGTTTGATAAAAACGAAGTAGATTACGGTAAATAAATGACAGTTATATGACTTTAGATCCTAGCTTAAGCGTTAAGTTTGTTTTTTGCTTCAATCCATTGAGACATATATTGGGTGCTTTTCATACTGTGGTGATTCAGCATAGCGCCCGTGAAATTCTGTAAACGGTGTTCTGACAGGTTTTTGCTGAGCTTTACAATATGCTCAATCAGCAATGGACCCGTTTTACTGCCATCGTAAAGCGCCTCTAACAACGCAGGAGCGTCAGCTTGCTTCTGCAGCCAGAGGGTTTGGTTGCTATATAAATCCACCGTTGACTGAATAAATTCGTCATTACTTTTCGCAATCGCTCCTGGCCACGGTTGGCCAGTGGACATCCCTTCGGCGCCAATCTGTGTCGTAATTGAGGGGGTGCCGCATGCCATGGCATCGAGCAGTTTTCCTTTGATACCCGCCCCAAAACGTAAAGGTGCTAGGCAGAGGCGGGCACTTTGCATGACCTCATAGGCATCATCAGCCCAGCCTTTGATATGGAATCCCGATTTTGGGTTATGCAATGCGGTTGCTTTCGGTGGAGGGTAAGAACCATAGATATGCAGTTCCGCTTCGGAGTGACCTTTCTCTTTTAGCTTTTTCTTGATACCCGGCCATAACTGCTGCATTTGCAGAACAGAATCCCAGTTTGGGGCGTGGCGAAAGTTACCGATCATCATAAGATGTTGGCGCGTTTGGAAATCAGGGTTTGTAAGAGGTGCTTTAGTAAGATCTAACATAAAAGGAAGATGATGGATCAAGGCGTTCGGTAGTTTGAACTGTTGCTGTAGGAGGTCCATCTCATAGTGTGAAATGATAAGTGAAAGGTCAGATCGATAGATCGATGCGATCTCTCTCTTCGCTAGGTCGGAGTACAGATCGGTAAGTTGCATCGCTCTATTTTTTTTAACTGCTTGATGGCGGGCATTGCGCAGACATTGCAAGTCCTCTGTGTCCAATATGCGTAGAGCCATCGGACAATTCTGCTCTACACGCCATCCAAACTGTTCTTCCATCATGAAACGATCGAACATTACAATTTCAGGGCTTAGATCACGGATATACTGATCGAAGCTGCTGTCATTAAGAGTGATTGAGTGACTGTCTATCCCCTCTGCAGTGAGGTCTATCATATGTTCGGTCATTTGGGCAGGACTGCAAAAAGTTACTTTCCAATGCTGCTGTTTGAATAAACGTAGTAGCGACATCATATGGCTACCTGCAGCGGAGGAATTCGGCTCAGGCCAGACGTAACCAATGACCAATACGCTTAATGGCGTTGAAGGCAGAATAGGTGATGTTGCCGATTGCATCGTGTATTACCTAGTGGGGAGAACTAAAGAGTTAAGCGAGGTATTTTACCTTGCTAAGGGAAGGAATCTATAAGTTGTCATCTTAGGTTGCTTAAATAGTCTGACTTTAAGGAGGATGTATGACATTGAAAGACCAGTTTGAACTGATGGCTCGCTATAACCAGTGGATGAATGAGAGTATTTATGAGGCGGCTAGTGAGCTAGATCCCTCTATATTAAATATTGATCAAGGTGCTTTTTTTAAATCGATCATCGGGACCCTAAATCATATTCTAGTAGGGGATATTATCTGGATGCAGCGTTTTTCTGAACACCCTTCAGATTTTTCTGCACTGCGTAATATCAAGGTCATGCCACGACCTGAATCTTTATCTACCCTATTGTATGAGGATTTTGAAGCGCTTAGAGATGCGCGTTATTTAATCGATATCGCGCTAATTGAGCTATGTGATCAGATTGAGGTTTATGATTTAGCACAGCCGTTGGCTTACTGTAATATGCAGGGTAATAAGTTTGAAAAAAGATTTGGCTACTTGCTTCAACATCTTTATAATCATCAGACGCATCATCGTGGGCAATTGACGACTTTATTGAGCCAGAATGGAGTTGAACTCGCTATGACTGATCTTTTAGCTATTATCCCCGAAGCTTGATCGTAGACCCATCGGTTTAGATCACCTACTCTGTCGTAGGGAAAATGGATATTTCGCGGAGAATATATGAGGCTACACATTACAAACGGAGATTGTGCGGGGGAGATGCTAGCAGCATCCACGTTGATTGAGGGAGATATCCTTTGTTGGCGTGATCTGTTGCATGATGGTCCTGTTATGGCGTTACCTTACGCCGAATATAGTGCACTGCGTACCGATTTTTTGTTGCAGTTTCTGGAAAGAGGAGGGTGTGAGGAAACTGTTTCGGCAGAGCAGATAGCAGCAGATTTTGTCCAGCGAGATGAAATTCTGTCGAGAATTACTGCTTACGATGAAGTTGTGTTGTGGTTTGAGCATGATCTATATGATCAGCTACAACTCATAGAGGTTTGTAAACGTATATCTGACAAAGGGGCTTTGCCTGTGCTTTCAATCGTGTCGATTGATAGTCATCCAGATGTTCCTTTCTTTTTTGGTTTTGGCAATCTATCTATCGAGATGATGGAAGCGCTATATATTGAGCGTTTGCCATTAAATCCTGAACAGATAGAGGTGGGCTGTTCCTTATGGTTGCAGTTAACGGATATTTCACCCGAAGCCTTAGCTGTAAGTGCCCAGAAAGAGATTGAAGGTTGGCCTTACATGGCTAAAGCCTTGAGGCGCTTTTGCCTCGAATTTCCTGCCTTGGAGACTGGGCTGACACTCACACAAACTTATTTACTGTTAACGTTGCTTAAAGCACCAGATGAATTACCCGCATTAGAATTTAATCTAAATGTGGCCGAGCAGAATCAACGTTTGCCTACAGGTGAAACGGCGGCGCAGCGTTACTATGAAATACTAGCAGGACCCGCTACGTTTAAACGGATATTCAATCACTTGCAACAATTAGAAGTAGATCCTTTTATGGGAGATCTTTCAGTAAGGTGTGAGCTTAATCGATTGATTGATGCTGATCTACCTTATGTTAGTTGTGTAGGGCAGGGCGAAGATGCGGTTTATTCATTGACTCATGCTGGGGCTGAAGCGTTACAAGGCCGACGACACTGGTTGCGTGATAATGGTATCGATCTTTGGCGTGGTGGTGTTCACCTTACTCCCGATAAACTCTGGTTATGGGATCAACATAAAAAATGCTTCCGTTTTAATGAACTGCCACTTTAGTCGCTACTGTTTTTGCTATTTTTAGCTCAATTAATGAACGATTATTGTGCGTCGCACAAATATGCTATATACTTAAGTCTAGTTTGTAAGCTTAACCGGCAACTTAGATGAGTTTGAACGATATGAAATATACTGGTGTAGCAAATGATGATCGTCGCATAGCTGAAGAACTTCAGGCTATGGGGGCATTTGATCAGTCTCAAGAAGATAAAGTATCAGCTTTGAGCCATATGTTTGAAGCCATTGGTCAGTTTATGACGTGGATGCGTTGGAAAGGCGAAGTTGGCGTATACGGTTGCCGTGTAGGTGCTGCGTATGCTCGTAAGCAAGAGATGAAGCACTTCGCATAAGACTGATAACTGACTACAAATTCCATTTGTAGTCAGTTCCCTTCCTTTTTATCATCTCTAAGATAATCTGTATTGCTGCTTAGCAGTATAAATCAGTTCCAGGTTCCCCTGCCTTTACTACCTTTTTAAAGCTTTCAGCTTATTCAGTATTAAAGAGTCGCCTGCTTATCATCGCTGAAGTCCGCTGCAATTTTGATAAAGCTGGCTTCGATCGTTATAAATGCATCGACGATAGCCGGATCAAAGTGAGTACCCTTACCCTCTAAGATGATAGCTGTTGCCTTTTCATGGCTAAACGCAGGTTTGTATACACGTTTTGATATAAGCGCATCGTAAACGTCAGCTAAAGCCATTAAGCGCCCTGATATAGGTATCTCTTCACCTTTTAAACCATTAGGGTAACCATTACCATCCCACTTTTCGTGATGGGTTAGGCTAATCTCGCGGGCAATTCTCAGAAAAGAGTTACTTCCCAATTGGTTTTCGGCTACTTGCAGAGCATCAGCGCCTATTTGCGGGTGCTGCTTCATGATAGCGAACTCTTCGTCGGTCAATTTTCCAGGTTTGAGTAAAATATTATCTGGAATACCCACTTTACCAACATCATGTAGCGGTGCGGATTTGTAGAGTAGATCGATGGTTTCATTGTCGAGTTGATCAGTGTAGTGGCTGTTTGTGCTTAGCTGTTCAGCCAGCGCTCTGACATAATTTTGTGTGCGTAAAATATGGCCGCCGGTTTCATTGTCACGTGTTTCCGCGAGACTGGCTAAACCAAGGATGCTTGCGTCTCTAGTAATGTTTAGTTCTTCTGTTCGTTGGCTTAAGGCACTAATCATAGTGTTGGTATGTTTAGCCATTAAACCAAATTCATCGTTACTGGTGACCGGGACCTGAATATCTAGTTGTCCTTGGGAAACTTGATGCAATGTGTGATTTTCTGCTTGGATAAAGAATTTTAGATTGCGTGAGTAGCCTAATATAATCGCTAAAATGTACGCCATCATAATGCCAACAACAAAGACTATCTCGCCTAAAATGTAGCGTTGTGCTGTGGCTAATGAAATACTATCGCCGGTATGCACTAACCATTCTAAATCTTTATTAATAACGAGAAAAACTACACCGATAACCGAGATTGAGCACACCGTCGCAAACCACGTAAATTTTTGTGTCAGAGGATAAGGAGAATCATCCGGTTCAATATGCTGCTTATGTTTACTTAGGTGCTGAGCGAGCTGATACTCGCGGTAGAGCGCTAGTTCGCATGCAATTAGAAATCCTAATACCGACATTCCTACGAGCACTTTTCCGCCACTTTCAAAAGGGAAATCGTAGATCAGTGTGTTGTACGCACCAAGTACTATGCCAGATAAAAGAAATAGCCCTAAATCTAATTTAAATTGGAAGCTTACCTGAGATTTTGCATCCTTAGATTGTATTGCCCTCTCCATAAATGCTCGAACAACTGCCTGAACAACAAATGCTACAAGAATTGGAACTAACAATTGCGCTGGGCTCAATGAATCTAAGAATGGGCAAACCTGAATACCATAGACGGAAAAAAGGGTCATGGCGAAAAGGTAGTGAAAAGAGGTGCGCTTTGAAATTGGTGTCATTGCTTCAGCTTTTTTAAACACGGTTTAGACAATAGCTAACGTTAGCAGTAAATCTTACTATTGGCATTAATCGAAAGTATATAGTTGTGGCAGTGTTTCACTAAATGAGTAAATGTTCAATTATAATGTTGTTTCCAATAAAACAGTTCAGAATTTCAAAAGTATCTAGAGAGTATCTGATGGAATTTATTTTTGCTGACTTGTTACTATTAACTTGTGTTGCATCATAATTGGTTTTTGTTTTTTCTTTGTCCAGTTTGGAGTTTCGTATGCTGGGTTTAGAGTAGTTGAAAGTTAGTGAAGAAAAATCGTGTATTTGTACCCCACAGAGTGATTTTTAGCGTGAATACTGAGGTTAATGCTAAAAGTCATACTCGAGAGATATCACTTCTATAGATAATGCTTTAGCAATAAGAGAATGCTGGCTTAAATGTAGTGAGGAGAGGGGGAGGTATTTTAGTAGATTTCGGAGCTGTACTTAGTAAAAGTACAGCTCCTACTATCTAGTTTCCAGCTGTTCAAAAGGCTAAGCAGGCTTAGATTGATATCTGTACCTGATTTCGGCCGCTATCCTTCGCTTTATACAGTGCTTTATCCGTTCGCTCGACGAGTTGTTCTGCCGTTTCATCAGTGTTCAATTGGGAAACACCAAATGATGCAGTAATTGAACTGATGATTTCACCAGATTTTTTCTGCTTGATGCGAATAGCTTGAATTTTCTGACGTACTTGTTCTGCTATCTCTGAGGCCTTTTCTTTAGATGTGCCTGGCATAAGTACTGCAAACTCTTCTCCACCAAACCTAACCGGTAGCATTGGTTCTGGGCAGGCATCTTTCAGCAGTTTCCCAACATACTGAAGTACTTTATCACCCATAAGGTGACCATAAGTATCATTGAAGCGCTTAAAGTGGTCTATATCAACGAGAATGAAAGAGGAGATGATATCATCACTATTGCTGCCTACGAGTTGCTCTAGTTCGCTATCAAAGGCACGACGGTTGAAAAGATTAGTAAGAGGGTCAACGCGAGCATCTTGCCGGGTCTTATTCAATTCTTCTTTTAATGATTGAATTTCTGCTTGTGCTGCGTGCATTCTTTCCTGAAATTGTCGTGCGGTTTCACTAATCGATTTTGTATGAGACGAGAGTGCATGAATAACGGATTCAAGCGGTAGGCTTGGTTCACCATCTTCACTTTGTTGTAAGGTTCCTAAGCTTTCCTCAAGAATGGAATTAAAGCTTTCAGTTTTTTCTGCCGTATCCCCGGCATGTTCATGCAGGTCGTTGATTAAACTGATAAGACTGGCTTGAACATCTTCCGCTCCGTTAATTTCATCCTTGATCATATGCTCGCGAAATAGCTGTTCGCTAAGCATTGTTGGGCAGGTACCATATGTCGTTAGGGTTTTATCTAGTTGGATGTTTAATTCAGGCACACGATCACTGACATAGGTATACCAAAGGGCATAGTTCAATGGGTTCGGTGGAATATTATGCTTTACCATCAGGGGGACAGCCTGACGTAGGTATTCAGCAGCTTGATTGTGGTTTTCAGCGAACTTCATACTTCCCCTATCGCTTGTATGGTTGAACGAACGTTACTACGAACGAATTACCCAGACGTATTCGAGGCTCTTCTTTTCTGATCGGCAACTCAGTAACTTTAAAACAAGCGTTTCAATTTGGGAACAGCTGAATTAAATAAATAATCCTTTACAGAGTTTAAGATCCATAAAAAACAGTATCGGCAGAGGAAACGAATACTTCAAGAAAATTTCCCATATATCCAAAATTCTATAACTAATAGCTAAGTGGTTAATTATTGCACTAAAGTCGTGACGTGCTAGAGTCGAGGAACATAAAAAATGGGATAACAGGCAGAAAGGTAGTTTTCTGTTGAGATATAAATCCCAGTGAATTACAGGACGGTGTGATGGCGCTGCTACAGGATGTTCATTTTCGTAACTTACGAGGTGATCTGTTTGGTGGTTTGACCGCTGCTATCGTTGCGCTTCCACTCGCATTAGCTTTTGGTGTTTCTTCAGGCGCAGGGGCTGCAGCTGGCGTGTACGGTGCTATTTTTGTAGGTTTTTTTGCTGCTCTCTTTGGCGGTACATCTACTCAAGTATCGGGACCTACAGGACCGATGACTGTTGTAATGGCTGCTGTCTTCACTCAGTTTAGTGCTATCGATCCTGAGCAAGGGCCAATTTTAGCGTTTACGGTGGTTCTATTAGGTGGTTTTTTTCAGGTTCTTTTTGGGATTTTTAAATTAGGTAAATATATAACACTGATGCCTTTTCCCGTTATTTCGGGTTTTATGAGCGGCATTGGGGTTATTATTATTGCGCTGCAGTTGGCCCCTCTTTTAGGTCATAGTGCGGAACCTTCTGTGATCGAATCGTTTCAAGCGCTGCCGGAGAATATCGAAGCATATGATATATCAGCGTTGGGTTTAGGGTTGATAACACTGGGAATTGTGTTTTATTGTCCGAGGCCTATTTCAAGAATTATCCCTTCGCCACTCATTGCATTATTGGTTGGAACCATTGGTTATGTAACGCTTCTTCCTGCTGGTAGTGTTCCTGTTATCGGCGCTATCCCTTCTGGTTTGCCCGAGCTTATTATACCCGTGATACATTTCGATTTATTTAAGGATATGGTGTTTGCCGCGATAATGCTGGCAGCCTTAGGCTCTATCGATTCATTATTGACCTCATTAGTGGCGGACAATATGACTAAGAGCCAGCATGATTCTGATCGGGAGTTGGTAGGGCAGGGCGTTGGAAATATGGTTGCTGGGCTTTTTGGTGGCTTGCCGGGTGCCGGCGCAACAATGAGAACGGTGGTTAATATTCGTGCTGGCGGTGAGACACCTGTTTCGGGTGCTTCACATGCGGTGATTTTACTCATCATCGTTTTAGGAGCGGGGCCTCTCGCTGAGGATATTCCGCATGCAGTCCTTGCCGGCATCTTGATGAAGGTCGGCATTGATATAATTGATTGGGACTTTTTGCGTAGATTGCATCATGTTCCTGCTTTTGTCGTGGTATTGATGTTGTTAGTGTTAGGGCTAACCGTTTTTGTTGATTTGGTTACCGCTGTGGTTGTTGGTGTTTTCATCGCCAATGTCATTACGATTAAACGGTTATCAGATATACAGATCGATTCCATAAGGGTTATTGCAGATCAGTCGACTGAGCTCGATCAACTGACAGCGAGGGAGAGAGAAATATTGTGCTCAGCGGGTGGACGGATATTGCTATATTACATCGATGGACCCGTTAGCTATGCTTCCGTTAAAGGGATGACTAAAAAGCTGGCAGAGAGCCAACCTCATGATGCACTTATGTTTGATCTGACGTCAGTACCATTAATCGATGTATCTACGGCCATGGCGTTAGAAAACATGATTGTAGATGCAATTGCTTCAGATCGAGAGGTGTATATTATTGGGATGAATGAGGTGGTTCGTCATGTTTTAGCTCGCCTACAGATTTTATCGCACCTGCCTGATAACAAGCTTTTCGATGATCGTGAGACTGCGCTTGAAGATGCTTACCAACGAATATCTTTATCTTGATACTTTGTTTGGTGCTGAAAGGGAATCAGTAGGTTTTTCAGTTCGATAAGTGCAGTTTGACTTCCTTTACCTATAATATGTAGCTGTTCACTCCACAATCTTTCTTCAACTTCGATCCCGCATCTATTTAAAATCACTTCAATATCTCCAACTAAGTTGTGAGGTAAGTGAAGATTGAATTCAAATGTATCAATTTTTTCTATACTTGGCAGATTCTTAGTGGCCTCTTGTACAGCTAGAGAGTACGCCCTAACTAAGCCTCCCGCGCCTAGCTTTATGCCGCCGAAATAGCGTGTTACTACCACGGTTATTTCGCACAGATTGCTATGGCTTAGCACATTTAGCATTGGCTTTCCGGCGGTACCTTTAGGTTCCCCATCATCATTGCTCCCCCAGCAGTTTAAGTCTTTCCGGTTGCCTGATATCTTGGCCCAGCAGTTGTGGTTTGCTTTGGGGTGTTGTTTTTGAATCTCTTCTAAGAACTGATCCGCGCTTAAATTATTGGGTGTGTGTGCGATATGCGTAATAAAGCGGCTATGTTTTACTTCAATTTCATGGCTGAAATAGGCCTGTTTCGGGATATATTGCTCCATTACTCTGCACCATAAGCAAGAAGGATCTTACCTAAGCGGCTATGCTTTAATGGGCCTTCCGTAAGCATTGTTTTTATTTCTGATGTTAGGCTTTCAGCGTTATGGCTAAGCTGTTCTAACACTTGTTTCGAGTGGTTGCTGAGTAATATATCAAGTTCCACTTGATTGTTTTGATAATGAATATAGATACGATCAATCTCAATATCACGACTTATTGTGTGCAAGTAACCTTTAATCAGAGGTTCGATCTCATTACGAAGCGGTAATAAATGGTGCTGTGGTTTTGCCTCAATCGCTTCATCATCATAAGTGTCAATGTGATAAATAATATGTCCTACGTCATCGCTAGCGTACAATTTTGCACAAGCGGTATCGCCAATAAGGTGTCCTTCTGAGGCACTAATATAGGGTGCAACCTGGATATGCATCTCTAATAGACTCTTATTGCCCATCGCTCTGCTTTTAAAACTGTGCACGCTAATCACGCCATCAACCGCCATGATTTGAGCTTTATAGTGTTGTAACTTATCTTCTGGCAGAGCAGTGCCGACGAGTTCTTGAAAACTATTCCAACTGAGATCCCAGCCAATTTTAGCGACCAGAATGGCCACGGCAATGGCGGCGGCTGAATCCAGCCAACTAATACCTGACATCGCACCTGCGACGCCTATAAAAACAACGATAGAAGAGAGTGCATCTGTCCGGCTATGCCATGCATTGGCAATAAGTAGATCAGAACCGATCTGCTGTCCAATCTTGAGGGTATACCTGTATATCCACTCTTTAAGAATAATTGATAGTAGAGCGACTGCTAATGCGGGCCACTCAGGTATTTGAAGGGTTTGGTTATTAATAAGGTTAAGTGTGCTGTCGTATACCATAGCGCCTGCGACAGCGATTAAAATGCTCCCTAGAATTGCTGTGCCTACGGTTTCAAAATGTCCATGGCCCCAAGGATGCTCTTGGTCTGGCCCTTTTCCCGATATTTTTAAGATAATAATGACAAGAAGGTCAGTAAAAAGATCTGACAATGAGTGTATGCCATCAGCAATTAATGCAGCAGAGTGGGATAAAGTACCAAATACAATTTTTAGGAGGCCCAGAATAGCATCTACAGCGGCTCCGATGGCTGTGACTTTATTCGCTGCTGTTGCTTGAGCATTATCTCTTTGCATGTGGATCTCATTATGAAAACCGGAACGGACTAATATTATCAGGTTATCTATCTGACTTCTTTATCTCTCCTGTCATTCAGACTAGTCTTGTATCACTCTTAATGAGTGAAAATAATCCTTGTGAAGAGAATCGATTAGATGGGGAGGGCTTGTTTGAAAAGATCGGTTAAGACTACGTAAATAGGGCTGTTCAGCCAATCAAATGTTTTATTGAAATTATACGTTTTACACTGTTAGCTTCAGTCTGTTGCTTCGGTCTGAAGTATGCACATTAAAAAACATAAAATGACAGTATTGACATATTTAACATGTTGATATTAAAGGATAAAAGTGGTACTGGTTAAAAAATGAACAGTTTGTGTCAGGGCCTTATTTAATAGGCGTTTCGCGAGGTTTTAAATAAACTATTCACAAAGTTATCCACAGCGAATGTGGGTAGCCGCTGCAAGCCCTTATATAATCGGTGTTTCGGTTTTTTATACTAAGAAAAAACAGTTTTTAATTGTGCGCTTGCCCACTAATATTTAGTATCAGTGCTCAGATAAATGACGGGGTAAGTATGGGGAACGGAATAATCATACAAGTGGTGTTGCCTCTTGCGCTTTTTACGATCATGTTTGGCGTAGGCATGTCTTTGAAGTTGGGCGAATTTAAGCTGTTTTGGCAGCAGCCATCAGTGGTTTTGTTTGGTGTCGCTCTGCAATTATTGCTGCTGCCGCTATTAGGTATTTTCGTCGTCTATCTGTTTCAGTTACCCGCGGCGCTATCTGTCGGCATTATGGTGCTTACATTTGCACCTGGTGGTGCAACTTCTAACATGATTACCTATCTTGCACGTGGTGATACGGCCTTATCAGTGTGCTTAACCGCTGTTTCTGGTTTGATAACCCCTTTGACTATGCCTATCTTAACGGTCGCTGCTATAAGCTTTTGGATGGGAGAAAAGGCCGCTTTTGATTTTCCTATTATTGAGACCATGCTTAAACTACTTGTGATCTCGGTTCTACCCGCAATTTTAGGTGCTACTGTTCAGCATTATTGGCCATTTTTCTGCCGTAAAAGTGAACGTTATATAAAAATACTTGCCTGTACTTTTCTGATTCTAGTTGTCGTGGGAATTGTGAAAGCAAATTGGGATAAATTGCCAGAGCTTACGGGACAGTTAGGTCCCGCTGTCCTTGTGCTAGTTTCTTTAGCGATGCTGTCGGGCTTTATGCTAGCGAGAAAGTTACGCCTAAATTCGGAACAAGGGGTCACGCTTGCAGTAGAGGTAGGTATTCAGAATGCGGCGACAGCACTGTTAATAACGGGGGGGATACTGCAGAACTCAGAGATGGCGGCTAGTGCCTTGATCTATGGTGTGTTAATGAATATTCCCGCTTTTGGTTTAATTGCGTATCGAAGCTTTAAACCAAAAACACTCTATAGTGATTCAATATAGTGCAGGGCGGTTTGCAATAATGTTATGGCTATTGTGATTAGGCAGTGCGCTTAAGTAGTGCTTTGTTCGTAGGTTCCTTAGTCAATGCCTAACACTTTGTGGTTTTGTAAGCTCAGTTTCCATTGCGGATGCTTAAGGCAGTAAGCTAAAGTATCTTTTGTATGCATAGCGCGAGCTGGGCCATCTAACGGCTGCAGATAGAACTCATTGAATGCCATATCTTGAAACTGTTCTGGTGACGTCAACGCTTGAGGATAGACTAATTTTAGCTCATCTCCTGATGTAATGATGATTTCAGCGTCGGCTTTTGGGCTAACACAGATCCAATCTATATTTTGGGGTAATGGTTTGGTGCCGTTCGTTTCAATAGCTACTTCAAATCCATCCTGGTGACATTGATCGACTAAGGCTTGATCAAGTTGCAACGCCGGTTCGCCGCCAGTAAAAATTATATAGGGTGGTTGTTGAGAGTTTTCAGGCCAGAAACGGCTTAGAAATGAACAGAGTTCTGCTGCAGTAGCAAACTTACCGCCATTTTGGCCATCTGTACCTATAAAATCGGTATCACAAAAATTGCAGACCGCTTTTTCTCGATCTTGCTCTCTGCCGGACCATAAATTACAGCCCGTAAAACGGCAAAATATTGATGCACGTCCACTTTGTGAACCTTCACCTTGCAAACTATAGAAAATCTCTTTTACGGAATACATTGGATTATGTTAGAAAGGGCCTTTAATTTTGAGGCGCTAAGTCTACACTGGCAGGCTTTGACTGCAAGTTAATTCCATTCATATTTAATTTGGCATCTACAGGACATCGACGTGGAACTACAAGATATTGATAAAACGATTTATAAAAAGAAACAGCGTAAGGTAGCGCTTATTTTATGCCTCATTTTTGCTGCCATCAGCTTAAGCTTGACCGCGCTGCTCCGGCACTATTATGGAAATCCAGAAGGTGCTAATACAATGGTGAATTTATCCGGTGTATTGATCGGTGCCTTAATAACGATTGGTGCTTTTACTCGTGTGGTAGGGCGTAGTTATTACGATGAGCTTCGTTATGCTTGGAACCTTAAGCGCCAAGCTTTAAAAATTCAGAACCATCGTCACCGTTGGGAAAGTTTACTCGAAGAGGGTAATGAAACGGCAGCTATCGTATTAGCTTTCTATTACAAAGCTACACTTCAAATCCAAAGCCTTGAGGGAAATGACTTTGGCTATAACGATACAAAAGAGCGAGAACTAGTTTTTCTGAATCTTTGCCAAGAGAAAACAATAACGCCAGATCCTCATAGCTATTCCATAGATATGTTACTGCAAGTGAAATAAGTAGTATCAAAACTATCTGCGCGTTTGCGGATGGAAAGCCTGTTCAAAGTGTACAGCCATTTATAACCTAGGTGGCTGTACGCTCCCCCCTTTATTTATCAGTTTATTCTAATGTCTTATATTCGGGTAGGTGACTCATTACCTTGCTTTGGGGTATATTCAATATAACTTTACCGAATAAACTTATAATAAAAGAGGGTTGGAAATGTTTAAGCAAACGGTTGCTAGCATTGCACTAGTATCAGCATTGATTGCTTCGCCTACTGTGATTGCAGAGGGCGGTAAAAAAGCAATGATCGCTCCTGGTCTTTATTCATTCACGGTAGAACATGATGGCGACAAAGTTGAAATCATGCGGAACCAGGACCCGAAGAATACCATTAATGAGTTATACAGCACGACTTTTCGTGGTATGCCTCAACCGATTCATCCTTTCGAACCTCATGATGTTGAGACCCTCGGAGAAAGAGAGTTTGTTGCCTACATGCAGCAGGCTCAGACGGATGAAAATATCCTGATTGTAGATACCCGTACCGAAGGTTGGCACTATCGATTAACGATCCCAGGTAGTATCAATGTTCCTTTCACTGTGATGAAAGAAGCTGAATCGGCGGCTGACGCACTTGATGATTTTGGTGTAGTAAAAAAATCCGACGGAAGCTACGATTTTAGTAAAGCAAAGACGTTAGCGATGTTCTGTAATGGTTATTGGTGTGGTCAAACGCCAACCCTGATTCGCGCGCTTCTTGAGGTTAACTACCCGGCTGAAAATATGAAGTATTACCGTGGTGGGATGCAGGCTTGGACAAGCCTTGGCTTAACAACCGTTGGTGATGCAGCCACAGAGTAATGCTCTGCAAGCCTGTGCCTTTTCAGAAAAGCGTACAGGCTTGTTTTCAACACCCATGACTATCAATGAAACATGCTAAAGTAAGTAGATACAGTATCTGCAGATTATTTTGGCTTTATGTTGAATAGAATTAATCTCTCTGAAATACGCTCCTTTGTACTTATCGCCCGTCTTGGTAGTTTCACTAAAGCAGCGGAGGTATTGTGTGTTTCACGCTCTCATATATCGAAACAATTAAGTGCGCTTGAAGCAACGTTAAATATTACGCTTGTACAGCGGACTACTCGCACGTTGCGCTTGACCGATGCGGGTAAGCAATTATATCAGCAGTGTGACATGGCATTGAATGATATTGACCAAGCGATTACCTCTACGTTGGATGATAAAACGAGTATGGCTGGCCCCATCTGTATCAATAGTGTGGGTGGCTTTATCGGTGAAGAGCTTGTCATGCCAATGGTGAGTGAATTTCTGCAGTTATACCCTGATATTTCGATTAGTGTTGATTTCAGTAGTCATCGAGTTGACCTGATTGAAGATGAGTTTGATATCGCTTTTAGGATGGGGGAGCTCCCTGATGCGGGATTTGTTGCAAGGCATCTGTTGAATATCCAAACGCTAACGCTGGCTAGCCCTTCCTACTTAGATAGCCAGCCACAATTTACGCACCCTCTTCAGCTGAAAGACAGTGATTGCCTTATCGGGTCTGTAACTCAGTGGCATTTTATTGATAAAAATGGGATAGAAAAAGATCTTGTTGTGCCAGTAGCGGGGCGTCTGTTATGCAAAAATGGGCGCGGATTAATTCGATCTGCACTGGATGGTAATGGAATTATTCGTGTACCTCGGATGTATTGTGAGGCAGAGATCTTGGCAGGCACTCTAAAGCCTGTATTTGAAAGCTGGAGAGTGCCGGAAGTGCCTTTTAACCTTATCTATCATAAAGATAAATATCAGCCCAATCGTTTACGTACGTTGATCTCTTTTATGCAGACTCGGTTTGCTGCTAAGGTTGCTGGCGGGTTGCGGTAATGACCAGCTCTCTAATGCAAACTGACTGCGGCTGTTGATAGGCAAAGCAGGTAGCGTTGGCAATATCGTTAGCTGCTAAAGCGCCACCCATCGACTCTTTCCAGTTTCCATATTCCTCTTTGATTTGATCAGATGTTGTATGCGAAAGGAGTTCAGTTTCGACTGCTCCAGGCGCTATCGTGATGACTCTGACATTACTTTCTGCCACCTCTTCTCGGACATTCTCTGAGATTGCATGTACTGCAAACTTAGTACCGCAATAAGCGGCATGATTAGGAAAGGTTTTGCGTCCTGCGACTGAGCTAATGTTGATGATAGTGCCTTCATTACGTAGTTTCATTGTCTTTAGAACTGCTTGCATACCGTTCATGAGTCCAATGACATTAATATCAAACATAGTCTGCCACTCTTCTGGATTTTGACTATCGATATCTCCTAACAGCATTACACCGGCATTGTTGATAAGCGCATCGACAGGCCCGTATAAACGCTCAGCCTCATGGATCGCTTCATTGAGCTGATCCATCTCCCTAATATCTACTTGCCTGCTGAGAGTGTTAGGCAAGGCTAGTGCCTCCAAGCGTTCTGCTCTTCTTGCGATGAGTAGGAGAGGGTGTCCTTCCTGACTTAGACGTTTAGCAATGGCCTCACCAATGCCTGAGCTGGCACCTGTAATGACAATAAGTTTCTTCATTTAAATCTCCATAATAAATAACTCGCGGGATGTGGCGAGATTCAGTGGAAATCTTAAATGAAAAAGTATTGGTGATATGTAGGCTGTAACTTTACAAACTGTTGCTGTATGGAAACAAAGTGGATGTAACGAAAGGCTCGATTGAGCCTTTCGCAATCTTCTTTATTCAGGCACGCATATTTCCTTGCGCTTCATGGCGAGCAAAGTGCGAAAAAACAGTAGAGTGATGACGGATGTAGCTAAAAGAAGTAGCCCTATCGATAGGTAAGCAAGAAAAGGAGATGGCGTGAAATGGTGCATATTTAGCGCGGCAATTGTTGAGGCCGCTAGAGGGAACGAGTAAGCCCACCAAGACATAAAGAACTTAATGTTTAGAAATTTAGGCAGTTGTGAAAGTAGCAGGAGCACTAAAAACATCGCAGTATAAAAAAGTATGCGGGCAAAGTTGTCTAGTTCTCCATTGAGCTTGGTGTAAGAGATAAACCCTACAGCAGGAGGCGCAATAAGAATAAACAGGGTAGGTAGTAGTTTTTGTGGCAAGGGCTCATGAAAAAACATGCGATTAAAAATCAATGTTTTTAGGATAATCCAGTAAATTAAGCCGATAGAGAAGAAAAACCAGCTTAATTCTATGAAGCCATGTTCAACGCCCGCAATGGGAACAAGGATATTACCTACCACAGGGATAAACCAAGCAGGCGTGCTGTGAGGAACCTTAAATTTTGGATGATGTAACCATTGCCCTAACGCATATAGCGTGAAGCCTAAGTGGACGGTACAGCCCACCGACCAGAGATAGAGCGATAGCTGCTCTGACATATGCAGGGTAGCGATACTCATCAAAAGTAAACCGATCGAAAAGGCCGGAAAGAAACTCATTTTTATCGGATGGTGGAACTCTTCGATAATAGCGTGGGGATGTTTCTTTGCTTTGGTGGCATAGGTAAGCACAATGATAAGAAACGCAGAGGCGCTAATAATGAGTAATATTTGTGAAATAATTACAGGATAGCCCAGAACGGCCGCTGCTTTTTCCCACGCGAGAGTTAACCCTGTTAACCCCATAACAACCGCAAAAAAAGAGATAGGAAAGTGCTCTAAACGTGAGCTTATCTGTTCAGCGTCATTTTGCATAGATAAAGACCAATTTAAATTAGATTCTTCTAATATAATAATTTATTCTTATTACTAAAGCTATGAGAATCTGTGATTAAGTACAAGTCAGGAGGGAGCGCCCTTAATCTAAGGGCGTTTAATCTAGCGTGTTGGGCTTTAGCGCGAGTGAAAGGCGCTTATGGGCGTTTGGCTTCACCACCGAATGCAGAGATGATGGCAGGAAATAGTTTGGCAAACTCTAGTCCCATTTGAACCATATCAGCATCGAATTGAGCAATTTCATCTTCAGCTGCTTCATCAGCCATTTTATCCTGTAGCTGTTCGCTCAATTTGAGGCGCTTAATAGATAGGTCATCTTGTAGCACTATTTTAAGCTGCTCGTCCCATTCTAGTGCAAGCTTAACGACACGCTTGCCTGCTTCAAGGTGAGCGACGAACTCTTCATCTTCAAGTTGCTGACCTTTGATGCGAATAACGCCACCTTCAAGCACGTTATCACGTAACTCACACTCATCCAGTACTTCAAACCCGTTGGGGATACTATCGTCCTGTTCTAGCCAGTTCGACATGACTGCCGAAGGAGATTGTTGTACATCCGGTAATACGATAGGAAGACTTCCTAAGGTTCCGCGTAGATGGCTGAGAAGCTCTTCAGCACGTTTATGGCTTGAAGCATCAACTGCAATCCAGCCTAGGCTTGGTAAAATAAGGGCGGTTGTTTGCTGGAATTTACTGAAAGCCCGCGGTAATAAATCTAAAACAACTTCGTCTTTAAGTTGGTCTTTCTCTTTCTTATATACTTTTCGTGCCTGCTCTTGTTCGATGACAGAAACTTTTTCGCCGACCGCTTCCTTTATCACTGCGCTAGGAAGGATTTTTTCCTCTTTACGAGCTGCAATCATGAACATGCCATGTACTTGGTGGGCCTGCATGTCATCAAGAAGGTGGCACGGGGAAACCCAACCGTACCGACTAAGCTCTTGGCTTTTACATGGACTAAATGCTTGTTCTTGGAGCTTTTCTTGTAACTGTTCCTGAGTGTATTCAAAGGCTTCAGTTAAACGATAAAAGATTACATTCTTAAACCACATGGCAGCTCCAGTTATGAAAAAAGGCAGTGCATGTTAGCAAGAATTTCTGTTTATGGAAGAGGATATTTTGTATGTTTTCGACTATTACGCTCTTATTTTGCAAGAGAGTTAAGGATTGATCTTTTTATGAGCAATACGCAGTGCTTTATCTACATAGTAGCCATAAAGGTCTATGGTGTTGATTCCCACCATCTTCTCTGCAATCTCCTCTCCCTTACTATTTAGAAAGAGAAGTGTTGGTGTTGCCCAAGCGTTATATCGTTGTGCAAAAGCAGTTGCATCGGTCTCTATACCAGAAAAATCTTTTATGATTCTGCCTGTGTTAATTTCAAGCTCGCTAAACACCGTTGTATTGTCATAGTGACCGCTAATAAGCATTGGTTTGAGAATTTCTTCAGTGATCTGAATGCAATAGCTACAGTTTGGTTGTGAAACAAGGACAAGAACCACTTTGCTTTGGCCAAGTTCGCTCGTTCCTTTCTCTTGATATGAGTGTTGGAAGTTATCTTCTATAGGCATACCTGCTGCCCAAATAGCTGGGCAGATGAATAGGTAGGTAAAGATAAAAGCTCGTAGCATGATAAACTCAATTCAAAAAATTATGGCAAATTATAACTGATCTAAATACTCGAGGCTTTCTTCTAACACTTCATCCATGTAGAGGTCTCGAAAGAAATGATTAGCTCCCTCTATTTCAATTGTTTTTATCTTGTCATTGTTAACGTCGAGCATTTTTTTGGCTAAATCTTTTACTGTTTTATCTTCACTGCCCGCGAATACAAGCGTAGGTAATGACGCTGATTGTAGTAGTGTTGGGCTGTCGAAGTGGGGGGTAGGCTGATAATAACTGACGAAACTGTCGGCTTGAACCTGACTGTCCTCACAGTATATAAAACCGGTATTCTTTAATAAGGCGTCATTCGGTAGCTGCTTCGCTTTAGTTAACAGTGGAGCAAGAGGTTGTTTATAGCGGTTACTGTAGTCTTCAGCCTCGGCGTTTTCAGACCAGGTTTGTGGCGCAATCAGTATTTGAGCTTTGATGGCAGAATCTTTGTTTTGATTGCTGTACCAGGCTGTTTGGTTTCCGCCACGAGAGTGGCCCCCCAAAATGATAGATGCACTGCCTTTGCTTTTTAACCAGTTAACCCATGCACCTATTTCAGATACTGCATCTTCATGTTTATGGGTATGTGGGGTTTTGCAATCATACATACCGTGACGGTTATCTACGCCTAGGCTGAGGTTAATAGCTAAGCTACTGATGCCTTCATCGCTAAGAAGTTCTTGCCAACTGCTGATAATCTCCATGCCGTTGTGAGCTAACGTGCCGTGGGTAATTAGAAATATATTTTCGTAACCGCTTTCGTCTGTCAGTGCTAAATTGGCATTAAGCGTAAGGCCATTGTGTTGAATATTAATCTCTTCCGCTTGGAGTATTGGTGCAAATGCAAAAGTTGCAGATAGTACAGCTGAAATGAGTAGACGAGGCATAGTCGCTCCAAAACGGTTTTTATGTTCAATTAAGTTATATTGATATTCTTAAAGGAAATATTCAAGCCGTTTTGGAGTTTTTAGACAAAAGATTGAGCGGGTTACTTACCGATTAGAGTCCTTCGTAAGCGAGTAGGGTGTGCACAGGTACCCCCGCATCTTGGATTTTAGTGGAGCCTTGTAGGTCAGGTAAGTCTATTAATGCTGCCGCTTCTGATACCGTCGCACCAAGCTCTTTAACTATATTGCAAGCGGCTAAGATCGTGCCGCCAGTCGCAATAAGGTCATCAAATATAAGAACGCGGTCCCCTTTAGCTACAGCGTCGATCTGCATCTCTACCGCGGAGGTACCGTATTCAAGTTTATACTCTTGAGAGATCGTTTTACCGGGTAATTTCCCCCTTTTACGTACCAGTACTAGAGGAATGTTTAGGTGATACGACATGATGGAACCGATCAAGAAGCCTCTCGCATCAATACTGGCTATGTGCGTTATATCACTATCAATATATCGTTGTATGAAAGCGTCAGAGATCATGCGAAGTGCTTTAGGGTCTTTGAATAATGGTGTGATATCGCGAAATTGAACACCTGGTTCAGGCCAGTCTGGAATAGTACGAATGACAGACTTCACATAACACTCGTCGTACGACATGGAAAACTCCTTAGAAGCTACGTGTTGATATAGCTCAATGCTTTACGTTGAGCTAGACGTTTTAATAGACGTGTTGGGTTTCACTTTGAGATGGCTACTTAATGTGTAACTAGCGGGCACCGGTAATGCATTACCGGTGCTTTTTTAACTAGTCTAAGAGCAATTTCCTTTACCGCATTGTGCGGTGACTTGTTCAATAACTTCGGCATCTTGCTGTACTTCACCAGATAAAAGATAAAGTTGGTCGATATCTTCTATGTGTACTTCCTTCCCTTCTACTTGGAGAAGATTGGATTTTTGGAAGCGTGTGAATATACGGCTAACGGTTTCGACAGCTAAGCCAAGGTAGTTACCAATTTCGTTGCGAGACATCGATAAGCGGAAGCTGGTTTCTGAATAACCTCTAACTTTAAAGCGGTGAGATAGCTTAACAAGGAAGGTCGCAACACGTTCTTCTGCATTCTTCTTAGAAAGTAGAAGCATCATCTGTTGTTCTTCTCGAATCTCTTTGCTCATCGTACGGAGAAGTTGTCGGCGTAGTTCAGGTAATTGGCCAGATAACTCGTCTAAACGCTCGAACGGTATCTCACAGACGGTCGTAGTCTCTAAGATTTTAGCGGATACGGGGTATTCGTTATTATCAAATCCGCTCATACCAACGAGTTCGCCAGGGAAATAAAACCCGGTAATCTGCTCTTCGCCTTCATTGGTAATTGTATAGGTTTTGACCGTGCCTGCGCGAATGGCATATACATTTGAAAAGCCAGAACCTTGATGGAAAAGGTGTTCCCCTTTTTTTAGAGGGCGGCTTTTCTCGATGATATTATCGAGGCGTTCCATCTCTGTCATGTTCAGAGAAACGGGTAGGCATAGCGAGCTAAGGCTACACGTGTTACAGCTCACTTGCTGCAGACTACGAAGTTTCCCTTCAGTTGCCTTGTTATCACCCATAATTTAATCCTGTTGTGGTTTTATCGAGTGGCTACTCTTTGATTATGTAATATTTCCGCAAATTCGGAAAGTTAAATAATTCTAGAGAAGCGCTGCTGGCTTTGATCTTTTGGAATATACGCATCAAATGCCATGCAGATTCTGCGAATTAAAAGGCGTCCAGCAGGTGAAACAGCAATCTTTCTTGCATCCATGCTAATCAGGCCATCTTGAGTAAATGCGCTCAACTCTTGCTGCGCTTCAGCGAAGTATTGATCGAAATTAATACCGAAAAGTGCTTCGACGGGAGCTTTCTCTAATTCAAAATGGCAGATAAGCTGGGTGATCACGTGGCGGCGAATAATGTCGTCCTGAGTAAGGCTTACGCCGCGTTTAATTGCGTGGTTGTCCGTCTCTACTGCATCACTATAGGCTTGCATCTCATGCTGGTTTTGGTAATAAACAGAGCCGATTTGGCTAATTGCTGACACACCCATTGCGACGAGGTCGCATTCTGAGTGTGTAGTGTAGCCTTGGAAGTTGCGATGTAAATTGCCAGTGCTTTGAGCAATCGCAAGCTCATCATCGGGCTTGGCAAAATGATCCATGCCTATATAGACATAGCCCGCTTTTAAAAGCTTACTGATCGTTGATTCAAGGATCGCTAGCTTTGTTTCTGGGCTAGGTAATGTCGCTTCATCGATATGGCGTTGTGGTCTGAAACGATCAGGAAGATGGGCATAATTGAACACTGATAAGCGATCAGGGTTCATTTCAATGACAGTATCTAAGGTGTCATTAAAGCCTTCGAAGGTCTGGTAGGGTAGGCCATAGATAAGATCTAAATTTAATGACCGGAAACCTTGGCGTCGTGCTTCTTCTAGAATAGACGCTGTTTGTTCAACCGATTGTACGCGATTGACCGCCTCTTGCACCTTAGGGTCAATATCTTGTAAGCCTAGGCTTATGCGGTTAAAGCCAATATCGCGTAAAACTTTGATTGTTTCTTCAGAGGCTTCACGTGGATCTATTTCGATCGAGTAATCGCCACTATCATCATTCACTAGATTGAAGTTTGAACGCATTTGCCCCATGAGTTCAGCCATCTGTTCGTGGCTAATAAAGGTCGGTGTGCCACCGCCCCAGTGTAATTGCGTTACTTGGCGGTCGTTACTATACCATTGAGATAATTGAGCCATCTCTTTGTACAGAGTATCAAGATACGGTTGTGCTTTTTTGCGGTTGCGGGTGATGACTTTGTTACAGGCACAGTAATAGCAGACATGCGCACAAAAAGGGATGTGAACATAAAGCGATAGGGGGGCATTTAGGTCGGCGCTTTTTTGTCCAGTTGAGACGAGGTCTGCAGATGAAAGCTCAGGGCCGAACTGCACGGCCGTTGGATACGACGTATAACGTGGGCCCGAAAGGTCATACCGTTTGATTAGATCCAAATCCCATTTAATCAAGTTGCTATCCACGAACGTTGTCCTCGTAACTTTTAAAGCTGCTATTTAATTGCAGCGTTAGAGACTGATTATGCCTTGCCAAGGGATAGTATATGCCCCCATCAGCATGATAATGCAGCCTGAAATATGTTTTGTCAGGCTCATCTGCAGAACCTGTTTTACTTGCTGAGCCAATAAGCCAGTTAACAGCATTGTTGGCAATGTGCCTAAACCAAAAGCGGCCATTAATTGAGCGCTGAGATACCAATCGGAAGCGGCGGAAGACCAGATTAACGTGCTATATACTAGGCCACAGGGTAGCCATCCCCAAAAGAAACCTAGGGCTATCGCCTGAGGTAGACTCTTAATAGGTAGTAATCTACTTGCGAGTGGTTGGATATGCTTCCATATAACGCCGCCAGCAAGCTCAACTTTGGTCAGGCCTTGCCACCATTGAGCGATGTACAAGCCCATACTAATAAGCATCAATCCTGCAAATGTTCTTAGGACTAATTGAATACTAGGGTTTTCTATTAGCCAACTTAAGCTTCCTAGGATCGCGCCTGCGATTGCATAGCTTATGACTCGGCCACCATTGTATCCTAGCAAAAATGAGAATCCCTTGAATCCGCTAGGGGCACTCAGAGAAACGGTTGTTGCTATTCCCCCGCACATGCCGAGACAGTGTGTTCCTCCCAGCAAACCAAGAAAAAAAGCCGTCGGCAGGGCCAAGGCTTCAGTCATTGGATTTGTTATCCGGTTTTACGCGTGCATCTTCAGGAATGAGATCGTCGTCATCATCATACAGAATGCTATGCGCAGGGCTTTCCAAGTCTTCATACTGGCCGCTGTTTACGCTCCAGAAGAAGGCCCATACAGCGCAGCTAGCTAAAATAATGGCAATTGGGATAAGAAGAAAAATAATATCCATTTGAGCGAAAGAACCCTTAGCTTTTGAAGTGACAATTCTACCTGATTTTACGCTTATAGGTTAGTTTTCTGCTTTCGAGGAAGAATGTGTGCTTGTCGTTTTGAGCTTGTATTTCCTTAGGCGGTTTAAGCGCATTGCGTTACCGACCACGACAAGTGAGCTAGCTGACATACCCAGTGCTGCCATGTAAGGCGCAATGAAACCAAATGCGGCAAGCGGTAAAGCCATCAAGTTATAGCAAAGCGACCAAATAAGGTTTTGTTTAATCACCTTTTTTGTTTTGCGTGCTAGCAAAATTCCATCGATTAAGCGTAGTAGGTCATGGCTAATTAGGACGCCGTCAGCGTTTGTTTTAGCCAAGTCTGTTGCGCCGCCCATGGCAATAGAGGTTTGCGCGCCGGCAAGAACCGGAATGTCATTAATGCCATCGCCAACCATCACTACTTGAGCACCTTTTTCTTGAAGCTGCTTCACATGCAGGAGCTTCTGTTCCGGTGATACGCCCGAGATTGCAGAGTTAATCCCTAAATGTGTGGCTACTTCTTGAACCGCACTTGAGTTATCCCCTGTTAGCATTTCACATTCAAGTCCTAGGGCTTGAAGTCCTCGGATGGTTTGCTGGGCTTCAGGTCGGATTAAATCGTTTAGTCTAAACCAAGCAAGTGCGGATTTTTGATTGCATAGAAGTAACCACTGTCCACTTGTTTTAGGTAAGGCTGGAAGGCCTGATTCACAAATTTGGGCAGCAAATTCAGGTTTACCTATACGGTATCGTTGATTGCCAATAAAGCCTTCCAGGCCTTGGCCTACCTGATTTTGAATATCAGTGGCGTTGAGTTGTCCTGCTTGTTCGTGAAAGGCCTTAGCAATAGGGTGTTCGCTGTGCTTCTCAATAGCGGCCGCTATCTTTATGCACTCGTCTTCGTTGTGTTCAGCTAATGGCAGAACCTCTTGAAGGCTGAGGTTCCCTTCAGTAAGCGTGCCTGTTTTGTCAAAAACGATATGGGTCGCGCTTGCCAAACTTTCTAATACATGGCCGCGAGTAATGAGTAATCCATTCTGACGCAAGGTCCCGGTTGCAGCAGTTAGCGCAGTGGGGGTCGCAAGTGAAAGTGCGCACGGGCAGGTAACGACCAGTACCGACAGTGTAATCCAAAATGCATGGGCGGGCTCAACCATCCACCAGCCTACACCAACACAGGTTGCGGTAATTAGGACAGCGGCGACAAAATAGCTAGCCACTTTGTCTGCAATCTTCGCTACTTGGGGTTTTTCTTCCTGAGCACGCTCAAGCAGGCGAACAATTGCTGATAGTTGCGTATCGCTTCCCGTTTGTATGATCTTAATGGTGATCGGGTTCTCAACATTAATTGTTCCGCCAACAACCTGGTCATCAACTTTCTTTCTAATCGGTAGATACTCGCCAGTGAGTGCGGATTCGTCGACTGAACTATTTCCGGCGATGATAAGTCCGTCAGAGGGAATCGTATGGCCTGGGCGTACAATAACAGTATCACCCGTTTTAAGGTCATTTACAGGTACTAGCTGTTCTTCACCTTCAATGATACGAAGAGCGCTTGCGGGCAATAGATTGAGAAGCGAATTGCCAGCACGGCCGGTTCTGTGGCGCGCCTGCATCTCTAAGAATCGGCCTATGAGCAAGAAAAAGGTGAACATAGTGACGGAGTCGTAATAGACCTCGCCGCTATTGGTGATCGTTGCCCAGACGCTGGCTAAATATGCACCGCCTATAGCGAGTGATACCGGTACATCCATGGTGAGATGGCGGGTTTTTAAATCTCTTAAGGCTGCGATGAAAAAAGGGCGGGCTGCATAGATGACAACAGGCGTTGCAATGACAAGACTGGCCCAGCGTATGAACGTTACATACTGGTTGTCGATGCCTTGTAATGCGCCGCCATAGAGCGCGACAGCAAGCATCATGGTTTGCATCATGCCAATACCCGCGATGCCTAAACGGCGTGTTGCGCGCTTATGTTCTTGTTCAAGCAGTTGTTCTTCCTTGTCCGGGTGATAAGGGTGAGCTTGATAGCCAATGCGATAGATTTCAGAAAGCAGTGTGCTGATTGGCGTTTGGGTTTGATCCCAATTAATACGGGCTCTGTGATTCGTTAAATTGACGTGCGCTTTTTCTACCCCAGGAATGCCCTTAATATGGTTTTCAAGCAGCCAAACGCATGCGGCACAAGTAATGCCCTCAATAACTAGAGATGCTTCTGAACCTGTCGCCGTTTTAGTAACAAAATCGTGTTGAACGTTATCATCGTCGTACAGGGCCAGTTCTTGAATCAGTGATTCCGGTAGTTCTTTGCCACGGATTTCGGGAGAGTCTGCGGCTTCAGTGCGGTGTTTGTAGTAAGTGTCTAATCCGCTACCTACAATTGTTTCGGCAACAGCAAGACAGCCAGGGCAGCACATGCTGCGAGGCTCTTGATTGATAATCGTTGTGTAACTGCTACCAGGGGGGACTGGAAGGCCACAGTGGTAACAGCCCAGCGATTTATCGTTATTTGAGATGTTGCCTGTCATTACAGATTGGCAGGCTTAAGTTCGATGCTGTTTTGATCGTATGGAGGATGAATCTCCGCACGTAAATTCCAACTAGCACTATCATCTTCAAGTATTAAGTAACGTTTGCCTTTTAGAGAGTTTTTTAGGCTGCCAGTAAACGCGGAAGTGCCAGGTACTTGTTTTAAAAGAATGATTTGATCATATTGCTGGTGAGTAGGGTGAACAATACTAAGGTTCAAATACGCAGGCTTATCTGCTTGTGCTGATTTGAAATGAAGCATCAGGTCGCCTGTTTCGTTGTCGAGCGCAAGTGATCCTTCTACGCCTAATTCTTTAGCGGCTTGTGACTGGGATTTATCAACAAAGTGGCCACGCGCAACTTTGTACATATCATCTTTTACAATACCATCGTGAGTGACAATGGATAGATATAGGAAAAATGTACCGTAGATAACAACGGCAATAATCGGTGCCAAAATAAACCATAACCAAGGTTGTTTGTACCAAGGACCAGGAGGGGTGCTGTTACTTGTATTCATCGTTATTTATACCCAAAAAAAAGCTGCCAAGCCAAAGGTGTGGAAAATACACTTTAGGCGGGCAGCTATTCTAACCTATTTAGAATTAAGGTGGAGTATAAATACACCACCTTAATTGATATTCATCAGCCACTTAGCGTTTTGGCGCCGGACCGATGAAGCGGTTTTCCTCTTTTATTGCGATAGATGCGTTATCTAATGCCTCTACTTCAAACAATATGTCGTTATTAGCTTTACTGAGGTATTTCGCTGCAATGCGAATACGAACCGGTAAATCTAATAGTTCACCCGATTTGATGGTAACGACTTCTTTCCCGATGTATGTCATTCCCTCAAGGCCTGACACCTTAATGCTATAGTCGTGATCAATCTGCTCTTTATTGGCAATTTTTAATGTATAAACATTTTCGATCATGCCATTTGAGGTTTCGACATATAGCTGGCCTCTGTCGCGAAGAATATCTACTTCGATTGGGATGCGGCTATAAAGTGTGTACGCGAAGGCAACAAACATGGCGCATAAAACCAGAAAGTAACCAATGAGACGAGGTCTCATGATATGGGTTTTGTTGCCATCAAGCTGATGCTCTGTTGTGTATTTGACGAGCCCTTTTTCGTAACCAACTCGTTCCATCATATCGTCACAAGCATCGACACAAGCTCCGCAGGCAACACACTCGTACTGTAAGCCGTCGCGGATGTCGATGCCAACAGGGCATACATGCACGCATGCATTACAATCGATGCAGTCACCTAAGCCTTCGGCTTTATAATCGCTTCCTTTTTTTCGTTTGCCTCTGCTTTCTCCGCGTTTTTCATCGTAGGAGATAATTAAAGTGTCTTGGTCAAACATGACGGATTGGAAGCGCGCGTATGGACACATGTATATACAAACTTGTTCGCGTAGCCAGCCAGCATTACCGTAGGTCGCAACGGTTATAAAGCCAATCCACCACATCTCCCATGGCCCAAGTTCGAAAGAGGCTACGCCCCCCAGTAGGTCTCTAATCGGTGTGAAATAACCGACAAAAGCGATAGCGGATGCCGCTGAGAAAATGAACCATAAGAAATGTTTAGCGCCTTTCTTTAAGAATTTTTCCTTGGTCATACCAGGGGTTTTGTCCATGCGCATGCGCTTATTTCGGTCGCCCTCAGTAAAGTTCTCTATCCATATATAGATCCAGGTCCATACGAATTGGGGGCAGGCGTAGCCACACCATAATCGACCTGCAAAAACGGTAAAGAAAAACAGAGCAAACGCTAAAATGATAAGTAACCAAGATAGCAGCATGAAGTCTTGGGGCCAAAACGTCATACCAAATACATGGAACTGACGATTTGGAAGGTCAAATAGGACGGCCTGGCGACCATCCCATGTAATCCAAGAGAAGCCAAAAAACATCAGTAGCATTATGAAGCTTGATGCTTGGCGGAACTTCTTGAAAATACCTGAGTAGTTTTTAACGTAAATGTGCTCACGCTTGGCGTACAGGTCGAAGTTTTCCTCAGAATTTTTTTTCTTCTTCGGAGTGACATCTTGAACCGGAATCTGATTCATATCGTTGCTCACATACTCACCAGTGAAAATTAATAATCAACTTTGCTAATACGTATGCTCGATGTATTAGCAAAGGCGAATATTATAATAGACTGACACAAAAAAAGGCGACATGATTTGAATCATATCGCCTTTTATTTTTACTTGCTGTCTTTATTTATTAGACAGGCTGTAAACGTAAGCAGTGATCAAGTGAATCTTGTCATCGCTTAGTAGGTCTTTATGTGCAGGCATTACACCGTTACGACCGTTACGAATAGAGTGGGCAACTTTCTCGAAAGAACCGCCGTACAACCATACGTCATCAGTCAGGTCTGGTGCACCAAGAACCGCAAGGCCTTTAGCGTCTGCACCGTGACAAGCAGTACAAAGAGCTTGGAACTGGCCTTTGCCGCGTTCTGCGCCTTCTGCATCTGCTTCAGCACCGCTTAGAGATAGGACGTAGTTGGCAACATCACGTACGCCTTCTTCGCCTAATACAGCACCCCAAGGAGGCATGCCGCCGTTACGACCTTCTGCAATAGATGTTTTGATGGTTGCTGCGTCGCCGCCGTATAACCAGTCACTATCTGTCAGGTTAGGGAAACCGTGTGCGCCAGTTGCTGCTGTGCCGTGGCACAGGGAGCAGTTGTTGGCAAACATACGTTGACCCATTTTAAGGCCGCCAGCATTTTCAGGTTTTAGAAGTTCCTCTGCTGGAAGTGCAGCGTATTTAGCAAATACAGGCTGGTAAACTTCGTCAGCATGACGGATCTCTTCTTCCCATTGGTTAGTAGACGTCCAGCCAAGAAGGCCTTGGAAGTTACCTAAACCAGGGTAAAGAACTAGATAAACTAAACCGAAAATTACAGTTCCGATAAACATCTGGAACCACCATTTTGGTAGTGGGTTATCATATTCTTCAATGCCATCAAATGCATGGCCTAGTGTTTCTTCAGTAGTGTCCTGGTGTGGCTGGCTCTTGCGAGTAGCAAGAAGTAGCCAAGTACAACCAAGAATTACTGCTAGGGTAATTACCGTTACCCACGCGCTCCAGAAAGCACTCATTTTTGATCTCTCCCGTTATTGGACTCATCATCACCTAGTACTGGCTCGTCAGGTTCCTGAAGAGGCATATTTGCCGCATCATCGTATTTGTCTTTATTTTTAGGGTTCAGTACCCAAGCAAATAAAGCTAAAAAGGTGATTAGCATTATTACCGGAATGTATGGTCCATAAACTTCGTAATTCACGCGTTATTACCGCTTATTGTTGTATTCAGTGTGCAATTTACCCAGAGACTGCAGGTAGGCAACAAGAGCATCGATCTCGTATTTACCTTGAACTGCGTCCTGTGCACCAGCGATCTGTTCGTCAGAGAATGGAACGCCTACGCTACGCTGAACTTCAAGTTTTTTAGCGGTATCTTTGCCAGTTAGCTTGGTGTCAAACAACCAAGGATAAGATGGCATTTTTGATTCTGGTACAACGTCACGAGGGTTATACAAGTGAGCGCGATGCCAGTCATCAGAATAACGGCCGCCTACGCGAGCAAGATCTGGACCTGTACGTTTAGAACCCCATAGGAATGGGTGTTCCCAAACGTGCTCGTTTGCAGTTGAGAAGTGACCGTAACGTTCCGTTTCAGCACGGAAAGGACGGATCATCTGGCTGTGGCATACGTTACAACCCTCACGGATGTAAATGTCACGGCCTTCAAACTCAAGCGCAGAGTAGGTACGAAGACCTTCAATCGGTTTAGTCGTAGAAGACTGGAAGAATAGGGGTACGATCTCAGCCAAACCACCGCCACTGATGACGACGATAATCAGCAAAATCATGATGCCTATATTCTTTTCAATCGTTTCATGTTTGATCATTTCAATATGCTCCCTTGACCTTAAGCTGCTTGTGCAGAAGCGTTAGCTTCTGGTGCAGTGCTGCCTTTACGGACAGTCTGCCAAGTGTTGTAAGCCATCAGAACCATACCTAATAGGAAGAACATGCCGCCCAACCAACGTACGAAGTAGCCTGGGTGTGAAGCTTCAAGCGCTTCAACGAAGCTGTAAGTCAAAGTACCGTCTTCGTTTACTGCACGCCACATTAGGCCCTGAAGAATACCATTAACCCACATTGCACAGATGTATAGAACTGTACCTACGGTCGCTAACCAGAAGTGAGTATTGATAAGACCAACACTGTACATCTGAGCTTTACCAAATAGACGTGGAATCATGTGGTAAACAGCACCGATAGAGATCATAGCAACCCAGCCTAGTGCACCTGCGTGTACGTGGCCAACAGTCCAGTCAGTGTAATGAGACAGAGCATTTACTGTCTTGATGGACATCATTGGGCCTTCGAACGTAGACATACCGTAGAAAGACAGGGATACAACAAGGAAGCGAAGAACAGGGTCTGTGCGAAGTTTGTGCCACGCACCAGACAGTGTCATCATACCGTTAATCATACCACCCCATGACGGAGCTAGTAGGATTAGAGACATAACCATGGCAACAGACTGAGTCCAGTCAGGAAGCGCTGTGTAGTGAAGGTGATGACCACCTGCCCACATGTATGTCGCAATCAACGCCCAGAAGTGAACGATAGAAAGACGGTAAGAGTAAATTGGACGCTCAGCTTGCTTCGGTACGAAGTAGTACATCATACCTAGGAAACCAGCTGTTAAGAAGAAACCTACAGCGTTGTGACCGTACCACCACTGCACCATCGCATCGACAGTACCTGGGTAAATAGAGTAAGACTTCCACATAGAAACAGGGATAGCCATGCTATTTACAATATGCAGTACTGCAACTGTAATGATGAAGGCCATGTAGAACCAGTTGCCTACATAGATGTGAGATGTTTTACGCATCTTCACGGTGCCGAGGAATACTACTGCATAAGCAACCCAAACTACTGTAATAAGTAGATCGATTGGCCATTCTAGTTCTGCGTACTCTTTAGAAGAGGTTAGACCTAGTGGCAAAGTGATTGCTGCTGCAAGAATAACAGCCTGCCAGCCCCAGAACGTGAACGCTGCTAGACCATCAGAGATCAAGCGACGTTGGCTGGTACGCTGTACAACGTAGTATGAAGTTGCAAACAAGGCGCAACCGCCGAATGCAAAGATAACTGCGTTTGTATGCAGTGGACGCAGACGACCATAGGTCAGCCATGCGGTATCAAAGTTTAGTGCAGGCCAAACCAATTGTGCAGCGATTAGGACACCGACGGTCATACCGACGATACCCCAGATTACTGTCATTATGGCGAACTGGCGCACCACTTTATAATTGTAGGTGGGGTGTTCAGTTGCTGTGCTCATGTCAGGCTCTCATCAACAAGCTAGTTATGGAAATTTTGAGTTTCGCTGGCAATTATCTTGGAATAAGCCCGCATTATCAATGTGTTTAGAAGAATAACTGGGGCAAATTGTCGCAGGTGCACAATGTCGACCTAGGTCTAATTACTTTAGTCCTTAAGGATAGGGTTGGCTTTTATCTTGTTGATTTGTAAGGCTAAAAAAATAGTAGTTAATCTCTTGGAGGGGCTTTTGAGCCGTTAAGCAGGGTGTTTTTTTGACCTATATCTATCTTTTGCACAAAAGTTTGACCTGCTTTTCGATCATTTATTTGACATAAATCAATTCGATTTCGTGGCACAATCGCACTTTTACAGTCAAATGGAGCTAAGTTGGTGTTAATAAATGGAAAACCTATTCTTGGTAGGGTTATTTTTGCCCATGGGGCTGGTGCAGGTATGCACAGTGTTTTTATGGAAAAAATGGCATTCAAACTTGCCGAGGTTGGTTTAGAAGTGGTTCGCTTCGACTTCCCATATATGCAAAAAATGTCACTTGAAGGTAAACGCAGGCCACCTGACCGAATGCCCACGCTTCTCGCTTTTTTTCAGCAGGTGATCGAGGAGTATTCGGATGGTCTCCCTCTCTATTTAGCAGGTAAATCGATGGGCGGCAGAGTTGCGTCTATGCTCATGGCTGATTCTAAAGTAAGTGCTTGTTTTGTTTTTGGTTATCCATTTCATCCTCAAGGTAAGCCCGATAAGTTAAGGACAGAGCATTTAGCAGAGATCGATAAGCCATTACATATATTCCAAGGAACACGAGATAAGATGGGTTCCCTTTCCGAGGTAACTGAGTACAATCTCACTTCTTCCGTGGTTTTGCATTGGATGAGCGATGGTGATCATGATCTTAAACCAAGAAAATCTTCAGGTTTTACTCAAGAAGATCATCAGAATCAGATAGTTAGTATTATTGAGGGTTGCGTGAATTGAGTTTTTTCAATCGTTTGTTGTTGCAGTGTCGCAGTGGGTTTGAAAAAGAAGCTGCGGCAGAAATTACAGATCAGTGCGCAACGATTGGTGTATACGGCTATTGCACCTTAAATCAGGGTGATGGTTTTTTGCTTTTTCATGTTCAGCAAGAGGGTGACGCTGAAAGAGCGATACGTGAGGTCAACTTTAGTCAATTAATTTTCATTCGCCAGTGGTTGGTTTGTGGTGAATGCCAGGTGTTAGAGAGAGATGATCGGGTTTCGCAAATAGAGGCTGTTATTAGCGATTTCCCTAGCTGTGCTGACCTTTGGGTCGAATATCCGGACACTACTGAAGGGCGAGAGCTTGCTACGTTTGCGCGTAAGTTTAGTTCGGCACTTGCGCAGCGCTTAAGGAAAACTGGTTGTTTGAAAAAGGAAAAACCTAATAAAGCACTCCGGTTAGTGTTATTTACGCTCACGGGCAGTGATATTTTTGTTGGCTACTCTGCTGTTGCGAATTCCGCGCCTTGGCCTCTTGGTATACCGCGATTGAAATTTCCTAAGAAGGCACCAAGTCGCTCTACTTTGAAGTTGGAAGAGGCTTGGCATTGGTTTATACCGAAAGCAGAATGGGATTTACGATTAGCGCATGGTTCAACTGCTGTTGATTTGGGAGCGGCCCCGGGTGGTTGGACGTGGCAATTGGTGCAGCGGAGTATGTTTGTAACTGCTGTTGATAATGGCCCAATGCAAGAAGCGTTAATGGAGAGTGGGCAAGTAAAGCACGTTCTTGAAGATGCCTATAAGTTTTTACCCGAGAAGCCTGTTAACTTAATGGTTTGTGATGTCGCTGATAAACCTATTAAAACAGCCGAAATGGCCGCTTACTGGGTTATCAATGGTTACTGTGAAGAAGCCATTTTTAATCTGAAGCTACCCATGAAGCAGCGTTATACGGAAGTGGTCAGTTGTTTCAATCATATTGCTGAAACATTCATGAAAGCGGGTTTAGCTTATGAATTAAGCGCAAAGCACCTCTATCACGATCGTGAAGAGATTACGTGCCTCCTGCGTATCTTGTAGTTCAAAGATACACAGGAGTATATTTGTAGCTGTTCTTAATGTTCGAAAATGGTTACTTTTTCTTCTGTTTCGAGCATTGGGTTTATGGCGCTCATCATCTCAAGTCGCTCGGAAGACCCTGCCCAGCGCTGCCAGTCTTGTAAGGTTCTGTATGTTGCTATCACAAGTCTATGATTGGGGTCATGGGCATTTCTTAACGCTTCTCCCGAAATAAAACCGTGTGCCTGCATGGCAAGCTGTAAGGTTTCACGTGCTGCTTTGTCATAATGCATTGCTAATTCGTCTGCAATGTGGCGTTCGATCATTACTCGGATCATAGCGATCTCCCCTCTGAAATGACATCCTTGCTTTATAGAATGGTTTATTTCTAAATTAAAAGCGACTTTAGTTAACGATTTACTGTTAAATCGCTTTTTCTGTCATAGGTAATTTGAGACAATACGCGCCTTTGTGCAAGAGACAAAAGATGATTGATATCAAAGCGGACCATATTCTTGATGCTCAAGGCTTATATTGCCCTGAGCCGGTTATGATGTTGCATAATCGAGTGAGGGATATGCAAGCAGGGGAGATATTGCATATATTAGCAACAGATCCTTCTACGCAGCGTGACATTCCAAAGTTTTGTACCTTTTTGGGTCATGAGCTAGTAGAGCAGTACGAAGAAGATGAGCTTTTTGGATATTATATCCGTAAAGGTGAATGATTTATTGTGGCTGATGATATTGATCAGATTTCTATTCAAACCAAGCAATTAATTGATCAACTGGAACAATTGCTTGAATCTGTTGAACAGCAACAGAAAACGAGTGTAAGTAACGTGTTCCAGTCCGAGGCTAACCAGGTGAATGACGTAGTTAACAAAGCGCCAAAGGCGAAATCCAAAAACCGTGCTGCTAATATGGCTGCCTTGCAGCAGTTGATGGAAGCGTATCCAAAAACCTTTGATCGTAAGAACGTTAGGCCTCTAAAAATTGGTATTCAAGAAGACTTGATTGCCGATGAGAAGGTTGCAAAGAACAAGATTAAGAGAGCATTAGCAAGCTATGTTCGCTCTCTTAACTATTATCGCTCTCTACGTGAAGATGCAGACCGTATTGATATTAGCGGTGAGGCGAGCGGCAAAGTGACTAAGGAAGAGTCGGAGCACGCTAAGCAGAAGCTAAAAGAGATTAATAAAGCGCGTCAAGAGAAGCGTCAAGAGCAAGAGCGTGAAGAGCGTATGAGCAAGAAGCTTGAAATGCTTGTGGGTCGTAAGTAGTTTAGTATAACGGCACTTATTATTATAAAACGACGGCATTTGCCGTCGTTTTTTTGTTTGGGGCCGCTTAATCAGGAAGTTAGCGGTGCTAATCAAGTGCTTTAGGGGAACCGTGAAGGTAACCCTGGCTGCCATCAACCTCGAGTGTACTGAGTAGCTGTAGTTGAGTTTCTCGTTCAACGTGTTCTGCGTATGCTTTGATTCCTAAGCTGTGAGCAACGCTGATTAGACTGCTTACAAAGAATCTATCTTCTGCGTTTTGGTCGATTTCACGTATCAATGAACCATCGATCTTAACAAAATCAGGTTGCACCGAGTAAAGATATGAGAATCCGCTTGGGTGCACACCAAAATGGTCTACACCAAAGCCTATGCCAAGTGTTTTGAGGGTCTTTCTGAATTGAGTGATTTGATCGATGTTATTTAAGACACTGGTCTCATCCAATTCAAATATTACCTTTCCAGATACATCAATCCCTTTGAATTGAGCGGCAACCCAACTCAAGAAATCGCTGTTATTTAGTGACTCATGGCTTAAGTTAATGGTGAGTGGGCAAGCAGCCTTATTCACCTTCTGTAGTGCCAGCTCAATTACCGCTCTGTCCATTTCTGCCATTAGACCGAGTTCTTTAACTAGATTAATGAATTCTCCGGCTGATGCAGGTTTGTTATCACGATCTAGAATTCGAGCAAAAATTTCATCCTGAATAGGCATTGAGCTTGGGCGCTTGCTAAATACACTTTGTACTTGCAGGAATATTTTCCGCTGGTTGATTGCATTCGCAACATGTTGCTTCCAATCGGATTGCTGCGGCTGTGCAGTGTTATTGTTTTCGTTGTTGTATTGTTTCCATAGTATCTGTTCTTTACTTGCCTCGTCAGAAGCTATTCTCGCTTCTGACAGCAGTTGGCTACTGTTGCTAACATCGCTGCATTCGCAGCTGCCTATACCAATGATAGGTTGCGAAATTTCTGTGTTGGTTAGCTGTCCAAGTAACTTTCGACTCTCCTGATCAACTTTCTCAAGCTTGAGTTTGAGTTGGTCTGAGTCTGTATGATTGGTGAGTAAGACAAAGTCAGCGCCGGTGATTCTTCCTAGAACCCCTTGATCTGCTTGGCGAGAGAGTTCTTCTAGAAGTGATGCGATATGTTTGAGTAAGTTGTTCGTTTTATCCATTCCGATCTGTTGGTTAATTTGTTGTAGATTAATCAGATGGATATTGAATAACGTCCCTTTGCCAAAATCTTTACGATAATCGAGTCGTTCTGCTAGTTGTGCTTCTGTTGCTCTTTGGTTTGATAGGCCCGTTAGGCTATCTTGGTAAGCGTTACGACGGAGGTCCTCAATATTACGTGCTTGCTCTTCAAACATCCCTTTTACTTGGCGAACCATGCGATTCATCGCTTCAACTACGCGGCGAAGCTCTCGGGTGCCTGGTAGTTTCTCTTGCTCAATATAGCGTTTTTCGGACAGGGCTAGCGCTTGCGCCTCAACCTTATTTAATGGTCTTAATAAATAGCGAATGAGCGTGCTGATAGCAAGTAAGCAAACGATGGATAGTGATACAAATAGAATAATACTATCTTGTGCTCCCTTCCAAAGTTTCTCGTAGGCGTAATCCGCGCTGCTTTGTACGTAAATTTTACCGACCTGTCGCCATTGGTATGTAACCTCTCTGTACATGGAAGGGGGCGTGATCTGAACCATCTCTTGGAACCATTGAGGTATGTCGCTGCTTATCTCTGGTGGAGTGCTTTTTTCGAATAAAATCCCTTGCTCCGCATTAGTGACAATAATGCGTTGGTAGAAACCACTGTCAAAGATTGCATTGACGGCGGTTTCTACAGTTGCGCTATCATCTTCAGCCATAAAGGGGCCTAAATAGAGACCAAGATGGGTTGCGGAGTCTTGTGCATGAGATTCCAGCTGATCCTGTAATATCGAACGTGAGCTTTCCGACATAATATAGAGGGTGCCGGAAACCAGGCCGATAAGAACGGCAAAAATTGCTGCTATCAGTTGGTTAACCAGTGACATAATGCATACTCCTAATCATTAAACCTAGCGTAGGTTAATGTCCTTATTTTCAATTCTTGATTGTAATTTTACCCAAGGTTTTACGCGATCTGAGGTACCAACAAGCGTTGTTCTTCGTCCCATTTTTGATAGCCAGAGTTTATCACCATTGAAGCTGTACACGTGTAGTAAATCTGGACGCTTAGACGCGGGCAAAATTGTGCCGTTTATATTGTCGAGTATCAAAGGGGTGGAGCGAGGACTCGGATAGTAGGTCAATACCATGTGAGCTTGGTTATATTCTAGCGCTTTAACATAGGCCAAGTTCATCTTCTTTACAGGTACGCCGAGTTCTTTGAGCGTATAATATTTGGCAATGCTAAAATCTTCGCAATCTCCACCGTTAGTGATTAAAAACTCAACTGGGGTTGCCCAATAATCTTTCTTTTTCCAGTGTTTTATATCGTCTATAAAGCGGACTTGGTTAAAAAAATCATTAACCCTTTCTAATTTATCCTCTTCACTGTCATTCGCTAGCTCAGAGAGTAGGCTTTGCCAGGTTTCTAAACGGCGTTTTGCTTTTTCACCATATTGCTGGCCTAGTTTTTCGATATCTGCTTTGCTGAGACGAATGCTTTCGGCATCCACTTGGATAAATATTAATCCTGAAATGGCAAACAGAAACGCCAGCAACGATGAACCGCATCGGCTGTTATGGTTGCGCTTTTCTGTAGGATGAGCTGATTTCAAGGTCTGTTCCGTAGCCTGTCAGGTTAATTCTATTTTGTCGGCATCATACCGCATTGTTTTAGTAGTTTTTGCCAGCTTTTAGTGTGCTTATCTCTTGCGCGGATATAGTTAGACCACAAACTATGCTGTTCTGATTTGGACAATACCATACGCTGATAAGTTTCGAGTTGTTTTGGCACAATTAAATTAAATTCTCTAAAGGAATCAATTAGATGATTGTTGAGATCTAACCATTCATTTGCATTTCTATGGACCACCGCTAAGTAAGGCTGCACTTCGCCAATGTAATATTTATAAAAAATATTTTTCATGATTTTGGCATTTCTAGTTGGTTTTTGTTGGAAACAAAGCGGATGTTTGGCCATTCCCTCTTCAAGCGTGGTTGAGGCTATATTCAAGTGTAGTGTTACAAGCTGAAGTGCGCTTAGAATTTTAGGGCCTGACTGATTTTTGTTAAGCGTTTCATAAAATGACTCTAACTTTGGTAGCTCTTTTGGCGGTGACCAGGCCTGCTCCTCAAGTGGTGTTCGAATAATAGCGATCAGTGAGCGAAGGGCTTCAAACGTTGCTGCGCTACTGCCATTGTCAAGAAGTGGTAGTGGTGCTTTGTCACGGGCAAAATTCATCTCTATTTCTTTGGATGTGAAAACGCCATTCCATAGTTCAGAAGGTAAATTTTTGTGTTTTATTCGTTGTATCTCTTTGAGCCGTTCAATAAATGCTTTATCTGTAGTGCTATCAACAAGCGAGAGTCTACATAGGCGCAGCAAGTGGTAAAACTGAAGTTCGTAACGCATTTTTTGGGAGGGGGCGTAGACTTTACCTAACGAACTGTTCCGTTCGGCGATCAGGGGTATTAAATGACAATCCTTTAATTTAAGAACATCGAGTAAGCCTTCTCGTAATTCGGTTGTGCGAAGTATCCGATCGCGCCGAGGTGGGAATAAGGGCCTAGTCTCAAGTTTGTAGTTGTGGGTATTTGGGATGTCTAATACGTTGCTTATTCGGTATTGGTAATTTTCTAAAACAGCTTCGGGAGTTGCTCTATCACAGCCTGTAAGTGGCGATAGCAAAATAAATAAACATATAATGAGGCGCTTATGTGATAGTTGCTGCATTGTGGTGCTGCTTAGTTTTCCAGAGTAAGCGAGATAGTAACAGTATAGCCCCTATAGTGAGGCCAATTAAAAGCCCGATCCAAAAGCCTTTAGGGCCCATAGGGGCAGTAATGAAATCTGTTTTACCAAGTATGTAACCCGTGGGTAACCCCACAATCCAATAAGCGATGAAGACAAGAATAAGAGGGATTTGTGTGTCCTTGTAGCCTCTCAACGCTCCTGCGCATGTAATTTGGATAGCATCTGAAAACTGGAAAATAGCGGCAATAATTATCAAGCTGGTTGCGATCGAAATAATGCGTAAATCTGGCGTGTAAAGTTCAGCAATTTCTCCCGCAAACCAAGCCATCAACGTAGAGCTAAACAGTGCAAGTGTTAGTGTGATGAACAGTCCGAGTAATGCGGTTTGTTTGGCGCCCTGAATATCCATTTTCCCTAACCGATGACCGATTCGTATGGTGAGTGCCAGTGAGATGCTGAGAGGAAGCATAAAAACCAGGCCTGTAAAGCTGATGGTTATCTGGTGCGAGGCAATCATCACTTCACCAAGATCCGCAAGCAAAAGAGCGATGACCGAAAACATACTAACTTCAATTAAAAGTGCAATTCCAATGGGGAGCCCTAAGGCTATATATTGCTTGAAAGCATTCAGCTCGGGCAGTTGCCACTTTTTAAAGGGGGACAATGATTTGAAGGTAGGCGAGCAAAGAAGATAGATGATCGATGCAAAAAACATAATCCACATGACGATTGCCGTTGCCCAGCCACAGCCTACGCCGCCTAATTGTGGTAGACCAAATTTTCCATAGATGAGTATGTAGTTAAGCGGAATGTTAAAGGCAAGCCCAAGCAGCGCTATTTTCATTGCTGGTTGAGTTTTGCCAAACCCTTCGATGTAGCTTCGCAGTAATTGATATAAAAGCAGTGCGGGGAAGCCCCAAGAGATGGCCGCCAAATAGTCAACTGTCAGGGCGGCTAAGTGAGGCTCTACATCCATCATCGTCAAAATGGGTTCGCAGTTATGGAGGATATACATTGCGAGTACGCAGAGTATGGCGACGATGATTGAACCTTGATGAAGTGTTTCTCGTGTTTTGGTTTGTTCTCCCGCCCCAACTAAGTGGGCAACCATAGGAGTGGTTGCCATAAGTATCCCTTGGCTGGCGAGAAATATGGGTAACCAGATGCTTGATCCCAGTGATACCGCAGCAAGATCCGTTGAGTTGTACCTGCCCGCCATTAGCGTATCAACAAAACCCATAGATGTTTGTGCTATTTGCGCAATGGCAATAGGGAAGCCTAGGGCAAGAATGAGTTTTATTTCGGACGACGCTTTCAGAAAGTGCTCCTGGGTGGGCGAAAAAGCTGGGTAGATGAATTTGGTGCTATTTAATCATTTCTGTATTAGGAATAGCTAGGTTTATATTAACTGAGCGACATTCAATACAAAATACGGATGTTTAAGTGGTTTCTGATTCTAAGTGGGTAAGTATTTGTATTGCCTCAACTCGATTATTGCCACAGAACAATGCTTCGGCTTGGAAGCCTGAGCAGGCTTGAGGTCTATTCGGTTGATTAAAGATAGTGCAGCGATATTGCTCGTTTAGATATTCACATCTAACACCCGCTGGTTTTTTGAGGCTGCTAATACTTGGTGCGATACAGCAAGCCCCGCAGTTATCACGGCAGTGCATAATTAGCCTCGATCAAGATCGTTGTTGTTATTATGTTTTGGAGGGGAAGTAAAAGAAAAGGCCGATTTAAAAATCGGCCTTTGCTGTAATAAGCTCTTATGCAGCACTATCGGTTAAGTCTGTTTGCAGGTGAGTAGTTGTTCTCACCTGCGTTTCAGGCTTTTTTGCAGGATCAAGCCCCAAAGTATCAAGGGTTTGCTGTCTTATAGACTTTAAAAGTGATGCGTCTTGAGTGAGGTCATGACCATAAGATGGAATCATCGCTTCTAACTTTGCTTTCCATTCAGGAGATGCAAGCTCTTTCGCAAAGCAGCGTTCAACAATATTTAGCATGGCGCTAACCGCTGTTGATGCGCCTGGGGATGCACCGAGCAAAGCGGCTAAAGTTCCATCAGCAGATGTGATGACCTCTGTACCAAACTCCAGTTTGCCTTTACCGTTTTCACCTTTTTTGATGATCTGTACGCGCTGACCCGCATGGGATATTTCCCAATCTTCCTCTTTAGCTTCTGGAAGGAAGTTACTTAAGGACATGACTCTTGAACCGTGTGTTTGCATAACTTCGCTGATCAAATAGCGAGTTAGATCCATACTGGTGGCGCCTACATATAGCATAGGCTTCAAGTTATTCATCTTTAAGCTGCCAAACATATCCATCACCGAGCCCTGCTTTAAGAACTTGGTAGTAAATCCGGCAAATGGGCCAAACAGCAAAGCTTTCTTGCCGTCAATAACTCGGGTATCCAAGTGCGGAACAGACATTGGTGGAGCACCGATTGGCGCAGCGCCGTAGACCTTGGCTTCATGTTGTTCAACAATGCTTTGATTTTTACAGACTAACCATTGCCCGCTGACAGGGAAGCCACCATAGCCATCTCCTTCAGCAATGCCTGTTTTTTGTAACAGGGGTAGAGCACCACCGCCAGCACCTAAAAATACGAAACGGCTGTTGATGACATCAAATTCATTATTTTGATTGTTTTTCAGTGTGACTGACCAGCTGTCATCTTTATTTTGGTAAAACTCTTTGACATCGTGGTTCAGTAAAAGCTCAAAATCGTTCTGCGCTTCTAAAAATTTAACCATGTTACGGGCAAGAGAGCCAAAGTTAACATCTGATCCATAACGGACGCGTGTTGCTGCTATTTTTTCATTATCTTTTCTGCCTTCCATGACAAGCGGCATCCACTCGCGAAGTACTTCCGGGTCTTCGCTATATTCCATAACATCGAATTGATGGTGGGCGCTTAGCGCTTCGTATCTTTTACGTAAAAACTCGACGTTTTTATCGCCCCATACGAAGCTTTGGTGAGGTACAGGGTTAATAAACTGTGATGGTTCAGGTAGTGCATTTTGTTGCACTAGGTAAGACCAAAACTGCAAGCTCATTTCAAAGGATGCATTGATTGCATAAGCCTTGTCGCAGTTGATGCTGCCATCAGCCATCTCTGGCGTATAATTTAATTCACAATAAGCGGCATGTCCTGTTCCCGCGTTATTCATGCAATCGGTGCTTTCCATTGCAACTTGATCTAGTCGCTCAGCCATGCAAATTTTTAGGGATGGGTCTAGCTGCTTGAGCATAATACCAAGGGTAGTGCTCATAGCTCCCGCGCCGACTAGCAATACGTCTACTGATTTTGTGGTCATAGGAACTTCGCCATTTTAATAATAATAATGGTTTGTGAAGTGACACGGTAATGGGGCTTGTGGCCGCAACGGAAGTGATATTACATCGATAACTCATCAATCCGTTATTACTCGAGACTTCAAAGCCTGCAATTCAAAAGCATAAATGTGTGACAACTTTTAATGTTGCAGTGCAGTTGGCGCGAATTATACGGATTTTGTCGACAATGTCTTGGGTAATAAAGCTAAAGGCGTTAGCAATTTGGATTAGAATTATCCTAAAGTCTTACTCTTTTGGTGGTTGGTGTGCTACTTAGGGATACATTTTATAACTTCTGTTTATTGATTTATTTCTATGAGTTATTAAAAGAGGCTAAATCCTATTTTTTGTATTGTTTTTGGATGTTTACATCCAAGAGTGTCTAGACTAGTCTTCACGCCCTTGAGTATATTTTGGAGTCTTTAAATGGAAGATATCATCGAGCTGTTACAGGAACGTAATGTTAAAATCCCTGTGCCCCTAGAACTTCCGGATGAGGACGATTTGGTTGAGATAGAAGAAGCGATTCTAATCTCATTACCCGACGAGTATAAGCAGTTCCTGCTTGAGGTGAGCGATATAGTATGTGGTTCTATTGAGCCGGCAACTTGCACAGACCCAAGTTCGCACACTTTCCTGCCCGATCTTGCTTCAAGAGCATGGGATATCGGCATGCCGCGTGAATATATTCCTATCTGCGAGCACCCAAACGGCTTTTACTGTATTTCACAAGTTGGCCAGATCTTTCTATGGTTTTCTGGGGAGGATATGGAAGACGAGTGGGATTCGATATGGAGTTGGGCTAAAGATGTATGGTTGGAGAGCTAAAGCCAAATGAATACGCACCTTTTTGAACAGGTCGAACAGCTTGCAAAGAAAATGATGGTTGCGGCTGAAGCGAATGATGAAACGCTATTTTATCAATACTATGAAGCGCTAAAACAGTTGTGTGATGATCAGGCAGGTACACGTAATGAACATCCTGTCTTATGGGAAAGCTTAGCTGACTTTACGGAAGATAACTGTGCAGCTATTGGGTTATATAAGCGAGCTTATGATAGTGCTAAAGCATTGAAAGAAACTGAATATAAAGCATCCATACAGTTTTCCCTTGCCCAACGGTTGCTTGAGCAGGGTGAAAGGGATGAAGCCAAATTAGCTTTGGATAAGGCGGCTAAATTTGCGAGTTATACCGATGACGACCAGCTGAAGTTTGAAATCAGTGAAATGGTTGATCGCTTGAGTTGATCAATAATAAAAAAGGAGCCCCGAGGCTCCTTTTTTTGTTTAGCTTTTTTGTTAGTCGATACGTACAGTAACGTAGCGACCAGGAGCTGCTTCAATTGCTTTATGGGTGTCGTTACCCTCTGTGGTAGGAGCAGCTACTTTTTTACCTGCACGACGTTTAAGCCACTCAGACCAGTGAGGCCACCATGAGCCTTCTTGACGCTCAGCTGATTCCAACCATTGGTCAGCACCTTTGCCTAACTCACCATTGATCCAGTAGTTACGACGGTTTTTAGAAGCTGGGTTTATTACGCCCGCAACATGTCCGCTTGCACCTAGAACAAACTCGTTCTTCCCTTTAAGGTTTTCAGTACCCGCAAATGTACCTTTCCATGGTGCGATGTGATCTTCAATTGTGGATAGGAAGTAGCAAGGAATTTTGACCTGACCTAAATCGATCTTCTCACCACAAAGCGTGAGTTCATTTTTCTTAACCAGTGCGTTATCCAAGTACATTCTGTTGATATAAAAAGTATACATATCAGCAGGTAGGTTGGTTGAATCACTATTCCAATAAAGGATGTCAAACGGTGGTGGGTTCTGGCCTTTAAGGTAGTTGTTAACAACATATGACCAGATTAAATCGTTGGAGCGTAGCATATTGAATGAGGTCGCTAGTTCGCGGCCGCTCAAATAGCCTTGATTATTTACTTTGTCTTCGAGTTTTTTAACTTGCTGTTCATCGATAAATACACATAGGTCGCCTGGATCAGTGAAATCCATCAACGTTGTTAGGAACGTTGCAGAAGCAATTGATGTGTCTTTGCGTGCAGCCATTACCGCTAATGATGACGCAAGTAAGGTACCGCCAATACACCAAGCTACGGCATTGATTTTATCGCTGTTTGAGATCTCTTTAACGACATTTGTCGCTGTGATAATACCTTTTTCAATGTAGTCATCCCAGCTAATATGGCCCTGCTCTGTCGTAGGGTTCAACCAAGAAACTAGGAAAGTGGTTTGTCCTTGGTCAACACAATATTTGACGTAAGAATTGCTCTCTTGCAGATCAAGAATATAGAATTTATTGATGCAAGGAGGAACGATAAGTGTCGGGCGAGAGAAAGTTTCTTCAGTACTTGGTTTGTACTGAATGAGCTGGAACATCTCATTTTCAAAAACAACGGTGCCTTCCGTCGTAGCGATGTTTTCCCCGAGTACAAACGCCGATTCGTCCGTCATGGAGATACGGCCTTTATCAACGTCGACTAGCAAGTTCTTTAGGCCGTCAACTAGGCTCTGGCCTTTTGTTTCTAGGGCTTGTTGCAAAACTTCAGGGTTAGTAATAGCGAAGTTAGTTGGCGATAGTGCATCAATGTACTGCTGAGTGTAAAACTCTAGTTTCTTCTGTTCGTTATCAGATAGATTGGCATTAGCAGCCATCTCTTGCAGAAGCTTAGAGCTGATAAGGTAGGATTGCTTAATGTAATCGAATACAGGGTTCTGAGACCATTCGTCAGCTTGGAAACGACGATCGCCACGCGCTGGTTCAGCAACTGATGTGGAGCTTTTGCCCGTTAGCATGTTGGTCCAAAGGTTCATCTGACTTTGCTGGTAGTCCGTGATAGCACGGATCCAAACTGTCGGGTCTTCCCAAGATTTGTTTGCAAGTTCAGTCCACGACTGTGTGAACTGAGAAAAAATATCATCACCGCCAGAAGCTGAGAACATCTCAAACATTTTTTGAGTTTCAGTGTTCAGATAATCGATAAATTCCTGAGGGTTGGAGAGCAGGTTGTTGTTATCCATTGATTCGCCTTTCTTTGTCATATCCGTCTTCCATCTTCCAAGCTTCACATAGTCATATTGATTATGGAGGCGGGATTAGCGCATTACTGCCGAAAATTCAGCATAGGCTTGCAAAAAAGCATTTGCAAGAATGTTAACTTGTGCACCAGCATATTCTTGTGCGATGCAATGAAGCAAGGTATTCCTTGGTCGAACACACTAAGGTGTTAAGACTAAATAGCGTGCCTTTCATCGATCATATCATCGATATATTGCAGAATTTTGTAACTCTCTTCCTCCGCATGACGCATGTTTGCGACAATATTCTCTCTGATTTCTGGGTTTTTACGCCAGTTTTCATCACGCATAGAAACCGCTTTGTGTACGGCTGAATGCACTGCAGCATGTGGTTGTTCAATTTTGCTATAAGCTTTTGTGCCTTGAAAATTTTCAGCACCAACACCTTCGTAATACCATTTGCCTAATCGGCATTCAGTATGCGTGCGAGCAACTGCCGTTATTTCTGTATTTCGGTCTTGTGAATCATCAAGTGCTATATAACCGTTTTGCTTATAAATAACATGATCTGCTTTTGCTAAAGACCCAAACGTCCGGTCTTTTGCATAGGAGACATAGCGTTGGGTGTCATCTGCGGAGCGTGCTATATCAGTAAACTGTTCTCTAAAGTGTTGAACACGTTCACTAATTTCTTCAGTCGCTTGAGATGAAACTTCTGCTTGTTGGACCATCTCTTTAACTCGCTCACTGAAGCTATTAATCGTTTCGGTTACCTCTATAGCGGCTTCCTTTGTCCGGTTAGAGAGTGCTTTAACTTCATCGGCAACCACCGCAAATCCGCGACCTTGCTCTCCTGCTCGAGCGGCTTCGATTGCAGCGTTCAGGGCAAGTAAACTTGTTTGATCGGCAATGTCTGTGATGATTGACAGGGATTCAGATACTTTTTCACTATCATCTTCGAGTGCTTTGGTGACATCTGAAACGTTAGCAATGTTTTTGCTGATGCTTTCGAGGGAGATGCTCATGTCTTCAACCGTACCTTGGCTGTTTGTTGCGGCTTCACCATTTGTTGCCGCAATGCTTTCCACTTGCTCCATCTCTTCAGATATCTTTACGAGATCTGCCTGGTTTCGCTTAAGGTTTTCAATTAGGTGGGTTGTATTGAGATTGTGCAGTTCAGATTTTAGTTGGTTAGAAGCTAAGAATTTGGCGCCTTCTTCCATCTTTTCCAAGGATATGTTGATTTGAGATAGAGACTTTCTTAACCTTCCAGGCATCCCTTTATACAAGGCCTTTCGATCGTAACGCCCCTCTGCTACATAGCTGAAGCAAGCATCGACCTCTTTAAAATAGGATTCGACGCGATCCAATAAGTCGTTTAATTCCCATGCAACTTTACCCACTTCACCTAAGCCGGCGACCGAGGTGATTCGAGTACTAAAATCACCTGTATTTGCTTTAGTGAGGGTTGTGTTGATGCGTTCTAATGCTTCAACCGCGTAGCTGTTTGTTTTGAGTGAATAGGTGGATAGGGCGAGGCCTAGAATGGCAGGGGCTATTAACCACCATGTTGCTTCTATAAAAACTGCAGTTAATACAAGCGTAGAGAGCAGCAGTAGATTCCAAGCAATGACTATCCACTTAGCGCGTGATCGTAAGAATGGAACGCCCCGACTGGTATTGTTAGCGTAAGATTTAGTTCTCATTGGTATCTCAATCCTTATCTAAGCTCATCACAAGTTCAAAGTAGCTAACTCCTAGTTCGTCTAGCTTTGACTGTAAAAGTGCGATAGAACGGTCTGCAGCGTCGCGAGCGCTTCCCGATTGTTCGACTGCAAGCATCTCTTGGTAGATAGGCGACAGCGTGTTGATCGCTAACTGGCTAGGTTTGCGTCTTACCGAATAATATCCTGCAAGGTTGCCGTTACCGTCGTAGTCAGGAGTGATATTGGCAAAAACCCAGTAATAAGAACCATCTTTGCAGAGATTTTTTACATAGCCGAAGAACTCGTCTTCTTGCTCTAGTGTTTGCCATAAAAATTTAAAAACGCCACGAGGCATATCTGGATGGCGTACGATATTATGTTGGGTGCCGAGTAATTCAGATTCACTAAATCCCGCTATCTGCATAAATACGCGGTTAGTGTAAGTGATGATTCCCTTTCGGTCTGTTTTAGATACGATAAATTCATCGTCACCCAAACATACTTCATTATTTTGAGGAGTGATTTTGTTTTTCATCTTCAGCTAGAACAATATTCATTATAATTAATAGGGATTTTATCATGCTATTAAAACATAATTCTCTGATCTGGCGCAGTGCAGCAAATGCTAGTTTTGAAAATTAATGACTAAAAGTTCTAAAATTATAAAATATTCGTATTGAGTGATTTGTTAAAGGGGATCGGATGCGTGAATTAGAATTGATGGGAACGCTTGGTTGTCATCTGTGCGAAGTGGCAGAAGGGGTTGTAATTAGTGCTCTAGAGGCTTGCGCTTACGACGTTTACCACGTTGATATAGCAGAAGATAATGTGTTGTTAGATAAATATGCGACTCGAATTCCTGTACTGGTGGATGTAGAAAGTGGAAAGGAATTAGGGTGGCCATTTGACCACCAGCAGCTTCGTCAATTTCTTAATGATTTGGTGGCGGAAGTTTAAAAAATGAGCGTGTGTTATTTTGAATTTCTTCATTCAATTGTGCCAAATCTTTATTGAGTAGATTTGCTATTTTGTCTGCTATATGTGGCAGATTACTCGGTGTGTTTCTGCGTGATTTAGGTTTAGGTTTTAAATCTCGTGGCAGTAAATAGGGCGCATCCGTTTCTATCATTAAGCGATTTTTGGGAATCTCTTTGAGTAGTTTCTGCAAAGAGATTCCTCGCCTTTCATCACAAATCCAGCCAGTAATCCCTATGTGCAGATCTAAGTCTAAATAGTTATAGAGCTCCTCTTTTGTGCCAGTAAAGCAGTGTGCCACGGCGTGGATAAAATCGTCACGATGGGAAGAGAGCATCTCCAGTTGTTGTTTATGGGCATCGCGTTCGTGTAAAAAAAGAGGAAGTTGTGCGTTTGAAGCAATCTCTAGCTGATGTTCGAAGGTTGTTATTTGTTGGCTTGGATCTGAAAAGTTTCTGTTAAAGTCGAGCCCCATCTCTCCAATTGCTACAACACAGGACTCAGAGGAGAGGGCTAGTAGTTCGTTAATGTCTGCTTTCTGATGGTCTTTAGCGTAATGGGGGTGAATGCCGACTGTGCAAAAAAGATGCCCAGGATACTGTTGGCATAGGGCAATCGCTTCTATGGATTCTTTTAAGCTGGTGCCAGTGATGACTAACTGCTCTATTCCATTCGTAAATGCTTGCTCTATGACATCGTTGCGGTCTTTATCGAAACTACCATCGGTTAGATTTACACCAATATCGATCCAGTTTAGCTTGCCCATTTATTCACGCCTTAAGATTAAAGAGCTGTTTTCTTGTTTTGGTTGAGGGCCAAAAGTTTTACTTGTTTTTCAGTTAGTAAGCTAGCTTCTCTTCCTTCAAGACGGTCATAAATTACTCTGAAAGCAAGGACGTTCTGAACGTATTTCCTAGTTTCTTTAAAAGGGATCGTTTCAATCCAAATGTCCAGTGGCAGATGGCCTCTTTGTTTTAACCATTTTTTTACCCGATGTGGGCCTGCATTATAAGCGGCTGACGCATAGGCTGGGTTGTTATCGAAACGTTTTAGCATATCGCCCAAATAGGCTGAACCTAAGGTAATGTTTGTTTCCGGGTCATAAAGTTGGCTGGTCTTTTTATAAGGAACTTTATGTTTCTTAGCTGTTTCTTTAGCTGTTTTTGGCATAAGTTGCATCAGGCCGCGTGCGCCCACCCGCGATTGCGCATTGTAAAGAAAAGCACTCTCTTGGCGCGCGATGGCAACGGGGAAGCTGAGGTCTAAATCGTTTTTACCTGCGTATGTTTTAAAAAGGTTTGCATGTGGATGTGGAAAACGTAGTTCGATATGATCCCAGCGCTTTGTTTTAGCCGCGTTAATGATTGCTTGTAGATGCCATCCCCAAGACTTTGCTATATAGCCTGCTAAGTTTATCTCTTCCTCATTCATGCTGGAAAGTGCGAGATTCCACTCCCTATTGGCCTCCGTTAGTCGGCCAAGCTTGAAAAGCTCCCTTGCTCGCGTTACCGCAGGCTGTTGTTTTAATTCTGTAAGTGCTTCGTTATTCAATTTATCGATCTTGGCATTGAGTTCAAAAGGGCTGTTGTTAAGCTCAGCGGCAAGGAAACCGTAAAAGCTTCTGTCCTTTGAGAGCTGCTCAACCTGCTGTTTGTGACTTTGATGAGGCGCTAAGTGGCGATCAGCGATTAGATCCCAATATTGCCATTTAGGGTCCTTTCTTTGTTCTTCATTAAGGTGTTTCACACCTTCCCTAACAGCTTTCCAGTTTTGCTGGGCTAAAGCGTTTCTAATCCGGCTCTCTATAATGGCATCAACCTTGTAATTAGGATCAAGACGTGTGGAGAGCTCAATCGCTTTGGAGTGATAGTTACGGTTTAAACGAACGCCCATGTATTCAGTGACAGTGAGTTGATCCGAGATAGGCATAAGCTGATCACGATGCTTAACCCAAGCGTTGACGGCACTGATTGGCTGGCTCCGGTACCAGCGTTTGAAAATTAGCTTTGCCGTGACTATGCGATGAGCTTCAGGGATTCTATTGAGCTTCTTGGGTGTGAATGTTTCGGGCTTGTTGTAAAGAGACCAGAATGCAGAGCTGTTCGTTTTCTGCTTTTTCTGGGTGATTTTTTTATCGAGGTAGCGAGCGAGTTTGATGTTGTTTTGCGTGATACTTAACCAAAAACGATCATGAGCTTCACTTGAAGTGGGTCTGCCTGTCGCCATCCATGCTTTAAACAAAGGGTCGCATGCTTTGGGTTGCGAGTTTCCAACTAACCATAGCTCGCGGGCTTTGTAGAGCGCAGATTTCTTTTGTTTTTTCGTACCATTAAATAGGGCGAACTGTTGCTGGCATTCGTAACGAGTATTGCTGACAGGGTATGCAGCAAAGTGCTGAGCGTATCGCTTCCACTGCTTGTGTTTATTGAGGTGGTTTAGCCAGGTGCGATTGAGCCTGTTTGCTATGGGTAGATCGCTATATTTATCGATAAATGTACTTATCTGTTTTGATTTTGATTTATTCAAGCTTCGTAGTGTTTGTTGGTAATCAAGATAAGGCGCTAGAGGGTAGCTATCTAATTGAGTGCGAAGCTTTTGGTACTCGGGGAGCTTGTTTTTTTTCAGTAACGATTCGGCTTGGAGAAATTGTTTGCGTTGTGTGTCGATGGATGCCGTAGCCGAAGCGTTGGTCGCAGATAAAATATAAAGTGTTAGAAAAGCGAGAGGAGTACTAATAAAGCGATGCATTGCCAAGTCCTATGATATTTCCTTTACTCTCTTATACGGCAGTTTGAGCCGTTTATTAAATAATAATTTGCCATAATGCAGCATTTTCATGCATATCTAGTAAAAACCAGTAGAATAGCGGCCTTCATAGAACAAAAGCTGAACAATCATGCCTCTGATTAGACTCGATAAAATCTCAATCGCCTTTGGCGCAAAACCATTATTAGATAACGTTGATTTTCAAATAGATCCAGGTGAGCGTGTTGCACTGGTTGGTTTGAACGGTGCAGGTAAATCGACTTTACTAAAACTTGTTGCAGGTCATCACAAAGCAGATGGCGGCGAATTTTGGACTTCACCTACCTGCCGTATAGCAGAACTTCCGCAAGCAATGCCTGCCGCAGATGAGCGGAAAGTTCGTGATGTTGTCACCGCAGGTTTACAAGATATTTTGATGCTTCGAGAGGCGTATGACGAGCTTGCGTCTTCAGCTGAAGTCGATATGAAGAAGCTGGATCGTCTGCAACATGAGATAGAGGCTGTCGATGGCTGGCATTTGGAGCAGCGTGTTCAGCGGGTAATAGAACAGTTAGAGCTGCCTGGCGATAAACTTATGTCTGAATTGTCAGGCGGGTGGCGACGCCGAACGGCTCTTGGGGCAGCGCTTGTTCAGCAACCTGATCTTTTGTTATTAGATGAGCCGACGAACCATCTGGATATTGAAACAATAGAGTGGCTAGAACAACAGCTTTTGGAATTTAAAGGCGGTCTATTAATTATCTCCCATGACCGAGCATTAGTTGATCGCCTAGCAACTCGGATTATTGAGTTAGATCGTGGTGTTTTGTCGTCTTTCCCGGGTAGTTATTCTGCTTACATGGATCTTAAGCAGAAGATGCTTGAAGATGAAGAGAAACAAAATGCTCTGTTTGATAAGCGCTTAGCACAAGAGGAAACGTGGATTAGGCAAGGCATAAAAGCGCGAAGAACTCGTAATGAAGGGCGTGTTCGAGCATTGAAAAAAATGCGTACAGAGCGATCTGATCGTCGTGAAAGGGGTGGGAAAGCTAAATTTGCACTCGAGGAAGCTGCTCGTAGCGGTAAGATTGTAGCTGAGCTTGAGAATGTATCATTAGGGTTTGATGATAAATCACTGTTTAGTGATTTTGACTTTTCGCTACTACGAGGTGATCGGGTTGGCTTAATAGGTCCTAATGGCGCAGGAAAAAGTAGCTTATTAGGTGTGCTCTTAGGTAAGCAATCACCTGACAGTGGTAAGGTTAAGTTAGGGACTAATATAAAAGTTGCTTATTTTGATCAATTGCGGGCACAAGTTGATCCTGAAAAAACAGTGATGGATAACATTGCTGAAGGGCGAGAAAGTATTACTATCAATGGCCGTCAACGTCATTTGATTAGTTATCTGAATGATTTTATGTTTGCTCCCGAACGGGCAAGGACACCGGTTAAAGCGTTGTCGGGTGGCGAAACGAACCGTGTTTTACTTGCTAAGCTCTTTAGCCAGCCGGCCAACCTGTTGGTGCTCGATGAGCCAACCAATGATCTAGATATTGAAACGTTAGAGCTTCTTGAAGAGATTATCCTCGATTTTGATGGCACGATTTTGTTGGTTAGTCATGATCGTTCTTTCTTAGATAATGTAGTGACGAGTACTTTAGTCTTTGATGGCAATGGTGAATTAAACGAATATGTAGGTGGCTACAACGATTGGTTGAGACAGCGCCCAGATCCATCAAAAATGAGCGCTAAACCTGCAGTGAAAGCGGAAGTAAAAGCAGTCGTTAAAGAAAAGGCGGCTAAAAAGAAAAAGTTAAGCTACAAGCTGCAACGAGAGTTAGATGAACTGCCTGCGAAATTAGAAGCCGCAGAGGAACGCCTTGCTGAATTGCAGGAAGAAACGGGTTCAGGTGATTTTTATCAACAGCCTCATGATGTCGTTAGTCAGACGCTTGAAATGATGCAGCAGCAAGAAGGTATTGTAGAAACCCTAATGGATCGTTGGGTTGAGCTGGAAGCAATGCAGGAAGAGTGATCTTCCTGCTAGCATAATTGTACTGCTTCTAGGGGCTTCAAATATAGCCGTAGATATATTCGGCGCTGCTTACTCCTCTTCATCTCTAACTCTAATAGCGAGAACGTCGCAGTTTGCACCGTGAAGAACGCCATTGGCTGTTGATCCTAGTAGTAGAGCGATACCATGACGGCCGTGGCTTCCAACGATGATTAAATCAACTTTTTCCTCGTCAGCAATACGATGGATTTCGCTTTCAGTTTGCCCAGTCGCAACGATCTTTGATGTGACGGGGTAGTCTAGAGCATCACAAAATGAATTCAGTTTCTGATTTGCATGCTCATCCAGCTGCTCTTGAATCGATGTTAAGTCCATAGGGACATCGCCACCATAGGCGAAACTTAAAGGCTCAATAACGTGAATAACATGAAGTTCCGCTTGATTAGCTGAAGCGATCGAGCGTGCTTTTTCACGTAACTGGTCAGACTCGTCTGAAAGATCTAGAGCTAGAAGTACTTTTTTATATGTGCTCATGATAATTCCTTAATGTTTTTAGCGGTTACTCTCTACTTATGAGGTTAGCATAGAGCTTGCAGTTGAGTACTCTGTTAAACTTCGCAAAACTGATGCTTATCAATATATTAAGCAATGTGCTTAAATTATCCAGCTCTGCGCCTATGGCGTTTCGCTCTGATGACTTTACGGGGTTATTTCTATGAAATGGATGATCATAATTCTAATTATGATGTCACTAATTGGTTCGATGATGTGGGTGATGCCTACACCACGCCAAAAATATCAAGCGGCGCTGCGTATGAAGGCTAAAACACAAGGCTTTCTGGTTCAGTTAGAGAAAGTAACGGGACCTAGAGCTAAAGGTGAAATGGAGCCCGTATCGAAAGATATGACTGCTTATCGTATTTTACGAGAAGGTTTGTCCAGAGAAGAGAAAAATAGCTTTAAAACTTGGCAAGTTTTTAGAATTGAATCGATTGCCGATATAGGTTTGCCCACAGGGTGGAGTTGGTCAGATGGTGAGCGTACCTTGTCAGATGCTCAGCTTGAGCAACTGTGTGAAACCATCGCTAAATTGCCTGCGGGAGTCTTCTCTCTTGAATCTACGCCTATTCATGTTGGGGTTTATTGGGATGAAGAGGGCGGTGAAGAGATGCTGGATGAGCTTAAAGGGCTTTTGCAGCAGATTGCAAAAAGTGGATTCTAAGTAAGAGATTGATGGTATGGAACAGATTAAGCCGGGACGTTATAGACATTATAAGGGCCCTGAATACGATGTCGTTGATGTTGCAAGGCATTCAGAAACCGAAGAGTGGCACGTTGTTTATCGTACATGTTATGGCGATAAAGGGTTATGGATACGCCCCTTAGCAATGTTTATCGAAACCGTGCTGCTGGATAATGGTGATGAAGTGCCACGTTTCGCATATATCGGTGATGGTCGCTAAAGCAAGCGATCTAGCGAGTCAGCTAATGTCCCTTGGGAGCGTGCTCGTTTCGGTTGAATGCTTTCTATGAGCTGTTCAACCTTCTCTAAACGAGGTTTTTTGTTTTGCATAGGAATATTCGCTCGGACAAGCAAAGCCTTTGCGTGCCGATAATGTGAGACCGCTGTCATTAGGTCTTCTGCATTCTTAAATTTGTCACCTTGGCTTAAATGAGCATCAGCGACCACGGTTATACGTAACCAATACAGCTCTTGTTGATAGCTTCTAGCGAGAGCAGGAGTTACTTTACCGCCACGAGCAAGTTGGAGCACAAGTTTCTCTGCAAAATTAATATATATTTGTGCCCGTTTTAATGAGCGGTCGCTGTCGAATACTTCAGCGGATGCAAAGGCCTTATCAGCGGTGTCTTTCTGTTGGGATAATGCTTGGAAAAGCTCAGAATCTGGCGCTAGCATGGCGACCTCTTCTAGCAGAGAGGTAGCATGTTCGTTAATTTTTTGAATGATTTCTGGCTTGCAGTTAGCTTCCCTAAGGACAGCAATTGCTTGAAGTATATGTTCAGCTTGGCCTTTGAGCCACGTTAAGCGTTTGTCTTTGGCATCTTCCTGCTGTTCACGTGTTGTGATGACAAAATTGACTGTAATAGCAATAAGTCCTACTACGGCAATTAGTACTACATAGATTATATTGTCATTAAACATTAGGTTGTTTGTGCCAGCTAGAATGTTGTTGATTATGTTGAATATTGTGGCCTGTAACTGAGCATTGGTAAAGTTCTAGTTGATCCATTGGTCTACTTTTATCGCAATTGTTGCTTGACCGTTGCATTCTCAACACTTATATATGCACCCAAATTATTATTTGTTTACTAGCCACTAAAAGAAGCGTTGTAGATTTTTGTGCAGTATCGTAGGTTAAATAAGGCATGAAATACGTATTTACATTTTATTGTTAAGTTATGGCTTCTTGATTGTATAGCCCTGAGGAAAGAAGGACTCTATGGGAAAGTCTCTTGTTATCGTCGAGTCACCCGCTAAAGCGAAGACTATCAACAAATACTTGGGTAACCAGTATGTTGTTAAATCCAGTGTGGGTCACATCCGTGATCTGCCTACAAGCGGAAGTACGAAAAAGACCGATCCGAAGGAAAGGGCTCGTTTAGCTGCGTTGACCCGAAAGATGTCGCCTGAAGAAAAGGTTGTTCATAAGAAAAAGAAAGCACGTGAACAGCTTATAGGTCGTATGGGTATAGATCCTGATAAAGGCTGGGAGCCGCATTATGAAGTGCTGCCAGGTAAAGAGAAAGTTGTTGATGAATTAAAGCGCCTTGCAAAAGATGCCGATGAAATCTATCTCGCGACCGATTTGGACCGCGAAGGGGAAGCAATTGCATGGCATCTTCGAGAGGCGATCGGCGGTGATGAAGAACGATACCGTCGAGTTGTTTTTAACGAGATAACGAAAAAAGCGATTACAGGCGCTTTCGAGCAACCATCTAGTCTAGATATGGATCGAGTCAATGCCCAGCAAGCGCGACGTTTTCTAGATCGCGTTGTTGGCTATATGATCTCCCCATTACTTTGGGAGAAGGTCGCACGTGGCTTGTCGGCGGGTCGGGTGCAATCGGTTGCGGTTAAGCTGGTTGTTGAGCGAGAAAAAGAGATTCGTGCTTTTATTCCCGAAGAGTTTTGGGAGGTTCAGGCAGAAGCGCTTACAGCAGGGCAAGACCCACTAAAACTGCAAGTGCATCGTATCAATGGTGAAACATTCCGTCCAAGCTCTGAGGACGAAACTAAAGGCTATTTAGAACAGTTGCGCTCAACCTCAATGGAGGTTGTGAGTCGTAAAGATAGGCCTACGACAAGTAAGCCATCAGCACCATTTATCACATCTACTCTACAGCAAGCTGCAAGTACGCGTTTAAGCTTTGGTGTTAAGAAAACCATGATGATGGCCCAGCGTTTGTACGAAGCGGGTTACATTACCTATATGCGAACCGACTCAACAAATTTGAGTGCAGAGGCTGTAACAGCATGTAGAGAGTATATTGGCGATCATTTCGGTAGTAAGTATCTACCTGAGAATGCGATAAGTTACAGCAGTAAAGAGGGAGCTCAAGAGGCTCATGAGGCTATTCGTCCGTCAGATGTAACGGTTGAGGCAACCTCCCTGAAAGGGATGGATCGTGATGCTGAGCGCTTATACGAATTGATTCGTCGTCAATTTATGGCATGTCAAATGACGCCGGCTAAGTTTTTGAGTACACGGGTTACTGTAGCGGCAGGTGATTTTGAATTAGTCACAAAAGGGCGCATTCTACAATTTGATGGTTATACACGGGTTATGCCAGCGAAAGGCAAAGGCGAAGAAGATATTATTCTTCCTGATGTCAAAGCGGGTGAAAACCTGACATTGGTTGAGTTGCTGCCTAAGCAACATTTTACTAAACCCGCTCCTCGTTTTACTGAAGCTAGCTTAGTTAAGGAGCTTGAGAAACAGGGTATTGGTCGACCATCGACCTATGCAGCGATCATTTCTACTATTCAAGATCGTGGTTATGTAGAGGTGCAGAATCGTCGTTTCTATGCTCAGAAGATGGGTGACATTGTTGTTGAGCGTCTCGGTGAAAATTTCTCAGATCTGATGGATTATAGCTTCACTGCACGGATGGAAGAGAGTCTAGATGATGTTGCCGAGGGGAATGCTGATTGGAAAGCTCTGTTAGATCAGTTTTATGCCGATTTTTCCGGGAAACTGGAAGATGCTCAGGGTGAAGAGAACGGGATGCGTCCCAATTCTCCAACTGAGACAGATATTAGCTGCCCTGATTGTGGCCGTCATATGATGATTAGAACGGCGAGCACGGGCGTGTTCTTGGGGTGTTCTGGTTATAGTTTGCCTCCTAAAGAACGCTGCAAGTGCACGATTAACCTAATATCAGGAGATGAGGTTGTCAGCGTAGATGGAGATGATGAAGAAGAATCACGCATTCTACGTAATAAACATCGTTGCAGTATTTGTAGTTCTGCGATGGACTCTTATCTGATTGACGAACAGCGCAAGTTACATGTTTGCGGTAATAATCCCGATTGTTCTGGTTTTGAAGTTGAGATCGGTGAATATCGCATCAAGGGATACGATGGTCCTGTTTTAGAATGTGATAAGTGCTCTGCAGAGATGCAGCTTAAAACAGGGCGGTTTGGTAAGTATTTCGGATGTACTGAGTGTAAAAATACACGTAAGTTACTGAGAAGTGGCGAAGCTGCGCCGCCTAAGATGGATCCAGTTCCAATGCCCGAGCTGGCGTGTGAAAAAGTTGAAGATACCTATATTCTACGGGATGGTGCTTCAGGCTTGTTTTTGGCAGCGAGTCAGTTCCCGCGTAATAGGGAAACAAGAGCACCGAAAATAGTAGAACTTCTGCCGCATCAGAAAGAGATTGATCCGAAATATGATTTTCTTTTTAGTGCGCCTAAAAATGACTCCGATGGCAATTTGACCGTAGTTCGATACAGCCGTAAGACGAAGGAGCAGTACGTTATGACCGAGGTCAATGGTAAAGCGACTGGTTGGCGTGCATTCTATCGTGAAGGGAAGTGGGTTGTTGAAGAGACTCGCAAAAAGGCTAAAAAATAGTTGGGGTCATCATGAGCGGTATCTATTTAGCACGGACAAATCAGAAATTAAATTTTACTCGTATACACCTTGAGCAATTAAAACAAGCGCAAGTTGATACGAGCTGGAATAAGCACGCATTGATTGAATCATATAATGAATCAGTGCTTTTCCATCTTACGTCAGCCTATGATGCATTTTTGCGTGAGATCGCAGAGGCATACAGTGTTGATACTGAAGCGCTAGATGGCTATCGTTCTCTTGCTGTGAAAATGGAAGCAACAGGCGTCGAAAGCCCAGAGCTCAAACAGCTAAGTCAGTTGGAAAATAATGATGAAGGCTGGCTTCACAAAATGATGGCTGCATATGAGGCTTGTTGGCATGGTTCAGATAAGCAAGAGCAGATAGATGAAACGAACAGTGTTTCTGAAATTCATGTATTGCAAGTGAACCCAGATCACGCTGAAGATAAGGCAATTATTGCAGAGTATGAAACTTGGTTTAATGCGTTGTCAGCGTTGATCGATAGTCTTCGTGAAGGTATGCAGGAGTGGTAAAGTAAGTGTCCAGTTTGACGCCAGAAATGGTTTTAGAAATTATCGAGCTTGAAAATGGTGAGATGGCTATTCGTAATGCGGATAGTGATGCTGAGCCTATGATAAAAGTTAACTTCTCCGAAGAGTTAAGAGAGAAGTTAAGCGGTCAGTACCTTGATGTCGCTAGAGTCATGCTAACGGCTGGTATTCAGATGGTTGCAGACTCAGGTTTAGATCTGTCCGATGAAGAAGAGGCAGAGCCTGAGCCGATAATTCATTAAACTCTTATTGATCGAAAAATGTATTATTAGGCGTATCAGCTATGCTGTCTGCGCCTAATAATAATCCCATGGCTTTGGCCTTTCTGCGCGGCATTCTCTAGTTCGTTAAACTCTTCTTCTGACAAATAGCCAGGCCACGATATTACCGAGTGGCTGGTGCCGGTGCTTAGTGCCTGTTTAGCGAGTGCATAGGTGCTATGTTTATTATCAGGATTAAGCAAAATAACTTTATTCAGATCTATTCCAGCATCGAGTAATAGCTGTTTGGGTAGGAGTACAGGTGGTGCTATCCAAACAAACCATCTGTCGTCTTGGCTTAGTTGTGCAAGCAGCGGCATAAGCATTGGGATATTAGAGAAATTGTCATTTTGTACAACAATTTCTGTGACACTACCTGCTAAACCTGATCTGTTTTTAGGTTCTTTGGCCGCAATGGATACGACCTTTTGAACAGCTTTGTTTTTCAGTATTACCGAATGAGTGTTGCTGTTTGCTTGTAGTGCCAACATAACTAATTACCTCTACGTATAACCCCAACGCTTAGCCCTTCAATGGCTAGCTCTTGTTCCTTTAGATCTATGATAATAGGTTCGAATTCTTCATTCTCTGCTATTAAATAGACTATGTTTCCCTCTTTTTTGAAGCGTTTAACGGTTACTTCATCTTCAATACGTGCCACGACAATCTGGCCATCTCGGGCGTTCTGGCATTGGTGAACGGCGAGTAAGTCTCCATCCATAATGCCAACGTTTTTCATACTCTCGCCTTTTACCCGAAGAAGGTAATCCGCTTTTGGTTGAAAAAAGTCAGAAGATATAGTGCAGTGGTCTTCGACATGTTCTTCGGCCAATATTGGTGAGCCAGCAGCAACTTGACCTACAATGGGTAGTCCAAGGTCTTCTTCTAATTCAGGTACTCTAATACCGCGAGATGTTCCTGGAATGATTTCGATAGCACCCTTTTTGGCGAGCGCCTTGAGGTGTTCCTCTGCGGCGTTAGCAGAACGAAATCCGAGGTCTTTAGCTATATCTGCACGAGTAGGCGGATAACCTGTTTCGCCGATATGGCGTTTAATGCATTCTAAAACTTCTGTTTGTCGTTTCGTTAGCTTCATAATCTTGTCTGTTTGTTTATACAGTAGGTGTATTTTTATACAGTATTTGTCTTTTGTAAAGAAACTTATGTTTTTTTATACAGTGTTTTTGTTTTTACCCCTTCTCAGCTGTTAGAATTGCAGTTCTCTTTTTAGTGGGTGTTTCTTTTGTTAGATAAACAGCTTAAGCAGTCTATTCAGCAAGCCTATAGTGCTTTTTTGACCAATAGAGGGCTGCAGTCTCGGTATGGTCAAAAAATGATGATTGCTGAAGTTGCCCGCACTTTGGGAGGGATTGCGCAAAATAGTGAAGGTGAACGTTCTGGCGGTAGCCATATCAGTGTTACTGAGGCTGGAACGGGTACTGGTAAAACGATGGCTTACCTATTAGCCTCCGTTCCTATTGCTCAAGATCGCAAAAAGAAAGTCGTAGTGTCTACGGCAACGGTTGCGCTTCAAGAGCAGTTAATTCTTAAAGACCTGCCCCAATTAGTTACCGAAGCGGGTGTCAATCTTACTTATGGTTTAGCCAAGGGAAGAGGGCGCTATTTTTGTGTCTCTAATGCTGAAAAAGTACTTGAGCAGCAGAATGAGCTTGGTCAAATAGCGTTGTATGAAGACGAGGTTGCGCAAAAAATCGACCCGTCAGATATCGTTCAAGTTACAGAGCTTCTGAATCACTATGCTTCGGGTGAATGGGATGGGGATCGAGACGGTTTAAAAAATACAGTCAATGATGCTATCTGGAAACTATCTACTAGTGACCATGTTCAGTGCACTAATCGGCGTTGTAGTAATTTCTCAATCTGTCCTTTTTTCAAAGCAAGGCAAGAGCTTGATAAATGGGATCTTATTGTGGCAAATCATGATCTCGTTTTAGCAGATTTGTCTCTCGGTGGTGGTGCTATTTTGTCACCTCCGGAAGATACGATATATATATTTGATGAAGGGCATCATCTTGGTGTTAAAACCACAGGCCACTTTTCATATCGGTTGCGCGTAAAATCAAGTCAACGCTGGCTTGGTAAAGTGACCCGCAGTTTGAATAAGCTGTTAAATGATGCGTCTGAGCATATGGTGCTGCGAAACTATGTCGAGAGGATGTCTACGCCTTTTGCAGATATGGAAAAGGCGCTAGAGCAGTGGCAGGTGTTATTGCAACAGTTGCTAGAAGATAAGCTGCAAGGGCCAAGCGATCGTTATCGATTTGCCCAAGGTGTCATTCCAGAACCGTTGCAGCTGATCAGTCATAGCTTTGCCACTGCTGCTGAGAGGGTTGTATTAAAATTTGAGCAGATTGTGGATCTTCTTAAAGAGGCGATGGATGGCGAGTTAGCCGACCTTCCACGAGAGATGGGGGAGAAGTGGTATCCACAAATGGGTATGTTTCATTCTAGAGTTCAGGCGATGTATGGATTGGCAAGGTCCTACGCATCTCCTGACGCAGCTGGAGGTTTGCCAACGGCAAGATGGATTGTAAAGGTCGATGGTCCTGAAGGATTGGATATTGAGTGTTGTAGTAGCCCGGTTTCTGCCGCGGTTACGCTGCAGGAGCACTTATGGTCTCAGTGCTATGGCGCGGTAGTGACATCTGCAACCCTCACTGCGCTTGGCCGGTTCGATAGGCTATACGCTGATTTAGGACTACCACTTGATAGCCCTTGTGCGATTTTCAATAGCCCTTTTGATTTCAAGGAAGCGGCAGAGCTTCGTGTGCCAGCGATGCGAACAGATCCCGGTAAGCCTGATGACCATAATGCAGAGATTGCTGATATGCTATTGGCATCACTCCCTAATGAAAGTGCTGCCTTAGTGTTATTTAGCTCATGGAGGCAGATGCGGTATGTTCTTGAGCAGATGCCTGATAAGATGGTCGCGGATATTCTCGTTCAGGGTGACTTGGCGAAGCATGAGATTCTTCGTCAGCATCGTGAGCGAATAGATGATGAACTGCCAAGTGTCATTTTTGGGCTAGCATCGTTCGCAGAGGGTGTAGATCTACCGGGTAATTATTTAACACATGTAATTATCACCAAATTACCTTTTGGTGTACCAGATGACCCCGTTGATGCCACTTATTCAGAATGGATAGAGTCTCAGGGCGGTAACCCATTTGCTGAATGGGTTATCCCTATGGCTTCAATGCGATTAACTCAGGCGACAGGGCGGCTACTGCGAACCGAGCAAGACAAGGGTGTTATTACTCTGTTAGATCGTCGCTTTATTACGCGCCGCTATGGAAAACAGCTTTTGGCAGCATTACCGCCGTATCGGCGAAATTTTTCTTAGGATGTATTGAATTGACTATTGAAAACAGTACGGATGCAAACCGCAACGATGAAACGAAGAAGCCTAATGCTAGTCGTAAACCTCAGCGGCGCCGCAGCACTTCACATCGTAATACTCAAAAACAGTGGACTCCCGAACAGTTTGTAGTGCCGGAAGTAGAAGGAAAAAAACGCTTTCATGACTTCAATCTGCCCGATGAAGTTTTACATGCAGTCGCTGATCTTAATTTTGAATATTGCACAGGGATTCAGGCTGAAACTATTCCTGCGGCGTTAGCTGGTAAGGACATTATCGGTAAGGCGCAAACAGGTACAGGTAAGACTGCAGCGTTCTTGCTGGGTATCATTACTGATCTTATAGACTATCCCTTGGCTGAAAAGCGTCGTTTAGGCGAACCTAGAGCGTTGATTGTTGCGCCTACACGTGAGCTTGCTTTACAAATTGCTGATGATGCTGAAAACCTTTCAAAGCATACCTCTTTGCATGTGGTTAGCTTGGTTGGGGGTATGGATTATGATAAACAGCGTCAAAAATTAAAGAAAAAACCAGTTGATATTCTAGTCGCAACACCGGGGCGTTTAATTGATTTTGTGAATCGCAAAGATGTTGATTTATGGAATGTTGAAGTATTGGTTTTGGATGAAGCCGATCGAATGCTTAGTATGGGTTTTATTCCTGATGTTAGGACGATTGTTCGGAATACACCTCGTAAAGGTAGTGATCGACAGACTTTGCTTTATAGCGCAACGTTCACCGATGATATCCTGAACCTCGCTGAGCAGTGGACGCTTGATGCGGTTAAAATTGAGATCGCTCCAGAGATCAAAACTACCGACAATGTTAGTCAGACGGTTTATCTTGTTGCTGCTGAGCAGAAGTATCGCTTATTACGCAACTATATGGATAAGGATCATGCTGAAAAGGTCATCGTTTTTGGCAATAGACGCGATGAAACACGTAAATTAGCCGAGAAGCTCTCTCGAGATGGAATCAAAGCCGCACTGATGTCCGGTGAGATCCCTCAGCAAAAACGTGTGCGTACATTAGAAGATTTTCGAAGTGGTAAAATCCAGGTGTTAGTCGCAACAGACGTTGCTGGGCGTGGTATACACATTGATGGAGTAACGCATGTGTTTAACTACCAGCTGCCGGAAGATCCAGATGATTATGTGCATCGTATTGGACGAACTGGGCGTGCTGGTGCGACAGGTGCTTCTATCTGTTTTGCCTGTGAAGATGATTCTTTCATGATACCTGAAATCGAAGCTGAGACAGGTGTAAAGCTTAATTGTATCCATCCAGAAGCGGAATTGTTACAGGAACCTAAACCTCCAGTAACGGTTTCAAGTGAAGTTAATGGACAAGAAAATGCAACAGGACAAGCACAAGACGAAACGTCTAGCTAATATCGTTGCAGTTGTATTCAGTGCAGTGATCGCTGCACTGGGTATTGCTGGTTACCAACGAACGGAAGATCCATTGCAGCTACTGCTGTTTCTAGGATTAGCATGTTTGGGCTATCTGATCGTTTTACTATTATTTAAAGGCATCAATAAGATGCTTGATAGTCTAGATGAGTCAGGCAAATAGGGCGCTTGCTGGAATAAGTTATGTCAGATATTCGAAAAGTTGCCATCTTAGGTGGAGGTAGTTTTGGAACCGTTATCGCTAACATGGTGGCTGAAAATGGTTTTGATGTTCACCTATGGCTTCGAAACGCTGAGCTCGCTGAGCAGATTAATTCAAACCGGGAAAATTCACGTTACCTTCCTAATTACATTCTCTCAAAAGGACTGTCCGCCTCTACGTCACTTGAGGATGTGTTAATCGACGCAGACTTAGTGTTTGTGTCGATACCTAGTCAATCTTTTCGTGATGTTCTACAGCAGGCGAGGCCTTGGTTGAAACCCGATCAAATGTTGGTTTCTACAACTAAGGGAATTGAGGCTCAGACATTTAGTTTAATGAGCGAGATCCTCAAAGAGGAGATGCCCTCTGCGCGAATTGGCGTGCTTAGTGGCCCTAATTTGGCGAAAGAGGTTGCTAGTCGGCAGTTGACAGCAACGGTTATCGCAAGTGAATCAGCTGAGCTGCGTACTTACGTCCAAGAGATTCTTCATTCCTCCTATTTTCGTGTCTATGCAAGTTCGGATAGCTATGGTGTTGAATTAGGCGGAACGCTTAAAAATATCTATGCCATTGCCGCAGGTCTAAGCGCAGCGCTTGGTATGGGCGAAAATACTAAAAGCATGTTGATGACGCGGAGCCTCGCGGAAATGAGTCGTTTTGCAGTGTGTATGGGCGCTAATCCAATGACATTTATTGGTTTAGCAGGTGTAGGAGATCTCATCGTCACCTGTATGTCGCCTTTAAGTCGTAACTATAGAGTTGGTTTTGCCCTTGGAGAAGGAAAGTCCTTAGATGAGGCTGTTGAAGCGCTGGGCCAGGTTGCAGAAGGTGTTAATACGATAAAACATGTTAAAGAGAAAGCGGCCGAGATGGACGTTTATATGCCGCTTGTATCTGGGTTATATCAAGTGGTTTTCAATCATGCTCCTGTTGCTGATGTTGTAAAAATGTTAATGATGAACGAGCAGAGCACGGATGTTGAATTTGTGTTGCCTCGTGAGGGAGTATGAAGTTTTATTTGATGCGGCATGGGGAGGCTGAATTTAATGCTCCCTCTGATGCACAAAGAAAATTAACTGATAGGGGCGTTGAGCTTTTAACGTACCGTTTAGCATCCTGCCAAGAGATGCTTGCGAGTGTGAATTGCATTGTGCATAGCCCTTATCATCGAACCACTGAAACTGCAGAGATCGTTTCTAAGGTTTTGAATATCAATACACTTTATTGCTCTGACCTTTGGACCCCTGATTCAGATCCTCACATAGCACTAAACGCTTTAGAGCACTATGTGGATTCTGTGCCTCTCATTGTGACGCATATGCCGATAGTGTCGTATGTCGAAGCACTTTGTTGTGATGGTAATAGTCACTATCCGCAACCATTTGGTTGCGGTGAAATATCTTCTATTGAGGCGGATTGGCCTGGGGCTGGGCTTGGGACGCGCCAGGCTCGCTTTTAGGTTTGCTCCGCTCAGCATCTTTTTGTTCAAGCTTTAATTTCAAATCAATTAGTCCCTGGTTTACAGGGTACGTATTTAATGCTTTTTTCATCGTACGATCACGTTTGTCGCGTTCTCCTACTACATCATAAGCAATAGCGAGATCTCTATAGGTGGTAATGGCAGGGATCACTTTTAAACTCTCTGTTGCCCAGTCTATGTAGTCATATGCGGGTTTAGTGTTTTTCTCTTTTAAGCCTATAAGCATATTTCTTCTGAGAAGGAGATATGTTGTGTATTCCCTAAAGTAGCCGCTGTCGAGGGCTGACATAAGGTATTGAGGTTGGCTTTGATTGCGTTTCAAATAGCTTACAATTCCTGAATTTGCTACCTGCGCTTGCACTAAAGTAAGGGAAGTTAAGATAGCCACAAATGTAAATGTTATAGGGAGGCTCATTTTAGCTGCATAAGATAGGGGGCGAGTGCTAATCGTTACTTTATTAGATTGATGGACAACGTATAAGAAAAAGAGCAGCAGGAACCAAGGGGTATTAGATATATAAAATGGTAATTCTACCTGGGTGTGAAAGCTAATAGGAAAAAGCAAGGCTGCGTATGCAAAGCCGCGTTGCCATCCGGCCTTGAACAATTGGATAAAAGTAACGGTTGCAGCTGCCAGTATTCCTAGAATGGATAATAGCCCGCCTTCAACAAGCCAAAAGATAATTTCATTATGGGGATGGCTAAAGCGTGGGGCGGTATCAAGGCTGCTCTTTTGAGATTGTTGGAATGTTGCGCGTTTTTCTTGGAAAACTTTTTGGAAGCTTCCGAGGCCATGGCCAATAAAAGGAGCTTCTGTAAATATCTTCCAAGATAGGTCATACATATGCCAGCGTATATCGGTTGATACGCCACCGATACCAACAGTTTTACTTACCTTTTCCGTGATATGCTTTATCCCTGATTTGCCTAGAATGGCGCCACTGCTCGTCGCTAACAACAAACAAGCGATAATAACTTTGCTACGATAAAATAGTTTCCAGCGGCCTAGTAATAGGAGAGAGAGTCCGATACTTGCGGATAGAAGCCCTACACGAGACCCACTGATAGCTATTGAATAGCTAGCGGCTAGTGCTGCGATAATTAGGGTTAGTTTAATAAGTAAACTGAAACTTCTAATGGCTGGCCTGCTTGCTAAATAGAAGGTAAGAATTAGCATTGTTGCCATCAAAGAGGATTGAATGTTGACCTGTTGAAATATCCCTACAGGGGTCTTCTGCGGGCTAAAAGGCATAAATCCTAGATTAACCGCCCCTATTTGGCTTTGTATAATGCCATAGGCCGCTGCAATTAAGCCCATTGCTAGAATAATATAGAGGCTGCGCTCAATATGGCGAGAGCTGAGCCTGAATTGGAAGAGGCTTATAAGAAAGAGATAGCCACCCGTGATGACGGTGATTCTTACAATCCATTCTGTCGGGTTGTTATTCTCTGCGATAAATCCAGTTATGAGAGCACCAATCGGCAACAGCGCTAGGCCGAACCAGTGCTTTGGTAGGATTATCTTGTTTGTTTTATAAATGAGAAAACTGGCACTAGCAATGATCCAGCTAGCGACTATCCATAGTGCGCTGTTGTGAGGGATAAATAAGCCCTCGCCACCTAGATTAGGTTGGTAATAAAATGGCGCAATAAGAAAGAGCACTCCGATTAAGATAAAGAACAAACGCTGCGGTTTTTTTAAGCTGGGGTCGTGTTCTACTTGTTGGCCAAAAAACATTCAAACAATCCAATGAAGTTGTAAATTCCTTAGTATCAAGATCTTACCGGATTTTTCTGGGTCAGTATCTATCTATATGCATGTTCATTCATTCTAAGGTTTGAATATGAGTTGGTATGTTATTTCAATTCGTGGGTGCTTGTCGTATGTTAGTAGTATGCCAATGGGTATGTACTAAATAGCTTTTTGTATGAGTAAGTTAGTAAGGATATAAATGTTAGATCATCGCGAATATGTTATTACTGCAGCGGGTCACAATATTGCAGTTGTTGAATATGGGGATCCTCAAGGCCGGCCAATGCTAGCGTTGCATGGATGGTTAGATAATGCTGCTAGCTTTTATGCAATTGGCGAGCATCTTAAGGGCGTAAGGTTAATTGCTTTAGATCTTATTGGGCATGGGCGCTCGGATCATCGCCCTGCTGAAATGCCTTACCATATATGGGACAACGTTGCGGATATACATGCTGCAATGCAGGCTTTGGAGCTTGAAAAGGCTGACTTCGTGGGGCATTCCATGGGAGCTAGCATTACTATGCTATTCGCGGCAACATTTCCTGAAAAAGTTGACCAGCTATTACTAATTGAAGGGTTAGGTCCACTTGCTTATGAAGTCGATGAGCTACCGTCTTTGCTTGCGGATGCCATTGTTAAACGCAACAAAATGGCTTCACGTAATCTAAAACCTTATGCAACCTTCGAAGAGGCTGTTGAGGCTCGTATGAAAGGTCGCTGGCCTGTTACACGTGAAGCGTCAGAGGCTCTTCTCGAACGCGGCTTAACCAAAACAAATAAGGGTTATGTTTGGAGTAACGATCCAAAACTATTATTACCTTCGCTTGTGCGTTTTAGCCCTGAACAGATCCGTTCATTTCTTCAAGCAGTCAAATCTAAAGCTATAGTAATAATAGGTAATGATGGGGTGGGTGATAGTATCATCCATCGTTGGTTAGACGATGTAGATAATTTAGAAGTGGTGACGCTTGAGGGTGGACATCATTTACATCTGGATATGAGTGTTGCGAAGCAGCTGGCGAATAGATTGAACGACTGGGTCGTTTAGTTTAGCAAGCAAGGATGAGAAGGTAGGAATTATGCGTTTTATAGTGACTTTGTTATGTTTTCTTATGTTGCCACTTCCTGCATTGGCCGCTACAGATACATCAAACTCTTCAGATTACCCGGGTGTCGATCGTATCCCTGGTTCATATATAGTCCAATATAAAAATACAACTACATCTTATCGTTTAGTGCTCGGAGGTCTAGAGAAAATTAATGGAGTTCTTGCGCCAGAGAATGAGCAGCGTTTAAGCGGTGAATTATTTCAGATTACTTATCGGATTCCTGAACAATACAGTGCGCAAGAAGCGTTTTCATTGATAGGGACGCAAATTACTGCCATGGGAGGAGATGTTCTTTTTAACTGTGCAGGGCGTGATTGCGGAAGCAGTAACCAATGGGCCAATAATATCTTCAAGTATTCTCGGTTATACGGCGTTGATAGTACTCAGTCATTTTCTTCTTACCAGTTAGGGGAGCGTTTTTTTTCTTTATATGCGGTTAAACGCGGTAATAAACGTGTTTATATGAGATTGGAAGTACTGGAAACCCCTCTTTCGTCACCCCCTAAGACCGCGAGTTCTACTTTTAAACAGTTGTTATCCCCTTATCAGCTTATTCCTTTAACAGATCTTCCTTCAGAGTTTGGTGAGATCATCGAGTATTTAAATACTAATCCCAATCGGCATCTCTGGATTGTCGGGCATGATGCTAAAGAAGGTTCTATTGAGCAACAGATTAATCGTGCTAGTAATTCAGCTGATAGGTTAAGAGCGAGATTGATTGAGAAAGGCATTGACGCTGAGAGGATCCATGTTCATAGCTTAGGTCGATTTACTGATCGACAAGGCGCTGGTCTATTTGTTTATGTAGAGTGACTTCACCTGTGCACACGGTGTTAGCCTAGGGGGTATTAAATGACGACGGTTTCTCTCGTGTTAGGCAGCGGTGGGGCTCGAGGTTATGCCCATATTGGTGCGATTGAAGAAATTCAACGTAGAGGCTACGAAATAGTCTCTGTTTCCGGCAGCTCCATGGGGGCCCTCGTCGGAGGGATGTTTGCTTCTGGGCACCTTCCTGAATACAAAGATTGGGTACTGACGCTTAGTTGGATGAAGGTTGTACGTCTACTCGATTTTACATTATCTAAAGGGGCAATTCGTGGAGATAAAATCTTTGTACAATTAGCCAAAATTTTGGGTTCGCCCAGCATTGAGAGCCTTGATATCGATTTTACGGCAGTTGCAGCAGATTTAGCCCATCAGAAAGAGGTTTGGTATCAGAAGGGCCCTCTTTTGGATGCTATTAGAGCCTCTGTTGCTGTGCCTGGCTTATTTACTCCTGTTATTAGAGATGGGCGTGTTCTAGTCGATGGCGGTATTTTAAACCCGCTTCCGATTATTCCAGTCGTTGCCGCTCAAGCTGATCTTATTATTGCGATTGACCTTAATACGGGTGATTCTAGTCACAGTCATTTAACGCTCCCTGCGAATAAATATTTGAAACGCAGCGGGATGAGTGATGAGTGGCATATGCCTGATGTCGAATCCTCAGAAGCGATTTTGGAACCAGAGGATGAGAAAGCCGGTAATATTGGCGGGCGCATGGATATATTGCTGAATTCTGTCGAAGTCATGCAGGCTAGTTTAGCTGAATATAAAATCGCGGGTTACCCTCCCGATCTTGTTATCCGTATACCGAAAGATCTCTGTAGTTTTTATGATTTTCATCGTGCTGCGCAGACGATTGAATATGGTCGTTTGGCAGCACGAGACCGCTTAGAGGCGTTAGAGAAAGGCGAACCTATTAATTAGATTTTTTGAGGAAGGTTTATTTCGTTATTTCTCACGCTTTAACAGTACATATAGGGCGCCAGCGCCCCCATCTTTAGCTTGTGCAGAGCAAAATGCTAAAACGCCCGTCAGTCGCTTTAGCCACTCATTGACATAAGATTTCAGTAACGCCTGCTCGCTTCCCGATGAGTGTGCTTTTCCATGTATAACGATTATGCATCGGCATTTGTTTCTTCGCGCATCCAAGATAAAGCGGCTTAACTGATCTCTTGCTTGTTCTACAGAATACCCATGAAGATCTAAACCTTGTTCCCAAGGGATATGCCCCTGTTTGAGCCGTTTTAAAACACGTAACTGAACACCCGGGTTAGCGAATAAGAGCTCTTCGCTGGATTCGACTAGTTCTACGGCTTCATCTGATAACCCATCAATAACTTTTTCCTCTTCAAGCGTAGCTGCTTGACGGCGATAGAGTGTATTGAGCTTTTCTTTATTAGCCGCCGGGACTATATCTGCTTTATCATGCTTATGGCGGCTAACGCCTTCCATCGCATCAAGAAAGGATTGTTCATCATTTGGGTTGTCATGCTGGTCTTTCATGGTGTTCCTAAGCAATTTTTATTAAGATGGCGGCCTTATTCATTATCAAATTATCGGTCTTGACTGTATGAGCGATCAACCCCTGTTTTCTAATAATGTAAAAAATGAGCTACATAGTCTTCGAGATTATATTCGTTTTGCGATGAGTCAATTTGGTCAACATCGGGTTTTCTTTGGTCATGGCACCGATAATGCTTGGGATGAAGCAACGCAGTTAGTCTTAGCAGCGGTTCACCTTCCTTGGAATACCAACCCAGCTGTTTTAGATAGCCGTTTAGCCGAAAGTGAAAAAGAAAGGGTGTTGGATTTCATCAAATTGCGTGCAGTAGCACGAAAGCCATTACCGTATATCACTCAAGAGTCTTGGTTTTGTCAGTTGCCCTTTTTCGTTGATGAAAGAGTGCTTATCCCTCGTTCACCAATTGCCGAATTAATTCAGGTTGAATTCTCTCCTTGGTTAAGGGAGGGGCCTGTGGCTCGTGTATTGGATTTGTGTACCGGAAGTGGATGTATTGGCATTGCCTGTGCCTATGCATTTCCAGATGCGGAAGTGGATTTGGCCGATATTTCTGAAGATGCGATCGATGTTGCAAACATTAATATCGAGAAGCATGAGATGCTTGAACAAGTACATGCGATTAAAAGTGATCTATTTTCGGCTGTTAAGGGTAAAACATATGACCTTATTGTCAGCAATCCACCTTATGTGGATGCGTCTGATTTAGCCTCAATGCCACAGGAGTATGATCATGAGCCAGCGCTGGCCTTGGGATCTGGACCTGACGGCCTGGATATTACTCGGCGTATATTAAGGGAAGCAAGTGATTATCTTGCTGATGATGGTTTGTTGGTCGTTGAAGTTGGAAATAGCGAAACGCATATGATGGAACAGTATCCAGATCTTCCCGTCGTTTGGTTGGAGTTTGAGCAGGGAGGTAATGGTGTATTTGCAATTACTGCCCAGGAACTTCGAGCATTCAGAGATTGCATATAATTTGCTATAATCTCGCGTCATATTTTTTATTTGTTTTTTTGTTGCTTAATGGATCTATACGATGTCAGGAAATAGCTACGGTAAACTGTTTACGGTAACCACATTTGGTGAGAGCCACGGTAAGGCGCTTGGATGTATTGTAGATGGTTGCCCTCCCGGTATTGAACTGTCTGAAGCAGATCTGCAGCATGATCTTGATCGTCGAAAGCCAGGTACGTCTCGTCATACTACGCAGCGCCGTGAAGCGGATGAAGTCGAGATTCTTTCGGGCGTTTTTGAAGGTAAAACGACAGGAACACCGATTGGTCTATTAATTAAAAACACAGATCAGCGCTCGAAAGATTACTCAAACATTGAAGAAACGTTCCGTCCCGCTCATGCGGACTATGTTTATACTCATAAATATGGTTTTCGCGACTACCGCGGCGGTGGCCGTTCGTCAGCGCGTGAAACCGCAATGCGTGTAGCGGCAGGGGCCATTGCTAAAAAGTTTTTAGCTTCAAAAGGCGTTGAGGTTAAAGGGTATCTTTCTCAGTTAGGTCCTTTAACGATTGATCAGGCTAACTTTGATTGGGATGAGGTGCACAATAACCCTTTCTTTAGTCCTGATGCTGCTATCGTAGAGAAAATGGAAAACTATATGGATGACCTTCGAAAGGAGGGTAATTCAGTGGGTGCTAAAATCAGTGTCGTGGCGAGCGGTACACCTGTTGGGCTTGGAGAGCCAATCTTCGATAGGCTCGATGCGGAACTTGCTCATGCCTTAATGAGCATCAATGCGGTTAAAGGGATTGAGATCGGTGATGGCTTTGATTGCGTAGCGCAAAAGGGCACTGAGCATCGTGATGAAATGACACCTGACGGTTTTTTATCCAATCATGCGGGTGGCATTTTGGGTGGAATCTCAACAGGACAGGATATCGTTGCTCATATTGCGTTGAAGCCGACGTCTAGTTTACGTTTACCGGGTCGAAGTATTAATAGTCGTGGCGAAGCGATCGAAGTCGTGACTAAAGGCCGTCACGATCCATGTGTTGGCATTCGTGCAACACCGATTGCTGAAGCGATGATGGCAATTGTTTTGATGGATCATATGTTGCGGCACCGAGGACAAAATTCAGATGTTCAATGTGATGTACCAGTGATCACCTGACACAAAATCTATCGTAATAATTATTTGGAAGGATAAATTAGCGATAATTTATCCTTCTTTCGTTTTAGGCTTGATGTATTTCATCACTTTTTAGAGTCGATTATGTCTTTCGATTTGCTCGATCATTATTCGCTAGATAAACAACCTAACTTTCCACCGCGAACTTTGCCGGTAGGTTTTATGCTGCGTTTGGCAAAAGCGCTGCATACTCACGGAATGACAGCTTATGAGCTGGAAAATACGATGAAGCGAATGGGAGCTAAGCTAGGTTTTGGCGTGCAGTGCTTAGCCCAACCAACAAATCTGATTATGAGTTTCTCTCATCCAGAGGAACCAGAGCCTAAAACTTATGTATTTCGAGTTGAGCAGGGTGAAGTTAATTTAGAGAGGCAGATTCAGGTACAAGAAGTCGTTAGTGCTGTCATGGCGGAAACGTTGACAGTCAAAGAGGGAGCAGGGCGCTTAAAAGAGATCTCTAATGCCCCTGTACGCTTTGGCATAAAAGGGCAGATGGCCGGTTTTGGTTTATTATCAGGGTGTATCGCGCAATTACTCGGTGGTGCTGTTTCAGAAATTCTTGTTGCATTGGTGATGGGAATGATTACAGGGCTCATTGCTGTACGCTTTTTAAAAACAGAATCGCTTAAATACCTATTTCCAACGCTCTCTGCCATTATCTCGGCATTACTTGCTAATTTCGTTGCGAGCTTAGGCTGGCTTTCAGCGCCTTACATTGCCACTGTTGCAGGCGTGATTGTCTTGGTTCCAGGGTTGCCATTAACAACAGCTGTCGCAGAGCTAGCCAGGCAAAATATGGTGTCGGGAACGGCACGGTTGGTTTACTCCGGCACCATATTTTTACAAATTGGCTTTGGTGTTGCTATCGGCAATGCCATCGGGGAAGTGGTTTTCCCGATGCAAGAAGTTAGGATGGAATGGTTTTTACCGAATTGGTCCCTATGGATATCAATAGCGATTGGTTGTGTTGGATTATGTTTTCTATTTCAGGGTAGGCCCAAAGATATGCCTTGGATTATTCTTGGGGGGCTGCTAGCTTTTGCGACAACCTGGTACGGTGCCCAGTTATTTGGGCAAGTAATGGGGGCTTTTTTAGGGGCGTTTGTTACGGGTTTAGGGGCTAACCTATTTGAGCGAATCTCTGGGATTACTCGCGGAGTGATACTAATGCCGGGCATAATCTTATTAGTTCCAGGGAGTGTAGGTTTTCAGAGTCTATCGTTGCTGGTGGAAAAGAATGTTCTTGAGGGTATCGATACCGCTTTTAGTATGAGCTTTGTTGCTATAGCACTTGTAACGGGACTACTTTTTTCTTCTTTGGTATTACCGCCAAAAGAAAATTGAAGCGTAATCAGATCTGACTAATTTCGTTCTAATTGCTAAACTTCGAATTATGTCTAAAACACAATTAATGCGCCTTTCCCAATTGCTATGCTCTACCTTTGCAATCTTTGCGTTGATGCTAAGTGTGGGTCAGAGTGCGTCTGCGGGAGATGTACGGAAAATAGTACATCCAGATGGGCGTGTCGAATATACCAACCTTTCTGATAAACAGCGCAAAATTCACTATACAAATAAAAGTAAAAGCTCAGCTAAAAGCATATATAAGTACCGTAATGATCGTGGTGTTATTGCGTATACAGATCAAAGACCCATTAATTTTGAGTTTGAAGTTTTACGATTTGATTGTTACGCCTGCAATGTTTCATCAAAAGTAAACTGGTATCGTACGCCGCTCAATACCAAGTCGTATCGAAAACAAGTTAAAGCAATGTCACAGAAATACAGCGTGAATGAAGCCTTGGTAAGGGCGGTTATTCATGCGGAATCAGCTTTTAAAGCGAACGCGGTATCTAGAGCGGGAGCGCAGGGCCTTATGCAGTTGATGCCCGCAACTGCGAATGATTTAGGGGTGAGGAACAGTTTGAATGCTAACCAAAATATTGAAGGTGGTACTAAGTATTTAGCCGAGCTTTTAAAACGTTTTTCGGGAGATACGAAGTTGGCAACAGCCGCTTATAATGCAGGCCCAGGTGCCGTAACACGTTATAACGGGGTTCCTCCGTATGCAGAGACGCAGGCTTATGTTAAACGTGTCGAAATTTTGAAAAGTCGTTATGCTCAAACGCTGTAAAGCGAAAGTTGTAGAGCCGAAAAAAGACAGCGCCCCAGTGCTCATTTCAAGCCTTATGTATTTATCATCCGAAAGCTATTGCTGACTTCGGAGGCCATTCCTGCGCTGAATAAAGGGTGTGGAACCGGTGCTACTGCCAAGACAATATCGACTGAGGGAAGCGGGGGCATATCGACAGATTCTGAAACGATAAGCCCCTGTGAGACACTTGATTTCGCCATTGCACTGATTCCCAGCCCTCGACGTAGCAAGCTTTTAATCGCCGTTGCGCTGGATGAGCTACATAGCAAACGGTAGTTTCTGCCTAATTTCTCCAAACCGTCGATAGCGGTACTGTGAAATTTACAGTCAGGCTCATAAAGTATGAGTGATAGAGGGTCTGCTTCGGTTAATTCTTCGAACCCTCCGTGTACCCAGACACCTGTATCATGTTTTAACAGATAGCCCTCTTCAACCTCCGGGGAGCGGGTTAATATAGCTAGATCGATCTCTCCTGCATCTAATTTCAAGCGTAGCTGACTGCTGCAGTCACAACAAATCTTAATGTTTTGATTGGGGCACTTTCCAAGAATTAATTCGGTTACTTTTGGTAACACTGATTCGGCGTAATCGTCAGGGCAGCCAATGACTAGAGGAGGGTGGGCTTCATTCTGTGAAAAGCTACCTAATACTTCGTCGTGAAGCGATAGAATTCTACGAGCATAACTAACCAAGAGTTGACCATGCTCTGTTAACGCTAGATTGCGACCTTCTTTAATGAAAAGGGGCTTCCCCGCATCTTCTTCTAATCTTTTCATCTGCATACTGATAGCACTTTGTGTGCGAAATGTTTGTTTGGCCGCGCGGGTGAAACTGCCAGTATCAACAAAAGCAATAAAGCTGCGTAAAGCATCAATATCCATTTCAAGTCTCATTAATTGATAGGTTTTTTTACCTATCAAGTTTTTCAATAGGAGCTATCAAAACTATTCGTTAGTCAGAGGAAATGCAAGTTGTCAGAATGATTCTCGTTTTTTGAATACACAGTGATAGGGAAGGAAAATTGCAATGGAACTCATTATAGGAAATAAGAATTACTCTTCGTGGTCTCTTCGAGGATGGTTAATGCTGAAGGCATTTGATATCCCTTTCCATGAGAAAAAATTACAGTTGTTTAGTGATTCGTTTTATCAGGAGCTTGAATCAGTGACGCCTATGGCGAAGGTGCCGGTACTTATTGATGGCGGCGTTAACGTCTGGGACTCATTGGCGATCTGTGAATATGTAAGTGAGAAGTATCTTGAGGGTAAAGGGTGGCCTAAAGAGCTTACGAGCAGGGCTATAGCGCGTGCGGCCGTTGCTGAAATGCATTCAGGTTTTTCCGCATTAAGAAATGAAATGCCAATGAACTGCCGGGCAAAGCGAGAGGTTTTATTAAGCGATCAGGCGCAGGTCGATGTTGAACGGATAGATCAGCTTTGGCAGAACTGCTTAACCCGTGTTTCTGATAATGAGAAGACTGGGTGGTTGTTTGGTGAATTTAGTATTGCTGATGTGTTTTATGCGCCAGTGGCGCTTCGATTCAAAACATACGGCATAGAGCTTTCTGATCTCTCTAGTGCTTATGTCGAAAAGATTTTGAATTATGGCCCCGTGATGGAGTGGATTGACGGTGCGTTAAGCGAGACAGAGATAGTGCCCGAGGACGAAGCGGGGGAAGAGCGTTAGTTGAAGCGATTTATACAGGAGAGATATGAGTAAAAAGCCGCCTTGGCGGGCGGCTTTGGATTTACAAGAAAGCTCGCTGGAGATACTTTCTTGGAAACTAAAGAGGGATCAGGTACCCATCGATTAATGATCCAGTATTTGGCTTAAAAACAGCTGTAATCTGTCTGTCTGTGGGTTGTTAAAGATCTCTTCTGGGGTGTTTTGTTCAACAATTTCACCTGCATCCATGAAAATAACGCGGTCAGCAACTTTCTTTGCAAAGCCCATTTCATGGGTCACGCAGAGCATCGTCATACCTTCATCGGCAAGCTCAACCATTACATCTAGCACTTCTTTGATCATTTCGGGGTCAAGGGCAGAGGTAGGTTCATCGAAGAGCATAATTTCAGGGTTCATACATAAAGAACGTGCGATAGCTACACGCTGTTGTTGGCCCCCAGAAAGTTGACCGGGAAACTTCAATGCTTGGTCAGGTATCTTGACTCGTTCTAGATACTTCATTGCAATCGCTTCGGCTTCTTTTTTAGGTTTCTTCTGAACCCAGATAGGCCCAAGCGTTAAGTTTTCAAGGATTGTTAAGTGTGGGAATAGGTTAAAGTGCTGGAAAACCATGCCTACTTCGCGACGGATTGCCTCGATGTTTTTGACATCTTCAATCATCTCTACACCGTTAACGATCAGAGAACCCCGTTGAAATTCTTCGAGGCGATTAATACAGCGAGTCATCGTCGATTTACCAGAGCCAGAGGGGCCGCAGATGACGATACGCTCGCCTTTTTTGACGCGTAGATTAATGTCTTTCAATACATGGAATTCGCCATACCATTTATTGAGGTCTTTAATAATGATGATGTCGTCATTATTTTCAATACTTTGTTCGTGTTCAATGCTCACAAAGATATTCCTCTTAATTTCTATGGCTAGTATCTAGCTTACGTTCAATAGATGAGCTGATCATGGACATACTAAAACAGCATATCCAGAAGACAACCGCCACAAATAGATAACCTTCTGTTGAATGCCCGCCTAGCCAATTGGAATTTGTTAGGGCTGTTTGGGTTGTACTTAACATCTCGAAAATGCCGATGATCAACAAGAACGTTGTATTCTTAAATAACATGACAAAGGTCGCCAAAATATTTGGCATGGAGATCTTTATCACCTGAGGCAAGATAATTAATAAGGTTTTCTGCCAAAAGCCGAGGCCTAAGGAGTCAGCCGCTTCGTATTGGCCTTTTGGAACCGCCTGGAATCCTCCACGGAATACCTCTGCCATATAGCCTGACATGAAGAGTGTAAGAACGATCCAAACACGCAGTAGCTTATCTACATTTGTTCCTTCTGGGAAAAATAGAGGAAGCATTACAGAGCCCATGAAAAATAGAGCTAAGACGGGTACGCCTCGAAAAAATTCGATGAGTATAATGCTTACACTTTTGACAAATGGCATGTCAGAACGCCTTCCCAATGCCCAAAGAAAGCTTAGCGGAAAAGCGACAATAATACTGGCTGCTGCTAGCAGTACGTTGAGCGAGAACCCACCCCAGTAATCGGTTGAGACATATTCTAGACCAATCCAACTACCGCTTAGGATAAGTATTGAGATAAAAGGCAGCATTAAAAATAGCGGGATTGCTATCTTGTTGCGAAGATCCTTAGGTAGTTTGAACGAGGCGATAATAATTGCAATCAGTCCGATAAGGCAGAGATTTATGCGCCAGATCTCTTCTATTGGATAGCTGCCATAGAAGAACTGTTTGGACCAAGCAATTACAAATACCCAGCAAGCACCATTTTCGTTGGTACAAGCGGCCTGTGTTGTGCCAGACCAGTTAGCCGATATAAATAGCCAGTCAAGCAGCGGTGGGATTACCGTTGCAAAGAAGGCAAAGATGGCCAGTGTCGCTATTGAATTGGCTGGAGAGGAGAATAGGTTCTCTTTAATCCAAGGAATAGGACCAATGGTATCGTTAGGGGCTGGCTGGTCGGGTAAAGGTTTAAATTCTTTCATAGCATCAATTCCGCTCAGCCAGTTCTACACTTGCATTGAAACGATTCATTACAAATGAGATGGACATGTTGATGACAAAATAAACCGCCATGGTCATGAATACGATTTCTATCGCTTGGCCTGTTTGGTTCAGGGTTGTCCCCACAAAAACGGTAAATAGATCTGGATAGCCAATAGCGGTCGCTAGTGTCGAGTTTTTCACTAAGCTTTGATATTCACTATTCAACAAAGGAACGATAACGCGCATCGCCTGAGGAACAACAATCAACTTCATGATCTTGCTCTCTTTCAAGCCTATGCTTCTGGCAGCTTCTGTTTGGCCATGAGGGACCGCTTGAATACCCGCACGGACTGCTTCCGCGATAAAAGCTCCTGTATACACAGTGAGTGCTAGCGCTAGCGCCATTAACTCAGGTATGACAGTGACACCGCCTCGGAAGTTAAAGCCTTTTAGTTCTGGGAAATCCCAGACAAAAGGGATACCTGACACAAGTAAAGCAATTAATGGCAAACCAAATAATATGCCTAAGCTCGCTGTGAAAACAGGGAACTGTTGGCCTGTATCATTTTGACGTTTTTTAGCCCATCGTCTTAGGAAGAAAATGCCTGCAATTGCCGCTGCAATCGCTCCGTAAACAATGCCCGCACCCGATTCTGCAATTAAACCCGGGAAATACAAACCGCGGACATTTAAAAAAATTGCTTCACCTATACTCATACTTTGACGAGCACTCGGTAAGGCCGCTAACACAGCGAAATACCAGAAGAAGATCTGTAAAAGTAGTGGGATATTACGGAAGGTTTCGATATAAGCGACGGCTAGCTTTCGAATAAGTAGGTTATGAGAGAAGTGTGCTACCCCCATGATAAAACCAACAATCGTCGAAAGAATGATGCCTATGGTCGACACTAAAATCGTATTTAACAGGCCAACAACAAAGGTTCGCCCGTAGGTATGTGTTGCATCGTAGGGGATCAATGACATTAAAATGTCGAAGCCGGCTGTAGTAAATAGGAAGTCATAACCGCTTTTGATGCCGCGGGCTTCCATATTTGCCAGTGTATTACTTACGATGCCGTAAAAGAAATATGCCAAGCCTACTAACAATAACAATTGGTAGATGAGCGAGCGATTTCTTGGGTTATTGAAGAAGGATGGTGAGGATTTCACCTGTGGCTTTTCAGACATAATTAAGCACTTATCTTCAGAAGGTTAATAGTAAACATAGCAGAGGGACATAAAATGTCCCTCTGTTTTTTTCCTTATTAACGTACTGGAGAAGAGTACATAATCCCGCCCTTGTTCCATTGGGCGTTAAGTCCGCGCGCAATTTTTAGTGGTGAACCAGCACCAACATTACGCTCAAAGCTTTCAGCATAGTTGCCTACTTGCTTAACAATGTTGTAACCCCAGTCTGCAGGAATGCCCATTTTAGCGCCTGAATCCCCCTCAGAGCCCATAAGACGTTTCTGTGATGGGTTACCTTCTGCCTTGGCTTTATCTGCCGATGCACTATCTACACCTAGGAACTCAGCTTCAACCATTGCCATGAGAGACCAACGAACGACATTGAACCAGGCATCATCACCTTGGCTAACGACAGGGCCTAGTGGTTCTTTAGAAATGACTTCAGGAAGTACCATCGCAGAAGACGGATCTTTTAGGCCGATACGTAGTGCGTACAGTTGCGATTGGTCAGATGTTAGAACGTCACAGCGGCCGCTTTCAAAACCTGCACGCGTTTGATCTGATGTATCAAAGGTGATCGCTTTATAAGTGATACCGTTTGCACGGAAGTAATCTGCTAGGTTAAGTTCAGTGGTTGTTCCCGCTTGGATACAAACCGCAGCGCCATCAAGTTCCAAAGCGCTTTTAACCCCAAGATCCTTGGAAACCATGAAACCTTGACCATCGTAGTAGTTTACGCCAGCAAAGTTTAATCCCAAGGATGTATCGCGAGTGTGGGTCCAAGTGGTGTTACGAGATAAGATATCGATTTCGCCAGACTGAAGGGCGGTAAAACGCTCTTTAGCCGTTAAAGGCTTGTATTGTACTTTTGCGGCATCACCAAGTACGGCAGCTGCAACAGCACGGCATACATCTACATCTAAACCGCTCCATGTACCATTCTCATCTTTTTGTGAAAATCCGGCTAGACCTGTACTCACACCACATGAAACACTGCCACGTTTTTGGACATCTTCTAGAGTGCCCGCTTGTGCGCCAAAAGATAAACCCAGTGCTAAACCTGTAGCAATAACTGAGGTAAGTCGTTTCATTACATTTCTCCGTCAATAGTGTTGGCGACGATGCCTTTCTGTTCTGTTTTTATTGTTCTTAAGTAGCGAACACAGTTAATAAAACTTTCTTACTAGAGAGCCTAGCAGAATATATACCAACCCGTTGATGAAATTGGACTTTAGTCTATGTTTTCTTCTATGCCCCTATTGGTAAGGCTTACAGCGTATTGTTGATTTTTCTAATATGAGAAACAATTGCTCCAAAATGAAACTTTTGTTTCAAAGTGGTGCACGCACGCACCGAATCTGAATTTTTATGCCAGTAATTTTGAGCGAAAATGTTAGTAGGGCTGGAGTGTCATAACGGAAAAATCTGCTTTGTTTTTGGTATATTTCAATGTATAAATGCGCGCAAAATGACGCCATGAAAATGGTAGTCCATACTGTAATTTTTATAACGTCTGGCTACTGCTATTCAGCAACAGTTTGAAAGAGTGGTTGGGACGGGTGAGATTGATATGACAACCGCTTATAGTGAGACTTTGCATAAAGGCTACGGCCAAACATTTGATGTGGAAGAGGTGCTGTTTGAGCAGCAGACAGATTCTTGGCATCTTATTATTTTCCGTAATCCTGTATATGGCACGGTGATGGCTTTGGATGGGATTATCCAGACAACCGAGCGAGATGAGTTTGTTTATCATGAGATGTTAACGCATGTGCCGCTTATTGCTCATGGTGCGGCAAAGCGTGTCCTTATCATCGGAGGGGGTGATGGTGGTATTCTTCGTGAGGTTTGTCGTCATTCTTCAGTTGAACATGTAACACAGGTTGAAATAGATCAAGCTGTGATTGATATGTGTAAGGAATACCTTCCAGGCCATTCAGCGGGCTCATTTGATGATCCGCGAACCAATATTGTTATCGCTGATGGCGTTGAATATGTTAATCAAACGGACGAAAAGTTTGATGTCATTATCTCTGATTGCACTGATCCAGTGGGGCCAGGAGAAGTACTCTTTTCCAGTCGTTTCTATGAAGGATGTAAGAGGCTTTTAAATGATGGAGGGGTATTTGTTGCCCAAAATGGCGTGCCATTCCTCCAACAAGATGAAGTGGTTACTACACGGCGTCGTTTAAGTCCCTATTTCAAGGATCAATCTTTTTATACGGCGGCTGTGCCGACTTATATTGGAGGAGTGATGACATTGGCGTGGGGGACGGATAATGATGAGTTGCGCAGATTGGGCATAGAGCAGCTTGAAGAGCGCTATAACGCAAGTGGAATTTCAACCCGTTACTATAATTCGCAAGTACATGCGGGGAGTTTTGCATTACCACAGTATTTAATAAATACTCTGCGCGAAGTTTAAGATTAAGCCGATTTTAAAATCGGCTTTTTTATGGTTACGCTTATGAACGTTAAGAAAAATCCAACTTAGCACTTTTTTGAGGCTGCCATTGAACAGCTATACTCGCCTGTCCGGCTTCTATTTTTTCTACTTTGCTCTTCTCGGAGCGCTTATTCCTTATTGGAGCCTCTATCTCACATCGTTTGACTTTGATGCTCAGACGATCGGTACGCTAATGGCTTTGTTGCATGTCTCTCGGATTGTTGCTCCCAATTTGTGGGGTTGGCTAGCTGACAAAAGTGGTAGGCGGGTCGATATTGTGCGCTTTGGTGCGTTTATGACTTGTGTCATGTTCGTTGGCATGTTTTGGCAAGAGAGTGCATTGGGAATAGGCCTCGTAATGTTGGCTTTTAGCTTTTTCTGGAATGCGGTGTTACCTCAATTTGAGGTGATTACTCTCGAAGAACTTGGTGAAAAAAAAGACCGCTATAGTCAAGTGCGTTTGTGGGGTTCTATTGGGTTTATTCTAACGGTCGTGGGCGTAGGAGCGCTCTTAGATGTTATTGCTATTGATTGGTTGCCGTGGATCTTGTTTAGCTTAATGTTGGCGATTTGGTTGAATACATTACTGATTCCGAGGCCATCAGTTGCTTCTGTTAGTTCTAATCAGTCTAAGTCTTCAAGTTTTAAGCAGTTACTATTACGTCCTCAGGTGATCGTTTTCTTCTTGATCTGTTTCCTTGTTCAATTTGGTCATGGGGCTTATTACACTTTTTATAGTGTACTCATGATCGATGTAGGTTATAGCAGCACAGAGGTCGGGATGCTTTGGGCTGTAGGCGTCGTTGCGGAGGTCTTGGTCTTTGTTTATATGCATTGGATGATTCAGCGCTGGGGGCTTCGTAAAATTATGTTAATAAGCCTGCTGCTATGTGTTGTCCGTTGGCTCATGATTGGTGCTGTACCTGATAGCTTATTGTTAATGCTTTTTGCGCAAACCCTTCATGCTGCAACATTTGGAAGTTTACATGCAGTGGGGATTGCTCTCGTGCATCATTATTTTTCAAAAACAACTTATGGGCAGGGGCAGGCGTTGTATTCAAGTTTTGGATTTGGTTTGGGTGGGGCTTTAGGTGCATTTATCAGTGGCTTGTTATGGGATGATATTGGTGCGTTTTACACGTTCGCACTATCTGCATTAGCAAGTTTGATAGCAATACTATTAGCCTGGGTGTGGATCAATCCATGTCGAATCAAGAATGAGTAAAACATATTTAACGCATGTAGTTACAGCGAATGAAAACAGCTAAACAGTACACTACTCTTTGCCCATTTCTAGGCATTTTTTATCACTTAAGATATCAAGCTGCTGAGATGCAATTAGACTCGGTAGATAGATTATTCTCACCGTTATGTTTTTATTGTTGATACCTGCAGCGGTGATAAGTTCGCAAGTGTAATTGGAATAGGCTGTTTTCTTCAAAGACCTTCTAACCACCCCGATTCTTAATAACGTTTTTGTTTCCCATTCTGCATGCGTCGCTACGCTATCTTTATTGCTGTTCAGATAATCAATCACGAGTTTGTGCTGGTCGCTGAAGTGTCTTATTGGGCGTTGCTTTGAATTATCGATACTTTCCTGACGAATGCCGTCGTTATTGTAATAGCCTGAAGGCTTCTCAGTACTGGGTTCAAAGAAAGTCTTTGCACAAATACTTGAGCTTACATGAAGGCAAAGTATCAACAGGATCGTTTTGACGGCGGCAAGTTGTGTTCCTTGGCGGGTTCTACTCATAGTATTTTTGATGGATGTTGCAGTCATTTGGAACGCCTTTTTTTCTGTAACTTATAAGCAAGGCGTTGATATAACAAGAATAAGTTTATTAAAATTTTATCTAGTTTAGCCTGAGAGAAATTTCACCTTTTGGGCCAAATTGAATTGTTGGACTATGTTGGTATGTATGCAACATTGTCTATGATCTGGTTTTTGTGCAGCCAAAGCTTGTGTGATTCGTTGTCTTACAAAATATCGAATTAACAATTGTGTATCGAATCAAAATAGATCATCGTGGAAAAGTGCAGCAAAACAATTGATCTGGATATTTTGCACCGCCGTTGTTTTGCTATAGGATTAGGATATTGTGCTACCCGAACGAGGAGTCGAAAGTGAAGTTCAAGATTGATATTGATATGTCTCCTGAAGAGCTGCGTAAAGTTCTGGGCTTACCAGATGTGCAGAAATTTCAGGAAGATATGATGGCGAAGATCACTGAACAGATGGATGCTGGTGCGGAAGGGTATGATCCATTAACCCTATTCAAACCTTACTTAACAAGTGGGGTTGGTTCTATGGAAGCACTGCAAAAAATTATGATGAATTTGATGACTTCGGGTTATGGTAGTTCAGATAATAAAAAAGACTGATCAGGGTAATAGGATCGGATTAAACCAAAGGAATGTTACGAGAGAGATGCTACTTTGCGTATTTTAAGAAAATATACAAATCGTCGTTTGTATGACACATCCCGTAGTTGCTATGTCACGCTGGATGATGTGAAGCAGCTAGTACTAAGTGGTGAAGCTTTTAAAGTTGAGGATTCGAAAACGGGTAACGAACTGACCCGCAACATTCTTCTGCAGATTATCAGTGAGCAGGAAGCTCAAGGGCATGGAACTTTATTAACGAACCAAGTTCTACAGCAGCTGATTCGTTTTTATGGTGATAGTATGCAAGGTATGATGAGTCAATATCTAGAACAGAGTATCGCTTCATTTTTAGAACATCAGGATCGTATTAGAGACCAGATGCAGACCATGATGGGGGCGGCTAACCCATTAACAGTGATGAATCGGATTGCTGATCAGAATATGCAGATGTGGGGCATGTTTAAGCCGGGGGAAAACCCAGATGGCACGATTGATGACGAGCCAGATCCAAAGTCTAAACCTTAATATTAAAGGTTTTGACGTAAATTCTAATCAGTAGTGTGTTATTAAAAAGGCCGTTATATTAACGGTCTTTTTAGTTGAAGCGATTTTTTGTTCTTATTTCATGTCTGGCATATTACGGCCGTAGAAAATCTCATACATCTCCTTATAAAGCCGTTCGGTAATCTCTTTCACTTCATCTTCCCCTAGTTCCTCTTTTGTCGTACCAAATAGGTATGTATTAAGATCTAGGTCTTTAAGCATCATCTTAGTGTGAAAAATATTCTCTTGGTAAACATTCACATCTAACATTTGATAGTTATCGTGAATGTCGGGAGTAATAAAATTCTGAATTGAGTTTATATCGTGGTCGATGTAGTGCTTAACGCCTTGTATATCACGTGTGAAGCCTCGCACGCGGTAATCAACCGTTACTATGTCAGATTCCAGTTGATGAATTAGATAGTTGAGGGCTTTTAAAGGCGAAATGATACCGCAAGTCGATACTTCAATATCGGCTCTAAAAGTGCATATGCCGTCATCGGGATGGGCTTCTGGATAGGTGTGAACACAAATATGGCTTTTGTCTAAATGCGCTACAACGGAGTCAGGCATAGGCCCGGGCTTCTCAGTTGTGTCCACATCATCTGAATCTTTGATCGGTTCTTCAGCAACTAGAATCGTAACGCTTGCGCCTTGCGGGTCGTAATCCTGGCGAGCAATATTGAGAACGTTAGCTCCAATGATTTCGCAGCATTCGCTCAAAATCTCAGTTAAGCGATCAGCATTATATTGCTCGTCAATATACTCGATGTACTCAGCTTTTTGCTGAGCTGTTTGAGCGTAGCAGACATCGTAGATACAAAAGCTCAGGCTTTTGGTCAGGTTGTTAAAACCTTCAAGCTTGATATTTCGATTTGTAGGCAAGGTGATTCGCTCCGTTAAAAGCACTACTTAAATTCAGACGCGCGATTTTAGTAAACAATTCAGCGTGGAGGAAGTAAAAATAATAGCAAACTGAATGAAAATAACTAATAGCGCTAATATAGTAGATGATTAGCGCTATTAGTTAGTGGATGGCGTGGTTCTTTAAGCGTTCTTCAATCGCGCTCAGATAACCATTCGACGATTGCTGGAGCGACTTGAGTTTGAGATTTTCCAGAAACAAAGACGCCTATATGACCTGCTTTGACTTCTATCTCTTGATAGTCCTGTGAGCTGACATGTTCTTTGAGGGCGGTAGAAGCTTTAGGAGGAACGAGGTGATCAAAGCTGCCAAAAATATTTAGTACAGGTTGGCTGATATTGGCAAGATCTACTTGCTTTTCACCGATCATCGCTTCTTTTTTAATGAGTTTGTTTTGCTGGAAAAACTGAGTAATAAATTGCCTAAATGCTTCTCCTGCTTGATCTGGGCTATCATAGATCCATTTTTCCATGCGTAAAAAACTTAAAGCGCTTTCGTGATTCTCTAACTGGTTAGGCATGCCAAGATTTTTTTGGATGCCGAGGCGCATCGGCATAAGGGAGTTGTAGGAATCATTGAGCATACTCCCAGGAATGTTACCGTATGTATCGACGGCTAGGTCAGCATCAACATATTTGGCTAAGTGATACAGTAGATTATCTTCGGTCTGAAAATCGACAGGTGTCACCATTGTGATTAAGTTTTTAATCATATTGGGATTTAGCGCAGAATAGCAGAGACTAAATGTACCGCCTTGGCAGATGCCGAGTAAGTTAGTTTGCTTGCTATTGGCATGATTACATACAGCATGAACTGAATTGTTTATGTATTCATTAATGTAGTCGTCCAAATCTAAATATCGATCAGCGGCGTCGGGGTAGCCCCAATCGATGAGGTAGACATCTAAACCAAGCTCCAGAAGGCGTTGTAGCATAGAGCGTTTGGATTCTAAGTCGATCATGTAAGGGCGATTAACGAGCGCGTAGCAGATAAGCAAAGGGGTTTTGCAGCGTTTCTCTGCTTGTGCTTGGTAATAGCGTAATTTAAGTTTGTCTTCTGTATAGATCACTTGATAAGGGGTTGAGTCAACATCAACCTCTTGAATCTGGCTTAATGTATTGTAGCTTTTAAGCAACTTACGGTTAAATTCAAATAGCTCATTGGACACAGTGGCTGGATCAAGATCAAATCCGTTCATGGCTAATTATCCTTTTGTCGCTTCTTTAAGGCTAATGACCTCTTGTTTGAGTTCACTAATCTCTCTTTTTAATTCAGCAATCATCTGAGCTGAGGCGTTAGCTTGTAGTGATGCTATCTGTTGTTGCATCTCAAGCACCTCGCGCCGGTTAGTGCGCATCTCTTTGCGAAGCTTGTGCTGGCGTTGTAATGCTGTATCAAGACCTGAACGGGTTGCAAGACCTACCGATTGAAAATGAATATCGCGCACATCCTGCATGAATTTGCGGAGCTGCATAAGTGCATTGCTTATGCGGCCGTGTGAGCGTTGATAGATATCGGTGAATACCGTTTGCGAATAGGCCGACTCATAAGCTTCGACCCAGATGTCGTGTAGCTGCTGTAGGCTCGATATCTTAGTGTCAGATTGATTGAGTTCGGAAAGCATTTGAGCCGAAGCATTTTGGTTAATCGAATTATAATGTTTGATATATTCTTGAAGGGCTTCTTGGTACTCGATAGTTAGCTTAATAGCTTCTCGTAATTGCTCTTGGGATTCTCTGTTACTTCCCACTACGGGTGTTTCTAATAAGCTTTTCATTCCGCTGATGAAAGGGTTTTCAAAGAGCAGATCATCTTTAAAACTATGCGTCTTAAAAAGAGCTGCAAACTGCTCTGGGAATTGCCACTGTTGCATCAACGCATCACTTGTCTGCTGCTGCATGTACTGCTGGAATTGTTGAACAGCGTCGGCTAAATGTTGCTCATTACCTGCCTTGTATTGCTTGAGTAGAGCTTCACCATATTGAGTGAAGTTGCTAGATTGAGCACCAAGAATATCAAGCAGCTGAGAGAACTGTTGAGGTGCCTCTTTGCGCATGTTTTTTTGATTCTGGGAAATGAATTCAGCCCACTCTTCTGGGGATTTTAGGCTGTTACCGGAAGTGATGTTACTCCAGTACTCCTTCTGGGCGTTCAGTAAGGCTTCAATCGTTAAGCTGCTATTTTCCATCAGCTCTATCTCTCCGAGTTTGCTCAATCAACTTATCTTATTACAACTGAGGCTTGCTTACATCTGATTATCGATGGGACTTTAGGATGTTTACTAGATAATTTGCTGCATTAGACAGTGTGCGATTTCGATGGAATATGATACCCAAGTTTCGATGAACCGGCTCTGAATCTACTACATTAAGAACGGTTAAGTTTTTATCAACTAGGCTTTGCGGTAATAAGCTCCAGCCTAGCCCTATGTGTACCATCATTCGAATTGTATCAAGGTAATTTGTAGACATTGTGACATTTAGCGCCAGATCATGCTGTAAGAAAAGTTGTTCTACTAGGGTGCGCGTAAATGTATTGCTGCCAGGTAGAATTGCGTTGTAGTGAGTTAGCTCCTCTAGCTTAATTTGGTTTTTGGTGGCAAGAGGGTGGTCATTGGCAACAACATACATCAGAAGGTCGTCCCATATGATTTCGGAGTGGATAGATGGATCCGGCTCAGGAGAGAGTGTGATAAGTGCAAGCTCGAGATCGCCTTTTAATACCCCTTCGTAGGCAATTTCTGATTCGGCGAATTGTAGATCAAGCTCAACTTTAGGGCATTCCTGATTGAACTGTTTTAATAGGGGAGGTAGTCGGTGAAGGCTAATATGATGACTTGCTGCAAGAGACAGCCCTCCGGTTATTTCTCCGCCCGCTAGGTTGCCAATCGCCCGTTTGGCATCATCGAGTTGTAATAGTATGTCTTTCGCTCTGGGAAGTAGCGCTTCTCCGGCTTCAGTTAGAGAGACGGTCCTGCCTATTCGGTCAAATAGCTTACTGTTTAGTTGCTCTTCAAGTAGGGCAATGCGCTTACTGATGGCTGATTGCGTTAGATAAAGCTGATCGGCGGCTTTTGAGAAAGAGTTACTTGTAGCGACGGCTAAAAAAGCTTGAAGGGTATTCGTATCCATTAGCAGCGCTCCTATTATATTAATGAAGATACTATCTATTCCCGTTTGGAATGCAAACTATAAAAAATATGAATTTGTGTTGTACTGTCTGCTGCACTAGGATAGCGACATACAAGAAATTGATTGAGCTCTTTGGGAGGGCTTGATTGATAAAAAGAATAGTGAGGTATGCTCCCATGGCTGGACAAACATTATACGACAAGTTATTTGATGCACATTTGGTTCGTACAAACGATGATGGTAGTTCTTTGATTTATATCGATCGTCAAGTACTGCACGAAGTAACGTCACCTCAAGCGTTTGAGGGGTTGAGAATCGCTGGTCGTCAGCCATGGCGTATAGATGCAAATATCGCAACGCCGGATCACAATGTGCCTACTACTGAACGATCGGGTGGAGTGGAGCAGATCGTTGATCCGGTCTCTAAAATCCAGGTCAAAACATTAGATGATAACTGTGATGAGTTCGGAATTTTAGAGTTTAAAATGAACGATCAGCGTCAGGGTATTGTCCATGTTATGGCGCCTGAGCAGGGAGCTATTCTACCGGGTGTTACCGCCGTTTGTGGTGATTCTCATACTGCTACCTTAGGTGCATTGGGGGCTCTCGCTCATGGTGTTGGTACGTCTGAAGTTGAGCATGTTCTTGCTACGCAGTGTTTGATTACCAAGAAAATGAAAAACATGCTTGTGCGTGTAGACGGTGAACTGGGCTTAGGCGTAACGCCAAAAGATGTTGTTCTGCATGTAATCGGTGTTATTGGTACCGCAGGTGGTACGGGATACGCCATCGAATTTGGGGGCGATGTCTTCCGTAACATGTCGATGGAAGGTCGCATGACGGTTTGTAATATGGCGATTGAGGCTGGTGCCCGTGTTGGCCTAGTCTCGGTTGATCAGATCACAGTAGATTATGTTGAAGGGCGTTCGTTTGCTCCTCAAGGTGCGCAGTGGGAACTGGCTGTAGAAGCTTGGAAAGATTTAGTTTCTGATGCCGATGCTGAGTTCGATGAGACTGTTGTTATTAATGGTGCTGATATTGATCCGCAGGTTACCTGGGGTACTTCTCCTGAAATGGTTGTGAGTGTTAATGATCAAGTGCCAAATCCGGCGAATGAAACCGATCAAGTTAAAATTGATGGGATCAATCGTGCCCTTGAATACATGGGCCTAAATGCGGATCAGAAGATCACAGATATTAAGTTAGACCGCGTATTTATTGGTTCTTGTACAAACTCTCGTATTGAAGATCTTCGTGATGCAGCTAAAGTCGTTGAAGGGCGTAAGGTTGCGGATAATATTATTCAAGCGCTTGTTGTACCGGGTTCGGGCTTAGTAAAAGAACAAGCTGAAAAAGAAGGATTGGATAAAATCTTTGTTGAAGCGGGCCTTGAATGGCGTGAACCAGGTTGCTCAATGTGCTTAGCAATGAACCCCGATAAATTAGGTAATGGCGAGCATTGCGCTTCTACGTCTAACCGTAATTTCGAAGGACGTCAGGGCTTTGGTGGCCGTACGCATTTAGTGAGTCCTGCGATGGCAGCAGCAGCTGCTGTATCGGGCAATTTTGTTGATGTACGTGAATTGATTAAATAAAGGTATTGGAGAGCAAAATGAATAAGTTTACATTGCATACAGGTGTTGCTGCTCCAATGGATCGAGCAAATATCGATACCGATATGATCATTCCTAAGCAGTTCTTAAAGTCTATTAAGCGTTCAGGTTTTGGTAAAAACTTGTTTGATGAGCTTCGTTATTTAGATGAAGGTCAGCCTGATCAAGAGTGTACAGGGCGTCCTCTTAATGAAGATTTTGTGTTGAACCAGTCTCGTTACCAAGGTGCGAGTGTCTTGTTTGCACGTGAAAACTTTGGTTGTGGTTCTAGTCGTGAACATGCGCCTTGGGCATTAGAAGATTTTGGTATCCGTTCGGTTATCGCGCCGAGCTTCGCAGAGATCTTCTACAATAACTGCTTTAAAAACGGTTTGTTGCCAATTGTATTAAGTGAAGAGCAGGTTGATCAGCTTTTTACTGAAGTTCAAGCAAACGAAGGTTATGAGCTAACGGTTAATCTTGAAGAGCAAGTTGTGGTGACGCCATCAGGCGAAAGAATTGCGTTTGAGATTGATGATTTTCGTAAGCATTGCCTGCTCAATGGGTTGGACGATATAGGTTTGACCTTGCAGCATGCTGATGACATTCGAGCATATGAAGCTAAGCGCCAAGCAGAAGCGCCTTGGTTGTTTGGTGCGATTAAATAACGCATTAAAAAATAATGACTTAATCGCTAATCTATCAAAAATATAGCGGCTAAGAATAAGAAATTTGTATCTCAATTGCAGAGATAAATGAAAGGTTATAAGCATGTCTAAAAACGTTTTAATTTTGCCAGGTGATGGCATTGGTCCTGAGATTGTTGCTGAAACGCGTCGTGTACTTGAGTTAGTTAATGGTCAGGATAATCTAGGGCTTGAACTTAGTGAAGCGCTTGTCGGTGGTGCCGCTATTGATGCTGATGGTGTTCCTCTTCCTGAAGCCACGCTTAATGCGGCTAAAGCGGCTGACGCTATCCTTTTAGGTGCGGTAGGTGGGCCTAAATGGGATACAAATCCTGATTTTCAGATTCGCCCAGAAAAAGGCCTATTAGGTATTCGTTCAAACCTTGGTTTGTTTGGTAACTTGCGTCCGGCTATTTTGTACCCTCAGTTAGCGCATGCTTCTACATTAAAACCAGAAGTTGTATCTGGTTTGGATATCTTGATCGTTCGTGAACTGACGGGGGGTATCTACTTCGGTCAGCCTCGTGGTATTCGTGAAAAAGAAGGCGGCGTTCGTGAGGGCTATAACACTTATGTTTATGACGAAAATGAGATTCGTCGCATTGGTCGAGTTGCTTTCGAAGCGGCTATGGCGCGTGACAAGCGCTTGTGTTCTGTGGATAAAGCTAACGTGCTTGAAGTAACTGTGCTATGGCGTGAAATTATGGAAGATCTTGCCAAAGAGTACCCGGAAGTTGAATTGAGCCACATGTATGTTGATAACGCAGCGATGCAGTTAGTACGTGCGCCTAAGCAGTTCGATGTAATGGTTACAGGTAACATGTTTGGCGATATTTTATCGGATGCTGCGGCTATGTTGACAGGCTCGATTGGTATGCTGCCTTCTGCCTCTTTGGATGAAAGTGGTAAAGGTATGTATGAACCATGTCATGGTTCTGCTCCTGATATCGCAGGACAAGGCCTTGCTAATCCGCTTGCGACTATTCTTTCTGCTGCAATGATGCTGCGTTATTCATTAGATTCAGGTGAAACGGCTGACCGTATTGAAGCGGCTGTTAGCAAAGTATTGGATCAAAATCTGCGTACAGCTGATATCTGGTCAGAAGGTATGCAGAAAGTATCAACGTCAGAGATGGGTGACGCAGTTATTGCTGCGCTGAGTTGATCTTCAAAATCTAAGCGCTCTGGAAGCTGTTGCTAATGGCTTCTAGGGCGCTTTTATAGCATAATATGCCCCCTTGTCGGTTCTTGAAGCAAAAGATAGCTTTAAGAACCGATTTTGTGTTTTTTGGAATCCGAATTTTTGGTGAATTTGATGAAACGTGTAGGATTTGTTGGTTGGCGTGGCATGGTTGGTTCTGTGCTAATGCAACGCATGATGGAAGAACGTGATTTCGATCATATCGAAGAACCGGTCTTCTTCACCACTTCTCAAGTAGGTCAGGCTGGACCGGATATTGGTAAAGATATTCCGGCGTTGAAAGATGCAACATCCATTGATGAACTTAAGCAGATGGATGCCATTATTTCCTGTCAGGGTGGTGACTACACGAAACAGGTTTACTCTGATCTTCGCTCAGCTGGGTGGAATGGTTACTGGATTGATGCCGCATCCTCTTTACGTATGGATGACAGCGCTATTATCGTTCTTGATCCAGTAAACATGAATGTGATCAAAGACGGCCTATCTAAAGGTGTTAAAACCTATGTAGGTGGTAACTGTACGGTTTCTCTGATGTTGATGGGGCTTGGTGGCCTGTTCAATGCAGGGCAGATCGAGTGGATGACCTCCATGACTTATCAGGCAGCTTCTGGTGGCGGCGCTCGTCATATGCGTGAATTGATCTCTCAAATGGGAGTGATTAAGGATTCCGTTGCAGCTGATCTGGCTAACCCTGCAAGTGCAATTTTAAATATTGATCGCCAAGTTGCGGATACCATTCGTGGTGATGCAATGCCGGTTGATAATTTTGGTGTTCCTCTTGCTGGCTCCCTTATCCCTTGGATTGATACTAAGTTGGATAATGGGCAGAGTCGTGAAGAGTGGAAGGCATACGCAGAGACAAACAAGATTTTAGGGCTGGATAATAATCCAATCCCTATCGATGGCACATGTGTGCGTATCGGTGCGATGCGTTGTCATAGCCAGGCTTTCACTATTAAGCTGAAGCAGAATGTACCAATGGATGAGATCGAATCAATGCTTGCTGAAGCAAATGATTGGGTTAAAGTGATTCCAAATGAGCGTGATATTACCGCGCAGGAGTTAACGCCAGCTAAAATTACAGGGACTTTGAATGTGCCTGTTGGTCGCTTACGTAAAATGAATTTAGGTGATGAATACCTGAATGCGTTCAGTGTAGGTGATCAGCTATTATGGGGTGCTGCAGAGCCACTACGCCGTATGTTGAGAATTTTGCTAGAAGATTAATTCTTCCGTAAATCAGTCTATGTTTATACTAGCCCGGCATCGCTCGGGCTGGTTTGTTTTTAGGGTATGAGAAATGAGTGAAGGTTATAAAATCGCCGTAGTTGGCGCTACAGGTATGGTTGGTGAAACTATTTTGGAAATTCTTGAGCAGCGCGAGTTTCCAGTAAGTAAATTGTTTTTATTGGCCAGCGAGAATAGTGTAGGTAAAACCATTCAGTTCAATGAAAAATCTCATAAAGTAGAGCTTGTTGATGATTTTGATTTCTCAGAAGCACAGATTGCCTTTTTTACTGCAGGGGCTGCTGTATCGGAAGAACATGCGCAAATTGCTGCCGATCAGGGGTGTATTGTTATCGATAATACATCTTGCTTTAGGTATGAGCACGATGTGCCATTGGTTGTACCGGAAGTAAACCCGGAAAGTATTTCTGAATTTCAGAATAGAGGCATCATTGCTAATCCTAATTGCTCAACTATTCAAATGTTGTTGGCCTTGGCCCCCATTCATCGTCACGCGGCGATAAAGCGTATTAACGTTGCAACATATCAGGCTGTATCAGGCAGTGGGAAAAGTGGGATAGAGGAGCTTGCAGGCCAAACAGCGAAGCTATTAAATGCGCAAACGCCTGAAATGAATGCTTACCCTAAACAGATCGCTTTTAACGTTCTTCCGCAAATTGATGAATTTCAAGATAACGGTTACACCCGTGAAGAGATGAAAATGGTTTGGGAAACTCAGAAAATTTTGGGTGATGAGTCCATTATGGTTAACCCAACCTGTGTGCGTGTTCCTGTTTTCTTTGGTCATAGTGAAGCTGTTCATGTTGAGTGTTGGGATCGGATTAGTGCCGAAGAAGTTAAGGAACTAATGGTTCAAACATCCGGTGTTGAGCTTGTCGATGAGCAAGTTGATGGCGGTTATGCGACCGCGGTAAGCGATGCTGCGAAGAACGATGATGTATTCGTTAGTCGTATTAGGGATGATATTTCTTGTGAAAATGCTATAAATCTTTGGGTTGTTGCCGATAACGTACGCAAAGGTGCAGCGTTAAATAGCGTGCAAATAGCAGAAATTTTGGTTCAACAGTACATTTAGACCGTTTTTCTGAAGAGAAATGCAAACAGGTGTTTGTATTTCCTTGACCCATAAGCGGTTTATAAACAATACTGTTAATAGATTTCGGAATCGCAACCCTCTGATTTATGCAGAGTTTTGAGGGTAGGGGAACAGGGAAACTGATGATGTTGCGAAAACTCGCAGTCAGCCTTGCAGTAGCAGGGATTATTAGCGCGTCCAATGCCAATGCACTTGGTTTGGGTGAAATTAAAATTCATTCAGCACTGAATGAGCCGCTCAATGCAGAGATAAAACTTCTCCAAGTGAGAAAGTTAGGGCCTCTACAGATACAGCCTAGAATGGCTGATATTGATGAGTTTGCTCTAGCTGGTCTTGATAAATCTCGCTTTCTAACGGATGTTAGCTTTCAGGTTAAAGTTAATCCTGATGGTACCGGCTTGATTACGATGCGATCGGATCGGGCCGTTAAGGAGCCATTCTTAAACTTCTTAGTTGAAGTTAATTGGCCGAATGGGCGTTTGGTTCGAGAGTATACGCTCCTGCTAGATCCGCCGGTATTTGATCCTACCCCGGTCAGGAAAACGGTACAGCCTTCTACCAAGGCGGTTAGACCTTCCTCAACGGTTAATTCACAACCAATGACCACGAATAATGTCCGTTCACGTGCTGGTGGAAAACAGCAGGTTTATGTTGACGTTAAGGACACGCTTTGGTCTATCGCAATTAAACACCGTCCAAGCGATAGTGTTTCCGCTAAGAAAATGATGATTGCATTGCAGAAGAAAAACCCTCATGCATTCGTCAATAATAATATCAATGCTCTTCGCGCTGGCGTTACGCTCGACCTGCCTTCGCTTGAAGAGATAGATAAGCTAAATTCGCAAGATGCTGCATTGGAAGTTGTTCGTCAAACGTCCGCTTGGAAAAAAACGGAAACGCCCGCTGAAAAAACCGCGCCAATAGAAGCGGTTAAAGAAAAAACAGTGGCGGATGAGGTTCCTGAACCAGCACCCACGCCCGAGCAAGATAAGAGTGCGGAGCTGAAAATTGTTACGCCTAAAGATTCTATTGAGCCTGAAGATGGTGTAGTAACTGATCAAGCTGATGCTGATAAACAACCTGAACCTGATATGGCTGAAAAGCCTGAGCAGGAAAGCGTTGATGAAGAGAAAGTCGCTTTAAGCGAGCGAAATTTAGAACTTGAGGCTCGCTTAAGTGAGTCTCTAGAAAATGTTGATAAAATATCACGTGAAAATGCTGAGTTGAATGAGCGTTTAGATGCTATTCAATATGAACTGGAAAAGTTGCGTGAAATGTTAGAGCTGAAAGATAAAGAGCTCTCTACGTTACAAAATAAGGTGGCTGAGGCTGAGGCAGTTCCAGCCCCCGCTCCTCCACCGCCTCCAGAAAAGAGTTTCCTAGATAAATTACTTGGCTCACCTATGATGCTTGGTGGTATAGGTGCTGCACTCATTGCATTGCTGGGTGGTCTGTTCTTCTTTATGCGTCGCCGTAAGGACGATGAAGAAGATGCTGTAGAAGATGCAGGGCTTGTTCAGGTGCCTGATGAGCTTGCTGGAGATGAGGCCGCTGATGTCGCAGAAGAGTCGGTTGAAGAGTCCTCGGATGATATCGAAGAGGCAGGAGAACTTGATGCTGTCGATGATCTTGATATAGGTGATGAAGAAGATCTTCTGGAAGATTCTGATCTGGATCTGACAGAAGAGAGCGATTTGGATGACTTAGATGATCTTGATCTAGATATGGATATGGATCTGGATCTAGAAGAAGATGCTGCTGGTGATGTACTGCAAACCATAGAAGAGAGTGGTGAGGCGGATGATCTTGATTCATTACTAGACGACGATGAGTTTGATCTAGGTCTGGATGAAGATTTAGAGGATGAAGGTCTTGAGGTTGAAAGTGCTGAGGACGAACTAGATGCTATTCTAGGGGATGACAGTTCTGAAGAAGAAATCGACTCAAGCCTAGATGCTTTATTAGATGCAGATGAAGAAGATATTTCCCTAGATGTAGAAGATGCTGAAGCTGAAGAGGCTGATGCTTTAGATGATATCTTAGGGGAAGTGGAAGATGAGCCTTTAGAGTTTGAAGTAGAAGATACTTCTCTTGAAGAGCTTGCTGAATCTGATGATGCCGAAATTGATTTAGGTTTAGATGACGATCTCGAGTTTGAAGTCGATGATGAGCCTGAGTTGGACGCAGAGCCTGATCTGAACGCTGCTCCTGAAGAGACAGAAGACAGTACTGATCTTGATGAAGGTTTGGATTTTGTTGTTGAGGATGCATCAGATCTTGATACTGAAGAGGATGCTAATCTAGTTGCGGATGATGATTTAGACGAGTCTGGATTAGATGCGTTACTAGATGAAGTATCAAATGAGGATATCGAAGAATTAAGTGAGGCCGCTGAGCAGGCGACTGATACTGATGATCTAGATTCAATCTTAGGTGAGCTGGATGACGTAGAGCCTGAGAGCGAAGAGTTAACGTCAAGCATTGATGAAAATATAGATGCTGATGACGTTACTGATGCTGATTTAGAGGCAATGCTTGCTGCGAATTCTGATCCGGATGATGTACCAATGGAACTGGTTGAGCCGGATTTAGAGGCAGATCTTGAAGTTGAGCAAGATGATGATCTGGATGCGCTTTTGGCTTCAGTAGAAGAACCTTCTGATGCAGACGCTAAGGATGAAGCTGAAGATGATTTAGACGCGATGCTTAATGATCTAGATATGGATGATCTGAGCGATGGTGAAGAGCTTGATGTGGCAGGTGAATTAAGCACATCGGATGAAGATCTTGATGCGATGCTAGAAGATATCGGCATGGATTTAGGCGATGCGGAAGAGCCTGAAGCTGATATTGCAGAAAGTGATCTCGATTCGATGCTGGATGATCTTGATGCTGGTGATGTGGCTGCTGCAGCGGCTGTTGCTGGCGCAGGAGTTGCAGCTGCTTCCACTTTGTCTGGAGATGAAGATGAAGAGCTTGTTGTTGAGGATGATGATTTAGAATCGGCAATAGCGCATGATCTTGAGGCAGATTTGGATTCAGAATTAGATGCACTTTTGAATAGCAATGATGATATTGAACTCGAAGAGACAGTTGCAGAAGAAGAGGATGTGTCGGTGGATGAAGATTTTGATGAACTGGCAGGCCTGAATCTGCTTGAAGGTGCAGATGAGGTTGAGACTAAGCTTGATTTAGCAAGAGCTTACATGGATATGGAAGACCTTGAAGGTGCAAAGGATATTCTCGAAGAGATTGTATCGGAAGGAAGTGAGCAGCAAAAAGCAGAAGCGGAAGCGCTGATTCAATCTATTAACGAAAAGTAGTATGTCAGATAAAAGTAATTCTGGGCCACTCGATGGCCCATCCAAAGGGGCGATTTCTATCGCCCCTTATCGTTATGCCTTGTGTGTGGAATATGCTGGCGCGGCCTATCGGGGATGGCAGATACAAAAAGAAGATGATGTATCTAGTGTTCAAGAGGAGGTGCAAAAAGCGCTTTCTCGTATAGCTAATAGTCCGATCACTGTCGTGTGTGCTGGTAGAACGGATGCGCGAGTGAATGCTACTTATCAGATCATTCATTTCGATAGCCCTATAGAAAGAGCTGATCGTGCATGGGTTCTAGGAACGAACAGTTATTTGCCAGATGATATCGCTATACAGTGGGCTAAGCCGGTAAATCAGGAATTTCACGCACGTTTTTCAGCGTTAGAGCGCCGTTATCGTTATCTCATTTATTCAAATCCAGTTAAGCCAGCGATTATGCCGAAAGGGATCACATGGACTTACAAAGAGCTAGACGTGGATAAAATGGCCGAGGCTGCTCGATTGCTCGTTGGTGAGCACGATTTCACCTCTTATCGAGCTGTGGGTTGTCAGGCACACAGTCCGGTTAGAACGGTTAAGCAGTTTGACGTCTATCAATCCGGTCAGCTAATTGTCCTGGATGTATGTGCTAATGCTTTTTTACATCATATGATTCGTAATTTTGCGGGTGTGCTGATGTCTATTGGTTGTGGGGATGCTGAGCCACAATGGGCGAAAGAGGTATTAGAAGCAAAGGATCGTCGCCAAGGGGGCGTGACTGCACCTCCTTTTGGGTTATATTTTGTTGATGCAAAGTACCCTGAAGAGTTTGAACTGCCAAAATCGAAAATAGGCCCTTATTTCCTGTCTTAGTTGACTGACTTAAAGGGCTGCAATCTGATAATATTCGTAGCTCAAGTGATTATCTGAAGTGAAGCTTTAGCAAGTGAATAGAACTCGCGTTAAAATTTGTGGTATTACTCGTTTAGAAGATGCTCTTTGTGCTGTCGAGGCTGGAGCTGATTCACTTGGTTTTGTTTTTTATAGTAAAAGCCCAAGAGCAATTGAACCACAGGCTGCCGCTGAGATTATTCGGAAGTTGCCTGCATTTGTAACGACGACTGGGCTATTTGTAGATGCTGATGCTGAGTATATTGATCTAGTTATACGTGAGACCCGTATAGATTTACTTCAGTTTCATGGTGATGAGTCGCCTGAGTTTTGTAATAGCTTTTCCCGTCCTTTTATTAAAGCATTGCGTATGAAACCTGGATTGAATTTGAATAATGAATACCAACGTTATTCAGATAGCCAAGCCATTCTTCTTGATGCGTACAGGCCCGGTGTTCCGGGGGGGACTGGAGAGGTTTTTGATTGGGATTTAATTCCAACACCCCATAAGGCGCCATTAATATTAGCGGGAGGATTAACCTGCGATAATGTGGCCCAAGCAGTAGAAGTTGTTCAGCCTTTCGCCGTAGATGTTAGCGGCGGTGTAGAGCAGAGTAAGGGCATCAAAGATGCCGTTAAAATTGTAAAGTTTATAAATGAGGTAACCCGTGCCAACTAATATAGATCTTAAAGCACTCTCTCAGTTGCCCGATAGTAAAGGCCATTTTGGTCCTTACGGTGGGCGTTTCGTATCTGAAACTCTGATGGCTGCGTTGAAGCAGTTAGAGGAAACTTACGAGAAATTGTGGCGAGATCCCGCGTTTCAGGAAGAGTTTGATCGTGATTTAGCGCATTATGTTGGTCGCCCATCTCCGCTTTATCATGCGAAACATTTATCTGACCATGTCGGTGGTGCTCAGATATATCTGAAACGTGAAGATTTAAACCACACGGGTGCTCATAAAATTAATAACACCATCGGACAAGCGTTGTTGGCAAAGTTTACAGGTAAGCCACGCGTTATTGCCGAAACGGGTGCTGGACAGCACGGTGTTGCTTCTGCAACGGTTGCTGCACGCCTTGGACTTGAGTGTCAGGTCTATATGGGCGCGGAAGATGTTCAGCGTCAGGCTTTGAATGTGTACCGTATGAAGTTGTTAGGTGCAGAGGTTATCTCTGTTGAGTCTGGTACTCGAACATTAAAAGACGCCATGAACGAAGCAATGCGTGATTGGGTTACTAATGTCGATAATACATTCTACATAATTGGTACTGCGGCGGGCCCACATCCATATCCAAAACTAGTACGTGATTTCCAATGTGTGATTGGTCGCGAAGCACGTCAGCAGTGTATGGATCAGACAGGACGCCTTCCGGATGCACTTGTTGCATGTGTCGGTGGCGGTTCCAATGCGATTGGCTTGTTCCATCCGTTCATTGAAGATGCAGATGTCAAAATGTACGGGGTTGAAGCCGGTGGTTATGGCGTAGAGACCGGTCAGCATGCGGCTCCACTTTCAGCGGGTAGTCCAGGTGTACTGCACGGTAATCGAACATACCTGATGTCTGATGAAGGCGGCCAAATTATTGGAACGCATTCAGTTTCCGCAGGTTTGGATTACCCTGGTGTCGGGCCTGAGCATGCATATCTGAAAGACACTGGTAGAGCTGAATATGTAGACGCGACTGATGATGAGGCGATGGATGCTTTCCGTGCACTAACTCGTATTGAGGGTATAATGCCGGCAATTGAGTCTAGCCATGCTGTTGCTTATGCAATGAAACTAGCAAAAGAGATGGATAAGGATCAGACCATTGTGGTTAACCTGTCTGGTCGTGGTGATAAAGATATTCATACGGTCGCACAGATCGATGGCATCAATATCTGATTTGTGCGAGGAAATTGAATCATGAGTCGTATTTCTACAAGTTTTGAAAAATTAAAAAAGGAAGGGCGTAGTGCGCTTATTCCTTATGTAACTGCTGGCGATCCAGCACCAAGTGTTACTGTTGGATTGTTGCACGCGATGGTGGCCGCTGGAGCAGATGTTATCGAGTTAGGTGTACCATTCTCTGACCCGATGGCTGATGGCCCGGTTATTCAATTAGCGTGTGAGCGTGCTTTGTTGCACAATACGCGTCTATTGGATGTGTTAGCGATGGTTGCTGAATTTAGACAGAAGGATTCAGATACGCCAATCGTATTGATGGGATATTTAAATCCTATCGAAATCCTCGGTTATCAGCGTTTTGCAGAAGAAGCGCAAAAGGCGGGGGTAGATGGTGTTCTAACGGTGGACCTACCGCCTGAAGAATCCGAAGAATTCAATCAGATTATGCAAGCGCATGATATTGATACTATTTATCTTTTAGCGCCAACGACAGAAGAAGAGCGTATCAAATACGTTTGTGAAAACGGTAGTGGTTATCTTTACTATGTTTCAGTTAAAGGTGTAACGGGTTCTGCTTCACTTGATGTTCAGGAAGTAGCCGACAAACTTGACTTGATTCGTAAATATACAACTATCCCACTTGGTGTTGGTTTTGGTATCAAGGATGCTGAATCAGCGAAGGCTGTATCTGCAGTGGCAGATGGTGTAATTGTGGGTAGTGTATTGGTTAATAAAATTGCAGCGCTGGTTAAAGATCAGGCTCAGATAGCGCCTCAGGTTGCTGCAATTATCAAAGACATGCGTAATGCGATGGACAGCTAATTAAGGTTTTAAAAAATGAGTAACTGGCTGGAAAAAATTGTTCCTTCTCTTGTGCGTTCTGAAAAGAAACGCTCAAATATTCCTGAAGGTCTTTGGAAAAAATGTCCAAAGTGCGAGTCTGTTCTGTATCGTCCAGAACTAGAGAAGAATCTTAACGTTTGCCCTAAATGCGATCATCATATGCGATTGCATGCGCGTCGTCGTTTAGAGCTGTTTTTAGATGAAGGCAATCGCCAAGAGATTGGTGTTGACGTTGAACCTATCGATCGTCTGAAATTTAAGGACTCCAAAAAGTATAAAGACCGTCTCGCTGCGGCCCAAAAGGCTACCGGTGAAAAGGATGCTTTGATCGCTATGCGTGGTGAGCTTGAAGGGATGCCTATTGTTGCGGTTGCCTTTGAATTCAGCTTTATGGGTGGTTCGATGGGGGCTGTTGTTGGTGAGCGCTTTACCCGTGCTGCGAACATTGCTCTTGAAGAAAATATCCCATTCATCTGTTTCTCCGCATCCGGCGGTGCGCGTATGCAAGAGGCGTTGTTCTCTCTATTCCAGATGGCAAAGACCAGCGCTATTTTGGAGAAGCTGCGTTTGCAAGGCACGCCTTACCTCTCCGTACTTACTGATCCAGTATATGGCGGTGTATCGGCTTCTTTAGCGATGTTGGGTGATCTTAATATTGCAGAACCTAAAGCCTTAATGGGGTTTGCAGGTCCGCGTGTTATTGAGCAAACCGTACGTGAGAAACTGCCTGAAGGCTTCCAGCGAAGCGAATTCCTGTTAGAGCATGGTCAGGTAGATATGATTATTAATCGTGGCGAAATGCGCACACGTTTATCTCGTATCTTGCGTAAATTTGTTCATGCAAGCCCGATCCCAGTCCTAGAGACTGTTGAGGGAGAGGTGGTCTCTGAATCCGATATTCCACCCGCCCCAGAAGCAGAGTAAATCTGTTAATTAATAGTATTGGCCGACGTGAAAACGCCGGCCTTTTTGGTTTATAAATAGTGGCTATGCGACCGTCAGCAAAAAAACTAAATCTTTCGGAATGGCTGTCTTGGATGGAGCAATGTCATCCTTCTGAGATAGAGCTTGGATTAGAGCGCATCAGTAAAGTTGCTGATTTGCTAGCAATTGATCTGTCTGATTCAAAAGTAGTTACCATCGCGGGTACCAATGGTAAAGGCTCAACGGTTAGTTATCTTGATAGTATATACCGTGAGGCGGGCTATTCGGTTGGCTGTTTTACGTCACCTCATTTCCTGCACTACAACGAAAGAGTCAAAGTTAATGGCTCGTATTCAAGCGATGAACTGCTCTGTGCTGCGTTTGAGCAAATTGATCAGGCGCGGGGGCAAATTCCGCTCACCTATTTTGAATTTGGAACGTTGGCGGCATTGGTTATTTTTTCACAGCTGAAACCTGATCTTGTTTTGTTAGAAGTCGGACTAGGTGGACGTTTAGACGCCGTTAATATCATCGATGCAGATGTCTCTGTAGTGACAACGGTGGCGATCGATCATGTTGATTGGCTGGGCGATGATCGCGAAGTCATTGGTCGTGAAAAGTCAGGGGTCTTTCGCTCTGGTAAACCTGCAGTGTCCGGTGATGTGAATCCACCCGATTCTGTTGCAGAATATGCTAACGAGATTGGTGCTAACCTTTTTAAAAAGGGAGACGATTTTACCTATTCAATCGAAGGTAATTATTGGCACTGGCAAGGGCTATCATTAGATGGTAAGCCTGTAGAACTTTCCTCTATTCCAATGCCTCAATTACCCTTTGAAAATGCAGTGACTGTTTTACAAACGGTTCAGTGCATTGATCTTCCCGTTACTGATGATGCTATTTATCATGGCATTTCCTGTGCGACCTTAACCGGCCGAATGCAAAAAATTCAGAAAGATGGCATCAGCTATTGGTTGGATGTCGCTCACAATCCTGAAGCTGCTGAACTGCTGGCTGATCGTATTAGCGATATGGGATCGGATACCACGTTGATTTTAGGGATGTTGGCAGACAAAGATTGTCAGCAAGTAGTCGCGTTGCTCTCAAAAGTGGTCGATGAAATTTATTTGGTTGATTTGACGGTACCTAGAGGACAAAAAGCTGAAACCTTAGCTGCCTATCTTGATAAGGAAAGTAGTCCCAAACTATTTCCTTCGGTAAGCGATGCGTTAATTGAATTGAAAAATAACGACATCGGTTCAGGTAATGTTATTATCGCAGGATCATTTTTTACAGTTAGTGATGCTTTAGTCGTTTTAGGGAAGGATGCGTAAATGCAGCAAAAAATAAAATATCGGCTGGTTGGACTGGCTGTGATTTTAGCATCAGCTGCAGTCGTATTTCCGATCTTCTTTGATGGTGCGGGGTATAAAGAACGTCATCTTGCATCAGAAATACCTGAAGCGCCTGAGCGCCCCGAGATAGTGAGAATTCAGCCTAAAAGCACACCGTTGCCTGATACCTCTATTGCAGCTGAACCGATGGAACCTGTCGAGCTACCTAAGCCGCCTGAAAAGGTGAAGAAAACGATTGAGAAAATCGTCAAGAAAAACGATGTTAAAATTGAGATTCATGATGATCAGCCTGTTTTAGACCAGCAAGGTGTACCTGTTGCGTGGACATTACAGTTAGCCAGTTTTAAAGATGAAGCGAACGCTAAAAGTTTACGTAAACAGTTAATAACGGAAGGCCATAAGGTTTTTACTCGTAAACAGGGTGATTTAGTCAAGGTTTATGTTGGCCCTGAATTCCAGAGAACTCGTTTGGAAGCGTTGAAATTAAAGCTTAAAACTGATTTCGGGTTAAACGGAATTATTGTTCGTTTTACAACACAGTAATAATGACGTTTAGTGGTATGAAAAACTCTGATAAAATGCGCGCAAATTTCGTTGGACAGTGATTATGAATTGGGCTGATTGGACAATATTGAGCATTATTGGTATTTCAAGCCTTTTTAGTTTGAAGCGAGGCTTTGTTCGTGAAGCGCTTTCACTGGTCACTTGGGTCTCTGCATTTGTTATTGCACGTCTTTTTTATCAGTCTCTTTCTGTATTGCTTGAACCCTTTATTCAAACACCGTCAGTACGTTTAGCCGCAGCGTTTGCTATTCTTTTCATTGCCGCTTTGGTTGTAGGGGTTTTAGTTAATAAGTTGATTGGTGCGTTAGTCGAAGCCACAGGCTTGTCGGCAACGGATCGAATCTTAGGTATAGGATTTGGTGCAGCTCGCGGTGGTTTGATCATCGTTGTTATTGTTGCACTGATCGGAATGACGCCAGCGATTCATGATCGTTGGTTTCAGGAATCACAGTTGATTCCGCATTTTGTTTTAATGGAAGCATGGACGAAAGATGTGGCGGGCGATGTCGGCCGCTTAATCTGGAATGCTGGACGCTAAATTTTTCGTTAGCACTTTGAGGTGAGTTTTAATGTGCGGGATTGTTGGCATTGTAGCCAAATCTAATGTGAACCAAACTATTTTTGATGCCCTAACTGTTTTACAGCATCGTGGGCAAGACGCAGCGGGCATGGTGACTTGCGAAGGGAACCGGTTCTTTCTGCGTAAAGACAATGGCTTGGTAAACGAAGTTTTTCGTACCCGCCATATGAAGCGCTTGGCGGGTAATATCGGTATCGGCCATGTTCGTTACCCTACCGCAGGTAGCTCAAGTTCTGCTGAAGCTCAGCCATTTTACGTTAACTCACCTTATGGTATTGCGTTAGCACATAATGGTAATTTGACGAATGCTGATGACGTCGCAGAACAGATGTTCCGAGCTGACCTTCGTCATATCAATACGACATCTGATTCAGAAGTGTTATTAAATGTCCTTGCGCATGAGCTTCAACGCCAAGGTAAGTTAAAGCCTCAAGCTGAAGATATGTTCGCCGCGGTTCGTCGCGTGCATGAACGTTGTAAAGGCGGTTACGCAGCTGTTTCCCTTATTACGGGTTACGGTATGTTGGCTTTCCGCGACCCTCATGGGATTCGTCCACTTACTTACGGCAAGCGTGAAACTGAAAACGGCACCGAATACATGGTTGCTTCAGAAAGTGTTGCACTTGATATTTCCGGCTTTGAACGCGTTCGCGATATAGCGCCAGGTGAAGCAATCTATATCGATATGGAAGGCAATGTATCTACCCAGTTATGTGCAGAAAACACAAAACTGGCACCTTGTTTGTTTGAGTACGTATATCTAGCACGCCCTGATTCAATTATTGATGATGTTAATGTACATATCTCCCGCATGCGTATGGGTGAAAAGCTAGCTGAAAAAGTGATGCGTGAACGTCCAGACCACGATATTGATGTGGTTATCCCTATCCCTGATACCAGTCGAACATCTGCGATGGAGATGGCGAAAGAGTTAGGTGTTAACTTCCGCGAAGGTTTTATCAAAAACCGTTATATCGGTCGTACGTTTATCATGCCTGGACAGACCCAGCGTAAAAAATCGGTCCGTCGCAAGCTCAATCCAATAGGCATGGAGTTTAAAGACAAAGTCGTTATGCTTGTTGATGACTCTATCGTTCGTGGAACAACATCGAGTCAAATCGTACAGATGGCGCGTGATGTCGGCGCGAAGAAAGTTTATTTCGCATCTGCGGCTCCGGCAGTTAAGTACCCTAATGTTTATGGCATTGATATGCCTGCGGCTGAAGAGCTTATTGCGCACGGTCGTACAGATGATGAAGTGGGTGAAGAGATCGGTTGTGACTGGATGATCTATCAGGAACTTGATGATCTTAAGCAGTCAGTATCAGAAGGTAATCCTGAAATTACAGAATTTGATACTTGTGTTTTTGATGGTAAATACGTTGCTGGTGATGTTGATGCAGCTTACCTTGATCGATTAAAAGCTGCACGAAATGATTCAGCGAAAGGTAAGAAGAAAAAGAATGCGGGCAGCAATGAATCTTCTAACCTATGCAGCAAAATTGATTAAGGGGTTTGCAGCGAATGTCTATTTCTGATTATGAGCGTGCTGAGCGGATCCAGTTTGACCCTGATGGGTTTGATCTGGCTACGTTAGCGGTGCGTTCAGGTCAACATCGCTCCCTTGAAGGTGAGCATAGTGATCCTATCTACCCAACTTCCAGCTTTGTTTTCTCGAGCGCACGTGAAGCGGCTGCTCGATTCGGCGGAGAGGAAGAGGGTAATATATATTCGCGTTTTACCAACCCAACGGTTCAGTTCTTTGAAGAGAGAATTGCTGCGCTTGAAGGCGGAGAACGAGCAATTGCCACCTCTTCAGGTATGGCCGCTATCTTGAGCACCTGTTTATCCTTAATGCAGGTAGGCGATCATATAGTTTGTTCACGTAGTGTTTTTGGTTCAACGGTTTCGTTATTTGAGAAGTACCTTTCACGTACAGGTATTACAACGACGTTTGTTGATCCAACTGACCTTAACAGCTGGGAAGAGGCGATCACCGCTGATACGAAAATGCTGTTTTTGGAAACCCCTTCGAATCCTCTAGCAGAGCTGACTGATGTTGAAGCTGTAGCGGCAATTGCACATAAGCACGATGCTTTACTTGTTGTCGATAACTGTTTCTGCACACCGGTATTACAGCAACCGCTAAAACAAGGCGCTGATATCATTATTCATTCAGCGACTAAGTATCTCGATGGTCAGGGCCGTTGTGTGGGCGGTGTCGTTGTCGGTGCTCAAAAAGAGATGGAAGAGGTATTTGGTTTTATTCGTACTGGAGGGGCATGCATGAGCCCTTTCAATGCATGGGTATTCCTGAAAGGCCTTGAGACATTAAAAATTCGTATGGATGCGCATTGCGAGAATGCAATGGCGATGGCTACCTGGTTGGAGCAGCAAGAAGGCATCGATCGAGTGTTCTATTCTGGTTTAGAAAGTCACCCTCAGCACGAACTGGCAAAGAGCCAGCAAACGGGTTTTGGTGGTGTTTTGTCATTTGAAGTGGCAGGTGGAAAAGAAGCCGCGTGGCGTTTCATCGATGCGACGACGATGGTTTCTATTACCGGAAACTTAGGTGATGTTAAAACCACTATCACGCATCCAGGTACAACCACGCATGGACGTATGACACCGGAAGCACGTGCTGAAGCGGGTATTAAAGACAACCTTGTGCGCTTATCTGTTGGTATTGAATCGATTGAAGATATCAAAGCAGATATGACAAGAGGCCTTTCTGCTATTTAGTTTTGCCTATTGATAAAAACCCGCTTTTGCGGGTTTTTTTATGTCTACGTGCTCGCTAAGGCATGAACTCAACTTCTGATTGGTACTCTGGACCATTTGGTTTTAAGTAACTGCTCATTAGCTCAAAGCTCGATGCCGTGAATGATGCGGAGAACCCTAAGCCTTTCTTCTCTAAGCTCTGAGCTAATGGTGCTGAAATGCTCTTAGTTCGTGCGATTGTTATGTGGGGTTTAAAGCGGCGATTTTCTACGTGTATGCCGAGGTTTGTTATTGCACGGTAAAGTTTTTTTTGCAGATTCATTAAGGTCGTTGTTTCTTCAACACCTATCCAATAGATGCCGGATTTAAAGAAGCCTGTTTTACTTAGGTTGATGGGAATCGAACTAAACTCAATCTCGGCAATGGCTTCGCTAATTTCATCTATTTTATCTTGGGGTTGATCGCCAATAAAAATTAGCGTTAAGTGCAATTGGTGTGCGGGTGTCCAGCGTACCCCTTGCGCTTCTTGAATATATATACTCGAGATTTGATCCTGAATTTGATCGGGTATTTTTATTGCGAGAAATAGACGCATCCAAGTACCTAACTATCCCTTGAAGGGCTAAGCTGTCATATAATGGTATTCCTTCTTAATCTTATCTGTAGCTAATCTATTTTGAAAATAATACTTGCGCCGATGGAAGGCGTTGTTGATTACACAATGCGAGATCTTCTAACACAAGTTGGAGGGATTGATCAGTGTGTGACTGAGTTTGTAAGAGTTAGTGATCGTGTGTTGCCTGCGAAAGTGTTTAGGCGTTTATGTCCTGAGCTATTGAATGGTGGAAAAACACCGGCAGGTACCCCTGTTGTTTTACAGTTGTTGGGGAGTGATCCTTCTGTACTGGCGGGTAATGCGAGAAAAGCTGCAAAATTAGGCGCGCCTGGCATTGATCTAAACTTCGGCTGCCCTGCTAAAACGGTTAATAAAAGTAAAGGGGGGGCGGTGCTCCTTGATACGCCCGAACTCATTCATGAGATTGTTAAAGCGGTTCGTTTGGCGGTACCTAGAGAAGTGCCTGTGACCGCTAAAATGCGATTGGGTAATAAGGATAAAGGGTTAGCATTAGAAAATGCTGCGGCTATCGCTGATGCAAATGCAAATGGCTTAGCGGTTCATGCGAGAACCAAGCTGGAAGGGTATAAGCCTCCAGCGCATTGGGAATGGATCGGTCGAATACGTGAGGCCGTAGATATACCCGTGGTTGCGAACGGTGAGGTCTGGAATTGGGATGATTATCAGCGATGCATTGAAGTAAGCGGCTGTGTTGATGTGATGATTGGTAGGGGCTTAATTGCTAGGCCAGATCTTGCAAAAGCAATTAAACATCATCAACTTAACGAAACTTTTTCTTCCTATAATTGGGATCGTGTGCTTAAGTTAGTAGAACTTTATCTTAATAGGGTTGAGCAAGACATCGCTGCTAAATACGTACATGGTCGTTTAAAACAGTGGTTGAACCATCTGCAGCGTGAATATCAGGAAGCGGGTATTTTATTTCAGAAAATTAGAAAGCTTAAGGAACCTTCTTCGCTTAGACTTGCCCTATATGATTAATTTTGAGTAAGCTTTCAATAAACATACGGAGACTTGAAAATGGCATCGTGGATTAGTCCAGCATCAAAACTGATGGGGAGCATGAAGTACCCAGCTAAATTCAGTGTTGTCAGCGTTCTTTTTCTCATTCCTCTGGTACTTACTGTTGTCCTCTATTGGCAGGAACTTAGCCGGAGTATTGATCTCACCAAAGATGAGCTACGTGGGATCGAAATTTTAGAACTTACAGAACCATTAGTGGTGAATATTGGGCAACATCGCGGTTTAACCAATGCACTGTTAAATGGCAATAGTGCTGTTGAAAGTAAAGTTCTGGATCGTCGCGCAAAAGTTGACCAAGCCTTAGTAGGGCTGCAGTCAGGCACCCAAGATGTCAGTCGAAATACTAAAGCGATTATTGCTGATTTGGACCAACGCTGGAGATCGATTAAATCCAGTTTAACGAGTCAAGAACCTGCAGCCATTTTTGAGCTGCATAATGAATTTGCCGCAGCGGTTCGAAATTTCAATCGCGTCATTTTACGAGAATTCTCATTAGAGCTTGATCCTAATACTGGGACGACGTTCATGATCGATAATGTTGCGGTATTTCTACCACAAATTATTGATGAGACGGGACAGTTGCGTGGTAAGGCCTCTGGTGTTGCTGCGAAAGCTAGCTTTACCCCGGAAAGTTATATCTATCTGAGTAATCTGATTGGTCGTTTAGAAAAAGTCTATCCAGGTTTGTCTTCAGGTAAGGAGATGGCCTCCCTATCGGATATGCGACAGGAGATTGGCGCAGCTGAGAATGGGGTGCGTAATTACCTAAATTATATTAAAACCAATGTAACCGAACCTGATTCGATCTCCGTAAGCTCCGATCAAGTTTTTTCTGAGGGCACGGCAGCGATTAAACAGGTGCTTGGCTTGTACAAAGCGATGTTACCGGCGCTTCATGCAAAAGAGGTAGCGTACTTAGATAAACAGGTGTTTAGCCGAAACCTGATTCTTGCGGTTATCATCGTTACTGTCTTCTTGGCCTTTTATCTGTTTATGGGTTTCTATCGCTCTACAATTGAGGCGATGGATGGTTTTAAAGAGGTATCGGAGAAGCTAGCTAACGGTGACCTTGCTGCGCGCTTGGATTATCGTGGTAAAGATGAAATGGCTGCTATCTCGGTTGGGATGAATAAGGTTGCTGATGGCTTCGAGCAGTTAGTCCGAGAAACCAAACGAGCAACAGATCTTGTAGCCGATAACTCTAAGCGCCTAAATAGCGAATCATCTCAGACGCGTGATGGCGTTGCTCGTCAGAAAGAGGAAACTTCGCATATTGCCGATGGTGTAGGTGATCTATCTGCCAGTGCAGCGGATATTGCTCAGAACACCAATATGGCATCGTCGACTGCGCAGAGTGTTGAAAATATGGCGTCAGAGGGGCTTGCGGTTGTTCAGAAAACGACTCAATCGTTTAATGAGCTCTCTAACGAGGTCACCACAACCAGTGCTGTGATTAGTGAATTGGATCAAGATGTCCAAAATATTCACGCTGTATCGAGTGTTATCAGTGAAATTGCCGATCAAACCAATCTACTGGCACTTAACGCAGCGATTGAAGCCGCACGTGCGGGTGAGCAGGGTCGAGGATTCGCCGTTGTTGCGGATGAAGTTAGAACCTTAGCTCAACGGACACAAGAATCTACCGGTGAAATCAGAGAGACGCTGAGCAAGCTTCAAGACTGTGCTAAACGTGCGGTGGCGATGATGGAGCGCACGAGTAGTTCGGTAACTGAGAATGTATCGGAGATGGCTCGTGCGAGTGATGTGCTTCATGAGATCAATAACGAGTTATCAGAAATGAACCAAATGAATGCGGGTATAGCCTCTGCTGCCGAAGAGCAAAGCAGTTTGGTGAATCACCTGCATGAAAGCTTAGCAGCCATTGCAGAGGTCGCTGATACGTCTGAAGGGGCTGCACGGAACACTTCAAGTTTAGCCGAAGAGATGTCTTCATCGGCTTCCCATTTAGAGCATACGTTATCGCGATTCACACTGCGTTAAATTAGGCTCATACATAAGTAGCCCGCGGTGTTAAGTCTAAGTGCTAACCCGCGGGCTTTTTTATGCCTCTAAGGCGTGGTTGTCATCTGGTTTTAACAAAGGGTCTCTATAAAGATAATGGAAACCTGCTGTACCATTAATTATCCAAAGCCAGAAAGTTGCCTCCTCTATCGCGATAGGTTCCAATGGTAGAGAAACGACTTTCAAAGTGGCAAGAGTAGCAGCAACATGAACTTATTCGATCTGTCAGGCTCCGGAATAGATAAAGAAAAGTTCGACACGTTGCTATCTAAAGATAATGTAACAATTGAGCGCATTATCTCTCATGCGCAGTCAACGCCTGAAGGTGAATGGTACGATCAAACCTGGGATGAATGGGTGATTGTTATCGAAGGTAAAGCGGGTTTACTTTTTTTCGGCGAAGAGGACGTAATCACCTTAAATAAGGGGGATAGCATCTTTTTGCCTGCCCATCAGAAACATCGAGTTGAATGGACCGACCTTGAAGAGCCCACGATTTGGCTTGCTGTTCATATTAGGTCTGAGGCTAATACTTGATGGCCACTATGGACAAACTGACCCTACAGCAAGGTGATATAACGGCGTTAAAAGTTGATGTGATCGTGAATGCTGCCAATAATAGCTTGCTTGGAGGTGGGGGCGTTGATGGCGCGATCCATCGTCAAGCGGGCCCCCAATTGTTAGAGGAGTGTCGCTTGCTAGGTGGTTGCCCAACCGGAGAAGCGAAGCTAACGCAGGGATATAATCTAGACGCAGACTATGTGATACACACAGTTGGACCGATCTGGTACGGCGGTGATGAGGGCGAAGCGGAAGCACTCGCCAGTTGTTACAAGCGCTGTCTGCAAATTGCTAACGATCATCAAATAATGAGTTTGGCATTTCCTGCCATTAGTTGTGGGGTATATGGTTATCCGCTCAAAGAAGCTGCAGCGATAGCCGTAGAGACGGTGGTTTCCGAATTGATGGATAAACCAGAGATTAAGCAGGTTATTTTCTGTGCTTTTAATGATGAGATAAGGCAAGTATATGAGACGGCCTTATTGCAAATGAATCAGTAAGCTTGTCAATTATTTAAAAAGGGGATCAGAGATCCCCTTTCTCTCTTTTAACGCATAGCTCAATTGCTACAGCGCGTTTTTTATCTTAAGCATCAATCTGAATCTTTCTTGGCTTCATCGCTTCAGGTATTTCATGGATAAGATCAACGTGTAGTAATCCATTTTCCATAGAGGCTTTAATCACTTTAACGTGATCAGCTAATTGAAAACGACGCTCAAAGTTGCGGGCGGCAATACCTTGATAAAGATAATGTGTTTCTTGCTGTTGGGCTTTCTTTTGGCCAGTAATGGTCAGTGAACCGCTTTCGCTTTGGATATCAAGTTCATCATTTTCAAAACCCGCGACAGCCATGGTTATGCGGTATTGGTTCTCACCCAAGAGTTCGATGTTGTAGGGTGGAAAAGATGGTTGTGTATCTGCGCTCTTGGCATTATCAATCATGTTAGCAAGGCGATCGAAGCCAATGGCAGAACGGTATAAAGGGGTTAAATCGAATTCACGCATCTGTATATCCTCATCAAGCAATATATCTATAAAGAATGACTTCTCCCTATGAGCAAGTCATGACAGCAAACCTCTTATGAGCCTTTGCTTACTACTTAGATAATGTCGCTTGATGAGATTTCAAGTGCTTAACTGTTATTAGTTTTCTTCGGGGTTGATGTTGAAGCGATCAACATCGTTGGTAATTTCAACGTTTACCTTGGCAGAAGGGATGCGGTAGTCATGGACACGTTCCCAGCCTTCAGTACCTGGAGCACGCTCCCATACCGTCCCGGCATTGTAAGTAACGAGCTCTTCCAGTGACGGATCTAAACTACACATTTTTACCACAGGAATAGGCACAAGGTTAGACAGTTCATCTTCTAAGAACTCTTCAGTCTCATAGCCTGTAAACATCCTCCAGCCAGTATCATTGAGATGCTCCGGTACCGTTTTGTACATAAAGCGAATCGGAAGCTCTTCATCAAAACAGAGTTTCGAAACGAGTGCCAAAAAGCCATTTTTAGTTTGATTTGTTTCTGATTCGGTTGTCTTAGGTGTATCTACGTCAACGGATTTCATGATCTCTCTTACACGGCAAATGAGTAACAGAGCTATTCTAAACTTTCATAAGGAATGAGGCTAGACGCCGAAAGGATAGCGTAGCGCTTATCGAGAAAGAAAGTTGATATAACTGAGAGCGAAGCATGGTAGAATTAACTGCTTATGAATCATCTCTATCTTCAGGAAAAATGAATGGCAAAGGGTAAGAAGTACGACTACGAAGTGTTTGCAGCGGGAGAAACCTGGTCTGTAAAGATTTTACGACAGGCAAGTGCACGTAAAGTTGTTGTGTCTAAACGTCAAGATGGCTTTGCCACTGAAGATGAAGCTAAAGCTTGGGGTGAAACAGAACTTAAGCAGTTCATGGAACAGCAGATAGAGCGTAATAAGCGTAAAGCTGAGCGACGTGAAGAGAGAGCTGAAGCAGAAGCCCAAGCACTGGCACGTCAGGAAGAAGCTCAAGCGCGTTATGAAGAGTCTCAAGCTAAATATGAAGCGTCTCGTTACGACGAAGGCGAATAGCATAAGCAGAATGAAAAAAAGCCGAATAGTTAACTATTCGGCTTTTTTGTTTCTAGCCTGTGCTAATTAAGCTCAAGGTTAGAGAGATTTAGTTAAAAACTTGCTTCAGCAGATCTGTCGTTCGTGCAGCTGGGTTCTCGCGAATTTTTTTCTCTTCAGCCGCTAGCATGGTAAATAGACCGTTTAGTGCTTCTTCGGTTACATAGCTATCTAAGTCTACATTGACTTTATCGCCCACGAACGGGATATCTTTCGCTTCGCCAGCAAGGTCATTGTAATAGCGAGTCGCACCTACTTGGCCGAGGGATTCTTGGACGCTTGGTTGAAACAGCTCTCTTAGTTTAGTGCTTGTTTTCTCTTTGAAATACTGTGTCGCTGCGTCATCAGAGCCAGAGTAGATCTTCTTAGCGTCTTCAAAACTCATCTCTTTTACAGCACCAACAATCAGATCCGTTGCTTGAGGAGCGGCTTTTTCAGCGGCCCGGTTCATGCTTTCTTCAAACTGATTAACTTGGTTTTCTAAACCGTATTTCTTGAGTAAAGAAGCTACTTTATCAATGCCGTCGGGCAGCGGGATACGAATGTTCTGATTGTCTAAATAACCGCCTGGTTGGCTAATCTCTTCAATCGCACGTTTACTGCCGACCTCTAAGGCCTCTTTTAAGCCATTGATTAATGTTTCTGTATCCAGGCTCGTGCTTTTACCCGTGCTTGATGTACCTACTGCTGTGTCTAATACGGTTTTTTGTATCTCTTCGTCTTGTACAACTTCTTTTAATTTGTCAGCCCAACCGGCGTAAGCAGTTGCCGATGTAATAGACGCTGCAAGAATAGAGACCATCAAATATGTTTTTTTCATTATGCTAATTCCCTGTATCGCAATTAGGTTAAGCATATCAGACAAGTACGAACGAAGCCTTAATGACGCTAACTCTTTCTTATCTCTGTTCAGAGACCCGCGCTTAGATCTGTGCTTCGTGCATCTGTACTTAGTGTGCCTATTTGTTTTTTCCTCATTTTCTGTAGGAAGGTGCCGATATGCTTTATTTACACCGACAAAAGTTACTCCGACTAAATTCCCTTTGATTTAGAAATAGGTGATATCGCAAGGAGGCACAATGATTATTACAAGTGCAACCGTTGGATTTAATAGCCAGCATGAAAAAAGCATAACGGATTCCTCTCAGCAGCAAAGCCTAGCGCAAGAGCGTGAACTGTCTCTTTCTGCCGCCGAAGCCCAAAACTGGCAATCTGGAACGCGCGTAGATCTCTCTTATGATGCCAAGATGCGCTCACAAAAAGCGTCGGCGGTGAATAGTGTATCCACTATTCAATCAGGGCAAGAGCAAACCCAGATAGCGCAAAATCAAAATGTTCGCTCTCTGGTTGAAACTGTGCTGCATAAAGATATTCAGTTAGAACGGCTACAGGTGCGAACGGCACCCAATCTGGCTAACCTTCCTCGAATTGATCTGTTAGCGCAACCTGTCTCTGCTCAGCTATATCAGGAGGTGGATCAGCTATCGTTCCAAGAGTTTCAAGCAACGCTCACCGCTGAGCAGTTGCAGATAGACACAACCGATATTCGTTTGGATCAAGGCATCGTTGGGGTCGCCGGTGCGTCTCGAGTTGATATCGCTCATCAGCGAATATATACCGAAGAGGAAAGGCTCAATGTCGGTTCTCAGGGTGTCATAACGACAGCCGATGGGCGAGAGATAAGCTTTATGCTAGAGCTCGAAATGGAGCGAAGCTTTAAGCTAGAAGAAAGTTTTAAAGAGGAAAGGGTCAGCCGAAGCTTGATCGATCCCCTTGTTATTAATCTTCATGGTGGTGCCGCGGGGTTAACTAACAGTAGTTTTAGTTTTGATCTCAATGCAGATGGTAGTGAAGAGGATATCTCTTTTGTATCACAAGGTAGCGGTTTCTTAGCCTTAGATATCAATAATGATGGCAAAATCAATGACGGTTCTGAGCTATTCGGAACCCAAGGCCAAGATGGTTTTAGTCACTTGGCAGAACACGATACGGATAATAACCGTTGGATCGATGAGAATGATGAGATTTTCTCCAAGTTAAAGGTCTGGAGCCGGGATGCCGAGGGTAATGATCAACTGGTTAGTTTGAAAGAGGCCGGTGTCGGTGCGATCTACCTAGGTTCAACCTCCTCCTCATTTGATCTGACGGATGATCAAAATAATCTGTTGGGCCAGGTTAAACGTAGTGGGGTCTTCTTGATGGAAGATGGTGCGGTGTCGAGTATCCAAGAGCTAGACATTGCCGTGCATGAACCGCAGCCATCATCGAGTGGCTTGGCTAATCAATATGATCAAGCGGTCGAACGTTTTGGTCAGAGACAAGATCTAGATGGTGGTACCCCCTTTGCTGAAGGGCAGCGACCATTAACGCTATTGGATATGCTAATAGAGCAAGAGCGTTTATCCGGAGAACTTGATCTTAGGAGAGAGGGAGCAGGGCAATCCTCTAGCACGACTGAAATTAGGGAGCGCTATATAGAGGAACGAAGCGCAAGCGAGAGTAGTTCGTCATCAAAAGAGGTAACGACGACAGGGGCAGAAGATGAAGAGAACAAGGTTCTTTTTGTCGATAGCGAGCGCTTGTCAGTACTTGAGCGACTTCGTGAAAAAACTGATGTGCAGCTAGTTGAAGAACGTAATCAATACGATTACCTTAAAGAGATTATTGAAACCCTTAAGCATATAGATAGAAAAAACACAGAGGGTTAACCATCAAGTTTTTTGCAGTCGTAGTGGAAATCAAGAATGAGTGAGAGAGCTTCAGTAATCTATAGCACTACCATTAAGCCCGAGTGGCTTGATTATAATAACCACATGAACGTTGCTTACTATGTACTGATCTTTGATAAGGCGGGTGAGAGCTTAGTCAGTGATATAGGGCTGAGTGAAGCGGTGACTAAAGCGACCGATATCTCATGGATGGTATTAGAGAACCATGTCACTTATAACAATGAGGTAGTGTTAGATCAGCAGGTGGATGTACGTGTTCAACTTCTCGATCATGATGCTAAGCGTCTACATCTATATTTTGAGATGTACGGGCAGAATGAAGATGGTAGTGAGTATCTAGCTTCCACACTTGAACAGATGGTGATGTGCGTTGATCTATCTGTTCGACGAGGCTGTGAATTCCCAGAGAATGTTGCCGCGAGTATTGCTGCGCTTGCCGATCAGCAAAAAGCATTGCCTAAACCCGATAATATTGGTCGCACGATTGGTATTCGGCGTAAGTAAGATTTAGCTCTATTGCTGGTGGCTAAACAATAGATTAGCACCAGATGCCGTGAGAAAGGCAGCACAGGCTCGGTTAAAGCGCTGAGCCATTTTGGGTTTTGTGAACCACTGTTTTAGGTATATCCCGAAGATGGCATAGATAGATATTGCCACCATTTCCAGCGTTAAGAATGTTAGGCCAAGAACAAAAAACTGCTCATTGGCACTGGCCGACACATCAACGAATTGAGGTAAAAACGCAGTAAATATCAATATCGCTTTGGGGTTGCCAGCGGCTAAGAGAAACTCTTGCTTCGCTAAGGTTAACCGATTATGAGTGTTTTCTATTTGCGTGACAGGGCTCGCCTCTGATCGCCAAAGATTAAAGGCGATCCACAGTAAGTACGCAGCGCCTAGCAGTTTGATGGTGAAAAATAGGGTTTCGGAAGCGTATAGCACTACTGCCAAACCTGAAGCTGCTAATGCAATCATCACTGAAAATGCTGCAATTCGGCCAAGCCCAGCGACAAAAGCAGATTTAAAGCCGTAACAACGCGCATTATTCATCGATAACAGGTTATTGGGGCCTGGGATCATGTTGAGCGCAAAGCATACGGGGATAAAGAAAAGTAACTTCCAGATTTCCACAATGCTTCCTTTATAAAGCTAACGCCTGGCACCGCCGCCGGTAAAAGTGACACTTTTGATGGTCGGTTGCTGCCTTTTGTTAAGCATTTATTCCCACTTCTAACTTTAGTAAATCTGCTTGAGTAGAAATTATTTTTTTATCTTGAACCGCTTCTGTGTACAGATCTATCAAAGACTTTAAATCACTTTGATCCATCATACCTTGCTCTCTTGCTGATCTCGCAGTTTCTATTATTTTATTAACAAGCAGTTTTGATCTTATATTGCTAACCCGTTCAATAAGAAAAAAAGCTTGTGCATTGGTTGCATTCGTTACCGGCTCACCCCAAAAATGTTCCATCGCTTCAACCACACCAAAGCACTTGTGTTCAAAGCGTACTGATGAAATATAGATATCTAAGATTATTTCCTTTGAAAAAACACTGGTAATCCATGGTGCTAAGGAAAGTTCGATTAATTTTCTTCTCTTTGTTTTGCGCAGATCTTGAATAAAAAGAGTTCGAGTTAACTGTTGTACTATCGTTGACCCGCCAGATTTAGGTTTGATTCTCATTAAACCTAATAAAATTCTTACTAAGGACTTATAACTAATACCTGAGTGAGAATGAAAGTCCTTATCTTCAATAAAAATTAGAAATTTCTTTATATTTGTTGTCGTTACTTTAAGCCTATCTGTTTCATAACACGCAAGTTTTGCGCGATAAATAATGTATTCAATATTCTGTGTTAATGGCAAACCAATAATTCTTGATAATTGTTTATAGAATATAAGCCTTGTTGTCTCATGTGTGTCGAGCAGAGAAACTCTAAAGATTAACATAGAAGAAACAAACCAAGTTATCCCCATCGATAAAATGGATGTCAGGTAAAAGTCCTGAGATATTACATCTGGATTTTGTTTTACAAAATATGCGCTTAAGAATAAAACAACTGAGCTAGAAATAATTGAGATAATCCAGAATGGATAAGCTGCGTATGTAAGCCACCCCGGGAATAATTTTAAAGCAAGCGGCTGATCAGCGCCTTCAACTCTCCAATTAGGTAGAAGTAATTGTACTTGCCCATAACTTAGACCTAGCATTCTTCTCAAGATAATTACTTTTCGACCCGCTAAAACTATAGCTCTTTGCCTGTCTGAAAAATATTTAAGGCTTATAAAAGAAAAACCAACGATTATAGATAGCAGAATAATAGATATTATATAAGGAGGGATAATATCGTTGAAAACGGAGATAAGTTGACTTGATGATCCAACTAGTAAAGATCCTAAAGCTGCAGACGTAACCAATGTCACATTAGAGGCATTAAGAAAGACCCTCTCTTCAGACTCAAGGTTTTTAGCAGCAACCTTGTATTCTTCTAGGGCAATGTCTCGATCATGAAAGTGGTATGTTGGAAAATGTTGCCTCCAACCATGTTTGTAATCTTCTTCGATCAATGCACGATTTCCATTCTATTGCTTAATATTTGCATATACGGGGGTCCGTATATCTACCCACATCTTAAATTATGAAAAACAGATCTGATTATTTGAAAAGGAAAGAGAAACAAGAGAAATGTATCTTGATCTTCCATGACAAACTGCGTGGTTGTGTTGACAATTGATATACTAAATGAGCTTTTATCAAGGTACCGTATATCTACCCACGCCAGACATCCAACTGTCTGATCTGCTTATATATTTAACCTAGTCTCCGTTACAAAACAAGCCATAAAGGTTGATCGCAGCGGAGTGAAACAGATGTGTAGTGGAAGACAGAGCATTACTTGGGCTAGATAACCAACGTTATTTCAGAAGCTTTGTAGGGGAGGGCAAAGTTGTTAGCGTCGTCATTCGTCTATAGCCTTCATTAGGTAACCACAAAAAAACCGAACTCTCTCAAGTTCGGTTTTTTGTTTTAGGGCATATAAAGATATATAAAAGGCTCTTAACCTTCCTCTGGCTCGTAACCTAGGTTAGGCGCTAACCAACGTTCAGCTTCCTTCATCTCCATCCCTTTACGTTTGGCGTAGCTCTCGACTTGGTCTTCACTGATTTTGGCAACCCCAAAGTATTGTGAATCAGGATGGCTGTAGTAGAAACCACTGACCGCTGCTGTCGGTAACATGGCATAAGCATCGGTGATGGTCATGCCGGTGTTTTTCTCAACGTCTAGTAGCTCCCATAGCAGGCCTTTTTCTGTGTGCTCAGGGCAGGCAGGGTAGCCGGGTGCAGGGCGGATGCCTTTGTACTTCTCGGCAATGAGGTCATCGTTGCTAAGGTTTTCATCCGCGGCATAGCCCCAAAGCTCTTTGCGCACTTTGTCGTGCATCATCTCAGCTAGTGCTTCGGCAAAACGATCTGCCAGAGCTTTGACCATGATGGAGTTGTAGTCATCGTGATCAGCTTCATATTCTGCCACTAGCTCGTCACAACCGTGACCTGCGGTGACCGCAAATGCACCTAGGTAATCTTGTTTGCCACTCTCTTTTGGTGCAACAAAATCCGATAGGCACATATGGGCCTTACCGGCGACTTTTTCGGTTTGTTGACGAAGGTTATGGATGTTCATCAATACATCGGAGCGGGTGTCGTCCGTATAGAGTTCCATATCATCATGATTAACCGTATTGGCTGGGAAAATACCGACAACGGCTTTGGCTGTGAGTAGCTTTTCGTCGACGAGCTTACGCAGCATTACTTTTGCATCGGCAAAAAGTTTGGTGGCTTCTTCGCCGATGATTTCGTCTGTCAGTATGCGAGGGTAGCGGCCCGCTAGTTCCCATGAATGGAAGAACGGTGTCCAGTCGATATAAGCCTCGATCTCTTCTAGCGCGATATCATCAAAAACGGTGATGCCAGCTTTAACGGGTACTGGCGGGGTGTAGCTCTCCCATTCGATAGGGAACTTGTTCTTTCTTGCTGCTTCTAATGTGACACGACGTTTATCGGTCATGCGCGCCGCATGGCGGTCGCGTACTGCTTGGTACTCTTCTTGGATCTCTTTGACGTAGGCTGTTTTCTTTTCACCGAGTAGGTTAGAGGCAACATTAACTGCACGCGATGCATTGGTGACGTGAACCACTTGGTCACGCTTATACGCAGGATCAATTTTAACTGAGGTATGCGCTTTCGAGGTGGTTGCGCCGCCGATTAATAACGGAATGTTAAACTCTTGGCGTTCCATCTCTTTGGCGACATGTACCATCTCATCAAGGGATGGTGTGATCAAACCCGATAGGCCAATTAGATCTGCATTCTCTTCACGTGCCGTACGTAAGATCGTTTCCGCTGGAACCATCACACCGAGATCGATAATCTCATAGTTGTTACATTGCAGAACCACGCCGACGATGTTTTTACCGATATCGTGTACGTCGCCTTTTACCGTAGCAAGTACAATCTTACCGTTGGATTGGCTAGCTCCGTCTTTCTCTTCCTCGATAAACGGCATCAAGTAAGCAACGGCCTTTTTCATCACGCGGGCAGATTTTACAACCTGAGGTAGGAACATTTTGCCGGCACCAAAGAGATCACCAACAACGCTCATGCCATCCATCAATGGCCCTTCAATAACGTGAAGTGGGCGATCGTGATTTTGACGCGCTTCTTCGGTATCGTCTTCAATAAATTCAGTGATGCCTTTTACAAGGGCATGTTCTAAGCGTTTGTTAACATCCCAGCTGCGCCACTCTTGAGTTTTCTCTTCTACTTGAGCGCCATCGCCACGATATTTTTCAGCGATATCGAGTAGGCGTTCCGTAGAATCATCCCGGCTGTTTTGAATAACATCTTCAACCGCCAAGCGAAGCTCTTCAGGCAGATCATCATAGATAGCGAGCTGGCCTGCGTTAACGATACCCATATCCATGCCTTGTTGAATAGCGTGATAGAGGAATACGCAGTGGATCGCTTCACGTACAGGGTTGTTGCCACGGAAAGAGAAGGAAACGTTCGATACACCACCGGATACTTTCGCGTAAGGTAGGTTCTTTTTAATCCAGCCTGTTGCTTGAATAAAGTCGACGGCGTAGTTGTTGTGTTCTTCAATACCGGTCGCTACCGCGAAAATATTTGGATCGAAGATAATATCTTCAGGTGGGTAGCCCACTTCATCAACTAATACACGGTATGAGCGTTCGCAGATCTCAATTTTACGCTGATAGGTATCGGCTTGCCCCTCTTCATCAAAGGCCATTACCACAACCGCTGCACCATAACGACGAAGCTTGCGTGCTTGTTCGACAAAGTTTGCATGGCCCTCTTTAAGGCTGATCGAGTTAACGATCCCTTTACCTTGAATGCACTGTAGACCCGCTTCGATGACATCCCATTTAGAGGAGTCGATCATAATTGGTACGCGCGAAATGTCAGGCTCAGACGCGATAAGGTTTAGAAACTTAACCATCGCGGCATGAGAGTCCAACATCCCTTCATCCATGTTGATATCGATGATTTGGGCACCGTTTTCAACCTGTTGGCGAGCAACATCAAGCGCGGTTTCATAATCTTGTTCTTTAATCAGGCGCTTAAACATGGCCGAGCCGGTAACGTTGGTACGTTCACCAACGTTGACGAAAAGAGTGTCTTCGCCAATATGCATCGGCTCAAGGCCAGATAAGCGGCATTCAACCGGTAATGTTGGAAGAGGGCGTGCGGCTTCTATTTCGCATGCTTCGCGAATCGCTTTAATGTGGGCTGGGGTTGTACCACAGCAACCACCGATAATATTTAGGAAACCAGAGCGTGCCCATTCGCCAATCTCGGTTGCCATCTGCTCAGGGGTTTCATCATAACCACCAAAGGCATTCGGTAAACCAGCGTTAGGGTGTGCAGACACGTGGGTTTCTGAAACGCGCGAAAGCTCTTCAACATATTGGCGAAGCTCTTTAGGGCCTAGTGCGCAGTTAAGACCGACAGATATTGGTTTGGCATGACGAACAGAGTTCCAGAACGCTTCAGTGGTTTGTCCAGAAAGCGTTCGGCCTGAAGCATCTGTAATTGTGCCAGAGATCATGACCGGTAAGCGGACATTGTTCTCTTCGAAATAAGTTTCGACAGCGTAGATACATGCTTTGGCGTTGAGCGTATCGAATATTGTTTCGATCAGAATGATATCAGAGCCGCCTTCAATCAGGCCGTCGAGTGATTCTGTATAGGCTTCAACAAGCTCATTAAAGCTGACATTACGAAATGATGGATCGTTAACATCGGGAGAGATAGAGCAAGTACGGTTTGTTGGGCCAAGTACGCCGGCAACATAGCGAGGGCGATCAGGTGTTTCTTTTGTTATCTCGTCACAGGCAATACGGGCAAGGCGTGCCGCTTCAACGTTGATTTCGCGGCTATAGGCTTCCATCTCGTAATCGGCCATGGCGATTTGAGTGGCGTTGAAGGTATTGGTTTCAACAATATCAGCCCCTGCTAGCAAGTATTCACGGTGGATCGCTTGGATGATATCCGGTTTAGTCAGTACTAAAAGGTCGTTGTTTCCTTTGACATCAATGTGCCAATCAGAAAAGCGTTCACCTCGGTAATCCGCTTCTTCCAGTTTGTAATCTTGGATCATGGTACCCATACCACCGTCCAAGATCATGATGCGTTTTTTTAAACTTTCGGAAAGGATGTCATTAAGCGATCTATCTGTCACAGCAAAATACCTGAATCAGCGACTATAAAAATAAGAGGGGTATTGTAAATCAATTAGTTAATAAAGGGAGTGAGTAAAGCTAATGTCTTTATGAGCGATCTTCAATTTGCTCTATTTTTTTATAGTTCTGATGAAAATAAGCAGTAATTGATCTAAAGAATAGGGGATTACCCCCTTAAAATTTTGCCAGATGGTGGTAGAATGCGCGCACTTTGCGGCTTGTACGTACAAAAAAGCATTTGTTTGGTTAATTTTTCGAACATTTTTTAGTATTATGTGCGGCGCAACAAAACTGGTTGAAATAGCCAGTATAGAAATAAACGCGTTTTTCCGGTCTTAAGAGAGGAATGGCGTGGCGTTTACGTGCTACTTAAACAGGTTTTAGGTAGCGAAAGGGGGAAACCGAGGCAACTCGGTACAGATGAGCAAACGCAGGATTTAGTCTATGCTGCAGACATTCTTAAAGTGTAAGCTACACCGTGTAACAGTAACTCACGCTGAGCTTCACTATGAAGGTTCATGTGCGATCGATGGTGTATTGCTTGATAAGTCAGGCATTCGTGAATATGAATTAATTCATATCTACAACATCAATAACGGCGAGCGTTTCAGCACTTATGCAATTCGTGCTGAAGAAAATAGCGGAATTATTTCTGTTAATGGCGCCGCTGCGCATAAAGCGAGTAAAGGTGATCTATTGATCATCGCTTCTTATGTCCAATTGGATGAGAAAGAAGCAGATGAGCATCAGCCTACGCTATGCTACTTCGAAAACGCCAAAGCGGATGGCGGTGTTGGTGCGACGGATGAAGAACTTCATCAACGTAATGTACTAACAGGTGTTAAACAGGCAATCCCTGTTCAACCAAAGGATGTTTAAATGATTCTTTAAAAGCCACCTAATCAGGTGGCTTTTTCTTTAAGCCCGCTTTTTGCGGGCTTTTTTGTGCCGATTGTTAACGGGCTTAGCTGAAAGCATCTGCGAGCAGCTGGTAGCTCTGACAACGCTTTTCAAAGCTATAAGTGACGGCAACAGCGACTACTTCATCAACTTGATAATAATCGGCTTGTGCCTCTAGCTGCTCTTTGCATTGGCTGGGTGTGCCGGTAATCATGCTATTGCGCGTATTATCGAAGTAAGCTTGATCCGATAATGAGAGCTTTTTGTAGAGATCCATACACTCTTCAGGTGGCTTAATGCCTTCTCGTATGTCGTGTAGGAAAGCGTTGACCTTCCAATAGGTGTGAGAGGCCGCAAGTAGTTCCGCTTCTTCTTGGCTATCTGCACAAATCACGGCACTGGAGATCATTGCCTGTGGTGTTTCGGTGATCGATCCCTTTCTTGGGCGAAACAGTTTACGATACCTTGCAATAATATCAGCCGGTCTTTCGTGGGTGCCGATAAACAAAGCGAGCACAAAACCTAAGCCGAGGTTAGCGGCTAACTCAATGCTGCCGTCACTAGAGCCTAAGGTCCATAATTCTGGATTACTGCCACCTTGCGGTGTGGTTTTCAGTTCTGCAAAACGATGCTCAGGTGGTAATTGGTTATCAATAAACCCGGTCAGCGCTTCTAAAAGTTCGGTGAAGTTTTCTCTTCCTGCTGGATCATATGGGTAGGCGAGTGCTTGGGTTGGCATTGCAGAGCCGCCAGGTGCCCGGCCAATGCCGAGATCTATTCTATTCGGGAAGAAGGCTTCTAAGGTTTTAAAAATCTCAGCAACTTTATACGGACTGTAGTGTGAAAGCATGACACCTCCGCTGCCGACGCGGATGTTTTTTGTGTTTGCTGCGATTTGACCAATGACTATTTCAGGGCAGGGGCTGGCATAAGAGGGGGTCGCATGGTGCTCTGCAATCCAGTAACGGTGATAGCCAAGTGTATCTGCTAGCTGTGCCAGTTTGACACTATCGTTCAGTGCATCCGCTTGGGTTTTGCCATCATGAACAGGAGATTGGTCAACAATACTCAGTTTTAATTGGCTCATTATGAATCTCCGTTAATGTCTTCTAAGCTGGTGGCAATCGCATAGTTGGCAATGGCTTCGTCCTGCTCTGCAGTAGCGCCGGATATACCGATGGCACCGAGTAATCGATTGTTGCATTTCACCGGTACGCCGCCGGGGAAGGCCACTAGCCCTTGGTTGGTTAGCTCCATCCCGGTTAATGATTCATTTCGGACCAGTTGCCCAAAATCGCCAGAGGAGACCGGAAAGAGGGAAGAGGTCCGTGCTTTACCGATAGCAACATCGATTGAACCAGTGAAAGCATGGTCCATACGTTTGAAGGCGGCTAGGTGAGCACCACTGTCAGTGATGGCGATGCAAACGTTTACAGCCAGTGCATTGGCTTTTTCTTCCGCGTATTTGAGTAAAGACTCAGCTAAATGTTGATTCATGGCGATGACGGTTGTTTCTGTCATGATTGTTCTTCCAGTTTTTTAATACGGTATGCCAAAGTGGGGCGTGAAATGCCTAAAATTCGGGCAGCGGATGATACGTTTCCGCGTGCTTTTCCTAAGGCATAATCTAAGAATTTACGTTCGATCTCTTCCAGGGATTCGCATGAGTTTAGAGCAGCGTTGATCCAGTGTTCAGCGGCTTCTTGTTCTTTAAGCTCTTCTGTTTCAATGAGTTGCCCATCTTGTAATGTTTGGCCGCCATTGCTGTGATCGAGCGTTGGGAATAACGATTGTGAGCTTATCTCTTCGCCGTTATCCGTGAGAATGAGGCCGCGCTCAATCAGGTTTTCCAACTCGCGGACGTTGCCGGGCCAGTCGTAATCCATCATCGCTTGCATCGCTAAACCTGATAAGCCTGCGGTACGTTTATTGTAATAAGCGTGATATTTCTGCAAAAAATGGTCGATAAGCATGGGAATATCATCACGACGGTCGCGCAGGGCGGGAATGTGAATGGGGTATACGTTAAGCCGATAATAGAGATCTGCGCGGAAACGTCCTTCGCGGACTGCGTTCTCAAGTGATTCGTTAGTAGCAGCGACGACACGAATATCTATCTGTCGTGTTTGGTTATCGCCAACGCGTTCTAGTTCACCTTCTTGAAGTACGCGCAGTAGTGCTGCTTGCGCACGCGGGGATAATTCGATCACTTCATCGAGGAATATTGTTCCGCCGCTGGCACGTTCAAAACGGCCTTCGCGAGACTGTGTGGCGCCGGTGAAGGCGCCTTTTTCTACACCGAACAGCTCTGATTCAATAAGATCGGGAGGGATGGCTGCGCAGTTGACGGCCACAAAGCTGTTCTCTTTACGCTCACTTGCATCGTGAATGCCACGTGCAACTAACTCTTTACCTACGCCGGTTTCACCCAAAAGTAAGACTGTGACGCTGGCTTCAGCTGCTCTATTGGCGAGCTTACACACGTTCCTAAACTCTGATGATTGGCCGCGAAAGTTACCTAAAGTCGATTCGTGGTCTACCTTGTGACGCAATACAGATATTTGGGATTGCAGCTCATACAGCTCCTCAATAATCGGGGTACGGCTAAAGTAATCACGATAGCTGGATGCGTCCTCCCATTCATTAGCAGGCTTTCCGACTAAGAGACAGTTGCTGTCACCGCAGCCTTTACAGGTGATCTCTTTAAATAGAATCTCTTGTCCAAGTATGGCGGAAGTAAAAGCACTGGCATGACCTATCAAGCTCCAGCACACAGGTTCGTCTAACATACCTAATTCGTTACGAAACATTTCCGCTTCATATGAATCATGCATAAGAAATTCAGCGTAGAAATGCTCTTTCTTTTGGTCTATCTCTAGGCTTTGCTCATCAACGCGCACTAGGCCTTTTAAGGAATGGAGACCAAACCCTGTACGAATTAAATCAAGTGGGTCATTGGATTCACTTAAGCGCAGTGCTAGTTGGGCGTCCTTCTTGCCTAAGCTGTAGCCCAGCCGCATAAAGAAGCCTTTTGCTCGCTCTTGGCCAACGGTCTCTATCTGTTCTTTACGAAATTCGGCGAGGGCGGTTAATTGCAGGAGTAGGACGCGTTGCTCATCTAGCCAGATCTGGCCACCATTATCTTGAAAGCGAATTTGATGGCTGAGTAACTTATCGCTAGGTAAAGATAAAGTATCCATAAGGTTCTCAATGATTATCAATAATGACAGTTGATTTTAGTAGATCTCGTATATTAAATTTAGAGCTAATATTGAGATGTTAAATCCTATATATGGGATCATTATGGATTATCAGAACCTTTTCCTGTTTGTATCAGTTGTCGAGCAGGGTAGTTATATCAAGGCGGCAGAGAGCTTAAGTATGCCGACCTCTACCCTTAGCCGACGAGTTCAGCAGTTGGAAGAACAGCTTGGTTATCAGTTGTTGTATAGGAGTGCGCGGAAATTAGCTTTAACGGAAGCGGGAACGCTGTTTTACCGTCGTTGCCAGCCGCTTTACTCTGAGTTGGTTCAGGCGACCCAGGTTTTGGATGGTGAACTGACATCTCCTAGCGGGGAGATCCGTGTAACAGCCCCGGTGAGCTTGGCTAACACTCTTTTAAATAGTTGGTTTTTTGAGTTTATGGAACTGTACCCAGGGATTCATTTAGATCTCATGTTGGTTAACCGAAATATTGACCTTAAAGCAGAAGGGGTTGATATCGCATTTCGTATCGGTGAGATAAAAATTGCTGACTGGGTTTCTCGGCCCTTGTTTACCTCTCGCTTTTCCCTTTGTGCGAGCCGCGAACTTATCCTGCAAAAAGGTCACCCTGAAAGCTTAGAAGCCTTGAGAGATTATCCGCTGATTATGTCGAGGAGTTCACCTAGTTGGAATTTTTTTGATACGTCAGGTGCGATGCATAGTTTTAGTGCTGAGCCTCGATTTAGGGTAGATGAGTTAAGCGCTGCTGCGGCAGCGGTGGAGGCGGGCCTAGGTATCGCCAACTTGCCGGATTATGTTGTAGGTGAGTCGTTAACGTTAGGGCATATGGTGACGGTACTCCCGCAATGGCAACCGCAGGGGCGCAATGTTCAGCTCCTTTACCCCCATCGGCAGTACCTACCCGCGAAGGTACGATTGTTTATCAGTTTTATCATGGAGAAAGTTGAGAAAGAGAGGGCTGCTATTTCCGCTTAACGTCTTCTTGCAAGGCTGGGCGATAGAGGGTAAATTGGCGCGCAAACATTATTGGTATTTAACAACCGCCAGTAAATATAATAAGCACACCAAATAAATTACTAGGAGTCACACGTGGAACTCGCTTGCCTTGACCTTGAAGGGGTACTGATCCCTGAAATCTGGATCGCTTTTGCTGAAGAAACGGGTATAGAAGAATTGAAAGCGACAACCCGTGATATTCCTGATTATGATGAGTTAATGCAGCAGCGCCTGCGTATTCTTGATGAGAACGGCCTTACGTTACCGCAGATTCAAGAAACGATTAGTAAGCTAGCGCCTTTAGAAGGTGCAGTAGAGTTTATTAACTGGTTGCGTGAGCGTTTTCAGGTTGTGATTCTATCTGATACCTTTTACGAGTTTTCTCAGCCGCTGATGCGTCAGTTAGGTTTTCCAACACTGCTATGTCATAAGTTGGAAGTGAATGAAGAGGGCCGTATTACTGATTACACATTGCGCCAGAAAGATCCTAAGCGCCAGTCAGTACGAGCTTTCCAGTTGTTGAACTACCGCGTAATTTCAGCGGGTGATTCTTATAACGATACAACAATGTTAAAGCAGGCTGAGGCAGGTATCTTGTTTCATGCGCCTGATAATGTCATTGCTGAGTTCCCGCAGTTCCCAGCAGTACATACGTTTGAAGATCTAAAGAAAGAGTTCTTGAAGGCAAGTAACCGTAACTTAAGCCTTTAATTCCTCTCTCTTCGAAACCCTGATAAAGAGGTGATGTCGTCACTTTTTAATCAGGGTTTTCCTTTTCTAGCTGTTGCAGGTCAAGTTTTACCTTTGCAGTAAGTTCTTTGTTTCGCTATTTTTATAATTCCCATGGAATTAGGGTACAAATCATATGCCATTGGCACAGCTTGTCACATCTTGCTCAGTACTTACCGACCGCTTGACCTGCTTTTTGGGAGGAGAGTTTGAGTTTGATTGCGTTCCTCATTTCAATGACGTTTCCTGTATAACGGCCCAGATTGTCATTTTGGATTATGCGCAAGCTCAGTTACTCGAGCGCGAAGCGTTAGTGAATGCAATAGCGCGTTTTGAAAGTTCAGGTGTACCTGTTTTTTTAGCTTGGACGGATAGCGAGTTAGATCTTAGAGAGTATGCGATCTCGGCAGGATGTTCGGATTACTTAGCGCCGCCTTTTATTGAATCTGTGATCAACTCGAAATGTAAAACGCATATTAGCCTCGCGAATTTAAAGAAAGATTTTGCCGCGAATGTAACAAATAGTGGCTGCGATTCACCAGATAGTAAAGTGGGTGAATTTGTTGAAACAAAGGAGCTACTAGCTGTTCAGGATGCGGCTATTCTATGTTTGGCGACGATTGCGCGTGTCAGAGATCATTCAACGGGTAATCACATATTACGTACCCAGCATTACGTTAAAGCGTTGGCTGAGCATCTGCGAAAAAGCCCAGAATATAGAGAAGAATTAGATTCAGAGACAATCGAACTGTTCTACAAAACATCCGCTTTGCATGATATTGGTAAGGTGGGTATTCCTGATAGTATTTTGCAAAAACCAGGCGAGTTGAGCCCAGAAGAGTATGAGATCATGAAAACGCATACTCATTTAGGATTTCAGGCGGTGCACTCAGCTCAGCAACTACTCGAGCGTGAATCAAGTAGTCGTGCAGTTAAATTCCTTAAAATTGCTCAGCAAGTGACATTGAGTCACCATGAACGCTGGGATGGCGAAGGTTATCCGCAAGGCTTGAAGGGTAAGCAGATTCCATTGGTTGCACGTTTAATGGCCGTTGCTGATGTCTATGATGCGATGATTTCGCGCCGGCCCTATAAAAATGCGATGGATCACGACTATGTTACCAAGGTGATCTCTAGCGGGCGAGGCAGTCATTTTGATCCGAGCGTAGTCGATGCGTTTTTAGATCTGCAAGATATGTTTGATCGAATATCACTTAAGCTAGAGGATGTTTTTCCCTCAAGCGTTGATATGACGCTGCACTCTATTGCTGATCTGATTAATAAGAATGATGCATCTATCGTTGAATAAGGCTGGATTGTTAAGCGCCTTTTTGGGCGCTTCATCTCTATTTTAATATATGGCTGTCATGCATGTGTGTCGGTAGCCAAGCCTTATGCGTGTCATTAATCGTTTTGCTTAAATCTTGATCTTGTTTAATCAGTTGATTGATCTTGGTAAGCAGGGCTTTGTTCCAAGGGCCTTTACTACATCCGACGTAAGAAATATCTGTGCTGCTACTATCTTGTATCTCAACAAAATAAAGTGTTTCTTCCAGCTTCTGCTCAATATTAATAAATTGAACCTCTTCAGGGCGAGCGATAAGACCATCAATACGGTTGTTGGTAATCATTAGGACTAATCGTTCATGTTCCTTTAGTCCGGTCTTCATTTGGAAAATAGAGTTTGTTTTGTGTTGCTCTTGTTTAATTATTTTATCGATGTAAGGCGAGTATGAACGACCGTCGTGGACACTGATGGTCAAGTTTTTATCTAATAAGTCCGTTAGCTTTATTGGCTTTATATTGTCAGGGCTGAGTCCCAATTTGTATAAGCCTGTAGAGGTTGTAATGATTCCATTTGGATAGCTGCGCATAATGGGAATGCTGTAGTCGATGAATGTTTCTCTCTCAGGATTTTTTAACAAGGCCACGTGGCAGATAGCTACTCCCGAACGTGCGTTTTTGAGCATCCTTTTTAAACTCATCGCTACGCGGTGGTGTTCGAAGCCTTCTATATTCTTTGAAAAATAGAGGATGACCTGATCGCTGATGCCTTTGTTCTGATAATCACCTTTGAGAATAAAATAGGGAGCAAAGTCGGTTCGCGCCCAAATAACCTCTTTTGAGGTCACAAGTTCGCTGGGTAGGGGGGCGGGATGCTGCGCTTGACTCTGTGACGTAATCATAAAAATGCACAAAGCCATACCAAGATTTTTTATCGATAGCATAGCGTTACCTATAGAAGAATACTTATTCCAGTATAGGCGATTTTTTAAATGAGCTTAGTCAATTCTTAGAGGTGGCCTAAAGCAAAACGATTATTCATACGGTTTAAGCGCTGAGCCATACGCAATATGATCTGATCTTTAAGCCGTTCTCTTACTTCTATGGGGAGTTTATCCAGCAAATCTTGATCGATAACGAGGGCTGAACTACTGGTGTTTGCAATGACGCTGGCGGTTCTAGGTTCATTGGTAAGAAATGAAATTTCACCAATAATCTCACCGGGCTTTAGCTGTGTTAGTAACTGTTCTTGTTGGCCTTTAAGGACATTAGCTCCGCCGCTTAGCAGGATGAAAAAACGTTTATCCAATGAGCCTTCATCGGTTAAAAAATCGCCCGGGTTGTAAGTGACGAAGCACCAATGAAATTCGGCAAGTAGGTTTTTGTCGGTGCGGCTTAAATCGTCGAAAAGAGCGACCTTGTCGAGTATTGCCAGAGCGTTTTCTTTGCTTAGCGTCTTGTTCTTTGCCATCGTAACCTTGTCTTTTTTCAGTTAAGACTCTTTAGGGATAGTTGTTTCCAAACAGTGAAGCAAGTTATTTACCTTATCGAAGGTCTCTTCGTACTCCATTTCATTTATTGAATCCGCGACAATGCCTCCTCCAGCCCAGCAGAAGATATTATTGTCTTGGCAAAGTAGAGTGCGAATGGTAATGCTCGTGTCCATTCTGCCGCACAGGCTGATATATCCTATTGAACCGCAGTAGATGGAACGGCGGTGGGGCTCGAGCTCTTCAATAATCTCCATCGCGCGGATTTTAGGCGCTCCGGTAATTGAGCCGCCAGGAAAGCATTCCGCTATCAGAGAGATAGGGGAATGTTTAGGATCGAGTGTCCCTGTAACCGTGCTCACTTTGTGGTGTACGTTGGCATAGCTCTCAATATTAAATAGTTTTGGAACCTCAACACTATTGTAAGTACAGACTTTACTGAGGTCGTTGCGAAGCAGGTCAACAATCATCAAGTTTTCTGCTCGGTCCTTTAGCGAATCACTCAACTCTTGCTTGAGTTGAGCATCCTTTATCGGATCAGAAGACCTTGGGCGTGTGCCTTTAATAGGCTTCGTCGTGACGCGCTGCATTTTTGATTCTAAAAACTGTTCGGGAGAAAGCGACAGAATTTGATCGGTTCCTGAATCAATGAAGGCTGAATAAGGTGTCGGTGCGACCTCCCTTAGAGCTTTGTATGCCTCCCAAGGATCGCCCTTATATTGGCTATCAAAGCGTTGAGCAAAGTTAACTTGGTAGCAATCACCTGAGTGGATGTACTCATCAACTTGATTGAGTTTTTCCTGATAGCTGTTTGCATCCATGTTTGCGTTAAAGCGACGTGCTAACTGAAAGGGGGCGGGTTGATCAGGAGCTACGGTGTCTGCTGTCAACAATGCTTCAATTGTGTTTAGTGTCTCAAGATCTGTTTGAGCGTCAGCAATGAGTGTTGATGTTTGCTTTTCATGGTCTGTGACTATAGCCCAAAGATACATCCCGACACGCATATCAGGAAGTGTAGAGAAGTCGGCCGCTAAAGAAGGCAGTTGTTCTAGTGAGCGGCCCAAATCATAAGCAAAATGGCCAATAATCCCACCTTGAAATGGGATCTCTTCATTTTGAACTGTATCGGTACGGTATTTTTTATACAGCGCGTCTAGCTGTTTAAACGCATCGGCATCTTCAGAATTTAGTTCGAGCAGCTCAATTGGCGCAGCAGAGATAATATCGTATCTGCCCCAAGGGCATTTTGGGCGTCCACTATCTAGATAAACGGCGTGGCCTAAGTGGCGAATCTTTTCGAAGTAAGATTGGCTATTGATTAGATAAGGGATCGAGCGTTGAGTAATCAATGAATTTGCTTAACTAAAGTTGTAAAAGAATAAAGGCTGATTGTAAGTAACCCTAGGAGGGCTGTCTATCAAGACTCACATTTATTGACCTGATACCAAAGATTGTCGACAAAAGCCTGAATGATCGGTCAGTATTGGGCTAGAATGTTTCTACGATGATAGATCGTTGTTCTTTATATGTATGTTTTGAAAAGAGATCGTTAGGTAAATGAAGCACCCTTTTACACTAGAGCGAAATGAGTTCCATCTGCCGGACCAGCATATTGTTTATCGTATCTACCGTAATCCTGCTATTAAAAGTAAGCGTAGACTCGTTCTTTTACATGGTGCGGGGGTTGCAGGTGTAGATACTTGGGAGCATATCGTTGCTTTTTTAACGCATTGGTCCGAAGTGCTTGTGCCTGATCAACGGGGAATGGGGGAGACCCACTACCCTGATAAAGTTGATCATCCTTATCGTGCCCAAGAGCTCGTTGCTGATATAAATGCCTTGGTCGATTATCTGGGCTGGTGGGCGTTTGATCTAGGCGGTTATTCTATGGGAGGGCTGGTAGCTCTTCTTTTTAAGCAGCAGCATGCTGATCGTATTGGAAAACAGTTTTTACTGGAGTCTGCGGTACTGGATAGGCCTTGTTGGGAGACAACGATTGATCTGCGCAAAGACCTTTCCCAAGCCGCCGTTTTTCTGCGGGGTGGTGAAGACCGACAGCAAGGTATTGTTAATTTTCTTGATGCGATCTCACCTAACCGCAAGGTCTCTCCTCAGGTTGAACGGCTAACAGTTGATCGTTTAGGTCAGCGGCCGATAGGTTTTGCAAACGCATTGGATTGTGTAACGTCGGCTATTAAAGAATTGGATCGTGATGCTCTAGTGGCTGCACAAGGGGATGTTACCAGCTTTATTGGCGGCAATAGCATAGAGCTTATGCATCAATACCAACGAGAGCTTGCCGAACGATTACCGAACTGGCATTACTTTTTGATGACCGGAACAGATCACTCCCTGCCATTCCAAAAGCCGCGGCAGATAGCGCGCATTATGAATACAGAGATGGATCGGTATTTAGATAATTAGAAATATAAAAGGAATAAGGTAAAACCCTTAAACTTTTGTATTGTGTTGACAATATTTAGACATTTTCGAGTTGACTGCACTATTTAGCAATAGTATCGTGGGTTTAGTTCGAGATTGTCGACAATCTACAATTTGATGGTTGTTATGACAGAAATTACAGATAACAAAGCGTTTGAATCTGAATCGCGCACCTTGGCTGATCGTGTTTGTGAACAAATCGTCACCGCGATTGTTGTGGGGGATATACCTCCAGGCCAAAAAATAAGTGAGCCTGAGCTCGCAAGGACTTACGGCATCAGTCGTGGTCCTTTACGCGAAGCAATGCGGAAACTTGAAGCCTTAAGGCTGGTGGAACGTAAGCCTCATGTTGGTGCCCGGGTTGTAAATTTGTCGGCAAAAGAGTTGATCGAAATCTATCGTGTCAGGGAAGCACTCGAAGGTATGGCATGCCGTTTAGCGGCAGAGTTTATGCCACAAGCCGAGATCGATAGTCTGCGTGATCTTCTCAATGAACATGAACAGAGCATCGATCAACTTGATGGGCGCTCCTATTTTCAAAAAGAGGGTGATCTCGATTTCCATTACCGAATTGTCTACGGCAGCAAAAATTCAAAGTTGTTGGAGTTTCTCGGTGGTGATCTTTATCACTTAGTACGAATGTATCGATATCAGTTCAGTGTCTCAAGCTCCAGGCCTAAACGCGCATTAAAGGAGCACCGCCAGATCATAGACGCCATAGAGTCACGTGATCCTGAATTAGCGGAAATGCTCATGCGCCGACATATTGGGGCAGCCCGCAGAAATGTGGAAGAGAAGCTGAACGCAGCGACCGAAACCAGAGGTGAATAACAATGTCTAACAACCTATCTGCAGGTGCACGTTTTCGTAAAGCACTAGCTGAAACAAGCCCGCTACAAATAGTAGGTACTACAAACGCATACCACGCTATGATGGCTGAGCGCGTAGGCCATAAAGCGATTTACCTATCTGGTGGTGGTGTTGCTAACCATTCATACGGTCTACCTGATCTAGGTATGACATCTATGAATGATGTTCTAGCTGACGTTAGCCGTATTACCAGTGCTGTTGAAACGCCATTGATGGTTGACATCGATACGGGCTGGGGTGGTGCATTTAACATCGCTCGTACTGTTAAAGAGATGACTAAAGCTGGCGCAGCTGCAGTTCATATCGAAGATCAGGTTGCACAGAAACGTTGTGGCCACCGTCCTAACAAAGAGATCGTTTCTCTTGAAGAGATGGTTGATCGCGTAAAAGCGGCTGTCGATGCGAAAACAGATGATGATTTCTTTGTTATGGCACGTACAGACGCATTCCAAATGGAAGGCTTAAATGCAGCCGTTGAGCGTGCTCAAGCATGTCTTGAAGCGGGTGCTGATGGCATCTTTGCAGAAGCTGTACACACATTAGACGATTACAAAGCATTCTCTAATGGCATCAATGGTGCACACCTGCTTGCGAACATCACTGAGTTTGGTGCTACACCACTATTCAATACATCTGAGCTTGCTGAGAACGGTGCAACGATGGTGCTATACCCACTATCAGCTTTCCGTGCGGCGAACAAAGCGGCACTGAATGTATACGAAGCATTATTGCGTGACGGTGACCAGAAAGCGGTTGTAGATACTATGCAGACGCGTATGGAACTTTACGATTTCTTGAACTATCACGATTTCGAGCAGAAGCTAGATGGTTTGTTTGCTGAAGGCAAAAATAAGTAAGCTTAGCGAACTCGATCGTTAGAACGACATTAACAACAGATAACGAGCAGGCCGCTAGAGCCTGCCAAGATATAACAGGAGCACATTATGGTAGATAAGAAACTGAGCGGAGCTGGTCTTCGAGGACAATCCGCAGGTGAAACCGCACTGTGCACTGTAGGTAAAACAGGTTCAGGCCTGACCTACCGTGGCTATGATATTAAAGAGCTAGCTGACAAAGCTCAGTTTGAAGAAGTTGCATATCTGCTACTTTACGGAAAGCTACCTAACCAAGCTGAGCTTGATGCATACAAAGCTAAGTTAAAAGGTATGCGTGCAATCCCTGAAGCGCTTAAAGTGGTTCTTGAGCAAGTGCCTGCTGATGCGCACCCAATGGATGTTATGCGTACGGGTTGCTCTATGCTAGGTAACCTAGAAACAGAGCAAGATTTCTCTGAGCAGCATGATCATATCGACCGCATGCTTGCAGCATTCCCGGGTATCATTAACTACTGGTATAACTTTAGCCATAACGGCAAGCGTATCGAAGTAGAAACGGATGCTGATTCTATTGCTGAGCAGTTCCTATGGACATTGCATGATAAGAAACCTGAAGCGCTTCATGTTGAAGTTATGCATGCTTCATTAATTCTTTATGCTGAGCATGAGTTTAATGCTTCAACGTTCACTGCACGTGTATGTGCTTCTACATTGTCAGATATTCACAGCTGTGTAACGGCAGCGATCGGCTCGCTTCGTGGACCACTTCATGGTGGCGCGAACGAAGCAGCAATGGACATGATTGAACAGTGGAAATCAGCTGATGAAGCTGAAGCTGCCATCATGGGCATGCTTGAGCGTAAAGATAAGATTATGGGCTTTGGGCACGCAATCTATCGTGAGTCTGATCCACGTAATGCGATCATCAAAGAGTGGTCTGAGAAATTATCTAAGCAGGTAGGTGATACTCACCTATATGCTGTATCTGATCGTGTTGAAGCGGTTATGTGGCGCGAGAAGAAGCTTTTCTGTAACGCTGATTTCTTCCATGCATCTGCTTATAACTTTATGGGTATCCCAACGAAGTTGTTTACGCCAATCTTTGTTTGTTCACGTGTTGCTGGTTGGACCGCTCACGTAATGGAACAGCGCGCTAACAACCGTATCATCCGTCCAAGTGCTGATTATACCGGCCCTGAGACTGCTGATTGGGTTGCTATCGAAGATCGTGACTAATCGATTAATTAAGGGCTGATTCTTCAGCCCTTACTGTTTTGATCTGCCAGCAGGTATCTGTTTGGCGATAATTAATTTTGCTTTAGAAAAGGGGAGTAGGCTTCGATTTTTTAGTACGCCTGCCTCGCCTATCTGAACCATACTCAATGGAGTTCAGACGCAATGAATACTGAATACCGCAAATCATTACCAGGCTCAGAACTGGATTACTTCGATACGCGTGCTGCGATCGAAGATATTCAGCCTGGTTCTTATGCAAAACTACCTTATACCTCTCGTGTATTAGCAGAGCAGCTTGTACGTCGTTGTGAGCCAGAAGCGTTAACTGATTCGCTTAAGCAGCTTATTGAATTCAAACGTGAACTGGATTTTCCTTGGTACCCAGCGCGTGTTGTTTGTCATGATATCCTAGGCCAGACAGCGTTAGTTGACCTTGCGGGTCTACGTGATGCGATTGCTGATCAAGGTGGCGATCCGGCGAAAGTGAACCCTGTTGTTCCTACGCAGTTGATCGTTGACCATTCGTTAGCGGTTGAAGCGCCAGGATTTGATCCAGATGCCTTCGATAAAAACCGTGCGATTGAAGATCGTCGTAACGAAGACCGTTTCCATTTTATCGAGTGGTGTAAAACTGCGTTCGATAACGTAGATGTGATCCCAGCCGGTAACGGCATCATGCACCAGATTAACTTGGAGAAGATGTCTCCCGTTATTCAGGCGCGTGACGGTGTTGCTTACCCAGATACTTGTGTCGGTACTGACTCTCATACACCCCACGTTGATGCACTAGGTGTTATCGCGATTGGTGTTGGTGGTCTAGAAGCTGAAACGGTTATGCTAGGCCTACCATCAATGATGCGCCTACCAGACATCGTCGGTGTTAAAATCGTTGGTCAGCGCCAGCCTGGCATTACTGCTACTGATATCGCGTTAGCGATGACTGAATTCCTACGTAATGAGAAAGTTGTTTCCTCTTACTTAGAGTTCTTCGGCCCAGGTGCTGCGACGCTATCTATCGGTGACCGAGCTACCTTGTCTAACATGACGCCAGAGTACGGTGCGTCAGCAGGTATGTTCTACATCGATGAACAGACTATCGATTATTTGAAGCTGACAGGTCGTGAGCCAGAGCAGGTTGCACTGGTTGAACAGTACGCTAAATTGACGGGCCTATGGGCTGACGATTTAGAAAACGTTGAATACGAACGTGTACTTGAATTCGATCTATCGACCGTATGCCGTAATATGGCAGGCCCTTCTAACCCTCACCGTCGTTTGCCAACGTCTGCGCTAACTGAGCGTGGTATCGCAGGTGACGAGATGCTGTCTGCTGCGCAAGCAGAAGAAGCTGAAGGTCTAATGCCAGATGGTGCAGTTATTATTGCTGCGATTACCTCTTGTACCAATACCTCTAACCCGCGCAACGTTGTTGCTGCTGGTTTGGTTGCTAAGAAAGCAAACGAGCTAGGTCTTATCCGTAAGCCTTGGGTTAAGTCCTCTTTTGCACCAGGTTCAAAAGTTGCAAAACTATACTTGGAAGAAGCGGGTCTGCTATCTGAGATGGAGAAGCTAGGCTTCGGTATCGTTGCTTATGCTTGTACGACTTGTAACGGTATGTCAGGTGCTTTAGATCCTGTTATCGAGAAAGAAGTAGTGGATCGCGACTTGTACGCAACAGCGGTACTGTCTGGTAACCGTAACTTCGATGGCCGTATCCATCCGCATGCTAAGCAAGCATTTTTGGCTTCACCGCCGTTGGTTGTTGCTTATGCGATTGCTGGTACTGTTCGTTTCGATATTGAAACAGATGTTCTTGGCAAAGATCAGAATGGTAACCCAGTTACCCTGAAAGATATCTGGCCAAGTGACGAAGAGATCGATGCGCTAGTAGAGAAGAGCGTTAAGCCTGAGCAATTCAACCAGGTTTACATCCCAATGTTCGATCTGGGTGATGTTGAGCGTGCTGACAGCCCACTTTACGACTGGCGTGAAATGAGTACCTATATCCGTCGCCCTCCATACTGGGAAGGTGCTTTGGCGGGTGAGCGTACGATGAAAGGTATGCGTCCACTAGCGGTTCTGGGTGATAACATCACTACAGACCACTTGTCTCCATCTAATGCGATTCAAGCATCTAGTGCGGCGGGTGAATACTGCGCGAAAATGGGTCTGCCTGAAGAAGATTTCAACTCTTACGCAACTCACCGTGGTGACCATCTAACAGCACAGCGTGCAACGTTCGCTAACCCGAAACTGTTGAACGAAATGTGCCGTGATGAGAACGGTGAAATTAAGCAGGGTTCTTTGGCGCGTATCGAGCCAGAGGGTACTGAGAGCCGTATGTGGGAAGCTATTGAAACCTACATGGAGCGTAAGCAGAACTTGATCATCGTTGCAGGTGCTGATTATGGTCAGGGATCTTCTCGTGACTGGGCTGCAAAAGGTGTTCGTTTAGCGGGCGTTGAAACCATTGTTGCTGAAGGCTTTGAGCGTATTCACCGTACTAACTTAGTTGGTATGGGTGTATTACCGCTTCAGTTTAAAGATGGCGAGACACGAGAAACTTACGGCATTGATGGCACAGAAACATTTGATGTTGAAGGTGATCTATCTCCACGTGCAGATCTAACCGTTATCATTCACCGTGCTAATGGTGAAACGGTTAAAGTCCCCGTGACTTGTCGTCTGGATACTGCTGCTGAAGTTCGTGTTTATAACGCGGGTGGTGTACTGCAGCGCTTTGCTCAAGACTTCCTTGAAGGGGATGCTTAAGTAAATAATGATTAGCGCTGTTTGAGATGGTTAACCTGTAGTTTTTGCTGCAGGTTAACTTTACCAATCTAGTCGAAACAAGCAGCGCTGATTTCTTAATGATTAATGGATGAATTAAGAATGCTTACTAACAATTACTGGTCAGAGTAGAGACTTCATTAGAGAGTTTAAAAAGTAATTGTCACTAAGAATTTTTTAAATCGCGGTATTGCATTTTTGATAGGCAATATTGCTCAGTTTTACAGGATAAGAAGCATATGGCACACGTACCTCAGATTAAAATCCCAGCGACCTATATCCGTGGCGGTACCAGTAAAGGTGTTTTCTTTCGTCGTCAGGATTTGCCAGAAGCGGCACAAGTAGCGGGTGCAGCGCGCGACAATATTTTAATGCGTGTTATCGGAAGCCCTGATCCATATGGGAAACAGACCGACGGTATGGGTGGTGCGACCTCCAGTACCAGTAAAACTGTAATTCTAGATAAAAGCAGCCAGCCTGATCATGATGTGGATTACCTTTTCGGTCAGGTAGCAATCGATAAAGCCTTCGTTGATTGGAGTGGTAACTGCGGTAACTTAACTGCAGCTGTTGGTGCTTTCGCGATTAGCGGTGGTTTGGTTGATGCTGATCGTATTCCTGAAAACGGTGTTTGTGTTGTGCGTATTTGGCAGGCCAACATCAAGAAAACAATTATTGCACATGTGCCTATTACCAACGGTGAAGTTCAAGAAACTGGTGATTTCGAGTTGGATGGCGTTACATTCCCAGCGGCAGAAGTTGCTGTAGAGTTTATGGACCCAGCTGATGGCGATGGCTCTATGTTCCCAACAGGTAATCTTGTTGATGATTTAGAGGTTCCGGGTGTTGGTACGTTTAAAGCGACCATGATCAATGCCGGTATCCCAACGATCTTTCTTAATGCAGAAGAGATCGGTTATACCGGTACTGAACTGCAGGAAGCGATCAATGGCGATCCTGCCGCACTTGAGCGTTTTGAAACAATCAGAGCGCACGGTGCTATGCGCATGGGGCTGATCTCTGATCTATCTGAAGCGGCTGCACGTCAGCACACACCAAAAGTAGCTTTCTGCGCGCCGGCACAATCTTATGTTTCTTCTAGTGGTAAGCAGCTAACAGAAGCGGATACGGATCTCGTTGTTCGTGCCTTGTCCATGGGTAAACTTCATCATGCCATGATGGGGACTGCTGCTGTTGCAATCGGTACGGCTGCTGCTATTCCGGGGACGTTGATTAACTTGGCCGCGGGCGGTGGTGAACGCACAGCTGTAACTTTTGGTCACCCTTCAGGTACATTGAAAGTGGGTGCTGAAGCTAAGCTTGTGGATGGTGATTGGGTTGCTACGAAAGCAATTATGAGCCGTAGCGCACGTGTATTAATGGAAGGTTGGGTACGTATACCTGGCGATTCTTTCTAAGGTGTTTTTCTAAGAGCTGTTGGTTTCTGTCTGAAAGGGTAGGCTGGGAGCTTTTAGATTAATAGATCTGTTGTGATCTAAGAGTAGGAGAGCATTACACTTTTTAGTTTCCCTATCAGGATTAAAAAGTGGTTCTTCTTTAAGCCTCGTGCGTTTGCATGAGGCTTTTTTTTTGTTTAAGGCCTTTTGGGGTACAAGACTATATGTCGGCTCAAGGCTTAAGCTCGATTATGTTAGATCGAGCATTAGATATGGCTTAATCCCACCAAAAATACCAGCAATCGTGATTGATCAATACAGATGCAAGCTTAGCGACCGTTTCAACGCCTTGGTCGACAATGTCATTGCAATAAGCATAGTGCTGCCATGCTAATGCCATTGCTTCCTCTTCTGTGCTTGGAGGGTTGCTGACATAGGCCTCGATCACATCGTTACTGACCCCTACTATCTTAGCCCCATACTCTTGTTGCCAATGTTTCCAGATAGCGCATTGGATCTCAGCAGCAGGGCAGTTGTTCCAGCCGCCAAAATTGAAATAGGCAGGTACTTTCCAGTTACGGTCAGTTTTTATTTTTGCGCCGATTAGATCTTCGATAGGGGCGCCGGTCATGATATCTGAGGCTAAGGTGAAACCGGGTTTAGCGGTTGATTCGCCAGGCCAGCTCCCTATGACAGTTGAAGCATCAATTTCGTTCTGAAGCGCTTCTTGCTGCGATACAAGCCATTTTTTAGCGTTAATAGCAGTAGATGCTTTAATAATCTCTTTGTGGCCGAGACTGTCTTGTAGGGCTTCTTCTATATAACTACGATCTTCGTCAGTACCGCATACAATTGTTTTATTGTCTTTTGCGCAGGATTTGATTGCCTTGTCATAGGCATTGGTTGCATCAAGGTTAATAAATTTCATCTGCTTAAGTGCCTTTTATATCGAGAGGCGAGGGTAATACAGTCGCTAAGAATATTCTACTGTTTGTGGTGCAGGGGGAAGATCATGACTGCGATTTTAAATCGGCGCTTAATAGATTTGTCGGGGTACTCCTTATGGGGTAGTAAATAGGCTAGAAGCCTTGTGGTTAGCTCAATTCAGATATTTCTATGTGAAAATGAGCCCGCTAAAAGCTTGATAAAAATCAATACTCTGATGACAGGACCCTCTAAAGTACGGGTATTGTTTTATTGAGGAGGCATCCATGTCGAGCCCATTTAGTAACTTAGTTTCTGAAGCTAAAAATCAAGATCAGCCACAGCGTCTGTTGTTTCTGTTTGCGCAAATAGAGAAGCAGGATAGTAAAAAGCATAAGCGTCGCCAGCGTGGTTCCTTAGTGCCGGTTATGTGTGTTGATAAAATACCGGCAGAGTTAGATAGCTTTACTGGCTTTGCAGCTGAGGCTGACCAGATCTCTGCCGATTGGGATTTTATGATTGCAGCAGGCTTGAGTGGCGTTGAAGGTGAACTACCGAGTAGTGATGATGCAGAGCCTCATCTAAATAAGATGGCTAATGATCTAATGATGGGAGCGGATCTCTCTAAATATGTCATCATTGATCGCAAAGATAATGTTGTGATGATGACCGCGGAATAGGCTGAAGTAGCTAAAGAGTTATTATTGTTAAGGCACTTATCTCGGTATCTTGCTCCAAGTTAGGCTATTGCTGCTGTGTGGTTATTTGTTAGAGTTGTTTATCTCACCAGAGAGCCACATTTTACTCAGAATTTTTTCGAGTTTAGGGATAAGTGCACGATGTTTTTCATGTAGGTAATGAAAGACCGAGTTCGTTTCAATTACACCATTCATCATATAGATATTTTTTAGTCCTAGGCGTCTCAAGGATTTGATGCCTTCCTGCTTTGAAATAACAGCATAGTCTATTCGGTCCATCGATAGCATGTTAAATAGCTGGTCAGCACTATTTACTTTTATGAACTGTAGGCCGTGGTGGTTTTCAGTAGCCGATTCAGCGTAAATCAAGCCATTAATTAGGCCTATTTGATGTGGGTATAGGTCCGTCCAGTCTTTGAATTCACCCCCCTCTGTTTTACCAAATGCTACGACTTCGAATGTGTGCACGGGAACTGAAATGGGAATAAGGTGAGTGTATTTAGAGTTGGCGTTGTATATCCGGTTTAGGTCTCCATCAAACACGCCGTTGTTTGATAATGAGAGTGCTCGCGCAGAGGGGAGTTCTCGGATTTCGAACTGATAGCCTAGTTGATCGTAAGCATATTGAAGGACTTCAGTAATTTCTGAATTATTTCCCGAAACCTCGTTAGCTGAAAATACCAATGTTTTTTGGGCGATAGCGGCCTCAGAGAAAAGAAAAACGACTAGAACCATTGCTCTCTTTAACATCATATTGTCCGGACAAGTTGTCAGTGTTACTGGATTGTTCATGCCTAGATATTCAGTGCTTAAGAAAAGTATGGCTGTTTAATTGTCTCTATTAATTGAGCATTACTAAATCTTAAGGATACATGTTCCAGCTATTTTTCATTTTAGAGCAAAAATCGAAGGATGTTTTCGTGACGGCTTTTTGCTGGGAGGGGGAAGGGAGTGAAGGAGAAACAAAAAAGCCCGATGATCTCTCATCGGGCTTTTTTAGAAAGCTAAGTAATCAGATTACTTCTTGTTAGCTTGGCGTTCTTTCTCTTCAGCGATAACCGCTTCAGATACAGAGCTTGGGCAAGCTGAGTAATGTGAGAACTCCATAGAGAACTGACCACGACCAGAAGTCATAGTACGTAGAGATCCGATGTAGCCGAACATTTCAGATAGTGGAACGTCTGCTTTGATGCGTACGCCAGAACCTGCAGCTTCCTGACCAGAGATCATGCCACGACGACGGTTAAGGTCACCGATAACGTCACCAACGTGATCTTCAGGAGTGAAAACGTCAACTTTCATGATAGGTTCAAGAAGCTGAGCGCCTGCTTTAGGGATAGACTGACGGAATGCGCCTTTAGCAGCGATTTCGAATGCTACAGCAGAGGAGTCAACCGCGTGGAAACCACCGTCGAAAAGCTCTACTTCAACGTCTAGTACAGGGAAGCCTGCTAGAACACCTTGTTCCATCATGCTCTGGAAACCCTTCTCAACAGCTGGGAAGAATTCCTTAGGTACGTTACCGCCCACAACAGAAGAGCTGAATGTGAAACCAGAGTTTGGCTCACCTGGCTTGATACGGTAGTCGATCTTACCGAACTGACCAGAACCACCAGACTGTTTCTTATGTGTGTAAGAATCTTCGATCTCTTTAGTGATTGTTTCGCGGTAAGCAACTTGAGGCTCACCAACGATTAGATCAACACCGTAAGTACGTTTTAGGATATCTACTTTGATATCAAGGTGAAGCTCACCCATACCACGAAGGATCGTCTGACCGCTGTCGTCATCAGTGTGAACTAGGAAAGTAGGATCTTCTGCTACCATCTTACCGATAGCGATACCCATTTTCTCAGCACCACCTTTGTCTTTAGGCTCTACCGCAATAGAGATTACAGGCTCAGGGAATACCATCGCTTCAAGTGTACATTCGTGCTTAGGATCACAAAGTGTGTGACCAGTCTGTACGTTCTTCATACCAACGATAGCGATGATGTCGCCTGCTTGAGCAGAATCTAGTTCTTTACGCTCATCAGCTTCCATCTCACACATACGACCAACACGTTCAGTTTTACCAGTGAACGAGTTAAGGATTGTGTCACCTTTCTTCAATACGCCTGAGTAGATACGTACGAATGTAAGGGCGCCGAAACGGTCATCCATGATTTTGAATGCTAGTGCGCGGAAAGGCTCATCAACAGATACTGTAGCAACTTCGCCTGTTGGCTCACCCGCTTCGTCTGTTAGGTCTTGTGCAGCAACTTCAGTTGGTGAAGGTAGGTAATCTACAACAGCATCAAGAATTAGCTGAATACCTTTGTTCTTGAATGCAGAACCACAGTAAGTTGGGAAGAATGCTAGTTCAAGAGTACCTTTACGGATGCAACGCTTGATCTCTTCAACAGAAGGCTGTTCACCTTCCATGTAAGCCATCATTAGGTCGTCATCCATCTCAACAGCTGTTTCGATTAGCTGTTCGTGGTACATGTCAACGTCTTCTACCATGTCAGCAGGAACGTCTAGAACTTCGTAACGCTCAGGAAGACCAGAATCATCCCACACGTAAGCTTTCTTAGAAAGAATGTCTACAACACCAACGAAGTCATCTTCACGACCGATTGGCAGTGTCATAACTAGAGGCTTAGCCGCTAGTACGTTCTCGATTTGATCGACAACTTTAAGGAAGTCAGCACCAAGACGGTCTAGTTTGTTTACGAAGATGATACGGGAAACGCCGGATTCATCAGCATAACGCCAGTTAGTTTCTGACTGAGGCTCAACACCACCAGAACCACAGAATACACCAATACCGCCGTCTAATACTTTCAGTGAACGATATACTTCAACAGTGAAGTCAACGTGTCCCGGAGTATCGATAACGTTCATACGGTGATCATCCCAGAAAGTGGTGATCGCCGCTGACTGGATAGTAATACCGCGCTCAGCTTCCTGTTCCATGAAATCCGTTGTAGATTCACCATCGTGAACCTCACCAGTCTTATGGATTTTACCAGTAAGCTTTAGGATACGTTCTGTTGTAGTGGTTTTACCCGCATCTACGTGCGCGAAAATACCAATGTTTCTGTACTTGGATAAATCTGTCATCTCTTTACTCGACTATGTGAGGTCCTAAAATTGCGCGACAGTATACAGCTTTTTTTATGACTTTTCGAAGAAAAAATTCAAGGAAATGCGCCTTTTGTTTAGTTTTTTTAGTAAAGCCGGTTTCTATTAGGGGTTTCTGCTCGTATAGAGGCGCAATTCGGTGTTTTTTCTAGAAATTTACCTGAATTTTAGCGATGCTAGCTTGCTGCTTAATTAAGTTTTGCTACTTTTCTTTAGTCGTTGATTGTTTATCTGTAAATAGAGGATATTAGTGTGCTATCAACTGAAACCGTGCTGACTTTTATGTTGGCTTCAGTGTTGTTGTCGTTCTCCCCAGGGCCCGATAATATCTTTGTGCTTATGCAGTCAGCTATTCATGGTAGGAAAGCGGGGTTTATTGTTACTTTAGGTCTTTGCACCGGATTAGTATTTCATACGCTAGCGGTTGCCTTAGGTGTCGCCGTTATCTTTCAGGTCAGTGAAGCCGCTTTTGTTGCGCTCAAAATTATCGGGGCTATCTACCTAGTGTATTTAGCATGGCTCTCATTTAAAGCGGGTGCTGCTGCGCTATCTGAAACGCCGCCTGCTCGTTTAAGTGCCCTCGCTTTATATAAGCGTGGGGTTTTTATGAGCCTGACTAATCCTAAATTAGCTATTTTCTTTATGGCATTTTTGCCTCAATTCGCAAATCCCCAGCTGGGAAGTTTAACAATGCAGTTGTTACAGCTTGGTGGCTTATTTATCATTGCCGGGTTTAGTGTAATGAGTTGTATCGCCTATCTCTCTGGTACGATTAGTCATTGGTTTAAAGAGTCGGCTTCCGCGCAATCCATTATCAATAAGCTCGCAGGCGTTGTCTTTGTTGGATTAGCAATAAAGCTGATTACAACAGAGCGTTAAGCGTCATTTAGACAAGCTCATGTTTATTTCAAGCTGAGCTTGGTCAATCTATTTGTCTTTTCGGCTATATCACTAATGCAGGCATGGTAAGGGCTCGTTATAATGCGCGCTCATTTTTAGTAATAGATGGTCACGTGATTGATGGATGTTCTCGACGAGATTAAAGAATTTTTAGGCTGTGAAACGCCAGACCTTTGGATTCAGGCTGCATTGGTTAATCAAGATATTTTACTCATTGATCATGCGCATTGTGAGAAAAAGGCAGCATCGACTGCGATGCGATTGATGTTTCGCTACGTGGACCGCATTGATCTATTGAATAAGATGTCACGCCTCGCGCGCGAAGAGTTGATACATTTCGAACAAGTGTTGGCGATCATGCAAGACCGGGGTGTTGTTTATGCCCATATGTCTCCGGCTCGTTATGCGGGTAGTTTGCTTAAGCACGTTCGAACTTACGAGCCAGGGCATCTCGTTGATCTGTTAATTGTTGGGGCGCTGATAGAGGCTCGTTCATGTGAGCGGTTTGCTAAATTGGCACCGCATCTAGATGATGAATTGGCGAAGTTTTATCGTTCGTTGTTGAAATCAGAAGGGCGCCATTATCAGGATTATTTAGGCTTAGCTGAAGAGTATGCTGGTGAGCCGATAGGTGATCGGATCGAATTATTCCGAGAAGCAGAAAAAGAGCTTATCGAAAGCGATGATGATGAATTTCGCTTCCATAGTGGTAAACCTAGCTTTATGTAGGTTTATCTCTATAGGGTAAGTAAACAGTGTTTACTTACCCTGAGTGTTTGTTATTTCTAGGCGCAAAGCTGTTGTTTAAATATCAAAGCTCACCAGATCATATCCATCTTGATTCACTTCTAAATACCAACCTTGTTTATCCCAGTCACCTAAAACAATGCGAGTCGCTTCGATGTCATCGAGTTTGTGAATTGCAGGTCGGTGTGTATGACCATGTATCATCATTTTGACCTTGTGAGCATCTAGTTGGGCATTGACTTCACTAGCATTCACGTCGGTTATATAGTCTGCCTTTTCTGCCGTTTTCTCTTGGCTGGTTTCACGAAGTTGTTTGGCAATGCCTAAGCGCTCTTCAATTGATTTGCTTAGCATCATCTGTTGCCATTGTGGATTGCGAACCATCTCTCTAAAGCGGATATATTCTTGATCGTCAATACATAGCTGATCACCATGCATAAGCAGTACATCACCTATAGGCAATGAATGTACAACTGCATCGGGCAGTAGTTCAGCGCCGATACTGTCAGCAAAGGTTTGACCTACTAAAAAATCACGATTGCCATGCTGGAAATAGAGTTTGCAGCCTGAATTGCTAAGACCTTTTAGCTGTTGTACAAGAGGTTCTAGCCCTGGAACCGGAGCATCATCACCGATCCACGCATCGAAAATATCGCCAAGTAGATAGAGGGCTTCGGCATTGTTTGCGGTGTTAGATAAAAAATATGAAAACGCCCGGGCAATATCCGGGCGTTCTGGTGTCAGATGAAGATCTGAGATAAAAAATACAGACATGCTTACTCTTCAGTATTTTATATATTGCTGCTGGCTCGCAGTTGGAGTGCAGCTTTATTCAGTTTTTACTCGTCGGCACTCTTGTTTTCAGTGCTTTCGCTATCAGCATCATCTGCAATAACTTCAGCAGATTCAATAATGATATCGTCGACGGGTACATCCTGATGGCCTGCACGCATTGTAGTTGCAGCGGCTTTTAATTTATTCACAACATCCATACCGTCAACAATCTTACCAAATACAGCGTAGCCCCAACCTTCGGTTGTTTTAGCTGTGTGGTCTAGGAATGTATTGTCGGAAACATTGATGAAGAACTGAGCTGACGCGCTATGAGGGTCCATAGTACGTGCCATCGCAACAGTACCTGCTGCATTTGAAAGGCCATTGTCCGCTTCGTTCTCGATATTATCGCGCGTGTCTTTTTGAACCATGCCAGGTTCAAAACCACCACCCTGAATCATGAAACCGTTTATTACGCGGTGAAAAATAACGCCGTCATAAAAACCGTCCGTAACGTACTGTTCAAAGTTTGCTGCGGTTTTTGGAGCCTTTTCGTAATCTAACTCTAAGGATATGTCACCAAAATTGGTATGGAGAATTATCATCGTTATAGTGTCCACTTCTTCGCCTTTAACCGGGCCATTATACGCAAGTCTAAGAGAAACGCATCATTGTTTATTCTTAGGGAGTAACTCAAAAGATAATCGGCTTCCTGCAGAGGCTAGTCGAAGGTATTTATTAGGAAAATAACAAAATTGTTGGTTTGCCTGCTGCCATTTATGTAGAGCATCCGTTTATAATGGAAATATATATTTCAGTCGTCACTACAAACTGCTTGCGGGCATGAAAAGACGATACAGATTTCAGCTATTCCGGGATTAAAACGCTACCTATGAGCACTACAGAAAGCAGCAAGCCAACGAACTTCATTCATCAAGTGATTGAACAGGATCTGGAACAGAATAAAAACGAAGGTAAGGTTGTTACTCGTTTTCCGCCAGAGCCTAATGGTTATTTGCACATTGGCCACGCGAAGTCGATCTGCCTAAACTTTGGCACCGCGGCTAAATATAAGGGTGTTTGTAATTTACGTTTCGACGATACTAACCCGGAAAAAGAGAGCCAAGAGTACATCGATTCAATTATCGAAGATGTAACTTGGTTAGGTTTTGAATGGGGTGGTGATATTCGTTATACCTCTAATTATTTTGATCAGCTGCATGCGTGGGCGATTCAGTTAATTAAAGATGGTAAAGCGTATGTCTGTGACCTTGGGCCGGAAGAAGCACGTGAATACCGTGGTAACTTCACGACGCCAGGTAAGAACAGCCCTTATCGCGATCGTACGGTTGAAGAAAATATAGATCTGTTTGAGCGCATGAAAAACGGTGAGTTTGCAGAAGGAGCATGCTCTTTGCGTGCGAAGATCGATATGCAGTCACCGAATATGAACCTTCGTGATCCAATGATCTATCGTATTTTACACACGAATCATCATCAGACAGGTGATAAGTGGTGTATCTATCCGATCTATGATTTTGCGCACGGTCAGTCAGATGCGATTGAAGGTATTACGCACTCTATCTGTACTTTGGAATTTGAGGACCACCGTCCTTTATACGAGTGGTTTATTGAAAACTTACCTGTGCCTGCTCAGCCGAAACAGTATGAGTTTTCTCGTTTAGAACTGAACTACACCATTACCAGTAAGCGTAAGCTGAAACAGTTAGTGGATGAAAATGCAGTAACCGGTTGGAATGACCCGCGTATGCCAACGATTTCAGGTCTGCGCCGCCGTGGTTACACGCCAACCTCCCTACGCAATTTCTGCGACATGGTTGGGGTAACACGTTCTAACGGTGTGGTTGATATGGGCATGCTTGAAGCCGCTGTGCGTGATGATCTTGATAAAAACGCGCCGCGTGCCATGTGTGTTGTTCGTCCATTGAAAGTAACGCTAACAAATTATGATGAAGCGCTAGAAGAGTGGTTTGAGCTGCCTAAACATCCAAAAGATGAAACGATGGGCAAGCGCAAAGTACCGTTTACGCGTAATCTTTTGATTGAGCAGGATGACTTTGCTGAAGTACCCCCACGTAAATGGAAGCGCTTAACGCAAGGTGTTGCTGTGCGTTTGCGCGGTGCTTATGTCATTACTTGTGACGAAGTGATTAAAGATGCTGAAGGAAATGTCATAGAGCTTAAATGTTCTTATGATCCGGCAACCAAAGGGGCAAATCCTGAAGGCTACAAAGCTAAAGGCGTAGTACATTGGGTTTCTGCAGATAATTCCGCGCCTTGTGAAGTACGTGAGTACGATCGTCTGTTTACTGAAGAGAATCCGGATGGTGATAAAGAGCGTGATTTCCACGAGTTTATCAATCCAGAATCCTTGATCGTTGTAACGGGTAGTCGTTGTGAAATCGGTTTAGCAGAAGCTGCTGTTGAAAGCCGTTACCAATTTGAGCGTACAGGTTACTTCTGCTTAGATTCGGACTCTACACCAGAGACACTAGTCTTTAACCGTACGGTAGGTTTGCGCGATTCTTGGGGCAAATAGTCTCATAGATTAAAGCCTCTTAGATTAAAGCCCTTTAGGTAAAAGCGGTTTTGTTCGATCAAGTAGCTAACATCTTGTAAAACGGCCTCATCTGAGGCCGTTTTATTTTGAAGTCACGCCTTCTCTACAGGCTGATAATAATAGTTCCGAATAATCCTCATCATTCACTGCTCTTGCGATAGCGAGCCCTCCAATCATCAAGACGACTTTCTTTATCGCTTCTGCTTCACTGATTTGTTCATCATCGGGGTAGGTCGATTTTATGATATTGATAAATCCTTTGAGAACCCGGGTGTAGGTTGATCTAACTTGATCATCACGTTGGTGTATATCGGTTGTTAAAAAAGCTAAGGGGCAACAAATATCTTCCCCGCGGCGATGTTTATCGCTTAGGTAGTACTCAATAATGGTTTCAAGGCTGTTATCCGGCTGCTCGAGGGTTCTAATTTTAGCCTGTTTTGCCGCGCCAAGGATTGCTTCGGCGTAGAGCTCACTTTTCGATGTGAAATGATTATAGAAAGCACCGCGAGTCAGCCCGGCATGTTTCATCACATCATTGATACCTACATTATCAAAACCGTCGCGAGTAAATAGTGCTGCGGCACTGCTGATGATCTTCTCGCGTGATTTTGTTTTTTGTTCTACTGTCCAGCCCATCATCGCCTCCCAATGTTTAAGTTAAGTATTCCATAGTTTTACTATATGTTCTTGAACATATAGTGGTGGCGGATAAAGTGATGCCAGATAACGTTGCGTAAATAATCAAATACAGGGAAATGATGATGACGACACAAGTAAAAATATTTGGACCCACGTTCAGCACATTTGTACGCAGTGTCATGATGGCATGTGAAGAAAAACGTATTAGCTATGAGGTGACTAATTTTTTTGATGGTCAAGAGATCAGTTTTAAGAGTGATAAACATCGAGAGTTACATCCATACTCAAAGTTTCCAGTTTTACTAACAGAGCATGGTCCAATCGCTGAAACAATTACAATTCTCCATTACTTGGACCGATTAGGCGGGGAGGCGGTGCTATTTCCTGGCGATAGCTTTGAGCAGGCGTATGTCGAGCAGTGGAGTAGCATCGTTGCTATTTATATTGATCAAGCTGTGGTGCGTAATCTGCTTCTAGAATTTGCTTTTCCTAAAGGAGAGGGGGGAAGTATTAGACAAGATAAAGTGGAAGAGGCGATGCCTGAAGCAAAGCGTGCCCTAGCTATTTTATCAGAACAGCTGGAGGGGAGAGAGTATCTATGTGGTGATCAATTTACCGCTGCAGATTTGATATTGATTCCCATCTTAGATTATCTGGTTAAAATTCCGTTACCGATCATGGCTGATTTCCCAAATTTGTTGAGGTATCAAGAGAATGCAAATCGCCTTGATACGGTAAAATCAGTTTTGGGTTAAAGAGAAAAGCCGGTCAAATGACCGGCTGTTTAATTGGACTTAATGAAAAGTTAGACCTTGAACTTCCCAAGTTCTGAATCCTGTCGTGCAGTAAGATCTGCCATATTAAGGCAGTTGGCTTCTTGATCTTTGGCACTGTTCGCAACGGATTGGCTGATATCGCGGATGTTGGTTGTATTACGATTGATCTCTTCCGCGGTGGCGCTTTGTTGCTCTGCCGCGGTAGCGATTTGAACCGTCATCTGGTTAATTTCTTGAATATTATCTCGAATAGTATTCAGCACTGAATCAGCCTCACCGGCAACGTCTTGTGTTTTCGCTGCTAAATCTCGGCTATTAATGATCGTTTGCTCTGCGTTCTTAACGCCAGACTGTAATTGCTGGATCATATCCTTGATCTCTTCTGTAGAGGATTGCGTACGTGAAGCCAGTGCGCGTACTTCATCCGCTACAACCGCAAACCCTCGTCCCATATCACCCGCACGCGCGGCTTCAATCGCAGCATTGAGGGCAAGAAGGTTGGTTTGATCCGCAATCTCGGTGATGACGGTAAGAATCGATTCAATATTATTACTAAATCCTGCAAGTTCATTAATCGTTGTAACAATGTTTTCCATATCTTGCGCTAAATGACCGATAGATTCGGTGGTACGCGATACCACCGCAACACCTTGTCCGGCAGCAGAGTCAGCGCGCTGTGCAGAATCTGCTGCATGCTGCGCATTAGCGGCAACTTCTTGGGCGGTTGCCGTCATCTCGTGCATAGCGGTGGCCAGTTGGTCTAATTCGAACAGCTGTTTATCCAGGTTCGCAGATGCTGTTGTGGCTGAGTTAGAGGTGAGATCGCTGTTAGTTCGCACTTCTGCAGTGATCTCCTTAACTTGTAAGATAAGATTCTGTAGATATTCAATGAACTGATTAAAGTCAGTTGATACCTGCCCGAATTCATCCTTACTTGTAATGACAAGGCGCTTAGTTAAATCACCATCACCGCTATTTATATCGACTAAGGATGAGCGTAAATTATCTAGAGGGAGTAACTGTTTTGTTACCGCTAGATACAGGGCTCCACTACAGATTAGCGCACTGAGTAATGTAGCGATGAGTGCAGTGATACCAAATCGGTTTGCTTCGGCCATTACTTTACTTTTATCCAAAGCAACGCCAATCATCCAGTTACTGCCAAACAGTCCTTCCAGTTTATGAAAGGCAACGAAAACAGGTGTTCCGGCAATCGTTGATTCGGTCAGTTCAGTAGTGAGAGCAGGCGATTGACCATCAAAAAGGTCAGCGATTGATTTTCCGTTTAATTCTGCATTGGGGTGGCTGATGATACTGCCGTTAGTGTTTATTAAGAATGCATAGCCAGTATTATTAAAATTTAAGGTATTTAATGCATCAGATACGGTCTTAAGGCTTAAATCACCACCGAAGGCTCCCTTAAATTCGCGCTTATCATAGAAGTTTGCCACGGCAGAGATCAGAATCTCTCCACTGGCAGCATCAGGGTAGGGGTCGGTTAATACAGCACGGCTATTTTGTTTTGCGTAGGGGTACCACGGACGTTTGCGAGCATCCCAGTTTTCAGGGTTCCAACTCGGGTCGTTGGTGATAGTTTTGCCATCAGTATCCAAGCCCCCAAAAATAAGTATAAATTCTTTGGCTAAAACCGGGTTATCAAATGTGGCTTGAATCGTCTCTGACGAGAAATCAGCATTGATGCTCTCTGCCATCATATCGATCAATTTCAACTTAGCGTTTAGCCAATTAGTAATTTGATAGCCAAGCACGGAGGTTGCTTCTTGAGTGCTTTGCTCTGTTTTTTCGTAAAGGGCGCTACGAACAGTGTTGTATTGCATCAATGAGTAGAGCGCAAAGGTGAGAATCACAATTGCAGACGCAATAAGTGCGACTTTGTGGGAGACTTTCATGCATTAAACCTCAATTAATCAGAATTGATCCTTTTCTAGGATCTTTAATTCGTTTTTATTGTTATTTTTATACTTTGGTATAAGGTCTTGGTGCCCCTTTACTATGACAAAAGACCGCAGCATTTGGAACTGTTTTATGCATTTAAACGTTTAATTTTATTATTAATATCTATCATTTTAGTAGAGCTGACGAAATTGCAAATCTAAGAAGTATGAAAAAGTTAAAAAAACTTTAATCAGAGAAAACCACCGTTCTACTTCCGTTGAGAAATACACGCCGTTCGATGTGATATTTCACCGCTTTTGATAAAGTTGCACTCTCGATATCACGCCCTTTAGCGATCAGATCTTCGGGATAGTAACTGTGATCTACAGCTTCAATCCCTTGCGCAATAATCGGCCCTTCATCGAGATCATCATTAATATAGTGTGCTGTCGCTCCTACGGTTTTGACACCTTTTTCGTAGGCTTGATGGTAAGGCTTCGCGCCCTTAAAACCTGGTAGAAGCGAGTGGTGAATATTGATTGCCCACCCTTCCAGCTTTTGGCACATATCGGACGATAGCACCTGCATATATCGTGCAAGCACGACTAGGTCCGCTTCTGACTCTTTAATCACCTGCCATATTTGGGCTTCTTGCGCCGGTTTGGTTTCTTTACTAATGGGGAAGTGATGGAAAGCTATACCGTACCATGCGGCTAAAGGTTTCAGGTCGGGATGATTAGAGATAATGGCTGGTATCTCTACGTTAAGTTGACCAATTTTATATTTATAGAGCAGATCATTAAGGCAGTGATCAAATTTAGACACCAAAATAACAACTTTCTGTTTCTTCTCTTCAGGCGATAGAGTCCATTGCATGGCGAACTTTTCAGCTCTTAATGCAAAATGCTGCCTAAACCTCGCTTCGTCAAAATCCTCAGATGTTCTGAAACGAGCTCGGATAAAAAATTGTTGGTTATGGGTGTCATCGAAAGAGTGTAGCTCTTCAATATAGTGCTGATTGTGATAAAGGTGACCGGTAATAGCGTCAACTGTTCCAAGTTGGCTAGGGCACTGCGCAGTAAGAATCCAATTGGTGATGGACATTATTGACTCCATAGCAAAGTTCATAGCTAAGTGTAGTCAAAGAAAGCTTAGAGCATCTTCAAGGTTCGCGTAAAAAGTACAAAAGTTGTATTGGCTTATATAGTGAGACTAGGGCGTTGACTGTTAGGCATCTGAGATGCCGGTTTTATGCTGGTTTGGCGATTGCCTGAAATTATCTATTTGTAAGTGAGATAACGCGCTGCATATTATAATTGGTTAACAACTCTCCGCGTAGGCTTACATTGTTTTCAGAGAGTAGTTCAAAACCATGCTGTTTAAAAAATGACATGGCTACTTTGCTGGCTTCTACATGCAGGTTGTCGATCCCTTTCGATCTGGCTGCGTCAACAAGAAAATTAAGAAGGTTGCATGCAACCCCTTGGCGTTGATGTTGAGGATGAACATACAGGCAATCAATATGTCCGTTACTCTCTAGTTCAATAAAGCCAACGATCTTATGCCTATCCGTGGCGACAAAGGGTTGCTTAGTTGCAAGGCGAGATTCCCAATGGGAAAAATCGGGTGGTGTTGGCGCCCAGGCTTCTAATTCTGAAGCAGAATAGAACAATTCGGGTATAGCATGTACGGCATCATGAAATAGCATCGCTATCTCAATTGCATCTGTGTAGCGGTAATTCCTGATCTTCATCGTAAACTTTTAGGCTCTATAGGAGATTGAAATTTAAGTATGGTCTGATTAAGTGGTGCTCGAGCTTATTTAGAAACGGTGCTTTCGTTTACATACCAAACATCGTTGATCTTATGGATGCCAACAATAATGAGTGCTTGGTTCTTTTGATAAGTCGCGCGCCAAACAAACCGTAAAGATTCGGGGTGTTCATCATCGATAAACCCTTTTAAAGCGCCAAGATAATCTCGGGTTTCATAGGCACCTAAATCATCTCGCATGAGCCTGACATCGTTATGGAATACTTCAGCATTAAAGCCCGACAAATCCGCTGGATCAAATCGTTTGATAAATGCTTCATAATCATCTGCTTGGTCCGCAGCCAGCATCTCAGAAAGGTAAGTTTCAGCAATGGCCAATTCAGCTTCCGTGTCATTCATTATTCAATCTCCCTGATTACGGTATTTCTAAGTCGGCGTTGCGCAATTGTTTTACCGATTATAGAAACGCCTTTTACTCAGTATGATAGGCCGGTGTAAACAGCACAATACCTTGGGTTACCTCATTACGTAATTTTGACAACGCTTTGGATTCTTCACATTCGTAGAACGCTTTGGCGATCTCCATGCTTTTGAACTTATAGATAACAATATTGCTAAACGTGGAGCCCTCTAACACCCTGACGCCACTGGCAGAGATAATCTCTCCTTCGTATTTTTCCAGAATAGAGCGTGATAAAGGCCCTAACTGATCAATCTTAGAGTGATCGGTAATATTGTAATGGTAGATCAGATAACCGCTCATGCTGTTGCCTATAACTGGAATGTTTAGTGGAGATTACAGGGAGGATGAGTAATTGATCAACGCTTCAGTAAAGGTGGTTGTATTTTAAGACAGGGATCGCTACTGACTTTAAAAATTTTGCGGATAAAAAAGTGCAGATGTTTTAGAATTGTATGTCCGAGTATTTTACTTGGTTTTTTAGGTTTTTCCTCTCTTATTTATTGGTGCACTATTTTATGTCGCACCTCTTTTGCGTTGGGATTACGCCCCAATTAGCGGAGTTAATATGTCAAAACAGAATGATCAGCAGCCAAGCGCTTTTGTTGTCTGCGCGCTTTATAAATTTGTCACCCTTGAAAATTACGAAGCACTGCGAGAGCCATTGCATGAATGTATGGTTGACGCGGAGGTTAGAGGTACGTTGTTACTCGCTGCTGAAGGGATTAACGGTACGATTGCCGGTACACGTGAAGGTATAGATTCAGTATTAAACTGGCTTCGACAAGATGAGCGTTTAGCGGAGCTTGGCTATAAAGAATCGTTTGATACGCGTAATCCGTTTATGCGTACGAAGGTTAAGCTTAAAAAAGAGATCGTTACCATGGGGGTTGAAGGTATTGATCCTAAAAAGGTGGTCGGTACTTATGTGAAGCCTAAAGATTGGAATGCACTGATCTCTGATCCGGAGGTTGTGCTGGTGGATACTCGTAATGATTATGAGGTGGCGATCGGTACTTTTGAAAATGCGTTAGATCCTGAAACTAAAACCTTTCGTGAGTTTCCAGAGTATGTGGCTAATGAGCTAGATCCGGAGAAAAACAAGAAAGTCGCCATGTTCTGTACTGGTGGTATTCGTTGTGAAAAATCAACAGCCTACTTAAAAGAGCAAGGTTTTGATGAGGTTTATCATCTGGAAGGGGGCATCTTAAAGTATCTTGAAGAGGTCCCTGAGACTGAATCGATGTGGAAGGGTGACTGCTTTGTGTTTGATGGCAGAGTCTCGGTTAAACATGGCTTAGAAGTCGGGGATTATGATCAGTGTCATGCGTGTCGTATGCCGATTACCCAGGAAGAGAAGCAACTTGAAAGTTACGAAAAGGGTGTGAGCTGTTTGCATTGTGTTGATTCAATGACTGATGCCCAGAAGCGCCGTTTTAAAGAGCGTGAACATCAGGTTCAGTTGGCTAAAGCCCGCGGAGAAGCGCACCTAGGTTCGGATGTTCAAGCCGCAGTTGAAGCCCACCGTGAAGCGAAGGCCGCTTATCGTGCAGCGCAGAAGGATCGTTCCTCAGAGACGGAATAAACAAGGTTTAAATCACTCGGTTTAAATGTGTGATTTGATACGCTTGAGGGTTTATTCCCAGATAAAAAAACCACGCACTGCGTGGTTTTTTTATGTCTGCTTATCGCCGGTTATTTCGACTTATTCGATGCACTATTTTGTGCAGCAAGGCTCGGCAATAATCTCAATCTTGTCATCTTTCACTGCATGGAAGAAACAGTTTGAACGTTCTGTGTGGCAGGCCGGCCCTGACTGATTTACCAGGCAGAGCAGGGTGTCACCATCGCAATCGATCCGCATCTCAACAAGCTTTTGCACATGGCCTGAGCTTTCACCTTTGCGCCAATAGGCTTGGCGTGAACGCGACCAATAGCATACTTGGCCCGTTTTAAGTGTTTCTTCGATTGATGCGCGGTTCATCCAAGCCATCATCAGTACTTCGCCGGTTTCATTTTGCTGAGCGATTGCTGGAATTAAGCCATCTTCATTAAAACGTAGATTATCTAACGCGGCCGAAAGATCAGTGAGCGCGCCTAATTGGGCGGATTCTAGATCGTAGTAAAAGTTGTTTTTCATATTCTTTTTCATCTATGCAAGCGAATCTTGCGGGCATCATAACATAAGTGTTTTAAGTTCAGGGGGTTAAGAGCGCAGTATAAAAATATTGAATCATTATTCTTTTTTATACTCCAAAGGGTTAATAACGACTTTGGAAAAATAGAATGAAGATGCGTATCAGTCTACTCGCCTTTTTCATGGCGATCTTGTTGACCTTGCTCTGCTTACGTTTCTGTTCGGTGTTCGCAGTGGCCGGTAATGGTTTTGATTTAACAAATACCTCTATTCCTGCAGAGGAAATTTTACTGGGTGGGCCGCCCAAAGATGGTATTCCATCTATCGATAACCCGAAATTTGAGTTGGGGGAAAGCGTTACGTGGCTTAAGGATGAGCAACAAGTGTTGAGTTTAACCATTGATGGAGTCACTAAAGCTTACCCGATCGCTATTTTGGACTGGCACGAGATCGTAAATGACAATATTGCAGGTAAGGATGTTGTGATTAGTTACTGCCCGCTGTGTGGAACCGGTATGGGGTTTGCGGCCGAAGCCGGAGGGCGATCATTAAAATTTGGTGTTTCAGGTCTTCTCTATAACAGTGATGTCCTGCTTTATGATCGGCAGACACAGTCGCTTTGGTCTCAATTGAAGAGTGAGGCGGTGAGTGGCCCGATGCTGGGTGAATCGCTTGAGATGCTACCTCTACATCAGATGACATGGGCCCGTTGGAAATCCACTTATAAAGAGGGTTTAGTGCTTAGTCGTGAAACGGGTCATCTACGTGATTATTCGAATAGTCCTTATGGTCGATATGATGAAAGCCCTGTCATCTATTTTCCGGTTGAGTTTTTAAGCCAAGCTTATCATCCCAAAGAGCGTGTGCTGGGTGTCGAGATTAACGGTAAATTTAAAGCCTATCCTTTTGCTGAACTTGCTAAGTATGGTGGAGATCGCGTGGTGGATCGTTTCAACGGTGCTAAACTTGAGATCCATTTCGACGCAATGTCGCGTACCGGTCGTGTGGTTCGTCTGGGTAATGAGGTTGGTGAGAGTGATAGTTCGTTTGACAGTAAAGTCATACCTGCGATTAATGCTTTCTGGTTTGCATGGTTTACTTTTCATCCTGAAACAGCGGTTTTTAAATCACCTTAATAGCTTGTTATAGCCTCGTGTTTCTAGTTTCTAATGGCGTCTGCTTTTTGGTTTTAAAGTACTCCTCGTGTGCTCGTAAACTTGATCTGTGGCTAAGAATGAAGACAGTTTTTCGACTAACAAGTTATGTAAATACGATTGCTCATCTTAGATAACTATCGGTAGACTTATCAGTAATTCGAAGATTGTATTTTGTATTAAGAATTTAAGATGCATACGCAAACACCAGATCTACCTTATATCATTGCAGGTCCTATTATGCGTCGCTTGCAGCCGACGCAATTAGTCTTGTGGTTAGTAACGCGAGAACCACTCAATGCAGACCTGAAAATCTATGTCGGCGATACCCTAAAAGACTCACAACATTGTGCTTCGATTACGCAATCGGTACAGGTTGGGAGCTTTGCTTATATCCATCTGATTAATTATCAAACTGAGCAACCGTTGCCCGAAAATAGTTGGCTCGGTTATGATCTACATTGCACAGTTAACAACGAGGTTAAAAACCTCAAAGCCCTGCAGCCGGAGTTGCTTTACCCGGAAGAGAATTTTCCGACCTTTGTGCTGAAAACCCGACTAGATCAGGTGCTTCATGGTTCCTGTCGTAAACCGCATTACCCATCAGATGATGCACTCTTACGTGTTGATGAAGCGTTGGCTAACTCGCAACAAAATCTAGAGGAGCGGCCAGCATTATTGATGATGTCAGGGGATCAGGTTTACGTGGACGATGTTGCAGGTCCGATGCTAACCGCCATTCATCAAACTATAGATCTTCTCGGTTTGTCTTCTGAGTCTATTCAAGGCGCTACCGTTTCGGATTGTAGTGAGCTGTATAAAAACCCGCATTGCTACTATGAGCGTGAAGAACTGTTGCCCCATACGCAGGACAACCAAGCATTGCGAGATAAGTTTTTTGGGGGTGCCAAAAAACCGATCTTTACCGCAGATACCGCGCATAATCACTTGATCACGCTATCTGAAGTGATCGCCATGTATCTGCTTGTTTGGTCGCCGCAGCTTTGGGGGCGATTAAAGCTTAATCTTGCGGATCTGCCCGATAAGCATCTTGATCGTTACTTATCAGAACAACAAACGATTAATGCATTTGCTAAAGGTTTGCCGCAAGTTCAGCGTGCGTTAGCGCATCTGCCGGTCTATATGATCTTTGATGATCACGACGTTACCGATGATTGGAACTTAACCAGAGGATGGGAAGAGGCGGCTTATAACCATCCGTTTTCGCGACGGATTATTGGTAATGCACTTATCGGTTATTGGCTATGCCAAGGCTGGGGAAATGCGCCAGAAAAGTTTCCTCAACAATGGCCTGAAGCTTTAGCCTTTGATAAGGCCGCGGCGGATAAAGCGGAAGTTGAGAGGGCGAGTCAGCAGCGGGATAATCTGATTACCGATGTGCTGGAGTTTGAATCTTGGCACTACAGTTTAGCTACGTCACCTAAACTGGTCGTACTGGATACGCGGACCAAGCGCTGGTGGTCTGAAAGTAGTCAATCTAAACCATCAGGTCTTATGGATTGGGAAGCGTTGTCTGAATTGCAGCAAGAGCTGATCGGTGAAAAGTCGGTATTGCTAATCTCGCCCGCGCCCATATTTGGTATGAAATTGATTGAAACCGTGCAGCGTATTTTTACCTTTTTTGGCAAGGCGCTTACAGTTGATGCCGAAAACTGGATGGCTCACTCGGGCTCTGCCAATGTGATTTTAAATATCTTCAGACATCCGAAGACACCGCAGAACTTCGTTATCCTTTCGGGCGATGTGCATTACTCATTTACCTACGATATTAAAATTCGGTTCCGAAAGAACAGCCCTGATATCTGGCAAGTGACCTGCAGCGGTTTTAAAAATGAGTTCCCTCATGGGTTACTCAGTGTGTTTGATCGCCTAAATCGTTGGCTATACGGGAGTCGTTCGCCTCTGAACTGGTTTACTAAGCGTAGACGGATGCAAATTCGATCACGTATACCTGAAGGTTTACCGCACAATCGTGTTGTTAACAGCAGTGGAGTAGGGTTGCTTCGCTTGAATGATGTCGGTGAGCCAAGTGAAATTACCGTGCTAAAAGCAGAAGGTGGGAAGGTTAGCTTTCCGCCCAGACCTCAAATATAAGCCTGTTTGGCTTGGTGAAGCTGCGTTAGGCTAGAGCTGCGTTAGACTAGATATGTCGATAAAAAGGTTGGACAGGGAGAGTAGACCCTCTCCCTTAGCTATCAATAGCGCTAAGTGTATTAGCTACACTTCAGCTTATGCCTCAAGTGCCATGGCTGCCATCTTCATGACGCTTTCAAACGATTCGGCTCCGGCAATGAATAAACCATTATGGCAGAACATCGCATCATCAATACCCGTCACATCTTTAAGGGCTTGATCTGATAAGCCAGCCCAAGGTGCAGGTAGCGACTTACGATCTTCGAAAGAACCCAGCTCTACTGGCACAGCTTGAATACGCCACTGACCGGTATCAGAGGGGTACACCATATACAAAGCTTCTTTTGATAATGCATGAACCGTTCTTTTCCATGGTGTGTATTGATGCAAAACAATAACTCTTGGATCGTCAGCATCCTCAATCGCTTTAGCGACAATGCTTTTTGCGCTAATACCACCGTTCGCAGAGGCGATAAAGCGTGTTAACACCCGCGCTGCGAAATCGACCGCTTCATCAAAGCAGCTATCGAAGTGGCTATCTTCTTGCCAGGTTGGGTTAAACATTGAGATAGTCTGGCTCAGGCTAATTCCTTTAGATACACCCTCTACATGACCACAATCGATAGCATCGATTGTTGAAACAAGACCCGCATCAACAGAGTTGGCCACTTCGTGGTTTCCCTGACAAATTTCTACGCCATATTTTTTCCAGATTAAACCAAAAGAGGAGTAGGGAATACCATTCTCACGTTCGCCGGCACCGCCGCGTTGGTGGTGATCAAAACGGCCCGTCTCAGCATCGTATTCACCGCCCACATCAACCACGATATCGGCGTCAGCGATCAATGCCTTATCTCGTGTACGAATGAGTTTAAAGGAGGGAAGTACTTGCTTTAATGCAGCGATGCTAAAAACGTCATCAGCGTGAAAGTTACCGCTGTGCGTGGCGATGGTTATATCGGTCATTTATTTGCAATCATGTTTGAAAGAGAGGGAAACGATCACAACCAGTATGCGGTTATTGAACATAAAGTGATCGTAATAAAAAGATGGCGCGAGCTTATACGAAGCGGCTGAATAAAAATAGGGTTGTGTCGTGCTTTTTAGCTCAAGGTTGATATTGAAAGGCGTGAAGTAAAGTGAATCAGCTAAGGTACGCATCACTTTTAATGAATACAATGCTAAGCATCATACATAACAGCTCGCCACCGTTTGTTAACTGATGGCGAGCGAAGCGAATTACCGTAAAGATGTTATCGATCAGCAGGGATCACAACGGCCTGCTGGCCGACAGCTATCGGTTGGCCACCATGTTCAGTTGCGTAGTGTTCTGCCTCGGCAAACGATCTGAACCAGATATTAGGATAACCCGCATAGCGTAACGCAAGGCTGTAGTGTAGCGGTTGCTCAGCAGGTTTGTCGTTGATCTCTTTTTTGTATGCGGCCCAACTTCCGTAACCCGCTTCTAAAGCAAGCATCTGCAGTATGTGCTTTCGCTGGATAATCCCTCGCTGACGGTGCAACTCCGGTAACGAAATTTCACGAAAGGTTTCACTGGAGATCAACCTTCGCAAGATTGGCAAAGATTGTAAGCGTGATTCAGATCGAGCTGCCCGGTGTAGAGACTTGGCCACGCGTAGTAAGGAATTTAAGATCTGTTTTTCGGTTGTGCTCAGATTTTGGCTAGGATAAGTAATATGCATATCGCCTCCTAAAATCGGTCTGCTCGCTATCGACCTGAGATGATATGCAAGCGGCTGCTTGCGGAATATATATGATTGGTACTATCGTTTTTGCGAGGCAGGCGTCCAATAAGCCTAACACGATTATCCGCTTACAAAGCTTGAACTGTCAATATGCAGGGTGCAAACCGGATGGGAAGCAGAGAGTAAACCTGAATATAAATAAATAGTGTAAAACAGGAAGGTGATACCAGAGGGGCTAAACCTTCACCACTCCCTATACTCCAAGTTTGCCACTTACTTCGGCTGCTCATCACCAGCAAAGAGCGCAAATACTTCAGCTCCCGTCATGTTTTCGGTCTCGTTTGAGAAACCATAATAGTCAGGCTTTTCATCGATAAAAATCTGATGGGTCATGGTGAAGTTTGAATCAGTGTCTAATAACCCTATCGGGAAGTGATATTGATTCGCCGGTTTCAAAAAGTAGAACAGATGCGTACCGCACTGGCTGCAAAAGCCTCGCTCAGCCCATTCAGATGATGGGTAACGTGTTACCAGCGATTCATTCGATATGCTTTTTAGTTCGCCGCTATCAATCGCTAACATCGGGCCGCCAGACCATTTACGACACATGCTGCAATGACAGGCCGCTATCTCGGTATTGGATAACTCTATTTCAAGCTCAACGGCACCACACAAACATTTGCTGCTGGTTTTCATAATCCTTTACCTTCCTTGTCGATAACTAATTGATGAGTGTTGGGAGATCGATCCTTACGTATGTTCTACCTCAATGTATCCTTTACCTCAATGTACCATTTCGGCTGCATCTCTTCGAAGTCAGTTCGAATATTAGAGGGCAGATAGCTGGCAGAATCTAGCACGACCGCTTGGTCACCTACGCGCTTGAAAACAACCCAATGCCAAAAGTTTTTGCCATCTTCCTGATGATGCTTGATTGATAATAGCGCAAGATCGGGCAGGGCATGCCAAGATTCGAAGGGTATTTCGCTGTCAGCGCTTTTGACGCCTTCACTCGCTAACATGCGCCGGACATATTGCGTATCCGACCACAGTGATGTGTCGGATGCATGGATATCCATCGCATTCGCGATGCGCTTCATCTCCGCGTAGCTTTTACCCAGAATATTAGCGACAGAGGCGATGCCGCATCCTGTGGTTTCTTCCTGAATGACGGATTTAAGCATGGGTTTTCCTTTGATGCTTAGGGTGTTTGTTGGTGAGGAGGGGGACTCACCAGCTTGTTAGACAAGTTACTGAAGGCCGCAAGATTCAATCGATCTTTGGATAAAATTACTGTTTTTATATTTTTCCCGCCACGTTATTTCCTGCTCTTTTGTGAGACCGTAACTGATACCAGTCACGTAGTTAGGAAGTTTTGTGTTTTTACACAGAATGGCCTTTGAAAGTTGCGCATTAGTCAGGTTATTTGCCCCGCGTAAATCCGCCCCTTCAAGATATGCGTCTTGCAAATTTGCCCCAGCCATATTGACGTTGCTGAATAAGGTTGACGTTAGCTCTGTGTTCGAAAAATTAGTATTGGACAAATTCACACTCTTGAATTTTGATTCACCAAAGTCAGCTTCACTAAAATTTGCGTCCGATAAATTGACGTTATTTACAGTCAATGAGGTGAGATCCATCCCGAATAGGTCTTGCTCAGCCTTAATTAAGTCTTCCAGAGCCATTCCTGCAGCTGTGGAGCTACGAAAATGGGAGAGAGCTAAGACCTCGTGAGCTTGATATACCGCTAGTCGCTTGGTTATTTCTCGCTGCTGTTTCTGTTCGGGCAAATCAATAACCCAAGACACAACGGCAATCACAATTCCAAGTTTTGCTAGTGAATCTAGGATTCTTATTAGCCAATGTTTTTCTAGCCATGTGGCAACTTTATCCATACAACCTCCCTTCTATTGCTTAACGCTCAGCTAAGTTGCGCGCTTTGCGTGTCCTTACTTGGGCTTCTTGTTAAATGGTTTCCATCGTAAACACGTACTAAACAGAAAATTGCTGCGGCAAATAACTTTCCGAAAAGGCCAAACAAAGCCCATAAATACGGGTTATAACCGTTAGATTTAGCGCGAATAAATAGCCAGATTGAAATTGCCACTGATGGTATCCCTGCAATAGTTATAGGTAACCAACTCATAAAATTGAAAGAAGAAAAGGACTGAGACTCTATTGCTTCTCCCATAAAGTGAGTCATTAGCAATTGAAGAATTAAAACCGCACCGTAAGCCGGTATATAAATTAATGCTAATTGCTCAGCTTCCTGCCGCAGATTCATAGTATTCTCCATTTAACGCTGCTTTGCTTTGTTAGGCGAATTATTTAAATACTGCATAGACCCCCGCTAATGTCCCTATTGCGCCGACAGCCCAGATAATAAATTTGTTGTGTTTGAGCCAACGTTCAAACCTAGACCTGTGCCACAGCTCTTGCTCAGCTCTTACTCTCAGATCAATGAAATTTTTCATTTCGCCAAGCTCGCCATCGATAGAACGTAGGCGCACTTTTTCGGGAAAACCTTTTCCTTTGAGGCGACGATCAATATCAGCCATTCTTAGATACGTAGTGTTAATCTTTGCTAACAGTAAATCTCGTACCTCTCTTAAGAGAATGTTACCGTCGACTCTCCTCTCCGAGGCTAAAATCACTGCTTCAGTGATTTCACGCGTTACAATATCTTCCATAAAAGGCTCAACGTATCTTGACCAGAACACATGTTCAGGTGAGCCTTCAAATCCAATCCCTTCATATGATATTTGTTTATTTGAAAATGTCATTACCCTCATAGGCTTACCAGAATTAAACATAGCCCATGGGTCAACCTGCTTTCTCACCAAGTCCTCAAAAGCATCATCTATTCTCTTTTGAAATGTTGGATAAAGTGGCGTGATCATATTTATCGCCTATCGCCTATCGCCTATCGCCTATCGCCTATCGCCTATCGCCTATCGCCTATCGCCTATCGCCTATCGCCTATCGCCTATCGCCTAAAGCAGATGCGCAGTATGCGTCGGGTGGCTTTTTTTTTGTTATAAGTTTACTTTCTAAAATCTGTAATATAGAAATAATGTTGTGCTCTAAAAAGCCAATATATGGAAATAACGGATATTGCAGTCAAAGCAACAACAAATACACCTTCATTTAAGAAACCAATATTTAATAACCCAAACATAATAAGAGTCCTTTTTGTAATTAACATAAACTCTTTATGCTGATTCAACATAATCCAAAGCTCTGTCGATCGAAGTGATATTACAGGCAAAAGCATAATCAGGAGTAAGTAGTTTGCTTGTAACACAGCTGTAATAGCAATTCCTGGTGAAGCTCCCACAGCTACTAAACCTAGAGTCACGGGAGGGCCAAAATGATAAAACCTCCACTGTTGCTCCTTTAATTCTTGGGGAGATAACCGATCTTCTATACAAGAGTGATTATCATTTTGTTGTTGGGTCCGTTCAATTTCTATATCAACAATATCTGAGTCTTCATGCTCCTTACATAAAGTAATCTCTCCGTTTCCCCAATTAATATTGGTCTTTTGCTTACATATTTCACACTTCATAGGTTCATTACTTATAACGCTTACAGCAATTGAGCGCATTGCGCGTCAACTGCCTGTTTTTGTTATGAGGACTCACCACCCTCTCCTTAGCCAGAGCAGCCCTGCTGTTAAACAGATGCCAAACGGGACATAAAAATAGAAGTTAATGTTTTTAGCCAGCCCATAAAAAAATAGACAGAACAAAACCATTAGTGCCGGAAATTGCCATGTATGAAAAAAACCAAATACATCAACTTCATTTTTCTTAAGCCATCGAATCATTGTTGGAAGCCAAAGAAAAGAAAGCACCCAAAAGATAATGCAGATAACGATACTTGAAATTTCACTCACTTGGAGTACTCATAACGCTCAGCTAAGTGGCGCGCAAAGCGCGTCATTACTTAAGCGCCTTGTTATGTGTTTTCGTTTTCAGTTTTGATGTTACATATTTAGAAATGACTAATACGGAAAACACCCACCCGATTACTTTAAATACCGTAACAAAAGCATACCAAATAGGATTCGAATTTAGAGAAACCATATTTGTTACTCGAAGGTTTTGTATTTCTAAACTCGTAACAGCGCCCAGAAGCTGCTCCCCTAACCAAAAGAATAGAAAGATAGCTATGAAGAACCACAGCAAACTGTTTTGAATACCAAGCTCCTCAAATTTCATACCTTTCTCACAGACACATAACGCCTGCGGCATAGGCAGCGTTGCTGCGAAGCAGCGCTTTTAGCTGTCCAGCACGAAGTGCGAATATGCCCACACTTGTTAACTGTTTGTAAAAATTTCATGGAGTCTATCTTTATTGTTTGCCGAAATTTCACAAAAATATATCCCGCATGGAATGTATTTAAACAGAAATGGCTTTAAATGCAGTTTATATAAGCCAGGAACCCAAGGCTTAAATGAAAGCTTAAACCTAAAAAAACGATTAGAAATTATTATTTCATCTTCCGTATTACTCACTACTTTTATCTTTGAGATAGGGTTGTCTAGATAAAAGTTTATCTGCTGCCCAAAAATTGGTGAGATCTTGTAACAAAGCTCACCATTTTTCTCGTAGATTTTTGAGTTCAATGTTCCTAACGGTATATTTTCCATGATTCCATACAGTTAACAGCTAAATATATGACAGATTGTCGTGATTAATTGCGACAATCTGTCATATATCTCCACTTTTAGTTTTTCGAGAATAGTTCAACTAACTGTCTAATAAGGATTTTTTAGAAAACCGCACCAATGCTAGATGTGAAAAAGCGACACTTTGTCGTGTTTCTACAAAATAACCGGAAATGAGCATTAATAACGATCATTCCTAACGTAATCCTTCACAGAGGTGAACCTTAGATCTCCTTGGTCTTTCCATACTGCCATAGTGGTTTGATGGTTTAAACCGCTTTTTCCTGTAGCCTTATCGCAGCTGTTTTAACCAACAACGTCTAGCTCTCTCTGTTTAAACTCGGCCCCTAAGGACTCGGTTATTTCACGGCATTCAATAACATCGACATTGTTAAGGCCGTTGATGGCGGAGACTTGTACATCGGGAATCAGTTCTGCTGCGCGCTTGATAAAGGCTTGAACCGCTTCGAAGGAGCCAGGTAGGGCAGGAAGGCAGTGCTGTTGGTAGACGCTTTCATTTTGCGCGTTGAGCGAGATCGATAGGGCATCGATACATTCGGCTAACTCAGGGACGATGTCACGTTTATGAAACAGACTGCCTAAGCCATCGGTATTGATGCGGGTTTTTCCACCATGCTGTTTCACCCAATGGGCAACCTCAAGCAGGGCTTTAAGTCGGAGCGTTGGCTCGCCATAACCGCAGAAAACTACTTCGTCATAGCGTGAGGGATCGCCTAGCTGTGAAATGATCGTTTCAACTTCTGGTCGCTTGCTAAGGTATAGCTCGTGGCCTTTCACTTCGGTTGAACCGTTATGTTTTGGGCAGAACTGACAGGCTAAGGTGCAGCGATCGGTTAAATTGATATAGAGACTGTTGCGAATAAGGTAGATGTAGCTGTCTTTGTGGTCCGCAGGTGTGATCCGTTTAGCCGGGTTGGGACGTTTTGGGCTAAGGTTTTGGCTAAGTTGTTTCTGGTTTGTCGCGCTGTTAGTCATGGACCGCAATCGTGGTTGTAAAGTGTTCTTTGAATACTAAGGCTTTGTGTTGGCAGCGGCGTTGATGGCTATCAACTAAAAGAGGGATGGTGGTGAAAATAAATCGTAAAAGTGACCCGGTTGTAGGGTGCTTTGCACCCATAACCGGTATCGAAGGGGACGGTACTACATAAAGTGGCTGCTTAGGCAGCCGCTTTTTGAGAATTATGTTCGGGGTGTGTGGCAATAAAGTGTTTTAGAACTTTTTGTAACATCTCTGCATGTTGATAGTTACGTTCACGCTGCGCTTTTTCGATATCGTCCATAATGATGCGCTTGATTTTCTGTTCGCCGGCATGGGTAATCATGTAATGGCCAAGGGCCATGGCTATCATTGGATCCATGTGTTCATGTTCTGCAATTGCATCGACTTCTTCAGAGGTTAAATCGCTTAGTTCTAAACATTCTTCGTACGTTAACATCTCTTTTCCTCGGCCTTATTTTTATCGATCTAACTGGCTTTCCCGCGTCACTTCCTGAACGGGTGAAATTGAGTGTAGGAGAGGTTCTGAAATAACTCTAATCCGTGGGCGGGAGAAAAATTCACGCTGAATATTTATTCAATAAATATTATTCATGTTGCGATTGCGTAAGATGATTATGGTTCAAGTAAGCGGTCGCCGTATGATGCAGGTTGGCGGGGTGGTGCAGAACAGCAAGTCAATTTTGGTGCGTGCGCACCAGCATGGAACTTGCTGAAAAATAATAAGTTTATGCTTTTATCGTATAGAAAATAGTGTGGAAAAATCGTTGTTACTTAACAGTAAAAGCAGCTTTTGTTTACCCGTTGGGCATTTCTGTGTGATCTGTTCACCTTCGGCCGGAAAGTGGTAGTCCCGCAAGCGGGATAACCAGAAACGCAGTGCTGCAATACGCATCATTGCCGGCAATAGATCTTCTTCCATCGGATCTAATGGGCGGATCTCCTGATAATGGGCGAGTAGCTTTTGCGCTTTCTGGTTATCAAACTGGTTGCTCTCTTCATCAAAGCACCAAGCGTTCAGTGTGACGCTTAGATCGTATAGATAAGGCGTTGAGCAGGCGTGGTAGAAATCGATAAGGCCGGATAACTGCTCGCCCACAAACATGGCGTTATCAGGGAATAGATCTGCATGAACTGGGCCGCTCGGTAGGGTGGTCCAATCGATGTCACCTGCGGCCATTAAGTTGGCTTGCAGGAGTTCTTGTTGCGCTTTATCTAACTTATTAAACACGCGTGCGCCAAGTTCGGCACACCATTGTGGAATATGAACATATTGTTCTAACGGCAGCTGTGATGATAGCTGGTGGAACTGCCCTAAGGTTTTGCCTATGACCGCGGCTTGCTTATCGCTTGGCTTTTCTAATGGTGTACCCTCTAAGCAGGCCATGAGTACGGCAGGACGGTTATTAAGGGTAGAGAACAGTTCACCGGAGTTAAGGTGGATCGGCTGTGCACAAGGCAGGCCTTGCGCTGCTAAGTGATCGACTAAGCCAAGGATGAATGGCAGTTGTTCTGCTGGAACCGATTCAACTAATGTCAGTACATAGCGGCCTTGGTCGGTATCGACGAAGAAGTTACTGTTTTCAACACCGGCACTGATCCCTTTATATGAGATAAGCTCACCTACAGAGTATTGTTGCAGGTACTGTGCTAATTCGGTGCTGCTGACAGAGGTATATACTGACATCTGTTGTAAACCTTGTTCTTGGCTAATGGCTATTAAGACGTGTTGAACCGGTGTTTTGTTGTAACCAGTTCCATAAGCTTTCAGCGCAGCTTTTACGCACTAAAATATCGTAATCTTGAGTATCGTGAAGGGACATAATGCTAATGCCTTCACTGAGTTCTGCTTCGGTCACGGGTAGATCGCTAAACTGTTGAGTATTGGAACTGCCTAATAGATAGTGTATCGCCGCTTGGGTTAGATGCGCTTTAAGTTGACCTGAGCTTTCTTCAAGCTTTAAGTCCTCGCCAAATGTTTCGCGCATCGCTTGTAGTACTGATTCATGTGCGCCGGCTGGAGGTAGCACTAACCAACGGTTTTCATTTACCCACAAAATCGCTAAGCGACCCATGCATGAGATACGGTTGACAGTAAGCGGTTGCGAGACACCCATAACTTCGCCAAGGGCGATCAACAGTTCTTTATCGTTAGGCTCAGTATCTAAGCCAAGATCACCAATAAAGGGGCGTTCACGTACGATAATGCTATTGATACGGCTGTCGCTTCCGATTGCGGCTTGAACATTCAGATGAACTAACGTGCCACCTTGTGCGCTGTCTTGTGACATGCGCTGTGTAGACTTATTGTTCTCATGCTGTAATGACATTGTAAATGCTCCTTTACAGGCCTTTAGCCTGAAGATCCGCATGGTAAGACGATCGAACCATCGGTCCACTGGCAACATTTTTAAAGCCTAGCTGGTAACCGATCTCTTCATATTCTTTAAACTCTTCCGGCGTTACATAACGCTCAACTGCCAGGTGATGTTTACTTGGCTGTAGGTACTGACCGATCGTCAGCATGTCGACATCGTTGGCGCGAAGATCTTGCATCACTTGAATGATCTCCTCTTTTGTTTCGCCTAAACCGACCATTAGGCCAGATTTGGTATCGACTTCAGGGTGTAAGCGTTTGAACTGATACAGTAGATTAAGCGACCAGTGGTAATCTGCCCCAGGCCGTACCTGAGGATAAAGGCTAGGTACTGTTTCCATGTTGTGATTGAGTACATCAGGAATATGTGCAGATAGTTTCTCTAAAGCAACATCCATACGCCCGCGAAAATCAGGGACTAGGATCTCAACTTTAAGCTCTGGGCTCACTAAACGTGCTTCTTTAACACACTCAGCAAAATGACCAGCACCGCCATCTTTCAGGTCATCGCGGTCAACCGATGTGATAACAACATATTTAAGGCCAAGCTGAGCAATCGTTGAGGCAACATTTTTCGGCTCATCTGGGTCTAGATTCATTGGACGGCCGTGGGCAACGTCACAGAAAGGGCAGCGGCGTGTGCAAATTGCCCCCATGATCATCAATGTGGCCGTTTTATGGCTGAAGCATTCCGCTAAGTTAGGGCAGGAAGCTTCTTCACAAACGGTATGTAGTTTGAGGTCGCGGAGCTGTTTCTTAACTTTCTTTACATTAGCGTTTGAGCGGGCATCGATACGGATCCACTCAGGTTTACGCAAACGTTCACGGCTTGGGTCTGGTTTATGACGCAAGCGAGACATTTTTGATTCGCCTTTAAGCTCTTGTAATGGAATCAGTTCCATGAAGCCACCTCGGGGTATTAGATTAAAAAAGGGGAGTCCGAGCCCATGGGAGGGGGCTCGGTCCCCAAGCCTTACTAAGAAGGGTCGGACGGATTAGCCATAAATAATTTACAGTGCGATTAAGCGCTGCAAATTAACCACGGTAATAGCGTTGCTCGATAAACGGTGCTTTAGAAACGGTCATAGGCATCTGCTTGCCACGAACGACAGCAAATACTTCCGTTTCTAGTGCGGAGTAAGCTGTTTCTACGTAACCCATAGCAACAGGTTTACCAACAGTAGGACCAAAGCTACCACTAGTTACTTCACCGATTTTCTCACCGTCTGCATTGACAATTTCGGCACCTTCACGAATCGGTGCTTTACCTTGGGCAAGGAAACCAACACGCTTACGGCTGTAATCTTTATTAGCGATCTGGCCAAGAACAACCTCAGCACCCGGGAAACCACCTGCACGCTCGCCATCTGCACGACGACATTTGCTGATCGCCCAGATTAAGCTGCCTTCGATTGGCGTAGTGCTTTGATCAAGATCGTGCCCGTAAAGACAAAGACCAGATTCAAGGCGAAGAGAATCACGTGCGCCAAGGCCGATACATTCAACTTCAGGTTGCTCAATAAATAGACGGCATAAACGCTCTGCGTCAGCAGATGGAATAGAGATTTCGTAGCCATCTTCACCGGTGTAGCCGGAACGGCTTACGAAGCATTCAACGCCATCGATTGTGATGTGGCGAGAATCCATAAATACCAACTCGTTAACTTCAGGGCAGATGCGTGATAGTGCTTGCGCAGCTTCAGGGCCTTGAAGCGCTACTAGTGCACGGTCATCAAGTACTTCAAGCTCAACGCCAGCACCCAAATTTGCGCGCATGTGAGCGATGTCTTGCTCTTTACATGCTGCGTTAACGACTACGTATAGGTGATCACCATAGTTAGTGACCATCAGGTCATCCATGATGCCGCCATTGTCGTTAGTGAACAGAGCATAGCGCTGCTTACCTGCAGGTAGATCAATAATGTCTACAGGTACTAGTTTTTCTAACTCGGCCGCTGCGTTTTCACCGGTAAGTTTAACTTGGCCCATGTGTGATACATCAAACAAGCCTGCGTGATCACGTGTGTGAATATGTTCTTTCTTCACACCTAGTGGGTACTGAACCGGCATTTCGAAACCCGCGAAAGGTACCATTTTGCCACCCAATTCTACATGCAGGTCATATAAAGGCGTTTTGCTCAGCTCGGACATTATTATTCTCCAGTGTTCTTATTCTGAGGTTTTTGAAACCTTCAGAGCTATAGTTCGCATACAATCTGTGGGAAAAGCTCAGTGTGCAGCCGGAACCTTTTCGACAAGTTGCAAGGGGTTATAAATAGCAGGGCCTAGGGGATACTAAGCCCTGCTACAGGCTATCGGTGGTAACCGTCAGTGATTAAACTTTCTGGTCGCCTGATAGATCAGCCGGTGCACCGTTACGTGCAAAGAACTCTTTTGTAAGCTTGAAGACAACAGGGCTAAGTAGCGCTAGTGCAATCAAGTTAGGGATAGCCATCATTGCGTTCAATGTATCTGCAACCAACCAGATGAAGTCTAGGCTCACTACCGCACCAACAGGTACAGCAAGGATCCAAAGAACACGGTATGGTTTGATCGCTTTAACACCGAATAGGAACTCAACACAGCGTTCGCCGTAGAAAGACCAACCGATGATTGTTGTGAAAGCAAAGACTGCTAGTGCGATAGCGACTAGGTAGTTACCAACACCTGGCAGAGCATTAGCAAATGCTGCTGATGTTAGTGCTGCCCCGGAGGCTCCGGATGTCCATTCACCTGAAGTGATAATCACAAGACCTGTAATCGAACAGATGATGAGTGTATCGATGAATGTACCTAGCATAGCGATTAGACCCTGACGAACTGGATCTTTTGTTTGTGATGCTGCGTGAGCAATCGGTGCAGAACCTAGACCTGCTTCGTTCGAGAATACACCACGTGCTACACCAAAGCGGATTGCTGCCCAAACTGCTGCACCGGCGAAACCACCTTCAGCTGCTGATTCAGTGAACGCATAGGTGAAGACTAGATCAATCGCTGCTGGGATTGCATCAGCGTTGATAGCCAGAACAACAAGACCAGCACCTAGGTAAGCGATAGCCATAATTGGTACAAGAGCACCGGCAACTGCACCGATACGTTTAATGCCACCAATTAACACAGCACCTACAAGTACCATTAGAACTAGGCCAGTAATCTTGAGATCAAGACCAAAGTTTGCATGTAGTACGTCAGCAACCGAGTTGGACTGTACTGTGTTACCAATACCGAACGCAGCAACTGCGCCGAATATAGCAAATGCAGTACCTAACCATGCCCATTTAGCGCCAAGACCGTTTTTGATGTAGTACATCGGGCCACCTACGTGACGGCCTTCTTCATCTACTTCACGGTATTTAACAGCAAGGACGGCTTCTGAGAATTTTGTTGCCATACCAACAAGTGCAGTACACCACATCCAAAATAGTGCGCCAGGCCCACCTAGGAATACGGCTGTAGCAACACCTGCGATGTTACCTGTACCAACAGTTGCGGAAAGAGCTGTCATCAGTGCCTGAAAAGGAGAGATTTCCCCCTCTTTTTCTTCACCTTTCCTGGTGTTGCGGCCTTCAAACAGAAGTTTGAAACCTGTACCTAGTTTTAAAATAGGCATCAGGCGTAACCCCAGCATCAGGAAAAGACCTACGCCAAGGATGAGAACTAGCATTAGCGGGCCCCATACGATCCCGTTAATTGCTCCGATTATAGAGGTTAATGTTTCCATGAACCTGGACTCCATTGGATTGTTATTTTTATTTGCTTTGCACTTGGATCGTTATAAGTCTGTCTATCCCACCTAGGTGATCTGTACTGGACTTATAAGTTGACCTGTTCCTAGAGCAACCGTGAAAGCTCAATGCTTCTTTGGTTTTTTCCTACTTCGGCTATAAATATCCATAGAGGGAAAAATGTTTGTTCTTGGGAATAAGTTTCCAATAGGAAACAAAGCTAGCGTAAGAGAAAAATAATTTCAACGAAAAAGTTAATAAAAAATCACCTAAAGCCTGAGAATTTCTAATCAATCATTCAATAAATCTTTAAAAACAGTCAGTTAGCCCTAAATGGAAAAATATTCATTTTTTAAGGCGCTTAGTTGAACTGGGTAACTAAAGGCAGTGAGTTAGATGAGGGAGGAGGGGGGGGCCGGTCATGCGATCAGTATTGACCGGCTTGAAGCGGATAGGCGTTATGCAGTGACCCAGAGCACTTCTGCATCGGCATCGCTAGTTGAGATAAGTGCATGACCCATCTCGCAATCGTAGTAGGCGCTATCGCCAACAAACAGTTCTACCGGTTCGTAAAACTCGGTGTAGAGCATGATGCTGCCTGCAAGTACGTAGAGAAACTCTTCACCATCATGTCTAACCCAATCTTCATATTCGTCCCATGAGTGGGTGCGGACCGTTGTTTTGAACGGGATCATTTTCTTATTAGTAAGCGTCGATGCTAAGAGCTCGTGTTCATAAGTCACTGTAGGGTGCGGCTTGCCTTCACCTTTCTTGGTGATGTCTCGGCGGCCGGAGCAGTGGTGGGTCTCCTTTATCGGCTGACTAAAAAGTTGAGGTATATCGATATTGAGCCCCGTCGCAAGCTTGTTCACTACGCTGAAGGTTGGCGATATCTGTTCGTTCTCAATTTTAGATAGCGTCGATCTAGCTAATCCTGTGAGTTGACTAACCTCTTCAAGAGTTAAATTTTGACTCAATCGAAGTTCACGAACGCGTGCGCCGAGCTCTAGAGGTTCCACCATCGCTTCCGTCGATTGTTTGGATACTTTGATGCGAGGTTCGGGTTTTAAAAAAGAGGGTTTGTCTGACATGTGTGTTCCTTGGTGTTTCACCGGCGAAGCAGGCCGCTATAGATAGTCGATGGTATTAATGCGGATATCGGGGGCTTCACGCTGATTTAAAAGATGTTTCTAAGGGTATACCTATATAGGGACAAAATAAACTTTTAGAAAATAAGTTTCCGATAGGAAACTTTTTGTTGATTTTGGAAAAATCCACTGCTAGTCTGAAAGCATAACGGTGAGATTTGAGTGTTTTTTGTTCAGTTTGGCCGTTGAATGATTGGTTGTTGTGTTAGGCGGATCGATATAAAACGATCCAAACTCATAAGCAGCAACACGCGACATGAATAATAAAAAGAGCGGAATGACCGCTGCGGAGATGGTGACGTGCCATTAAGTATATTTGATCTTTATAAAGTTGGAATTGGTCCATCCAGTTCTCATACCGTTGGTCCAGTTGTTGCCGGCAACCGTTTCTTAGATGAATTGCGTGAGCGTGCTGTTCTTGATCGTGTCGCTTCAGTACATGTTGGTTTATTTGGCTCTTTAGCAATGACTGGCAAAGGTCACGCAACAGATGTTGCGGTGATGATCGGTTTGATGGGCGAAAAGCCTGATCTTGTTGATCCAGATAAAGTCCCCCTATATATAGAAGAGATTAAAAGTAGCGGCCAGCTAAATCTTGCTGGTGAGCGAAAGATCTCTTTTGATCCAGAGAAAGACCTTCCTTTTAACTTTGGCGAATCTCTGCCTAAGCATCCTAATGGTATGCATTTTAAAGCATACGATGATGCCGGCATTATCCTGCATGACAACATTTTCTATTCAGTTGGTGGCGGTTTTGTTCTGAGTGATGCTGAAGCAGGGCAAGGCAAGGCTATAAAGTCTGATCATGTTTTACCTTATCACTTTAATAATGGTGTAGAACTTCTCGAAATCTGCGAAGCGCAGGGTAAAACCATTGCGCAGATCGTACTCGAGAATGAACTGACATGGACGGATCAAGAGACCCTTGAAAATCGGTTGTGGAATATCTGGCAGGTAATGGATAACTGCATTAAGCGCGGTTGTCATGAGGTCGGTGAGTTGCCCGGCGGTCTTAATGTTAAACGTCGTGCGAACGAGCTTTTCGAAGAACTTAAGAATAGCCCAGAAGCAGCCCTTAAAGATCAGTTAACGGTAATGGATTGGGTCAATCTGTTTGCGATTGCAGTTAATGAAGAGAACGCAGCGGGCGGCCGTGTTGTTACGGCGCCGACGAATGGTGCTGCAGGTGTTATCCCTGCGGTGCTTGCTTACTACGATCGTTTTGTGCACGGATCGAATCGCCAAGGTATCTACGATTTTCTAGCGACCTCAGCCGCGATCGGCATGCTGTACAAAAAGAATGCATCTATCTCTGCGGCTGAAGTTGGCTGTCAGGGTGAAATTGGCGTGGCCTGCTCTATGGCAGCGGGCGCTTTGTGTGCCGTGATGGGTGGTACGAATCAGCAGATAGAAAACGCCGCTGAAATTGGTATGGAACATAATCTCGGTTTGACTTGCGACCCGATAGGGGGGCTTGTTCAAGTGCCGTGTATAGAACGAAATACGATGGGCGCAGTTAAGGCAATAAATGCTGCCCGTCTTGCACTACGTGGGGATGGTCAGCATCACGTATCACTGGATTCAGTGATTGAAACGATGCGCCAGACCGGCGTAGATATGCAAGATAAGTATAAAGAAACGTCCCAAGGTGGGCTCGCAGTGAACGTAGTCGCTTGTTGATCAAGGCTTATTACTAAGCCGCGTATCAATAAATGCTTGTTGAAGGCTGTTTGCCCGCTACCGCTGGCAGTTTAGCCCACTGACTTAAGCCGAATGAAACTCGCAATATATAACTAAGAGAATAACAATCATGAGTCACAGTGATCTGTATCGCAACGACGCTGTTTGCGAAGCATTTTTTACCCAAGATCTAGCAGAACGAGATGCTGAAATCTTGTCTTCTGTTAATGAAGAGTTCGATCGTCAAGAAAGCCAGATTGAACTGATCGCTTCTGAAAATATTGTATCTAAGGCTGTTATGCAGGCTCAAGGTACTGTATTGACTAACAAATATGCCGAAGGCTACCCAGGTCGTCGTTACTACGGTGGTTGTGAGTACGTTGATAAAGCTGAAGCATTAGCAATCGAGCGTGCAAAAGCGTTGTTCGGTTGTGAATTTATTAACGTTCAGCCGCACTCTGGTGCTCAGGCGAATGGTGCAGTGATGCTTGCGTTTCTTCAGCCGGGCGACACGGTACTAGGTATGTCTCTTGATGCGGGTGGTCACCTGACGCATGGTGCTCGTCCTGCACTATCAGGTAAGTGGTTCAATGCTGTTCAGTACGGTGTATCTAAAGAAGATTGCCGTATCGATTATGATGAAGTCGAAAAACTGGCGGTAGAGTGCCAACCTAAACTGATTATTGCTGGCGGTTCTGCTATTCCTCGCGAGATCGATTTTGCACGTTTCCGTGAGATTGCAGACAAAGTTGGCGCGTTCCTTATGGTCGATATGGCGCATATTGCAGGTCTTGTTGCGACAGGTGTTCACCCGTCTCCACTACCGCATGCTCATGTTGTGACGACAACCACTCATAAAACGTTGCGTGGTCCTCGTGGCGGCATGATTTTGTCGAACGATCTTGATCTTGGTAAAAAAATTAACTCTGCGGTATTCCCAGGCCTTCAAGGCGGTCCTTTGATGCATGTTATTGCAGCAAAAGCGGTTGCTTTTGGTGAAGCACTACAGCCTGAATTTAAGACCTATATCGAGCGTGTTGTAGAGAATGCCAAAGTATTAGCAGGCGTTATGGTTGAGCGTGGCTGCGATATCGTTACAGGTGGTACTGATACTCACCTTATGTTGGTTGACCTGCGCCCTAAAGGTTTGAAAGGTAATGTCGTTGATGAAGCACTAGAGCGTGCTGGCATAACATGTAACAAAAACGGTATCCCATTTGATCCAGAGAAGCCGATGGTAACGTCTGGTATTCGTTTAGGAACGCCGGCGGGTACTAGCCGTGGTTTTGGCCCTGAAGAGTTCAAACTGATCGGTAATTTGATCAGTGATGTACTAGATGGCCTAGTGGCTAACCCTGAAGATAATTCTAAAGTGGAAGCGGAAGTCAGTGCACAGGTAGCTGAGCTGTGTAAAAAATTCCCTCTATACCGCTAATCTTAAGTCACTGACTTTTGATGGTGTTTTTTAGAAAAACCTGTGTAACGAATTAAGTAATAGGAAAAAAATTATGAGCATTCCATCTAACTATGTTTTCGCTCCAAGCCACGAATGGGTTTTGGATAACGGTGACGGCACTATCACTCTTGGTGTATCTGACCACGCTCAGGAACTGCTAGGTGATGTTGTATTTGTTGAGCTGCCAGAAGTTGGCCGTGAAATTGAAGCGGGCGAAGAGTTCTCACTGGTTGAGTCTGTAAAAGCTGCTTCTGATATCTACTCTCCAGTAACTGGTGAAGTTGTTGCGGTTAACGAAGAGTTGGAAGACGCGCCTGAAACAGTTAACGAAGAGCCTTATGAAGGTGGTTGGATCGTTAAAATTAAGTTGGCGGATGCGTCTGAACTGGAAAAACTGCTAAGCGCTGATGCGTATGCAGCAACGATTGCTGAAGAAGACTAATTGAGTAGGGTGGTATAGGAGAAATCCTTCATATTGAAGCCTATACCGCTCTATTGTCCCCAGTTAGTTTTTGCGAAGGTGCTGATTACGTTTAGTAATTGTCCTCTTCATATGCAAACGCGAAGTGGTCGTGCAGGAACACTTCGCACCCTTTAAATAGATTGATGTGTGGATATTTGTAATTTTCACAATCAATACGTTACAACAGGTTATTGTTATGGCTACACGTACATTGAGTGATCTTCAGCAGACGACTGATTTCACCCGTCGTCATATCGGCCCTGAGGCCGACCAAACTAAAGCGATGTTATCTTCTTTAGGTCTTGGTTCAATTGATGAATTGATTACCCAAACCGTTCCTGATTCCATCCGTCTAGATGATGCGTTGGATATGAATGACAGCGTGACAGAAGCTGACGCGTTAGCGTATATCAAGCAGCTTGCAAATATGAACGTTGTTAACAAATCCTACATCGGGATGGGTTATAGCAATACCCTGGTGCCAAACGTTATTTTACGTAACGTGATGGAAAACCCTGGTTGGTATACTGCTTATACACCTTACCAGCCTGAGATTGCGCAAGGTCGTCTTGAATCACTGCTTAACTTCCAGCAGATGGTGATGGATCTAACCGGTATGGAACTTGCCAACGCTTCGCTTTTAGATGAAGCAACAGCGGCTGCCGAAGCGATGACGCTTTGTAAGCGTTCTAACCGTAAGAAAAGTAACACTTACTTTGTTGCTGATGATGTACATCCACAGACCTTGGATGTGATCAAAACCCGTGCGGAATACTTTGGTTACGATATCGTTGTAGGTAACCCTACTACTGATCTTGAAGCGGCTGATCCATTTGGTGTTCAGTTGCAGTACCCAAGTACCTACGGTGAAATTAATGATATAAAAGCGATCATCGATTCTGCGAAAGGGCAGAAAGCGATGGTTTCTGTTGCTGCTGATATTTTAGCCTTGGTACTTCTAAAGTCACCGGGTGAGCTGGGAGCTGATGTTGTATTAGGTTCTTCTCAGCGTTTCGGCGTGCCGATGGGCTTCGGTGGTCCACACGCGGCTTTCTTCGCTTCATCTGAAAAGCTTAAGCGTTCTGTTCCTGGTCGTATCATTGGTGTTTCAATCGACACCAACGGTAACCAAGCGTTGCGTATGGCGATGCAAACACGTGAGCAGCATATTCGTCGTGAGAAAGCGACATCAAACATCTGTACCTCTCAGGCACTGCTTGCCAACATGGCTGCTTTTTATGCGGTTTATCATGGCCCTGAAGGTTTAAAAACTATAGCTGAGCGAGTTCATCGTTTAACCGCGCTGTTGGCGAATGGTCTAAAAGCTAAAGGCTTAGCTGTTACAGATACGTACTTCGATACCATCACAGTGACACTGCCTGAAACACAAGCAGAAGTTTACCAGCGTGCGATTGATGCTGGCTGCAACTTGCGTCAGGTGGGTACTGATAAGCTAGGTATTAGCCTAGATGAAACAACCAGTGCAAATGATGTAGCTCAGCTGTTGGATGTGATTCTAGGTGAAGATCACGGTTTAACGATTGACGCGTTGGACGCTGAAATTGTAGCGGGTGCTGCGACAGGTATCTCTGCTGAAATGCGCCGTGAAGATGCGATTCTAACGCACCCTACATTCAACCGTTATCACAGTGAAACAGACATGCTTCGTTACATGAAGCAACTTGAAAATAAAGATTATTCTTTAGTTCACGGCATGATCCCGCTGGGTTCTTGCACGATGAAGCTAAACGCTACGGCAGAGATGATCCCTGTTACGTGGCCTGAGTTTGCTAATATCCACCCGTTTGCGCCAGCAGATCAGGTTAAAGGATATCACCAGATGCTTAACGAACTGGAAGAGCAGTTGGTTGAAATTACAGGTTATGACAAGGTTTCCTTGCAGCCTAACTCTGGTGCTTCTGGTGAATATGCAGGACTATTGGCCATTCGTAAGTATCAAGAGTCTATCGGTGAAGGCCATCGTAATGTTTGCCTAATCCCATCCTCTGCGCATGGTACTAACCCAGCGTCTGCAGCGATGATGGATATGAAGATCATCGTTACTAAGTGCGATGAGAACGGTAACGTTGATGTTGCTGACCTTCGTGCACAAGCAGAACTGCATAAAGACGATCTGTCTTGCTTGATGATCACTTACCCATCTACACACGGTGTTTACGAGGAAGATATCGTAGAGATCTGTGAAATCATTCATAAGAACGGCGGCCAAGTGTACATGGATGGCGCCAATATGAATGCTCAGGTAGGTATCTCTAAGCCGGGCGTTATTGGCTCTGACGTATCCCACCTTAACTTGCATAAAACTTTTGCTATTCCGCACGGTGGCGGTGGCCCAGGTATGGGACCGATCGGTGTTAAGAGCCATTTAGCGCCTTTCTTAGCAAGCCATAAAGTAAGTCCGGTTGAAGGTTTAAACCCTGAAAACGGTGCCGTAGCGGCAACGCCTTTCGGATCGGCTTCGATCTTACCGATCACGTGGATGTATAACGTGATGTTAGGTAAATCTGGTCTTAAAGCATCAACTGAGATGGCTATCCTTAATGCTAACTATATGACTGAGCAGTTAGCAGGTCACTATCCTATCTTGTTCCGCGGCCGTAATAACAAAGTTGCGCATGAGTGCATCGTTGATATTCGCCCGATTAAGGAAGAGAGCGGTGTGACAGAGGAAGATATTGCTAAGCGTTTGATGGATTACGGTTTCCATGCGCCAACGATGTCTTTCCCGGTTGCTGGCACACTGATGATTGAGCCAACAGAGTCTGAATCTAAAGCTGAGATTGATCGCTTTGTTGATGCCATGGTGCAGATTCGTGAAGAGATTGCACGCGTACAGAGTGGCGAGTGGCCAGCTGACAACAATCCATTATGTAATGCGCCGCATACACAGGCAGACATTATGAGTGCAGGTTGGGAGCGTCCATATAGTCGTGAGGAAGCGGTTTTCCCGAACGAAGCAACGCGCTTGAACAAGTTCTGGCCGACTGCTAACCGTATCGATAACGTTTATGGGGATCGTAATTTTATCTGTTCTTGCCCTGGTATCGAAACATACCAAGACGCATAAAGTTTAAAAGTCGAAAGCGAGACCCAAGTTCAGACATTCTTTGAGTGTCTGAATTCAAGCCCTATAAGTGAGTTTAACGACTGGCGAGTAGGCAGTATCAGGATATCTCACTGCGCGCTGATATTCTGATACTTGGTAGTTAAACGCATGGGGTTTAGCTGCTGTTCCCTATGCAGCTGCCGGAGCCATCCGGCACGCTGCAACTTACTTCGCTTTGCTGAGTTAAGAAGGAGAGTCACGAGGAATCACGAGGAATATGGATCGGTATCTAGATTCCTCGTTATTTTCAAAAATTGGTGTGCTTCCAGCTTTTGCTGGCAGCTTTTTTACGGGGCGAATAGCCCCGCTTTTTTACGTAATAAATTTGAAATAATTTGCTTGTTATTCGCTAAAACACCGTACATAGCAGAATAATTCTATTATGATTGCGCCGTTCGGTGCGCCGTTCGGTGCGCCGTTCGGTGCGCTGGCTAGCTGATTGGATTGAAAAATCAGGACTGAGAGGGGTTTTGGTCGCAGGCAAATTCAAATAGAGCACTGACAAAACAATAATTAGGAAAATATAACGATGCTAAGAACTACACTAAAACCACTCGTATTTGCTCTAGCTGCAGCGACTGCTGCAACTCAAGCGCCGGCTGTTATGGCTGATGTCAATGTTGATCTACGTACATTCTATTTTAACCGTGATTTCTCCGAAGGCACTAACGAAAGCCGTGAAGCGCTGACTCAAGCTGTACGTGTTGATTACGTTGGCCAGGCGACAGATTCACTGACGTTGGGCGCATCTTTGTTCGCTAACGTAAAACTTGCTGACGACGGCGATTCTGCAAGCACAGGTCTTCTGGACGAAAACGAAGATGGTTACGCTAAATTGGGCCAGATTTTTGCTGACTTCAGTTTCACTGACACACTATCTGTAAAAGCGGGTCGTTGGGTTGTTGATACACCGCTTCTGAACGATTCAGATAGCCGTGCAACGCCATCGTCTACTCAGGCGATCAAACTATCTAACACATACGAGAGCGGTAAGGTTTACGTTCTTTATACTGATCGTGCTTCCGGCAAAACTGATAGCTCTTTCACAAAATACCGCGATGGTAACGGTGATAGCTACGGTGTTGCGCTAATCGGTGGTGATATCGCTTTGGATAACGGCCTGACGTTGGCTGCTGCTCATGGTCACGCAGATGGTTTTGCTAAGCAGACTTACCTAAGTGCTGATATGCAGGTGAATGATCAGGTTGCTGTTGGCCTTATTCACTATATCGGTGATGGCGAAGGTACTAACACTGCAAACCTAGATGCGAACATGACTAACGTGTTTGGCTCTTACACGATGGGCAATCTAAAGCTATCTGCAGGTTATCAAACGGTTTCTGGTGATACCGCTTATAACTACGGGTGGGGTGGTGCTGACGACAACGGTCTGATGACGACTAACGCTGTACAGATCATGGACTTCAACAATCAGGATGAAGATTCTTGGCAACTGCGTGCAGACTACACTGTAGCTGCTGTACAAGGTCTAAGCGTAATGGCGCGTCACACTGATGGTGAATACACTAACGCTGGCAACAAAGTTGATGAAGCAGAAACTAACTTTGAAATGGCTTACGCTGTTCAGGGTGGTGCTTTGGAAGGTCTAAATCTGAGAATGCGTGTATCTCACGTTGAAGCAGATGCTTACGATGACATCAACGAGATTCGTTTGATTGCTAATTACGGCTTCTAAGCTGTAACTTAACACCTGCCGCAATCCTCCCCTTCATGCGGCGGGTGTTTTATCTTTATATTTCTCTTTTGTTCACTCAATCGGTCTCTCTATTCAGCCAATCAAAGCTTGTTAGCTTGATTGAAACTGGAGATTTATCCGTTTGATCTCCTGCTGAAGAATACTTTTAAACGCTGATGCCAGTAGGGAAGCAGGCCTATGTGCCGGTTGCAAAATCGATATGGATAAGGGTATTTCGGGAAGGAAAGGGCGAAAACAAAGTTTAGGGTTTTCACCTTGGTATTCAAAATAGCTGCTTGCCGTCATCGGGTCGCATATACAGTAGCAGAGATCTTCTTCTACTAGTTTTAAAGCGGGCTGGAAGTTACGTAATTCAAATCGTGGGTTAAACGACGCGCCCATTTTTTTAAACGTAGCCCTGGATGAGAGTAGGTTGGGGTGGTCTTCCTGCAACGTTGCGAGAGGAAGTTCATCGAGATCTTGTGGCGTGATAACACTTTTTTTAGCTAAAGGATCATCTGTCCTTATCGCACACACGCAAGCTAGTTCATATGTTTCTGCGCTGATTGCACCATTGGGCGCTGGGGTTTCGGCTAAACCTATATCGTACTGTTGAGAGGCGACCCACTCCTCGATAATGGTGGATGCTCTCATCATGAGTGAGACTTTGACCTGAGGTTTGTCACGCACAAAATTAGCCAGTATTCGGGGCATCATAAATTGTGAGGAAGCTGGCATACAGGCAATACGTAAACGACCTTCCTGTAAATCTGCGATCTCCTGCATCGTGCGTGTTGAGTGAGCTAATCGTTCTAGAACCGCTTCAGTCTCTTCTAAAAAGTATTGTGCCTCAGGTTTTTTTACTAAACGCCCTCGTTGGCGTTCAAATAAGCTTAGCCCCAGCTCCTCTTCTAGGGTGTTAATCAGGGAGCTAACGGCCGGCTGGGTGCGATTCAGCGCGCGTGCGGCCTCAGAAATAGAACCTGTTCGCATAACTTCACGAAATGCTTGGAGTTGCTTGAAACTTAAATTCATATAGTTGATTGAAAGTTAAAGAATTAATGACCAAGTATAGATTTTTCTTATACCTCTATCAATATTATCGTTTTGATTTTATGGGTTGGGATTGCCATTATTTGATTATCTAAATAACAACAATATTTGTACGACTTAAGGAAATTGCTCATGAACAGATTTGTCAGCATCCTTCTGACAGGGCTGATCTGCCTGGTAGCCCTAGGACAGTTTGTCCAAGTGATTACCCGTTATGTTCTCGAAATTCCTGTTATGGGTTTAGAGGAAACGCTTCTCTACCCAACACTTTGGCTTTACATTCTGGGTGCTGTTAATGCATCTCGTGAAAATACGCACATCCGTGCAAATGTCCTTGAAATCTTTTTGAAAACGCCACGCCAGTTTTGCATTTTAGCTATTGTGGCTGAAGTGGTTAGCTTGGTAGTGGGGTGCTGGTTAACTTACTGGGCTTGGCGTTTCACTAAATACTCATGGCGAGTGTGGAAAGAGAGCCCAACGCTCTACATCCCTACGTTTTATGTTGATGTAGCCCTGGTTATAGGGTTGGTGTTAATGATGATTTATACAGCCTTTCATCTCGTTCAGCACGTACGTGAATTGCTTGTTGAGGGAGAACAGAAATGATTGAAGTAGCGCTTATTGCGGTTGCCGTATTAGTTATTTTATTGACCTTAGGTGTGCCTCTGCCTTACTGCTTTGGCGGTGGTCTGATGGTGATGTATTTCATGGGTGATGTTGTCATGAAAGGCAACATGCTCTGGGGATTTCAGCAGCTTGGTAACCCCGTGTTGCTTGCTATTCCTTTATTTGTTCTTGCTGGCACGATTATGAGCGTCAGCGGAATTGCCGCCAGCTTGTTGCGCTTTGTTAATATCTTTGTCGGCCATTTACGTGGTGGATTAGGTGTTGTTGCAACAATTAGCTGTGCTTTGATTGGTGCAATTTCAGGCTCTGGTTTGACGGGGGTGGCAGCGATTGGACCGTTACTTATTCCTGAAATGGAAAAGCAGGGCTACCCAAGAGAGTATGCAACGGCGTTGATCGCTAACGCCTCATTGCTTGGCTTGTTGATTCCCCCTAGTGTCACGATGATTGTGTATGGCTGGGTTACTGATACCTCAATTTTGGCTTGTTTCTTGGCAACGCTAGGGCCTGGCTTGCTTATCATGGCTAACTTCTCTGTCGTTAATATTTGGTTAGCTCGCCGTTTCCCTCTCGTTCTGGAGGAGCGTCCAAAGGGTCCTGAATTTGTCGCCGAAGCTACCAATCGTGGTTTGAAAGCTACGCCTGCGTTATTGATGCCAGTGATTATTCTTGGTGGTATTTATGGCGGCATAATGACGCCGACTGAAGCCGCTGCTGTGTCCGTTATCTATGCAATTCCTGTCGGTTTTTTGATCTATAAAGGGCTTGATTGGAAGACATTCCTTGGCGCGGGTAAAGAAGCATCGACGTCGGTAGGTGCAATCATGTTGATGATTCTCTTCTCTATGATTTTGTCGCAGATGTTTGTGTTGGAGAGTATCCCGCAAGCGATCGTTGAATCAATATTTGCCATCACCGATAACAAAGTACTCCTGCTAATTCTTATCAACGTGCTGTTATTCCTGGTTGGCATGGTCGTGAATGATGTGACCGCAATCATTTTAATAGCGCCGCTGTTGCTGCCGCTGATGGAAGCGATTGGTATTAGTCCAGTTCAGTTCGCTGCAATCATGGGTGTGAATACGGCGATGGGTGGGGTTACACCGCCATATGCGTCGATACTCTACCTTGGTGCTCGTATCGGTAAAGTGAAGGTAACTAAGGTTATTCGCCCAGCGATGATATTGATTATCACCGGTTACCTTCCAGTCGTGTTCTTGACCTCTTTCTGGGATGACTTATCACTCTATTTACCGCGTGTATTTGGTTATTGATAGGCCCTTAAGGTTCTTTTCCTGGTCCCCCTTACCCCTTAGGTGGGGGGATGTCACATTCGTAAAAATTGAATCCTGATCTGTTAGGCAAATAGCCTTGCGGGATAGATAAAAACAACAAGTATATGAGGATAGATAATGAAACCTTCTCGTTTTAATAAAGTTATGAGTGCAGTACTGATGGCGGGTGCGCTAGGTATGACCACAGTTGCTGAAGCCGCTACGCTTAAAATCAGTCATATTCGCCCACAAGGTGCCATTATTGATGTTGAGCTGAAAGAGTTTGCAAAACAGGTTGAGCAAGCGACGGAAGGCGATGTGAAGATTAAGATCTTTGCAGCGAGTGCACTAGGTGACTACACAACAGTTCAAGAACGTATTTCAGTGGGGGCTGTTGATATGGCCGTACAGCCAGCAGCCACAGCAGCATCTAGAAAAATGCAGATTACCTATTTCCCTTATGTTGCAGCTAACTGGGAAGAGGCGAGAGTTGCTTATGGTCCGGGTGGCGCGATCTATGACGCGATGAAAGGTTTATACGCTAAGCAAGATATCACGATGCTTGCTGCTTATCCGGTGTATTTCGGTGGTGTCGCTTTAAATACTGATGCTGTATCGCCAGGTAATCCTAATATCGATAAAGGTATTAAGGTGCGTGTACCAGGTATTAAAAGCTTCCAGTTGACCTCTGATGCCTTAGGTTATATCAGTTCTCCTATCCCATTTTCAGAAGCATTTACGGCCGTTCAAACTGGCGTTGTTGATGGCGTTATCGGCTCAGGTGCTGAGGGGTATTACGCTTCTTTCCGCGATGTAACTAAGACTTATATCCCTGTAAACACGCATTTTGAAGCTTGGTACATGCTGATCAATTCTGAAACTTTGGCGGATATGGACAGCGATGATCGTGAGATGTTACTGAAATCTGCGGCCAATTTCGAAAGCAAGCGTTGGGAAAGAGCTGAATCAGACCAGGCGGCTTATGAAAAGAAACTAGCTGATTATGGTGCAACGATCGTTAAGCTTTCTGATGAGGAATTAGCTGCATCAGCTCAGAAGGTACGAGCTGAAGTATGGCCAAGTATCTTAGAAGATATTGGCGCTGAATGGGGCCAAGGCGTTTTAGATAAAATTGCTAAATAACCTGTACTAATTGAAAGAGTGGCGGAACCCTTTCCGTCACTCTTTCATGCTTGTTTGTGTAGTTATGTAATCAATGTCTTGGCTTGAATCGTTTTCCTGTTTATAGCGAGCGTCTTCTGAACGTTCGATCTCTTCTGAATAGACATTGAATTAATAGATATTATCTAGGGTGTTCCTATGTTTCGTTATCTACCCTCAAATAATCCGTTAACTGTTCGTGTGTCGATCAATGGAAATCAAGTCGATGTGCCTAAAGGTTGCTCGGTATGGTCAGCGATGGCTAAAGCAGGGGAAACCATTACTCGTTTGTCTTCAGTTACTGAGCAAGAGCGCTCTGCTTATTGTGCGATGGGTGTTTGTTTTGAATGTTTGGTTGAAATTGATGGAATACCTAACCGTCAGGCCTGTCTGAGTGAGGTTTATGATGGTATGAATATTTGCGGCCAAACCATAGCGGAAAACAGCTGTTTACCTTATTTGTCTCCGAGCTCTACCGATATCTCTTCAGAACAGGTTGTTAAGCTATTTGAGCCTGCTAATAAGGCGGGAGCGTCTCAAATATGAGTAATGACAGAAATATGAGTAATGGCGTCAATATCAGTAATGACTATGACATTGCGATTATTGGTGCAGGTCCCGCAGGTATGTCAGCAGCTCTGGTCGCAGCTGAATCTGGAGCAACCGTTGTAATACTGGATGATAAATTACGTCCGGGCGGGCAGATCTATCGCAATGTCACACAGAGCCCTCTACAGAACCCTGAAGTATTAGGTGTGGATTATGTCAAAGGGCAGGCGTTAGTTGCCCGCTTTGAACAGTCATCTATTGATAAGTTTTTCGGAGCATCGGTCTGGCATGTTGGTGATAATGGCGAAATCCTTTTTAGTCACGCTTCCGAAACGAAACGTTTAACGGCGCGAGAGATTATAATCTCTTGTGGCGCAATGGAGCGCCCTTTTCCCATCAAGGGTTGGCATCTGCCAGGGGTGATGTCAGCAGGTAGTGCGCAAGTTATGCTGAAAAATGACGGTTTGGTCAAAGATAATGCCGTTTTCGTGGGTACAGGCCCTCTGCTTTATCTCATTGTTGCGCAGTATTTACGTTTAGGTGTCAAAGTGAAAGCGGTTGTCGATACAACACCTGTTTCGGCTTATAAGCGCGCTTTACCTCTTATATTTTCAGTACTCCCTCATTTGAAAATGCTGTTAAAAGGCGTTGGGCTGCTAAATGAAATTCGTAAGTCGGGTACACCTGTTTACCGCTTCGCTTCGAAGGTTGCGATAGAGGGGGAAGGAGAAGCGACGGCCGTTAGTTTTTATGCAAATGGCCAGATGCATTGTATGGCTGCTGAACATGTTTTTTTGCACCAAGGGGTAATCCCAAATCTAAACATGACACGTTCGATTGGGCTCAAGCATTATTGGTGTGAACAGCAGTTATGTTGGAAACCTGAGCTTGATCAATGGTGTGAGAGTTCGGTTCCCTCTATTGCTGTCGCGGGAGATTGTGGCGGTATTGTGGGCGCAGACGCTGCTGAGGATATGGGCAGGCTCGCTGCGATACAAAGGATTTATAGACTTGGCCTTATCTCCCAACAAGAGCGGAATGAGCGAGCTAAATTTTCCCAAAGAAGGTTGTCGAGCTTTAACACATTTCGTCGTTTTATTGATCGTATGTATCAGCCGATTAAGCAGCATAGAGTACCGGTTGATGATCAGGTTGTTGTGTGTCGCTGTGAAGAGCAAACCGTTGCTCAGTTAAAATCAGGCTTTGTTGAGGGTGGATCTGGCCCAGAGGAGCTTAAAGGGCTAACACGCTGTGGTATGGGGCCTTGCCAAGGGCGCCAATGTGGTCATACGGTGTCAGAACTGCTGGCAGATTGGCGTGACGAAAGGATTGAGAAGGTTGGTTACTATCGCATGCGTTCGCCGATGCGCCTTTTAAATTTGGCTGAGTTAAGTTTGTTTACCCAAGTTGAGTCGAAAGGTACGAGCGGTCAGGAGTCTCAGCATGAAAACTGAAGTGATTATTATTGGTGGCGGCATCCAAGGGTGCGCTACTGCTTACCACCTCGCTAAAGGAGGTGTTTCAGTCACGGTGCTGGAAAAAGATCGAGTTTCTCAACATGCTTCGGGTGTAAATGCGGGTGGTGTACGGCTTTTAGGACGGCATATATCAGAAGTGGAGTTAAGTAAGGCTGCGATGTCACTTTGGTCCTCACTTGATGAGGAGCTAGAGGGCGATACCGGCTATCGAGCGCGCTCATTGATTAATATTGCGGCAGATGAAGCGGATATGATCACCTTGAAACAACGTGAAATACAGATGCATAAGCTCGGCTATCGGCATGAGATCATGATCGATCAACAGGAGCTACGAGAACGTTTGCCTTATGTTGCTGCACACTGTGTTGGTGGGGTTGTTTCTGAGCAGGATGGTTATGCAATCCCATACAAATCAACATTGGCTTTTCGTAATGCTGCAGAGCGATTAGGTGCTACCTTTCTTGAAGGGGTCGATGTCGCTCGTATCCGAAAAATAGGCGATAGCTGGCTAGTTGAGAGTGATAAGGCACGCTTTGAGTCGACTGTGTTAATTAACTGTTCGGGGGCATGGGCTGATAAAGTCGCCGTTATGATGGGGGATAATGTCCCTTTAACGCATAGCGCACCAATGTTAATGATTACTTCACGTATGCCTCACTTTGCGACACCTGTTGTGGGCGCTGTGAGTCGTCCTTTGTCTTTCAAGCAATTTGAAAATGGCACTGTTTTGATCGGCGGAGGAGCTAAAGGTTTTGCTGATCGTGCAAATAACCGAACACGACTCGATTATGCAAAGTTGGCAATCGGTGCGAAAAACGCAATTGATTTCTTTCCTATTATGAAAACGGCTTCGGTTAACCGGATGTGGGCAGGCTTAGAGGCCTATATGCCAGATAACTTGCCGGTTATTAGTAAAGGGGTTAATGCTGGAAATGCCTTTCACGCATTTGGCTTTTCTGCCCATGGTTTTCAGTTAGGTCCCATTGTAGGCAAAGTCTTGGCTGAGTTAGTGCTAAGCGGGGAAAGTAAATTTGATCTGGATGCATTTAGAATTGATCGGTTTGAACGCAAGGTTTTGTAGTTTGCTTGCTCATTCTTGGTTTAATTTTTAACTCGTTAATCGTTTATAGCGCCAGGCTCTTTCCTGTCATATGTCTGGCGTCATTTGTAATCAACTGGAGAAAGTAATGACAATTGAACGTATAGGTTCCACTGAACGTATGAGTAAAATCGTTAAGCATAACGGCACTATTTACTTGTGTGGTCAGACAGCTAGCGATCCAGAATGGGATATTACTGAACAAACTCAACGCTGCTTAGCTAAAATTGATGCTTTATTAGAAGAAGCGGGCAGCGAGCGTAATAAAATGCTGTCGGTCACCATTTATGTTCGCGATATGAAAGACTTTGCTGCGATGAATAAGGTGTGGGATGCATGGGTTGCGGAGTGTGAAAAGCCTGCACGAGCTTGTGTTGAAGCGAGAATGGCGCGGCCTGATCTTCTCGTTGAATTCAGTGTAGTTGCTGCACAATAGATAGTGAAACCTGTTAACTCCAGCAAGACCATTGCCGCTGTTCAAGCGGCTTTTTTTATCGGCCGGTTACCATCTCAATTTCATAAAAAGCATCTGCAATATCGTCTAGTTTACTACTGACAATAACTTGGGCATCGCTTAAGCCTTTGTTGTAATAGTAGGCCCCGATCTCTTTTGAAATAAAATCTAGTAGGAACTCACCCTCAAATTGGCCTAGATCCTGATCCATCTCTTTGGTGAAATAGGTTTGCAATTTGTCGATGAGCAGTGCTTTTTCATCGGTTGAAAATTTGATCTCAGGCATCTTTCTGATCTCGGCTATTGACGTTGTTCCACGGGTTTTGCTGTGAGAATGTATAAAGATAAAGCTGTTCTACTTTCTCTCTGGCCCATGGCGTTTTACGTAAAAACTTCAGTGAAGACTTTATGGAGGGATCACTTTTAAAGCAGTTGATGTTGACATGGCTGGCAAGGCCTTCCCATCCGTAGTGTTCTTCTAGCTCTGTGACGATTGTTTTAAGCGTTAAGCCGTGAAGAGGGTTATTCACTTGTTGATCAGCCATAAAAGAGAGCAACCTTTTTATTTGGTGAAAAGTTGATGAATTTATTGCATCAGTTGGCGCAACTGTAACGTTGTTGGAGTCGCTTGTGAATGCAATGATCAAATGATCAGCTCAAATTATGGTTGTTTATTCGGCATCGCTTCTAAATTAGTTACTTGCTTACCGCTAGAAAGTTGCTGAACCCAGCCGAGCTCTAACCATAAGTTGAGTGTTGATAGTAATGTTTGAGGTGCTAGTGCTTCTTCAACGTGCTCAATAATCTGATCGGCAACAACAGATAACGAATCACCTCTTAGAAAACAGTGCAGCATGATCTGTTCCAGTGAAGTAATTGACCTGAATTCCGTTAAACGCTCGTTGTTTCTCCACAATACCCAGCAGTTATTTTGTTCGAGCGGAGGTGGAGGGGGCGTTTCTCCTTTGATTGCTTGCCAGGTTTCAACAACATTCCATGATGTTGTGAATATCTGCAAGCTTGGATGGAAGCGTATGTTTAAATCTAACCATTCCTCAGTGGGCAATTGTTGTAAATCGTCTTGAGTCGCTATTTTGCGGTCTTCTGCGTCAAACGCACTCAGCAGCAATCGTTCAAACCGAGCAAGCTCTGAGATTTGAAGGTGCTGTGAGAAAAAAGGCTCTTCCTTTAAATATGCTGGTAGCGCATCACAGAACTGCCGAAGAGAGCGATTATGGCTAGGGTTATGATCAATATACCCATCTACCATTTTGTCAAACAGATCATCACCAAGGTAGATACCGAGTATAGGGTGGTCGGTATCAATAACTTCTCTTAGCCGAAGGCGATATGCGTTTTTATAGATCGATAATCTATCTTGGGCGCTGACTTTGTCATCCCCTTTGATATGAGGCGCTATTTCATCACCGTTTCCCAGCAGAAAGCGCATCATCATTTTTTGTCGAATTCTTAGCGTAGTCCGATCGCTCATAAGGTTTCCACCATTTGAGGATGCGTATTAGAGAAAACATCCTGAGCTATGGATTTTGCCTTCTCTAATTCAAGCAGTAGATCATTCAATGGAGGAATGTTGTCATCACGTTCGATCATTGTACTGATTGGTCCAAAGCGCCTACACGCTTTTTGGTAGAGCTCCCATACTGGATCCGGTATGTCATGGTCGTGAGTATCAATGACGTAGTCAGTGAAATCACTGTGTCCGGCTAAATGGAATTGCCGAACGTATTTTGGATCGATGGAGTTAAGATAGTCTTCAGCATTAAAATGGTGGTTTCGTGAGCTTACGTAGATATTGTTAATATCAAGCAGCATTAAGCATCCCGAACGTTTTACTACTTCACTATAGAAATCCCATTCGCTCATTTCCGATTCGGTATAACTGATGTAGCTGGATACATTTTCAAGCAAAAAGGGCCTACCTAGAAAATCTTGGACCTGTTGTACGCGCTCCACAATATGCTGGATCGCTTCTTCGGTGTAGGGCATAGGTAGGAGATCGTGGCTATTAATTCCCTCTAAGCCAGTCCAACATAAGTGATCGGATATCCACTGAGGTTGTATCTCATTGGCGAGTTTTTTTAGCTTTGTAAGGTATTCTATATCAAGTGGGTCAGTTGAACCTATTGACATAGAAACCCCGTGCATCACCATCGGGTAGTGTTCGCGGATTGCATGTAGAAAGTATTTGGGCTTGCCGCCAGCAACCATAAAGTTTTCGGAGATAACTTCAAACCAATCGACATTTGGCCTTGTTTCTAAAACATCGGCGAAATGCTGTGTACGTAAACCAAGTCCGAAACCTAAGAAATGATCTGACATGATGAACCCATTTATCAATAAACAAATAAAATGCAAATACTGCTATTAATAAGAACACCCCTAAGGGGGCGTTCTTATGATCGCTGCCTAGAAATTAGCTGCTTTTACCACCGATATCAGCACAAGACTTTTCGGTTGTTAAAACAAAACCTGTTCCTTTACACGAAGCATGTCCCGCGCATGAGTTATCTGCAGTTTTGCAATCATTATGGCCTTTACAGACATTAACTTCATAGCATTGCGTTAGTTCAGCTTTAGCGATTTGTCCGCGCCAATCGTCCTTCACTTTACCGCCGACATCTGCACAAGCTTTTGTTGGCATGCCAACAAAGCCTGTTCCTTTACAGGATGCTTGGCCGGAGCAGCTGTTGGTTGCTGTTCCACAATCATTGTGGCCTTTGCATACATTCACCCCGTAGCAGTGTGCTAATTCTACAGTGCCGCTTTGAGCTGCGGAGGCTGTTGAATTAGTATTAGGGCTATTACACGCTGCGAGCCCTGCTGCTGCTAAAACTATTGCTGCACCTTTTAACGCAGGCTTCAGACTAGTTTTCATTATTATTTTCCTTATATTGAATTTTGGCTTGCTCTTTTTTCAAGCTTGTCATCGCCATTTTTGTATCTGCTTAGGTCGTAGTCACATTATGCCTTGCAGTTGATAACTCAAATGGCTCAATGGGTTAAACAAGAAATTGGAATAAAAGTTCAAAAAAAGAGGCTAAATATATTAGTGTGCTGCCACTTTGGTATTGCTTCGAGGAAGGATGCAATTGATGATGGTTTAGGCTCAACTTTGAAAGTTGAGCGGTTATTTAGGTCATTTAATAGTTATGTGTTTATGAAGAAAAAAGCGTTGCTTCAGAAAATCGTCTCTCAATTAGAATTAGTTCATCAAAATGCGATTGAGGCTGCTAACAGAGCCCATAGCAGTGCCACGGACAAAGAGAATATAGCTGAGAATAAATACGACACCTTGGGATTAGAGGCTGCCTATTTAGCAGAAGGGCAGGCTAGGCGAGTGCTTGAATGCGAGGCTGAATTGAATGAGTTTAAGCGGTTATTGTTGGTAGATGATGCCCGTCATGATGAAGTTAAGGTTGGTAGCTTTATTCATTTAGAAGATGATCATGGGCAGGGGCGTTATCTGTTTCTGGGTGCTAGCGCAGGTGGTTTGAAGGTCAACTTTGAGAACAAGTTAATTATGATCATTACGCCAGAATCTCCATTGGGAAAAGCGCTGTTAGGGCAGTCCGTTGATGATGAGGTGCAATTATTAGTGGTAGGCGAGAAGGTTAATTATTGTATTGTTGATACTTATTAATCGTTTCTAGAGCAACATATCGTTTTCTACTCTTTAGCTGCCCTTATCTGGAGCACTTGTTCTCTTAGAAGAGCTCAATATCATCGTCTCTCACTTCGATCCTGGATTCGATATCACAGAAATTAACAATTTGATTTCGGCCGTGATTTTTAGCGTGGTAAAGGGCACGATCTGCCTGCTCAAAATGCAACAGAGGTGGAGTGACAGGGTCAACGATAGTAAAACCAATACTCACAGTGAGATTACCTGATGGGAAGGTGTAATCTTGTACCGCCTGATGAAAGCGATTAAGCGTATTTAGCGCTTGTTCAGGTGTGGCGTTGTTCAAAATTACGACAAACTCTTCGCCGCCGTAACGGAATAAAAAATCGGTATAACGGAACGTTTTTTTCATCAACTCTGCGAAGTGCAGAAGTACTTCATCTCCATAGAGATGACCGAAGGTGTCGTTAACTCGTTTGAAGTGATCAATATCAAGAACCACCATCCATGATGGTTTTATATGGGATTTTTTATGTCCTCGATGAAACGTCACAACCTCATTGAGGCTGAGTTCCATCGTTTGGCGATTAGGCAATCCCGTCAGCATATCTCTTTCTTTTGAATCAAGTAGCGCCACTTGGTTCTCATAAATGCCAAAGACACCTTCAATTAGAACCATATCTGATTTAGAGGCTGTACCTGTGATGACAATTATCCGTCTTGGAATAACATCTTTAGTGATATCTAGAAAAATATAATCCTTCTTTTTAAAGGTGATGCACGTAACGCCGCCTTTGCTTTTGGGAAGGGCTTTCAGCATTAAATCGCTATTACGGTCAACAAACGATTCATCTAAGGTTAGAGGGAAGCGTCTGATCGAAAGACCGGTGTCTGAATTGGAGTCGCCAAAAATTTCGTATGAAGCTGCATCTTCTATCCCATCTAATGAGCAGAAGTAATGGAGTACCGCATGAGTCAGGGAATTATAGGTTTTGTGCGCTAAGAATTTTGCTGATAATTCAAACGCTTGTTTGATGTGGTTTTGTCTGCTCATGTTCACGGATACAACGCTGGAAGGCTTATGAGAAGTGCTTATGATAGGTTATTGTAGCAGTGAAACAGTCATTTCTGAACGAACGATTGGTTTTTATATTGTTTCGCTGTGAATATTGTCATATCGCCGACACTGTCTACTAACAAGTGAGTTCACTGGGTGGTAGTTGCTAAGATAGGTTTGAACTAAGATCAGCTAAATAGCCAAGTATGCAATAACCTACCTGGCATTAACGCAAAGCTGCCTGCAGTGAGTAATCCCCCACAATATACGCCAATCATATTTCTTTTATGGGTTATTGTATTACCCGCTTTGGCTGCAAAATAGGCTTTCGGAATGCAGAAGAAGACAACAAAACTGAAGAGATGAATAAAACCGAAGTGATTGAGCCAACGCGGGCCTATTTCTGCGGGCATAAATAGAACAGTGATGGCTGTAGCAAGCATGAGTACCATATACACTTTGCCTAAGGAGCGGTGCCAGTGTGTACCTTTTCGATTGAGCATGAGAAAGGTGTCAATAAGGAACGCCGGTAGAACGGAAGCTAAGTGCAGGTAGGTCAGTTGTAGGTAAGTCATAATTCAATTTTTCTCTAATCCCCTAAATACTGATTGTGTTACTGCTTGTCCAATATATTAAATGCTAAGTACCTAAGATTAGGACTGGTTTTTGAATGGCAGGTAGCGTGCTAAGTCTTGTAGTTGTTGATCGATAGCCATTTTTTCTTCATCTATAAACTGACATATTGCTTGGTTAAAACCAACTTCTTTTACATAGTGAGCAGACCAGGTGGGTACAGGTTCAAAGCCACGTTGGATTTTGTGTTCACCTTGCGCGCCGGAATCGAAACGCTTGAGTTGATGCTCGATACAGTAATCTATGCCTTGGTAATAACAGGTTTCAAAATGAAGGCTGTCGTATTCGTCAAAACATCCCCAGTAGCGGCCATACAGTGTATCGCTATCTTTCAGGGACAGGGCAGCGGCAACGGGGGTTTGGTCTTTCATAGCGAAGATAAGTAGTAAGTTCTCCGGCATCGTTTCTTGAAGCTGGAAGAAAAACGATTTGTTGAGATACGCTTCTCGACCTCGCTTTAAGTATGTCATTCGATAAAACTCATAGAATTGATCCATACGTTCGTGGCTAATCTCATCACCTTTAAGTTGGATATGTGTGATCTGTTGATCAACTATTTTTTGTCGTTCTTTTTTAACGTTTTTCCGTTTTCTGGAAGTAAAGCTATCTAGGAAGTCTGAAAAACTGCTGTAGTCACGATTAAACCACTGGTATTGGCAGCCTTTTCTCACCATTAGTTCAGGAGGGGAAAGGGCATTTATTTCAGTATCGGTTGGAAATAATAGATGGAAAGAATTCGCACTAAGCTTTTGACAAAGGTTAGGGATCTGTTGCTTTAAAATAGCTAAAAGGGGGGCGGGGTCTTGCTGGGTTAATAACCGGGATCCCATAACGGGAGAGTAAGGAATAGCGCTTACAAGCTTGGGGTAATACTCTAAGCCATGACGCTGATAGGCATCTGCCCATGCCCAGTCAAATACGTATTCGCCGTATGAATGCTGTTTAAGATAAAGAGGTAAAATAGCAATGGTTATACCGTTATCTTTAATTTGCAGATGTAAAGGTTGCCAGCCTGTTTTGGCGCACACGCTGCCTGAGGCTTCAAGTGCGTGTAAAAATTCATAACGTATAAATGGATTATCAGTTGGGCATAGGCTGTTCCACATTGTTTTGCCTATTTCACTGATTTTATGACTAAATTTTAGTTCTAGCATGTCGCAGCATTCTTTTCCTGTTGCTAAGCTTAGAGTGCAGTTTATGCTTTAGTGCCTTGCTGGGAAATGGCCTTGTAAGTTTTTTGTATAGGTCAGGTTGATTAATCTGTTAGAGGTAATGAAATGGACGAGTTAGAGTTAGAATTTGTGCTTCATCCACAATTGGCCGCTGATTGTGTTGTATTGGGTGATTTTCCGGTAAGCCGGTTATTGTTGTTGAATGATGCAAACTATCCATGGTTTATCCTAGTGCCTCGTCGTGCTAATGCTACTGAGATCTATCACTTATCCGATGAAGAGCAGTGTGTATTGATGAAAGAGTCATCTTTCCTGTCCTCTAATCTGGCTGATATTTTTGCAGCGAGGAAAATGAACGTTGCCTCATTAGGTAATATGGTCCCCCAACTGCACATTCATCATATTGTTCGATACGAAAATGATAAGGCTTGGCCCGCGCCCGTTTGGGGGAAGGTTCCTGCAAAAGCTTATACAGATGAGCAGATTGATGAAGTGCGCGGTAAGCTTGAGATACTGTTAGCCGGTGAACTAGATTTCGTGCCGCATTAACTGTTGAATCACGTTTGATAAGCGATACGGGGAAATGAGGTTTAACGCTCCTCTCTGCCTTATAGGAATGGTTTATACGTCGCTAAGAATATCCTAAGTAGGGACAATTTTTTTGTGTTAGTTCTTTGTATCTTAGGTCACACATATTAACACACGGTCTGTTGCGCTGTATCTTGGGACAGACAGTGTGGTCATGTTTTTAAACAGTAATCTATATCTACTGTTCCCATGGTTTTATCTTCGTCTTCATATTGAGTCATTTCAAAGCAAAAGTAATTAATATTTTGTGCTAGGGACTCTCATTATAAGAGCTGATTTAAGCTGTTTCTTATTGCCAATGAGGTAAGTTCATAATCTTTCGCTCATCATTGGCGATGGGGGCCTGTCACCACCAAATATTTCAGGTATAATCCGCCGTTTTCCGAAGGTTTATCCTTAGTTGTTTTTGGGGTTATACCAATGCCAATTTTTGATTTTCAGTGTCAAAGCTGCAGTCACGAGTTTGAGAAGTTAGTGTTAAAGAGCGATGCTCCAGCACCTGCGTGTCTTGAATGTGCAAGCGTAGACGTGATTAAAAAAGTATCCGCGCCAGGGTTCCGGTTGTCTGGATCTGGTTGGTACGAAACAGATTTTAAGACCGGCAAGAAGAAAAGCCTTGCGGGCAGCACAGATAGTTCAGGAAGTTCAGCCAGTTAAATTGGTTCACTGAACGCTTGATTATTTTTAATTCATAGATGGTCTGGTGCGAACCAGATTTTTTTAAGTTAACAGGAACAGTAAATTATGCGCAGTCATTATTGCGGCGATCTAAGAAAAGAGCATATTGGCGAAGATATTACCCTGTCGGGTTGGGTACACCGTCGCCGTGACCACGGTGGTGTTATCTTTCTAGATGTACGTGACCGTGAAGGTTTAACGCAGGTTGTATTTGATCCAGATCGCGAAGAAAGCTTTGCACTTGCTGATAGCTGCCGTAATGAGTTTGTTATTGAGTTGAAGGGTACTGTTCGTGCTCGCCCTGAAGGTACTGTTAATTCAGATATGCCTACAGGTGAGATCGAAGTGCTGGGTAAAGAGCTTATTGTGCTTAACAAAGCTGAAACGCCTCCTTTCCAGTTAGATGAGCATCAGCAAGTTGGTGAAGATGTGCGTCTTCGTCATCGTTATATCGATCTTCGTCGCCCTGAGATGCAAGAGAAGCTACGTTTCCGTTCTAAAGTATCTAACGCTATTCGTAACTATTTAGATGACAACGGCTTTTTGGATATTGAAACACCAATTCTAAACCGTGCTACACCTGAAGGTGCCCGTGATTTCTTGGTGCCAAGCCGTGTTCATGATGGTTCGTTCTTCGCGCTACCACAGTCGCCGCAGTTGTTTAAGCAGTTGTTGATGGTTTCTGGTTTTGATCGTTACTACCAGATCGCTAAATGTTTCCGTGATGAAGATCTGCGTGCAGATCGTCAGCCTGAATTTACTCAAATTGATATTGAAACATCCTTTATGGATGAAGAGTCAATTATGGGTCTGACTGAGAATATGATCCGTAAACTGTTCCTAGAGCTTAAAGGTGTTGATCTGGGGGATTTCCCTCGCATGCCTTATGCTGAAGCGATGCAGCGTTTTGGTTCAGATAAGCCTGATCTACGTTTCCCTATGGAGTTGGTCGATGTTGCTGACTTGATGGCGGAGATCGAATTTAAGGTTTTTGCTGGTCCAGCGAAAGATCCGAAAGGTCGCGTAGCTGCATTGAAAGTGCCAGGTGGTGCTAAGCTGACTCGTAAGAATATCGATGATTACACTAAGTTTGTTAGCATCTACGGCGCTAAAGGCTTGGCGTGGATCAAAGTTAATGAAATCGAAAACGGCGTTAATGGTCTACAGTCTCCAATCATCAAGTTCCTAGGTGATGAAGTCACAATGGCGATTATGGATCGTCTAGGTGCTGAAAATGGCGACATCGTTTTCTTTGGAGCAGATAAAGAAAAAGTTGTTTCTGAAGCATTGGGTGCCCTACGTATCAAAGTGGGTGAAGATCTTGAGATGTCTCAGTGTGAGTGGGCACCGCTTTGGGTTGTTGATTTCCCAATGTTTGAAGAAACAAGCGATGGTGGTTTAACTGCACTGCATCATCCTTTCACTGCGCCAAGCTGTACGCCTGAAGAGTTGAAAGCTGATCCATTAAATGCGCTTTCTCGTGCATATGACATGGTATTAAATGGTTGTGAGCTAGGCGGTGGTTCTATCCGTATTCACGATCAAGAGATGCAGGCTAAGGTTCTTGAGATACTCGGTATCTCTGATGAAGAAGCGGACGATAAGTTTGGTTTCCTACTGAATGCGCTTCAATACGGAGCACCTCCTCATGGTGGCTTAGCGTTTGGCCTTGACCGTCTAATTATGTTGATGACTGGAACTGACTCTATTCGTGAAGTTATCGCCTTCCCTAAAACGCAGAGTGCGTCATGTATGATGACAAATGCGCCAGGTGAAGTTAGCGCTGCACAGCTACGTGAACTGAATATTAAGCTGCGTAAAACGCCTTAAGATTTAGTTTGCGAAATGTTTAGATAAAGCTGACACTAATAAGCTGCCTACGGGCAGCTTATTTTTTTATGGCAAAGATAAAAATAACGACTTTGGTTTGTAAGATAGGGAGTGAGTGATGGCAGGTCATTCGAAGTTCGCCAACATCAAGCATCGTAAAGCCGCGCAAGATGCAAAGCGCGGGAAAATATTCACTAAATTGATACGTGAATTGGTTGTTGCTGCGAAAGAGGGCGGTGGTAATCCAGATGACAACCCGCGTCTGCGAGCTGCTGTCGATAAGAGTCTAGGCGCAAACATGAAGCGCGACACTATCGATAAAGCGATACTTCGTGGAGCAGGCGGTGCTGAAGGCGATCATTATGATGAGTTAACTTACGAAGGTTACGGATCAAATGGTGTCGCTATTCTGGTTGAATGCATGACAGATAATGTCAATCGAACAGTCGCAGGTGTGCGTGCAGCGTTCAATAAATTTGGCGGCAATATGGGCACTAGCGGATCTGTCGCTTATCTATTCGAGAAAAAAGGTCAATTAGCTTTTGCCGACGATGTTGATGAAGAAAGTTTGATGGATGCGGCTTTAGAAGCGGGTGCTGATGATGTTGTCACTAATGATGATGGCTCGATTGATGTTTTTACTGCCTGGCAGGACTTCATGGATGTTAAGCAGGGCCTTGTCGATGCCGGTTTTGAGCCTGTTCATGCTGAAGTTGAGATGATTCCATCTACATCGGTCGAGTTAGATGTTGATGCCGGTAGGAAAGTCTTAAAACTGATTGATGCGCTAGATGATCTAGATGATTCCCAGAACGTTTACCATAATGCACATATTCCCGCTGAGTCGATGGAATAGTATCGGTTTAACGTTTTAATAGCCGAGGCCTAGCCCTCGGCTTTTTAATGCATGGTTGGAATGATCGCATCTTGTAAAGATGGCAAGGTTAAAAACTAAAATCGAGTGCTTGTAATCTAAATGGTGGTTGATTCATCTCTTGGTGTTGCTTTTCTGGGTAGGTCTCTCAAGCTGTTTCTAGTGCTTTTTAAACGTTGCTGACTCATGTATGCTTGCCTGTATAAATAACCAGTGATTTGTCTGGTTTAACTGATGATGGTTATTAAGCTTTCTGCAAATGCTGATTCTAGGTATCGACCCCGGCTCTCGAATAACCGGTTACGGCGTTATTAATAGCGTTGGAAATAAAAATGAATACGTAGCCAGTGGGTGTATACGTATAAAAGGTGATGAGCTACCAGAGCGGTTGCAGCAGGTATACGAAGGCGTTTCCGAAGTGATCGAGCGTTACTGCCCGCAAGAGATGGCGATCGAACAAGTGTTTATGGCTAAGAACGCAGACTCTGCGTTGAAGTTGGGCCAGGCTCGAGGTGTCGCTATTGTGGCTGGGACGAACGCTGAGCTCCCGGTATATGAATATGCAGCCCGGAAAGTTAAGCAATCAGTTGTCGGTAAAGGGTCTGCCGATAAGGCGCAAGTTCAACACATGGTTGCTCATATCTTGAAGCTTCCGGGTATACCTCAAGCGGATGCGGCCGATGCATTAGCGATTGCGTTATGTCATTCCCATACGCGTACAAGCTTAATAAAAACAGCAGGTAGTATGTCTTCACGAAATGCGGGTTGGCGTCGTTGAGTGTTGTTAATAAATAGGTTCTAGAATATGGATTTACGCGATGAGTTATGAAGCCTTTATTTATATTGCCGATCTTGTGGGTGTTGCCGTATTTGCCACAGCAGGGGCGTTAGCGGCTCAAGGGAAGCGGCTCGATATTTTAGGGGTTGTTGTACTCGCAATTGTGACCTCTTTGGGAGGCGGCACTATTAGGGATATCACGCTGGATATTCATCCGGTTGTTTGGATAGCCGATACTACGTATTTGTGGACGGCGATTATCTCAGCGGTTATCGCCTTTGTCGTATGTCGCTATGTTCAATATCCCCGTCGGTTACTGTTGCTGTTGGATGCCATGGGCTTGGCGTTGTTCGCAATATTGGGTGCAGAAAAAGCGATAGCATTGGATTTTCCGCCTTTAATCGTTGTTATGATGGCCGTCATCACAGGGTGTGCTGGTGGTATGATTCGTGACATTCTTACTGGCCAAATTCCACTTATTTTGCAGAAAGATGGTGAGCTCTATGCAACGTGTGCTTTAGCTGGCGCGATGTTCTATATCGTTTTTGATGCCTACATGGACGCACAATTGGTGGCACTAATCGCAATGTTAATCATTTTTGTATTGCGGATGGCAGCAATGTTTGCAGACCTAAAATTACCAGAGTTTATCGTAGCTGGTCATAAGTTAGAGAAAATCAAAAAAGGAAAAAATAAGTGATTGGTCGATTAAAAGGTAAGTTGATCGAGAAGCGCCCTCCACAGCTGCTGATTGATGTGAATGGTGTAGGCTACGAAGTTGAAGCTTCGATGAATACTTTTTATCGTCTTCCTGAATGCGGTCTGCAAGTGACGCTATTTACCCATTTTGTGACACGGGAAGATGCGCAGTTGTTGTATGGTTTTTATGATCGTGAAGAGCGTACCTTGTTCCGGACGTTGATTAAGGCAAATGGCGTCGGGCCTAAATTAGCCATCACTATTTTGTCCGGTATATCCACCGCCGAGTTTGTACGTTGTGTGAATGATGGCGATACGGCTTCTTTGGTAAAACTTCCCGGTGTAGGCAAGAAAACAGCTGAGCGTTTGATTGTCGAAATGAAAGACAAGATTAAGGCGTTAGGACTTGAAAGTGCGGGTGAGTTTCAATTATCTGCTGCGGATGGTCCAGATATGGCCTCATTTGAGCCTGTGGCTGATTCACGGAGCGAAGCAGAAAGTGCTTTGATTGCACTAGGTTATAAGCCTGTTCAAGCGACTAAATCTGTGGAGCAGGCAGCGAAGTCGTTAGGGACTACCACGAGTAGTGAAGAGCTTATTCGTTACGCTTTGCGCGCTATGGTTGGATAGGCAAGGGCTGTTTTAGCCCTGTTGTGCAGACTATGTTATACAAGCTGTGTGTACAGGCTATGTTGCACAAGCCGTGTTGAACAAGCAATGTAGTAGAATGCGTCATTCAATATGTTGCTCAGTATGTTTTTTAAAAGTGCCTGAAATTATTGTTATCAGGTGTATATCCTCGTTAGGAATGTTTTAGATGATTGAAGCTGATCGTTTTATCTCGCCGCTTAGTAATCCAGTTGAAGAAGCTACGGACCGAGCCATACGTCCTAAAACGCTGGAGGATTACGTAGGTCAGTCGATTGTTCGTGAGCAGATGGAGATCTTTATCCAAGCGGCGAAAATGCGTACCGAGGCGCTAGATCATACGTTGATCTTTGGACCTCCTGGTTTAGGGAAGACAACGTTAGCGAATATTATCGCCAATGAGATGGGGTCGGAAATTAAAACGACGTCGGGCCCTGTATTAGAAAAGGCGGGCGACCTAGCGGCTTTATTGACTAACTTAGAGCCGAATGATGTGTTGTTTATTGATGAAATACATCGTTTAAGCCCCAATGTCGAAGAGGTTCTCTATCCTGCGATGGAGGACTATCAGCTGGATATTATGATAGGCGAAGGACCAGCAGCCAGATCCATTAAATTAGAGCTGCCTCCATTTACGCTCGTAGGGGCTACCACAAGAGCGGGTTTGTTAACCTCTCCGCTGCGTGATCGTTTTGGTATTGTGCAGCGGCTAGAGTTTTATAACGTAGATGATCTAACTAGTATCGTTTCTCGCTCGGCTAATTTGTCGGGTACGCAAATTGATGAGCAAGGTGCGAGAGAGGTTGCTAAGCGTTCACGGGGTACGCCGCGAATTGCCAACCGTTTGTTGCGTCGCGCCCGTGATTTTGCAGAGGTTAAAGGCAAAGGCGTTATAGATAACGATATTGCCGATCGTGCTCTTAATATGTTGAATGTAGATCATCATGGTTTTGATCATTTAGATCGACGTATGTTGCTGACCATGATTGAAAAGTTTGCTGGTGGGCCAGTAGGCGTTGAAAGTTTAGCGGCTGCTATCAGTGAAGAGCGAGATACCATTGAGGATGTGCTAGAACCTTATCTTATTCAGCAGGGTTTCTTGATGCGTACGCCTCGAGGCCGTGTCGTGACAGATCACGCTTATCGCCATTTTGGTATAGATAAGCCTGATTAATTCTCGGTGTTGTGTCTTTAAAATATGGAATGGGTTTGGAAAACGCGCTTTCTAAATACGACTTAGATCAATAAACCCTATATAAAGTATGCTTTTTTGGTGAAACTGATCCTCGTCAACTTCAGTTTTACCTACTTACGTCTACTATGCCCATTACTACAATAATTAAGAAACGGGTAATGGCATGACGGTTAATCTTACAATCTCCGAGGTGACAGCGTTCAAAACTGAGTTGCTCAGTTTGCTTGAGCAGTTGCGTGCCGAGGTCGGAGAGGAGAGAAAGCAGCAGGAAGCATCTGGATTGGGATCTCTGGAAGTACATGATTCTGGTGAAGAGGCCGGTGCTGTAGTTGATTTAATGTTAAATGTGGAAGTTTTAGCGCTGCATAGCGATGAGATTTCTGATTGTTTGGCCGCTTTAGAAAGAATAGAAGAGGGCGACTTCGGTTCTTGTATCGATTGTACTGAAGAGATTGAGCTTAGTCGGTTAAGAGCTTGTCCTACCGCGGCTCGCTGTATTCGTTGTCAGTCAGCATATGAAGCATTTTTGCAAAAGAGCGCTTAGCTAACTCCCTTTTTTATAACGACTAATCTCCTTCTAAATGAACCAGCCATCCGGCTGGTTTTTTCTTGTATTAATTGTAATGACTGTTATTGTTGTGGCTTTATTTTTTGTCTGAAATAAGACGGAACTAATTGCGTTTTGAGTGATCAGAAAGCAGATTTGGTTTATCAATAAGAAGTTTTATCTAGAGGGAAGGAACTGTGGTCGAAAAAATGTCGATCTGGAGTCTGGTTGCAAATGCCAGTTTGGTTGTACAGCTTGTCATGATAATGCTGTTATTGGCCTCGGTGCTTTCTTGGGTGATGATTTTTCAGCGTCAATCAGTTCTATCTAAAGCCAGAAAATCGTTACGAGGTTTTGAAGAGCGGTTTTGGTCTGGTGTCGATCTTGGACAGCTATTCCGTGAAGTGAACCAGCAACCAAATTCAGATTGTGGTGCTGAAAATATTTTCCGTGCAGGCATTAAAGAATATACCCGTTTAACGCAGCAAGAGGGATATGATCCTGATTCTGTTATGGACGGCGTTGAGCGAAGCATGCGAGTAGCCTTAGCGCGAGAAGAAGATAAGTTAGAGCGTCATCTTCCGTTTCTTGCCACCGTTGGCTCCACAAGCCCCTATGTCGGCCTGTTTGGAACTGTTTGGGGCATTATGAACTCTTTCCGTGGTTTGGCGAATGTGCATCAAGCAACGCTTGCATCTGTTGCACCGGGCATTTCGGAAGCGCTTATTGCAACCGCAATTGGTTTGTTTGCCGCTATTCCTGCGGTTATCGCATACAACCGTTACTCTGCGCAGGTCGAATATTTACTTGGTAATTATGAAACATTTGCCGATGAGTTTTCATCGATCTTGCATCGTCGTATGCATGCATCTCACTAAGCACTGATTAGGGGTGAGATTTAATGATCAGACGGCATAAAAAGAAGCGAAAGTTAAACGCTGATATCAATGTTGTGCCTTACATTGATGTAATGATGGTGCTATTGGTTATCTTTATGATTACTGCGCCTATGCTGACGCCTGGGGTCAATGTTGAGTTGCCTAAAGCGGCAGCTGAGCCTGTTGATGATAAGGACAATGAGCCCGTTATTGTTACGGTGAATGCCGCAGGAGAGTACTTCATCGACGTGGGTGGAAACCCAGAAGAGCCAATAACTGCTGAAACCGTTGCCGATCGTGTTGAAAAAATTCTGTCGAGCAATCCTGATAAAATGTTGCTCGTTAGAGGCGACCGTAATGTGAATTACGATAAAGTCGTTAAGCTAATGGTGTTGCTTCAGCAGGCTGGCGCACCAAGCGTTGGTCTTGTGACGGAATAGGGTCTGATTTTGCGTCTTGGAAGTTACCTAATTCCCAGTCTGTTAGCGCTGATACTGCATGGGGTTGTGATCGCGTTGCTTGCCCAAAGCTGGTTTGAGCATGATGACCCTCAACGTAAAGTGCCGCGCCATGTGCAAGCGACAATCGTTGATATGAGCGAAAAGAAAGCACAACGTAAGGCTGCGTCAGAAGCGAAAGCCAAACAGAAAGCTGATTTACAACGTAGAGCTGACGCGGATAAAAAGCGTAAAGTTGAACAAAAGCGAAAGCAGGACCTGGCCAATAAAAAAGCGGCAGAAGCAAAAAAGCAGAAAGAGATAAATAGAAAGAAAGCGGCTGAAGCGAAGAAAAAAGCAGATTTGAAGAAAAAGCAGGATGCTGCCAAGAAGAAACAGCAGCAAGAAGCCAAGATAAAGAAAGCAGCCGCAGATAAAAAACGTAAGCAGGAAGCGGCTAAGAAAGCAAAAGCAGCGGCCGAGGCAAAGGAAAAAGCTGAAGCTAAAAGACGAGCGGATAAAGCTCGGAAAGAAGCTGAAGCAGCGGCACAAAATGCGGCATTGATCCGTGCGATGGAAGAGGAAGAAGCGGCGATAGCAGCAGAGGAACAGCGAGCTGCAGCGATGAGTTATGAGGCTTATATCATTGCCGAAATAACCCGAAATTGGCGCCGATCACCCTCCGCACGCAACGGTATGATGGTAGAGGTGACGGTTCATCTGCTGCCATCTGGACGAGTGAATGACCGATATGTCACAAAATCGAGCGGTGATAGTCGCTTTGATAATGATGCACTTCGAGCGATTGATCGTGTCAATGTGTTTGAAAAATTACAAAATCTAGATCCTGTTGTGTTCGATCGTTATTTTAGAAAACGAGTTTTTAGGTTTAGACCCGAGGATCTTCGGGATTAAATGTTAAGTGTCGCCGTGGTTTAGGTGTGCGTAGATGAATTTTGTATTGATGTACTTGATAAGGGGAAAAATGTGAAAAGCGTGTTTCATCTGTTAGTAGCAAGTTGTGTATTTCTACTTTCCTCACTGACCTATGCTGAAAGTGATTTAGCGATAGAGATTACTCAAGGTATTGATGAGCCAACACCCGTTGCGGTTGTGCCTTTCTCTTGGAACGGCAGTTTTGCTTTAAAAGAGGATATAGCCAAAATTGTATCGGCTGATTTAGGTCGTACGGGCCTATTTAAAATGATGAACCGAGAAAATATGTTGAGTTTCCCAACGCAGCAAGATCAGGTTTATTACAGAGATTGGCGTGTAAGCAAAACTGAGTTTTTAGTCATCGGTCGCCAAATACCCGCAGAAGGTAAGCAGATAAAGGTCGAATTTGAGCTTTATGACGTATTAAAAGAAAAGCGTCTATTGGCAGAGCGTGTTTCTGGTACTCAAGACAATATGCGAGATATTGCACACTATATCTCTGACATGATCTATCAAAAACTAACCGGTATTCGCGGTGCATTCTCAACGCGTATTGTTTATGTGACGGCGCAACAGTTCGGTGAGGGTAAGGTTAATTATCGTTTGAAGATGGCTGATTCCGATGGTGCCCGTCCGATTACCATTCGGCAGCAAAGTGAGCCATTGATGTCACCCGCTTGGGCTCGCGACGGTTCTAAACTGGCCTATGTCTCTTTTGAAAGTGGTAAACCAGCCATTTATATTCAGTATTTGGCAACGGGTAAGCGTGAAAAGATTCAATCCTTTAGAGGATTAAACGGAGCGCCCGCTTGGTCACCAGATGGTAATAAACTTGCCATAGTATTATCTAAGGATGGTAACCCTGAAGTTTATATTTTGGATCTTCGTTCCCGTAGTCTTGCGCGTATAACGCATCATTATGGTATAGATACAGAACCTTCATGGTCACCCGATGGTCAGTCGCTTATTTTTACATCTGATCGTGGTGGTCAACCGCAAATTTACCGTATCCATTTACCCACTAGGCAGTTAGAGCGCGTAACTTACGAAGGAAATTATAACTCTCGCGGGCGTTTGACGCAGGATGGACGTTTCTTAGCGATGGTGCATCGTGGTATGGATAATGTGTTTCACATTGCGGTACAGGATCTTAAAACGGGTCGTTTAGATGTGTTGACCGACACATATCTTGATGAATCACCAACCATTGCGCCGAATGGCAGCATTATTCTTTATGCTACGCAAAAAGGGGTGAAAGGAGTGCTGGGCGGCGTGACGTTAGATGGCTCTGTGCGCTTCATTTTGCCGGCAGTCAGTGGTGATGTGAGGGAACCAGCGTGGAGTCCCTACTTGCAATAATTCTTTATAGACATTAACTTATGTTCAGATTTGGACATGGCGGCGTTAAATAATATTAAAATTGCTGGAAAGACCAGTAAATTTACAGGAGTGATCAATGCGAGCTTCCAACGTAACTAAAGCAGTTGCACTAGCGTTATCTGTAGCATGGGTAGCAGGTTGTAGTACATCTGGTTCATCTAGTAACACGGGTGAAACAGCCGGCTCTAACAACGGTTCTACTCAAGGTGTTAACCAGGGTAGCGGTGTTAGTGGTTCGTCTATGTCTGACGTAGCTAACCTTCAAACTGTTTTTTACTTTGATTTTGATAAGTCAGTTGTGAAAGCAAATGGTTTTTCTGATCTTGAAAAGCATGCAGCTTTCTTAGCGGCAAATCCAGCAGCGCAAGTTGTTCTTGAAGGTCACGCAGATGAGCGTGGTACTCGTGAATACAACATGGCACTTGGTGAGCGTCGTGCTAAAGCAGTGTCTCGTTTCCTACAGGTTAACGGTGCATCTGGTTCACAGATCGAAACAGTAAGTTTCGGTGAAGAAAAACCGCAGATTTTAGGTCATAGCGAATCAAGCTGGAGCCAAAATCGTCGTGTAGAATTGAAGTACGTTTCTCGTTAATTTATGACTTCAAGACACATTGCATATGCTACAACACTGGCGCTGTTCTTCAGCGCTGGTGCTGTCGCCGAAGAAGTGCCTGTTATTGAATTGGGTGTCGGTAGTAATACCACGACTACCCAGACTCAAAATGCACCGGCTTCCCGTGGTACTGAATTACTGCTTGTCGTTCAGCAACTGCAAGATGAAGTGCGCGCATTAAGAGGTCAAATCGAACAGCAGGACTACCGCCTCAAACAGATGGAACGTCAACAGTTAGATCGCTATCGTGATCTAGATAGACGTATCTCTTCTCTTTCATCTGCTCCGCAAACAGCCGCAAGTGCTGATGCGGTTCGTAATGATAATGCAGCAGCCCCTACCGTAGCTTCAGGATCTACTACGTCGACATCTAAGCCAGAAATGGTTCAGGCAGATGCAGCCCCAGGTGATGCAGAAGCTTATCGAGCAGCATTTGGTTTGGTTCGAGAGCGTAACTTCCCTAAAGCGGCTGATGCTTTTGAACAGTTTATAAAAGATTATCCGCAAAGCGCTCGTCTACCTAACGCTTATTATTGGTTAGGAGAGATAAACCTCGCAGAGCAAAAGCCTGAGATGGCTCGCGAATCTTTTATGCAAGTCATTACAAATTTTGCAGATCATCGTAAGGCGCCGGATGCGGCTTATAAGCTGGGTATTGTCTATGATCAATTGGGTGATAGTAAAAAATCCAATGAGTATCTAGATATGGTTATCACCAAGTATCCCGATTCTTCTGCAGTTCGTTTGGCAAAAGAATTTAAACGTCTTCAATAAAATCTGGTAATACACATGAATACGCCTGCTTCCCCTAAAGCAGTGGTGTTGCTTTCCGGTGGCTTGGATTCAGCGACAGCACTTGCTATGGCATCCGACCGTGGCTTTGAATGCTACGTTCTTAGTTTTGATTATGGTCAGCGTTCTTTGACCGAGCTAAATGCAGCCAAAGAGATTGCGCGACAGCAAAACGCTTCTGAGCATCGAGTTATCCGTTTGCACTTGGAGGACTTTGGTGGTTCTGCATTAACGGACCACACCATCGATGTGCCTGAGGAAGAAACCGATGAGATTCCTGTAACTTACGTACCGGCACGAAATACGGTTTTCATGTCATTAGCCCTCGGCTGGGCAGAGGTGCTAGAAGCAGATGCTATCTTTATCGGTGTAAATGCCGTGGATTATTCGGGTTATCCTGATTGCCGTCCCGAGTATATTGCCGCATTTGAAACCATGGCAAACTTAGCTACAAAGCGGGGCATTAGTGGCGACCCTATTACTATTGAAACCCCTCTAATCGATCTGACGAAAGAGGAGATCATACAGGTAGGAACTAAGTTGGGCGTTGACTATGGATTGACTGTTTCTTGCTATCAGGCAGACGACAAAGGCCAGGCTTGTGGCGTTTGTGATAGTTGCCGTTTAAGAGCAAAAGGGTTCGAAGATGCGGGTTTAGAAGACCCAACTCGTTACCAATAAAAAACGCTTGCTTTCCAAATGGTGGTGCGTACAATACGCTCCCTCTGTGTGGGTCGTTAGCTCAGTCGGTAGAGCAGTTGGCTTTTAACCAATTGGTCATAGGTTCGAATCCTATACGACCCACCACTTAAAAACTCCAGCCCTGTGCTGGTTTTTTTATGCCTTATAGAAAGTGCGTTTGTATAGGATGAGAACCGTTAAAGGTTCGATTCGAAGGGCGAAGCCCGTAGAAAACAACGGAGCTTGTCTTTGTGGGAGGGGCGACCCGCCGCGAGATTTTTGCATTCATTAAAGTTTAAGTTCCAGTTCTAGCCTCGTGCTGGTCTTTTTATGTCTGAAATCTCTCCCCTGTTTTATATAACAACATCATTGCACAGTTATGCTTGTCTTTGTGGGAGGTGCGACCCGCCGCGATATTTTAGCTCACCTATTGGAGCGGCCCGCCGCGAAATGCTCGTTAGCTTCTAAATCTCTGTGATATAATTTCCCTTTTCCACTTAATGATATGTTTGAGTGGTACGCGCTACTACGAAATGGTGAGACAAGTAGCGTTTCATACCTTGATTTATGAGTATTGACATCACATGTTGAGCAAACAGGATATTTCAGACCGCATCCTCGTGCAGGAGCACTTCGCTAAAGAACATTTGCCATCGGATATGAACCCTGCGCAAGTGGAAGAGTACAAGCAGCGTATCAAGCAGCTTCTAAAAGAGAAGGATGCATGCCTCGTTGCGCATTACTACACTGACCCAGTGCTTCAGCAGCTCGCTGATGAAACCGGTGGTTGTGTCTCTGACTCTTTAGAGATGGCGCGTTTTGGTAATGCGCACTCAGCTAGCACTCTGGTGGTTGCTGGAGTTAAGTTTATGGGTGAAACAGCTAAAATTCTTACGCCAGAAAAGCGTGTAGTGATGCCTACGATTGAAGCGACCTGTTCACTGGATATTGGTTGCCCGATTGAAGAGTTTTCAGCGTTTTGTGATGCTCATCCTGATCATGAAGTTGTGGTCTATGCGAATACCTCTGCCGCAGTGAAGGCTCGCGCTGATTGGGTTGTAACCTCAAGCATCGCGTTGGATGTAGTTGAGCATTTAGCCGATCAAGGCAAAAAGATTATCTGGGCGCCAGATAAGCATTTAGGGACTTATGTTCAGCGTCAAACAGGTATTGAGATGCTGATGTGGGATGGTGCTTGTATCGTCCATGATGAATTTAAAGCAAAAGGGATCTTGGATATTAAGCAGGTGTATCCTGATGCAGCTGTGCTAGTACATCCAGAATCACCTGATTCCGTGGTACAGATTGCTGACGCTGTAGGTTCAACCACTCAGTTAATCAATGCGGCTCGTGATCTGCCGAATGAACAGTTTATTGTTGCAACGGATAATGCAATCTTCTACAAGATGCAGCAGGCAGCGCCAGGCAAACAGTTCATTGAAGCGCCTACGGGGGGCTCTGGAGCAACTTGTCGTAGCTGTGCGCATTGCCCGTGGATGGCGATGAATGGTCTAGAGAGCGTCCTACATGCGCTTGAATCGGGTAACGATGAGATTCATGTTGATGATTCGCTTATCATCGATGCGCGTAAGCCATTGCAGAGAATGTTAGATTTCTCGGCAAGCTTAAATAATTAGCTTTTGTTTTTTTAAAAAAAGCCCGCATCAGCGGGCTTTTTACTTTGTCTTAAAAGTTAAACTCTAGCGATTCGCGAATCGCCTTTGCATCTTCCTTTCTCTGTTGTAAACGCGCCTTTTCATTAGGGGTTAAGTCAGGCTCTTTTAGCGCAAAATCGGCTTGTTGCAGCGCTTTGTCAATATTGGCTGTTAGTAAGAAAAACTCGATGCGGGCTTCATGTAGACCGACAATATTCCCTTCTAAACCATAGGATTCTGCTAATAAATACCAAGCGCGGCTGTCGCTAGGGTTATTTTCCACTAAGTCTCTATAAACGCCAGAAGCTTTGCGTGGCTGATTTAGTCTTAGCAGGTTTTGAGCGTAGATAAAACTGACAGCATGGTTACCAGGGTAAACGGCGCGAAGTGATGTGAGGACTTTGTTGGCTTTTTCATAATCTTCTTCAGCAGTATGCAACTCCGCAGTTAAAAGCTTACTACTTAATCTCGTTTTGAAATGGCGACTAAATGAGTCCATCTGTTTGCGAGCGAGGGCTAGCTTGTTATTTTTTAAAGCGGCGAAGGCAAGTGCATATTTTAAACTGTCGTTATTTTGTTTAGCGAGTTGGTCTTGGTAGCTAGCAATAAGTGCGTCCAGATCTTTAGCGTAATTAACTTGAATACGCGCTTTGGCAACGTTGAAGTCGATACTGTTCTGTTTTTTAGCTTTGCCCTTAAAGTTATGTGCACGGTTTAACGCATCGGATATTCTTGATTGCGTTACCGGGTGCGTCAGTAAAAATTCAGGGGGTACTTTACTGAAGCGCGCGGCCTGTTGTAATTGGCTGAACATACCGGCCATTTCGTGAGGGGAATATCCAGCACTGGTGAGCGTTTGCATGCCGATGTAATCAGCTTCTCGCTCGTTTTGGCGACTGAAAGACAGTTTCGATGATGCTGATGCGCCAAGAGATGCTTGGATAGCTGCGACACCAGCTTGTGAATCAGCAGCAGCGATTAAGATGCTGCCAAGAAGGGAAGCAAGAAATAGAGGCTTGTTTCTTTGCTGCTCTTCGAGTTGTGCGGCAAAGTGGCGTTGGCTTAAATGAGCAAGCTCGTGCGAGAGCACCGAGGCAAGCTGTGCTTCGTTTTGCGCGGTTAAAAGCAGGCCTGTATGCACACCGATAATGCCGCCGGGTGCTGCAAACGCATTAATAGCGGAATTGTCTAAGACAATGATTTCCAATCGGCGATCACTGAGTTGGCTGTGTGTGACCAAGCTCCAGGTCAGTTCCTCAACATATTGGCTAACGATCGCATCTTGGTAAATTCGTGAGCTTCCTCGTAGCATACGTGCCCACGCTTGGCCAAGCTGATACTCCTGTTGTTGGCTGATGACGCTATACCCACTACCACCGATATCGGGCAGGATCGCGTCAGCTCGACTGGTGAGAGATGACAAAGAAAAAATTAACAGTGCTAGTAATGATAAATGTCGGCAGTGCATAGTTGTTTCCGAAAAGCCTGTAAAATCCGAAAAAAGAGTACCCTAAAAAGCCAGTGCTAAAGTAAACGATACTGTAGATAACGCATACTATAAGCTATTGATGGCCTTCGTATGACAAATCAACTGGTTAAGATATGTAAAGGCACCATAAAGTTCCATCTTCGGTCCTTATATTGGACAGAATACGGCCATTAATAAAGTATCTATTTCTGCCTATAAGTTGCTTGGATAGCTAGCGGTTATGATTTGATCTGATTTGATTTCTACAATATGCCCATCCACATAGAAAGAAGTTCTATTAAGGCTCGTAGTCAGATAAAAGCCTTTTATTTTATGCTCTTTGCCATCTGCGCCGATGAAAGAAACGTTTGTCTCAGTCAGGGTCGAGGGTTTTCCTTCGGATGCCAATTTTGCTGACTTGATTTTATTCTCTCCAAGGCTTTTCCCGTAGAAGTATGTAGCCATAAAGCAAATAATTACGATTGCTGTTATCCAGTACATATACTCAACAGTTGAAGTCGTTCTTCCATACTTGCTTTGGTAGTAGTGCAAACCCATCAGAAATAGGGCAATAGGAGCTGCGAATAAAAGGTTACCAAAAATAACGGCTACCAATGATATGAAGCCAAGAGCTATGAGGCCATAAAGATCTTGCGTATCAACCAGCGCTTGATCCACACCTAAAGCGCTTAGTTGGCCTACCGTATAGGTCGCACCACATAGGTATAGCGCTGATGTAATAGTTAGAACAAGGGTGGCTAGATCAATGAATGCAGATTTTCGCTCAAGCTCCATTTGATACCTATATAAGGGCCGTTGATGAGTTTTAGTCGATTTTAGCAATAAACAAATTTTATGGTTCATTCAAGAAGTTAATCTATCTTTCTGGTAGAAGTGAAAGCAAAACGAGTGTTCATCGTTTTGCGGAAGGTTTAAAGCGAGTAGGACTAAAGACTGAAGGCTTGGCTGCAACCGTTCTACGCTATAGGTTTGTAGCGCATTTCATGGGGAATGGTGGGTGTATTGCTACCCTGCAACGTATACTCGGACATTCCAACATTAAGGCGACTATGATATACATCCACTGCACTTCTGAATGTTTGGAGTAAGCGAAAGGGTCAGTCCGTTAGATTAGGCTTAACGTGGACGTTAAATGTTGTTTAGTGTCACTAAAGCCCGTTTATTCAAAGATTTAAGCATGTAGTCAGCATAATGTTATATAACGCACACTATAAGCCATTGATGGCCTTTTCCTGACAAATCAACTAGTTAAGATGTATAAGGCAGTCATAAAGTCCCTTTAATGGTCTATAAAGTGGACATTTTATGGACTAAAAATCCCATTCCTTTTCTTGTGCTATTTCTAATAACATTTCTTTTACAAACTGACTATTACCAAATGCCATATGATCATTTTCTGAATAATGATTATATGTCTCGAGTATTGTTTTAAGTTTCAGATCGCCCTCTGCAATTTTAAATGGCATATGCTCTAAAAAACGATATCGCACAATTAAGCATTTAAATCTATAAAATGGATCACTCGCATCTTTACAATAACAATTGACAGCTAAGATCTGATTAGTTCGATAATCGAGGGTTGCACGAAGCAAGTTAGAATAAAACCTTTCTTCATCCGATACTGGAGTCGACAAAAGTGTTTTGGGGTCGGAAAAATCAATTTTCTGATCTTGGTAGCTGATAGCGATGAATTTTAATATTTGATATAGCAGCCTGAAATAGTGACCAATACGGTCATTATGCTTATGCATTTCCGCGTTAGAGGCCTCGAGGGTTGCTTTGTAATGTATTGAATTTGTATGTATACCCCTAATGACAGTTACGTGGCCCCATTCAATTGCTTCGGATTCAGGATCAATCATTTCCATAGGGAAATTTTCGTTTTCACTTAGCGCTTTAAGAATAGAATTGTGCTGATTCAATAATTCAAAGAAAGTGTTTTCGAATCTCTGCTTCTTCTGCGTTTCTGACTGCTGCTCTAGAGCTGCTGTTGAGGCTGATATTTCCTTTCTTGTCTCAGCCAGTTCCTTCTGTTGCAACACTATTGTTAGTAACAAGGCCATGAAAGTGATAAAAGTGAGCAAAGGGTTTAATACACCACCAAAAAAATCACCAAATTGACCTATATTGGTTTCATCTCCTTCTTTCAACCCATGAAAATGCTCTAAGTTGATAATGAAAAGCACAATGCATAAAACAAGAGCAGCCTTAAGCAGCTGAAACATGCTTTTAGTTGTTTTAGTCTTTTCTTGATCATTTAAAAAGCTAGCAAATTTATCGAAAAACCAGCTATCTAAAAAGCTGTATATATCAGTGACCGGCTTCACTGTGTACTTGTAGATTGATTTGTATACACAGGTTTTTTCAGGCACATATTCACTGCTCATATCTATTCCTTTAGAAAAGTAATTAACTAGATGTTACCTAGCATTCTTCTCCTCAACAACGATTCTTCTATCCATTTGAAAAAATCATCTATTGTTCTATCCGTGCTTCTTAGCCATCCTAAAACACCATCCCAAATACCGGACTTTTTTAAGTTGTTATAGACTCTCCTTTCAGGCATGCCATGCCTAGCAGAGATACTAATGATATTTCCTGCTGCGAGTGCTCATCGTTCTGCTGAAAGTTTAAAGCGTGTAGGACTAAAGACTGAAGGCTAGGCTACAACCGTTCTACGCTATAGGTTTGTAGCACATTTCATGAGAAATGGTGGGTGTATTGCTACCCTGCAACGTATACTCGGACATTCCAACATTAAGACTACTATGATATACATCCACTGCACTTCTGAATGTTTGGAGTAAACGAAAGGGGCAGTCCGTTAGATTAGGCTTAAAGTGGACGTTAAATGTTGTTTAGTGTCACTAAAGCCCGTTTATTCAAAGATTTAAGCATGTAGTCAGCATTATGTTATATAGTGCTGAACTTAATCGAGTTCGACAATAAAAATTACGTAAAGAAAAGTTAATGACTCAATACGAAATTGACCAAATACTGGATACGTCCGGGTTGAATTGCCCTTTGCCTCTGCTAAAAGCTAAGCAAGCCTTAAATAGCATGGCACCGAATAGCGTTTTAAAGGTTATCGCGACGGACAGTGGTTCTATTCGTGATTTTAAGGCCTTTACTGATCAGTCAGACCATTCATTACTTGAATCGTTCACTGACCTTGAACCATACGTTTATATTATTAAAAGAGGCTAGTAGAGAGCGTCGATGCGTAAAATATTTAGTAAGTGGATCGAACGTTATTTCTCTGATGAAGAGGCTTTGCTCCTTTTTGTACTTCTAGGTGCTGCGTTACTGGTTATTCTGACCTTAGGTCAGGCTCTGGCGCCTGTTTTTGCCGGTATTATTTTGGCATTTCTGATGCAGGGTGGGGTAAACCGCTTAAAACAGCACAAAGTACCTCATCTGCTCTCCGTTATTTTGGTGTTTTTAGCCTTTATTGGTGGGGTGTTAGCGCTTCTATTTATTGTTATGCCATTGGCGTGGCGGCAGTCGGTGAATCTTTTTAATGAGCTGCCAGGCATTATGTCTCAGACTCAATCGGTTTTATTGCTCCTGCCTGAGCGTTATCCTGAGTTTATCTCTGAGGCTAGGGTACTTGAGTTAATAAACTTGGCTGCTGCTGAACTATCACAGATGGGGCAGTGGGTTGTTACCTTCTCTTTAAACTCTATTACTAGCATCATCGCTTTATTGATCTACCTAGTGCTGGTTCCGATCTTGGTTTTCTTCTTCCTTAAAGATGGATCTGCATTGGCGCGTTGGTGGGTATCGTTTCTCCCTGAAAAAAGGGACATGATGAAAAGCGTTTGGGTTGAGATGGACGATCAGATCGCAAACTATATACGTGGTAAAGCGATAGAGATTATCGTTGTCGGTGTAGTGACTTACATTACCTTTATCTTTCTGGGCATCAATTACGCGGCGCTTCTCGGTATTTTAGTTGGGTTGTCGGTACTTATTCCTTATATCGGTGCGGCTTTAGTGACGCTACCTGTTGCGCTGATTGCATTCTTTCAGTGGGGTTGGAGCGGCGAGTTCATGTACTTAATGATCGCGTATGGCATTATTCAGGCTTTAGATGGCAATGTTTTAGTTCCACTGCTGTTTTCGGAAGCGGTTAATTTGCACCCGGTTGCTATTATCGTTGCAGTGCTTGTGTTTGGTGGTTTGTGGGGGTTCTGGGGGCTTTTCTTCGCGATACCTTTGGCGACGCTGTTTAAAGCGGTTATCAATGCTTGGCCAAAAGCTCAGATGCTTAATGTAGAAGAAAGCAGTACTTAGTACTGCTTTCTTTATTTTCCTACTTACAGTGCTTGCGCTGCAGCGAGCACTTCCTCTACATGTCCTTTCACTTTAACGCCACGCCATTCCTGTTTTAGCACGCCTTCTGCGTCAATTAAGAATGTAGAGCGTTCGATGCCCATGTATTCGCGTCCATAGTTCTTTTTCAATTTAATGACATCGAAAAGTTTGCACAGAGTCTCTTCTGGATCGCTGATTAACTCAAAAGGGAAGGACTGTTTAGCTTTAAAGTTCTCATGTTTACGTAAACTATCTCTTGATACGCCAAAAATAACCGTATTCGCCGCTTCAAAATCATTTATCATGTCACGGAAGTTTTGTCCTTCGGTGGTGCAACCGGGTGTACTGTCTTTTGGGTAAAAATAGATAACAACATTCTTTCCGTTAAGCTCTGAAAGTGTAATTGTTTGTTCGCTTGTGGCTTCAGAGGTGAATGATGGTACTTTTTTATCGATTGAAACGGTGCTCATAGTAAATCCTTAGTGATGATGGCTACTCAACAAAGTACAAAATCGTATAGAATAACGACCCGTTGTACGATACCAGATATGATTTAGATTATAAGAGGGTAGTTAAGAACTTGGTTGTTGTTACGAAAAAGCTAAGTTTTGGCCGCTCGGGTATTGTAAATTACGTGCATCTAGCTAAAAAAGCAGTACTTTCATATAGCTAGACACGATTAGTAAAGCTTTAAGGTTGTAATACGTAATGTCTCAGAGTAATTTGGGCATTGCTAAAACTGATATTTATTTTCTGGAGATAAAAATGATTACTGGCAGCATTGTTGCTCTTGTTACCCCTATGCATTCTAACGGTGATATCGATTGGGATTCCCTCGATAAACTTGTAGATCTGCATTTGGCGAAGGGCACTGACTCGATCGTTGCGGTGGGCACTACTGGTGAGTCCGCTACTTTAAACTGCGATGAGCATTGCCAAGTCATTAAACACATTGTTGATAGAGTTGCTGGCCGGATGCCTGTTATTGCAGGTACAGGTGCAAACTCTACCTCTGAAGCTATTGAATTAACGCGTGAAGCGAAAAACGTAGGTGCGGATGCCTGCTTATTGGTAACGCCTTATTACAATAAACCCTCACAAGAAGGTTTATTCCTGCATTACAAAGCGATTGCAGAAGCTGTTGATATTCCGCAGATACTTTATAACGTTCCGGGTCGTACGGCTTGTGATATGTTGCCTGAAACTATTTTACGTTTATCCGCTATCGATAACATTGTTGGTGTTAAAGAAGCGACAGGTGATATCGAACGTGCTCGTCTACTTATTGAAAAATCGCCAGAAGACTTTGCTATCTATTCTGGTGACGACGCGACGGCGGTTGAGCTTATGATTGCTGGCGGTGAAGGCAATATTTCGGTAACAGCGAATGTTGCGCCTGCTGAAATGTCAGAGCTTTGTCGTTTGGCGATGTCTGGTAGCGCTGAAGAAGCGCGCGCTTTACAAGCGCGTTTGATGCCGCTACACGATAAACTTTTTGTTGAAGCTAATCCGATCCCTGTTAAATGGGCGATGGCGGAAATGGGTCTTATGGGTCTTGGTATCCGTTTGCCTTTGACTGTGTTAGCTGATGAATTCCATGCAACCGTTCGTGACGCGATGCAACGTAGTGAAATTATTTAAGCGATCCTAATAATGAAAAAAATTGTATCACTGTCAGTAGCAGGCATTTTGCTTAGTGGCTGTAGTTTTTTGGATGATAATCCAATTTATGGTGAAAATGGCATAGTCCGTGATCGTAGCCAGGACTATGAGCTTGCAGAGAAGGGCGCTCGTTTGGAGATCCCTTCGCACCTTAATGCAAAAGAAACAGAAGAAACGCTGAAGGTACCTGATATTAGCTCAGTGGCAACAGCGAGGAAGGGCGAATTTATTGTTCCTCGCCCTGAATTTTTCTATGCTGAGTCTGGCAGTGAGTCTGTGAGCCTTAAGCGTGAAAATGGCGAAAAACTTATCATTGTTGATGAAGGCATTACCAGTGTATGGGTTAAGTTGCAGGAGTTTTGGCAGTTCAATGGTATTGATATTGCCAAGTCTGATCCTCGACAAGGGGTGATGGAAACACAGTGGATTCGTCATGAAGCTAAAGAGCTTGGTTTTGTCGACTCATGGGTTAAACGTCTTACGTTCCAGGATATACCTGGGCCAACCAAAGACAAGCTGCAAATTAGTTTGAAGCCTGTTGATGGTGATCGTACCCGTACTTCTGTTTCTATGCAGCATGTGCGTTTTGCTGAAGATGAGCAGGTAACCAATTTGGATTGGGGGACTCAATCTAGAGATGTTGGTTATAAGTCCGATATGATGTTCGAGATGTTGCGTTACTTAGGTAAAGCGACAGGCGAGCGAAGTGCACAAACGTTGATCGCCTTCCAAGAGCAACGTCGTTTAGGTACGCAGCTAGGTCGTGATTCACGCGGTAATCCAGTTTTGAAATTGGATGCTGATATCGATGTGGCATGGCAAGAGATCAGTTCTGCACTCGACAAAGCGGATATGGATGTGGGTACTCGAGACGCTGATACAGGTTATTTTTATATGACCTATACAACAGCGACACCATTTGAGAATACCGAAGAGAAAGGTTTCTTTGAGTGGTTACATTCCGACCGAGGGGCTATCACGCTAGATACCAGTGCGATCTCAGCGGCGTTAGGCGCGGATGATGAGGAAGATCCTCAAGGCATTAGCTATACCAGTGGTAAAACGGCGGCTCACTTTGCGGCTGCGGGTGATACCGGTGGCGATGCTTTGAATGATCCTATGGATGAAGCTAACCAGAAAGGTTATAAAATTTGGTTTGCGGGTAAGCCGGTGTATGTATTCGGTGGTGATGATTCCGGCGTATACAACCAATCTACGGGTAAGTTTGAACATACTGGACAGTATCAGTTGAAACTTATACGCACGCGTACAGGTGTTTACCTCAGCGTATTAACGTCGGAGGCTGTTTCAGCACCGGCGATTGTTGCTGAAGAGATTCTTTGGGATATTAAAGAGAATCTACCGCGTTCTTGATTGATCGTATTATGAAAAAATAAGGGCCTTAGGGCCCTTTTTTGTGGCTAGAAGTTAAAGATGGAGTGTTATATATGCGTGCAGTTATCTTAGATTTGAAAGGGCTAGAGACTTTGGATCTTACAAAGCTTAATGACTGTGTCGATGAGTTGGTCAGTTACAGTACAACGGCAGCATCTCAGGTTATCGAGCGAGCGAATGGCTTTGATATTGTAATCACCAATAAGACGGCGCTCACTGCGGACACGATAAGTACGCTTGAAGGAACAAAGCTCATTTGTGTTCTGGCAACTGGAACAAATGTCGTCGATAAACAGGCTGCACGAGAGCGTGATATTCCGGTGTGTAACTGCGTCGCTTACGGTGTTGATTCCGTGGCTCAGCATGTGTGGTCTCTGATCTTAGCGCTGCATACCAATTTGTTGAGTTATACGCGTAATATCTCTGAGGGGGAGTGGCAGAAATCAGATCAATTCTGCTTTATTCATCACCCCATCGTTGAGCTAAAAGGCCGCACGCTGGGAATCGTTGGAAATGGGAACTTAGGCAAGGGGGTTGCCGCCATCGCCAACGCGTTTGGCATGGAGGTTGTTATCTGCCAAAAAATTGGTGAGAGCAAGGCTGCAAAGAGTGGTGAGTTGCCCTTTGATCAATTTGTGCAGGAAGCGGATGTGATCAGTTTGCACTGCCCGCTAACAGATGAGACAGAAAACCTGTTTACGCTTGATGTATTTAAAAGAATGAAGCCACAGGCGTTTCTTATTAATACCGCGCGCGGTGGGATTGTGAATGAAGCTGATCTTGCTGAGGCTTTACATAAGGGGTTATTAGCTGGGGCAGCCGTTGATGTGTTAACAAATGAGCCGCCTCGTTCTGGTAATCCTCTGCTTGATAACACCATACCAAATTTGATTGTTACGCCACATATTGCATGGGCGAGTGAGCAAGCGAGAGCGACAATCATTGAGCAAACGGCTGAAAATATTCAATCGTTTACTCAAGGTAAGCCAATAAGAACGGTTTAAGCTTTCTAAAATGGGCAAGAGGTACTAAAGCTTACGATTTCACCTGTTTCAGGATGGGGGAAGGAAAGTTGCTCAGCATGAAGTAGTAAACGATCAGACTTGGCCTCATTTTCGGGATCAGCATAAAAGCGATCGCCTATAATAGGGTGCCCCATCGCTTGCATATGAACGCGAAGCTGATGTGAGCGTCCTGTAATAGGGGTCAGTTCAACTCGGGTACCTAACTCTGTTGTTTCAGTGACACGCCAGTGGGTAAGCGCATTCTTGCCGTTTTCAAAATCCACAATCTGTAATGGTCTATTTTCCCAATCGCATATCAGAGGAAGGTCAACGCTACCTTCTTGATCTTTAGGCGAGCCGGCAATAATAGCTTGGTATCTTTTATCGGTTTTTCGCTCTTGGAAGCTGCGGCTGATCTCGCGTTGAGCTTCTAATGTTAACGCTAATACCATGATGCCAGAGGTTGCGTAATCTAAACGGTGAACAACCCTAGCTGTTGGGTATTCGGCTTGCACCTGACGCCAGAGGCAGTCCTGCTTGTCTTCACCGCGCCCAGGGACTGACAAAACATCCCAAGGCTTGTTAGCAATAACAAAGCTTTCATCGGCATAGATAATATCAACCATTAGATGCGCTCAAATAAGATCAGTGATTCAACGTGGGAAGTATGAGGGAACATGTCCATCACACAGAAACGAGTTGCCTGAAAGCCTTGCTCGATTAACTCCGCACCGTCTCGTGCGAGCGCCGCAGGGTTGCATGAAACGTATAACACCATTTCGGGGCTGTGCTGTTTGAGCTGCTTGATAATCTCAAGTGCGCCGGTTCTCGGTGGATCAAGAAGGATCTTATTAAAGCCCTTTTTGTACCAAGGCATTGCCCGTAAGTCGTTGGTGAGATTGGCTTTATGAAATTCGCAATTGCTAAGCAGGTTTTGTTTCGCGTTTAGATTAGCGCGATCAACCATCTCTTCGACACCCTCAATTCCGATAATGCTGTCGACTTGGCTAGCAATAGGTAGGGTGAAATTGCCAATGCCGCAGAATAGATCGAGTACGCGGTCATTTTTGTTAAGCTGTAACCATTGTATGGCTCTTTCAATCATCTGATTGTTAACTTGTGCGTTAACTTGGATGAAATCACCCGGTTTGAAGCTAATCTCTGTGCCCGTAGAAGGGATCGGGTAGTCTAGCTGAGCCTCGCCTTCGTAGGCTTCTACTTTATGGCCGTGATCAAAATAGAGTTTGAAATTGTGTTTGTTAGCCAGTTGGTTTAATCGCTCGCATAACGCTTCGCTAGGGCGTTTTTTAATTCTAAGGGTCAGTGCGCCTTCGTGTTCTCCCATGCTAATTTCAGCATGAGTAATCTCTTTAAACGTTTCGGCTGTTTCTAAAATTTCGGGGAGCTCTGATAGTATATTGTCCAGAGGCTTTTCTAGAACAGGGCAGTGTTTAATATTTAGGAGTTTACTGCTTCCCTTGCGGCGAAAACCAACAATGGCGCTACCGTCGCGGGTTAATTGGTTGATGCCCAATCTACAGCTGCGGCGATATTCCCAGCTCGGACTGTTGATGGGGGCTTCAACGGTGGTCGGTTGAAATTTTCCTAAGCGCGCAAGCTGATCTATAACAAGCGTTTCTTTGGTGGTGATTTGGTGGGTATGGTCAAGGTGTTGTAGATCACAGCCACCGCATTGCCCGTAGTAATCACAATGAGGCTTACTGCGCTGTTCTGATGCAGTAACAACTTCAGTGCAAAATGCTTCATCATAGCGACGGTGTTTGGTGTCCAGCTGATACTTAACCTCTTCGCCTGGCAGTGCGCCGGAGATGAAGATCGTTTTGCCTTCATGTTTGGCAATGCCTCGTCCTTCGTGACTTAGCGCCTGAATGTTGAGTATTTCAGGGTAGTCTGTGTGGGTCTTGGACGGTTTTGTTTTAGAGGCTTTTGGTCGGCTAAAAAGGCTTTGTTTACGTTTCATCAAAAGGTACCAGCTGATTAGCCGGCGATTTTAACAGAGATTAAGCTGTTTTTTATACATTTCCGCCAATAAACCAAGGCAAGCAGAACCAGATATAAATGATCAGCTCGTTAAGTTGTTGGCAGCTTCCTAAGCAGTCTCCTGTATATCCCCCAATCCAGGTGCGGAAATAGGAGGCTAGCCACAACGTTATACAAACTAGTGGTACAAGCACACTGAGGTAATGAAGCGGCGAGAAAGTAAAACAGAGCAATACCGGTATAAAAGCGATCAACAGATCGGAAGTCGACAGTGGGCTTAGGGCAGATGCTGCTTTACTCTGCTCGTCTGAACGCACGTATTTTTCTCTATAGATAATGATAAGCGGCAAAAACCGGCTAAGGCAGTGGGCGCTGATAATAATGAGCGCGGTCTGCTCGATATTTATTAAAGCGCTATATTTGATGAGTAGGGCCATGAGGAGTGCAATGACGCCGTAGCTGCCCACTCTCGAATCTTTCATGATGTTGAGAATGGTTTGTTTGTCCCATCCGCCACCAAAGCCATCACAGGTATCCGCTAAACCGTCTTCATGAAGTGCCCCTGTCATCCATATGCTGGCAACCATGGAAAAGATAATCGCAAGGCTGTCAGGAAGAATGAAACTGCCTAACCAGTATATTAATGCGGTATAAAAACCGATGATAAGACCAATCCACGGGAGGTAGCGATTGGCTTGGGCTTGGTTTTCAGCTGAGTACTCGACCCATGAAGGTGCGCTAAACCGCGTGTAATAGGTCAGCGCATTGAAAAAAAGATGTAGCTGGCGAGGGTATGATTTCATTAAACTGATAGTCCAGAGTCGTTATTGAGTGCCAGTTAAGCTGTGCGCATAAGATATTTTGAATTATTGTACTGTATTTATTCCTTTCGCAAAGGACAAGGTTAGCGTAGCAGATGATTGAAGAGCATAGATTTGCCCCATTTGTAAGAATTTTAGGTAAAGGTAAAAGTGGAACACGTTCTTTAACCCGTGAAGAGGCTGCTGAGTCCATGGGGATGATCCTTGATGGGCAGGTTAGGCCAGAGCAGTTAGGTGCTTTTCTGATGCTGTTACGGGTAAAGGAGGAGGCACCCGAAGAGTTAGCGGGTTTCGCCGATGCGGTACGTGCGCGTTATGCAGTTGGCCGTGAAATTGCGGTAGATCTCGATTGGTCTACTTATGCCGGTAAGAAAAATCGACACCCATGGTATCTGTTGGTTGCTTTATGTTTGGCAAGCCATGGCCGAAAGGTTTTCATGCATGGTTCAAAAGGGCATACGCCTGGACGAGTCTATGTGGAAGATATGTTAAGCATGTTCAACTTACCGTCATGCGATAGTTGGTCGAAGGTTGAGACTGAATTATCCCGCGTGAGTTTCGCTTATATGTCGGTTGATTATTTTTGCCCGCCACTGGGCGATATTATCCAACTAAGACCGATCTTAGGTCTGCGCTCACCGGTTCATACGCTGTGCCGGATGCTTAATCCTGCACAGGCAGAGGCAAGCATTGATGGTGTATTTCATCCAGCTTATGGGCCTATGCACCAGAAAACTGCACAGTTGTTAGGCGGGGCTCGAAACCTGACGATGAAAGGGGACGGCGGAGAAGCAGAAATTCGCCCGGATGCAGAGTGTTTATTGCAGTGGGTCGAGAATGGCGAACTGAAAGAGTACGATTGGGAGCGTATTGTCGCGAAACGGTTCGTAAAGGAAGAGAGTATTGAGCCTCAAACACTGCTGAATGTATGGCGTGGTGATGAAGCGCATGAGTATGGCGAGAAAGCGATTATCTCGACAATGGCGGTGGTATTAAGGCTGCTAGGGGAAGAGGGCGATGTTGCGGCCTTGTTAGCTCAAGCGGCTGAGTTATGGCAAGGCCGTAAAGTATCAATGTTTAGCTAGTGTTGATTATCCCTTTGCAGATAGTAAATTGCGTCGTTAGTCCCGACGCAATTTGTCTGATACAGCGATAGGCGATGGGAAATTAAAGATCACGACATAACTTGATAGCAGGAATGTCAAAATAGCCGTCGCTTGAATAACGTGAGAGGCCTCTTCGTCGATCATCATCGCTCCCGCTGCGATGTAAGCGATCAGTAATGAAAACTCACTGATCTGTCCTAATCTAAATCCTACTTCCCAACCTAGTGATGATGATTCGCTAATTCTACTGAGAAGAAAACGGAAAATAACGGGTTTCAATACCAGTACCAGCAGCGCCAAAATCAGAGCCGGGATCGCGATTAGGCCAACCAATGAAAGGTTGAAACTCGCACCAATCGAGAAGAAAAATAGGATTAAGAAAAAGTCGCGCAACGGCTTCAAGCTCGTGGCTATGTATTGTGAAATCGGGCTTGTCGCAATGGATACACCCGCAACAAAAGCACCAATCTCCGCCGATAATCCTACTAAATTCGCTATTTCTGCCAGACCTAGGCACCAGCCGATGGCTAGTAGAAATATATACTCGTGGAAACGGTCAAATTTTTGAATAAGTTTCAAAAGTACATATTTTACAAAGACAAACGCGCCAAGAATGATCAATGGCAGGGCGACTAAGGTTTTCGCAAATTGCGCCATAGTGTCGCTACTGGAGGTTTCCCCGCTACCGCTATATAGAAATAGAAGTACCATAATCGCGATAACGTCTTGCAACAGTAGTAAGCCTACAACTAGCTCACCTGTGTGCCGGTGGTGGAGCACGGTTGTGGGCAGTAGCTTAATCCCGATAATCGTACTTGAAAACATCACCGCAATACCGATGATCATACTTTCTGTTTGCGTGTACCCAAAGCTAAAGCCAACGCCATACCCCATCGCGAAAAAGAGCACAGAGCTTACGATTGCCACCAGTGTGGCTTTCTTTAACATGTGTAACAAATGTGAAGGCTGCATGTCTAAGCCAAGAAGGAACAGCAAGAAGATAATGCCAATATGCGATATTTCAGTCAGAAGTTTTGTATCAGTAACCATCTCTAGCCCATAAGGGCCAAGGATTGCACCTAATACTATATAGGCGACAAGCAGAGGCTGGCGGGTATATAGCGCTAAAGAAGCGATAATTGCAGCGCCAGTAAAAATTAAGAAAAAAGAAAAAACTAGCGACTGATCAGCCATTCACGTGTTCCTTGAAAAAACTTCTCTAAATATAGCAAGTTAAAACATGCTTATTCAATTGCTATGCCTTGGTAATTGCCCATAAGCAACGTTAAATTTTTATATGTTGCCAATGCTGTTGCTGCCAAATGCGAATAAACGCAAGGGAGGAAAGTGTCCGATAAATCACCTGGACGCACCAGATCCCTAAGAGTCCATAACCTAACGCCGGTCCAAACAGCCATGCAAGGGGTAGGTAAAAGCCCCAAAGACCAAAAGAGGAAATCATAAGGACTGTGCGGTTTGCTCCCACGCCAAATAGCGCTTGTGTGAGCACTATGGCCGCAGCGTCTAAGCAGATAGCAAGCGCGGTTAATTGTAACGGCAGCACGGCCTCAGAGATCAGTTTTTCTGATTGCAGAAAAATCGCAAGCACTGTTTCTGGGAAAAACCAAAGTGGAGTGCTCAATAAAATCATAACCGCGATCGCTGTTTTGAGTACATCCCAGCCCCAGCGAAGTGCCTCCTCAGGCTTCGATTCGCCTAAAGCGTGACTTACTAGAGATGTTGACGCAACGCCAAGACCGACCGCGGGCAAAATGAGAAACAGTGATAGATTGATAAGAACATGTGCAATGGCTTGTTCACTTGTGCCTAATTGCCCAATGATCCAGATAAGAATGCAGATTGCCATCGATAAGAAAAATTGCTGCAGTGAGTGGGGAATTGAAAGTCGAAGTAAGCGAATAAAATCCGAGAGGCTTTGTGAGTGCCAGCGGAATAAACCGGCACTGTTTGCATTCTTATAAACCAAAAGTGCATTGAGAATAGCACCAGAATATAGAGCGATGGCACTGCCTAAGCCAGCACCAGGGGCGCCCATTTTAGGTAGGCCAAAATAGCCAAAGATCAGACAGTAACTGACAGCAACGTTGAGTATGTGAGTGAATAACAACACTTTAAAGTAGGTGACAGGGGTTTTGTTACCATTCCACCATCCCCGGAAAGAGAGATTGAGCCCAACGGCTAACATCGCAGCTGTTCTGTAATCAAAGTAATCTTCAGCGATATCTTGAACGGCAGAGTCGCTCGACATCAATGACACGATCCAGTCGGAGTGATGTATGTAAAGCAGGCTTAGGGGTAAAGCAAAAAGGAAGGATATGAAGATACCCCAGTGAACAGGGCTAGCAGCGTTATTATCTGTGCCTGCACCTTTGTGTCGTGCAACAAGTGTTTGTACACCTGATGACAGCCCTAAGATAAGGCTGATCGCGACAAAGTTAGCGTAACTACCGATACCAACCCCTGCTAAAGAGGCTTCGCCAAGCTGTCCAACGAGTGCGGCATCGATTAGGTTCAATACACTCTGCGATAGCATACCGGCAATGATCGGTAGCCCGAGCGTTAGAATGATCTTTTGCCGATTCAGTGCAAACATAGAGTAGGACGCAAAAAGCGCAATTCTAACAGATATGACTGTCCTGAGTAGGTAAAACGATGAGAAATAAGGCGTAAAAAAGGTATCTACCTGGTCAAAAGTACGGATTAGACGCGCGGGAGTTGTTTAATAGTTGATCAATTTACTCGGGAATAGATTGAGTGTATCCTATAGTCATTCAAGATTAGGCTTAACATACAGGACATCGTATGAATATTACCGTTACAGAAACGGCTGAAGATTATCTAGTAGAACTTCTCAGTAAGCAGGATGTGGAAGGTATGGCTGTACGTATGTTCGTCACCCAGCCTGGTACTTCCTATGCAGAAACATGCTTGGCATATTGTAAACCTGATGAAATCATCGAAGATGATGAGATTATGGATCTTGCCAAATTACGTTTCTATATTGAAAACAATAGCATTCCATATCTCGATGAAGCGCACGTTGATTTTGCTAAAGATCGTATGGGCGGACAGCTAACGATTAAGGCGCCTAATGCAAAAGTGCCAAAAGTTTCGCCTGACAGCCCAATCGCGGAGCAGATTAACTATATTCTGTACTCTGAGGTCAATCCTGGTCTTGCTTCTCATGGTGGTGAAGTGAAACTGATGGAAGTCGTTGAAGAGGAAAACGGCCAGATCGCTATCTTGCAATTTGGTGGCGGTTGCCAAGGCTGTAGCGCTGTTGATATGACACTCAAAGATGGTGTTGAAGCAACGCTTGTGGAGCGTATAGCAGACCTAGTCGGTGTGCGCGATGTCACCGATCACAGTGTACGTGAAAACGCTTACTATAAGTAAGCCAAGTTAAAAAAGGGGAACTTGTTTCCCCTTTTTTATTGTCTCTGGCTCTTGAAGCGGCTCTAAGATTAAGGTACTCCTATTACCTATAATCTTCACAACTCCCCGAAACGCAGTTTTATTTTTATCTTGTTGGTTGCATTTAAGTAGAACGACCCCCATGTAACCATAAATCGCGTTTTTAAAGAATTTATCCGCAGAGCATCGCGGACCTGTTTGATGAGGCTTTTGAGCATGACTCAACCTGATGAATCTCAGTCACAAGTTATTGAATTACCCGTTCTGCCTTTACGGGATGTCGTTGTTTATCCGCACATGGTTATTCCACTGTTCGTTGGCAGGGAAAAATCTATTGATGCACTAGAAGCCGCTATGGCGGGTGAAAAAGAGATCCTATTAGTCGCGCAAAAAAATGCGTCGGACGATGAGCCTTCATCAGATGATCTGTTTGAAGTAGGTACGGTTGCGTCGGTTCTGCAGATGCTAAAACTTCCAGATGGTACGGTTAAGGTTTTAGTAGAAGGGGATTATCGTGCAACGATCCATAGTCTCCGTGAGGAAGATGGTTTCTTTACTGCACAAGCGGCGGTCCTTCCTATCGAAGAGCTGACTGAAGCAGAAGATGAACTCTACAAGCGTACTGTGCTTGAGCAGTTTGAACGCTTTGTGCAAGTAAATAAAAAGATCCCATCTGAAGTCCTTTCATCTCTGCAAAATATTGATGATGTTGGTCGTTTAGCCGACACCATTGCTGCGCATATGTCTCTGAAGCTAGAAGAGAAGCAGCAGATTCTTGAGATGCTAAGTAATAAAGAGCGTCTAGAGCATCTGATGGCGCTAATGGAATCAGAAATTGATCTGGTCGAAGTGGAGAAAAGAATCCGCGGCCGGGTTAAAAAGCAGATGGAGAAAAGCCAGCGCGAGTATTATTTGAATGAGCAGATGAAGGCTATTCAAAAAGAGCTGGGTGATCTAGATGAATCTGGCACCAACGACATGGATGAGCTTAAGAACCGTATTGCTGAGGCTAAAATGCCACAGGAAGCGTTTGATAAGACCATGGCGGAGTACAACAAACTGAAGATGATGTCTCCGATGTCAGCTGAGGCGACCGTTGTACGTGGCTATATCGATTGGATGCTCTCTATTCCTTGGTCTAAGCGTTCGAAAGTTCGCCATGATATGAAGCGCGCTGAGAAGATATTGAACCAAGATCATTACGGTCTTGAAGAAGTTAAAGATCGCATCATTGAGTACTTGGCGGTCCAGAAGCGCGTTAAGAAGCTTAAAGGTCCAATTCTTTGCCTTGTTGGACCTCCTGGTGTAGGTAAAACCTCTCTAGGGCGTTCTATTGCGCGTGCAACCAATCGTGAATACGTTCGTATGGCGTTAGGTGGAGTGCGTGATGAAGCTGAGATTCGTGGTCATCGCCGTACTTATATCGGCTCGATGCCAGGTAAACTATTACAGAAAATGGCGAAAGTAGGGGTTAAGAACCCGCTCTTTTTATTGGATGAGATCGATAAAATGGGTATGGATCAGCGTGGCGATCCAGCTTCAGCGTTATTGGAAGTACTAGACCCAGAACAAAACGGTAGTTTCAACGACCATTATTTAGAAGTTGATTATGACCTTTCAGACGTTATGTTTGTTTGTACATCCAACTCTATGAACATTCCTGGTCCTCTACTTGACCGTATGGAGATCATCCGGATACCGGGGTATACGGAAGATGAGAAGCTAAATATTGCTCGAAACTACCTAATTGAAAAACAATTTAAGAATAATGGCCTAAAAACGGGTGAAGTAGACATTACAGATAGTGCCATCACTGGTCTTATCCGCTACTATACCCGCGAAGCCGGTGTTCGTGGTCTAGAGCGTGAAATCGCTAAGATCTGCCGTAAAGTTGTTAAAGATCTCGCGTTAGCCAGTAAGAAAGATACTGTTGTTATTGGTAGTGATGAGCTTGAGCAGTATAGTGGCGTTCGCAAACATAATTTTGGTATTGCTGAAGAGCAGGACCAAGTTGGTTTAGTAACCGGTTTAGCGTGGACTCAAGTGGGTGGTGACATCCTAAGCATAGAGACCGCGGTTGTACCAGGTAAAGGTCGTCAGGTGACTACAGGTAGTCTTGGCGATGTAATGAAAGAATCGATACAAGCTGCACTGACTGTGGTTCGTAATCGTGCTGATTCTTTAGGTATTGCACCAGATTTTCATGAGAAGCAGGACGTTCATATTCACGTTCCTGAAGGCGCAACACCAAAAGATGGCCCAAGTGCGGGTATCGGTATGTGTACGGCTTTAGTCTCAGTTCTAACCAATATTCCGGTTAAAGCTGACGTAGCAATGACGGGCGAAATAACGCTTCGTGGACAAGTTTTACCTATTGGTGGATTGAAAGAAAAACTGCTTGCAGCGCATCGTGGTGGGATTAAAACCGTAATTATCCCGAAGGAAAATGAGCGCGATTTGAAGGAAATTCCCGACAATATCAAAGCAGATCTCGATATTAAGGCGGTTAAGTGGATCGATGAGGTACTTGAGGTCGCACTTAAATTTCAGCCTAAACCGATAGGGCAAGAGGATGAGAAAGTGGTCACTGCAAAGGAAAAGTCAGCAAAAGCTGAGCCGGAGCAAATAAAGCCACATTAGAGTTCATCAGGTGTAGAAAGGTGCTCAAGTTGTCTTGACACCCCTTTCTACGGCTTGGTATAAATGCTTACCATCTTGCTGGGCATGGACAACGGATAAACTAAAAATAACGATCTATTTAAAGGGGAACAACGTGAATAAGTCTGAACTGATCGACGCTATCGCAGCTTCAGCCGACATTCCTAAGGCAGCCGCTGGTCGCGCACTTGACGCAACTCTAGAAGCGGTTACTGGTGCACTACAGAATGGTGATTCTGTGGCACTTGTAGGTTTCGGCACATTTTCTGTAAAAGAGCGCGCAGCTCGTACAGGTCGCAACCCGCAGACTGGCAACCCAATTGAGATTGCCGCTGCTACACTGCCAACTTTCAAGCCTGGTAAGGCTTTGAAAGATGCAGTTAATAAGTAAGATCTGATCGCGTCACGATCTTACTTTAGGGAGTGGTAGCTCATTTATGGGCTACCCGACCTTCAAGCCACCTCTAAGTGGTTTGCAGGTCTCGGGTTAAAATCCCGTTAGGAGCGGTAGTTCAGTTGGTTAGAATACCTGCCTGTCACGCAGGGGGTCGCGGGTTCGAGTCCCGTCCGTTCCGCCAACTATGTAGTGTTCGTTTTACGTTCCTATATAGATCAAGCAGCTAAATCCTTTATAGGATAAAGCTCTAGAATTTCAGAAAGGCGCTTTCATTGAGAATGCGCTTTTTTTATGTGTAATGATTACTGCCGGGTTAAGAGGGCACAATGCTACAGTCCATTCGGGATAACTCTCAAGGAATAGTCGCCAAGATCATCGTTGGTTTGATTGCGGTTACATTTGCTTTATTTGGTGTTGAGTCACTTGTCAGTTTAACAGCGGGCAGCAATGCGCCAGCTACCGTTAACGGTGCTGAAATAAGTCAACAAGAACTCTATCAGGGTGTGCAGCTTCAGCGTCGTCAGATGCTTTCCCAAATGGGAGAGGATGCGGATCCAGCACTGCTTGATGAAAACTTGATCAGTAATATGGTTTTGGAAGGCTTAATCGAGCAGTCCATCCTTGTTCAGTCTGCAGAAAATCAAGGTTTGACTTTCTCAGACGCAATGATTGATCAGTTGATTTTAACAACTAAAGATTTTCAACAGGACGGTAAGTTTAACCGTGCACAGTTTGAAGCTGTGCTGCGTAATGCCGGCCTGACGCCACTGATGTATCGTGCTCTGGTTCATAAAGAGAAGGTGACGGAGCAGGAGCGTGTCGCTTACATGTTATCTGCATTTACCCTACCTTCAGAGCTTAAAGCGATTGCTGAACTTGATAGTCAGACGCGCGATCTGCGCTACTTTACGCTGTCTGCTGATCCTGTACGTCAATCTGTTTCTGTTACAGAAGATGAAATTGCTGAATACTTTGCAGCAAACAGTGGCCAGTTCTTAACGGAAGAGCAGGTAGCGATCGAATACCTATTACTTGAGCGCTCGGCGCTAGAAGCAGGTATCGAAATTTCGGATGAACAGCTTCAGAACGCTTATCAGCTTTTAGTTGATAACTTCCAAGCGCAAGAACTTCGCCATTCTGCACATATCCTTATTGAGATCTCTGATCAGCAGGATGATGCTGCGGCTAAAGCAAAAGCTGATGCACTCGTGGCACGTATTGCTGCAGGCGAAGCGTTTGAAGAGGTTGCAAAAACGGAATCGGATGACCCTGCATCAGCAGAGATGGGCGGTGATCTGGGTGTTAACGAAAAAGGTGTTTTCTCTCCTGAATTTGAAGACGCGCTTTATGCACTAGAAGCAGAGGGTGTGTCTGACCCTGTGCGTACTGAGTTTGGCTACCATATTATTAAGTTAGTCGAAGTGGTTGCGAGCGAAACGCCTACGTTTGAGCAAGCTAAAGCTGAACTACAGAGTGACTTAATAAATCAGCAATCTGAGGAAGAGTACGTTTCTCAGCTTGAGCAGTTAGCCGATATCTCTTTCTCATCGGGTGACCTTGTAGAGCCGGCTGATGCTTTAGGGCTAACGATTCAGAAAACGGATCTGTTTTCTCGCAGTGGCGATGAAAATGAAGTGACATCAAACTCTAAAGTGTTGGGTGTTGCATTTGATCCAGAGTTGATCAAAGACGGATTAAACAGCACGCCGATTGAACTAGATTCAGGTCGTGCTCTTGTGCTCCGTATCGTTGATCATCAGCTGCCACGTGAAAAGACTCAGGAAGAAGTATCTGATCTGATTAAAGATACGCTGATTGAAGAAAAAGCAGAGACTGCTTTGAACGCTCAAGCGGCAGAGATCATTGCTAAGCTTCAGCAAGGTGATGTTATCGACAGCCTTGCACAAGGCAACAGCGTTACCGTAAAAGAAGCCGTGACGCGTAGCGAGCAAGATGTGGCTCAAGAGATTCGTGTTGCCGCATTTAAACAGCCAAAGCCTCAAGATAAAACAAGCTTTGCAGTTGTTGATATGCTCGATGGCAGTAAGTCTATTTTAGCCGTTGACGCGGTGAAAACAGCAGAGGTTGAGCTTAAGCAAGATGAGCTACGCTTTATGGGAATGATGTTAAATAACCGTAAAGGGCAGCAAGATTACCAAGATCACTTGAGCCAGCTTAAAGAAAAGGCTGAGATCAAGCGTCTGTAATAATTGCCTAGTCTTTAATAAAAAAACCACCTTCGGGTGGTTTTTTTATATGTTTATGATTGATGATAAAATTGTAGATTATTACGAATCGTAAAATACAGTTTATAGTTGCTTTCACAGGATGGTGTGATGAAAAAAATACTTTTGCTATTAGTAACTCACTCTGCGGTCGCAGCAATGGGCTTTTCGTTAGGCGTGTACTTGCTACCGGTTATCACTGCGCCAGCTGCGCCGAGTTCATCTATGATGGCTTCTGCGTTGTCTCAAAGTGAATACCAAGGGCAGTTTGTTAAAACCTTAGCAGATAGTGATTTTTTGCATTGGGGTGAAGGAAAGTTATTAGTGGGACCGCAGCAGATAGCGCTGGAGGGCAAGCTTGCCCCTGGACCGGATTACAAATTGTACCTCTCACCCACATTTATTGAGACTGAAGCGGAGTTTTTAGCCAGCAAAGCCCGTATGGTTCAAGTAGGGGATATAAAAACGTTTGATGGTTTCGTCATCTCAGTACCGCAAACCGTGGATGTTACTCAATACACGACGGTGATTATCTGGTGTGAGACCTTTTCTCAGTTTATTACCGCCGCTTCCTATCGCTAGTTTTTGATTAATGTTTCTGTGCTACTACTCGCGATTAGCGAGTAGCAAAGACGGTGCGCAACTGAGGATCAACCAACTGGCTCGCGGGTGTAATTGTTTTGCGCTGCCATGGAATTAAGCCGAAATACCAGCAGCGCCAGAAGTTAACGCTGGCCTGTGGATTCTCTTCAAGCAGGGCTTCTAAGGTTTGTACTTTACCAATCTCCACCCCTAACGCCTCTTTAAAGGTAAGGTAGACAAATTTTGAGCAGAACTGTCGCTTAGAATCAAATTTGAAGCCTAAGTGATACAGCTTGCCCATTCTTGGTTGTGCAGCCTTCTTTAAGCGAGAAACCTGATCTGCCGTTAAACCATCCTTTACCCGCATGATGCTCACTTCGTTGTTGGTGGTTCTGGCTAGAAACTTACGTAAACGGCAGCGAGTGACGGTAGGGACTGCGCTTTCCATTACAAACCATTCATCGTTTTCCTTCACGATAAAGCCTACGTGAGAGGTCCAGCTGCCAGTACCCTTTGCGACTTGGCGATAGAGAAAGCTATCGATAGAGATAAAAATGATATCGCCTTCGCTAATGCTATTCTTAACTTGTTGCTCTAATAGGTCTAGCTGCTGAGTTTTCATGGTTGTTCCGGTCTCTCTTGTCTGCGTTATTTGCAATTGAGTATCGGTTTTTACTTAGACTAGTGCCAAATAAAGCTTATAGGTATTACATATTGATACCTTATGTCTCAACAGTTTGTAGCGTAGCCGGTACAATAGCGCTTCCGAAATTCTTGTTGAGTAATTGTAATGCGCATACTTCTCCTCTCTGCTTATGATGCTGATAGCCATGTTTATTGGCGAGAAGGCCTAGTTAGCAATCTACCAGAGCATGAGTGGACGGTACTGGCGCTACCTGGGCGTTACTTCAGCTGGCGGATGCGAGGAAACAGTCTAAGTTGGGCATTTGGTGAAGCGGAAACATTAGCCAAGCCTTATGACTTAGTGATCGCGACATCAATGACCGACCTCTCAGCGTTGCGTGGCTTTGTACCTTCCTTAGCGAATACGCCCACCCTTGTGTATTTCCATGAAAACCAGTTTGCTTATCCTGCGTCCGGTAAAGAGTTCAAAAGTGTTGAGCCTTGTATCCTTAATTTATATACGGCCTTAGCGGCGGACTATTGCTTGTTTAACAGTGAATATAATCGCCAGACACTGCTCGGTGGCGCTGAAGCGCTTTTGGCAAAACTACCTGACCATGTGCCTAAAGGGATTGTAGAGCGGATTCGGGAGCGTTCAGCGATATTGCCAGTGCCCCTGAATCAAGACAGTTATCTGCAGCCAGAGCCTATGCTGGATGAGGAGCAGAATGAAAAGCAGGACGAGTTTCATATTACTTGGAACCATCGCTGGGAGTTTGATAAAAACCCGCAGCTGCTGTTAGACGCGATGCAGGTGCTAGATAATGGCGGTGCTCAATTTACCTTGCATGTGGTAGGTCAACAGTTCAGAAAAGTACCTAAGCAGTTTGAACAACTCAAAAGCAAACTGGGAAATAAAATTGGCCATTGGGGTTATATGCAATCTAGGGCTGACTATCAGCAGTTGTTACAACAGTCGGATGTTGTGCTTTCAACGGCCCTGCATGACTACCAAGGTATCGCAGTACTGGAAGGTGCCGCAGCGGGTGCTTATCCGGTCGTACCTGATCGTTTAGCTTATAAAGAGTTGTTTCCAGCGGAGTGTCGTTACAGTGAAACAGCAGAGGTTGATGCCTTAGCTGGAGCTTTACAGCGGCTAATCGCCGAGAAAGCACAAGGTAAGCGAAGGGCAAGGATCGATGTTTCTCACTTAGGATGGACGGCAATGGCAGAGCATTACCGTCATATCATCACTAAGATTGCAGAAAGGTAGGGCTTTAAATCGTTAATTAAAGGCGGCGCGTATTAAACTTGCGGCCTTTAATCTTACCTTTGTTCAGGCTTTCTACCGCAGAGCGGGCCACTTTAGAATCAACCGCAACATAAGCGACATAGTCGAGTATATTAATCTTACCGACCTGCTTACCGTCAATGCCTGCATCACCCGTTAATGCACCGAGGATATCACCCGGGCGCACTTTGTCTTTCTTGCCGCCCGCGATAGACAGTGTTGTCATCGGTGGTTTGCTCGGTACAAAGTCCTCTTTAGCGCGTGGTACAGGACTGACTGTAAATTCAGTTTTTAGATACTCCTCTATCGCTCCAACTTTATAAGCTTCCGAAGGCTGATAAAGGTTAAGTGCGATACCTTGTTTACCGGCACGGCCAGTACGACCAATACGGTGGGTATGTACTTCAGCATCACGGGTGATGTCGTAATTGATCACACAAGGTAGCTCTTCAATATCCAGACCTCGGGCGGCAACATCGGTCGCGATCAAGAATGAGCAACTGCGGTTAGCAAACTGCATCAGCACTTGGTCGCGCTCTCGCTGCTCTAAGTCGCCATGAATCGCTCTCGCACTGTAACCCATCGCTTTTAGGTGCTGCTGTACATCGTTACAGGTCTGCTTCATGTTACAGAAGATAACCGCAAACTCGGGTTGATAGTTGCTGATAATGTCGGTCAGATTGTTAAGTTTGTTCTCTTTGCTTATCTCAAAGAAATACTGCTCAATCTGGTTTTGGCTATGGGTCGATTCCACTTCAACCGTCACCGGCTTAACCAAAATATCGGCGCTTAGTTTAGCGATCGATTTAGGGTAGGTTGCAGAGAACAACAGCGTTTGTCGCTTAGTGGGCGCATGGGAGATGATGTCACGAATATCATCAGCAAAGCCCATATCCAGCATACGATCCGCTTCATCCAACACAACTGTGTGGACTTTATCTAAGCGCAGCGTCTTTTTACGAAGGTGATCTTTAATGCGGCCTGGTGTACCGACAACGATGTGTGCACCGTGCTCTAAAGAACCGATCTGTGGTCCAATGGATTGGCCGCCACACAAAGTTAAGATCTTTACATTTTCCTTAAAGCGAGCCAGCTTACGTAGCTCGTTTGCAACTTGTGTAGCTAGCTCGCGAGTAGGGCATAACACAATGGATTGCGTGGCAAAGTTTTTAGCATTTAACTTGAGCAATGTACCAATACCAAAAACGGCAGTTTTACCGCTACCGGTCTTTGCTTTGGCGATAAGATCCTTCCCTGCGAGTAACTCAGGTAGTGCTTGCTCTTGGATAGCGGTCATCTTCTGATAACCAAGGCGGTCAAGGTTAGCAAGCATGGATTGCGGAAGGTCTAAGGTGGAAAAACTAGTATCGGACACGGTAGGCTCATTTGCACAGAATTAAAGAGAGGGATTATAAATCAAAATAGGCGCTATCGGCGAAATAAAGCCGTTTTAATCACAATTAAGCCTGCGATGTCGATAAAAAGCTTAGGCTGCGCTGTATCAAGCTAAGTTATTCATGATTTTCTTTTCGCAGGGTCGAGAACTCATATTCTATTTTGCGTATACTCATGCCTCTATTTAATACGCTTGTTTGGTAGCAAAGATGAATACACGGTACGACGTAGTGATAGTGGGTGGAGGCATGGTCGGTGCGACAATCGCTTGCGCTCTGGGTGATAGTAACCTCTCTGTAGCGGTGTTAGAAAATCACTATCCTGCTGAATATGAGAGCACGCAACCTAACGATCTCCGTGTATCAGCCATCAGCGTTGCGTCACAAAATATCCTAACAATGGTGGGGGCTTGGGAAGGTATTCTTTCGCGACGTAGCTGCCCTTATCGTCGTATGAAGGTGTGGGAGGCGAGCGAAGATAATGCCTCTACCGAATTCAATTCCGAACATATCGGCCGCGATTATCTGGGCCATATTGTCGAAAATCGTATTATTCAGTTAGCCCTGTTAGAGCGCTTGCAGCAGTTCGATAATATCGATCTTATCTGCCCCGCCGGGATTCAAGAGATTGATTACTCGCCTGGTAGCAGCATGATCCGTTTCGATAATGATAAAGAGATCATCGCGCGGCTCCTGATTGCTGCCGATGGCGGCGAATCAAAAGTGCGCGCGGCGGCAGGGATCGGAGTCAATAAGTGGGATTATGAACAAAGCGCCTTAGTCGCTTCAGTGACAACAAGCTACCTGCAACAAGATATTACTTGGCAGCAGTTTACTCCAACCGGGCCTTTGGCGTTTCTGCCTCTGTCTGGCAATCATGCTTCGTTGGTTTGGTATAACACCCCAGAGAACATTAAACGCTTAATGGCATTGCCCGATGAGCAGTTTATGCAGGAATTGAACGCTACATTCCCTGAGTGTTTAGGCAGTATCGATCAACTGTTAGGCCGTGGCGCATTCCCGCTAAGACGACAGCATGCGCAGCAGTATGTGGCAGAAGGTATAGCTCTTGCTGGGGATGCCGCTCACATGATTCATCCGCTCGCAGGTCAAGGGGTCAATATCGGACTATTGGATGCCGCTGCGTTAGCAGAGACACTGCTGGTTGCTGCCAGAACCGGTGAAGATATTACCGAGCTTGAGCTACTAAAGGATTATGAAAAACAGCGTCGCCAGCATAACCTGATCATGATGCAAACCATGGATCTATTTTACCGTGTGTTTAGCAACCAAAGCGGCCCGTTGAAGTTACTGCGTAATGTCGGTTTAGGTATAGCAGGCAGAGCAGGGCCTGCTAAAAACAAAGTGATGCGTTTTGCTATGGGTTTAGAAGGCCCGCTACCTGCGTTGGCAAGGTCAGAAGAGATTTAATAATTTCAGGTCATTGGTAGGCTGCTTTGTTCAATAATTGATCGTTTGTTCTATAAAGCATAACTATATAGTCTCGGGCTACTTCAACAAGGATTAGTTGTCGCCCGTTAAGGAATCACAGGCAGAAACCCCTATCGATAGCGGTTTACAATCGCTTATCGTAATTGCTCGCTTTCACCAGTTTCCGGCAGACGCCCCACAGATTCAGCATCAGTTTGGTGTGCCAAGCGAGCCCTTTGGTAATACCGAAATTCTTCGAGCCGCTAAGTCTTTAGGTTTTAAAACACGCGAATCAAACCTCCCTTTCTCAAAACTCAATAATGCAGTGCTACCGTCGATGAGCAGCGTGGGCTTATCTATAAAGCCAAAGTGCTGTTAACCAAAAATAGTTTAATGGTCGATGGGCGAGAAGTTCAGTTAGTACCGGGAATGGGGGCCAGTGCAGAGATTAAGATCGGTAAACGGTTGTTGATTGAATATATAACAGCGCCTTTGTTGAGATATAAAAGTAAAAGTTTAAGTGAAAAATAGATTTTTTATTTAAGGTGATCCTTTATGACTACAAAACAAATATTTAAAACAGCTTTATATCTCGTTCTCTTTGTTATTTTGTTTTTGACTATTAGAGCTTCCCCTATTTATGAAATTGATGGAGGTCATGTTTTTCGCTCTATTTTTTTTGGTCTGTCCATATTTCCGTTGTATTGGATTTTTAAATTGATTTTAGTTTTATATTGCACTACTGCGTGCATGCTAGAAGATTCACTAGGTGATGTCTTTTGGTTAGAAGGAATGGAGCAATGTTGTAGGAAGTTTTCATGGAAAGATCACAGGGATAGGAGAGAGAAATGAATACAGTAACTGGTTATATAGGAAGTTTTGGTGTTAGTACTTCATATGGGCGCTAGATTAAATGATGTTGTTTATGCCGGTACAGGAAGTGACACGATAGCGAGTGGCCAAGGTGATGACTATCTGTCAGGAGGTTGGGGAGATGATCAATACCTAATTGGCAGAGACGAAGGGAAGGATACTATTGAGGAAAGCAATGTCTGGGGTGGTGGAGATGATTTGTTGTCCTTTACTGATGGTATTTCCAAAGAGGAGTTGTGGTTTGAGATTAATGGAAATGATTTAGTTGTTTCAGTTATCGGAACCGATAGTAGTGTCAATATCACGGGCTGGAATGATTGGGGTAGTAACAGTGTGGAGCGTATTGAGGTGAGTGGTGAAAGTTTGGATGTAGCATCCATTGATGTATTAGTTCAAGCAATGGTCGTATTTGATGCACCATCAGAAGCTGGAGAGGAGATCCCGCAATATGTGAAAGATCAGCTACAGCCTGTTCTTGCATCGAGCTGGCAGCCTACTAGTTAATTATTACACTCAGCCTTTAAAGCAAACCCCGCAACAGCGGGGTTTTTTATGCTGTATTACAAGAGGATATCAATGGCAGAGGTTTTACAACCATAAAAAAACCGGTCTAAAAAGACCGGCGAAAGAATAGGCTGATTTAACCAGCCAGAGTAGAGATGTGGGATCGTAACGTGATCCCAAGCGAAACAATTCTTAAACAGATGCTTTCGGCGCTGCTGCTTTCGGTGCTGCTTTAGGTGTCGCAGGCTTAGCTGCTGCCGCCGCTTTTGGTGCAGCTTTTACTTCAGGCTTTGCCGCCGCTTTAGGAGCCGCTGCTTTCGGTGCTGCCTTTGGAGCCGCTTTCTTTGGCGCTGCTTTTGCTACAGGTGCTTTCTTAGCTGGAGCTTTTTTCGCAGGCGCTTTTTTTGGCGCCGCTGCTTTCTTTGGTGCAGGTTTTGCCGCTGCTGGTGCCGCTGCAGGCGCTGCTTTTGCTTCGGTCGCTGGTGTCATAGCAGCAGTTGCTGTTTCAGTCGCTTCTGCAATTGCTGCAGATGTCGCTTCAGCCGCTTCGTTTAGAAACTTGTTGAAATCAGATACGTATGGCATTTCGCTGATTTCAGACAGGCTTTTTTCAACAATCTCAGAGATCTCTTCTTTAGCAGAGGTCAGTGCTGCAAGCTCTTTTTCTGCAACAGATGTTGTTTTTAGTTCTAGGTTCTTAAAAAACTGAACTTGAAGTTCGATCGCATCTTTTGCTTCTTTAACTTCAGATAGTGCTTTTAGCTGTGCAACGCTTGAATCAACGAAATCTGTTACATATTCAGATTGAAGGGAAAACAGTGTTTCCAATGCTTTTTTGTTAACTTCAGCAACATCGATTGCTGGTTGCATTTTTTCCTGAACGTCTTTCATCAGATCATCGTACATGTTCAATCCCTCTGAGAATCAAAATTGTTTTGTGCATTGCAGCATTTGTAATCAATATAGTGATTAATAAATAACCTGTCAAATATTTTTTTGTGCAATGCACAAATGCATAGTTTGGTAAAAGAAATCTCTTTTAATTTCTTTATAAACAATAAGATAGAATACGTACGTTAAGGAATTATTAATGCGTGAATCGACTTTATGGCTAAACTTTGGTCCACGTTAGCTTTGGTATTGCTGTTTATTATCTATACAACGTCTTGGTTTTATTACTGTTTATGCCTACAAGGTTGTTCATCCTTGGTAATAGTCATTACAATCAAGGCATAGTGCGAACTGTTCAGGGGTGTTTGTATAAGGATGGTTTGCAGGTTTTTAGCTAGCTCGTTACAGGATTTTTTATTTTTATGACAACTATGCAAACGGCTACGGATTCTCACGATGCGTTTGAGTTTATCCGAACTGAAACGATCGAATCCCTTGGTATTGATGTAACAGAGTACAGTCATCGTCAAACGGGGCTTTCTCATTTTCATATTGCAACGGATCATACCGAGAATGTTTTTCTCGTGGGTTTACGTACGGTGCCGGAAGATTCAAAAGGTGTCGCGCATATTCTGGAGCATACGGCGCTGTGCGGAAGCGAGCGATTCCCGGTGCGTGATCCTTTCTTTATGATGACACGCCGTTCGTTAAATACCTTTATGAATGCGATGACCAGCAGTGACTGGACCTCGTATCCATTTGCCAGCCAGAACCGTAAAGATTTTTATAATCTGCTCGATGTTTATCTAGATGCCGTGTTCTTTAGCCGTTTGGATCAGTTAGATTTTGAGCAGGAAGGCCATCGTGTTGAGTTTGTTGAGCCGACTAATGCTGAATCTGATTTAGAGTATAAAGGCGTTGTTTTTAATGAGATGAAAGGGGCGATGAGTTCACCCGTCTCGCGCTTATGGCAATCGGTTTCCAAGTATCTTTTCCCAACGACGACTTATCATCACAACAGTGGTGGTGAGCCAGAGTGCATACCTGACCTTAGTTATGATGAACTGATCGCGTTCTATAAAACCCATTATCATCCGAGTAATGCGGTGATTATGACCTTTGGTGATATTCCTGCTAAAGAGCTACAAGGGGTATTTGAAGAGAAAGCGCTGTCACGTTTTGAGCGTCTAGAAGAGACCATCGAGATACATGATGAAAAGCGCTATCACTCGCCACTGCGTGTTGAAGAGGGCTACGAGCTAGACCAGGAAGATACCGAAGGTAAAACCCACCATGTATTGGCGTGGCTGCTGGGCCATTCAAATGACCTCGAAGCGCAGTTAAAAGCACATCTGATGTCACGTGTATTGTTAGATAACAGTGGCTCACCTTTACGCTTTGCACTGGAATCGACCGATCTCGGTAGTGCCCCATCACCTTTGTGTGGATTGGAAGACTCCAATCGCGAAATGAGCTTTATGTGTGGCCTTGAGGGAAGTGAACCGGCCGATGCCGATGCCTTTGAGAAAATGGTATTGGATGTTTTAGCTAAAGTAGCGGAAGAGGGGGTTCCAGTCGAGATGCTGGAAGCACAGTTACATCAGCTAGAGCTGCATCAGCGTGAGATTAATGGCGATGGTTACCCTTATGGCATGAGTTTATTGATGTCGTCACTCGGCGCAGCGATCAACCGTGGTGATCCGATTGCACTGCTTAATCTCGATCCTGTTTTGGAAAAGCTGCGAGAAGAGATCAAACAGCCTGATTTTGTTAAGAATATGGTCAAGGCGCTGTTAGATAACCCTCACCGAGTACGTTTAACGCTCCGCCCTGATAATCAGTTAGCCGCACACAGGGATGCTGCCGAAAAAGCGCAGTTAGCCAAGATTAAAGCGGGACTGTCTGATAGTGAGAAGCAAGCGATTATCGATCGTGCCGCTGCGTTGGAAGCACGACAAAACCAAGAAGATGATGAATCTATCTTGCCGAAAGTGACTTTGGCTGATGTGCCTGATGATATGTCTGTGCCTGAGCCGACTGCGGTTGAGTCATCTCTACCGTTTGTGCGTTTTGATCGTGCGACCAATGGTTTGGTTTACCATCAAGTGGTTATGCAGATGCCTGCGCTTAACCAAGAGGAGCAGCATCTCTTACCGCTTTATAGCTACCTTTTGACCGAGTTAGGTTGTGGTGATCGTTCTTACCAAGAAAATCAGCAGTACCAAACAGAAGTGACGGGTGGTATTCATGCGTTCGCTTCTGTTCGCGGTACACCTGCAGATGAGCAAGATGTTAAAGGTTATTTCACGTTATCGGGTAAAGCACTTGTTTCAAAACAGGTGCAGCTAGCCGATCTATTGAAAGAAACCCTTGAAAAGGCACGATTTGATGAGCTGCCACGTATTAAAGAGGTGGTTTCTCAGCAACGTACCCGTAAAGAGCAAAGCATTACTGGCCAAGGCCATGCGTTAGCGATGATGGCGGCTACCTCGAAAATGAGTCCAGCTGCTGCTCTAGCGCAGGCGACGAAAGGCCTAGAGTCTATCCGTTATTACAAAGAGCTTGATGATAGCTTAGAGAATGCAGAGGCTTTGCAGGCGTTATCTGAGAATTTATCCTCTCTGCATGAGAAAATCTGCCAGTCACCTCGTGAGTTTTTGATGGTGGCGGAAGAGGAGCATCAAACGGTGCTACAAGATTATGTTGAGTCGATCTGGGCTGATAGCAACAATGCGCAATCATCCTCATTTTCGCTTTCGTCATTACGGGATAAGGTAAAACAAGCTTGGGTTACCAGTACGCAAGTGAGTTTCTGTGCTAAAGCGTACCCTACGGTAGCCGTTGAACATCCAGATTCTGCGGCGCTAACGATCTTGGGTGATTTTCTGCGTAATGGATTTTTGCATAGAGCGATACGTGAACGTGGTGGTGCTTATGGCTCCGGTGCCGGTCAAGATTCTGGCGATGCGGCTTTTCGTTTCTTCTCCTATCGTGATCCTCGATTGAGCGAAACGCTGGATGATTTTGATGCATCGATTAAGTGGTTGTTAGATAACGATCACGATGAGCAGAAGCTAGAGGAAGCGATACTGGGTGTCGTGAGTTCTATCGATAAACCGGGTTCTCCAGCAGGTGAGGCGAAGCAAGCTTACCATAGCAGTTTGTTTGGCCGTACACCGGAGCAGCGTCGGAAAATACGCTCTCGTATCCTGCAAGTAACTATCGACGATCTTAAGCGTGTTGCCGAGAAGTATCTGTTAAATGCTGAACCTAGTGTGGCGGTGGTTACCAGCCAAGTACAGGCTGATACATTGAGTGACGATTACGAGATCATCGAAGTGTAACGACCAATGATCGCTGTATGATAAGAGCCCCTTTTTAGGGGCTCTCTCTTTTTCCTGTACATTTTTTAGAGCCGGTTTTTAGTACAGTTTTTTGTGCCGTTTTTCGTCCTGTTTAAGGCTGCACGGCTTATCCAGCGCTTTCTATAGCCTGTAGTTATCTATCTCTTTAGGAATTTAATGCTGCAAAATACGCTCTATCAAGGCGCATTACTGATTGTCCTATCCGAGTTTTTCTTGGTTGCTTCGGGCATGATCGTTAAGCAGATCACGGGTGAACTTCCAACCGAGGTGATTGTTTTTGCACGTAACCTGTTTGCGCTGCTACTGCTTATACCCTGGTTGATGCGTGCCGGTTTAAAGGCGGTAGAAACCCAGCATCTTAACTTGCATCTGTTTAGAGCCGCAGTAGGCGTAACTGCGATGATGTGCCTCTATTATGCATGGGGCCATCTACCTTTGGCCGAGGCGGCACTGATTAAGCAGACGGCTCCTTTCTTTATCCCTCTGTTTGGTTTGTGGTGGCTAGGTGAGCGGATTACTAATCGTGTAAAAGTGGCGATAGTCGTTGGTTTTTTGGGTGTGTTTCTGGTGCTAAATCCAAACCAGGAGAGTGTTAACTTTGTGGTGTTAATTGCACTTTTCGGCGCAATGCTTGGCGCTTTGGCTAAGGTGATCATTCGGCGAATGAGTACGACGGAAACACCGCAGAAGGTCGTATTTTACTTTGCTTTAATCAGTACGTTACTTGCATTGATCCCTGCGTTACTAAGTTGGAAAACGCCCACGCTTGTACAAACCGCATGGTTGGTATTGATGGCGTTAACGTCGACGATTGCCCAGCTGTTGTTAAGCAGGGGCTATGGCTTAGCGCCCGCAGGTCAACTCGGCCCTTATACTTATACATCGGTGGCTTTTGCTGCGTTATTTGGCTGGTTGTTGTGGGATGAGCTGTTAGGGCTTAACAGTATTTTAGGTATTATCTTGATTATCGGGGCAGGGGTAATCTCGATTATTTCTAAGCGCTCCACTGCCGCTACAAGCAACAATTGAATAGAGAATGTTCAATTTTAACGTCCTGTATCAATTTTTTTCTTTGGATGAAAAAAAGTACTTGTATTCCCCGGTAAGAGTGGTACTACTGTAAGTGTAAAGGGGACTTAAGAACACTAATTAACGGGTTCTCTAATAGCAACATTGCATTAAGGATTTACACATGAACATTAAAATCACTCACCGCAATGCGAAAGTTTCAGAAGGTATCAAAGAGAAAGTTGAAGCGTGGCTAAACAACAGCCAAGAACGCTATGAAGTTATCACTAGCGCACATGTCATTTTAGAGAAAAATGATCGCGAAGAGTTAGCAGAAGCAACAATTCATATAGCGGGTAAAGACATTTTTGCCAAAGCAACTGCTGATAATCTATATGCTGCCTTAGACACTCTGGCAGATAAAATTGATCGACAGTTAGATAAGATTCATCAGAAAAACGTCAATAAAAAAGGCACTCAGAAACCAATGGCAGAGGTAGAACCAGAGCCGGAGTTTGAGTCTGATTATGATGAAGAGATGACACCTGCATAGTGACTGAAAGAGCACCTCAGAGAGTGCTTGAGAGATCTTGAAAAATGCCCGGCTTCTGCTGGGCATTTTTGTTTCTATCTCGTTTCAATTTTTTAAATCCTTTCTTCTTTCTTCTTTCTTCTTTCTTCTTTCTTCTTTCTTCTTTCTTCTTTCTTCTTTCTTCTTTCTTCTTTCTTCTTTCTTCTTTCTTCTTTCTTCTTTCTTCCTTCTTCCTTCTTCCTTCTTCCTTCTTCCTTCTTCTTCCTTCTTCCTTCATCGTAGATTTCACTATTCCTTTAATTTTTTTCATTTAGATATTCTCACTTTTACTTGCTTCCATACTAAATTACTAGATAATGATACTTGTTATCATTTGCATTTGTGTGGTTTAGGTAAAAGTATGAAGACAATTCTTTTCTATGGAACGACAACCGGTAACACCGGTGATATTGCTGAGAAAGTAAAGTCTGTGTGGTCGGAAGGTGATATCGATCTTTATGATGTAGTCGATACTCCACTGAGTTTGGTGGATGGGTACGACACGATCATTTTTGCATTACCCACCTGGGACTATGGTGAGGTGCAGGAAGATTGGCAAGATGTATGGGACGAAGTCGATGTGATCGACTTTTCAGGCAAGCAGGTCGCGTTTATCGGTTTGGGTGATCAATTTGGTTATCCAGAATGGTTTGTTGATGCCATGGGTATGCTGCATGACAAAGTAATAGCGCAAGGCGCAACCATCATTGGGCATTGGCCGATCGAAGGGTATGAGTTTGATGAATCCAAAGCACTGACCGAGGATGGCAAACATTTTGTTGGTTTAGCACTCGATGAAGATTGGCAGCGTGATGAGACGGATGGCCGTATTTCAACATGGTATAAGCAACTGATATTTGAACTAGGATCTTAAGTCTGTCGGGTTTTTGTGAAGGTTTGTTGTGTCTGTTGGATACTCGCCTATGCTGTACTTATATGGGGTACGCTATATAGATAAGCTAGTTAGATAAAGTTATATGAGCACCCTTATGTGAGAAAGTCACTAGTGCAAGGACTTCGCAGGTAATGGTAACCAATACGCAGCGCTCTGAACTTAAAATTGTTGCACTGATCCTCGTATTGTTTTGTCTGTTTGTTACAGCCAATGTGAATGTTCCATTTCTGCAAAGGCTGGACAATTTATGGTTGGATTTTACCGTCCAGCAGAGAGCTAAAACGGAGAATGCTTCTAAACAGATTGTTGTTATTGATATCGACGATGCAAGTTTAAGCAACCTTGCGCCTATAGCGGGAAGTTGGCCTTGGCCCAGAGCTATTCACGCCGAATTGGTTGAACTGCTGCAACAGCAAGCCCCTAAAGCGATAGTGTTTGATATCCTGTTTGCGGATAGAGATATTTTTAACCCGGAAAGTGATCAGTATTTTAGTGAAGTGTTGGGAAGTGTAGATAACGTTTATTTACCTTTCCTTCACCTGCAAACTGACTCCGATGCACTATTTCCACGGCTTGATCAATATCCAGATACTGTACCTATTATTAGATCGCTTGATACCTCAGACCCTCCCCATGCAAGCTTAGTGCTGCCTCATGCTGTTGATCCTAAAATATGGCGCTTAGGCAGCATCAATTTCAACTTAGATTTCGATGGCGTTGGTCGCCGTTATGCCGCTGTACATCCTATTGGGGGCTGGGGGATTGAAACAATGCCTGCCAGGCTCGCTTACGATATTAATGGTTATCGGAGTGATCAACGTGAGGTCTGGTTGGATTGGTCAAGCGGGCAAGGACCTCCCTATCAACGCCTTCCATACGCTGAGGTCTATGCCGCTTTATCTGAAGGGAACGATTACCTCGCGGAAGATTTTTTTTCTAATAAGATCATTGTTATCGGTTCTACTGCTGCCGGTTTACATGATATCCAGGTAACACCCATCAGTAGTACCTATCCAGGCGTTTTTATTCTCGCGACAGCCATTGATAATTTTCTTCATCAGGATTTCCTAAATCACGCTTCAACCACTGAGATTGCTCTATCTCAGTTATTCGTTTTCTCTCTTTTTGTTATGACGCTTTTGCGTGTTAGGTACTTACCTTATGCGCTGCTTATTTTAATTGTAGGCGGGCTCTCCTTGGCAGGGGTGAGTTATCAACTGATGTTGCTGCACGCCACAGTTTTTCCTGTGATTAGCTGGATCTGTGCTTATCTTTTTCTGGCCGCCGTTTTTTATATCAATCGCTTGCTATTGCAACAGCAGGAGATGAAGAAAACAGTGGATGTTTTTGGTCGTTTTCTGGACCCAAAGGTGGTGAAAATCCTGTTAGAGCAAGGCTTAACTGACCAGGCTATTGCGGGGAAGAGTACACAAGTGACCATTTTATTTACTGATATCCGAGAGTTCACTCACCTATCGGAATACCGAACTGCAACAGAGATCGTTGAGCTACTTAATCGTTATTTTTCACGTCAGGTAGAGGTCATATTTAATCACCAAGGTACCCTCGATAAGTTTATTGGTGATGCCATTATGGCGTTTTGGGGAGAGCCGATTGAAAGTGAGTCTCAGGAGATATCTGCCGTCAACGCAGCCTTAGATATGGTAGATCAGATGGTTCAGTTTAGGCGGGAGTGTGGCTTGTATGATTTTGATATTGGTATTGGCTTACATACGGGTGAGGTTGTCGTGGGAGCGATCGGTACCCACAGTCGATACGACTATACAGCGATTGGCGATGCGGTGAACGTTGCCAGTCGAATTGAAGGACTAACCAAAGAAACTGGGCGTCGAGTGCTTGTATCCGCAGAAACACGAAAGGCTTGCGGTGAGGCTTTTGACTTCGAGTGGATTGGTGACTATAAGGTTAAAGGCCGGGAAGAGTTAGTCACGGTCTATCAACCAAGGAGGTTGAGTGATGAACATTAAGTACTTGATATGCGGTTTTGTTTTTTTCCTCTCTACATCGACGTTCGCTTCACCCAATGCTTTTACTGTTCGGTCTGTTCCTCTATTAAGTACGCCATCGTTATCTGGCTCAGTTATTTCGAATTTGAACAAAGGTACAAACCTACAGATCTTACAGCGTCAGGGCGGGTGGTATCAGGTGAAGGTCCCGGCGGGCACCGGTTGGATTAAAATGATCGCGGTTCGTTTGAAGCGTCCGGCTGCTGCTGAAACGGCGCTGGGAACAATCCAATATCGTTCTAACACAACCTTAACAACCGGTGTTAGAGGGTTGGATGAAGTCAAATGGGTATCCGGTGGTCAGGGTTTGTCATTGCAGCAGCTCGAACAATATAAAGTGACAACGGAGCAGGCCGAAGCCTTTGCTAAGCGAGGAAGCTTATCTGCCCGAGGAGTCGATTATGTGCAAGAGTAAATATGGGCTACGAAAAATATCGCTGATTATTTTATCGGCACTGTTCCTGAGCGCTTGCCAAGTTAATAATATCAACTTAACGCCGTTAATGAGTGCAACTAAAAAATCCTCCGACCTGTTCGAGAAGTCATTAGAAGAAGAGGTTGAATTAGGGCAGGAGGTGAGCTTGGTTCTGTTAAAGAATGCCGCCATCTATAACGTGAGTGACGTTCAATATTATGTGGGCTCTATCGGGATGTGGCTTGCTCAGCAGACTGAACGTCCAGATATTCCATGGCGTTTTACGGTTATCCGTGATGATAGTTTTAATGCGTTTGCGACGCCTGGTGGCTATATCTATATCACGACCGGGACCTTGAAGCAGTTAGATAATGAGGCTGAGCTCGCAGGGGTGTTAGCACATGAAATCTCGCACGTTGTTAGAAAGCATCATCTAAACGCCATTCAGAAAGAAGCTAAAATGGGAGTGGCGGCCGATCTTGTACGTTTTCTTAAGGATGCTGATGGGGATTCTCAAAACTCAACCGTTGCCTTTGGTGATCATTCACTAGAGAACAAGCTATTGATGACGGTGGAAGACATTTACAGTGATGGCTTGGCGCGAGAGGATGAGCTTGAAGCGGATATGATGGGGATGGTTATCGCTGCGCGAGCTGGTTATGACCCTATGGCCTACATCCGTGTTTTACAAAAAATAGATGCAGTGCAAGATAAAAGCTCATTCTGGCAAACTTTTTCGAAACGCCACCCTCCGGCCGAGGAGCGTTTAATCGCACTTGAATCTGTTGCTGATCAATTATCACAGATGCAAGGTGAGGAGCTTAGTCAGCGCTATAAGAACATGCTAAGGTAATCGTTTATATGACCATTTAGCGAGATAACGATGGCATCAGATAGTCATGCTTCCATCGCATCTTTTGCCGACTTGGATTTTATTGTCCATTGTTGGCAAAAGCTGACATTAGAACTTCCGCAACATCATGCACAGCCATTTGGGATTCCCCTCGAATCGTATCTTGATCAAGACCTGAGAGTAACTGCTGAGCAATGTTTAAAGCGCGATGATGCACAAATTTGGATACTAAAATCAGACGGAAACGAACTTTTGGGTAGCATGGCAGCTATTTTGAGTAGTCAGTCAGGGTTTAGTCAGCCAAATAGTGGTGTGCTTTTTAATCTTTGGTTAATACCCGAAGCAAGAGGAAAAGGGCACGGGGAGATATTGGTTCTAAAGGCCAAGGAATGGTTACGTTTTCAAGGTGCAACTTCAGTTCAAGCGGGTTGGCACCCAAGTAACCTGTCTGCTGATCGCTTTTGGACAAAACAGGGTTTCCAAGCTTACGAAACTATTGCCGCGAGTATGTTGTAAAACTTGATATGGCCGAGATTAGTAAAGCTCAAGCAAAATGGGATAAACGCTATCAGAATAAGTTTGATAAATCAGGCACACCATCCCCACCTATTTTTCTTCAGCAGAATTGGCAGTATTTAAAACCAGGGCGTCTTCTTGATCTTGCGTCGGGGGACGGTGCAGCAAGTATTTTCTTGATGGATAAGGCTTTTGACGTTGTCGCAGCAGATATCTCATCCGTAGGGTTAAGTCTATTAGAGCGACGATGCCAACAGCAGGGTGGGGAGGTTGAAACCTATCAGGTTGACCTTGAAGCTGAGGAGGTCGATCTTTCAAAATTGGCACTGTTTGATGCCATCGTTATCTGTCGTTATAAACCGGTTGAAGCGCTTTGGTCGCATTTAATCGAACGCCTTAAGCCGCAAGGCACACTTTTGATCACAACGTTTAATCATTTATATCATCAAAGAACGGGCTTCTCTCAGCGTTTCTGCTTACAGCCTGACGAATATCTATCTCGTTTTGAAGGGTTAGATCTGCTGAAGCATGAAGTGGATATTAACGCTTGCGGTGAAGATGGTTATCTCTTTGTGAAAAAACACACAATATAGGGTGACAAGTCCGCACTTTGTTTGTGTATATACATTGTTATGCTTTCGATTTACAAGCAATTCACCATGTATATCGGCCCGCTGCTTTAAATCAAATATTTCACTTTTTTTACCAAAAAATGACTAAATTGTAACAATTCTGTAATTACTCACGGTCATAAATCCGTCATAATTCGCGCGCCTGAATGCAGTTGTATTGTGTTCAAAAAATGTTCTCCGATTCTTAAGGTGCGTTGTATGGTCTCCACCAATAATCCATTTTTGCAAATGTTTGCACGATCGCCGTTCAAACCAATGCAAGAGCATATTGCTAAAGCGCAGGAATGTGCTGTAGAGCTTATTCCATTCTTCGAAGCGGTTATCGCCGATGATTGGAAAGAAGCTGCAAAAATACAGAATCGTATCGCTGTCTTAGAAGGCGCCGCGGATGCGATGAAAAAGGAGATTCGTCAAAATCTTCCTAAAAGTATTTTTCTGCCAGTTCCTCGCACGGACCTCCTTGAAGTTGTGAGAATGCAGGACAAAATTGCAAATCGAGCAAAAGATATTGCTGGTTTGATGCTAGGACGCGAAATGGCTGTGCCAGCCATAATGCAAACTGATATGACAGAGTTTGTTCGTGTAGCACTGTCTACATCCGAACAAGCACTGACAGCTCTTAAAGAGCTGGATGAGTTGGTAAATAGTGGTTTTGGTGGTCATGAGATTGAAGTGATCGAGAAAATGCTAGACCAACTTGATGCACTTGAACATCGTACTGATGAGCATGAACGAGCGATTCGTTTAAAGCTCTTTAGTATTGAAAAAGAATTGCCTCCAGTAGATGTCATGTTCCTTTATCAGGTAATCACCCTCATTGGTGATCTGGCGGATCGTGCACAACAAGTCGGTAGCCGCTTGCAGCTACTCGTTGCTCGCTAACTAGTTTCGGTATATTAGAATGGAAATTATTGCTCAGTACGGCGATATTATCGTCATCCTTGCATGTGTATTTGGTTTCTTCATGGCTTGGGGCGTAGGCGCAAATGATGTTGCCAACGCGATGGGAACCTCGGTTGGCTCTAAAGCGCTAACCTTAAAGCAAGCGATCATGATCGCTATAATTTTTGAATTTATGGGTGCATACCTTGCGGGTGGTGCAGTAACTGCAACGATTCGTAAGGGGATTATCGACCCAGGATTGTTAGCTGGCACACCAGAATTGCTTGTATTCGGTATGCTTTCTGCGTTGCTTGCGGCAGGTATATGGCTACTTATCGCTACACACTTTGGTTGGCCTGTATCAACCACTCACTCTATCGTGGGTGCAATTGTTGGCTTTGCTGCAGTAGGTATCTCTGTTGATGCGGTAAACTGGGCTAAGGTTTCAAAGATTGTCGCTAGTTGGGTAGTGTCTCCTGTGACAGCGGGCTTGATAGCCTTCTTCCTCTTTAGGAGTGTGCAAAAGCTTATCTTAGACACAGATAACCCGTTTGCTAACGCTAAAAAGTACATCCCAGGTTATATCTTCCTTGTTGGCTTTATGGTGTCTATGGTGACTTTCACTAAGGGCCTAAAGCATGTTGGTTTAGATTTTAGCTGGTTCCAAAGTGCAGGCGCATCTGTTGTGATCGGTATTATTGTTATGCTGATTGGCATGCAGATGCAGAAACGCATCACTCCTGATCCTGACGCAGATCGTGAACATCACTTTAGTAGTGTTGAGAAGCTATTTGGTATTCTTATGATGTTTACCGCGTGTGCAATGGCTTTTGCTCATGGGTCTAACGATGTTGCTAACGCGGTAGGGCCTTTGGCAGCCGTTGTTGGTGTTGTCGCTGCCGGCGGTGAAGTTGCGCAGAAGACGGCGATGCCAGTATGGATTCTGTTACTCGGTGGTGGCGGTATCGTGGCGGGCTTGATTATGTACGGTCACAAGGTTATCGCGACGGTTGGTAATAACATTACTGAGTTGACGCCAAGCCGTGGTTTTGCTGCAACGCTAGCCGCTGCAACAACCGTGGTATTTGCATCGGGTACGGGCTTGCCGATCTCTACAACGCATACACTCGTGGGTGCTGTGTTGGGTGTAGGTTTAGCGCGAGGCATGGCTGCTTTGAACTTGCGAATTGTTGGTACGATCTTCGTTTCTTGGGTGGTGACACTGCCAGCCGGTGCCGGTTTAGCGATCGTATTCTTCTTTATGTTTAAAGGGATGTTTAGCTAAAAAGTTAAATTTTCCGAGAAAAAGCCCTGCAAATTGACGTTTGCAGGGCTTTTTTTATGCCTTCCAGAAATAAAGTGGTCACAAAATCATCATATTGGTGTAAAATTTGTGCCCAATTTTTTTGCTTTGGGCCTGTTTCTAAAGCCAAACCTGTTATATCCGGAAAGACAATGCATACAGTTGAGAAGATCGGCGGCACGTCAATGAGCCGCTTTGAGGAATTGATGGACACTATTCTGGTGGGCAAACGCACGACCCCAGAGGAACTGTATAACCGAATTTTTGTAGTATCTGCTTACGGCGGTATTACGAACTATCTACTTGAGCATAAGAAGACGGGTGAACCTGGGGTTTATGCGCGCTTTGCTAATGCTGAAACAGAGCAAGCTTGGGTAGATGAACTCAATAATGTTCAAGCTCGCATGCAAGAGATTAACGCTGAGTTATTCCCTGATGCTGAGTTCGAGCGTAATGCAGCTGATAGCTTTGTCATTGAACGCCTTAATGATGTGCGTGATTGTATGAAGAGCTTGCACCATCTATGTACTTACGGGCATTTCCAGCTGGAAGAGCATCTGATGAAGGTACGTGAGATGCTGGCGTCGATTGGTGAAGCTCACAGTGCTTATAATTCTGTGCTTGCCTTACGCAAATCAGGTATCAATGCTCGCTTTGTCGATTTGACCGGTTGGCATATGGATCAACCACTGCTGTTTGAAGAGATGATTCAACAACAGTTCTCTGATGTTGATATTGCTTCTGAAATGTTGATCGCAACAGGTTATACGCATTGCGAAGAGGGGTTGATGAAGACCTTTGATCGCGGTTATAGCGAAATGACCTTTAGCATGATTGCGACGGTAACAGGTGCCAATGAAGCGATTATTCATAAAGAGTATCACCTAAGTTCTGCTGATCCGATGCTGGTGGGCACTGATAATGTAGTGACGATTGGTGCGACTAACTATGATGTTGCCGATCAGTTGTCGAACTTGGGGATGGAAGCGATCCATCCTAAGGCGGCTAAAGGTTTACGTCGTAACGGCGTTAAGCTCCGTATCAAGAATGCATTTGAGCCAGAACATGAAGGGACTATCATCAGCCAGGAGTATCATAGCGATGCTCCGCGTGTTGAGATTATAGCTGGCCGTAAAGATGTGTTTGGTATTGAGATCTTCGACCAAGAGATGCTTGGAGACGCTGCTTACGATATCGAAATTTCTAAGCTGCTGGCTCAATTGAAGCTTTATGTCATCAATAAAGATGCTGATGCCAATAGTATTACTTACTATGTTGGTGGCTCTCGCAAGATGGTTAACCGAGCAACGCGTTTGATGGAAGAGATGTACCCTGAAGGCCAGATCTGTTTACACAATCTTGCGATTGTTTCTGCCATTGGTTCGCATATGAAAGTAAAAGGTATCTTAGCGCGTACCGTCAGTGCATTGGCTGAAGCGGATATTAATGTTATGGCTCTGCATCAGTCTATTCGTCAGGTTGAGATGCAATGTCTAGTATCTGAAGAAGATTATGAGCAGGCTGTTATCGCATTGCACGCAGCTTTGATCGAGCAAAGTGATCAGAATGTTGACTCTGCCGCATAATTGATCACCTGCATACGAAAAGCTCGCTACAGCGGGCTTTTTTTATGTCTGCGAATTGCGCAATCTGTGATCAGGCCTTATGTTTAGTATGAATGAAAATATCGACGTGCTGAAGGGAAGACTATGCAATCAGGTGAAGAGTTAATGGCACCGTTGAATCAAGAAAAGCAGTCTACTGATTTTTTATACGCTGCGCTTAAATCGGCTGAAGAGCACGTGCGGAGTTTTGACACTAAGGCACAGATTGTTGGGGTTGGTTATATTTTTACCGCTGGCCTTATCCATACCATAGGATCTATGTTGCCTACTCGAGATGATTACTTAGCCAATATATTTGCGATTATTCTCTCTTGGGTGCTCGTCATAAGCCCCATCATTTTGTTTGGAGCCGTTTTGTTTCCGACCCGAAAAACGGCACCAAGGATAGGCGAAGAGCATTCGCAGGTAAGAAAGCTTTTCTTTACAGACAGTGAAGATGCGGAAACCACAAGTCATTATTTAAAGGCGTTAAAAAGCGCTGATATACAAGTAGAGCTAACGTATGAGCTTTTAAAGGTGTCAGGTCTACGTAATCTAAAGCGTACGAGATTTCTGCGGGCATTATGGTTAGCATTAGCCAGTTTAGTGTTATTGTTTGGTTTGCAATTATACCGAGCAATTTTTGGCTGATAGTGATTTGGCGTGTTAAGCATAGATCGATCAGCATCCTAATTTGAGTACACGATGTCTTCCATTTCTAAACAGCAAAAACAACAAGATATAACGCCTGAAGCACGCGATCATTTTTACGAAATACTCTATGGGCGACGGGATGTTCGTGGCCAGTTTTTGCCTGACGATGTCCCAGACGACGTTTTGACCAATATCTTGCACGCAGCACATCATGCGCCATCCGTTGGACTGTCTCAGCCCTGGAACTTTATATTAATACGTGATGCTGAACGCCGGCGTAAAATTTATGATGCTTTTGTCAAAGCGAATGATGAAGCCGCAGAGATGTTTGATGAGGGACGTCGTAGTCATTACCAGAGTTTAAAATTACAGGGAATATTAGATACCCCTTTGAATGTGTGTATTACCTGTGACCGTAAGCGAGGTGGGCCTGTTGTACTAGGGAAAACACATCAGGCGGAAATGGATCTTTACAGTACGGTGTGTGCCGTTCAAAATTTTTGGTTGGCTGCTAGGGCTGAGAATGTCGGGGTCGGTTGGGTATCAATCATTCAGAAAGAGAAATTAATTGAATTGTTAGATCTGCCGGATGGTGTGGTGCCTGTTGCTTATCTTTGTGTGGGCTATGTCTCAGAATTTCTTAAAAAACCTGAGCTCGAGCTTGCTCAGTGGGAGAAACGCACCCAACTAGAAGATATGATCTATACCGATACCTGGGGGCAAAAATAGCGGTATACACAGCCTGATTAATTCTCATGTTGAACTTTCTGCTTAAAAAATAACCTATATTTTATGTATTGCTGTTTTAGATAGGCTAATAACAGCGTATAGGTTGGCCGCAGGAGGTTCGATATGCGTTTCGTCCTCAGATTAGCTGCCGTTGTAACTATCATTACTCTCAACCTCTCCTTGGCGAAAGCGATTGAAGTAACAGGTACAACTGAGCAGTATTTGCCTTTGGTTCAGAGATTGGTATCTGAAAAGATACAGCCGGTCGTGGATTCTTTGCCTGAAAAGCAGCAATTCATCTTGAATCAAGTTCAAGTTAATATCGTTGATAATATGCACCCTAGTGCGATGGCATTTGCGCTAGAATCTACACCGCCTAAGGTACTTCTCAATGTACGCTTCCTTCAAGGATTGTCTGCGTACAGTGAAGCTTACCAATTAGCGCTTCATCTTAAACAGCCTCAGTTTGTTGAACAATATCTACAATATTATTTCTCCCAAACGATCGCCGAGCATCACGCTATATCGGTTCTTAGGCCCTATCAGTGGGCTAACCTAAAAGAGTTAGATAAGCAGACTTTACAACAGCATCAGGCGGTTTTAGAAGGTGTGTTACTTGATGTCTTGCTGCATGAGTTTGGACATCATGCTGAAAAAGCGTTTTATAGCAGGCGGGCGAATCAGTATATAGTCGATCAAAATGAGCGTCTTGCTGATCAATGGTCTGAGAAGATTAAAACTCAATATTTTGCAGATATAAATCCTTTGGGGCGCTTGATCTCTATCGCTTATATTTTTGAGAAAGAGCGCTGGTCTATGCTAGCGCAAGACCATTCTGCGGCGCGAATGTTGCCGTCGGTCTCTGGTGATTTGCCAGAGATCTGTAAGGGCCATGATAGTGAGATGGCAATTCAATTTTGTGATCGTTTAGACAAAGATATCCAGCGTTATATGAGTGTGGATATACAGCAGGCGTATGCAGACCGTATTTTACAAGGAGAAGAGTATGCGCGTTTTCCATTAGCGCAAATTTTGATGGCAAAGAATAATTTTGTTGATGCCTGTAATTATTTTAATGAGAGCCTTATCTATGGTCAGGTAGCACGCGCCGCTATCTATGTGGGGTGGTGTTACCAAAAAGGTTATTTAGAGCCGCTGCCCCCTGATGCACAAGTACTTGCCATGGCAAGTCGCCGTGGTGGGACCGGTTATGGCTATAGCGATAAGCGAATAAGGATAAGTTTGTTTTGAGTGTAGTCACTCCTTATTACTAGAATAAAAGATCGTGCGTTTGCGACTGGACGAAAGCACCGAGGGCGGGTAAGGTTGCCGCCATTACAAACGAAATTAGGAGTTAAATAATGGCACGCGCAACAGCACGTCATATTTTGGTTGATACTGAAGATCAGTGTAACCAGCTAAAAGCAGAGATTGAAGCCGGTACTGATTTTGCTGAAGCGGCAAAAAAGCACTCTTCATGTCCTTCTGGTGGTCAGGGTGGTGATTTAGGTTCTTTTGGCCGTGGCCAAATGGTACCTGAGTTTGATACTGCTGTTTTTACCGGTGATGTTGGTGTAGTACAAGGTCCGATTAAAACTCAGTTTGGTTATCACTTATTGGAAGTTACTAGCCGCGACGATTAATATTTTCGGGCGTTTAGCATCAAGAAAAAGAGTATTGATTTATCGATGCTCTTTTTTTTGGGGAGAAATAAATGAGCGTATTAAATTCGAGATATAAAACGCTGTGTTTATGGTTTTTTACAGCCTGTAGTGGATTACATATTGCGAGTGCTGCAGCGGAACAGGTACTATATACCCATTCGTTTAATGTGACTATTTCTGTCTTGTGCGAAGAGGGAGAGGTCACTTGTGAGCGTGTAGAATACATAGGTAGATCGTTAAAAACTGGGAATAGTATTCGGTTGCAAGGTCGTACTGAGCATACACTATGTGCAGATGGCCTCACGCCTTGTCGATTCTTGGGTTATCGATTTACTAATGGTGATTTTGTGTACACAGTCTCTGAAACTGGTATGCTTCAAGTTACACAGAAACAGAAGCTACTTCTTCAGGAGCAGGGGACGTGGCAGTAGTAAAAAGGAAGCGTTTTTTGAAAATGGAATTTTTTGCTTTTGGCCTACCATTAGTCGTTATTTTGTTATTTTGGTTTATGGCTATTGCCTCTAAAGAGGGGCGCGCTATAGGTTTGGTTGATGGGCAGTTGGCCCGTTGCACTGAGAAGCCAAACTGTATCTGTACGGAGTACCCTGACGACGCCAGTCATTATGCGGAGCCCTTTGTTATCCCATCCAATATGGATAATCCAGAGGAGATCAGTCAATTAGTGAAAGCGGTGATCAAAGAAGCGGGTGGTGATGTCCAGATTCAATCAAACTCTTATCTTTCTGCGGTTTTTGAAAGCCGTTTTCTTGGATTTATTGATGATGTTGAGGTTCGGATAGATCTGTCTCGGGGCCGTATCTATTTGCGTTCCGCTTCTCGGGTGGGTTATTCAGATTTAGGTGCTAATTTAAAGCGTGTAAACCGCCTTACAACGCTCCTCGCCGAGCGAGTTGCGCGATATTAATCTACAGTTACTTTTTAAGATCAATAAAAAAGCCCGCTAACAATGGTTGGCAGGCTTTGGTTTATCACTTCATAGACTATATTAACGAATATAGTTTTTGCTGATATCTCTAAACGTATCAGTGCCTGCTTTTTGTAACCACTCGAAAGCAACCATCTCACGGCTGACAATGAAAATTCCGCATTGGCGCATACGTTCAAGCGCAAGCTCTTTATCTTTTGGATTACGAGAAGAGACGCAATCTTCTACGACATAAACTTCGCGTGCTTGTTGTTTAAGTTGGATGGCTGTTTGCATGACACAAACATGCGCTTCCATCCCAACAACGATGACTTGGTTCGGGCGAAGTGCATTGATTTTTTCATTGCAGTTAGGCTCAGACATACAGGAAAAGTGGACTTTTTCCATGATGTTTTCTGGCTGAGTGACTTCTGTGATCGTAGGAGAAGTATGGCCTAGCCCTTTGGGGTATTGCTCAGATACCAAAATTGGAACGTTAACTTTGTTGGCTATTTCCGCTAACCAGCGTGCATTCTTAATTAATGTCTCGCCTTCATGAATTGCTGGTACAAGGTTGTCTTGAATATCAACGATGAGTAGACAGGATTTATTAGGATGAATCAGCATTTAAAAAAGTCCCTGTTGGCCGTTGGCCCATTAAACATTAGTGTCCGATCTTGGCAATTCATCTGCCAGTGTCGGAATAATATTTTCGATATTAGTATTTTCATGAAAGTGAGGCCATAGTTCTTTTACTATTGGACCATTAGCTGCAAGCGTGTGGCAAGTATCAAGCATTGGTGGTTTATTGTCTTTGTCTTGCCAGTAGTTCTCTAGTATCTCTCGTTCTTGATGGGTTGCTTGGTAAGCCGTAGTGGCCAATGGCCCAAGTAGTTCTAATAGATGCGTGCATCCTAAGCGTCCAGAGAATAGTGCTTTTGTTTTAGCGGTAAAGCCCGGCGCAATTTGAATACCAATAAGTTGCTTGTATGCCCCGGTAATGCTTTGGCAGCTGTTAAAGGGGGTGTAATCCATAGAGGCAACAGCATCAATAATATTGAGTGCCATATCGATGGTGATACGTATTGATAAACCGTGAAGAGGCTCCTCTGGAGCAATCTCTCCTCCCGCTCTATCTCTATTCTTTAATGGAAATGTTTTAGTATCGATTAAGTGCGCCTCAATATCCCACAAACCATCATCACGTTTATAACCTTCGCAGGTGACGCGGCGCGTGTGTTTGAGGGTGCGAGCAGCAGGGGTCGGTAATGGCATAGGTAGCAACTGTGATTTGACAGATCTAGTGTCTGCCTTTGTGTTTAAGGATAAGCGATTCAAGAACGCGGCTATTCTAAGGATTTATGAGGGTGAAAACATCCCTAAAATTCAGTGATCGATGAACAAACGAAAAAGAGCAGCCTAAGCTGCTCGTTTTTGTACAAAGAGGACGGTATTTATTCGTACATAGCTTGCATCGATTCTTGTGTCCATTCCAGACTGGCACGATAAGCCGCATCGTAAAGGTTGCCGTCTAAATCTGAAGGGAGTAGATCCCAATCACCATTTTCATAATTGACAACATTTCTTAAAATCTGTCCGATAGGCCCTTGGCCCATACTGACCGCTTCTTTGATATCGTCACCTAAGGGTACTTGCTCTAGCATGGTTTCGCGTTCGATATCGAGTAGGGCGTGTAATCCGGACATCATGCCTGCCATAAAGTAGCTGCCATAGTTACTAAGCTTTAATGCCTGGGCGACCTCTTCACACATTCTGCCGCGGATGAGTAAGCTTCGTGATAACTCTTCAGGCTTGTCTTGGTTCGATGACATGGCAATCAATGTTGCCCATTTTTTAACTTGCTCTAAACCTAGGAGAACAATGGCTTCAGCAATAGATTCTACTTGTCGAACAAGGCTGTAACCCGCTGAGTTTACAATTCGAAGTAGTTTATAAGTAAGCGCAGGATCGCGAATAATCAGCTCTTCAAGTTTTTCAGGTGTTGCGTTAGCGCTTTGCAGTTCTTGAATTAACTGCATCAAAGCAACTTGGCTCCCCTGAATCTTTTTACCTTTAATGACTTTAGGTTTACTAAGGAAGTGCCCTTGAAAGAGCTTAAAACCTAAATCAACGCAGGCTTCGAGTTGCTCGTGTGTTTCTATTTTTTCGGCCAGTAGCGTCACTTTGTGTTTTTTAAGTTGTGCAACTTGGTTACCGACCTCTTCCATACTGAGCTCAAAAACATCAACTTTTACAATATGGGCAAGCTCTAATAACGAGTCAAACTTAGGGTCATAGACAAAGTCGTCCATTGCGATGCGATAGCCTTCCGCATGTAATTTACGAACAGCTTCAACGACCTCATCGTCGGGCTCGATATCTTCTAGTATCTCAAGAACAATATGTTTTTTTGAAACTTCTGGCAGCTGCTGCTCAACTAATATATCACGCGTTAGATTAATAAAAGCGGGTACGCGTTTTAGCTCACCAGAGTCTGAGATACTGGTATAAGCATTGAGAATAACTTCGCTGGTGGCTTCAGAGTTAGAAAATAGGGCATGGCCTTGCGCATCTTCGGTACGATAGAGTAGTTCATAAGCCACTACTTTTTGGTTGCGGTCAAAGATCGGCTGCCGTGCCATTAATACTTGTGAATTCTCTGAACTATCCATAAACGCTAGGGTATCCCTATCTTAAAAAGCTGAATTAAAGTAAGTCTATACATCAATGACACAAGGGAAAAGTAGTGAAGGGCTTATTTTCGACTAAATATTCGATTTACTTTATGTAAGTAAACATTACAGCCCGCCATGCAGTATAATACTGAACTTCTAGATTTTCAGGCATATTTTTAAGGTAGTGCGATGAGTATTAACTGGTTTCCGGGCCATATGCATAAGGCGCGGAAAGAGATTGCAAAAGTAATGGATGAAGTCGACGTGGTTATTGAGGTAATCGATGCTCGTCTACCGCAATCTAGCGAAAACCCGTTGGTTGATACGCTGCGTAAAGGTAAGCCAAAACTGAAAATTCTCAATAAAAGTGATTTGGCCGACGAAGAAAGGACTCAGCAGTGGCTCGAGTACTTTAATAGTTTGCCGGATACGCGAGCAATTTCACTCGAGCAGAGTCAAAAGAAGGTGATCAACCGTATTGCGGACATATGTAAGCAGATGGTTCCTTCACGTTCTAATTCAGATCGCCCTGTGCGCACAATGATTATGGGTATTCCTAATGTTGGTAAATCGACATTAATCAATGCACTTTTAGGCAGAAAAATTGCCAAGGTAGGTAATGAGCCGGCGGTGACTAAAACGCAAACGCGTTTTACCACTCATAATGGGATGGTTCTTTCTGATACCCCTGGTTTTTTATGGCCTAAGATTGAAGATGAAGATTCCGGATATCGATTAGCAGCTAGCGGCGCGATTAAAGACACTGCGATCGAGCATGAAGATGTGGCTATTTTTGCAGCCGGCTTTTTAAGAACAGACTACCCGGATCGCTTAATCGAGCGTTTTAAGTTTAAAGAGATGCCTGAGTTAGCTGAAGGTGTTTTAGATGAAATAGGCAGACGACGTGGTTGCTTACGACCAGGTGGTGTTGTTGATAGAAATAAAGCTTCGACATTATTGCTGAACGAATTGCGTTCCGGGAAGCTTGGAAAAATCAGTTTCGAGACAGTAGATGAATGGGTTGAAAAACGCCGTGTTGCTGAGCTGGAAAGAATTGAACAAGAAAGACGTGATGCTGAAGAGGCATCTGAAAGTAAAGGTAGATCGTAAAATGGCACGTATTAAAAAGAGCCGTAAGGCGACAGGTTTCATCGATAACTCAGGGCCAAGCCGCTCAGAGCGATTAGCAGATCCTGAAAGCTATGACAGCCGTCGCCGTAAGGCTCAAGCTGAAAAGAAGAAGAACGCTTCTGTTTATGAAAAACAGCGTCAAGATAGTGCTAGCTCAGGTGATAATCCGTCTGCAGAACGCAAAACTCGTTTGGCGGATAAAATCCGTAAACTAAATGAAGATAAAAAAGTACAAGATGATAGCAGTGATTAGTCCTTAGTTTTTATCTTAAGAAACCGTTCCTATAGGGAGCGGTTTTTTTTTGCCTGTATTTTTATCTGTCTGTTATTTGATCAATTTAAGATGATCTTCTACGTTTAGTGAGTGATTGATACTTCAATAGAGGAGTAAGCGCCGTGTCTCATTCCCCCATTCATAGCGCTGGTAACGCACCAGCAAAAGCTGAACTAAAAGCAGGCCAAACATACGCATGGTGCGCTTGTGGGCGATCGGGCACTCAGCCTTTTTGTGATGGATACCACCAGGGTACAGGTATAGATCCTATTGTTTTTACTGCAGAAGCAGATAGTGAAGTTTGGCTTTGCATGTGCAAGGGAAGCAAGGCAGCGCCAATTTGCGATGGAAGTCATAAAAACTCCACGTAGCCACTATCAGGCTATGATAATATAGCGCGCTTTAAAATCTCCCATCTTCCTTTTCCGTCTCTAGGAGTTAGCGTGTTGCAGTATGACGTAGTAATTATCGGTGCAGGTGCCTCTGGCCTTATGTGTGCAGCTACCGCCGGTTATCGAGGCCGTTCCGTACTCGTCATCGAACATACCGCAAAAGTCGGGCGTAAAATACTGATGTCGGGTGGTGGGCGTTGTAATTTCACCAACATCCATAACACACCTGCTAACTTTATCTCGCAAAACCCACACTTCTGTAAATCAGCATTGAGCCGATATAAAGCACAAGACTTCATCGATCTGGTTGACCGTCACGGTGTTGAATATCATGAGAAGACCTTAGGGCAACTTTTTTGTAATGAATCCAGTAAAGAGATTCTCAAGGTGCTGATGACCGAATGCGAATGGGCCGGGGTAGAGATTAAAACGGACACCGCTGTACAAAAGATTAAGCAAGGAGACCCGCAAAAAGGCCAAGGCGGTTATCAGTTAGAAACCTCAATCGGCAAGATTGCAGCCGATTCAGTGGTGATTGCTACCGGTGGTTTATCGATTCCAAATGGTGGTGCAACTAGCTTTGCTTATGACATAGCTGAGCAATACGCTTTAACAGTGCTGCCCAGAACGGCTGCATTAGTGCCGTTTACACTACAACCGAAAGACAAAGATATACTTAAAGAACTGTCAGGCGTTTCCCACCTGGTCAAGGCCAGTATAGGTAGCGTAAGCTTTGTTGAGATGATGCTCTTTACTCACCGTGGCTTAAGCGGCCCTGCCATTTTACAGATCTCCAACTATTGGCAACCGGGCGGTGACGTAGAACTAAACTTATTTCCAGAACTTGATCTACTAGCATGGTTGAAAGAGCAGCGAGAAGCGCGTCCTAAGGCTGAGATCACCACCATTATGGCGCAACAGATGAGTAAGCGTATGTCACAAGTTCTCTGTGCCAAATTTGGCTTAGAAGGCGTGATGGGTGGATTCTCTAACAAACAATTAGAGGCCATAAGTGAGGCTTTTTGTCGCTGGAAAATCAAACCTTCCGGCACAGAAGGTTATCGTACCGCCGAAGTCACACTCGGGGGAATCGACACTAATGAGATCAACCAAAAGACCATGGAAGCGAAAAAAGCACCGAACCTGTTTTTTATTGGCGAATGTTTGGATGTGACAGGTCACTTAGGCGGCCATAACTTTCAGTGGGCGTGGGCATCAGGCTTTGCGGCGGGGCAGGCGGTTTAGCTGTACCAAAGGAATTAAAACCAGCGGTACATGTAACTTATATTCGAAAAAAAACGCCAGTAACGTGTAGAGGTTAGCTGGCGTTAAGCAAATATTGACACGGATTAGAGTCGACGCTTAATTCTTAATTAGAAAACCATTTCAGGTACTTCATCAGGCACAATCAGCTTGCCTGCTGTTTTCTCAACAATTTCTTCAACACTGACACCTGGCGCACGTTCCTTAAGGATAAACGCCCCATCTTCAATCTCCATGTATGCAAGGTCAGTTACGACACGCTTGATACAGCCAGATCCTGTCAGTGGAAGAGAGCATTTTTCAAGCAGCTTAGAATCGCCGCCTTTTGACGCATGGGTCATCGTAACAATGATATTGTCAGCACCTGCAACAAGATCCATTGCACCGCCCATACCTTTAACAAGCTTGCCTGGAATCATCCAAGAAGCGATGTTTCCGTTCTGGTCTACCTCAAACGCACCCAGCACAGTGATATCAACATGACCGCCGCGAATCATTGCGAAAGACTCGGCAGAGGAAAAAATGGATGCACCTTTAACAGCAGTTACAGTCTGCTTACCGGCATTGATCATGTCAGCGTCAATTTTATCTGCTTCGGGGAAAGGTCCCATACCCAGCAGGCCATTTTCAGACTGCAGCATTACTTCAATATCATCGGGGACATAGTTAGCAACCAGTGTCGGGATACCGATACCTAGGTTAACGTAGTCACCATCATTAATTTCTCGTGCGATTCGCTGTGCTATCTGTTCTCTGGAAAGAGCCATTATTGCCACCTTTTAAAAATAAGTTACTTGAAACGATTAGAAATAATCTGATGATTACTGCGTTGTACGCTGCTCAATTCGTTTCTCAAATTGACCTAAAACAACCCGATCAACATATATTCCCGGTGTCTGGATCTCTTCAGGAGATAGCTCTCCAACTTCAACAATCTCTTCAACTTCAACAACGGTAATTTTACCCGCGGTTGCTGCCATTGGATTAAAGTTCTGTGCAGTATGTCTATAAACAACATTACCGTATTTATCAGCTTTCCAGCCTTTTACAATGGCAAAATCACCCGTGATGGACTCTTCCATAATGTAGTTGCGGCCATCAAACTCACGTACTTCTTTGCCTTCGCCAACCGGTGTTCCGTAACCTGTTGCGGTAAAGAAAGCGGGGATGCCAGCACCGCCAGCGCGCATTTTCTCTGCTAGCGTACCTTGAGGTGTTAATTCTACTTCTAGCTCACCGTTGAGTAGCTGTTTCTCAAACAGTGCGTTTTCACCCACGTAAGACGCGATCATTTTTTTGATCTGCATATCTTCAAGTAGGACGCCTAAACCAAAGCCATCTACACCGCAGTTATTTGAAACGACGGTTAGGTCTTTAACGCCTAGGTTTTTAATCTCTTGGATCAGATTCTCAGGAATGCCGCACAAGCCAAAACCACCGGCAATGACAGTCATTCCATCTTCTAAACCTTTCATCGCCTCTTGGTGGCTTTCAACAATTTTATTTAAACCCGCCATTTTTTATTTTCCTTATGAAAGGGTGCTTGTAAGTAGCGACATCATCGCTGTGTGTGATTCATGTTGCATGAGTTAGATCTATAAGTTAATTTTAAAATAATTAACAATTAATTTGGAAATCTTATTAATGAATATGCGGCAGCTAAAAGCCTTTATGGCCGTTGCACAGACACTTAGCTTTGCTGAAGCGAGTAAAAAAATATTTATCTCCCAGCCCGCACTGAGTCTCGCGATTAAAAACCTTGAAGAAAGTGTTGGCGGTCGCCTGCTTATTCGTACGACAAGAGCGGTTAGCCTGACAGCAGAAGGGAAAACCTTGTACGAGAAAGGCCGCAGATTGGTTGATGAATGGGACGCAATGGAAGAAGAGATGCGCCAGCTTTTCCGGCTTGAAAGGGGGATGGTCTCGGTCGCTGCAATGCCATCCTTTGCCGCAAGCCAGCTGCCAGAAGTGATTGCGCTGTTTCGTCATAAGTATCCAGTCATCAACGTCCAGATACATGATGTGATAGCGGAAGAGACGGTCGAGATGGTCCGCTCAGGTAAAGTCGAGCTCGGTGTTACCTTCATGCCACCCGGTATGGCGGATATTGACGGGTTTACTAAATTAGCGCGTGACGAATTTGTATCGGTTATTCCGGTGGGGCATCCACTTAGCAACCGTGAAACGGTGAGTTGGTCAGAGCTATTAGAGAGTGACTTTATCGCTTTGCAGCGGCCATCGATGGTGAGAATGTTAGTTGAAAAAACGTTGTCGGATGCAGGGATCGAGCTTGACGTCACCTTTGATAGTCACCAGCTTGCTACTGTAGGTCGAATGGTAAGCAATGGCTTAGGCGTAAGCGTTGTTCCGGCGCTTTGTGTGCAACAGATGGAACAGCTAGGTGCAAAGGTGGTCCCCATACATTCGCCCACCGTGTCATGTGATTTAGGGGTATTAACTAACCAAAAGGATCAGCTATCTGTACCGGCCCAGGCTATGTTTGATGTATTGATGAAGTTCTACTCTGTTAACGCGAATAGTGAGTCTTAAGCGTGTGTAATCTAGCTTAGCCTCAATCCATTATGAATCAATCATCATCCTGCATCGATATTGAAGACAGACCTGAATCAAGACCTAATATTTTTACCGTTATACGAATTTGTTCCTCATCCGATAGAGCGACGGACTCATTATCAGGAATAAAGACGTGCTTTGAAGTAGAGATGTCGCACTTAATCTTCCCAAGAATTTGACCGCTGCCACTGATGCAATCAAGCTCTTGCTGAATGGGGAAAAACAGAACCATTAGAAACCTTCTTTTTTAAACATAACGTCTTACGACGGAATTATACCTAAAAGCTTTTATGGGGAGGACATCTAAATTGAATAGCTAGATGGAACCAAGAAAAGGGCTTAGGCGATTGCATCTAAACCATTTTCTTTCGCAAGTACTAGCAGTTTTAGTGCAGCTCCTGAAGGCTGCTTCTCTCCTCGCTCCCACTTTTGAACACTCTCAGTCGACATGTTTAGGTATTTGGCTAAAACGCTTTGGCTTACATGGTTTTCAGCACGAATAAGCTTTATTTCAGCAGCAGACAGCGGGCTAACTTCAGTTAAGCAAGCTTCATTGAAATCACGCAGGGTTGTATCACTAATAAGCCCCGCTTCTTTCAAACTCGTCATATCTTTCTGTAGTGATTTCAGAAGATTACTCATTGCTATTAGCCTCAATTTCTATCAAAGCGCCGGTTTTAATGGCTTGAGTTAATTGTTCGTCGGAAAACTTAAGGTACTGTTTAGAGATGATCTTAAGTGCCTGTTTTTCTTTTGGGGTGATGTTGTCTCTTTCACTCTTTGCGTAACAATATAAAAAGAATGTCTTTGTGCCTGTCTTAAACGCTAAAAGAGTCCGGAAAGATCCACTTTTACCTTTGTTGCCTTGGGCAATACGCTTTTTATATAAGTGGCTTCCTAAATCTGCATCGACTAATCCAGATTCCATTTCATCAACCGCGAGCATAAGCTGTCGATTAGTTAAACCTTCCCTGCGCGCTAATTTACCAAATTCTTTGGTTTTGAATATTCTCATACACCATCCATAGTGCTTATTTCATATTCTATAGAGATGGGTTTAAAAACTCATCTTAAGTGAAGTGTAGTAGATATTACCGTAGTAATAAATACCATAGTGTTTAATCGGTAGGTTGAATTTATAGGATAATAAGATAAGTCTTTACTTGGCCGCGGTAGTAACTCAAAAGATACGGCTAATGAAGCGTGCTAGATCATTGGGAACTCTTAACCAGAATGGTATATTGCTGTCTAAAGAAGTCGCTTACGCAGACAGGATGTAGAGCATGGATAAAAAGCAACTTAGTGAAGCTGACATTATCAGTAAATTTATTCTGCCCGCGATTTTAAAAGCCGGTTGGGATGACATACTGCAAATCAGACAAGAAGTTAAACTAAGAGACGGCAAGGTCATTGTTCGCGGCAATATCGGCATGCGAACAGCGGTTAAATCTGCTGATATTGTTCTGTATCACAAGCCTAATATTCCGCTTGCGGTTGTCGAAGCCAAAGCCAATAAGCATGAAATTGGTAAAGGCATGCAACAAGGCTTGGATTATGCGCGGCTGTTAGATGTCCCATTTATTTTTGCCAGTAACGGTGATGGTTTTATCTTCCATGATAAAACGGCTCCTTCAAATGGTGGCCAGTTAGAAACCGAAATTAGTCTGGATGAATTCCCAACACCACAAGAGCTACGGGCTAAATTAAACGCTTTTAAGTCGTATACCCCTGATCAGCTAACTTATCTTGAGCAAGAATATTACGACGATGGCACCGATAAAGCACCGCGGTATTATCAGTTGCAGGCGGTTAATAAAACCATAGAGGCTATTTCACAAGGTAAAAAACGCATTCTATTGGTGATGGCCACCGGTGTGGGCAAAACTTACACCGCCTTTCAAATTGCTTGGCGCTTATGGAAAGCCAAAAAAGCCAAGCGCATTCTATTTCTTGCAGATCGCAATGTATTAATCGACGACCCTAAGCGCAAAGACTTCCAGCCTTTTGGCGAAGCGATGACCAAAATTACGGGCCGTAAAGTCGATCCCGCCTACGAAGTGCATTTAGGGATTTATCAGGCGCTGACAGGTCCAGAAGAGCATCAAAAAGCGTTTAAAGATGTATCTAAAGATTTCTTCGACTTAATCGTAATTGATGAGTGCCACCGAGGCAGTGCTGACGAAGACAGCGCATGGCGTGAGATCTTAGAGTACTTTGATTCAGCAACTCAAATAGGCTTAACCGCCACACCGAAAGAGACAAACGAAGTCTCCAACATCGATTACTTTGGCGAGGCGGTGTATACCTACTCGCTTAAAGAGGGCATAGAAGATGGCTTCTTATCGCCCTACAAAGTCATTCGTGTAGATATTGATATAGATGCCCAAGGTTTTCGACCAGAGAAAGGTCAACTCGATAAAAACGGCGAGCTGATTAAAGACCGAATCTACAATCAAAAAGATTTTGACCGTACGCTTATTATTGACGAGCGTACCCAGCTGGTGGCGGAAACCATTACAGCCTACCTAAAGCGTACAGACCCTATGGCAAAAACTATAGTCTTCTGTAATGACATAAATCATGCAGAACGTATGCGCCGTGCTTTGGTGAATTTAAACCCAGAGCAGATCGGTATAAACGAAAAGTACGTCATGAAAATCACCGGCGATGACGAGTTAGGTAAAAACCAGCTCGAAAACTTTATGAACCCCAAAAAACTTTACCCGGTTATTGCGACTACATCAGAGCTAATGACCACCGGGGTAGACGCCAAAACCTGCAAACTCATCGTGCTTGATCAAAACATCCAATCCATGACGAAGTTTAAACAGATCATCGGTCGTGGCACCCGTATTGACGATAAGCTAAACAAACTGTGGTTTACCATTCTCGATTTCAAAAAAGCCACTGAGCTATTTGCCGATGAACGCTTTGATGGCATCCCTGAGCAAATTATGGAGAGAACCACCGACGACATCATCAGCGGTGAAGGCAATATTAATGATGAAGTTGCAGAAGGTGAGGAGGGCTCAGGCACCTCTGGAGAGATAGGTGAAGACATAGGCTGTTACAAGCCAGACCTGAACAGCCCTGACAGTGAAAGCGAATGGCCAGACGGCCCGATCGGTAGTTTTGGTGATGGTGAAAAAGAAGCGTTTATCAAATATCACATTAGCGGCGTAACCGTTAAAAAACTAGCCGAGCGTGTGCAGTATTACGATTCCGACGGCAAACTCGTGACTGAATCGTTCAAAGATTACACCCGTAAAACAGTACAGCAGCAATTTAGTTCGCTTGATGACTTTATCAAAAAATGGAACGCCACTGAACGTAAGCAAGCGATCATCGACGAGCTCGCCACTGCCGGTGTTATCTGGGAGGCTTTGGAAGAAGATGTCAGTCGTGATTTAGACCCCTTCGACCTGATCTGTCACGTAGCGTTCGACCAGCCACCGCTAACCCGAAAAGAGCGGGCCAATAATGTTAAAAAACGTAACTATTTTGGTAAATACAGTGAAACCGCACAGCAAGTGCTCAATAGTCTGTTAGAAAAATATGAAAACAGCGGTGTCACTGAAATAGAATCTAAACAAGTGCTTAAGGTCACCCCGTTTGATAAGATCGGCCGCCCCCTAGAGATCAAAAAGAACGCCTTTGGGGGCAAAGAGCAATACGAGCAAGCGATCAGTGAATTAGAAGACGCGCTCTATCAATCCAGTGACGAGTTCGAGCCACAAAGCGCCTAGCAAACCATGTGAATGTGTACGGTTAGGCCTCCAGAATTTATAACGAGAAACTTCATGTCTATATCCAGCGCAATTAAATCCATTCAAGACATCATGCGTAAAGACGCTGGGGTCGATGGCGATGCACAACGCCTAGGCCAACTCTCTTGGTTGCTGTTTCTAAAAATTTTTGATGCCCAAGAAGAAGAGCTAGAAGACGAGCAAGACAACTACACCGCGCCCATCCCAGAAGCCTATCTATGGCGTAACTGGGCAGCAGACAGTCAAGGGATTACCGGTGATGAGCTATTAGAGTTTGTGAATAACCAACTCATACAAGATCTTAAAAACCTAACTGCACCCATTAATAAAAACCCACGCGGTTACGTGGCGAAAGAAGCCTTTAGTGATGCCTTTAACTACATGAAAAACGGCACGCTATTACGTCAGGTGATTAACAAGCTAAACGAGATAGATTTCACCAACTCTCAAGAGCGTCACCTGTTTGGTGATCTATACGAGCAGATCCTAAAAGACCTGCAAAGTGCCGGTAACGCCGGGGAGTTTTACACACCCCGTGCCGTCACGCGGTTTATTGTGCAGATGATCAACCCGCAACTGGGTGAAACAGTACTAGATCCAGCCTGTGGCACCGGCGGCTTTTTGGCCTGCACAGTCGATACCCTAAAAGCCCAAGTTACCGATTCCGAAGGCCAGCAACAACTGCAAGAGTCCGTGCGCGGGGTAGAGAAAAAACAGCTACCGCATCTGTTATGTACCACCAACATGCTGCTGCACGGCATCGAAGTACCTAAAAATATTCGTCACGACAATACGCTGAATAAGGCGCTCTCCAGCTTAGATGACGATGATATGGTCGATGTGGTGGTCTCTAACCCACCTTTTGGTGGCACCGAAGAGGACGGTATCGAAAAAAACTTCCCCGCTGAATACCAAACCCGTGAAACCGCCGATCTGTTTTTGCAATACATTATCGAAGTGCTTAATGGCGATTTGCATACAAATGGTGCTTCGCAGGGTAAGCGCGGCCGGGCGGCTGTGGTACTGCCAGACGGCACACTGTTTGGTGAAGGCGTAAAAACCAAAATTAAAAAACTGCTGTTAGACGAGTGTAACCTGCACACGCTAGTGCGCTTGCCTAACTCCGTGTTTGCACCTTACACCAGCATTAAAACCAATATTCTGTTCTTCGAAAAAGGCGAACCCACCCAAGATATCTGGTATTACGAAGTCCCTCTGCCAGAGGGGGTAAAGGCTTTTAACAAAACCAAACCGATGAAGCTGGAAGACTTTGCTGCTTGTGCCGAATGGTGGGGCGAAGGCAGTAGCCTTACAGACAAAATCAAACGCCAAAACCGCCAAAAAAATGAACATGCGTGGAAGGTCAGTATCGATGAGATTATCGAGCGTAACTACAACCTCGATATCAAAAATCCCCATGAAGAGGAACAGATCGTCCATGACCCTGAAGAGCTCTTAGCGCAATACCAGCAGCAACAGCAGGATATCGGCGAACTGCGTAATCAGATCAAAGACATTTTGGCCGAAGCTCTTGCTCCCTCTAATTCCTCCAATAAAACGCGAGGAAACGCTTAATGGGATCGGACGTTCAAACCCTAATTACCGAGCATATTGATCTCTGGACCTCGGCTATTCAGAAGAAGAAAAGTGCAGGCCGAGGTAACAGTAAAAAACATAACCTCTACGGCATTAAGAAACTGCGTGAGTTGATTTTGGAACTGGCAGTTAGGGGGAAGTTGGTACCGCAAGATCCGAGTGATGAGCCTGCTTCGGTGCTGCTGGAAAGGATTGCTGAAGAACGGGATCGGTTGGTTAAAGCGAAGGTAATTAAGAAACATAAGAATTTTCCTGCATTATCAGATGCTGATGATCTTTATGAATTACCGGAAGACTGGAGCTTCGTTCGCGCCGGTGACTTTTTTACAGTTATCACGGATGGTGCTCATAAAACCCCTAAATACCTTCCCGAAGGTATTCCGTTCATTTCAGTTAAAGATTTAGATGGAAAAACGGTTAGTTTTGATGACTGTAAGTACATATCTGAAGAAGAACATGAAGAAATAAACTCTCGCTGCAACCCCGAAGAAGGGGATCTGCTTTTATGCCGTATCGGGACATTAGGGCGGGCAACAATTGTCGACACGAAACATCGATTCAGCTTATTTGTCAGCGTGGGTTTGTTGAAATATTTGCAAGAACATACCTTACCTAAATATTTACATTTAATCTTACACAGTCCTTTTCTCACCAAACAGTATGACGACATTAAAGCTGGTGGGAGTCATACTAATAAACTGAACTTGGGCGATCTTCCGAAGTTAATTCTTCCAATTTGCCCTTATGACGAACAGCAGAGGATAGTAGCCAAAGTCGATGAACTAATGGCGCTCTGCGATCAACTAGAAGCGCAAACAGAAAACAATATCACTGCGCATCAACTGCTGGTTGAAACCCTGCTAGGTACACTCACCCAAAGCCAGAATGCGGATGAATTGGCCGAGAACTGGCAAAGGCTTGCCGAGCACTTCGATACCCTCTTTACTACAGAACACAGCATTGATCAGTTAAAGCAAACTATCCTGCAATTGGCGGTGATGGGTAAGCTCGTACCGCAAGATCCGAATGATGAACCTGCTTCGGTTTTGTTGGAACGGATTGCTACTGAGAAAGAGCAGCTGATTAAAGATAAAAAGATTAAGAAACATAAACCACTGCCGTCGATTGCTGAGGATGAGAAACAATTTAGTCTTCCAGATGGGTGGGAGTGGGTAAAATTTGGGAAATTGGCATCTTTCATTAATGGTGATCGTGGTAAAAATTACCCAAACAAAAATGAATATGTGGCTGAGGGAGTCCCTTGGATAAATACGGGGCATATAAAACCGAATGGTTTGTTAACCACAACAGATATGAACTTTATTACAGAGGAAAAATATGAAATTCTGAGAAGTGGGAAAATCATTGATGGAGATCTAGTGTATTGTCTAAGAGGAGCAACATTCGGGAAAACAGCTTTTGTGGAACCTTATGAAAAAGGGGCTATAGCTTCTTCCTTGATGATAATCCGCCCTCACTTAGTGGAATTACGAAATTTTGTTTATCAGTATCTAATCAGCCCTTTTGGTCGATCACAGATTTTTAGATTTGATAATGGTTCTGCCCAACCAAACTTATCGGCAAATAGCGTAATGTTATACGCATTTCCGTTACCACCGGAAAATGAGCAGCAAAAGATTATTGTCAAAATTACTGAGTTATTTTCTCTCTGCGATCAACTCAAAGCCCGTTTACAAGAGTCTAAACAAACCCAATTCCACCTAGCCGAAGCAATCACGGATCAAGCGCTACAGGGATAAGCGTTACTCAGGTAAGCATTAAGAGGAATGGATGTCCAATGGTAGATCTTGGATATGCTACCTAGAACAACTACAGCAGTTTAAAGATTTTATGGATGATCATTAGATGGAAGAAATTATTGGTATCGTCGCCGGAGTCATAGGAGCGATTGGCGGCCTTTATCAAGGATATCGCTGGTTACGGAAGAAGTTAGATGCTCGTAAAGAGAAACTAACAGGTAGCGATAACTCAATAAAAGAATCTGTTGCTGAAAGGTTCGTAAAACTGTTTGAATCACACGGGGTCTATCGTAACCAAATTCCTGAATTCTTTGGTCATGAATTAACTATTGCAGATGTTCAAACGGAAGAAAGTCTTCTCACTAAGCTAACACCCTCTCTACTACAAAGCGCAGCTGATCTATTTCAAATAAATGCCGAATGGTTGTCCCATGGACAGGGCGATATTTTCAAATCTCATCACTTCTATAAACACCCTGCGAAGTTTGGGGAGTTCATTGAGAAGTTGCAGTATAGCGGCGATGAGAAAGAGATAGAGGGCTTTGTTCTAACGGTCAAACCACCTAGAAAGCATGAAGAAGACACGCTGATTCCTCTCAAAGAAAGCGTGGGCCGAATAGGTGATAGAACAATATTCAGGTATCACCTGTGCCCGGATTGGATACTCAGTTATTGGAAATGCTGCGCTGATGTTGCTTGTTGTATCGCTCAAGCCCAGATGCGTGATGTTTATTTGGCTGGCAAGTATGTCGAAAGAGATTGGTTACAGTCCTTTGCTGATGGCGCGTTACTACCAAAATTCGCTTTTGATCTTGATGAACTTGATATGCCGTCTACAGGCTGGTGGCAAACGGATGAGTTTGTAGATATACCAGAGAAGTTTATCGAGCCGCTTTCAAAAGAGGATGGTTTTAGTGTTGTTTCAGCGATAGAGCGGTGGCTGAAGTATTTCGATGCTGGAAAAATATATGTACATTCGGACACGATCAACAAGAAAGCAGGAAAAGCTTTTAGGGAAGAAGTTGATAAATACATAAGGTAGGCCTGAACAATTAAAGGGGTACAAGCCCTTTAGGTTTTTTATCTTTTCAATGTTAGAAAAATCGCTAAAGGGTCTGCAAAGAAGCTAAATAAAATAGCTTGGGTGCAGATTGATAGAACTCAATAGCAATAATTCTTGTAGAGAATTAATAAAATTACCTCTTAGTTTAAGGAACAAGTTTCTGACAAATGACCTCTAATCTACTATCATTGTCGTAGGAGAGAGGTAGAGTGTAATGAACACAGCGGTTAAAACTTCAGTAGAGAGCTATATTAAGCATCGGCGAAAAGGCGAAGCGATTACCCGTGAGCAAATTCTTAGCCATGTTAAGGCGAGTGAGCCTGCGGTTGATCAGGCTATCTCCCGTATTGCAAAAGCGCAGAAATTAACCCGGATCACTGCGGGGGTTTATGTGCGTCCAAAAGAGAGCCGCTTTGGTGAGTTGCCACCCTCAATCCCAAGTATTATCAAGTCGCTGGAACAAAAGCATAAGGCTGTCATTGTTCCTGCGGGCGCAAAAGCGGCTAATGAATTAGGGCTTTCGACTCAATTGCCTATGCAGCTTTCTTATGTCAGCAATAAGCGTATTACCCCGTTTTATGTAGGCAAAAAACTCTTAAAGTTTGAATACAAAAAAGCGTTACCTGAGAAAGTAAGTCGTAATGTTGCGCTACTGTACTCTGCGATGAGTTATATTGGCCAAGCTGAGTCTGTAGAGAATTTTGAAAAACTAGAGAGTTTTTACGAACGACTGAACAGTAGTCAGTTGCGGCAGTTCCAGCAGATGACGACCGGTAAGCTGAAATGGATGCATCGATTATTTAAGGAAGAAACTAATGGAAGCGTTTCACCGACTAGACAATGAAGAAAAGCGACAGGCTTTTGCTGCCTCAGGCAATCAACTCGGTCTTCCCGCATACATCATAGAAAAGGATTTTCATGTCACTGTTGTGCTTGGGTGCTTATTCGGGCCCGTCTGGAGTCAAATTCGGAAACCTTATATTCATGACCCTTTTGTTTTTAAAGGCGGTACAACGCTGAGTAAGGTTTATAGCGTCATTGATCGAATGTCCGAGGATATAGATCTCGCCTTGAATATGGCTTTTTTAGGTCATCCAGAGCCCGATCAAGAGTCTCCAAATCAGCGTGAGAAGAAGCGTTTACCCCATCTGAAAGCGGCAGCTGAAAATTTCACTCATAACCAGTTGCTTGGCATGTTACAAACCGAGCTGGATAAAGCGGCGGAGGGGTATTATGTTTCTATTGCAGAGGATATTGATGACGCATTGGTGATCCATTACCCGCAACTCTGCGATGAATATGATACCGATGCTTATATCAAACCACGGGTATTAGTTGAGACGGGTGGCCGTGCAGCTCAGCTTCCGAATGCTTGGCATATGATCAAGCCAATGGTTGCGTCCGTTGCGGAGGAGGCTAATGTTGAAACCAACGTCATGACATTAAGCATTAACCGCACATTCTTTGAGAAAGTCACAGCGGTTCATGCCTTTATTAACCAGAAAAAAATCGAAAGCAGAAACTCTCGACATCTCTACGATATAGTTAGAATTGCTTTATTTCACCCAGACATAGTTACAGATACTGCCATGTTGGCCTCTGTTGTTGAGCATAAGAAAAAATATTTTAGGACCAGTGCAGCTAAATATGAATCCGCCTTACAAGGTGGGTTAATGCTAGTGCCAGCAACTGATGAACAATATAAAGCGTTCAACGATGACTGGGGCAAGATGCAGGATATGTTTGCTGATTCGCCGCCTGTATTCTCAGAGCTGATTTCACAGTTAGACAGGCTGGAAAGATTAATTAACTGTTGTGCTGCTTTCCCCATAGAAAAGGTCATTAACTTACTAATTGAGTCTGATATTAACTATGAACTGATCGCTAAAATCTATCCTTTGTTGCGATCTCACAATATCGAGAATGCTCATTCTATAAGTCTTAAGCTGAGCAATATGAAGAAGTCTACTTCCCAAAACAATTGGGATAGTGCAATGCGAGAAATACTCCAAAGTTGTATTAGTTAAGGTCATTCGGTTCAAAGGTCTTTTCTATAGCCTTTCGTACTTCTTCATAGGCGAGGAACAGGCTCCTTTTTCAAAGGAGCGGGGTCAAGTCTCTCATTTCTTGATGTAGGCTAATTTCACCCTTATGTTTTAACTACGGTAGTTATCAGGTTTCGGTTGCATAGCAGGCAGCCCAGATCGTTAAAGGCAGTAATCCTGGTTACTGTGTTAGGTTATGGATATTTTTGGATTAAAGGGGTCAAGGATTAAAGGGGTCAAAGCCCTTTTCTATTAGTAAAGGAATGATCAGCTGTCACATTTTCTCACAAAACAATTTCAAACACTAGACAGTACCCAATATGGTGGTTGTGATGTTAGCTTCGAATATCGGTAATGCGCTTTTTACTAAAGCACAGCAAAATCTATTAGGGTTGCTTTATGGTAATCCAGATAAAAGCTTTTATCTGAATGAAATTGCCCGCACAGCAGCGATGGGCAAAGGCGCTATTACGCGTGAGTTGGCTAAGTTGTCAGATGCTGGAATACTTACGATCAGCAAGCAGGGCAATCAAAATCATTATCAGGCTAACCACGATTGCCCGATCTATGACGAACTCAAGCAAATTGTACTTAAAACATTTGGCATCAAAGGTGTTCTGCAGTCGGGAATTGCTGAATTACTACAGAGTGTCGACCAAGCATTCATTTATGGTTCTGTTGCGAAGGGAGAAGAGCATGTTGCCAGTGACATTGATCTGATGCTGATTGGTGATAATTTAAGTTATAGTGAAGTGATGGAAAAACTAGAGCCGCTTGAGGCTCAATTACATCGGCAGATAAATCCATCAATTTATACTGTTGATGAGTTTTCTCAGCGTATCGCTGAGGGGCAGAACTTCCTATCAAAAGTAATGCAGCAACCTAGAATTGATTTACTGCAAGGATAGCAGGAGGAAATATGAAGGAACTTTTTTAATATAATTAGGGCTTTCATATTTTTTAAAAGCCTTACAATCAAGTGAATAACCTTCTATAAAAACTTATTAGGACGGACATGTTTAAATTAAAATGGATTTTATTTTATACGCTATTGAGTACCCCCTTTTTTACTTCAAATTTTGCACTGGCCGGTGCTAAAGAATACCCAATTATTAAAGTCGATTATGGGCCTGTTACCAGCTTTAAATCCGGTGCGGTGGGTTCAATGAGTATCCCTGTAGATGAACTAGCTGATGCAAAAGTTGCCTTATTTGATGGCTTAGTCATTATCTTTAGTAATGGTTCAAACCTGTCTATGGAAACAATTACAGATGTAAGTATGGGGTATTCGGGTGTTGATATGCGGACGTGGCCTAAATACTTATTAGGATTACAGGATAAAGGGCTGGAACCTGTTGCGTATATTGCGGAATTAGCAAAGTCGAGACAGCATATCATTGATAGTGAAATTGTCCCCTCCGAGGTACGAACTTTCATAACGAAACAGGGACTTGGTTATTGGGCTGTAGGTTCCAAAAAGTCGATGATCGTTTTCACCTCATCTGAGATTAAGGATCAGGTGATGCTTGTATTTACGAAGAATATGGATGAAAGCGAAGTTAAAAAAATAGTTATTAATGGAGCACTAAAATAATGGCATTGCCGTATGAAGAAAGGGATGATCTTTTGGCAATTATCGAAATTATCTATGGCTATGATTCGCAGATCAGAAATTATAAAAGCAGTTTTAATGATGCGACGGTTTTAGTTGTGGAAGAGGCTTTAGCCGCTTTGACTCAGTGTAATGAAGATATGAAGGCATTAGTTGTTGACCTTGTTGACCTTGTTGACCTTGTTGACCTTGTTGACCTTGTTGGCGGAGCGCGAACGTTGGCTAAAGGCTGGTTGAAGAGAGTACTCAAAGAAACAAAAAGACAGCTTTCTCGAGAGAAGGTTAAATTCAATGGTCTTGCCTGTCGAAGCATTACGGCGGCCAACTGGAAATCTGCCATTATCATTTCTATTTATTGAGTTAATGCTGAGCACATATTCCGTTTATTTGCGTAGGTGATTGCATCGCTTATTTAGGCTCGGTATTTATGTATTTGAGAAATGTTAACTAATATCAATCAGTCCCAATATGGGTACGAAGATACCCAAATGGGGACTGATTGTTTTAAAGACGAGAGTTTCTGTGTTTACTTAGAAAGTCATCAAGATGAACAGCTATAGTGCGACAAACCACCCAAATTATTCAGTTCTGAAGGTCGCAGTCTGTAGTACTTTTCTTCCACTTCTTTTGACTGTTCAGCGTATGGCTGAGTCATTACTTCCTGAAGCTCTCGAATAAGTTCGTAGCTACCTTCAGCGGCTTGCTGATAGGCAGGTTGCACAAACCACTCTTGCAGAGTGTATTTTGGATTGACCTGTTTCATCTGTTGCATGCAGTTCTCTTGAGAGCGTGAGAGAGCAGTATTGGCGCTATCGATAGCGCTGTTCCATTGGCTAACCCAGTCTTCCCATCGTTTCATAAGCTCGTTAGAGGGAGCCTGATAGAAGCATTTGGTTAGAGGCTCGATACTGCTTGGTAGGCCTGACAGCTCTCGGAAGAAGAGGGTGTAATCAACCTGAGACTGTGTCATCAGAGTCAGTAGCGCTTTAACAAGTTTCGGATCAAACGTGCTGAGTCCTAGTTTGGCGCTCCACATCGCTTCCATTTTGTTTGTCATCTCTTCAGCAAAGCCGTTCCTGATTTCACTTAGCTGTTCTATCGCCTCTGGATCTGTTTGGAATAATGGCGCTAAGGCGACACAGAACATATGGAAGTTACGTTCTGCGGCATCGGGTTGGTGGAGGAATGAGAAGTGCTGTCCACCACCAGTCCAAGGTTGAAACTGTGGGTCGAAACGGCCACAAAAACCGAAAGGACCATAGTCGATTGTGAATCCACCGGCTGCACAGTTATCGCTATTGAAATTGCCTTGACAGTAGCCGACGCGAATCCAGTTGGCGACTAGGGATGTGAGGCGATCACGAAACTCTGTTGCAAGCAGTAGTATCCTTTCTGAGAGAGGAAGTGATCTATCGATCACGTCTGCATATTCGCGATCGATCAAGTGCAGTACGATCATCTCAAGTTCTTGCAACGCTTTTGGGTGTTCTTGCTTACGGGCACGGCGACCAAAGAGTTCTAACTGACCCACACGAATAAAAGACGGTGCGACTCTTGTAGAGATAGCGACCGGGTCATATACCATGATGTCAGGGTCTTGGGAGTGTGAACCCTCTGAATACCATGGGCGCCTAACCTTTTCTGTTTTGGAAACGTATAAACTTAAGGATCTTGAAGTAGGGATGCCCAGCGCATGCATATGCTCTTGTGCTAAAAATTCTCGGACGCTTGAGCGTAAAACAGCACGCCCATCTGCGCCACGGCAATAGGGGGTACGACCGCCGCCTTTTAGCTGCATCTCCCAGCGTTTATTTTGTATAACGGCTTCTAGTACTGAAACCGCTCGGCCATCACCATAGCCGTTGCCTGTACCAAAAGGGCACTGTTGGTAGTATTCATTGCCATAGATGGAGAGTGCGTACCCTGTGGCCCAGCCCATGTTACGCATTGGTGTAGGCACTTGGGAGGTGTCACCGGAGAACATCCGCATAAAGCCGTTTGATTGTGCCATGCTGTCGGCAAAACCGAGTTGATGAAAAAACGTACTACTATGTGTTACGTATTCAGGATCACTGATAGGAGTTGGATTAACCGGAACGTAGTGGCCTGAAAAAACTTGCCTTGGTGTGTAGTCTGCCCCGTTATCAGTTGAATCTGGATCTGGAGTAAGCGTATCTATGAGGGAGTAGTTCGCCAACTTTGCGAGATCGTCTAGGCTTGTGACGGTCGTCTCTGTTTCGTTTGTTGGTCGATCAATCATGGTGGTTCCTCATACTATGGTTAGAACGCTGGCTTTAGTGTTATGTGTAATATCATGGCATGTTTAGAGCGTAGGAAGTAGAGATAGGGAGTAGGGTTATCTTATCTTATCTAGAGAGCTTAGATGGGTAGAAGTATTTATCCCTTACACTAGTGGTCACGACGGTTACTTTTTACTGAAACTGGTGCGGCTCTGTTTGAGTTCGATGCGATTGTTGAATAGATCGAAGAGCCATGAAGCTACAGATATCGATGAGGTTTTATCCTTAGCTCCTTAGGTTGATGATCTGTTCTTGGTTTTTTAACGCTTAATTTTAGATTTAGAGGTGGTTAATGTGATTGCGGTTATTTTTGAAGTGTATCCAGCGCAAGGCAGAACCGAAGAGTATTTAGATATTGCTGCAAACCTTAAACCGCTTCTGCAAGAGATCGATGGTTTTATTTCTATAGAACGATTTGCGAGTTTAACGGAGGAGGGTAAGGTGCTTTCGCTCTCTTTCTGGCGTGATGAAAAGGCAATAGAAGCTTGGCGAAATCTAGAATCTCATCGCTTTGCTCAAACAAAAGGTAGAGATGGGGTTTTTAGTAATTATCGCCTACGTGTGGCGAATGTTTGCCGAGATTATGGGATGAGTGATCGAGAGGAGGCGCCAGAAGATAGTCTTGCTAAACATGATCAGCCCTAATATTTAGCCAAAACGCATCATATTCATCGATTTGTGGTGCGTAAACGGCTCTGCATTTTTTATTAGATAAAAGGTGCCTATCTTTCTTTTTTTGTCCGCTTTTGCTTATTGTTCTTGCTCGGTTTAATCTCTTAATACGCTGTTTTAGGACTGTTTTGTAAAATCTAGGTGCCTTATTGTCGTATTTTACGAAAAGGCTACCTATTAGACTGTCCGAAATAGTTAATTTAATGGCTCTATCTGTAATAGCTGTTAGGGTTAAAAAATCGCGAAAATAAAAGGCTACAGATTGTAAGTGTTGATAATGGAATCGCGTTCTATCGGTGCCCAGTATTTAGGTGTACCGTGATGCTAATAACACTTTTTACTGCATTTGATGGATATAAAATGGCTACGTTTTAGTCAAGGAATTAAGGTAATCGATAATGAAAACAAAAATAATTGAACCGGCTTCTAATGCTTATCAATACCCTTTATTAATCAAAAGCTTGCTGTTGTCAGGTAAGCGCTATGAGCCGGGTCGTGAAATCGTTTATGGAGATTCAGTAAGATACGATTACCAAGAGTTTTATAAGCGAGTTTGCCGCTTAGCGAATGTTTTAACAAATATTGGTGTTGAGGCTGGAGATACGGTTGCAGTAATGGATTGGGATAGTCACCGTTACTTAGAAGCTTACTTTGCGGTACCTATGATAGGGGCCGTTTTGCATCATGTGAATATTCGCCTTAGCCCAGATCAGATCTCTTATACCATGAATCACGCTGAGGATGATTTCGTGTTGGTTCACGATGACTTTCTTGCTATTGCCGAATCTCTGGCTGATAAAATACCGAGCGTACGTGGTTATATCCAGTTGTGTGATGATGGTAATGCGCAAGACACAACCCTGAACGCACTGGGTGAGTATGAAAACCTTTTATCCGCAGCTGATAGTCAGTATGACTTCCCTGATTTTGATGAAAATTCAGTTGCCACTACCTTTTATACAACGGGCACGACAGGCAATCCTAAAGGTGTGTTTTTTAGTCACCGTCAGTTGGTACTTCATACGTTAGCTATGGCTGGTACTCTCGGTGCGTACGAAGGTTTACCGCTTCTTCGTTCGGATGACGTATATATGCCGATGACACCAATGTTCCATGTTCATGCATGGGGTGTACCTTATATCGCCACTATGTTGGGTGTTAAGCAGGTCTATCCAGGTAGGTATGAGCCGAATAAGTTAGTGAAACTTTTTGAGAAAGAGAAGGTTACTTTCTCTCATGGTGTGCCCGCCGTACTACAGATGATTCTTGCCTGCGATGAAGCTAAGAAAACTGACTTGAGTGGCTGGAAAATGCTAACGGGTGGTAGTGCGCCTACCCTTGGGTTAGCACAAGAGATGGCAGAACGGGGCATTCTATTTCATACCGCCTATGGCATGTCTGAAACCTGCCCATTGTTGACGGCGACCTATCTACATAAAGAGGTCCGAGATTTAGATCTTTCAGATCAGATGCCAATGCGTATTAAGACCGGCATTCCTTCGAGTATGGTGGACCTGCGTATTGTCGACCCTGAAGGTAATGATGTTGCGCATGATGGTGAAGCGATGGGTGAAGTTGTCGTGCGAGCCCCTTGGTTGACGCAAGGTTACAGTAGAGAGCCCGAGAAAGGTGAAGAGCTATGGACGGATGGTTGGTTGCATACCGGTGATGTTGGTTCTATTGATAGCGCGGGTATTTTGCAGATTAAAGATCGAATTAAGGATGTTATCAAAACCGGTGGTGAGTGGATCTCTTCATTGGAATTAGAGAGCTTAATTAGTCAGCATGAAGGTGTTAGTGAGGTGGCTGTGATTGGCGTGCCCGATGAGAAATGGGATGAGCGTCCTCTTGCTATGGTGGTTTCAGCGCCTTCTGCCGAGGTGAGTCCTGAGTCGATCAAGAAACACTTACAGACGTTTGTGGATAGCGGCCGTATTAATAAGTGGGCGATACCACAAGATATTAATATCGTGACGGAAATTCCGAAAACGAGTGTTGGTAAAGTGAATAAAAAATTGATCCGAGAGCTCTACTAGCGTTGATCGCTTCCTTATAACGTCAATATAAAAGCCGATGCGCTAAGTCATCGGCTTTTTAGTTTTATAATTGGGCCGGCGTTTTTAGTCCTGATTTTGACCGATTAAGTTAAAATATTGACTGCTCTGGTGGTTGTGACGGTATTTAATACTCTTCACACTGGTGAGCTCAAAATGATTCGTAGATACGATACGCTTTCTCTCCAATTCTAAATATTAAACGTAGGTGTTTTTCCATGAATGCTGTTGTCGCCGCCGATTTTGATATTCCTTCTGCAGGGGATGTCCAGCAAATCGCGCCAGGTATTCTATGGCTAAGAATGCCACTTCCTTTTGCGCTTGATCATATCAACTTATACCTGCTTGAAGATGGAGATGGATGGGTTGTCGTCGATTGTGGCTTATTTATCCCAAAAACGGTTGAAGTGTGGGAGCGAGTATTCGAAAAATACTTAGAGGGAAAAAGCGTTAATAAAGTAATCGTCACTCATGCTCATGTCGATCATATCGGTGCATCTGGTTGGTTGTGTGAACATTTCAGCGCACCTCTGTATATGACCCAAAAAGAGTACGATTGGGTGAGTGGATTTTTACAGGAGCAGGCGCAATTTAGTGGGGATGTTAAAGCAGAACGGAAGGCATTTTATCACCGCTTAGGTATGAGTGAGAAAGAGTCGAATAAACTGATTGAGCTAAGCGCAAATTTTGTCGGGCTTTTTAGTCCATTGCCAGAAAAGATCAACCCTTTAGAAGATACTCAATTAATTACCATTGGTGAGCATCAGTGGCAGGTTATTGTGTCTGAGGGGCATTCCGTTGCTCATGCCTCGCTATATTGTGAGGCTTTGGGTTTGATGATATCCGGAGACCAAGTACTGCCTAGAATAAGCTCTAATGTCAGTGTCGGTCCCCATGATCCTGATGGGAATCCACTGCTAAGCTGGTTAACTTCTCTCGAACGGCTACAGAGTTTACCTGCTGAAACGTTAGTGCTTCCTGCTCACAATTTCCCTTTCTGGGGATTACGAAAACGTTTAGATCAGTTAATCGAGGGCCATCAGGTTGATCTGAGAAAATTGATTCCCGCTTGTCATGAACCTAAGACCATTATGCAGCTCGTTAAGGTTATGTATGATCGAGAGCTCACGCTGTTTGATTTACTACTCGCATCGGGCGAATGTCTAGCGCATGTACACTACCTATTACATCAAGGAAAACTCGTTCGTAGCTTAAGTAGTGATGGTTGTTATCTATATACAACTGTTTAGCTGCGCCGGTAGATGCCAGGTGGGACACCGGTCCATTGTTTAAAGGCGCGAGTAAATGCTGCGGGTTCAGAAAAACCAAGTTTACGTGAGATTTCTGAGATAGGAATCGAAGGTTGGCTTAGGTAATGAATAGCCGCATCGCGTCTGACATCATCCTTTAGTTCTTGAAAGCTAGTACCTTCTATATCAAGTTTTCTGCGCAAAGTTCTAGAGGTGAGATGTAACTCTTTGGCGATCTCATCCATATGAGCTGCCGCCAGTTCTTGCTCATTCTCTAGATAATCCATGACTTTCCGCGTAAAGACAGGGTAGTAAGCCTGTCGTTTAAACCAGTCTAACGGGGCCCGGCGTAGATATGCGCTGAGTGTCACGGGTGTTTGGACTACAGGTTCGTTTAGTAGTTTTGCATCGAATACCAACATATTGCTAGGTTGGTTATAACGTACGCTGCAAGGATACATCAGCTTATGTTCAGCACTATGCTCCGGTTCTGGATAATCCAGTGTGACATATTTTAACGGTATTAATTGGCCCACTAGCCAGCTTGGGAATCGATGCCAGAGAAGCAAAAGAAACTCTCTAAGAGTTTTGTCTTGATCAATATCAGGTTCTTTTAGACAAAAAGAGAATCGGACCTCATCCTCCACAATCGAAAAGTCTAACGTCAGCGCTTCTGCAACTAAATTATAAAAGTGCCCTAAGTGATGGTACACGGCGTGTAGGTTTTTGCAGCGAACTGCTTGTTTCGCCATAAGTGTAAACACCCCGTGCCGAGAGGGTTGGCTTCCCATACACATGAATTCATCATCAGCTTCTCGCCAAAATTCCTGCATGGTCCGGCTAAGTTGGTCTGCTGTCACCCGTAAACCAGGGTTTGCTAATAGCGATTCATTCAATCCAGCAAAGCGTAATAGCTTTTGTTCGTCGATACCGTTGCGCTTGGCTGAAGCAACAAGAGTGCGGATAAAATGAATTGAAATGGAATGGTGCTCTCTACTCATTTGGGTGTCCGCATATGGCAGGTTTTGTGTATTAATTAGCCGTTGTTTGCGTAAAGTATAGCCTGCATGTCCGATAATGTTAACTAAAAGGCTGCTTTTGCTATTGTCGAAACGTCCGTTGGATATGAAACTAGACGGCAGAAAAGGTCAGCTGTTATTAATTTTATCTGATCGTTTTAACCCTTACCTAACGCCAATTCTGTTTAGTGGCGAATGATATGAATGAGAGAGTTACATGCAGAAACGTGAAGTGGTAGTCGTTAGTGGTGTTCGTACAGCTATCGGTGGTTATGGTGGTAGTTTAAAAAATCATAAGCCGAGTGAGCTAGCGGGGCAGCTGGTAGCAGAAGCGGTAAAGCGAGCGGGTGTTAGCCCAGAATCTATCGGTCACGTGGTATTTGGTAACGTCATTCATTCTGAACCCGCTGATATGTATATGGGACGTGTTGCGGCGATTAAGGGAGGGCTACCAGAGGAAACACCATCACTCACTATTAATCGTCTTTGTGGCAGCGGATTACAAGCGGTATTAAGTGCAGCCCAGCAGATCGAATTAGGTATCTGTGACACGGTGGTTGCTGGGGGAGCAGAGTCGATGACTAGGGCTCCTTACCATCTTCCTACCGCTCGTTTTGGCCAGCGTATGGGTGATGCTGCCATGGTTGATCCGATGGTTGCGGCGTTGCACTGTCCTTTTAATCATATTCATATGGGGATCACTGCAGAAAATGTAGCGGCCAAATATGGTATTAGCCGAGAGCAGCAGGATGAGCTTGCCGTGCTAAGTCATAACCGTGCGCAGAATGCGGTTGAACAAGGGTATTTCCAAGAGCAGATCATGCCGGTGGAGCTTAAAACTCGCAAAGGCTCAACGCTATTTGATACCGATGAACATGTCCGTTTTGACTGTACATTAACCGATATGGCAAAACTGAAACCTGCCTTTAAGAAAGATGGCACGGTTAGCGCGGGTAACGCTTCAGGCCTCAATGATGCCGCGGCTGCTATGTTGATGATGGATCGAGAAGTTGCTGAGGAGAAAGGTATTAAGCCGTTGGCTAAGCTGGTGGATTATTCGGTGGTCGGCGTCGATCCTGAAATCATGGGTATTGGCCCTGTACCGGCTATCAAGGAAATATTGGATCGTCATGACCTTAGCGTAAATGATATCGATGTCTATGAGGTTAATGAAGCGTTTGCAGCGCAAGCGCTAGCGGTTACACAACAGTTAGATCTCCCTCGCGACAGAGTAAACCCCAATGGTAGTGGAATCTCTCTGGGTCATCCTATTGGCGCTACTGGTGCCATCGTAACGATTAAAGCCTTATACGAACTCAATCGCATCAATGGTCGTTACGCTGTAGTGAGTTTGTGTATCGGCGGTGGTCAGGGTATTGCCGCGCTGTTTGAACGGGTGTAATTCATCCCTTTTGATTTCAACGTTGTCAGGAAACTTGCGATTCTGATAGTTCGCTTTGGCTAAGGAAGGCCTTTTTTCCCCTGATAATGCTCTTAACTTTTCAGTTAACTGTACGTTTTTTAAATGGTCGGCTTTACAAAAGTGCTTCGGCCGCCTAGTCGCTACAGTTCGCCCAACGATAGGGAATAGACAATGCTTAAATGTGAAACTTTTAAAGGTCAGGCGGTCAGTCTTAATGCGCTTGATAACGATATTCTAGAGTTGACCTTCGACCTTCAGGACGGCTCTGTTAATAAGCTGAATAGCCTTACGTTGGATGAGTTGCAAAAGGTAATGGCGCTGCTTTCAGAATCTACAGGGGTAAAGGGATTATTGATCTCTAGTGCTAAGCCTGCCTTTATTGTCGGTGCGGATATTACGGAGTTTAAAGATCATTTCTCAGCATCCGCTGCAGAATTGAAAACCTGGGTCCAGAAAACCCACCAGACTTTTTCGGCAATAGAAAATCTACCATTCCCAACGGTCGCTGCAATCAATGGCATGGCATTAGGCGGTGGTTTTGAATTAGCGCTGTTAGCGGATTACCGCATTTTAGCGAGCGATGCCAAGGTCGGGCTCCCTGAAGTGAATTTGGGGCTTTGCCCAGGCTGGGGTGGAACAGTAAGGCTGAGCCGTTTAACCGGAACTGAAGTTGCATTGCAATGGTTGCTAACGGGTAAACCGGTCAGTGCTGCTGTTGCTCAACAGCAGGACGCGGTAGATAGCGTGGTTGAGAACAGTTCCTTACGCGAGGCCGCTATAGCGCAGTTGAATATGGCGATAGCCGGAGAGGCAGACTATTTACAGAAGCGAGAGCAAAAACATCGTGCATTGGATACGCTCGAAGATGGAGCAGACTTCTCTAGTCTGGAAAAGCAGTTTAGTAAACAGTTAGATCCGAACTACCCGGCAGCTAGCGTTATTTTTGATCTGGTAAAAGCACACAGCTCAATGCCTTTTAACGATGCGCTTGATGTAGAAACGGATAGTTTTGTGTCGTTGGCTCACTCCGATGTTGCTAAAAGCTTGGTTGGCTTGTTTATGAATGACCAGCTGTTGAAGAAAAAATCCAAGCAGTGGGGCAAAAAAGCAGAACCTGTCGCGAAAAGTGCCGTATTAGGCGCCGGTATCATGGGCGGAGGCGTGGCTTTTCAATCGGCTTCTACTGGAACGCCGATTATAATGAAGGATATTCGCGAAGATGCTTTAACGCTTGGCCTAAAAACCGCGACCAAACTCCTAGATCGAAAAATAGAGAAAGGCCGTTTGGATGAAGCTGGAAAGGCTAGAGTACTTGGAGCAATTACGCCTACTCTTGAGTATGGTGAATTTGATCAAGTTGGCCTGGTGGTTGAAGCGGTCGTGGAAAACCCTGCGGTTAAGGCTGCTGTGCTTGCCGATGTTGAAGGTTCGGTCTCTGCTGACACCGTGCTTGCTTCAAATACATCTACAATCTCGATCGATACTTTAGCTGAAAGTCTTAGTCGTCCAGAGCAGTTTTGTGGCATGCACTTTTTCAACCCTGTTCATTTGATGCCTTTGGTTGAAGTAATCCGAGGAGCTAAGACAAGCGAGCAGACGATCGCACGAACTGTCGCTTATGCAACCGCTATGGGCAAAAGCCCTATCGTTGTTAATAACTGCCCTGGTTTTCTGGTTAACCGTATCCTGTTCCCATACTTCAATGCATTTAATCGTTTACTTCTCGATGGCGTCGATTTCCAGCGCATTGATAAAGTAATGGAGCAGTTTGGTTGGCCAATGGGGCCTGCATACCTCGCTGATGTAGTGGGTATCGATACACTAGTACATGCTGATCATGTCATGCAGGAAGGTTTTCCTGAACGAATGGGGCACGATGGAGATGTAATCGCTGAACTGCTATTAGCTGCTAATGCCCTGGGGCAGAAAAATGGCCAGGGGTTCTACGAGTATGGTGTTGATGAAAATGGCCGCCGTTATAAAGAGCCTTCAGGTCAGTGTCGTCAGTTTATTACAGAGTGCGTATCTGAAGTCACAGAGATCAGTGATCAAGAGATTATTGATCGGATGATGATCCCGATGTGCATGGAAGCGGTTCGCTGTCTTGATGATGGCATCGTTGAAAGCGCAGCTGAGGTCGATATGGGCTTAATTATGGGCTTAGGTTTTCCGCGTTTCCGTGGTGGTGCGCTTCGGTATATAGATACGTTGGGGCTAGATTGCTTTGCCAAAAAAGTAGAAGCCAATGCTAAACAGGGGCCGCTATATCAATTAACGGATGGTTTTAATACGCGTTTATCGGGAGATCAGTCTTTCTATTGATCGCTCATGATCGCGCCGTGTGTGTTATTTGAAACGGCAATACACGCGGGGTGAGATGAGACTTTTAAAACGTTATTAAACTGTTTGGAGTATTTAAGATGAGTGAATATAAACATCCGTATCGTGACGCCGAATTTGTGCTTAACCAATTGGTTGATTTTGATGGGCTTTGCGTGGAAGGTGGGCTTGAAGGAGTCAATGCTGAGTTAGCATCGGTCATTTTGACAGAAGCTGGCAAGCTAGGGACCGATGTCTTAGGTCCACTTAACGTAGTGGGTGATAGTGAACATCCAGTATTGGCAGATAATGGTGTTAACGAAACTAAAGGCTTCGCTGAGGCCTATGCTCAATATGCAGAGGGTGGTTGGTCATCCCTAACAGCAGAAGAGCAGTTTGGCGGTCAACAGCTGCCTAATGTGCTTGGCACTGCCGTCAACGAGATTTGGCAATCCTCGAACATGGCCTTTGCGCTTTGCCCTCTGTTAACGCAAGGGGCGATTGAGTCTATTGCACACCATGGTTCAGACCTTTTGAAGCAGCAGTATCTGCCCCACATGGTGAGCGGCGCTTGGACGGGCACAATGAACCTGACTGAACCCGATGCAGGTTCAGATTTAGCCGCGGTTAAAACCAAAGCGGTTCCCAATGGCGATCACTATCTTATTAGCGGCCAAAAGATCTTTATCACCTGGGGCGATCACCAGATGACAGACAACGTGGTGCACCTTGTGTTGGCGCGCTTACCGGATGCACCAGCGGGCGTAAGAGGGATCTCACTCTTTGTTGTACCAAAATTTGTATTGGATACTGAGGGAAATCCAGCTGCTCGTAATGATGTGAAATGTGTCTCTTTAGAGCATAAATTGGGTATTCACGGTAGCCCAACCTGTGTCATGAGCTTTGGTGATAATGAAGGTGCTGTGGGCTATCTAGTCGGCGAAGAAAACAACGGTTTAGCCTGTATGTTCACGATGATGAACCATGCGAGACAAGGGGTTGGCTTACAAGGGTTAGCGATTTCTGAACGCTCTTATCAACAGGCTTTGGAATACGCTAAAGAACGACTTCAGGGCACTAAAAAAGATGGCAGCCGTTTTACCATATTAAAGTTTCCAGATGTTCGTCGTATGTTGATGCAGATGAAAACCTCTATCGAAGCGATGCGGGGTTTGGCATTTGTTGCTGCTGCAGAGATTGATCGAGCCGTTTATACGCAGGAGCCGGCAGCGAAGCAGAAGCATAATGATAGAGTTGAGTTGCTAACGCCTATTGTCAAAGGTTGGTTGACTGAATTAGCACAAGAGGTGACCTACCTAGGCACACAGGTTAATGGCGGCATGGGCTTTATTGAAGAAACGGGTTCTGCCCAGCACTACAGAGATGCTCGAATCTTGACGATTTACGAAGGTACTACCGGCATTCAAGCATTAGATCTCGTTGGGCGAAAAACACTGCTTAACCAAGGTGAGCACCTTTCTGAGTTATTGGCAGAGATCGCTCAAACGGTTGAGCAGTTAAAAGAAAAGCCGCAATTTATGGCGCAAGCTGATGCGTTGCAAGCTGCTTTAGATGATGGATATGAAGCTCGCGAATGGCTATTAGATAATGCGCCTGAAGATGCTGCAGTTGCAGGCAGTGTTAGCGTTCAATTTATGATGATGTTTGGCTATATCTGTGGTGGTTGGGTGATGTCTCAATCCGCGTTAAAGGCTCAACTTCAGTTAGATGAAGGGCTTGGCGATTCAGAGTTCCTTAACGCTAAGCTGGTGACTGCACAGTTCTTTAGCGAACATCTATTGCCACGCGTAAAAAGTAGCTTGGCGGTTATTAAAGCAGGGAGTGATAGTGTAATGGCATTATCTGAGGATCAATTTTAAATATTGCTTCTCACCCGTACTGCTGAGACCGAGTTGCACTAGTTGCAAGCAGGCAAGCAGGCAAGCAGGCAAGCGGATTCGGAACGGTGATAATTAGGCTCTCTTTATGAGGGCCTTTTTAATTTTAAGTTATTGTTTTATCGATGAGATTAGCGTGTTTATTATCGCAATAGTCTTTGATTGTTATCCTATAGTTGAAATAAAGATATCTGGCCTAATATATCACTGATAACCCTTTGAATTATCATATGTAAACAAGGTTCAGGAGTAATTAGGATGACAGCAGAAATGACGGCTGAGGTTGTTGATGGCTCTGGATTGGTTGTTAATGACTCTAGATTACAAGCCAAATTAGCTACCCTTTCTGATGCGTTAAAACAGCGAGTCGTCGCTCAGGATGAGTTAATTGAATATTTACTGATAGCACTGCTTACCGATGGACATGTGTTATTAGAGGGGCCTCCTGGTTTAGCAAAGACACGTACAGTTCATGCCTTAAGTGATCTGTTAGAGGGGGTCTACCATCGTGCTCAGTTTACCCCAGATCTGTTACCCAGCGATATTACTGGCACTGAAATTTATAATACTCAGAAGGGTGAGTTTACCTTCAGGCCTGGGCCCCTTTTTTGTAATCTTTTATTAGCCGATGAGATCAACAGAGCACCGGCTAAGGTCCAGTCTGCGCTTCTTGAAGCAATGGCGGAGCGACAGGTAACGGTCGCAGGGAAAACCTATCCGCTAGATAAGTTTTTTATGGTTATGGCCACCCAGAACCCATTAGAGCAAGAGGGTACTTATCCTTTACCTGAAGCTCAATTAGACCGCTTTATGTTGCATATACGTGTTGATTACCCGCAGCACGAACAAGAGAAAGAGATTCTACGTTTAGTTCGTGGCGAACATACTTCGAACCTAGAAGGTGCTGCTGTAAGTACTGAGACCGCTTTAACCGAGGATGAACTCTTTAGTGCTCGTTCTGCCATTATGCGAACGTATATGGCGCCAAACCTAGAAGACTATCTTGTCGCGTTGATCATGGCGACGCGTCAACCCGAACGTTATGGCGATGATCTTAAAGATAGCCTGGTTTTTGGTGCGAGCCCAAGGGCAACAATCGCCTTGGATCGTGCCGTTCGAGCAAAAGCCTGGTTAGCGGGTCGAGATTTTGTCACCCCTGATGATATTCAAGAGATTGCACCGAGTGTGCTGCGACATCGTATAGGGCTAAGCTATGTCGCTGAAGCAAAAGGCTTAGACAAAGATAAGATGATCGCAGAGCTCATATCCCGTGTGGCTGTTCCTTAAGCGTAGATAGTTTGTTTTAGGAGTAAGCGCATGTTTCATGGTGATAGCAGTCCAAGGCCGGTACCCGACGCACGTAATCTCATCACCTTAGATGAGTTGGTGAGTTTGCGTCACTGGCCTCCTGCACGAGGCAACAAACGCGAACGGATGGCTATTCGTGAGGGTCATCATTTAAGCCAAGTACGTGGTCGTGGTATGGAGTACGATGACGTTCGAGAGTACCAGCCGGGTGATGATATTCGTCATCTTGATTGGCGCTTGATGGCGAGAACGGGTGAAGCCCATACAAAGTTATATCGCGAAGAGCGAGATCGTCCAGTTGTTGTACTGACCGACCTGCGTAACCCAATGCATTTTGCGACCAGAGGCCATTATAAATCGGTATTAGCCGCTTATGCGTCGGCAATGGTGATTTGGACTACGCTGGCCAACGGTGACCGCGTGGGTGGTACGTTTTTTCAATCGCAATCTGAGCAGCTGTTTAAGCCGAGTAATAACCGTCAGCAAACTATGCAGATGATCTCTGCATTATCACAAAGTTTTACAGAAACGACACCGCTTGAGAGTAATGCTCCTTTGTTATCGCTTACTGAGCGTCTTACGCAACTAGAGCCTTTGCTGAGTAGCGGCACGATTGTTTACCTATTCAGTGATTTCCATGATGCTGACTCGGCTTTGGGTCAGCGTTTGATGCATATAGCACAACGTTGTGAGCTGAAATTGGTACTTATCTCCGATCCTCTTGAAACAAATTTACCGAGTGGTAATCGTTATCGTTTTCGTGGTGGTGATCGCGAGGTTGTGGTGGATGCCGACCCTCAGCAGCAAACCAACTTTCAATTGCAGTTTCAACAGCGACTTGATCAATTAGAGATGGTGCATAACTTAAGGGGCGTTGAGTTTGCGCATTGGCAAACCAATCAGCACCCTCTGTTTACGATGGGGGATAATGCTTAATGGATTATAGCCAGATCCCTTTAAAATCGATGCAGATTCCAGAAGCGATTGGCTGGTGGCCGTTGGCATTTGGTTGGTGGATATTGATTATTATCACGTTGTTTTTGGCCAGTTTGTTGGTTTTCTATATTCGAAAGAGGCTCAATGATCCGCGACGCTTTGCGTTAATCGAGCTTAAACAGTTAGAACAGGCCTATCTGCAACAGGGCGACAGTTTAGCGCTAGTCGTTGCTTGTAATCATCTGTTGAAGCGACTTGCTTTAACACTGTACCCCAGATCGATGGTGGCTAAGCTATCGGGTGACGTGTGGATCAGTTTTTTAACTAAATCCAGCAAGAAAGGGAAATTAGCAACGCTCTCAAATTCCCTTAAGCCACTTAAAATAGGTCCTTACCAAGAAGGTAGTTTAAGCCGGGAGGAGAGCGTTCAGCTTATTGCCGCTTGTAAGTCTTGGATAAAACAGGTGGAGGGCGAGGCCAATGTTTGAATTTGCTTGGCCTTGGTTATGGCTACTGGCACCGTTACCTATTCTGGTTCGCTTTTTTGCGCCTGCTACATCGATTGCTAATAGCAATGCATTGAGTATTCCATTCATCGATCGGATAGAGCGTGCTGTCGGCAATGACGGGGCGATTGTACCTCGACATCATAAAGTGATTTTCTTTACTGCGTTGATCAGTTGGTGGCTTTTTCTGGCCGCGGCAGCTCAGCCGCAGTGGTTAGGAAAGCCTATCCCACAGCAGTTACAGGGACGAGATCTTGTATTGGCGGTAGACCTCTCAGAAAGCATGTTAGAAAAAGACTTTGAGTTTCAGGGGCAGCTTATCAATCGGCTCGTAGCGACGCGTTTGGTTGCAGGTGATTTTATTGAACGACGCCAAGGCGATAGAGTCGGTTTGATTTTATTTGCAGAGCAAGCGTATTCACAAGCGCCTTTAACCCATGACAGGAAAACGGTGAAGGCGCTACTCGACGAAGCGCAAATCGGTTTGGCGGGTAAGTCTACGGCGATTGGAGATGCAATTGGTTTGGCGGTTAAGCGCTTTGATCAGATGGAAAGTAAGCAGCGAATATTGGTGTTATTGACCGACGGTGCCAATACGGCTGGTGTTTTGCAACCGATGGAAGCGGCAGAGCTTGCAGCGTCTGAAGGCCTTAAAATTTATACAATCGGTGTGGGGGGCGATGGCCAGCAGAGAGGCCTTCTAGGTTCATTTTTTTCAACGCGCTCCGATATCGATGAAAAAACGCTAACTGCTATCGCAAATACAACGGGCGGACAGTACTTTCGTGCTCGGGACATTCAGCAGTTAGCTGAAATCTATGAATTGTTGGATCAGCTTGAACCGGTAGAACAAGATGATGATTTCTTTCGCCCTGTCGAACCTTTGTATATTTGGCCGCTAATGGCAGGTTTCTTTATGTGCATTATCTTAATAGCTGTTCAGCGGAGGCTAAATTAGATGCTGGATCAGTTTCATTTTATGACGCCATTAGGCTTACTCCTGTTTCCTGTTTTTCTACTATTGGGTATATGGCTATACAAAAGGCAACTTAATCGTTCCTATTGGTCAAATGTTTGTGACCCTGAGTTGCTTCCATTTCTAGAGCAGAAGCAGGAAAAGCAGCAGAATCTATTCCTTCCCATTAGCTTAACCCTTGCTGGATTGCTGTTATCGATTGCAGCGGCTCAACCTGTTTGGAAACAGCAACCTCAACCCGTTTTTAAACAGAGTGATGCACTGGTTATCGCACTGGATCTATCGGCATCGATGAACGCGGACGATCTAAAGCCTAGTCGATTGCAGCGGGCCCGATTTAAAATTGAAGATATTCTGACACGTTTACCCGATACCCAAGTTGCACTACTTGTTTATGCCGCAGATGCTTACAGTGTGACCCCCCTTACAGAGGATGCTGATACTATTTTGGCTCAGTTATCAGCAATGACGCCAGAGATCATGCCAAAACAAGGTAGTCGAGCAGATCGTGCGCTGTTGAAAGCGGATCAATTACTGACTCAAGCCGGCATTATCCAAGGTAATATTTTATTGATAACCGATGAAGTTGCTCCCGCGCAGATTGCAGCGGATGCAACACGTTTAAAGTCTCAAGGACGGCAGCTTTCGATTCTCGGAGTTGGGACTGAGCAGGGGGCACCGATAAAAACTGAAAATGGTTTGATGAAGGATCATTTAGGCCGGACGGTCATTGCTAAAACTAGCTTATCTGAACTGGAAGAAGCGGCTAATCTTGGGGGCGGCTATGCTGCGTTGGTCTCAGCCAATGACCAGGATCTTGACTTTTTACTCGCGCGCCTTCAAACAAGTGATCAAAGCCCCGCTATTTTGGATGAAAAGATACAGCGCTGGATGGCGGAAGGCCCATGGTTTGTTTTGTTTGCTTTACCACTGTTATTGCCGTTGTTCCGACGCGGGGTGTTAGGCCTATTGTTACCAATGATATTCGTGGCGGGAGGGGCTTACCCAGAGATAAGCGAAGCGGGAGTTTGGCAAGATCTATGGCAAACACCAGACCAGCAAGCACAGGCTCTATATCAAGCTGGTCAAAAGAACGAGGCTGCACAACGGTTTGGTAATCCGCGCTGGAAGCAATTATCTCACTACGACAATGGCGACTATGACGAAGCGCTATCCGCTTTAGAAATCCCAGAGACCGCTGCCGATTGGTACAACCAAGCTAATGTGCTTGTACGACAAGGACAGTTAGACAACGCGCTTGCCGGTTACGACAAATCGTTAGAAATTAAACCTGACTTTGAAGATGCGCAATATAATCGTGACTTGATAAAGCAGTTACTTAATCAGCAAAAAAATAGTGAATCATCGCAGGGTGAGGCTGAGGGGGATGGTGAGGCAAACGAGAATCCTGCAGAGGATGATCGTAGTAAGCAGGATTCGGAACAAAAAGCGGGTTCACAACAAACCAAAAGCCAGAACCAACAAGATAAGGGTTCTGAGCCAGAGAGTTCAGAGCAAGCAGCTTCAGAACAAGATGCTTCGGATCAATCATCTCAAGAAGCGCAGCGTCAGTCTTCAACTCAGTCTCAAGACACTAATCAAGCTGAAAATGATCAATCGCAAGATAATGAAAATGGGGATCAAGGCGAGGCTAAGGAGCAGCAGCTAGCCAATCGTTTGAAACAACAGATCGATCAAGAGCGGAATTCAGAAGGCCATTCGGAAGACAATTCAGAAGAGAAGCCCGCATCTTCAGCTGAACAGATACCAAACCAACAAGAACAGAGCGCACGCCATCCTTTAAATGAAGAAGACGAGGCAAGGTTGCGGATGTTGAACCGCATAGAGGATGATCCTGCGGGCTTATGGCGTAGAAAGTTTCTATATCAATATCGTCAGCAAGCAGAAGGGCAGGAAGCAGAGGAGAAAACATGGTGAGTAAATTTTCGATAGGTTTGTTGCTCTGCTTGTTAACAGCAAGTTTTCAACTGCAGGCTGCCATAAGCAGTCAAATCGATAAGAACGTTATCGAGCAGGGTGAGACGTTTCTGCTTCTGTTAAATGTCACCAAAAGCGATATTGATAAGCTTGATTTAACGCCGCTGGAAAAGGATTTTGAGCTTATTGGTCGTAGCCATCAATCGAGTACGACGATCCTCAATGGTGAGGTGCAAAGTTCGACAAGACTACTTTTGACGCTTGCGCCTAAAAGAGCCGGTGCTTTAACGGTACCTGCATTGACACTTGATGCTGAGAAGAGCCAAGTTCATACGATAGAGGTTAAAGAGGTGAAACAGCTTTCGGCTGTTGATGGCGGTGTTGAAATGCTTTCAACCTTGTCCGAGGATTCTCCCTATGTACAGCAACCTTTGATCTACCAAATGAATTTGGTTTTAGGGCAGCGTATTTTTAATGCCTCATTTCAAGAGCCAACAATCACGCAGGGTAAAGCTTTACTTAAGCCCTTGGGTGAGCAGCGTCAATATCGTCAAACCTTAAATGGTCGTGACATGTTAGTGGTAGAACAGTCATGGTTGGTGACTCCACAGCAGAGCGGTGTCTTAGAGATTGAAGGGGCGAAGTTGAGTGCTGAAGTGACTAGTCGTAATGCGCAGCCAAATACATATCGACGCCTTAATGATCCTCGCTCCACACGTCGTATCTTTGTTTCTGCGGACAATTATCAACTAAACGTTTTACCTATTCCCGCTGAGTATAAAGGTGATAATTGGCTGGCAGCGTCTGAGCTTAACTTAACCAGTCAGCTAGATTCAGACCAGTGGCGACAAGGTGAGCCTGTAACCCGGACTATTACACTGAAAGCGATAGGTGTGACTGAAGATCAACTACCCAAATTGGTACTGCCGAACGTTGAAGGGTTAAAGCAGTACGCTGCTAAACCCATCTTTAAACAAGAGTACATAGATGATCAGTTAGTTAGCGAAATGAAAATCGAGGTAACACTGATACCAAGTCGGTCGGGCTCGCTACGATTGCCCGCAATAGAGTTATTTTGGTGGAATACCGGTACAAATAGTCAGCAGCGTTCGGTGCTTGAGGAGCAACTGCTTGATGTTGCTGCATCAACTCTTGCTGAACCTACCCAGAAACAGAGTGCCGTTCCTACATTTGATCAAGCACCTATTAGTGAAGAAGTTATGACTGATCAGGCCGCTATACAGCCAGCGCTAGGTACTGATCTCAAGTTGCAAGATGAAAATAAAGGCTGGAATGACTTTTCCCTTTGGGTCATCTTATTGAGTGGTACTGGTGGCATGTTGTTGGGTGGTTTGCTTACCTTCGTTTATTTTAAGCGTAAGGGTAGGCATGTGACTAACAATAAGAACCTATCAAAAGAGATGACATCATCACCCTCGATGAGGGCTATTAAAGAGGCTTGCAGAAATAATGATGCTAAAACGGCTCGACATGCATTGCTAGCCTTGGTACGACATATCGAGCCACAAGCGACGAGTCTTGATAGTTCAAAAGTAATTTTTTCTGATGCCCTTTCTGAGGCTATTCTTGATCTTAATCAATGTTGCTATGCGGTGGGAAAGGTGGATTGGCAAGGCGATAGGCTATGGAAAGCAGTCAGTGATGAAAAGATAGTACCTGCGAGCAAAATAAAGGGTGGTTCAAGGCTACAAGAGTTAACCTTATGATTTGCTGATTTTTATGCAGGTTTCATGTGCTTTATTTAAATTTTGTTTTATTGGATTGAGACGCTTGTTTCATGTTTTGTGATTATATTCAATAATTCTTTGTGCGATGCAATAATCTGTAACTTCTAATATAACGATTTATGTTGTATGGTTGTAAACCGAACGTTAGGTTGGTTTTCAGGGATTGAGCATGCAACGTACAGGCAAAGAACAGAAATACTCGGCAGATATTCGCTTAATATCTACCACAAACCTTAAAGGCGAAATTACTTACGCTAACCCGGAGTTTTGTCAGGTTGCGGGGTATACCGTTGAAGAGCTTGTTGGACGTCCACATAGTATCGTGCGTCATCCTGATATGCCTGCGGGCGCTTTTGCCGATCTATGGAATCATGCCCAAAAAGATAAGCCCTGGATGGGGCTAGTTAAAAACTGTTGCAAGAATGGCGATTATTATTGGGTTCAGGCTTATGTCACGCCACTTTTTGACCAAGAGGGTTCAAAAATTGGCTATCAGTCTGTACGAACCCGCCCTACAGATGAGCAGATTGAGCGTGCTGAAAAAGTATACGCACGTTTATTACAGAAACCTCGAACCGCTAAATCAAGCAGCATTTCAAATCGAATTACCTTAACAACACTCGTTTTCTGTTTAGCCCTTGTTGCCACCGCTTTTTTACCCCTCGCTGAAATTTGGCAAGCTGGTGTTATTGCTGGCTTAAGTTTATTGATGATATTGACTCATCAACGCCAATTGGTCTCTTTAAAAAGAATCAAAGATTACAGTCACGATGTTTACGATAACGCATTAGCGCAGTACGTCATGACCAGTAGCATGAATGAAGTCGGTAGTGCTGAATTGTCCAACTACATGATGCAATCTCGGTTGAGAACGGTGATTGGCAGAGTTGAGGACAGTATCGATCTATTAAGTCATTTTATGACACAAACTCACCTTTCCATACAGCAGACGACGCGTGGCATAGAGCAGCAGAATGCTGAAAGTGACATGTTAGCGAGTGCAGCTACAGAGATGTCCGCTACGGCGCATGAGATCGCACAAAATACGTCTGAGACGTCCAATGCAACCCTGAAAGCGGCTGAGTTGGCGAGTGATGGTAAGGCTATTGTGACGGATATGATCGATGGCATCCGCGAGCTAGTGGGCGAAGTTGATAATGCAAGCCAGTCATCAGAGGAGTTAAGTATAAAGGCAGCTGCGGTCGAGCAAGTTGTTAATATTATCAATGGCATTGCAGAGCAAACTAATCTGCTCGCACTTAATGCTGCTATTGAAGCCGCACGCGCAGGAGATCAAGGACGCGGTTTCTCGGTTGTTGCCGATGAAGTACGTGTGTTAGCCCAACGTACGCAGCAGTCTACAGGTGAGATTCGAGACACGATCGATGCTATTCAAAAGCAGGTAGCAACAACGGTGAATGTGATGACGCGTTGTAATGATTATGCTCATTCCAATATTGAGCGAGCAGAAAACGCCGGTAGATCTTTTGAAGATGTTAACGGCGCGATGAATGATATAACCGATCGAAGCACGCAAGTAGCTGCGGCGTCAGAGCAGCAAAGCTCAGTGGCGGAAGAGGTCAGTAAGAATATCGAAAATATTCGTGAAGTTGCTTCTGAAAATAGTGAAATTTCACGGCAGATGATGAACTCTTCGCAAGAGTTAGCTACCTTGATCACTGACTTGAAATCGATGCTAAGGGCTATATAAAGCGAAGCTAAGGGCTATATAAAACAGTTCCCTTACTAGAATAGACAGAACCACCATTACTTAAGCACGGAGAGCTTCGGTTATGATGAAGGAAGAGATAGATACGTCAGATCTAAAACAGGGTATGTATGTCGAACTTGGCGATGGGTGGTTAGATCATCCGTTTTTACGCCGCTCCTTTATGGTTAAAAGCCTCTCTGACCTAGAAAAAATTCAAAGCTATCTAGACCGTGTCACGATTAATCTAAGCAAAAGTAAAGTTAAGCCGAAAGCGAAAGTTGAAACCTTGGAGGTGGCTGGTGATGAGCTAGCCAAAGAGGCGCTTATTGAACCGGTGGTCGTTATCACTGAGCCTAATGAAGATGCCTGGGATGAGAAAAACACGCCATCAGCCGAATTAGAAGCGGCCATCAATAGCGATCTTCCCACTGAAGCTAAGGCGCGACAAATCTTTCAACATAGCAGCGATCTGATGAATTCGGTTCTTTCCCAAGCGCCTACCAAAGAGTTGATCAACGAGACGAGCCATACTATACAAAGCCTTGCTGAATTTGTTGTTCAGGATGATGAGGTGGCTGGTAAACTTTTATCGATTACATCACACGATTTTTATACGTATACACATAGTGTAAATGTTGGTATTAAATCGCTCTTAATTGCTCGAAAAATCTTGAATACGAGCGATACCGCTTTGCTAAAAGAGCTGGGTGTTGGTTTTTTTCTACACGATATTGGTAAATCTGAAATTGATCCTGGAATCTTAAATAAACCAGGTCGTTTGGATGAAAGTGAAATGCATATAATGCGCACACATCCTCAAAGGGGCGTAGATCTTTTGCGGGCTGCAGATTCCCTTACTAACACCGCACAAGTTATTACACTGCAACATCATGAAAAGGCAGATGGCTCAGGCTACCCTAATAAGCTTAAAGGCGATCAAGTACATGAGTTCGCGCAGATGTGTGCTTTAGGTGATATCTATGACGCATTAACCTCTGAGCGTTCCTACAAAAAAGGGATGAGTATTTTCGATGCTTTGCTATTGATGAAGAAACAGATGAGCCATCATTTTGATGATGAAATATTCAAACGTTTTATTCTTCTGTTTGCGGAAGAAGCGCGCAAAGAGACGTGACTGTGAAGTAAGAATACAAAAGCAAAAGCTTATTCGCAGCGCTTAATCGCTAGCCGTATATATCGTAAAAGAAGTAAGCCGTAATACAGATGCTCGCGATGATGACAAAAACTCGTACTACCTGCTGGGGTAGCCTTCTTGAGAGATGGGCGGCGACATAGCCTCCAGCAAGGGTGCCAAGCAATACCACCGTCCCTGAATACCAGTCGATGACGCCATCGATGATAAAGAGTGCAATCGCAATTAACGAAACAACCGAAGATACCAGTAACTTCAAACCATTCATTGCGTTAATGTTGCTATAACCGGCTAATGCTAAATAGCTTAAGGTGATAATGCCTAAGCCGGCATTAAAAAACCCTCCGTAGGTGCAAACCCCCAATAATACCAACGTCAACAGAACAGCTCCCATTGAGGAGGCGTGGCGATGTACCGACGCTAGCTTTTTGAGAGAGTTATTTAACTGACTGCCGAAGATAAATAGCAGTGTTGCAAAGAGTAATAGCCATGGGACCGCTTCGAGAAAAACGGTTTCAGGTGTTTGTAAAAGCAGCCATGCACCGGTTAAACCACCGATCAGGCTCATGAGCACTATCTTGGTCAACTCTTGTTTGTGTTCTTTTATATCTTTACGAAAAGCATACGCGCCACTGAGATAGCCTGCGCAAGATGAGAATGTGTTAGTAGCGTTGGCACTAATAGGTGGTACACCGGCAAACAAAAGAGCGGGAAACGTGATGAAACTACCGCCCCCCGCGATTGAATTAAGGATTCCACCAAAGAACCCTGCAGTAAATAATATAATGAGTTCAAACATTTTAGGGCTGATCGCTTAGCAGAGCCGTTTATGGTTGGCTGCGTTAATGTTAATGCCGCTATTGTTACACGTTGTCGAACAGCGATAACCCGTATTTATACGTAGAGATGAGTCTGTTTGTAGGCAGTAGTAATCGTCAAAGGGGGTACTTGAGATCTTTAACGCGGCCTAGTCAAACTATTAAGGCTTTGTGGCTACAATGAAACAGCTTATTTTGTTGTTATGAGCAACCCATTTATACTCAATCACAAAGCCAGCATCGGTTAAATACGATTGTAGTTTTTGCTGCGTAAAAATATGAAGCTTGGGTAATAACCCAAGAGCGCCACCTAATGGGGCAATATATTTAAACCAAGACATCGATTCTTCTATGCACGCGGTACTGCTAAAAAAGTACCCTCCTGATTTAAGTGAATTAAACACGTGTTGTATGGCTGATTCTGGATCGTTCAGTAAGTGAAGCACGCTCATGCCGATTACAGCATCAAGGTCGTTTTTCTCATGCAGATAGGCTTCAACTGGTGTCTGGCTAAAGTGTAGTTGCGGACAAGGACATTCCGCGAGTTTTTGTTCTGCAATCGCCAGCATAGCACTTGAGAAATCGATCGCTTGGTAATCATTAACAAGTGGGGCTAATAGCAAAGCCGTGCTGCCTGTTCCGCAACCAAACTCTAGTACTTTCATTTCAGGCGTTAATCGCTCACGGATACAGTCTAATTTAAACTGATAAGAGGTTTCGTCGGCGACTGGTTTTTTTGCGTAGCGCTTGGCAATTCGATTCCAGAAACCTGTTGAGTAATTCATTGTTGGTTTGCCTTAAAAGGTAGGTAGAGAGGTACTATATCAATACGCAAATTAAGCTAAAATGCCTATAAATGTATTTTTGGTATGCATATTTGTATGGGTAGACGATCGATAAATTTTGATTGGAACAAAGCTCGCGCCTTTTTGGTGACGGCTGAAGAGGGATCCCTTTCTGCCGCTGCGCGTGCTTTAGGTATGACTCAACCGACGTTAGGTAGGCAAGTCGCTTCGTTAGAAGAGGAGCTAGGGGTCGCTTTATTTGAACGTAGTAATCGGGGATTGGTTTTGACGCTGAGTGGTTTAGCGTTACTTGAGCACGTGCGTAACATGGGCGATGCGGCTAGTCAGTTCTCTTTATCTGCTCAAGGACAAGTAGAGTCTATTGAAGGTGATGTTTGTATCTCTGCAACGGAAGCGATGGCTGTTTATCAACTTCCTGCCATCATGGGGGATTTAAGGCGGGCATTTCCAGGTATAAATATTGAGCTAATTGCGACAAATAGCACAAGTGATCTAAAGCGTCGGGAGGCCGATATTGCGATAAGAGCTTTCCAACCGACACAACCTGATTTAATTGCGCGGAAGCTGTGTGAGTTTAAGGCGCACTTGTATGCGTCTCCAGATTATTTAACTTCACTCGGGTCCAGTTTGGCCGTAGATGATTTAAACCGTGCCCAATTTATCGGCTTTGATAGTGAACATCAGCTTCTAAAGGAACTAAATAAACAAGGATTTCAATTATTACCTGAAAATTTCGCGGTGTTGACTGAAAACCATATAGTTCATTGGGAGTTAGTAAAGAATGGTGTAGGAATTGGAATCATGGTCGAAGATGTTGGGGATCAGGAACCTGCGGTTACCCGTGTTTTACCGGACTTAGAGCCCTATAGTGGAACGCTTTGGTTAGTTGCACATCGTGAGCTGCGAACCAATAGAAGGATAAAGGCGGTTTATGATTTCTTAGTGGAGGCCTTAGCTGATAAGAGAGATTAAGCGGTTCGATTTAACGCTCAATCTCTGAAACCATCTGCCTTGCTAGCTTCTCCATTTTTACCAAACTTATATCGGCTTTATTTAGAAAGTCTGTATCAAATTGGTCCGGGTTGGACCAGTAACGGCCTTTGATGTCACAGCGCTTCGCCAGTTTCGATAAGCCTAAATCACTTAGACGAAAACCAAGTTCAGTCCACATGAGCGCAAGCCTGGTTTCTTCATGATGATCTTGCATGCCAGTATCGTTTATTTTTCTAACATAAACGGTAGTGTCTCGTGCCGCTAATATAACGGCGCGAAGCGCTTCTATCGATTCTAGTTTTCGTTTTTCACCTGCGCGATTTAAATTACTAAGCCATTGGCCTAAATGCTTTATCAGTTCCCAAAGACCTATATCCGTTACAATTGCCATGCATCCATTCCGTTACTGTTTTTGGGTCGTGTTGTTTTAATTTAACCACAACATTTCTTAAATTTCTTGCCGCTGCCGCAACTACAAGGCTCATTACGTGAGGGCGTTTTGTCTAGTTTGATTGTTCCGCCAGTATTTAATAATGCATCCAGTTCAGAAATTGACTCTACAGCTCCCTTCTGTGTGTCGATAGTAATATCAGCATATAGACCTGCCTCAGCAACGATTTTGGTTAACTCGGCTTTACGTGCTTCGCTTATCACGGTTAGTGAGAGTGGGAATTTCTTCGTTCCTTTCTTTTGGGCTGCATTCGTTAAGAATCCTTGCTTAACGTGATTTTGACGCGCGTCTTGGCGCCCTTTGAAGAAGAACTTGTCAGACATAATATGACCTTAGATATCTATTTAGATGATGGTAGAGGCGTGTTGGGGTAACAGAATAATAACTGCGACACGATGAATGGATATTACCACGTTGCCGAAGAGGATTTTTGAATTAACGCCCCACAACGTGGTCTATATTTCGATTATCCGTTTTTTAGTAACACAGCGTTCTTTTTTACATGGCTATTAGTGAGACGCGTAAACAACTACTATCATCGTATAGTTATTAGCCTCGCTTTTTTCTATCAAGATTCAATTAACAGCGCATTTGGAGTCCAACATTAATGCACTCAATTATTAAAGTTCAGGATCTGGGTAAAACCTACGATTCAGGCTTTACCGCACTTAATAATATTAGTTTAGAGATTAAAAGGGGCGAAATATTTGCTCTACTTGGCCCGAATGGCGCAGGTAAAACGACATTGATCAGTATTATTTGTGGTATTGCTCGTGCCACAAGCGGTAATGTATTAGCTGACGGATTTGATATTGTTCTTAATTATCGCGAAGCTCGAGAAAAGATAGGTTTAGTCCCGCAAGAGCTGACTAACGACGCTTTTGAATCAGTATGGTCAACGGTCAATTTTAGCCGCGGTCTTTTTGGTAAAGCACCTGATAAAGCCTATATAGAAAAAATACTGCGTCAGTTATCTCTCTGGGATAAACGTAATGCAAAAATGCGTGAGTTATCGGGTGGTATGAAGCGCCGCGTTATGATTGCTAAAGCGTTATCTCATGAACCCGATATTCTTTTTTTAGATGAGCCCACAGCAGGTGTCGATGTCGAACTCCGTCGTGATATGTGGGAGATGGTAAGAGAGCTTCGTGAAAGTGGTGTCACCATCATCTTAACGACTCATTATATTGAGGAAGCTGAGGAGATGGCGGACAGGATTGGGGTTATTCGCAAGGGCGAGATTATATTAGTTGAAGAGAAATCAGCTTTGATGGATAAATTGGGTAAGAAAACTCTCAGTATTCATCTGCAATGTAACTTAAATGCAATTCCGAGCGAGTTGAGTGCTTTCAACCTTACCTTAGATCAAGAGGGAAGTTATCTCCATTTTAGCTATGACAGTACTGAAAGTGATCGCGTTGCTGAATTACTGGCGCAACTGAATACTTTAGAGATAGGCATTAAAGACCTGAATTCTAGTGAAAGCTCACTTGAAGACATCTTCGTCGATTTAGTGAAGGAGGCATAAGATGAACTTTTATGCGATTCGGGCGATCTATAAGTTTGAGATGGCTCGGACTTTTCGTACGTTAATGCAAAGTATTGCATCACCGGTTTTATCAACGTCTTTATATTTCATCGTATTCGGAACAGCGATAGGCTCGCGCATGGGTGATATTGATGGTGTTAGTTATGCGGCTTTCATTATTCCCGGTTTAGTGATGTTATCTCTCTTGAGTGAAAGTATCTCAAATGCCTCTTTTGGTATTTTCTTCCCTAAATTTTCGGGCACTATTTACGAAGTGCTTTCGGCGCCTGTATCGCCCTTTGAAATTGTTGCAGGCTATGTAGGCGCTGCAGCTTCGAAGTCGATACTGCTTGGTTTGCTGATACTTCTAACTGCTCGGTTATTCGTGGATTACACTATTCTGCATCCAATATGGATGTTGGTGTTCTTGGCGTTGACCGCCGTTACCTTTAGTCTTTTTGGTTTTATTATCGGTATTTGGGCGGATGATTTTCAAAAGCTGCAGGTCATTCCATTGATGGTGATTACGCCTTTAACTTTCTTGGGGGGGGCGTTCTATTCGATCAATATGCTACCGGATCTATGGCAGACCATTTCACTGTTTAATCCTGTTGTTTATCTTGTGAGTGGCTTTCGTTGGGCATTTTATGGGGTTGCTGATGTCAATATTGGTTTGAGTTTAGGGATGACAGGATTATTTATGTTGACCTGTTTAGCAACGATTGGCTGGATCTTCAGAACCGGGTATCGAATTCGTTCTTAATAAAAAAAACGGCCGCATTAGCGGCCGTTTTTGTTAGGTAATGTTGTCCTAATTAGTGACGTACACCCAAGACATCAGATAGTGTCCCGCGTGATAAGCGACCGGTCATATTTCCGTCAGTATCAACAACCGGTAGCGCAAATTCTGCTTCAAGGGTTGTTGGGATGACCGATTCCAGTACAGCATCCTGTTCTAGTGCATCAACCTGTTCAATAAGCTCGTTGGTTAGATCGGCTTTACTATCATCATCGTATGCTTCTTGAAGCGTGTCTTCCTTAACAATACCTTGGTAACCATCGTTATTAATGACGTAACCGTAATCTTGTTTGAAGCCGCGCATCTGTTCTAATGCTTCTTTGATCGTTTCAGCGGTAATCCTATAAGCAGGATCTTTCATCACCGTTTCAACAGTGAGTGCTCTTGCTCGGTTCACATCACGGACAAAGGCTTCAACATACTCGGTGGCCGGATTAAGTAAGATCTCTTCCGGTTCACCTTGTTGCACGATCTCACCATCTTTTAGAATGGCGATTCTATCACCTAAACGCAGTGCTTCATCAAGGTCATGGGTGATGAAAATAATCGTTTTATGCAGTGTCTTCTGTAGTTCGATTAGTTGGTCTTGCATCTCTGAACGAATAAGAGGATCAAGCGCAGAGAAGGCCTCATCCATCAACAATATTTCTGCATCAGTACATAGCGCGCGGGCAAGGCCTACACGTTGTTGCTGACCACCAGAGAGTTGTGATGGGTACTGTTCTTCGTAACCAGCAAGGCCAACCGTTTCAAGCCATTTCTTAGCACTGTCTAAGGCCTCAGCTTTTTTAACCCCTTGGATCTGCAGGCCATAAGCAACGTTATCTAAAACCGATTTGTGAGGTAGCAGGCCGAAGCGCTGAAATACCATGGACATCTTATGGCGGCGGAACTGTTCTAGCTCTTTTGGTGGGAGCTTCATTACATCCGTGCCTTCAACCTTGATAACACCTTCGGTCGGGTCAATTAAGCGGTTGAAGTGACGAATTAAGGTGGATTTTCCTGAGCCAGAAAGCCCCATGATAACGAAAATCTCGCCCTTGTTGATGCTCAGATTAATATCTTTCAGGCCGAGTGTATGGCCTGTTTCAGCAAGGATTTCATCTTTACTTTTACCTTCATGGACGAGTCCCATATATTTCTTTGGGGTTGGGCCAAACAGTTGGTAAAGGTTTTCAATTTTTATCAGCGCATCAGTCATTATTTAAGCCTCCCATATGGCGTTGGGCGCGTTTTGCGTAGGCTTGAGATACGCGGTCAAAAGTGATCGCGAGCGCAACGATAGCTAAACCGTTAAACAGACCTAAAGTGAAGTATTGGTTGGTAATCGATTTTAATACCGGTTGGCCGAGACCTTTTACGCCGATCATCGACGCGATGACTACCATGGAAAGTGCCATCATAATTGTCTGGTTGATACCCGCCATGATGGTAGGCATTGCCAAAGGCAACTGAATGCCTAGCAAACGCTGTAGCGGGTTGGCGCCATAAGCGGTTGCTGCTTCAAGTACATCTTTGTCTACTAAACGTATGCCTAAATTGGTTAAGCGTATGACCGGTGGGATTGCATAGATAATGACGGCGATGACCCCGGGTATTTTACCGATACCCAATAGCATAACTACGGGTATTAGATAAACAAAGGCGGGCATCGTCTGCATTATATCTAATGCAGGAGTGACAATGGCTTGAGTTCGATCAGAACGTGCCATCGCAATTCCTATAGGTACGCCCAGTGCGATCGCTAAAAAAGTACAGACTAAGATAATACTCATGGTTCGCATGGTATTGTCCCACATACCAAAATAACCAATGAGCAAGAATGAGATAACTACCCCCAAACCGAGCTTCCAAGAGCGGCTAGCCCAGTATGCGAGTCCGGCTACAGCGATAATAACTATCGACCATGGCGTGGCTAATAAAAGCTTTTCAAACCAGACTAGAAACGTGAGTAGTGGGTCAAAAAATGATTCGATGAGCTCCCCGTATTCTCGAGAAAACTCGCGGTAACCTGAATCAAGAGCTTTCCGTATATCGCGTAGCTCGCCGCGGTCTAGCTGAGGAAATTCTGTCAGCCAGTTTGAATCCGCCATGTCATACCTCTATTTTGAAGGGGGCCGCAAATTGCGGGCACCAAAATTATCTTAGTGAGTAGCGTCGTTATTTATCTTTACAGCGCCGCTTTTACTTTTTCTGCTATTTCCGGTGTTAACCAAGGTGTCCAAATCGCTTCGTGCTCGGCTAAGAAGTACTCCATTGCAACTTCACCGTCAGCTTGGTTGTCTTCCATCCAAGCTAACAAACCATTCATTTGCAGATTTGTGAAGGATCGTTTGCTCAGATATTCGAAGACAGCTGGCGCTTTTGCGGCAAAGGCTTCCGTTGTAACTGTTTGGACGGTTGATGGCGGATACATTGTTACTTTTGGTGATTCACAGCTTTCAATCGTTGTACAACTAGTGAACTCTTCTTTATTTATTCCGCTACCAAAATCAACTTTTACCATATTGTATTTGCCGAGAACCGAAGTAGGGGCCCAGTAGTAACCGAACCAAGGTTCTTCACGTGTATAGGCTTTTGCAATTGAACCCGCCAGCCCAGCACCTGAGCCTGGATCAATCATCTCAAAGCCTGACTTCTCCAATTCTAGTGCTGTAAATAGATTGCCAGACGAAATTTGGCAGTTCCAACCCGCAGGGCAACCATAAAAAGCGGATAGGTCAGGATCTTCAGGGTGCTTGAAAATCGCAGCGTTCTTTCTAATCCCTTCGATTGTGGCAAGGCTTGGGTCTTTCTTTACCATGTACTCCGGAACCCAAAAGCCCTCTTCGCCACCATCGGATAGTGAGTAGCCAGCATAACGAAGGCGTTTTTCTGCTACTCCTTTATCGAGCATTTCCCTTACGGAGTTGCTCCACATTTCTGGTGCAATATCAGGCTCGCCTTTTTCATTCATCGCAGTACCTGTTGGCATGGTGTCGCCAGGCACAAGTTCCGCTTCGCAGCCATAGCCATGCTCCAAGATAAAACGGTCTACATTGGCCATTAATGTAGCTGAGCTCCAGTTCATATCAGCAATAGTTACCTTGCCACAAGAGTCTTGTGCATAACCGATGGAGCTTGCAAGCATAAGAGGAATAGCCGCATAAAACGCTTTTTTCATGGATTTATCGTCCTTGTAATAATTATTTTTAATCGGTCACAATCGCACAAGCATGGCTTAGCTTATTGATAACTTTTACGGTGTTTTTTATTTGATCAAGCTATATAGCATACGAAATAATTTTCAGTGCAAACGGGTTAATAAAATGCGTCGTTTGCTGATAGTTGAGAAAAAATATTTTGTATATCTAAGTATTTTTAATGATTCAAAAACAAGAAAAATTTGTTCTGAAGTGTAGCGGAGTTATTTAAGAAATGAGGGGCCGGGCCAGAATCTTCCATGGCTTAGGGCAAACTTTCTGACTGATTTGTAGATTAGTGTGCTTGAGTTGACAGGCAAAATCTAGACGATCCTTGCGATACATTTGCTTCGTATAGTAAATGATTTGTAATGCTAAATAAAATTATTTAATGTTTTTCTAATAGGAAAGCCCAACTTATTGGTATACCGTTGCTAGGTTCGTCATTTGATAGGTTTACTTTGCCATTTAATAACTTTGTGATGTTGTGTTCACTCATGACTTCATCGCTACTGGGTAGTAAACTGACTTTTTTCATTTCAAGAGATTAAGTGGTTATGGATAAAAGCCAAGATGCGTTGGTGCTGTTACGTCAAATTATTCGTGCAACAGATATGCAGGATAAAGAGATAAGCCGGTGTTCCGGTTTAACGTTACCGCAGTTAATGATTATGCAAACGCTCAGGCTTTCTGCACCCATTAGTACTGGAGAGCTAGCGAAAGAGATATCGTTAACACAGGCTACGGTGACCAGTATCCTTGATCGTCTTGAAAAAAAGGAGCTAATTTCCCGCGAGCGAGGGAAAGAGGATAAGCGTAAGGTCTGGATAAATTTGACCACAGCGGGTGGCGAATTGATGAAAGGAGCGCCAACTACGCAGCAGGATCTTTTTACGAGACGCTTTGATGATATGCAAACGTGGGAGCAGTCTATGGTTGTGTCAGCTCTAGAACGAATTGCGTTTATGCTTGATGCTCAGCACCTTGATGCTGCGCCGATGTTGGATATCGGACAATTAGATCGTGCGGTACATCCTGAATCATAATATCTAATGGTTATTTAGGTCTTAGACTGCATGAGGCCGAGTGATTATATCCAGTAGGGTTTCGGTTCCTTGTTCTAAGGAATCATTATTATCAATAAATAGTGTGTTTTCAGGCATATGGTGAAGAAGGGATTGATGACGTTTAAGGCGCTTTTCTATCTCTTCATCATTTTCCCTGCCGCGTCTGTGTAAGCGTTCCCTTAGTAATCCTGTCTCAATATCTACCATGATCGGTACAATAAAACTGAACTTCTCTAATGCTTGTGGCAGGTATTCGCGAGAACCGTTCATGATAACATTGAGTCCATTTTCTACCCATATTTCTACCTCTTTACCTATGCCATAGAGATGTCCATGCGAAGCCCAATGCATGGAGAACATGTTTGTCTCAACACGTAAAGCAAATTCGGATTCCGTTAGGTGTATATGGTTTTCCCCACCAGCGTCGGCTGCTCTAGTAATATAGCGATGCGCGATAAACGCTTTATGGCTATGTTGCAGTTTTTGTCGACAGCCTTGCAGAAGGGAGTCTTTACCCGAGCCTGAAGCCCCCATTAAATAAAACAAGATACCGCTCATGTTTAGGTTGTCTCAAAAATTGGTAGATGATTAAGGTTATAGCAAATGCGCTTAGAATAATCGTCGTTTTACCAAGAACGTCCTTTTCTTCAACGTCTTAATTGATCCAGAATGGTTTTTTACACTCTTTGCGCACTTGGTCGGAAGATAAACCGATATCGTCGAGCTGACGAGAGTTCAGTTTCCTTAACGCTTGTCGGCTGTAATAATTTTCTTTCCAATTTCTTAACACTGCTAGCAGCCGCTTAGTTTGATGCAGAAATAAAGCTATTGATTTTCTAAAGTGAAAGGCGGGTTCTCTTTCCAGTTTTAATGACTTATACATCACGTTATCCTCTATATGCTGAGTTTTAATAGATAATGGCGCTTGATGTACCAACCTGACAAACGATATATTGTTGCTTTCAATTAAGAAAAAGTTAATCGATATGGAAAGGCTACCCCCACTAAAAGCGTTACGTGTATTTCAGATTGCAGCTGAGCAGGGCAGCTTTAAATTAGCCGCGGAGCGACTTAATGTCACTCAAGCTGCGGTCAGCCAGCAGATCCGCTTATTGGAATCATTTTTTGGTGAGTCGTTGTTTGAGCGGCTTAATCGGGAGGTGAGGTTGACGCCAGCAGCAATAAGATTATTGCCCTATCTGCAGAAAGCGTTCTCTTTAATAGAGGAGGGAGGGCGAGCTTTAGCGCAGGATCCATTGCCGCATCAGCTAAAAATAACCTCAGTGCCATCTTTTGCCGCCCGTTGGTTGATACCGCGTTTAGGCGAGTTTCAGAAATATAACCCTCAGATCAGTAGTTTTGTATCGACTTCATGTGATCTGCACGACTTTTCTGATGATTCTCAGGACCTTGCTATACGTTTTAGCTCGGGCGGTTTTGCCGGATTGGCGCAAGAGAGCATTAGTGATGATTACATATTGCCACTCTGTCATCCGCGGTTGTTAGACGATATAAAAATGGGCCTGACGGCATTACAAGATCTACCTTTGCTTATTGATGAGTCGCCAGAATTGGTGAGTGTCACGAAAGCGTTTAAGGCTCTATTTAAAGATAACCAAACCGTCGCGCTTCAAGTGGTCGATGCCAACTTACTGATGGATGCGGCCTTGAATGGCCAAGGTATTGCCCCTGTTCGTTTCAGCTTAGCTTATGAGCTTATCAGGCGAGGTCAGTTAGTGTGTCCTTTAGCGGTATATTGGGATTCACCCTATACCTATTTTTTGGTGGCCCCCGAAGCGCATTTTTCTCGTCCGAAAGTGGCTGCATTCTCACAGTGGATTAAACAGCAGACGGCGGTTATTGAAGAGGAGTGGATACTGTTTTCTAAGCAGTCTAAATTACGCAAAATAGATTGATCCTTCATGCATACCTCCATCAGCTTAATGGCTCCTTTTTTGCCCTTTCCCTTTATGGCACGAACAGTGCACTGAATAAATGCTAGTTATTTGGTGATGCCTCCTTTTTATATTTGTTTAATAAAATCAAATAATTAGGAAGTGTTGAAGTTGCCTAGACAGTTATCGATGCGCCTTAGAGTGCACCGTTATGGTTTTCGTGCGCTTTCTTTTGGTGCGAAAGACGCTAATGGTCAGTGGGCGAAATTGCTGAGCAGTTAAGTGGGATTGCGTGTATGAGTGCTTCACAACGCATATTGAAAGAGCGCCGACATTACAATAAATGGGTCGCTAATCAGACATTAGAGGATTATGCGCTACGCTATACTGCTGTCGGCGGTCGTCACATGGGTATTGCTAAAGTGGGCGTTACCGCATTAGGTGCCACCTCGTTTTTAGCGTTAGAGGGATTGGCTGCGGTAGCCACGCTTAACTACGGTTTTATAAATACCTTGTGGGCTATGCTGGCGGTGTGTGCGGTTCTATTTATTACGGGCTTTCCTATCGCTTACCACTGTGCGAAACAAGGTTTAGATATCGATTTGCTAACCCGGGGAGCAGGTTTTGGGTACTTAGGCTCCACTATCACCTCGCTTATCTACGCTTCTTTTACGTTTATTTTCTTTGCTATCGAAGCGGCCATTCTCGCATCTGCATTCCAGGTCTTATTTGGCATTCCATTATTTATCGGCTATATCATCTGCGCGGTAGCCGTTATTCCTATCGTTACGCATGGCATAACGGCTATTAGTAAATTCCAGGTGGGCACTCAGTTTTTATGGCTTTTATTACAATGCTCTGCGTTGGTGGTTGTTCTGCTATACGAGTATGACAATTTGTCAGGCTGGACCGGATTTGTTTCACCTAAAGCACCCGAAGGAGGCGAATTTAATCTTGTACTATTTGGGGCCGCCGTATCTATTCTGATTGCGCTTGTCGCGCAGATAGGAGAGCAGGCGGATTATCTAAGGTTTATGCCGCTGAAAACAGATAAGAATCGTAAGCGCTGGTGGTTTTGGTTGGTGCTTTCTGGCCCTGGCTGGGTTTGGGTTGGATTGATAAAAATGTTGCTCGGATCGTTCCTTGCTTATCTTGCTTTCATGCAATTGATGCCGACAGAGCAGGCGACTAATCCAACTTATATGTACCAGCGGGTTTTTTTGCAACTCACAGAGTCTCCGGCATTAGCGCTTATTCTAGCTGCGGTGATGGTTGTGTTGTGCCAGATGAAGATTAATGTAACCAACGCTTATGCAGGATCCATAGCTTGGTCTAACTTTTTCTCACGATTAACACATAGCCATCCTGGGCGTGTGGTTTGGCTAGTTTTTAATGTGTCGATTGCGCTGTTACTGATGGAGCTAGGAATCTATCAGGCCTTAGAGTCTATTTTAGGTAGTTTTGCGATCTTAGCGTTGGCTTGGTTAGGTTCTTTATCCGCAGACTTATTGATTAACAAGCCGCTGGGCTTAAGCCCAAAGCACATTGAGTTTAAACGCGGGCATCTGTATGACATAAACCCGGTTGGTTTGGGATCGATGTTAATTTCCACGCTGTTGGGAATGCTGGCGTATCTAGGTGGGCTAGGGGACAGTGCTAAACACCTTTGTCATTTCGTCACTTTATTAAGTTGCTTTGTTTGTGTGCCTGCCATCGCCTGGCTTACCGGTGGGCGTTATTACATTGCAAGAGAGCCATCTGACCTTTCTGCTTACTGTAACGTGACGACTCTCTCTCATTCGCTAGCGAAACCGTCTGTCACTTGTGGCATTTGCGAAAATAGATTTGAGCAGGAGGATATGAGTTACTGCCCAGCCTATCAACAACCGATCTGTTCCTTATGTTGCTCTCTTGATGTGCGCTGCCTTGATGGCTGCAAGCCAAAAACTGGGATCTCACAGCAAATACTTAAATGTTTATACCGTTATCTTCCTAGGGGGGTTGTACGCGGCTTCTATTCTAGGTTTGGGAAATTTATTGGATTAGTAATCAGTGTGAATGGTTTGTTAGGAGGACTTCTGCTGCTCATCTATAGCCAGATGCAGCCTGCTAATGCGGCTGAAGTATTATTGTTAGAGAAAACCTTTGTTTCACTGTTTATTACGTTATTTATCGCGTCAGGTGTTGTGACTTGGCTCTTTTTACTAGCGCATGAGAGTCGCGTGACCGCGCAGAGGGAATCCAATAGGCAAAGCCTAAAGCTAACGCGGGAGATCGATGCCCATGAACAGACAGACCAAGAACTTCAGCAGGCCAAAGAGTATGCAGAGCGCGCTAATGAGGCTAAAAGCCGTTATCTGACGGGTATTAGCCACGAACTGCGTACACCGCTGCAATCTATCTTAGGTTATGCCCAACTATTGGGTGATAAAGAGGGCATGGCCGATGAACATAAGCGGGGATTGCAGATAATTCATCGCAGTGGTCAATATTTAACAGATCTGATTGAAGGCTTGTTGGATATATCAAAAATTGAAGCGGGTCGATTAGATCTATACCGTAATCAGGTCCGCCTTCCTGAGCTTATTGATCAGCTCTCACAAATGTTTTCAGTACAAGCCTCCCAGAAAAACCTGATCTTAAATTGCAAGATCCATGACCCTCTACCCGATGTGGTGATTGCCGATGAGAAGCGCTTACGCCAGATTCTGATTAATTTACTCTCTAATGCCGTCAAATATACGCCAAAAGGCAGCATCGATTTTGAAGTGTATTATCGAAACCAAGTTGCTGAATTTTCAGTCAAAGATACAGGCCCAGGCATAGAGGAAAGTCACCTGCAGCGAATATTTGATCCTTTTGAACGAGTAAGGAATAGGGACACGGCAAACCTACCGGGAACAGGGCTTGGTCTCACCATTGTGAAGCTATTAACTGAAATTATGGGGGGAGACCTTCAAGTCGAAAGTATTCCTAAAAAGGGATCGGCCTTCAAAGTTAGTTTGCTGCTGCCTTGGGTGAACGCAGCAACCTTTAAAGAACCTAAATTAAGGAAAATAATCGGTTACGACGGATTGCAAAGAACGATCTGTCTTGTAGATGATGATCCTGTTTTGAGGGGGTTACTCTCAGACCTGCTGATTCCTCTAGGTTTTAATATTGTCGAGGCTCATGATGGGGCTAGCTGTTTAGATCTCGTCGATCAGCTCCATCCTGATCTGTTCCTGATGGATATTTCGATGCCTGGAATGAGTGGTTTAGAGCTTGTTCATCAGCTGAGAAAACTTGGTATTCGAATTCCAGTGATTATGCTTTCTGCGGATGCTCAGGAATATAACCAACAAGAAAATTATAAAGCCGATTATGACGACTATCTGGTTAAGCCTGTTAGTAATCATCTTTTGCTAGATAAACTTGCGCACTATCTCGAACTGGATTGGATCTATCGAAATGATGTGAATGCTAGTCTCGAACAAGGGCCTAAGGCAGCCGTTACTCCAGTGCCTGCAATAGCAGAGAATAGCTATCTTGCTGATAACGAATTTCAACCATTGCCTAAGCACGCGCTACTTTTAGAGTTAAAAGCTTACGCAGAGATGGGTTATCAAAAAGGAGTGAATGCCAGTTTGAAACAGATCGAGCTTGAAGGGCTTTTAGAGCAAAAGGCGTTCACACAGTTACATGAATTTAGCCAAGCTTTTCAGTTTGAACAGTTAGCGAAGCATATAGAGGCACACTCGGTATGAATGCAGTTCTAGGTAAAGAGATTGTTTTGGTGGTGGATGACTCACCAGATGCGCTGAGTTTAATTAATGATGCCTTAGAGCAAGCAGGTATGGATGTATTAGTTGCTTTAGAGGGACGGCAGGCACTGACTATCGCAAAAAGAATACGTCCCGATATCATCTTATTGGATGCAGTGATGCCCAATATGAATGGATTTGAAACTTGCCTGGCATTAAAGGCAGATCCGGCGTTAAGTTCGATTCCTGTTATTTTTATGACCGGCCTAACAGAGACAGAAGATGTCGTTAAGGGGTTAGAGGTGGGGGGCGTGGATTATTTAACTAAACCGATAAACCCTAACGAATTGATAGCAAGAATGAAGGTACATCTCGCCAACGCCCGACTGGCCGTGAGTGTCGAGTCGGCATTAGATATCAGTGGACAACATCTGATTACGGTTGATCGTGAGGGCCATATTCTTTGGGGGACACCGCAGGCCCATGCCTTATTGGCAAAAGCTCAGATCGATAAGACGTGGCAAGATCAACAGTTAGCGCCGCAAGTTAAGAGTTGGTTAGCTGTTGGTGTTCATGGGCAACAGTCAAATTTACTACTAGAAGGCTTAACATACCCTTTAGAGCTTAAATGGGTTTCACAGCAAAGTGGTAATGAGTATCTAATTCGGTTGATAGATGGTGATCGTCCATCGGGTTCCACGCTATTAAAAGCAAAGCTTGCAGTCACCGAACGGGAATCAGAGGTGCTGCACTGGATCGCTAACGGCAAGACTAATCGAGAGATTGCTGAGATCCTAGAAATGAGTCCTCGAACAGTTAATAAGCACTTAGAGCAACTGTTTCCAAAGCTGGGGGTTGAAAATAGGACGGCTGCAGCCGGAGTGGCATTAAGAGTATTGGCTGCGAACTAAGGAACCTGCGAATAAGTCCCAAGCTTTCTCAGTGGGCAGTAAATTGACTTAATGCACGAAAGGTAGCGCGGTGGAATGACGGGTCCTTTCCAAGCGGCCTGACAAAGCAGGAAGTCGATTTAATGCCCACCCTTCGGGGCTTACAGATCGATCCAATTTCTTCGTTAACGATTTTCGACAGGCAACCAGCAAGCCTGTAATCGTTGCCTCGAACTTGGATCGATCTGTAAGCCTGAGGTGTTTGGGACTTGTTCGTAGGTTCCCTAAATAATATTGAATTGCGATACCATCCAGATTGAAGCTAGCACGATGGTGGTCAACATCGGCGCAGCAATATATTTTGTGAGTGCTCGGTTGCCTATGAATAGGGCCATCGACATCTTGATAAGGCTATTGACGGTTGCAGCGATAAAAATCCCAGCAATTGCTGTGTTGATACTGATAAGGGAAGGTGTTTGCCTGCTTAAGGTTAACGTTATGGGGTCGACATCAGTAATCCCGGCTATTGCAGATAAAAGAATGATACCTGCATCTCCAAGCCATGCGAGCAGCGTGTGAGTTAATAGCATTATTAACATTAACAGAAAGCCAAAAAAGAAGGCTGCTCCAAGTGCAAGTGGGTTTTTGTTTTGTTCTACTGGTTGTGAAACACCATCTGCGTGACGATTCCATATCCATAAGGCAGGCAAATAAAAGCCCGCCATCATAAAGAGCAGAATCGGCCATAAAAGCAGCGCTAAGGCTTGGTTCAATAAGAAAAGAACAACGATTATTCTTGGGAACATGGTTCCACAGCTAAGGAGAATTCCACTCGCTAGCAAAGGGCTCAGTTGAGGTTGTGTACGAGAAAGGTGCGAAAACTGAAGGGTTAGGGCAGTCGAAGAGCTAAGCCCTGCAAATATGGAGGTAAATAGGATGCCTCGTTTAGCGCCCCCAATCCGTATGGCGAAGTAACCCAGAAAAGAGATACTGGCAATTAAAACGACCATCCACCAGATCTCGTAAGGGTTAATGGCTTCCCATGGTCCAAAACCTTGATTTGGCAAGAGTGGCAGCATTACCACCGAGATTAAAAGCAACCTGAGCGCGGCATCCAGCTCATACTCTTGCAGCCGCTTTAATGCGCTGTGGACTTCAGGTTTGCTGTCTAAAATCAGAGCGGTGATGACCGCTGCCGACGCTGCGATAACGGGTTCTCCAGACACCGCTAAGGCACCTAGAGCATAAGTGATTAAAAGGCCAATTAACCCCGTTATACTGACATCATTATGCTTACGGTGACTCAGTACAAACGCGACTGAACTGATAATGACCATTGTCAGTAGGCCGAATCCGAGTAGCCATGGTGTATATGTTTTAGCTAGTAGCGCGCTGACCCCGCCAAATAGGCTGGTTAAGGCAAACGTTCGTATGCCTGCAATACGGCTACCGTCTGCATTATGCCGCTGAGCCCAGCCTCGTTGCGCACCGATAATCGAGCCGAGAAATAAGGCGATTAGAAGATGCCATAGAAGGCTGTTTTCAAATAAGAAAAGATCACTCTCCATAAGGTTAATAGTGAAACAAGAAACTTAATTGTTCCAGTCTAACTGTTGTTTTTCTGATGTAAGACAAAGCCTATTAGTCTTTAGTGGCTTTTTAGTGAATTTCTTTAGTAATATGAGATTATACTTTTGTCTCAATTGCTTCACCTTAAGGTTAACTTATTGAAATGTAATGGCTATTCAATATAGTTGCCTTAGTGCGAGTAATTGAAATATATCTATGTTTAAATTGAATAAATTATAAACAATAAAAATCTAAGTTTTTGAGGTGCTTATCTTGTATACGCATACCCGTAAACTGTTTAATTTTGTGCTTTTTTTACTATCCATCGTTGTTGTTCTTCAAGTGCGTTTAGTTCAGGCTGCACCTGTAGCGTCGGTCGAATTGTATGCGGTAGATTATCCGCCTTACATGATAGTTGCAGCTGATGGCACGATTAGCGGTATTGATGTTGAGGTAACCAAAGCAGCGTTTGCCGCGGTAGATATTCAGACGGTGATTTTGGTGGCGCCTTGGAAGCGCACCTTAAAAAATATGCAGCATGGGCATATTGCAGGTTCCCTAACCTGCTCTAAAAGGCCAGGAAGAGAAGTGTTTATCTTATTCAGTAATCCTCTTAGCGAAGCGAACCAAGTTGCTGTAATGGCTAAGGATTCTCAGGATAGCGATATTAAAGTCTTTTCTGATCTCGCTAAGTTTGATGTCATGGTTGTGGGTGGCTGGGGTATACAAGGGGAGCTTGAACGCGCAGGTATTATGCATCGAGTGACTGCTGAAATGGACAATGGTATCAATGCAGTTGCCAAGCGGGGGGTTGATGTTTTCTATAACGGAGAGTTGACCACACGATATAGGGCGGCCCAGTTAGGTTTGCAGAATAAACTAAAATATATACGTTTTACGGATAAGGAAAGTACGCCATTTCATCTCTGCTTGAGTAAGAAGTATGAGCACAGTAATTATCTGATTGAGCGTTTTAATAGCGGGCTTTCAATCATCCAAGGGAATGGTACTTATCAAGCGATTTACGATAAGTACTTAGATTAAACATCAAGGTTGATACGTTAAGGTACGATGGTATGACATTAAAGTTCAGGCACAGAATCGCATTTAAGCAAGCGCGTGCCGTCCTTGCCATCTCACTAGTACTAGGACTAATTTCTACAAGTATTCAGATCTATTTGGATTTGCAGCAGGAACGAAAAAGCTCAATAGCAGGTATTGAGCGTTTTATGGAACTTCACAAAGATACCGCGACTCGAGCGGTCTATAATCTTAATTATGCCAAAGCGGAAGAGGTGACCAGTACACTGATCTCGCATCCTGAAATATACCAAGCAATCTTAGTCGATGATTTTGGCGATAAAATGTCAGAACATACAAAGCCACGTACCTCACCCAATACGTTTTTGTCTCAACTGGGTGGTTATTTCTTCAAGTTTAATACGCACTATGAGACAAATCTTAAGGTAGAGACTTCTCGTACTGGAATCGCAAAACTAATCATCGAATTGGATGCCTCGTTTATCGCAAATAACTTTGCATTAAGGGCCATAACGGGGCTGCTTTTTGGTTTGATTTATAACGTGGTATTAGCGTTCATCTTTCTGCTCTTTTTCTACAAATACCTCTCACGTCCAGTGGTTGATATTCTTGCGTGGGTCAATCAACTGCGAAATGGTGAAAACTGCGATCAGCTCCCTTACACAAAGAAAGATGAAATAGGCGAGTTAGTCAGCCGTTTCTCTTCTCTCTGGAGTGACCGCGAGCTGATGACAGATTAATTGAATGAGACGATACGAGAACTGTCTAAAAGCGAACATTTTTCACGCACATTGATGGAAAACGCAGGGGATGCCATGTACCTGTGTGAACTTGATTCAACTGTTGTCGAAGTTAACAATCAGGCCATAGAAACGTTGGGGTTAGCGAAAGCAAATATCGTGGGTACAAAACTCTCTTGTTTCAGTAAGCGTTATGCCGTGAGTGAGTTTGAAGAGCTCTTCCTGTCTATCTCAGATACTGAGGTAAGTACCTTCGAAGATATGCAGAATAATACAGAAACCGGCACGTTTCCGATTGAGGCGCGCGGTATCCAGATTAGCTTGAATAATCAAAAATACATTTTAATTCTGGCTCGCGATATCACTGTACGTAAAGAGGCTGAGCAGCAGATATTTGAGTTAGCTTTTTTTGATACGTTAACGGGTTTGGCAAATCGACGTTTATTCATTGATCGCTTAGCTTCTTCATTAGAGTTGCACCATGCTAATGCCAGTAGTGGTGCGGTTCTCTATATGGATTTGGATCGTTTTAAAACAATTAATGATTCACTAGGTCACGGCATAGGCGATAAACTGTTATGCGCTATTGCGTTACGTTTGACTGAGATTCTCCCTACTGAGGCAACCTGTGCACGGTTTGGTGGTGATGAGTTTGTTGTGCTCCTACCTGAAGCGGGCGAATCGGATAGTATCTGTGCAGAAACGGCGGCGCATATAGCCAAGAAAATCATCGAGCACATGGGCACGCCCTTTCATATCGATGGTCACCTGTTGTACTGCACCATCAGTGTGGGCATTGCGGTCTTCCCTGCATCGGATTACTCAGCCAAGGATATCTTACGACATGCGGATACTGCGTTGTATCGCGTAAAAGCATTGGGTCGTAACGATTTCCAGTTTTATGATCCCGAGATGAAATCTTCAGCACAGGAACGATTGCAGATAGAGAAAGGATTGCACCAAGCGTTAGACAAACAAGAGTTTGAGTTGTGGTTTCAGCCGCAATTTAGTGCGGAAGGCTCGATCTTGGGTGCCGAAGTATTGTTGCGTTGGCACCACCCAGAGAGAGGTGTGATTTTTCCAGATGAGTTTATTCAAGTTGCCGAAGAGAGTGGTCAAATTGTTGAAATAGGCCAGTGGGTGTTGGAGCAAAGCTTGAAGCAGTTGGCGAAATGGAAGCTGCAGGGGTTACCAGAAGGATTCCATCGACTTGCTATTAACATAAGCCCGTTGCAGTTTATGCAGGTGGATTTTGTTGAACGGCTATTGGCTTTGTTACAGACGACTCAGTTGCCAGGTCATATGATTGAGTTAGAAATCACAGAAAATATGTTGCTCAATAATTTCGACATTGCTAGCAGTAAGATGTCTCTACTCAAACAACGTGGCATTTCGTTTGCTATCGATGATTTTGGGACGGGCTATTCTTCGTTGCGTTACCTTCGTTATCTACCTTTAGATATTCTTAAAATTGACCGGTCATTTGTGACCGCATTAAGTCCTTCTTCAGAAGAGGCTGCGATTGTTGAAGTCATTATAGCGACCGCCGACCGACTAGATCTTGTTGTGATTGCAGAAGGTGTAGAGACTGCCGAAGAGAGGGATACATTGCTAGCGCTAGGTTGCCATTGCTTCCAAGGTTACTTGTATTCCAAGCCTGTGCCTGCATCCCAGCTTTATGAGCTTTTAGCGAAAGAGCTTCACGCGATCTAATACGCTGTTTACCCCCTTTATTAAGCTGATACCCATGAAAAAAAGTGATAAAAAAATAGAAAATGTGCTTCGAGTTCAGCTGACAGAGGTATGTGATCAGGCGCTCGACCAATTCGCTGGTTTTGAGTGGTTAACCCATTTTGTCGATTATGCCGAATTCCCCAAATCCCTATATATCCTTTGTGTCTTTAATCATGAAAAGGATATTGCCGAATTGGTTAATACTGACAAGGAAAAGCAGCTGTTTAAGCTAATAGAACAGCGCCTGGCTACTGAGAGTATTAGGCTGAAAGATATATCCAAACAGGTGGGGTTTGATTCGGAGGAGCGCTGTTCGATCGATAACGGTGGGAAATGGCCCCAGCGCTTTGAAGAGCGTTATAGAGGCCGTCGTAACTTCCACTAAAGCCTCACTCAGGCAAGTGAGGCTTGGGCTTACAAAAGTGCCGTTAAGCTGAACCGCTTGGTTTTGTCGTTGGCCTTTTACGAACACGCCTTACCGGTTTGCTTGCCGGAGCTTGTCCCTGTTTAGCATTCTGACTTCTGTTTTGTCCTTGCCTATTACCATCGCTTCCTGCTGTGTTGGAACGCTCGCTATTACCTGATTTTCCTCTTGAAGAGCGGTGGCTCTTGTTTTTACCTTGTGGCTTATGTCCACGTGCATTTTCCCCAGAGCGCTGACCATCTTTGTGGCCAGGTCGTCCACTACGTTGACGGTTAGGTTTTTTCTTGCCGGGCTTTTTACTTAGGTCGGAAGCGGGAAGGGTATGAACGGCTTCGAAACCTTCCATCTCTTCACGATCCAGAATTTGACCGATAAGATGCTCTATCGATGCGAGGTGTTCAAATTCATCTGCGCATACAAGTGACACCGCTTCACCCGAAGAGCCAGCACGGCCTGTACGGCCAATACGATGCACGTAATCTTCAGGGATATTCGGTAGGTCAAAGTTAACAACGTGAGGTAATTGGTCAATATCAATACCTCGTGCGGCAATGTCGGTCGCCACTAATACACGAACGTCGCCACTTTTAAAGTCTGCAAGGGCTTTAGTACGTGCCCCTTGGCTCTTATTGCCATGTATCGCAGCAGCCGTGATTTTTGCCGCATTTAGCTGCTTAGCTAGACGGTTAGCGCCATGCTTCGTACGTGAGAAAACCAGTACCTGGTTCCAGCTATTGTCGCCAACTAATTTGATAAGAGCTGGGGCTTTCTTGTTCTTATCAACGGGGATGATCCATTGCTTAACGGTTGTCGCCGTTGAGTTTACCGGTGTTACAGAGATCTCTACTGGGTTGTTGACCAAACCTTTGGCTAGATTACGGATCTCATTTGAGAACGTAGCAGAGAACAGAAGGTTTTGGCGTTGCTTCGGTAGCACGGCCAGAATCTTCTTAATATCGTGGATGAAGCCCATATCAAGCATACGGTCGGCTTCATCTAGCACCAGCACTTCAAGTTGTGAGAACTTAACAACGCGTTGGTTGTATAGATCTAACAAACGTCCCGGTGTAGCAACAAGAATATCAACCCCGCCACGAAGTTTCGCGATTTGTGGATTTATTTTTACGCCACCGAAAACAACGGCTGATTTTAGAGAAAGGTTTTTAGAGTAGTCATTAACGCTTTCAGCTACTTGAGCGGCTAATTCACGCGTAGGGGTCAAGATCAGTGCCCGTACTTGGCCGCCTTTACTTGGAGTGCCTTGGCTTAAGCGTTCTAACAATGGCAATGTAAAGCCCGCTGTTTTACCTGTACCGGTCTGTGCCGCTGCCATTAGGTCTTTGCCTTGGATAACAGCAGGGATCGCTTCAGCTTGTATTGGCGATGGTGTGTCGTAGCCTTTAGCGGAAACAGCATCCAAAATTGGGCGAGACAAGCCCAGGTCAGCAAAACTCATTTATTGCTCTCTATATGATGTATTCAAAATACGATTAAAACCCACTCATAGCATCGCTAAGGTGGTGTTTGTTAAGTACGTCAAATCGGGGTGAAGGTAGCCTGCACTCTGATTAGGATCGCGTATTGTAGTTCCCTGAAGGCCTCTATATATGTTTAAGAGATTGCGCTTTGCGCAACGCCAACAGGTCTACTGATAGGATCTTAAGAGTATCTAAGGCTATGTGACTCGTTCGCTTAATCTTCGGAACGGAGCGATTGTAGCATTGATCGTCACAAGGGCCTAATCAGGATTATTAATCACCCATCCTACGGCTAAAAAAGCATAATTATTAATAAATTAGGGCGCTTTATACGTCAAATGACGTATAGGGGTGCGTTAATCACCGAATACCTGTTTCAGTTTATATCGAATAGCCTTATTGCAACGCACAAACAAAGTGATTTCGTTCCAATTAATTTGTTTATTCGCGATTAATTTCAAATAAGGGAAGGGCAGATATGAAACTTAAAAGTATTGCAGCAGGTGTTGCACTCTCATTAGGTGCATCGGTTATCAGTATCAGCGCAATGGCAGCTGAAACGATCAAGGTTGGTGTATTGCATTCACTGTCCGGCACCATGGCTATTAGTGAAACAACACTGAAAGACACGGTCCTTATGATGGTGGAAGAGCAGAACAAAAAAGGCGGTCTATTGGGTAAGCAGCTAGAAGCAGTCGTAGTCGATCCTGCCTCTAACTGGCCGCTTTTTGCCGAGAAGACCCGTGAGTTACTTACCAAAGAAGAGGTTGACGTTATCTTTGGGTGCTGGACATCGGTATCGCGTAAGTCTGCGCTACCTGTGCTAGAAGAGCTGAATGGCTTGATGTTCTACCCTGTTCAATATGAGGGTGAAGAATCCTCTAAGAACGTTTTCTACACAGGAGCTGCACCAAATCAGCAAGCTATACCTGCAGTGGATTATCTAGCTAACGACTTAGAAGTCGAGCGTTGGGTACTTGCAGGTACGGATTACGTTTACCCGCGTACCACCAATAAAATCCTTGAAGCCTACTTAAAGTCAAAAGGCGTAGCAGCTGAGGATATTATGATTAACTACACGCCATTCGGTCATTCTGATTGGCAGTCAATTGTATCTGATATCAAGAAGTTTGGTGGTGAAGGCAAGAAGACTGCGGTTGTTTCTACGATCAACGGTGATGCAAACGTACCTTTCTACAAAGAGCTGGGTAACCAAGGGATCTCATCTGAAGATATTCCAGTTGTTGCCTTTTCTGTCGGTGAAGAAGAGCTATCTGGTCTAGACACTAAACCGCTTGTAGGCCATCTAGCCGCGTGGAACTACTTCCAAAGCGTTGAAAATGATGCCAACACTGCGTTTATCAAAAAGTGGAAAGCGTATACCAGTGAAGAGCGTGTAACCAACGATCCAATGGAAGCGACTTATATTGGTTTCAATATGTGGGCCAATGCGGTGACTAAAGCTGGCACAACGGATGTTGATGCGGTGGAACAAGCGATGATTGGTCAAGAAACACCTAACCTAACCGGCGGTGTTGCTGTGATGAACAAGAACCATCACTTGAGTAAGCCAGTGCTGATTGGCGAGATCCAAGATAATGGCCAGTTCGAAGTAGTTTGGGAAACAGAGGGCGTCGTTGCAGGTGACGCATGGTCTGACTTTTTACCAGGTTCAAAAAACCTAGTATCTGATTGGACAGCACCCACTAAATGCGGCAACTACAACACTGAATCTAAAGAGTGTATCGCTGCGAAATAATCAACTCGCCTACTGAGCATCTCAATCTGCTACGGCAATGAGTGCTCAGTAGCTCATCTTAGATGAGTAGGGGGTGTTGAAGCTATAAGCGCAGGCCGCAAAGGCTTCGTTCAAATACGATGGCTCATTTTTTCTAAATCGAGCCATCTTTCCATTCCTGATTCGTTGAAACCCCTCGTGTTATTTATGCCGAATAGGGTTTTAGCAGTCTACCCAGGAGAATTCACGTGAGACGTCTGTTTGCCATACTGTGCTGCTATGTCGCCGCGTCTATGGTCTCAGTTCAGGCTCAAGAGCCAGTGGCTTTGACCGGTGATATTCAGGCAGCAGCAATGCCTGAAACAACGCCTGAAAAAGCGCCTGAAACGGTTACATCTGATTCAGTAGAAACGCTGTTAACAAAGTTGACCGCGGTAAAACTAAGTAAAGCTTTGCCTGTGCTTGAAAAATTAGAAACCCAAGGTGGAGCGGCCCTACTGCCGATGTTTAAAAGCATGCTGGCCGGCGACCTTTACTATATCAAGTCGAGTAAAGCGGTCATCGCTGTTGTTAAAGCAGACGGAAAACTCACAGGCCGTACGGTTTTGGGTAATCAAGATCTGGGTGTTATTGAAAAAAAGCAGATTAAGAAGATCCGTGTTAATAACAAGCTGCGTGTTTTTTTAAGGCAAGCGATTGCGCGTCTGCAAATTGGAGCTCCCGACGCTGAACTACGTTTATTAGCGGTTAAAACGCTACTTAACAGTTTAAATAGCGATACCGTTGAGATATTGAACTCAGCTCGCGCGAGTGAGAGTGATGAAGACGTTCGCAACATGATCGATCTTGCCCTAGCACTGCATCAGTCTGCATCACCTTCATCTGAAACGCGTTATGCCGTTGTAGCCGTACTTGCAGATAGCTTAGAGAAGGAGGCGCGTAACAAACTGGCTGAGATCGCTGAACAAGATAGTGATAAAAAGGTTCGTTTAGCAGCAGCAAAAGCACTGAAAAAAATCAATGAGCGGATAGAGTTCTATGACTTCATCGATCAGCTGTTTTTCGGACTCAGTTTAGGTTCGGTGCTGTTATTAGCTGCGATCGGTTTGGCCATTACTTTTGGTGTCATGGGCGTTATTAATATGGCCCACGGTGAAATGATTATGCTGGGCGCCTACACAACCTATGTTGTGCAATTAATGATGCCAAATGCCATCGAGTATTCACTCTGGGTGGCGATTCCGCTGGCTTTTGTCGTATCAGGCCTTGTTGGTGTGATGATCGAACGTGGTGTTATTCGCCACCTGCATGGTCGCCCGCTAGAAACCCTGCTTGCAACCTTTGGTATTAGCTTAATTCTTCAACAGTTGGTGCGTAGCGTATTTTCCCCACTAAACCGCCAAGTAGCCTCGCCAGAATGGTTAAGTGGTTCGTTAGAAATTAATCCGGTGTTGAGCTTAACCCTAAACCGTCTTTATATCTTAGCGTTCGCGCTACTGGTGTTTGGCTTGCTACTGATTATCTTGCGCAAAACCTCGCTTGGTTTAAACGTGCGTGCAGTCTCGCAAAACCGTGATATGGCCAAAGCGATGGGAATCAAAACCGGATGGGTTGATGCGATGACCTTCGGTCTAGGTTCTGGCATAGCGGGGATTGCAGGGGTTGCCTTGAGCCAGTTAACAAACGTAGGACCGAACCTTGGGCAAGCTTATATCATCGATTCGTTTATGGTGGTTGTGTTTGGTGGTGTCGGTAATCTCTGGGGCACGCTGGTTGCCGCTTTCTCATTAGGTATTGCGAATAAGTTCTTGGAACCGGTCACCGGCGCGGTGCTAGCCAGCATATTTGTACTGGTCTTTATCATCCTATTTATTCAAAAACGTCCTAAGGGCTTATTCCCTCAAAAAGGGAGGGCAGCAGAATGAATCAGTTAATGCGTTTTAGTCGTTTGCATGGCGACAGTAAAGTCGCCCCCTTCGTCGCTATTTTGGTATTGGTTACCTTGCTCGCCTCAATGGGCAACTTGCTGATGCCACAAGATTCTGTCTTCTACGTTAGCACCTACACCATAACATTACTGGGTAAGTATCTCTGTTATGCCATGTTGGCATTAGCGGTCGATGTTATCTGGGGATACTGCGGCATTCTAAGCTTGGGACATGGTGCTTTCTTTGCTCTGGGTGGCTATGCCATGGGCATGTATCTGATGCGTCAGATCGGTGATCGTGGCGTGTACGGTAATCCAGAACTACCCGACTTTATGGTCTTCCTTAACTGGAGTGAACTACCTTGGTTCTGGCAGGGAATGGATCAATTCTGGTTCGCAATGTTAATGGTGTTGTTGGTACCGGGCATTCTCGCTTTCGTTTTTGGTTGGTTGGCATTTAGGTCCCGTGTCACGGGTGTTTATCTATCCATTATGACGCAGGCTCTGACCTACGCATTGATGCTGGCGTTCTTCCGTAATGAGATGGGATTTGGCGGAAACAACGGCCTGACCGATTTTAAAGATATTGTAGGTTTTGATCTGCAAGCGGATAGCACTCGCGTGACGTTGTTCGCCATCACCGCGCTGATGCTTGCGGTCATATTAGTGGTGAGCCATAAGATCTTGCAATCGCGTATGGGTAAAGTGATTGTCGCCATTCGTGATGGTGAAAGCCGAGCACGCTTTATCGGCTACCGCACCGAGCGCTTTAAGGTTTGGTTGTTCGTCTATTCTGCGTTGATTGCCGGTGTTGCTGGTGCGTTGTATGTACCGCAAGTTGGCATTATCAATCCGGGTGAATTCTCACCCCTTAACTCTATTGAAATGGTTATTTGGGTCGCTGTTGGCGGTCGTGGAACGCTGATCGGCGCGATCGTGGGGGCGTTACTGGTGAACTACGCCAAAACAAAGTTCACAGCGATTATGCCCGATGGTTGGTTGTTCGCGTTGGGGGCACTGTTTGTATTTGTCACCCTTTATCTGCCGCAAGGGTTGATGGGCTTGTACAAGAAGATGATGGATAAACGTAAGAACACGACTGATGGCGGCTCTGGGCCTGATGATGTGCTCAGCGCACCGGTGCAATCAAGCGCAAAAGGGGGGGATGTATGAGTACATTAACTGATGTACGTGAAGTGATGCGCCGAGATCAGGTTTGGTCTTTTCTTAAGGATGAACAGCCGCAAGTTGATGTGTCGCACGATGTCATTCTCTACGTGGAAGGGCTCAATTTGAGCTTTGACGGCTTTAAAGCGTTGAACGACCTTAACCTTTACGTAAATGATGGCGAGTTGCGCTGTCTTATCGGCGCAAACGGGGCAGGGAAAACTACCTTAATGGATGTGATCACAGGGAAAACAACGCCTGATTCCGGCACCGTATATTTTGGTCAAAGCCTTAACCTGCTGCAACACGATGAAGCTGCTATAGCGCAACTGGGTATTGGACGTAAGTTTCAAAAACCAACCGTTTTTGAAGCGCACAGTGTCTTCGATAATTTAGAACTCTCGCTTAAGCAGCAGAAAACAGTTATGCCGATGCTATTGGCGCGTTTAACGCCGACTGAGCTTGATCGTATCGACGAAGTACTCAATGTTATTGGTTTAAAAGAGCAGCGCTTTATGCAGGCGGGAGCGTTATCTCATGGTCAAAAACAGTGGTTAGAGATAGGTATGCTGCTCGTCGCGGAACCGCGGTTATTACTCATTGATGAGCCGGTTGCCGGGATGACAGCGCAAGAGACCGAGCGCACAGCAGAGTTGCTGACATCATTAGCCGGTGAACGCACCGTTATTGTTGTTGAACACGATATGGAATTTGTTCGCAGTATTGCGCGTACCGTCACCGTTTTGCATCAGGGCACAGTCCTTGCAGAGGGAACAATGGATCAAGTGCAAAACAACCCCGATGTTATCGAAGTTTATTTGGGAGAAGCGCCATGATCGAAATATCAAAGCTTAATCAGCGATATGGTGGCACTCAGATTCTGTGGGATCTGGATCTGGATATAAAGCCTGGTTCTTGTACCTGCATCATGGGACGAAATGGGGTGGGGAAAACCACCTTGTTGAAATGCTTAATGGGATTGTTGCCGGTTCATAGTGGCGAGATTCTTTTGGAAGGGGAACCCTTGCAGAGCAAGCCCGCACAGTACAGAGCGCCAGCGGGTATAGGCTATGTGCCGCAAGGAAGGGATATCTTTCCGATGCTCACGGTGGAGGAAAACTTACGTATAGGTTTGCCGATTCGTAAGGATAAAGCGAAGCAGATACCGGAAAAGATATTTGAGTTGTTCCCGGTATTAAAGGAGATGCTTCATCGTCGAGGTGGTGACCTTTCAGGTGGTCAACAGCAGCAGTTGGCGATTGGCCGAGCACTGGTATTAGAGCCTAAGGTTTTGATTCTTGATGAACCAAATGAGGGCATTCAGCCAAACATTGTGCACCAAATTGGTGATGTGATTTTGAAGCTGAATCAAGAAGAGGGACTCACCGTTATTTTGGTCGAACAGAAATTGGGGTTCGCACGGAGGGTGGGCAAAGAGTTCCGGTTGATGGAAAAAGGTCGTGTGGTGGCAAGTGACCAGATGGCGAATTTAAGCGAGGAGTTGATCAAACAATACCTCGCAGTATAACGGCTAAGGTCTCGAATGGGGCCTCGCTTTTAAAGCAGATAGGATAGGCATGAATAATTGGGTAACGCCTTTAGCGCAAGATAAGAGTGTCAACCAGGTAGAGCAGTCAACATGGCAGGCTGAGCTAAGTCTGGGGCTGGCCAAAACGGTGCGTGGCTCTGTATTAAAGCAGTGCCGTCACAAAGGGCCGCTCTATGTGCAAAAGGCGTTCTATCCAGAGGGAAGAGATCTCGCGCACTTGTACTTACTTCATCCTCCGGGCGGCATGGTGTCAGGGGATGATCTGAGAATTAATGTTGAAATGTCGCCAGATGCACGCTCACTGATTACCACGCCTGGAGCGGGGCGAGTCTATAAAGCCCGAGAAGATAAAACACTTCAAACCCAGCACATACAACTGAGTTTAGCGCCCGGTAGCAGCCTAGAGTGGATGCCTTTAGAAAACATTATCTATCCCGGTGCGAATACTCAATTAAACACCGATGTTTATCTAGATGATGAGTCTACGTTTATCGGCTGGGAGATCAGTTGTTTTGGTCTACCTGCGAGCGGCCAGTCTTTTGATTCAGGGGCACTTAAGCAGTGTTTACAGGTGTTTAGACAGGGGCGGCTAAAAGTCAGAGAAGCACTGCAGCTCAATCCTGAACAACATCACTTTATGCATAGCAGGGCGGGGCTCGCGGGGCATGCAGTGAATGCGCTGTTGATCGCCGGTCCGTTTGACGAAGTCGATGCCCCCGAAACGGTCGATCTGTTGGCTAAATTGCAATCCATTTGCACGGCGAGTGGCGGCAATAGGAATGACGCTAATGCATTAGTGGCGGTGAGTTTGAATGACGCGTTTATGCAGGTTCGCTATCTAGGCGATTGCTCCGAGCAAGCACGTTTGCTGTTTGTGCAGTGCTGGCAGCAGTTAAGACCCGTCTTGTTAGCCCGTGAAAGCTGTGAGCCCAGAATATGGGCAACTTAGTTAATAAATCACGTATTTAGCGCACGTTAGATCCTAATTTTATGAATAACAATAATTCGGCCAAAGAGGTGAGTCATGGAGTTGTTACCAAGAGAGAAAGATAAATTGCTGGTTTTCACCGCTGCACTACTGGCAGAGCGACGCCTAAATCGCGGTTTAAAACTGAATTACCCTGAATCGATGGCCTATATCACTATGGAAATCATTGAGGGCGCTCGTGATGGCAAAACCGTTGCTGAATTGATGAGTTATGGAAAAAGCTTGTTAAGTGCCGAGCAGGTGATGGAGGGGGTTCCCGAGCTAATTCATGAGGTGCAAGTGGAAGCAACCTTTCCTGATGGAACGAAATTGGTCACGGTCCATAACCCTATTAATTAAGCCTATTTGATGACAGCGACTTAGCTAAATCTACTGAATGAATACTTAGCTAGATAGCAAAGGTGCGCAGAGGAGACAGCAATGATTCCAGGTGAAGTGCAGGCAGCAGACGGCACGATTGAGCTAAACGTGGGCCGTAAAGTGCAAACCCTTAGAGTTGAGAACAGTGGTGATCGACCTATACAGGTTGGCTCCCATTATCATTTTTTCGAAGTAAACCCCGCACTCAAGTTTGAGCGTAAATCGACCAAAGGTTATCGCCTTAATATCGCCTCTGGAACCGCTGTGCGTTTTGAACCGGGGCAAGGGCGTGAAGTCGAGTTAGTAGAGTACGCGGGAACTAAAACGATTTATGGATTCCGCGGAGAGGTTATGGGGGCGGTGAATGCAGAGGGAGATAACGAATGAGTGACGCGTCGCAAGATTCGACAGTATCAGATAGTTTAAAAGTTGCAGGTAGATCCAACGTCTCAGAAAGCTCAAAAGCCACGATGGATCGCAGTAGCTATGCTCAAATGTTTGGTCCAACGACGGGAGATAAGGTTCGTTTAGGTGATACCGAACTCTGGATACAAGTCGAGAAAGATTTCACGACCTATGGTGATGAGGTTAAGTTTGGTGGCGGTAAGGTTATCCGTGATGGCATGGGCCAGAGCCAAGTGACCAATGAGATCGCCATGGATCTAGTGATCACCAATGCATTGATTCTTGATCACTGGGGCATTGTAAAAGCGGATATAGGTATAAAAGAGGGACGCATTGCCAAAGTGGGTAAGGCAGGCAACCCCGATGTTCAAGACAGCGTTGATATCGTTATCGGTCCAGGTACCGAGATTATTGCCGGTGAAGGCTCAATCATCACCGCAGGCGGCATCGATGCGCATATTCACTTTATCTGCCCACAACAGATTGATGAAGCGCTAATGTCGGGGGTGACTACTATGATCGGTGGTGGTACAGGTCCCGCGACAGGCACCAATGCGACTACTTGTACCCCCGGGCCTTGGAATATCGGTAAGATGCTGCAAGCGACCGACAATATGCCGATGAACCTAGGCTTTTTAGGTAAAGGTAATGCCAGCTTACCTGAAGCGTTAGAGGAGCAATTGGAAGCGGGCGTTTGCGGCCTTAAATTGCATGAGGATTGGGGAACAACGCCAGCCTCTATTGATAATTGTCTGAGCGTCGCTGAAAAGTACGATGTCCAGGTAGCGATCCATACCGATACCTTAAATGAGTCCGGTTTTGTGGATGACACCATTGGCGCGTTTAAGGGCCGCGTGATTCATACCTACCACACAGAAGGGGCGGGCGGTGGTCATGCCCCGGATATTATTCGTGCCTGCTCATTTCCCAATGTGATGCCATCATCCACGAATCCAACACGTCCCTTTACGCATAATACCGTTGATGAGCATCTGGATATGTTGATGGTCTGCCATCACCTAGATAGCAATATCCCCGAAGATGTTGCCTTTGCTGATTCACGGATTCGTAAAGAGACCATTGCAGCAGAAGATATCTTTCACGATCGTGGTGCGTTCAGCATGATCTCCTCCGACTCACAAGCGATGGGGCGAGTGGGAGAGGTCGTTACGCGTACATGGCAAACCGCACACAAAATGAAAACCCAGTTTGGTTTGCTGGCCGAAGATCTACCGCTTGGCGCCGATAACTTCCGCGCTAAGCGATATATCGCTAAATACACCATTAACCCCGCGATCACCCATGGTATATCCCATGAAGTCGGTTCTATTGAGGCGGGTAAACTCGCAGATTTAGTGCTGTGGAAACCGGCATTCTTTGGTGTTAAACCCTCAATGATTATTAAAGGCGGGATGATTGCAGCAGCACCGATGGGTGATCCCAACGCATCTATCCCAACGCCACAGCCGGTTCATTATCGACCGATGTTTGGTTCCTGCGGGCTAGCGCCGGCTAAAACCAGCGTTACCTTTGTCAGCCAAGCCGCATTGAATAACAACATCGCTAAAAGCTTAGGCCTACAACGACGATTATCGGCGTGTAGTAACACCCGAAATATCAGCAAGTCGGATATGGTGTTAAACGATTGGATGCCCGATATCACGGTCGATCCGCAAACCTATGAGGTGCGGGCCGATGGCGAAATGTTAACCTGCGAGCCAGCAAAAGAGCTGCCCCTCGCTCAGTTGTACACCCTGTTTTAGGCCGCACAGAGAAAGGTGAGTGATCAAATGTTAGAAGTTTATGAACGATTAGGTACCCACTGTCATCAACAAGCAGATTGTGCGGTTGTGTTAACCCATGAGCAGCGTGATCGTGGCCGTTTAAAGCTAGAGAGTGATACTGGAGAGGAGGTACGTGTTTTCCTTGAAAGGGGCAAACCATTGCAAGTAGGCGAGTTTCTTAAAAGTGCCTGTGGGCGTTATATCAAAGTCGCCGGTGCAGTTGAAAGCGTTGCCTTGGCTTCCTGTGATGATTGGCATACGTTCGCTCGTGCGTGTTACCACTTAGGTAACCGTCATACCAAGATTGAAGTAGGGGAGCGCTGGTTGCGGATTAAACCCGATCATGTGCTGGAGGAGATGTTAGTGCAGTTGGGGCTGGTGGTGAGCCACGAAACATCGGTCTTTGTGCCGGAATCTGGGGCATATAGCCATGGCCACTCACATCATTAACGCCAGCGCTGTTCATTCACAGGCCGCAAAAACAGACCCAATCACAATTAGTGATAGCAGCCTGTTTCGCTTAATGCAGTTGAGCAGTGCAGGTTTGCCGGTCGGGGGGTATTCATTCTCCCAAGGACTGGAGTATGCAATCGACTGCGGTTGGTTGCGTAAACAGGCCGATGTCCATGAATGGCTGGAGATGCAGTTATTGCACTCTGTCGCGCAGGTTGACCTTCCCGCATTGGCGCTCTTGATGGAGGCCGCAGGGCAGCATGATTGGTCCGAAGTGAAGCGTTTAAATGATCTAGTGCTTGCCTGTCGAGAAACGAAAGAGCTTCGGCTTACCGATACCGCGATGGGTGAAGCCTTGGTGCGTTTACTTAATAGTTTAGAGATCCCGCAACCGTTTGCTCATGGTCGTGGAACAACGCCGGATCAGGTTAGTTTTGTCAGTTTGTTTGCGATTGCAGCGACGCACTGGGGGATAAACAGTCAGAGTGCCGCATTAGGGTTTACATGGGCATGGTTAGAGAACCAAGTGGCTGCTGCGACAAAATTAGTGCCTTTAGGGCAAACCCAAGCACAAGTGTTGCTGGGTGATCTACAACCGGTACTGAGCGAAGCACTACAGATTGCAGAGCAGGTTGATGAAGAACAGATAGGTGCTGGGTTGCCCGCATTAGCGATAGCGAGTGCCCTGCATGAACAACAATATTCACGATTATTCCGGTCCTGAATACTAAGAGCTGAGTGTTAAGGCATAGCGACAGGATCAGGATTGGAAGAGAGGTAGATAAAATGAGTAAACTAAAACAGACACTACGCGTAGGGGTTGGTGGTCCAGTGGGATCAGGCAAAACTGCGCTGTTACGATCACTTTGTGCCGCCATGAAGGATCATTATGATATCGCGGTCGTGACCAATGATATCTACACACAGGAAGATGCAAAGTTTCTTACTGAGCATGAAGCGCTAAGTGCAGATAGAATCATCGGGGTAGAAACCGGAGGCTGTCCGCATACGGCGATACGCGAAGATGCCTCGATGAACTTAGCAGCGATTGATCAACTGGTGGAGCGTCACGGTGATCTGGATGTCGTGTTTGTCGAAAGTGGTGGCGATAACTTGAGCGCAACATTCAGTCCTGAACTCTCAGATCTAACGATCTACGTAATCGATGTATCGGCAGGCGATAAAATACCGCGTAAAGGAGGACCGGGTATTACCAAATCAGATCTACTGATCATTAACAAAATAGATCTGGCCCCTTTAGTGGGTGCCTCGCTTGATGTGATGGATGTTGATGCCAAAAGAATGCGCGGCGAGCGCCCGTTTGTGTTTGCAAATCTTAAGCAAGCCAAAGGATTGGATGATATTATCCAGTTCATTATCAGCGAAGGGATGTTAACAGCAAAGAGTTTGCCACCGGCCGAAGCCGTAGTGTAACGCTTAACGATGTTCGCTGAAGTAATTGATAAATTAACAACCGTTTTAAGCTTGCCGTATAGACCGGTTAGCAACAAGGGAAATAGCATGAATAAATTGAGCACTTTGGTCACGGCAACTGCAGCCCTAACTACATCACTACCAGCACTGGCGCATTCAGAACACGCCAGCACATTAAGCGGTATCGTTCACTTTATGACAGAGCCGGATCATCTGTTGATCTCTGCTGCAGTGGCCGCAGCGGTTATCTATGCCGTACGTAAAATAGCGAAAAAAAGGGCTTAATTGCCAAGTTGATTTGCGTTGGCTTAGACCAACGGAACGTTAAAAAAGCCTGCTCAGATTACTGAGTGGGCTTTTTTGTGGGTAGTCGTTCTTGCTGAGTTGATAACTGTCTGGGCTTTAATTTGATTTGTCATTATTAGATAGGGATATGCCCATATTCCCCGCCCGTTTTTTCCAGATCCGTTTAGCGTATTTTTGCATGTCAGCGGTTTTGTCGCTCTCATCCATTATTTCAAGCCCGAGAAGTGTTTCTAGAATATCTTCCATGGTAATGATGCCTTCCATGCCACCGTATTCATCAATAATAATCATGATATGTGCCCGCTGATGTAACACCTTATCAAAAGCATCGGATAGTGAAGAACTATCGGATAAAGCCGATAGTTCCCGCCGATAATCTTTTAAAATACTATCTGCATTATTGCGAGCTTGGGCAAGCAGCAGATCATCTTTGAGAACAAACCCGCTGAAAATCTCGTTGTTGCCAGAGTAAACGGGTATACGTGAAAAACGAGAGTCATAATGTTTTTCAAAATACTCATCAACCGTGAGCGTCTCAGGCAATGAAAATACCACAGGGCGGGGCGTCATCACGTCGGTAACTAAAGTTTCGCGTAATAAGAACATATTTTTTAGGATGCTTGATTCACGTTCTTCTAACTGGCCCTCTTTGGCGCCAAGATCGGCCATCGCTGCAAACTCTTCACGGCTGAAACCCTCAATCTCCCTGTTTTTCGATAATTGTTGGGTTAGCAGTTTAGACAGCATAACGAATGGATACAGAATACGTATTAGGAACTTGAGACTGTGCGCGGTAATACCTGATAAACCGCGCCAATAGGATGCCCCAAGGGTTTTTGGAATAATCTCAGACAACACTAAAATTAATAGGGTCAGTATGGCAGAGAATAGCCCCATCCAAGCGCTGCCAAACACAGATACGGCTTGAGCTCCGGCCCCAACCGCCCCAACAGTATGAGCGATGGTATTAAGCGTTAGGATCGCTGCTAAAGGTTTATCAATGTCCGATTTCAACTCGCGCAGGATCGCCCCTGAGGCTTTACCCTCACTTTCAAGGACCCTGATATAAGCAGCGGTAATGCTCAGAATCACTGCTTCGAAAATCGAGCAAAGGAATGAAAAGAGCAGTGCTATGGACACGTAAACGATTAGTAGAGTCATGGCTGTATTATAGCTGTTAAGAAGATTAAGTAGGATTTAGCGGTAAATACGTTATCTATACCTTGCAGAGGATGACTGCTAAGCGGATTTGATATTTTTGTTTGATATGAGTTGAGTATATAGATTGTCCATACCGTTGAACTGGCTGGGCATTGATTGCAAAGGCATTCAGCTCTCACTTTTTAATCTTTACACATTCAATGCATCAAGAGGGCTTGTTGTATATCAAAGAATGCTTATGGATAGCTTGTTTTGCAGGGAAGACTAGGTTAAAAAGATAAGCAGATTAGACAGATGGATGTCTGGCGCTGGTAGATATACAAAGCTTTCATATGATGAAGAGTGTATATCAATTGTTCATAGCCCTGCGCGGTTTGTCACGGAAGATGAAGATATATCTCTCTTGTTTCTCTTTCCTTTTCAAATAATCAGATCTGTTTTTTATAAATACAAATGTGGGTAGATCTAGGGACTCCCGTATATACAAATGTCAGGCCCCTCCAGAGTGTTAAGTATTGAACATGGGCAATAGATCAAAACTTTGTTAATTAAAGGATTTAGGTCTTGTTTATCAGGTAGTTAACGCTGTTTTTTGCTCCATAACGTATAGTCTTTCTGCCAATTTAAGATATTAAAAGGATTATTAATGAAACGACAATTAGCAATCATATTAGCGCTAGCTTCAACGTCTGCATATGCAGACGTTACCAATTTTGAAGGCTTAGAAGCTGGTTTAGGTTTAGGTTTCGTTAACGCTGATGTGGTTTACACAGATAGTAACTTGGATCGTTTGGATTGGGGTAAAAACGATGTAATTGTACAATTAGGCGCTGCTTATCATTGGCCAATTAATGACGATTGGCTAATTGGTGTAGGGGCAACATACGACCTGAATGATACTAATGCAGGTACACAAACCTACAATAATGAAAATATTAGAGCAGAGCTGCAAAACCACAGCTCTATCTATCTTCAGCCAACCTATGTAATTGATGATACATCGGCTGTCTTCGCAAAAATTGGTTATCACAAGGCAAGAACCAAAGTAACAGGGCCAAGTACAGTATGGACTGATGATAATGTCAGTGTTGAAGGCTTTGGCTATGGTTTGGGTTATAAAAAACTGATCCAAAATAATCTGTTTATTCAGGGTGAGTTTTTGTTCGTTAATTATGATGATGAATCGTTAATTAGTGGACCATTACGCTATGAATACAAACAAAAAGCTCGTTCTGCGGTGGTTACGTTAGGCTATCGTTTTTAGATATAGAGTCTGAAGCAGTTTTATCAAATGCGATCTTCGGTAATCAGCTACTGTCGGTCGCTGTATTTATGGATTAGCAATATTTTGGCTTGTTATATATCAAAGAACACTTGCTGATGGCTTGTTTTGCAGTAAAGACTAGGTTAAAAATATAAGGAAATCAGACAGATGGATGTCTGGCTCAGGTAGATATACGGAGCCTTCTTTTATAGGTCAGTGTATATCAATTGTTAATATGCCTGCGCGGTTTGTCACGGAAGATGAAGATGCATCTCTCTTGTTTCTCTTTCCTTTTCAAATAATTACATCTGTTTTTTATAAATATATTCGTGGGTAGATATACGGACCCCCGTATATACAAATGTTAGGTTTCTTCTATATAGCTCTGGAGTGAAAAAATATGCCTTTAATCCGCGTCTATAAATACAAAGTTTACAGTGATGAGCATGGTGCCTTCATTGATACAAATGTATCTGTCTGGGCTACGCCTGAGAAGATATCATCGCTCGGGGCACAGCGAATTGAAGAACAGTTTATTGACGTAGAGGAATCGAAAATAAACAATGAAGGCTTTTACCATCAATAGTTACAAGCTAGTAAATTAAAACCATACAAGTTTATTTACGATCGCCCTTCGGGCTGGGCCGATAAAAGCGCTGCTTCGCTGCAACGCGGCCCGTTATAAAGGCGTTAGGTTTTCAAGAGGAATCTGAGTAAATCATGAATCACGATTTGTATAACATGGAGCAAAGGTGTGTTGATCGACACAACAGCCTTGCAAATGGGTTTAATAAAATTGCTCAGGAGCATGCAAAAATGCAACAGAGTGCACAGCTTGATGTTGTAAAGGAAATTTTTTCAGCCGTGTATGGCAAAGCCACTTCTTATACAAATCTGATCATTGCAGCTGGTTATGTTGGTTTTTTCACGCTTTGGGGTAGCATAAAGAAGGATTTACCAGAATGGGCAATTCTCTGGTCAGGAGCATTCATTTTAATATCTTTGCTTATCTTCATAGGTTTTGAAATTTATAAAATGATCAGTGGTTCTTTACATATGAAAAGTATGTCAACGCAACTACAAAACCCATCTATTCATACTTTAGAAAATATTCAACGAGAAGAACGAAAATTGGCATTACGGTCAGCCAAAATATGGCCATTTACCTTGATTCCTACTGTAGTATTCGGGATGGGTGCAGGTCTCATTTTATTGGTGAGTTTATTAACAAATATTATTAAGCCATTCGTGCAGTAAAAACCTAACAAGAAAATCCAGGTGACGCCTACGGCGCACCTGACTTGGGCGTTAGTAGTCAATCAAGGACCTTCATAGTGAAACGGATAGCACTTTTATTTCTACTCTCTTTTACAGCATCTGCTTCAGATAAGTCTTATGTTGATACTCTTAGCTCAAAGGTCAGCAGTAATTGTGAAACACGCTCCCTAGATGTGAAAACTGCTGTTCAAATGAGAGATCAAGGAAAGAGTAAAGAAGAAATATTAAAGAATCTTCAGCGCCCAAATAAACATTGGTCTATCGGAAATTATTTTGTGGACCAAATTTTTCAACTCAATGATAAATCACCTGAGAGCTTTTATCGGTTTTCTTTGAATACATGTAGGGTGCATTACTGGAAGGTGGTTCAGGAAGAGTTATGCCCTGTAATTTTTCCCGAAGACAAAGGGGAAAATTGTTTGAAGGCAGCCACAAACGCATCAAAAGATTTGATGTTTAAAAGTTTTAAGCACCTGAGTAACTCATGACTGCTAACAAGAACATCAAAAGTCGCCCTACGGGCTTGGACCGCAGCTACGCTGCGGCCCTTTATGTTGGGTGTTAAGTGTCAGAATGAGCATCGAGCATTTAAAACAATTAAGGAAAACCCTCGAAGATAATAGGTGGGTAGTGGTAGAGGAGTTGCCGGGCAACGACTATGAAATATCGGGGTATTGGAAAGTGGCTAGACCCAATGGTGCATCAGAATTTTGCTTGGCGTTCGAAGGCCTCGATGACATGGAAACCCTCCCAATAGAAAAGTCTTATGGTTGTCATATTGTGGGTAACAAAGAAGTAGGGCTCTATTTTGGTAAGGTCAGTAAGTCATTTCCAGAAGAGTTGTCAGGTTTTATGGGGGCATTGTCGCGTGGTAGCACTTAACAAGGCTAGGCAACACCGCCCACTTCGTGGGCTGGACCTCCGTTCCGGTATTTGGTTTGTGCTTTTCGCTACGCTAGCACAAACCAAACACCTCCACTACGGCCGTTGCTAGCGGCGTTATCTTTAAGTCGGAGTAGGAAATGACAGTGAAGTCTATTCTCACATCTTTAGCACTCGCGTTGAGCTGTTCAAGCTTACAAGCCTATGAATTATCTGCAGATGCTGGTCAATATCGGGCAGACCATGAGGATAAAACATACACCTCTGGAATGCGTGAAGTCACTATGTCCCTTAATTCAGTCGCGATTGGTTCGAAATGGTCTGCTCTTGCAACCTGTGGGCTGCAAAAGCCGAATGACAACAATAGTGCTGCCATGGTCCAGATTGTCCAAAATCTCCCAACTGATCAGAATTTTTACTTTGTGTTTTCTGTTTATGAAAATGGGAAAAAGCTCAAGCAACAAATACTTGCAGATGATCTTGCTTTAGGCACAAAGAAAAAGTTTAACCTATCTTGGGATAACGGAAATATTGAGCTGTCACAAAATCAACTATCGGTTGCGTCGTTCCAAACCACCTTTAAAGAAGCGAAATTTTATTGCAGCATCTCATCCGGTGGGGGGCTATTTGAAATCAAAAGATAACAAGAAAAGCCATCCGACGCATACTGCGCGGCTGCTTTAGGCGTTATGACTCAATCAGGATTGAGGCAAGAATGAGTTATTCACTGATGTTTAGTATTCCAGAATTGAAGTAGCACTACTTTGAGTTGAGCGTTAGTTTACCAATCAGGTTCTGCCTCATAACTATTATTTCTAGGGGGGGCATATTACTTCAAATGGTTCTGAGGTACTTGTGATTGACTAAGAACGGCCACGATCAAGATATAGTCATCTTCTTTGGTAAAGTAAGCGGTGCGCTTGCCAATTGGGAAGTAGAAGCCACTTGGATACAACTCATCACAACTTCTTCCAACTGCAGGATTGTCAGCAAGCATTTGAAAAGCAGTAAGTAGATTATTTCTGTAGCTATTCCATTGTAATTCGGAAAAGTTTGCAACGGTGTAATTTTTTATTTTACGCAAATGGCCTTGCGCCAATTTGCTTAGCTTATATTTGCTCGTTTGCCTACTTTAGGTTACAGGTTCTTCAAGAATGTTTCGCCATCAACAACATTACCTTGCGCGAGGTCTTCTTTCGCAGCCTCAAAGCAATGTTTAATGTAATCCGCTTTCATTGTTTCAAGTTCTTCGTAGTCTTGAATGGACATAACAACGGCAGCATCCTTACTGTTTTTACTAATTTTTACAGGCTCTCGTTGAGCTCTTAGAAGTAGTTCGCCAAAATTACGTTTAGCGTCATTTGCTGTGAATGTATGCATGTTAAAGCTCCAAGCTTAGGTTACTAGTAAGAGTATAATTATTTGTGCGAAATGTTCAATTTAATTAAATCGTGCGATTTGTGTGAAAATTAAACAAACAAGAAGCTTAAGAGTGATTCACAACGCTTGGCGCTTTCGCTTCAGGCAAGTTTAGTGTTTATGGCACAATGGCTTAGGTAAGGGTTCAGTATTGTTAACACCTGAATTTGGCATTAGATCTAAACCATTTAGGTATAACGCCCTGCATTGCCTTCACAATCACCGCAAATTGCGTCCAATATCTCCGGATAGTAACTGACTTAAAGGCGCTGGTTTAAAGAAGTAATAGCCTTGTACAAGGTCACAGCCCATCTCGGCTAACATCTGATATTGCTCTTGTGTTTCTATCCCTTCGGTGACCACTTCAAGGTTGAAGTTTTTCGCTAGATCAATAATGCCTGCAACCAGTCGTTTTTCTTCAGGTTGTGTTAGTAGGTCTTTCACAAAACTCTTATCGATCTTTAGACAATTTACAGGCATTCGCTTGAGATAGGAAAGGGAAGAGTAGCCGGTGCCAAAATCGTCTAAAGAAATGCTAATGCCGAGTTTATGAATCTCCTCAAGCGTTTGCATAACGGATTTATCATGACTATCCATCAATAGGCTTTCGGTAATCTCAAATTCTAGGTTTTGGCTACTGACCGCATGTTTTTGAAGACTCTCGCTGATAAACGGAACCCATGTGTTACTTTGAAATAAGCGGGCCGAGCAATTGATAGAAACACGTTCTAGGGATTTGAAATGCTGTTTCAGTTTCGGTAGATCGGTACAAGCTTGTTTCAAAACAAATTCGCTGATGGAGATAATTTGCCCACTTTGTTCAGCGAATGGAATGAACTGATCAGGCGAGACCAGCCCGCGTTGAGGGTGTTGCCAGCGGATCAACGCTTCAACTTTTGCTACTTCAGCGCTTCTTATATTGATAATTGGCTGATAATAGAGCTCAAATTCTTGTTTGCTGATGGCTTGGCGCAGGTCATGCTCAAGTGCACGTTGCTGCTCCATTCGGATGTTCATATCTTCGGTAAAGAACTGAACATTATTACGCCCCAGATCTTTTGCACGATACATGGCAGTATCGGCGTGATTAATGAGAGAGTCGGTTGTCGTGCCATCTTCAGGGTAGATAGCAACTCCCATGCTGCATGATATCGTCAATGAGGTCGTATCGAGTTGTACGTCTTTTGCCAGTAATGTTTGTATGTGACGCGTGACTGCTTCTATTGACTGAGTGTTGTCTATTTGTGGTAAGAGAACGATAAATTCATCGCCGCCAAAGCGGGCCAAAATATCTTCGCTACGTAACGCACTCCTTAGTCGATTTGTCGCTTCAATCAGTAATTTATCCCCTTGGCTATGACCGAGTTGATCATTGACCAATTTGAAGTTATCCAAATCAATAAAGATAACGGCCAGTTTTCTTTCGTGGCGAGTGGCTGAGTGGATCGCTTGCGACATTAGATCCATAAACATGGCGCGGTTATATAGCCCAGTTAGGGAATCGGTACGTGCTTGATGATTGATAATCTGTTCGTGAACATTACGCAACAGCTCACTGGCGGCACGAGAGGTGACTGAATCAATGATAAGTTGTGTTTTTCCGGTTTGCTCAAATTCACTGCGTTTTAAAACCGCTAAATGGCCAATTACTTGACCTTTTCCATCGTACATAGGGGTACCGATGTAGGATTTAAGCTTGAGCTTAAATAGGTCATCATCGTCTGGGTAAAGCTCTTGAACGTTACCGTTAAAGACCATCGCTCCTTCCTTAATTACTGTTTCACAAGGTGTACCGGCAAGGGGATAGCTGATGTTATCGACTTTTTGCTTGTCAATATAAGTGGTGAGGGTATCGATCGTTTCTTTATCTTCAGCCAGTTTAGAGATAATGACCATGTCGGCATCAAGCACTTGTGAGAGGAATTCACCTAGCGTTTCAAAATAAGTACGGCCTTGAAGACCGGAAACGTCTTTGGCGATGGTTTGTAATACACGGGTGATCTCTTCTCTGGAGCGAGCTTCGGATTTTAAGACCTCATGAGCTTGGCTTAACTCACGAGTTTTCGTATTCACTTCATCGGTGAGCAACATTTGATGTTGCTCGATGTGTTCTGCCATCGTGATCATTGTGGTGGCTAATTCACCCATTTCATCTTTGCGTTCTGCAATAGCGCTACGCTTAATCTCTTTGATTGCTCCAAAATCATTGTCGCGCATGGCAGCAGAAAAGCGTCGGAAAACCCCTAAAGGATAAAGAACTTGGCGCTTGAGGATGAAAAACAAAATCACGAGTTCCACTATCAACGACAGTATGCCTATTACTGAAACAATGTAGGCGGTTTGCAGTGCAGTGGAAGAGAGCAGCGATTTCGGGTAAACGGTTACAAAATACCAATCTGGGCCAGCAATTTTAGTGATGGCGAGCAAGGCATCTGCTGAATCAGGTTCCAGTATAAAGTTTGATTCGTCATGAGTACGTGTATGAGATAGTACAGCGTTGACATGGCTCATGATGGTGTCATCATTGCTCTCATCAACATGTAAAACACCTTTAGTGCGATTAAGCGCTTCGGTTAGATCAGGGTGAGCGATGATGCGGCCATCTTTTCTTACAACAAAGTTATGCGTGCCTGGTAATTTTTCATTTAAAACGCTATCAAACAGGTCATTTAACAAAATATCATGACCGACATTAATTAGATGCTGCTCGTTATAATCAACAGGCGTGACAAGTGATACCATCCACTCATCTGCTGTTGGATCGAAATAAAGTCCCGTCCATGCATGGTCTCGCTGAGGGTTGTTCTCTGGCGTTGAGATGTATACCCACTCCTCTAAGTTTACATCTAGGTCCGATTTCGCTTGATTCCCCCAAGGAATATTTGGCCAGTACACGATATTGACGTTTTCAGGCATTGAGACGTAAAGGTTGGCATAGTGTTGTGTAAACGCATCGGCGTAGCGATCAATTAATTGGTAACTTAAGTGGAGCTTATTAGTAAACTCGGCGGTGTCAGGCGCATTTGTTCCTACAAATGCGCTGATGTATTGGCTGTAGGTTCCGTCAGGACGATTTATGCCATTAAAAGCCTCATTGCTCAAACGGCGGGTTTGATCTGCATGCCGTACAAATAAATTGTCGAAATTTTCGGGCTTAGGTTGCTTTAACCTGTTTGGCCATTGTTTCAAAAATTGTTCTTCGAAGAGTTGATGGTTGAGTTGAGCATTAAGGAATATCTGACTTTCTTTTTCTCCTCGTTCGGTAATGTAAACGCGGAGACTGTCTTCGACCTGATCGTGCAGAATACCGAAAATATGCGCGTAGCTAATCAGTGCAGCGAGCGTTATAACCACTGAGAGGCGGATACTCATCTGCAGCAAGGTTTTTTGTGCTAGCGGAGAATGAGATAAATCCGAAAAAGCGTGGCGGATCTTTTTACTAATCAAACGTAAACTCCGTGCAGTGAACGAAAAACTATGGTGTCGTCTGTAAGCATATAGTTTTTAACTGGGTTCTTAAGCGCGTTGTAATTCTATAAATGAATCCAGAATAGAAGAATAACTTATATATAGGCATTATTGCTGGGTCAATTTAGTCTTAGTCTCGTGTTCTACACAGGAAAGTCATATTTTTAAAACTAAATGGAAAAATAATAAGTAGTTTAAACAATAGGTTGCCTAGGTTAATTGATCAAGCTCACATATAGTCTTAGTTACCAATGCTGTTAGAGCCATATAATTTAAACGATCAATGGATGGGCTGCGCTTAGCGGTTGTAATCGCTAGGTTTTTAATAATAACTAATTCTCTCCGCAAATACAGTTGTGGGGGCGTTATTTGCATTCGCTAATGTCAGCTTAGGAGGCTGTGTGGCTAAAAAGTATTATGTTGTTTGGAGTGGCCGTGAAACAGGTGTTTTCACAACGTGGGCAAAGTGTAAGTCATTAGTTGATGGTTTTGCTGGGGCTCGATATAAATCCTTTCCCACATTTGAAGAAGCTGAATCCGCTTTTGCTGGTAAGGCCGCTAGCTCTTCTTTAGCTAAAGCTAAAACAGCTGCTAAAAGCATTCGAAAAGCAAAACAACCCCCGCTTACACAAGCTCAGATAGATACTATGGATTTTGATGTCAAAATCTTTACGGATGGCGCCTGTGATCCAAACCCAGGTGAGGCAGGCACTGGCTTAGCTGTATATGAAAATAACGAGTTAAGTGAGCTGTGGTACGGCCTATATCAAGCATTGGGCACCAATAATACGGCAGAGCTTAATGGCTTAAATCAAGCGCTCATATTAGCCAAGGAAAAGATTGCGTTAGGTCGCTCTGTTGGGATTTTTTGTGACTCTAAATATTCAATTGACTGCATCACGAAGTGGGCTACAGGTTGGGAGAAGAAGGGGTGGACTAAGTCAGGCGGTGAAATCAAAAACTTAGATATTATTCAGCCTGCTTATGCCTTGTATCAGGAAATTGCTTCCAAGATTACCATTCATCATGTGAACGGCCATGTGGGTATTGAAGGCAATGAACTTGCAGACAGAATGTCGATAGTTGCTATTGAGTCTAAAGATGAGAACTTGTCTCTCTACTCAGATATAGCGGATATTCCTGCCATTTTAGCGTTGCGAACGGGTTAAGCAGAAACAGATAAAAAGGGCTTCAGGCTGATTTGCTAAGTGCGCTGGAATAGTTATTTTGAGCTGATTGCCGACGGGGGCAATGATCGACTTATATAGCAGCAGATCAGATTATAATAACCTAGGTTTCAGTACATAAGTTTTGAGTACATTATGGTGAGTGTACGTAGATCGGTTAACGTATATACATAGCTTATGTATGCAAGTAGTTCATGCATACAGACAATTGATAGCCGAAAAGACAGGTCTATTGATGAAAGGGGAGCCAGGTAAGCTAGCTTGTTTTTGTGCTGGGCCTATCACTTAGTTTATAAACTTAAGCACTTTTTTATCTCCTAGAGCAGCATTTTTTTAAGTTAGATCAAGGGCTGAGCGGATTTATTCCCTTTTATTTTGCTATCAGCTATTTGCTTATATACAGCTTGACGCTTTTACTTTATGTTTCAATCCAATTTTGTCTTTTTAATATCAGCAACGGACCTGAAGGCAAGGGAACAGAGAGAGTAGGTTTCAATCTACTGATAAATATTGCTTGTAGTACTGGACGTGTGTGTGAAGAAAACTAACAAGAAAGAAAATGGTTTACTTGGATTTAGATATAAAGAAGATCGCTGGCCTGTTTGTATTGTTCTAGCGCTTACCGTCCTAGATTTTATTTTGTACTTTACGGTTAGTAATATCGCTGCGTTGACGGCTTACTATTTCGTAATGCTTCTGCCTAAAGGGGTGATCTGTGCATGGAACCACCATCATCAACACCTTTTTACTTTTAGAAACAATTTCCTCAATCGTGGATTAGAGTTTGTTTATGCTTTACATACCGGCGTGACGACTCATCTATGGCGTTTGCATCACGTATTGGGTCACCATCTTAACTTCCTAGATCAAGAGGAAGATGAGAGTCGCTGGAAGCGTAAAGACGGCACTAAAATGGGTGTGATTGAGTACACACTGAATGTTGCTATTACTGCTTATCCACGCGGCTACACGGTTGGCAAAAAGCACCCCAAACAGCTACCGATCTTTCTGATCTATACTGCGCTAACATTTATGTTTGTGGCATTTTTGGTGTGGTATAACCCGGTAGCAGGTCTGATGTTGTTCGTCTTACCGATGATAACAAGCTTGCTGTTTACTGCATATGTGACTTACGAGCACCATTCTGGCCTTGATACTGAAAATGAATTTGAAGCGTCTTTTAATAACTTAGACCCACTGTTTAACCGCTTGACGGGTAACCTTGGTTACCATACAGCGCATCATCATAAACAGGGTGTTCATTGGTCAAAATTGCCAGATTTGCATGCGACGATTGAAGATAAAATCCCAGCGCATCTGTACCAAAAGTCTATTTTAACGCGTATGTTTTTGGGCGGTTGATATCGTAACCTAACTGAAAAGTGCTTTGTGAAATGATGGCTGTATTCCGGATGTTGGCAAACAATAGGAATACAGCTTTTTAGGCTCTTTTTCCCTGTAGAAGGAGGGTAAAAAAGAATTACTTAGCCCCAAATATCTCTGTTCTTTCTATTCTCATCGTTGTTTGTAGAGGCTTTTCTTGCCTCGTTTCTCGACTTTTTACTTTTCGACTTCTCTCTGTGCTTAGCACTCTTCGGTGCAGGTGGCTTGCTTTTACGTACGTAGTTCAAAATTGAGATAGGGACGACTTTCCGTACAGGAAAACCTTCGATCTCTCGGCGCTCGATTAGATGATCTAAGCGGCTTTCAATTGCACATAGATTTTTGAAGTCACCGTGGGCTACAAAAGAGATCGCTTCGCCTTTTGCTCCTGCACGACCTGTTCGGCCAATTCGGTGAATGTACTCTTCCGGCTTAAAGGGAAGATCGTAATTGACCACACGGCTTAGTTCTCCAATATCAATACCGCGAGCGGCTACACCGGTCGCGACAAGGTATTTGAGTTTGCCTGATCTGAAATCTCCGAGAATTTTCTCACGTTGTGCTTGGCTTCTATCACCATGTATCGCTTCTGCTTCAATACCGCGCTTTGCCAGTTGTTCTACTAGTTTGGCTGCACCATGTTTCTTCTCGATAAAGATCAGTGTTTGCTCCCACTGCTGTTCTTTGATTAAGTGGCTAAGCAGTGCAGATTTAGTATCTTTATCGACGGTAATTAACCATTGATCTATATTCGGCGCTGAGCGATCTTTTGGTGAGACGTTTATCTCAAGGGCAGGCTTGGCCAGTTTACTATCAGAAAACTGCTCGGCGATGGAGCGAACATCGTGGCTCATGGTGGCTGAAAAAAGCAGGTTCTGACGGCTAGCAGGTAGGCGGTCGATGATCTTGCGGATCTCGTCCCCTTGTCCCATATCCACCATTCTATCGGCTTCGTCTAATACCAGGACTTCTAATTCATCAAAATGAAGTGCACGTTGATGGGCTAAATCTAGTAGTCGTCCAGGTGTAGCCACTAAAATATCGACTCCTTCAATTAAACGCTTCTTCTGTGCCGCGGTATCTACGCCGCCATAGACAGCCATGGTAGTGAGGTTTAGGTGCTTGCTGTAATCCGCGATATTGTTACTGACTTGCACGCAAAGCTCGCGTGTAGGGGTAAGAATAAGGGCACGGATTCGTTTGCCGCGTAGTTTTCGTTCCTGATTAAAGCGCTCTAAGATGGGTAGGACAAACGCAGCTGTTTTACCGGTACCTGTTTGGGCGGTGGCAATAAGATCTTTTCCAGAAATGATCGCGGGAATAGCCTGCTTCTGGATAGGTGTTGGGGTGGTATAACCCAGTTCATCAATTGCTTGTAGAATTGGAGCACACAGCCCAAGGTTTAAAAATGTCATAGGAGCCCAGCTAGATTGTCATCAGGAGAGAAAAAGGCATTATAGCAGCAAGCTTTGCTGCTATATTTGTTTTTTAAGTGGTGTGATTTGAAAATTCTTGCTTAGAATTATCCAAGTTACAATCAGTCAAAATGAAGGGATGCTAATTATGAAGTTATTCTTGATGCTCGTTTTGAGCTTGTCAGTATTATTTCAGTCTGTTGCTGCTGATGAGATACCTTTAATAGATGCCCATAGCCAATTTGACCATACGGTTAAGGTTGAGAAAATTATTAAGCTTATGGATGAAGCGGGTGTTTCTAGAACTATTTTATCGACTAGAGGTAAGGTTAAACCCCCTCAGCTTGTTGCATTTGCTCAAAAGAATGAAGGACGGATTATTCCCGCTGTTAGAACGAAGGGAAAGCCATATGGTCAAGATTCCCCTAAATACTATGACATGCTGAAAATGCAGTTGGATATGGGCGGTTTTGGGGCCATGGCTGAAGTTATTATGTTCCATGCTCAGAAGGGAAATAAAGCGCCTAAAGTAGTTGTTCCCCCCAATGATAAACGAGTTCAAAAGGCTCTTAATGGTGCGTTACGCAATGGCTGGCCTTTTATTGTTCATATAGAGTTTGCTGCTGCGGGTAGTGAGCGAAAAGACTTTATGAAGCAATTTGAGAATATGCTTGTATCTCATCCGGATAAACCTTTTGTTCTAATTCATATGGGGCAGTTAGGTCTTGAGGAAGTGTCTCGATTAATTTCAAAGCATCCAAATATCTATTTCATTACGGCTCACACCAATCCGATAAGCTTAACTAGATCTACTCAACCTTGGGTCAACATGTTTTCGGGTAATGTTTTTACTGGATATCAATTAGATAAAAAGTGGAAGGCTGAGATTCTCGATCATCCCGATAGATTCATATTAGGGTTTGATAATGTTTTTGAAGAGCACTGGGGTAAATTTTATCTTGATCAAGTTCAATTATGGAAAAAGGTTCTCGCCGACCTGCCATTGGACGTAGCGCATAAACTGGCGCATAAAAATGCAGAAAGGTTGTGGGGATTGCCCCCGCTTTGATCGAAGCTGCTTTGTTGATGAATTCGAGAGTGGCCGCGCCTTTGACGTTTCTATGAACGATTTAGCTTGCTAAGAATTCAGTGAGTCTGTTGATGATAAACGTTACACACTCAAAGGATATTGCGCGCTTACGGCGATTGGCGCTGGCTTCTCAAGGTCTGCTAAAAGCCCAGCCGTTTGGGCGCGGAATTGCCGGGGCTCGAAAGGCGGTTCAGCATCTCGGCTATGTTCAGATTGATACTATATCCGTGGTTGAGCGTGCGCATCACCATGTGCTTTATTCCCGAGTACCTCACTTTAAACCGGCAATGTGCAATCAACTATTGCTCAATCGAGATGTTTTTGAGTATTGGTCTCATGCGGCGGCATTCTTACCGATGGGCGATTTTCGATTCTCTTTACCCTACAAATACGCGATTAAGAGCGGTAAGACCCATTGGTATAAACAGCGTGATACTAAATTGATGAACGAACTCTTAGCGCGAGTTCGTTTGGATGGGCCTATTCGCTCTAGGGATTTAGAGGAGGGCTCAGTTAAACGTGGAGGTTGGTGGGATTGGAAGCCCGCTAAGAAAGCGCTTGAACAGTTGTATATGGAAGGCGATCTGATGGTGAGTGATCGTGAAGGCTTCCAAAAGAGTTACGATCTTACCGAGCGGGTGCTGCCTAGTGGCGTGAATTTACAGATGCCAACGATAGAGGAATTTGCTGAGCATCTTCTGGATCAACAGTTACGTTGCCACGGGGTAGTATCGCTAAAAGGGCTTACCTATCTGCGTAAAAATGCAGCCCTACGTAAAGCGGTTAAAATACTTATCGATGAGCAATTATCTCAAGGGATTTTAGAACCCGTTCAGTTAAGCAGCGGTGAGATCTTTTTTATACCGGCAGGTGGCTTTGAACAGCCTCTGCCACGCTTAGGTGATCGCCTGCATATTTTGTCGCCGTTTGATAATAGTGTTATTCAGCGAGAACGTTTGAGGGTGTTATTTGGTTATGACTACCAGATAGAGTGTTACGTTCCTGCGGCGAAGCGTCAGTATGGTTATTTCTGTTTGCCCCTGCTTTTTCGCGGCGAGTTTATCGGCCGCATGGATTGCAAAGCCCACCGCAAAGAGAAGCGTTTAGAGATTAAAACCTTATATTTGGAAGCGCATACTGGTGGTTATTCTTCCGACGAAGACAAACTTTTCGTATCTGCTTTTACCGAGGCGGTTGCAAATTTTTCGCGGTTTCAGCAATGTGACTCGGTGACGCTGAGCAGGGTGGAGCCTTCGCATTTAACTCAACCAGTTCAGCATGCGCTACAAGCCTGTTGTGGTCGCTAGACGATCCGTACGGTCGGGTAATTGATTAGCATTATTTCAGTAAAATAAGGACAGATGTGAATATTATTGATTGCTGTAATACAGGGACTCTCGAGCTAGTTAAGCATATTTATCACTCTAATGCGGATCAATATGATCTGAAGCGATGCCCTGATTGTAGAAGGCATTGGCTTTATCGTTATCTTGAAGAGAACTGGTGGGATAATCTGCAGTTAAATCAGAATGATTGCGAGGAGTGGTATATCCCTTTAGAAGATGATGAACTGGAACAGGTTAGTCAAATGGAGTTATCTAAGATCGGTTCTAGAGATGGCTACATGCATATCAAAAAAGTGATTCCAACTATTTCGAGTGATGATTGGAAACGATTGAGAATACCGGCAGAAAAACCAACCAAATAGGGTAGCGCTTAAGTGACAGCAATCGATAACATTGCCCAGCGGATGGAGCAGCTTCTTCAGGCGGTTCATGAAACTTATGGTGATGCCTTTGAGGAAAAAAGTAAGCTTCCTAATGGCACCCCTGATCTTAGTGATCCGATGGTCTACGCGAAGCATTATGCAAAGTTGATCGATGATGATTGGTACAACAAGCGTTTTTATAAACGTGTCGTTACCTATATATCTACACTCTCTATGATTGAGGAACAGTTCTATCATCTGCAGCCTGAAGAGCATTACCAACTTAAGTTATTCGTGGGGGCTTATCATGCGATGGGTAATAGCCTAGAGAGGCTAGAGTATCCCAACGAGCTGGTCCTAACGTGCTATGAGAAAGCGATGGTGATGGCTAATGACTTTTATTGTAAGGATGAAGAGTTAGGTTGGAAGTTGTTGCTTAATTCTTCAAGGTACCTTTCTCACTGGTACTTGGTTTACGGTGACCCGAAAGTATCAGTAGGGTTAATGACCGATATGCTGGATCTATATGACAAGCACTTTACCGAACCTGAAATGGAATGGTTAAGTCGAGAGTATAGCGAGCTACATGCAGACCTTAAAAAGCTGCTAATTCAGCTTGATGATGTGCCTGCTCTTAAGGCGATAGCTACTCGGTCTCATCCTCTTGTCGATTCATCTATGCTGAGTTGAAGTAGCCGGTCAAAATAGAATAAGGGCTTTTAACAAGAGTGATTGAGTACCGTCAAAACGCTTCAGTTCAAAGCTGCTTAACGCCCTCAATCTGCACTGCTTTTTAGTATCAAATCTGCCTCTTTATCTCAATTGTCTGACTGCTACTATGGTTATCGATATTAGAATACTTAGACAATATTTATCAGGTAATAAAAAGATGAAGACCATTGGAATGATCGGCGGCATGAGCTGGGAATCAACTACAAGTTATTACTCAGCACTCAATCATGGTATCCAGGCTGCGTTAGGTGGCTTTCATTCTGCAAAAATAGCGATGGTCAGTGTCGATTTTGCAGAGATCGAAACGTTACAGCATCAGGGCCAATGGGGCGAGACTGCAGAAATATTGATAAAAACTGCGCAATCGGTTGAAGCGGCAGGCGCCGATTTCTTTATAATCTGTACCAATACGATGCATAAAGTTGCTGATCGAGTAGAAGCTGCAGTGTCTATCCCGTTGTTGCATATTGCTGATGCCACCGCCGAAAAACTAGTCGAAGATGGGATTACTCGGGTAGGCCTATTGGGAACGCGTTTTACGATGGAGCAAGATTTTTATAAAAGCCGTCTAACCAATAAGTACGGTATCGAGGTTGTTATCCCTGATGATCAAAAGATGGATACAGTGCACAACATTATCTATCAAGAGTTGTGCAGAGGAGAGATCAATACTTCATCGAGAAAGGCTTATGAAGCGATTATCGATTCGTTAGTCGTTCAAGGTGCGCAAGCTGTCATATTGGGATGTACTGAGATTGCTCTGTTGATTCAGCAAGAGCATACTAAAATACCACTCTACGATACGACAGCCATTCACGCTGCTAAAGCGGTTAAGGTGGCGCTGGATTAAGTGGTGGTATTAGAGCGAGGGGACTGTATCGAGGTGCCCAGGTTTCAAGATATCAAAGTATCAAAATACCTCTGCATTCTTCATCACTAGGAGTTTCTGATTATTAACAACAGCATGAATGTCACATTAGATCTTCGTAGCTATAGTGATGAGGCACTTGAGCATCAGCATGATTATCATCAGCTAGTGTTGCCGGTGATGGGCGGGATGGAGATGTCTGTTTCCGGTAGCCATCAGTTGCTACAAGGTAGTTATGCGGCTGTGGTCCCTGCTGGAGCTCAACACGGCTGCTTTGCTGATACCGATAACCGTTTTGTTGTCGCTGATATTCCTTCTGATTTAGCACCCGCGTTGGCAAGACTACCGAAGTTTATTGAGCTAGATCCTGCGTTAACCCATTACGTTAGCTTTTTGCATCAGCAGATCATCGACTGCGAAGGGGGAAGTAAGGCTAGCCAAACGAGTCAACGCCAGATGCTGCTTTTATTGATTCAACTATTGCAGGAAGGCTATGGTGAAAGCGATGCTTTGGATAAGCGTATTCTGCGTGCCAAGCAATATTTGGATGACCATTATGCAAAGCCGGTTACATTGGTCGAACTAGCGGCCTTTGCGAATATCAGTTCTCGGCAATTAAGCGAGTTGTTTCGCCGCCAATTAAGCATGACCCCCCAACAGTATCTGATTGAGAAGCGTATGCAGCAGGCTTGGCAGTTACTGGAGCAAGGGCCACTAAGCGTACAACAAGTTGCTGATCAAGTGGGTTATGCTACGGTCGCTGCTTTTAGTGATCGCTTTCGTAAGCACTTCGGCCGATCCCCTAGTGAATTGAAGCGCGTGTCCCGCCGCTAGTTTTCACTGCTCACTTTTAATCACAGTGCTTGATCTGAGTGATTCCTTCGAGACGTTCATCAGATTTATTTATATCGCTGAATAGCGGGTAGCAGTCAATCCGCCAGATAGCGAAAGAGATTCGCTGAGTCGTGAAAGCGTTGATCTCATCTCTCCCGGTAGACTTTCTCTATTCTAAATAATTAGGTTTTAGCGATGGAACAGATACAGAAAGCAACCTGGATTGGGTCGATATCAATTTTGCTTTGGGGGATGTTAGCCTTATTTACTCAAATGACAGACGGACGTATTCCGCCTTTTCAGATGATAGCGATGACGTTTAGCATTGCTTTTTTAATGATGCTGATGAACTGGTGGCGTAAGGGCGAATCGGGTTTACAGTATCTACGTCAGCCAATACCCGTTTGGGTATTGGGTGTCGGTAGCTATTTTGGCTATCATTTTTGCTATTTCGCAGCGATGAACAATGCACCTGCCGTTGATGTTAGTTTAATCGCGTATCTCTGGCCCTTGTTTATAGTGCTCTTTGCGGCGCTGCTACCGGGGGAGTCGTTGTTATTAAAGCAGGTAGTGGGTGCACTGGTAGCGTTGTTTGGATGTTGGCTGATTATTGCCAATAAAGCTGAAGGGAGCAGCTTTGATATTGAGCATATGCAGGGTTATCTATTGGCGTTCGCTTGCGCGCTTATTTGGTCAAGCTATTCGGTCTTGAGCCGTTTTGTTAAACAGGTTTCTACTGATGTTGTAGGGTGGTACTGCTTTTTTACCGCGCTCTTGGCTTGGTTTGCGCACCTCTATTGGGAGGAGAGTGTTCAACCTGAGACATTTAAGCATTGGTTGGGAGTTATCGGCCTAGGGTTGGGGCCGATGGGATTAGCCTTTTTTACATGGGATTATGGTGTTAAGAGAGGTAATTTGCCCTTACTTGGGGTGCTCAGTTATTCCGCACCACTCATTTCTGTGTTGCTGTTAATCATCTGGGGAGAGACAAGGTTAACTCTTAATCTAGTATTGGCCTGTGTTGCTATCGTTGTTGGTTCATTAATCGCAGGATTGAGTTTAAGGCAGCTTAAGGTGTTGTCTGCTAATTTTAAACGGTAGTGTCCGGGGTAGACGATGTTGGTGGGATCTTTGCTTTTGCTATTCTGGGCTGTATTTATTAGATCAATCTGTACCTTTATCTCTTCTAACTGACTGATATTATTACCGCCCGTTCATTTTGAATGGGCGAATCCTTTTTAACAATACGAAAGTGACATTGCGTTGGTAGATAGTAAACACAAGATCAATCCATGGTGGATCGTTGCCGCTGCCTTTCTTATCTTGGGCTGTAATATGGGGGTGCGCCTGACAACCGGTTTGCTGCTTCCTGAGATCAGTATTGATCTAAGTATCCCTACGTCTGAATTGGCATTTGGTTTTGGCGTACAAAACCTTTTATGGGGAGCTATATCGCCCATCGCGGGGATGATGGCCGAGCGTTATGGAACCGCAAAGGTATTACTAAGTGGCGCTATTGTTTTTATTGCAGGTATGTTTTGGGCAGCGCTGACTGAGAGCAGTTGGGGCTTTTTTATGGCCAATGCGGTACTCATCGGTATTGGTGTTGGCGCAACAACATTTCCGATTGTTCTAGGTGCTGTTGGAAGGCGATTTCCTGCTCATAAACGAACTTTCGCGCTGGGTATTACCAGTGCAGGTGGCTCATTTGGTCAGTTTGCTTATGCCATGTTGCTAGGACAGACCGATGCTTTTCTCGATTGGTCACAGGTTTTCATACTGTTTGGTAGCTCGTTGTTATTGATTGTTTTCGCCTGTTGGTTCATGCGAGATCGTAAAGAGACTTATGTTGCTGATGACCTTGAGCCTAGCAATGATAGTTCAGAACCTCGGCCATTGTTTAATTGGCAAGCGGTTGCTGAAGCTTTTCAAAATAGAAGCTATCAGCTACTTAATGTTGGCTTCTTTGTTTGCGGCTTCCATATAGCACTGTTAACCGTGCATATGTCCGGTGTTGTCAGTTACTGTGGGCTGCCGCCAGAGATGGCGTCTAACTCTTTAGCGGTGATTGGGCTCGCGAATGTGGTGGGGGTGATTGTTGCGGGCTGGGCGGGTGACCGTTGGCATAAGCCTTGGCTGCTATTGTTGATATATTGGTTAAGAGCCTGCTTATTGATGGCGTTGGTTTTTATTCCGATGAACTCTCAGTTGTTTTATACCTTTTCCGTGATAATGGGCGTACTTTGGCTATCCACTGTTCCTTTAACAAGTGGCGCAGTTGCGCAGTTGTTTGGTACTAAAAACTTGGCATCGTTGTTTGGTTTTGTCATGTTCAGCCATCAAATAGGGGCGTTTTTTGGTAGCTGGTGGGGCGGATTAATCTTTGATGAGTTTGGTTCATATCATTGGGCTTTGCTGTTAAGTGCAGGGCTTGGTGTGTTGGCCGCAGCGGTACATCTTCCTATCTCACCCAAAAAGCTTCAGGGCTATGCTTCAGCGAACTAGTAGGGCAACGAATTAAGCTATATGGAGCCTAATTTCTAACTGGCGCCCCTCCTAATGGGAGGGGTTTCTATTTGCTTTATATATGATTGTAGTAATCGCCTTCTGGGTCTGTCTCTTATTAGTGTCTTTTAAAAACCTTATATAAATCATGGGATTGCACAAGGTTTCTGTCAGAGAGAAGTGACCATTATTTATTGTGCTTTGTCATGTTTCTGTCATCTCGCGGTAGTCTAATAACGTCATTCAAGAATGAATTTACTTGCTTAAAGGATGATCTTTCCTTTTGTTGTGCCAGTATAAAAGGCGTAGACCGAACATGAAAATCTCTCTGTTAACAAAACTCACATCACTTTCTCTTTTCTTAATTCTCGCAGTATTAACTACCTCAATCGTTTGGTCCCTTGACCGTTTAAACGATGCTTATCAGACAAGTAAAAGTTATTACGAGTATGAAGCGGATACTCGAAATGCTGTAGAGAACCCAATACGAGAGTATTTATCCTCGGGGGATGCAACCTTACTAAGTAAGATTAATAACGACATTAATAAGCTGGTGGCTGAGACTCAGCAAAATCGGCTTTTACCATCAGATATTAAAACCTCTGCGGTAGAGCATATGTTGAGTGTTCGAGACAACGCACTTAATAATTTGCGCGAAGCGGGTAAGTTATCGAATCCTGAGTTTCTTCTTATTAATAGTGAACGTGAGTTGTTTGCTGAGATCGCCGCGGTGATGAAATATGTAGCTAAGGCTGAAAATGCACCGAGTGAACTGAAGCAACAGTATTTGGATCTTTCAGCAGAATTTTTGGGTTACTTGGTGCCCACAACCTATGTTCGGCAGGACAGTGTAGCGAAAGGTGATAGTCGTGTTTTGAATAGTGCCCAGAGCTATTTAGTTGGCATGAAAGAAACCGCTGACAAGCTATATGCATTACCGCGTTTAGGTGTTTATAAAGAGGTGAGCGATGAGCAAGAGGATGATTTAGCGAGTGCTTTGGGTTGGGCTAAAGAGGAATCGGATGATGTTGCAGAAGATTTAGGTGATGAAACACTGACGATTATTAAAAACCTGGCGGGCCGTTACCCAAAAGAGTTGGAGAATATCGCTAAATTTACCGAGAAGAAACGACAAGGAAACATTGCTGCGGCGGAACAGGTTGAAGAGCTTGAGCATTCCTTACAAGCATTAGAAGTTAACCTGGAAGATCACTATCAAGGCATTTTGGCGGATGTATATTTCTTGCTCGCAGTTTGTGTGGTGTTGATCATTATTACGGGCGCTTGTATGTCGATGATTAAATATCGCTTAGCTCAGATTCTCCACCGGGCGACGGGTTATGTTAGTCGCTTGTCTGAAGGAGATCTGAAGGTTCAGATGGATATGCCGAGCAAGATTAGCGAGGTGACAACGTTACGTACCTCTATTAACAGCTTAAAAGATTATTTCTCAAATCTGCTAACGAATATCAAACGCGAAACCGGTGTATTACGTGAATTAGAATCTAATATGAATACCAGCGCGCAGAATTTAAGCCATATTGTCGCTGAACAACAATCGAGTACACGTAACACAGCATTGCAAATGGAGCAGCTTCAAAGCTCCTTTATGGATGTAGCTGAGCACGCGGTGCGTACGAGGGAATATACAAGCCAAGCGAATGATCTAACCCAGCGCGGAAGTCAGTTAATGAATGCTACGCGCCGTAACATATCTGAGTTATCTGATGATGTGGCTGGCACGAATGAGTCTTTGGTATCGCTTAAAAAGGATACGGAGTCTATTCAACAGGCGTTGTTGGTTATTGAAGAGTTTTCTGAGCAGACCAATTTGTTGGCGTTAAATGCTTCGATTGAAGCCGCGCGAGCAGGGGAGATGGGCCGTGGCTTTGCTGTCGTGGCTGACGAGGTTCGTAATCTAGCAGGTAACACCTCTCGGGCAGCAAGTGATATTAAAAAGCTAACGAATCAGTTGGATTCAACCACTAATGAGGTGGTCGCACGTACAAAAACCTATATGCAGAAAACAGAAACCACGATGGCTATCGCAAATGAAGCTGAGAAGGCTATCGAAGAGATCGCTGAGGCTAACCTTAGCGTTAGCCGTATGAGTACGCAGATCGCTTCAGCAACAGAGGAACAGTCCCATCTAGCGGGTGAGATTGTTACCGTGATGTCGAAGAATACCGATTTAGCGAACAACAGCTTAGATGAAGCAGAAAATAACAAACGTTACGCCGATAATCTTGTTGTGGTGAGCGGTAAGTTAAATCAGATGATTGTTCAGTTCGAATAGCGCTATTGCGTGGGACGTTCACTTGGTTCTTAATAATGGCAGCATGTTAGCTGCCATTATTTTATAGATCAGAGGTCGTCGTAATGATAACTGCCCAGGGTCTGTGATCATTGGAGTTGCTGTATTTGATCGATCACATAAGCTTCCATTCTTTCGGAAGCACAGGCGTTAAACATTCTAATCCGCCCCGTGTGGAGTAGTAATAACAGTCCTGTTGCATGAGCAAAACAGTCAACCATTAGCAGATTTGCTTCTTCTTCCGTCGCGCCTAACTTTACGGCTTCCTGCGAGATAGGAAGTAGCGCATTTTCCAAAGCCGTATTTAGTGCGATATCTCTCTCTTGACCCAGTCCCGCGGGTTTCATTCCGCCACGGAACAGATAGAAGCCTAGGTCAAGATCACGTGAATTTTCCATATAGAAATTGAAAAAGGCCATTGCCGCAGTGCGTAAGCGATCGGGGTGACTTTTAACAGAGTTAAGCGCCGTTTCAACGTATTCACCTAGCTTAGCAAGTGATTGATGGAGCACTTCAGCATAGAGGGCTTCTTTTGAATCAAAGTGGAAATAGAGCGCTGCGGGGGTATAGCCTGCGTGTGCCGCAACAGCACGTAAACTTGCTCCTTCCAGACCATTTTCAGAAAAGATATCCCTAGCTGATGAGAGAATTAACTTTCTTTTTTCTTCAGCCGCTTTTGTGCGTTTAGTCGAGGCTTGCATCGTATTACCGTTTATTAGGGATACATGTCGAACAAAAACATAAATTCTAACATTGTTAAAATAATTTAACGATGTTAGATTTTTAATTAATTGAACACTGTTAGATTATTCTAGTAGTGTCGAAAATGACTAGCAAGGGTATATAGGAGAAATCAGATGTTAATGAATGCTCAAGCCTATAGAGATTCTTTACGTGCGTATAAACCGCGAGTTTTTATTAACGGTGAACAAGTTGAAAGTGTTGCTGATGATCCACGCTTACTGCCTGGTATTAATGGTGTTGGTGTGACATATGACTTTGCACACGATGAGGCACATAAGGATCTTCTGACTGCTGTTCAAACCAGCTCTGGGAGGCTAGTCAATCGGATGCTTCATATTAATGATGGCTCTGATGATCTGTTAAAGAAGCTAGAGGCCGTGCGTTTAGTATGTAAAGTATCAGGCTGTGCTCAGCGCTATTTGAGTCATGATGCACTGAACGCGATATTTCAAGCAACAAAACGAACAGATGAAGCCCATGCTACCCAGTACCATGAGCGTTTCATGCGTTATCTCTATGAAGTACAAGAAAAAGATTTAACGTTAGGAGTAGCGATGACCGATGCCAAAGGGGACCGGTCATTACGGGCAGGAGAGCAGCCTATTCAAGATGTTTATGTTCATATCAAAGAGAGACGAGCCGATGGTTTGGTGATTAGTGGTATTAAATCGATCGTGACAGGCGCGCCTTATATGCATGAGTTTTTGGTCATGCCTTGCCGTACTCATCGACCAGAAGATTCAGATTTTGCCGTTTGTTGTGCGCTGCCCATCGATGCAGAAGGGATAACGATTATTGCAAAGCCTGCTGGTAGGCCGGGAGAGGAGGCTGCGAAGTTCTCAAATAAGTACGGACAGTCAACAGGCGTGGTCATATTTGAAGATGTTTTCGTTCCTAATGATCGAGTTTTCCTTGCGGGAGAAACTGAGGAGGGCGGGTTTTTAACGACGAGTTATGCAACGCACCATCGTCATTCCTGTATTGGTGCTAGGGCGGGTTTTGGTGATCTGCTTATCGGTGCAGGTGCCACTATGGTTAAAGCCAATGGGTTGGATGTCGATAGGCATAGTCATATTCGTGATGCGATGGTGGATTTGATTACGATCACCGAAAGCTTTTATGCCTGTGGTGTGGCTGCTTCCATTTACTGCGAGGAGGACCCAGCGGGTAACGTTATGCCTGATAAGGTGTACTCTAATATCGGCAAGCTACTTCTGGCGACCAAGATTTATGATATGCATAAGCTTGCTCATTACGTCTCAGGTGGTTTGATTGTCGCTTTGCCAGGGCCAGATGAGGATCACAATCCGGAAACAAAAGCGTCACTGGATGCGGTATTTAGCGGTAGAGCCGATATCAGCAGTGATAAGCGTCGCGATATCGCTCGGTTTATGGAAGATCTAACCGTATCTGATCAAGCGGGTTGGTACTCAGTGATTTCTTTACATGGAGGAGGCTCTCCGGAAGCGATGAAGCGCGAAATTTGGCGTAACTATGATGTTGAAAATCGAGAGGACCTTGTGTCCCAATTGATGGATAGGGGTGTTTACGATCAGGGACAACGTGTTTCTAAACAGCCGGGACGCTGCTGTGCTAAGGGCTGCGAGTCACCTACAAAGATCTCATGATGTAGAGTAGAAAAAAAAGCCCGATGCAGATTGCATTGGGCTGAAGGTCTATCAGGAAAAACGTGTAATTTGGTGATTAAGCAGTCAGCTTCGTATGATTGTACTGCTTAATATTTATGATTAACGAAGCGATTCTGCTTTTGCTTGTACGAATTTGGGCAGTGCGATGCCTCTACGTTCACTGCGATCTAGGTGTACCGCTAGCAGCTCCGAAGTGGCCGCTAATGTGTCTTGTTCAGTGTTATACATGTAGTGTTTAAAGCGGATAGTCTTATTAGCAACTTCTATCACTTGTGATTTTACAACCAACAGATCACCAGGCATCACTTCTGCTTTGTACTCAGTTTTCTGCTCAAGGGCTGCCATGCCGCATTCATTTTCTCTTATATAGCCATTGGTTAAACCGAGCATGGAGAAAAAATGCCAGGTGGCCTCATCGAATTTTGAGGTATACCACTGCACATTCATATGACCCATATGATCAAGTTGATTTGGGTAAACTACACCTCGGTAAGTCTCAACCATTAGCTTACTCCTTGGATCGCTTATTGGATGTCATGTTTAGCCTAGTATCCCGAAACTTTCTTCATATGTATAATCGATATGTTTTATAAAAATGATAGATTTTGCTTATGCTTTGTAGAGGGGTAAGTAATTTGGCTTTGGGGCAGAGTTGGTATGGAAATTAGGCAGTTAAAGCATTTTTTAGCTATAGCAGAAAGCGGCAGTTTTACACGAGGCGCTGAAAAGGCGCATCTCTCGCAGCCTGCAATATCGGCCTCTATCGCTAAGTTAGAAGATGAGCTGAAAAAGCCACTTTTTATTCGTAATAAAAAGCAGGCGACGTTAACACCAGAAGGGAAACGATTAAGAAAATCGGCTCAGGTCATATTGAATGAATACAAACAGGTAAAACGTAGCTTTTCAGATAACGTCAGTGCAACCACGTTGAATCTGTCCGTCGCGTCAAATTTTCCCGTTCCTAAGTTATCCGTAATACTATCCGATTTGACCAAGCAGGCAGACGACCTCTCTTTTAGTATCACTGATACTTCACCTGATAAAATGACCACGACTCTTAAGAAAGGTGCTTTTGATCTTGCGTTTACCGTCACTTATGCCGGTGAGGCACCTCCTCTGGACTGTAAAGTTATTCATCTAGAGGAAGAGTGTTATGGCGTTGCCGTGCCGAAAGGGCACTCCTTTGCGGAGCTAAATAGTATTGATCTTCACGATATTACGCGCGAGCCATTCATCGAAATCACTAAGTGGGAGTATCGGAATACCGTGATCGAACGCTTACGGGAACAACCGATCAAACTTAATGTTAAGCACCGAACCGATCAATATGCCCGAGCACTGTCACTGGTTGCCACAGGCTTAGGTATTACGATTGTGCCTTCCGGCCTGAGTGCCGAAGGCGTGGCATTTGTACCCTTTAGTGATTCAGCGATGACCCGCGTTCTAACAGTCTTTATTACCGCTAATGCTGAAGCATTATTAGGAGATAGTATTGATTTTAAATCTATCGCTATGGAGTAATTTGAGAGGTTTTTTGGGGAACAGTTTATGAACGCTTGTTATTACATGCGCTCAGGATATATTGTCTCCGAAAAATGACCTGGTTTCCCCGGCGGATAGATATATAGCGTGACTTTACTGCTAATTGTTTAAAAATACGTAACTCTTCAAGAGTAAGTAATAACCTTCCTTCATTCTTCTCATTTCGTCTTACGTAATCGTCAAATTCAAAAAACTGAAATTAATAAAAATGGAATTTTTATGACTGAAGTATCAGAAACTGTTAAATCTCATTCTCCAATGGTAGTCAAAATATCCTTAGGGGTTATCGCTACACTTGTCTTGGTCTACGTGCTTTCAAAATCCTTCTTCTATGCTGAGCCCGGGTATATTTACCATGTACGTACGGTCACTGGTAATGAGGCAGTTGTTACCGAAGTAGGGTATAAATTTTATCCATTTGGTCGGTATAATTCCTGGAAGCGTGCGATGACTGTGCAGGCATCGGCAGGGGCAGGCATGAATGGAATTAGTGCGGAGAAAGATTCTGATAATGCATCCGCGAGCTTACCTCCGTTAAGTATAATGTTCCTTGATCAAGTGGACGCACATGCTGAGGCGACGGTGCGTTTCTCTATCCCATCGGACGAAGAGTCATTTCTGCAATTAGCACATGAATATCGTTCTCCAGAAAACCTTTTGCGTACCGCGTTACTACCGGCTTTTAAAGAAACGCTACAAGCGAATGCGTCGTTAATGGCGGCAGAAGAATATTATGCTGGTGGTCGTACTGAGTTCAATTCTGAGTTTGAGAATCAGATGAGCAGTGGCATTTTCTTGGTTAAGCGTGAAGAGGTTTCTGTGAAGTCTACGCGTTCACCTACAGGCTCAGCGAATGCGTCATTGGGTACTGATCAAGAGGAGTATGGTGAAGATGCTAAAACGGTATTCTTAGTTAAGAAAGTACTCGATAGTAATGGCCAGCCGCGTCGTAAATCTCAGCGCTTTATCGATTTTGGTATTACGGTTGTATCTGCGTTAGTTACGGATATGAAACCTAACCAGAAATTTATTGAGCGCATGCAGTTGAAGCAAAAAGCGTCGGCTGACCGTGCTATTGCCCGTGAGCAGAGAGTGCAAGAGGAGGAACAGCGTTTACTGGCGATCGCTAGAGGTGAACGTGAAGTTGCTGAGCGTCAAGCGCAAGCTAAAGTAGAGCAGATTCAGAAAACGACTGAGGCTGAGACTGAGAAACAGCTTGCGATTACTGGGGCTGAAAAATTGAAAGCAGAAGCGGCAATCTCTAAAGAGACTGCTGAAATCAATCTTGAAAAAGCGAAAATTGAAGCGCAGACACAACGTACCCTTGCTGATGCTGAAGCTTATCAGAAGAAAGTTATTCTGCAGGCTGATAATGCCTTAGCCCAAAAGCTAGAAGCTGAAGTAAAGATACAAGAGTTATGGGCGGAAGCTTTCGCAAAACGTAAAGTACCAACGAATGTTTTTGGTGGCGGACAAGGTGGTGCGCCAGTGGGTAATGATGCTGAAACCAAAGCGTTTATGCAGATGTTGACCCTAGATGCGGCTAAACGTTTGAACTATGAACGAGAAGTGACAAAGTAGGGCGTTATATTCTATAAGCCTTGTCATATAAGCCGACGCTAAGCGTCGGCTTTTTTGTTATGGAAGGGGGCTAAGGATAGGTTTTCAAGATAATTAGATTCTCATCCTTAAGCGGTCAGTGATACCCTATGGGAGATTAAGAGAATGCATCTCCATGTGAGAATAAGTGCATTGGGGATTAACCAGAATACAGTCGGGCTTTTTTACCGGCAAAGGATTATAGATGAAGATTTGTGGTGTTGATCTATCGGCTAATGATGCCGTTGTAAGTATTGTTCAGTTGGAAGGTCAGCAGTTTAATATACCGGAATGTCGTGTTCGTAAGTTATCGCTTCCAAAAGGGCATTCACGGGAAGATCTGCAAAAGTTTCAGTTCGCCTTTGCTCAACTGATGAAAGACTACAAAGTCGATAAAGTAGTAATTAAAGAACGTATGCCCAAAGGTAAGTTTGCTGGTGGTGCGGTCAGTTTTAAGCTTGAATCAGCGATCCAGCTTATTGCTGATATTGATGTCGATATTCTATCGCCTACGCAAATTAAGGCCGTACTATCTGATAAGCCATTGCCTATCGCTTTTTCTGAAACGGGCTTGAAGGTGTTCCAAGAAGCTGCATTTACAGTGGCTTATGCTGCGCATATGTCTAAGTAATACCGTAAGCGATAAGGCACAATAACTAGGGTTCTAGTGTTGTGCCTTTAAGCCACTAGCTTATTTGTTTTTAATTAACTGAGGTAAAGGATGATTTCAGGTAGCTGTCTTTGTGGCCAAATTAAATACAGCATTACAGGCTCGATGAGCGATATCGTCCATTGCCACTGTAAAACATGTCGTAAAGCCCATGGCTCTGCTTTTTCAAGCGTTGCCGCAGTCAATGATCAGGATTTCAATCTTTCTGGATTTGACCACCTTAACTCATTTGAATCATCCCCTGGGAAAGAACGTTTCTTTTGCTCAAATTGCGGCACGCAAATCTACGCGAAAAGGGCTGGAACTGAGCATATCATTCTGCGTTTAGGCTCCTTGGATGATGACCCAAAGGTGGATGAGAAAAACCATATATGGGTTTCTCAGAAAGCACCTTGGTATTCAATTACCAGTCAGATACCACAATGTCAGGCGTTTGAATAAGCACTAGCGACCAGGTGTTTTAGAGTGGTTGCTCCAATTTTGATTAATCTGTTTAATGTTGCGCAATATTTTCGCAGTCTATCCAGATTGTTTACTGTGTTGTGTGTTTTTTCACTAGATTAAGGATGATAATGAAATGAAGTACTCACGAATAATAGCGATTGCTTTTACCTGTTTAATCCCTTCTATTGTGTCTGCTGGACAAGTTTATAAATGTGTAGATGACGCGGGTAAAAAGTCTTTTCAGAGCCGTCCTTGCAGTGGCACGATTAGTGCCAATTCTCTTAAACGTAGCGCTAGTGACATAGCTAAGTTGGACGCTAAAGGAAAAGTTAGCAATCTGTCTGCTGATTCGCTTCAGGGACAGTGGCTGATTACGCATGTAGGCAATGAAGCAACTGCAGATATGGGAATTGGGCAGGATATCTGGGAATTTAAGGGCAATAAGTGGACAACTATATCCAGTGGCCATCGTATGAGGCCCGAAACGTTTTTTGTTTCTGGTTCCAAAATTGATTTCGGTAGTTTTGCGATAGACGTTATGGAGTATTCGCAAAATAAAATGATGGTTGATGCGATGGGCATTAAGCAACGTTTGGTTAAAAGATAGCGTGCGAAATGGCGACTCAATTAGCTCCTTATTTGAAAGTAAACGATAAAGTAATTCTCTTTGATGGCGTTTGTAAGCTCTGCAATGCTTGGAGTAACTTTATCATCACTCATGATCGCGGCTATATTTTCAAATTGTGTAGTGTTCAGTCAGTTGAAGGTCAAGCGATACTCTCACATTATGGTTTACCTACAGAGTCGTATGAGACGATGTTGTATGTTGAGGGGGAACGGATCTATACAAAGAGTGATGCTTTTATACGTATTGTATCGCAATTAAAATACCCTTGGCGTGCAGCCTCTTTGTTTCAGTTCATTCCTTTGACTGTCCGGGACTGGCTTTACGATCGAATTGCTTTGAATCGTTACCGTTTGTTTGGCAAGTATGATTATTGTGTATTACCTTCACCCGATCATGATAGGCGGTATATACGTGCAAAATAGATTACTCAAACAGATCAATTTAGTTTCACGTATCGGTGTTGCATTTCTATTTATTTATCATGGTCTTGCACCAAAGATTCTCTGGTTAAGCCCAATCGAAATAGAATTAGTAGGAATGAGTGGCTTGGGTTTGGATGCTGGGGTGGTATCACCTTTAGCGGGGCTCGGTGAAGTACTCCTCGGATTTATCATTCTTTGCTTACCGCGAAAGGTATGGCCGTTGTATTTAGCCGTAACATCCTTACTTTTTCTTCTGCTATATGTAGCAGTGGTTATGCCTGTGTTACTGGTTGAAGCTTTCAACCCCGTTACGACGAATGTTATGGGGTTAATTCTTTGCTATTTAGCCATTAGAACAAATACCGCTGCTAGTTGAATGCGTAAGCCTAAAGAAGCGAGCTGAGCGCTAGAGTATCTATCTACTCTAGCGCCCCTTGCTAGGTTTCTTAGCTATTAAGTGCTTGCTCTACCCAATGCAGACGGTCTTGACCAAAAATAAGTTCACCATCGACAATGAAAGTGGGTGCACCAAATGCTCCGAGTTTGGCAGCGGCTTCAGTTTCTTCTATTAACGCGGCTTTGTTGCCGGGATCAGACATCGCTGCAAGTGCCTCTTCTACATTAAAGCCCCCATCTTCGAGTACTTTTTTTAATACAGCGGGATTGGTCATCTCTGCAGCATCAGCCCAGATCGCTTCAAACATGATCTTATTGTAATCCTCTATGCGGTTCTGCTCTTTAGCCCAGATCGCACCTCGCATGAGATTTACCGTATTAAAAATAAAGTAAGGGTTCATCTGAAAGGGGACACCGTAGTGCGTCGCGTATTTTTGTGCATCGCGCTTAAACCATTCAAATTTTGCTTCTACTACCGCAGGGCTCGTATTACCCGCGGCTTTGAATAAGCCACCTAGGAATATAGGTTTGTAGTTGATCGTTGCGCCTGTTTTCGCACAGATTTTTTCTAGCTGGGTCCACGCGAGGTAAGATGCAGTACTGATATAGTCATAGTAAAAATCGACAGACTTAGGCATAGATATATCCTTTTAAAGCTTACAAAGAGTTAAATTTTTTAGGTTTTTAGATTTTTCGCTACCATGTTTCAGCATAAGGACGGATATCTTGTTCGAATGTCCATGCTGTTCTTGGTTGTTTATGTAGCTGCCAATAAGTTTCGGCAAGTTGATCTGGTTGAATGATGCCGCCTTCAGCTTTACTGGCAACTAGATCAGGGAACAGGGCTTCGGTTGAGCGGTTCTCGATTAGACCATCGACAATAATGTGTGCGATATGTATGCCTTGAGGGCCTAGTTCCCTAGCCATACTTTGAGCCAATGCTCTAAGTGCGTGCTTGCCTCCTGAAAAGGCGGCAAAGCCACTGTTTCCTCTAAGGCTAGCGGAAGCACCGGTAAAGAGAATTGTCCCCTGTTTTCTATTGAGCATCGCGTTGCTCACCTCTCTGCCAATTAGAAAACCGGCAAAAGCACACATCTCCCATACTTTGCGATAAACCTGAGCACTGGTGTCAGCGATATTGAAGCGGACGTTTCCACCGACATTGAAAATCGCGGCGTGAATTGGGCCTATATCCGTTTCAATCATTTTGATAAGACTGATGACCTGTTCTTCATCTCTCGCATCTGAATGGAACGTACTGGCACTGCCTCCCAGGGCGTTTATATCGGCGTGTAATGTTTCCAGATCGCCTCTGCGTCGGGTGGCAACAATGTGATAACCCTCTTTGGCGAAACGTTTAGCAATCGCACTGCCTAAATGATCGCCAGCTCCGACAATTAAAGCTACCTTTTTAGGTTCAGACTGAAGCATGTATCTCTCCTTACCGATTAGTTAATCACATCGTTAGTTATTCTAGTTCGGGATACGATTTTTGTTGGTGAACCATTTAAAGCTATGAAAAGTGTATAAGTGTTACTATGATAATTAAAATTGATTGTTTATATGGCTATGATAATTAATGGTTATGATGGCAGTAATTATGATAGTGCGTAGATAGGGTGCATATTATGGAGTTACAGCAACTCAGGTTGTTTTTGGCCGCAGCAGAGTCTGAGAGTTTTACTCGTGGTGCTGAACGAGCATTTGTTTCACAGCCTGCTTTATCTGCTTCAATCTCAAAATTAGAGACAGAGATGGGTGTGAAGCTGTTCACACGTAATAAGCGCAATGTGGTTTTGACCCCCGCAGGGCGTAAACTTTTACGCCGTGCAAAGTTGATTGTGGGTGAATGTGCTAAGGCAAAGAACGAGTTAAAGCATCATGATATTCAGAAGTCTTTACGCCTAGGCGTTATTAATACTCTCTCAATTTCACGCGTAGCTGAATTGATAGAGCAGTATCGCCGTGATAATCCAGATCTGAAGTTAGAGATTATTGATGCGAGTGCGGCTGAAATGGAGCGTTTGGAGCGAGAAGATAGAATAGATGTAGCGCTGACGGTGTTAAGCAAAAAACCTCGTTTAGTACGTGAGTTTCTTCACTCCCAAATGCTGTTTAGTGAACCTTATGTTTTGGCGTTACCAGTGAATCATCACTTAAGACATTCTCGCTGTATTAGCTTGGAAGCGTTGGCTAAAGAGCCTTTTATTGCTCGTTCTCACTGCGAGCATCGTCAAGTGATGATTGAGTTATTAAAGAAACAAGATATTCGCTTAAACGTAGCTTATATTACTAATCAAGATGACCGTGCTATCTCCCTTGTGGAGTCGAATGTGGGCGTCGCGTTAGTGCCTGAGCATTATAGCTCTATCAAAATGGTTAAAGTCCCATTGGAAGATCAACCTATCTCGCGAACTGTCGGTTTTGAATGGGGTGAGAATGAAAATCTGGAAGAGGTTCAACGATTTGTCAGCTATGCTAAAACAGTACCTTGGGTATAGAAGCGCTTAGGGAATAAAGTTTCTTCCGGAGCTTTTATATTGTGCATTTTACGCAGTTACGGCCGGTTTTCTTGGCTTTATAGAGTGCGACATCTGCGGCATGCAAAAGATCACTAATACCTGACATTTTTGCACTGTAGCTAGCGACACCAAAGCTTGCGCTGATAGATATGGTTTTTTCGCCAACTTCGACCTGTATTTTTTCAATAGATTGACGTAATTTTTCAGCAAACTGCATGGCGGAGTTTAAAGCCGTATTGGGAAGAATGATGGCAAACTCTTCACCACCGTATCGGGCCGCGATATCGCTGTGGCGTATCGAGCCCTTAAGCAACTCACCTAAAGATTCGATAACTTGGTCTCCGGCTGGATGCCCCCATGTATCGTTGATTTTCTTGAAGTAATCTATGTCGATAACAATCGCACATAGGTCATCGTCATTGCGGTTGAGAAATTTAAGTATCTGCTCCGCTTTTATAAAAAGAGAACGCCGATTATCTAAACCGGTCATCACGTCTGTGTGTGCGAGTCGTTCCGCTTTTGATCTAGCATCTTCTAATCGATATTGTTGTTTTATCTGCAGTGTTAGATCGGTAAATGTCGCTAAAATTGCCGCCTTATTATTATAAAAAATCTGTTTGGCGTTTAGCGATAGATGAAGTGTTTGTCCCTCTTTTCGGTATTCGAATCGATGAGATTCTATCTGCTTACCTTCTGCCAAATGATCACAGATGCTTTGTGGAAAATTGAAATGGGAGAAAAGGCTACTCTCTATACCTCGATCAACTCGCTCATTGATTAAGAACATTTCATCGGCAGCATCGTTATAAAACAGGTGATAGCCATCAGCGATATCCGTCACGGTTATAGGGAGAGGAGAGGCCGCAAAGATAAATTTAAGATCTTCATTGCTTTCACGATGCTCCTCTCTTTGGCGACGATCGTGAGTGACATCTATACCTGTACAGGTAAGGCCGATCACTTCACCGCTTTGTTCATCTTTGATTGGTTCAACGACGAGATCAAAGTATTCGCTATCTGCTTTTCCGGGAGCTGTCGGTATTTCTGCCCGTTCACCAATGCCTGTTTCTAACACGCGTCGTTTGATAGCGCCCATTCTATCGGCTAGATCTTTATCAAGAATGTCCCAATCGGTTTTGCCAATAACGTCATCTTGAACAAAGCCCATATGCCCATTGTATAACCAGGTATAGCGTAGCTGTTTGTCGTGATGAAAAAGTGCCATAGGGCTAACTTTAAGAGCATCTAAAAGATTCTTTTCGGCGGTTTCTGCCTTTTTGCAGCGGGCTTTAAGCACCGCTATTTCTGCTTTTAACGAGTCGATGATGTCGGTTTGGCTTTTTTGACTCATTGCTATTCTCATTGAGAGCATTTATGGGTGAATAGGAGAAAGATAAAGGCACGTATTTCATGTGGTTACTGTGTTAGCTGTACTAATCAAAAGCGTAACAGTTGAAATATCTTATTAAGTATAGAAGAGGAGGATTAACTCGCTACGTATAAAGCCGGCATGTTAATCTTTTTTTATTAAAGCCTTTCGATTATAGGCTTTGTATTAAAGGCCAACGGGGATAGCAGTGTCGTTTTTAATCTCACGAAGTGCAAAGTTGGATTTAACTTGGCTTACGCCGGGTAAAGCAAATATCTTTTCATTTAAAAACTGGTCATAAGCGGCCATGTTTTGAATAACCACACGTAGAACGTAATCCGCATCACCGGTAACTGCATAACATTGCAGCACTTCAGGAAATTCTTTAACCGCCGCTTGGAACTCTTCGGCATGACCCTGCTGATGGCGTATTAATGAGACCATGATTAGCACGCAAAGGTCATAACCAAGGGCCTCTGGGTTAACAATGGTGGTGTACTGTTTTAACACTCCGCTTTCATCAAGTGCTTTTACACGTCTCCAACAGGCGGCTGTCGATAAGCCAACTTGGTCTGCCAGCTGCTGATTTGAGATACGACCATCCGCTTGGAGGGTCGCAATTATCTGTCGGTCGTATCTATCGAGTGTCTCTGTCATAAATTCACTATTTTGGTAAAAAATGAAATATTATTTCTATTAATGTTTTTTATGGTAATGAATATTTCAGATAAAGGCCAATATTGCTGTTAATTTGCAAGCACCTTTCGCAAGAAAAAACCTAAACTGTCTCACAATAATTTGAGCCGCTTGATATAGATCAATGAAATCTGGCTGCGGACATAAAAATAAGAAGTACATTGTTGAGGTGTATGGCATGAGCCATGACGAGAAAGGTATAGCATCTGTTGCAGTAGGGGCAACAGGTTTAGATGATTATTCTTTAAATGATCGTTACGAACGTAAAACAGGCCGTGTTTTTTTAACCGGTACCCAAGCGTTGGTACGTTTGCCGTTGATGCAGCGCCAGTTGGATCAAAAAAACAACCTCAACACAGCGGGCTTTATCAGTGGCTATCGTGGTTCGCCATTAGGTGGTTACGATCAGTCTTTATGGCAAGCGAAGAAACTACTTCAAGAGCACAATATCGATTTTGTTCCTGCCATTAACGAGGAACTGGGTGCCACGATGGTATTGGGTACCCAACAGGTTGAATCCGATACTGATAAAAATGTCGATGGCGTTTTTGGTATTTGGTACGGTAAAGGTCCTGGTGTTGATCGTGCAGCTGATGCATTAAAGCATGGTACCACTTATGGCAGTTCGCCTAACGGTGGTGTGCTTGTTATTGCCGGTGATGACCATGGTTGTGTCTCTTCCAGTATGCCTCATCAGTCCGATGTGGCGTTTATGTCATGGTTTATGCCGACCATTAACCCCGCCAACATTGAAGAGTATTTTGAGTTTGGCCTGTGGGGCATCGCGATGTCTCGTTACAGCGGTATGTGGGCTGGCTTTAAAGCGATATCCGAAACGGTAGAAAGTGCCGCGTCAGTTAATATTGATGAGCTGCCTACGTTTAAAGTACCTGATGATTTCACTATGCCAGAAGGCGGCCTTCACTATCGTTGGCCGGATCTTCCTGGGCCTCAATTAGAAACCCGTATTGAGCACAAACTCGCAGCGGTTGCGGCGTTTGCCCGCGCTAACCCGCTAGACCGCCGTATCTATAACCTAGAACAATCTCGTTTTGGTATTGTGACGACAGGCAAGGCGCATTTAGATCTGATGGCCGCGCTTGAGATGCTAGGTCTAGATGAAGAAAAGGCGCGTGCCTTAGGGTTGGATATATACAAAGTGGGCATGGTATGGCCGCTTGAGCGCACCGGCGCAATGGATTTTGTCCGTGGTAAGCAGGAAGTGCTTGTCATAGAAGAGAAACGCGGCATCATCGAAAGCCAAATTAAAGAGTACATGTCTGCACCAGACGAGACGATTAATGTCACGGTGGTAGGCAAGAAGGATGAAAACGGTGAGCCGTTAATCCCATATGTTGGCGAACTAAGCCCTAATATGCTGGCACGTTACGTCGCAGATCGTATCACCAAGCTATTAGGTGAAGACTTCCGCGAAAAACTGGCTGAAATTGGCGTTAGAGGGAGCACGGTTTGTGATCCAGGTGGTGTGCGTCGTCTGCCTTATTTCTGTTCGGGTTGCCCACATAACTCATCCACTAAAGTGCCTGAAGGTAGTCGCGCGCAGGCCGGGATCGGTTGTCACTTCATGGCATCATGGATGGACCGTAAAACCGAATCCCTTATTCAGATGGGTGGAGAGGGTGTTAACTGGATTAGTAAATCTCGTTACCTTGAGAATAAACATGTCTTTCAAAACTTGGGTGAGGGCACATACTTTCATTCAGGTTCCTTAGCGATCCGCCAGTCTTTGGCTGCGGGTACGAATATTACCTACAAAATCCTATTTAATGATGCCGTCGCAATGACGGGTGGTCAGCCTGTCGATGGTGTAATCACTGTGCCTGCCATCGCTAATCAAGTGTTTTCAGAAGGTGTTAAACGCATCGCTATTTTGAGTGATGAGCCTGAAAAATTCAGTGATAAAAGCATCTTCCCGTCGATCGCTACATTCCATCACCGCGATGAGCTGGATGCGGTTCAATTGGAACTGCGTGAGTTGCCAGGGGTAACGGTACTTATTTTTGATCAAACGTGTGCTGCAGAGAAACGCCGTCGCCGTAAGCGTGGTCAATTCCCTGATCCACAGCGTCGCGCATTCATCAATCATAATGTTTGTGAAGGCTGTGGCGATTGTTCTGAGAAATCTAACTGCTTATCTGTCGTACCTCGTGAGACTGAACAAGGTCGTAAGCGTCGTATCGACCAGTCTTCATGTAATAAAGACTTCTCTTGCGTTCAGGGTTTCTGTCCAAGTTTTGTCACGATAGAGGGTGGCAAGCTGCGTAAAGGCGCCGGTGTAACGATTGGCGAAGCCTTTAAGCAGAAAGTCTCGGCGTTAGCGCAGCCTCAAATTTCAGAGTTATCCGGCTGCTACAACTTATTGGTTGGCGGTGTAGGCGGTACCGGTGTTGTTACTGTTGGTGCGCTAATCACTATGGCTGCACACTTAGAGTCTAAAGGCGCAACCGTGCTTGATTTTATGGGTTTTGCCCAGAAAGGCGGAACCGTTTTAAGTTATGTTCGATTGGCACCGCAACCGGATGATATTCGCCAAGTGCGTATAGAAACCGGACAGGCGGACGCAATGATCGCTTGCGATATGGTTGTTGCAACATCTGATAAGGCGCTGAGTGTATTGCGCCATAACCATAGCCGCGCAGTGCTTAACTTAGCGGAAATGGCAACGGCAGATAACGTTCTATACCGTGATGCTGATATGAAAGCTACGCGTCGAGTTCGAGTGTTAGGAGAAGCGGTCGGTGATGATCGTCTTGATTCTATCGATGCTAATCGTTTAGCAGAATCACTGTTGGGCGATACGGTTTTCTCAAATGTGATGATGCTTGGTTTTGCTTGGCAGAACGGTCTAGTCCCTGTGTCTATGGACGCGCTTCATCGAGCTATTGAGTTGAATGGCGTTGCGATTGAAAAGAACAAAACAGCCTTCAGTTGGGGGCGTTTGGCGGCAGTTGATCTTGATTTTGTTGAGAAATCAGCAGGCGGTCATACCCCGGAAGCAGAGCTTACGCTTGAGCAGATCATTGAAAAGAACGCGGCTTTCCTAACGCAATACCAAGATGTTGATTATGCGGCAGTTTACCGTGCATTGGTTAGTAAAGCAGCTGACGCTGAGCAGGCAGTAACGATTAGCTCGCAAGCATTAACTGAGAGCGTTGCTAAGCAGCTGTTCAGATTAATGGCTTACAAAGATGAGTATGAGGTTGCACGACTTTATACCGAGACTGATTTCCTAAAAGAGGTTAGCGAAACCTTTGAAGGGGATTATCGAATCAAATTCCATATGGCTCCACCGTTGCTTGCTCGCAAGCTTGATGGACAGGGGCGTCCTAAGAAAATGCAATTTGGCTCTTGGATGTTAAAAGGGTTGGGGCTAGTCGCAAAAATGCGTGGCCTTCGCGGTACCAAGTTGGATCTATTTGGTTACCACTCTGATAGAAAACTAGAGCGGCAATTACGCGATGAATATCAACAGTTGATCGAGCAGATAGCAGGAAAATTAACATCATCTAACTACAAAGCAGCGATCGAGTTAGCACAATTACCGGCAGAGATTCGTGGTTTTGGACCAGTGAAAGAGCAAGCGGTAGAGGCTTCGAAAGCGAAATCAGAGCAGTTACTTGCTCAGTTGCAGTAAGCCTTAGTGTTTCTGTTTGTTAGTTATTAATTACTGAATGTTATTGATTGGGACACTGCTATGTTTGAAGCACTTAATCCACTGCCTCAAGATCCGATTCTAGCGATGATGGCAAGCTATCAGCAGGATAGCCACCCTCAAAAGCTGGATCTAGGTATAGGTGTTTATAAAGACGATCAAGGTCATACGCCGATTATGCAAGCGGTTCAGCTAGCAGAAAAGGCATTGATCGAAACTGAGATCACGAAAAGCTATACGGCACCAGCGGGTTCACCTAAATACAACCAGCTAGTCGCTGAACTGGTATTCGGAGCAGAACACAAGGTTTTACGTGATCAACGCGTTATTTCAGCCCAAACGCCTGGCGGTTGCGGTGCGTTACGTATGGGAGCTGAATTTTTAAAAGGGTGCAGTTCCGATAGCCGTGTATGGGTAAGTAGCCCTACGTGGGCAAACCATATTCCGCTGTTGGGTGGCGCGGGTTTAGCCATTGCTGAATACCCTTATTACGATTACAGCGATAAAACGATTCAATTTGATGCCATGTTGGCGGCATTAGAAACCGCGGCCGCAGGGGATTTCGTTCTATTGCATGGATGTTGTCATAACCCCAGTGGTGCAGATCTTAATAAAGAGCAGTGGCTGGCGGTTGCAGAGCTGATTGAACGGAAAGGTCTGATCCCTTTCATCGATATGGCTTATCAAGGTTTAGGTTCCGGTCTTGATCAAGACGCCTATGGCGTTCGGATGATGGCTGAACGTATGCCCGAGATGTTAGTCGCTACCTCATGTTCAAAGAATTTTGGTTTGTATCGCGAGCGCACAGGCACGCTGTTCATTATCGGTAATACCGCGGAACAGACCCAAGTCGCAGGTAGCCAGCTATTTAGTCGAATTCGAAGTCACTACTCGATGCCGCCCTCTCATGGCGCTGCCATTGTCGAGACTATTTTGGCGGATACGGCTTTAACAAAGCAGTGGGAAGAGGAGTTGGCGTCAATGCGTCAACGAATTCAAACCCTTCGTCAGAGCTTAGTCAAAAAAATTAGTGCTTCCTCTATTGCGAACGACTTCAGCTTTATAGAGCAGCAGTTTGGCATGTTCTCTTTTCTTGGAATCTCTCCCGTGCAAGTTGCGCAATTAAGGACGCAGTACAGCATTTATATGATCGATTCGAGCCGTATGAATGTGGCTGGGTTAAATGATCAGAGTATGGATTATTTCGTCGCTGCGCTTGAAGAGGTCATTCGATAAACAGGAAGCATAGCTCCAAAGATTTAAAGCAATAAATTACAAACAATAAAAATAATTAATGGTAGGCAACAATGAATACAGTTTTATTCGATCATCCGGAATTCGATAAACACGTCAACGTATACGTTCACTATGACGACAATACCGGTTTAAAAGCAATTAGCGCAGTGCATCGCGCTTGGAACGGCAAGCCTGCTGTTGGTGGCTGTCGTTTACGTAATTATAACAGCGCTGACGAGGCGTTTACGGATGTGCTGCGTTTATCACGTGGTATGACCTACAAATCGGTTATGTCGGGTCTTGATTACGGTGGTTCTAAGTCAGTCATGATCGCCAATCCAGAAACAATGGATCGTCGCGCGACGTTCTTAGCGATGGGTGATTTTGTCGAAAGCCTTGGTGGCAAAGTGTCTACCGGTGTTGATGTAGGGCTGACCGCAGCAGATGTCGAGGTGATGGGCGAGCGTACTTCGCATTTGGGCGGCCGTGCGGCGCTAGCGCCAGATCTCGTAACCGCTTATGGCGTACTTACTTCAATATGTGCGGGGGTTAAGCACCGTACAGGAAGTGATGATTTAAATGGTAAATCAGTAGCAGTTCAAGGACTGGGGAAAGTCGGCTTTAAACTGGTCGAACTTTTGCGAGAGCGTGGCGCAAAAGTCGTCGCAGCTGAAGTTAATGCTGAAGCGGTTGTTCGCGCCCAAGATACCTTTGGAATCGAGATTGTCGATCCTTCCGTTATTCATGCTCAGGACGTTGATATCTACAGCCCATGTGCGTTGGGGATGGTGATCAACGATCAGAGTATCGATCAAATAAAAGCCGGTATTGTCGCCGGTGCTGCTAACAATCAATTAACGCGTCCAGAGCATGGCGTCTCCTTAGCTAAAAAAGGCGTGCTTTATGTGCCTGATTACATCACCAACTGTGGCGGTCTACTCGCCGTAGCAAGTGACCTTGAGAAAAGTGATGAGGCTTGGGTCTGGAGCAAAGTTGATGAGATCGCTGACACATTAGATGAAGTTTTCTCTTTGGCAGATCGTCTTGAGATTGCGACGAGTTATGCCGCAGATCAGATTGGTGCTGCGCGTATCGCTAAGTTTGATGAGATGAATCGTTAATACAGATATCTCAAATAGTTCGACAGATGCTGGTGGCGTCGCTCTAGGTTTCACCAGTCTTGCTTGAAATAGGTCTCTGTAGAGACCGCACAACTGAAATAAAAATAATTATGGGACCTGAGCAGAAACAGGATCCCTCACAGGAGTGTTACACATGAAGTTACGTAATTTCTTAACAGCCGCAGTTACCGCTGCAACCCTATCAATGACAGCATCAATGACGGTTCAAGCAGAACCTGTGTATGTTGCAGCAACCGCGATCGTTGAGCATCCAGCTTTAGATGCCGTTCGTGATGGTATCAAAGAGGTTTTGGCTGAAAAGGGGTATACGGAAGAAAGCCTTAAGTTCACTTATGAAAGTGCACAAGGTAATCCTGCAATTGCCGCACAGATTGCCCGAAAAATGGTGGGTGATTCACCTGATGTTATTGTCGCCATCTCTACACCTTCAGCGCAAAGTGCTGTGAGCGCAACCAAAGATGTCCCGATTGTCTTTTCTGCCGTTACTGACCCGCTGGATGCCAAACTCGTTTCTAACTATGAAAAACCAGGGGCTAACGTAACAGGTTTATCCGATATGTCTCCTGTGCAGCAGCACCTTGAATTGATCATGGAGTTCCTACCGGACGTTCAGAAAGTGGGCGTTCCTTATAATCCAGGTGAGCCAAATGCAGTTGCCATTGTTCGTTTACTAAAAATTGAAGCGATGAAAATGGGGATTGAGATCGTTGAAGCGCCATCACCGAAATCTTCAGATGTAATGATTGCCTCTCAGAAACTGATTGGTAATGTTGATGCTATTTACTGCCCAACTGATAACACAATCCTTACGGCGCTAGAGTCAGTGATTAAAGCGGGTATTGATGGTCGTATCCCTGTTTTTGCCGCAGAGACTAATGCGGTTGAGCGTGGTGCGGTTGCATCGCTTGGCTTTAACTACGGTGACATTGGTCGTCAGACTGGCGAAGTAGTTGTTCGCATTCTAAAAGGCGAAAAAGTAGGTGATATCCCTGTTCGTGTAGCGAATGGTTCTGAGCTATATGTCAATCCAAAAATGGCGGCACGAATGGGTGTAGAAATCCCAGCAGCTGTAATGGAACGCGCAACGAAAGTTGTTGAGTAAGTTCGAACAGAGGTCGCTTTTATGTCTTTATTTTCTTTCCTTGGCACGCTTGAGATCGGATTTATTTTCGGTCTTGTAGCGATAGGGGTTTATCTAACGTTTAGGGTTTTGGATTTTCCTGACCTGACTGTTGATGGCTCCTTTACGATGGGGGCGGCGATTGCCGCCGCCCTGATTGTATCCGGCATTAACCCGTATGTGGCTACTATCTGTGCCACCATTGGTGGGGCCGCGGCGGGTCTAGTTACTGCTTGGCTTAACCTTCGTTTTAATATTTTGCATCTTCTTGCCAGTATTTTAACGATGACTGCGTTGTACACCATCAATCTTCGCATCATGGGTAAACCCAATTTAGCGCTGATTATGGAACCAACGGTGTTATCGCCTTTCGAATCTTTTGGTATTCCGAATATGTACCTTAAGTTGGCGTTTGTAGCCTTTGTTGTGGTCCTGATTGGTTTGGCGTTGGCGTACTTCCTGAACACTCAGTATGGCATGGGTATGCGTGCAACAGGTGCAAACCCGCGTATGGCGCAAGCAAATGGCATCGTCATTAAAGAGAAAATCTATGCCGGCCTTGCGTTATCAAACGGCCTTGTCGCTTTGGCTGGGGCGTTATTCGCACAGACAAACGGTTTTGCCGACTCAACCATGGGGATAGGCACCATTGTTGTCGGTTTAGCGGCCGTCATTGTCGGTGAAAGCTTATTCGGAAGTCGATCAATGCTGGTTATTGTATTTAGTTGCATCATCGGTTCCTTGTTATATCGATTAGCGGTTTCTGCGGCTTTAAATGCTGATTTTCTTGGCTTCACGACCTCTGATCTTAATTTGATTACAGCGGTGTTGGTCGGATTAGCTTTGATCATTCCTCACTTACGGCGTGAACGTAAAGCGCGTAAAGCTGCTGCAGGAGGCGCCTCATGATCAGCTGCAAAGATATCAAAGTTACATTCAATGCAGGTCTTGCGACTGAAAAACGTGCTTTGCGTGGTGTTGATCTTGAAATCCCACAGGGCGAGTTCGTAACGGTCATCGGTTCAAACGGTGCGGGTAAATCTACCTTATTGAATACGATCGCAGGTGATATTCGTGCTTCAAGCGGCAAGTTGATGTTCGATGCATGGGATGTCACAGGTGTTTCTGCCGCGGGTAGAACCCGTGATGTAGCCCGTGTATTTCAAGATCCGTTAGCCGGTACGTGCGGCAATATGACGGTTGAAGAAAATATGGCTTTAGCCTACGGGCGTGGACGTCGTGGTGGATTAAAACCGGCATTAAATGATGATCTACGCGATCTGTTTTGTGAGCAACTTAAGCGCCTTAATTTAGGTTTAGAAAACCGTTTAGGTGCTGAAATGGGGCTGCTTTCAGGTGGACAACGTCAGTCGGTTAGTCTGCTGATGTCGGCATTGCAGCCAAGCAAAATTCTTCTTCTCGATGAGCATACCGCAGCGCTCGATCCTAAAACTGCAGCGCTAGTGATGGAGATTACTGATCAAATCGTAGAGGAAAAGCAGCTTACCGTGATGATGGTGACTCATTCCATGCGACAAGCGCTCGATCACGGCACACGTACCATCATGATGCATGAAGGCAAAGTGATGTTTGATCTTGCGGGTAAAGAGCGTAGCCAATATGACGTTAAAGATCTTCTTAACCTTTTTGCTAAAGCAAGAGGGGATGGCGAAGAACTTGATGACGATAAATTATTGCTAGGTGCTTAGCGCATCGGCACAAAATTCAGGCAGGCACTTTTATCTCTCTTAATGGTATCCCACGCCAGCGTCACAGGGGGCTAGGAGTGCTTGTCTGATCTTACCATCTACCGAGGTGTGGCCTTGGCGGTGGAAAATAAACCCAAAAAAATAAGAAATTAAAACAGGATAGTGACATGAAGCTTAAGAAGTTAACCGCAGCAATTATGGCATTGGGCGCTCTGTCTAGCGTTCAGGTAAATGCTGCTGAAGGCGACAATGAATTTGATGTTGATCTAGGCTTTCGTACCTTTTATATGAACCGTGATTTTGATGCGGGTATCTCCGATACTATCGCAGCTGGTCAGGCTATTCGTTTAGATGTTAAATCGCCTATGTGGAATGACATGATCGGTTTCGGTGTGTCTGCGGTGACGGTTGCAGAACTGATCGATGAAAAGACTGTTAATTCATCTGACGTGTTAAACCCAGAAGGCGATGGTTATACAACGCTGGAACAGGCGTTTATTAAATTTAAACCATTAGATAACGTACAAATTAATGCCGGTCGAATGGTGCTTATGACACCATTATTGAACGATCTCACTTCACGTATCTCAGCACCAAGTACGCAAGGTGTGCATGCGACAGCTACCTTTGAAAAGGGCTCTTTGTACGGTATCTACTCTGACAAAGCGTCTATGAACAACCAAGAAGGGTTTGTTTCATATTCAAAGAATGGTCAGGACTATGAGATTGTCTCTTTAGGTGGTACTTACAAATTTGATAATGGTTTGAGTACGCACGTGCAATATGCTGTTGCGGATGACTACCAGAAGCAAAGCTATTACAACCTAGCTTATAACACAAAGCTGGGTGAAAACGATCTGATGTTAGATATCGCGCACATGCGTGGTGAAGATGATGGCGCGCTTTATGGTAGTGATTACGACAGTAATCTTACAGGCCTTACTGCCCGCCTTTCTACGGGTAACCTAGCTTATACTTTGGCTTACCAAACCGTAGGTGGTGATGATGCATATGACCAGAAGTGGGGCGGTGATGATAATACGCAGTTCTTCACATGGGGTGCAGTTCAGTTATTAGACTTCAATGCTAAAGATGAACAATCACTACAAGCACGTATTGATTACGACGTCCCGAGCATTCCAGGTCTACATTTGATGGCACGTCATACGGAAAGCTGGGATATCGACTATAACGGTGGTACCGATGGACAGCGTCATGAAACTAACTTTGATGTGAAATACACCCTTCAAGAGGGCAAAGCTAAAGGTCTGAGTATGCGTTTGCGTGTCGCTAAGGCTGATGGTGATGCTGCTGTTGTTCCACGTATCAATGACATCCGTTTCATCGTCGATTACAAAACAGACATTTTGTAAATCGAGTGATTTGTTAGATCGTTATAAGCAGGCTAGCTGTCATCAGTTGGCTAGTCTGTTGCTTTAAGATTTCAACGTACCCTGGGGTTATTGATATCAAAAACTGCGAAACAATAAGGCTCTCATCAACCTCTATTGGATCACTAATCTTGGTTAGGTAACTCCTTTTTGGTGCTTTGCTCCACTCCTCTCGGCAAAGCACCTTGTTATACCGTGGCTACTTCTGTCGTACCGCGTTTTTAGCGGAGGTTTAACCTCCGCTTTTTTTTCGTTCATCTTATGAGAAATCAAGCAACTCTACTTCAAAAATCAGTGTAGATCCGGGTGTTATAATACCGGCGGAACTGTTGCCATATGCTAAATGGCTAGGGATGAAGAAGCGTGTTTTTTCACCAATAACCATCAGTTGAAGTCCTTCGGTCCAGCCCTTAATTACCTGATTCAAGCCGAATTCTATTGGTTCACCACGATCTACTGAGCTATCAAATACACTACCGTCGATTAATGTACCGTGATAATGGACCTTAACTTTTGCATTAGCTGTCGGTTTTTCAGTGCCACTGCCTTCTTGAAGTACCTCATATTGCAGTCCCGAAGAGGTTGTTTGTACGCCTTCTTTTAATTGGTTATTTACGAGGAACGCTTCACCTGCTTTTAAATTGATCGCGGCCATTTTTTTAGACGATTGCTGATTTCTGTAGATGAAATAAATAATAGCTATTGCCAGAACTGGCAGTAGATAATCGATCATAAGTTCTTATCTCCAGCGTGAGTATCGTTTCTACATACTTTTGTTTGATGCCCGAGGGCAATATGTTAGAGCTTAACGGAACTAACATAGGGGAGCTAGGACTAGGACCGCTAACTTTTTCTTCGATAAACTTTTTCTTCGATAAACTTTTTCTTCGATAAATAAGTTGGCGAGATCGGTTGTGTATTTACTGGTGTGATTGAATTTGTTATTCCCAAGTCATCCTTAAGGTTTTAAAGTAAGGGTAATTACTTATTTGGAGTGTGTATGGACGGTAATAAAGGTAAGTTGATCCATCGTTGTAATATTCCAGTGCGATGGGGCGATATGGATGCTTATGGGCATGTTAATAACGCTGTTTATATGCGTTATCTGGAAGAAGCTAGGGTTCAATTGCTAGACAAAATTGATGTAAAGCTTGATCCAAACGGCCTTGCGCCAGTGGTTATTAATATTGGCTGTTCATTCTTTAAACCGGTGGTTTACCCAGATACAGTCCGGATTGATTGCTATGTGGCAGAGCCCGGTCGATCAAGTTTTATGACTTATTATGAAGTATTTAGTCAACACGATCCTGATAAGCTGGTAAGTGAAGGGTATGCGAAGGTTGTATGGATTGATCATAATACGGAGAAATCAGTGCCGCTGCCCGATGATGTAAGAGCTATGTTTAAGTGAGTGTTTAAGTAGAGTTTTTAAGCAGATATTCAGTTACCTTAATGAATAATCGAATCAAGCCTGACTTTAGTCAGGCTTTTTTTATGCATAAATCACTATAGTTTATTGGCGTTTACGGTGAAGTTGATAGCGTTTGGCATTAATTAATACTATCCTGAATGATTGCTCAAGAATTTGAGAATAATAACAATATGATTAGATGCGCCATCGTTTTTTTTATACAGCTGGCTTTTTTAAATTTGTTTATAGCAACCAGTGCATCTGCAAAGGATGATGTCACTCTGCAGTTGAAGTGGATTCATGCCTTTCAATTTGCAGGCTATTACGCAGCGAAAGAGAAAGGTTACTACGATGAAGTAGGCCTAAATGTCACCATTAAAGCGGCGGACCCTCACACTAATGTGCCGGAATCGGTCCTGACGGGTGAGGCCGCTTATGGCGTAGGCACCAGTTCTCTTCTGCTTGAGCGGATGGCGGGTAAGCCTGTCGTGGTGTTAGCAGTAATATTTCAGCATTCGCCGCTCGTGTTAATCGCTAAGGAAACGCATTCGACCCAAGGCATACACGATATTGTTGATAAGCGTGTGATGATTGAACCGCAGTCGGATGAGCTATTTGCATTTCTAAAGCGCGCTGGTGTTCCTAAAGAGCGCTTAATCCTTCAAGAGCATAGTTTCGACCCCGATGATTTAATGCAGGGTAGAACGGATGTTATTTCAGCTTACGTGACTAATGAGCGGTTTTTCTTAGAGAAGAATAGCTTCGCTCATCAGACATATACCCCTAGATCAGTTGGTATCGACTTTTATGGCGATAATCTATTTACCAGTGAAACTGAACTGAACAATCATCCCGAGCGTGTTGCTGCTTTTAAAGCTGCTAGCCTAAAAGGCTGGCGTTATGCCATGGAGCATCCTGAAGAGCTCGTTGAGCTGATTCTAGAGAAATATCCCACCAAATATTCGCGAGATTTTCTTTTGTTTGAAGCGAAGGAGATGGTTGCGCTTCTACAGCCTGTGCTCATTGAAATGGGCTATATGAACCCAGGTAGGTGGAAACACATTACAGAGACCTATCAAGGCTTAGGAATGATTCCTGCAGATTTCTCCCTTGACGGATTCTTGTACGAGAAAGAGGGCGAGCTGGATTTAACCTGGTTGTACCAAGTGTTAGGAATGACCTTTGCCGCTCTGATGTTAGTCGGAGGTTTAGCTGTTTATATTTTCAACATAAATAGAAATCTAGATAATGCACTTTCGGAAAGTAAAAGCGCTCAAAAGCTAATCTGGAATCAGGCCAATCTGGATCCATTAACCGAGCTGCCTAATCGACGAATGTTCAAGGATAGGCTCAGCGCATTGATGTCGGAATCAAACGATAGTCAGGTTCCGCTGGCACTTTTATATCTTGATTTAGATCGATTCAAAGAAGTGAATGATATCAATGGTCATGGCATGGGCGATGTGCTGCTCGGAATCGTTGCCGAACGTTTAAAAGGCTGTGTACGAGAAGAGGATCTTGTTGCACGTCTTGGGGGTGATGAATTTACCGTGATCATGCCAAATGTTGCTGATAAGACGGCCATTGAAGCGGTAGCCCAAAAAATACTTGAAGTGCTAGCCGAGCCTTACCAAATTAAGCATGAGGCGTTATATATTTCAGCGAGTATTGGCATAACTCTTTACCCTGAAGATGCGAAAAGCTCTGATGTATTACTGCAAAATGCGGATCAGGCGATGTACGCAGCGAAAGCCAAAGGGCGCAATCGTTATCATTACTTCACACCGGATATGCAAAAAAACGCATTGCACCGTGTTCAGTTATTGAATGATATGCGCAACGCGGTTTCGAATGACGAGTTTGAGCTCTACTACCAGCCCATAGTTAATTTACAAACAGGTCAAATTACCAAAGCGGAAGCGCTTATTCGCTGGAACCATCCGACGCGTGGTCTTGTCAGCCCTTTAGACTTTATCCCATTGGCGGAAGAAACAGGCCATATTATTGAAATTGGGGATTGGGTATTTAAGACCGCTACGAATCAACTGGTAAGCTGGCAGTCATCGCTGAATACAAAAATTAATATCAGTATTAATACATCTCCTGAGCAGTATATCCATAGCAAACAAACCACCGAAAAATGGTTTGATTATGTTGAGAGCTTAGGATTGGATTGTAGTTCCCTCATCATGGAGTTAACCGAAAGTACGTTGATGGAGAGTGGGGCGGACGTGACTGATAGGCTGCATGCCTTTAGGGAGCGGGGTGCAAAAGTGGCGTTAGATGACTTTGGAACAGGTTATTCATCACTATCTTATCTGCATCAATTTGATATTGATTTTATAAAGATCGATAAGTCCTTTGTACGTAATCTGAAAGCAGATTCGAATGATCTAATCCTTTGCGAGGCTATGATCATTATGGCGCATAAACTCGGTATTAAGGTGATTGCTGAAGGCGTTGAAACAGACCCGCAATTAGCATTATTAGACAAGGCTGGCTGCGATTATGCCCAAGGCTATCTATTCTCCAAACCCGTGCCTGTTGAGGCGTTTGAGGATCTTGTCTCTAACTGGTATCTGAAAGCGGGTGGTCTGGATCACTTACTTTAGTAAGACAATCGATTCTTGTTGTTCAAAATCGTTATAGCTTTCAAAGAGTGACTTTTTGATAGGTCGCTTACTTTTGGGCTCATGCTCCGCTGTGATCTGGGCTAAATTAAAATATAAGTAATCCTGCATCCAAAGCTGATAATGGTGTAACCAATCACACATTAACGACTCTAATGTTGTTTCATCCGCGATAAAGCCAGCATCGATATCTGCTTTACTATAGAGATAGCCTTTAATCAGATCTTCATGGGTGGGTTGTTCTGCAGAATAATATTCGAGTGAGGTATTGTCAGCGTAGTGACTGTGTAGGATATAGCTAATTCTGCTGACAGTGAGAGGCGCTTGGCTGATCGCATTAATAAGCGAATCTACTTCATGGTTGTAGCATTGTACTGTTGAGTCAGTGTACAGCACGGCAACAAGTACTTTGTCTAAGCGGAATACTGCTTGAATACGTTTGCTTAGCTTTTCTAAGTAACGCGCTCGTTGTGCTGCAGGTGCAAGCTCCTCCAGCATATCTAAATAGAATTGATCCATCTGCTGAATAGAGGCGGTCCCTTTGAGTGAACACAACTGTTTTTGCAATGGCTCGTCAAATGGGATTTGATCAAGAGGGTTAAACAGTGTTTGCTGTAAGTTAAGAGATTGCATGTCCCGCTCCATAATTTAGCATTGAGTTGAATAAAGCAAAGCTAATGCCAATCTAATTAACTGATTGTTTTTTAGACTATTAAGAAATTCTACTGCGGATGTTTAGGCTTATATGTGGAGTTCTTTGGCAATGGGTTGCCGTTAACAGCGGCAAAGAGGCAACTTATTCTTAGTGGTGAGTACAGTGGTGAATACAAGGGTGAGAATGAAAGAGAGTCATTAACTATCATAGATGAGATAAATTCATCTATTAGGTGAGGATAGATCGTTTGAGAGAAGGGTGGTTAAACTTTAGTATATGCCTTGTAACTTAATGAATTAACAGGAAGAAACAAAGCATATGACTGATCACAACATTGAATTCTATCTTGCGGAAGCTCGTAAAGAACGTAATGAATATATTATTGAACTATTTAGCTCATTATTTAAGAAAGTGAAATCTGTACTTCAAGTAGAACTGCCTTCTGCTATTCCTGGACCGTTGGCTCATCGTTAATCGAGCCAGCTGTGCTGGATGCAATTATCACCTCTTCACTCTCTCTCCGCGCTTTTAAATCCCTTTCCGAACTTATCGCTTGTTATTAAAATAAAGCAATTAAAGTAAAGTCATTAAAGCAAAAAAACAGACCCTCCATCGGAGAGCCTGCTCTTTCTTAATGTTTAAATTCGACCACTAAATTTTGTAAGCGTTGTGCAAGTTGGGTAAGTTGATGTGTTGCATTTTGAATCTCATCAGAAGCGGCTTGAGTATCTTTCGCTCTCTCAGAGATAGCTACAACGTTTTGATTGATCGTATCGGCAACAATCGCTTGTTCCTCCGCTGCACTGGCAATCTGTAAATTCATATCACTGATCGTATTTGATGCATTGGTAATATCAACTAAGGATTGTCCTGACTGCTCAGCCTGCATTGAGCTCTTCTGTGCCGCTTCACGGCTGTTATCCATTGCAGTTACGGCTTTACCTGCGGCAGTGTGAAGGTTGGTAACCACATCTTGTATCTCAGTCGTCGCTGATTGAGTGCGGCTTGCTAACTGGCGAACCTCATCTGCTACCACTGCGAAACCACGGCCTGCATCACCCGCACGTGCTGCCTCTATCGCTGCGTTTAGGGCAAGAAGGTTGGTCTGCTCGGCGATACCATTAATGACGTTTAGAACGCTACCAATGCTGTCACTGTCATTAGCAAGCTGTTCAACAACTTGAGATGCAATGTCCAATTGGCCAATCTGTTCGTTAATCGTTTGTATCGTAGTATTAACTTCCTGATTACCCTGTGCTGCTGATTGGTCTGCAGTTGATGCCGCTTTTGCCGCTTCTGACGCATGGTTTGCGACATTGTTGGCTGTTGCTGTCATCTGATTGATTGCCGCTGCTGCTTGCTCGGTCTCGGCAGATTGCAATTGTATCGAATGGGCCGCATCGCTACTGACCGATTGCAGCATATTGGTTGCATTACTAAGATCACTGATTGAGTCACTGACGCCTGAAACGGTATTTTTTATCTTATAAACGAAGGCATTAAAGCCTTTTGCCAGCGTGACTAGTTCAGAAGCACCGGATTCATTAAGGGAAACGTTGAGATCTCCTTCACCTTGTCCTATCAATTGCAAATTGTGTGCAACGTTCCTGATCGGGTAAACCACAGTAAAGATGATGATGCCTAAGGCGATAAGCGCAACTAATACACCGACGCCTGCGGCGATTAATATGGCAGCAGAAGAGTTAGTCACTAATTCGTCAACCGTTGAAACCTCATTATCAACGAGAGCGGTGCTCTCTGTTTGCATTTTGTTGAGAGTGGTCAGTAATCGATCGATGATGCTGCTAATGCTCTGACGTTCGTCACGGAACGTCATATAGTCGACAATCATCTGACTGGTGCGTTGATCGAACTGGTTGTAACCCTGTTTAAGGCGTTCAGATGCTTCTTGCATAGCAGGGAAGGCCATCGACTGATAAGACTGCTCAATGATCCCACCTAATAGATCACGATCCTTTTTAATCTTTTGAAGATGCTTACTGAGATCTTTAGCTGTAAACATATCTTGAATCGATGTACTCGCAAGAATCATATTCAAGCGTACAAGATCCAGTTGTTCTTCAATCGCTTCAAGCCGCGAGACATAAGTGACGTTATAGATGTTGTCGCTGACGAGATCTTGGATCTTGTCTTGGATAGTACTGGTTTCATTAAGAACTGATTCAATCGTACCTTGTAGATCTGCTTTCTGACCCTGTAGTTCAGAGTAACTAGAAAGAATGGATAAACGTGCGCCACGGTAACGGCGAATGGCAGAATCAGTTTGCTTTAGAAGTTTCTCATCAATAAGCCCAGCTTCTTTGATCGCCTTGAGCGACGCTTTGGAAGCCTTTTGATAAGCGCGCATCAGCTTGCGGCTTTCTTTCTTTGTGATGTCATTAGATAAAATACGTTCGGTCAGTAACATCTCGCCTTGAAGGCTGATGGTAGTCTGCATACCCGCATTTGCGGTTTTTCTGGCATCACCAGAAACGAAGAGAAGAGAATCGGATACTTTGTTAACGCCATAAATACCTGCTGCGCCACAAGCTATTAGGATGAGAACCATCGTAATAAAGCCGATGCCAACGCGAGCACCTATCGAAATATTCATTGCTATGCCACCTAAGAGGTCGTCGTATTTTTATAGTTATATTTTTATGATTTTTTTTATGATTGTTGTACGTTACCGCTTTGAGGAAATCAAAGCGATGATTAATTATATAACATGTTAACTATATTACTGGCTAGTAAGGATCACTAAATCAGCAAGGATTAGTGAGATTGCTTGATCGGTTTTAGGATAAAGCTAAGTACTACCGCCAATGCCGTAGCGATGGCGGCTAGTAGATAGCTTGATGTAAAGGAATCCGTTTGCTCAGCCAAAAAACCGGCGATTGTTGGTCCTGCTATTTGGCCGATGCCAAAGAAAAATGTTACAAACCCAAACACTTTACCTGCTTCTGCTGGTGGCAACATATCACTGACTGTCGCAGCAATAATCGCTGGGATACTAAACGCAGAGATACCAAATAAAACCATTGATAGAAAGAGCGACACTTGCCCGAACTCTGACGCGGCTAAACCATATGAGAGTGTTTGGATAGCAAATACGGCCATTAAGCCTGCTTTACGACCAAAACGATCAGATACCCCGCCAAAAAGTGCCCCAGAAAATATACTGAGTACACCTATTGCCATCCAAAGTATTCCAGCCTTATCTTCGCTGAAATGATACTGCTCGACGAGTGTGGTAACGATAAAGGTAGCGTAGATCACATACGTAAAGCCAAATAGGAAGTAGATACTTCCGATGTGTGTGATCAGCTTGTTTTTGTTTTTCGGTACGGCGGCAATTTTTTTACGACTATCAGTATCGATAGATTCATCGCTTCCAAAAGGTTGCAGGCCTAGTTGTTTCGGGTTGTTACGAATCAATAGTGCGGTCGCGATAGCAGCGATAATAATTGCAATACCAAAGGCTCCCCAGCCTATGCGCCAGCCATCCTCTAACCAATGGGTGTTGAGCCAAGGGATTAATATGCCACTGGTCACAATGCCAAGGCCATTACCAACAATCATATAACCGGCTGCGCGGCCACGGTATTTAGGTGCGAACCAGTGGGCGACGAGGCTCATTGCTGTGATGTTAGCAATACCGCTACCAATGCCAGTCACAAAATATAATGCAGTGATCAGCATAAAATTGGCACTTTGGCTGACCAATAACATGCTTAAGCCAACCATGATTAGGCCAGACGTGATCGACCAGCGTTCACCGAGTCTTCTAATAAATATGCCACAAATGAGTACGGCAACAAGGTAGCCTATGAAGTTACCAGTACTGATCAACCCCATCTGGGTATAGGTGAGGGTTAGATCTTCCCCCATAGAGGGTAGGAGCATCCCTAAGGCAAATCGCCCTAAACCTAAGCAAGAGAATAGCGTGAAAACGCCAGACAGAACGATGATCCAGGCGTAATGAATTTTCTTTTGCTGCATGTTTAGTCGAGATCCGTAGCGTTTAACATGTTAAGTATGCCGTTCTAGCCGAAATCAGGCAGCTAAGAGACGGGTTGTGTGCTGAAAAAGGAAGTAAAAGCGCTTACATTCGCTAAGTATATCTTAATAGCGGCGATGATACCGCTTGGTATTAATCTTGGTAAGAGGGCATTAGTCTTGGTAAGAGGGGCGTTGCACTTGCTGGTATTAGATAGCAGAACAGAGAATAAATAAAAAAGGACGCAGCAGCGTCCTTTTTTGATCTTATAAAAGCTTAATAAGCTTAGTTAAACTGGTTAGACGTGTTTTTCGCGCCGCCAGCTTTAAGTGCGTTCTCACCAGCAAAGTATTCTTTGTGGTCATCGCCCATGTCTGAACCAGACATGTTCTGATGTTTAACACATGCGATACCCTGACGGATCTCTTCACGCTGAACGTTCTTAACGTAACCCAGCATACCTTGCTCACCGAAGTACTCTTTCGCTAGGTTGTCTACAGACAACGCAGTTGTGTGGTAAGTCGGAAGTGTGATCAAGTGGTGGAATACGTTCGCTTCACGTGCAGTATCAGCCTGGAATGTACGCGTACGTTCGTCAGCGATAGCTGAAAGTTCAGAGTTGTCATACTCTGCGCTCATTAGGTTAGCACGGTCGTATGCAGAAACGTCTTTACCTTCAGCAACCATTGCATCGTAAGTCTGCTGGCGGAAGTTTAGCGTCCAGTTGAAAGATGGAGAGTTGTTGTAAACTAGTTTCGCATCTGGGTGTACTTTACGTACGTCGTCCATCATGCCTTTGATTTCGTGTACGGTTGGTACCGCAGTCTCGATCCAAAGAAGGTCAGCACCCGCATTGATCGCTTCGATACAATCGAAAACGCAACGCTCATGGCCAGTACCTTGACGGAACTGATATAGGCCAGAAGGTAGACGCTTAGGACGTACCAGCTTGCCATCACGGTTGAAGCATACATCGCCTTCAGCCATTTCAGACACGTCGATCTCTTCAACGTCTAGGAAAGAGTTGTAAACATCACCTTGATCGCCTGGCTCATTTACAACAGCGATCTCTTTAGTCAGACCAGCACCTTCAGAGTCAGTACGTGCAACGATAATACCGTTGTCGATACCTAGTTCTAGGAAAGCGTAACGTAGTGCGCGTAGCTTCGCGTGGAAGTCAGCGTGAGGAACCGTTACTTTACCGTCCTGGTGACCACACTGCTTCTCATCAGCAACCTGGTTTTCGATCTGAAGTGCACATGCACCCGCTTCGATCATCTGTTTAGCCATTAGGTAAGTCGCTTCAGCGTTACCGAAACCAGCATCGATATCAGCAACGATAGGCACAACGTGAGTCACGTGGTTATCGATCTGATCTTGGATTTTCGCTTCTTCAGCAGCATCGCCCGCTTCACGAGCTGTGTCTAGTGCGCGGAATAGACCGCCTAGTTCACGTGCGTCAGCTTGACGTAGGAATGTGTAAAGCTCTTCAACCAAGTTAGCAACAGTCGTTTTCTCGTGCATAGACTGGTCAGGAAGAGGACCGAAGTCAGAACGTAGTGCAGCAACCATCCAACCAGATAGGTACAAGTAACGACGATCAGTTTTGCCACCGAAGTGCTTTTTAATAGAGATCAGTTTTTGCTGACCTACAAAACCATGCCAGCAGCCAAGAGACTGAGTGTACAAAGACTTGTCTTTGTCGAATGCAGCCATGTCAGCACGCATGATATCTGCAGTGTACTGAGCGATGTCTAGGCCTGTTTTGAATTTGTTCTGAGCACGCATGCGAGCAGCAGATTCTGGGTTGATAGCATCCCAAGGGCTACCTGCAGTAGCTTTAGCAGCAGCGATAGCGTCGATGTCTTTGTTCAGTGTAGACATGGTAAGTCCTCTACAGAGTAACCTGTTTAGTAAATTTAAGTAGGGCGAGTGATAACAACCGCCGGTATTTCCCTTAGCTCAACTTTTTTATTTGATAACCGTGCAGACGATAATCAGACCAGACAGATCGTTGAGTGCTCTGTGTGGCTTTGTGTGCTGAATAATGGGGTTATTTTGCACCTGCGTCAAAGCTACTTTTTGTGCATATGCGAAAGTGTAGTTTTACAACAGGCAGGTGTGTACTAAAGAGGTAATTTAACTACATAAAAACAAACTATCCATTTAATCAAAAGCCTGATGAATAGGGAGGTTAAAGGATCATTCCTAAGTCGTAACGACTTTCGTATATAGCTTTTTTTAGATAAATTACAAGAAAAACGGTTATATATATCATGTTTTTAATTCCAATTAAGTCTATGCCGGTTTTGACTACAAAAGTAAAGAATTGCTTTTAATTAAAGGTGTTACAGAGATATTCAATGTAAATGTCTATCTTGCTGTGTAGATCTTGATCGATCAGGATATCGTAGAGTTCGATTTGTGGTGAGTTTGTAGAGAATTTGTAGTGATGAAAGGCGTTAGAGGAGAAGAGGCGCTACAGGGAACGGAGTTTTTTGTCAGCTATAAAAAGAGAATGGAGAGTTGCCAGGTGGCTTGTTTGTCGTCGCTTTTACGCAATTGCAAAATAGTAAATTTGCACATGATTTGTTGATAGCTGATGGGATATCTTTTGCACTGAAGCTAGTAGGGCGAAGGTTATGTTTCTTAGCGATGAAATAGAGAGTTGTGTTTTGTTGTCGAGGGGATATGCTTTGACTGTATTTATCATCTCATTAGTCGTTACGAACGGAATCAGTTGTGAATTTAAAGCGTAAATTTGTACTTCATCTAGATGCTCTACTCGTTATTGGGTTCTTGTTTATCTGTTCCCTAGGGTTCAATTTTGTTCAGCTGCAGCAAGTGAAAAGTCTTTCGCAGAGCCATTCTCGCCTCGAAAGTAAGGTGCTCGTTCACGAGTTGAACCTGAGTTCGCAGAAAGCATATATAGAACAGCTAAAAAAGAAATATCAGGCAGAGGACAGTATCAGTCAAATTAAGGATGAATAAATATGACTGAAGCTAAACGAAAGTGCTAGATCTATTTATTGATTAAAAAAGGACGCCTGTGCGTCCTTTTTTATAGCGAGTGGAAGTGCTTATTGTGTTACTAAAGCGAGCGCGGAAGCATCAATATCTTTGTTGTAATAAGCCATCCCTAATTTTGAAAGGTATTCCATTCTGTCTGCTTTCATTAGATCGATCTCAGGTGCTTCAAAGCCATTGTCCTGATATATACCTGCAAGATAAGCCATGAAGTGTTCCCCCTCTTTGACCAGCAAGAGACTCGCTGCACCAACATCGGGCTTTACTTGGTCATTCAATGATTCTTCAAGCGTTACGCTGAATACAACCGGTTGCTCATCGCCTTCAACTCGAACGCTACGCTCCCTGACTGTTTGCTCCGCCCAGTAAAATGCAATCTCCTTACTTTGCGTTAAGAAGACGGGCTCAATTGACTCGGTGTAGTTATTACCGATCGTTGCCATCGTTTTCTTTGCTGCAGCTTTTAATGCTTTATCACCAGAGCGCTTCAACCCTTGTTCCTGGATTGAGCTAACCAGTGCAGACGATGTGCCGTGATACCAAGTATTACTAGTCGTAAAGCCTTGTTCGGTTAACAAATTGTTAGCATCTTTTAGAAAAGCAGGAGTATCAGCCATATTCAAAATCACTTAATCAGTTGGTAATAGAAAGCAGATTGGGATTCTAACGTAAATTACTATTAGATTCTTTGCTTGGTTCGGTTCTTTAGCGTTTTTAAATTCTTAATAGTAGCGCTTATCACAATAACCGGGCCATAAAAAAGGCGACACCTGCTAAAGGGGCCGCCTTTATATCCAAATCTGGACTATGCCCTAGTTATGCTATGCAGTTACTAGGGCATTTACACAAAGCTAAATTAGCTTAGTTGAACTGGTTAGACGTGTTTTTCGCGCCGCCAGCTTTAAGAGCGTTCTCACCAGCAAAGTATTCTTTGTGGTCATCGCCCATGTCTGAACCAGACATGTTCTGATGTTTAACACATGCGATACCTTGACGGATCTCTTCACGCTGAACGTTCTTAACGTAACCAAGCATACCTTGCTCACCGAAGTACTCTTTCGCTAGGTTGTCTACAGACAACGCAGTTGTGTGGTAAGTCGGAAGTGTGATCAAGTGGTGGAATACGTTCGCTTCACGTGCAGTATCCGCTTGGAACGTACGTGTACGTTCGTCAGCTACAGCAGATAGTTCAGAATTGTCATACTCAGCGCTCATTAGGTTAGCGCGGTCGTATGCAGAAACGTCTTTACCTTCAGCAACCCAAGCATCGTAAGTCTGCTGGCGGAAGTTTAGCGTCCAGTTGAAAGATGGAGAGTTGTTGTAAACCAATTTAGCGTCTGGGTGTACTTTACGTACGTCGTCCATCATGCCTTTGATTTCGTGAACTGTTGGTACAGCAGTCTCGATCCAAAGAAGGTCAGCACCCGCATTGATCGCTTCGATACAATCGAAAACGCAACGCTCATGGCCAGTACCTTGACGGAACTGATATAGGCCAGAAGGTAGACGCTTAGGACGTACCAGCTTGCCATCACGGTTGAAGCATACATCGCCTTCAGCCATTTCAGACACGTCGATCTCTTCAACGTCTAGGAAAGAGTTGTAAACATCACCTTGATCGCCTGGCTCATTTACAACAGCGATCTCTTTAGTCAGACCAGCACCTTCAGAGTCAGTACGTGCAACGATAATACCGTTGTCGATACCTAGTTCTAGGAAAGCGTAACGTAGTGCGCGTAGCTTCGCGTGGAAGTCAGCGTGAGGAACCGTTACTTTACCGTCCTGGTGACCACACTGCTTCTCATCAGCAACCTGGTTTTCGATCTGAAGTGCACATGCACCCGCTTCGATCATCTGCTTAGCCATTAGGTAAGTCGCTTCAGCGTTACCGAAACCAGCATCGATATCAGCAACGATAGGCACAACGTGAGTCACGTGGTTATCGATCTGATCTTGGATTTTCGCTTCTTCAGCAGCATCGCCCGCTTCACGAGCTGTGTCTAGTGCGCGGAATAGGCCGCCTAGTTCACGTGCGTCAGCTTGACGTAGGAATGTGTAAAGCTCTTCAACCAAGTTAGCAACAGTCGTTTTCTCGTGCATAGACTGGTCAGGAAGAGGACCGAAGTCAGAACGTAGTGCAGCAACCATCCAACCAGATAGGTACAAGTAACGACGATCAGTTTTGCCACCGAAGTGCTTTTTAATAGAGATCAGTTTTTGCTGACCTACAAAACCATGCCAGCAGCCAAGAGACTGAGTGTACAAAGACTTGTCTTTGTCGAATGCAGCCATGTCAGCACGCATGATGTCTGCAGTGTACTGAGCGATGTCTAGGCCTGTTTTGAATTTGTTCTGAGCACGCATGCGAGCAGCAGATTCTGGGTTGATGGCATCCCAAGGGCTACCTGCAGTAGCTTTAGCAGCAGCGATAGCGTCGATGTCTTTGTTCAGTGTAGACATGGTCATTCCTTCTATATTATTTCGCTAACCTGTATTTGGTTGGCGCTTATAAGTTTCGATATCGATTCTAGTGCTTGAAACAATATAATTGAAATAAATGACTGTTATTTGCAGTATTTATTATGTGAATAGTCCTGTGTTATTATGTATAAACCACTGTAGTTATGCGGCTTTGCTATGAACTTGGATAAGATCGATTTAAACCTATTAGTGTATTTAGATGTACTTTTACGTGAACGTAATGTTACGCGGTCAGCCAGTTTGTTGGGTATAACGCAGCCAGCAATGAGTAATGGTCTACGCCGTTTGCGAGAGACATTTGGGGATCCTTTGCTTGTTAGGACGAGCGAAGGGATGGTGCCTACTGAGCGTGCGCAAACGATACAACCTCTATTACGACAGGTTTTAGCGTCAGTCGAGCAGGTTATTGAGCCCATCACCGAGTTTGATGCGCAATCCAGTGATCGTGTTTTTCGTATTATGACCAGTGATTATGGGGAAGCTACGTTACTACCACGGTTGTTAAACCGGTTACGTAAAGAGGCACCCGATGTCGTGCTCGATATTCTTACGCCAAGTGATATGAGCTTTCAGGAGGTTGAACAAGGTTTAGTGGACTTGGTTATAAACCGTTTTGATACGATGCCGCAGTCTTTCCATCAGAAAACATTATGGAGAGATAGTTTCTCCTGTTTGTTCGCGGTCGATAACCCGCTCACTGAAAATTTTAGCTTAGAAACTTATCTTGAAGCGCGGCATGTTTGGGTCAGTAAAACCGGCATGGGTGCAGGTATGGGAATCACGCCAAAAGATATTAAACGCCTAGGTTGGGTCGACGAAGCTCTCGAGGCGATAGGTGTTAAACGGCATATCTCAGTGTTTACCCGCCACTATCAATCAGCAGCACTTTTATCTGAGCAAAAAGGCCTAGTGGCGACAATTCCAACAAAAGCGGCCTCTGCACAGTCGGAGAATCCCCGTTTAGTGATGAAGGAGCCTCCATTCCATGTGCCAGATTTTGAATTGAAAATGGCGTGGAGCCCGTTGTTACAGCATAACGCTGCACATAAGTGGATTCGTGGTGTTATCAGTGAAGTTGCACAAGATAGTGCATAGCTAATTCATAGGAAATGCATAGCTAACGTATTAAGAGCAGAGAAGCAGCAATGATCGAGCAGAAGAAAAGAAACCATATTCCTAGCTCTCTTCTGGCCAGATAGCTTCTTTCTTTTTGTTTAAAAAGTACCGCTAGTCCCTCTTCGTCCAGATGTGAACAGTAGGGGCATTGCTTTAAATCTTCTGCATACCGTAGCTGGCAACGATTACAGCACTGGCTCTTTCTCTGTGCTTTATATTGCTCAAATTTAAGTTGAAGTAGCTCGTTAATAAGCATCTAAATCATCCTGAATCTTTCATCTTGTATGGCTTACTGCGCTAGTAACATAGCAATACGCGGCGATAGCGTCTTCAGAAATGCCTCTACTGATTCAGTGTAATGGTTCCGCTTTCCTAGATCTGCATTAGTTTCGCTATGCGTTAGGTTTACTTTTAGTAGCGTGGCCCTTGTCCCAAATGATTTTGCTTTGTTCGTGAAAGATTCTGCTTGTTCACAAGCACCATCCTCTCGCTGTAATGAGCAGATCGCTAAGAATGGTCGAATTTTTGCGCTCATCCTGTGTTGAGGTGAAACCTGTTTCCAGCGATTAGGTTGATTACCGAAGGCTCTCTTATAAAAGCGTGGCGGATTTGGCTTTGTCATAATGTGAGTAATATCATAAGCCGCTGAATCGATTGATATGGTGGCTAACCAAGAGGGCAGCGGTGTGGGGCGTCGTGCATTGTCAAAGCTAACTCTTGGTTGTGCTGAGATCAATGAAACTAAGTGCGCACCGGCAGAATGTCCCATTAAGATAAAGTGCTCGGGGGAACCGCCCCAATTAATGGCGTGTTTCTGAGAGTACCTTAGGGCTTTAGCCACTGATTTCGCCTGATCTAATGGAAGCGTTTCCGGGAGCATCGGGTAGTTAATGGATATTAAAATAAAGCCTCGTTTGACCCAGCGCTTTACTTTGTTGTTAACCACTTTTCGTGCAGCTTTATCGCCGATCCGCCATGCACCGCCATGCACCATAAAAATAATCGGCGCATTAGTAGCGTTGCTCGGCTTGTAGACATCTAACCTCTCTTCAGAATGGGGGCCATAGGCGATATCAGGCAAGCGTTGATAATCATTATCCCTTGCAAGGCAGGTGCTAACACTTAAGTAGAGAGTTAATAAGGTCGTTAAGGTGAAAGCGATAAAGGGCTTGCTTCGTGTTGATAAAAATTGGCTCATACTTCCTGTACTCTCAGTCTATTGGTTCGCATCCTGCGAATGGATAGCGCGTCTGCTAGGGGCTGTTATGTTTAACTGCTGTAAGCTAACTGCTGTAAGCTAACTGCTATGAAAGCTAAGGCTTTAGTAATCGAAAGGTGAGATGCTATCCGCATTGGCAAGCGTTGCACCGCACGCAGAGCAACAACCTTGCGTTGCGCGTTGTTCTGTATGGCACGCCTCACAATTAATCATTACGGCGTCTCGCTTCGCTCTCGCTGTAATCACCTTTGCCATCTCTTCTTTTAAGACCGAAGGCTTATCTAAGCTCTCTCTTTTAAGCATATTCCACATCGATTCGGTAATAATCGATAAGGTCTCAAGTTTTAACTCTAACGCATTGATGCGTGCAGCGTTAATCTCAGATTCTAGAGAGGGGTTTGATACCAGTACTTTCTCTTCTAACTGCTCGTTGTGTGCTGTCATGTTATAGCGCTTGGTGATGGAATATGTCTAGATTATACAAACTAAACCCCTTCAAGGTATTGTCCTATCGAAGTAGTTGGCTTCTAAAGCCAAATATATGCGAGAAATGCGCCGGTGCTTAAGCTGGTGATCAATGAAAGCGTAAATAGCAGTCCTTTGCTTTTACCTGAGATAGCTAAGGTAATGCAGCCTGTTATTCCAATGAGTAGCAGTGGGAGAGCGATGAGTGCAGGTATATACAGTGCCGAACTATCAGCGCCTAATTTTTGTGATGTGTAATAGGTTGAGCAGGCTAGCAGAGGGATAAAAACGATAACGATCGCTTTAATTAAGCTCGTGTTTGGTGTCATTAGTTTTGCACTTTCGGCTGCTGTTGCGTGGTGCAATGAATACTGCCGCCGCCCGATGCAATTCCATCAATGGCGAGCTGGTCGATTTTACGGTTAGGGAATAGGCTCTGTAAGGTTGAAAACGCTTTATTATCCGCAGCATCATCACCGAACTTTTGTAAGATAACGGCATTGTTGCATAGGTAGTAGCCAATGTAGCCTGCGGCGAAATAGTCAATGCCAAAGCTTTCGTTCACATAATCGGGTGCGTCCAGCACGACCACATTAAGCGCATGCCCTCTAGCATCGGTAGCTTGTTTTAAATATTCAATATTCTGGCGGGTTATCTCGTAATCATAAGATGATGGATCATTTTCTCTGCCAACGAGTACGGTGCCAGGTTTTGCGAAGCGGGCGTAGAAATCGGTATGCCCATCGGTTATGTCTTTGCCTTTAATACCATCGAGCCAAATGATTTTTTTCAAACCAAGCAGTAATTTTAGCTCGGTCTCAATCGTTTGTTGGCTAATGTTGGGGTTGCGATTATCGTTAATGATGCAGCTTTTGGTAAGAATGGCTGTGCCATGGCCATCGGTTTCAAAACACCCCCCTTCTAAGGTTAGGTTGCTGATAATGGGGTGGGCAGCGCTATAGTCTGCAATAAAACCAGCGATCTCGGCATCACGTCGGTGTTCCTGCTTGCCTCCCCAGCCATTGAAATTGAAATCGATGGCATACTGTTTGGCATCGCTATCGGTTACAAATGTAGGGCCGCTATCCCTAAGCCACAGGTCATCGCTTTCAAATTCAATCAGATCAATAGGGTAGTTATGTTGATGCAATCCATTCAGTAACGAGAATGCTTCATCATAATCATCCGCAGAGACAAGCATCGAGACAGGTTCGTATTTGGCGATGATCTTAGCAATCGCCGCAAGGTCTCTTTTTACCTGAGGGATCTGCTCTTGTGCCCATATAGTATCGTTGGCGACAAAAGCCATCCAAGTTCTAGCATGAGGTTCGCTCTCTTCTGGCATCCACAGAGAAGGCCTAGAGCGACCTGGTGTAAGGGGAGATATGCCTGCTAACGTAAAGAGACTTGAGATCATAACGGTGGATCTACAAAAGGCACGTCTAGTTAGCATGGCGAGGTCAATTCATTAGTGATAATCAGCTAATTAGATATCAAGATTACGTGTTAATACTTCTGCTGACTTTATAATCCGAGTGGTGCGATATAGCTCGGGGTGTTTTTCATCGTCCGAGTAACCAACAGGATCTCCCGCGCCTGTATTAACAAACCAAGAGTTTTCCGGCGTTTTATCACCCAGCAGCTTTTTGAACTCAGTTGGTTTTATACCTAATGCTTTTGCCGCTGCATTATAAGTACAGCGCGTTTTCATTTGGTTTAGATAGTCTCGAATGATGATCATTTTTTCCAGCATTAAACTAGTTCCTGATAAGTGTAGGGATAATGGCTACCGCAAAAATGAATAGCGGATCTGATTTTTAGCCAAAAGCCAGGTTGCGGCTGTGTAAGTTACCAATGCCGGTGGAAATTCTTGAGTAAGATTAGCATATTTTGATAATTAGAGGGGGATTCTATTGGTTGTCATCAATGAGATAGCGCTTGTTTGGCCTCTTTCTTATAACTTTGACGATCTACTGCGAAGCGTCTTTTTGTAAAATAAAGAAGTGGTAACCAAACTCCTGAGAAAAGTTGCTGCAAATATCGACTTCATGTTGGATATCGTTAAGCGCAGATGAAGACGGCATCTGCGGTTTAAGTTCGCTGACTCTTGCTCTTAAGGGGGCGTAGTAATTGGACCAGGCTTGTTCGCTCATTTGGAAGTGTTCAATTACGCGATAGTCTGCTTTCTCCATTTGCCCAATTCGCGTGGGTACCGATTGCATGTCTGGGTATTCTTGCTGCCAAAAATCGATGGCCGGTTTGCTTGGCGCATCGGTATGCCAAAGCATATCGCTCAGTACCAGGTAGCCTTGTTCAGATAAGAACTGCTGCCATTGATCGAGTGCATTTTCGACACCCATGATATAAGCGCTTCCTTCCGACCAGATTAGATCAAAACTTCCATCATCAAAAGGTAGTTCAGTCATGCTGGCATTCACAGTATTGAGTCGATTAGAGATACTCAACTGATCGAATCGTTGGGTTAATCGATCAAGTGCAGACTGCTCATTATCGACCGCAGTTATGCTGGCTTCACTGTATTGCGCAAGAACTTTGGTTGATAGGCCTTTGCCGCAGCCAATCTCTAAAATGCTACTGGGGGTGAGTGGAACCAGTGATAGTGCTTTTTGGGTATCAAATTCACTACCAGGGCCCCAGTATTCTAAGGTTTCGAAAACCTTCATAAAGTCTGCCATATACGCATCATGTTCATTCATGTCTTTTCCTATTTGTAGGAGGGGCCACTGGCCGCGATTGTTTTCTTTATTGTGCTTTCGCCCCTTAAGGGGAAACAACAGTTTTTCCCCTTAAGAATACATTCTCTTAAAAAAACAGTCGCCTTTCCTTACCTTCGGTTCCCTGCGTCAAAGGGGGAGGGTTTGTGCCAAGGGGGCGTTCGGTATTTTATTGATAATCTTTTTACTCTGACCCCAGACATAATAAAGCCTTAGACAGGTCAAGAAATATCCGTACGGAAGGTGTCGTCTGTGAGTGATGTTAGTGATTGCGGGGAGATGGATTTATCTTTACTGGAAAGTTGTGAGTCTAAGGTGATACCTGTCGCCGTTTGGCTGCGACAGGCTCACTCGATAGTTAGCTGATGTTAGAGTAACGCATCAATGACTGCTGTTAGATCTTCATGATTGTTGATGTTTTCAAGTGAAATAAGGTGTGTACCGTTCACGATAAAGCCAGGTACTCCGCTAACTTGTGAGTAGTTGAATACGGCCTCAGCAATCTCGACTTTCTCTGCTACAGCGCTGGAATTATAAATCTTTGTGAACTCTTTTGTGTCAATGCCAAGCCCTTTGAAGTGTGTCAGTAGCTCTTCAAACGTTAGCGCTTTGCGGCGTGAATTGCTGTTGTGTTCGTAAAGGCGAAACGTTTCTTTAAACGTGCTGTCCATGATGCCCATATCGGCCATCGTGTAGAAGATTTGTGCGTCACGTTTCCAGTATTTTGTAACCGCTGGAATTCTGACCAGAATAACGTTGTTGTTTGCTTTATGCCAAGCCTCGACAGTGGGCTCGAACTTTTGGCAATGAATGCAGCCAAACCAGAAGAACTGAATAACATGGGGTGCGTTAACGCCCAGATCTATTTTATTCTCAAGAATGGTGTAATCAGAGCCTTCTTTATAAACGGCTTCAGATGGTGCTGCTCCCTCAGTGGATACAGCTTCAGTTGATACGGTCTGAGCAGGCATGGCCTTAACTTCAGCTTTAACTTCGGTGTTGGCTGTAACTGCAGAGGGCTGCTGTGTTGGCTGTTGAGCTTGGGTGTCATTTTTATCGTCGCCACAGCCTATTAGAAATAGAGGTGCTGAACAGATAACGGTTAGCAATAGTTTTCTCATGTTTATCCTGTAGTTACATTTGTGTTGTTACGGTGGGGTTTAGGCTTAGCTTCTCGATTAGTTGTTAGTCTTTCTTATCGATCGTAATTTCTATCGATCTGCTATCACCCGCAAACCACTTCTGGATGTAGATAGATCCAACGATAGGGGCGGTGCCTTCGTCAGGTACTTCTTTATAGCGAACGCTGTTTTTGGTTTCTTTCTCGTATTCAAATTTGACAGTTTTCTTGGTCATGAATTCTCTCTTACTGTAGTTTTCTTTATTGGGCTTTTGCCCTCAAGGGTGAATAATAGCTTTATTGCTTAAGCTTTTTTATAGGGCTTTCGCCCCTTAAGGGGAAACAACAGCTTTCCCCCTTAAGAATCCCCGAGCCGCCTTTCCTTGCCTCCGGTCCCCTGCGTTTCTCGATCACTAAGGGATGGATAAAAACTCGCTGCGCTCAAACAGATATCCATCTAATCCTTAGTGCTCTGCGATACTCGGCTGCGTCAAAGGGGGAGGGAATGTGCCAAAAGGTGGTTCGGCTTATTTTTAATAAACTTACTCTACTGCCTTACCTGTTATATTTCTCTGGTACATATTTATAGTGACCAGTAATTTTATAGCTGAATAGCATATCTTCGAGCTCGGGACCGCGACCAATATTGTGCACGATCATGGGGTTGCCAGTAGTTGGGTTGGTTTTTTCGGTAACTATGCCGATGTGCGGAAGGTTGCCTGGCAGTATCCAAGTAACGAGATTACCCGGCTTATAGTCATTGGCATTGTGTGTAACGGGTAGTTCTTGACCGTGGCGTTTGAAAAAAGCTTGGAGGTTAGGTACTCGTCTATGATCTATGTTTTTGTCAGTTCGCTTTAGTCCCCAAATTCGAGCGGAAGGGTATTGACTAAAGTTCGCCTTCATATCTTCGTGAACTAACCGCTGTAGATCAGTGCCCAGGTTTCGATATGAACGTATAACGACATCTGTACACACACCAATTTCTTTAGGTACGTCACCCCAAGGATAGTCGATAGCTAAGTACGCGCCATCATAGCGAACCTCGTGCGTAGTTCGTTCGTGCGCTGCACCGACAATATCTTGTTCGAACGTTGAAGCAGATGTATTTATCGAGGCAATACAAGCTAAAGCAAAAATTATTCTACGCACTAGTTCTCCTTGAAATCTAACGCCGCCATAAAGGGCGGAGCGCATGCGACGTCCAGCCCGGAGGGCGTTTTTTGATGGCTTTGTTAGAATTACTCATGCGCGGCCCCTAAGTTTCTTTAGATAAAAGCTGCATTTACCTGCTCCAAAAACCATACCGGCTCCAACAATAAGCTTAATCATCACACCTAAAAAACCAGCTGCTGGTGCAAGCAGCCATACTGGAATCTGATCTGAAACTACATTTGCATGATATAAAGTTCGAATAGACTCCGGTAATGCAATAAGAGCAGAGACTAGAAAAAACACACCTGCTATCTGAAGGATAAATTCTTCCGACAAGTTACCACGCGTGTTTCCTTCGTCACTATTTAGCGAACGTAATACGGAATTCGACACTCTAAACAACAAATAACAAGCCAAAGTACCGAATAAGACCGTAACAACCGTCATTCCAATAAATAAGTTATGCGGATATATCTCGATTCCAAAGCTTTGCTTAAGCTGAAATGCCCAAAATGCGAATTTTGGTAACGTAAAAAACAGATTTACCAATAGCCAAATCGCTAATATTTTTAGTGAAATAGCTGTTACTTCCTTTGTACTCATTAATTTCCCTAAAGTTAGTTTGACTTCTAACGCTTACGGCACGGGCGAGTCCAAGCCACGAAGTGGCTGATTGTGCCCGTACTTGTTAAATTTTTGCACTTAATTTAGGAGTCGTAGCTGGAAGCATAGGCCTCAATCCCTAAACGATCTTCAATATACTTTGCAGCTGCTGAGTCTGCCGCATAATGAATTGACTGTTCTTGGCCATTTACAGGAGGAACGATTGATATCGTATAAGGCAGCCTAACTGAATAGCCACCGCTATAAGCTTTACTAACTCGGATACCATCAACACTCAGTTGATATAACAATCTTCCAACTTTCGTCCTTCCATCGACGGACAGCTTTAAAGTTGAGCCACCGCAAGCGTCTAATAGCTTTCCTTCTGGGACTTCTTTTTTCGCGAGTTCATTTACTTTTTCATTTGCTGCTTTAGATCCCAATTCAGTCGCTTCTAAAAGACAAGCTACAAGCAAATCTTCTGTTACTTTAATTGAACTCATGCGCTATCTCCTCAGTTTAACAGCTAAATCAACGTCAAATTGACGTGTTATTACACGTCAATTTGACGTATATCTGCAGAAGGAAAGTTTAGATGGAGCGCTAATGACTTGTTTTGCATAAGCTTTCCTTGCTTGGGGTTTTCTCCCTCATGGAGAAATCTATCAATGTGATGGTATATCTAGTATTTCATTGGAATTAGCCTCTAAACTAGCTTTTTTTGATAGAAAAAACTAGCGAAGAGGCCTGTTTTTAATCAGTTTATTGGCCCATATAAACCGGATCACGTTTCTCGACGAAGGCGTTGACCGCTTCTAGGTGATCATCGGCGTTGTGGTAGATGCCATCGGTCGCGATTTTTCGTGTATTGGGCTTTCGCTCTTTAAGGGGATGCAACCGTTTTCCCCTTAAAGAGCCTCTCTTAAAGGCATTGGCGGCTCTTGTATTACGAATTACCGTATTTGTCTACGGCAGAACAAAAAGAGTAATGCCAAATTCACCAGCTATATAAACAGTTAATAAGACCCCAATAATCATTGGGATCACTTTTTCTAGGATAATGAGGACGCCCATAGCTAAAGATACACCAAACATTAAGAAGACCTCTTTTATTTTCTTTTTGTCGAATACAAAAGAGTGCAGTAACCCATAGGTTAAAGGGTAAGCAAATATCCAGATGCCAAGGCCAGTAAATTGTCCATTAATTGTAAGGTTCACGCTCCCAACAACATATGTGATAAGAAAAATACAACTTAAAGTTATTTTTAAGCCTGCATAGTTGTCATCTTCGATTTTCATTAATTACCACTTAAATTTTCAGAGAGATGTCTAATATCGTCATAAACAATGCCAACTGTAGTTGTTAGCTATTATCGTTTATTGACCTTTATAAACCGGATCACGTTTTTCGACGAAGGCGTTCACGGCTTCTAGGTGATCATCGGTGTTGTGGCAGATACCTTGCATCAGGGCGCAGTGCTCTAGGAACTCGGGTAGTTCCATTTTTTGTGCGGTTTTCAGTAGGCGTTTGCTCATGCGTAGCGCTTGTGGTGGTTTAGATGCCATCTGGTTGGCTAGTTCGTTCGCACGGTTGAGCAGCTCTTCGGGTTCAACGACTTCTAGCAGTACGCCAAGTTCCTTGGCTTCAGCGGCATCGAAGACGCGGCCGGTCAGGGTGAGTTCGGCTGCTTTTTGGTAGCCGATCAGGCGCTGTAGGAACCATGCGCCACCATCACCAGGGATGATGCCTAAGTTAACAAAGTTTTCACCCATCTTGGCTCTGCTTGAGCCGATACGGATGTCGCACATGCAGGTTAGGTCGAAACCTGCGCCCATCGCTGCGCCATTGACGGCGGCAATGACAGGAATGTCTATTTTGGCCATGGCTAATGGTACGCGTTGGATACCTTGGCGGTATTTGTTTTGTACGGTGTAAACATCACCGCCGAACGCACCATCTTTGCGTTCGCCGTTACGTTCGGTCATCTCTTTGATATTGCCGCCGGAGGAGAAGGCGCTGCCGTCACCGGTGATGATCAATACCGACACTTCAGGTGTGCAGTTTACCCACTCTGCTACATTCAGGATATCGTCGATAATCGAGGTGCCTGTTAACGCGTTACGTACATCGTGTCGCTGAAAGGTGAGTGTTGCGACACGGTTAACAAGGGTGAGTGTGCTATCGATAAGTGTTGGGAGTTGAACCTGATCTGTCATGTGGGGTCCTTATCTTTCTTATTCTGTTAAATCATATTTGGCTAATGAAAACAGTGTATCAGAACTTAAGACGAGCAAAAGTATTTTATAAGGGAAAATACTTATTGTTAGCGGAGGACTGGATGAGGGTTAGTTGGTGCTGTTGTGGCATTGATACGAGAGTGATCTTTGTTGTCAGGAGTAATACGTAAGGTAATAAAAAAGGCAGGGAGATTATGCCGCTGCCTTTTGCTGGTATCTGTTGTCTATTTACTCTTCTTCGAGAAAGTACACCGATCCTTGTAGAAGCAGCGCTTTCAGAAGTAACAGGTTCTCTTCTGTTACGGGAATCTCTTCATGGTAGAGGTTGGCACATAAGCTTTCAGCCAGCGCGACTTGCTCGGTACTGCAGGCGCAGCCTTTGCCATCTACAAACAGAATGAAGTGATCTTCAAAGCGGTTAAACGCAAAGCGTGAGCCTTCACTGCGGCAGAGCGGGATGCCCGCATCGAGTAGTTCAGCAATCTCGGCTTCGTCCATTTCGCAGCTTTGATCAGCGCCATGCTCTTCATTCTTAGGTTCAGTCATGAACTGGCCGAACCAATGCGAGAGTAGTTCAGGGCTATCGATATACTCGTGCAGGATAGCCTTAACGCGATCTAGCGCTTCTGGGGTGATCTCACCCGGATTACTTTGTTGCTTAAGATCCGGGTCGGCGTAGCGATCTTCCGCTGTGGTGATGTCGCTGAGGTAGTCGGTGAAACCAGCCATCATCTCTTGATGTGAGGGGGCTCGAAATCCGACGGAGTAGGTCATGCAATCATCACCAATGGCATAACCATTGTGACCGAGACGAGGTGGGATATATAGCATATCGCCAGGTCCTAGATCCCAGCTTTGCTCTGGGTCCCATTCTGGCAGGATCATAACCGGTACATCCGGGCGGCGAGGAGAGTCTTCACCATAGATGCCACCGACTTCCCAGCGTCGAGTGCCTGATGCTTGAATCAGGAACACGTCGTAGTTGTCATAATGAGGCCCCACGCCGCCGCCATCAGCTGCATAGCTGATCATCAGATCGTCTAGGCGCCAGTTTGGTGCAAAACGGAAGTATTCAAGCAGTTCGTTGGCTTCGGGTACCCAGTGATCTACGGCTTGAACCAGTAGTGTCCAGTGTGAATCAGGTAGCTCTGCAAAGGTTTCTTCGCTGAGGGGGCCGTGTTTCAGGGCCCACTCTTTACCATCCGGTGATTGGGTAATGAGTCGAGATTCTACATCCTCTTCTAATGCCATGCCGGCCAGTTCATCTGCACTGACAGGTGCTTCGAAATCAGGGAAGGCGTTACGAATAAGCAGCGGTTTTTTCTGCCAGTATTCGTTTAGAAAAGTTTCTACGCTGATATCGCCAAAGGGAGAAGTCACTACTTAATAAACTCCATTAGTTGTTCTACGGCTTGCTCCATCTCATCGTAAACTTTACGTTTATCACGATTGGCCAGGGCTGCGATCTTGTTATTACCGACTTTCTTAAGGCATTTCTGGATCGTTTCAGCGCTTTCGCGAATACCTACAGCGTTATAGCCCATCATCTTAGACTCGTCTTGCATCTCTTTAATGCCTGAGCGCAGTTTGTCCGCTTGATCTAATAGGTTCTGTAAATTCTGTTCCATCGTGCTCACCTCTTGTCGATATAACACCACAGGTGTGGCGCAGCTACTTGGTTGTTGATGTAGCTTGTTATGTTTGGGCTCTCTTCTTTGCTATATGCGGAGCTACTTTTTGTTGTTTGTTAGCTGTTCTACTTTTTCCTCTACGGAGGTCAGTATGCCTCTAAGCATATTGAGTTCTGTGCGTTCTGGGCGGGATCGATTAAAGAAGCGACGAAGCTTCTCAACCACCTTACCTTCATGCTGAGGAATAATGAAATCGGTTAAACGTAGCACTTTTTCTAAGTGCTGATAGAAGAGTGCCATCTCTTTATGACGGGGGTATTCCTCTTCTATGTCGGAATAGGTTTTATTTTCTGATGCTACATAGACTTCGTAGCAGAGCAGTTGTATCGCTTGAGATACATTGAGTACGGGGTACTCCGGATTGGCTGGGATATAAACATGGAAGTTACACTGTTGCAGTTCTTCGTTGTGTAAACCCATGGTTTCGCGGCCAAATACGAGGGCTATATTGCCTTGTTTTGCCTCGCAGACAATACGCTCGGCGCCTTTACGGGCATCGAGTAGCGGTAGGTCGAATGTGCGTTTAGTGCGGGCGCTTGTGCCTATGACAAGCTGGCAATCGGATATGGCTTCTTCTAGTGTATTGACGACAACAGCGCTGTCTAGCAAGTCTTTTGCGCCTGCTGCGCGCGAATCAGCTTCCTCGCTTGGGTATTCTCTAGGATCAACCAGATACAGATTGCTTAATCCCATGTTTTTCATGGCGCGTGCAGCAGCGCCTATGTTGCCTGGATGGTAGGTGTTAATTAATACAACTCGGATATTCGATAGCATTTCAGTAGATCTCACAGAGCATCGACAAAGCGGTTAAGGTCATAAATAAAGCGTTCTTTGTGCCAAAGGTGTGGGGAGTGGTCTGAATTTTCATATATATGCAGTTCAGACGTTTTGATCGTATTACTCACCCATTGTTGCAGATCGGCACTGTAAAATTGGCTTTCATCGCCGTATACCAGCAGAGAAGGTACGCTTATCTGCGGTAATACGTCACGGTAATCTTGTTGCGTAATGCTATCCCAGCATGCCGTTAGCAATTTGGCAGGCTGTTTTTGTAGATAGTCACGCATCTGTTGGAAGCCTCGTGAATTCTGTTCGAAGTTTTCCAGAGATCGACGGTTCATACCATAAGCAATTAGCTCAAGAACGCCTTGAGCAAAATCAGTTTCTAACAATTTTAGGAAGGTTTGGTTCTTGTCGTGGTTAAAGTTGCCGTACACACCGTTTGTCCAATCGGCATCCGTAACAAGCTTGGGCGATTGGTCGATAATACAAAGTCCAGTAATACGATCCTGACCGTGACGGCGAATGTATTCCCATGTCGTTAGTGCCCCCATGGAGTGACCAACGATAACGGCATCGTTAATATCTAGGTGAGTCAGTAGGGCATCGACATCATCTGCCATTTGAGGCAGTGTCATTTCGGTTTCTTCGGGATAGGCATGGCTGCCATGGCCCCGTGCATCCCAGCAGACAACACGATGATTCTCGGCTAGCTCAGAGGCAAAAGGTAGCCATTCACGTACGCTTGCCGTCCAGCCATGGAGGAAGACTAAGGTTTTTGGACCTTCACCGAGAGAGATGTAATGAATAGGTGTTCCGTCAGGGCGTGTAAAGTTTTCCATTTTCTTTAATCCACGATGCTTTTAATCTGGGGCGTTCTTATCTAGGGCACTTGTAATCAAGCGGGATTCTAATCCTGAATACTAAAAACGGGGCCACAGCCCCGTTTTATAATCTCTAAACTAAGCGCTAAACGGCTTATTTAGATCTTTTTAGCTTGATCAACCGCGTTGCCGATATAGGTGTGCGGTGTAAGCGCTTTAAGAGACTGTTTAGCTTCTTCAGGCATGTCCAGTGTGTCCACGAACGCAAGAATGGTTTCTTTGTTCATTGTCTGGCCGCGAGTAAGCGCTTTTAGTTTCTCGTATGGCTCTTCGATCGCATAGCGACGCATCACAGTCTGAATTGGTTCAGCCAATACTTCCCATGCGTTTTCAAGATCTTCGTTAAGCTTGGCAGGGTTTAGCTCTAATTTGCTAATACCTTTTAAGCTAGATTGGTATGCGATCATGCTGTAACCAAAACCAACACCCATGTTACGTAGAACAGTTGAGTCAGTTAGGTCGCGCTGCCAGCGAGAAACCGGTAGTTTCTGCGCTAGGTGGCTCATGATGGCATTAGCAATACCCAAGTTACCTTCGGAGTTTTCGAAGTCGATTGGGTTAACTTTATGCGGCATTGTAGATGAACCTACTTCGCCAGCAATTGTCTTCTGCTTGAAATAAGCTTGGGAGATGTAACCCCAGATATCACGATCAAAATCGATAAGGATCGTGTTGAAACGCGCTACAGCATCGAAAAGCTCGGCGATATAGTCGTGCGGCTCGATCTGTGTTGTGTATGGGTTAAAGCTTAGGCCTAGGCTCTCAACGAACTCTTTAGCATTTACTTCCCAATCGATATCAGCATAAGCAGATAGGTGAGCGTTATAGTTACCAACCGCACCATTGATCTTGCCTAGAATCTCAACTGCTTTTAGCTGCTTGATCTGGCGCTGCATACGGTAAGCAACGTTAGCAAACTCTTTACCAACAGTCGTTGGTGATGCTGTCTGACCGTGAGTACGGGATAGCATCGGTTGTTCAGAAAATTCGCGACCTAGGGCAGCAATTTCGTCGGCAACTTGCTGCATCTGAGGAACAACAACGTCAAGACCGTGCTTAAGCATTAGGCCGTGAGATAGGTTGTTAATGTCTTCAGACGTACAAGCAAAGTGAACAAACTCATTGATTGCCATTAGCTCGGCATTATCTTTGAATTTGTCTTTGATGAAGTACTCAACTGCTTTTACATCGTGGTTTGTTGTGCGTTCGATGTTTTTAACAGCTTGTGCGTCTTCAGGACCGAAATCTGTAACGATCGAGTTCAAAAGAGCATCAGCTTCAGCACTAAGTGCTGGCACTTCAGTAATTTGAGCGTGAGCGGCTAGTTTTTGTAACCAGCGTACTTCAACTTCTACGCGAAAGCGTATTAGGCCATATTCACTAAATACATCACGTAGGTCAGCTGTTTTGCTGCCATAGCGTCCATCAACCGGCGAAACGGCCGTCAGTGCGGAAAGCTCCATGAAACGATCTCTATCTTGATTAAAAAGAAGGCGCGCATTATACCCGAGTGGCCGTCATTTTCGTAGGGTCTTGGTGCACTAATTCGAGGAATCTGTTGGCGTGGGTATAACGGTATCGCTCTGAATGGTGTGAGAAACGATTTGGCGTAGATGTTAGGCGGTTAAAATGGCTAAAAAAAGAGGGCTTTGCTGTTAGCATTGCCCTCAATTTTGTCCTGAATACTTGAGATCCAGTTTAGCCCATAATATTTCTTAATGAAGGGCGTAGACGTGATTTGAAAAACAGCAGATGCCAGCGTTTACCGCCTTTTTGACGCCAGAGCATCGCGCTACGAATGCCGGCCAAGAGTAGGGCGCGTATCTTGGCGGCGTTTTCGCTATTTTGCAGGTGCCTTGGGTCACCCGTTACTTGGATTCGAAAGCTAAAAGAGCTAATCGTATCTTGGTAAAGGTTAGCAATATTGGCAATAACATTCGGGTGGCAATAGGTGGCAGGCGTTAGCTCGCTACCTTCATCGCTTGAGTTGAAATAGCGGGCTTGCTCGGACACTTGATCTAAGCGTTGGCCAATGGTTGCCATCATCTCAGGATTGGCACTTAGCTTGCGCTCTAAGTGAACCATGCTGAGGGCGTAACGGATAACATCTTTGTTGTGCTCTGCGCGAGGTTTGTCGACCAGATCCTTGATGTTCTGTAGGCCCAAGTGAAGGTTATATGGCAGATCTTCTTTGCCGCCAAAGATATCTTCAGAGCAAGCAGGATTAAGCTGCATAATGCTGTAGATCGCTGTCTCTAGACTGTTTTGCGCTACCATACCGCGGGTCGCAATCTGTTCTACTAGCGCCGCTGCTTGGAAGATGCCTGCTAAGCCTAATGTTTGCTCGTCGTGAACGCGTGACACTCAAGTACCCTCTATTATTTTAACTGTTCGGTCTTGCCCGCATTTTCAATAACGCCACCGCCTAAGCAGATATCGTCACTGTATATAACAACCGATTGTCCAGGTGTTACGGCACGTTGTGGTTCGTTAAAGCGGAGGCGATAACCGTTTTCACCATGACGTTCTATGATGCAGTCTTGATCGGCTTGGCGATAGCGAACTTTGGCCTTACATTGGTAAGGAAGTTCAGGCTCTTGGTCATTGATCCAGAAAATATCATTTGCTGTGAGCCAATCGGTAAACAATAGATCGTGTTGTTTGCCTTGAACAGCAATTAACACATTACGATCTAAGTCTTTGCCTGCGACAAACCAAGGTTCTTCTGGATAGTCTTTTAAACCGCCAATATGAAGCCCCTGACGCTGACCGATGGTGTAATACATTAAACCGGTATGTTCACCAATCTTATCGCCATTGGGCGTTTCAATAATGCCTGGTTGAGCTGGTAAGTACTGCTTTAGAAAATCACTGAAGCGACGCTCGCCGATAAAGCAGATCCCTGTACTGTCTTTTTTGTTGTGCGTGACGAGATCATGGGCTTCAGCCAGTTTACGTACTTCTGGCTTCTCTAGCTCACCAACAGGGAAGAGTGTTTTCTCTATCTCTGCCTGACCTACTTGGTGAAGGAAGTAGCTCTGATCTTTATTGTTATCAAGACCTTTAAGTAGGCGTGTCTTCTCATCTCTAATGCCGCGACGAACATAATGTCCGGTGGCAATGAGGTCAGCGCCTAGCTCAACGGCATATTCGAGGAACGCTTTGAATTTAATCTCTCGATTACAAAGAATATCCGGGTTTGGTGTGCGACCCGCTTTATACTCTTCTAAAAAGTGTTCAAATACGTTGTCCCAATACTCGGCGGCAAAATTGGCCGTGTGTAGATGTAAACCGAGTTTGTCGCACACGGCTTGGGCATCAGCGAGATCATCTTTCGCTGTGCAGTATTCTGTGCCATCGTCTTCATCCCAATTTTTCATAAACAGGCCTTCGACCTGATAACCCTGTTGCATAAGCAGTAGGGCTGATACGGATGAATCTACGCCGCCGGACATACCGACGATCACTTTAGTCTGGCTATGATCTGTCATCTGTTATTTCGATTAGTTGCTGTGTTCATGTATCAGCGCTAATGGGTATTTTTTGCCGGCTAGATAGTCATCTATGCACTGCAAAACCATAGGGCTGCGTAGCTTGTCTAAGTTACTTACTATCTCGTCACGGGTCATCCATACTGCACGGATGATACCCTCATCGAGCGTTCTATCAGCATCGTGCTTGAGTGCTTCAGCGTAAAAACAAGCACGGTGATAGGTTGTGTTGTTATTGCCTGATTTGTAGACATAAAAACCGGTTAGGTATTTAGGTTCAACATACCAAGCGGATTCCTCAAGAGTCTCTCTGCAAGCGGCCTCAACAAAAGTTTCTCCCTCTTCAATATGCCCAGCGGGCTGATTGAAGACGATCTCTCCAGAAGATAACTCTTCTACCAATAGGAACTTGCCTTCCTTTTCAACGATGACAGCAACAGTTGCATGCGGATGCCAATCCATCTTATTCCTCGGTAATCTATCCGAATTCGCTCGGATTTATGCATAAAAAAATAGGCGGACACAATACCATCAAACCACCATATTTAATAGCGTAACGGCTATGTGACTGTCGTGTGGTTAGTAGGTTGCTAGAGTTTATGGTTAAGCAGATATTGGTGGTATTATTTAAGGATCAATCGATAAAGGAACACTTTCATGGCAACAACTCAAGTGTTTGTACAGACAGACAATTTTGATATTGGTGATCTTTCTGAGCGGGTACGTGCAGATGATGGGACGAGTGGGGCGATTGTCACGTTTACAGGGATCGTGCGAGAGCTCGAGTTGTCCGATGACAAGCTTGATGCACTGTTTCTTGAGCATTACCCAGGTATGACGGAAAAAGCTTTAGAAGGGATCGCCAACAAGGCACGTGATCGTTGGTCTTTGGGCAATATCGTCATTAGTCACCGTGTTGGAAGGCTTAACTTAAACGAAAATATTGTCTTTGTCGGCGTCGGTAGTGCGCATCGTGTTAATGCATTTGAGGCAGCACAATTCATCATGGATTATCTTAAAAAAGAGGCTCCTTTTTGGAAAAAAGAGATCTCTTCTGCCGGTGAAACATGGGTTGAACAGAAACAAAGTGACCTAGACGCCGCTGATACTTGGTAATTTAACGCTGCGGCTTGTTTAACTGCTGTGTTAATGGATAGTTTCAAAAGCTGTTTTTAAAAGGAATGTAATGATGGTGACCTGTTATTTGCGCTATGTAATTGATCCAACAAAAGTGAAGGAGTTTGAGCATTACGCTAAACTTTGGATTCCATTAGTGGAACGCTTTGGTGGTCAGCATCATGGTTATTTTCTTCCCTCCGAAGGGGCTAATAATATCGCGTTAGCCCTTTTTACCTTCCCTAGCTTGGCGACCTACGAGCAATACAGGCAGGATTCGTTTAAAGACGAAGAGTGTATGGCTGCGTTTGATTATGCGACGCAAACGCAGTGCGTGTTGAGCTACGAGCGAAGCTTTTTCCGACCTGTACTTAGTTAAAGGCCGCTATACAGCGTTAGAAAATCGACGCTCGATTGCGGCCCTGTTTTTTCGCCTCATACAGGGCTTTGTCGGCAGCCTCTAAGAGTGCGTCATCTGAGCTGTGCGTTGCACAGATCTGTGAAAGACCAAAAGTAAAAGTGGCTGTTAGTATACTCATTAAGCTGCAATAATTAAGCGATCTCTGCCTGCACGTTTTCCCTCATAAAGACAAACATCAGCACGATGAATAATAGATTCAGGTTGCTCTCCGGGGCTTGCGCAAACGGCACCTATACTTGCCGTGACTTTTCCTGCCTGATCGTATTCAGCCTCGCGGAAGGATAATAAAAGTTTATTGGCCATCTTTTCCGCGGCGATGATATCCATATCAGGGCAGAGAATAATAAACTCTTCACCGCCCCAGCGGGCAACCGTGTCACTTTTTCGTGTACCTGCTTTTAGTAGTTCAGAGAATTTGACGATAACCTTGTCGCCGGTGTTATGTCCCCAGCGATCATTGATTGACTTAAAGTTGTCGATATCGACGATAAGCAGTGTGAATTCACGATTTTGCCGTTGGCTGCGTGCAATCTCACTCTCTAATACTGAGACAAAGTGACGACGGTTGTTGAGGCCTGTTAATGGATCTTGAATAGAGAGCGTTTTCACTTTGCTATAGAGCTCTGTAACTTCGGCCCACCTTCTAAATGAGAAAACAGCAAGGGAAATAGCGAGCGTGAAAAATAGAGGGATAATTTCGTCAATTTCCCACTCTTCATGTTCTTCGGCAAAATCCACTAATCGCTCGAGCAGGTCGATCTCTGCAAACCAAAAAAAAAGTAAAACATTAATGCCCGCAATTGTGATGAGTTCAAGTTTAATAGCAGGGGTGAGTCGACGCTTTTTAAATCGGTTCATTGCTGCATTCACCATGTCTAGCGATAATGTTCACCTGAAGTATAGCTAAGGATTTTATTGGGGATGAATACTTACTCAATTATTATGTATGTAAAATGAATAAGATATTGAAAGGGAGCAAGAGCACATGAAAAGGTGATCAAGCTCATGTTTTTGGGTTAATTTGTGAAGGTGGATCGTTTTAGTGATCTATTTGCGCTGTATGCTTATCAAAAGGGTCGAGTGTGTTGGTCGCACAAAGTGTAAGTGCATTAGTTAGCTTTCTATACAGGTCAGATTTCAAACTCCATACATGCCAATACAGCGGTACCGCTAAGTAATGGCCTGGACTAATATCGATCACCTCTCCCTTCTTAAGCAGTTCTTTGCTTTGTTGATCCGGAATCATACCGCAGGCCAGTCCGCGAATAACCATTTGAAAAAAGGAATCGGTGGCTGGAATACGATGTTTAGGGTAGTCGTTCGGTCCAAGATTGAAGTACTTCTCGAGGTAGCGATTTTGCAGTTCATCCTTGTTACTAAATTCGGCAATAGGCGCACTGCGTAGGGATTGCGCTGTAACACCATCCTTGAAGTGTTTTTGGTAGTAGGCTGGACTTGCTAGACAGCGATAAGGCATGACGCCTAAAGGAATACAGTTACAACCTTGCATCGCCTGTGGGCTTGCACTGATGCAGCCAATCACCTGACCGCTGCGTAATAAGTGGTGCGTTTGATCTTGATCATCCAGCTTTAGGTCGACCAGAATTTTCTCTTCGATTAAAAGATCCTTAACCGCATCCAAGAACCAGGTATTGAGACTGTCGGCATTCAACCCTATCGAAATTTGCGTAAAACCGCTGCTTTGTTTATTCGATAACGCTTGATTTAGTTCTGATTGCAGAAGCTTGATCTGGCGGTAGTGCTTTAGCAGTAATTGACCAGATTCTGTCGCTTGAGGGGGCGTTGTGCGGATGACAAGCGCTTGGCCTATATGTTCTTCTAATTGCTTAAGCCGTTGTGAAATAGCGGATTGTGATATGTGAAGCTTAGCGGCGGCTTTCTCAAAGCTGGCTTCTTCAAGAACTGCTGCTAGGGCTTGTAGTTGTTTATAATCGATCATTATTAGAAAAACTTATTAGTCATTAGAATTATTAGTTTTACTTACCTTTGCTGTTTTAGCAATACTTGCGCTTCAAATTACTAGCCAACCAGATAAGTAAAATTTGATGTTTAGTTTATTGTCCAATGCACAGGTATTAGCGATGTTAACGGGGCTCGGTACGAGCGCTGGCTTAATTGTTGCTATTGGTGCTCAAAATGCGTTTGTGCTATCACAAGGGTTGAGACGCCAACACCATTGGCCTATCGCGGGGTTATGTAGCTTCTTTGATGCGCTGCTGATCACAATTGGTGTAGCAGGGATGGGTATACTGATCTCAGAATCGCCGTTATGGATGGAGGTTGCTCGCTGGGGCGGGGCGACTTTCTTGATTGTTTATGGTTCCCGTTCGCTTTATTCAGCATTTAACCCAAAAGATTCCTTAAAAGGTAGTGATGCTACCAGTGGCTTAGGCAAAGCGATTTTAATGACGTTGGCGGTAACGCTACTTAATCCGCATGCTTATTTAGATACGGTAGTGTTACTGGGGAGTATCGGCGGTCAGTACCCAATAGAGGAGCGTTTTTGGTTTGCGGCCGGTGCAGTTAGTTTTTCCTTTATCTGGTTTTTTGGTTTGGCTATTGCTGCGCGATTTTTACAACCGGTGTTTGCTAAGGCGAGGGCGTGGCAGGTGTTAGATACGTTGGTCTGTTTAACAATGTGGGCCATCGCGTTGAATCTGCTTTGGCCCGTATTGTTCAATCAGTCATAGAGTAGAGTGCTTCAGCCTTAGTGTTGCGGGTCCAGATCTTTTGGTTTTTCATTCGGCCAGTGCTGGTGGCGGTTGAAACGTTTCTCTAAATATCTGAAGAGGAAAATGATCAAGGCGCTGATGATTAAATAGATCACGCCCGCTGCAAGAAAGACTTCCAGAGGTGTATAAGTTCGAGCAATGATCGTTCGTGCCATCCCGGTGAGATCTAAGAGGGTAATGGTGCTGGCAAGGGCGCTGCCTTTAAGCATAAGGATAACTTCGTTGCCGTAGGCTGGCATCATAATGCCAAAAGCGCGCGGAAGAATGATCCGACGTAGCATTAAGGGGTAGCTCATACCTAATGCGCGGGCTGCTTCAATCTCTCCTTTAGGAATAGATTGAATTGCTCCGCGAAGAATTTCTGCGATATAAGCAGCGGTGTGCATTGCAAAAGTAATAATGGCACACCAGTAAGGCTCGCGAAGAATAGGCCATAGGGCTGAATTCTTTATGATCTCAAACTGAGATGCGCCGTAATAAACCAGAAAGATTTGTATCAGTAATGGCGTACCGCGAAAGAAGAAAATATAACCAAAAGGTATCGCTTTGAGCCAAGGGCGGTGTGATACCCGCATCAGTGCCAATGGGATCGCGAGCATTAAGCCTGCAAAACCCGATAGGAGTACTAGCTCCAGTGTTAACCAGGCCCCTTGTAGTAAGCGTGGAAAATGTTCGATGATGACGTCCCATTCCCAACTCATGCGCGTGCTCCATGGTAGCCACGATTTGCGTAGCGCTCTAAGAAGTACAGCCCTGCCATCGAGATGGAGGTCATAAAGAGATAAACCATTGCTGCAGCGAAATAGAAGGTAAATGGTTCTTTCGTGTTGCCGACTGCGACTGACGTTTGACGCATTAGCTCATTTAAACCGATAACGGATACAAGGGCGGTATCTTTCAGTAATACAAGAAACAGATTCCCTAAACCCGGTAGCGCTATTCGCCATACTTGAGGCAGGGTGATGCGACGAAATGTTTGAAAGCGGGTCATGCCTAAGGCCATTGCTGCTTCCCTTTGGCCTTTCGGGATCTCTTGAATCGCGCCGCGGAAAACTTCGGTAGCATAAGCGCCAAAAGCAATACTTAATGCGATAACACCGGCAATAAATGGACTTAATTCTATATATTCGTCATACCCAAAAATGCTGGCTATGGCCATTAAGACTGCTGATGAGCCAAAATAGATGGTGAGGACCAATAGTAGCTCAGGCATGCCGCGTACAAACAGGGTATAGCCGTTACCAATGGCTTGTGCAATTTTAGATGAAGACAGCTTCGCTGATGCACCTAATATGCCGAATAATAGACCAACAAATAAGCTGCAAATAGCTAGTTGTATGGTGATCCAGGCTCCACTTAATAGCAGATGCCCAAAACCTTGCAGTTCCATAAATATTACCTAGTCAGAAACAGATTTGGCCGCATGTGCGGCCAAACAGTTACTTAAATCGTTAAAGCTTAGTAGATTGAGAAAGGGAAGTACTTAGCGTTAATTTTTTCGTATGTTCCGTTTTCAAGGATAGCCTTAAGCGCAGCGTTAAAGCTCTCTTTAAGTTCAGAATCCTTCTTGCGAACAGCGATAGCAATCTTATCGTCGATATCTATCTTATCACCACGGAACTCAAACGCTTGGCCCTCTTCTGATTCAAGCCAGTTGTAGGCTGGAAGTTTGTCAGAAAGAATGGCATCAAGACGACCAGAAGATAGGTCTAGATATGCATTATCCTGTGTGTCGTAAAGTTTAACGGAAACTTTGTCACCTAAGTTATCTTCTAGATATTGACCAGCAATGGTCGCGCGCTGTGCACCAATTGTTTTCCCTTCTAATGCTTTAGGATCAAAATCGCCTGCTTTGGCGCTGACAAGCCCTAGGGAATTTGAGTAGTAGTGGTCAGTAAAAGCGACGACACGGCTGCGCTCTTCGGTTACCGATAAACTTGCGATAATTGCATCATACTTTCGTGCTTTAAGGCCAGGGATGATACCGTCCCAATCTTGAGCAACGATTTTACACTCTACTTTCATTTCAGCGCATAGTGCTTTTGCAATATCTACATCAAAGCCTGCTAATTCGCCTTCTGCTGTAACCATATTAAAGGGTGCATAAGCACCTTCCGTTGCAATTCGAATAGAATCACCCGCCATTGCAGGTGTTGTTATCGTTGCGGCAAGCAGTGCTGCGGTTGTTAAAATCTTTTTAAAGCTCATCTAGAGTATCCTCACGGATTATTTTTTATTGTTTGCGGGCAAATTACAAATGGCTGCTAAGAAAAGTGCGGCACCGTTCCGACTCTGGATTGGTGAAAACTTTCTCTGGCGGGCCTATCTCTTCAACTTGGCCTTCATGTAAGAAAACCACTTGAGAAGAGACATCTCTTGCGAATCGCATTTCATGAGTAACGATAAGCATAGTACGACCTTCTGCGGCAAGGTCGCGCATTACTGTTAACACTTCATTGACTAACTCTGGATCGAGTGCCGATGTCGGTTCGTCAAACAGTAAAACTTGGGGCTCCATCGCTAAGGTGCGTGCAATAGCAATACGCTGCTGTTGCCCACCCGATAGCTGATTTGGATAACTATTCTTTTTATCTAATAGGCCTACTTTTTTCAGGTAGTTCTCTGCGTTTTCGTAGGCTGTTTGCTTGTCTTGTTTTAAAACATGAACGGGGGCTTCCATGATGTTTTCAATGATGGTCATATGTGGCCATAGATTGAAATTCTGAAAGACGAATCCGATGGATGCGCGCATGCGTTCGAGTTGTTTTTGATTAGACGCTTCTAGATTGCCATCTTTTCCTGGCTTCAGCGCTAATGTTTCACCTGCAAAGCTTATTTGGCCCTGCGATGGTGATTCCAGCAGGTTCAAACAGCGAAGAAACGTGCTCTTTCCTGATCCACTCGATCCTAAAATTGAAATGACATCGCCGTCTTTTGCAGACAGTGAAATACCTTTCAATACTTCGAGTTGACCGTAGCTTTTGTGAAGGTCGTTTATTTCCAGTGCAATCGCTGCATCTGACATAAAGGGTGTATCCCAACGTTTCGGTTTGAAAATAAACGCCACATTACAGCAAAAAGTGATATGTTGCGCAATGACTTAAACAGTCGCGTATGCCTGTGTTTATTTGGCTTTTGGATTTAGGAATCAGGTGGAAAACAGGTAACTTTAAACTGATACAGTGGATGCCACTTTATTTTTGCTTTTGTTGTTCTTTTCCACTGTTTATATTTTGCTGCTTAGTATTTTTACCTAAATAATTACTATTGTGAACTTTGGAAATATAGTCCATGAATATCGAAATTAGTACGTGTGACCATTTAGAATTAGATGAAGTTATTGCGCTATATCAAGCCAATCATTGGTCATCAGCTGAAAAACCTGAGCAATTACTGCCCGCGTTGCAGAATTCTCACTCGTTAGTTACTGCCCGTTTAGATGGGGTGTTGGTAGGGTTAGCTAATGCAATTTCAGATGGCTATCTCGTTGTTTATTATCCTCATATGCTAGTGCACCCTGATTATCAACGGATGGGAATAGGCCGACAGATAATGCAGGCTATGCAGGCATGTTATAAGGATTTCCATCAACAGATGCTCACTGCTGATGGTGATGCGGTTAAGTTCTACCAATCATTGGGGTTTGAAAAAGCTGGGAAGACCGAGTCTATGTGGGTTTATGCGGGTATGGAGCATTGATAACAGGTTGACCATGATTCAACGCGATTATTGCTAGAATCACATACAGTGGATTGAACTGCATCGACTGATTTAGTGGTCGAAGCGATAACCCAATCCATGTACTGTTTTAACGATCGCAGGTTGTTTGGGATCGATTTCAATCTGTTTTCGTAGCTTTGATATGTGTTGATCAAGTGTTCTGCTACTTGGCAGGTAGTCACGCCCCCAGCACTCGTTGAATATCATATCTCTATCAACTACCTTGCCTTTTTCGCGGTGTAGGAGTTGTAGTATTTTTATATCACGAAGGCTCAGTTCAATTATTGCATCACCGCGTTGTGCCCTTAGTTGATCCGGGTATATAGTCACTTCCTGCATTATAAAAGAGTCTGAGTTCTCTGATGGTGAAGCGGCTTGCTGCGTTGTCGATTCTAAGCAACGACGCGTTACTGCACGAATTCTAGCGATCACCTCTCGGGTGCCGAATGGTTTTTTAATATAGTCATCGGCTCCCAACTCAAGGCCTAATACTTGATCAATCTCTTCAGATTTTGCGGTGATAAATATTATCGGAATATTTTCATCGGTTTGTCTGATTTTTCGACAGACACTATAACCATCGAGCTTTGGCATCATGATATCGAGTAGGACTAAATCAGGTTGATGCTGGTTGAATAGACTTAGGGCGATTTCACCGTCCTTAGCCTCTATGCATTCATAGCCTTCTGCTTCTAATAGGTCGGATAATCCAAGTCTGATGTTGGTGTCATCTTCTGCGATAAGGATTTTCATGTTACGCCTTCGAAGTATCTAAAGTAGTTGAAGGGAGTGGGGGCGTATAGAGGCTTAATAAGAAGCTTGCGCCATGCTCCGATGGTTCAAGTTCTAAATTTCCACCGTGTTTGACGGCTAACTCTTTGGCAATATTTAAACCAATACCGGTACCTGAGACGCCATCCGTTAGTTTGTTGCTTACGCGATAGAATTGCTCAAAAATCTTTTTCGAGGAAGATGCAGGGATGCCAGGACCATTATCTTGTACACGGATATAACTATGATCTCCTTCTTGCCAGCAACTGACAACCAGGTTTCCACTGTTAGCGGCGTACTTTTCACAGTTACTTAGTAAGTTATTCAGAATCTGTTCGAGGCAGTTAACATCAATCAGCACCGCGGTATCGCATTCACAATGGAGAATTGGGTTGATGCCTCTTTGCACCAGTGCCGGGCTAAACGCCGCCAGTGTGTTATCAACGCCATCTTTTAACGATCCTTGTTGCATGCAGATTTCCAGACTCTCTCTGCCAAGTTTAGAGAAACTTAGTACATTATCGATTAATCGCGTAAGTCGCTGGCTTTCGTTATTAATGACATCTAAGTAGCGTTTGGGTTTGGCTTCGTCATCAGTCAGCTGTCGCTCTAATAGTTCGGCATACATTCTGACATTGGTTAGAGGTGTTTTTAGTTCGTGTGATACCTGATTCACGAAGTTGACGCGTTGTAGCGCTAATCGAGATTCTCGAGTTTGTTCTTTGTAGATCAGCCAGGCCAGCAGAGAGAGCCCCAGCAGGGTAAGCAGTACGAAAGCAGATTTTTCTAACCACTGTGAAGGTGGGGCGTTCAGGCTCGTTGAATGGAAATCTAGGCGCCAGCTACCTAATGGATGATTCAGATGCAGACTTTTGATCGGTTTTGATTGCTTTACTGAATCGTAGGTAATCGCCCCCCATTCGTAACTTAGCTCACCACGGCTGTTATGCAATGTAATCACGGCATTTTTGAGAGCGGGAGCTGTACTTGATTTGTTTTGATCCGGTAGTAGATTAATAAGGTCCGATAACAGGCGTGCGCTGTTCATTGAAAAGCCGATAACTTGGCTGTCGGGTGTTTCTTGCCAATAAATGTGTTGTAACTGCGTATTGTTATACCAAGCAATCCAGCCGCTTTGAAGTCCGTTGAAATCGTTATTAGGTTTCAGGGTGTCGCTTTGTATTTCGGCTGTTTCTAAAACGATCGAATCGATAGCGCTCTGTGGGCTGCTCTGAATGCGATTTGATTGCGTAATCTGAAGTTTGCGCACAACGGGTTCTGATTTTAGCTGCGCACTATAGGGGGTTCTTGAAGTGACGGGCTGTGGCGCTTGATTAGGAGAGCTGTCCTCTTGGCTACGAACAAATAGGTTACTTGAATTAAGTAAAACTTCCGTCTGCTTTAGAAACTGTCGTTCACGTTGGGTGGCCGTTTCAACAGTTGGATACAGCGTTGCTTGATTACTATCCCGAATGAATACCTGTTCAATATAAGGGCTAGATTTACCAATAGAACGTAAGGTGTCTAGAGAAAACTCTTTATCCTTTGCTTCGTAGAGTATAAATGCTTCTTCTTTGAGTGCTTTTTCTAGGCGTCTAAAGTGCGCTTGAAACAAGTCATCCGCTGCTTCCAGTTGTAATTCAACTAATCCTTGAAATTGATGCTTTACTAACTGTTGTTGCTTTTGTTCTAACTGAACAGAGAACCAGACTAATATGAGTACGGGTATACATATTAGTCCGATAAGCAGCAGAGATGACTTTTTTAACATAGAACTCACTTGTGATGATGACTAGTAGCTTTGCTGTTTAGAGCGTTTATATTGGCGTTCTCTTAGCTCTTTGCGTTTCTTGCTCCACTCTTGCTCGTTATCAAGCTCGTCAGCATCCTGAAGCGCTTCCTCTTTTTGTTCTATGAGTTTAGGAGAAGCAAGAGATTGCCCTAGATTATCAAGATAATCGGCGCTTTGCTGTAAAATGCTTTTGGCTCCCTGAATATCACCTTGATCCCTTTTTTCCACCGCTGCGCGGTTAAATTCATTTGCTACCTGTTCTGCGGCTGCTTCATAGGTTTTGGTGTCTATTGCATCATCAACTTTTTGTTTTGAGCGTGTAAAGTCTGCTGCGATTGTTTGGCTTAGTTTTTCGTTCCGTTTGTGGAAGAGGTCATTGTAGCTGATATCGACATCGACTAAGTCTACTGACGCGGTGTCTGCTTGCGCAGGAACTTCCACTTCTAAAATAATGAATTTTTCCTGTTCGCTATAGAGTTGGTTCATACGAGTACTTACCATACCGTCGCTAATGTCTGCTTCACGGCCTAATACTCTGATTGGGCGGACCCCATTTTTACATCTGATCTGTATTTCTACTCCTTGTGCGACAACAGAAAGTACATCACCAAACTCATATTGGAACACTGATGCTAAGTCTTCTGCGTTTTCGACAAAGGCATGGTTACCATCACTGAAGCCTGCGAGTTGTGTCATTAAATCTTCGTTATAACCTAGGCCTAAACCAATAGTGGTGACACTCATGCCTTCTTTCGCAAGTGATAGCCCAAGTTTTCCTAGCTCATTCGGTGTGCTCGGCCCCACATTTGCCAGCCCATCTGAGAGTAATATGACACGGTTAACTTTGTTTAGATCTAGAAATTTGCGCAGCTCATTGGCCCCTTTGCTGACACCTGCAAAGAGAGCAGTGTTACCGTTTGCTTGGATACGGTGAATAGCACGTGAGATTTCGGTGGTATTACTCACCTTGGTGGCGGGCACCACGACACTGACACGGCTGTCGTAGCTAACGATAGACACAATGTCGTTCGTGTTTAAGCGGCTTAGCGCCATAATAGCGGCTTCTTTTGCATGGTAGAGTTTCTCTCCCTGCATGGAACCTGATTTATCGAGCACTATCGCGATGTTGGCGGGGATACGCGTTTGAGATTGTTCTTGTTTAATTCCTTCTAAAGAAATTTTGATGAATGCATTATGTTTTCGATCTGCTTCCATGACAGGCGTGGCTAAATTTACATTTAAATCCACTTGCTTTGCTTGCGCGGCTTGCACGCCAGTAATGCCAATTAAAGCAGCGATGCACAGCTGTTTTAGGCTAGATAGTCGGTAACTGTTCATTGTCTTGTCCCTTTGTAGATCCCTGAATTAGATACCGTTAATTTAGTGGAGTACGCCTGGTAAAAAGTCAGATAAATTTATAAATGTTGTAAAAGATTTGTAAAAACTCTTCAACTATAAGTGTAAATACAGTCTATGTTTTTATAGTAGATACTAAATAGCTTGGCTAACATGCTGATTTAGGTCAGTTACATTAAGACTGAAAGTTTGCAAACTGAGTATCCGGTGCGTGAATAATGACGGTAGGGGCATCATATGACATTGACCAGTGAATTGATTTGGCAGGATCAGCAGCATCAAATCTTATTTGAATTGATCGATGAGATTAAGGCGGACAATGTTGATGTATCAACATTTACTCGGTTGATTGATTATGCTGAGCATCACTTTTCATTGGAAGAATCCTATATGCAAGCATTAGAGTATCCAGATTACGATAATCACCTTGCTGCGCATAATAAGTTCAGAAGCGAACTGTTGAAGATGCTTGATGATCACCATCACTACGATAAAGGTTTGAGAGATATGTTGGCTGACTTTTTGTCTGAATGGCTAAAGCGGCATATCTTTGGCGTCGATAAAAAGCTAGAAGCTTTTATCCTTAACTCTGAACGAAAATGATCTTTATTTAATCCTATTGAATACATTAGTGCTTAATAAAAGCTGAATTAAGATTGTTTTTGTGACTAAGTTGTTCTAACTTCAATGGATTCTATGTTGTAGCGAGAAGACTGATGCCTCTTATTTGTATTAAGTCTTTACCGTTTGAAAATGAAATCGATGTGCCAAGTATGATCAAAAGCATCACGGAAGATTTTTCAAGAGGTACAGATGTCGGTATTGAACACATCACCGTAACTTGGGAATTTATACCTTCGCGGCAGTATGCCGTAGCGGGGTTGATGCCAGCGACACAGCCACAAAGTGGCAGCCATCCTGTGTTAGTTGATCTTCATGCGCCAAGTTTCCACAACCTCAATAGTGTCGAAGCGATGATGGAGTGTATAGCGTTTTCAATCTCTAAGCGTAGCAGTGTCGCCTACAGCAATATTTTCATTAATTACCGTAAAGTACAGTCGGGACATGTCTTCGACCGTGGTGATATAGTTCGTTGGAAATGAGCAGTTTAAGCATTAAAAAAGAGGCCAAGGGCCTCTTTTTTTATGCTTAAGTTTTATTTAGAAAAAAGCTCTCTTTAAAATGTAAATCGCTGCTTAGAGAAGCGCTGGTATTGTAGGGCTTCTGCCACTTCATTTGCTTTGCGTTCAGATGTCATCTTTGCAAGTAATGCTAATGCTGCTTGATAGCTGACTAGACTACCGTTAGATGTGATCACGTTTTTATCAATGACAACATTGCTATCAAACTGCACGTCAATTTTCGGGTATGCTTTTTTCAATTGTGCTTCTCCGCCAGCCCATGTCGTTGCTTTTAGACCGTTAAGAAGACCCGCTTCGCCAAGTAAAAATGCGCCTGAACAATTACTGGCCATCCACTCTGCGTTTTTTCCGGTCAGTTGAATGAAGCTAATAAGCGCAGAATTATTGATGAGTGGTTCCATGCTGTAACTAGACGGAACTATCAAAACATCAACCTTAGGCTGCTCGCCAATCCAACTATCTACGGCGATGCTTAAGCCCTCTTCGGTAGTAATTGTGTCTGTTTTTTCTACCGCGATAACAATAGGCGTGTAGTCAGTAAACCAACTCTTTCTGCTTGCTACCCCAAAAACTTCTAAAGGGGCGGTAATGTCGGAGGTTAGGACGCCATCGAATACGAGTATTCCAATTTTTTTATCAGCGGCCATTGCGGTAGGCACAGTAACGATGACACACAGTGTCAGTAAGATTAATTTCATAAGCTTGAACAGTTTCATCGTTTTATCTCGAGGAATTGGGTTAAAAGATAAGTTTTTTATTAGGCAACTAAACAATCAGCCTGAGAGTGCTGTTGAAACAGCAATGCGATTCCAGGCGTTAATGGTCGTGATCTGCATAATGCATTGGGCTAGGTGCTCTTCGCCTAATTGACTGAGAGCTAACCGATAAACAGAATCACTGACCCCTTGCTTACTGATATGAGTGATTTCATCGGTTAACGCAAGGATCGCTCTTTCTTGTTCATCAAAAAGGCTAGAGCTTTGCCATTGTTTGAGCGCATCGATTTTTTTCTGACTAAGGCCAGCGGATAGGGCCGCAGGTATATGCATATTAAGGCAGTACTGGCAGTCATTTTGGATAGAGGCTCTGATTTTGATTAGGCCTTTAGACTCTTGTGATAAGGAAGACTGGTTTAAGTAGTTCTCTAAGCTAAACATCGCCTTGTAAGCATCAGGGGATAGCTGTTGAATATCGATTCTTGAAGTCATTTTTTGCCTCAAATGTAGTGATTTTAATTGAGACCAGTTTAAGAAAAAGTGTGTACGTGAAAAATATGTTGTTTGTCATTTTATTAGTGAATACTATTCACTAATGGATAAATTCAATACATTGAAAATGTTTATAGCGGTAGCTGATCATGGCTCTTTTGGGGGGGCTGCGGCAGCACTCGGCACCGATCCGTCAACTATTAGCAAGGCGTTGAGCCGGCTTGAAGAGCAATTGGCCTATCAGCTTTTTTTTCGCTCCACTCGAAAGATTAAAATTACTGAAGCAGGGAAAAGCTATTTAGTGACGGTCCGAAAAATATTAACTGAGCTAGATGAGTCTGAAAAACTACTCGCGCAAGATAATGATAGTGCTAGGGGATTGTTGAAAGTTAATCTTCCTGTGGCTTATGGGCGTTTATATGTTCAGCCTATGCTTGCTAGTTTCTGTCGTCGCTACCCTGATATCCAATTAAACGTGACATTTTCTGATGAATATGAAGATATTATTGAGCAGGGCATCGATATATCAATCCGCACAGGTACAGTCGCTGATAGTCGATTGGTGATGAAAAAACTAAGTCCGATGGACTTTTTTATCTGCGCGTCACCGAAATACTTATCTGATAATGCACCCATAAACCAAGTATCTGATTTGATGGAGCATCCTTGGATTCGTTTTCGGTTTAAACAAACAGGTAAGCTGATGCCAGTGTTGATAATGTCCGATAGTCATCCGGATACTCAACCTCAATATATAAATCCGGGCAATCATTATGAAGTTGATGATGGGCAAGCGCTGGTGGAATTATGCAAAAACGGCATTGGATTAATGCAGGGACCGCACTTTATATTTCGCCAAGAGCTGCAAACGGGTGAATTAGTGCCATTGTTTCCGCTGACTCAGCCTAAGGGATTTGGTGTTTATTTGTTGTATCCTAAAAGACGATTTTTGCCAAAGAAAGTAGCCGTTTTTATTGAGCATGTCCAGGAAGCGCTAGCTGAGCTAAATGAAGCCCCTGATCATAGTTGGGCGAGGGAACTGGTGTCTAAAAACAGTTGGTAATATAAGTTTGTTCCTCACTTATCATTGGGGAGCGTGATTACTATGTTAATACCGGCACTGGGTTCGCTGGTTAGTTCAATGTGCCCATTTAAGCTTTCTGTTACAAGTTCGTGGATAACGAACATTCCGATGCCGCTTCCACCGTCTTCTTTTCGTGTCGTATAAAACTGCTCAAATACATGAGGAAGGATATCGGGTGGGATACCTGCTCCGTTGTCTTTGTAGCACAATGTTATTCCATCTAGCTCCCTTAAGCCGGAAATGCTGATCACACCAGCGTTTTGGCCATTATCAAAACCATGAATAATCGAATTCATGATGAGATTGGTAATGATTTGCGCGATCGCTCCAGGGACAATGTGTAGTTTGATACCGCTTAACACCTCATTTTGAATCGTTATGAGGCTATCTTTGTAACAAGGCTTAAGACTAATCAGTATCTCATTTATATAGTGCTGGAGATCGATGGTGCGGGATTGTTCACTGATCTGATCTACGGCTACTTGTTTAAAGGCGTGCATCAGCTCTCCTGCACGAATTAAGTTTCTTTGAACTAATTCCCCCGCTTCTTGGTTGTCTGCTAAGTATTTTTCAAATTCACTTTGTTTAATCAAACTATTCGATAGTTTGTCTTTGATCTGTTTAGCTTCATCGCTTATGTAGCTTGCTGCCGTGGTCGCAACACCCATAGGTGTGCTAATTTCATGACTGATGCTGCTTATCATTTTACTAAGGGCCGTTAATTTCTCTCCTTGAATAATCTCTTTCTGTGCGGCCTTTAGCTGGGTTTGAGTCATGTTTAGTTCCGAGCTCCGCTCTTCTAGCGCTTGAGTACTATGGCGGACTCGATTTTCTAGGATCTCTTGATACTCTAGAATTGACTTTTCGCGGGCTTCTAATGTGACTTGTTGATCGATAAATGCTGAATAAAGATAGTCAATTTCATTGCGTGATTTAGGGGATTGTTGTGATCTGCGGCACAGCGTTAATGGAGTACTATTGCCGCCTGAGCTTGTTATGGCTTCCATCATGTAGGCTAACTTTCTTATGGGCGAAAGTACTAGTGAATTATGCAAATAAAAGATGAGCAGTATCACTAAGGCGATAGCAACACTGATTAAAAGGGAGAGTTTAATGCCAAGATTGTAACCATTAATTATGGTGTCATCTATCTGGGTATCGACTTCAAGAACTCCGCGAATCTGATTGAGTGTCCAATCGGTTTTTGGGGAAAGGGGGTGGCTGTTATGGCAATTCACGCAGGTAGGCGAGATAAGTTTGTCTGCTACAGCCACGCGGACGAAGGTGGAGCCGTCGGCCGTAGTAATCACTTTACTATAACTTGATTCAGGTGAGGCTTTTAGATGTAACCAAGCATTTGTAGCAAAGTTATCGAGCTTGCGTGTCTCTCGTTGTGGGAAAGGGAAGGGGCTGTAGAGCTTTAGGATCGTGCCACGCTTAGAATAGATTTCACTCAAATCGTGAATCATCGTTGCAGGTAAAGGGATAACACCTTGTTGATGATGGTTGATGCCAACTTTTAGTTCTGTCTCTGTTAAGACTTCGGTGATCACGTGTTTAGCATAGTAATCGCGTAGTAGCTTGAACTCGACAACGGTTTCTTGGGCCTTTAGCTCTGCTTTGTATATCGCGTTTTCCTTCAAAGCAGATGGCAGGTAATACATAACTCCTGCAATAAGAAGCGACAAGATAAAGAAAACAGGTGTGATTATTTTCCACACTAATGAGCGGCCTAGCCACATCAATAATTCTTCCCCATGAGCTTGATGGACACATGAGATTCAGTATAGAAGCGAATTAAAATTTATGTGTTAGCCACTTGCAAGTAATTTGATGAATAGACGTAGCCGTTATAGCTACGTCTATTCTTTTGCCTGATGGGATTTACTTAATGGAGTTTCATTTTAGGCCTGACCACTTTGCTTACCTTTTCGGCTATGTACACCAGCATGGCCTTAAAAAAGCCATGTATGGCAATTTGGTGCATACGGTATAGAGAGATGTACACTATACGAGCGATCTTGCCTTCAATGAACATCGAACTTTTCGTTAGATTACCCATTAAGCTGCCTACTGTACTGTAGCGGCTGAGGTTAACCAGAGAGCCGTGGTCTTTATAAATAAAAGGCTGTAACGCTTTATTATTGAGCTGCAGTTTTATGTTTTTCTTAACTAGCGAGGCCATTTGGTGCGCTGATTGAGCTCTGGGCGGTACCCAGCTTCCATCAGGCTGGGCGCAAGCACAACAGTCACCGATGATGAAAATATTTTCATGTAGGCTGCTTTGAAGCGTAGGTTTGACTAATACTTGATTCGTTCGCGTGAGCTCGAATTGATAAAGGTCAGCGATGAAATCAGGGGCTTTGACACCGGCAGCCCAAATCATCATATCGGCTTCAAGTAAATTACCTTCTGCCGTGGTAAAGCCGTCTTGGTTTGCTGACTTAATTAATGTGTTCTCGAGCACCTCTACGCCCAGTTTTGACAGTTCTTTACGTGCCGAGGAGGATATTCGTTCCGGAAGGGCTGGAAGGATGCGCGGGCCAGCTTCGATCAGTGTTACCTTCAATTGCTGAGCTGTCATATTTGGTAAACCGTATGAGCGCAGCATATCCGTAACGTTGTAAAGTTCTGCAGACAGCTCAACACCAGTTGCACCAGCGCCGACAATAGCAATATTAAGAACGCCACTGTCTTGTTGGTTAATACGCATGAAATTATTGATTAGGCTGTTATGAAAGCGTTCAGCTTGCTTTGCCGTATCTAAGAAGAAGCAGTGGTCTGCGACACCCGGTGTGCCGAAATCATTACTGACACTGCCGATAGCCAATACGAGGGTGTCATATTGCAGGTAGCGTTCTGGCAGAATGACTTGGTCATTCTCATCTTTTGTTTCGCTTAAGGTGATGGTTTGGTTTTCAGCGTTCATGCCTGAAAAGCAGCCGAGCTGAAAATCGTAATGATGTTTCACCGCATGGGCATGATACACAACTGCGTCAGTACTTGGGTCAAGAGATCCCGTGGCAACCTCATGCAGAAGAGGTTTCCAAATATGTGATCTTTTTTGGTCAACTAAAGTGACAGTGATATTTGAGTCTTTTTTATAACGGTGTCCAAGCTGTGTTACCAGCTCTAATCCTCCAGCGCCGCCACCGATCACAAGGATCTTATGCGGCTTGATTGATGTAGTCATGATAATAATCCTCAAAAAAATATGGGATTAATGACCACTGCCTTGGGCATTAAGTGGAATCGTTTATGATGACTAATCCCATATTTTCTCTTTAAGGTATAAACCTTAGATAGGACTTTGGTCTGATTTGATAAGAAAGTAAATGAATTTAGCGGTGAAATCGCTCTAAAGAATGACACCGCTTGTTAAAAGGTAGGGCATAGTTCGATACTTAAAGGTTAAAGGCAGCCGCTAAAAGCTTTTTGGTGTAGCTTGCATTCGGATTAGTAAATATCTGTTTGGCATCGCCTTGTTCGACCACATCCCCATGATGTAAAACCATTAATTTATGGCTGAGTGCTTTAACTACCGCTAAATCATGGCTGATAAATAAATAGGTCAACGCGTATTTTTCTTGGAGTTCGCGCAACAGTTCGACTATCTGCTTTTGTACTGTCCTATCCAGTGCTGACGTAGGTTCATCTAGCACAATGAGTTCAGGTTTAAGTACAAGTGCACGTGCAATGGCTATACGCTGTCGTTGCCCACCTGAAAACTCATGTGGATAGCGGTGGCGGCTTTCAGGATCAATTCCAACCTCATTAAGCACATCGATGATCTGTTGTTCATGGGATGCTGCACTATCTTGCTGGTGGATCTGTAGGCCCTCAGCGATAATCTCAGAGATAGACATGCGAGGGCTTAAGCTTCCAAATGGATCTTGAAATACAATCTGGATACGGCTGCGAAGTGGCTTTACACTCTTTTGATCAAGGCCTTGAAGTTCTTGTCCGGCAAAGCTAATACTACCCTCGCTTCGAATCAGTTTAATAATGGCCAGTCCCAAGGTGGTTTTACCCGAGCCCGATTCACCAACAATGCCCAAGGTTTCGCCCTTGTTAACTGTTAAGTTAACGCTATTGACTGCACGTACATGGTCGGTCGTTCTCTGAAGAAAGCCGGTTTTAATTGGGAACCATATTTTAAGTTTATCTGTGATTAGCAGAGGTTCGTCTGACGCCGTTACGTTGGCGGGGTCTCCGGAAGGTTCTGCATCTAAAAGGGTGCGAGTATAGGGGTGTTTAGGAGCAGAGAAGAGTGTATCTGTTGCCGCGCTTTCTACCTGCTCCCCTTGATACATGACACATACGTGGTGCGCGTAGCGCCGCACGATATTCAGATCATGGGTGATAAGTAAAATCGCCATGCCGAGCTTTTCTTGTAGCTCTTTCAGTAACTGCAGTATCTGTTCCTGAATGGTTACATCAAGCGCTGTTGTGGGTTCGTCTGCAATAAGAAGCTCTGGATCATTGGCTAAAGCCATCGCGATCATAACCCGTTGTCGTTGGCCACCTGAGAGCTCATGAGGATAGCTTTGTAAGCGTTTTCCCGGTTCCGGTATGCCGACCAGTTCTAGTAATTCAATGATGCGGCTACGGGCTTGTTTTATATTCATGCCGCGATGCAGTACCAGCGTCTCACCAATTTGCTTTTCGATGGTATGTAATGGATTTAATGAGGTCATTGGTTCTTGGAAGATAACGCTTATCTTATCCCCCCTAAGTTGACACATCTCTCCTTCACTCATATCGAGAAGGTTTTGGCCGTTGTATATGATTTCACCGCTAGGGTGGCTGGCTTTTGGGTATGGCAGTAGTTTTAGTACTGACATTGCTGAAACGGACTTGCCAGAGCCTGATTCGCCAACCAGTGCGAGTGTTTCACCTTTCGGAATATCAAAACTAATCTGTTTAACAGCATCGACGGGCTGAGCGTCGCCTTGGTCAAATCGCACTGATAGGTTGCGTACGCTTAGTAACGAGTTACTCATGATACTTTCCTCGGATCAAAGGCATCACGAACCGCTTCACCAATAAAGATTAATAACGTTAGCATGATAGATAGGGTCATAAATGCAGTAATGCCTAACCAAGGAGCGTGTAAGTTAGTTTTACCTTGGGCGACAAGTTCACCCAATGATGGGCTTCCAGGAGGTAAACCAAACCCCAAAAAATCTAGAGCGGTGAGCGTGACTAAAGAACCATTAAAAATAAATGGCATAAAAGTAAGCGTTGCAACCATCGCATTTGGCAGAATATGACGAAACATGATCATACGATTATCAAGCCCTAAGGCTCTCGCTGCACGAACATACTCTAAGTTGCGTCCGCGAAGAAACTCAGCACGAACAACATCGACTAATTGCATCCAAGAGAAGAGCAACATGATGCCAAGCAACCACCAAAAATTCGGTTCAACGATACTGGCAAGAATAATCAGTAGGAAAAGAACAGGTAGGCCCGACCAAATTTCAATAAAACGTTGGAATATGAGGTCAACTTTGCCGCCGTAATAGCCTTGTACCGCACCTGCTATCACGCCAATGATTGAGCTAGCAATGGTGAGTACTACTGCAAAGAGTATAGATATTCTGAAGCCATATATAACTCGAGCTAATACATCGCGAGCTTGATCGTCTGTTCCTAAGGGATTCTCTAAGCTAGGAGGAGAGGGCGCAGGTACAGGTAGATCATAATTAATCGTGTTATAGCTGTAACGAATGAGCGGCCATACAATCCAACCTTCCCCTTGGTTATGAATAAGATCTTGAATATAGGGGTCTTTAAAGTCAGCAGGGCTTTCAAACTCGCCGCCAAAGGTTAATTCTGTATATTCTGTCGCAACGGGGAAATAAAGATCACCTTGGTAAGAAACAATAAGGGGGTCATCATTGGCAATAAACTCAGCGAATAGCGATAGAACGAACAGAATACTGAAAAGCCATAAAGACCAGTAGCCGCGCTTGTTACTACGGAAATTGGCTATTCTACGTTGATTAAGGGGGCTCATTTTAGCGGTAACCGATGCCATCATTATTGCTCCCTGCTCTCGAAATCTATACGAGGGTCGACTAATACATAGGTTATGTCGCTGATCAATTTCAGGATTAAACCGATCAAAGTAAAGATGAATAGCGTCCCAAAAATGACGGGATAATCACGATTGATAACCGCTTCATAGCCAAGTAGTCCAATACCGTCGAGTGAGAAAATAACCTCAATTAGCATAGATCCAGTGAAAAAGATGGTGATTAGTGCTGCTGGCATGCCCGCAATAATGATCAGCATGGCATTTCTGAAAACGTGGCCGTAAAGAACCTGATTTTCCTTCAAACCTTTAGCTCTTGCTGTTAGCACATACTGTTTGTTTATTTCGTCGAGAAATGAGTTCTTGGTAAGCATTGTTAACGTTGCAAAGCTGCCAATAACTGAAGCAAGTACAGGCAGGGTAATATGCCAGAAGTAGTCTTTGATCTGTCCCCATAAACTTAACTCTTCAAAATTTGGTGAGGTTAATCCTCTTAAGGGGAACCAATCTAACCAAGTACCGCCGGCGAAGATAACGATCAGCAAGATAGCAAATAGGAAGTTTGGAATAGCGTAGCCGATGATGATGGCGCTGCTGGTCCAAATATCAAATGGTGTTCCATCGCGTACCGCTTTTCGAATCCCTAAGGGGATAGAGACCATATAAGTGATTAACGTCGCCCATAGGCCCAAAGAGATCGATACAGGGAGTTTTTCAATGATGAGATCAACAACGGATTTATCACTGAACAAGCTGTTTCCGAAATCAAAAACGGCATAGCTTTTTAGCATGATCCAGAAGCGCTCATAGGCGGGTTTATCAAAACCATATAGGGCTTCAATATCTTTTATTATCTCAGGATCGAGTCCGCGTGCACCTCTATAGGCACTATCACTGTTACTGCTCGAGGTTGATTCGCTGGAAAGATCACTTTGGACACCATTAACGCGTGCGGTTGCTCCGACATTAATGCCTTGGAGTTGAGCAATCGTTTGTTCAACCGGCCCACCTGGTGCGGCTTGAACGATGATAAAGTTAATCGTTAATATCCCGATCAGCGTAGGGATAATAAGTAGTAGTCGCCGTAAAATATAAGCACCCATTACTTACTCTCCTGATCCGTTTTGATCCACCAATTCTCAAAACCTAAGCTGTATTTGGGTCTAATGCTGGGCATAGCAAACTTATCCCAATAGGCCACTCTGTATTTATTAATATGGTATTGCGGAATAACGAAGTGGTTCCACTGCAGGACCCGATCAAGCGCTCTGGTTCTAAGTACGAGTTGCTCGCGATCAGAAGATTGAATTAACTGATCTACGAGATAATCAATGGCTGGGTCAGAGATGCCAATGAGGTTGCGACTGCCTTCGGTGTTAGCCCCTGATGAGTGCCAATAATCACGTTGTTCGTTGCCAGGTGAGGATGATTGACCAAAACCACTGACGACAATATCGAAGTCATAGCTCCGTAAGCGACTAATATACTGCGATACATCGATCAGGCGTATGTTCGCTTTAATGCCCAACCGCTCAAGATTGCGGATAAACGGTGAAACCACACGCTCAAAGGCTGGAGAGTAAAGAAGCATCTCTATACTCAACTGCTTGCCGGTTTGTGCGTTGATCAATTTACCTGATTTAAATACCCATCCTGCTTGTTGTAATAGGCGTTTAGCTTGACGGAGTTGTGTGTAAATTTTGCCGTCGCCGTTGGTCTCAGGTGCACGATAAACTTTATTAAAAACTTCAGCCGGGACCTTCTCTCTAATCGGTTCTAAAATTTTTAATTCGGCTGGAGTGGGTAGGGCTGTTGCCGCCATCTCAGAATTTGAAAAGAAGCTATGCGTACGCGTATAGGCGTTATAGAAGATGTTTTTATTGGTCCATTCGAAATCAAAGGCCAGCGCAAGTGCTTGACGTACACGGGGGTCGGTGAACTGTTCGCGTCGATTATTGATAACGAAAGCCTGCATGCCAGTAGGATTCTGGTGTTCTAGCGCTGCAACTTTGATGCGACCGCTATCAAATGCTTGACCTGTATAGCTGGTAGCCCAGCGTTTGGAGGAGTTTTCTTGACGGAAATCGTATTCGCCCGCTTTGAATGCCTCCAAGGCAACGGTTCCATCGCGATAGTAATCAAAGGTTTGGTAAGCAAAATTATCGTAGCCAATTTTTACCGGTAGCGTTTGCGCCCAGTAGTCAGGGTTTCGCACATAAGTAATGCTACGGCCTGGATCATATGATGAGATCGTATAGGGCCCAGAACCGATTGGAATATCAAGTGAAGGCTTTTGGAAATCTCTGTCTTGCCAGTAGTGCTTTGGAAGAATAGGTACTTCACCGACGATCAAGGCCAGTTCACGGTTAAGGGCGTTTTTAAACGTAAATTTCACCCGATGCGGGTTAATCGCTTCAATCTGCTCAATATCTGCATAGTAAGCTTTATAAAACGGGGCTCCTTCCGTGCGTAACTTATTAAAACTGAAAACTACATCTTCCGCTGTTAGGGGGTGGCCGTCACTGAATGTTGCAGTGGCACGAAGATTAAATATGATCCAGCTTCGATCAGCAGGGCTTTCAATCGATTCAGCAATCAAACCATATAAAGAAAATGGTTCATCACTCGCTCGGGAAAGAAGGGTGTCATAAAGTAAACCTAAACCAGCGGCAGAATTTCCCTTTACGATAAATTGATTCAGACTATCGAAAGTACCAATGGATGATTGAATAACTTTACCGCGCTTAGGTGCGAGGGGATTTACATACTCAAAGTGGGAGAAACCCTCCGGGTACTTTAGGTCACCATGCATAGCGATCCCGTGGGAGCTTAGCACTGCATCAGCTGAGCTTAGTTGTGAAAAAGAACAGAACAATACACCGATAGTTGTTAGCAATAAACGATGTAGGTGGTTAGATTTGGTCAATAATTTGATCAATAGAACGTCCTTTCCAGATCTGAGCGAAGGTTACTTATATCAACTAGGTGTTCTCGGGGCTAGTGCTTAATTTTGAGTACTGTCTAGCAACCGTTTGAGTGTCTGTTGTAAGACCCAGCTTCCTTATTTTTGTTCAAATTGCTCTGCATAATCAGTCAGATGCTGATGATAATGCTTACGTTTTATTTTCTGTTGCTGTAATTCGATGTATTTTTGCTCTAAAAACTCACGTTTGGATTGATTGTCACCCGCCAAGCCTTTTATGAGATCTTGATCCATCCATTTTTGGATGCGTTTAAAAAGCACTACTTTAAAAACGATGGCTAACAGTGTCGAAACGACAATAATAAAATAAGCAGTAGCGTCCATTTCTCAAATCCTAAAGTGAGTGCAAATTAATTAATTTGAACGTGTTACATCAACATACAATGTGAGTCGCTGACCCGGTTGTAGGTAGTTCGATTTATTGAGTTTATTCCAACGTAGTATGTCAGTGATACGTACATTAAATTTACCCGCAATACGTGCCAGTGAGTCACCGTTACGCACTTTATAGCCGACCTTTCTAATAATTTGTCTATCAGCACTGCTGATCACAGATTGTTGTGGTTTACTCCAGATCACTAAGCGTTTGCCCACGCGAAGGGCATCACCCGGTGCCATGCTGTTCCAGCGTGCCAGCTGACGGACACCAACGTTATGCTTCTGAGCAATGCTCCAAAAACTATCACCCGTTTTGACTGTGTAATACTTGTCTTTTCGGTCAGTGGTGCGAGAAATGGTTTTTTGCTTTTGAAGGTGCCGCTGGTGTTGGCTGAGAGCGTATTCGCTTGCTTGTTGGCTAGCGGTCGGGACTAGCAATGTCTTACCTGCTCTTATGTTATTACCACTGATGTTGTTGGTGGTCCTAATAAGGCTTGCTGTTGTTCCGAACTGTTTAGCGATCGCAATCAGAGAGTCCCCTGATTTGATTTTATAACGGCTCCATTTTACTCGATCTTCGGCGGGCAGCTTGGATAAAGCTAGGCGAAATTTTTCAGCGCTTTCTGTTGGAATCAATAAACGGTGCGGGCCTTCTGGAGCAGTTGCCCAGCGATTGAAACCGGGATTCAGGAGGTATAATTCTTTAGTTGTTATACCTGCCATTGACGCTGCTTGGGCAAGATCGATCTGGCTCTGAGTATCAACTTGTTCAAAATAAGGCTTGTTAGGAATTGCGTTCAAGCTTAATTGGTACTGTTCGGCATTCTTAATAAGCTCAGCAATAGCGAGTAGCTTGGGTACATATGCTTTGGTTTCTTTAGGTAAAGGAAGTGACCAATAGTCAGTGGCTTTGCCTTGGCGCTTATTGCGTTTTATAGCGAGAGAAACAGTGCCCCCACCAGCATTGTATGCCGCGAGTGCAAGTAACCAATCTCCATTGAAGCGTTTATGGAGGCGTTGTAAATAAGAATAAGCAGCATCGGTAGAGCTAATAATGTCGCGACGACCGTCGTACCACCAATTCTGTTCTAATCCAAAGTATTTACCTGTTGACGGAATAAATTGCCAAGCGCCTGCTGCTCTTCCGTGTGAATAGGCAAAAGGGTCAAATGCGCTTTCTACGATTGGCAATAGGGCTAGTTCAGTAGGGATGTTCCGTTTAATCGCTTCATTGACGATGTGATGGTAATAAGGGGTTGCCCGTTTAACTACGCGATTCATATAGTTAGGGTGTTTGCTGTACCAGTTGAGCTGAGCTTTAACTCGCGGGTTGTCAACCTGTAGATCAAGCGCCATGTGGTCGCGTGTTACTTGCCACAGATCGGTGACTGGAGCGGATTTGTTTTGTTTTTGATCATTTGTTGATGCTGCTTTCCGCGTATCTACAGAAGTGCGTAAATCGCTTTTTTGTAAGCTTTCTGATGAAGACTGTTCTGGTATTGATTGACAGCCGGTTAAAATTGCACCGGATATTAAAAAAGAGAGGACCGCTTTATTTGAAAACAAGGTGTAGCTCCGAGTACTTTGGAGGTAAAACGATCCATTCTATCAGTGGGTTAGTGCGGGTCAATAGCAAGGAACCTGCGAATAAGCCCCAAACTTTCTCAGTGGGCTGTAAAACGACTTAATGCACGAAAGGTAGCGCAGTGGAATGACGAGTCCTTTCTAAGCTGCCTGACAAAGCAGTAAGTCGATTTAATGCCTACCCTTCGGGGCTTACAGAGCGATCCAGTTTCTTCGTTAACGATTTTCGACTGGCAACCAGCAGGCCTGTAATCGTTGCCTCGAACTTGAACCGATCTGTAAGCCTGAGGTGTTTAGGACTTGTTCGTAGGTTCCCAACTTAAAACTGATTTTTCCATTCTCTAATTGCTGCAAATACTTCGACCTCAGAAATCAGTTTCTTAGCGCTGAAATTAGACGCAGCATCGATCACTGTAGGTGTCGATGTACGCATGAAGGGATTTATTTTCTTTTCTTCGGCTATGCTAGTAGGGAGGGTCGGTTTGTCATTGTCCCTCAAACTGTTGCAAGTAGTTATACTCGTGCGTATATCTCTGTTAGAGGGCTCTACAGCAGCAGCAAAGTTAAGATTAGCTAGAGAGTATTCATGGGTGCAATAAACTTCAGCGCTATCGGGTAGGCTGGAGAAATATTGCATAGCGTCTAGCATCTGCTTCGCGCTGCCCTCGAATAGTCGACCGCAGCCAGCTAGAAAGAGAGTGTCACCACAGAATAGCTGCGGTTTTTTGTGTGCGGAATAATAGCTAATGTGATCAAGGGTATGGCCTGGAATTTCTCGTATAGCTAATGTTTGATTAAACAGTTCTATCGTATCGTCATTAGATAATGGATTCGATATGCCTTCAAACGGTGAGTTGGCAGGGCCATAGATAGGGATGTTCCGTTTTGCGGTTAACTCAGCAACGCCACCAGTATGATCATTATGGTGATGGGTAATCAAAATCGCTTCTAGCGTTAGGTTGTTCTCTTCTAAATATGTTTCAACAGCCGATGCATCGCCAGGATCGACGACTGCTACTGAGTTTGAGCCTTCAGTAGAGAGAACCCAGATATAATTGTCAGAAAAAGCAGGAATAGGTGTTACGTTAAACATTTTAGGGCCTCGGCAGTATTGTGCGATTGCAGTAGCATAAAAGAAATATAATACTGCTTCTATTACGGTGAACCAGCATTAATTTTAGGCATACCTATGAGTTTTCATAAACAACAGCCTTTGGCTCTTTTGCTTCCAGAACTTAAAGCATGGTTTGATTCCGAGCTTGGTCAAGAGTTTTTAGCCGCTGAGAAGCAGCAAGTTGATAGAGTGGTCTCAACTCTTTTTGGAATGCATTTAGTTCAGCTGTCAGTAGATTGCCGAATTCAAATGTATCAAGAGAGCCCTGTTACTCATTGTTTTTCAGTTGTCCCCACTTTAGAGCTTGGTTTGGCAGACAATAATGTGATTGCAAATAATGCAGAGGTGCCGTTGGCGCATGAGAGCGTTGACGTTGTGCTTTTGCATCACGCTTTGGATTTTACTGATTCCCCTCATCAAGTATTACGTGAGGCCTCAAGAGTGCTCAGGCCCGGGGGGCATGTAATCATCGTCGGGTTTAATCCTGTGAGTTATTGGGGGCTCGCTCGATTGGCAAAACGTAATACAGGCATAGCGCCTTGGTCCGGGCATTTTATCAGTCATCGCCGGTTATCAGATTGGTTAAAATTATTAGAACTGACTGAACTAAAACATATTTCAGGGTATCATCGCGTGCCTTTTGAGAAGGTTAAGTGGCGTAATCGTTTGGCTTTCTTAGATGGTTTTGCAGATCGTTTGCCGGGCCATCATGGTGCGTTCTCTATTTTATTAGCCAGAAAGGATATCGCCGGTATGACTCCCTTGCGTTCAGGTTGGGGGCTACGTCGTTTGATTTCGCTTCCTGTAGCTGAATCTACAGCCAGGGGCTCATTAAGGAAAAACCGTGAACATCGTTAACATATTTACAGATGGTGCATGCAAAGGTAACCCTGGTCCTGGAGGCTGGGGAGCCGTAATGCGTTACGGTGAGGCTGAAAAGCTGCTCTGTGGCGGGGAAGAGGATACAACGAATAATCGCATGGAATTAATGGCCGCGATTATGGCATTAGAGACGTTGAATCGCCCTTGTGAAGTGATTCTAACCACCGATTCTCAATATGTACGTCAGGGAATTACCGAATGGCTTGCTGGGTGGAAACGCAAGGGTTGGATAAACTCACAAAAGAAACCGGTAAAAAACGCAGATCTTTGGAAACGTCTGGATGCGGCAACGCAGCCGCATACTATTGATTGGCGTTGGGTTAAGGGCCATAGTGGCCATCCTGAAAATGAATTAGCAGATCAATTGGCTAACAAAGGGGTTGAGGAGTTGGGCAAGGCATGAGACAGATCGTACTAGATACCGAGACAACAGGTTTAGAACACTCGGAAGGTCACAATATCATTGAGATCGGTTGCGTCGAGATGTTTAACCGTCGATTGACTGGGCGGACCTATCATCAGTATATCAAGCCGGATCATGCAATTGATGCCGAAGCGATGCAAGTACACGGCATTACAAACGAGTTTCTGGAAGATAAGCCTAAATTCATTGCCGTCATGGATGAGTTTGTCGAATTTATTCGTGGTGCTGAGCTAATTATCCATAATGCTGCATTTGATATTGGTTTTATTGATGCTGAATTTGAACGAAACAACTTCCCTGAGCGTGTAGAGCATTTTTGTCCTGTCACTGATTCGCTTTTGCTTGCTCGAAAAAAACATCCTGGACAGAAAAATAATCTAGATGCCTTATGTAACCGTTATGGGATTAATAATGCTCATCGTGAGCTTCATGGCGCGTTACTCGACTCAGAGATTCTTGCTGATGTCTATCTAGCTATTACAGGCGGCCAAACCAACCTTTCTCTAGCGTCTGAGTTAGATGGTGGCGGGGAGGGAGGTATCGTACGAGTTAAGGGGGCTGAAGATCTGCCCCTCGTTCGTGTGCCAGATGAAGATCAGAAAGCTCATGATGCTTTTTTGCAAATGCTGGATAAGAAGAGTGGTGGTGAGTGTGCTTGGTTGAGCAAAGGTGAAATCATAGACGCTTAGCTAGCTTTTACGGCCAATAAAACGGGTGATACTGTATTTTGGCTTGATTGATCTTTTTAAACTAAAAACGTAGAGACATTAACGAAAAAAGCTCCGCATATGCGGAGCTTTTTTTTGGGGCATTATTTACAGTTCTAGCATTTAGATCTGCAAATTCATAACCAAAGCTGTGTAACCAACAATACTCATAACGATAGTGTACGGAAGCGCCATGAGAACCATCTTACCGTATGATAAGCGGATTAATGGGGCTAGCGCAGACGTTAGTAGGAACAGGAACGCCGCTTGACCATTTGGCGTTGCAACACTAGGAATGTTTGTTCCTGTATTGATTGCTATCGCTAATGCATCAAAGTGTTCGCGTGTAATCGTTCCTGCATTAAGTGCTGCAGATACTTCGTTAATGTACACCGTTGCAACGAAAACGTTATCACTGATGGCGGATAAAACGCCGTTAGCGATGAAGAAAACGCCCGGTTGGCTTGAAGGCTCCATATCCAATACGGCTTGGATAATCGGTTGGAACAAGTGCTGTTCGTGTATTACCGATACAATCGAGAAGAAAACAACAAGAAGTGCAGTGAAGGGTAGTGCCTCTTCAAATGCTTTACCTATCTGATGTTCTTCTACAATGCCGTTGAATGCAGTCAGTAAGATGATAATTGTTAAGCCAATTAAGCCTACCGCTGCTAAGTGCAATGCAAGCGCCACAACAAGGAATATCGCTACAACCGCTTGGATAACAAGTTTTGCCTTATCACGCGTTGTGCGTTTGGCATCCTGTTCTCCAGCGAAATCGATTAGAACGTTGCGAACGTTTTCTGGCATTAGGTAGCCATAACCAAAGATTTTGAATTTCTCTAGCAGGGCGCAGGTGATTAAACCGGCCACCAGAACAGGCATGGTAATTGGAGCCATGAGTACAAAGAACTGAATGAAATCCCAACCAGCCTTTTCCGCAATCAGTAGATTCTGTGGCTCACCTACAAGCGTACAAACACCGCCCAATGCAGTACCAACAGCGCCATGCATGAGCAAGCTTCTTAAAAATGCTCTGAAATCTTCAAGATCTGTATGGTGGTTTTTGTGGACCTCATCATCATCAGCATGGTCGTGATCAGGATGATGGTAGGCTTTACCTGAGGCGACCTTATGATAAACCGCATAAAAGCCTACACCCACACTGATCAGTACTGCGGTCACTGTCAATGCGTCTAGAAACGCTGACAGCACAGCTGCTGAGAGTGAGAAAAGTAGAGAAAGCATCATTTTGGAACGAACGCCTAGGAGTATTTTGGTAAATATCCATAGCAATAAGCTCTGCATAAAGTAGATACCTGCGACCATAAACATCAGTAGCAAGATTACTTCTAGATTCGCTTCTACTTCATGTGAGACTGTTTCAGGGCTTGCGAGCCCGATCACAATCGCCTCGATGGCAAGTAAGCCACCTGGCTGAAGTGGGTAGCACTTTAAAGCTAGTGCAAGTGTGAAAATAAATTCAAAAATTAGTAACCAGCCGGTTACTACGGGACCCATTGTAAACAATATAATTGGGTTCAATATGAGGAAACCAATTATTGCCTGTTTATACCAGACAGGGGAGTTGCCTAAGAAATTTCGTACTAGTGCTTGTGATAACGTATTGGTCATTGATTGTTCTTCCTATGCCAGAACAGCCAGTTTTGTTTTTTATATAATAGTTATAATAATGGTGTTTATTGAAAAATTCGCATTCATCCAATAAGGCTAAGACTAACAGTTGGGCTGTTAAAGCTGAAGACTAAACTACTGTCTTAACGCATGTTTTTGCTGTTTTTCACTGCATTAGAGTCATGAATCTTGTAAATTTGCTGTTATCGGGTCAGTGTGTTGCTTCAAAGTTGAGGGTTTTATTGTGTTGGATAAAGGCTGTATTTATCTGGTTGCCGTTAATGGTTATCTTCTCGGATATGAAACTGGTGTGCTTGAATTTACACAAGAAACGTTAGTTGATGTGGAAATTGAAGCGAGTTATCGGATCGGTTTGATCTCTAATGCAGATTATCGAGTCGTTATCGTGAAAGGCGATGAGCCACCTGCGGGTGTTGAAAAAGATAGGCTTTGTGGTTTGCGTACCATCCTATCAACGATAACTAACGAGCAGCAGTACACCTTATTAGCGTCGGCTTCTCAGATTGTTACTTGGCATCTATCATTTAAATTTTGTCCTCGTTGTGCAACGAGTTTGGACGCTCATAGTAACGAGTTAGCGAAAATTTGTGGTAGCTGTGGTCACCACCAATACCCAAGAATTTCACCCTGTATTATTGTTTTGGTAAAAAAGGGAGATCGTTGTCTATTGGCCCATGGCAGTAAATTTGCGCCGGGACGCTATAGTACGTTAGCCGGATTTATTGAGGCTGGAGAGAGTGCCGAAAATGCAGTGGTTCGAGAGGTAAAAGAAGAGGTAGGGATTGCAGTAGGAAATATTCAGTACTGCTTTAGTCAATCTTGGCCTTTTCCTCATTCGTTTATGTTGGGCTATATGGCGGATTACGTCGAGGGAGACATTACACCGGATGGTGAAGAGATCCTTGATGCTGATTGGTTTTCAGCAGATAACTTACCAACTCTACCGCCTAAGTTTACGATTGCGAGACGTCTTATTGATCGTTTTCTTACCGAGGCAGGACATGATTTGGTTGAACAATCATCCCCTTTTTTCACGACTGAATAGCTTGCCCAGTTTAGTGGCAAGCATCACATTTCCTTCTGCTCTTAAGCTACCGGTCATAAAAGCGCTCATGCCATCTTTTTGACCGGTAATGACTTCCACCATGGTTTCTGCATCCATTAATAGGGTGACATTTGGATCTTGGTGCTCACCTGCTTTAATTTCACAGATGCCATCATTGATCGAAATATGGAAGTCATCATCGTCTTCTAACATAAACTGGAATGTTACTGACAACCCTTCAGCATTTTCAGAAATGAAGCGGCTAGGTAGTTTTTCGATTACTTTAGCTACGGAGATGTTTTGGCTCATGAAAGAGAAGTCTCAAACTGGGTGGGTAACAGAGGGAATTATGATACATTAGCGCTCTTTCTTCTTATAGTTAATTTCGGAGTTTTCTCAGTGATTGAGTTTCTGAGTGATTACAGTTTATTTTTGGCTAAATCTATTACCGTTGTTTTCGCTATTGTTGCTGTCGTAGCGGGTATTGCACTAGTTTCCTCTCGTTCAAGAAAGGATGCCAAGCATGGGGATATAGAGGTTGTACATTACAATGAAGAGCTTGCTGATATGAAGGAGGCTTTGGAAGCTTCTATTCTTGATGAGGCAGAATTAAAAGCGATCCATAAAGAAGAGAAGAAAAAAGCCAAAGAAGAGAAAAAACAATTAAAGAAAAACCCGCCTAAAGAAGATGAGCCGCGTCGTAAAAGGTTATTTGTTTTAGATTTTGATGGTGATATTAAAGCCAGCGAAGTAGAACCATTTAGGCAAGAAATTTCAGCGGTTTTACTACTTGCTGAGAAAGAGGATGAAGTGCTAATTCGCCTAGAAAGTCCAGGTGGTATGGTACATGAGTATGGCTTAGCGTCTTCGCAGATTGAGCGAATTAAACGCAAAGGCATTCCTTTGACGATCTGTGTTGACCGAGTAGCCGCAAGCGGTGGTTACATGATGGCCTGTCTGGCAGACAAGTTATTGGCCGCGCCTTTCGCTATTGTAGGTTCGATTGGCGTTATTGCTCAGTTACCTAACTTTCATAAGCTATTGAAGAAAAACGATATAGATTATGAAGTGCTCACGGCTGGCGAATATAAGCGCACCTTGACTGTGTTTGGTGAAAACACTGATAAAGGTCGAGAAAAGTTTGTTGAAGAGCTAGAGGAAACTCACGTTCTGTTTAAAGATTTTGTGCATGAGTATCGTGAATCAGTTGATATCGATAAAGTTGCGACCGGCGAGATATGGTTCGGTAAGCAGGCATTAGACGTTAACCTTGTCGATGAACTCATGACATCAGATCAATACATGATGGATGCTGCAGATAACGCTGATATTTTTATTGTTAGGTATGAAGAGAAGAAAACCTTGCAAGATAAAATTTCAGATCTGGCGGTGACATCGAGCGATAAAGTGCTTATGAAGTGGTGGGGCCGTTTAACCCAATCTAAAATTTGGAGCCGATAAGTAGTACAAAAGGCTTTTTATTCATCTTTTGTTCTATTTAATATCATTATAGTGCCTTAAATAGGTAATAATGACTTGATTAATAGATAGATGTTGTCGTTATAATTCGTCTCTATCTGTTTTAAACGCTGGTTTGGAGATCTGATGAATCACAAGGGGACTTCTGCAAGTATTGTAAATGCTGCAGAGATATTGTTTGCAGAGCAGGGATTTACTGAAACAACTGTTCGTCAGATCACCAGTAGAGCAGATGTAAATCTGGCTGCAATTAATTACCATTTCGGCTCGAAAAAAGGGCTTATTCAAGCCGTTGCTGAGAAGTTTTTAACGCCTTTGTGTGCTGAGTTGGGGGCAATGCTGGATCAGCGGCAGCTGGCTGAAGGCGCAGGGCAGATCACCCTTGAAGAGCTTCTAGAAATGTTAATGCGTACACTCTTGATTGTTAATAGAGATAATGTGAACGCTTTAGCGGTCTTTATGCGATTGCTTGAACTTTCATATATGAAAAATCAAGAAGAACTGCGTCAGTTCTTAATGACTCGATACAATGATAAGTTGCAACCTTTTATCTCTCTGTTGCGCCAAGATGCTGCGCCAATGGAGGATGATGAGTTCTTTTGGCGATTACATTTCATGTTGGGCTCAATCACTTTTACGCTGTCAAATTTCCATACGCTACATGCCATTGAAAAGCGGGAATTTCATAGTGGTGCAGAAGTAGAGCAGATTTTACACCGGATGATTCCTGTATTGTCCTCGGGGCTTCAGGCACGAGCAGATAAAACTTATTTCTGCCGCGTATAGTTCTGCTGTGCGTCATCTGAAAATATCGATACCTCATCAGCAGCTCTACGTCTATGTTGATGGGGTACTTGCAAGTACCTATTCAGTTTCAACGGCGTTAAACGGTCCCGGTGAACTGAAAAATAGTGGCTGTACTCCTCGCGGTAAACATTATATTCGTGCCAAAATTGGTGCTGACCTCCCTCTTAATGCCGTATTCGTCGGTCGTCGTTTTACAGGCGAGATTTTTTCCGAAACGCTGGCTCAGCGCTTTCCTAAGCGTGATTGGATTCTAACGCGCATTCTGTGGCTCTCAGGATTAGAGGTGGGGGTTAATCGCTTAGGTAATTTCGATACTATGCAGCGTTATATTTATATTCATGGTACGCCAGATAGTGAGCCTATGGGGATGCCTCTTTCCCATGGCTGTATCCGCATGCGAAATGCTGATTTGATTGAGTTGTTTGATCAAATCGATGCCGGAACTTTGGTTCAAATAGATTAATGATATTTAGGTAAGTTAATGGCCCAAGCGACATTGTTTCTTGATTTGGATGGCACAGAATTAAGTGCTGAGGAGAGCGCGTTGCTTACGCGACCTCATATCGGTGGAGTTATTCTTTTTGGTCGTAATACGCAGACAGCTAAACAAGTGGCTGAACTGATTCAAGCGATACGTGGAATCAGACCTGATCTGGTGATTAGCATTGACCAAGAGGGTGGACGTGTACAACGGTTAAAAAATGGCGTGACTATTTTGCCTCCCGTTAATGTTTTGTCTCAAGTGTATTCCCTTGATAAGGCCAAAGGTCTGTCTGCTGCCAGACAGATGGGTTATTTAATGGCGGCTGAAATGAGGCTGCTCGACATTGATTTAAGCTTTGCGCCCGTTTTAGACGTTAATTATGATCGAAATACAGTCATAGGAGATCGTGCATTTGCTAATGACCACCTAACAGTCTGTGCTTTGTCTGCTGAATATATTGAAGGTATGCGGGATGCAGGGATGTCAGCTACGGCTAAGCATTTCCCCGGTCATGGATGGGCGGATGCCGATACCCACCATAACGATGCGATAGATGAACGAACATTTGAGCAGTTATGGAATACCGATATGCTGCCGTTTCGCGAAGCCATTTGTAATGGGGTGGAGGGGATGATGTTCGCTCATGTCTTGTATCCTAATTGTGCCTCCGATCCCGCTGGATATTCCGATTATTGGATGAAAGAGGTGTTGCGCGAGCGCTTGGCCTTTACTGGTTTTGTATTTAGTGATGATTTAAGTATGAAGGCGGCGCAAGCTGCCGGTGGTTATAAGCAGAGAGCTGAAAAGGCCATTGCTGCTGGCTGCCAAGTGTTACTTTGTTGTAATGATCGTTCTGGTACTATCGAAGTGCTGAATTATCTTGAATCGCTTGGGTGTGAAGATACGCTCGATTTAGGTGAGTTGAAAGGTTCTGCTTGGCAGGTAGATAATACTCGCCTTAGTGAAGCTCGTTTATTAGTTAAAGAATTAATGGATTAGAACAATGCTTGAACTGCTAAACCAATGGTTGCTTGAATATCTCCCTGCTTACAGTGATTCAGCATGGATTATTTTGTCCGGCGCGATCTGTATTGTGGCTGTGATTGCTGATATCGCTTCTAGGCTTGTGCTTGGTAAGTTAATACAGCAAGCCGAGAAAACATCAAACCTATGGGATGATGTCGTTATAGAGTCTTTTGGGCGCCCACTTCTTTTTCTTATTTGGCTCGTCGCTGGTTATCTTTTGGTTCAGGTGTTTGAGCAGTATCTATCTTTAGATGTGCTGGCACCTGAAAGTCCTTTGCCGCGTTCTGTTTTGGTTATTCTATTTGCTTGGACCTGCTTACGCTTTTTAAAGCGTTTAGAACAAGTTCTGGTTATGCCGGAACGTATGAAGAAGCCGATGGACCCCACAACGGTAGGCGCGTTAGGCCGCTTATTGCGGTTGATTGTAACCGTCATTATTGTATTGATTGTGATGCAGAATTACGGTTACAGCATATCGGGAATACTGGCATTTGGTGGTATTGGCGGTATTGCTGTTGGTTTTGCAGCAAAAGACCTGTTAGCAAATTTCTTTGGTGGATTGATGATCTATCTAGATCGACCTTTCAAAGTAGGTGACTGGATTCGTTCACCGGACAAGCAAATTGAGGGTACTGTCGAAGATATCGGTTGGAGGCAGACACGCATTCGTACTTTCGATAAGCGGCCCCTTTATGTGCCAAATGCAACGTTTGCCAATATTTCGGTTGAGAACCCTTCGCGTATGACCAATCGTCGTATCTATGAATACGTAGGGCTTCGTTATCAGGATGCAGGTCAGGTCGAGGAGGTTATCTCCTCGGTTAAGCAGATGTTGCTACAACATCCAGAGATCGATACCAATCAAACGCTGATCGTTAATTTGAATCGTTTTGGTCCGTCGTCGTTAGATTTCTTTATCTATACGTTTACTAAAACGACAAATTGGGTTCAGTTCCATGAGATAAAGCAAGATGTGATGATGCAGGTAATGAATATTATCGAGGATGCTGGGGCTGAGTTTGCGTTTCCAACAACAACGGTTCATCTAGAGAGTGAAGATTCTGTTGTATTTGATGAACATGTTTCCATGTCTAAGACGCTGCCTGAAGGCTAGAGTTTATAAGTCTTATATATTAAAAAGCCCTGTTAATCAGGGCTTTTTTAATTGTGTTACATGCCTTTTACAGCAAAAATGCCTGGAGCGTTTCGCCAATAACCTTTGTAATCCATGCCATAACCGAATATGTAGCGATCTTCGATTTCGAGGCCCACGAAATCAGCAACTAGGTCAGGGCGGGCCTTACGATCATGGTTCTTATTGGTTAAAACCGCGATGCGCACTTCGCTCGCACCTTCTGCTTTGCAGTAGTCTACGATCTCTGCAAGTGTGTGGCCTTCATCCAATATGTCGTCAACTAGAAGTACTGCGCGACCTTTAAAGTCAATCTGAGGGCGTACCTTCCACTCAAGCTCATGTCCTGATGTTGTATTTCTATAGCGCGTCGCATGCATGTAGCCAGCTTCTAGCGGGAAATTAAGTTTGGTTAAGAGCTTGCCGCCAATGACCAAGCCGCCATTCATTACAGGGAATACGACAGGATTTTTTTCTGCCATATCGGCTGAGATCTCAACCGCCATATTGTTTATGGCTTGCTCGACTTCCGCGTCGGAATAAAGAAGATCAGCTTGCATGTAGACGCTTTTTATTTCGTCAAAATCAATTTTAGACATATGTTAGAAGTGCTCTCAAAGTCGTGGGTCTGATAAAAAAACGCCATGATGGCAGGGCGTATTTTTATTGATCGTTAGCAAAAACCGCCCACAATAATATTCAATTTTAATTAGTTCAAGCTAAATGTGTTCACGTTGAGCGGTGCTAGTTAATTGCTTGGTGATTTTTGACGAGGAAAAAAACTACATAACTTGTGATACAGGTTACAACTTTAGGATGACATTCATTGTTACAGTTTGGTAATCTTCATTCATCTATACACCGCTGTCTATGGCGGTGTTTCTGTATCTGTGTGATGAGGTAGCTATGAGCGTTCATGAGATTAATCACCCGTTGGTGAAACATAAGATTGGCCTGATGCGGGCGAGAGAGATGAGTACGCGTAGTTTTCGCCAGTTAGCAGCAGAAGTTGGCTGTTTGCTCACTTATGAAGCGACAAAAGATCTTGAGCTTGAAGAGTATCAGCTAGACGGCTGGTGCGGTGACGTGACGGTGGAGCGCATTAAAGGTAAGAAAATTACAGTGGTCCCTATTTTGCGTGCAGGTATAGGGATGCTAGATGGTGTTCTAGATCTAGTGCCAACAGCGCGTATTAGCGTTGTCGGCCTATATCGTGATGAAGAAACCTTACAGCCTGTTGCCTATTTCGAGAAGCTAGCAAATGATATCGATGAGCGTATGTCTTTAGTGATTGACCCGATGTTAGCAACAGGCGGTTCAATGATTGCGACGATTGATATGCTTAAAAAGGCGGGTTGTGATTCAATCCGTGCATTGGTGTTAGTTGCTGCGCCTGAAGGAATTGAAGCTGTTCAACAAGCTCATCCTGATGTTGAATTGTACACTGCTGCAATTGATAGTCATCTAAACGAGAAGGGGTATATTATTCCTGGTTTGGGTGATGCTGGCGATAAAATATTTGGCACTAAATAATTAGGTGAATGTTCATGTCCATTGATACGAATGAAGGTGGTTTAAGGACAGTATTAGCGGGTTCGCAAATGCTGTTCGTAGCGTTTGGGGCTTTGGTGTTAATGCCTTTGCTAACCGGGCTCGATCCAAGTGTTGCACTGTTTACAGCAGGTTTGGGTACGCTCCTTTTTCAGTTTGTGACTAAGCGTACGGTTCCTGTATTTTTAGCATCGTCTTTTGTGTTTATTGCACCGATTACCTACAGCACACAAACTTGGGGTGTGGAGGCAACGATGGGAGCATTATTTGCTGCCGGTGTTGTCTATATGCTGCTGGCCTTTATTGTCAAAATCAAAGGTTCAGGTTTTCTTCATCGCATCATGCCGCCTGTCGTAACAGGGCCGGTTATTATGGTGATTGGACTTGGCTTGGCGCCTATTGCCGTTAATATGGCTATGGGTAAAGCAGGGGATGGATCAATTGTTCTGTTTCCCTACCAAGATGCAATGATTGTTTCCATGATCGCGCTGGGTACGACCCTTATCGTTGCGACGATGGGGCGCGGGATTTTTAGGTTAGTGCCTATCTTGGCTGGTGTGTTAGTGGGTTATGCCGCTGCATACTTCATGGGAATGGTTGATCTGACTAAAGCAGCGGAAGCGCCGTTGATCGCAGTGCCTAATTTTGTATTGCCTGAATTTCATCTTGCGGCCATCTTATTTATGTTGCCTGTTGCGATTGCGCCTGCAATCGAGCATGTGGGTGATGTGTTAGCTATTAGCAATGTTACTGGCAAAGATTATCTTAAAAAGCCTGGTTTGCATCGCACCCTTTTTGGTGACGGTATCGCCACTTCAGCGGCTTCGTTGTTTGGTGGTCCGCCAAATACAACGTATTCCGAAGTAACCGGGGCTGTTATGTTAACCAAGTCTTTTAACCCCATGGTTATGGTTTGGGCTGCTGTTTTTGCCATTATTCTTGCCTTTGTTGCTAAGTTTGGTGTGTTGTTGCAGACCATTCCTTCGCCGGTTATGGGGGGGATTCTTATCCTTCTGTTTGGATCTATTGCCGCGGTGGGGTTAAACACTATCGTTAAAGCAAAGGTTGATATGGCGCAGCAGAGAAATTTAGTAATTGTCTCTACAACACTGGTATTTGGTATTGGTGGCATGGCTGTAGGTAGTGGCGATTTGAATCTGCAGGGTGTTAGCTTGTGTGGTTTGGTTGCTATCGTACTAAATCTTATTTTGCCTATGCCTAAAGATGAAGATCGACAAGATCTTAGTGAGGAGCAGGCGGTCGTTGATGATCTGGTTGATCACGGGCGTAGCTAATTGACGAGATAGGCTCTGAAGGTAAAGCAAAGTAAAAGCCCGGTGGTTACCGGGCTTTTTTTATGTGTCTTATTTGACAGGTTTTATTTCAACCAAGATGCCCATAAGAGGATGATCTATATAGTGCAGCTCTTTGGATTTCATGCGTCTTGCCTGATTTAGATTAACCGTCAGAATATCGGGTATGACAGGAAATGCATTGCTTGTCAGTGTGCTGGTTGCGCCACTCGCGGCCTGCATCGTAATGAGTGATGCGGATTGGGAAGTCGCAAGGTCTGTTGATTGGCTTAATGGGTTCTTTAGGTGGCTACTCTCATCTGTATTGAGGCGGCGGCTTAAGAATAGGTTTGGGCGAAAGTGCAAATAGGTACCGCGGCCAATCGCTATATGACCATCAAGCTCATACATGCCGTTATCTAGAATTTCACCGCCTGTAATGCGTATAGGGCGTGGTCTTTGTGTGTGGTAAACCGGCTGCATCCAGCCAGCATGAAATAGCACTTTATAAGGCCCAGAGTTTTTTAAGCGGTTTTTTGCATCATGGAGGCTTAATGAGCTACCTGCTAGGCGCTTATAGGCGCTTCCTTCGGCGCTGCGGCTCTTAAGCGCAATAGCGTTCGCAGGGGAGGGGATCTCTTTGATCTCCGGCCAGTATTCTTCACTTAAGCCGCTGCTGTCTTGATTTGCGAAGACAACGACTTCAACTTTATACCAATCAGCAGCCGTAGCAATTGGGCTAATAAAAGTGAAACTAAAAACAAGTAGAGAGGTGAGCAATCTGATCATGATGTTTTAACTGCCAAGTCGCTTAAGAGGCGTTCAATCGCCAAGAAGCGTTTCTCAGTCTTCTCCATGTTGAGGCTGAAACGTAATTTGTCAGCACCTTCAAGTTTAAATTTAAGAGGATCCTTTTGAACCATTTTAACCAGCGTTAAAGGATCTACTTTTGCATCGGAAGCGAATTCAATTCTACCGTTCTCGTTGCCAGCATCAATCTTAACAATGTTCATCGATTCTGCACGTAGTTTTAACTCAGTGATATTGAATAGATTCTTAACCTGCTCAGGCAAAAGGCCAAATCTGTCGATCATTTCGATTTGCAGCTCTTTTAATTCTTTTGATGACGAGGCGTTTGCGATCCTTTTGTACATAATCAACCGGCTATGAACATCCGGTAGATAGTCATCTGGAATAAGTGCCGAAATATGCAGGTTAACTTCAGAGCCTTGTTTGAGTGGTTGGTCCATATTTGGCGTTTTACCCTCTTTTATGGATTCAACCGCTTGTTCTAGCATCTCCATAAAGAGAGAAAAACCAACGGTCTGCATTTGGCCGCTTTGTTCTTCGCCAAGTAGCTCGCCTGCGCCACGGATCTCAAGGTCGTGGGTGGCAAGTGTAAAGCCTGCGCCTAGGTCGTTTGCCGTTTCAATTGCTTCTAAGCGTTTCACCGCATCTTTGGTCATAGATTTTTTATGCGGCGTTAACAGATAGGCATACGCTTGGTGATGAGAGCGACCAACCCTTCCGCGTAGTTGGTGTAGTTGGGCTAGGCCAAATTTGTCAGCACGATCGATAATGATTGTGTTGGCATTTGGCACATCTATCCCTGTTTCAACGATGGTGGTACAGAGAAGTATGTTGAAACGCTTATGATAGAAGTCAGACATTACTTGCTCAAGCTCGCGCTCGCGCATCTGGCCGTGGCCAATCCCAATACGAGCTTCGGGTACAAGCGCTCTAAGCTCTTCTGCCGTTTGCTCTATAGTCTTCACTTCATTGTGAAGGTAATAGATCTGTCCACCGCGAAGCAGTTCTCGCAAAATGGCTTCTTTAACTAGGGTTTCTTCACTAAAGCGTACGAATGTCTTTACGGATAAGCGTCTGGCAGGTGGTGTGGCAATAATCGATAGATCTCGGATGCCAGACATCGCCATGTTAAGTGTCCGAGGAATTGGTGTTGCAGTAAGGGTTAATATATCGACTTCTGCACGTAGAGATTTTAGACGTTCTTTCTGTTGAACGCCGAAACGATGCTCTTCATCGATAATCACTAAGCCTAGATCTTTAAAATTGATGCCACCCCCAAGGAGTTTATGAGTACCGATGACGATATCAACACTTCCTGCTTCGAGCTTCTCTATGGCTGCGTTTTGCTGTTTTCCGGTTCGAAATCTAGAGATTAGCTCAATATTTACTGGCCAATCGGCAAAGCGATCTTGGAAGTTTTGATAGTGTTGTTGGGCCAGAAGTGTCGTTGGTACCAGTATGACGACTTGCTTGCCGCTGTGCACGGCAACAAATGCAGCACGCATAGCGACTTCGGTTTTACCAAAGCCTACGTCACCGCATACAAGTCGATCCATCGGCTGCTTGGCTGTCATATCACGTATAACATTGCCGATTGCTGCTGCTTGATCGGGCGTTTCCTCAAATGGGAAGGATGCGGCGAATTGTAAATATTGTTCATCCGGGGTTGAGAATGTAAACCCTTTTCGTGCTGCACGACGTGCATAAATATCAAGTAGCTCAGCTGCTGCGTCTCTGGCTTTCTCTGCTGCTTTACGTTTTGCCTTGCTCCATTGCTCGGTACCGAGACGGTGGAGTGGGGCGTGCTCATCACCTGCGCCAGTGTATCGACTTATTAAGTGTAGTGACGATACGGGTACATAGAGTTTTGCGCCTTCTGCATACTCTAGTGTTAGGAACTCGTTGGTTTGCCCTTCTAGCTCAATGGTTTGCAGGCCAAGATAGCGACCTACACCGTGATCAAGATGCACTACAGGAGAGCCTGAATTTAGTTCAGAGAGGTTTTTGATGACTTGATCGTTGTGTGACTGCTCTTTTGAGCGACGACGACGTTGAAAAACCTGATGTCCAAACAGCTGGGTTTCTGTAATAAGATGAAATTGCCCAGGGATTGAGAGGCCGTGTTCAAGCGGGAATTCGGTGATCGCTATATCTAGATCAGAGGCGACAAACGTAGACCAATCATCAATAAGTGTTGGTTTGATATTTATTCTAGAAAGCAGCTCAAGCAAGGCTTCCCTTCGTCCCGCAGATTCAGCGCAAAAAAGTATTGATCCATCGCGTTGTGAAAGAAAGTTCTGAAGTGCAGTTAGCGGCTCTTTAAGCTGAGAGTCAACGGGTAGCTCAGGGGGAGGGGTGCAGTCGATATTGACGCGCCCTGATTTAGAATCAATTGTCTCTGTGTGTAGTGTTAATCGGCCGTAATTTTTAAGTTCACTAAACAGCTCGCTGGTTGATAGGAAGAGCGTGTTTGGTGAAAGTACAGGGTTGGTGATGTCATGCCTGCGTTGCTCATAGCGCTCGTTGATCTCCTCGGCAAAGGTATTGGCTGCGTCTTCTAGTTGGTCATCAACAAAAATTTGGGTGTTATCTGGAAGTGATGAAAATAGCGAGCTGCACTGATCAAAAAACAGTGGTAAATAATATTCGATACCTGGAGATGCTAGGCCATCATTAATGTTCGTGTAGATAGGGCATTGGCGATAATCCACATCAAACGTTTCCCGCCAGCGTGATTTGAAGCCGCTGATAGCGCGTTTATCAAATGGGAACTCTTTAGCAGGGAGTAGATTGATGTGTTCGATCTGCTCGATAGATATCTGTGTTTCTGTATCAAATGTTCGAAGGGTTTCAATTTCATCATCGAAAAGCTCGATTCTGTAAGGAAGCTCACTTCCTGTCGGGAAGAGGTCGATGATAGAGCCTCGAATAGCAAACTCGCCATGCTCCAGAACGGTTTCCACTGCATGGTATCCAGCATCTGCTAATTGCTTGCGTAAATGGTCGACATTAATGCTGTCGTTCACCTTTAGATCAAAGCAGTTACCTGCGATGAAATCAGAGGGTGCTGTACGGTGCATCAATGTACTCAACGGTACAATGAGAATGCCCTGTTTTAAGTTGGGTAGCCGGTTGAGTGTAGATATGCGTTCCGAAATAATATCTTGGTGCGGCGAAAACGTGTCGTAAGGTAGAGTTTCCCAGTCGGGGAAGGATAAAATCTCTTGAGATCCGCCGTTAAAGAATCTTACTTCATCGTACAGGCGATTTGCTTGGTTAGTGTCATTCGTAATAACAAGTGTTACCCCATCATACCGCTGTGCAGCATTTGCCACGACAAGTCCTGCGGCTGCTCCATAGATCTGTCCTATGTGTTTTCGGTCTCCGGCGCCTGAAGGGAGGGGGTAATTTGGCTGCAACACTGCGGTGCTCCTGTTCGCATAAACGGGTATGGCGGCATAGTTTAGCGATTGCCGTCGTAAATGATAGAGTTGCGCTAGCGAATGGTCGTTTTTGTTATGATTAATAAACGATTTTTATATGGTTCGAAAGTATATCGTGCTGCATTTGCTCAATGGCAGTTAAAAGAGGATAATGCGCGCACCAAATTTTTAACGGACCTGCCAAGAGTGCTTAGAATAAGTCTATTGGTGGTTACGAACGAGTTTACACAGCTTTTTGGAGTCTCATTGTGAGCCAAGATCAAGTATTCACTGATTGGAAAGAACGCGAAGCTATAGCAGAAGCTATGGTTCCACTTATTGGCGGTTTGTACCGTGACCAGAATATCGAATGTTCAGTATTCGGTCGTCTGATTATTAAACGTTCTGTTGTAGATATTCTGAAAGCACACCGATTTGTGCGTCAGGTTGAAGAGCAAGAATTGACAGTAATCGATACTCTGCCTGTTCTTGAAGCAGTTAAAAGCCTAAATGTTCGCAATGCGCACATTGATGCAGGTAAATTAGCTGTTAAGTTCCGTAATGAAGGTAATGGCCAAGATTTAGAAGCTTTTCTAAAAGAAGAGTTGGCTGAGGCAATCAATACAGAAGAGCGCGAACCTACTGATGTAGTGCTTTATGGTTTTGGTCGCATTGGCCGTTTATTGGCTCGCTTGTTGATCGAGCGTACTGGTGGTGGTCAGGCGTTGCGTCTGCGCGCTATGGTTGTACGTAAAGGTGCAGCTGCTAAAGATCTTGAAAAACGTGCGAGCTTGCTTCGCCGTGATTCAGTTCATGGTTCTTTCAAAGGCACAATCACAGTTGATGAAGAAAACAACACAATTACTGCAAATGGTAATGTGATTCAAGTTATCTTCGCCAACTCACCTGACGAAATTGATTACACTGCTTACGGTATTAATAACGCAATGGTTATTGATAACACGGGTAAGTGGCGTGATAAAGAAGGTCTTTCTCTGCACTTGCAGTCTAAAGGTGCATCTCGTGCAGTATTAACGGCTCCAGGTAAGGGTGTTAAGAACATCGTAATGGGTGTTAATGACAGCGATATTACACCTGAAGATACGATTCTTTCTGCAGCGTCTTGTACTACAAACGCTATTACGCCTGTGCTTAAAGCTATCTGTGATAAGTATGGTATTGAGAATGGTCATGTTGAAACTGTTCATGCTTATACTAACGATCAGAACTTAATTGATAACTACCACAAAGGCGACCGTCGTGGACGTGCTGCTGGTCTGAACATGGTTATCACTGAGACAGGCGCAGCTAAAGCTGTATCTAAAGCGCTTCCTGCAATGGAAGGTAAGCTTACAGGTAATGCGATTCGTGTACCTACGCCTAACGTTTCAATGGCTATTCTTAACCTAAACCTAGAAGCCGAAGCAGATAAAGAAACGTTGAATGCATATCTTCGTGAAGCAGCACTTCATGGTTCTATGCAGAAGCAGATCGATTACAGCAACTCACCAGAAGCAGTATCGACTGATTTTGTCGGTTCACGTGCTGCGGGTGTTGTTGATGCATTGGCAACGATTGCTGGTGGTAAACGTTGCGTACTTTATGTTTGGTACGATAATGAGTTCGGTTATAGCTGCCAGGTTATACGCCTAATGCAGAAAATGGCTCAGTGCACATTGCCTGCATTCCCAAAACAGCTTTAATATCTAAATAGATAGCTGTTTGTACAAAAAGCCACCAATTGGTGGCTTTTTGTTTATTAAATGCCCCATATTCCAAAATAGAATATCCATATAGATAACAATTCTATCTTTATCTACCTACTTTAGTTTGTGGAATGATGCGATTAGCTCGGCTGTTTGTAGAAAAATGAGGCCCCGCTCAGGTATACTTAATCGGATTTTTGGGTGGGGTAATTCAATTTTCGTAATAACTACATAAAGTTATTGTTTGCGTTCGGGGACAGGTCGCGGCAATTTCTAAAGCGGAAATTGAATCCTGAAAGAGTTTAACGTAATTGGGTGAGGCGTATGATCAAGATCAAACAAGGTCTGGATCTACCGATCACGGGCGCTCCTGAGCAATCTATTACAGATGGTCCAGAAGTGAACTCCGTTGCCATTGTAGGCTTTGATTATGTAGGTATGAAACCTACCATGGCCGTCAAGGTGGGTGATCGAGTAAAACTCGGTCAAGTGATCTTTTCCGATAAGAAAACAGAAGGTGTTAACTATACAGCGCCAGGCGCTGGTGTAGTTAAGGCTATCAACCGTGGTGAACGTCGTGTACTTCAATCCGTAGTGATTGAACTAGATGGTGATGAAGCGGTTGAATTTAATAAATATAGTGCGGATGAATTGTCCGGTCTGACTAAAGAGCAAGTTGAAGAAAACTTGATCGCGTCAGGCTTATGGACAGCATTGCGTACGCGACCTTTTAGCCGCGTACCGCAGCCAGGCACTACTCCTAATTCTATCTTTGTAACTGCGATGGATACCAACCCGCTAGCGGGAGATCCAGCAGTTATTATTGCAGAGCAGAAAGAAGCGTTCACACAAGGTCTTCAAGTGTTGACCAAGCTGTCAGCAACGACAGTCTATGTGTGTAAAGCGCCGGGTACCGATATCCCGACAGCTGATGGCGTTACTGTTGAAGAATTTGAAGGTGGGCATCCAGCGGGTAACGCGGGTACTCATGTTCATTTCTTGGATCCTGTTTCTCAGAAAAAGACAGTATGGACGATTGGTTATCAAGATGTGATTGCTGTTGGTAAATTGTTTACTGAAGGTAAATTGTTTACTGATCGTGTTGTAGCTGTTGGTGGTCCACGTGCATACCGTCCAGGCCTTTTACGTACGCGTATTGGTGCTTGCTTAGATGAGCTTCTTGTAGGCGCAGAAAGCGGCAAAAACAATCGTGTTGTAAGTGGTTCTGTATGGAGCGGTCGCACGGCGGCTGGTCCAACGGGTTACTTAAGTCGCTATGCAAATCAGATTTCGATTCTGGAAGAAGGTAACGAACGTGAGTTACTAGGCTGGGTTGTTCCTGGTACTAATAAGTTCTCTGTTCTTAATATCTTTGCTTCTTTCTTGAATCCTTCGAAGAAGTTTGATTTTACAACGACGACGAATGGTTCTGAGCGTGCGATGGTTCCAGTAGGTCAGTTCGAAGAACTTATGCCGCTGGATATTCTTCCTACGCAACTGCTGCGTGCTCTTGTTACTGGCGATATCGTTCATGCGATGGAGCTAGGTTGTTTAGAGCTTGACGAAGAAGACCTCGCGCTGTGCACGTTTGCTTGCCCTGGTAAGTACGAGTATGGCCCAATCCTTCGCGACAATTTGACGCGTATCGAGCGAGAGGCCTGATCATGAGCTTAAGAAATATTCTCGATAAAATGGAGCCGCATTTCCATAAAGGCGGCAAGTATGAAAATTGGTATGCGCTTTATGAAGCCGCTGATACTATTTTTTATACGCCGGGCCATGTCACTAAAACAGCAGCTCATGTGCGCGATGCAGTCGATCTGAAGCGTATGATGATTTTGGTGTGGATGTGTACATTCCCAGCAATTTTCTTCGGTATGTACAACGTCGGCTTGCAGGCAAATACTGCAATGGCTGACTTGGGCATTACTGAGCCTTCATCTTGGCAGGCTGCTCTCGCAGGGTGTGTGTCTAGCTTTGATCCAGGGAGTCTCTGGGACAATATCATCTTAGGTGCAGCTTATTGGTTGCCTATCTATATCGTTACATTCGTTGTAGGTGGTTTCTGGGAAGTATTGTTTGCTATGAAGCGTGGCCATGAAGTTAACGAAGGTTTCTTTGTAACTTCTGTTCTGTTTGCGCTAATCCTTCCACCAAGCATTCCATTATGGCAGGTAGCGTTAGGTATCAGCTTTGGTGTTGTGATTGGTAAAGAGGTTTTCGGTGGTACAGGTAAAAACTTCCTGAACCCGGCGCTTACTGGTCGTGCCTTCCTGTTCTTTGCTTATCCAGCACAGATGTCAGGTGATGCAATCTGGACAGCGGTTGATGGCTTCTCTGGTGCAACGCCACTAAGTTTGGCTGCATCTGGCGGTATCGATGCAATCTTGTCTGCGAACATTACTTGGTTCGATGCTTTCATCGGTCAAGTGCAAGGTTCCGTTGGTGAGGTATCGACGTTAGCTATTGCAGCGGGTGGTTTAGTGCTACTGATCGCGAAAATTGCAGCTTGGCGTATTGTCGCAGGTGTCTTCTTAGGCATGGTTGCAACAGCGACGTTGTTCAATGTTATCGGTTCAGATACTAACCCAATGTTTGCAATGCCTTTCTACTGGCATTTAGTACTGGGTGGTTTTGCTTTCGGTATGTTCTTCATGGCAACAGACCCTGTGTCTGCGTCTATGACGAACAAAGGCAAATGGTATTTTGGTGCGTTGATTGGTGTGATGGTTGTGTTGATCCGTGTGGTTAACCCTGCATTCCCAGAAGGGATGATGCTTGCCATTCTGTTCGCCAACTTGTTTGCGCCGTTGATTGACAACTTTGTTGTCCAGGCCAACATTAAACGGAGGATGGCGCGCGATGTCAGCTAATAATGACTCTATCGGTAAAACGATTACCGTTACCGTTCTTTTATGTGTTGTTTGTTCGGTTATTGTATCTGCAGCTGCGGTTTTACTGAAACCAATGCAAGTTGCAAATAAAGATCAAGACCGTAAAAGCAACATCCTTAAGGCTGCCGGTATTGCTGATGCGAACAAATCTGTAGATGAGCTGTTTGCTCAGATCACAACAAAGTATGTTGATCTAGAGACAGGTAAGTTCACAACAGAAGTTCCAGCTAAATACGATGCTAAAAAAGCAGCTAAGGACCCTGTCCTTGGTAAGGCTCTGACTAAAGATGCTGATATTGCTTCTATTAAATATCAGGCAAAAGTAATGCCTGTTTATATGGTAGAGACGGATGGCAAGCTTGAAAAAGTTATCCTTCCTGTACACGGCTATGGTCTATGGTCAACGCTTTACGGTTTCTTGGCGCTTGAGGGTGACTTGAATACGGTAGTGGGTTTCGGTTTCTATTCGCATGCTGAAACACCAGGTCTTGGTGGTGAAGTTGATAATCCAAACTGGAAAGCACTATGGCCTGGTAAAGTCGTTTATCCTGAAGGTTCAATGGAACCTGCACTAGGTTTGGTTAAAGGTGCTGTTGATGCAGCTAATCCAAATGCTAAGCATCAGGTAGACGGTTTAGCGGGTGCGACTTTGACAGCAAACGGCGTGACTAACCTTGTTCAGTTCTGGATGGGGTCAAACGGTTATGCACCGTTTTTGGCGAACCTGAAAGCAGGGGGGGCGTAAGCGATGTCACAAGCTAAAGAAGTATTGAGTAATCCGGTCTTTAAGAACAACCCTATCGGTCTTCAGATCCTTGGTGTTTGTTCTGCATTGGCGGTTACCTCAAACCTGAATACGGCTATGGTTATGACCATGGCAGTAATTGCTGTAACTGCATTTTCAAACCTGTTTGTATCTATTATTCGTAATCAGATTCCAAGCAGTGTTCGAATTATTTGTCAGATGACAATCATTGCATCACTCGTAATCGTAGTGGACCAAATTCTTAAGGCTTTTGCTTACGATGTATCTAAGCAGCTTTCTGTATTCGTTGGTCTTATCATTACTAACTGTATCGTAATGGGTCGTGCTGAAGCATTTGCCATGAAAAACCCTCCTGGAATCTCTTTCATGGATGGTATCGGTAATGGTCTAGGTTACGGTGTTGTACTGATCTTCGTTGGTTTCCTTCGTGAGCTGTTTGGCGCAGGTAAGCTGTTTGGTTATGAAGTGTTACCGCTTGTTAATGACGGTGGTTGGTACTTGGCTAACGGTATGATGCTGTTACCACCAAGTGCTTTCTTCATTATCGGTATGTTCATCTGGTTGGTGCGTAGTTTCGACAAATCTCAAGTTGAAGCGCCAGAATTTGAGCTTGCTAAAAACACTAAGAAGGAGGCTGTATAATGGAACAGTATATCAGCCTTGCCGTTAAGGCTATTTTCGTTGAAAACATGGCGCTGGCCTTCTTCCTGGGTATGTGTACTTTCTTGGCAATATCTAAGAAAGTTCAAACATCCCTAGGTCTTGGTATTGCAGTTATCGTTGTGTTGGCAATCACCACGCCATTGAATAACCTAATCTTTAATCTGTTGCTGCGTGAAGGTGCGTTAGCATGGGCGGGTTATCCTGAAGTTGATCTTAGCTTCTTAGGTTATATCTCATATATTGGTGTAATCGCTGCAATGGTACAGATCCTTGAGATGTTCTTGGATAAATATGTACCTGCGTTATATAACTCATTAGGTGTTTTCCTGCCTCTGATCACAGTTAACTGTGCAATCATGGGTGCGGCTCTATTCATGGTAGAGCGCGATTACACTTTTGGTGAGTCAGTGGTTTATGGTGTGAGTGCAGGTATTGGTTGGGCGTTGGCAATTACAGCGCTTGCTGGTATCCGTGAAAAACTAAAATACAGCGACGTACCAGAAGGTCTACGTGGTCTGGGCATTACCTTCATCACTGTTGGTTTGATGTCTCTAGGCTTCATGTCTTTCTCTGGTGTTTCACTTTAATGCCTACATGGTCAACAAAGGAAGGATTAGCCAATGAATGCTGAAATCGTTCTCGGCGTTGTCATGTTTACTGCGGTAGTGCTTGCACTCGTTGCAGTAATTTTGGCAGCTCGATCAAAACTTGTTAGTTCTGGCGACGTTACTATTAATATTAATAACGACCCAGCAAAATCTATTACTGTAGCAGCGGGCGGTAAGCTCTTGCAGACTCTTGCTGATAGAGGAATTTTTATTCCTTCAGCTTGTGGTGGCGGTGGTACGTGTGCGCAATGTAAATGTGAAGTTCACAGTGGTGGTGGCTCTATGCTTCCAACTGAGGAATCGCACTTTACAATGCGTGAAGCCAAAGAAGGCTGGCGTCTATCTTGCCAAGTTGCTGTGAAGCAGGATATGGAAATTGAACTCGAAGAGGAAATCTTTGGTGTTCAGAAGTGGGAGTGTACAGTTGGTTCAAACCCTAACGTGGCTACTTTCATCAAAGAGCTGACTTTATGTCTGCCTGAAGGTGAAAATGTAGATTTCCGCGCAGGTGGTTATGTTCAGCTAGAATGCCCACCTCACGTGGTCGATTATAAAGACTTCGATATTGATGAAGAGTATCGCGAAGATTGGGATAAGTTTAACCTGTGGCAGTATAAGTCCACTGTGACTGAGCCCACTATCCGTGCTTACTCAATGGCGAACTACCCTGAAGAGCGCGGTGTTGTTAAATTTAACATCCGTATCGCGTCTCCACCTCCAGGCACAGATCACCCACCAGGGATCATGTCATCTTATGTCTTTAACCTGAAAGAAGGTGACAAGATTACGGTGTATGGACCATTCGGTGAATTCTTTGCGCAAGATACCGATAACGAAATGTGCTTTATCGGTGGTGGTGCTGGTATGGCGCCAATGCGTTCGCATATCTTTGATATTTTGAAGCGTGTTAAGACCGATCGTAAGATTACGTTCTGGTATGGTGCTCGTTCACTACGTGAATCATTCTATAACGAAGAGTACGATCAGCTGCAGGAAGAGAATGATAACTTCCAGTGGCATTTAGCACTGTCAGATCCTATGCCAGAAGATAACTGGGATGGTATGACTGGCTTTATCCATAACGTATTGTATGAAAACTATCTGAAGGATCATGAAGCGCCTGAAGACTGTGAGTACTATATGTGTGGACCGCCTATGATGAACTCAGCCGTGATTCAGATGTTATTGGATCTTGGTGTTGAGCGTGAAAACATCTTCTTAGATGATTTTGGTGGCTAATACGAAATGGTTGTCAATTTAAGGCAAGCCAATCAATGGCCAGCAGCGTTGCTGCTGGCCATTTTGTTTTTGGCTATATTTATACTCTCTGGCTGTCAGTCAGAAACTCCAAAAGTCCACTCATATCAGGGTGCGACGATGGGAACCACGTTTACGGTAAAGTGGGTTTCCGCCTCTCCAGATAAAGAATTAAATCAAATGATTGATAGTGCACTTGTCGGTGTCAATCAGAGCATGTCGACTTACATACCTGATTCAGAATTGTCGGTTCTGAATAGGTTGGGCGACAATGAAGTTATGCAAATTTCTGAGCCTCTGGCTTACGTATTGGGACTTTCTCAAACGATTAGTACTCAGACACAAGGTGCCTTTGATATAACGGTTGGGCCTGTTGTCAACTTGTGGGGCTTTGGCCCCAGTGGGCGTGTTGTAAAGGCGCCTTCAGATGAGCTTATTGCCTCTGTACAGAAGAGAGTGGGGTATCAGTCTATTCATTTGAAGGGCGCAGAAGTCTCAAAAAGTAACAACAGCTATATTGATCTATCTGCAGTGGCTAAGGGCTACGGTGTAGATGTTATTGCCCAGCTACTTGAGGAACACGGTATTAGTAGCTACTTAGTTGAGATTGGTGGTGAGTTACGTGCGCGTGGTTTGAAGCCAGATGGTAAAGAGTGGCGAATAGCAATAGAGGCGCCAGGTACCGCTGTTGAGCGGACGATACAGCGTATAATTGCTGTTAAAGATGTGGGTATTGCGACATCAGGAGATTATAGGAACTATTTTGAAGAGAATGGGGTCCGATTTTCACATACAATAGATCCCTTAACTGGTCGGCCTATCAATCATCGTTTAGCTTCGGTGACGGTTTTGATGCCAAGTTGCGCAGAGGCTGACGCTCTTGCGACCGCAATGATGGTAATGGGTCCGGAGCGCGGGCAATCTTTTGCTGAAAAGCATAATATCAATGCTTTATTTATAATTAAAACCGATACTGGTTTTGAAGAACGAATGACATCAGACTTTTCTAATTTTCTGGTGATGTGAGGTTATTTGAATGAGTACAATGATTTTAACGTTTGTGGTGCTTTTAGTCGTAATTGTTGCGATGTCTGTTGGTGTTTTAATGGGACGTAAACCCATCTCAGGTTCATGTGGTGGTCTGGCTAACGTTGGGATTGAGGGTAAATGCAGCATCTGTGGAGATGATCCACAGAAGTGCGAAGAAGAGCAAGAAAGGCAAGGTGCAGAGGTGCAATCTGCTGATCTTGGCTATGAAGTTAAATCTAAAGAATAATTGAGTAGATCTTAACAAGGCGTAAGCTGGTAAGATCGATAAAACACTCATAAAACAATAAGATAACGATAATTGATAGGGGAAAGTGATGGCGGTATATGACTATGATGTCATTGTGATCGGTTCCGGGCCTGCTGGTGAAGGTGCTGCAATGAACGCTGCAAAGAAAGGGCGTCGAGTTGCGGTGATCGAGGAGCAAGAGGCTGTAGGCGGTAACTGTACACATAAAGGTACTATTCCCTCTAAAGCGCTTCGTCATTCTGTAAAGCAGATTATTGAATTTAATACCAATCCAATGTTCCGTGATATTGGTGAGCCGCGTTGGTTTTCTTTTCCAAAGGTATTGAAGCGCGCTGAAAAGGTTATCTCAAGCCAGGTTGTGCTGCGTACCAATTTTTATGCTCGTAATCGAATCGATGTCTTTTTTGGGGTTGCTGAATTTGAGGATAAAAACACTGTCCTAGTACGGGGTACTTCAAAAGGTGATGAAACCTTAAGAGCTAAGAATATCGTTATCGCTACAGGTTCTCGCCCTTATAAGCCGGCGGATATAGATTTCAGTCACCCGCGTATCTATAACTCTGATACAGTGTTGAAATTAAGTCACACACCAAGAACGCTCATTATCTACGGAGCAGGTGTTATTGGATCTGAGTATGCATCAATTTTTAGTGGCCTTGGTGTTAAGGTCGATCTAATCGACAACCAGAGCCGATTGTTATCGTTCTTAGATGCTGAGATCTCCGATTCTTTAAGCTACCACTTAAGAAACAACGCTGTAAAAATTCGCCATAACGAGACTTACGATAGCGTAGAAGCAGATGATCGCGGTGTCATTTTGACCCTTAAGTCTGGCAAGAAGATTCGTGCTGATGCTTTTTTGTGGTGTAACGGTCGTAGCGGTAATACGGAAACATTGAATCTTGATCGTATAGGTCTGGAAGCGAATGGCCGCGGGCAGTTAGAAGTTGATGAGCACTATCGTACTAGCTGTGAAGGTATTTATGCGGCTGGTGACGTGGTTGGTTGGCCTAGCCTTGCATCTGCAGCACTTGATCAGGGGCGAGCTGCAGCAGCTGATATGTTATCCGCTGAGGATTTCCGCTATATCAACGAAGTGCCGACAGGTATTTACACTATTCCTGAAATTAGTTCGGTTGGTAAGACGGAAGAAGAGTTAACGCAGGAGTGTGTTCCTTACGAAGTCGGTCAAGCGTTTTTCAAAGATACGGCGCGTGCTCAGATTTACGGGCAGCCCGTGGGTATGCTTAAAATCTTATTTCATAGAGAGACGTTAGAGATTTTGGGTATTCACTGTTTTGGTGAGCACGCATCTGAGATCGTACACATCGGTCAGGCGATTATGGCTCAAGAAGGTGAGGCCAATACCCTTAAATACTTCATCAATACTACGTTTAACTACCCAACGATGGCTGAGGCTTATCGTGTGGCAGCGATAGCAGGCCTGAATAGGGTTGCTAATCTGTAAGTGTTGATTTGTTACTAAAAAGCACGCATTTGCGTGCTTTTTTTGTTTTAAATTTTAGGCAATAAAAAACCCGGCAGTTGCCGGGTTTTTCTTAAGTAACTTAATTACTTAGTCGCTGCGGCTAATGCTGCGTTTAGTGTTGCGCTTGGGCGCATCACTTTTTTAACAGTGTCGCGTTTAGCGTGGTAGTAACCGTCTAGTGGAGCAGGTGAGCCCTGGCACTCAGCTAATTCAGCAATAATTTTATCTTCGTTATTGGTTAGCGCATCAGACAGTTCTTTGAACTGTGCTGCTAGCTCAGTGTCTTCAGTCTGAGATGCTACTGCTTGTGCCCAGTACATGCCTAGGTAGAAGTGGCTACCACGGTTGTCTAGCTCACCAGTTTTACGAGAAGGTGATTTGTTTTCTTCAAGTAATCTGCCTGTTGCTGCATCAAGGGTCTTAGAGAGGATAGCTGCGCGTGGGTTATCATTTTTGATTCCCATATCTTCTAGAGATACAGCTAAAGCTAAGAACTCACCAAGAGAATCCCAGCGTAGGTGGTTCTCTTCTTCAACCTGTTGTACGTGTTTTGGTGCAGAGCCGCCAGCGCCTGTTTCATACATACCACCACCTTTCAGCATTGGTACAATAGAAAGCATTTTAGCTGAAGTGCCAAGCTCCATGATAGGGAACAAGTCAGTCAGGTAATCACGCAGTACGTTGCCTGTTACAGAAATTGTATCGTTTCCGCGGAACATGCGGTCCATGCTGTAGCGAATCGCTTGATTGTAAGTCTTAATATAAATCTCAAGGCCGTCAGTGTTGTGGTCTTGAAGGTATGTATTAACTTTCTTGATCAATTCTGCATCGTGTGCGCGTTTGTAATCAAGCCAGAAAACAGCAGGTGTATTTGATTGGCGAGCACGTGTAACAGCTAGTTTAACCCAGTCACGTACTGGCTCATCTTTGGTTTGGCATGCGCGCCAGATATCACCTTCTTCAACATCGTGCTGCATAAGCACGCTACCATCAGCAGAAACAACACGCATTACGCCAGGGCTTGTTTCGAAAGTTTTATCGTGTGAACCGTATTCTTCTGCTTTCTTCGCCATCAGGCCAACGTTTGGAACTGTACCCATCGTTGTTGGGTCGAATGCGCCGTTTGTTTTGCAGAAATTAATCATCTCTTGGTAAATGCGAGCGTAAGTGCTCTCAGGCATTACCGCTTTAGTGTCTTTTGGTTTGCCGTCTGGGCCCCACATTTTGCCGCCATTACGGATCATTGCAGGCATAGAAGCATCAACGATTACATCCGAAGGAACGTGTAGGTTTGTAATGCCTTTAACGGAGTCAACCATTGCCATTTCTGGGCGGTGCTCTAGGCACAAATGGATATCTTCTTCGATCTCTTCGCGCTTAGAGCGTGGTAGAGAGGCAATCTTGTCATAAACACTGCCGATACCATTGTTTGGGTTAACGCCTAGCTCTTCAAAAAGTTTGCCGTGTTTTTCAAATACTTCTTTGTAGAAAACTGTTACAGCATGACCGAAAACGATAGGGTGGGATACCTTCATCATGGTAGCTTTAACGTGAAGAGACCACATTACGCCAGATTCTTTTGCGTCATTCATTGATTCTTCAAAGAAATCACGCAGTGCAGAGCAGCTCATGCGCATGCTGTCTAGAATTTCACCTTTCTCTAGGCTAAGTTCTTTCTTAACTTCAACGTTGCCAGCTGGGTCGACGAATTCGATACGTACATTGCCAGCTTCTTCCATTGTAATAGACTGCTCGCTGGAGAAGAAATCACCGCCGCGCATATAGTCAGCGTGTGTGCGAGACGCTTTGCTCCACTTGCCCATTGAGTGTGGGAATTTGCGTGCGAATGCTTTTACAGCACCTGGCGCACGGCGGTCAGAGTTACCTTCACGTAGTACTGGGTTTACAGCACTGCCTAGAATCTTAGAGTAGCGAGCGTGTACATCTTTCTCTTCATCTGACTGTGGGTCTTCTGGAAGGTTTGGTACGTCATAACCTTGAGACTGAAGCTCAGCAATACAAGCTTTTAGCTGTGGGATAGATGCACTGATGTTTGGAAGTTTAACGATGTTGGCATTCGGATCTTGTGTAAGTTCGCCTAGGAACTTAAGACCGTCTTCAACGCGTTGCTCTTCAGAAAGCTTTTCGGGGAACGTAGAAAGTACACGGCCAGCTAGAGAGATATCAGTAATTTGAACATTGATATCGGCAGCTGTAGTAAATGCACGAACAATAGGTAGAAGCGAACATGTAGCTAAAGATGGAGCTTCATCTGTAAGGGTGTAGTAGATGGTTTGGTTCGTTGTAGTCATTGTATTCCCCAAAAGTTTTATGGCAGTGCAGCCAAGGGTTTGAATAAAGGTTGCTTGTGGCGACCTTTCTCCACTATTTCAAACCCGATGGTTGTAATTTAGTAACAGAATTATACTGAATTAAGCGCAATAGTCATACGTCTGACCTATGTACTTATGGCTAATGTTGTTGTGTTTTTACAACTTTTTTTACATAACTCATGCTGCGATGCAGCATGAGTGCTGATGTAGTCGATTTTAATGAAAGTAATTTGCTGCATTGGATGCGATTTTGGGTATTTTAGCGTTTCGTTCTTTCGAATTAGTTACAAAGGCGAGAGTGATTGGTCGATTTGGCTCAAGGGTTTGGAGCTGATAAAACGGTTATAGGGGTGGTGGGATTCTATTAAGCAGTGCATGGCGTTAGAATAAGTAATGGAAGAACAGGACGATATGACTGAATTAACAGATAAACCAACACCGCCTGCCGATTGTGAGTGCTGTGAAAATGGTTGCTCTCCTTGTGTATGGGATATTTATTTTGATGCCCTCGCAGAGTGGAAGGCTACTCGAGCAAAGGCGAAACAAGATAGCGAGAATTAGTCATGGGTAATAATGTCGTAGATTTGAGTGCTTCGCGCGAGAAAGCAAAGCACAGGAAAAAAGAGGAGCATTTTTCTTCTTTGCAGAAGCGTCTTGAAAAGGCGCTACCAACGGAAGAAACCGATCCAAAGAAAAAGCTTTTGAATATCTTCAAAAAGAAGAAGTAGAAGGGTTTCAAAAAGGTTTAAGCAATATTATCCATATTGGCTCTTGCGTAGTTTAGAGCATAAAAAAACGGGGCCTAAGCCCCGTTTTTTTATGCAATACTATATTAATTGCTTTCGCTTTCTTGGCGCTTTTTGACCTCTCTAGGGTCGTTAGGCGCGCGGCGAGTGCGTCGTTTGCGTACAGGAGCTTCAGTTGCTGGTGCTTCTTTGGTCTCCATCGCATTGCTGTCGATAGTGGTTTCAGCATTTTCAGTTGTTGGGGCGGGAGCCTCAACAGCTTCTACTGTTTCGCTATCAGTCTTTATTACGGGCTCTGCTTCTTGAGTTGCAGGCGCTTCAACTGCGTCATCAGCTTTCTCTGTTTTTTCTGATCCAGAGGCTTCGCTCTTTTCAGTGTCGACAGTTTCGGCTTCTGCAGGTTCGGTTGCGGCTGTATCAGCAGATTTAACGTCTTCTGATGCCGGTGCCGGTGCTGGTTCGTCGGTTTTAGCTTTTTCTACAGGAGCAGCTTCAGTCTTAACTGTGCTTTCCGTATCCGCGGCTACTGTTGCTTCAGCTGGTTCAGGTTTTTCGGCAGTGCTTTCAGCAGTATCATCTGCTTGTTCGGTTTGAGCTGTATTAGTCGCTTCAGTTGTTTCTGCTTTTTCAGTGATAGCTTCTGAGGTATCAGTAGTAGCAGGTGCATCAGTAGCGGCTGATTCTGTTGCTTCAGCTTTTTCATTGCTGGATGCGTCAGTCGTTGGCTGGGCCACTTTTTCTTCAGCAGTTGCAATCGGCGCTTCTGCTTTAGCCTCTACTTTAGCTTCTGTATTCGCAGTTGCTGCTTCATTGTTTTCAATCGCAGTGTTTTCAGCGGTATTGCTGCGATTTGCTGTGCGCTCACTAGGACGACGACGACGACCGCGACGACGTGGGTTACGCGGCGCTTCTTCCTCTTCAGGGCTATTGTTGTTTAGCTCTTCAGATGGACGAGTGTCTTTGTTGTCTTGATCTGACTTGCGCTTGCGGCGACGACGTTTTGGCTTTTCGTCGGAAGTCGCAGTTGGCGGTGGTAGATCCGGCTCTGGCTGAACAGTAATGATCTCATCGTTTTGCTTTGGTACGCCTCTTTGCTTACGATCGTTATCGCGGCGGCGGCGTTTGTTGCGACCTGAGTCGTTACGATCATTGTTGCGCTTGCGTTTTGGTTTGCTGCTCTTTTCTTTTTCAGTTGTTGCAGGTGCTTCTTTCTCAGCAGGCTCTGCTGTTCCGAAGATACCTTTTAGCATGCCAACAAAACGACTGCCTAAGCTTTCAGGTGCTTGGCTCTGATTGGATTGTGCCTTGGCCTGTTTTGGCTCAGCCTTGCTTTCAGTTGCTGCTTCTGGTGCAGGTGTTTTTGGTGCAACGCTGCGTACGGCTGCTTGCTCACGTGCAACAACGGTTTGTGTTGTAGCAGCGGCTTCGATTGGCGCTTCGTCAGCAGGCTCTGGCTGCATAGTATAACTAGCGTCATTTGTCGTAGCGACTGTATGGTCATCACGAAGGCGTACAACCTCATAGTGAGGTGTTTCCATATTCGGGTTAGGTACGATCACTACGCGAACATTTTGACGAAGTTCAATGTCGTGAACTGCATGACGTTTTTCATTCAGAAGATATGTTGCAACAGTAACTGGAAGAATTGCTCTAATCTGAGCCGTCCTGTCTTTGCCTGACTCTTCTTCAATTAAGCGAAGAATGGATAGGGCAAGAGATTCAGTGTCGCGAATAGTGCCTTGTCCGCTACAGCGTGGGCAAACGACGCCGCGTGTTTCCGCTAGAGAAGGGCGTAGTCGTTGGCGGGACATCTCGAGTAAGCCGAAGCGTGAGATTCGACCCATCTGAACGCGTGCGCGATCCAGCTTCAGTGCATCGCGTAGACGATTTTCAACTTCGCGTTGGTTTTTGATCGGTGTCATGTCGATGAAATCGATGACAACTAAGCCGCCTATATCGCGCAAACGAAGTTGACGTGCAATCTCATCTGCAGCTTCTAAATTCGTGTGAACTGCTGTTTCCTCGATATCGCCGCCGCGTGTTGCTCTTGCGGAGTTAATATCAATCGAAACAAGTGCTTCAGTAGGATCGATAACAATCGAGCCACCAGAAGGCAGTGTAACTTCACGTTGGAATGCTGTTTCAATCTGCGTTTCGATCTGAAAGCGATTGAACAATGGTGTTTGTTCAGCATAAAGGCGGATCTTGTTTTCGTAAGTAGGCATAACCTGTTTTACGAAGTTGCGTGCGTCTTCGAAAACCTGAGGATCATCAATTAAGACTTCCCCGATGTCAGAACGAAGGTAGTCGCGTACTGCTCGGATAACAACATTGCTTTCTTGATAAATAAGGAAAGGTGCTGACTTCTCTGACGATGCTTGTGTGATAGCAGTCCAAAGGGTTTTTAAATACTCAAAATCCCATTGAAGCTCTTCACTGCTGCGACCGACACCGGCTGTGCGTACAATAATTCCCATCTGTTTAGGGATATTAACACCGGCCAATGCTTCTTTTAACTGAGTGCGCTCTTCGCCTTCGATGCGGCGAGAAATTCCGCCTGCTCTTGGGTTGTTAGGCATTAGTACAAGATAGCGTCCGGCAAGGCTGATAAAGGTTGTTAAAGCAGCGCCTTTATTGCCACGCTCCTCTTTATCAACCTGAACGATTACTTCAGTGCCTTCTTTAAGAACTTCTTTGATGTTTGGTCTAGAGCCGCGAGTTGGCGGCTGAGTGAAGTACTCACGAGAGATCTCTTTAAGTGGAAGAAAACCGTGACGTTCTGAACCGTAATCGACAAAAGCGGCTTCTAGGCTTGGTTCTATGCGGGTGATTTTCCCTTTATAGATGTTCGCTTTTTTCTGTTCACGTGAGCCAGATTCGATATCTAGATCATAAAGGCGCTGGCCATCAACCAGGGCAACGCGCAACTCTTCAGGTTGAGTCGCGTTAATTAGCATTCTTTTCATAGCGTTCTCTTATCGAACGCCTTTCACGCAGCAGGTGGTCCCTGAAGTAAATAGGGTGCCTGTCTTTTGGACATGTTATGAACATTGTTCTTTGTAAGGCTTATTTATGCCCTTACAATCAATAGACGCTCTGCATCGCTCAAACAATTATATTGGAGCTGTGGAGAGCGGTTTATTTATTCAATGTGTTGTAATTACTTTGCAAGCGGCGAAGTAATCGTCCTCGGTAGAGGAATCATCAGCCTAACGTTCTTCTTTCTAATTGTGACTGCTGAATACAGCAGGTTCCTGGCTAATGCGCATCTCTACCTCCAACCGGTTTACCGACTGGGTGAAAAGCTGTTCTAAATTTATATTCATTAAATTGCCGTTTTCTCAGCAGAATTTGGTTCTTATTCTGCAATTCACGGGTCTGTATTACGGCATTTGAAAAAAGATAAAGCCAACAGACCACGGCAGCGCTAGAATATAGCAGCTATGAACAATTGCATCAATTCGCTAATCGGTTTTCATTATAAATATGTCGCAACAAAATAATTCACCAGCCAGTAAAGTGCGTTTCGTTGAAATTTCCGAGGGAAATGAAGGCCAACGAGTCGATAATTTTCTTATCACTGCTTTAAAGGGGGCTCCAAAAAGCCTTATTTATAGAATTGTGCGAAAAGGTGAGGTTCGTGTTAACAAAAAACGAGTTAAACCTGATTATAAATTACAGCTTAATGATCTGGTACGTATACCGCCTGTACGATTGTCTGAGCGTCAGGAGCCAGCAAAAATCAGTAATAATCTGACAGAACTGCTAGAAGCGGCTGTGCTGTATGAAGATAACGATATTATTGTCGTCAATAAGCCTTCTGGCATTGCTGTGCACGGCGGTAGCGGTATTAGTCTCGGTTTAATCGAAAGTTTTCGGCAAATGCGCCCGCAGGCAAAGTTTCTGGAGTTAGTGCATCGTCTTGATAGAGATACCTCTGGTTGTATCCTCTTGGCTAAAAAGCGTAGTGCGCTGAAGCTTATGCATGAATCACTACAAAAAAGCACAATCACCAAAATTTATCATGCATTGGTTGTAGGGTCTTGGAATGATAGAAAGCGTAAAGTTGATGCACCTTTACGGAAAAACGAGCTTAAATCTGGTGAGCGAGTTGTTAAGGTCTCTGCGGAGGGCAAGGCGTCCCTAACTGAATTTAAAGTGCTTGAGAGATTTGGGAAGCGAGCAACGTTGGTTGAAGCTAGGCCAATAACGGGAAGAACACACCAAATAAGAGTGCATTGTCAGTTTGAAGGTCATCCTATTGTCGGGGATGAAAAGTACGGCACGGATGAGATGAATGCTGAAATGAAAGATCAGGGCTTTGGGCGTTTGTTTTTACATGCCGCTGAGTTGCGTTTTCCTTTGCCATCAGGTGGTCGCAAGGTTATAAAGGCGCCGCTAGATATATCTTTGCAGAAGGCAGTTGCCAGTTTTAGAAGTAAGAATAGTTAACGGAACTTTGTTGATTTATGAGTGATATGGAATTTAAAGAAGTCGTTTATTCAACCGCTGATCGATTGTTAATGGCTGGTATGAAGCCAAGTGCGCCTGTGATCGCTGAATCAATTGGTTGTTCAGAGCAGGACGTTGAGGAAAGTTTTAATCAATGGTGGTCTCTGGTTCCTGATCGTCTTTCTGTAATGGGAACTTCGGTCATTGTTCCTGATGTCCCTGAGGCATTAAGTCAATCTTTCGCAAGAGTTTGGCAGGAGGCTGTTCAGGAAGCGAGTAGTAAGTTCGTTGAAGTTAAGCATAGTCATGAAGTTGGTATCGATGTTGTTCGCAGAGAGGCTGATGAAACGCTTAAAGAATCACGTAGTCGCCTTCTAGATATCGAAGATAAGCTGCGCGAAGAGGTGGTTAAAAAAGAGGATGTGCAAACTCAAGTTAAGGGTTTGGAAGCTGAAATTGAGGTCCTAAAAGCAAATTTAGCAGCGGAAACATCACAGAGAAAGCAAGAAGAACAAAGTCGTATGAATGTTGAGCAGGAGCTAAATCACCTGCGTAAGACTTATGATGATAGTAAGCGTACCTTTGATCAGCGTATCAAAGAGGAGCAGCGGCATACACTCGAAGCTGTTAGTAAGGCGGACGCGGACGTCCGTTATTATCGAGGTGCACTAGAAAAGCTTCGTGATGAAGTGGGGAAGAAAGAGTCCGCTTTAACTAAAAGTATTCACGACATGCAGGCGGAATTGGCGCGTAAAGATGTTAAAAATGACACGCAGAAAACACAGATAAAGAGTTTGGAAGATGAGCTTAAGAGGATCAAGCTAGATACATCGGGTCAGACTCGGGATCTTTCAAAAGTCAACTCGTCTCTGCTTGCTGAAACTAACAAAAACAAAAGGTTAGAAGATAAAGTAAAAGTAATAGATGAAGAGTTAAGAAAGGCGCGACAGAAGCAGGTTGCTTTGACTACCGAGCAGTCTCGTCGCGAAAGTAGTATGCGAAGCCAGCTGAAAGACAAAGAGGAAGAGTTGGTTAGGTCGCTTGCTCGCTTAGCCAGCTTGGAAAAGAAAATTATTGCGCAGGATGAAGAGGTTAGGCGGCTAAATACGCGTCTTTAGTGGTTGTTTATCATGGTTTTCGAACTGTGGATTTTATTCTAAACTGTTATAATAATGTGCATATTAATTACAAGAGCGACAGATATGTCGTTGTGATTTACTGGAGTGTTTGATGAAATTGCAGCAGTTGCGTTACATCTGGGAAGTTGCTCGTCATGATCTCAATGTGTCAGCTACGGCGCAGAGCTTATATACGTCACAGCCAGGTATAAGTAAGCAGATTCGTTTATTGGAGGATGAGCTTGGGGTTGAGGTGTTTGCGCGTAGTGGTAAGCATCTAACGCGCGTGACGCCGGCGGGGCAAGCTATTTTGTCTGTAGCTGGAGAGATTTTACAAAAAGTAGAAAGTATTAAGCAGGTTGCCCAAGAGTTTAGTGACGAGAGAAAGGGTAGTTTGGATGTTGCCACTACTCATACTCAAGCACGCTATGCGCTACCACCTACGATCACCAGTTTCATGAAAGAGTATCCTGATGTTTCTTTGCATATGCATCAAGGTACACCTATGCAGATCTCTGAGATGGCTGCTGATGGCACTGTAGACTTCGCAATAGCGACAGAAGCGATGGCGCATTTTAGCGATCTGATTATGATGCCATGCTATCGCTGGAATCGCTCTGTAGTTGTGCCTAAGGATCATCCTTTGACACAAGTGTCTAAGCTTACGCTTGCTGATTTAGCTGAGCATCCAATTGTTACTTATGTATTTGGTTTTACTGGGCGCTCTAAATTAGATGAGGCGTTCGTTAATGAAGGCTTGGAACCAAAGGTTGTTTTTACTGCTGTAGATTCTGACGTTATTAAAACCTACGTACGTTTAGGCTTAGGTGTCGGTATCGTTGCGACGATGGCCTTTGATGAGCAGCAGGATAGTGATCTTGTTCGTTTGGATGCAAGTCATTTATTCGAACCAAGTGTGACCAAGATCGGTTTTCGTAAGGGGACTTTTTTGCGCGGCTATATGTACGATTTCATTCAGCGTTTTGCTCCGCATCTTACACCTGATATCGTCAAGCAAGTTCAAGAGTGTAGCAATCGAAATGAGATCGATGAGTTGTTTTCAGATTATGAGCTCCCCGATTTATAGGTTTTAGCTGTTGATAGTTATCAAAACCTTGGTATGTGAATGCCAAGGTTTTTTTATGTTTAAAAGATAATAAAAAACCCCGCAGATGCGGGGTTTTTACAAGCTAAAAGTATTGTTAACTATTCGAGGCAATAATATCTCGCAATACCATTGGTAGGATGCCTTTGTGACGTATTTGATCCAATTCAGATGATGTATCTACGCGTGAAGTTAACTCCAGCTGCTGCGATGAACCGTCCGCTCGGTGAATAGTTAGGCCCACTGCACCTCGAGGTTCAAGGGTGTCGATGCCGTTTAGATCGAAGGTTTCTGTGCCATCCAGGTTCAATGAGGCGCGAGTTACACCTTCAGGAAGTTGCAGTGGTAAAACACCCATACCCACTAGGTTGGACTTGTGAATACGCTCAAAGCTTTCAGCAATAATTGCTCGCACACCCAGTAGTGCTGGGCCTTTGGCAGCCCAGTCACGTGATGAGCCTGTACCATAAAGCTTACCACCGAAAACAACGGTCGATGTGCCTTCTCCGCGGTAGCGTTCTGCAGCATCATAAATCGACATTTGCGCAGGCTTGCCCTCAGATGGGTAATAATTTGTTACTGCACCTGTTGTGCCAGGTAGTAATAGATTTCTGGCTTTGCCATTACCGAAAATACTACGCAGCATCACGTGGTGGTTGCCGCGGCGCGCGCCAAGTGAAGTCATATCCGTATCTGCAACACCTTGTGAGCTTAGGTATTCACCAGGAGGCGAATCTGGGCGAATTCGGCTTACCGGAGATATATGGTCTGTTGTTGTGTTGTCATCACACATGACCAGCATGCGCGCACCTGAAATGTTGTTTAATGCGTCTTGTGGTGTCTCCAGAGAGAAGCCATCGAAGAAAGAGATTTCTTGGATATAGGTTGAATCTGGAGCCCAGTCATAAACAGGGCCAGTAGGGGATTCCAGGTTCTGCCAAGTAGCTGGGCCATCAAGAGAGTTTTCATAGGTTTCTCTGAAAGCTTTGGGATCCATACATTCAAGCATTGTTTGGCTAATTTCAGCGTTACTTGGCCAAATATCCTTAAGGAAAACATCGTTGCCGTTGGCATCTTGGCTAATTGGCTGGGTAGTAACATCGATATTTACATTACCTGCCATTGCCATAGCAACAACCAGCGGTGGAGACATTAGGAAGTTGGTATCAACATCCGGGTGTACGCGGCCTTCAAAGTTACGGTTACCAGACAAAACAGATGCTGCGATAATATCGTGCTTTTGTAGTGCTTCTTCAATGCTAGGTGCAAGGGGGCCAGAATTACCAACGCAGGTAGTACAACCGTAACCTGCTGTGTTAAAACCTAATGCATCTAAATGCTGTTGTAGTCCCGCTTTTGTTAAAAAATCCGTGGCAACGGGTGATCCCGGTGCTAGCGACGTTTTAATGCCATTCGGTACTTTCATCCCAAGTTCATTGGCCTTCTTGGCAAGTAGGCCAGCAGCAATCAATAAGCCGGGGTTAGAGGTATTGGTGCAGGCTGTAATTGCAGCAATTACGATATCGCCGTCTTTTAACTCCCTTTCAGGCAGTGGCGCGAAAATACCCGCTTCGTCTGCTTTCATAGGTGTCACGTTAACAACCTCAGGGGTGCGCTCGCCTTCGGAAGCTGCTTTTCTGAATACGTTGCCAATCTCGGCTAAAGGTAGTCTGTCCTGAGGTCGTTTCGGGCCAGCAACAGATGGTTCAACTGTGGATAGATCAAGCTGAAGAAGATCCGTATAGCGTGGAAGCGCTTGGCCAGGTGTCCAAGCCATGTTTTGCGCTTTATAGAAGGCAAGTGGTAGGTCGCCATCCCTGCCGGTTGCTTTCATATAATCGGCAGATACTTCGTCAAATGGGAAGAAACCCATGGTTGCGCCATACTCAGGCGACATGTTGGCGATGGTTGCACGGTCAGGAAGGGAGAGGTTGGCGCAGCCTTCACCCACGTATTCAACAAATTTACCGACAACCCCTGCAGGATATTTTCGCAACATTTCAGTAATCGTTAGTACTAAATCTGTTGCAGTAACGCCTTCTCTTAGTGCGCCTGTAAGCTCAACACCAACAACTTCAGGCGCTAGCATTTGCATTGGCTGGCCAAGCATGGAAGCTCCAGCTTCAATACCGCCAACACCCCAGCCTACAATGCCCAGGGCATTGGCCATTGGTGTATGGCTATCCATACCAATGAGCGTATCAGGGACCATAAGGTTATTAATGTTGAGGTAGCCTTGTGCCAGGTATTCCAGATTAACCTGATGAACAATGCCGGTTTGCGGTGGAATAATACGAATAGTATCAAATGCCTGCGCGCCCCATTTCAAGAAGGCATAACGTTCTTTGTTTCTTTCAGCTTCCAATTCGCCATTGATTCTAAGTGAAGCGGGGCTGCCGGTATTGTCCATCGTAACGGTATGGTCAATAACAAGATCTGCGCGTACCAAAGGCTCAATGATTGCTGGGTCCATGCCCATGCGCTGAACGGCTGAACGCATTGCAGCAAAATCCACTATGGCGGGTGTGCCACTCAGGTCGTGCATGATGACGCGGCCTGCAGTAAAAGGGATTTCGATCGGCTTTGTCCCCTGATGTTCAGTCCAGCTTCCTAGCGCCTTAATTTGCTCAGCAGTAACGCCGTTCTGGCCAACATTCCGGGCAATGCCTTCTAGAATGGGACGTAGTGAAAAAGGTAATGCATCAAGATCGATACCAAACTGTTTTGCGGTATCTGGAAGGCTATGGTAACTGTGCTCTGTTCCGTCGAGTGTTTTAACGGAGCTGGATGGGTCGAAATCGATAGGACTTGTCATTTTTATATACCTCACGCAGATGGGGCGTTTCTGAACTTATAACGTGTTACACGAGCCTTCGGCCATTGTTGGCGCTGCTCGATCTCCTTTTAAGTCATATATTCAGCCGTCAAACGACCACTATTACCTGCAACATAAATTATTGCTTTGTTTGGATTGTCGACAATGTTAGACGATAGGTGTCTTAAATCAAGTGAATTTGGAATACTTTCGTCTGAATTACATACAATCTACGACTATTTGCTAGTCTAAATGGACTATTTAACACTTTTTGAAATCCATTATGGGTGTTAGGTCGCGCAGAATTATAAGGCCGCTTTATATAAGGTGATAGGAGAGGGGCTTTGTTGGATGTCGGTGAGGAAAGGTCTATGCATAAGAAATCTATCAGCGCTGGTAAAGATTTCGTGATCTAGTGTGTATTTCTTGATGTGTATCGTGGTGATGTTGCTTTTTTTATCACCTGCCAATCCCATAAATGACACTGGTTGCTCAAGCGGTTGAAAAATAGACGATAAGTAGATCAATCTATAAGTTATGTGTGTAATAAAGAAGGCGAATGGCTGAAGTAGATCTGAAAAATAAAGCCTTTCTAGGCGATTATTATTTCTAATAAAGTAAAACCGGTTCCATATTCATAAAAAAAATATACGTACAACCAATGTATACCCTTCAGAACATGTTGATTTTAGTACTATTTTTTATATTTATACCGACTATATGCTTCATTTAAATAGTTTTCATTGAGCTGTTTGCACCTTTTTCCTTATAATCTGTGGAAAATCATAACTAGATTTAAGTGAGACGCTAGACGCCATGAGTTACTATTCTGACTACCTAGAAGAAATTGAGGTTCGTAAAAAGGACCTAGGTCTAAATCCAAAACCAATCGATAGCGCGGAATTGCTATCTGAAATCATTGCTCAGATCAAAGACACAGGCAATGCTGAGCGTGAAGCGTCGCTAAACTTTTTCATCTACAACACTCTGCCAGGTACTACTCCTGCGGCTGGCGTTAAAGCTGCTTTCTTAAAAGATATCGTTCTTGGTAAAGAGACTGTTGCAGAAATTACAGCTGAATTCGCTCTAGAGCAGCTTTCTCACATGAAAGGTGGTCCTTCTGTTGAAGTTCTACTAGATATTGCACTATCTGATGATGCTAACGCACAAGCTGCGGGTGAAGTTCTTAAGTCTCAAGTGTTCTTATACGATGCTGATACAGCACGTCTTGCAGCTGCGCTTAAAGAAGGCAATGCGATCGCTAAAGAGATCCTAGAGAGCTACGCGAAAGCGGAATTCTTTACTAAGCTTCCTGAAATTGCTGAGAAGATCGATGTAGTTACTTATATCGCTGCTGAAGGTGATATCTCTACTGACCTTCTTTCTCCAGGTAACCAGTCTCACTCACGTGCTGACCGTGAATTGCACGGCTTGTGCATGATTACGCCTGAAGCTCAGCAAGAAATCGTAGCACTAGGAAAGAAACACCCGAACGCTAAAGTGATGCTAATCGCTGAAAAGGGAACAATGGGTGTAGGTTCTTCTCGTATGTCGGGTGTTAACAACGTTGCACTTTGGGCTGGTGAGAAAACATCTCCATACATCCCATTCGTAAACAATGCGCCAGTTGTTGCGGGTACTAACGGTATCGCACCTATCTTTCTTACAACGGTTGGTGTAACTGGCGGTATCGGTCTTGACCTTAAAAACTGGGTTAAGAAGTTAGATGCTGACGGCAATGCTGTTAAAGATGCAAACGGCGACAATGTACTAGAAGAAGCTTACTCTGTTGCAACAGGTACAGTGCTAACAATCGACACTAAAGCGAAGAAGCTTTACAACGGTAGCGAAGAGCTGACTGACATTGCGGATGCATTCACACCGCAGAAAGTTGAATTCATGAAAGCTGGCGGATCTTACGCTGTAACTTTCGGTAAGAAGTTGCAAACGTTTGCTGCTGAAACACTAGGTGTATCTGCTCCTGTTGTTTACGCTGCTTCTAAAGAAATTTCGAACGAAGGCCAAGGCCTAACGGCTGTTGAGAAGATCTTCAACCGCAATGCAGTAGGTGTTGCTTCTGAAACGCCACTACACACGGGTTCGGATGTTCGCGTTAAAGTAAATATCGTTGGTTCACAGGATACTACTGGTCCTATGACTTGTCAGGAGCTAGAAGCGATGGCTGCTTCTACAATCTCTACAAGTGTTGATGGTGCTTTCCAGTCTGGTTGTCACACAGCTTCTGTATGGGACAACAAAGCTAAGGCTAACACGCCTAAGCTAATGGCGTTCATGAACGCGTTCGGCGTAATCACTGCACGTGATCCGAAAGGCGTTTACCACTCCATGACAGACGTAATCCACAAAGTATTGAACGACATCACTATTGATGATCGTGCAATTATCATCGGTGGTGACTCTCACACTCGTATGTCTAAAGGTGTAGCATTCGGTGCTGACTCTGGTACGGTTGCGATCGCGCTGGCTACTGGTGAATGTGCAATGCCGATTCCTGAGTCTGTAAAAGTTACTTTCAAAGGTAACATGAAGCCTCACATGGACTTCCGTGACATCGTTCACGCTACTCAAGCTCAAATGCTTAACAAGTTTGGCGAAAACGTTTTCCAAGGTCGTGTAATCGAAGTACAAATTGGAACACTTTTAGCTGACCAAGCATTTACCTTCACTGACTGGACCGCAGAGATGAAAGCGAAAGCTTCTATCTGTATCTCTACTGACGACACTCTAATTCAGTCTCTAGAGCTAGCGAAATCTCGTATCCAGATCATGATCGACAAGGGTATGGAAAACGAAGCGGGCATGCTGCAAGGTCTTATCGACCTAGCTGACAAGCGTATCGCTGAAGTTAAATCTGGTGAAGCTCCAGCGCTTGCTCCGGACGACAACGCTAAGTACTTCGCTGAGCTAGTTGTAGATCTAGATCAGATCGAAGAGCCAATGATTGCTGATCCAGACGTAAATAACGAAGACGTATCTAAGCGTTACACGCACGATGTGATCCGTCCTGCTTCATACTACGATGGCCGTAAAGTTGATCTAGGCTTCGTCGGTTCTTGTATGGTGCACAAAGGTGATATGCAGATTATTGCGGCGATGCTACGTAACCTAGAAAAGAGCGGTCCTATCACGTTCAACGCACCTCTAGTTGTTGCACCACCAACGTACAACATCGTTGATGAGCTAAAAGCTGAAGGTGATTGGGATATTCTTTCTAAATATGCAGGCTTTACTTTCGATGATGAGCATCCAAAAGAAGCTGCGCGTACTAAGTACGAGAACATTCTGTACCTAGAACGCCCTGGTTGTAACCTATGCATGGGTAACCAGGAAAAAGCAGAAGCAGGTGATACTGTTCTTGCAACGTCTACTCGTCTTTTCCAAGGTCGTGTTGTAGAAGACACTGCTGAGAAGAAAGGTGAATCCCTACTAGGTTCTACTCCGATGGTTGTGCTATCTACTGTCTTGGGTCGTTTCCCAACATTGGAAGAGTACAAAGCAGCTGTTGAAGGTATCAACCTAACGTCTTTTGCTCCACCAAGCGAAGACTTAAGCGTTGCTCCTCAGGCGATCCCTGCTGCGCGCATCTAATCACTGACAATGTGACTAATAAAAAGCCCTGATTATTCAGGGCTTTTTTGTTTAGATTTTTTCCAGAATTGCTAAGCTACTCATCATGATTAGTCTGGAGTGCTGTATATACTGCAAGGAGTGATGGGCGATCCTTGTTAAGCCTCTGGCTTTGTCTTATGTTACTTCTCTCACCTATCTTCTATATCTTCAACTTCTACCTGCAAGCCTGTAGCGAGCTCCTGAGGCCGTTGTGTAGTCCCGTATGTTTTTAGGCAGTCTAAAGGCGGGTAGGGATATTCTCTGATCATATGCAGGTGGTATGCCGACTAGTTATCTTAGGAATAGGTTGGTAGCAGGTGGTAAATTTGTATTTGTTAGACGCCTAAAATTAGTCTTCTAGATAATATTGAGAGCGTTACTTTCTGTTAATTCCAAAAGGCTATTTATTTATTGAGCTATGCTTAGTAGATTGATATGTAAGATGTTTGTGTTGGGTTATAAAGTGAACAGTAGTTTTACTTGTTTGAATAAATTCACTTAATATATGCAATAAGTTGCCGATACATTTGTAATCTGGAGTCTCTCGGGATATAAAACAAACACCTGTTTGGAAAATCTTGAAATAAAACAATGGTAGGAGACCGCTGTGAACTCTCCAATTTGGGATGCATTAGCCGACTGGGAGCTTAATTCTGACTTTGATAGTCCTAATACAGGACGTATTCAAGCAGCGTTTGATGCCCAACACCCTAGGTATCTTATTTATAAAGGTCATCAAGGAAAGCGAATCTTATACCATTTTACAAGAATGGTAGCCGCCGAGCCTGATGCTCTGCGACTTCATACCAAACGAATCTATTTGTCGATAGCATGCTACGACAGTGAAGCTTTAGAAGGTGCCTTTGCTGATTTTTTGCTAGTGCTGGGTAAAAAGGGACCTACCTTACGTAAACGCTTGTTTGATCAAGCCAAATCAGTAATGAAGCCTAAAGTCAGAAATATAATTCAGCGTGCGATAGAAGAGGACGATTTGGATGTTCTCTCTAAACTCTCTACAGAGCATTCTGTTTTGATTAATGGACGTTTTCAGCCTGCTAGTTTACATGGATGATATACGGGTAGTTGACTCTTAATGAATACAAAAAAACACAATCAGTTGAATAACATTAGAAAGATTGCTTTGGTCGGGTTTACTGGGCCAAGTCAGGCAATGCTGGAATATTGTTTTTCATCCGCAGTTGATTGTGAGCTTGTTAATATAAAGAGTGCATTGATCTTGGTGGTCAATGGCGATCAGGCTGAGAAAGATGCCGATGTACAAGCGCAAATCAATGAAAAGTATAGCGATGCATTCAAGCTTGTTATCAGTATTAGAGATATCAGTTGGGATGGCTTTGTCCTTCTTAAAAAACCTCACTCATCAAGTGATCTTCTAGACGCAATTCGTGCTTTTGAGATAGAAGAGCATATTGCACCTTCGACTTCTGTTGCTGCTCATGAGAAACAATCTGAGCAAGAGGTTAAGCCAGGCGATGTCGATTTCTATCGTGGTGGTGAGTATTCCAAAAAGAGGCAAGGCGAAGCATTAAAGCAAAAGTTAATGCGTGGAAATTTGGTAGTTAGTGCATCTGATCGCCTCGTTAAACAACTGGAAGATGAAATTATCGCCCAAGAGGCTGAGCTTCATGCCCAGTTGGAAGCCGAAAAGCTTGAACACACGAAGAAGCTTCTGGCTAAAAAGAAGGCGCTGAAGATAAAAGAATTAAAGCTTAAAAAACTGCAAAAGAAACGACTTGAAAAAGCTCGAATTGAACAAGAGCGTTTAGAGCAAGAGTTGCTTGAAAAAGAAAAGTTAGAAAAAGAACACCTCAAACGCGAACGTCAAAAAGAGCGGTTAGAGAAACAGCGTCTTGCAAGTGATGCTCAAGCCAAGAATGAGGCTCAAGTTAAGAATGAACCTCCTGTTGTTACGGTTGAGAGTTCACCTAAAGCGGATGAACGTCCTGCTAACGAAGAAATTAGTGTTGAATCGCCTGAACCGTTGATTGTAGAAACGGTAGTTTCAGATGATGTAAAACCTAAAGAGCATAAAGAGTATGTGCTAAGTGACGAGGAGCTTTTGCAGCGCTGCGGTAATGCAGGTGACGTTGATCTATCTAAGAAAGTAGAGCGTCGTAGTGTCTTTTTGAATGCTGAAGACTCTTTGTTAGTCAAAATTACTGAAGCAATTGCGCTTGCTGCAAAATTAGAGCAACCGGTTGAGATAACAGGGTTGCCAGGGAAAATGTTTTTCTTTCCTGCTGAGAATGTTTTTTATTCGACCTTTAGTGATGATTTTTTAAACCAGCTCGCATTAACTCGTTTTGGGTATAAAGAGTTAGATCTTGAGCCTCAGGCTGAGTTTGAGTTGGAAGATAAAGGAAAGCACCTGTCTGAAGGTGCAGAAACGCTGATTTGGAAAGTGGCTATCTGGACAGCGAGAGGACGATTATTCAACGGGATGGATCCTGAAAAACTATTACAATTATCTACGAAGCCTGATTTTGAACGCTTTTTAACATTGCCAAATTGTGAAGCGATCAGCGATGTATGGGCTGGACATAGTTTGTCTGCATTAGATATTGTAAGAATACTGGATGTTCCCCAACGTGTTGTATTTGCATTCATGTCGGGAGCATATTCGCTTGGATGGTTTCAGGAATGAAACAAGGTTAGACGATAGGTTTCGGAGTTAATTTGTGACAAGTGCGACGATCCAGAATCAATTTATACAGATCTGCCCAGCAGGTGCATTCTACGCAACTGTTGGCTCAGAACCAGATGATGCAAGAGCTTTATTATTGCAGTTGCTGAGTTCAGATGTGTCTCTACCTTTTAGTCATGAGCTAATTATGGAGCTCACCGATCTAGATGAGACCGAAGCTAAAGAGCTATTTGATAAGCTGCTTGATAAAAACTTTATCCAGCTATGCAAAACACCGGTTAGAGTGTTAAATGACTCTATTGAGAAGATATTACCTAGTTTATTGACCGACCTCTCTAGCACTGCAAAAGTTGCACTCGCTGATGATCATGGTTTCTGTCTAGGTTCGACCGGTTATGATGCTGATCATGCCGAAGCATTGTGTGCTTTGGCGGCTGACATTAGTTCATTGCATGAACGTCATAGATTGTTATTGAACCGTGATCTTTCATTTATGGGAGAGTCATGGGGAATGCTTGATCCGGTGGGATTGAGCCAAGTAGGTTTTTGGGTGATTCATTTAGGGCATCAACGCTTTGTTTTAGTAATAGATCAGATGCCGCGACTGAATCATGATAATTATGTAGATTTATTAAGCGTTCTAGCTAGGCGCTACCTAGATTATTGATGAGTATCAATAATCTATTTCTAGATTACTGTATTTTAACGCCTTACATAAAAGGAGTATGTATATGCGCTCAGAAATGTTGACCTCTATACTGAGTGACTTAAACGGGACTTCAGCAGAGATTGAAGCTTCCGCTGTCATTTCAACGGATGGTCTGATGATCGCAGCGCTTCTTCCAGCTGGCCTGGATGAAGACCGAGTCGGTGCAATGAGTGCGGCAATGCTTTCATTGGGTGAACGTACAGCAACAGAGCTTGCACGTGGTGAGCTTGAGCAAGTACTAGTAAAAGGGGACGAAGGTTATATTTTGATGACTCATGCAAATGATGAATCGGTGTTAACAGTCGTTGCTAAACCTAATGCGCGACTAGGCCTGATCTTCTTGGATGTAAAACGTGCTGCCGAGGCAATAGGTAAGATCCTTTAAGCAGTTTTTATCTAATCTTAACTAGAAGGTTGTTTGATGTCTGAACATGGATCAAATGATGTTCGTGATGTAGTCATCAAGTATTACGATGGGACTTCTCGTACAGTAACTATTGTCGATCATGAAGTCCCGTATCCCGAAGGTAAGCTGATCGTATCTAGAACCGATACCAAAGGCATTATTACACATGCGAACCAAGCATTTGTTGATATGTCAGGTTATTCTCAAGATGAGCTTATTGGACAGAACCACTATATCCTCCGTCATCCAGATATGCCGACAGTCGCTTTTACAGGGCTATGGGAAACCATTGAGGCGGGGAATAAATGGCACGGTTACGTAAAGAACTTGCGTAAAGATGGTGCTTATTACTGGGTTAAGGCGACCGTAATACCAAATATACGTAATGGTAAGGTGGTCGGTTATACCTCTGTTAGGCGTAAGCCTTCGCGAAGCAAAATTTCAGAAAGCGAAGCGCTCTATAAAACCTTGATGGAGGCATAAGGAATGACTCTTAATTTAACGGTTAGTCCTGACTTTGCCCCAGACCATATTTCCGGTTGGTTTATCTTTAATACGTGGTTACAAAGGAAGCTAGGTTCTGGTATTCATCTAGAGCTTTATGATTGCTTTGATAAGCAACGAGAAGATATTAAAGCCGGTAACTTTGATCTCGTATACGCAAACCCTTTTGACGCCTCTATGTTGGTTCGTGAGCTTGGCTTTAAGGCCATTGTTCGCCCTATAGCAAAACCAGATGAAACCATTATAGCGACGCATGCTGAATCGGATGTGAACTCTGTTGAGGATTTGCAGCCAGGATCTTCGTTGTATGCAACCGATGACCCTGATGTAAATCGTATTGGCATGATTATGCTAGAGCCAGCCGATCTTGATCAGAGTAATACTGAGACAACGACTGTTGATAGTTACGTCATTGTCGCCAAAAATGTATTAAATAAAAGCGCTGATGCAGGTTTCTTCTTGAAAGATGCCTATGAAGAGCTATCTGAACTGATTCGTAAACAGATGAAAGTTTTGGTTAGTAGTGAGATTAGCGTTGTTCACCATACGCTTCTGGTCGGACCAAAGCTTCAGCAGTTCGCGCCTCAAATCCAGCAGCACCTGTTAGATATGACAGCGGATGAGAAGGGACGTGGCGTTTTAGAAAGCATGAATTTAGAAGGCTGGGAGGTGATGAGTGAAGAGGAAACTGAGTTCATGATCGACCTAATCGACACACTGATCGATTAGCCTTTGATAAATCAGAAGCAGGGTTTGTCCTAAACTCTGCTTTTTATATCCAACGATCTGTTAATCAATCCTACCCTCTATAGTCATCAACTGTTGCACAAACTGATCAGATGAGATCGGTTTCGATATAAAATACCCCTGTGCTTCGTGACAACCTAGCTCTCCTAGTAATGCTAATTGTGCTTTGTCTTCAACACCTTCTGCAATAACTTATTTCTTCATGATATTACCGAGGTAAACATAGAAAAGCTGAAGATATAACGCTAATAAATCAATGTGTTATATCTTCCGGATTTGTTAGTGGGGAGCTAGAGCGACTTCATCGTTAACGCGATACGCTTTCGGTTTTGGTCAATTTCGGTGACTTTAACTTTAACAATATCGCCCGGTTTGACGATCGTATGCGGGTCTTTAACGAACTTATCGGCAAGCTGGGATATATGAACTAACCCATCTTGGTGGACACCAATATCGACAAATGCACCAAAGTTAGTGACATTAGTCACGGTGCCTTCTAGCCTCATACCCGGTTCGAGATCTGCCATTGTTTCAACACCCTCAAGAAGCTTGGCGGTTTTGAACTCCGGTCTAGGATCTCTTCCTGGTTTCTCTAGTTCTTTTAAAATATCGTTGATGGTGTACAAACCAACACTATTGTTAACGAAGTTGTTCGGATTGAGTTGGTTTAATAGCTGGCTATCACCAATCAAGTTTTTGACTGATTTATGTTGAGCTTTCGCCATCTCCTCTACCAATGGGTATGACTCGGGGTGCACGCTCGAATTATCTAAAACATGCATGCCGTTTCTGATCCTTAAAAAGGCAGCCGATTGCTCGTATGCTTTAGGGCCAAGCCGCGGCACCTTGAGAAGCTGAGATCGTGAGGTGAAAGCGCCACGATCATCGCGATACTTGATGATGTTACTTGCCAAAGTCGAATTGAGGCCCGAAACGCGAGTCAGAAGCGCTTCAGATGCACTATTAAGGTCAACACCTACCGCATTTACACAATCTTCGATAACGCTTTCTAGCTGCTCAGAGAGCTGTTGTTGGTTTACATCGTGCTGGTACTGTCCAACACCGATCGCTTTTGGCTCAATTTTAACCAACTCTGACAATGGATCTTGTAACCGCCTAGCAATTGATACCGCACCGCGAATGGTGACATCAATATCAGGAAACTCTTTGCTTGCCAGTTCTGAAGCTGAATAGACAGAGGCGCCGGCTTCACTTGTAATTAGTTTCTGTGCATTGATATCAGAATGCTTCTTCAACATCTCTCCGACAAGTTTTTCGGTTTCTCTAGAGCCTGTCCCATTACCAATACTGATTAGCTCTACCTGATATTTACTGCAGAGCTTATATAGATCGTTAATGGCAGGGTCCCACAGGTTTTTAGGCGCATGGGGGTAGATCGTTGTATAGGAGAGGAGTTTACCTGTTGTATCTACAATCACGGCTTTAACGCCCGTACGTAGTCCTGGGTCTAAGCCCAACGTTACTTTGGGCCCTGCGGGTGCTGCCAATAGCAGGTCGCTTAGATTGCGGCTGAACACGAGAATAGCTTCTGTCTCAGCGCTCTCTTTATAGCGTTGAATAAGTTCTTTTTGTAACTTAGGCCTTAACCGGTTCTTCCAGCATAGAGAGGCTTGGGTCTGTAGCCATTCGCCGCCTAGCGCCTTGCGAGGGAGTTGTAAGTAACGAGTTAGCAGCTGTTGGCAGTACTCTTCATCTGGAATAACCAGTTTGATTTTTAAAATGCCCTCACTTACCCCTCGTAGCTGGGCCAGTAAACGATGCGACGGGATTCGTTTTAATGCTTCGTTATAATCAAAGTAGTCTCTAAACTTTTGGCCCTCGCTCTCTTTACCTTTACTGACAGTCGATTTGAGCGATGCGGTGTCGATTAGCTGACTACGTAAGCGCTGCAGTAGTTCGGGTTGTTCTGCAATACGATCACTTAATATTGCGCTTGCACCCTCAAGTACCGATTCAGCATTAGGATAACCTTTATCGTTATTGATAAAGGCATTGGCCAGTTGCGATGGATTTGAAGAGGGTTTGCTGATGATCTTAGCCAGTAATACCTCAAGTCCTGCTTCACGGGCAATTTGCGCTTTGGTGCGTCGCTTACTCTTGTAGGGAAGATAAAGATCTTCTAGCTGGGTTTTGTTGTCGGTCGCTAGAATCGACTGCTTCAGAGCAGGGCTGAGTTGCCCCTGTTCCTCAATGTTTTTTAGGATCAGGCTTTTTCGCGCTTCAAGCTCCCGCAGATAATTTAATCGTTGGGCCAAGATTCGTAACTGCTGATCGTCTAATGCACCCGTTACTTCCTTGCGGTAGCGAGCGACGAAGGGAACAGTATCACCTGCATCAAGCAGGGTAATCGCCGCTTTAACTTGTGTTTCTTTAACGCCAAGCTCATTCGCAATCGTGTTGGAGATCATTATTAGATTAAGCCTTCTGCAAGGTTTGTAATATCCACTGCTTCAGCTGATGCTCCTGTAGAGCACCGGCAACGCGATCGATCTCTTTTCCATTCTGGAACAGAATAATGGTCGGAATACTGCGAATTCCCATATTGGCACTAACTTGCTGTGCTTTTTCGGTATCCACTTTGGCGAACAGTAGTACTTCAGATTCGGCTGCTGTTTTCTCGAAGATCGGTTTCATCATCTGGCAAGGACCACACCACGATGCCCAGAAATCGACGATGACGGGTAGCTCGTTTTGGCCAATATACTTCTCAAAATTACTGTCGGTTAACTCGGCAGGTGCGTGGGTGTGCAGTGGTTGTTTACATTTACCACATTTGCCCTGTACGTGTGATTTGTCATCTGGGATTCTGTTAGAGGTAAAGCAAGAGGGGCAAACTATTAACATGATGATTACTCGAGTAAAAAATATGGGCCTATCATAGCGTTGATTTTATTGTGGCTGTAGTGCCATCTGAAGAGATATCAGCGGTATGGGGTATCCTATCGCCGTTTTTAATAGACTAAAGTGAAAGATTAATAGGAAATCAGCTTTTCTTACAGGTGAGTTATCCTCTATCCTTGCAGCTACATTTTTTGTTTGTAGTAGGTATTTAGAGATGGTTGATAAGAGCGAACAAACAGAGACACAAGGTCGTTTAACAACAAGAACGATTGCCATGCCTGCTGATACAAACCCATCGGGTGATATTTTTGGTGGTTGGGTATTATCACAGATGGATATTGCAGCAGGTATTTGCGCAGGTCAGCGAGCACAAGCGCGTGTTGTGACGGCATCCTTAGACAGTATGAGTTTTATTCGTCCCGTTAAAGTAGGTGATATTCTGGGTGTATATACCGATGTAGTTCGAGTCGGGCGCAGTTCGATGGATATCCATGTTGAAGCCTGGGTGCGCCGTGGTCGAATAGGTCAGCGAGAGAAAGTGACGGAAGCAACGTTTAAGTTTGTGGCAATTGATGAGCAAGGTAACCCGACACCGGTTCCTGCTGAAGGTGATCTTCCTGCTTATGTTTTGGACGTATAAATTGTGACGCAATTTATACCTATTGAAGAGATCAGCCCGTTAGAAACGGAAACGGGCATTGATACCGCGTTCTTCACTGTTAAAAACGAGAATACGGAATCGTTATATCTTGCCTATTCGGTCAAACGAGATTTCTTGTCTGTTCCCCTCACGTATAGTGTGATTGAGTTTATCGGATCGCCTGTTTTGGAGATCCATCAGATGGGAATAGAAGAGTACTTGGATGGCTTCGAAGAAGAGGTATCCATTCCTGAACAAGGCTTCTATCAGTTTGAAGCGAATGACGACGGCACTGAAGAGGAAGGCGAGCTAGATATGCTGGTGCTTGTCGATCGTGACAAGGTGCTTGAAATTACATTCGATTCAAAGCGTATCTTGTCGAATACCTATCATAGTGCCAATGCCAAGGTTGCCTTAATGACAGCGTTACAGTAGCCAGCATCGAATAGATAATGATAGAGGGTGTAACGGGTATTGAGTGCTATAGCGTTAGTAGAGTACACATCAAATTTTCATTTTAGGCAGGGTTGCTAGGCTTAAACCTAGTCTGTTATTTATGGTTACTTGTAGGTTGTTTAAAAGTATATGATCCGCGTTTTACACACCTCTGATTGGCATTTAGGGCAGCACTTTATCGGCAAAAGTCGTCTGGCAGAACACCAGAAGTTAGTGCGTTGGCTATTAGGAAAAGTCGAAGAAAAACAAATAGATGTAGTCATTATTGCAGGTGATGTATACGACACGGGTTCACCCCCTAGCTATGCCCGCGAGCTCTATAATCAGCTAGTCGTTGATATTAATAAATTGGGCTGCCAACTGATCATCTTAGGCGGTAACCATGATTCTGTTTCTACGCTTAATGAATCAAAAGGTCTATTAAAACACCTTAACGCAGAGGTGGTTTCAACTGTTGCATCGGAACCGGATCATCAAGTGATTACCTTATGTAATCGCCAAGGCGAACCCTCAGCGATTCTCTGTGCTATCCCTTACTTACGACCCCGTGACCTTTTACAAAGCCAATCAGATCAATCCGCTAAAGATAAGGCGCAAGCATTGGGTGAAGCCATTGCGGGGCATTATCAGCAGATCTACACGTTAGCAGAGCAGAAGCGCACTGAGTTAGGCCTGACAATCCCTATTATCGCCACCGGGCATTTAACGGCGATGGGGGTTAAAAGCTCAGATTCGGTACGAGATATCTATGTGGGTAATTTAGAAGCATTTCCCGCCAGCGCATTTCCACCTGCGGACTATATCGCTTTAGGGCATATTCACCGTCCGCAAATGGTCGCAAAATCTGAACATATACGATATTGCGGTTCACCAATCCCCTTAAGCTTTGATGAAATAGGCAGTGACAAGCAGGTATTAATCGCTGAATTTGATGAGTCTGCTTTAGTTAGCGTTGAGCCTTTGTATGTACCACTGTTCCAACCGATGCAGGTCATTAAAGGAGATCTGCAATCCATAGAGCAGCAGCTACAGGCGCTTAACACTGAGACCAATGAGCTTCCTGTGTGGCTCTCTATTGAAGTCGAGACGCAGGATTATCTCAATGATTTAACCCAGCGCGTTGAGCATCTCACCGAAGGGCTAAATGTCGAAGTACTGCTATTACGCCGTGCGAGGAAGCAGCGAAGTAGAGAGCTGGCAAGGCAAGAGAAAGAAACCTTGTCTGAGTTAAACGCTTATGAGGTTTTTGAGAGGCGGGTGAACGCTGAGCAGTTCGAGACATCACAAGAGCAGGAACGTTTAGGCCGACTTAAAGAGAATTTTTGTCAGATTGTCGGTGAGGTAGAGGAAGAGCATGGAATGGCTCCCAGTCGACCTAGCTCAACCTTTCTAACTGGTGACGTCGTAAACGAGCAAGATGACAACGCAGAGTTGATTGAAACGTTAGAAAATGACGAAGAAATGACAGAGCTAGAAGCTGCGGAAAACACTGTTACAGCAGAAGATATGATTAGCAAGGTTGAGTGCAGTGATCAGCAGGGTGATTCAGTTATGCAATCACAGGAGAGTATTAAATCCCAAGAGGACAAGCAAACGAATACAAGCGAGCCTTTAGCGTTGTTCGAGGGTGAAAGCTTAAGCGATCCGAAGGAGGCTAAAGACCTGCCCACATCCGCTAAATCAGAACGCACTGCCGATAAATTAAAAAAACATTCAAAAGCACCAGAGGTCGTTATTGATCAAGACGATCTATTCGCTGCGATGCTAAGCGATGATACGAGTGGAGAGCAAGGCTAATGAAGATACTCTCGCTACGTTTTAAGAACATTAACTCGCTAAAGGGCGAGTGGAAGATCGATTTCACCCAGTCACCGTTTGTCGATAACGGCCTGTTTGCGATTACTGGGCCAACTGGGGCTGGTAAAACAACCATTCTTGATTCTATCTGTCTTGCGCTATATCACCGTACGCCGCGATTGGTGAATATCTCCAAATCTACCAACGAGTTGATGACACGCGGTACAGCCGATTCCATGGCCGAAGTTGAGTTTGAAGTTAAGAACAAACGTTACCGGGCTTTTTGGAGTCAGCGTCGTTCAAGGAATCAAGTCGATGGTAATCTGCAAGAGGCAAAGGTCGAACTAGCCGAGGTGATGGATCTGGAGCTTGCGAATGTAGAGGGTGAAGGCAAAATTCTCGCATCGCAAGTGAAACATAAAAACCAGTTAGTCGAATCGATTAGTGGTTTAGATTTCGATCGTTTTACCAAATCGATGATGCTTTCTCAGGGGCAGTTCGCGGCCTTTCTAAATGCTGATGCCAATGAAAGGGCTGAGCTGCTTGAAGAGCTAACAGGTACCGAGATCTACGGGCTAATCTCAGAAAAAGTATACGAGCATTTCAAGCAAGCCGATAATCACCTAAAACAGCTAGAAGCCCAAGCAAAGGGGGTGGAGCTGTTATCAGAAGAGCGCGTGCTTGAGCTTCAATTAGCACTAGAAACTATGTCAGAAAAGCTTAGCAAGCTAGAAACCGAGCAAAAGGCCTTACAGTCACAACAGAGCTGGTGGCTGCAATTTCAGAAAGCTGAACAGGAATTCGCATTAGCGAAAGCCGAACAGAATGAGATCAAGCAACGCAGGGACACTTCAGCAGAGGATCTAGCCAAGCTTGCTGCAGGCGAACCTGCGGAACAACTTCGAGCGCCTTTTGATCTGTATAAAAGCGGTCAGCAACGTTTGCAACTGCTCGAACGTACGCAGCAAGAGACACAAGAAAAAATAACGCTCGCTACAGATCAGCACCAACAGAGTGCTCAAACACTTAATCAGGCGCAAGATACATTAAGCGAAGCTAAGCGAATTCAGTCTGAGCAAGAGCTGCTGATTAACGAAAAAGTAGTGCCGCTTGATGCCGAATGTGAGCGGTTATTACAGCAGCAGCGTAGTGCCGAAGCTGAAGTGTCTAAAACCCAGCAGTTAGGCGTTGAGCTTAAGCAACAGCAGACCGAGCTAAGCCAGACTATCGACAGTAGGGCGTTAGAAGGTCGCGCGTTAATTCAGAAAATCGAAGCCTTGAGTCATCTGAGTAGTGCGTCTACACGGATCTCTTTATGGCGTTCGCAGCTTGAGCAAGTAGAAGAACAGCAAAAAAGTGTTGCGGCCCTATCTGAACATATCAATCAGTTACAGCTTGAAGAGCAGCAGCACAGTGTTGAGGTTGAGAAGTTAAAACAGCAGTTGTCTGAGAGTTCCGCTCGGCATGCGGACTGTGTACGCGCAAGTGGTGAAGTTGAGAGCGCTTTAAATACCCGCCTAGCGGGCCGTGATCTGGGAGAACTAGAAGCAGATTACAATCAGCAACTGGGTTTACAGTCCAAGACGGCTGAATTAAGCCTAATCGCTGAGCAATATATAAAGAGCGAAGGCGAGCACAAAAGCCTTACCGCTGAATATCAGGTATCGGTTGATGCGGTTAAAGAGATTGAACAGCAATTAGGGCTGTTACGGGAGCAGTACAAGCAGCAAAACCAAAAGGTGGAAGATCTAAAGCGTCTGCTAGATCAAGATCTACGTATCCAAAGCTTAGAGGCAGAGCGCGCAAAGTTACAAGCCGATCAGCCCTGCCCATTGTGTGGATCAGTTGAACATCCGTTGGTATCTGATTACCAGCCGCTTAATTTAAGCGACACTGAAAATCGCCTTCAGCTTGAAGCTCAAACGCTTGATCAACTCAAAACGCAAGGAACGCAATTAAAAGAGCGTTTAAAGCAGATTATTGAATCCCAACAGCCGGATCTACAACGTCGCTTAGAGCAGTCTTCGCAGCAGTTTGAAAGCTTAAAGGCACAGTGGTCAGCGCTTCAAACACTGTTAGTAATAGATTTTTATCCGCAAGATGCTGACACCTTAGCTACCTTTGTTCGTGAGAATAGTCAGCTAGTAGAGCAACAGAAACGTGATATAGATGCTCTACGACAGTTAAATCAGCAGTACCAAGCACATCAACAAGCGCTGCATCAGTCTGTTCAGGCTGAGCAGGCGGTCAGTAGTAAGCTTCAAATTACACAAACCGAGATCGCTAACCGTCTCAGCTTAAGAGAGAAAGAGTCTGCACGCTTTGCCGAATTGTCTGAACAGATACAACAGATCAAAGCTGAACTAACCGTCGAGCTTTCAGGCTTAAGTTTGGCGCTTCCAGAGGCTGATTGGCAGGCATGGCTGCAAACGCTAGCGCAGCAAATCGAACAGGTAGAGCAGTTTAGGCAGCAGCACGATCAATTATCACGATCTTTAGAAGGGCTGAGGCTAGAGCTAAAACAGTGTGACCAGCGATTAACAGAGAACACAGTTCAGATCGATGAGAAACAACAGATCGTCGTAGCGCTTAGCAGTGAGTTGTCAGAAAAGCAGAGTCAACGCAAAGCACTCTTTGCAGACAAATCAGTCAAAGAAGAGAGATCTGCGTTACAAGCCAGTGTGCAAACGGCGGAGCAGACGCACCAACAGTGCTTGGCAGCAGAACAGCAGCAGCAACGTCAGCTAACGGCGCTGAAAGCTAGTCTGCAAGAGCAGGAGCAGCAGCGTCAGCATCAGATCAGTGAAAACCAACAAGTGGAAGGCGCATGGGAGAAAGCCCTTGCTGCCAGCCCATTTGAAGATGAGTCTCAGCTGTTAGCCGCACTATTACCCTCAGATGAGAGGCAGAGATTAAAAACGCTGTCAGATGCGTTGGTGAAAGCGGAGCAGCACAATGTGGCACTGCTCGGTCAAAGCCAACAGCAAGTTGAACATTTGGCACAGACCGCAACAGCACAAGGGTATGATATCTCGACCTGTGCGCTTATTTCACAGCAACTAGATGAGCGTGGTGAGCAGATTAAGGCGTTACTGCAACAGCAGGGCGAAAACAGCGGGTTATTACAAGACGATAAAAAACGCAGAACTTCACAACAGCAGCTGTTTGAAGAGGTTGAACGATCGAAGCAACATGCAGATGATCTCGCTTATCTTAACTCCCTTATTGGCTCGCAAAAGGGCGATAAGTTTAGGCGCTTTGCTCAAGGTCTTACCTTAGATCATCTAGTGCACTTAGCAAATGCGCAGTTAGAGCGATTACATGGCCGTTATCTATTACAACGTAAAGAATCGGGAGCCCTAGAGCTCCAAGTGCTCGATACGTGGCAAGCTGATACCGTGCGCGATACTAAGACCTTATCCGGGGGCGAAAGCTTCCTGGTCAGTTTGGCATTGGCATTGGCACTTTCCGATCTTGTCAGTCAGAAAACCAGTATCGATTCACTGTTTCTCGATGAAGGCTTCGGCACGTTAGACAGTGAAACCTTAGATACAGCACTCGATGCCTTAGATAGCCTTAATGCCTCAGGAAAGATGATTGGTGTCATCAGTCATATCGAAGCGATGAAAGAGCGTATCCCAGTACAGATTAAAGTGAAAAAGATGAGTGGGCTGGGGACAAGTCGGCTTGAGGACAGGTTCGCTAGGGCAGGGTAACCAGTCTTGTGGGTCCCTCTTTGTCCTGGTTTTAAACAGGGTTCATCCGTTAAGCCTTTGTGCAAGGATAGAAGGACAAATGTGTAATTTTCTCCATGGAGGAGAAAACCCCGAGCAACGAAAGCTGATGAAAATCAATATGTCACATCATTCTTTTGATATCCTCTCCCTGAGATATATGACACATTGTCGTGTTTAATCGCGACAATTTGTCATATATTTAGCTGTTATGCACACAACCAAATCAAAGTATATTTATGACAAAAGGGCGTATTGAAGCCGCATGCAATTATGTTAGGCATCATCTGATCGAGGCCATTAATGATGCAGACTATGTCCCGCCTGAACTCATGACTTTCCCAGGCGGATCATGCGAACTAACTAGCTATTGGTTAGGTACACTATTGAAGAAGATAGGTTTTCAAAAAATTATATTCTGTAATGGTAGTCGTCAATTATCACATGAAGATCAGCCTAAGAATCATGTGTGGTTGTACATAGATGAAAGCTTTTACGTCGATATTACAGGCGACCAATTTGATAACTGTAACTCTCCTGTCGTTGTGGAGGAGTCACTTCCTGATTATCTTAGTGACTTCAGGCCATTTAGAACATATCCGATTGAGGAGGCTGATGCTGTTTGTTTACGCGACGCTAATTACAATGCAATTTGGCAAGATCTGAATAGGCGGCTAGAAAGTGAATAACAAGGCAATCAAAGTCGCCACTTCGTGGCTGGACCTACATTCCGCGGTTTCGCCGCTACATTTCGGCCCTTTATTGCGGCGTTAGGTGTATTAAGTGTTCGCATCAGAGTTGACTGAAAAATTATTAGCTGAAGGTTGTACGCCAGAAAGTTTTGCCGTTTTATCTCGCCAAAATGATGCTTACTGCATAGATAACCTTTGGGGGAAATGGGCTGTTTTTTATTCCGAAAGAGGAATAGATACTAAACCTATCTATACATCCGATTCTGAAACTGAGGCTTGTGAGTTCTTCTATGATTACATTCTAAAACAGGAACATTGGCATTTAGTCGGTTTTTTTAAAGATGAAGCAGAGGCACTAGAACTAGAAAGTAAGCTAGATAAAATTGGCTTACGTTCAATTCGCAATGATATTCCAGCTTTTAACGCAGCCAATGATCCAAGGTACCGTGTATTTGTTGTAGGCAAAGACATATTTAAAGCAAAAGAAAAGCTTGGTAGTTTAGCAATACCATACACCTAACAAGTTACTAAAAGGACGCAAAACGTTTGGCTTGTGCTCCTTCGTCGCTAATTTTAGCCAAGCATTTATGTGCTCATTAGTAAGGCGTTATAAGCCACAAGGAAGATTTGATGGATTCAGAAAGTATTATTGAATCGGCAAAAGCAACACAAGAGGTTGCTAAAACGACCAGTAAAGGGCTTGATGTAGCAGAAAAGGTTGGTGGTTTTATTGCCAACCATATAGGCGGTACTTTAGAGCAAGGCTTGGGTATTTTTGAAGATAAACTCAAATACTATAGGGCTTCAAACCAGTTAAGGTTTATCTCTCGTTATAATGAGCAAGCAAATAAACTAGGCATACAATCACATATACAGCCTGTATCGCTAAAATATACATTGCCTCTTTTAGAAGCAGCATCCCTCGAAGATGATGATTACCTACAGAACTTGTGGGTAAATTTGCTGATTAATGCTTCAAATGATCAAAATGCAATAAATTTACAGCGATCTCACATTTCGATTTTGGAACAACTTACTTCGATAGAGGCAAGGTCTCTCGCTGCCATATATTCTGTCGACACATCAGACCCTGAATTAAATGCCGTAGGAACTGAAAACCTTCCTGAAACTGTGATGCTTGTGAGTGAGAGGGAGCTGAATAACCAGAATTTTAAGCTGAATGAACCAACTGATGAGATCAAACTGGCAATAGCAAATTTGGCACGTTTACGTCTGGTCGCTTTACCAATGACCTTTGGTGGTGGAGAAATATATCGTTACGTAAATCATACACTACTAGGCTCACGATTCGTCAGTGCATGCTCAGTCAGCTTATAACAAGAAAAGCCATCCGACGAATACTGCGCGGCTGCTTTAAACGCTACGTGTCCGAGTGCACCACGATTAATAGACACTTTTTATAGTTATATTTAACTGAAAGTGGTGTTACTTATTGGGTAATCCATTGTGTGAGAACTGATGCTGATAACGATCGCAAGATTTTCATTTCCTTATGAGGCTCATATCGCAAAATCTAGGCTAGCTTCAGAAGGAATTCCAGCCTATGTTGTTGATGAGCATACAATAAGCATGCAGTGGTTATACTCTAACGCGCTAGGCGGTGTTCGTTTACAAGTGCCTAAAGACTTCGAAGTCATTGCTCAAGAAATATTAAATGTTGAACTGGAGGCAACGCTGGTTGAGCAGCAAGGGTGGGATGGTAATATCTGTCCAAAGTGTGGAAGTCGTGAAACGGAATACTATCAATTTGGTAAACGTATGGCGTTCTTGGTTTTTATAGGCATTGAGTTTCCTCTCTTTCCAACTAGTGATGGAATAATATGTAAAAAATGTGGCTCAAAAAACAAAATATAGTTAAACAACTAGGCGTATTTTAGGTGCCGTTCTGCTAAACGGTCTGCGTTCTTTATAAGCGTCTTTAGGCTTATCGTAAATAACGAAAGGATTCAATCATGGCCAGACCAAAGACAAAGGAAGAGCTTATCACTCAGGCTGAAGAGAGCTTTGACAAACTATGCCGATATATTGATGCTATGTCCGAAGAGGCTTTAAGTACAGAATTCGATTTTTCTAATGATCCGGGTAAAAAAGAGTTACATTGGCGCCGCGATCGTAATATCAGGGATGTTTTGACACACCTCTACGAGTGGCATCAACTGCTGTTGAATTGGATTAATTCAAATATGTCGGGTCAGGACACTAGCTTCTTACCGTCACCCTATAATTGGAAAACTTATGGGGAGATGAATATCGAATTATGGAAGAAACATCAGGAAACCGAGCTAAGTGATGCCAAGACGTGGTTGAATGAAAGCCATCGGGCAGCACTTGAAGCGGTAAGGAGTTTTAGCAATGAAGCGCTTTTCACTAAGCGGTATTTTAGTTGGACAGGTACAACAACACTAGGTAGCTACTGTGTTTCGGCTATGCCAAGTCATTATGACTGGGCTATCAAAAAGCTCCGCGCTCATGTAAAACACACAAGTAAAAACCTTTCGTGAATCATCGAGCATCATTAATTATTATGGTTTGTAGCATTTAAGCCATTAATAACCACGGTATGATTTCAAGAATGTTAGTTTAGCTAATGCAATGAAAGTGCGGCTTACTATAGAGGCCATTTAGAAAGGGAAGTTTAAAGATTACATGAGAATATCTTTAGCTGTATGTTCTGGTCCTTATGAAAAGGCTTTCATTGGCAGTCTGCTGATTGCCTTAGCGGCTGCTGCCATCTGTGTCATTGTACTCATGAGAGATAAACGACCATTGAATGTAAAAGGGCGCAGATGGTTTCCTGTGCTTTTTGCTTGTGGTATTTATATTATCGCTGGGGTTCAGTTGGCTGAGGATTTTGGCATCTGTGTTGATAGAACACCTTGGTCGAGTTGAGCTTTATTAGCTCTGAAAATCTCCGAAATCAGTAATTTTCTCTCTGGGCAATAAAAAAGGCGCTAAAGGTAAGTCGGCGTCTTGCTGTCTTGTGATATAACTTTCATTCGTAATTCATCACTCGTTTTTTAGGTTTTATTATCATGTTTAAAGTTCCAGAAGAGATTAATACAGAGCGACTATGCTTACGGCAGTTCAAAGAGAGTGATTGGGTTGGTTTGCATAAGTATTATTCCAGCGAACTGGCGACAACCTTCACGATGGGGAAGGCGATGACTGAAGGGGAAACCTGGCGTGCGATGTGTAGCATGATTGGTCATTGGCAGGTGCGTGGTTATGGCCCTTACGCTATAGAAGATAAAGAAAGCCAAGAGGTGATCGGCACTGCGGGGCTGTGGTATCCGAATGATTGGCCTGAACCAGAGATTAAATGGGCATTGGCACCTGAGTATTGGGGGCAAGGCTTTGCGAGTGAAGCGGCGCGTGGAGTGCAGCAGATGGCTCAAGAACATCTAAAAGGTCTCTCTTTGATCAGTTTTATTCACTCTGAAAATAAGGCATCAATTCAGTTAGCCAAAGCGGTGGGGGCTCACTTTGAAAAAGAGGTCACTTTTCGAGGCGCGTTATGGCATATCTATCGTCACCCACAGACGGTTTAATGAATATCTAACAGTGGATTAATGGGATAGGGCTGAGAGGAAAAAAGTGGTGCCGGTAGGAGGAGTTAAACCTCAAGCAACCTTGAACATGGCGCTATCGCTACACAAATCTTGCTTACCGGCACAAATAGAGTCTTCAACGGAACAAAAAGCCTTCAACGGAACAAAAAGTCTTGAACGGTAATAAGCCTTAGCAGCCAAGCCACAAGAAACAGTCATAAAGAAAAAATAGAGGCTTTAACTAAAGAAGGTCTCGACGCAAATTACCCCTTCAACGTAATACAAAGCCTCAAACGTATGAAAGCCCAAACGTGAATAAGCTTTCGATCTCATTTCGCTAGAGAACTTCAGTATAGGCCATAATTTCATTTGTGTAGGGTTTAGACCAAAGTTTTATGAAAATAAATCTAGAGAGTCTATGGTTGGCGGTTTTTATCTCTTTAACCTACTGATACTAAAAGGGAAAGGTTTGACGTAAGTTCGTAGGAAAATTAAGAGACTGGGATGAATAAAAGTCCTATTTCAATGAGTACTTAGATTTAAGCAGCCATTAAATAGGACTCTCGTCCTTTATGTTTCTCCTTGCGTTGGTAGGTGCCTTTTCCTTTCTTAGCTTTCACTACTTGGGATTTAAATACTTTCGACGTGACTAATGCTGCTAAGTGATTGTCTCGAATAATGCCTCTGCCTGTTTCTATCTTGGATTGCTGACTTATAGTGTCTGGGTTATTACCCGTTGTTGAATTATCAATACTGGCTTTACGCCGTTGTTTTGCTTTCATTTTTACACCTTCTGTTTTGTTGATGACTGGCATTATGCCAGTTGCCTGATCACATTGCGCGTATCAATCTTAGGTTAACTCTGTTGATTCTATTCTCCTGATGACAGTAGCGGGGACGCCTACGGCTAACGAATTGATGGCAATGTCTGCCGTCACCACGGCCCCAGCCGCAATCACTGCGTTATCGCCAATATTAACGCCCGGTAGTATTTGAGCGCCCATACCGATCCAAACATTGTCACCGATGGTCACTGGTTTCGCTTCTGTTTGACCCTGGTTGCGTGCAGCAGCCGAAAGCGGGTGTGTGGTTGTGCTAATCGTCACACCTGGACCTAACATTACATTATCGCCAATCGTGACTGGTGCGCCATCCAAAATAGTACAGTTGTGGTTAGCGTAGAAATTAGCTCCAACCTGGATGTTATACCCGTAATCGCATTGAAACATAGGCTCTATGGTAGGTTTTACCGCCTTAGCTAATAATGAACTTAGCTTTTGCTGGCGCTTTCCTTTTTGATCTGGGTGTAGCTGATTGTACTCAAAACAGAGTGCCTTCGCGCGTTTTCGCTCATTGGCAAGTTCTGAATCAAGGGCGTTGTAGATTTCACCAGATAGCATCTTCTCTTTATTGGTTTTCATTGTTTTTGCTCTACTAGACAACGTTTACGTTGTAATGGTGCTTATGCGTTGTTGAATCCATTTAGCTGGTGTTGGTACTTTCTTGGATCTGCAACATGCTACATAATGCGCGCTAATTTATTAGGTTTCAGCGAGTATATTTTTTGCAGTTACTACGAATCGATTGTTTAGGCCGGGAACTTCGTCTAGAAGGCTCTATGGCCGGTTGGCAAGCATTGTACTGGGATAATCAATTAGTGTCTCAACACGATGCAAATGCAGATCCATCTGCGACACCTCTGCATCAGTTTACGTTGCAGGCGGGTGAGCAGGAGATCCAATGTGAGTTGCAGTTAGAGCTGAACTGGCAGCCCTTTCAGCTCCGCTACAGGCTAAAGGTCAACGATGGGGTGGCTGAACAAGAGATTGGTCAGGGTGAGATAGGTGAGAAAGAGATAGAGCAGCAGGTGGTTGAAAATCGACCAAAACAGCCGAACAAAATTAGCTTGATCGGTCTGGGTTCACTTGGACTTAAGCTCTTTAAAAGCGCGAAAGTAATAAAAGTGCTGTTTGCTGCGGGTAGTTTAGCGGCCTATACCTGGTTATTTTCGATTGAGTTCGCGATTGCGCTGATTCTTTGTCTCGTTTTTCATGAGTACGGCCATATTAGAGCGATGCAACGTTTTGGTTTAAAAACAAAAGGGATCTATCTTATCCCCTTTGTCGGTGGCTTAGCCTTATCCGATGATCGTATTAACACTCGTTGGCAGGATGTTTATATCTCCATTATGGGGCCGTTTTTTGGTTTTCTTCTCTCATGTGCCTGTTTAGTTATCTACTGGATAACGGATGTTGAGTTGTTTGCCGGGTTAGCAGCCTTCAATGCCTTACTGAATCTATTCAATCTTCTTCCTGTTTTGCCCCTCGATGGTGGTCATGTACTTAAAAGCATCGCGTTTTCGGTTAACTCTGTACTGGGGTTAATTAGTTGTGTTTTAGGTGCGGTAGCAGGTGTTGCGATTAGCTATTACTTTAACTTAACCCTATTGGGATTTTTGTTAGCGGTGGGCAGTATCGAGATTATTTTTGAATGGAAACGGCGCCACCAAAGTGATCTTCTGCCGCTTCAGCGTTATGGCCAGATTGTTTCTGCTTTATGGTATTTCGCCACGGTAGGAGGCTTATGTGCAATTATCTGGGTACTGGGTAATAGTGGCAGTGAAGCACTAGCGTTACCGTTGAGAATCCTTGGGAGTTGATGTCATGAAGTTCTCTGAATTCGGTTTTGTTCAACCCATTCAAGATGCGATTGAATTCGCGGGTTACGATGAAGCTACACCGATTCAGGTGGCGGCTATTCCTGCGATTTTGGCTGGAAAAGATATCCTTGCTGGTGCACGAACAGGGACCGGTAAAACCGCGGCATTTGCGCTGCCTTTGTTGCAACGGTTAATGGGCTCTACTGAAAATTCAGGTACTGAACAGCTAGCAATACAACAGGAAAAAGAATTAAACAAAACCTTAAAAATCTTGGTGTTAGCGCCGACACGTGAACTAGCGCAGCAAGTTAATGACAGCTTTAAGCGTTACGCTAAAGGGTCAGTATTTCGGTCTGCCGTGGTGTATGGTGGTGTGGGGATTAAGCCGCAAATAGACCAGATTAATAAGGGTATCGATCTGCTGGTTGCTACCCCAGGGCGCTTATTAGATCTTAATAAAAAGCGTGCAGTTAACTTATCTAATATTGATACATTGGTCTTTGATGAAGCGGATCGAATGCTCGATATGGGCTTTAAAGATGAGATTCGTGCGGTCCTTAGTAAGTTACCAAAGCGAGATAAAAAGCCGAGGCAAACTCTGCTTTTCTCAGCAACCCTTAGCGATAATATCTACAAATTTAGTAAGAACCTTTTAGATAAACCAGAACTCATCGAAGTTGACCAGCGCAACAGTACATCACTGGATGTTGAGCAGGTTATCTATAATTGTGACCCTGATCGTAAGCTTGCTATGGTGACTCACCTTATTGAGAAAGAGGGCTGGCAGCAGGTACTAATTTTCAGCCGTACGAAGCAGGGCGCAGATAAGATCGCGGCATCACTCAATGTTTCTGGTATACATGCAGAAGCGATACATGCTGATCGCTCGCAAACAAGTCGAGAGAAAGCCTTAAGTGATTTTAAAATGGGATTAGTGACGGTTCTTGTTGCAACGGATGTGGCGGCACGTGGCATTGATATTCAACAGTTAGATGCCGTTATTAACTTTGAGGTCCCTTTTAAAGCTGCGGACTATGTACATCGCATTGGTAGGACTGGTCGAGCGGGGCATAAAGGTAAGGCGGTTACTTTGCTCATAGAGGAGGAGAACTATCTTCTCGAAGAGATAGAGGCGTTACTTGATTCTCGATTACCGCAGCAATGGCTTAGTGGCTACGAACCCGATCTAACACGTATTGTCGAAACAACGGCTAAAAACAGTCGTTCTGCTCAGAAACGTAGAGCTAAAAAGCGCGCGTTTAAGCGCTAGTGCAGTAACTTCTTCCAATAGTTCTCATAAAAAAAGCCCAAACAAGGTGACAGCTAATCCCTTGCTTGGGCTTTGGTGAAGCGATTAACGTATTAGATTTGTACGTTTAAGGCTTTAACCGTTTCAATGTTGATGTATTTATCAGTTGGTAGCTGATTATCGCGCTGAAAGTCATTTACAGCACTCATCGTTTCGCGACCAACGACACCATCAATACGTCCTGGGTTATATCCTTTACTTTCTAACGCGCGTTGAATATCCATGATAGTCGCGCGGGTCATATTCGTTTCGCAAAGAATAGAGCGCCACTCCATGTAACCGTCTTTATCAATTTTGCTTAGGGATACGGTTTCGTATTCAGCAGGAATAACGGTACGTGTCTCAGAAGCTGCAGCCGCTAGTTTCGTTACAGTAACGGTTTCATATTTCGCCGGTATTTCAACTTTCTGAGTATCAGCTGCTTTTGCAACAATCGTACGTTTGATCGTTTTATACTGTGCTGGTTGCTCAGTTAAACAGATTTTATTTCCTGTACGTGTGCTTGCAGGATGTTCGTGGTTATGAACTTCGTGCCATGTAAATGCAACATCAGACACTTGTTTAGTTACCGCGACATCTTTGTACTTAGCAGGTACTGTTTCACGAATTTCCGTCGCATCAGACACCAACTCTTTTACCCGAACCGTTTCATAAACCGCTGGGATCTCGATTGTACGGGTGCTTGCTGGAGAGGAAAGAACACGCTTAGAAACCGTTTTAAATGTATCTGGTACTTCCACCAAACACATGATTTCACCTGTAGCAGCATCGATCTTCTGGATAGGGCCTGTGCCTTTCTTCCAGATGGTGTGCGCTGGCACATCGATCACTTGCTCTGTCACAGTAGAGTACTGGGCAGGAATCTCTTCAATACGACTGCTTGCTTCTTTAACAAGTATCTTCTTCTCTACCCAGCGGAACTCAGCTGGTTGGGTTTTTACGATATCGTAAGCTTCTTGAACCAAAACAGATTCGTTAACTTGCTCGTATTTAGCGGGTAGGAAATGCTCGTGGAAACACATACCTGGCTGTGCCGCCGCAAGATCAATACCATGAGCGCTTGCTGCATCTAAAAGTTGCTGGCTAGCGGGAGCGCTTCCTCTTTTAAGGTCAACTAACCACTGCGTGCCGGCTTCTTTTATAAGCTTTTGCTCAGTTACCGTTTCATATTGAGCGGGTAACGAGGTCATCTTGTAGCTTGCGGGTTGAACAAGTACTTGCTCACGCACTGTTTCGTACTGTGCAGGGATGATTTCTACACGTTCGCTTGCTTCTTTAACGAGCAGCTTTTCCGTGTAATTTTGATAGGTAGGCTCTACCCAAACGCGTGCATAACACTCACCTGGCTTCGCATTAGGTGGCAAAAGCTCTTCACTCATGGTGCTTTGCTGTGCTTGCGCCTCACGTTTAGCGACGGCTTTCTCTCGCTCTACCAGCTGCTTGTTCTTCTGCTCTAACTCGGCAACAGAATACGGGGATGATTGGGTTTGGGGGTTAGTGGCACTACATGCTGCTAATAGAATGGCACTAGAGATGATACTAAGTTTTGCTACACCTTTACTTGTGATAACCATGGTTCCTCCTGAATAGGGTTTACAAGTGTCGACCGGGCGTATTCTAGAGGGCGAAGCTTAAGGCTAACTGTACAGAGGGCTTTAAAGCTGTTTTCTTATCGATAATGAGACTATTGGTCTACATAAACCTTTGATTAAGCAAATCAAATAGTTGGATTAAGTTAAGCTTAACTGTGACATAAGGCGATGAATTGTATTAGGCAGGTCGTCTTATACAGGCTAGCAGTTCATAAGCTTCACGAATTTCGATAAATCTTGTTGATTCACCACCTTTGTCAGGATGGTGCTGTGATGCTAATTGTCGATATCGGCTTCGAATGGTAGGCCAATCCGTACCTTCTTCTAACCCCAAAGTATCGAGGGCGCTGAGTTCTTCGTCCGTTGCAAAGTAGCACTGCCAAAAACTATTTAGTAATGTTTCGACGCTTTCTTGATCGCTCTGAGTAAATTCATCCCAATCAAGGTAGTAGTCCCTTATCTTTTCATCGCCAGGCTGATGAATGATCTCTTGCCGATCGCTCTGTTCATTTGAGGATTGGTTATAATTTATCAGCTCAATTTTTAATGCCGATATCACTAAATGAAAGCCTTCATCTTTAAAGATAGGTTGAAGTTGGTATAGAGCATTCATTACTAAGAAGTGTTTGCGGAAGAGCGCAAGATCTTCAGAGTGTTCTGAAGGAAGTTTTAAATCACTATCGGAAAATGCTAACTGCTTTAGAAGCTCGTATTCGCTTAGAGGTTTAGCATGACTGCGAAGTAGTTTTGCGATGGGGCGTAAAAAGGGGTTGAGTTGCATAGGGCCACTTCAGATCTCTGATAGTGGCCCAGCATAGTGTGTGTAGCGCTTTAATTAAAGACCTTTTGCCAGTAATTGATAACTATCTAGGCGATCTTCGAAGCTATGTGTGACCGCGACAGTGCCGATCTCATCACATTGGTAATCTTTAGCAAGTTGCTCAATTTCATTCCAGCATTGATCTGGCGTTCCTACGGTATAGCCTTTCAAAATATGATCGTATTCTGCCTTATAAGATTCTGGGAACTCATTGTAGCGATCTTGTACTTCGGAAGGCGTTAAGAAGGCTTCACGCAAACCCATTTGCGCTGCAAACTTGCGGTATACGGCGGTGCCGGCGCGAAGTTTTGCTTCCTCTTCAGTGCCTGCACAAATACAAGCGATAGCAAGCATCTTGTTAGGCGTTTCTTCATGACCTGCGCGTTTATACTCCTCTAAATATTCAGTGAAAATAGAAGGCGCGCAGTTGTCTGGATCAATAAAGCGGGCTAGGGCGATGTTATAGCCCAAGTGACCTGCTAATCCAGCACTTCCGCCGCTTGAACCGAGCATCCAAAGCTCAGGTTGCGGGGTGTTATCTGGCAGGACATTGATGCTGTGGAATGGATTGCTTTTGGGCATCGATCCATCGATAAAGCCTTTTAGGTCTTGCGCTTGATGAGGGTACTGATCACCGCTTAGTGCTTCGTGTGGATATGCCAGCGCATGGGAGGTTAATCCTGTACCACCGGGCGCACGGCCAATCCCAAGATCGATTCGATCAGGATGTAGCGTAGCCATCATCTTAAAACTTTCAGCCACTTTTAGTGGGCTGTAATGTGACAGCATTACACCACCACTACCGACGCGAATATTTTCGGTCACACTGGCAATACTGGCGACTAAAATCTCAGGGCAAGGATTTGCAAAGTGCATGCTGTCATGGTGCTCAGCCACCCAATAACGGTAATAGCCTAATTCATCACATGCTTTTGCAAGCTCTATGGTTAGACGTGGTGCTTCAATAGCTGGGTGAGAGCCGTGTACAGGGGATTGATCAACAACAGACAGTTTAATGCTCATTTACTTCTCCTTTATATAGTTAATATATTAACTATATTTGTTGTTATAATCAACGTTGAAAGTGCTTAATCTGTTGGGGGCAGAGGAGTAGAATGGTTCGAATAAGATTAATAAATGGGTAGATGAATGAACCTGGCTGAAAAGATACAAGCGTTATATGCGAAATATGGCTCTCTGAAGGGTGTTACGATTGAGCTTCACAAGCAGTTGATCGCTATTTCAGTTAAGAATGAGGCTGCCTCAGCCACTATCTTTCTTCAAGGTGCTCAAGTCGCCGAGTATAAGCGGGTGGGCGAGAGGCCATTACTATGGCTTAGTGAGGCCTGCGACTTTAAGGCGGGGAAGTCACTTCGTGGCGGCATTCCTATCTGTTGGCCTTGGTTTGGAGATATTACGAGAAATCCAACCAGTTTAACGCAGCAGTTAGATGAGAAGGTTTTAGCGCAACTGCCTGCGCACGGTTTGGTTAGAGAACAGGACTGGGAGCTGGATTCAGTTGAACGACTAGACAGTGAAACGACAGAAGTCGTTTTATCATTGGCCGTTTCAAGTAGCGAACAATGGCCATTCCCCGCTTTATTACAGTTAACGGTTACGGTCGGTGTTGAACTGGGTGTAAAACTAACGGTCGAGAATACAGGCGCTGAAGCGTTTAATTTTACCACGGCTTTCCATAGCTATCTTAATCTCAGTTCGGTGTCGGCATGTGAAGTGGTTGGCTTAGAGGGGTGTAATTACTTTGATACCCTCAATGAGTGGCAGATTCGGAAATCAAACCTCCCAATCACAATCGACAGAGAGATCGACCGTGTCTATACCAATGTCGCTTCACCTACCGTATTGAACGATAGTAAGTTCAATCGTTCTATTTCAGTTATGCCGTTGAATGCACCGGATCTTGTTGTCTGGAATCCTTGGATTAATAAGGCTAAAAGGCTAAGTCACTTTAATGATGATGCTTATACTCAGATGGTTTGTCTTGAGACGGCGAGCGTCTTAGATAATGTCATCGAGCTAACACCGGGTATGCGTATTGATTTGGGTGTTAAGCTTTCGATCGCATAATTGTTAATTGATATATAGGAATAAACCCATACTAAGTATAGCGGTGATTAATGTGCTTCTGGTTAATAGCATGAGTATGATCGCTGCTATCGCACCCACTAGATAGGGGTTTAGTGGATTTAGGTTTAACTCACCGTCATGGATCAGTACGAGTGGTCCTATCACTGCTGCTAGTACAGCAGGTGCTGAGTAGCTCAGTAAGCGCAAAACTTTATCGTTTAGTTTCAGCGGCAACTTAGGCTCGAGAAATAGATAGCGGCTTGCGAATACAATCATCGCCATCAGTATTAATAGTATCCAGTACATCATAGCTCCTTTCTTTTCATACTATAGATCAGATAACCGCTGATCATGCCTGAGATGATCGCTATCAATAATCCCGCTTGAATTCCTTGTACCTCACAGTAGATAGAGATCGCCATCGCCACACCAACACATATGAACACAGAAGCACTTTTGATCATCGGTATTAAGATGGCAACAAAAGTGGCAACCACAGCAAAATCTAAGCCTATTGTGGTGAGGTTGGGGATGCTTGCCCCCGCAATAATCCCAGCCAAAGTCGCTATATTCCAAGCGATATAAAAGCTTAGCCCACCCCCCAAGGCATACCATTTATCGAAGGTTTGCGTTTGCGGGCTGTTAACAAACAGCTCATCCGTCAGCAAGAACCCAAGGGCCGTTCGCCAGCGTAATGGTAGGTTTTTGACCTGATTTCTCATTGCCATGCTATAGAGCAGGTGTCTTGCTGTAATCAGTAACGTAGTGAGTAAAATACTGGCCACCCCCGCGCCCGCTTGTAGCATGCCAATGGCAACGAGCTGCGAGGTTCCGGCAAACACAACAAGGGAGAGGGCTTGTGTTTCAACAGGTGATAAACCCGATTCGACACCGTATGCGCCAACGAGTATTCCCCATGGAAGAACCGCAACAATCAATGGGATCATGGCTACACAGCCTTTTATCAGCGATCTCTTACGGTTTGTATTAAGTACTAACGAATTATCCATATCGCCTTGTGTGATCAGTTGTGCGTTGAAAGGATTGTTACGGACAAGCTTAAGGGTTTTAGAGTGTTAGCGTCTTGTACAGAATTGTGCCTTTAGTCGATAGAAGGGGGTTTCAAAGCGATTAAGGCAGAAGTGAAACGGCTAGTTATTTGAACTGACGGGCATAGTGACCAGGCGTGACACCCAGTGTGCGTTTAAAGTGTCGGCTAAGGTGGCTTTGATCATGAAAGCCCGCTTTTAGAGCGGTATCTAAAAGGCTATGTCCTTGCTGTATAAGGCGCTTACTTAATCGAATACGCGATTGTATTTGATAGGCGTGGGGTGGTAGCCCGTAGTATTTTTGAAATTGTCTAACAAGGTGAAATGGGCTCACACCCGCAAGTCTTGCTAGTTCTTCAAGTGACACATCTTCTTGGGGGTTATCATCGAGATAGCTTTTTACCAGCATCATTCTGGATTTTGCTTGGGCGGGCTCTTTTAGATCATCGCTACCTTTGCCGTGCCTTTGTATCATTTTAATGAGAGCGCTATAGAGCAGTGTTTCTCTTAATAACCTATTCTCAGAATGATAAAGATTATACAGCGCTAAACGGAGTAACCCGGCTAGTTCTGGATCATGCACTACAGGTTCAGGAAAATAGACAGAACCGCTGAGATTAAGCCCAGCATCTTTTTGGATCGAAGCTAGCTGTTCGGGCAATGGATAAATGGCTCGATAAGACCAGCCGCCCTCGGTCGCGGAGTGGCCATCATGAACTTCGTCGTGATTAACCAAAATAATACTATCTTGTGGGGCAATATGGTTCGCGCCGTTTCTAAGAAAGCGTTGCGCACCATTATCAATGACGCCAACCGTATAGCCTTCATGGCTGTGCCGTGAGAAGTTTTGATGATGGTAAGTGGCTTCAAGTAGCTCAAGCCCACCGAGTTCATCGGCAATACGGTAATCCGCGTACTCTGTGTTATTTTTCATGATTCTATTGTAGCGCAGCTAACCTATTTAGTTTTGTACAAAATTGATCTGTGCGTGGAAACGACCAGAAAGTTAGAAGTGTGATGATCTGCTTTTGAAGAAGTTAAAAGCGTCCTCGGGTGCTAAAGGCTTGCTAAACAAATAACCTTGCCCTAGATCGCAGCGATAGGCTTTTAGTATCTCTGCTGCTTGTTGCGATTCTATGCCTTCGGCGACCACTTTCATGCCAAGATCGTGACCAATACCTATAATGTTGTTTACCAAGGCATTGCTGGTTGGGTTAGTCGTAATATCAAAGATAAAACTCCGATCTATTTTTAGTGTTTGCACGCTCATTTGTTGTAAGTGACTCAATGATGAAAGGCCGGTGCCAAAATCATCTAGTGCGATGCTTACTTGGTTTTCAACGAGTTTGGATAAGACGATCTTTGCTTCTTGGATGTTTTGCATGGTTGTATCTTCAGTCACTTCGATACAAAGCGTCCCTGATGGTAAACCATATTTATCTAATGTGTTGTTGATCATTGCCGCAAGGTCTAACCGGTACATCGCAGGGGATATATTAATGGCAATGGGGACTAAGGGAAGTCCGCTTTGATTCCACAAATAAATTTGCTGGCAGGCTTGATCGATAACCCAGCTACCTAGTTGTTGTGCAAGACCATATTGTTCGGCAACTTCAATGACTTCAAGCGGCGATAAGTCACCATACTGGGGGTGATTCCAACGAAGCAGGGCTTCAAAATAACTTACGCTGTGATTGGTCAGCGTGACAATCGGTTGGTAGGCCAGTTGAAGCTTATTATTATCTAAGGCTTCTCGGAGATCTTTTTGCAGTTGATTGCGTCGGTTGATCGACGCGACCATGTCAAAATCAAACGTTTTTTGAGTCGAAGAGGGCGAGTTTTCTTTTGCCTTGTACATGGCGATATCGGCATGAGTCAACAAGTGGCTGGCATCCAATCCATGATCAGGGTAGATAACACTACCAACACTGCCACCGATAAAGCATGAATGGCCATCAATGGAAAATTCCTCTTCCAGGGAGGTAATTATCTGTGCGGACACCCGATTTAAGCTATCCGCGTCAATATATTTATAATGAAGAATGGCGAACTCGTCTCCACCCATCCTGCATGTCATACAACCGAACGGAGCGTCAATATTTGTGAGCAATCGCTGCGACACTGCTTGTAATAGTTGATCGCCAGTAAGGTGCCCTAAAGTGTCGTTTATGTCTTTGAAGCCGTTTAGGTCAATCAAATGTAGCGCGAAGGGTGAGTTTTTATTACAAAGTGAGGTCAGCATTTTTCGTAGATATGAGCGATTAGGCATGCCCGTTAAACTATCATGCTCTGCTTGGTATCGATTGATCTTACTTTCTCTGATCACCATGATTAAGAGTAAAGCACCACTCACAATTAAGCCGAGCATTAGCCAGATAAGTTGTTTTTGTAGACTAGAAACTCTTTTGTCTCCTCGATTGTAAAAATCATTATTAAAGTGGTAGTTATCGAGCGTTAATTTGTCTACGGCTCGTAAATACGGGGCAAGTTCAAGCTGAATTTGAGTGTGTAAATGGGGGGTTGTCTTTAATTCCTGGATAACCGTGTGCTCAATTGATTTAATTTTGCTAAAAGCCTCAATAACGAGTGTGTTAGCGTGAGGGATTTTTTTGAGTTGTCGAGCATCTTCACCCTCTAACAGAATAGGAAATCGACTCCAGAGGATGTCGAATCGCTCAATTATCTGATCATGCTTGGAATTATCAAGACCATAGAGTGTGAGCGAGTCGTGAAAGCGTCGTAATTCAGTTTTCAGTTGGAAGAGTGACCAAACGCTAGTGCCATGGCGTTCATCTAAAATCACGATGGAGCGCTTTAATTGACTCAAGCTGGTTAGCGCACTAACGAAAAAGATGAGCACTATGGGAATTAGCCAAAATGATTTGAACCGGCTAAGCATGCGATCAAACGTAAAAGGGGGCATTACTCGATCTCGATATGACTTAATTGCCAGATCATGTTGCCAGTGTTTTCTTCCGTTTTTAGCTCAGGGTATTTGTCTTGTGGCAATAGTAACCAAAGCGGGCCTTTATCTCGAATTGACATCTCTTTGCCATCATCAAGCATCGCCAGTATTGGCTGGTATTTATCTATGTAAGATTTCTCGATCACGATTGAGTAATCGTTTAATGCAGTAAGCCTAATTGTTGTTCCTTTAGAACCCACATGATCGAGAATAGCGCTAAGCAGAGGGCCGTCATAGGTATGAGCCTTATTGGTCCATCGAGTATGTAGGATGAATGTGTCACTTGGCAGTTTCGCTAGCTGTTCTCGGTCAAATCTGGCGTCACCATTTTTTTGGCTATTGGCAATATTTCCAGAGATCGTCAGGAGTACCTTGCCCTGAGGAGGAGGTAATGTTTCTGCGTAGCTCGTTAATGGGAGCAGAAGTAATGAGAAGAGCGTGATAAGAAGTTTCATTTTACCGCCTATTATTTTTATTATGCGTATAACCACTTTTTATCAGAGTCGGGATGACTATTCCAACGTTTATTTCTAATAAGAATAGAACGGATTGGTTTTGTTGTTTTGTTTTAATTGCTGTTCGATGAAAGCTTGGTATTTATTTGTATCATCTTTAAGTGTCGTAATATATGGGTTTCCGCTCGATTCTATTTTCTTGTTAAAACGGCTAAAGTTTACTCTTGTTTGAAATTTGATATTACTAAGTGCCTTAAATGTTTTTGTTGCGACATTAAGAATAGGACAGAAATCCTCCTGTGTGGTGTGATATTTCATGACCTTTTGTCAGGCCTGTTAGATCATTTTAACCATAATGTCGTGTAATACGTTTGCGGCTGAGTGAAGTCGACGAGATCCATCCATTAGGTGATGGTATATCTCTCTTTTTCTTAACATTTCTGTAGTGACTTCGCCTTGGAAGAGTTCAGCAAGGCTATGTCGATAGAGCCTTTCAATTCTTCGGTGTGCATGGCGCGCGATCTGTGCTTCTTTTTCACTATCTATGGGGTAGGTCGCTAAGGCGCTGAAGCCGCGTTCTAAGGCTTCACTTCCTGCTAGTAACTCATCAAGGATCATGCGCATGTTGTCATCTGGCTCTACATCTAGATCTAACATCTCGTTGATGGTGCTCTTGCAGTGGGTGATTATCCAGTCAAGCGATGCGATCGCACGGTAGATATCCTCACGATCAATCGGTGTCGAAAAAGCACGGTTGAGCTGATGAAGGTTTCGAATTTTCAAGGCATCAGCTTGGTGTTCATCAGCCGCTAGAACTTCGGCAAGATCAGGATTAGGCTGCGCCATGTACTGATGGAGGTTACGAATGGTGACCGTAACCAGTGAGGATTGCTCTGTTAATAAAGTAAAAAAGTCTGTCGGCTTAGGAATAAGCCGATTAAGAATTTTGGTAATTATGTTCTCAGCTTTTATCGGATGATTCATATTTCAACCTGTTAAGCGAAACCAGTAAGGGATAAGCCGCTGTATGACAGTATGGCAACAAGTGCCGCACCAGGTATTGTCAGTAGCCAGGTAACAGCGATTTCACGTGTTTTTGCCCAGCGTACGGCTTTAGGGCGTTCAGAGGCGCCAATCCCTGTAATGGACGATGAAACTACATGTGTTGTTGATACAGGAGCGCCAATGACCGATGCAATAAAAATAACACTTGCGGAGGTGACTTGTGAATTTACAGCATGAAGCGGTCTAATTTTATAGATTGCAAAGGCCAAGGTTCTAACGATCTTCCAGCCGCCTAGTAGTGTGCCTAAGGTAATTGATATTGCACAGACTAAGATAACCCAAAATGGGACGGCAAATTCTGTTAGTTCACCGCTCAATAGTAAGCAGAGTGTTAGAATTCCCATGCTTTTTTGTGCATCATTAGCGCCATGAGCAAAGGCCAAGCCTGCGGTGGCTATCCATTGTGCTCCTCTTAGCTCTCGATTGATCAGTGGGCTAGCGCTACGAAGCAAGTACAGCGATATGCGATGAAGCATGAATCCAATCCAAAAGCCCGCTAAAGGGGATATGAATAGAGCAAGCAGTACTTTTGTGACGCCCGTCAAATGTCCTTCAGCAAGTTGCGCAAATCCCCATAGCACATGCTCTGGGCCAGCAGATATCATGACAACACCGACGAGTCCTCCGACTAATGCATGTGAGGATGAGGAGGGAAGACCGCGATACCAGGTGAAAAAATTCCAGACTGTGGCCGCAAGAAGGCCACAGATAACCACGGTTAATGACAGTTTTATTGGGAGTTCATCAAGGGTGACGAATTTGCCTATGGTATTCGCGACAGCCGTCCCACCGAGAAGTGGGCCTAGAAAAGTAAATGTGCCTACGATGATGATTGCTTGTGTTGGGGTCATTGCGCGTGAAGCAATAACCGAAGCGATCATATTAGATGCATCATGAAAGCCGTTAGTGAAGTCAAAAACAATCACAATGATGGTTGCGATGACTATGTAAAGCCAGAGGTGCTCCATATCGTGTGCATTACCTTTTTTAAGCGGTGTTCTTTTAGTCATGCATTAGATAAATAATAGCCGCTGAAGACAGGAAGTCTGAACAGGTTAAGTAAAAAGAAAGTACTTCGTCAACGATTAAGGCGTTTGGTAGCGTTTAACAAGTGTGGGGAGTAAAAGACTAGGCTAATAGTTGATAGGTCATGTTTATCAATGTCCATGACGATAAAAGCCCAGTCTTTAGCAATGTATTTTGTATGGCTTACTCAGCTGAAAGTTTTTCTAGTTGCTTATATTCTTTGATACCACTGATCTGATCTTCAGCGTGATGGTTTACATAAAGGACGGTAGTATCACCACTGGCACAGATCTTTTCGATAAGCGCTAGTACAAGTTGACGGTTTATATCGTCAAGGCCGAGACAAGGTTCATCTAAAATGAGCAGTGTTGGGTGTTTAACCATCGCCCGTGCGATTAACAATAGACGTTGATCACCAAAGGATAGCTGGTTATACGGCTCATTGGCGCGATCTTTCATGCCAAGCAGATCAAGCCACTGATCGGCCACTTCCTTTTGCTTGTCGGTACTTTTGGTGTACATACCGATACTGTCATGAAAGCCAGAGATGATGACATTTCTTAAACTAATGCTGACTCGATATTCCCATTGCAAAGCGGTAGAGACATACCCGATATACTGTTTAATCTGCCATATAGTTTCACCATTACCGCGCTGCATGCCAAATACAAAGATGTTGTTGGTATAGCACTGAGGGTGATCTCCTGTGATGAGATTGAGTAAGCAGGTTTTGCCACTACCGTTCGGGCCGCTTAGCTGCCAATGCTGCCCAGGCTTTATGCTCCAGTTTAACCCTTGGATGACTTTTGAATCACCATAAGCGACGTTGATATCGGTGAGGCGAACTAAAGGATCTTCAGGGTTGATCGCTGGTGGTCGATCTGATTCATCAGTTGGAGGTACTGAGAGGTCAGTCGTTTTCAGATGAAGTAGCTGATAAAGATCGTCGTAGGCTTGCTTATCATTAATATCAACGGTGTGATGGAGTTCGCCTTTGTCTGTATAAGCGACGTGGGTGATAAACTCTGGCATCTCATCAAATCGATTGAGCACCAATACCATCGAGATAGCATCGACCTTGCTGGCTAGTAGATTGTGAAGAAGCTGCATGGAGTCTGCATCCAGACCATCGAAAGGCTCATCTAGAATGATCATGTCAGGGTTATTCGCCAGTGCGCGAATTAGCATGATCTTACGCGTCTCGCCCGTTGATAGCTTTCTGAAACTGCGATCTAGCATATGCTCTAGCTTAAACATTGCGACAAGTTCATTAAGTAGCTTGCTATCAAATTCTGGGTAAATAGCCTTGCCTTCTTCTAGGATCTCTCTAACAGGAGTGCCTTCAGAGATAACATCCATAATATCGGCGTCATCTTTCTTTAGCTCTCGCTCGATAAGTTCTGCTTGTGCCTCAAATGAGACAATCTCTATATGCCCTGGAAGGCCGGTAATCGTGCCTTCTATCTTTTCACCTGCGCCGGCAAGAATAGCTGAAAGGGCAGATTTACCTGAACCGTTAGTACCTGTAATGACCCAGTGCTGTTCAGGTTCAAGTGTCCAGTTAATGTTTTTAAGGATGAATGATTCACCAAACTCTGCCGTATAGTTTTCTATTTTTATGCTATTCATGACGTTTTTTTATAGCGAAATATTCAGGTGAATATTTATCGCTCCATGGGTGGAGTTATAAGTATTTAGGAAAATATGAGAGGCAAAAAAAAGCCAAGGCCAAAGGCCCTGGCTTTATCTTTTCTCTTAAGAAAAAGTATAAATATCAGTTAATTATACGATTTTCTTCATGTCAGCCATGTGGCCACGTAGAACCGAACCGATCGCTTCTACTGGGTGGCTACGTAGTGCTGCATTTACTTCGATCAAGCGAGCATTGTCTACGCCAGTATCTGCTGACTCAAGGCCTTTACCGATAACATCTGTTTTGATCTCTTTCATGAAATCAGTCAGAAGTGGTAGGCAAGCGTGGTTGTATAGGTAGCAACCGTACTCAGCAGTATCAGAAATAGTCGCGTTCATTTCGTAAAGTTTCTTACGTGCAATTGTGTTCGCGATAAGTGGAGTTTCGTGTAGAGACTCGTAGTAAGCAGATTCTGCAATGATGCCTGCAGCAGTCATTGTTTCGAATGCAAGCTCAACACCCGCTTTAACCATTGCAACCATAAGGATGCCGTTGTCGAAGAACTCTTGTTCAGAGATCTCAACATCGCCTGCTGGAGTCTTCTCGAAAGGAGTCTCAGCAGTTTCTGCACGCCAGCCTAGAAGGTTTTTGTCATCGTTCGCCCAGTCTTCCATCATTACGCGTGAGAAAGTACCGTCGATGATATCGTCCTGATGCTTGTTATAAAGCGGACGCATGATAACTTTCAACTCTTCAGAAAGATCGAATGCTTTGATCTTAGCTGGGTTTGAAAGACGGTCTAGCATGTTAGTCACGCCGCCGTATTTAAGCGCTTCAGTGATAGTTTCCCAACCGAATTGGATAAGCTTAGATGCGTAACCTGCATCGATACCTTCTTCAACCATTTTGTCGAAGCAAAGTAGGGAACCTGTTTGTAGCATACCGCAAAGGATAGTCTGCTCACCCATAAGGTCGGACTTAACTTCTGCGATGAAAGAAGACATTAGAACGCCTGCTTTATGACCACCAGTGCCTACAGCGTAAGCTTTAGCTAGTGCAAGACCTTCACCTTTAGGATCGTTGTCTTCATGTACAGCGATTAGTGTTGGAACACCGAAACCACGAACGTATTCTGCACGTACTTCAGAACCTGGGCACTTAGGTGCAACCATGATTACTGTTAGGTCGTCACGGATCTGCATGCCTTCTTCAACGATATTGAAACCGTGAGAGTAAGATAGGCAAGCGCCTTCTTTCATTAGCGGCATAACAGCTTCAACAACTGGTGTGTGCTGCTTATCCGGTGTCAGGTTAAGAACAACATCTGCCGTTGGGATAAGTTCTTCGTATGTACCAACAACGAAACCGTTTTCAGTAGCGTTTTTCCAAGACTGACGTTTTTCAGCGATAGCTTCAGCACGTAGAGTGTAAGAAACATCAAGACCGCTATCACGTAGGTTAAGACCTTGGTTAAGGCCCTGTGCGCCACAACCGATTACCACTAGTTTTTTGCCTTTTAGGGCTTCAACGCCATCGCTGAACTCGTCCATAGACATAAAACGACATTTAGCTAGCTGCTCTAGCTGCTCACGTAGTGGTAGCGTATTGAAATAGTTGTTAGACATTTCCAAAATTCCGTATTAATTACGTCAGGTTGCCCTGACCGATGATTTATTATGCGGCTACTCTAATAGAAACCGAGTGTCGCGTAAAATGATATATATAGATTGCTCTGTTGCGTTTTATGCAATGTAACTTTGCTGCAAATCAGAATGGGGTAAATGATAGCTATATTTCAGAACTGTGCCAGTAGAACCTACTATATATGCCTATCAAAATTGAGCTAAAGCAAAAAAACAGGATCACTTGTGTAGTTAATAACCAGTTATGATGGGGTGTTACAATTATTTTGCATTTGCGTGAAATAGGGCTTGCTAAAGTCTAATCTCATCTATATTATTCGCCCCACATTGATGCGGGGTGGAGCAGCTTGGTAGCTCGTCGGGCTCATAACCCGAAGGTCGTTGGTTCAAATCCAGCCCCCGCTACCAAACATAGAGAAAGCCGATTTAGTTAATTCTAAGTCGGCTTTTTCGTATCTGGAATCCAGTAAAAGCGAAACAAAGTAGAAACGCTCGTCGGGCTCAGCTCTTGTAACTCCTGGCGAAGGTCATTGGTTTAACCCCAGCCCCCGCTACCAAACATAGAGAAAGCCGATTTAGTTAGTTCTAAGTCGGCTTTTTCGTATCTGGAGGCTTTACGCAGATGTAATCATTCTACTTATCCCATGAGGTTCCTTTAGGATCCGTCTAGAATTGTGTTACTTTGCTTCAGCAGATAGTGAGTACTCTTACGGCAAATTAGATAAGAAGTAGTGTTGGAGTGAGTCTGTTTACTGGGTACACTCACTCCAACACGTTATGACATTTAATAATGGAGTATTAAATGAAAGTTTTACTTCCCACTTTTGCGTTATCAGCCTCGCTTCTGTTTCCAACCACATTACTTGCAGCACCTTCCATCAACGAGATGCAAGGATGCCAAGCCGTTCTCGATTTTGTATCTTCGAAACTCGATTCTGCACCCGCTAATTATGCTAAGGCTGACATCGAAGTGATTCGAAAAGGGTTGGCTGGTTATAATTTATATATTCAGGATGAAATCATTACGCCTGGTTTATTAAGTTTTAACAATGGTGATTCTGCCAAGGCTGGCTTAATGCAACAGCAAGTGAATGCCTATAAGCAAAGCTTAGTCGTGGGTTTGAATTCGCGTTATCAAAATAATCGATTATATACCGATCATGCAGTAGCCATTAATGAGTGCGCTAAAAAAGCAGTTCCCTCCGGGCAGGCTTTACAAAACTTGAAGTCCGCTCTCAATACGATCGTTGAACTAGCAAAGCTGAATTAGTTGTGTTGTAGCCTACAACAGGATTATTTCTACAGGATAATTGATGGCAAGTAGCAGTCTTTTATTGTAGAACCATGTTAGGATTTCTTGATTGCTTATTAATTTATAACCTTTGCGAGTGGATGGATTCGGCGCACGATGGTCATTATACCTACTGAAAAGAGGTTTGATTGGAAGCATCCTCCAATCATGCTTTTCCTATTAGTACTATCTAATGTGCTGATTTTTTTCGTCTATCAGGACGGAGACGATCAGCAAATCGAAGATGCCTTAATTCGTTACGAAAAGCTTGAATATTTCGAAACGGAATGGCCTGTGTACCTCAAATACCTTGAAAGTAACGATGTACCCGAAAGCGTTATCGCTGAGTATTCGCAATTATATGAGCAAGGTAATAGTCGGCAACTCACTTTCTACGTATTGAGTGATCTTCGTTTTTTTGATTATCTAAACGCACACTGGGTTAGCTTCCATGAGCCTGAAAAAGGCGATTACTGGAAAGATCGCAAAGAGATCCATGAAAAATTCGGCTCAACGGTAATATACGGCTACGGTCTGAAATCAAAGGATCTGGCGGTTCAGGATCTTATTAGTTATCAGTTCCTGCATGGTGATTCTCTTCACCTTATTGGCAATATGTTCTTTTTGGTTGTGTTTGGGTTCGCGGTAGAAGCGGCGATAGGGCATTTTCGCTTCTTATTGTTTTATCTCGTTTCAGGCCTTGCTGGTGGCGTTCTTTTTGTCATGGTTAACCAGCATAGTCCTAATGCATTGGTGGGTGCGTCAGGCGCTATATCTGGCGTGATGGCAATGTATCTAGGTGTTTTTAGATTAAGAAAGATAGAGTTCTTCTATTGGTTCTTTATTTTTGTTGGCTTTATACGAGCCCCCGCGCTCCTTATTTTGCCTTTGTATATAGCGAATGAGCTATATAGTTATTTTACCGAAGTTAATTCGAACGTTGCTTTTATGGCGCATACTGGTGGTTTTGTTTCTGGCGCTATCTTAATTTTAACGGCGCTTGTGGTCAGCCCTAAAATGCTCGATGAGGAGTATTTAGCTGAGGACGAAGTTGAGTCTCCACAACAGAAAGATTATGCCAAGATCTACAAAGCGATAGGGAGTTTTTCTTTTGACTCGGCGCTAACAGGGATTGATGAGGCGCTAGAAAAATATGGGGCAGATTACGATCTGTTGCAATTAAAGTTTCGAATTTTAAGTGCAAGAGACGATGAAGGAAAACAGCAGGCGCTGATTAACTTGCTATCGTATGAGAAGCCCAGTGCTAGTCAATTAGAAAAAATCGAGCGTATATGGCTCGATAACCAAGAGATAAAAGAAAGCATGCCTAACGATGATATTTTGCAGTTAGGCTGGCGTTTGTCCTCATTGGCCAATCTTAATACGTCGGAGCAAATTTTTATGCTGCTTTATGCGCGTGGAATTAAGAATGAAACATTAAGCCATTTCGCGCGAAAACTTGCGGTTGCGTTTGAGGAACGAGAGCACGAAGCGAAAAAAGTTCGTTTTGAAAAAGCCGCCGATGAAATATATGAGCGCTGTCGCCGATATTGATCTATATATCAATACCGCTGAGTTGCTTAATTTTTACTCGTTTATATAGTTATTAGTAAAGGCAAAAAAGCAAAATGGATTATTGCAAATACCATCCATTAACCGCATCTACGTACCACTGTGACGAGTGCGAGATCAGTCAGTGTGATCACTGTATAGATGACGATGTTGAGCATAATGACGTTCGTTGTTTTGTTTGTGGAGGTACTCTTTCTAGTTTGGGTTCAGGTGCTGATGTTGCGCCTTTTTGGCGTCGCTTAGATAGTGCATTTCATTATCCAATGAACAAGCAGGCATTGATGCTCATTATTATTGCATCGGTGTTAACTTCATTAGGTGCTTTTCTCGGCGGGTTAACAGGTTTAGTTATTACCTTGCTGACCACCGCTGCTTTGACGAAATATAGCTTTCTTTGTTTGCAAAGTACTGCTGATGGTGAGATCGCATCACCTGATGCGAGTGAGGCATTTAGTGGTGGTGTTAAAATAATATTGCACACTATTATTATTCTTTTCGGCATTACGGCAATGATTATGGCAATGGGCCGTGTATTTGGTGACATGCCAGCAGCATTATTCGCTATCTTTTGGTTAATCTGTTTACCCGCAGTGTTTATTAACTACGCTCGCTTTGAAGCCATTGGTCCCGCGTTGAATCCTATTGAAGTGGGCCGTTTAGTAGTGACGTTGGGCGGTGCTTATCTTCTCTTATTACTGTTCATTATGATCATGATCGCCTCTGTCGGTACGATTAATCAGATTCTGGATGAGCGTTTTTATTTCTTTTCAGCGATCTTACAGAGTGTTGTTTCATATTATTATTTGATCGTTGTTTTCCACTTAATGGGTTATCTAATATTTCAGAAGCAGAGAGCACTTGGCTTTGTTAGCCGAATGGAATCATCCGCTGATAGTGAGGTCCGTAATGAGCGCATTCTACTCACTGCTCGTATAGAGGTTTTGGCTAAAGAGGGCGATTTTAAACAAGTGCTTAAGGTCTTTAATGAAGGTATTAAAAAACATCCAAATGATTATGGTTTATATACCCAATTTTTTGATTTCTTATGGGGAACCAAAGACGTAGAAGGGCTTGATGATTTCTTACCTGGCTACCTTTCTTTGCTTAAGGATCAAGGCCGCCAGACACAAGGGGCGACAGTATATCAGCGCATATTATTGATTGATAAGGATTATGTGCCTAAGCAGCCTGATCTTCGATATCAGTTAGCCAGTTCTTGCTTTGACGCGGGAAAAATGAAACTGGTTTTGAAACTTATTAATGGTCTTCATCGAGATAGTGCGGACTATGAGCAACTTATTCCGGCTTACCAACTGATGGCAAATGCACTTGATGAAATGCCGAATAAAGGCTCGCAAGCGGAGAAGTGTCGGCAACTCATTCGCCAATTGGAAGCTCACCCCAGTTGCTAATTCATAATCTCTAATGCTATCAGAAACACCATAAGCAGCTTATCTACCAAGATAAGCTGCTTTTTTTGGTTTAATAACCTCATCATTTGATCACTTTCCAAGCTTAGATCTTTTCTATAATTGATCTATTGCTTAAGGCTATTTTTAGCTTATAGATAAACATTCTTTAACTTATTGAAATATAACAGTTAATAGCTTTTTTAAGGCGCGATCGGTTATTGGCACTGTTTCTGCTTTGTTAATTTTTCCTATAAAAAAAATAAACGAGGGACAGTATGAGTTTATCTATCAGCCACCGTATAGGCGCTGGTTATATTGTGATGATGCTTCTATTAGGCATCTGTGGCTTTGCAGGCGTGCATGGCGTGCAAAACCTCGCATCATCATTGTTGTTTGTTACAGGTCCTGCTTGGCGGGCAGGGGAAGGCGGTGCGAAAAGTGCTCTGAATATTCAGGGTGAAATTTTTAAAACCCAACAAGTTTTGTTAAATGAGATATCGCTAGATCAAGCCAAATTGGATATCAAAGCCCTACAGAAGAGTAGTGTATCAGCCCTAGAAGAGATCGAGACGAGTCAGTTAGTTTCAGGACCGCTGATTGCTGAAGTTAAACAGTTAAAGTCTGAATACCAGCAATCTCAAGCTAAAACTCTTGCGTTAAATGACCGTATTCGCAACCAAAGACGCGAGCTTCTTGAACTGACAAATGATCTGTTAGAAAAGATAGTGATTGCGCAAGAAGATACGATGATTTTTATGGATGAAAACTACTCAAATCGATATATCGTTGAGCAGTTTGAAGACCTTGAGCAAGTTTTAAGTGAAGTACACACCGGCATACTATCTCGCAATTATATGTTGCAGCAAATTTTCGAAGGCCTCAATGTCGCAAAACAAGTACAAGCATTGGATGAGCAGTATCGACAGTTAAAGCCGGCTTATGATCGATTAATTGTGATGATGACTACCCAAAAAATGATTGGCCATGTCGATGATATCAGTAAGCGTTTTGATCGAATGCTTGAGTTGAATACGAGGTTGGTCACGGATTATCAATTGTTTGCTAAGGCGCAACAGCAGGCATCTAACATATCAACGACTTTGCTTGGAAGGCTTGAGCAGGTTAGAGAGCAAAGTAACCAGGCGCTAGAGGGAGAGGTTAATTTAGTATCAGGTTTAGTTTCCCAGTCTAACAGCCTTATATGGGGCGCAATTATAGTGGGCTATTTAGCGGCGCTTATTGCTATCTATATCACCTATATGACCGTCGTGGTGCCAGTAAGAAATGTTGCGCATAGTCTGCAACAAATAGGGGCCGGCAAGGGCGATTTAAAAGTCTCTCTGCCCGAGGATGGTGCTTCTGAGTTAAAAGTTATCGCAATTGGGTTCAATGTCTTCGTGAGCAAAATTAGAGAAACCATCACCGGTGTTGCTGATGCGGTCGATAACCTCGGCGAAGCGGCTGTGCAGTTAAAGAGTATTAGCACTGAGACTTCACATGCGATTAGCCACCAGCAATCTCAAACCGAGCAAGCGGTGCTTTCGATACAAGATATGGCGAACAGCACCAATGACATCGCACAGAGCGCCTCATCTGCGGCGTTAGCTGCCGGTAATGCCGATCGTTCATCACAGAGTGGGCAAAAAGAGGTCGATCACATGATCAATGCGATTCAGCATCAGGTGGATCAGTTAGAGCAAACCAATACCGTGATAGGTAATTTAGCTAAAGGAAGTCAGCGCATTGGGAGTGTTCTTGGCGTGATTGATGATATCGCCGAACAAACTAACTTACTTGCCCTGAACGCTGCGATAGAAGCGGCAAGAGCCGGGGACAAAGGTAGAGGTTTTGCAGTGGTAGCTGATGAGGTAAGAACATTAGCAAGCAATACCCAGCGTGCTACCACAGAGATACAGTCGGTTATAGAACAATTGCAGGCCGCTGCTGATGAGGCGGTATTGTCAGTAAAAGCAACACTAGGTATTGCTGAAAGTAGTGTTAATCAAGCTGAGCAAGCAGGTGGTTCTTTGGCCGAAATTACCGAATCTGCCTACACGATTAGTGATATGAATACTCAAATCGCTAGTGCGGCAAGCCAGCAGAGCTTACTTGCCGAGAATATCAATTCGAATATTCAATCGATTAACCTTCAGGTGAAAGACGCTAAGGATTCATCCATCAGGATTAATCAATCGACTGACGGGCTGGCAAATTTAGCCGAGAGTTTACAGAAACTCGTGAGACAGTTTGAGTATTAGTCAGCAGCTAAGAGGGCATCGCCATAGCCAGCTTTATCGCTTGGTTATGGCTAGTTTAATACTCGAAGGGTGAGCTATGTTTTTTCTTCGGTGCTGGCTGTTTCAACTCTGTCGCTGCATTGGCCTTGGCGATCTTCTCTTTGCTCCACATGGATACTTCACCTGGCGCCGATCCCTCTGTCACCATCGCGCCTTCACCAGGCTTGCTGAGCTCGGTGAGGCCTTTATCATTCTTAATATAGACACCTTTACCGCTGAGCATTGTGACATCTAGGGCATCAGAAAAGATAAAACCTCCCCAGAAATCAGTACCACGCACACCAATGGTTGCGACAGGCGTGTGAATTTCAAATTGTGGTTGCTTCTGCTTACCGATTTTACCTGTGATGGTTCGAAAGGCACCTTTTAACATTTTGAAGCTGACATCAGATTTGTCATTATTCTGATCATACTGATACTTAGTGAATTCGAATTGACTGTTCTCAGCAAGTGAAATGGTTGATTTATCGTTTAAACGAACAAGAATTTTGCTGCCGATAGGCGTAATGATCATATCGGCTGTGAAAATAGCATCGTTGCGTTTGATAAATAGATGCTGGCCATTACGTTCTACAAGCGGGCTGCCTTGTATTAAGACGACTTTCCCAATGGCATCTGCCACAGCATTTAAAGGTAAGATGACGGTGATAGAGAATAAGATCGCTGTTATTAATGACTTCATCAACTCAGTTCCTGTTTAATGCCTGCTGATAGCAGTAGTCTAGTTCATTCTGCGCTCTAAGCCTGCCTGCGCCATTATCCTTGTTGAGATCTCTTCGATAGAAAAGTTAGTCGTGTTGATGGTTGGTATGTTGAGCTTTTTAAATAAACGTTCAACCTCTCTAACCTCAAAATCACATTGGTCTAGAGAGGCATAACGGCTATTTGCACGACGCTCATGTCGAATTGCGGCAAGCTGAAAAGGATCGATGGTAAGCCCATATAGCTTGTGTTTATGCTCTTCAAGAACCGAAGGTAACTTATTGAATTCCATATCTTCTTCGGTAAGAGGGTAGTTGGCCGCACGGATACCGAACTGCATTGCCATATAAAGACAGGTAGGTGTTTTACCGCAACGAGAGACGCCTACCAGTATGATATCTGCATTGGCATATTGCCGGGTCTTTGCACCATCATCGTTATCTATTGCAAAGTTAACGGAATCAATTCGATCTTTGTAACGGGTTCTTTCGACGATGCCGTGAGATTTACCAACCGAGTAATTCGAATGTGCATCTAACTCATTTTCTAGCGGCTTTAAAAAGCTAGAAAACACGTCAATTTTAAACGCATTAGATTCTGCAATTATTTTACGAATATCTTCGTTAACGACCGTATCAAAAATTAATGGACGGATACCATCTTTAACAGCAAAGCTATTTATTTTTGCTACTGCATCTTCTGCTTTTTCAAGCGTATCGATGTAGGGGAGCGTAATCTGTTCAAACTCAATACTGTCAAATTGAGCTAGTAGACTGTGCCCCAGCGCTTCAGATGTGATGCCAGTACCATCAGAGATAAAGAAAGCAGTTCGTTTCATAATAAATTTATCAATACAGCAGAAAATAATTGTGAGCGCACTATAACAGATCGTTGGCGCGGGCGAAGCAAAACGGAGGCAGGCTATGCCAAAGTTTAGTGACGATTAGTACTTGTAGACGGTTGTGACATCTCTAAAAACTGGGACGATTAGGCGCTATTAAGTGACGTGAATCGTGATCGATCTATTTTTTGATTAATCTCTGTCAATTGTCATTACATTTTGTAGTATTTGGCAGGTCTTTATAGGGATTTTTCTGTTCCACTAAAGTAATATCGGTTTTATTAAAAGAACAGCGCCGTAGAGTGCTGCTACAACGATCTATTAACACCAGAGTAGGAGATAAACCATTGCAGAATTATGTACTGCGCCTTGATCAGGTAGGTATGGACGATGTTGAGAGAGTCGGCGGAAAGAATGCTTCTCTCGGTGAAATGCTGCAAGAGTTATCAGGGGCTAATGTAAAAGTTCCAAACGGGTTTGCTACCACAGCTGAGGCTTATCGTGATTTTCTTACGCATGGTGGTCTAGAGAAAAAGATAATAGACCGCTTGCATCAACTCGATACCAACAATATTCAAGACCTGAAAGACGCAGGTAAAACCATTCGTGGTTGGATCATGGAGGCTGATTTTCAGCCTGAATTGGATTCAGCGGTAGAAACTTATTGGAACGAGATCTCAGCTGATAATGCTGATATTGCAGTAGCCGTTAGATCATCCGCTACAGCAGAAGATCTACCCGATGCGTCTTTTGCCGGTCAACAAGAAACATTTCTTAATGTTCGTGGGCTCGACGCTGTAAAGCATGCTATCAAAGAGGTGTTTGCCTCTTTATATAATGATCGCGCTATCTCATATCGAGTACACCATGGTTTCGAGCATAGTGAAGTCGCACTTTCTGCTGGTATCCAACGAATGGTCAGAAGTGAGACCGGAGCGTCGGGTGTTATGTTTACCTTGGACACTGAGTCTGGCTTTAATCATGTTGTTTTTATTACGTCAGCTTATGGGTTAGGTGAGACTGTCGTACAAGGTGCGGTTAATCCTGATGAGTTCTATGTTTATAAACCCACCTTAAAAATGGGCGCGCCGGCAATTATCCGTAAAACGATCGGCTCTAAAGCGATCAAGATGGTTTATTCTGAAGATGGATCTGATAATCCGGTCAGTACGGTTCCTGTTGATCAGGAAGCGCGTCAAACATTCTCGATTAATGACGCGGATGTTGAAGCACTTGCTCAGATAGCCATAGAGATTGAAGCGCATTATGGTCGTCCTATGGATATCGAGTGGGCCAAAGATGGTGATACGGGCGAGATCTTTGTTGTCCAGGCTCGTCCAGAGACCGTTAAGAGCCGTAGTAATCAAGCGGTTATTGAGCGTTATCTGTTAAAAGAGACCAGTAAGGTACTGGTTGAAGGCCGCTCTATTGGTCATCGAATTGGTTCGGGTAATGTTCGAATCGTTTACGATATTAGTGAGATGGATAAGGTTCAGCCGGGTGAAGTACTCGTGACTGACATGACTGACCCGGATTGGGAACCCGTCATGAAGCGTGCATCTGCGATTGTAACCAATCGTGGTGGTCGAACCTGTCACGCTGCTATTATCGCACGTGAACTAGGTATTCCTGCGATCGTTGGTTGCGGTGATGCCACGGAACAGTTTGTTAACGGTCAGCTAGTAACCGTATCTTGTGCAGAAGGTGATACTGGACGTGTGTACGAAGGTAAGCTTGATTACGAGCATCAATCTAACAGTGTAGAGTCGATGCCTGATCTACCCTTTAATATCATGATGAATGTCGGTAATCCTGATCGGGCATTTGATTTCCAAGCATTACCCAATGCTGGTGTAGGTTTAGCGCGCTTAGAGTTTATTATCAATCGTATGATCGGTATTCACCCTAAAGCGCTGATCAATTTCGATGCGCAAGCTCCGGCACTGCAGCAAACAATTAAACGCCGTATCTCGGGGTATAGTAGCCCGGTAGATTTCTATGTTGATCGTTTGGTTGAGGGCATATCAACTCTCGCTGCGGCTTTCTATCCTAAGAAAGTTATTGTTCGTATGTCTGACTTTAAGTCTAACGAGTACGGGCATTTGATTGGCGGGGATATGTTTGAGCCAAGCGAAGAGAACCCAATGCTTGGTTTCCGTGGTGCTGCACGTTATATCTCCGAAAGCTTCCGTGATTGTTTTGAACTCGAGTGCAGAGCCTTAAAGCGCGTTCGTGATGAGATGCAATTAACTAATGTTGAGGTGATGATTCCGTTTGTTCGTACACCTGGTGAAGCCAAACAAGTGGTTGATCTACTCGCTGATAACGGCTTAAAGCGCGGTAAGAATGGTTTGCGCGTAATAATGATGTGCGAAATACCATCCAACGCATTATTGGCGGATGAGTTTTTGGAGCACTTTGATGGTTTCTCCATTGGCTCTAATGACCTTACTCAACTAACCCTAGGATTAGATCGAGATTCGGGTGTCATTGCGCATCTATTTGATGAACGTGATGCTGCGGTTAAGAAGTTGCTATCCATGGCAATACAAGTGTGTAAAAAACAAGGGAAGTATGTGGGGATCTGTGGTCAAGGGCCTTCAGACCACCCCGATCTTGCGCGTTGGTTAATGGAGCAGGGGATCGATACAATTTCGCTTAACCCCGATTCCGTGTTGGATACTTGGTTTTTCTTGGCAAACGCTGAAGCTTAAATCTGAGTTTTTTTAAAAAGGCCGCTATTAAGCGGCCTTTTTTATTTCAAACGTATTATCTATTCCAAACGGTTTAGACGCGTTTATTCCAAGTAATAGCATATGGTGGACCGCTTTATCACTTACAAAATTGAGCAATGACAAGGTGCTAACGTTTTTCTTTCGATATTCTTGTCGCTAATCGTTAAATACTAAGTAGGGTAATGTGATGACTGAAGAGAACAAGTCTGCCAACGAAGAGAACAAAGCCGTGGAAGTTGAAGCAAATGACACGGTTAAAAAAGAGAAAAAAGATGAAGAGCGTCCAAGTGTTTGTTGCGGATCTTGCTCATAAACTGACAGTAAAAAGCAGCTCAAGGGCTGCTTTTGTATTTAAGAGCGACACTTTTCTTTGATCAATAGTGTGATTGAAATAATACTCCCCACATAGATCCCTAATAGATGGGCTTCCTCAAATAGATCCCAGCCTTCAGAAACAAAGACTGCATCATTTCGTACAATTTCTAACAATGTTTTCATAACAATTATGAGCAAAGGCGCCCAGCCCAGTAGGCCTTTATTGTCACGTTGCCACTGCCAAGCAGCGACTGTTATTACTGAATATAGTACGCCTGAAAGGCCACTGTATTGTGAAATATCTGTCAAAGGGGATAGCAGATATAGGTTCAAGCAAGTAATACTAAAGAGGGTTGTGACTATATAGATAGCCCTGCTTTTTCTTTCAACGTAAATGCTTGCGAAGCTAAATGCCAATAAATCCCAAAACAGGTGATTGAAAGAGCTATGAACTACGTGGCCCGTTAATAACCGCCAGTACTCTTTCTGTTCTGCAATACTCACGTAATCGAAACACAGTGCCTGTAACCAGTATTCCTGTGTGGAGGAGTTGAAAAAGTGGATTAAGCCTAAAAGCAGACAACAAGCGCTGAACCATACTGATACTAAAGAGAATGGGGCTAAATAGCACTTTTTCAAAGAGCCACCCCCCTTAGGGGTGGTGGCTTGCGTTAGAGGAAGATGCAGCATACACAGTACCTTGCAATTATTTGAAGCGGCGCAGTTGAACGAGTGCGATCGATGCGGCAATCAATATGACCAACCAAGGGGATACAGCCCCGCCACCGGAACCTGAGCGACTCGGTTGCACTGATGCACGAGATTGGCTCTGATTAGGTTGCTTAGCTGATTGATCAACAAACATTGGTTTTTGGCTATCTACGCGGTGCTGCTGTGCTTGTACTTGGTTTTTTGCTCTTTGTTCGCGAGCTGCTTGTTCTTTTTGAACCCTATCTTTGTTATTGCGGGTGATGTTCTGAGCACTAAACACTTCATCGCGTACGATTATCATCGATGTGTAATCTGTTACTAGACCGTATTCGACAGCGGTCTCGACAATTGCTTGCTCGCTATCTTTGTCTTGTCCCATGTAATCTAGCTGGGCTTGAAGCTCTTCGATCGCTGAATATGCCCAGAGGCGCTCTAATTCAGGGTGCTTAGTTGCAACATCAGGAAGTGTAAACTGGCTTGTGTAACTTTTCTTCTGACCATCGATGGTCCCTGTTAAACGAATGGTGGCTTCACCTGGTTGATAGTAATGGCCAAGTACAGTGAGTTGCTGACCATGATACAAAGTGTTGGATAGTGTCGGTGTCACCATATTTTTACTGCGAACACCCTCAATCTCAATTTTTATATCGCGCATCGATGCGTGGCTCATTTTGCCTTTTGCCAGCATGATTTGACCGCTTATGTCATCTGCATTTGAGATCGACATCGCGAATCCATTTGACACTTCAGTCATCTCTTCTAGTAGAGGTCTATTGGCGCTGTTCCCCATAATAAATGTAAACAGTCGAGCATCACGCTTTTCCAATAATGATAAAAACTTAGATTTCTCCGTGGTCCCAACATTTGCAACGCCGTCTGTGACAAGTATGACAGCTGTGCTGCGATCGCTATCTAATTGGTTAATTCCACTGCGGATACCTGCATACAAGTTTGTTCCATTGCCAGGCTGTACTTTATCTAGCTTCTCAATAACACGTGTTATTGAGTTGGTGTCTACAGGTAAGTATCCGTTAGTAAAGTTGTCTGCACGGTCATTAAAGAGAACAACCTTAAAACGGTCTTGAGCGTTTAGTTGTTGTAATCCGTTACGGACGCCCTCTACTAGGGCTGCAAACTTGCCTTGCATTGAACCGGAGATGTCGAGCACAAACACCCAATCACGGCCTTGTGTCAGTACGGGTAGGTCGGTTCCTGGTGTTAGTGTGAGCTTATAGGTGCCTTTGCTGCTACCGCTCTCTTTATATGCAACCATATCTACGCTGGCAGGCAAATTTTCTTTGTGGCGCCAATAAAGTAAAATATCTTGATCAAGTGAAGCGACACTGGTCTGAACTTGTGGGGTTGTTGCTGTCGTAGCCTTGGATTCATTCTCCTGTTGGATTGAAGGCAGGGGAAGGTTCGATGCGACTTGATCATCAACCGTTCCTCCAATTGATTGTGCTGAGTGTTGGTTTGCTAGACTAGCCTGCCATTCTTGGCTGTTTATCTGTTGCAGTGCGGCATGAGGGTGCTTCGGCATACGTAAACCATCGACCGGATAGCTTGTGCGTAGCTTCACATCGAATGAAAAGTTCTCGTCCACTGTTTCATTTCTATCCCAAAAGCTTAGCTTTTGCTCATCTACGCCACCCTCTTCTAATGGGTAAACATAACGGCCGATCCCTGTGTCCGTTTGAGTGTTTTGTAGGTAGACCAATTTTATTCTGACATCTTGGTTTGGCATTACTGGAAAGACGGATATGTCGAAGGTTTTATACTTATCTTTTTCTACTAATGCTGTTTCATGACCTTGTTGTTTTTCTTGTTCATATATCTCTCTAGCACGTTTTTTTTCAATAACTTCCCCCGTAACCGGCTGACCATTGATCCAATAAGTAAACTCGCCTACGGCAGCCTTTTCCGGAACGGGGAAAGAATAAATAGCTTCTAGCGATTGAGCATTCGGATTATGAAAAACTTGTTCAACAGTTGTTGTCGCGTACATATCTTCAATAACAACATCGACATGGTGCTCTTTAATCTTCAGCTCTGCATAAGATGCATTGCTCGGCTTTAATAATCCGGCTGCTTCGATTGCAGGGCTAACGAGAAGCGCTGTGCTTAGCGATAAAGCTGCGAATAATGGGCTGCGTTTAAAAATAGGGGTGAAAAGATTCATTGCTATGTCCTCATGTGTATTCAGGACTTAGCTTGTGATTTTCGATGACAGATTAATACTCGATTGACTGAAGTTCAGAATTGCTAGGCTCTAGGTATTGAAATCTAATACTTTATGTTTTGGCCTGAAGTTTGCTGTGAAAGTCAGTAGTTATCCGATAAATCAATTTTTGATATTTAACAAACACAGGGATGGGGCACTTAACTATGCAGATTCATAATAACCATCAGCTCTCCAGCGTCTTTGGTTCATCAAATGCTTCAACGGAAGTGCTCGTTGAAGAGGCAATCTCTCGCCGCACGAATAGGGCAAGCGGCAATGATGTTTCCCTCTCTGAGCAGGCGAAACGACTGGACGAATCAGAATCTGTATACACGTTGAGCACGGGAAAAGGAGATAAGGATGTTGATTTAGATACTTATTTTGATCCTAAGCCCGCGACCGAAACAAGTATATTAGATCTTGATGGTTTGCTACTGCCCAATGAGCAGAATGTTAAAGCACTTCAGGATCACTTATCGAAAGCATTTCCTGACTTGCTGTCGAAATATAACATTCCTGAAGCGCCTGAATCGATTCAGTACGATGCCGAAGGGCAGATGGTGTTACCGGCCGACTATCCCTATGCGGAGCAGCTTAAGCAGGCATTAAAAGAGGAGCCTGGTATTGCGAAAGAGCTAAGTACCGTTAACGCATTGGCCTCACATTTAGCAGCCTTGAAAGAGTTAGAACCATTCCATCAGGAGATGGATGTGGCCAGCTCGCAAGCTGAAATCGATGCAATTATTGATAAATATAGCCATCTATTAACGGATAACCGTAGTTATCCCGGTGTTGAGTTGAGTTTTACGCGTGATGGTCAGGTAACGGTGCAAAGCGACCAGAAAGCACTAGTGTAAGAATCAATGGCTTTGGTTAACTGTGCGTAAGTTGGTTGGGCCTGCCTTTATTTGATGTGAAGTGATTGGACGTGAAGCGATCGGGCGTGAATTGATTGAGAGAAGAGGGGATTAATTGCCCCTCTGGCCTTTACTCTCTATTTTGAGATCTTTTTAAACAGTGAATACTGCCATTGCCGTATGGCGAGCACCATGGTTGTACCACTTTTCTTATGACTGGGTATCGCGTGATCCTCTTGCATAAGCTCATTAAACTCGGCCGCTAAGCGCTCCATTTTCTTTTGCAGCCTAGCATTTGAGCTATCTGTCAAAATAGCATTTGTAACAATAAGCTTTTCGTTAGCTTTGTCGAAACGAGAACTAAAGAAATCTTGTTCTACTTTTTCTTGGAAAAATTGTTGAATAGGGCCATTGGGTAACCAATGGAAGTTTGGTGCGACTAGAAGCTTTACTCTATTTCCAGGTAAAAGGTCGATTATTTTCAACCGATCTAGCTTCGCCATTTTCTGAATACATTCTGCTTCAGAGATCTCATAGCTGGAAAGAATATCGTTAAATGACATCCCGCTGATAACACTTACCGTGATTAACAAGAGAATAAGATCACCCGCGATCTCTTTTTCTTGTTCGCGTGTGAGTTGGATTAGTTGCCGTTGCTCCTTGTTCATACGCTGAACAAGGTCGGTGAGCTCAATATTAAGAAGATCACAGACACTCTCGAGGCGTTGCAGGGTAAAGTTTTTCTCTGAGAATAAACGTTTAACCGATGCTTCGCTGAGTGCCAATGCTTCTGCGACATCAATGTATGTTTTGCCTTGTGCTTTAAGTTCACGTTTAAGGGTCTCTATCAACGGTCCTGCCTGAGCCATTACAATTCCTTTGCCGCAAAGTAAGTTTATTTGTCTGTATTTATCTTATCTAAATTATCCAGCAGTGGGGAGTTTGGGTGTTTATTTAAATAGAGATATAGTTTTTTTCTCTGATTTCCATTTTCTATAGTTTCATCTGTCATCTAATCCCTGTATAAGGTGCAGAATGAAAATCCCTAAAAGAATACAACCGCTTGTTGAAGATGGCTTAGTCGACGAAGTACTTCGTCAATTGATGAGTGGAAAAGAAGCTGTGGTCTATGTTGTTCGTTGCGGATCTGAAATTCGTTGTGCCAAAGTGTACAAAGAAGCAGGTAAGCGCAGCTTTAAACAGGCCGTGCAGTACCAAGAAGGTCGTAAAGTTCGGAACAGTCGTCGTGCCCGTGCGATGGAAAAGGGCTCAAAGTTTGGTCGAGACCAACAAGAGGCACTTTGGCATAATGCAGAAGTTGATGCGCTGTATCGGTTAGCCGATGCTGGCGTGCGAGTACCTGTACCTTATGGGTGCTTCGATGGGGTTCTGTTAATGGAGCTCGTGACTGATGATGACGGTGAAGTTGCGCCGCGCTTAAACGACGTCGCAATGTCTGCTGAGCAAGCTCGTGAAGACCATGCCGCAGTCATACGTGATATCGTGCGTATGCTGTGTGCGGGCCTTGTACACGGTGATCTTTCTGAATTTAATGTGCTGGTGGACTCCTATGGACCGGTCATTATAGACCTTCCTCAGGCGGTTGATGCGGCTGCTAATAATCATGCCGAATGGATGCTAGAGCGCGATATTAACAATATGCGTAGCTACTATGGCCTTTATGCTCCTGAATTGCTTGAAACTCAGTATGCAAAAGAGATTTGGGCGCTTTACGAAGCAGGCAAGCTAGAACCGGATACCGAACTTACCGGGTTGTTTGAAGAAAATAACGTAGAAGCTGATGTTGATTCTGTTTTGCTAGAAATCAAAGAGGCCTTCGCTGAAGAGCAGGCTCGATTGGCGAGAATGAGTGATGCTGAAGAACTTGCATAGCAAGTTCTCAGCGGTCGCTTCATTTAAATAAGCACATTTCCCCTTACTCACTTCTCAATACGCTTAACATAATCGGGTAGTGACGCGTTTTTAAATTTATCAGTAACCACCTCTAGCAAGGTTTCTGCTGCGGGGCTTAGGGCTCGACCTTTACGGCTAATGATACACATCTCTCTTTGCAGCTTTGGGTTTGAAAGAGGGGCAAAGCTTAAGTTTGAAAAAGCGCTTGTACTGGCCGCTAATGCAGGTAGCAGCGATATTCCAATGCCTGCGTTTATCATCTCCGCTAGCCCTGCAGGGGTGGATACTTCGATCAACGTGCCTGTTAAACGCAGATCTAAATCGTAGTCTTTTTCTAATTGATATAGTTGAGAGCGGGTGCCCGAATCCTCTGTTAAATGAACTTGAGGGTAGGCGCTGATCATCTGCCAAGTTAATTGAGAGCAAGATGCTAGGGGATGGCTAGGTGGAAATACAATGCCATAGCTGTCAACAAGGACGGTTGTATAGTTCAACTCTGGTAGATTTGAGTGATTACTGCCGATGCCAAAATCTACATCATTGTCTAGTACACGCTGCTCTATGCCACTTGCGTTATCGTCTCTTAGATAGATACCGATATGAGGGTATTGCTGATGATAGGATTTAACGATATCAGGTAATACTCGACCTATCATGGATGGAGAAGCGGCGATGCCCACTTGGCCTTGCTGGTGCGATGTTATTGCTTTTAAGTCATTAAATGCAGTATCAAAATCCGATAAAAGCTTTTCTGCGATAGGTAAGAAGCTTTCCCCTTCGCCCGTCAGTAATACACGCCGAGTCGTGCGATCAAATAGCTTTAAGCCCGCAAGTTCTTCTAACTGCTTGATTGTAGCCGTTAAAGTCGATTGTGTTAGGTGTAACACCTCAGATGCGCGGGTAAAGCTACCGTTCTTCGCGATCTCGGTGAATGCACGCAGATGCCTAATAGATAGATTATTCATTGGTATTAATTAATCGATTGAATTTAATCATTTGATTGATAAATGACAATTCTGCATCATAGCGCGAATTATCACAAATTTATGAAAACAGGCAGATAAGACTGATTGTTGAGCAAATCAGCACTGCTATGTAGTAATTATGAGTACTGAGGTAAAACCTGATGATCCCTCGTCTTTCGCAAGTCGAAACCACTGAAGCGCTGTACCTAGATTATATTGATGCACTTAAGCAAAACGGTTTTGCAGGCGATCTTAATCCAGATTACGCAAACCGTATCGTGTTATCGACTGACAACAGTATCTATCAGATGCTTCCGCAGGGCGTCCTTTATCCTAAGTCTGCTGAAGATCTTGTTTTAATTGCAACGCTAGCAGATGAACAACGTTTTGCCGAAGTAAAACTCAGCGCGCGTGGTGGCGGTACGGGAACAAATGGCCAATCCCTGACCGATGGTTTGATTGTCGATGTTTCGAAGCATATGAATCAAGTACTCGAAATCAACGCTGAGGAGCGTTGGGTACGTGTGCAATCTGGTGTTGTAAAAGATCAATTAAATCGTGCCTTAAAGCCTTACGGTTTATTTTTTGCGCCTGAACTGTCAACCAGTAATCGCGCTACCGTTGGGGGAATGATAAACACAGATGCCAGTGGTCAAGGCTCTGTTATGTACGGTAAAACCCGTGATCATGTATTAGAACTTAACTCCGTATTCTTAGGTGGGCAGCAGTGGTGTTCAAAGCCTTTATCCGATGAAGAGTTAACGGCGATTAAGAGCAGAGATGATCGTATCGGAGAAGTGCATCGTCTAGTCGATAGTGTTTTCGTTGAAAACAGAGATTTAATTGATCAAAAATTTCCAAAGCTCAATCGTTGTTTAACGGGTTACGATTTAGCACATATTCATGATGAGAACGGCCAGTTTAATCTTAACTCTGTTCTATGTGGTGGAGAAGGTTCTCTCGCTTTTATAGCCGAAGCGAAATTGAATGTACTGCCTATACCTAAATATGCAGCTTTAGTTAACATTAAATATGATAGCTTTGAGTCCTCACTTAGAGATGCCACGGACTTAATGGAGTGGAACCCGACATCTATCGAAACCATTGATTCTAAAGTACTTAATTTGGCAATGGGCGATATAATTTGGGATACGGTTAGTGCCTATTTTCCAAGTGAAGCGGGTGAGCCAGAGATCCAAGGGATTAACTTGGTCGAATATACATCTGACGATGAAGCCTCCCTTAAAGCCGATGTAGAGAAATTAGAAAACCACCTGAAGGCTGTCTCTGGTCAAGCAGGTAAAAGTTTTGGCTTCTCTGTTGTGTACGGTGCTTCTGAGATCGGCAAGGTATGGGCAATGCGCAAGAAAGCGGTTGGCCTACTGGGTAATGCTAAAGGGCAGGAACGTCCTATTCCTTTTGTTGAGGATACAGCGGTACCGCCTGAGAACTTAGCCGATTTCATCATGGAGTTCCGAAAAGTTCTTGATGATCGTGGCTTGGCGTATGGCATGTTCGGGCATGTGGATGCCGGTGTTCTTCATGTCCGCCCAGCGATTGATATGAAGGATGAAGTGCAGGAATCTCTTATACGAGAGGTGACGGATCAAGTTGTAGCATTAACCGTTAAATATAATGGATTACTTTGGGGAGAGCACGGTAAGGGGGTTCGCTCCGAGTATTCACCCGAGTTTTTTGGTGAACTCTATTCAGAGCTGCAAAAAATCAAAGCCTGTTTTGATCCGCGCAACCAGATGAATCCAGGCAAGATTGCGACCCCAGCAATTGATGGTGTTGAGTTATTAAAAATTGATCAAGTTCCCACGCGTGGTCAGTTTGATCGCCAGATCAGTGCTTCCGTAAGGGAAGAGTATGATTCGGCCATGTTCTGCAATGGTAACGGCGCTTGCTTTAATTACGATCCTAACGATGCGATGTGTCCATCTTGGAAAGGTACGCGCCAGCGAATAAATTCACCTAAAGGACGCTCCTCACTTATAAGAGAGTGGCTGCGTTTGGTTGAGAAAAGTGGCACCGATCTAAAAGCAGAATCTGCAAAAATTAAGACCAGGTCATTTTTAGCGGCGCTGCCTAGCCGTGTTAAAAACACATTATCGAAGAAAAAAGAACAAGAATACGATTTCTCTCATGAAGTGCATGAGTCAATGATGGCGTGCCTCGCGTGTAAATCATGTGTGGGACAGTGTCCCATTAAAGTCAATGTGCCTGATTTTAGAGCACGTTTCTTGGAGGTCTACTATGGCCGCTACTTACGACCGGCAAAAGATTATATGGTCGGTAGTTTAGAATATATGATTCCGTGGTTATCAAAATTTCCAGCCCCCTATAATTGGGCAATGAAAAATCCTGCGATTAAAGGCATTTTCCGTAAACACGTGGGTATGGTTGATAGCCCGACGATCTGCACCAATAGTTTAGTTTCAGGTATGAAGGCACGGGGTGTTCAGTTCGCAACGCCTGAGCTAATCAAAGGATTATCCGAAGAGAACCGCGAAAATGCGGTCATTATCGTCCAAGATGCTTTTACTAGTTATTTCGAAACTCAGCTTGTGCTTGATCTTGTTGACCTTCTGACAGGACTTGGTTTTTATGTTTTGATGGCTCCGTTCAAACCGAATGGCAAGCCATTGCATGTACATGGCTTTATGAAAGCGTTTGAGAAGGCGGCAGAATCTAATAGCGCTATGCTTAAAGCGCTTGATAAAACAGAAGTGCCGCTGATTGGGATTGATCCATCAATGACCCTGACTTACCGACAGGAGTATGGCTATGTCATTCCTGACAAAGAGCTACCTAAAGTCCAATTAATCCAGGAGTGGTTAGTCAATCAAGCCCATCGCTTAGAAGCATTCAATACGGGTATTTTACCGGGTGCGAGCTTCAAACTATTAGCGCATTGCACAGAAAAAACCTCTGTTGCACCGTCTATTAAGTTATGGCAGGAAATCTATGCAGCTATGGGTCAAAAACTTGAGATTGAAGCGGTTGGCTGTTGTGGTATGTCTGGTACCTACGGACATGAAACTCAAAACGCAGAAACCTCTCGTGAAATTTATGATTTAAGCTGGTCTGAAGTCGTCAATGCACCTGAGAATAAAAACAAGTTAGTTGCAACGGGGTATTCATGTCGAAGTCAGGTGAAAAGGGTAGATCAACAGCAGATACCTCACCCTATTCAAATGCTACTAACACAACTTAGAGAGCATCATTAAAGCATAGAGGCCTATTTAAAACGCAGCTGATTCAGCTGCGTTTTCGTTTGCCGCAACGATGCTACAACGATGTTGCATTAGCGGGAAGCTTACGAAATTGGTATTCAGTAAATCCATGCATTTTTAACCAATCGACCTGGGTTTTAGCTTCTTGTTTGCTAGCAAAACTGCCGTAGGATAGCCCGAGTAAATTGTTCTTCATTTTAAAAATGAATAAGCGACTTTTTGTAGGTAAGCGATTGATATCAATAAGTCTGCTGTTTTCCAACCTATACGCACCTAGTTGAACCGTATAGCGTGCTGCAATTGCTTTATTATCACCCATCGGTTTTGGGGAGATACGCTTAGGCATAAGTGCAGGTGACGTTCGTTTCTTCTGATAACGTATGTTTTCAATGATCTTTACTTTCTTGGGCGAACGCTGGGTTGCTTGATCAGTGTTACGAGCGAAAAGCGAATGGGATGCCGTGGGTTGTTCTTTGGCCATTGGTTTTGTAATCGGAGCTAGCTCATGAGGCCTTTCCATGCTTGAAGAGGGATTAGAGGCTTGGAGCCGTGGAGGCAGGGGGCTAACGCATTCCTTTGTTTCTGATTGGCAAAAGGTATGAGTTTGCTGAGCACAACCGAGCAGAAAAAAAGGACCGATAAAGAGGCTGAATGAAATGTAGTTGATCTCTTTTACTGTCATTCGAATAAATTACCTCTATTTTCCTGCCTAAGTTGTAGTGCAATTGCACAATGAATCGGCGAATATACTATTTTTTATGAATAACAGCATCTGAATATAGTGCACATTAACGATGCGTGCATTAGAAACGAAACTAAGGAGTCAATCGTGGAAGATCTTCTACCAGAATTATGTGATCAATTTCCAGAGTTAGTACAAGTTGTAGAACCAATGTTTGGTAACTTTGGTGGCCGTGAGCGTTTTGGTGGTGAGATTGTCACCCTTAAAGCATTCGAAGATAACTCGTTAGTACGTGAACAGGTAGCTTTACCAGGCAAAGGCAAAGTGCTAGTTGTTGATGGTGGTGCTTCCATGCGTAAAGCGATGCTTGGCGATATGCTTGCTGAGAAAGCAACGATGAATGGTTGGGAAGGTATCATCATTTATGGTTGCATCCGTGATGTGAATGCTATTGGCGATCTGAATATTGGTGTGCAGGCGTTAGGTGCTCATCCGATGAAAACAGAGAAGAAGGGGTTGGGAGAGCTTAATATCCCACTGACTTTCGGGGGCGTTACTTTCCACCCAGGTGAATTCATTTATGCTGATAATAATGGTGTTTTAGTCTCTCCTGAGAAACTAGAATTACCAGAAGCATAATTCAACGCTTCGTTACTTTTACAATAAGCCTGCGATAGCGGGCTTTTTTGTGGGATTTTGTTTGCACCGAAATTATTGATTGTGCAAATGCGTAATAAATATTTAATTTAGCCTGTATAAGATTGCCCTTCATCAATTAAGATTAGTTGTATAGGTACCGAATGATGGACAAATTAACATGCTATTTTATCGGCCACATCCCTCAAGCTAGTATTTCGGTAGCATTGGCTAAACCATTTAGACATCAGAACATGGCTTTCAGTTTTACTGAGTCATTAGCCCAATTTTTTTATGAATTTGCTGAAAAGCATTTTCACTTTGAGCAAGGAGACGAAATCCTATTAATTAATTGTACCGTTGGTCGTGAAGAATTTAACCAAGATGATTTTTTTCATACGATTGATAAGAGATTAGAGGAGTTGCTTCAGAAGGAGGGGGCTATTGTAAAAAGTAAGCGAGCGGTTCCTTCTCATTGCAAAACCTTATCAGAACGAGTGCATCGTGATCTCCTCAAAACACATTCAGAAATTATAGAAGATAGGTATGGTTAACATGCCTACTTCTTAGGCGCTTGCGAAAGTTATATCCCCATTTGGTAGCTGATGAAGCTTTTTGCGGCAACAGCAAAAGCGGTTAACCCTGTAATCCCCCATACAAATATTAAGCGTCCTTCTTTTGTTGCTTTTGATTTGTTGGCGACATGCCATACGGTCCAAATTTTCAAAATTATCATGCCTATTAAGGCGAAGAAAACACCCACTTCGGCGTTCGACCAAATAACCATTTTTATATCTCACTTATTAACATGTATTTTAAATCCATTTTATATATGCAATAATGTTTTGTAAATACATGTTATAAGGTTCTACTGATATGAGTTGCTCAATAAAGAAAGCGCTAACACGACAACACAAAAATTGGTTGGAGGTTACGGGCACTGCCGTTAATGAAAGACATAGGGCTAACGGTTTTAAGGGCTCAAAAAAAGAGGCAGATCTGAGTTATGATATAAGCAAGGAACGAAAGAATGAAAAGAGATGAGCAATTGGTTCCATTGAGTCATGATCATCACAAAGCGTTGGTCATAGCCAATAGAATAAATCACAAGGCGTCGAAGGAGAGCAGCGACCTTGATACGTGCTGGCAAGAGGTACGGGGTGATTTCGCAGCAGAGTTATTGGCGCATTTCTCGATCGAAGAGCAATGCTTATTGCCGCTGCTAAGAAAGGTGGTGGAAGGGAGCGCATTGGAAGATCGGCTACTTTTAGAGCATAAGAATTTAAAGTTACTTTTAACAAACGCGAAGCGGGATGCAGCTTATCAGTTTGCAGCGCTTTTAAAAGCACACGTTAGGTTTGAAGAACGAGAACTCTTTCCCTGTCTAGAAAGCCACTATACAACTGAGGAACTTGAGACCGCTATGGGGCATCAATTTACATCTTAGATTAAGATGATTGCGAGAAAGTCTACTTAGTATTAATGAGTTCTTGCCGCATCTCAGGCTTTTCAAGTAGGTCTGCTAGGGTATATTGCTCAAGTACGCTGACAAAAGACTTCTGCGCTTCGGCTAGTGCGGACTGAAGAGAGCAAAAACCGGTTAAGCGGCACATCTGTTGACCACAATTGATCAGCGGTTGTTGTCCTTCAGATTGTGCGACGATGTCAGCTAAATTGATATCAGAAGTCGCTTTCGCCAGTTTTATACCGCCATTTTTTCCGCGATAGGTGTCTAGATAGCCTGACTTAGAGAGTGCGTGTACTACTTTTCGCAAATGCTCTATAGAGATGTCGTAATACTCTGCAATTTCTGAAAGTGTAGCTAAACGACTATCATTTGTCGCAACATAGAAAAGGACACGAAGTGTATAGTCGGTAAATCGGCTTAATTGCATGGCTAAACGCTTTTGAAAGATGTCTTTAAAATATACGTTATGCATCATTAACAAAGCAAGAAAAGTGTAAATAAATAATAAGTTTACGCGGATTACTTGAAGTTTTCGTCGGCTCCTATATATAGATGTATCAAACTAATAGGTTTTATCTAAGGATTCTTTTGTGTACAAATTATTAATTTTTGATTGGGACGGTACTGTTATCGATTCAGCTTCACGTATCATCTCAAGTATGCAGTCCGCAGCAAGAGATTGTAAGCTGCCAGTCCCAACCGATGCTGCTGTAATGAATATTATTGGCTTGGGCTTACCAGAGGCTATCCGCATTTTAATTCCAGAAATTAGTGATGACGGGATTGATCAGATGCGCCTTCGTTATGGTCATCACTTTCTGGGTGAAAATACGACTCCTACCCCTTTGTTTGCTGGCGCTCAAAAAACACTAGAAAGTATGCATAAAAAAGGGATGCGAATGGCGGTGGCGACAGGCAAAAGTCGTCGCGGTCTTGATCGAGCTTTTGCGCAGACAGGTTTAGCTTATGTTTTTGAAACTTCACGCTGTGCTGATGAGACCGTATCTAAGCCTGATCCCCTCATGCTTGAGGAAATATTAGCTGAAACCGGTGTTGATCGTTCAGAAGCCGTCATGATTGGTGACACCGAATATGATCTTGATATGGGGCGACGCGCTGGCATGGACGTAATTGCCGTGAGTTATGGCGCTCATCATATTGATCGCTTGAAAGGTTTTGATCCAGTTTTGGAAGTGCATAACTTTCCAGAACTAGAGCAATGGTTAGAAGGTAAAGGCGCGTTTGCCTAAAACAGGAGTTGTTTGTGTCAGATAATCCATGGAATGAAGAAGGCAGCGAGAACTCTCAGCACGCTAAAGATACCACGGCGGGTGAGAGTCAAATCAAAGCTGACAGTAAGCTAGAAAAAGCCGTTGAGAATGCTAAGCAAGATACGGCGAGCAAGAAAGAGTGGAAGTTAATCGAAAAACTGCTTAACGGTATGTTTGTTGAGCAGCGTAGAGCTCGTCGTTGGGGGATTTTCTTTAAGATACTCACCTTCGGGTACCTGTTTGCACTGATGGGCATCTTGCTCGCAAGTAACGATCTATCTACGGATGTAACGCCACAAGCTCATACGGCTGTCATTGAGGTAAAAGGACCTATTAGTGCCGATGATGAAGCCAGTGCAGATGTTATAGTTTGGGCACTGAGAGAGGCGTTTGAAGAGGAAAATGCTAAAGCCATTATTCTTCGCATTAATAGCCCTGGAGGAAGCCCAGTTCAATCCGGCTATATTTACGATGAGATCAAACGCTTGCGCGCACTGCATCCGGAAAAGCCGATTTACGCTGTAATTGCTGATATAGGCGCTTCAGGCGCTTACTATATTGCGGCTGCTGCGGATTCTATCTATGCAGATAAAGCGAGTTTAGTGGGCTCTATTGGTGTTGTGGCCGGTGGTTTTGGTTTTGTTGATCTAATGGGTAAAGTAGGTGTTGAACGTCGGCTGTATACAGCGGGTGAACATAAGGCATTTCTTGATCCCTTTTCACCGAGTGATAACGCTGAGAAACAGTTTTGGCAGAGTGTCTTAAATACAACCCATAAACAGTTTATTGAGCAGGTTAAAATGGGTCGTGGAGATCGCTTAAAAGATGATCCGAAACTATTTAGTGGATTGGTCTGGACTGGTGAGCAAGCCGTAGAGCTCGGTTTGATCGATGGTTTAGGAAGTACGAGCTACGTAGCGCGTGAAGTAATCAAAGTTGAAAAAATCGTCGATTACATGCCTAAACCTGAACCTTGGAAGCAGATTGTTGATGAGCTTGGCGTTAGCTTTACAAAAGCGATCAGCTCGCAGCTAGGTCTATCGCAAGGAGGTGTTCAGCTACGATAGTGCTGACACTTGATTTATGGTCATAAAAGGAGGGTGTTGCCCTCCTTTTTTATTGGCGTTTCAATGCCCTAGCGAAAACGAATTATAGGACATGAAAGTCTTCATTTTCGAGTAGTCGAACTAATCGTATGAGTGGCAATCCCATAAGCGTATTTGGATCTTCGCCTTCAAGCTTGTCGAAAAGAACAATCCCAAGCGCTTCAGATTTAAAGCTTCCTGCACAATTATAGGGCTCTTCAGCACGAAGATAATTCTCAATAACGTCACGGCTAAGTTCACGAAACTCAACATAAAAAGGTACAGTTTCGCTCTGTATATTTCCCGTTGCTGAGTTAACGACAGCTAGCCCCGTCAAAAACGTCACTCGATGCCCTGATAATTTGGTTAATTGTTTTATCGCATTTTCATGCGTGTGCGGTTTACCCAAAATTTCGCCATCTAATACGGCTACCTGATCTGAACCGATGATTAAGCTCTCTTTCTCTGTCTCAGCAATTTTTTGTGCTTTTTCAACAGCCAATCTCGCCACTAGCGCTTCAGGTGTTTCGTTTTCTTTTGCCGATTCATCAATATCTGGAGAGATGCAGCTATATTCCAGTTGAAGTTTATCTAAAATCTGGCGACGAAAGGGTGAGCTAGATGCTAAAATCAGGTTTCTCATGTCATTTTTTAACCGTGAATGTGTGAAGGGTCGAATATTAGCGGTTTTATTACATAATTAAACCCCAAAGTCTTTGACAGATGGGGTTTCGAGCCCTAGAATTGCGCGCTTATGTCAAACGGTCCATTACCTAACAAAGTAGATCCGCGAAAACTTGCTGAGCGGGACGTACGAATTACTGGCGAAGCCGACTTAAGCGGTATGCCCAATCTATGCCAATCTCTGATTGGAACGGATGGGGTCGTGAATGTCGATCTTCATTTTTCAGTGAATACTGAAGGGCAGCGTATTCGTACCATTACTGGCAGTGCATCAGGTCATGTTTACATGACGTGTCAGCGTTGCTTAGATCCAGTAGAGGTTGCCGTAGAGGCAGATTTTAATCTTGGCCTGATGGCCAGTGAGGAGGCTGCAAAACAGCTGCCTCGTACTTATGATCCCTTAATTATTGGGGATGAAGAGATTGAGTTGCTTTCTGTGGTTGAAGAAGAGTTGATTTTGAGCCTTCCGCATGATGCTTATCATGATGATTGCTCTATCAAAACTTCATACGGCGATGCCGGGACAGTGGCAGAAGACAACGATAAACCGAATCCATTTAGTGTGTTGGCGCAATTAAAAGCCAGCAACAAATAGAAAGAACCAGGAGCTATTTAGTCATGGCAGTTCAGAAAAGTAAGAAGTCTCGTTCCCGTCGCGATATGCGTCGTTCACACGATGCGCTGGGTAACCCGACTCTATCTGTAGAAGCAACTACCGGTGAAACTCACCGTCGTCACCACGTTTCTGCTGACGGTTTTTACCGTGGTAAGCAAGTAGTTAAGCAAGACGACGAATAAGTTTGTCGAGCTACTACACTGTCGCAGTTGATGTGATGGGCGGGGACTTCGGTCCCCGCGTTACTATTCCCGCTACACTAGACGCCTTAAAGCGTTATTCAAATCTTTCAGCCAAGCTCGTTGGCCATTCTGAAGCAATAACACCACACCTTAAGCACTTAAACGCTGATATCGCTTGTCGCCTTGAAGTTATTCATGCGCCAGATACTATATCGATGTCTGAGAAACCTTCTCGTACGTTACGAAACGGGCAAGAGTCTTCCATGTACAAAGCGTTAAAGCTTGTTTCTGAAAGCGAAGCGCAGGCTTGTGTAAGTGCAGGTAATACCGGTGCGCTCATGGTGCTAGGCCGTTATATTTTGCGAACGCTGCCTGGAATAGATCGCCCAGCAATAATCTCTTCTATCCCTACGGTTTCCGGGCACTGCTATATGCTTGACCTTGGCGCTAATGTTGATTGCAGTGCTGAGCACCTTCTTCAATTTGCCATTATGGGATCGGTGATGGTTGCCGCTGTAGAAGACAAGGATCAGCCAACAATTGGTCTTTTGAATATTGGGCAAGAAGAGGTGAAGGGTAATGAGCAGGTAAAACTAGCCTCTCGCTTAATTGAAGAGAAAGGGGAACTCAATTATATCGGTTATCTCGAAGGAGATGATCTTTATAAAGGCAAGGCCGATGTGGTTGTCTGTGACGGCTTTGTTGGTAATATCGCGCTTAAGAGCAGTGAAGGATTGGCTCGTCTCATTAGCCAAAAATTCCAAGCAAGCTTTAAGCAAGGGCTTTATAGAAGAATTCTTGCATTAATGGCGAGCCCTATTTTAAATGAGCTTAAAACCCAGATGGACCCCTCCCGCCGCAATGGCGCAAGCCTATTAGGATTGCAAGGTATCGTGATTAAAAGCCACGGCTCTGCGAACAAAAAGTGTTTTGGTTATGCTCTAGATCAGGCTGTAGCAGAAATTGCGCAGAACGTTCCTAGTAAGATATGCCAAGAAATCGAACATAAGCTCGCCTGAAACGATCTATTACAGTTTTAATTACCTCTGAATGTTGTAAACTACGGCCCATTCTCCTGCGTAAAGCAGGTCTGTACCTAATTGACGATTTGAGGAAATCATGTCGCAGAATCTTGCTTTTGTTTTTCCGGGACAGGGTTCCCAACAAGTGGGCATGTTGGCTGAATTGGCTGAACAGCATCCTGTCATTAAAAACACCTTCGCTGAAGCATCAAGCGTTCTTGGTTATGATCTTTGGGATCTGGTTCAAAATGGCCCTGAAGATGATCTTAATCAAACAGACAAAACGCAACCTGCGCTATTAACATCAGGTGTGGCTTTGTGGCGTCTTTGGCAGGAGCAGGGAGGCAATATGCCTTCTGTCGTTGCTGGGCATAGCTTAGGTGAATATACCGCTTTAGTTTGTGCTGGTGCGTTAGATTTCGCAGACGGTGTAAATCTGGTTAAACTTCGTGGTGAGTTTATGCAGCAAGCCGTGCCTGCTGGCACAGGCGCGATGGCCGCAATTCTAGGGCTAGCTGATGAAGGCATCGCTAAAGCTTGTAAAGATGCTGAGCAGGGCGAAGTTGTATCGCCAGTTAATTATAACTGCCCAGGTCAGGTGGTCATTGCAGGCCATAAAGATGCAGTTGCACGCGCTATCGAGCTTTGCAAAGAGGCGGGTGCTAAGCGCGCAATTCCGTTGCCAGTAAGCGTTCCTTCTCACTGTGAACTAATGAAACCAGCTGCAGAAAAAATGGCTGCTGAGTTAGCGAAAATTGATGTAAGAATGCCAGATATAGATGTTGTTCAAAATACTACAGCATCAGTAGCAGCATCAGTAGATGAATTAAAAGAAAATCTCCTCGCTCAGCTGTACAGTCCTGTTTTATGGACAAACAGTGTTCAAAGTATGGTAGAGAAGGGTATTGAGAAGACTGTAGAATGCGGGCCAGGCAAGGTTTTATCTGGCTTAAATAAAAAAATTCATAGACCTCTGATCGTAGCGGCGATAAATGATGTGGCGGGCCTTGAAAAGGCGCTGAGCGCATAATCGGACGAGCAAGGAAAATAATAATGAGTATTGAAGGTAAAGTAGCGCTGGTAACAGGCGCGACCCGTGGAATTGGTAAAGCAATTGCACAAGAACTCGGCAAGCAGTGTGCTGTTGTTGTTGGTACAGCAACGAGTGCTAATGGCGCGGAAGCGATTAGCGCTTATTTATCTGAATCAGGCATTAAGGGCACAGGGCTTGTTTTAGACGTTTCTGACAGTGATTCTGTTGCTGACGTTTTAAAAACGATTCAGAGCGAATTTGGCACGATTGAAGTACTTGTCAACAATGCCGGCATCACGCGTGACAATATCCTTATGCGAATGAAAGACGACGAGTGGGATTCAGTAATGAATACCAACTTGAATTCTGTCTTTCGTCTAGTGAAAGGCTGCCTTCGTGGCATGACTAAGGCTCGCTGGGGTCGTATTATCAGCGTAAGCTCCGTAGTAGCTTCTATGGGTAATGCAGGACAAGCGAACTATGCCGCAGCAAAATCAGGCATGGAAGGCTTTACGCGCGCCTTGGCACGTGAAGTTGGCTCGCGTAATATAACAGTGAACTGCGTCGCACCGGGTTTCATCGATACCGATATGACAAGCGGTTTGGCTGATGAGCACAAAGAAGCCTTGAAATCACAAATCCCGATGAATCGCCTTGGACAACCAGAAGAAATTGCAGCGGTTGTTGGTTTTCTAGCCAGTCAAGGTGGCGGATATGTGACTGGAGAGTCGATTCAGGTCAATGGTGGCATGTATATGGGCTAAAACTAGCCCGAAGGAATTGTTTTTTTCCTCGAATTGTTGATAATGTGCCGTCAGGTAGAGAATGTTAACACTTTAGCTCAATTGGGTTATTTTAGACTTGATTTAGCTGGGGTGCTTTTAATAAAATTTCTTTCCGTATACCAAACCAGGTATGCGGTGTTAATAAGAAGATAGGAAGAGATATGAGCAGCATTGAAGAGCGCGTAAAAAAGATCATCGCAGAACAGCTAGGTGTTAAAGAAGAAGAAGTAACTCAAACAGCTTCTTTTGTTGAAGATCTAGGCGCTGACTCCCTGGACACTGTTGAGCTAGTAATGGCTCTAGAAGAAGAATTCGAAACAGAGATCCCAGACGAAGAAGCTGAGAAAATTACTACAGTTCAGCTGGCTATCGATTACATCAACGCACACCAGTAATCGTTCGAAGCAAGTATTTCTGACAAGCCGCCTATCTTTGATAGCGCGGCTTTTCTTTTGTCTGAAGGTCGATTACTTTAGCTAGTTAATTATTAGGTTATGGAGAGGTTTAATGGCGGCTAGGCGTGTAGTGGTTACTGGAGTGGGAATGTTATCGCCCATTGGTAATACAGTGGCGGATTCTTGGGAGCAATTATTGGCAGGCAAGAGTGGTGCTGCGCCAATTACTCATTTTGACGCGGAATCACTTGCAACGCGTTTCTCCTCGTCTGTAAAGGACTTTGATGTTTCGCTTTATATGGGTGTTAAAGAAGCGAGAAAGATGGATCTTTTTATCCAGTATGGATTGGCTGCTGGGATGCAAGCTGTTGAAGATGCCGGTTTAGAGGTAACTGAACAGAATGCTGCCCGTATCGGCTGCGCGATCGGTTCTGGCATTGGCGGATTACCAATGATAGAAAAAAACGTCGATATTCTTTCTAATTCCGGCCCACGCCGTGTATCACCGTTTTTTGTGCCGGGCAGTATCATTAATATGATTTCGGGTAATCTGGCGATTAAATACGGTTTTAAAGGACCAAATATAGCGATTACAACGGCCTGTACAACAGGCACTCATAATATTGGTCAGGCGATGCGCATGATTCAATACGGTGATGCTGATGTAATGCTTGCTGGCGGAGCAGAGATGGCAACTACACCTCTTGGTATTGCTGGCTTTGCCGCGGCACGGGCGCTATCTACACGAAATGATGATCCTCAAGCAGCAAGTCGTCCATGGGATAAAGACCGTGATGGTTTTGTCTTAGGTGATGGTGCAGGTATTTTGGTGCTAGAAGAGTATGAATATGCAAAAGCACGCGGTGCAGATATCTATTGCGAACTTGCTGGCTTCGGTATGAGTGACGATGCATTTCATATGACAGCACCTCCAGAAAGTGGTGAGGGCGCTGCATTATCAATGAGCAATGCGATTAACGATGCAAAAGTAACAGTTGATCAGGTTAATTATATTAATGCCCACGGTACATCCACACCGGCAGGGGATATTGCTGAATCTAATGCAGCCAAACGTGTATTAGGTAGTGCGGCTGGCGCAGTAAGAATGAGTTCGACTAAATCTATGATTGGTCACTTGCTTGGCGCTGCAGGCGCCGTAGAAGCAATCTTCTGTGTGTTAGCAATCAAAGATCAGGTGGCTCCACCAACGATCAACCTAGATAACCCTTCAGAAGGCTGCGATCTTAATTACGTTCCCCATACTCCGCAGGCGTGTGCTATTGATGCTGCAATTTCAAATTCGTTTGGTTTCGGCGGCACAAATGGCTCTTTGTTATTTAAAAAGCTTTAACGATCTTGGTTTAGGCTTAGCTAAGGATGCTTATGCAGGACGTATTGGTTAACGGTATCAAAACACACCAAGTGAACAGCGCTGATAGAGGCGTCTGTTATGGTGATGGCCTCTTTGAGACAGTGGCTGTGATTAATGGTGCCCCTCAACTTCTTGAGCCGCACCTGCAGCGACTATCATTAGGGCTTACAAGGCTTGGCTTTCCTGCTGGCGTTATACCATTAATCAGGTCGGATCTTGAGCTATTAACGTTTACCGACAATCAAGTGCTTAAAATTACGATTACTCGTGGCATAGGGCCGCGGGGGTATGCGCCCTCTACAGATGCGACAGTAACACGTATCATCAGTCTTAGTGATTATGTCACCAATAAAGACAACGCCCAAAACGGGGTTACGCTCAGGCATTGTCAGTATCAGCTGCCAATCAATCCTGTATTGGCCGAGATTAAACATTTAAATCGTTTAGACCAAGTAATGGCACGCTCTGAATGGACCGAGCCAGATACCGTAGAGGGGCTTGTAACCGATACTCAGGGTTATCTTATCGAAGGGACAATGAGTAATATTTTCTGGATTGCGAACCAGGAGCTATGTACGCCTAATATCGATCGATGTGGGGTTAAGGGTGTTATGCGAGATCATCTTTTGGAAATGGCTACGGCTGCGGGCTTAAAATGCCGTATCGATCGTTTCTATCCTGATGCGTTAATTCAAGCGAGCGAACTTTTTATATGTAATAGTTTGATCGGTATTTGGCCGGTGGTTAATATTGGTGACCAGAAATACGATATAGGGCCTGTTACTCGTAGGCTGCAAGATTTATTGGCGCAGGAATGTAAGTAGTTGAAAAAAATAATATCTGTTTTATGTGTAATGTTGCTATTGGCTTCCTCGGTTGCATATTGGTTGTTTTCCGATTACAAAGCTTACTTAGACAAACCGCTGCAACTCACTGACGATCTCATTCTTGAGGTCAATAAAGGCTTATCTTTCAACGGGGTAGTTGAAAAACTTAAAGCCAATGGTGTAGAGATTAATGTCTTATACTTCAAGTTTTATGCTCGTGAGGCAGGGCTGGCTAGTAAAATTAAAGCGGGTGAATATCGCATAAAGCAGGAGACGACTCCCAAGCAATTGATGGCCGCTATTACTTCGGGTCGGTCTATCAGTTATAACTTCACTATCGTTGAAGGTAGCAATTACAAGCAACTTTTAACGGCGATTAAAGCAAATCCTTATCTGAAAAATGATATTGAAAAGCTATCAATTAACGAATTACTTAGTGCTATCAATACAGAGCATAAGCATTTAGAAGGTCTCTTCTTAGCTGAAACTTACAGTTTCGATAAAAATAGCTCAGCGTTAGCGTTATTAAAGCGTGCACACAAATTGATGCTCACCAAATTAAATGAAGAGTGGGCTAAGCGTGACCAGCGCTTGCCATACAAAAAGCCTTATGAAGCGTTAATCATGGCCTCCATTGTTGAAAAAGAGACTGCGAGAGCTGATGAAAGACCAGTTATTGCAGGTGTTTTTGTCCGTCGCTTGAATAAACGCATGCGTCTACAAACAGATCCTACTGTTATCTATGGCATGGGTGATGCGTATAAGGGCAATATTCGTCGCTCAGATTTGCGCAAGCCGACACCTTATAACACCTATACAATCCCTGCCTTGCCACCTACGCCTATCGCGATGGTCGGACCAGAGGCTATTACTGCTGCTTTGAACCCTAAATCTGGGAAAGCGTTGTATTTCGTTGCCAAGGGTGATGGTAGTCACTATTTTTCGGCAACACTGGCTGAGCATAATAAAGCGGTAAGGCAGTACCAGCTTTCTCGCCGTAAAGATTATCGTTCATCTCCTTAGTCATATATTTTTTAAGTAGGGCATCATGAGTAAAGATCTACAAGGCCGCTTTATCACCGTTGAAGGAACTGAAGGCGTTGGAAAATCAACAAATATTAACTTCCTGTGCCAGTTACTTAAGGATAAAGGGATAGAGATCGTGCTTACTCGAGAGCCTGGCGGTACGCCTTTGGCAGAGGAGTTGCGAGAGCTGCTTCTTACACCAAGAGAGGAGCGTGTGAGCCAAGATACTGAGTTGTTGTTAATGTTCGCAGCTCGCGCTCAGCATATCGAGAATGTTATACGGCCAGCCTTAGCACGAGGCGCATGGGTTATCAGCGACCGCTTCACTGATGCGACCTTTGCGTACCAAGGAGGTGGCAGGGGTGTCGAGATTGAGAGTATTAGAATGCTTGAGTCGCTAGTACAACACGGATTGCATCCCGATCTGACATTGCTGTTAGATCTCGATGTGGAAGTTGGATTGCAGCGTGCTTCTGCGAGAAGTACGCCTGACCGTTTTGAGCAGGAGAAAGTCGATTTCTTTGGCAAGGTCCGCGCAGCTTACCTTGAACGTGCGAAAAATGAACCTAATCGTTTTGCTGTCATCGATGCTTCGTGTGCTATCGAAGAGGTTCAATCTCAAATTTCAGCTGCTGTTTCAGAATACCTAGGTCGATAACATGACAGGACTTGTTGTCTCTCACCCGTGGTTTGATGATCGTTTTAATCATCTGGCTAAATTGCATGCGGATAAACGCCTGCCTCATGCGCTGTTGCTTCATGGGATGTCTGGAATTGGCAAGGTTGATTTTGCCACTTCAGTTGCTCAATTCCTCTTATGTCACCACCCCCAGAACAACAGGCCTTGCGGTCAGTGTAAAGCGTGTGAGCTGAATGCTGCTGGCAGCCATCCCGATCTCTTCTTTTTGCAGCCAGAGGAAGCTGGCAAGCAATTAAAAGTCGATCAAGTTCGGGCACTTAATGAATTTATTTACAGCACCGCACAGCAGGGCGGATATAGGGTTGTTATTTTAAACCCAGCGGATTCAATGAATATCGCTTCTGCCAATGCCTTGCTAAAAATGCTGGAAGAGCCAGGATCGGATACATTAATTCTTCTAGTCACCTCAAAGATAGGTCAGTTGTTGCCAACAATAAAAAGCCGTTGTCAGCATGTAGAGTGCCATCCACCTGTGGAAAGTGATGCTATTGAGTGGCTCATGGGCGCAACGGAGTTAGATGAAGAGAAAGCGAGAAGCATTCTTCATATCAACCTAGGAGCGCCAATGGAAGCGCTAGCCTATATTGATAAGGGGCTCAATGAACAACGCGCTCAGTTAATTCGCGGTTTAGCCGATATACTAAAGCAAAGACGAACTGCTTTAGAGGTGGCTCAAAGCTGGGGTAAGCTTGATATTGAGTTATTGCTGGGTTGGTTTTATAGCCTACTAATAGACACCGCGCGGGGCGCTATATGCGAATCTGGTGATTTAATTAGACAAGATGATGCACGTAATATGCTCAACGCTGTTGCTAAAAAAACTAACCCCGTTAAAATCTTTAAATTAGCAGACAAAGTTCATGAAGAGCGTCGGGCAATTTTGCTAAGGCAGAACCCTAACAAGCAATTGTTGCTTGAATGCATCCTACTGGAGTGGGCTGCACTGCTCGATTAAGGAGATGAGAACTGTATGGTCGCCGTACCACGTTTAAGCCATGGCATTTTATCGTTAACGATAAAAACGAAAGAAGAGCTTTATCAGGCTTATCTTCCATACATTTCGAATGGCGGATTATTTATACCTACACTTCGCTCTTACCACCTCGGTGAAGAGGTCTTTATGTTATTGGAGTTAATGGAGGAAGGGGATAAGATCCCGGTGACCGGTAAAGTAGTCTGGGTGACTCCTAAAGGTGCTCAGGGCGGTAGAACACCAGGTATCGGCATTCAACTTTCTCCCGATGATTCCACGCTTATTAATAAAATCGAAAACTATCTTGCCGGAGCACTCAACTCCGATCGTAAGACTAACGCATTGTAAAAACACACCCCCATATGTTTATAGATTCTCACTGCCATTTAGACAGGTTAGACCTGTCTCCGTACGATAATGATTTTTCAAAAATGCTGCAGGCTGCATCGGATAGGGGCGTTGATAAAATGCTTTGTGTATCTATCGCGCTTGAGCAGTTTCCATCCATGTATGAGCTTATATCACAACATAATAATGTCTTCGCATCAGTCGGTGTGCATCCTTTAAGCGCAGCAGATGAACAGGTCACCGTAGAGCAACTAGCTGAAAAAGCGGCGTTAGATAGAATCATTGCGATTGGTGAAACTGGATTAGATTATTTCTATCAAACGGATACCCAAGAACTTCAGCAAACGAGTTTTAAGAACCACCTTGTTGCCGCGAGCAAGCTTAATCTGCCAACTATCGTACACACACGAGATGCTCAGGAAGATACTTTGCAGATGATCCGTGAACATGGAAGTCTTGATGCGGCAGGTGTATTGCATTGCTTTACCGAAAGCCTTGAAATGGCTAAAGAAGCATTAGATCTCAATTACATGATCTCTTTTTCCGGCATTATTACCTTCAAAAATGCAGCCGAGTTAAGAGAGGTGGTTAAACAGGTTCCGCTTAATCGGATTTTAATTGAAACAGATGCGCCTTATCTGGCCCCGGTACCGCACCGTGGCAAGAAGAATGAACCCAAATATGTTGTCGAGGTCGCACAATGTATTGCCGACCTGAAAGGCATAAGTGTCGAAGAGGTGGCCGAGACCACCAGCGAAAACTTCTATCAGCTGTTTAATAAAGCGCGCTTATAATATGTATATCTACCCGCCGATCGATTATATCGAGCCCGTATTTAGGCCGCCAAGCGAAGCTAATTCGCTTATTCTGCAAGTGACCAATGGCTGTAGTTGGAATAACTGCACTTTTTGCGAGATGTATACTGAACCGCAAAAAAAATTCAGACCAAAATCTCAAGCTGACATCCTCGATGACATCAAACGCTGCGCAGAGTCTTTAGGTGCAGTACGACGTGTTTTCTTGGCCGATGGCGATGCGATGGCTTTATCTTTTAATCGTTTGAAAGATATTTTGTTGGCGATTAAGGAGTATCTACCGTCGGTGACTCGTGTTTCATCATACTGCTTACCCAGAAACCTTAAGAGTAAGACGGTAGAAGAGCTCGCCGAGCTACAAAGTTTAGGGCTATCGTTACTTTATGTAGGGGCTGAAAGCGGTAATGATCAAATCTTGGCCAAAATCGACAAGGGTGAAACCTTCGACTCAACGGTTGATGCGCTTCTTAAGATAAAAGCGGCGGGTATTAAATCCTCTGTTATGATCATTAATGGCATGGGTGGGGTTAATTATAGCGAGCAGCACGCACTCGATTCAGCTCGTTTAGTGAATGAAACCCAGCCTGAATATTTGGCAACACTTGTGCTGTTTTTTCGCCAGGGTGAGGCGCATTTTAGAAAAGAGTTTGGCGATGATTTTATTAAGTCGTCACAGCTACAGCTGATTCAAGAGATGCAGGTTTTGTTGTCTAATTTGGAATTAGAGAAAACAATATTTCGTAGCGATCACGCATCAAACTACCTTGTTTTAAAGGGAGTACTCGGTCGCGATAAAGCGAAACTGCTTTCAATGATCGATGGCGCGATCAATCAAGATCGCTCGGTATTCTTAAGATCAGATCGCCAAAGGGGGCTTTAAGCTTTCCTTCCTAATCCTGTTGGCGGTAGACGGGGGGTATTTCGCACTGTTTTTATGCCTCTTTGGTGTTGGCGCTAAGTCTCATACACTTCTGTTCCATTGTATTAATTACTTTCTTGCTTTTAGGGGTTATACTTTGGTATAAATTAATTCTTATAAATAATAAGAATATTCCAAGAGGTTATAAGTAAATGAGACGTCCTGTTCGTGTAGCCGTTACTGGCGCTGCTGGTGCCATCAGTTATAGCTTGTTGTTCAAAATTGCTGCTGGCGAAATGATGGGTAAAGATCAGCCTGTTATTCTTCAGTTGGTTGAATTACCCCATGCCATGAATTCACTTCGCGGAGTCGCGATGGAGCTCATGGATTGTGCCTACCCTCTACTTCATACCATCACTTTGCATGACAATGTAGAAGATGGCTTTAAAAATGCTCACTACGCTCTTCTCGTTGGCGCGAAGCCTCGTGGACCAGGCATGGAGCGCAGTGATCTTCTGGAAGAAAATGCAGAGATTTTTGCTCGTCAGGGCAAAGCATTAAACGATTTTGCAAACCGTGATGTTAAAGTCTTAATCACGGGCAACCCTGCTAACACCAATGCATTGATAGCCAGCCGTAATGCGCCCGATTTAAGCCCATCGCAGTTTACCTGCTTGACACGCTTAGACCACAACCGTGCAAAAGGCATCCTTGCGAATCACTGTGGCGCTACCACACGCGACATTGGCGGTATCATGATCTGGGGTAATCATTCCCCAACGCAATATCCAGATCTGCATCAGGCGACCATTCTTGGTAAGCCTGCTATGGCTCAGATTGATACATCTTGGTATCGCGATGAATATATCCCAAAAGTCCAAAAGCGAGGCGGCGAGATCATTGAGGCCCGAGGTTTATCGAGTGCGGCCTCTGCAGCTCAAGCGATAGTCGACCAGATGCGTGATTGGGTTTTAGGCACGGATCCTGGTGAAATCATCAGCATGGGTATATTAAGTGATGGCAGCTACGGCATTGCAAAGGGTATTTTTTACTCTTTCCCCGTTCGTTGCAATTACGGCCGCTACCAGATAGTACACGACATCGTTGTTAATGATTTTAGTCGTCAACGTCTAACGGCCACAGAGCAAGAACTGTTAGATGAGAAAGCCATTGTAGATCACCTATTGCCAGAAGAGACTGAAGAGTCTCATCAGAACCTATCTATCTGTTTACGTTCAGGAGTCACGCTTTACGCTGATAACGCAGGCCCAGATGCAGATAGCAAATTCATGACGACTAACCGCGTTATGTAATCCCTGTTTGTAGGTTTATGTTCTGCTAAAATGCCCCTTCTACTAAGGGGCATTTTTTATGGTTGAAATTTTATCTGTCGCAACAGGTCGTCAAGGATTGTTTGAGTTTACCGCTCAGTTGGCTGAGCTCGTTACTCGGTCAGGCGTAGAGGAGGGGCTGTGCAGTTTGCTCGTGCAGCACACAAGTGCGAGCTTAACTATTCAAGAAAATGCAGACCCCAGTGCAAAAGATGATCTTGAAAACTGGATGAATCGCTTAGTTCCTGAAGGTGATGCCCTTTATACGCATGTATACGAGGGTGCTGATGACATGCCAGCCCATATCAAGAGTGCATTAACGAGCAGCTCTTTATCGATCCCTGTTTTGAATGGCAAACTTTGTTTAGGTGTGTGGCAAGGAGTGTATTGCTGGGAGCATCGTCATGAAGGGCGAAGAAGAAATATCGCTGTTCATATCAACCAATAATAAAAAAGGCTGCAATGCAGCCTTTTTTTTATTAATCATTCTACTTCTTAATTAGAAGCCATCATCACCGGTATCTAGCGGGGTAATGCTCTGCAGCATTTTCAATAGATCCAGTAATATAATAAGAATTGTATTGTAGTAGCAAACACCCATTACAAAGCGCTTAGTTGTTTCTTCGCCGGTGGCATTTGGTGCACGGTCAATATCATTTTGCGGAAGGTTGATAACCTCATCAACGCTATCGACAACAAGGCCTACGACTTCTTGTTCATTATATTCAACAACGATAATTCGCGTGTCATCATCTGGGGCATGGGGAGATAGACCAAACATTTGGCGGGTATCAATAACGGTAACAACATTACCACGCAGATTTATAATACCAAGAATGAAGTGGTCAGAACCAGGAACTGGCGTAATTTCGCTATATCGAAGTACTTCTTTTACTTGAACTACATCGACACCATATAACTCATTATCAACTTTGAACGTCGCCCATTGGTGATAAACCACTTCCTCCTGATTGCTTCTTCTGTTTTCAGAGGATTCCTGCTGAATTGCTTGTTCAGCTTGTAAGCTTTTGAGATGTTCAGCTGCTGATTCTAAACCCATGGTGTTCTACCCATCCGAATTTACTACTGAAAAGATCTGCTTAATCGAAGAGACCTTATATTTAATTCGAGTATCCCATAGCTTGGATGCTATTGAAAACCTTCGAAATATATTTTGTTAAAGCATAGACCAGCAATGCAATCGTTTAAACAGAATAATTAAATAAATCACAATAAAATCAGCTGTATGTGATAAAAAAACATGATATCTGTCAAAGACAGTTGTCCGGTTTAGGAAGCCCCGCAATTTTTGCAACCAATTTTGCAGGGCTTCCAGGGAAGAGCTTCATCAGGTAAATACTCTTGCCTTTGTCTTTCCCTAGCTTCAATGAAACCGCTTTTACCAAGGGGCGCATGGCAGGCGATAGCTCATAGTTTTGGTAAAACTCTCGAATGATGCTGATTATCTCCCAGTGAGCCTCACTAAGCGAGATCCCTTCAGAAGCAGCAATCTCTACCGCAACGGTTTCAGACCAGTCGTTGAGGTTACGTAAATACCCTTCCTCATCAAATTCAATTGTCATGTTTAATACCAACTAACTACTTTTACATTTTGACAGGTTAGTTCGACGAATTGATTGTCGTCTATCACCTCAAATAATGCAGAAACACGTTCAGACAAGCCACGAGCCTCTGTGTCTGCTCTAAGCACAAAAAGACTAACCGTGTCAGGAAGGCTTTTAAAAATCTTGTTGTGAGCGCTTAGTGCGCCATAAGCGCCATCCTCAATAAGAAGGATGCTGTCGTTATCGCTCAATGATGCGAGCATATTGCTATATAGACTCATGCTCTGAGGTGATTTGTTGAGTAGGTGTAATGTCATGATTAATATGTAAGCACTGTGTCATGTTGTTGAATCAGTGAAGCGATTTGTTTTTGCTCAACAATCTTCACTGGGACCGCTAGGTCTTCGCTTTGTAGTCCATGCTGCTTTAAATCTGAAGAAGTTACATAGAGACAATCAATATCGTACATTGGCAGCGCAGTTAGCATCGCTTCATGCTTTTTTGTCTGAAGGGCTTCAGGCTGTTGCCCATTTAAGAGCTGCAAAACACCATCGCCGATGAAAAGAAGAGAAACGGGCATCTCAAAGATGGCGCAAGTGAGCGCAACATCCAGCGACTCTCTCGCCTTGTTGGAGCCATAAGGAGCTGACTGATTAATAATAAGAATACTTTTTTTATCGCTCATGTTTTTCTCACTCATACTAAGCGCCGAAAGTTATGACACGATCGGAGAGGGCAATCGCTTCTGCTAATTGGCCTAATCCTGAAAGTTCAAAGCCCGCTGCTAGGTTAGCAGCGTCCTTTTCATAACGTTTTGCTTCGTTGTCATCAAGCACACCTCTCTTTACTGCTGCGGCGATACACACAACAAGATCGATGTCGTACTGTTTTGCCAGTGCCTGCCACATTTCAGGGAGGTTAATCTCATCCTGGGGTGGGGCAATCTGGCTGTTAGCGACTAGAACACCATCGCCATAATAGAAGACGCGAAAGATCTCATGACCCGCCTCTAGCGCGGTTTTAGCGAATCGAAAAGCGGTCGCAGCAGATTGCTGGCTTATTGGAGAAGAGTGAACGACTAATGAAAATTTCATGGTCTATGGCTGCTACAGTGCTCTGTTAATAATTTCGAAAGTGCAATAAAAAGCCCCGCTATCTTAGCAAAGATAGCGGGGCTTTTTTAGAAGCTAAATTAATTAGTCATCACTTAAAAAACCAACCAAGCTTAATAGATGAATAAATAGATTATAAATATTCAAATATAAGCTAACAGTAGCCATGATGTAGTTTGTGTAAGTGCCATTTACGATATTACTTGTATCGTAAAGAATGAAACCACACATTAATAAAACGATGAATGCAGAGAACGCTAAGTGAAGCGCTCCAAGCTGCACGCCGAACATAGGCAGTACAAAAAGAGCAACCATCGCAACAAGCGCGACGATCATGCCAGCAGCTAAGAAGCCGCCCATAAAGCTAAAGTCTTTTTTGCTTGTAAGTACGTATGCAGATAAGCCGAAGAATGTAAGACCTGTCATGCCTAAGGCCGTCATTACGATCTGTCCGCCATTAGCCATCGCTAGATAGTTATTGATTACAGGGCCTAAACCGAATCCCATCATTCCTGTGAAAAGAAATACGAGAGGAAGGGCCGCAGCAGTGTTCTGCTTCTTGTTTAAAATAAACAGCATTACAAAACTAAGTACAAAGCTGCCTAAATAAACGATCATTGGCATTTGTAAGAGCATCGAAATGCCCGCAGTGACCGCACTTACAACCATTGTCATTGCAAGTAGCATATAAGTGTTTCGAATCACTTTGTTCGTTTGAAGTACTGATTGTTCAGAACGAACATCATAAGTGTTTACGTTACGCATGTTATCCTCGAGGAGATTCCCTGTTTAATATATCTCTATATATAAGCATTTTAGTTGGTTTTTCAAGGTATCTTTACATAGTTTTACGCTCAAGTAGAATCTGCCGTCCTCATAACCTAGATTAAATAACATGTCTGACCTAAATATTTTGTTCGAAGACGATGACATTATTGCCCTAAATAAGCCGTCGGGAATACTCGTACACCCTAGCTGGATAGCGCCAAGAGGCACGCCCAACCTTGCATCGATGCTCAAAGAATATTTTGAGGGTGGCAGCCCCTATACAATCCATCGGCTGGACCGGCCAACATCTGGGGTGATTCTGTTTGGGAAAAATAAAGAGATTGCCCAAAAAATGAATCTAATTTTTGCAGAGCGTGAAGTAGAAAAAACCTACCTCTGCATGGTGAGAGGCTATACACCAGAAGCGGATGTTATCGACTATGCGTTAAAAGAAGAGCTAGACAAAATTGCCGATAAGCACGCAAATCAAGATAAAGCCCCCCAGGAAGCCGTTTCAAGCTATAAGCGCCTTGGCACTGTCGAATTAGATATCCCTGTAGGCCGTTATGAGAAGTCACGTTATTCGTTAGTTGAAGTGAAGCCTAAAACAGGCCGTAAGCACCAAATAAGACGTCACATGAAACACATCTTCCATCCCATCATTGGCGATACCAATCATGGTGACAACAAACACAACAAATCATTTCGTCAGCACTTCGAACTACAACGTCTCATGCTAATGGCGTCTAATATTAAATTCGAACACCCAGTTACTAAAGAACAGATGGATATCTCTGCGCCGGTCGATGAATACACTGAGAATTTATTTAATAAGTTTGGTTGGCAGGGGCTTTATCCGGCAGCTAAATAAAAACTAAACTAAATTTATAACTCGTATCTCTCTAGACGAATAAATGATCGAGGAACTGATGAATAAAATCATTTTTGTACTGTTGTTACTGATGCCTGTGCTCTCGATGGCAGAAAACGAAACCCAGTTAATGAAATATTCCGGCTCGGTTATTGAAGAGCCTCATTGGTTCAAAGAGAGTTTTCTAGATATTGCCGATGATGTTGATGAGGCGCAGGAGGAGGGCAAGCAACTAATTATCTATTTTCATCAGGCAGGTTGTCCATATTGCTACAACCTTGTTCAGCAAAGTTTTTTAGATCCTCAGCTAAGCGCCTTTATTCAAGAAAAGTTTGATGTCGTTTCTCTTAATCTATGGGGTGATAGAGAGGTAACACTTCCGAGTGGCGAATCACTTTCTGAAAAAGCGTTGGCGGTTAAATGGAAAGTGCAGTTTACACCGACATTGATATTCTACCGTGATACACATGAGCCAATATTGAGGATAGATGGTTATCGGAGCAAAGCGGTATTTGCAAAAGTTCTCGATTACGTACTTTCTGGTGACCAAACTCAGTCACTAGCGCAATCTATGATTCAAACTCAGTCTACAGAAACGCTCTATCCCTCTTTAAGCTTCGATGCACTCGAAACGCTTGAGCAAACGGATCCAGCTAAACCTGTGGCCGTATTGTTTGAATACCCCGGTTGTGCAGACTGTGAACAGCTGCATAAAAGAGTTTTATCACGAAGAGACACACACCAATTACTTTCAGATTTCAGTGCAGTTCGTGTCGACCTTTCTAGTGCTGATCTAATCCAGATTGATGGAAATAAAAAAATAACGGCACAAGAGTGGGCTGATCAGCTGGGATTAACCTATTTTCCCAGTGCTGTCTTATTCGATGAAAACAAACAGGAGCAGTTCCGTATCGATGGCTATGTGCAAACTTTCCATTTTCAGACTGCGCTTGAATACGTTAGCGGCAAAATCTATAAACGGATGCCTGAATTTCAGCGTTATATCAATGAACGTGCAGATAGATTGAGAGAGTCCGGCAAAAATGTCGAAATCACCCAATAACGGTAGCTGTGACGCTATTTTTTTAGACTAAGCTGTGCTCTAATCCGCGGTATATTATCAATATTAAATTCTATACAACGACGGTAGCAGCCTTAGATGAGCATAGAGCAAAACATGGCGGATCTGCTTAAGCAGAAAAGTGGAAATGTACGTATCGGCATTATTGGTGCGATGGATGAAGAGGTTGAGTTACTTAAAGCCTCTCTTCAAAATAGGGAAGATCACGAAATCGCTGGTTATCTTCTATTTACTGGCAAGCTACATGATAAAGATATAGTTCTACTCAAATCAGGTATTGGTAAAGTCAATGCAGCGATTGGAACAACGATCCTGTTACAGATGTTTAAACCTGACTGCGTCATCAATACTGGATCCGCTGGTGGATTTGATCCCGCATTGAATGTCGGTGATATTGTGATCTCTTCTGAGGTTCGACATCATGACGTCGATCTAACTGTATTTGGTTACGAGTACGGACAGGTTCCTCAGCAACCGCCATTTTTTACGCCGGATGAAACCTTAGCCGCTATAGCGGAGCGCTGCATTGCTCGCATGGAAGGCATGAAGACAGTTCGTGGGCTTATTGCGACGGGCGATCAGTTTATGAATGATCCTGAGCGAGTAGAGCGTAAACGTGGGCTTTTCCCTGCAATGAAAGCAGTTGAGATGGAAGCAGCGGCCATTGCGCAAACATGTCAGCAGTTTTCGACCCCATTTATCGTTATCAGGGCACTGTCCGATATTGCCGGCAAAGAATCTGGCGTATCTTTTGATCAATTTTTAGTCACGGCTGCTAAGCATTCTGCAGAGATGATTATCGCAATGATTGATGAGCTATCTGTTAACTGATCGAAATGATGATTGATGAGTTAGCAAGCAACTGATACAAATAGGGCCTTTATAATTATCCGCTTTAGAAAAGCATGAATAAGGGCCTTACAATGACTACCTCTTTTCACCCTCCTGTACGGACACTGATGGGACCTGGCCCATCTGACGTTAGCCCTCGAGTACTAGCCGCTATGGCTCGCCCAACCATCGGGCATCTTGATCCTGAATTCATCCGCATGATGGATGAAGTAAAGGATATGTTGAAAAAAACATTCAAAACAAATAACGAATTAACAATGCCTGTTTCTGCGCCCGGCTCCGCTGGCATGGAAGCGTGCTTTGTAAACCTTATTGAGCCAGGCGAAAAAGTTATTGTTTGTCAAAATGGCGTATTTGGCGGACGAATGAAAGAAAATGTTGTTCGTTTCGGTGGCGAATGCATTTTAATAGAAGATGAATGGGGTACACCCGTTAGTATCGAGAAAGTTAAAGCAGCGTTTGCAGAGCACTCTGATGTTAAAGCACTTGCATTTGTACATGCTGAGACCTCCACCGGTGTTCGCTCTGATGCTAAGACCCTTTGCCAAATTGCACAGGATAACAATGCGTTAACAATTGTTGATGCGGTTACATCTTTGGGCGGTGTTGATGTTGATGTCGATGGTTGGGGTATTGATGCTATCTATTCAGGTACTCAGAAATGCCTATCCTGTCCTCCAGGCATATCACCTGTTAGTTTTAGCCAGAAGGCCGTAGAAGCGGTTCAAAATCGCAAAACACCTGTACCAAGCTGGTTCTTAGACAAGAACCTTGTCATGGGTTACTGGGGTGGCAGTGGTAAGCGTGCTTATCATCATACGGCTCCTGTTAATTCATTGTACGCACTCCACGAAGCACTCGTTATGCTTGAAGAAGAGGGCTTGGAAAATGCGTGGGCACGCCATCAGAAGCACCATTTAGCGTTGCGTGCAGGCCTAGAAGCAATGGGTATCGGCTTTCTTGTAGATGAAGAATCTCGCTTACCACAGCTTAATTCGGTCTTCATCCCTGAAGGTGTTGATGATGCAGCAGTACGCACCGCTTTATTGAAAAACTATAACCTAGAGATCGGAGCAGGGCTTGGCGCTTTAGCCGGTAAGGTATGGCGTATTGGTTTGATGGGTACCGCTTGTACTCAGAAAAACGTAATGCTTTGTCTAGACGCCTTAGAGAATACGTTGGCATCAATGGATGCACCGATTAAGGTTGGTGTAGCTGCACAAGCGGCCGCTGCAGTCTTAGCTGAATAAAGTGACTAGAAGCACCCTCTAGCTAGAGCTATACATATAGTGTTAGCTTGTTGCTAGAGGGCTACCTGCCTTTTTAGAAGTATGAAAGAAGGCAGGTACATCTACTTAATAAATTGTTTGTCTAATTCTCTTCTAGTATCTCGTTTACTAGCGTGATTGCGGCAGGGTGATCCCACTCTTTTCCGCCAATAATACTCTTTACTAAATTCCCTTTCTTGTCGAATAAGAGAGACATCGGCAGGCCCCTAATATTGAATGCTTTGTAACTACTGCTCTTCAAATCAAGCAGTATTGGAAAAGTCAGCTCTGTATCCAATTCTAATAAGAAACTAGAGACTGAAGTAGCATTCTCACCAGTATTTATTGCAATAATTTCAAAAGGTTGCCCAGAGAAGTGATCTCGCATTCTCTGCATTGACGGCATCTCTTTTACACAGGGCGGGCACCATGTCGCCCAGAAATTAAGCAGTACAACCTTGCCCTTATACTCCGACAAGCTGACGGTTTCATTATCAACGTTTGGAAACCTGACGCTGTATAGGTTTGGGACATTAGCCGCTGAAACAGTTAGAGAGGGCACCAAAAAAAATAGTACCGTCATAATTGCTCTAATAAATTTCATAAGTACTCTCTTTTAAGTTCGAAGCGATCATAACAAATTATATTAAATATCTCAGTCTGTGGTGTTTATTGCTTCATCCTTTATACTCAGAGCATTAATTTCGAATTCAGTTCAACCGACCCCCAATAGTAAGGACAGTTATGAACGTTTCATTTATCGGTTTAGGTGTCATGGGTTACCCAATGGCAGGTCATCTAGCAAAAGCTGGCCATGATGTAACGGTTTACAATCGTACTACTGCAAAAGCTGAGACCTGGACAGAAGAGCACAAAGGCTCATACGCAACAACGCCAGCTAAGGCTTGTGCTGGTGCTGATATCGTTTTTGTTTGCGTAGGTAATGATAATGACCTTCGTGAGGTGGTATGCGGCAATGAAGGCGTGCTTTCAGGGATTAAAAAGGGCGCTGTATTGGTTGACCACACAACCGCATCTGCAGATATTGCGCGTGAAATCGCCGGTTTAGCACTTGATCAAGGTGTTGGTTTTTTAGATGCTCCGGTATCTGGCGGACAAGCTGGTGCCGAAAACGGTGTATTAAGCGTCATGGTGGGCGGTGATGAAGCCTCTTTTGCCACGGCCTCTCCGGTAATGGATAGTTACTCAAAGTCTATACGATTACTGGGCGAAGCGGGATCAGGTCAGTTAGCTAAAATGGTTAACCAGATCTGTATCGGAGGATTGGTCCAAGCACTGTCTGAGGCGGTTCACTTTGCTAAGAGAGCAGGTTTAGACGCTGAACAAGTTTTTGACGTTATTCAACATGGCGCCGCAGGTTCTTGGCAGATGGTTAATCGTCATCAAACAATGATTAACGATGAATTTGATTTTGGATTTGCCGTTGATTGGATGCGCAAGGACTTCAATATTGTATTGGATGAAGCCCGAAAAAATGGCGCTCGCTTACCGGTAACCGCCATTGTTGATCAATTTTATGCAGATGTGCAGGAGATGGGTGGTGGCCGTCTTGATACTTCAAGTTTGTTAAAACGTTTAGAAAAAGGTGAAAAATAACCACTTTTAATTCGTGGTTTTTATGAGCTTTTGATGCATAGACATCCCTAACTAAGCCTATATAATGGCGCGCGATATTTAAAATACTATTACTACAGAATATCGAGGACAGTTCTATGGATAAGTATAATTTGATCTCTCTTGCGCCAAGCCTAGTTATTGTTGCTGCAATGATTATTGGCACGGTAGTTGGCATTGCTACGCTGAAGAAAGTTATCGCTAAAGATGCTGCGGCGGCAGAGAAGTAAGTTGTATCAAGCCGGGCATCCGCAAAGGGTGCTTGGCTATTCTTTATCATCGCTTCATTATCACCAATCTCTTGGTGCAATAAACCCTCTATCGACCTCCTTTAATGTGTTCTTATCTATTCTGCTGATTAATTTTGGGCGATTGATCAGGTAATTTTTTGCAATAAAGTGCTGTTTCTCGTCATATTCTGAAAGCTGATTACTCAGCCAATAAGGTTTTATAAGCTCTGCAAACAGACAGTTTTCGTCTAATTGGTTAACCTCATCCTCGCGAAGCCACCATCCTCGATGGTGATCTGGATTAATCGCTTGATGAAGTGCTAGTGGCTTATCCCATACGTCATAATGGAAGAAAAGATAGCCTTGCAGTAAAAGCACAAATTCTTGGGGGTCGATGCCGAGATCTGAACAAAATTGTTTACCGGCATCGGTTTTACTCAGCAGTAACTGCTGGGTCGTCATTTTATCTAATTTTATATCAAGACGATCTCGCTTGTTTGGCCCGACAAAATCTGACAGTTCACTGCCGTCACCCCGGCATAAATAGAACTTAATTGCGCACTCTAAATGGAAATCAATCTGCTCTGAACTATGATGGCGTTGACCAATAAAATCGAATTCACCAATGGTGACCTTATTGCTTAAAACCTGCATATTTCTTTCTATATCAGATAGTTGCGATGACTTGTTAAGAATTGAATTAACAAGATTTTCATAGTATATGCCCAGACGAGGATGCTCGCCTGCTGCGTTCACGACTGCAGCATCGCTGACATCCACTATCTCATTAAGCCATTCAGTCCCTAAGATAAACGGGTAATGTTTATCTCTTATCAGGCTTGGTGAGTTCAAAATCCATGAAAGGTCGTCAATCATATTAATTATCTAGTTACACGAAGTGATTTAATGCTTACAGTATGGGGCAAATCTTATGTTTGTTTAAGAGAGAAGTGATGACGCATAAAGATGACAATACAAGACCGCTAAGCGAACAGAACCGCGAAGTAATGCTATCAGAGTCCGATATTAATAATATATTGGTCAATGGTGCGCAGATCTCGTTAACCAAGCTAAGAAGGGCGCGCAGTACTGATGCTCAGCTCTGCTATTATGCGGAAATTGGCGTGTATCTTGAGGTTTCTCTGTCAAGAGGAGCAGGTATTACCGAAGACACGCTTGAAGCACTGGAAGAGATCCACCGAATCGCAACTCATGAGTATATGGAAACTCGAAAGCTCAAGGCTAAGGCAGAAGATTAAGCGTGATAGAAGAGAGTGTAATCGATCAATTTGATGCTAAGAGTTTCTTAAAGCAGCTTACCACGCGACCTGGCGTTTATCAGATGTACGATAGCCAGGAGAAGTTGCTTTATATAGGGAAAGCCAAAAACCTCAAGAATCGTGTGAGTAGCTATTTTCGAGCAACCGGATTGCATATTAAAACGGCTGCCTTGGTAGCCAAAATTGCCGATGTGCAGATTACCGTTACCAATAGTGAGACCGAGGCGCTGCTATTAGAACAAAATCTAATAAAGCAATACCGCCCACCCTATAACATCCTACTTCGCGACGACAAATCGTACCCTTATATTTTTATTTCTGATAAAGACAGCTACCCAGCCGTTCGCTTTAGTCGAGGATCAAAGCGTAAGACAGGGCGTTACTTTGGTCCTTTTCCAAGCGGCGGGGCTGTTAGAGATAGCTTGAATCTATTGCAAAAGATTTTCCGGATCCGTCAGTGCGATGATAGTTTCTTTAAAAACCGCTCGAGGCCATGTCTACAGCACCAAATTAAACGCTGCACTGCACCTTGCGTAAAGCTTATTAGCCATGAGGATTATCAAGATGATATCCGACATGCCGCGATGTTTCTTGAGGGTAAGAATAGTGCCGTGATGGATGAGGTTGCCAGCAACATGGAGAAAGCCTCTTCTGATCTGAACTTCGAGCATGCTGCAATCTACAGAGATCAACTGATTAGTCTGCAGAAAGTGCAAGAACAGCAATATGTTTCTGGGATGCAAGGTGATGCCGATGTTATCGCCTGTGCTATCAAACCTGGCGGTGTTTGTGTCCATATGCTGTTTGTAAGGGGAGGTCGCATCATTGGAAGTAAGGCCTATCACCCTAAGGTTTCTATTGAGGAGAGCGAAGCTGAAATTCTGTCGGCCTTTATCGCGCAATGGTATTTAAGTGGGCAACGAGATATTCCTGCTTACGTCATCACTTCTACAGGCCTCGACGATAAAGACTGTATTGAAGAAGCGCTTGCTGAAGCGCGGAGTAAAAAAGTCACACTAACTGATACAGTAAGGGGTGAGCGAGCGGGCTGGCAAAAACTTGCTTACACCAATGCAGAGCAGCAACTTAATAGCTATCTTGCGAATAAAAAGAATATCTATAAACGTTACCTAGAGCTTCAGGAGCTACTTGGACTTGACGAAATACCTAAGCGATTAGAATGCTTTGATATAAGCCATAGCTCAGGTGAAGCCACTGTAGCCTCTTGTGTTGTTTTTGATCGTAATGGCCCGCTAAAATCAGATTATCGCCATTTCAATATCGAAGGCATTACCCCGGGTGATGACTATGCTGCCATGCATCAAGCATTACAGCGTCGTTATACAAGATTAAAGAAAGGGGAAGGGAAGCTACCCGATGTCTTGATAATTGATGGTGGCAAAGGGCAAGTCACACAGGCGATGGAGGTGCTTGATGAGCTTGAGATTAGCGAAGTTTTGGTTATAGGGATAGCCAAGGGGCCTACACGAAAGGCAGGCTTTGAAGTACTCGTGTCCGGCGATACCGGAGATGAGACTGTTCTTGAAAGTGATTCAGCAGCCCTGCATTTAATGCAGCATATCCGAGATGAAGCTCACCGTTTTGCAATCACAGGGCACCGAGCGAGAAGAGGGAAAGCCCGAAAACGCTCTGTATTAGAAGATGTGCCCGGTGTTGGGCCCAAAAGAAGAAGAGAATTATTACGCCATTTTGGCGGAATACAAGAAGTTGAGCGTGCGAGTATTGAAGAAATCGCAAAAGTCTCTACCATAAGCCAAACCATTGCCGAGGATATCTACGCGGCACTTCATCCTGACGTATGAAATACTAGATGAAAATACCTAATATACTCACCAGCTTACGCATTCTTTTAATTCCAGTATTCGTTCTGGTTTACTATCTACCCTATGAATGGGCACCAATTGCTACCGGTGTTATTTTTGCCATAGCAGGTTTCACTGATTGGCTCGATGGTTATCTTGCTAGAAAGCTCGAACAAACATCTCCTTTTGGAGCGTTTCTCGATCCAGTTGCAGACAAGCTAATGGTAGCGATCTCTCTTGCATTGCTTGTAGAAGGCTATGCCAATTGGTGGATTACCATTCCAGCCGTGGTCATTATCGGCAGGGAGATCGTTATTTCTGCCCTGAGGGAGTGGATGGCAGAGGTCGGTCAGCGCGCCAGTGTTGCAGTTTCTTATATAGGCAAAGTAAAGACGGCACTGCAGATGTTAGCGATTATGCTAATGATCGTTACTGAGCCTTACACCAACATATCTTGGGCTGGCATTGTTGCTCTATATCTTGCTGCAATTCTTACTTTATGGTCTATGTATCAGTATGTTAGAGCTGCATGGCCAGCTTTATCTGAAGAGATGTAAGTGATTAATAATTAAGCAGAATTTTTTTTATGTTACGGTGTTGACTTATAACAGAGGGTCTCTATAATACGCACCACTTGTTACAGCAGAGCGGGAATAGCTCAGTGGTAGAGCACAACCTTGCCAAGGTTGGGGTCGCGAGTTCGAACCTCGTTTCCCGCTCCAATAACTGCTAGCAAGTTAACAATGAGGCGCGGTGGCAGAGTGGTCATGCAGCGGACTGCAACTCCGTGTACGCCGGTTCGATTCCGACCCGCGCCTCCATCTTTTCGCCCGGGTGGTGAAATTGGTAGACACAGGAGACTTAAAATCTCCCGAGCGCAAGCTTGTACCGGTTCGAGTCCGGTCCCGGGCACCACTTATGTGGTGCACTTTAAACCCCGCAGGCCAAGGCTTTCGGGGTTTTTTTGTTATCTGAGCAAACCTATTTTCTATCCCTGTTTCCTCTTATTTGTTACTACAAAAACCATCATCACTCAGCCCGCCTTAGGGTATTCCTGATGCTTCCATCGTTTTTTTGAATATTTTCTCAAATAAATAGTATATTTGCTCATACTCATAACTACATGTTTAGTAAGGATAATTATTCCTTAATATTTAAATTCTCCTCTGTATCTACTGTATACACTGTACCTAGGTACAATTTCTTGTTTGAATTATTTGTCTATACTGCAATTAATTATGAAAAACCCTAATTTTTATAAGCGATAATTTGCAATGAATATTCAGGGTCTCCGCAAGCGATTCATGCTGCTGCTATACTTAAAACGGTAAGGATGTATTAAGTAAAAGAGCAAAATGGATTTTGGGTATTGTTATGAGTGACTTTCCAAAAGTTTTATTAGTTATATTGATTGCTGGTGTCATAGGTAGCCAAGCTTTCAGAGCGATTGATATAGATTATTTAGCTAGCTCGCCAGAGTCTGGAGTCACAAGTGCAGCCGCAGTATCAATCGATGAAGCGATCCCGGAACCAGAAGTAGAGGCCATTCTTGCGGGAGCTGACCCAACAGACGTTATGGAGCCAACCGCTTCGGGCAAGCGCCAGGCGTTTGCGTGCGATACTGGCTATATTGTTGGAGACATGGATTCCAACCGCTTTTCTAAAATTAGTTATGCTGCGCTTGATCAGGATGGCATTACCTATATTCAGGTATCTAAATACAATCCCTCGTACCTAGTCCAAGAAGGCTATCAGATCGTATCGGCTACTGAGGTGGATAACTTTCCAGATAGCGTTAAGCAGCAGCTACAGGAAAAAATTAATAACCCACGAAGCTGCAATAGCCTAGATCTTTATCTATCCAACGTTAAGTATCTTAAGTAACAACTTCCTACTTCTTTTCTTTTAATCTCTGAAGAAGGTGAGGGAGTAAGGTAAGTAGTGCTCTCCTTTTATATTATCCGCATCATGTAGCGTGCAGTATCTAGCATGCGATTGGAGAAGCCCCATTCATTATCGTACCAAGCAAAAACCTTCGCTTGATCACCAATCATTAGTGTTTGGGTTGCATCGAAAATGCATGATTCTTTTTGATGGTTGAAATCGATCGATACGAGCGGCTCATCATTGTAAGCGACAATATCTCGATGAGAATCGATTGAGGCGCATTTAATGATGCTGTTAATTTCATCTACATTTGTGTCCCTTTCAGGCGTAAAGCAAAGATCAACAAGCGACACGTTAGCGGTAGGGACGCGCACAGCCATACCGGCGAGCCTTCCATCTAGCTCCGGTAAAACAAGGCCTACCGCGTTTGCCGCACCGGTTTTGGTTGGAATAATCGATGATGCAGCGGCACGTGCGCGATACAGATCGCCACTAAAGGCATCGGTTAGATGCTGGTCGTTGGTATAGGCATGTACGGTAGTCATCAAGCCCGACTTAATACCAATGCTTTTGTGCAGCACCTGAGCCATTGGGGCGAGACAGTTGGTTGTGCATGAGGCATTAGAGATGATTTTGTGTTGCGGCTCAATTGTTTGGTGATTGACGCCGTAAACAACCGTTGCGTCCGCATCTGGTGATGGTGCCGATATAAGCACACGCTTGGCGCCACTCTCAATATGCTGAACAGCATCCTTTCTGCTTTGAAATAGTCCGGTGCATTCGAAAACGATGTCAATTCCTAGTGCGCGCCAGGGTAGGGCATCTAGGTTCTTTTCTCGCAGCACAGCTATCTTGTCATTATTAACCTCAAGGTGAGTATCAGTATAAGTGACAGGGTGCTTAAAGCGACCGTGGACACTGTCGTACTGTGTTAAATGTGCGTTTATGTTTGGGTCACACAGATCATTGATTGCAATGATTTTAATCTCATCCTCAAGATTAGCCTCATAAATGGCTCGAAGGATGTTTCTACCAATACGACCATAACCATTAATGGCAATACGTATGCTCATAAGATAACTCCTTGTCCTGTATGTCCTTTTTAGGATAGTCCAGTTTTGTGGGTAGTGTTTAACAGGGTGAAAGTTTCGTCTTATTGCACTACAATATGTATCAAACAATACATATTGGATATCAAAATGCCCAAAAAGAGCGATACTCAAGAGCTTGCAAAAGCAACAGCTGATGCCCTGCTGCAAGAAGGTATCCGCCCTACACAGCAGAATGTTCGTGAGAGAATGGGCTCTGGCTCAATTACCACAATCAACAAAGCTCTAAATATATGGTGGCAAGAGCTAGGCGAGCGCATGAAGGCAAATACAAGCCACCCAATGCTTCCAGACCCTGTTGCAGAGAGTGCAAGCAAGTTATGGCTTCAGGCCATCGCATATGCCGAGAAACGACTTGAGTCCAGGCGACTGGATTTGGAGCGAGAATACAAAAAGAAGATCAAAGACTCTGCCTTAGCCTCGAGCAGCGACAATGAGGAGCTCAAAGAGCTGCGATCGCAATGTATTCGACTACTCAAAGAGAATGAAAGTATTTCAGAGCAAAAGCTCAGCTTACAATCCAAAGTATTTGAGCAAGAGAGCGTAATAATTGCCCTGCAAACACAAAATGACAGCCTTGGGCGAGATCTCAAGCAAGCGCAAGTAGTTTCCGGAGGAAGCAGCTCTAGCAATCTAGATGCCTACATAGAGATCCAGGTCGCAAGCAGGACGCTCAAAGAGGAAAATAAGCGCTTAACCAAACAGCTGGATGTGATGGCGACAGAAAAATCACAACTCCTGATTGAAAACATGAAGTTGGCCGAGCAAATTAGAGTACTAAAAGACGGATCAGACTAGTGCGATGAGGGATAGGGTGGTAGTCTGACACTTATTGATTTCTTGTTGGCTTATCTATTAAAAACAATTCTCGATTATCAAGGTATCTATTTGATATGGATATAGTTTTAAATCTTTCAGCAGAAGACATTGTGATTCTTGACGCCCTTCACGAATGCAGCTCAGAGGATGCCGTTTGCTGCCAGGATGAAGAGACTTTTAAGCGCGCAAAAGTACTGCTTGTTAAGGAGAAACTCAAAAACGTTACCATACAGCTCCTTGACGAGGGTGGTTACGCGATTCGCCAGGTAACGAGCAAGCCTAAAAACAAAACCGATAATCAGGATCAACTTAATTCCCGCCAGATCACTGTAATCAAGGCGCTAGAGAAGGTTTTGCGCCACTGCAAAAACGAAGGCGTTCAGCTTATAGGCTATAGCGATGAGCTTGTTGCGCTACCGGCTCATATATCGGCAGAAGAGGTATCCAGTGTTGGTGCCTTAGATGTTAATTGCCACAATGTATACAAAGGCGCTGATGCAATACTGCCTGACGAGTCAGAATAATCTAATGCTAATACTAAATTTTTAGAGCTAACCTGCTGTTTTGCATGTATTATTGCTATCTTTAAAGTTAGATATTGCATTGTCAGTCAATGGAAATTTAAATGATTGAGCCGATAAGAATACTTCTTGTAGACGATCATCCGCTAGTTCGGGCGGGCTTTCAGCGCCTACTCATCTCCGATGAAAGTATAGAAATTATCGGTGAGGCTGATAATGGCCAGTCTGCGTGCGACATGTATGCCAGCCATAATCCAGACGTTGTCATTATGGATCTAAACATGCCTGCTGATTCATCTACCGATGAGGTCAGTAACAACCTAAATGGCGGGCTTGAAGCAATTAGACGCATTATCTCTCATGATCCCAAAGCAAAAGTACTTGTGCTCACCGCAATGGAGATAGATCCATTTCCTGCGCACGTTGTTAGCGCAGGCGCTAAAGGCTTTCTTACTAAGCGTTGCGCTCCTGATGAGCTGCTTGCTGCTGTTAAGGCTATTCATGGTGGTGAGGAGTACATCACCGAAGAGATTCGTTCGAGAATCAATGGAGACGGTTCAACCGACTCAGCATCTATTGGAAGCCTAACAAAGCGCGAGTTACAAATATTTGCGCTCTTAGCAGAGGGAAGAACCGTATCCCAAGTGGCCGAAGAGATGTTCTTAAGCCCGAAAACCATTCATGCCCATCGCACAAATATATTCAGAAAACTCACTATTAGTAATAATTCTGAACTAGTTCACCTCGCAATTCGCCATAACATCGTCCAAGCTTAAGTAAAGACAGCCGCAACTCATAAGGTGATTTTATGAGCGTATTGGACTTTACAGAGCTACACCTAGAGACTGAATTCCTGTGGAATGAGATCGCCATTGGTGACAGCGTTATGCTTGAAGCTGATCTATATGAATCCAATACGATGAAGCTGCACAAGTACCAGTCTTACGAAGTGCTAGCCAAAATACACTGCATAGCCCCTGAGCCTTCTAGGCTAATCGTCGAGTCCGATGTAACAGGTGAATTCATAAATCTTCATCCGGCACTTCTTTGTAGCTTTCAAGCTGCAGACAGACCCGCATCTCACGCTTAGCTCATTCCAATATCGCTACCAAACGGGTAGCGATACCATCCAGAAATTCTAAAAATAGTGAGTAATAGCTAATTCTGTAGCTCCCTTATTGATAATATCTATATTCGCATAATATATATTATTTAGTAATAACGTTACTAAACAACAACTTACAGCGAAATACTGCAAGCCCACGTCACACGGGCTTATGCGGCCTCATCAGCTTTCTTTTTTACGTCAGATACCAGAGAAAAGAATTGTCTCAATTCTGGACTTTTGAACTCGTCTTTATGCAGTTCGGATACTACAACGAGGGGGTCTAAATCTAGGAAGAGGGCGATGCGATAGCCGTCAATAATACCTATGCCGGTTATCTCGTTTTTCCAGTTGTAAACGGCTGTTCTCGATATGTCTAAGGTTTTGGCAACGTGATTGTCTGAATCCCTTTCGCCACGGGCTCTGAGAGCAGATCTAACCAAGTCTAAGTACTTTTGAGCATATGTCATAATTTGGGGTTCGCAATATTAATTACATTCAAGTGTAGACGTTGTATTCCATGTTTCAACTGTAATGCTAACTTGCAGGTGTAATGCGCATTACAGTATCTTTGTTCCCGCAATGTTAATTCTCACTGAATCAAGTAAGTGAGGGCCAGGGATTAGGAGGGGTCCTGCTCCCTGGCTTTAATCAAAGAATTTATCAATACCTCAATACCCAGGTGGGGGCGGCTGCGCAGCCAAACCCACCGCTAATGGGTCGGGGTTTGATTATTGAGGGAATAGAACATGTCTAAATTTACTTATCCTGAAGCAGTTAAGCACTTGGTTGATGTGGCTATAAGCCAATCGGGTTCTGGTGCGCGTGTTGCCGCCTCTATTTTGGTTAGCGCTAATAGCGGATCTTTCAAAGTTGAAATTCCTGATCTCTGCTTGCTTGATCATAAAAACCTGGCTGCGGCTTATGCCGTTATTTCCGGCCGTGTAAGTACGCACCGTGATGCGGGTTCTCAAATAGAAAATGGTTACAAGCTGATAGACGAGATCTTTCATCAGTGGAAGGGGGTTTTGTTAAAAGAGGTGTATGCCAATGACTAATCAAGCCTCTTTAGAAATCAACCCAAGTGCTGAACAGTATCTTTCAAGTTTACGGGATCTGTTCAAGCTTCAAGACTCTTCGTGCCGTTACTGGGCGAACCTTCCAGACCGTTATAAATCAGCCATTGTTGCAGAAGCAGGGCTTCACGATTCCATGAGTGAGTACGCCTGGGAGCAGTTCAACGATTCTGAGCGTACAGCCTTGAAATGTGCTGTTGCTGGCTTTGGTGCTGTGATGAACCAAGCGAGGTACGTGCTGTGAAGCGTTGTCATAAATACGTTGTTGTAAAGCTTACTTTTGCTTCGTTTCTTTGGTTGGCTGCTGCAGTTGTTTGGGGGTTAACAGCATGAATGATTTTGTTCAAAGAATGCAGGCTGAAAGAGACGGGCTTCATAGTCGTGCTGTGAAGCTGATGGAATACATTATGTCACCAGCATTCGGTGGGTTGAGCGAGGCTATGCAGGACTTGCTAAAGCGCCAGCTCAACGCGATGGATGAATATGAGCGTATTCTAAGCGAGCGTCTTGCTTTGGTTGGGGGTGAATCGTGAAGCTAAATAAACAACAGCAAAATGCCGCTAATTTTCTCAAAGAGTTTGCTTGTAATTTGGCTGAAGGTAAGGCGATCTCATTTGAGGGGCCTGTGATTGGTCATTTAGAAAAGATGGGAATCAAGATTGATTTTATTTCTCATAAAGAAGTTGAATCCGTTGTGCGCGGCAAAGGTGAGCCTTTTGAGTGGGTGATAACAAATGCGCCCTGGTATATTCGCGGGAAAGTATCGCGTGTTTATTTGCCGTTTCAGGTTAAATCAAAAAAATTGAAAAGGGGCCAAGGATGAGCGCCTCTGTTCAGGAGAACCACAACCCAGCTAGTCTGGGTTTTTTTACATCCCCACAAAAACCACCGTTTTCAATGATGAAGCCAGGGCCGCTCAATTCTGAATTAGATAAGAATTATGAAGATGGTCGATTAATTCCGTTTTTCCAAAATAACGTAGATAAAAACCGCTTTCCTGAAGTGTGGGAAAGTATCGAATCTGCGCATGAATTTCAGCGCCGCAAGGCGCGGGGTTTGGCGAACGGCGAAGCCGAGAGCTATAGGCTAGTCAAGGCCCCCAAATCTCAGACACCTACAAATGAGCCTGAATTTTGCTCTGATGCTTGGTTTAGAAAACTAAGCACCCAACGGTTCTATGAACGTCAAGACAGGCTGAGAAATCAGCGTGTGGCTGATCAGTGGTTTGTGGAGCAGGGAATTAGAACGGCTGAAGATGTTCAGGCTAAGTGGGACAAAAAACACGCTGACGGCGTTTCTGTGCGCCTTGATACTCCGTTGCATTCGTATGAAGACCATAAAAACAATCAAAAAGTGGTCGGCTGGGTCACTCAGCACAACGGCAAGGATTACGATGTAAGAAATTTTGATCCAGAAACGGGCGAGATTACGGGGGTAGATTCCCAGGTTAAACCAGATGCAGCGTTTACCATTGTAGAGGCGCGCGGCTGGGATGATGCCTACCGTGTTCGTACTCAGCAAAACATGATGCATGGTTTGCCTCCTATGCAGGAAGGGGATCGTGTTACTGATCTGCTTACCATGCGTGGTGCGGCTGCTATCTCTGATAGCTGCTCATATATGGCCCTTAAAAAAGGGGGGTTTACCACGTTTTTAACCCTAACTCTTGATGAGCAATCGCGCCGAAAACTGGTTCGTAAAGTTGCGTCCAGGGCGGTTGAAATTCGTTATGTGCCAGGCGATGACAATAAGGGGTATTCCTGGGGGGAGGTTTATTGTGCAGGTAGCGGGGTTCCTTTCTGTCACTTATCTGATGCAGGCGATAAAAACACGGGGTTTGAAAAGGCTGAAGGGCCATTTACCCCGTTGAAATGGGAGTGGGAAACCTCAGTTCAAAAAGAAGTGTCCAGGTTTATGGATGCAGCGCAGAAGATGTATCAGCGCGGCTGGCGTTCTGGCAAGTTTGAAGAGCGCCATTACCCTTGGGGGAAAGTGGCTTGCCTAGAGCGTAATCCAAAGGGGCGAAAAATTAGGGGCGCGCGCCTGGTAGGTGATGGCGGCGGTCTTGCTGGTGATATGGCGGGTAGTGATCAAGCGGTTGCTGATTTCAGCACATTTAATAATGTTAATGACCTGGTAAAAAAGGGAAAAGATCCAATTGTTGCGGAGGGTAATTACTGCCCTGTACAGCCTGAAAGATTGCATTATTGCTGGGTTGCTGAGAGTCCTAAAAATGAAGCTGGTGAAGATAATCCGCATATACATGTATTGATGCGCTGGCGCGTTCCGCGCTTCTTGTTCAGGGAGTGGGCTTTTAGATTGGAGCAGTTGTGGGGGCTTGGTTTTGCTCACCTTGAGAAGATTAAAGATCCTGAAAACGCAGGGGCTTACATGGCTAAAGCGGCGGGGTATTTAACCAAAGCTGAAGGCAGATCCGACCAGGGCCGCATTCGTGGTAATCGTTATGGGATTTCTAAATGCGCGCGCGCTCCTGGGTGGGCGTGTGTTGAGCGTTCCGAATTAGGAATAATGGGGCATCTTATTGCTGATGTTTACGATTATTGGTCGCACCTATACGGCGATAAGTTTGCAGAACGTAAAAAGCTAAATGATGCCCTGGATAATGTGCGCCAGAACAAAGAACTCTCACCAGAACAGAAAACCAAAAAGCGTAAATCTATTGGAGAAAAACTTGAAGGTGTGCGCGGTGTTCTTAATACCCTTCCTGCAAAAGTTAGTAAGTATCAGATCGTTTTAAAAGGTAAATACTGGATCGAAGCATTTACGGCCTGGGCGAAGCGTGATCAATATTATGACGGCTGCGCGGTTCTTCCTCCCAAGGGTGATGGCGAGGCGTGGAAGCCTGAGAAAAGGCCGGACTCTCTGTGGTTCAAAAACTATCAATTGTCTATGCATTGTCGCCGATTCAAGCGCCGTTGGCTGGGTATGACACCTGCATTAATTGAAAAATTCTATGAAAAAGATCCTCCAATTGAGCACCAGGACAAAACAGGGTTGCTGTCTAACTGGTTCGAGTATGAAGAATGGGGTGCGGTTACATGATATCGGAGAGTTTAGCTTTTTTAATTGCGCCTAATGGCGTGGTTGATATAGCAGTGCCAATAAGAAGCAAGCCAGCTTCAATAATCTGGGTTGATATTGATAGTTCCAAGGTCGAGAGGGTGCGTGAATGGTGGGAGTTTCACAAACTAGAAGATGAAGCCAGGCTAAGGCGTGAAGCGGAGCGGCGCCGTAAAGATGATTTGAAAAAAAGCGCTATGGATAAGCTTTCCCCAGAAGAAAAAGCAGCACTTAACATTAAAACGTAGATAAAAGGTTTAACGATATGAATAACGAAGAATTAATTGCACTAAACCAAGTGGCGAATGAAGCGCTGGCAAAGGGTGTCGCTGAATTCAAAGAGCATGCAGCAGAAGGCTTTGATGTAATGTCACTAGCAATGAATCCTATGAAAGCCATTGAAAAGTATGGTGATGCGATCGGTCAAATTATTTCCGGTGTTGAAATGATGCACCAGGTTAATAATGAAGTCGTAAATCGTATTGTTAAGGTTTCTAAGTAATGGAGCTGGAACAAAGAGAAAGTCTTGTTGCTTTTTTTGGTTGTGCTGTAGATCAAATGATCAAGGCCAATGATTTAAGCTCTGTAGATTTTGCATGCATGAGAGATGATCAAGGGGGCTTGGTCGTTGATGTGGTGATTGATGGCGAGAGTTCAAAACACCTAATTTCTGAAGAATATCTTTCGCTCAGCGAAAAAGCGGGGCTGGATGTATTCAATGGAAATGAACCTGATTCAGAGGTAATAAATCGTCTTGAATTGATGATTGAAAAAGGGGAGTTAAGAGATCATGGCAAAGCAAATTAAGCATTACGTGCAGTGTCCAAAATGCGAATCTGATCAGATGGCGGTAGCCGATAAGGTAGTGGGCTCTAATCGGGTTCCCATGGTCTTTGGTCACTGTAAAAATAAAAGTTGTGGCGCGATGCTTCAGGGTAAAAAGCATCAAGAATATTTATTAAGCCCTGGTGTGGCTGAGATCGTTGAAAAAGAGCCTGTTGCTGAAGTGGTTGAAGATTTTGAGCCATCCGAGATTAATCATCCGGTTGCAACGGTTGAGGAATCGAAATCCGCTCCATCTACTGAGCAAAAAAGCGGGTTCCGAAAGGTATTAAAGGGTTTGGGTATAACCGCTTTAATAGTGCTGGGTGTTGGTACAAGCATAAAGCTTGCTCAATCCAGCTAGTTGACTAGTAAAAACGTGCAATGTTAATTACCGAGGGTAACTATGGCTGATGATACAGCAAAACCATTGACAGAACCTGAACAGGAAACGGGGGGAATTACCCCCGTTGAAACCCCATTAGTTGAAGACACTGAACAGCTTGAAAGCGTTGAAAATACGGGTACTGAGGATGTATTAGCCGCGCTTGGTGCTGTGGATGTGGGGGCCGATCCTGATGTTGAAGCCTCTGAAACTAAGGCTGTAACGGGTAAACAGGTTGAAGAAAAGCTAAGTGATGAAGCCAGGCAGTTTAAAGCAAAGGTTGAAGCGGCTGTTGCTACGGGCGGCATAGCTACGGGGTTGGAGAAACTTTTAAACCCTGTTGTGATCACTGATGAAATGCGCGAAGACTTTCACGAGGCGCTTATTCCTGTTTTGCTCAACTATGGTGGCGGTGTTACACCTGATTGGCTGGCTGACATCGTTGAAAAGTGGGAGGCTGAAATTAACTTGGCTCGGAAAACTGTTTGTATCGGTTGGGCTGTCTGGGAGCAGCACCAGGATATTAAATCAGGCTTGATTGTTCCTGAGAAAAGGAAAAAGCGCTATCGCTTACCCGCATCAAAAACAACCAAAAGGGTCGAAGAGGTAGCAGCATGAGGAACCCCGATACAAGCTTGCCAAACCTGAACACTCTGTATTTAGCTTGCTCAGGTGGGGGAAAGTCCCAGGCGTTATTTCAGAATAAATTAATACCTAGATCTAAAGTCAGGCATGTGCTTTGGGACCCAGACGAGGACCATCCGGCGCGGCGTTTTTATACGTTGCCTTCATTTAAAAAAGCCCTGGTCGAAGAGCTTAAGCGGGGTCGCGGTTTTCGGTTGGCTTATTCGGGTGATGCTGATGTAAAAACGTTTGAGATCTGGTGTCAGATGGTGATTAGTATCTTGGATGGTGCAAAGCCAACTTATGTGACGATTGAGGAGCTGGCAACAGTAACTGAAACGGTAAGTCGTGCCACTAAGTATTTTGGCATCCTGCTAAACCGTGGTCGAAAGTATGGCGCGCAGATCCATCTAACTACTCAGCGTGGAACCGAAATTAGTAAAACCGCTTATAACCAGTGTCCGACAAAATGGGTAGGAATTCAGGAAGGGGCTGACGTTGATCGGATGGCTAAGTTGTGCGCATTAACGCCAGGGCAGATAAAAGAGCTTACACCGCTAGAATACTGGCTTAAACAATCGGGTAAAGAACCTGAAAGAGTACAGCTTGAATATAAGAAAATCCCTCGTTAATGGGGGAGTGTAGAGGATATAGGGGCTTAGGCCCCTTTTTTGTTGCCTAAATTAATTTACCCCTGGGGGGTTTACAGAAACGGGGTTTTATGAAGTCGAATCGTTACCTGTTGAATTTATTCCTTAAATCCAAGGGTTTCGAAAATGAATAGTTTTATGAAGTACGTAGACAAGAAGCTTGTAATCTCAATGCTGGTTGTAATGATTCTTGGCGCTCTAATTACGATGGCACTTCGCCGTTCCTCAAACGCTCGTGCTCAAGAGCTTGCTAATAACCTTTAAGGGAGGGTCTGGAAATGTCTCGTACTCTTCCATTTAAGTTAAATGCTGTTGAAGGTGTTGGTGAAGGTCAGGAAGCCTGGGTTAAATTAACCAATGGCCCTACTTATCAACAAATTGTTATTGAATCGAATATTCCTCCTGCTGAGATGGAAAAAGTTTCCATTGATATGGGCGGTGTTCATAACGAAGGCGTGATTGTTGAAGCCCTGGGTACTGAGCTAGTAACCAAGGATAAATACAAAGGCAACTACACGCCAAGTTCAGCGCCTTTCTTCTATTTGATCGAACTAGGTCAGCTAGACGGTAAAACCGATGCGGGTCAAATGTTCTCAGGTTTGGTGACGTTGCCATCTGATAACATTCGTCTTCTATTCGACCAGGCCGATACGCTTACGCCAACGACTCCTTATATCAAGGTTGAAGCGTGGGCATCTGAATCACAGCCTTATCGTCGTTACATTCCTTCGCTACGTCCTCAGACCATCATCGTTAACTCAACAGGTGAGCAAAGTTATCTGAATTTGCCTACTAAGGGCGGTTTGAAGTATCGCCGTTTGTGGTTAAAAGGCGGTGGTCTAAAGGTTGTTGAAGTTAAAAAAGATGGTGCGCGTAAATATTATGGCCGTAAAGAATCGGTTGAGTATATGCAGCGCGTTCTAGGTCTTGTTCCCCAGGATACCTGGTTCGTGGTTGATTTCTGCGAACGTGGCTTTGTCTTCTCTGATCTATTTGATCCTCGTCACATAAACAGCTTAGAGCTTAACTTTGATGCTGGTACGGCTGAAAACGTGCGCTGTTTGGTCGAAGGTGTAAAAGATCTGGGTAAAGATAATTACCAGAGCTAGGGGGTAGATTATGACTACTTCTGAAAGCGCCCAAAGTGTCGAGAGCAATGCTCTCGGCTCTTGGACAAACTTTATTAGCGAAGCGTTGACAATTAAAGCGGCTGGTTACCTTAACGAGCAGCGAGAGAAGGCGGGGGTATATCAAACCACTTCCGCTAATCAACAGGAAACGCGCGTTAATAATGATGGAGCCAACCTTACAGGGAAGGTTTCAGGTGCTCAAAACATGGCTAATTGGCTAGTGATCGGCGGTGGTATTTTGGCTGCGCTGGTTGTTTTAGTTGTGCTATTTGATCTATTCGCGGGTAAAAAATCGTGAAAATCCCATCAATAACAGGCGGGGCCGCTGGTCCTGCTGTTGGTGGTTCTGCGGGGATCGGTGGAAGCACCAATGATAATGGCGGCTTGGTCATTATTAAAGGTAATCCGGTGCTTACCTGGGCGCTGGCTGCTGGGGTGATTTTTCTGTTGTGGGTGATATTTCGTAAAAAAAATAATTACGAAGTATCAAAAACTCAGTTGGTCGCCTGAAGTTGCTAAGCGCTTAAAGCCGGTAATGTTCGGGGATGATGAAGCAATCGAAAGAGATGTTAAGTCGGGCGCGGTATCTCTATTTGAGTGGAACGGCTCACTGTTAACAGTGATCGAGAGGCGGGGACCTGAAATGGTTATCTGCTGCTGCATCGGTAAAGGTGTAGCGCTTCATTTATCCGAATTTTATCAAATGGCAAAGCGTAATCATTGTGATGCAATTCTGTTTCATACCAGGCGGCGCGGATTGGCTCGTATTGGTAGGAAGTATCGGCCTGTAGTGGTCGGTAGAGATAGTCACAATCAAACGATTTATAAAATAGAGGTTCGCTAATGGGTGGGCGTTCTAATTCTAAACAAGAATCGAAACAAAGCACCGTTAATAAGACGGTTAATGCCTCTGTTGAAGATGTAGAAAATTCCAACATTGTTACCAATTCAGGTGACAACGTAGAGCTGACATTAACTGATCATGGCGCTATCAATGCGGCGGGTGAAGTGGTGTATGAAGCCTTTGAAATTGCCAAGGAAAGTTTTGATTTTGCAGAGGCGAATTCTGAACAAGTATTTGAAGCAATTGAAGGGGCAAATCAGCGAACAATAGACACCGTTGAAAAGGTTTCACTGGCAGCACAAACCCAGGGGCAAACCATTATCGCGGACACCTTAACCGATATTTTCAAGCCCTTTCTGTATGTGTTGCTGGCTGTATTAGCTGTGGTGGTGCTTGTGATGATCTATAAAGGCACGAGGAAATAAGATGTTTAAGAAATTATTGCAGCCTGGTGAATCGGTCGATTATTCCGCTTCCGGTTCCTGGGTCCGTGTTGATGTCGGTTCACGGGTTTTAATTCAGTCGAACAATGGTGAAAAAGCGCCTTTGCATGGTCGGGACTCTACCCAGTTAAAGCCGTTTACCTCGTTGACAATTACTAACCGTCATTCATCTGCTGAAGTGGTTGAGCTTCGTGTGTCTCATGGTCGTATCGTTGCATCTGGTGATGAAAATGTTGTTCAGATTGCAGCATCTTCAAACGGGGTGCATGTTGAAAATGCGGCTGAAATTGGCGCGTCTGTCAACCTGGGAACGATCAGTGTAACGGTTGATGAAGTGGCCGTTTCATTGGATGAATCAACGGTTAGTGATGCTGAGGATATACCTGTTACTAGTGGGTCAAAACAGCAAATTGCAGCGGCAAACCCAAACCGTAAAGAGTTGATTATCCAAGCCAGTGCAGATGCTAATCAATGCGTGTTGCGTGTCGGCGGTTCAACTGTAGCAGATGGGCGGGGCCTGAAATTATTCGCTGGGGCAGGGCTTCAAGGGTCTATCACACTGGAAACAACGGCGGCGGTTCACGTTCATAATGAAGGGCCGGACCAGGTAGATATTGCTGTGTTGGAAGTGAATAAGGCGGTGGTTGCATGAGTGGTATTAGTTCGCTTCGTTTTGATGATCCGGTGCTTAATTCGCTTATAGCCTCAATACAGAATTCAGTGGGAGGAAATGATACCAACATCGCAACAATAAGCAGTAGCTTAAGCGCGTTAACACTTCAGGTTGGCAGCTTGTCACCTGATAACGTGGTTGAGAATGCAGAGCTAACCGCTCAAGCGGTATTTGACTTGGTGAAAACGTTGGATGGGCCAGGTTCAGGTTTAAAGGCTGATATAGCTAATACGATTTCTACGGTTAATCCTACGATAAGCGAAGTCGGTTCGGTGCTTCATGATAGCTGGTTGAATTCTATCTCTGGTGAATTGTTTGTTTGTATTGATAACGCGCCAGGAAGCATGAAGTGGATAGGTTCGCTGGGTGCGATTGTAGAGGCTTGGAATCCGCTTAATGATCAAAACTTAATTCATCATTATACGATGGAAAATGTATCGGGCTCTTTGCTTATTGATGAAATGGGCAATAGTAATGCAGGCATCTCAGGTGCTGTCATAACACCTGGAGCTAATGGGGATGCATTGAAATTTGATGGTGGCAACGATTACCTGTCAATTTCCACCTCTGAGTCTTTTTCTGATGGGGTTACATTTGCTGCATATGTTCGGTTAATAGACTTTTCTGATGGGGCGCTGCTGTCTAAAAGGAATGGGGGGAGCGGTAACGACTTTCAGCTTTATTATACGAATACTGGTAAGCCATATGTTTTGATTTTCGGTATTACTGGTACTACAGCAACTCAGGATATTCCTCTTGGAGATTGGTGTTTTTATGCAGTGTCGTTTGGTGATGGGGTTCTTCGGATTCAGATTGATGATTCCCTAGAAGAATATCCAATGTCTGGAACAGTAAATAATTCAGCATCAGTGATGCGTTTAGCAGAGGATTTTTATTCTCATTACTCTAATTTTGAGCTGGATGATGTGTATATTTTTAATCGTGCATTAAGCGCCTCGGAAATAAATATTTTGAAGGGGGGTGTATGAATATAGCAATTACTAGTATCAGTGAAAGATCGAAGCTTGTTGAGTTGATCGCACAAAATTCGGCAACTTACGAGTGCTTAGGCTATTCAAAGAGCGAAGAGCCTTACAATGGTTCGGTTGCAGGCTTTGAGCAGCGATACCGTCCTGGACGTGTTTCGTTTTCCTCATTGGCTGAGCTAGAGGCCGATTATCAGCGATATTTGGACTCTGAATTTTCTTCTTTGGTTGAATCACACTGTCAGGAAATCACAGCAAAGCGCGAAGCTCTAAATACCTCGTTAGATGCTGTGGCTTTTGCTCATGGTGTCCAGTGGCAAGCTGATCCAAAAAGTCTAGAAAAGCTAAATAATGCGCTGACTACATACACGCCATTTGGAGCTTTACCGCCTGGTTTTAAATGGTGGGACGCTGAAAATAATCCCCATGATGCAGATCTGCGCTTTTTGGCAGAAATAGCGGCGGCTGATGCAGAGCGTCAGTATTTGAATTTTGTGACCAGTGTTCAGTTAAAAGAGCAGGCGCGCGCGCTTGTTCCTCGGCCTGGTTGTATTGGTGAGTTGGCGGAAATCTCATGGCCCGTTCTATCAAATTAATGCTTGTCCTGGTAACCGGCTTGTTCCTGGTATTGGCGGCTAGATCTGTTAAGGCGAACCAGGTGCAGACCACGTTTACCCGTGGAGATGATCCTGTAATCCCTGCATCTGAATTTAATATGTTTAACCTGATAACCCCCGTAAGGGAGGCACAAAAAATGTTTCAAAGTGAAGTAGGTTCAAAGGAATTGGTGTATTTCAGCCCTGGTGAATTCTATGGCTGGTTTGATCAAATGTCGCCGGAGCTGTTGCGCAAGCTGGATATATTCCGAGATCTGTGGGGCGCGCCGGTTGTTGTGTCATCACATAAAAATGCTATTGGTCGCCATCTTGGGCCAACCGATACGAGTCAGCATAACATTGATAAATGGGGTGAGGTTCGTGCAATTGATGTATTCCCCCAGGGCTTGAATTCAGTGAGTGCAAAGCGTGCCTTTGACTTGGCTAAAGCGGCGGGTTTCTCCGGTATTGGGCTTTATAACGATACAAATCCAGGCTGGATGATGCATTTAGATGTGCGTTCACACCGTACCAGCGCCAACCCTGCAAAGTGGGCGCGCAATCAGGGTAAATGGGTCGGGATTCAGGAGTTGATAGCATGAATAAATTGATTTTAATTGTCTTGGTCGCGTTGGCAGCGTTTGCAGTCATGGCAATAACGCGACAAAAGCAAGCGGCCGCGGCTGCTCCGGTGCAAAGCGGCTTTACAGGTGCGCCAGATCCAATGCTTTTACCTCAGAGCGTAAGAACACAAATGCAGCTTGATCGACTCATAGCACAAACAGGTATTAGTGCTGTGAGTAAAGGAATCGATTGGTTGAGCACAAAAATGTCGCCTTATGAAGTGGATCGGTTCGATTACACGGAAGGTGGGACCAATGAATTTACGTTGCTATAGGTGAGTTATGGCTAAAGCTAAAGCGCTAAATATTAAATTTGATACGCCGGTAATGTTGGCAGTGGGTTTAACTACCTTGGTCTTTGCTGTGCTGGGGTTGTTGTGGTTTAGCCGTAAAGCTATCGCAGATACTGCAGTAAGTGCCAGCAAAACGGGAACAGGCGTGGTGCATGATGTGATCGGTATCACCAGAGACGTTAAAGAAGACAGTAAAACCCTGGGCTCTCGCTCCTGGGCGAGTCAACAGGTTGATGATCTGAAAGATTGGTTAGGGCTGGGTGAGGATTCAGGGCCTGATTTGTATGAGCAGGGCATCTATAACAAAGACGGTGGCTATCCTTCAGAACTGCCAGTTTTTAATGAAGAGGGGCAAATTGTTTTGCCCCCTTATGGTGTAACACCGTATAGCAATTAGAGGGTGATATTATGATAGGCATTGTTACCGGCCTTTTTGGTCTAGGTAAAACGTGGTTAGAAAACAGACGGTTAAAAGCGAAAGCTAAAGCCGACCAGGAAGTAAAACTAATCGGCCAAGCGGGAACCTGGGAAGAGATTCACGCCACGAATTCAGGTCATAGCTGGAAAGATGAGTATTGGACAATTGTGTTTAGCCTTCCGTTGATTATGTGCTTTGTCCCTGGCTTGGTTCCATTTGTTGATCAGGGCTTTGAAGTGCTGGCTAAAACGCCTGATTGGTATCGGTATACGGTAGGTGTGTTGGTTGGGGCAAGTGTGGGCCTGCGTCAATTTAACAAGTTCACAGCGGGAAAACGGGCGGAGGTAGCGCCATGACATCGCAACAGGTTAAGAATGGATTACAGGGGCAGGGTGTGGGAAACATTATTCAAACAGTCATAGCCGCTGGTATTCTTTGGATGTGTGCAACACTTAACGGTCTAACGGTCAGTGTTGCTGAGCAAGGCAAGGATTTAGGCCAGCATGAACGCAGGATTACAGCCTTAGAGGTTAGCGAATGATTCCAACAGCATTTCAAGTGAGTGTCACGGGTGACGGTCAAAGCCCTGTACCGGTAAAAATCACGGTAGGGCCAGGCGTGGTGTTTATATGCCTGTTGTTTGTCGTGGTGCTGCTGCTCAAGGGAAGAAAGAAGTAGTAAAAACCGGCGTTTAGGCCGGTTTTTTATTATACGTTTCATCCTTTTATTTTCGGTATTAGCTCAACAACTGCGCCTTTTTCCTCATGCTTTTCTTTCTTATTGAGCCATTCGATACGCTGGCCTAACACCTTGTTTTCATGCTTCAGAGTTTCAATTTTGCCGAGAAGCTCTTTCATATCACGATCAATGGATCGGTGAATCTGCATATAAAAGCCGTATTGGTCCAGTTGATCAGCATTGAACACGAAGCCGTTAGGCATAGATAGCCCGTCTTCAACCATGTAATAGCCAGGGCCGAGCGGCGTGGTTCCTGCCAGCTTATAGAAGAGTAATTCTTCTAATGGCTTTTGAAGCTTGGATTTACCCGAGACAATTTTATAAGCGTTGGAACGGCTCATGTAGCAATGCTCTATGAGTAAATCGGCGTTGATCCGAATGCTTGTATGTCGATCCGTTAACCATAAACATTTCTCTCTTATTATTTTTTGTGCTCTGTTTCTAGTTTCCTGCGGTCCGTTATTATGATTTCTTTTCATAATAATTCACTCCAAGTTGAATTCCGTGGACCACTGCGCAGCGGGGTTAAAAACCTAACAGATAAAACCGCATAAATCATACTGAAATTCGTTTGAATTAAGGCGATATTCAGCAAGCGGCTAGGCTGTAGAAATCGCAAAATAGTAAGTATTTGCATATCTTTTAACCACCTTCAATACTGAATTTCATATGCGCATAATATATATTATGTTAAATAGGATAATATATTGGCTATGGGTAATTATCAGGTCCTCTTCTTCAGTGATAAGTATCTAGATTTAACCTAATACCTTATATGCGCTGCTCAGCACCCTAAGCACGTTATTAGCTCTTTCACCTCGTGCGGAGAGCTTCGAAGAATTATGTTTCGCGGGTAAAGTATCGAAAAGAACAACGTAGCGCACGCTGCTCTTTTGACTTATCTGGGATTAAGGAAAGCCGCTACCGCGACGCAAACTTATCAAGCATCTCCACACACTCAGTAGATCTCGCTCTTAATGCGATCGCCCTTGTTTCTTCCGCCGCTTGCCCATCAAGGGTTTGATTGCACCCAGCAAGCATCAGACGTTTGGTCACGCCGATAGCGACGGTTGAACGGGAAGTAAACGAGTCAGCAATACTTTTAGCTTCATCTAAGAGCTGGTCTTTTGGCACTACTTTGGTGATGATGCCTAAGCTTTCAGCTTCATTAGCGCTGAGCGTCGTATTCAATATCGCAAGCTCTTTGGCTTTTCTTAAACCAACAATCTGGGGCAGCAAAAAGGTAGTGCCTGCGTCAGGGACCAAACCAATTTTCGTATAGGCCATACAGAAAGAAGCGTCTTCTGATGCCAATACAATGTCTCCACATAATGCAAAACTGAACCCAGCCCCGGTTGCGACGCCATTCACTGCCACAATCACCGGCGGGTTCATTTGCGTGAAGTTTGAAACAATAGCGCCAGCCATTCTTGCTAGTGTGGCTTCCGGCTTCACGGGGCTATTTCTCCAGCAACCTGAAGCCGTTTAAAAAGTGATTTAAATTAGACGTCTAACAGGTGTACGTACCCTTTAAACCACGTCTTATGCGCCTTGTAGTCCAGCAGTATGCTTTCAACTTCTTTCTGTGAATTCCAATTTAGATCGGGGCCTGTAGGCACTCTTAAGCCCACCTGTCAAATGACCTACTTCTTAGTTGTTTTGAAATGAGTTCTCGGGTGCGAAATTCCCTTTCGGGCTTCACATCTAGATCTTCTCCAGCAAAGCTTTACTTGAAGCCTTTAGTCTCGACTTATTCAAAAAATCAGAATTTTTCTTTAAAAATGGTAAAACTTCTCAACAAACTCAGTCACACGCCCTAAGATCCGAGGTACCACGGTCTTACGTTCCAGCAGCTTCGGCTTCTGTCTCATGGTCTTTGCTACATCATCTTTGAGCGGTGTGCGTCCGTCATACAGGTAGTTATCAATTAGCGTGCTCAGCTCTACATCAATCAGGTTCTCGGACTCCACTAGATCCTTGAACGATTTCTCGCGCTCGACTTCGACAAACTTTTCAAACTCTTCCTCAATCTCGTTTGGATCTACCCCTTCCAGTGCTGTATTGATGAAGGCTTCTATTAGCTCTCGCTTACTGCGTAGCTGTGGTGTTGTATCAATGAGTTTAAGGATACGTTTACGCTGTTCAGGCTGTTCCTCTTCATTGGCATCAAGATACTTCGCTAACAACGCTAGTATGTACGCAACATTGATCTCATCCTTGTGGATTAGCTCTAGCTCAAAGTCTACGTCATCAAGGATAGAGACCTTCTCACCCTCACCATGCCCTTTGTACTTCTCGTATAGGTCAAGGTACTTAGATTTATAGTCTTCGTAGGTCTGCTCTTCAATATCAAGATCAGACCATTTGAAGTCACTGAAGCCATCCAGAATGTTCTTTGTTCGCATTAGTGCACGGAAGGCTTGAACAAACAGAAGCTCTGCATCTTCATCAGGTAGTGTATTGACGCTATCCACTGTTGGTACGACCGTGAGAAGCTCAGCAACTTCCTCATTGAACCGCTCTACATAGTGGTCGTAGGGTTGCATCAAGATGATGTCTTTAGCGTCCTTATTGGAGAACAGAGCAATAGCGTCATCTGTATTCTTCTTGAGATTACGGAAACAGACGATATTCCCCTGACTCTTCATTTCGTTGAGGATGCGATTAGTGCGACTATAAGCTTGCAGCAAGCCGTGATACTTGAGGTTTTTATCTACGTAAAGCGTGTTCAATGTTGGCGAGTCAAACCCCGTGAGGAACATATTCACGACAAGCAGTAGATCAATATCTCTTTTCTTAACTCTCTTTGATATGTCATTGTAATAATTATAGAAACTCTGAGAATCTCTGGTGGTGAAACGCGAACCGAATAGCTGGTTGTAGTCGCCAATGAAGCTTTCCAGCTTGTCTCGGCTATGTTCGTTAATCAGTGATCCAGCTAAATATTCTGCACTCGCCTCCTCTACTCCGTCCCCATATATTCCATTAGCCTCCTTGTCTTCCTCGTTGGCGTTGTAGCTGAAGATGGTGGCGAGCTTGAGCTTGTGGTTCTTACGCTTAAATGCTTCGTAGTACTTGCACAGTACATCCACACTACTCACGCACATCATGGCTGTGAACTCGCGAGAATGGGTCTTACGGTCATGGTTGGCGATGATGTAGTCGGTGACTTTATCAATGCGCTCATCGCTCTCTAACAACTCTTTGATGTCGATATTTTCTACCTCAATATCAACCTCTGTTGCTGAGCCTTCCTTCTCTCTGTACCTGCCTATGTACTCCACGGAGAACTTGAGTACGTTGTCGTCATTAATCGCATCCGTAATGACATACCTATGCAGGATGGAGTTGAACAGTTCTGCCGTTGTGCGCTTACCGTATTGGTTACCTACAGCGTTCTCAGGGAAGATGGGCGTACCCGTGAAACCTATTAACTGGGCATTGGTGAAGAAGCCGGTGATGTTCTTATGCGTCTCACCAAACTGACTACGATGACACTCATCAAAGATGAACACGATCTTGCTATCTTTTACTGCCTGCATCTGCGACAGGTAGTGAGGCTTGTTGATGGCTGTATTGAGCTTTTGGATGGTGGTGATTATCAGGTTGCTGTCTTTGGCGACACCCTTCTTGTCAGCGTGTTGCCCCAAGAACTGATTCACTAGCACCTTAGTGTTATCTGTACCGTCCACAGAACCATCACTGAAGCTATTGAACTCTTTTGTGGTCTGGTAATCCAGATCTTTACGATCAACGACAAACACCACCTTATCGACTTCAGGAAGCTTGGTGAGTATCTGTGCCGCTTTAAACGATGTCAGCGTTTTACCTGACCCAGTGGTGTGCCAGATGTAACCATTCTTCTGAGTGTTCTTAACCCGATCAACAATCGCCTCCACTGCATAGTATTGGTACGGGCGTAGCACCATCAAAATCTTGGGTACTTCGGCCAGCACGATGTACTTACAGATCATCTTAGAGATATGGCAACGCTCTAAGAAGGTTTCAGCAAACTGATTAAGGTTGGTGATGTTCTGGTTATCTTTATCGGCCCAGAAGAAGGTCTGCTTGAATGACTGCTTACGGTTGTTGGAGTAGTACTTGGTGTTTACTCCATTGGAGATCACGAAGATCTGCACATAGTTGAAAAGTGCACTGTTAGAGCCAAACGAGTGACGCTGGTAGCGGTTGATCTGGTTAAAGGCTTCTTTAAGCTCAATGCCTCTGCGCTTCAGCTCTATTTGCACCAACGGCAACCCATTAATCAGAATCGTAACGTCATAGCGGTTCTTATACTTGCCCTCTATGGTTACCTGCTGAGTCACTTGGAAGCGGTTTTGGCACCAATGTTGATTATCCAAGAACTCTATGTAGCTTGTCTCACCATCATCTTTAAGCAGAGCAAACTTGTCCCGCAGGATCTTTGCTTTCTCAAAGACGTTGCCCTTGTTGAGGTGGTTTAGTACACGACTGAACTCAGTATCGCTGAGGGTGGTTTTGTTATGTTTTTCCAACTGAACACGGAAGTTAGCCAGCAAAGCCGCTTCATCAGGAATAGGTACAGCCTCGTACCCCTGACACATTAGTTGGTTGAGGAGTTTATCTTCCAGTGCGGCTTCGCTTTGACGACTCATGCTTTAGATGCTCTCCTGCATATGCATACAAAAGCCAAGCTCACTGAACAGTCGCTCTTTAAGCTGGACGATCTCATTGGTTTCACGGCTAATTTGGCACATAGAGAATCCTTAGACGAACATCTGCTGGAGCAAACCTTTTTTGAAAGTCTTTGCATAGTTCAACTGATTAGTTGCTTTGGCAAGCTTGTTATCCAAGTTTTCAATGAATCTAACAATTTTCCATTGCTCTGCGGCAGATGGAAAAGGCACTGGCATATCGTAAAAGTCAGATGTTGTGACATTCATACGGTCATGCCTTGCACCGAAGTTAGCTATTTTATTCATGTACTGATGCCAATATGAAGTTTCAAAGTAGTGCTCGTAGAAACCAAGATTACCGCTAATAAATTCAAAAACAGAATAAAGAGGTGACATCACTCCCCTTCCAAGATGGTTTCTTTTGATTGGGCCAACCGGTGCGCTAGACGATATCCGAGGGTTGTAAACAAAGTCATTCGTTTCTACAACGTAGTAACCTGCAAGGTTGTTTTGGTTGGCTATGTCTTTATCAAAATAATCTGTTTGAGAAACAATTCCTCTCGAGGCAGAGTTTGTTAAAACTAGTCTTACTGCCTCATCTGTGTTCTTGTTTGTTCTGCGTTTTACTAGCCGACCAAGCCTTGTCTCTTCCCACTCTGGAAACTCACTCCCGTCATCGGCTTTGAAGCGTATCTCTTGCGAGAAGATCTTCTGCATCACGCCTTTCTTGTATTGCTTCAGCAGTTCTTCTTTGCGGGTAAGCTGTTCTATTCTGATGTCTACTGAAGTTAGGAAGTCAGCTATTTTTTGTTGTTCAGATATAGCGGGGATGGCCAATTCAACTTCGCTCAAAGTTTCTTGCCCAACGTTGTATCGAGTACTACCGTTACTTTTCGTAGTGATCTCTTTCCTAGCTTTGCTGGATTTCAGGAGATAATTGAAAAAGACAGGGGCATATTTTCTCTTACCCTTGCCTCGAATCACGAACCCCCCGAAAGTTGCTGGAGTATTTTTGTCTAAATATACATTTGACTGACCAGCTTCGCTTCTGGTCTCAGAACTACGCTGGAATAAAATATCACCATACTCAACAATGTTACGCTTAAACACGTCTTCGCTTACGTCTACACTACCTATGATCTTGTCGTGAGTGATCGAAGAATTGTTAATGATGTCGAGTACATTAATGAACTTATACCCTTTACCGTATTGTTCCTTTGTTGCGTTAATGCCGTTACGGAATACAAAATAGTCACCCAGCGAAAACGGTCTCCACTCTCCATTAAACTCTTTAAACCTCAACTTCGGCACATTACTCATGACAGCCTCCATCAAAACGGCTTAGCGATACCAAGCTCATCGCAGAACTTGGCTATTGTGGCACCAGTGGTGGTCATTTCTGTTTCCAGTGCTTGTAGCTCTGCACTGACAGCCGCTAGATCAACAGGCTCATCCTCTTCAAAGGTATCGACATAACGGGGTATGTTGAGGTTGTAGTCGTTCTCTTTAATCTCCGACATCGAAGCAAGATGTGAGTACTTCTCTATAGATTCACGGCTCTGGTAGGTATCAACAATCTTCTGAACATTCGCTTCTGTCAGGTAGTTCTGGTTCTTGGCCTTCTCAAACTCGTTAGACGCATCAATAAACAAGACGTTGTCGCTATCCTCACGGCACTTCTTAAACACCAGCACACAAGTAGGGATAGACGTACCGTAGAAGATGTTGGCAGGTAGGCCAATGACCGCATCTAGGTAGTTACGATCTTCTATTAAGTGCTTACGAATATGACCTTCTGCCGCACCACGGAAGAGCACCCCATGAGGCAACACAATGGCCATCGTGCCGTTTTCATCTAAGTGATGAATCATGTGCTGTACAAAAGCAAAGTCCGCCTTAGAGGACGGTGCGAGCTTACCGTACTGGCTATAACGATCATCACTCAAGAACAGGTCGTTAGCCGACCATTTCGCACTGAAAGGCGGGTTAGCCACTATCGCTTCAAACCGCTTATCCAAGTGCTGTGGATGCTCAAGGGTATCGTCTTGCTTGATGTCGAACTTACGGTAGTGAACATCGTGCATGATCATGTTCATACGAGCTAGGTTGTAGGTGGTACGGTTAAGCTCCTGACCATAGAAGTTAGAAACTTCGTTCACCTCTTTCGCTACACGTAGAAGTAGCGAGCCAGAACCACAAGTGGGGTCATAGACAGACTTCAGCTTGTCCTTACCTACAGTAACCAACTTGGCCAAGATCTTAGAAACTTGTTGAGGCGTGTAGAACTCACCGGCCTTCTTGCCTGCACCAGCGGCAAACTGACCAATGAGATACTCATAGGCATCGCCTAGCACGTCTCTATCGTGGTTCTTCAGTTCAAAGTTGATGTTGTTCAGGTGATTGAGCACTTGCACGATGAGCTTATTACGAGCATCAACCGTCTTACCTAGCTTTGTAGAGGTGAGGTCTAGGTCTTCAAACAGGTGTACAAAGTCATCTTCAGACTCATGTCCCATCGTAGTCTGCTCAACGCTACGCAAGATGGACGTGAGATCTTCAAGAATGAAGCTGTTAGCGCCACGCTTGGCGACCTCAGAGAACAGCTCTTCAGGACGCAGGAAGTAACCCAGCTTCTCTATCGCTTCTTCCTGTATCGCTTCAATGTAGTCTGCTTCATCAGCCGTACCGATGATCTGGAAGTATGTAAGACCATCTTCAGCTAGAATATCGTTAGCATAGTCTTCCATCTTCTCTGATAGGTACTTGTAGAAGATAAAGCCCAAGATGTAATCACGAAACTCATCTGCATCCATCTTGCCACGGAGGGTGTCGGCAATGTTCCAGAGCTGTTGTTCTAGTTGTTTCTTTTGATCTTCTGACACGGGTAACTATTGCCTCTAATTCTGTGGTAACGCAAAAACTGGATTGATCTGATTTTTGATTATTGAGATGAATAGCATAGAAACCAGAGCATTGTGAGCAGTGGATTATGCATCTCGGAGATAGTCTGATGAATGTGCTGTAACGTCATTGAAAAAGCATACTCAACAGCAAAGGCCATCTGAATAAACTGGGGTCTTGCTCTTTTAATAGTTCAAAACTGGTAGGCTGATCGCTTGTTGTAGCCATCGTTCCCTCGTAGCTTTTATTATAGATATTCAATAGTACCAATAACGTAGTAAAAAACCATAACCTCTGAATTCAAAGGGTATGGTCAGTGTGATTCTTAGTTATAACCGAGTGGCCACTCGTGTCAGTTACCCTAGCTTAATACTCCACTCCGTCAATTCAATTCTCTTCGTCGGGCACCTCAAACATCGTTATTGAAATGGGTCTGTTTTTTTGTGGTCGATGTTATGTGAGTAATTGACGTCTACTAGTTACTTAGATAATTACAAGAATGTTTCGCATGCGGGACAAACAACATTTGAAGTTTGTTCCGCCCGTGTACGGTGATACGTCCATTTCGGGCCATTTTTATACAGAGTCCTAGAGCAACTAAGGCATACTGTTTTTATCGTCCTTGTCTTACAGTTAAGGCACTCAATGACCCAACGATCTCTCCCCGCCTTTGTACTTTCATATGTATGCCGTAAGTTTTCCACCCCACTCTCGCCGCATGAAATACACGTATTATTATGCCAAAGCATCGCACTGTCAGGATCTTTAAGAATTTGGCCGTTTTCTTGTAAAAACATACCTAGCAAACGCTGTAAATTATCTAGCGAGCGAGGAAAACGTAGTGAAGGGCTTACGAAAATTGAACCAAATCGATGATTCACTGCATCACTCTGGCCATAATCACTTTGATTCCCCCATATTAATGGCGATGAACGCTGGTTCTTGATCAGGTTTGGGGTGGGGTGAATTATAAAAACTTTATTAGTTTCCCCTTCGCTATAGTCCTTGCCATCGTAAAGACCAAGAACTTCCATAGCCAGCTGATCTTCAGAAATATCACCTCTGAATTTAGCGTCTATCACTAACCGTTTCTTTTCTGCTCCTGTAATCTTCCAGCTACCTTCATAGCTGTAGGTATTGGAAGTCAAATCAATTACAAAGTCAGGGCGTTTTCCTGATTGGAGAATTTTTTCATAGGTAAGCGATATTCTCTGCTGTCTACTATCATCCCTGAACAAAAGTTCAATATTAACTCTATTATCTAACACCGTTTCTATAAGTTTCTTTTGCCAGCCATCCTCTATCTGATAATTAAAGGTATGCGAAAGACTCTTGATGATCTGGAGCAAGCACCACTTTTCATATAGATTAGAGATACTCACAAGGCCAATATCATCGATCAGGATGAGAGAATTTAAATTATCTTCATCCATTCCTTGCAAACCATTTATCTTGGAATAAATACTTTTTGCTGATGCATAAAAAGGGTTTTGGATGAATACCATAGAGTTGGGGCATTCTGCGTGAACCTTAACTCTAGCTTCGCGAAAGAAATTCCCTATTCTGGAAAGCCGCTTTAGAACATGTGGTATGTTTTTCTGAAATGACTCCAAGTGGGAAACTTGCTGTTGAAATAATTCTAGCTTTCGATTTGAAACCCTGTTCTCTATTTGATGTTCTGCAACTTCGTCCTTGGTAAGTGATGTTATCCAATTTGACTCTTCATAATTCATTCGCTGCTGCTTTAGCCTTACAAGCTCATCTATAGAGCGACTCTTTGTCATCCGTATTTGAGACACACCTGAGAAAGAAAACAACGCAAATGATTTACCTGAATAAGCTCTGCACCGCTTTAGGTGCAAAGTGCCTGACACATGCATTGATCCATATTCGATAGAACTATATATTTTTGAATCTCGCGGGCAGGCAGGAAACTCGACCACATAGTAATCCCCATCAAAAACAACATACGGAGATACATCGATATAATTCGCAAAGAATTTGTTTTGCGAATTCCCGTATTTCTTACCAACATCGAAGGAAATCTCTACAGGCCCTATGGTTTCCGAGTACTCAAAGTGCTCAATGGAGACCAACAAGTAGAGTTCGGCGAGCTGATCGTCAACAAATGCTATTTGCGCTGATAATTTCCTGATCTCATTATCGTAGACCTGCTTGTCGACTTTCTTTGAATCACTATGCAAATGCGTTTTTTGGAAATTAACTTCCTGCTCAATACGTTTTTGCAGCGAAAGAATTTGTCCCTCCGATATCCGCAATAGCCCCTTTAGGAGGAATAACAGGCGCTTTACACAATAGTGTATAAATCGATTTTCAGGCGTATCAAAGCTTTCCTGATATATGCGACTGGTAAGGTGTTTAGCGTTTGGCTTATAGGCAAATTCCCTAAATGTTTTTGTAACAGGGCGAAGCTTTCTAATTGGGGCTTCCCCTTGAGACTCAACAAGTCTCATATTCGGCTTTTTAAGAACCTTCTCTACGCTTGATACAAAGTCATGAAATAAAGATGATACTTCACTATTGAAGCAGTCCGGCACTTCCTTCTCTACACCAGCTCGAGCAGCGCTAGAGTCATCAAGAATAAGCATCCACAAGTTATTTTTAAAATCGGACAGGTAGTATTCAAGTTCTTCGACACTGAAGTTGAATGTGCCATTCTGAATTATAAGAGTTTTATCTTCTATGCGTAGATTGACCCTCCCAGCAGTTCTGTATAGTTCCGAATAATGGCGCTTAGTTTTTTTATCCCAACGTCCGTTGTGAATCCACCAAACTCTTGAGGTTGCGGGGTCTGTTATTGGTATCAACTGTTCATGCGAGCCATCTGGCAAAATTACATATGGCTGATGCAGTGGATTTTTGTTCTTTAGCTGAATCCCAATATGAAAATTTGTTTTTGGGAAAGTCGTAGTTGAAGCATGTAATGACCCAGCTTCTTCAGTAATTTCAACAAAATCACTAGATGCGCTGATCTTGATAGCGGTCAGAGGTTTGCTAAAGACGATATCTAAATATCGAACTTCAAAATCGTGCATTAGCGAGACCAATAATTAACTACCCAGTCGTTCGATTGGGCATTACGGATTACTCGATCAATTTCTGCCAAACAGGAAGATTCTTCATTAACATCAAGAGAAGCTAATCGCTCACTGAGATAGTTTCTCATAGCCATTAAGCAATCTTTTTTTGCAACATTTTCGTTAATAAGTTTCTCGCCATCAAACATCAACTTGGGAAGAACCTTATGCAGGATTATGTTGTTAAGGATCACCTCATTATTGACAACAAAGCCCTTCATGGCGTTCTCGTAGTTACTCGCCTGTCTTACTGTACGCATTCCAAACTCAACCCCTAGAGGGTTTAAGAACTCTTTAGATAGATAAATAAGCTCTCTCACAAGCGGAGATGATCGATCGAAATCAGGGTATTCTAGTCTCTGGCCCAATGCTTCACTTTGCATGATAACTGGCTGCTCGATGTCTAGATCCCAAGTTTGTATTTCAGATTCAACTTCATCCCAGTCAGTCAGGAGAGGGCTTGAAAATCGCATCACATGTGCGCGATCTAGTATTTTTGGTGACAAGTAATGCGTTGTTTCATCAACGTTGATAGCCCCAACTATTCGTACATTTTCAGGAAGTTGGATAGAAGATGGAACCTTAAGATAACTACCAACTAGCCTTCTCAATCGGGCGTGATAAGTAAGAAGAGATTCACCATCTTTGAAACCACATGATTCGTGAAGTTTAGCGTTGATGTCTTCATCTTTTAACAGATCAAGAAAACTCTGCAAATCCGGCTTATCCAGTTTTTCTTTGGCATCATCAATAAGAGCCAAGAAATTTTTGGTTTCACTAAGAAGGTTTGATGCTTCAGCATCAGAATAGAGAGGGATTTCAGGAGTACTTCCCCGTTCTTCGAGTAGACTAAGGAAGTCAGCGAAATAGTATTCAACCCGTGAAAGATTCATTTCATCCAAGCATATAAGGTACGGTATCTCAGGATGATGCTGTGCTTCAAAGATAGCCTCTAAGAAAGGAGTTGATAGGTACTTCTGTTCAATTGGATTATAGTAACCTATTAGATCCTCTGAGCTTGTCCAGTTCGGTTTCACTGGAACTATTACCGCCTTCCCGCCGATAGCTTTTGCAAAGGACTTAACAAGGTTAGTTTTCCCTGAACCTGAGTCACCAGCTAAAACTATAAGATCGTGAGTACATAGCAAAGCATAAAAGTTTTCTAGAACATCCCTACGGTAGATTATCCCTTTGCTGTATAGATACGACTGAACATAACCAATGAATTTCGAGGGTTGTGCAGAGAATTGTTGATTAAAATCATGACCGACAAGCTGTTCACTTTGTTCAGACCTTCCCAGAATTTTATCCGCTTCATTTTGACTGAGCAGATCCAGCTGTACTAAGAGTTCTGCTTGATTTTGAATAAAATTATTTAGCGTATTCAATTGCCGCTCCATCGTTAATTTGCGCTGTTTAAATTCTGCTTGGAAGTTATTAAAAGCTTCTTTCTTCTCTACGAGAGAGGCCTCTGCAAGTGATATCCCTTCACGGTATGATTCTACTTCATTTGATAACTGGGAGGTTTCTTTACTTAATTTATCTCGCAATTCGGCTAGAGCTTTACTCTCCTCGTTCAGATCGTTTTGAAGTTTTTGGTGTTTGCTTTTTAGCTCAGCATCATGCCTTTCATTTTCATCATGTAGAAGTTTGTTTTGTTTATTGTGATAAAAATCCCAAACCCACTGTTCTATAAAATCAGAATCTGAAGCCTTCAAACCTTGGTATGCAATTTCCTTTGGAATTCGATGTAATCTACTCATACCCTCCTGATGCACTTTCAAAGCAAATGGGTTATTGCGCTGCTTTCTTTGCTCTATGGGCGATAGATCCACTCTTGCTTTAATCCAAGCGCTTTCAACCAAGCCATTGTCTTCCTTAGAGTGATGCAAACCACCCACAAAGGCAGTGTGGTTCAAATTGAAATCATCGATTGGATATAGAAGAACTTGCCCATCGTGGATACTGTGCAAATTCTCTAGGAGATAAAAAGGCTTGCTGTTGTGTTTGGGTGTGATTTTTCTTAACTGCCCAATCACATCTATAGGCACGTTCGCTGAATAACCCCAGACACTCTTCAGCAGGCCAATAATTTCGGTATCAGAATAACCGAATAAATCCTCAGAACGGTAGTTTCCTTGTTGTGGAATTTCTTCCATGCTCCTAATGCATCTCCGTAATCATCATTCATTACAATAAGGCAGAGTAAGCCGCTGTCTACTGACATCGAACAAAACTTGAAACCTAAGATAAGCAAATAGTGTTTCTGTGTTAACACTAGTACAACTATCTATCTCCTCTTAGGATAAGTTCTAGTCTTTGCAACGTAAGAGGAAATAGTTTTTGCTGGATGCTCCCCTAGAATTATGGTGGTAAGAGCATCCAGTCTTCTAACAAACAAGTTTACTCGTTGGAGTTATCTGCTTGTTGATCAGAAGAAAGAGCCTTACTGTTTAGGTAGCGTTGATAAATCTCAACTACCTATTGCTTACTTAAATTCGCGCAGTAGCTGGCATATTTAAGCGCCTGCCATACAACATCTCTTCCTGAATCATCGAGCTTATTTTCGATGATTACCAAACTACCCGTTTTATCTAAAGCCAGAAGATCCAGTCTTTCGCGGGTATCATCCATCAAATCTATCAAATTCTTTTTGAATAATCAGCAGCTCGTCTTCAGGTGAAGTGGCTAGAGCTTGAGGAAAGTTCTCTAACCACTCTTGAAGGTGATTCCTTTCTGAAAACCCCAGCTCTGTGAAGCTTTTGATATCAAGGGGTTTGATTCGGTTGGAGCTAGGGTCGATTTTAAACATGAAGCGAATCCATTCGTTAATAAACTATTTTCTGTGATGATAACTACCAAACTAGCTACAACACCATCAAATCTTCTTTATCTCACTTACGTTAGGAAGGTGAGCAGACTCCAGACTACGCTTGACTGAATTCCGGTATTTGTCCGCTGTCCCACCCATTTCTTCTGCCATTTGTACCCATGAAATTCCGCTTAGGTACATGAAAAGGTATCTGATAGCGTCAATTTCCATCCCTTTATCTAATAGAGTATTGACGACCTTTTTCTTGTTTTCGTCATCATTGAAGATAGTAGCGCCCTGAAATACTTCTGACCAAAACTCTTCATCGGTTTGGTCTGACTTTTGTTCAAATCTAGCCCTAGGGCCAATCTGACCATTCTCGTCTTCACTTGACCAACGACGTAAACGCGTGTTGATGAAATTTTCCACTCCGGTTAGGAAGTATCGAGTTATTGGATGACTAGATACAGCATCACTGAATTGCTTATCTTCAGAATGCCTTTTCCAGTTAACCCTATCCGCATTAAACCCTGTTGCAGTGTGATCAATATTGGGAAGTGGAATATTCAACCCAACGTAATTTGGAAGTTCAGTTTTGGATTGTTGGTGCTCATGAATCTTTTCAAGCATGTTCAACGATATCGTAGAGAGAGCCTCTTCAGAAATATTCCGAATATTCTCTTCACACTTCAAAAAGTTCAAAAGTTTTGCTTTGGCCTTTGCTTCCACGCGTTTCGTAACAGTATCTAATACTCTCAATGAAGAGATTAACTGCTTTACTTCTTCCAGATACTTCAAATCTTCCATCGATTTTCCTTAAAGCTGCCGCTTGTCCGTTTTTCCAGCACTACTGGGTTATCACCTATGAAGGGAAAAGTTGGGCTTAGAAATAATAAGCCTGTCCGTTTTTACCTTCATTCAGTGTTACAGCAATGTGAAAGAGATAAAAAAAACACGTTTTTGAATTTTCTCATTTTGTGTCCGTTTTTCTCTCTTTCCAGAGTTATTCAAGAATGAAGAGGAAAAGAGTCCTCTTCTGAATATGAAAAATATCATCTTTTTCATCCAGTTACATGGATATGTTTGAAGAGAATGGAGTTAGTTATGAATCCACTAGCAAGACAACTCGAAAAGTGCAGCCGAGTTAAAGAATCCATTGGGTTCTACTCGCTCAAAACTAAAAAAGTACAGAAATGCGAAAGTCGTAAAGAGCTGTATGCATGCTTATTGAGAGAATTTGACCGTAACGTAGTGAGCTATCTCACACAGCCTCAGTCATTTGGGTACGTGATCGATGGAAAAACTCGAAGGTATACACCAGACGCTCTAGTAAAAACGTCGGATGGGAAATATCACTATGAAGAAGTTAAACCTACTTCTGATCTGGAGAAACCCCATGTCCGAGAGAAATATTCTTATATCCAACAAGAAGTCTTTGAAAAAGAAATCCAGAGACCGCTCTACCTAGTTGGAATCGATGAGCAAGGCGATGACTTTACCGCCAAAAATTGCGAATACCTTTATCCATTTTTGCAGTTGTCGTTGAACGAAAATGAAGCAAATCAAGCTGTTCAAGATCTAGGTTCAACGGTTTCTCTGAAAGAGCTGTTTGAACACTGTTCAACGAAACGCCATAGCCGCGAATTTGCCATTCAATTAATTGCAAATGGCTTCTGCTCTTTCCCTACACACGAATTTATCAACCCAAACTCTACTTTGGAGGTTTTCCATGTCTAATTTTCTATTGAACCCTAATACTGAAATCTCTTGGGCCAATCGTCACGGTGTAATTCATCACGTTGACCCAAAATCTGTATTGATCGACTTCGATGATGCCGCAGAACTGGAGTTCTACACTCCTTCGGCTATTTACACCGCTTATGCGAATAATGTTTTTAAAATCGCCACCACGAATACTGGAGGCACCTACATTACAAATGGAACAACCAATCGCACTCAGGCCGAGCAAAAAGAAATCAAAAGAATGAGGGCTTATGTAACCCGTCTTGATGAAAGTGGCAAAGGGAAATGGGGCAAAGCTAGGCAGAAACGCATTATTAAAGAAGTTGGTGAACAACTGGGGGAATCCCCCGATAAGCGACCTTCAGCGAGCACGTTGGCCCGCCGATTAAAAGACTGGTTACAAAGTGGCATGAATCCTAATACCCTTCTGGGTAATACAAAGGTTCGCAAGCCAAGAAAATCATCTTTTTCTAAAGAAACGCTGGATCTTATTGATGATGTCATTTTTGAACAATATCTAACAAAAAATGGCCCGAACAAAGAAGAATGCTATCGGTATTTTAAACAACTCCATCAACTCAAATTACCAACTCATCGTTGTATTGGTCGATCAGCATTCATTGAAAGGCTGGATGACCTTGATCCATATGAAGTTACTTTGGCAAGAAAAGGTGCGGAAGCAGCACGGCGTTTGGAGAATGATTATGCGGGTGAGTTAATCATCCCAACCTACCCCCTCGAATGTGTTGAATTAGATGCTGTGCATTTAAATGTTGGGATTTTGGATGAGAAGACAGATGAGTATTTAGGCACCCTCATCGTATATGTAGGTATCGATAGATTTACTCGTTGTGTACTCGGTTACAGCATGAGCATCAAAGGCAAGGGCCAAGGAGAAAATTCAGCATCTGTCATTGAGCTTCTGAAGCATATGTCACAGCCAAAGCCTGATATGCCTCACACCGTTAATCAATGGGCTGAATTTGGACTTGGCAGGCTAAATCTTCTTGATGGGGGAAGAGCCAATATCGGCGAAAATATTTCTGCAGTTTTAGCAAAAACGCAGGTGGCTCGTATCATTACCCCAACTAAAACGCCTAAAAAAAAGCCATTCGTCGAACGCTTTTTCAAAACATTTCGTGGGCAATTTGCAAGCAAGTTGCCGGGGTACTCTCCAAGCCGTATGCGTGGTGAGGTCTTAGAAGAGAATTTTTCTAGCAGCGCATGCTTATATCTCTCTGAAGTTAAAGAGGCTTTAGATTTTTATATCGTGGATGTTTATCACCAAAGCGGACATTCAGGTCTCGATAACCAAGCTCCCTCTGCTGTTTGGAAACATTTCGAGAACTCAATGCCATTATCACCAATGATTCGTCCAGAGGTATTCGATGCATACGCTGGAACAATGCAAGAAGGCACGCTGCAAAAATCTAAAGGCATTCAGAAGCATAAATTGTTTTATCAATGCCCTGCACTGAGACAGCTCTATCGTGATCTAACAAAGAACAAAAAACCAAAAGATCGAACAAAAATTAAATACATCTATAACCGAGAAGACCTTAGTTGCATCTATGTCATCAATCCAAATGACATGAGCACCATCTGTGTTCCTTGTACAGATAGACGCATTTCTAAAGGCATGACGTTAACTCAATTCAAGAATCGCGAGACAGAGACTCCCAAGGCTGAAAAGAAAGCTTTCACTGAAGCAAACGAGATGCTTTCGGAGGCTAAAAAGCGCCAGCTTGGTCGTAAGAAAAAGGCCCCTAGTAAATCAAAGGACAAGCTGCAAACCGCACAACCGCAAAAGGATGAGACGTTAGATGAGTTAACCGCAACAGGTCATTCTGGAGACACGCATGTGATTGATCCTCCTGAGAATACAGCAGAGCAAACCAATGAAACTGATTCTGTTTTTTCTAACTCAAACGCTGCCTACTCAAAAAGGGGGTAATTATGAATACTGCTCTTAACCAAACTTCAGATTTTGATAACGCCATCATCGAAGAAGATGATTTTAACGAAGCTTACAAATTGATTAAGTATGTGCATTCGTCTTTCTCATACAATCAACCTAGCGGAGCATTCATTGTTGGAGAGTCTGGTACAGGCAAGACAGCTGTACTGGAATCTTACTTAAAAGATAATCCATCGTCCTACAATAACGAACGCGACCATGTTCCAGTTGTGTATATTAACGCAGCTTCAACACCTTCGATTCATGCTTTTGCAAAGATTCTAATTAAAGCACTAGATCCTACTGGTGCAATGCCGAAATCGATTCTGGATAAACAGCTTAGAATTGAGGTTTTGAAACGGGAACTGGGCCTCGAGCTGGTTATTGTCGATGAGTTTCATGACATGTTAACAACCGCAAGATCACCCATGAATACAGGTGTTGTTAATTTCGTTAAATATCTCCTTAGTCAATTGAATGTTGCTGTGATTGTTGCAGGCCTCCCGCACTCAGAAGAAATCTTGAGTGCAGATCGTCAAATCGCAACGCGATGCTGCAACACAAAACACATGAAACCATTTACCGCAATTAATGCGGATGAAGGTTGTCGTTTTCAAATGTATGTAAATGGCTTGCTTGAAGTTTACCCGCATCAATTTGAGGACATGCCTACAGATGAATTTCTATATCGTCTGTTACTCGCAACTACAGGAAATAAGCGATCTATTAAACGCCTATTTCAATATGCAGCCAGCGAGACTCCTATTGGTAAAGTTACAACTAAACGTGTTTTAGACGAAGGCTGGAACTTAGTCATTGATGTAGATAGCCGTGTATGTATTAACACTGCTCCATTTAAAGCGACCTTAAATAAAGTGAAGAAAGCGCTCGTTAAAGGAGGATTGCTGCATGAATAAAGGGATTAGATTTCCTGTGAGGCCAGCCCCTGAAGCCAATGAATCTTTCATTGGCTATTGCCTTCGCCTAGCGAAGGTAAATGGGAGATCGCACATTAGGGAGCTAAATAAGGTTCTGGATCTAAACTTTAGTAAGTATCAGTTTTGTGTTGGGAATAAAAAGTATAAAGCTTTTCTTGAGCAGCTTGCCCCGATGTTACTGAAAGATGCTGATACCTTACATGAGCACTTTTGGGAGTATCAGGGTTTAGAGCTAGTGGACAGTAATCAAAGAATGGTTCAATCACTTAGCTGTAGCAAACCGAAAGTCTGCATTCATTGCTTGAATGAAGGCAAAAGTTTACAGGCGGATTGGTTGTATATTCACAATACACATTGTGATGTCCATCAGGTTTCACTGATGGACCAGTGCCCAGAATGTGGAGAACCATTTGATTGGACAACGTCGTTAATGGATGGCTGTGATTCATGTGGCGTGTCATGGGATGAATGCCTCCTCCCTCGCTCTAAAATGCCCGTTTATCAGATGCTATTGGATGATGCTCTACAGCAGGAAAACAAACCATTTCTTGATGCGTTTTATGCGGTATTTGCAGTAACCCTACGACCTAATGACTTTATTATTAATCGGCAAGCTCGACTCGATCTGGCAAATGAAGAGACGCACCAGAGACACTTGCAGGCTTATGCTCTGATTAATTCTCCTTTTTGCGCTCGCCAATGGGCGAAAGAGTATGAAAAAGCAGGTCATCTAACGCCATTCTTACACGGGGTTCCTTTATTGCACTTTATCAAACAAGCCAGAAAGTCTTTTGGCTTTGCTGTTGAGATTAATCACCGGTATAGCCATGAAAGAGTAGAAAGTGAGAGTGCTATTCGTCCGTATAGAAAAAAGCTGGCTGAACAAGTTCCTTTATCCAGACATGTAGGATTATTCGAAGCGGCGACCTTTTTGGGGATTGATGCTCAAGGCTTTGGGAATTTGCTTGAGCAGCATATTGTTATCCCCATTCATACCTCATATTTTCTAACAGATACCCTGTTTGACCTTGAATCGTTGATTGAGATCGATCTAATAGTATGGGGAAAATCAAAGCACGCCCAAGGCAATGTCATTGAGTCAGATCTAGTGCCTGTAGTGGATCTATTTCCTACTCTAGAGGCTTTTTGTCTATCTCCGGCAAAGCTACTCGCAATCTGTTTAAAAGAGCCTACGATTCCATTCTATAGCGCTGGTGGAACTCACTGGTATGAACTTAAAGTCATTAAAAGTGAATTTCTTCTATGGTTAGAGGATATCTATTTGCAATATATACCAGATGAAATCCCTGTTGCTGATTTCAGAAGGATGTCGGGAATAGATGAAAAGCAATGCAAAGAACTTGTGAAGAGCACATCTTTAAGCTTTAAACGGTGGGTTAGAACTGACGTTATCTCTAGCAGATCGCTAAGTAGTTTTCTGAAATCTTATACATTACTCGGTCGTCTGATGAAGATGTATGATTTAGACGGTAGTCAGGTTTTAGCTTGGCTGGAGGCCGAGAAAATTGAAACAGCATACCCTTCTAAATACGGTGCTTTTTCAAGCGTTTACCCGAAGGCTGGCTTCAATATGCAGAAATTTCATGAACTTTTCGAAAAAAATCTTATATTCAGCAAAGTTGCCTGAATTAAATTGGATTCTCTGTACGTTTCTCAGAAAGTCTAGGGTTGTCTCATTGCACCATATTGTGAGGCAGCCCGCACCATTACTGGAAATCTACAACTTTGCCCATAAACTTTCCTCCTGACCTCTTCGTGTTTATTTAAATTTAAAGCATAAATAATGCACCTAACATCTTGTTTTAAATAATTAATTGCAAAAATAAACCTTGCCTTTGTGTGGTGGCCGATACGCTGTTATCACTCGGAAATACATGTAATTGATTGTTGGTTTTGGCTTTCATTTTAGAATCAAGGTGTTAGCTCCATATCATCTAATTTTGTTACCCCGCCCTTCATTTAAAAGCAAATGTTTTTATTTAAATAAAAGCCAATAACGTCTTTTAAATTAATAGAAAAAGCAGCCATTTGCGACGAAAATCTATCTTCTTGCGGTCATTGAGGTTGTCTACTAGGGTTCATTTCAGAGCAACCTAGGAGGGATTGAGATGTTCCTGAGATATGAAACCATGTTGATAACGGCTTATCCGTTACTCAACCCTTATCGGTATCCCAATACCACTTACTATCACAGTAGGTTTTCATGCTGCCCTGATGGGTGGTCGGCCTTGGTAGCTGAATTCGCTGAGAACCTATCCAGATTGAACCTCGAATCATTCGTGCTGTATGAGGTAAACGAAAAATATAACCAGCTTCACATATACGCTGAATCAGAAACTGAGTGTTATGACAGCTTAGACAAGCTGATACATGAGATTGAGGAACGCTCAAAAGAAACCTGCTCCCGATGCGGAAATCTCTATTTCAGCAGAGATCATAAATGCCATGGTCGAGTTGCTAGCTCAGGAGCTATGGAACAGTGGCTATCAGGGTGTATTGAGGAGATGAAAGTATGAAGCGTGTAATGACTCTTATAAGAAAATTAATGAACCAAATTTTCTCGACAGGTGAATACATCGATTTCGGGTGCGACCCAAAGAAAATGCTTATCTATCAGCAAATGGCCTACGGACTGAATCGGAATAAAGGTGTATGCACTGTATCTGGCTGGCAGATTTTAACTATACGGCCATGCGATGTGGACCGGACGATCCTCAAAGACTTAATAGAGGAGTATAAATTGCAGCCAGCTTTCCTAGTGGCTGAATACGTCATAGAAGACGATATAAATCGTTTTGAGGAAGGCACGGCCATTCGCACAAGCTTTCTAGTTAGCTACCACCAAAACTGTCTATTCGAAACCGAAAATACAATTTACGTATTGGTAGGGTCAGGCACCAGAGCAACGATTTCAGCTAGGCAGGCTGAGATTCTCTTTGGCAAGAAAGGGATGTTTACCAAGTAACTACATTGAATCTGAGGGTTTGATCATGAACTTATTTCTTGTGCTTTCTGCACTATTTAATGAAGCCTCCCCCACTTCAGGGCTTGGGATGCCAGATACAGAAATGGAGCAGATGATGTCTATTGCTAGACAACTTACTCCAAAAAAGCCGATTAGGTGTGTGCAGGACTGGGTGATTGTCGAATTCAGTACTGAAAGTGAGCAGGATGCTGATCTCATGGAATCAAAAGGTGTACAGAGTAAATTCCTATTCTCATTAAACGTTATTTATGATCAAACAGGAACGATCCCAGAGGGTGGTTACGTGAGAACTACTCTACTCAAAAAACTCAGCAATGATTGTATATTCGAAACCCGTAATACGCTTTACATCATGATTGGCGAAGGAAAACACTTATCGCTAAGCCAGCAAGAAGTGATAAATATATTCTCATTAGTTTAACCAGTTAAGCTTCTCGAGTGACTTAAGCTCAGCGACTGCTGATATGGTTCGCACAGATCCCTTACAGGGTGGCCAAACCGGAGCCATCAAAATGAATACATACATTTCTAACTTATTGATCAAGCATAGGTCGCTGTTAAACCCTGATAGATACCAGTATACGTCTTTCCATTTCAAAGGCTTTGAGTGTGGCGATGGCCGATGCGTTGATCTTGCTAACTTTGGTTTGATACTCGAAGATCGGAAATTCGGCGATCTTGTTATCTTTGCGATCTATGAAAAAGGCAGTAGATTACAGATTGATGCACAATGTGAAGAAAACCGGGCTAGAGAGCTTGATATGATAATTAACCGTATAGAAAGAGACTCAATATCAAAGTGTGAAAAGTGCGGACAGCAGAAGGACTATGAACATGACTGTACTGAAGATTTATTAATCAATTCCTTTCTAGATGCTGGACTTCTCGACCATCTCAGTAGAATCAAAAGAAAGTAAATTTCCCATAACTACGTGCAGGACTCCAGAAAAGAGATATGATGTTCTCTTCTTGTTATGCGATGCCATGGACTGGCTAATCGATCGTGCCCTTCCATATCTTGTCAACGTATTCAAAAATATCCGTATCAAACCATGTAGGTGGTGTATGCACACGTTAAGCTTTGAAATTCGTGACCCTGAAATTCATTTTAATTCAATAACTTAAAGTATTACTTAGATTGGGGGCTATTCTAATGGGAACTTCAATTGAACTATGTCTTGGTAATGTTTCCTTATCATATTCTAAAAATCATATGGGTATCGATTATGGTTATTTTTTTACGGAAAGTGATTTAACACGTCGTAGGTTTGAGCCTAATGATAACCAAGAAGCCTCAGAAGAAACATCAGAGCTTTATGAGGGAGATGAGGCTTACGTAAGTACGTTATCTTGTGTCTTACCACGCCTTAATTTACTTGGCTTTACCCTTGATACGGCTCGTGACGAGTACCTGATGTTAGTTGCTGATGCAGAAGAGTATTTTCAAGAAGCTGATATAGGTGAATTAGAAAATAAACGTCTTACTTTCGAAGAGTTTTGTAATCTTGCTTGCCGCTATCCATTGGCTGATTTAAATGACGAATATATAGATCATGATACACCTGAGCGAGATATCATATCTCAAGGACGTTTTACTGCTGATGCCGAGGAAATTAATCGAATTCCTTACTCTGATAATGAGGGGAATTTTTGGTCGGAAGCTAGCTTTCTTGCGGACAAGCTCTGTATTTTAAGTGCCGAATCAATGCTTCAGATCTTTGCTCTTAATCCAAAAAATGCCGATGTGGAGGTTACATGGGAGTTTGGCCCTATTGTAGATGCTGGATGGGTTGGTCGTGATTTATTTCAAGCAGGGGCAAGACAAAATCAGAGAATTCTAATTGCTACAGAGGGGACATCGGATGCAAATATAATCCGACGAGCACTAAGCGTTTTCCGCCCGGACGTTGCTGACTTTTTTCATTTCGTGGATGTCAGTGAACGCCATCCGTTTTGGGGAACCGGCAATCTGGTAAAGTTTGCAGAGGGGCTTCTTCGAATAGATTTGCTAAATCAGGTTTTATTTGTCTTTGATAATGATGCAGAAGGCATAGACGCGTATCTAAAACTTAAAAAGTTAGCTCTGCCGATAAATATGAGAGCTATGACATTGCCAGACCTTGAAGAATTTAGAGAATTTACCACTATGGGGCCAGAGGGCATCAATATTTCTGATATTAATGGACGCGCCGCAGCGATTGAGTGCTATCTTGACCTTCGTTTAGAGCAATACCCTCCAGCTAAGGTTACATGGAGCAACTTCAAAAAAGACATTAAAACATGGCATGGAGTTTTGGATTTTAAAGAGTCATATTCAAAGCACTTTTATGAGCACTCCGATGACGATTTGCGAACTGGAAGTTATGATTCGTCGAAACTAGAAAAATTAATAGATATGTTGATCCATGAAGCCGTATTAGTAAAACCCGTTATTTGAAGGTTTTCACACTAGTGTGTTTTCAAGGAAACCTCTTGAAGAGGTTTTACTATATCAGTAGAGGGGTATAGCTACTTGGCGTATTTATCATATTTAGGTTCCCGGAATTCTGATAGTAGTTCAGCTCCTGATAATACCTTGCTCTCTTTGCTTAGCTCTTTCCCAATATGATCTGCAATAGACTTAATTGTTTTTGACGTATCTGTCATCCATATATCTGAGCCAACAGTTCTGTAATATAGATCTTCATTATTTCTTTTGAAGTCCATGACATCGAGCCTATAGCGAAGCCCTACTGGAAGCTGACTGAGTTCTTTGCAGAGTTCACATGTCTCTTGGCGCAAATTTTCAGGTATGTGTTCATGTGCTTTGACAATTAATTTTTCAATATGATGGCGATAATTCTCGACTTTTTTAACGAGCTTTTCACCACAAAGATTTGCATGGCAATAATAAGCCACTACTGCCTTTAAAGCGCTTTCCATTGCCATGCGTAAATCAATGAAGCACTTCATTCTTCGAGATTTTAGTGAGTAGAACTCAGGAAACTGACTGTTCTCACAAACAGTATATCTATCGTAAAGGTCTATCGCATCATTATAGAAGTGATTTGAAACCTGAACATGCGTTGGTCTAGTCGTTTCCATGAGTTTCCTCAACTGATTTTGGGAGTGAAATTGTTTTTTGGGGCTACGCTTCAACCGATAAGTTATCTAAGTGTAAATTTCACTGATGAGCTTACGAATAGTGTTATTCTCTAACTTGGCAGCTATTGGGGAAATATTATCTTGGTTTTCCCTCCAGTGCATACCATCGTTATAAATGACACCGAGTAGGTAGTAATATTCAGGCACTGTTACCCCAACCCCTTCAGCGAATAGTAGTTTGTCACGTGTTTTGAACGTCTCAAGAAATTCCGTCTTATGCTCCGCATCAACCAAGAGATCGTACGTTTTTTGCTCAATGGCGACTCTGACTCCACAACAAACAGCTAATGGGTCAAACTGCTCATCACCCTGTAAAAATTTTTGAACTTCGGAAGAGATAAATTCATAAAACCTATTAGCATCCCCCCACGTTTCGCGAAGCCCAAGTCCCCTAAATTCAATACGTTTGTTGATCTGGCCAATGTGGTAGTGAAGTAAAAATTTGGAAACGCTTTCTTTGATAAGTGGTTCATCTCTTTTCCTGAGAAGCTTGACCATTGCTTCATCAGGAAGGATATCCCGTTTATCTAAGTAATACGTTTTCTGCTTGCTGAAAGCAAAATTTGTTCTGGTCAACAATTCCGGACACTGAAACTTGCTAAGTTTTCATATTGAATCGGCGATAAATCATCGTTGGATGAGTGAAGCCGGTACAAATTGTAATATTTCATATAAGCCGCCACATCACGTTTCATATGGCTACGACTTGGTTGATGGATTTTAAATATCCAGTCATGCTTCAAACTACCAAAAAAACGTTCAACGACCGCATTATCCCAGCATGCACCCACATCACCCATTGAAGACCGGATGCCGTATCCCTGAAGTAGCGCACGATAGCGCTTACTGGTGTACTGCGACCCTCGATCACTATGAAAGACAAGTCCTTTAGGCGGCCGCCTAACGTTGTATGCCTTGATCATTGCTCGGCTAATTAAACTGGTAGTCATTCGCTTATCTATGGCCCAGCCAATGATACGACGGGAGTACAAGTCCATAACAACCGCTAAATATAACCATCCTTCTGCTGTTTTCAGATAGGTAATATCCCCAGCCCATACTTGATTCTTATCGACAGGATTGAAGTTTTGATTCAGGAAGTTATCCGCTACAGCATCGCCGTGTTTACGTTTTGTAGTTACTCTGTAAGCTACCCTTTGCTTAACGGTCAGCTTGAGCTTTTGCATGATGTTCATCACTCGATAGCGAGTAATAATAAAACCTTCAGCACGTAGCTTCTTAGCGAGCTCTCGGCTGCCCAGGCTCTCACGACTCGCAGCAAATAAAACTTTAGCTCTGCTATATAGATGCAGCTCTTCTGCCGGAATTATTTGTGCAGAACGCGCCTTCCATGCATAGAAGGCCGACCTACTAACCCTCATTACCTGACATATTATCCGCACGGGATAGAGGCCGGAATTTTCCTGTATGAAGCGGTACTTCACTTCATTTCTTTGGCAAAGAAGGCACTGGCCTTTTTTAAAATCTCTTTCTCCATGCGCAGCTCTTTGTTTTCTTTGCGTAGGCGCTGCAGTTCAGATCGTTCATCCTCAGCTAGGTCTTCCCCTTGTCTTTGCTGCTCAACTTTATCTTTCCAGCGATACAAAACATTACTAGCGATTCCCAGTGTTTTCGCGGCCTCTGGTACTGAATAGCCTTGTTCCTTAACGAGCGCAACAGCCTCTTCTTTAAATTCTTGTGGGTATTGCTTGTAACTTCGTTTCTGACCCATGACGACACTCCAATGATTGACGGTTATTGTCTCTTATTAAAGTGTCCGGTGTATTCAACCAGATCAATTCTTAAAATAATAAGGATTAAGGTGTGTCATAATTAAGGGGTAAATGATCCTTCCTTCAGCTTTAAATTTGTCAATCAATTTGGTTATGTAGTATTGAACAGCAACAAGGTTAGCGTCATCTAAGTAATCAAATACCTCATCTATTATGAGTATAGAGCGTTGGCCTTTTAACTTTTTCATGGCTCTATTGAGAAGTGCTACAAATGTTATTACGTCTCGTTGGCCATTTGAAACATGGTGAGTTTTAGGGAATTCTACCAGCAGCTTTCGCTGTTTCTCTTTTGGAATAATTTGGCACCAAGAGCTATTAAAAGCGGACAGCATCTCTTTGTAATCATTCTTATCACATAGGTAGTCACTGTACTTTACTGCTTTTTTGAAACCAGATTTATCAGCCATGTAAACGTGATGGATTTGTATAGCTGCTAGATAAGCAATTCCCTCACTATTCACCCCTAAATTTGAACTACTTATAAGAGCTGCTATCTCACGAAGAGGCTCAATACTTGATAAGTCTTCTATCTTGTTTTGATTTACCCAATCACGGATTGCATTCGCTGATTCATTATGTCGCGCATTTATTTCATTAGTGATGCGGGTCAATTTATCCGTATTTCTAGCCTGAGATACCCTATCCAAGAAGCCGTAATAGCTCGCTAGCTTTTTGGTGAAAGATGGATTACGAAAGTTAGTGCCTATATTAGGAAGGATCTTTCCGCTACGGCCAAAGGCTTGCTTTTGCCCTCTAAAGGAATAGCTAAAATCAGCCCTTTCTGGAATTGTTTCGACCAATACTACTGGTTCTACGGCTATTGATGCACTAACAGCTGTCCTTCCACCAAAGTTTCGGCCTACACCTTTCGCCTTAATTTGATTGTTGATGATAAACCACGAAAAGTGATCATTTATGGTGTTTAATGTATCGTCTGCTTCAAGATGGTGCTCGTTGGAATCGGAGTCTGTGTAATCTATAGAAATCTTCGAGTTTAAACTAGGATCATTTCTATGAAAATAATCTTCAGGGACTGATAGTTTATTCTGTTGAAGACTTAGAAAAGCAGCAGCGAGTGAACTCTTCCCAAATCCATTTGGAGCAACTAGCAGGCTTGGCCTATTGGGGATTATATTGAGTTCGAATACTTTGTCAGAGAAACCTTTAACATTCTCAATTCTAAGTGTATTTATGGTCATGTTATTTCAAATCCGTCCATGAACTATTATTTTATTACTCCGATGATGCAAGCCGCAATCCTTTCACTTACGTGAGTAGTAGGATCTGGCAGTTCTACAAAATGTTCGTACACCCTTTCGAAAGGAATCTGTGAGCCAATTAGCACATCTCTTAGATCAGATAGCATTATTGCCTTCTTCCCGCGTGCTGAGTTAAGTCTTTCATACCAAACAGGCCTAATAAGCTCTAACCACCTATCGGCTAGAAGAGACCAGTTAACAGTTCTCTGCGTTTCTACTTCTTGAGAAAGAATGCCAATCAGCTTTCTGTAGAACTCAGCTTGTTCTTCGTCTGCATGTTGCGCCCACTTACCCAATATCAATTCCATCTCAGACAGGGCGACTTGTTTTCTTCTAGGTAGAAGATTTCGCTCAATCTCAGGGAGTCTAGCCAGATACCTTTCCACATCTGAAAAACACCTTTCGGATTGGAGGTCTATTTCTTCGGTGTTATCGCCCAAGTGTTCAGATAGAAATTTCGAGATATGAGATAAATCGACAATAGGATCTTCTTGTCTACTAGATAACAGAACCCATTTAGGGGAACCAAATTCAGTGCCGGAAATACAAAAGAATCCCCAATCATGATCTGAGGCGACAGCACTAATTCGTGTGCAGGTTTCCTCTATAGCAGCCATTTCTTGGTAGTGCTTGGTCGACACCAATCCTGAAGCATCACCAATAAGGGATCTGACAGGATCAAATGCGTCTTGTATCCCATCCCATGAAACGCTTTCTTTCTCTGCTTGCTCGATGATCTCTTCATAATTCACACAATGATCAGACATACCTTCAGGCAAATAGAAATTTGAACCCAATAGCATCTCGTTGGCTTCGAATCGTTCAATCAATAGATCATCCGTTCTCAGCGCAAAGGCTTCATGGTCTCTAGGCCAATAAACATGGATTTCATCGTGGATACTATCCATTCGGTCGACACGGCCTATACGCTGCTCGACAAGGCGAACTACAGAAGGCATATCCAGATGTACTACCACAGAAGCATTCTGCAAGTTATACCCTTCTGACATGGCGTCTGAACACAGTGCTAGCACATTCTCAGTCAGTGGGTTCTCGTTATTTAAATACCGATCAACTTCTTTGCGCTCTGTTTTAGTGGAATCGCCTGAAGCGCGAAGCAGAGTTACATCATCAAGTATTTGGTGCTTCTCGGATAAGTGGCGCAGATAGATCAACGTCAATGGATGACGATCAAACGCAATAACACCGAGTTGATCTTGGTTTGTGAACAGTTCCCTAATGAGCATCAACTTAGCTAGTTCACGAGAGTCATCAAGCGTTTCAAGTTCAGAGAGAATATCCTGATAAATACTGATTTCTTTATCTCGTACTTTCTCAAAAGCTACCTGATCGTTAAGCCAGTCAGGTATTTCAATCTGCCCTATTAATTGTTCAGGTAAAACGACGCCGGGTGCTTCTTCAAGCTCAGATAACTTAGGAATCATTCCCTTATGACCAGTACTGTCCTTTGCACCAAACTTAAAGAAGGCAAGGGTTTGCTGTAAACCCGCGATATGCGCATAAGCTGAGGCACGAGAAGATCTAAGATGAGAGATGACTTGATAAGCTGCGCTACGTTTAGCCATACCCAAACGGCGCTTGAATACTGACTCAGGATCTAATGACTCACCATCGAGGTTTGTAAATGCGCTCTCATCAATAGTGCGTGTAATGAAAGCCACACCTTTCAATTGATTGGTTAATTCACGGATCTTATGCGCAATAGATATAGATGCATCAGATTCGCCGGTATCGTATGGGATAGCATTATGTTCGGGATATCTACATAGTTGCTGATGTTTGTTTAGATAGGAATCAGGGTCTTTATCTACAAGATTATTAAGTTCTCTCTTCGTTCGGCGAACTGTAAATTTCGCGATCTCACTCTTTAGAGCTTCCAATTGATCTTCTCTCGCCTCACGCATTTTTTTGACATCAAGGCGAAGCCAGTTATTAAACTGCTGAATGACTTTCGGGTCAAAGTTATCTGCACCTAAAATATTCACCAGACAAAGTAAGTCAGAAGCGCTTCTGTTAATTGGTGTAGCGGTGAATAGCATCACATGATCTGCAAGGTTTCGTAGTAGTACTTGAGCACGTTTAGAACCAGCATTGAGATAATTGTGAGCTTCATCAACAGTCAAAATCTGACCCTGCTTGATACATTGCTCAACGAAACTGTTAATTGCTCTTTCTTTATCGACAAAACTGAGAGCGGCTTGAGATAACGGTTGATGGCTTAAACCGTAACTTAAAAGCTCTTTCTGCCAGCCTAACACTACGCCGGGAGGGCTGATAAGAGACATACCCCCACCACGAATATTTCCGGTTCTTATTAATCGATCAAAGACAGCTCGCTGTAGAGCCGTACCCATGCGGGTCTTGCCGCTGCCAGTAGCATCTGCAACTAAAACACTACCAAGGTTTTCTATTATCCAGAGAGCCTGTGCAATACCTTGCTGCTGTGATGGCCATAGGGCCAAATCAGGATTGCTCAAGCTTGCATAAGAAGTGTATTTTTTTGCCCAATGGCCTTCTAAAAGTTCTGAACAAGCTCGGGCAATACAGTCTTTCCAGCTTGATGCTTGTAGCAGTGATTCAAGCAGATCTTTGAGGTGCCCTCGATAGTCATCAGCAAGACTGAAGAGCGCTTCTGCGTATTCGGAGATCTCAGTATAACGCTGCTCTTCTTCCTCTTTTTTGAAGCGCGCATTGGCTTCAATATTGCGAGTAAGTCCTGAATTTGAAAAGTTGGAAGAGCCGAGCATTGCAACTTCACTGGTTATTACCATCTTCGCATGCATCATTCTGCCGGGAATATCTAGATAAGCCGCATCAACCTGCCCTAAACGGATTTTTTCTAATGCGACAAAAACATCAGGATACTGAAGAAGAGATATTCGTTTATTAAGCCAATACTTTTGAACTTCTTCCGGGAAAGTTACTAGAGCAAGAGACATGGGGGCATTAGTGATCGGAAACGGCTCGTTTCCGATTAGAAGGCGTAAATCCTGATCCTCTTCTAAACCAGCAATAAGTCTTACCACTCGAAGCAGCGATGTATAGCCCGTAACAATAAAAGGTTCTTTTTCGTGTTGAAGGTCGATTTTCAGAACAGAATCGACAGTATTGCGGCCATAATTATGGGGGATGCGAGTAATTTCTGGAAAAGACCCTTCGGGGGGATTACTGCGATTCTCAGTATCAGGAGAGAATTCATCTTTAAAATATAGTGGTATCTGTTCAGCCATTTTCACCAATCCATGGTTATTTCTATATCAAACCTACCATTGATAGCCGTTTTGTGAAATGTATTGATAAGAATTCCTTTATCAGGTGGCAAAATTCATTATGCCACTTCACTCTGCACTAATTAGTAAACGTCAGACTACAGCTCTTTCTAAGAGCTATCAGGAATCTATAGTCATAGAGCAAATCTAGTTTTAAATTTTGTCTTCTCCTATACACTATGTACAGGGACAAGCGTTACGCTTGAGAGGTAAATGATGACTTTATTATTGCAGGATGATCTTAGCTCAGTTTTTATTAATCAGTTGAATGATCCTGACCAAAATCAGAAGGGGTTTGATTGTTTAGCTGCAATGAAAGGCAAAGACTTTTCAGGAGAGATTGAGTTTAATTTACCTGATGGTTATGAACTCAAAATAGCATTTAAGCCTAATGCAGATTCGGAATTCAACATCATGTTACTAAACTATAAAACTAAGCGTGTTTCTTACTTCATCAGCGTTGAAAAAATCAAACGGCATATTGAGAATATTCAGAAAAAACCATTATGTCATATCAGGTTTTTTCGAGTGCGTACTGGTGAAGACAATAGGGTTACACGGGACTTAACCGAAGCGGTTATATTTAAGTATTTAGTTCATCATTTCAATCTAGCCATCATAAATTCTAAAGAGTCACTTGAAGTTCGGAGGATGTATGAGGGCCTTATGTTTAAGGCTATACAATCCAAGGATCATCTTGTTGCCTTCCCTGACACAGGAAGTGCATCAGTGCAATTCATCACTGATGAAAAACAGTTACACAGCAAACTACAGTGGCTTTGGGGAAATCAGGATATTGACCAAGGACACTTTGGTGTTATAGCTAAAATGTAGTAGCTCAGACCAGATCTGACAGTTACCCCTTCTTTCCAGCGCTACTGTCAGATTAGATTTGGGCTAAATTCTTTTCAGCCCAAACCTTTTTACCATCAAGTAACAGGCCTATAGACAATCTACCCCAATTTTCTTTGTCTAAGAGTCAATCAGCTTACACGTATCTAGTACGTGCCAAATAGCCTATCTCCAGTATCTGGCCCCATCCCTCCCACGACGGTTTTGACCTTTGCCCCTTTATATTTCCTTGCAGAAACTCTCACAGAGATGATGTTGAGTTCATTCGCAAGAACTTGGGCTGATTCAGGCATCACGATTGTAGCTACAACTGAGTTTTTAGCTTGCCCCTTCTCTAATTGGTTTAAAACCTGAAAAACACTCTTACCAGTATTCACAACGGCATCTACGATCACTACTTTTTTACCAGATAGTTCATCTAAATCCTCTTGGGCTAAACCTCCTTTTTCAGCGAAATACACAGAAACTTGGTGATCTAAATATTCCAGAGCATCTGCGACTCCTAGACCAAAATTTAGCCCTGCCCTCATAAGAATTATCACTGCATAATTAGAGGTATCAGATAGATAAGAATTAGCTATATGCTCGGCTGTAGCTTCACCTAGTTCATAGTGAGCCTTTCGAAGAGTAGCCCCTTCACACGAAGACTGACTTTTAGTTAAACACAGCGCTGTAAGCTTTGATGCATCAAGAAGGTTCTCTAAAACGATTAAACTCATCTTAATTACTCCAATTCATTTGAGGAATGGAATATTTGTACTCGTTAGAGAAAACCTGCTGAAGATTTGAGTTCTCTGATTGCGTTAAATATGTACAAACAGCCTTATTTAATTTTGAATGGGCTACCAACAACCCTAAATCAGATGCTTCCAGCATTGGGATATCAATAACCGAGTCACCAAGCGCCGTAACTTTGATGTCCTTTGATTTTAAAGCCATTACTACTGCTTTCTTAAACGCAGGCGTAACGATCAATCGAGAGTCCATTACGCTGTTGCCAAGACTACAATCCACCTGTAGCTCATTTACAAGCTTATGAGACCAAATTTCGAGCAACCCTGAAGTAAGAGCCAAGGTTAATTCATGCGTATCACTCTCGATCAAATCAACAACTTGGCTGGCCATCTCAATCCGATCATATGCCTTTTGAGAAGCAAGCTTTAGCTCTTTAGGTGAAAAGGCACCTAGCATGCGATTTACCTTGAAGAATTGATAACTGGTATATCTATCTCCGAGATATATCTCTTTTAGCTGCTGTTTATCTATACCCAGTTCCTGACACAGTACAAACGTGGTGTCATTGATTGAGAGGGTGTTGTCACAATCAATAACCAAAGCACTTTTAGGAACTTGACTTCGATCCAGCAAAACTGAATCAATCGCAGATTTCGCAAGTTTTTCGAAGTTGTAGAATTTATCGAAATTCAGTACCCAAGAGGCAATGAATTCAATAGAAGAAGCCGTGTCTTCATCAAGGATAATTAGCTCTTTTCCAAGTAACTCACATACCTTTGACATTGCCCCTTTTTCAAAAGACTTCCAGCAATCAATATCATCAACGGCAATCTCTAAGTTCTGCTTTTCTCCCTCACTATTTCTGGAGATTTCGCAAATAAGCTCAGATTTAGTGTCCATATAGAAAAAGTGGTCATAGCAATCTCTATCTGCATCTGTAAATACTACTTTAAAGCTCCCATCTTCAGGGAAGGAATAGTGCCCATCAACAAATACAAGATCATTCGATTCATTCGCCTCATTTACCAAATCGATGAACCGTTTTCTGAGTTCACACTTCTGACCTTCAGCAAGTTTTGAAAATCTCACGCCATAATTTTCTTCTGCCATTTGATTAAGCAGTAGTGACCCTTTTAGATGGCTGACACTAAGACCAACCGAGATTAAATGGTTCGATGCATGCTCGATAAGGTAATCCTTACCCGATCTGGATGTGCCGTATATTGCTATCTTCATCTATTTGTTTCCCTACATATGTATCGTAATAACATTGCCCGTCTTTCAAAGGTTTCATACGGAGCATTAGTTTTTCCAATTCAACTAATGGCATGTCAAAGGAGCCGTAATTGTATTGTTCATTGCCGTAAAAACGACCACATGGGTAAATTCCACGTTTAGTGATAAAAATATTTGTTCTTCCTACTCCACACAAAGAGCCATACATAGTGCAATCATATTGCTTCTTTTTTTCCTCATTCAGTTGGCGCACTTCAAACCGACTACCCTTAAAAAACTCTAGCAAACCCTGATACTCCAAGGCTGAAACAACAAGACTTTCATCATGAGAATCAAACAACCGTGAAAACGTAACATCGTTAAAATTCTCATCTGATAGAAATTCGAAAAGCTTGACTTGGTTTTTTAAGGTTTCTTGGTGAACGGTACAATTGATAGAGGGCTTCTCATTGAACTTAGATTCGTATCGTTGAACACCTTTGAAAACTCGATCAAATTGTTCACGACCGACATTATGTAGCTCTTCATATCCATCAACTGAGAAGCACAATTTGATTAAATCTCGATTTTCATAAAAGAAATCAATAATCTTCTTATTTAATACAGTGCCATTTGTAATGGTGTAGAACTTGAGCTGGCGGTAACCCTTGTCCTTCACATGCTCTATCAAAGCTTGGATCTTCTTGAACTGCATCATAGGTTCACCAGAACCTACAATGCCGACTTTAAAACTAGACAAATTATTTTGAACGCAGTAATTCACAATTTGATCGGTGACTACTGCAAGTTCCGTGGAAGAGAACTCTTGTGAAGAACCACTGAGTTTACCGTTGTCTTCGTTGTGAAAATGGCAATAGGCACATTTCAAATTACACCTCTCACCGAGTGAGATACATGCTCGATCAATCATTTTGTGCCTCAAACAATTTAGAAATTTGGCTTGGTTTCAGTTTCTTTGGATTGAGGTAATCACGCGCAACTTTGTTTTCTTTTGAGCGAATATTGGTATCAGTAACATCAGCTAGTATGTTGATAATTAACGCATGATTCTTGATGCAAGCTTTTGTTAGTGCTGTATACCCGTTTGCATCTTGCTGATTAGCACATGCACCATGTTCAAGAAAAAAATTCACCCCATCTGTAAAACCGCTCCAAGCGGAAACCATTAACGGAGTATTACCAGCATTCTTACCCTTACTCCCGATTCCTATATCAGCCCCTCTTTCTGTAAGTAACCGAATAGATTTCATATCCTTCAGTTGAGTGGCATGGTGAACTGCGGAAAAGAAATATTTATGCTTATCTAATGAGTCAATATGAAGATTCGGTAAATCCAAAAGGTACTCGATAACATCATATTTCCTCTTACGAACAGCTCCAATTAAAGGGGTTAAGCCTGTATCAGGGTCGTAAAAATTGATATCAATATCTCTAGAAAAAAGACTTTTGACTACCTTCAATTCCTTGTTGTAAACAGCTTCAAAAAATTCGATAGATCTCAAGTGATCATATCTAGTGGTGTCATCATTAGAAAAATCTCGTGAGTACTCAGTTGGTGTGATTGCTTTAATGCTTTTGTAGCTCTCAACCAGAAACTGGAAATATATGTCATCAGAAAGGACGAATATTTCATCATGAGGTTTAGCTCTAGCACGACGAATGGCTACGTCGGCAATTTTCTCATCTGCATTACCAGTCGTCTTCTCATTTTTAGTAACGGTTATTGACGTTTTCTCATTGTTTATCCAGCTCATCACTAGCCAAGCTTTCTGCTTTACAGCCGGTTTCTTCTTTGAGTCCTTTAAGCTGTTTAATTCTGAAATGACGATGTCAGGCACAATTACTTCATCGAACGAATCATTTAGCTCACTAAGCAAGGCCGGACGTTTAATCAAAGCAGAGGTATCTACAACAACGATTCTTTTAGAGTTAGAACTAATCCCTAAAATCATATCTGCCGAAACACCAAATTCTTTGGAAAGCCGAGTTAAATGAGATGATGAAGGCTCCGCTTTTCCTGACTCCCAGTTTGATATAGTTGGTCTTGACACGGAAAGTCTCACTGCAAGTTCCTTCTGTGACCAATCTTTATCTTCGCGGAAACTTTTGATATTGCTTCCAATCAATTCTGTAATCATTTTTTACAATTCCTTTGTAAACATCTACTTAAGCAAAGTATTTGTCCAAGATACTACCCATGAACCGACTAGATAAAAAGAAAGAAACCGTAGATGTAAGTATTTCTTACATCTTGTAATGAATACTGACAGGAATAAGAAAGATATATGCAAAAGCGCCCTTCGCTAATGAGCGCTTTCTGAATCGTCCAACATTTTTCTATCCACGCTGACTGCTTTTTTGTCTGAAAGCAGCTCTGTTGCCAGATTAGGTCAAAGCACTACACATAGATATGCAGGTCGACTTTAATTTATCTGTTTTTGAAACACAGAGGTATCTGATCTGCCCATACCACCAAGCCATGGCTATTATTCTGCTTTTGGTATTCGTTCAAGGTTATAACTGGAGGGGGCAATGTCCAATCATCCATGAAAGGCATTATTTGCTTGGATTGACAAACGGGGCTATTATCAATATAAATTCAAATTAGTTGTTTAAAAACAAACGGATAGTTTCAGCTTTGTCTGGAGAAAATGCGCTAAACTTCAACTTATACCGGATTCTTTCAAGACGTTAATCTGGAGGGTCTTCCTACGTCCCGCATAAACTGGAAGGCTTCAGCTTCAAGTTGCGCTGGAAGCTACACTAGTTCTGCAATATACGCAGCTCGGCTCTCGTGTTTTGCAATCGCTTTAAGGTCGCCACCGGCACTAAAAAACCGCCCATTGGCCGTTAGTATCACGGCTTTAACCGCGTCATCTTGGGACAGTTCGGTTGTAATATGTAGAAGCTCGCCCAGTATTAGATGATCTAAGCTATTAGCCGCTTCTGCTCGATCAAGGCTAATAGTCGCGATTCCTTCGTTTCGCTTGTACTCAATATATTTGTACATACATGCTCCTATGGTTGGGTGTTTATGAAATTAAACGCTGGCTCTTGCCTGCTGGTATTCATCAGCTAGCCGGGTGATCAACGCTTTCGCCGTCGGTATGTCCTTTACGCTGCCCACGCCTTGTCCAGCCGACCAAATATCTTTCCAGGGCTTTGCGCCTTGAACCGAGTCATCCGATGCTTCATCTAATTCCGCACCAAAATCAATCGCCTTAGCATGGGTACCGCCTTCTATATCAATGCCCGATTTATCGATACTTTGTTTAATAAAGTTGGCATTAACCCCTGATATGGCTGGCGTATAGACGATATCTGCTGCAGAGACATCAACAATCAAATCTTTGTAGCTCTGGTGCACCTGACACTCTTGAGTCGCAAGCATTCGTGTACCCATATACGCCAAATCTGCACCTAGCATGCGTGCCGCAGCAATATCACGACCTGTAGATATGCATCCAGCAAGCACGACGGTTTTATCAAAAAAATGTTTAATTTCATTAACGAAGGAGAATGGACTCAATGTTCCCGCATGACCCCCTGCCCCTGCAGCTACCGCTATCAACCCGTCTACGCCAACGGAGGCTGCTTTCTTAGCGTGTTTGATGGTTGTGACATCATGAAACACCACGCCGCCATAAGCATGAATAGAATCCACCACATCACCAACAGCGCCAAGAGAGGTGATAATCAAAGGGACCTTATGCTTAATACAGACTGCAAGATCCTCTTTCAGCCGAGCGTTACTCTTATGAACGATGAGATTGACGCCATATGGCGCAGCTTTACATCCGCTTTCCTCTTCATGCCTGTTTAGCTCATGAGTGATTTCACTGAGCCATTGATCAAGTGCTTCCGTAGTCCGCGGGTTAAGCGCAGGAAAGGTGCCGACCATGCCAGATTTACAACACTCAATGACTAAGCGGGGCCCCGATGCTAAAAACATTGGCGAGGCTATCGCGGGTATTGTTAAACGGTTATCAAATATTTTTTGCAGGCTCATCAGTTGCTTCTTCTTAAGATCATTCATGTTTAGCCATCCTACGATGCATAAGAAATAGGTTAAAGCGGCATAAATGACTATGATATGGTCATATTTTACATATCAATTAAAATCACAGGATCTCTATCAATGTACCGGATTGGCTTTTTTATCTATGAGGGATGCTACTTATCAAGCCTTTCTGGACCAATTGATGCCTTTCAAATAGCCAATGCTTTTGCGAAAAAACAACAGGGCAATAACACAGACGCATTCTTTTCTTGGAGCACGATTGGACTCAATAAAGAGCCAATCACAACCAGTTGTGGGATTAGGCTCACGCCAGATACTGAAATCTCGGAAAAAGAGTCGTACGATCTGCTCTACATCCCCTCCTTCCCCTATAAAGGCATAGAGGTGTTCGAGCAGCTTTCTAAGCAATTAACCCCTTCTTTCGGTTGGTTTAAGAAGGCTTGGGAAAATGGTGCCGTTATTTGTAGTAATTGCACCAGTGCTTTCATCCTGGCAGAAACAGGCCTTTTGAATGACAAGCTTGCAACCACTGCGTGGTGGCTGGAACGGGTTTTTGCTAATAGGTACCCCCGTGTCAATTTAGATATTACGCAGCTTATTACGGAGCAAGAGAATATAGTTTGTGCTGGCGCTGGGAATTCACACCAAAATCTAGCCATGAACTTGATTGAGAAACAGTTCTCTAAAGAACTTGCCGTTCAATGCGCTAAGACACTGATGGTAGATGCAAGGCTTGCGGCCCAGTCACCTTACCAGAACTTGCTAACGGCGGCCCCAAGTGAAGATCCGGTGATACAAAAAGCTCAACACTGGCTGCATACGCATATGAACAGTAATATTGACCTTGCAAAGTTAGCCACGGATCTAGGTGTTAGCCAGCGTACGTTAATCCGTAAATTTAAAGCTGAGCTCGATGAAACCCCGATAAGATACCTTCAAAATATCCGTATTGAAGCCGCTAAGTCGCTATTAGAAACGACAAAAATGCCGATACCTGAAATTGTTGAGCAGGTCGGTTACAGTGATTTAAGCGCTTTTTCAAAGCTTTTCAAGCAAAGAACTCAACTCACGCCTAAAGGGTATCGGCTGTTGTTTTAGTCGCTCTTGATAAAAATGCAGAGAGTTAGCTTTTAAGAACCTGCTTCTGGGTTTTGAAGCTATAGCCAGCATTTCTGTTGAGCAGCGGCATTGATACTTGGCGCACTAAAGAGCATTAAAATAACAAAATAACCGATTGTTTTTAAAGTAATTAAAATGCAAAAAGGGACTTACAGAAAGCCCCTTGGAGTATCAGTATAAATCAGTAACGCTTCCAGTCTACCAAGGTAGGACCTCTCCATTTGAATGCCAGAACGTGCCAGTATTAGAAAGATTAAGCTGATCGATTCGTTGCGAAAGCCTGTCGGCCGCTTGATCTGGTGTGATGTCCCCCACACCCCCAATCATATCGGTTCCAACTAAGCCTGGGTGGAGAATCGCAACAGCGATACCTTTTGGCTTTAAATCATGGGCCATAGACACCGCTGCAATATTCAATGCCGCTTTTGACATACGGTAGCCATATCGTCCACCGCTAGAGTTATCCGTAACCGACCCCATGCGACTCGTGATGAAAGCCACTTTAGCCTGTGCGCTCAGGTTGCCTATTAATGACTCAGTAACAAGCAGCGGTGCTAATGCATTCGTTTCAAATTGCTGGCGGATAGTTGTTTGGTCAATATTGCCAAGGACTTCGTTCCGAAGAATACCCGCATTGTTAATTAGAAGATCAATCTCTATCCCTTCCAGTGCAGCTACAAGGCACATAATCCCCTCAGGCTTAGATACATCCACTCCTTCAATGACGTTAACCCCAAGGGCTGCCAATTCAGAGGAGGTATTTCGACAGGCTGCATAAACCACATAGCCTCGTTCCTGATATAACTGACTGAAAGAGAGGCCTATCCCCCTACTAGCACCAGTTATTACGACTGTTTTAGACATAATCGAGCACCGCTTCATAACCATACTGTTTGGATTGAAGACAATAACTTATTAAGAAAAAATGAGCTATTAAGTCTTCTACCCTTTGCCTGGTGGCTTTAACTTTCAGCTCATTGAGGCATGTACAGTTTTATTTAATACAATTGCGTGACAGTCACATATATCCTTTTATATGACCTAATCGCTCCCAAGCAAATTTATGCATCGCATTAAATTTCTTCGTCGATAGTACGCGCATGCAATCGGACTCAGTCCAATCTGTGGAATCATTCTCTAGGATAAAAGCATCTTGCTCCCTGCGCTGTTTAGCCTTGCGTTGGGCCGGTGTCATCGAATCTGAAAACAGAGGCTTTCTGCCACGCTTAACGGCTGTTTTTGTTCTGTTTGCTATCTTAGTCTGCTTACCCGTTGCTTCGATCATGCTTTGCTCTTTATTGTGACTGTCACGAATATAGTGATTGTATTATATCCTTCAAAAATGACTAAGTGTTTAGCGCTCTATGCTTAGCCCCCCATACTTGGCACGAGCTTCTAAAACAGAGCGTCTTATCTATCTTTGTCTACACTATTAGAGGACTTTAACGGATCAAGGAACTATAGAATGTCAGGACATCATACTTATAAGAAAATTGAGGTCGTGGGCTCATCTACCAAAGGTGTTGATTACGCAATCAATAATGCAATATCAGAATGCTCTAAAACGGTGTCGAACATGGATTGGTTTGAAGTGACCGAAACCAGAGGGCATATACAGGATGGCAAGGTTGGGCATTTTCAAGTAACGCTAAAGATTGGCTTTAGAATAGAGGGAAGCTAGCGTCAAATATTGGGTATGTATGACCTAAGCATCATATTTTACATACCCTGCTAGCATGTAGTTTGTTACTGATCTTCTTCCCAGTCAGTAAAAAATAAGCAAGAGCGGTCACTATCAATAAACGCTTCTTGATAAGCTTCGAGCTTATCGATCCATTTTTGTGTTATTGGTGAATCAAGCGAAGGATAATCCTTTTTATCTTTCCACCAGTACTCAATCACAGCATCGTATGGTTGCTCTCCGCCCGCTTCGCTTCTTAGTTCATCATTTAATACGACATGAAGATACAAACTCTTTTTGTAGTTACATACATTAAACAGAAGAGCCGCTTCGGATATTAAAGCGTCAAATTCATCCGTCGCCCAGCGCCTTCTGAATTCGACTTCAGAAACATTCTCTCTTTTCCTTACGCAATGCATTAGACGAAACATAATATCTAACCTCGCTATACTGTTAATTCCATTTAGCAATAATCGTTTTTAGCAGTTTCTTCCTTTTGGCTCCAGCACTTCTGCTTAAGTATGTGGCGCTTCTTAGGTGCGTTTGGAGAGGCTTTTAGCGCAATTAACTGTTTAGAGAAACAATTTTTTTCGAGCGGGGTTCGCTAGCAGACATAAGCGCAATTACTGTATTTGCCATTCAAATCATTATGTTATCTGCTTTTATACAAGTTAACCGTTGATAGTATTACAGTAGATTAGCGTCCGAAGTATTGATCGATCATCTCTGGCAACTCGTCAAATACCGTCATTTCGAAATTATCGATTTCAAAATCAAAGATACTCAGTAAACGCGCTGCTTGATCTCTATTTAGCATTTTTCCATTAATCGCATAATCGATTTCTGGAAGGTTTTTGTCATTTCTTGGCACTACCTCCCAATCAATAAATCCACCATGGAGGCTTTGTAACTTAGCTCTAGCTTGTACGCAAAATCTATCAACATGACTTACACCTTCAGGCCCGAGGCAGCCAGCTTCAATTCTAAAAATCACTGTTACTTTCTTAGTGCTAGATATTGTCATTTATCTACTCATTTCAAAGAGTTAACCAAGTACATCGTGTAATAGTATCTTACTATAAATGATTAAACGGGCGTTTGCCTACTTTAGTCGATCAATACTGACTGATACAGATCAGTTGGCTATAACTTAATGATCGAATTTGCTTTATAATCCCCGTTTTTGAAGAATACCGCCTGAGGGGCACATATGAAGTTTACAGCCTTAGATCTTGCACCGGCCATTCAGCAAGCATTGGATGATTGTGGGTATACTGAGATGACACCCATCCAAAAACAAGCGATCGTGCCTGCTCGTCGTGGCAAAGATCTGCTTGCCAATGCGCAAACAGGTACAGGTAAAACGGCAGCTTTCTCCCTCCCTATTCTTCAGCAACTCTCTGACAACCCTGTAACCCTTGGTACAGGTCAAGTTCGCGCAATCATTTTAACCCCGACTCGCGAACTCGCTCAGCAGCTTTCAGAAACGATTAGTCGTTATAACAAATATTTAGAATTTAGAGTTATCTCTGTTTACGGCGGTACAACGCTTGATACTCAGAAAAAGAAGTTACGCAATGGGGCAGATATTCTAATTGCCACGCCAGGGCGTCTTCTAGAGCACATCAGTGCTTGCAACGTTAATTTAGGTCAAACGGAATTTGTGGTACTAGACGAAGCCGATCGCATGCTCGACATGGGCTTTGTTAGCGATGTATTAACGATTATGTCGCAAACTGCTAAAAAACGTCAGACGATGCTTTTCTCTGCCACCCTTTCTGATGCAGTACATAAGCTTTCCCGACAAATATTAACCCGCCATGAGACGATCAGTGCTGCTAAGGCCAATATAACAGCCGATACAGTTGATCATGTCGTTTACCCTGTTGAGGAGAAACGTAAAGCGGATCTATTTGCGGAGCTGATCAAGAAGCACAATTGGTTTCAGGTTCTTGTCTTCACGAGTACTAAAGGCCAAGCTGATGAGCTAATGAAGGATCTTAAGTTTGATGGCATCGATGCGGTGATCTGCCACGGAGATAAAAGCCAAGGGGCGCGTCGCCGTGCTGTTGCTGACTTTAAAGCGGGCAAAGTTCAGGTCCTTGTCGCTACCGAAGTTGCTGCACGCGGGCTCGATATTAAAGGGTTAGAGCACGTTGTGAACTACAACCTGCCATACTTAGCCGAAGATTATGTACATCGTATTGGTCGTACCGGCCGAGCTGGCGAAAAAGGCCAGGCAATCTCCTTTGTTAGCCGAGAGGAAGAGAGCGCACTCGATAATATTGAGCGGTTGATTGGCGCTCGTATACGTCGCATCCATATGCCAGGCTTTGAAGTAGGCAGTCGCGAGGGGTTACGTAAACGCATAAGTAAAAAAGGGCCTAAAAAGCGTGTAAACAAAGCGACACGAACTAAAATTATTGGACAGAAATCTGCTAAAAATAAAGCAGCAGCTGGCCCTAAGAAAAAACGTTAAATATTCCTTACGATTCAACTAAAAAAGAGCGGCTAAGCCCGCTCTTTTTTAATGCTGCATCAACCAGTCGTTTTTATTGATATTCCCGGCTATCTTGCACTCCACGCTTCATGATCCGCTGATGCATATAGCTCTCTGAATCCTGTTTTTTTCGTTTTGTTTTGGTTGGTCTCTTCTTAAAATTTGTATCGTTACGGTTGATCGCGTGATCGTTATCCAATTCTTCATCACTAAACGTAATTTCGTCCAGTCTCAGTTTGCTACTCATGACCCAGTCCTAAAAGTTTTGATACAGTTTTCTTATGCTGCCAATCGACACATTGATTGGTACGGCAACTACGTATCAAACCGTTTTTTTATGACTGATTGATGAAGCGAATGTTACAAATTAATGAGCGAGATACAAGCATCGTTATATCTGATCCAAATCCACCGCGGTTGAAAATTTGTTTCGCTTTAATGATATCAGTGAACGAAATTTCCGAAGATTGTTATTGCTGGCTAAATCACGGCGAGCAAATGCTTCATATGCCTCCATATCCGCCACCATCACAACCAGCACAAAATCGACATCGCCCGTTACTTGATAGCATTGTGTGACTTCGGGAGCCGATTGCATTTTCAACATAAAGGCATCATACACATCAAGTTGATCACGATTCATCTCTACTTCGACGATGATATTTAGCACTCGCCCAAGCATACGAGGATTAACAAGCGAGACATCCGCTACAATGACCCCCTCTTCCCGTAGCCTTCTCACTCTACGTAGACAAGCAGGTGGCGAAAGCCCAACCTCTTCAGCAAGCTGCAAATTACTTATTCTATTATCGATCTGCAAGCAACGAAGGATATGACGATCAATTTTATCTAGCGCTACATTCATAGATTTCTTTAACTTGAATCATTATTTAATTTAATTTCGTTATTTTTACACAAAAATTATTTTATTCCATAAATTCATCAATATAAGAAATCATAAGTTATAAAACTTACATACACTGTATCTCTCGTGAATAGATCAACAGAATGAAAATACGATGAACAACTTCCGAATAACGCAAGCATCTTTCCAGCAAACCTTAAAAGATCTAGGTAAAGAGATCTATGATGTTTGCTTGCTTCTTTTCAAGCTAACGATACCCGTAGTCATCGCGGTTAAAATTCTTGAAGAGCTCGGAACTATACCCTACATTAGTGCCGCGCTATCACCTTTGATGCAATTAGTTGGTTTGCCAGAAAGCATGGGGCTAGTATGGACAACCACACTACTCACCAATATCTATGGCGGGATGCTTATCTTTTTCCAGCTCGCGCCCGCTGAGAATTTGACCGTAGCGCAAGTGACAGTACTTAGCAGTATGTTACTCATGGCTCACAGCCTGCCATTAGAGCTTAGAATCACTCAGCAAGCTGGCATGCGTCTTATTTTCGCTCTCCTGCTTCGTGTTATCTCTGCACTCGTTCTTGGCGCCTTGCTCTATCATGTTTATCGCTTAGGTGGCTGGCTACAAGAGCCTGTGGTTCTAGCTTGGCAACCTGAGCAATCTGGACCGCAAACCTTGGATGTGTGGGCTGTCACACAGCTAAAAGGGTTGGCGATGATTGTTGTAATCGTCACTGCTCTTCTTAGCCTCCTAAGACTGCTACGCTGGCTACATATAGAGCGTTTAATGATCTGGCTATTACAGCCACTTTTGAAATTGATGGGGATAAGCCGTCAAGCAACCTCTTTGGCTATTGTCGGGGTCACTTTAGGTTTGTCCTTTGGCGGCGGACTTTTAATTAAAGAGGCTAAAAGTGGTTCTGTCAGCCCAAAAGATTGTTTCGCTGCGCTTTGTTTATTAAGTCTTTGCCACAGCATCATCGAGGATACGTTATTGGTGTTAACGATGGGGGCCGACCTGTCTGGTGTCTTATGGGCAAGACTACTATTTAGCGTTATCGTTATTAGTCTGATGACACGTGTGTTATTTAGAACAAGTGATCAGTTTCAGCAACGATTTCTATTTAGGGATGTTTCAGTAACAACTCCCCACAGCACGATGACCCGCACAACAATGAATGAGAAAAGTGAATGAACGTTACACCTTTGGATCAGCATGCTGAGCAAAAGAAAGGCATCTACTATGCCCTTTCAGCCTTTATTATGTGGGGGCTCGTACCGGTATATTTCAAAGCCGTTGACCATGTAACTGCTACCGAGGTGCTCGCACATCGTGTAGTGTGGTCCGTTGGTTTTTTAGCTATATTTATCACCTTCACTGGGCGACTAAAGGATATTTTAGGCTTTTTAAAACGTCCTAAAATAGTAACGGGGTTAGCCTTATCCGCTGCAGTTATTTCGCTTAATTGGCTCACCTTCATATGGGCTGTTGGACAGGAACGTATAGTAGAAGCCACATTGGGATATTTCATTAACCCATTGATCAGCATTGTATTTGGCATGATTTTTTTTAGTGAGCGCATGCGGTTAGCCCAATGGGTAGCGGTTATGATTGCTGCGCTTGGTGTGATTTACCAAATAGTGTTATTGGGTGAACTACCTTGGGTGGCATTAACGTTAGCTTTTAGTTTTGCCACCTACGGGGCTTTACGAAAAAAGATCCCCGTTGACTCAATCAGCGGTTTATTTATTGAGACGTTGTGGCTGCTGCCGCTTTCCGCAGGCTTTATGATCTGGCTAATCGTTAAGCAGGAGTTTCAATTCATCACTGAAGGCAATGAAACTATGCTAATTCTGATGTGTGCTGGTTTGGTTACAAGCTTACCCCTGCTCTCGTTTGCATCTGCTGCACGGAGATTAAGCTTAACGCTTGTAGGTCTGCTCCAATACATAGGCCCCAGCATCGCCTTTTTAATCGCAGTTTTCTACTACGGTGAACCCATGGACCAGCAGAGGCTGCTGTCATTTGTCATCATTTGGATCGCCTTAGGGCTTTTCAGTATCGAAGGCTTATTATTTCAGCGTCAGAAAAGGATTACTCAATCCTATTCGGCAGAGCCTAACTAAGGAACACCGCACGGGATAAAGCGCATAAACTCATAAGATTTATCCCCGTGCTGGCGAACAATAATTTTTTACTACCCTTTGTCATTAAACCACAGTAAAGTTCTGCCGAATTTAGACAATATTGTGGCTTTATGATGAATATTGAATCCCTACAGAATAGTTTTTTTAAAATCCGCAGCAATCGAGCATTCGAGTTTTTCGTTGTTGGGGTTATTCTTTTTTCTGCACTCGTTATCGGTGCCAAAACATACGACATACCTGAGCATGTTTTAACAATCATTGCTTGGATGGATCGTGCCATCACAGCATTCTTCCTTATTGAGATCACCATCCGTTTTATCGGTGAACCCAATAAAAAGACTTTCTTTAAAAACCCGTGGAACATATTCGACACGTTAATTGTGGTTGTGAGCTTAATCCCTATTCAAGATAGCGAGATGGCGCTGATTGGGCGATTGATTCGAATCTTCCGTGTTCTCCGTATGGTTTCGATCGTTCCAGAGCTTCGCCTATTACTGAACTCTCTGATTAAGGCCCTGCCGCAGCTAGGCTACGTTATCTTATTGATGTTTATCATTTTTTATATCTACGCGGCGATCGGTGCTTCTTTCTTCGTCCACATCAATGAAGATCTTTGGGGTGATATTGCTATTGCAATGCTGACACTGTTCCGTGTCATGACATTTGAAGATTGGACCGATGTTATGTACGAAACCATGGCGGTTTATCCATTAAGCTGGCTCTATTATTTAACCTTCATTTTTTTAACCACGTTCGCTTTTTTAAATATGGTGATCGGTATTGTGGTGAATGTAATGGAAAACGAACACGCTGAAGAAGCCAAAGAGAAAGCGTTAGCCGAAGGACAGCTTACGATAGAAGATCTTTCTAAGCAGATAGATGAACTAAAACAGATGATAAAAGATAAAGCCTAATTATAAAGGCCCTAGCATGAATCTCATGTTAGGGCCTTGTTTCTGATGCCTAATAACTGATAGCAACACCTGCCACGTTCAATATGAACGCCATTTTTCGCTACACTCAAATCCTGATCAATCCGGAAAAGTTATACCTTCACCGTGCATCTCCCAAGCAGGGATTTTAGGCATGATGCGCTTAAATAGTTCTGATTCTTTAAATGATGAAAGCCAACGCTGTAGATGGTGATATTGCGTTTGTTCAAACCAATCAAGATCGACATGTGCACACTGCCTCATAAAGGGCAACAGCGCCATATCAGCAAGCGTTGGCTTGGTGCCAAGCAGATGAGGTCCATTTTTAACGAGTAAAGACTCCAGCTTAATAAACCAACTTTCACATTCAGTGCGATAATGCTCTTGGGAGTGCTCAGGATAACGATCAGCGTACTTATAGCGATCTAAGGAAGGTTTAAACACGCAATCATTCTCATAGATCAGTGCATCGATCTCGGCTCTCTGCTGTATCAAGCTCCAACCGTTTGGATCATTAATCCCTAGGGCCCAATGCATAATATCGATGCTTTCGTCGATCACCTTACCATCTTGCAGCTGTAGAACAGGCACCGTTCCCTTTGGGGATATGCTTAGCATATGGTCAGGTTTGCTACGCAAAACAATCTCTCGCAGCTCAACCTTCACCTCACTGTAAGCGATGGCTAAGCGCGCTCTCATCGCATAAGGGCAGCGGCGAAAGGAGTACAGGATAGGACGCGATAGATCATTCATAGATTTAGCACCTTTAATACGACATAAACCATGGTTTATTTATTTTGGCTGGTAGGCACAAAAACCTGGCTTAGGGCCAACTGTGGGGTGTTGGCGGCAGGTGTCCGGACGATTCTGGTAGATCGTGCATAACCGAGACTTCTGCTCTAGATAAATACAATCATCGTTAGCGTAGCGCGACAACGTGTAGACTTCAGTTTTATGGTTAAAGTGACCCACAACGCCTTCTTTCATCAAACGCTTAGCCAGCTTCTTAGCAGGTTCGTGAGCGTCAAATTCATGAAGGACCCCCATCCTCACTAGATCGTTAAAACGAACTTCTACAGGCAAGCTACAGCAAGTTCCTCGACAGCTTTGGCACATTTTACTTTTGTACTTAACCCAAGTCTTTAGATCATCTACATTGGCGGCGGGTATTGGTCTACTCATAGGACAAATAGTCTAATCAAGTTGTTCTGCTAGAATTTAGTGCGGGATCATAGCATTATCAAAGAACCTAACAAGTTTTGTTTACGTAGATCTATGGCGACTGATACTTCATTTCTAGATATTTTCACCCTACCGGAACGCTGGCGTTTGATAAATGAGCCGCTATCAGATGACCCAAGACAGGCGCTGACACGTGATACAGAACTGCTGCGTGAAGTTTCTAGCGGTAAACGCGGTGCAACGGCTAGGCTGTGGGAGGTCCCTCAATGCCTTGTCGTCACAAGAAAAGAGACACGCTTTCCATATTACCAACAAGCAGTAGAAATACTGTCCGATAGCGGATGGCCTATCATAGTGCGTGACAGTGGTGGCACTTCGGTCCCTCTACATCCTGGGATATTAAACTTCTCATTAATATTTCCACAGACATCCTCATGTTCATTTAATCTTGATGATGCTTATATGGCGCTTTGTACGCCCATTCGGCATGCGTTAAGCCGTCTTGATCTAAACGCAGAATACGGTGAGACCCCTGGTTCATACTGTGATGGCAGATACAATCTCAATGTCGGGGGATTGAAGATCACAGGGACAGCACAAAGAGTGATGCTATCAACGTCAAACAAAAAAGGGATAAAACAAGGCGTTCTTGCCCAGGCGATGCTTATGGTGGAAGCAGATGCTAAGAGTGGTACCGACTGGGTTAATCGTTTTTATCAAGAAGCAGGGAGTGAACGACGTTTCGATCCAGCCGTTGCTACCAGTATTGATGCGTTAGTTGATAATCAATTATCAGCTGGCGAGTTAACAATACAGATTCGTAAACTCATTGCTGAAGAGTTTTCACAACTCATTAATGCATGACATAAATAAATCACTTTTTTGTCATATTCTAACGTTATGATTATCCCATGTTCACGGATAAGTAACGCTGGATCGGCAATGGACTGCCTCCCCGCCCTCGAATAAGCCCTCTGCCAGATTGTTGATCTATTAAAACCAATACAATCAAGCGCTATGCTTTCATCGTCGCCTGCTTCCTGCTTAAATAATAAAAAAATAACAAGAAGCTCATCCTATGCCTGTAGTTAAGCCGTATTCACCCTCTGATCTAAAACGCGTTATCAATGAACTAGCACCCATGCTGGGCGATCGCATCCATCTTTCGCAAGCTACAAGGGAACAACATGGACAAGGCGAAGATAGCTATGGTTGCTTAGCCCCAGATGCAGTTATCTATCCCTTCTGTAATGAAGAGATAGCTCAAATTGTTTCGCTTTGTAATCAGTACTCCATTCCCGTAATCCCGTTTGGTGCAGGCTCCTCTGTTGAGGGCCATCTTTTGGCGGTACAGGGCGGGATCTCTCTCGATCTATCCGAAATGAATCAGGTACTCGAAATCAACCCCGCTGACATGGATTGTCGTGTGCAAGCAGGTGTCACTCGCGAGGATCTAAATATGGCACTTCGCTACGACGGTCTCTTTTTTCCGGTCGACCCTGGCGCAAACGCGACAATCGGAGGCATGACCGCCACACAAGCATCAGGCACTAATGCGGTTAAATACGGCACTATGCGTGAAGCCGTGATCGGCTTAACCGTGATCACTCCAGAGGGTGAGATCATTAAAACGGGCACCCGAGCACGAAAAAGCTCCGCAGGGTATGACTTAACACAACTGATGATCGGCTCTGAAGGTACACTGGGTGTTATTACCGAGATACAGTTACGGTTGCACCCTATCCCAGAAACAATCAAAGCAGCTATCTGTAGTTTCGAAACCGTTGCAGCGGCCGTTGATACGGTCATCAATGCAATGCAGATGGCAGTACCGCTCGCAAGAATCGAATTACTTAATGCTTTACAGATGCAGGCATGTATAAATTACTCCAAACTCGAGGGTTTTGAAGCAAAACCCACCCTATTTATGGAGTTTCATGGCACCGCAGACAGCGTCAATGAGCAAGTGGCCCTGATTAAAGATATTAGTCATGAATTTGGAGGGAGTGAATTTACCTGGGCAGAAACAACCGAAGAGCGTAACGAGCTCTGGAAAGCGAGACATAACGCTTACCTAGCCACCCTAAAGCTGCAGCGTGATTGCAAAGTACTGACTACAGATGTTTGCGTTCCGATTTCAGCGCTAGCTACCAGTATTTTACAGGCTGAAAAAGATGCAGAAGCAAGCGGCCTCCAAAGCACTATTGTCGGTCATGTTGGAGATGGTAATTTTCATCTACTCATTGTTTTCGATCCATCAAAAAGCGAACAAATTGAAGCGGCTAAACAACTGTCTGAGAAAGTGGTTATGAAAGCCTTAGCGCTTGGCGGTACCTGTACCGGAGAACATGGTATAGGAATAGGCAAAAAGCACTACTTAGCATTAGAGCACCCCACCGGGCTAAATATGATGAAAACAATCAAAAAATCCATAGATCCAAAAAACATCATGAATCCTGGGAAAGTTATTGATTTATAAGAACTATAATTCATCAAGATCAGCTACGCATAGAGCAGCCACCAAAATTGTGACTACCTCTGTGTGAAGGAATGCTTATATGAATGTCAGTATATTTCTTATGGCTGAATGCTATAATTTGATCAAATTAACATTTAAGGATATCTCTATATGAAAGCCATCGTAGGCTGCTGCATGGTCGCAGCTTCACTTATAAGCGGTTGCAGCTCCACTGTTCCTCAAGTTGTTTCTAGCGATTCCTACGTACTAGATACTGAGAAAGGGCTTTTATGCAGATACACCGATTGCTACGACTTGTCGCTTATTGTTCCCTCCCCTTATGAGCAAAGAATTGTTAAAGCCTACAATCTTAGTGAGGCCAAGTTCTCTTGGACACAAGAAGACCTTCAGCGACTGCTATTAGAAGACAGCTCATACGCTGTTGAAAGCCTATCAGATTCCGAATACAAGTTGCCCGCTAATAGCAGAACGAATACGGTTTATAGCGTTCTTCAAGACGAGTTTGATCTTTTATATGCTGGTAAAGGTGGAGAGGTTTCCGGAGTTTTAGGTAAGATTAAAGGCGTTAAATTAGATCAAGATATCGAAAGGCCTCACTAATACAGAAAGGTTAACGTTTACTTCTCGATCAAGCCGTTCTTAGATTAACACCGATCTGTAGTTAATTTAACTTACCTAACGTACATAAAAAAGCGGCTCAAAAGAGCCGCAATAAACGCAAGAAGCTACCTAAAATAGCTTTCTAAGAGCTATGCCATAGGCATAACTCTTAAGGCAGGCTTAGAAGAAGCCTAGAGGATTAGCGCTGTAGCTAACTAGCATGTTCTTAGTCTGCTGATAATGCTCAAGCATCATCTTGTGAGTCTCACGACCTACACCAGACTTCTTGTAACCACCGAATGCAGCATGTGCTGGGTACAAGTGGTAGCAGTTCATCCATACACGGCCGGCTTGAATGCCACGACCCATACGGTATGCAAGGTTTGTATCACGAGTCCAAACACCTGCGCCTAGACCGAATTCAGTATCATTGGCGATCGCAAGCGCTTCTTCTTCGTCTTTAAATGTTGTTACTGAAACAACTGGGCCAAAGATCTCTTCTTGGAAGACACGCATATCATTTGTGCCTTTGATCAGTGTTGGCATGATGTAGTAACCAGAACCGTATTCACCGTCCAGTTTCTCAACACCACCACCCATAAGGATTTCAGCACCCTCTTCACGACCGATATCCATGTAGCCAAGAATCTTGTCGTACTGCTCTTGAGAAGCCTGAGCACCAACCATCGTGTCAGTATCAAGTGGGTTACCACGTTTGATCTGCTTAGCACGTTCGATCACTTTAGCGATGAACTCATCCGCAATGTCTTCTTGAACCAATAAACGTGAAGGACAAGTACATACTTCGCCTTGGTTGAAGTAAGCAAGAACCGCACCTTCGATCGCTTTGCTTACGAACTCATCTTCTTGAGCCATAACGTCGTTAAAGTAAACGTTAGGTGACTTACCACCAAGCTCTGTAGTTGAAGGAATGATGTTCTCAGCAGCACATTTCATGATGTGCGAACCAACAGGCGTAGAGCCTGTGAACGCGATCTTAGCAATACGCGTGCTAGATGCTAACGCTTGGCCTGCTTCAGCACCAAAACCGTTAACAATGTTTAGTGTACCTGCTGGCAGTAGATCACCGATGCATTCCATCAATACTAAGATAGAAACAGGCGTTTGCTCTGCTGGCTTAAGAACGATTGTATTACCCGCTGCCAGTGCTGGAGCGATTTTCCAAGCAGCCATGAGTAGTGGGAAGTTCCAAGGAATAATCTGACCAACAACACCTAGTGGCTCGTGGAAGTGATAAGCAACCGTAGTCTCATCGATTTCACCAATTGAACCTTCTTGTGCACGGATACAACCGGCGAAATAACGGAAGTGATCTGCCATAAGAGGCACATCAGCCGCTAGCGTTTCACGAACTGCTTTACCGTTATCCCACGTCTCAGCAACTGCAAGACGCTCAAGATTTTCTTCGATGCGATCAGCGATTTTTAGTAGAACGCCTGAACGTTCACCGACAGACATTGTGCCCCATGCGCCTTTTGCTGCGTGAGCTGCATCTAGTGCCGCTTCAATATCTTCAGCAGAAGAGCGTGGGATTTCACATACCGCTTCGCCTGTTACTGGAGTGTGATTAGTGAAGTATTGACCTTTAATCGGCTCAACCCACTGACCGTTGATAAAGTTTCCATAACGTTCTTTGAAAGAAACTACAGAGCCGTCTGTACCTGGCTTAGCGTAAATCATCTTCTAAGTGCCTCTTGTTTTTATCTACTGTCTGGAAGTTGTGACAGTATCGTTTATTTACAGATCCATATTAGCTACCCATGAAGAAACACGGGTATCATTCCTTGGCATCAAAAAAATACTTATTTGGTAGTAGTTATGGCGGCCCCTCCCTAGGCATAGGTTATTTAAATAGCAGGAATAAAATTTAATTTTAGTCATATCCTATTGATTAATAAGCAAATAAATATTTGCCTTCAGATATGATTGGTAATATTTACTGAGTAAGATTAAATGTAATACTAAGTCTATTAATCACAGCAAGTACTGAATATAGATCATAGTGAGCAAATTATCAGGCAGGGGAAACTAAATGACTAAGCTGTACCAAGTTTCAAGCTGGCAAGAGTTTTTAGCTTTAGTAGAGTCTGAAACACTGAGAGGTTGGGCATTCAGGGGGCAAGGTGATGCAAGCTGGAATCTCGAAAGTTCGCTCACACGGCGACTGAAACAATATGTCCCTTCCGCACGCTGGTCTGAACAGGAAGGTCGTGCTATCCGTGTATTTAAACGTAAAGCCCATTACTTCTTGAATGATACGTCCGCGCTAGATGATGATTTTCGCTGCCTCGCACTGATGCAGCACCACGGCGCACCAACCCGCTTGCTCGATTTTACTAAATCTCCCTATGTAGCAAGCTATTTCGCGCTACATTCTTGCTCTGGACCTGCGGCCGTCTATGCCGTAAATACACCCGCCCTTTGGCATGGCGCTACTCCTCCCGGATCACCCCAACTAACGCGTGAAGCGATCGACCCACGTAACCCAGATTATTTAAAGAAATACTATCTCTCTAACAATTACTCGGTGGTTTGGCCGGGTGAACCCTGGTCGATGGACCGACGTATTGTCGCCCAAGCTGGCACATTCATGCTGCCAGGAAAAATTGACGTTTCAGTTGAAGAACTGCTCAATAGTTATCAGTACGATAAACCTTTACTCGCCAAAATAGTTATACCCGAGAGTATACGGGCCGAAGCGATGGCTGCGCTGTACCGAATGAATATAAGCCATGCCACCCTGTTTCCCGATCTAGATGGGCTTGCACGCTCGATCTCATATGAATTGGAAGCTAGCTGGATCGGCTCGACCAAGCCAACGGACTAAATCATCAGCTAGGGCTGACCTAACTCAATAGCTTCTAGCGACAACACGCATTAAAATACGCTTTCTCTTTATGACTGGCAGAAGCAATGTATTCAGAAGCCCCAATGCTCGAACAGATAGATGCATGGACCTCCCCGCTTTTCGTGGCTACAAATCCTGACCACGAATTCCTTAAGGATGACTTATTAGCCTATATTTCGAATTATCAGGCAGAGCAGACTCAAGCGATTGCGAGTGAAATTGCGGTGTCAGCCAAACATCAGCTATTTGAAAGTAAATTAAGTTTTCTCGAAGCGGAAGAGCCAGTTGTTATGGAAACCCGAAGAATGCTTGAGGAGCTTATATCCACTGTGGCAACAGGTGTTAACGCACCTTTTTGGCCGGAAGGCGCAGAGGGTGATGCCACGATCATCGAATCGTGGTTCCATGTCACTCAGAATGGTGGCTACCATGACGTGCATTCACATCCCAATTGCTCATGGTGTGGCATTTACTATGTTGATCCAGGCGAGTGTGAATTAGGTTCTAGGAATGGTGTAAACCGCTTTTATGATCCCCGCGTTAATGCAGATCACTATGGTGATGCTGGAACCGCATATCTTGGAGAACAAGGTTTTTGGGATTTTGAACCTGTTGAAGGTCAGATTGTTATTTTTCCCTCGTATCTAAAGCACTCAGCCCTACCCTATTTTGGTGAAAAGGACCGTGTCATCGTTGCCTTTAATAGCGTCGTAGATCTCTGCTGAGAGAGCAAGCATTGGCGGTTTTTTTAGGTACTAAGAATCCCGCCGACTCTCTTTAAGCTTAAAAAAGAGGTAAGCCGCACTGGCGATACCAATCACTCCTGCAAACTGGGCAGAAGCAGCCAAACTCATTATTTTTACTGTCGCCCCGATCACAAATGGCCCTGCGGTGGTGCCCATATCAGTCATCAAACGCCAGACACCGATAAAGCCACCGCGGTTATAGTCAGGTGCTAAATCAGCACCAATAGTCATAATCACACCCGCAGAAAAACCATTGCCAAGCCCAAGGATGACCGCGACACACATCAACGTGTAAAAGCTATCAGCCATTGGCAGTAACATTAAACCCATACCCAACGCAGCCAAGCTCATCACTAGTATGGGTTTTCTACCAATGCGATCCATCAAGCTACCCGCTGGATAGAATAACAAGGTATCTACAATAGCCCCGCACGAGATCACTAGGCCAATACTGGGCTCATCTAATGCGAGTGAAGCTCCTGCCAAAGGCAATAATAGCGAACGCGAAGATCGTACCAGCATTAACGCTACAGCTCCTAGCCCTGCTGTAGCGAAGATTGAACGATGCTCAACCAGCACCTCTTTAATCTTACCAATACGATGACTATCACTATTTTTGTGCAGCGGAATATGATTTTTTACCCAGCCAACGACAAAGATAACAAGCAGTACGGTACTCAATGCAAACAGGGTGAGCGTAACGCTGTATCCCTGCCAAGCAATCAGTCCACCAGCAAGCAAAGGGCCAACAACGCTACCAAAGCGAATAATACCCGCTGAAAGGGCCATGACACGCCCTCTTTCATGAGGCTCTGTAGCAAGCCCTACGTAAGATATACGCCCGACCAACCAGCAGCCATGCGCAAACCCAAGTAGTGCAGCCGATAACATAAGTACAACAGGATCTGGAAAAAGCGCCATCATTGACATGGCAATAAAAAACAACCCTGCGGCAAAAAGCATCATTCGCTTATCACCTACTTTTTCAATCAATAAGCCAGCTGGGATATCGGCGATCATCATCCCTAAACCACGTAAAGCTATAACTGCAGCAGCTTCCGTCATGGTACCGCCTAAATGCAGAATATAGAGGGGTAATAAAACCAATAGCCCCTGCTGAATAACCGCAATCACTATTGAGGGGCAAAAAATTGGAAGGAAAAACTTAGAGATTATCGAAGGCATTTACGATTCTTGAAGAATATGATTAATATATTAATTATATTCGATTTAGTCTTCGCGTATAAGCCCAAGCTGATTAGCACTTACAATAATTGCACTCTTAAATGCATGTTCGACTTTAAGCAGGCATAACCAATGAAGCAACAGGTGGTACATTCATCGATTTGTAAGCCATCAACAAAAAAGCCAGCATAATGCTGGCTTTTTATAGGACAGGCTGAGCTGAGGTTCACAGCTCAGTCGGCAGTCATGTTACTTAGGAAGTTTGAAAGTCCAAACTGTGCCACCTTGGTTCAGGTGTTTAACACGTTTAGCAACTTCACCACCCCAAAGCGGTACTGCACCACCCCAACCAGAAACAACAGACAAGAACTGCTCGCCATCTTGTTCCCAAGTTACAGGTGAGCCCACGATGCCTGAACCAGTGTTGAATTCATATTCAACTTCACCAGTCTTAGCATTTAGGCCGCGTAGATAACCTTCTGGCGTACCGAAGAATACCAAGTTACCTTTAGTTGCCAATACGCCACCCCATAGCGGTGCGTAGTTATTGTGGCGCCATACTTCTTTACCTGTCTTTGGATCCATCGCGCGAAGAACACCAATGTACTCATCGTGGTTCGCTTTGATTGTGAAACCAGCACCTAGGTAAGCTGCACCTTTCTTATATGCAGTTGGCTCGTTCCAAATATCCATTGACCATTCGTTAGAAGGCACGTAGAAAAGCTCTGTGTCTTGGCTGTATGCAACAGGCATCCAGTTTTTACCACCTAGGAAAGATGGAACCGCCAATACAGATTTACCTTTTTTGCCATCTTTAGATGCAGTTGGGTTACCTGGACGATTGGCATCATCATAGATAGGACGACCGGTCTTTGGATCAAGGCCTTTAGCCCAAGTGATCTTGTCTACAAATGGGAAGCCACGAATGAAATCACCATTCTCACGATTCAAGACATACATGAAACCGTTACGGTCAGCAGTAGCTGCCGCTTTAACTGTTTTGCCGTTTGCTTTGTAATCGAAAGAAACTAGCTCGTTTACACCATCGTAATCCCAACCATCGTGCGGAGTCGTCTGGAAGTGCCATACGATCTTACCTGTATCTGGATCGATACCTAGACGAGAAGATGAGAAAAGGTTATCGCCAGGACGTAAGTGAGAGTTCCAAGGTGCCGGGTTACCCGTACCGAAGAAAAGAAGATCGACATCAGGATCATAAGTGCCGCCTAACCATGTCGCAGCACCACCACTTTTCCATAGATCGCCAGGCCATGTTTTGCCTGCTTCACCACCGGAAATGCCGTTTTCTGTTTTCTTGCCGTTTTTCCAGATGTAGCCCATGTGGCCTTCAACTGTTGGACGAGTCCAAGCCAGCTTACCAGTCTTAGCATCGTAAGCTTCTACCTTACCAACGATACCGAATTCGCCACCAGAAACACCTGTGATTACTTTACCTTTTACAACGATTGGCGCTGCAGTGATTGAGTAACCTGCTTTATAGTCTTCAACTTTCTTTTTCCAAACAACTTTACCAGTCTTGTTGTTAAGCGCGACTAATTTAGCGTCAAGGGTACCGAAGATCACTAGGTCATCATACAGTGCTACACCACGGTTGATAACGTCACAGCAAGGCATGATGCCGTCTGGAAGACGTGCATTGTATTCCCAAAGCTCTTCACCTGTTTTAGTGTCAACAGCAAATACACGAGAGTAAGAAGCAGTAACATACATTACGCCATCTTTGATCATCGGCTGCGATTCTTGACCGCGCTGTTTTTCACCACCGAAAGAGAACGCCCAAACTGGACGCATGTCTTTTACAGTTTCAGTATTGATTTTATCCATTGGGCTATAGCGCTGGCCACGAAGACCCATACCATTAGTCAATACATCCCCTGTGCTCATCTGGTCGTTAAGGATATCTTTATCAGTAACACCAGCTTGTGCCGTGCCCGCAACAGCCATTGCTGCAACTAAGGCAGACAGTGCGAATTTTTTCATTGTACGCTCCTCTACGGATATTTTTATTGGCGTTCAGAGAGAGCCGGGAAAAATTCCCGAATCATGGGATACATTGTTTTTCTTTACCGGTTTTTCAACAATTAAACAGCGGAAGTAGTTTTCTCATCACTTGGTAGTAATACTAGAAATGCTAGCGATCTGGGGTGCAGAAATAAGTGGCTAAATCACCAGTACGATACACACTGCTCACCCATCAACAATGCGTGTCGCAATTATAAAAATGATGACCATCTAAGAGTTATTAAACGCCTGTATCTACGCGAATGTGATCAGCAAATCGGGTATAACGGCTAGACACTGGGGGGAAATATCAATCGAACCAGTGCGAATCTAAGCTACTAATTCTTAGCTTTGATCCGCCTTTTAAAGCGCTCGTTAAACCGAGCGCTTTAAAAGAAACGTTCTTCATATCCCGGGTAAAGGTGTGCGACCGTGCGAACGAACTCATAACGACTTAATTTGATACCAGCAAACTCATCACTGATTGGGAGTTTTATCACTTCATTCATGCTGAGCCCCGCTTTAGCTGCTGCTATCAGTGTATTATCCAGCCAGTTTAAATAAGCACTCATCTGATCCAGTGGCGCTTTATTAGCAGAGATCGGTCCATGACCAGGAATGAGCACTTTATAATTGATCGCTTTAAGCTTGGAAATTTCATCACGCCACAATTGTATGCCTGGGGTATGAGGCGTCGTTAATGCGCGCTGATAAAAAACCATGTCGGACGCAAATAGCACACCTGTTTTCTCATCAAAAATAACAAGGTCTGATCCTGTATGCCCTGAAAAAGGCATTAGCTTTAGGTGATGGCTACCTAACTTTAAACCAGTGGTATCGATGGTTTTTGTAGGTAGCTGAGCTTCCGTAGAGCGCATCCAATCACCCACTAAGCGATACATGTTTTCTGCAAATGCGTTGCCGTGTTGTGCGAGTTGGCTCTTGGTTTTAGGTAAGGAATAGATATCTATATCACTAAAAGCTTGATTACCAAGAAAGTGATCTGGGTGATGATGAGTATTAAACACGTACTTAATAGGCTTGTCGGTAATTTGCTCTATCGCCTTACGCATCTCTTTGCCATACCGAAGAGATGGACCTGTATCGATAACAACAACACCGACCTCAGTTTCTATAAAGCCGGTGTTAACGATATTACCGCCATTTTTATTGGAAAAATCTTCCAGCTTTCCTTTAAATATCCATGTATTATCTGCAACCTTTTTCGCCTGTAGATCGTACGACAAAGGTGCTGCAGTTACTGATTGGCAAGAGAGAAGCATACCTAACACTAGGGCTTTTTTAATATTCATCTATCCTCTCCCTAAAGCTCTTGCTCAAATTCGTTGCCGCCATTGTCACGTAGCCACACGCTATGCTTCTCCCCACTATTCCTGACATCAAATGTAATAACAGGGTTCTCGCTTACGGGTTGAGAGAGATCCATCTTAGCCAAATCTTGGCCTGATCTAGACCTTACAGCGACCTGCTGAATATAGAATTCGGGAATGGCATCAACTAAGCCCGTGTCCATGGGATGAATGACTTTGAACTTATAGCGTCCGCCCTCTTGGCGAGGAAAGAATCTACTTTTCATCTCGCCTAAATGGCTTTCCCAATAGGGGTTTGCATTTGCAACGCTCGGTGTCGTACAACCGCCGCCTGCTGCATCCAAGTATCGACCACCCACATGCCAGATATTATCTTTCGTTAGCACAGCAGCTCTTATGGCCGTACCTTGCTGAACTTTAATACGTAAGGAAACCCTTGGAACAATATCTGGATGGGGGTAATAGGTAAAAATATGCTGGATTGGATTCAGATCAGCCCAAGCAACGATTCTTTGAATCTGTCCATTCAGCGCTTCTGCATCGATCGTGATTGGGACCTGAGTAGGATCTTCCGCAAACTCTGGAAGTTCAACCTTAACCCGATCGTCAAAAACAAACTTATCGTCACCGATAAATTGCTCACGCATATACTCCCACAAAGGAGACTCGAGCGGATCGACCACTTCAGAAGAGGCCGAAGCAGGAATGGCTGTACTGAGCAGTAATATGGCAATAGTCGTTTTCATCTTAGTTTCCCGCTTATTATTATTTTTAAACCGGTGCCTTTAGATAATTAGTGCCTTTAGATAATTAGTGTCTTTAGAGAATTAGTGCCTTTAGATAATTATTTACTCACATCCTGGTAAAGCGCTGGTATCTCATAGGAAAGGCCATAGGATTGATAAATACGTTTCATCTCACCGTTACGGACCATTCCATCAACTACTTCTTCAATGGCATAACCAAGCTGACGGTACGTATGTTTAACCGCCATACCAATATCCCATTTTTGCTTGCCCATTGAGGGATAACCGTTCTCGGCCAGTTTATAATCGTTGTTTCCTGCTTTGCTGACTAACCAGTCGACTTCTGCGCGCATTGCCATAACAGCATCAACGTCACCCTTTTGCATGCCCGCAAAAGCATGACGAGCATTGGGATAGTGATGTGTTTTATCACGCATACGACCGCCAAACGCTGATGTTAAGTAAAATGCTGGCATACTATCGATCTCAACCCCAATGGGGTGATACTGAAAGACAGCGATGGTGGATACGTTATCAAGTTTTGTACTGTCGTAAGCCACTTGCCAACTTTCGCGCTGGTAAGGACCAAACATAACAACCATCTCGTTGATGACGGCCCCTGTTGAATCTTGCATATAGGAATATTCACGATCATAGGGAACACGCATCATCACATCAGCAATATTCTTAAGCGCTAAAGCCCCCTGCTGCTCATCCTTATCTAGATAATGACCTTTCCAAACATTGTTACGTAGATCATCTTCAAGATTCTCATCTGGCGTTATCCAGTGAGGCTTAAACGTTAGACCAAGTGATTTGGCTATACGTTTGCCTACCTCGACATCGACTCCCGTAGGCTCTCCATCTTTTATGAAGGAATAAGGAGGAAAGTCGCGATAAAAACCAACTTTTATATAACCGCTATCTATAACGTCATCGTAATAACGAGCTTGCGCCAGGCTGCTAAGCAGGCTGGCGCAAGTCAGAATAACGACATTTGAAAGTCGTAGTTTATTCATCAGCAGGACGCGTTTCTAGGTATGCACGGATAGCCCATAGTGCTTCCTGACTTAAGTGCTCCGCCATTTTTGGCATGTAAACACGGCCATCACGAACAGCACCGTTTTGAACACGGTAAGAGTACCACTCGTCTCCTTCAATACCTGGCTCTAAGTAACGTAGATCAGGCGCAATACCACCAGAAATAGCATCAAGGCCGTGGCAGCGAGCACAGTTCTGAGTATAAGCTGACGTACCAATAGAAACGGCTAAATCGCGGTTTTCATAGTCAGCGTTATATGGGTTTTCCTCTAACCACTCTTCACCTAGTGGCGTTAGGCCAGCAATATCAACGTTCTGAGGCGTTACATCACCATGTGCAAGCGCCTGGCCAGAGAGAACAGCTGTCAGCATTCCCGCTGTCGTTAATCCTAGTAATTTTTTATTGATAGACATCATTTTTCACCACTTAGTTTTTATACTGTTCGCCTTGCCTGGTATTACTTTGTATCTATGAAGACCAAGCTCTACTCTTTGTAATCATCCTAACTACAGCCGGCGAATGTTCTTTTGCCTGTTGAAGTCACCCACCTCAACAGTGATGCCTATATGATATTGCCTCTATAAAAACTCCAAGAATTGTACTTTGGGTTTCAAAAACTACTCCCTTGGTAGGGGTTAGCACACATATTGCTACTTTAGTGCTTAATTTTTAACGAAGTACCAATACCCTAGATCTAGTCCCGGCTGCGTACTACGTTACTTTTCCCTAATCCTTCTAGGACCTATTCCCTTGAAAACGGGTTCTCTGCCCTGCTTATAAGGGAGCCATACCATTGTTGAAATATTGTCCGGACTTGAGAATGAAAAGCAGCAATCACATTTTTGAGCGCTATCAATATCCCAACATATAAAGGTCACAACATGACAACAAAAATAATGACTACAAGCATAAAGCCTCTTTGTGGAGCGATCGCTTTAAGCTTTGTAGCGAGCACAGCCATTGCGAAGCCAGTCACATGGAATGATATTAAAAATGATGCTAATACACCTGAAGATGTATTGGGTTATGGCATAGGGCCAAAGGCTCAGCGCTGGAGCAACCTAACCGAGATTAATGATAAGAATATTCACAAACTTACACCCGCCTGGTCGTTTTCATTTGGCGGTGAAAAACAACGAGGACAGGAAACCCAGGCTTTAGTCCATGACGGTGTCATCTACGTTACCGGATCATATTCTCGAATGTTTGCTGTCGATGCCAAGACAGGCTTAAAACTATGGTCATATGACTACCGTCTACCTGATGACATCCGCCCTTGCTGTGATGTGGTAAACCGCGGCGCTGCTATCTTTGGAGATCTGGTTTACTTCGGCACCCTTGATGCCGCCATTGTCGCTTTGGATAAAAAAACCGGTAAAGTTAAGTGGAAGAAAAAATTTGCTGATCACAAAGAAGGCTACACCATGACAGGTGCTCCAACGATCATCAAAGACAAAAAAACCGGTAAAGTCATGCTAATTCATGGATCGTCTGGTGATGAGTTTGGTGTTGTCGGAAAACTGTTTGCTCGCGATCCAATGACAGGCGAAGAGATCTGGATGCGCCCTTTTGTTGAAGGACATTATGGCCGTCTAAATGGCAAAAAAGGCACTCCGACAGGCGATCCTAAAGCGCCATCATGGCCTGACGATCCTAACTCCCCAACAGGCAAAGTTGAAGCTTGGAGCCATGGCGGTGGAGCACCTTGGCAATCTGCAAGCTTTGACGTAGAAACCAATACAATAATCGTAGGTGCAGGTAACCCCGCACCGTGGAATGGTTGGGCACGAACATCACCAGGCGGCAACCCAGCAGATTACGACAGCCTTTATACATCCGGCCAGGTTGCCGTTGACCCATCAACAGGTGAAGTAAAATGGTTCTATCAGCACACGCCTAATGATGCATGGGACTTTTCAGGAAATAACGAACTTGTTCTTTTTGAATACAAAGACAAAGGCAAAACAATCAAAGCGACTGCCCACGCCGACCGTAACGGTTTCTTCTATGTCGTTGACCGAGAAAGTGGTGATTTCATCAGAGGTTTCCCTTTCGTTGATAATATCACTTGGGCAACCCATATAGACCCTAAGACCGGAAAGCCTGTTGAAGTTGAAGGTCAGAGACCTCCTCTGCCTGAACCTGGCAAGAAACGCGGCAAATCAGTTGAAGTATCACCTCCCTTCCTCGGCGGTAAAAACTGGAATCCAATGGCTTACAGCCAAGATACTGGGCTATTTTACTTAGGTGCGAACCATTGGAAAGAAGATTACTGGACTGAAGAAGTTCATTACAAAAAAGGGTCGGCTTATCTAGGCCAAGGATTCCGCATCCGCAAGATGTATGACGATCATGTCGGCGTGTTACGAGCAATGGACCCTAAAACCGGCAAGATTGCTTGGTCGCATAAAGAGAAGCTCCCATTATGGTCTGGTGTACTAGCAACCAAAGGTAATCTTGTATTTACCGGTACGGGTGATGGTTACTTTAAGGCTTTCGATGCTAAAACAGGTAAAGAGCTTTGGAAATTCCAGACAGGCTCCGGCATCGTTTCATCACCTATCACTTGGGAGCAAGATGGACAGCAATACATCGGGATTGCAAGTGGCTATGGCGGCGCTGTTCCACTATGGGGCGGTGATATGGCAGACCTAACTAAGCCGGTTTCACAAGGCGGCTCTTTTTGGGTATTTAAATTACCTCAAAATTAATCGATTTTAGCTTAGTCATGGCTCACCTTGGTATTCACACGAGGTGAGCCTTAGGGAGTAAAAGATGAATAAACAACTTCTATCCTCACTATTATTGCTCACCTTAGGATTACCCATTCAAGCTCAGGAGCTGATCATCAATGGCTGCACACTAAAACCGGGAGCACAATGCGAGGGCGTCGACCTTTCGTACCAAAGCTTTCAACACATTGATCTTTCGGGTGCAAACTTATCTGGAGCTAACTTAAAAGGTTCAGATCTACGCCATACTGTTTTAAAAAATATCAATTTAGAAAAGGCCAATCTCTCTGAAGCAAATCTAGCTAGAGCCGACTTACGCCATGCCACATTGCGTGGCGCAAACCTCAGCAAGGCTAACCTTGAGTCGATTGATGGCTGGGCCTTATTTGCTCAAGGGGCAAACTTCAACAATAGCAACCTTGCCGGGGCAAACCTTCAGTTCTCACGCTTAAGTGCTGCCCAATTCATAAATGCCAATATGCAGGCCGCTAATTTAGAGATTGCCTGGATGACAAAAGCCAATTTAAAGGGAGCTAACCTAAAGAATGCGAATCTACAGGAAGCAAAACTAAATGCAGCATCTTTAGAAAATGCCGATTTTAGTGGTGTTAGAAAGCACTATGCTACCTTTCAGGCAACCTATATGGAGGGTTGTAAAAACTGTCCCTTCGATTGGTCAAAAAACTAAGACGGGTTGAAATAAAAAATGCCGGCAACACCAATGACCCATCCCAAAGCATAGAAATGCCGGCAATTCTGTCTAGCTAACTTCTACCCCTACTTTCACGACACCGGTTTCGATTGCTAAATGGACCAGCTCAGCGGTAGAGCTGATCTGCAATTTGCTTTTTAAAATTGATGTGTAGTTTGAAACGGTTTTATTACTGATAAATAGCTGTTCTGAAATTTCTTGAACACTGCTTCCCTGTGCCAACATAACAAAGATCTCAAACTCTCGTTGCGTCATATCTTTCAAACGCTGATCTTTTTGTTCAGGGCGTGAAACCGCAAGGCGCATAGCTAACTCATGCTCTACGTATAAGTGTCCAGAAGAGACCTTTGTAACCGCATCAATCAAAATCTCCGGGGTACAGCTTTTTGTTATATAGCCTTTAGCCCCGGCATCCATCGCCTGTGCAACAACCGGTGATTCATCATACATACTAAAGAAAAGTATATTGATGTCAGCATTACGCTGCAATATACGCCGCGTTGCTTCTACCCCACTGATCCCCGGCATATTGACATCCATGATGACAATATCAGGATCTTCGGTTTGGCATAGCCCGAATGCCTGATCTCCGTTGCTAGCCTCTAGCACTTCACAAGGGGCCAGCATCGTAGCTAAAAGGCTAGAATATCCCTGACGTACGACTGCATGATCATCCGCTATTATTATTTTCACACTAGCACCTCTGCCTCAGTAATGGGGATTATCATTAAAATTTCACTTCCACCATCTGTTAATTTCTTTAAGCTCAATTCACCATGCATACAGCGTGCTCTCTCCTGCATTGAACGAAGCCCAAGCCCTAAACTCCCTTCAGGCTTAATCCCAATACCATTATCTTGAATAGCCAATTGCAACTTTTCATCATCACTTGTTAACTGAATAACAACATCTGATGCCTCCGCATGTTGTGCAACATTATGCAAAGCCTCCTGAAGAATTCGGTAGATATGTGTATTTGTTTCATCGCTTAGCTGCGGAACATCAGCTGGTAGCTTCGTATCCACGTTGATGTCGTGTGACAGACTCCAACCATCAATCAAAGAGCGCATCGCCTCTAATAACCCAAGCTGTTCCAAAATGACGGGATGCAATTCACGAATGAGCTGTCGGAAGCTGACATGCATAGCATCACAGTTGATAGTGATCTGCTCTCCAACCGTGGCGACTAAGTTGGGGTTAGTCGCTGCTTCTTTAATAAGATAGGCTTGAGCCCTAATCCCAGTTAGGTACTGGCCAAGATCATCATGTAACTCTCTCGCTAAATGCGCTCTCTCTTTCTCTTGGAGTCGCATCAATTCATGAGTGAGTTTTTGGTTTTCATTTTCAGATTGCTCAAGCGCGTACGCCATCGCATTAAAATGTTCAGATAACTCATTGATTTCTTTGATCGAATATTTATTAAGACGGGCTCCAAAATGCCCCTTCTCAATATTTTTAAGAGCAAATAGAAAATCTGATACAGGCTTTATCCCTTTACGAACACCAAAATAGATCGCAAGGTTTGACATGATTGCGCTTAAAACAAACAGGAACAAAACATTTTGAACCGACTCCCACACCTCTTCAACTTCGTCTGACGTATCTGCTTGAAGACGTAACGTTCTTCCATCGGAGAGATAACGAAAATACTGCTTATCTTCTAGATGATCTAAGCCCGGGATCATACGGAAAAACCATTCAGGGACCTCGTCACTGGCATGGACGATCACATCGTCATCGCTTGGTAGCTCGGTTGTATCTTCTATCGATAAACGGACATGACGAGTGTCACCATCCAGAAGGTTTTGCAGAAGCGCTTCGTCTGAAGCAGCGGCACTGAGCAGCTGATGAGTAAAGCTAATCCCCGCCGTTACCTCACGAGTAATGTCTTTAGTTGCCTGCTGAAACATGTCATATAAGGTGAGGCATAACACCAATAAAAATACGAATGCCACCACCAAATTTAAACGTAATACCGCTTTCATTTACATACCTATACACAAATAGCGAAATGAAGCTTTCGCCAAAGATTAGTATGCAAAGGAGTTAGGGGGTGAATGTATTCCCCCAAAGCAGCATTCAAGCTACAACTTAGGTACTAGATCAGACCCATGTTAAGCATTTAATGGGCGAATTTAATAACCCCAGCATCAATAGCAAGATGAACAAGTTCGGCAGTAGAGCTGATGTTCAACTTACTTTTAATGGTTGTGACGTAATTTGAAACCGTCTTAATATTAAGATCGAGTGTTTCTGAAATGAGCTGGTTGCTTTGTCCGCGAGCGAGCATCACAAACACCTCAAATTCCCGCTGAGTGAGTTCACGTAAACGCTCATCAGAAACCTCTTGATTATTGAGTGCAAGCTTCATAACAAGATCGTACTCAATAAAAATCTCACCTTTAGATATTCGAGTGACGGCCTCAAGAAGGGTTTTAGGAGAACCGGATTTTGTGATGTAACCCATTGCTCCAGCATCAAGCGCTTGTTTTACGATCGGCGCTTCATCATACATGCTGAAAAAAAGGATCTTTGCATCGGGATCATGCTGCAGAATACGAGAAGCAGCCTCAATCCCACTTATACCCGGTAGGTTGATATCCATAATGACGATATCTGGCGACTCATTGAGGTATAACTCATTCGCCTCTTCACCATTGGAAGCTTCGATGATCTCACATGGCTGGATAACCGTCGGCAAAACGCTAGCATAGCCTTGTCGTACAACAGAATGGTCATCAGTGATAAGAATTTTCATGCGTTCTCCGTATGTGCGTAAGCGCCTTGCAATCCTATCACTGTAGATAGGGATTGTTTACATAAAGCGTAGCATTAACAGAGATAAAACCAAGATATGCAGAGAAGTAAGGACGGCTTAGGGATTTATGCTACAACCGCCCTCACGAAAAAATTACTTAACTGTAAAAGTTCCTTCCATTCCTTTTGCTTCTAAGCCTTCAGCATAAAATTCGAAACTACCCGGTTTAATAGGTACAAAATAAATTTCAGCTTCGCCCTCTTGTTCAAATTCAAGCTCAGTCAAGCTGACCGCTTTGATCTCCATATCGCCTGCTTCAACCTTACGAAGGAAAATCGAGGAGAAGAATTCAGGAGACTGGAAGGCATATTCTGTTTGGCCACTAGAAACAATTTTTAGTTTATAGGATTTGCCTGTTTCTAACTGATAATCCTTATGTGATAGCTGGTAACGGTTATCTTCAGTGCCCAAAACCAGATCCGGTAGTTTTGTTGGACGACGCGTCAGATCCCCTTCAGCGGCCGCCGTTACGCTAGTTATAGCAATGATTGATGCTATTGCACCCGCTGCAAATGTTTTAACAAAACTCATATTGAACCTCTAGAATCAGGTGAATTAATTTTTATGCACTTAATGCTAAAGGTCGTACTGGGTAAAAGAATGCTACTTCGGTACTAATTGATTTCTACTTTCTTCATATTCCGAGTTCACGAATTCCCACCTATGCTGAGTCAAACAATAAAAGTGATCCGAAATGACTTATGCAATTTAATTCAAAAAGAACGAAATTAACGGCTGCAATTCTCTTATGGGCTGCAACGTCAAGCGCCAGCGCCAACATAGAGGTAGAGATCAGCTATCTCCAGCAAGAGATTGATAATGGCCCTGTGTTGTCAAATATTCTACCAGAGCCCAAAGATGCCGGTTTAAAAGGCGCAGAGCTTGCCATACAAGATAGCAATACTACGGGTCGCTTCTTAAAACATAATTATCAACTCAATAGTTTCTTGAGTGGCTCACCAGAACAATTGTTAGAGAAAGCTCAAGAGCAATATACGCAAGGTGTTCGCTTTTTTGTCGTCAATACCACAGAACAAACGCTACAACTACTTATTAAATCCCTGGCGAAAGATGCTCTTTTCTTTAATGCCGGCTCAAGCGCCGACCAATTAAGAACCAAGACTTGCTTGCCCAACTTGCTGCACACCATCCCTAGTAGATCAATGCTAAACGATGGCCTAGCACAATGGTTAAAAACCAAGCGCCTACAAAAAGTAATGATGATCACCGGATCTGAACCAAACGATAAAGCCTACAGTGCAGCGTTTAAGCGAGCAGCAAAACGCTTTGGTTTGAAGATCATTGCAGAAAAACAGTGGAGCTTTGATACCGATCTTAGACGTACCGCTCAGAAAGAGATGCCCCTCTTCACCCAACACCGGGACTATGACGTTGTTTTTGTCGCCGATGAACGCGGTGATTTCGGTGAATATGTTCTTTACAACACTTGGCTACCTCGTCCTGTAGTCGGTACTCAAGGACTATCTCCAGTTACGTGGCACCGAGTCGTTGAACAGCATGGTGCTGCTCAACTGCAAAGCCGCTTTGAAAAACTATCTAACAGATGGATGAATAGTAAAGATTATGCTTCCTGGGCTGCTATCCGCAGCGTCGCAGAAGCCGTTACTCGAACAAATAAGAACGATGCAACAACCGTCAAAAGCTATATCCGATCAGAGGCTTTCGAACTGGCCGGTTTTAAAGGCCGCAAGCTTAGTTACCGTGAATGGAATGGTCAGTTAAGGCAACCAATCCCTTTAATTCACCCTCGATCTCTAGTATCGCAATCTCCGCAAGAGGGCTTTCTTCATCCGAAGAATGAGCTAGACACATTGGGCTTTGATCAAAAAGAAATCAATTGCAGCAACATCAACAAGTAATTCTGGAGCAGTCATGAAAATCAAGAACATCTTAACCCCTATTGCAGCAGGCATTTTATTAGCCGCGCCTACACTGCATGCTGAAACTGCTTATGTTTCGAATGAAAAAGATGACACCGTCTCAATCATAGACTTAGACACTATGAAGGTAACCGACACGCTAAATGTTGGCGAGAGACCGCGCGGGATTCTTTTCTCGAAAGATTATACAAAGCTTTATATCTGCGCTTCCGACTCTGATACCGTTCAGGTGATGGATCTAAAAACCAAGCTAATTATCAAGGAGCTTCCATCCGGTGAAGACCCTGAGCAGTTTGCCCTTCACCCTAACGATCGACATCTCTACATCTCCAACGAAGATGATGCGCTTGTTACCATCGTAGACACCGAAACCAGTGAAGTACTCGCTCAAATTGATGTTGGTGTAGAGCCTGAAGGCATGGCCGTTAGCCCAGATGGCAAAATTGCCGTTAATACCAGTGAAACGACCAACATGGTTCATTGGATAGACACCACGACCTATCAATTAATTGATAACACGCTAGTAGATCAACGCCCTAGACACGTAGAGTTCAGCAAGGATAGTAAAATTTTGTGGGCGAGTTCAGAGATAGGTGGAACCGTCTCTGTCATCAATGTTAATGATCGCAAGATATTCAAAAAGATCAGCTTTAAGATCAAGGGCGTACACCCTGATAAAATTCAACCTGTCGGTGTAAAGCTTTCTGATGATGGACGTTATGCCTTTGTCGCTTTAGGGCCTTCAAACCATATCGCCGTTGTTAATGCGAACACCTATGAAGTTGAAGACTATATCCTTGTTGGTCGCCGTGTATGGCACATGGATTTCAACGAAGACCAAAGCCTACTGCTAAGCACTAACGGTATTAGTGGCGATGTATCGGTCATTGATATTAGCAAAATGAAAGCAATTAAAAGCATTAAAGTTGGCCGATACCCTTGGGGGGTTATCGTAAAACCATAATGATAGATCGAGGCTTCAAATGAAGCCTCTTTTTTCGCGAGCTGAATATGACAATAACGGCAACATCACTCAGTTTTAGCTATGGGCCGAAACAAGCCCTTAACGATGTGAACTTTACCTTAGAAAAAGGTCAGTTCCATGCGCTTCTTGGTCCTAATGGGGCCGGGAAATCTACGCTATTTGCTTTAATAACTCGGCTTATTGCTTTGCAAAATGGTGATATAAAGATTGATCAACAAAGTATTAAGTCACAACCAGCCAGTGCCATGAAGCGAATAGGCGTTGTCTTTCAGCAGAGCACTTTAGACTTGGATTTAACCGTTCAGCAAAATCTTCTATACCACGCCTCACTTCATGGAATAACGACAAGTACAGCAAAATCCAGGATCAAGCACGAACTGACACGCATGGAGATGATGGATAGAGCGAATGAAAAGATTCGTTCTCTCAACGGTGGCCATAGAAGACGCGTTGAAATAGCCAGGGCACTGCTTCACGAGCCTGACATCCTACTGCTCGATGAACCGACTGTAGGTCTTGACCCTCAAACACGCCGTTCGTTAAATACTTATGTACGTAAACTATGCTCAGAACAGAATTTAACCGTTTTATGGGCCACTCATTTGATGGAAGAGATCGAATTAACAGATCCCGTAATCTTACTCCATCAAGGTAGTGTTTTAATTAACGCCCTCGCTTCAGCCTTAGTAGAGCAGTCTGGTTACCAGAACCTTACTGATGCCTTCCACCATTTGACTGAAAAAGACAATTTAGGTGTCAATCGATGAATTTAGCAGCTAGCTGGTACTGTTTTAAAGGAATTCTAATACGTGAGTTTCTGCGTTTTATACAGCAGCGCTCTCGTTTTTTAAGTGCATTGGTCAGACCGTTACTCTGGTTAATCGTCTTTGCAGCAGGGTTTCGTGCAGCTTTGGGTATAGCGATTATTGAGCCTTATGAAACTTACATTACTTATGAAACCTACATCGCACCGGGTCTCTGCTGCATGATCCTGCTGTTTAACGGTATGCAAAGCAGCTTATCGATGGTGTATGACAGAGAGATGGGGAGTATGAGAGTACTGCTCATGAGCCCTCTGCCTAGACCCTATTTACTGCTATGCAAGATGGTTGCTACCGCACTGATCTCGTTAACACAGGTCTATGCTTTTTTGTTGATTGCTTTGCTGGTGGAAGTAGAACCCCCTCTGATCGGTTATTTGACCGTTTTACCCGCCCTACTACTTGTTGCGCTTCTCCTCAGCTCATTAGGGCTTCTTCTATCCACTAAAATCAAGCAGCTTGAGAACTTTGCTGGGGTGATGAATTTCGTTATTTTCCCTATGTTTTTTCTCTCATCCGCGCTCTATCCATTGTGGAAGATGCAGGAATCCAGCGAGTGGCTGTATTGGATCTGTACTGTCAATCCCTTTACCTACGCCGTTGAACTTGTCAGATATGCGCTTTATGCTGAATTACAGACAGAAGCGATGCTAATAACAATGATAGCCACAGTGGTCTTTTCTTTATTAGCAGTCACAGGATTTAATCCAAAAAAATCTGGTAGATAGATACAGTACTTAATTGGTAATACACCCGTTACAGCCAACACTATAGGTTTGGCTGTAACCTTTTAAGTCTGCGTAAACTGAGCAATCCTAAAATAGGTCCAGGTGCCAGAAGTAACATAATCCACTCTACTGGGTAGGCCTCTAAGAGCATTGCAGTTATCTGGGTTGCAATGATCGTAATCGTAAAACCAATGGCATTGATCATCGTTAAAGCACTCCCTACCACCTCTTTTGGTGCTGTTTTAGCCGATAGTGCTGAAAACTGAGGCGAATCAGCAACAACAGTAATCCCCCAGACGGTCCAGAACACTAAAGCAACCCAAAATGGCAGTTCCATTATTAACGGTGAAAGGAAACAACAGATACCTGAACACGTCAGCATAAAACGCGCTACGCGCCAGCTACCCGCTTGTAGAGAAATATAGCCCCCAGTAATACAGCCAAATCCTCCAACAGCGATCACATAAAACGACCAGAAAGGTATATTTAATTCAACACCATGATAACCCTGCCAGGCTATAAACCAGTAAGGCGCTAAAGCAAGCACAGCATAAAGTTCCCACATATGGCCAAAATAACCACCTGCAGACGCTTGTAAAGGCTTATGCTTCATCGCTATCCAAAGGTCCTTAAACCTCAAAGCGCCACCTTTATGCAGTGCAGGTCCATCAGGAACAAATAATAGGACCAGCAAACCGCCCAACACAGCGCACGCACTCGTCAGGTAGATCACCGGCTGCCAATCGCTAAATTCGAGGGAAGCAAATAGATGCCCCGAAGATGTGCCTAGCGCTAACGCGCCTACTAGATAACCAAGCGCTAGCCCCAGTCCTTCTGGGTACCATCCTGTCGCGATTTTCATTCCTATCGGATAAACACCAGCAAGCATGACCCCACCAAGAAAACGTAGGCAGAGGATCTCTGTCAGCGTATCAGCCCATAAAGCTATTTGTAGATTGAAAAATGCACTTCCCAGCGCACAAATAAAGAAAAGAATTCTAGGAGAAACTCGATCGGCTAATGCAAGAAATGCGAACAGCAGAGCACCGACAATAAAGCCTAACTGAACTGAATTAGTGAGTTCTGCCACTGAACTATCAGGTAAGCCCCACTGTAATTTCAACAGCGGTAAAATGGCATTACCAGCAAACCAAGTTGAAGAACCTAACAGCTGAGCAAATACAATTGCAGGCAATATATAAAAAGGTCTAGAAATATTAATCGACATAATTAACTTACAAAACAATAGGTTATAAAAACAACCTAATACCGAAGCAGAGCCTCAAGTTCAATGCGGGATACTTCATCAGTGGGAGCACTATAGATGATATGAGATGGTGTTCCACCAAGGACTGAAACAACATCGCCCAATTCTAGGGCTTCGTCTAGGTCATGCGTAACATAGAGCATACTACGTTGTGGATGATCACAAACCAACCTTTTAATCAGCACTCTCATCTCTTTAGCTGTCGGTAGATCAAGAGAGGTTAAAGGTTCATCCATTAATATAATGTCAGGCTTCAGCAATAAACAACGAGCCAAGGCAACCCGTCGAGCCATACCAAGCGATAGCTCATTTGGGTAATGATCTGCGATAGAGGGAAGCTTAACTTGTTCCAACATTGAGATAACGGACGCTTGATCCGGCTCGACCAGTGACAGATTCTGCCTAACGGTACGCCATGGCAGTAACCTCGGCTGCTGAAACAAATAACCTATTTGCGGCTTGGCACTCTCCCAACGCGCCGAATCATCACGCCCAATTAAACCTGAGACTTGGTTTAACAACGATGATTTACCACATCCAGACGGGCCTAATAGGCAGTGTGTTTCACCAGGATTAAAAGACAACTGAATAGGCGAAAGAATGTCCTGACCGGCTAATGTTAATCCCTGACTGTTAAAATTAAACATTACCGTTACCCTTCTGCCAACGTGAAGCTTTACTGTCTAAAGGCTGTAAGATGAACCATTCAATTAATTGAACAATCGCAATAAACGCAAAGCTATAAGCCAGAATCGTTGCTACATCGAATACCTGAAAAGCCAAGTGTAATTGAAACCCAACACCATCCGAACGCCCTAATAGCTCGACAACCAGAACAATTTTCCATATCAGGGCTAATCCACCTCGGGTGGCGATCATCACATAAGGGAAAAGCTGAGGCCACCACAGATGCACCACCTTCTTATAAAAACTGAAACGATAGATATTAGCCATTTCATTCAATTCATGGTCGAACATCCGTCCGCCTTCGCGTAGCGTAACCGCAACATTTGGTAGCTTGTTTATAATCACAGCCGCTACAGCAGCCACCTCAACTAGGCCAAACCATATATATAAAAGGATGATGACAACTAACGCAGGAATATTAAGTAGAATAATTAAAATGGGATCTAACAAGCGATTTAACAGTTTAAACTGCCCCATCAATACACCAATGATCCCACCTATCAACATTGCAAACAGAAAACTAATAATAACGCGCTGTAAGGTAATGCTCAGGCTGGGCAATAACCTTTCTTGTTGCCACTCGATCACTACCGCATTAAACACAACTGCTGGGCTCGGTATCAGTGCATTATCTGCTAAGAAAGAGATGCCCCACCAAGCGGTTAACAAGAGAACAATCGCAACTACCTGATCAGTGAAATGCTGAGCTCTCATTTCTGCTCCAGATAGAACATATCTGTATCCAACACCGTATGAGTCGGATATGGCTTCAGCTTATCAATTAATTCATAAAAGTTTTTTGCGCCTTTTATTTGCTCAGTACTTAACGGTTCAGGAATGCCGTTACGATAGCCTAGAATTAATGACTGGTAGATAGCGTCATTTTCAGCACGCATTAAAGGGCGGAGTGAATCCCAGTATTGATCATCATAAGCAAGTTGAAACTTAGCCTGAGTGACCGAGCGGTTAAACTGCGAGATTAACTCAGGAGAAGATTTCAGAAATTTGTTGTCAAACAAATACCCAAGCATCGGGATCTGGCTTGCTAAACCCAGTGTTTTCATAACCCCATCTAAACTAGCCATTTTTTTAAACCCTTCGGCTTCTAAGCGTGCACCGTAATGCCAAAAAGTAACTAGAATATCGAGCCTTTTACTTTTCAACGCTTGGCTCAGTAAAGGCGGTGCTGCAAACTGTACTTGCGCTTGCTTTTGTAGGTCTATCCCTTCTTTCTTTGCGGCCGCTTGTAGCAACACCCATCCCTTATTAGATGGACCACCCGCGACCCCAATTCTCTTCCCCGCCAATTCAGAAAAAGTCTCTATCTTGCTGTCTTTTGCTAGCATAATCGCGCCAATTTGCTTAGAAAAAGGCAAAAACCTAAATTCAGAACCTTTGCTATTTCTATCGGATGCCCACAACCAATCAGACACAATAACATGAGTATTTCCAGACGTTATAGCGATACGAGCGGCAGACAAACTAGCTACTCGATGAATGATTAATTCATAGCCATTCTTTCTATCTAACTGCTCATTTTTTATGTGCTGTAGCTCCCAATTCACCGTTCCCGATGCGATAGCGGTTACAGAGAGCTTAGGTAATTCATCTGCCCACACAAAAGAATGTAAACAACTGAGAGCAAGTACAAACGTGATATTAAGAATTGAGCGCATTAAATACCTATGCCTAACGAAAATTTTATGTAATAAAAGCCCTGCACCAACATAAGCTGCTGACCTGTGTGTCAAAATAGTACTTTCGTACCTGTTTTTTTGCTCGATGGTAGAATTTTGACCAACACTTTCGCAGGTTGTAATAGAGGCACAGAAAGAATGAAAAGGTAAAAGCCATTTTAGTGCTTCGAGAATATCTTATATATGGATTACTTCTGCTCGCAACTGCTGGGCAGATAGCTAATGCAAACCAAGATAAAGAAGACAGTTTTGAATTATTCAATATAGAGGGTTACCGGCTCCTTCGTTATCGTAGTCCAACACCGCAACACAGTGACTATGCTAAAACACTGAGCACGGAATCCCTTTTAGCGCTATTAGACAGTAAACTGCCTATAGCGTTGTTGGATGTACAGCCTTTACCTTGGAATAGAGTTTTTATACAGAAAGAACCAAGATTACATATACCTGGAAGCGTATGGATACCAAACGTTGGCCGCGGTGAATTAGAGCAGGAATGGGAATCATATTTCCGTGTTCACCTACAGAAAGTAACCAAGGGTGATAAGCATTACCCTATTGTTATCTACTGCAGAGCCGATTGCTGGATGTCATGGAATGCATTGAAACGCGCAAATTCGTGGGGGTATAGCAATCTTTTTTGGTACAGAAATGGTTCTGACGGATGGTTAGAAAACGAATTAGAAACCGTCGTTGCTATACCTGAGCCGTTTAAACCCAAACTATAATGTAAAAACAGTTCTATCTGCTCAGGGTGCGAGCAAATAACTCAGGACGAGATAAAACATCACGTTTGATGGTGTTTATAATAAATATAACGATATTGGAGATACATTGTGTACAAGATCCTGATCGCAGATGACCACCCGTTATTTCGTGAAGCTATCATTAATGTCATTGAGAACAGCTTCGAAGGCTGCAAAACCCTTGAAACTGAAGATCTAGACAGTGCTTTGGAGATTGCACAGAATGAAGAAGAGCTTGATTTAATTCTACTTGATTTGAATATGCCAGGAATGAACGGTCTTAATGGTTTAATCACATTAAGAAACGACCTGCCCACGGTACCCGTCGTTATCGTTTCTGCTGAAGAAGATAAACAGATTGTCTTACAAGCCATCACCTATGGCGCAGTTGGCTTTATCACCAAGTCATCACCACGTGAACAGATGACAGAAGCGCTTAAACAGATTCTTGCCGGTAACGTTTACCTGCCGTCGGATATTATTCGTGCGAGTCAGCCAGATAATAGAAGGATGCAGCGCAAAGACGACAATCAGATCCCTCCTGAACTTCTATCTTCTTTAACACGCAGGCAACTACTGGTGTTAGAGCGCATGTCAAAAGGCGAGTCTAATAAGCAAATTGCCTACAACCTGAATATCGCAGAAACAACAGTAAAAGCACATGTCTCTGCTATCCTTCGCAAACTTGGCGTACACAACCGCATTCAAGCGGTGCTATCAGCAGGCAATATAGATTTTAACGAATATCTAAAGCGTTAATTAAACCCACTAACGTTTTTTACCCATTAAAAAAGCCGCATCAGCGGCTTTTTTAATACAGGCTAACAGCTCATCAAGCGCCCAGCATATGGATCAACGTTGTTTTTAGCTTAAGCGGCTTAACCGGTTTATTAACCAACATATAATCTAGATCGCGGATCTGCTGATTAAGCTCTTTACTATAATTTGCAGTTATCATTAAAACAGGTAGATTATCTTTTACCTCCACCGTTACCGCTTGCGCTGCATCTACACCATTCTCACCATTATCGAGATGATAATCAGCAATTAAGATATCAACGGGTTCAGTGGTAAAGTCCACCTGTTCCTTAAGATGACTTAACGATAGAGCAGTTGTTACATTACACCCCCACCCCGTTAGCAATGTCTCCATTGCTTCACAGATCGCCATATCATTATCGATTAACCAGACATTAGCATCTGTTAAACGCTCAGTGATCATCGGCATGTTAGGTCCAGCTATTGCTGCAGGTAGTAGCTGTGCGGCTTTAGGTACTTCAACGGCAAACACGGAGCCTTTGCCCTCAATGGAAGAAACCCTAATCTTGTGCCCCAATACGCGAGAGATCTTATCAACGATGGCTAAGCCTAATCCTAAACCTTTCTCCTGTCCTGGTTGATCCTCTTGCAGGCGCTTAAACTCTTGGAAAACTTCTGCAAGCTTCTCTTTTGGAATGCCTTGCCCTGTATCCCATACCTCAATCCAAAGACTATTCTCCTTATGGCGACATCCCAGTAATAATTTACCTTGCTGGGTGTACCGGATCGCATTAGTCAAAAAGTTCCTCAGAATACGTGCGAGCAGCTGAGAATCAGACCTCACTACGGTTTGACTAGGTACGCACCTAAAAGCGAGTCCCTCGGTATTTGCTAACTGTGAGAACTCAGCAGAGAGTGTGTCGAAAAGTCCCTGAAGATTAAAAGTAATCACATCCGCTTTTACGACCCCTGCATCTAACTTAGAGATATCGACCAATGTTCTGAGCAACGACTCGACATCATCCAGAGAATTGGAGACAGATTGGGCTAAGTTAAAGTTACGCGGTTCTTTTATCTGTTCAGATAAGGCACCAGAGAATAGGCGTGCAGCATTCAACGGCTGAAGTAGATCATGGCTGACGGCCGCGAGAAATTTTGTTTTCGATAAGTTTGCTTGCTCTGCTTCTAATTTTGCCTCACGTAAGCGTGCCTCTACACCTGCTCGCTCTGTAATTTCCGATCTCAATTGCTCATTTAGCGCGGTCAGCGCTGAAGTTCTCTCTTCTACTCGTTCTTCGAGCATCTGATGTGAAAGTTCTAGCGCTTCAGCCGTACGTCGACGCTCGGTAATATCTCGAATCATGACAAAAAAGCCATCGGGGTGACCATCTTTATCAATATTAGCGACATAAGACTTCAACATGTAACGTTGCTCACCTCTAGCATTTGTCTGCCACATCTCAAACGTGACATTTTCACCCGCTAAGGCGCGATCGACGTAAGGGGATAAGTTGTTAAATTGCTCCTTGGTATAAACCTCGAACGTGGTTTTACCATTGAGATAACCGTCAGTTTTACCAAACCACTCGTTATAAACTTTGTTAGTAAATCGATACTTAAGATCTTTATCGAGATAAGCAATCAGTGCGGGAACATTATCAGTTATCAAACGAATCCACTGCTCGCTTTGTCTAAGTGACTCAGCATATTTATGTCGCTCGGTAATATCCGTATAAGTATTAATAAACCCGCCTTTAGGCATCGGATGGGTGCGAACTTCAATAACCTGCCCTAACCGTCCTCTTTGCTCTGACGCCAACACTTCGCCTTGCTGAGCTGCCGTAAGTGCATGCTGTAAGATGGCATGATTATCGAGCATTAACGCCGCAAAAGGCGGGTACGACTCCACCTGCTGCACATCAACATCCATCAGATCCAAAAACCGATCATTCCATAGTTCTACCCGCCCTTCGGGTGTCACTAAAACAACCCCTTGTGAAAGGTTGTCTACAGTTCGTTGCAGAAGCTTTGTTTTTTGCGCAAGCGCGTGTTCACGGTTGGCTGTTTCGCGCTCTTTAATCGCCGTGATGTCGGTGTACAGGATAACAAGCCCGCCATCCTGTGTCGGTCGCTCGGACATCTGTACCCAGCGCCCATCATTGAGTTTGTAAACCTTACTGCCACTATTAGTCGCTGGATACTCTTCGTCCACCAGCCCACTGATTCGCGCCAGACGGCTAATATCTTGAATGGTTGTCCCTGTTTTTACATCAAGCCCGGTAGACTCCCAAACATTGCAGAATTTACTATTAAAAAGGACAATCTTTCGTTCATCATCAAACAGCACAAATGCATCAGATATGCTCTCAATGGCGTCGACTAAGCGTTGATTCGCTAGTGCCGCTTGATCATTTGCCAGTTTGAGATCTTGGTGACTCTCTTTAAGCTCTGACAACACTCTGTTTAACGCTTCTGTTCTTTCACGTACTTGTTCGGCTAGTACGACAGAATGCTCAAAAGCAGAATAAGGGTTAGCGCCCTGACAACCACCCGCTTCGACCCTTTCGATCAGCACATGGTTAATTTTTCGTAGCTTGCGGTTTTCTTCTTCTAACTGATCAATACGATCTTGCAAGGCGTTACTATCCATTGTGTCGCCTCCCAATCGCTACTGCAGTGAACGTCTGATTTATATGCATTCCTGCCATCTGCTCGCCGTAAGTATTGAAACCTATTACCCTATTTTTCTGCAAAACATCAGAAACAGAATCTGACGTTCCAAGCAATTCACACTCCAACCGTCTTAAGAAACAATCACAACCAATGATAAGCTGGGGTATTCCTATCTTTTCTTCAATCTCATCCAACTTTCTCGCCAAGTTAACGGCTAAATCGCCTGGTTCCATGATGGTTAAGACAATGCCATTTTCAACCGCACAATAAAACTTCAAGCTAAGATCAGGGTTGACCTGCTGTATGGAGCGAACAAAGAACTCATCCCCCAGCTTTACTGCGATAGGGTTTAACGCAAATATTTCATTGTTTAACTCTTCAACTGAAACACCAATAGATCTGGCATAAACAACAGCAGCTGGCTCAGCATTAAGCTCATAGACACACCTAGAATCGGCATCGGCAGCAGTGACCACCAGCTTTTCCTGTTTATTGCGCATATGGTGTGTGCTGAATACTTCAAAATCAAAAGCGGTATTAACCATCATGACCACAGCCGCATCGGTATGGAACTGGCCATTATAGAAAACATGCGTTTTAGCAAGATGAGTATCATCAGCAGCTGAGCCGCCAAAATTCGGAATACTGCCTAAAGCAGAGTTTAAAGTAACGAGAACGTTCTCTTCTTGAATTGAAAGCCCATCTAACAATGTGAGTGCAAAGGTATTCGATTTAATCGGTGCAATTTCGTGTGCTCGGCAACCAGCAATTAGTTGGTCAACCAATGTTTGCGCATCCGTTAAACTAAAATCATCTAGGCATTCGATGGAAGCCGCTTCAATAGCAAAAGCGCTAGCGCTAAAACCGATAGCAGTAATACAGCCCTGGCCGTAGCCATGTGGGGTTATCTCCCCTGCGGTTGTACAACCAACAACATCCCTGTCCGCAAATGACTTGTTTATTGCAACAGCCAATGAAGAAAGGTCATATTCGGCGGAACAAAAGAAGATAATCGACTGAATATCGATATTAGAAAACTGCTTATGCAGGTCAGCTGCAGCACCGTGTGGGTTAGTATCATAAGATACCGCACTTACAAACGCAGGAGCATGAGTCAACATACCGATCCTCAATAAGGCAACAATTACCTCATTCTAAGACCTCAGAAGCAGTACCAAAATACTACTTGAGACCCCTTTTACTACATGTTAAATGCCTTTCATAACCATCTGAATTAAAAGATAAATTCCACTAAAGCATCCCAACATAGCACTTAAGGACTATGAAGGATAATTATGACAGATGCGTGAGAAGTGCCCGTAGCTTACTCGGCTTCACCGGTTTGTTAATCACGGGAAAACCTAGTTGCTTAAACATCTGACTACATTCACTACTCCGATCAGCTGTTAGCATTACAGCAGGTATTTCACACCCTAATGCCGATCTGATACCAAAAATAGCATCGGTTCCAAGCAGATCATTATCCAAATGATAATCGGCCAGAATAACATCCGGAATAAACGATTCGTCCTCGCAAAGCGCTATAGCCTCATCCTGACTAGCCGCAGTAATAACACGGCACCCCCATTGGCCAAGAAGCGCATCCATACTAACTAATATATTTTCTTCGTTATCAATGACAAGGACCGCAAGGCCCTGTAACTGATCAAGTTGCGGGGCATGGAAAGGGGTTTGACTCTTATCAGCCACGTGAGAATCATCAACAATCGGAACATCGACAGAAAATACCGATCCTTTCCCTTCAATAGATTGCACCGTAAGCGGATGGTTGAGCATCTTGGCAATTCTATCAACAATAGCGAGCCCAAGCCCAACACCTTGCCGCTCTTTACTATGGCAATCTAACTGCTGAAACTCTTTGAATATATCCTGCTGCTTATCGCTGGGAATTCCTGTACCTGTATCCCATACCTGTATGCTGATGTAACCCGGCTTTCTCCGACAACCAACAAGCACTCGCCCCTCTTGCGTATAACGAATAGCGTTACTAATAAAGTTACGAATAATTCGAAGCAGTAAACGTGAATCTGATTTAACTACTACAGAGCTGTGACGAAGCGATAGCTGAATATTTTTATCTTCCGCTACCGGCTGGAACTCCCCAACCATCGATTTTAAAAGCTGATTCAATCTAAAATGGCTTATGTCGGGGTCTACCGCATTTTGATCAAGTTTTGAAATATCGAGAAGGTCAGTAAGTAGGTCCTCTGCATTCTCTAATGCTAGATGCACCCTCTCAACCAAATGGGAATCCTGCTCATGTAGGGAGCGTTCACGAAGTGCTGCAATTAAAAGCCGCGCAGCATTCATTGGTTGTAACAAGTCGTGACTCGCAGCTGCCAAGTATTTATCTTTACTCTTGTTAGCTTCTTCCGCTACCTCTTTAGCAACCTTTAACTCTTTTTGGATCTTCTCGCGATCCGATATCTCCTGCCAAAGCTTATCATTAAGTGATACTAGCTCTTGTGTCCTACTGGCGACTCTCTCTTCTAGCTCTTCATTCAGCTGCTTTAGCTTGTCCTGAGTTTTCTTACGTTCAGTAATATCTTGAACAAAGGCTTCTATGGTCGGGTGCTCACCTTGATTCTTTTTTAAGAGCGCATTGATTGAAACATGCACACATTGTCCGTCTTGTCGAATAAACAGTGTCTCAAAGCCAAAAACTTTACCGTATTGAACGAGACTGTATCGAAAATCAGCATACGCATCTGCGCAGCAAAAGAGGAGTGACTCTAGATTGGTTATCGCATCGCAGAATGCTGTAGATGAATCGTAACCACATATTTTTACAATAGCCGGATTAGCGGTAGTAACCCCAGCATCAAGAGATGCTTGGAATATGCCATGTTGAGCGTTTTCAAATAACCACTTATAGCGGTTCTTTTCTTGCTCAAGCTCATCTAATTTACTCGCAAGCTCCGGATAGTAGCTCTTTCTAGCTGAATGATTACCTAAGCCAATTAAACTAGTAACTGTCTGGTCTGTTTCGTTAGAGTGCTTCTTCATAGACTGCAGCTACATCACGTTTATTGGATTTACGAGGATTGGTTAAGATGCAAGGATCAAGCATTGCATGATCTGACAGCACAGGGATATCGGTCATATGAACGCCACTTTCTGCAAGCTTTTGGGTTAAGCCAACATCTTGCTTTAATGCGATGACTCTAGTCATTAACGATTTCTGGATTTGAACAGTATTAAGACCGCGCGTATCGATCCCCATTGTTTCAGCCACAACTTTAAAACGATCATTAGCCTCTTTGTAATTAAAATCAATGACGTGCTCAAGAAGCATTGCATTACAAAGACCGTGAGGAAGATCTAAATAACCCCCTAAGCTGTGAGACATCGCGTGTACTGCACCAAGAATCGCATTAGAAAACGCTAAACCCGCTTTCATCGAGCCAAGCATAATCTGCTCTCTTACTTTGATGTCGCTCGGGTTTTGCACCAGCGTGACGATATTTTCATTTATCAGGCGCATAGCATCCAAGGCATGCATATCCGTAAGCGGACCCGCTCCAGTAGACACAAAAGCCTCTATCGCATGAACCAACGCATCAATGCCTGTACACGCACTGAGAAAAGGATCCATTGTCATGGTCGTTTCTGGATCTATAAGCGCCACATCTGGCACAACTGCTTTACTAACAATCGATATCTTTATCTTTTCTACTGGGTCAGAAATGATAGCAAACTGCGAGACATCTGCAGATGTACCTGCTGTCGTCGGAATAAAAATCAGCGGCGGGATAGGAAGGTGAATCGTATCGATGCCTTCATAATCAAGAATATGCTTACCATTCGCACAAACAATGCCAATGCCTTTGGCACAATCCATAGGACTGCCACCACCAATGGCCACAATCACATTACAATTGTGCTCTTGGTACACTTGAGCCCCTTTCATAACCTCTTCGGCACGAGGGTTCGGGGATACTTCTGTAAATGTAACGTGCTCGATATCTTCTTCCGACAATAGAACAGAGATATCTTCTAACCAACCGGCAGCAACAACACCAGGATCTGAAACAACAAGCACTTTGCGAGCACCAAACGTACGCGCATAGTTAGCAACAGATTTTCGCGCACCAACCCCAAAAATGATTTCAGGCGAGACAAATTTACGCAAATTAGATATATCGTTATTCATTAGTGTACCAACTGCCAGTCACTCATAAGTGAGCAATAATTATTATTATTTAGCGCCTAAAGATGGCCGCCTTTACAACGGATTGTAGGATCACCACATTACCATTCTAAACTCTGAGTTTACCTTAAGCCGTGCAGTGTTCCTAACAATTGGTCATCATCAAGTAATATAACCACTATATAGTGAATAAATACTCATATACTGCAGATGCGTAATAATAGGACCCAACAGTACTAGTCCTTCCCCCCGCCTTTTCGTGTAAGCCCTGGTCAACTTTTGAGCTGAAACATATTTCCTATTAGTACACGTAAACCAAGGTTCAACCCTTTCAAACCTATTGCCCGATATTGTTTAAATTCATAGCTAACGATAATTGCTGCAACGTTTAACAAAAAATAAATCCGTATTCCGGGGGCGACATGAAGAATAATAAAGCGAAACTGTTAGCAGTAGCAGTTGCAATGGGTATCAGCGCACAAGCAAGCGCTGCAATTGAACTGTACAACCAAGATGGCACGACTTTCTCTGCTGATGGTCACTTTAACGCTTTCTACGTTCAGACTGACGATGAAGTTAACAACGAGAAACAAAACCGTGTTCGCATGGGTTTCTTGCCAAACTGGATCGGTTTCAACGTTAGTAAACAGGTTGATGATCTAAAACTTGGCGGCCGTTCTTCTTTCTGGGTAACGATCAACGATAACTCACAAAACGCTGGTGCGAACGCTACAGACACTGCTATCGATGTTCGTCAGTTCTACGGTACTGTAGATGGTGATTTCGGTCAGGTTTTATTTGGTAAAGATTTTGGTTTGTACGCACGCACAAACATCTTTTCTGATGAGTTACTTCTAGGTACAGGTCTACCACAAGCAAATACTGGCGGCGTAACATTCGGTAATATCTCTGTAGGCTACCCATACGCTACACCTGTAGCACAGATCACCTACCGCAGCCCTGTAAACAACGGTTTCCAAGTAGCTGTTGGTGTGATGGATCCAGATAGTGGCGCTACTACGACTGCTGGTAACCACTCTGCTCGCCTAGAAGGTGAATTAACATACGCTACCGATTTCGATGGCGGAAAATTCAACGCATGGGTTGGTGCAGCATCAGGTGAAAACGCAAATGGCGTAGACGCAGAAGGTATTGCTTACGGTGCGCGCATTGCGACTGGTGGTTTCCAATTTACGGCTTCTGGATTTGACCAAGAAGGCTTAAGCGCAGCGTTAGCAAACACGACAACAGGCACAAATATTGATACTGATGGCTACCTTCTTCAGGCATCATACGGTGCCAACGGTCATCGCGGTGTAATCTCTTACGGCGAAACCGACAATGGCGGTTCTAAAACTGATATGACTTCTGTCGCTTACTTCTATGATATCAACAGCAACCTTAAACTAATTGCTGAATACGATACGACTGAAAACAATGCAGGCCAGAGCATCGATCAGTTTGCAATTGGTGCTGCTCTAAGCTGGTAAACACCGCTTAAAAATAGCATCTTGGCCGCCGCTCTGTCCCCCCTTCTCCAGAGCCGCGGCCTTCTTTTATTTAACCTTCTATTATTTAACCCTCAATGCAACGCCCTCTGATATTTAAGCGCTCGATCAGCAACCCATCAGAAAAAATCGATTTATAACTTAACGTGATTAGTGCATTAAGTATTTCGGTTGCTTCTTGCAATTCTCAGGCAAAAAAAAGCCTGCTGAGAAAGCAGGCGAAGTACGACGGTTAGAGCTCTTAGATAGAAAAACTCAAAAACCAGAGAGTGGATGCAAAGAACTTGATAAGCTCTTAATAAAGCTATTATGTCGCCTTTCACTAGGGCTTGCTGCTCTGCAACAGAACGATTTTTCGTAATACTTTAGTTGCGAGACGTAAGAGATCCTATCTACTGCCTAAGATAAATCCGAGCCGCCAAGCTTGAGTACTTTCGATGTGAAATATTCGAAATGGATAAGAACAAAATATCACCGCTTAAGCGTTAGGAAGAAGGCCCTGATAAAACGCTAATTCAGCACGTAATACTTGAATCACATTTTTAAGCTTTCTAAACCCATGCGCCTCATCATCAAAATAGTGAGCTTCGACATTCACATCACGACACTTAAGCGCCTTTTCCATGGCCCTAGTTTGAGACGGTAGAACTACCTTATCCTTCTCACCTTGGAAAAAGATCACAGGGGCTGATATTTCGGTAATGTTATGTATTGGCGACAGCCGCATGTACTGATCTAGATCCACCTCTGGATCACCTATCAGCCATTCTAAATAGTGTGATTCAAATTTATGGGTGCATCTATTCAACACGAGTGGGTCAGTTACCCCATACAAGCTTGCCCCGCCCGCAAAACAATCCAATTGCGACAATGCATTTAAAGCACTGTAGCCTCCAGAACTATTACCACGAATAAAGATAGCGCTCGGATCGCATAACCCATGTTCAATCAAGTAGCTAACAGCGATGTTAATATCATTAATCTCTAGATCGCCCCAAGCATGTTTAAGTGCTAAACGATATTCGCGCCCATAATTACTGCTCCCACCATAATTAAGATCGAGAACAGAGAAGCCTCGCTGGGTCCAATACTGTATTTTCAGGTTCAAAATTGGGTAGGTTGCAGCGGTTGGCCCGCCATGCAAGAAAACGACAAGTGGCGATGCTGATTGATCAACCTCTGTGTAGTCAGCATTAGCCGCGAGATAGAGATAACCGTAGCTTTTACGCCCTTTTGCATTAAACACCATCGGTTGCGCTACAGAGCAGTCTAATTCAAGCAGTGGTTTTGCACCGCCTGTAATAACCTCAAGCTGACCCTTTTCATCAATTTTAACAACGGCATCTAAACGATCAGCAAACGATACTAAGCAGTAAAGGTTTTCTCCAACAGTGGATAATGAGCGTACATTCGCAATATTGTCATCATCTACCGCACATCCTTGATTGAAGATTTCAGAGCCTCGGTGCTTAATCAGCGTATAAGCTAATCCAGAACCATAATCATAGTGACGCAACCCAGATTGCCAAGGGGCCGAAATCATATCGCTTGCCGCCTCTTTAAAAGGACGCAGTTCACAGGCTAAGGGGTCGTATCGATATATATTCCACCAATTACGTCTATCACTGACAACCAGCAACTCCCCTTTTGGGGTAAATAGAGGCTGGGATAATGCCTGTTGAAAATCATCACCCGCGATAACCGATATGCCTAGCTCAGTTATAAGGATGAGTTCGGTAGATACCCAAGGCTGAAAGGGGTGATTCCAAGCGATGAAAGCGATCTCTCCCCCTATGGGATTAATCGTTGGATAGCTATAAAAGTCATAACCGGAATGTATCTCTTCGGCAATGCCATTTGAAAGGCAGATACTAATCAATCTGTTTTGCACGCCATCGACTAGATGCTGCTCTTCAATGACAATCAGACGATTTAGCCTACGATCCCAGATAGGCTCAATATACCTAGAGGTGATATTGCTCGTTAACGGTTTCGGCTCAGCCCCAACCTCAAACGACTGCAGGTAAAGCTGCTGATCAAACTCATTAACAAAAGCGATAGCATTATCAAGGTGACACCAACTTTGACCACCGTACTCGTGTACTTTGCTACGAACACTGAATTGTGGTGGCGTGACCGTCTCTAGTTTACCGGACACTAATCGACATATAACGGACCTAGATGCTTCCAGCGGACGCAGTTCAACCCAGTACGGATCACCTACTGCCGAGCAAGATAACTGTGCATATTCAATGGATTGGCCTACAGCCTTCTGCTCATCGAGTGAAGATCGCCATAGACCAGGACGTGTATCGACCATAACTAAACGGTTAACCCTTCGCAAAGACCTTTGAGTTCCTCTCATTTCGGAACGTGAATTGAGAAGGATCATCGACTACCGTTTCAGCTGCATTGCGGGCATTGACAATTAAATCGTGATGTTCTGACTTACTACAAACAGGATCGGCATTATACATATCGCCGGTCAGCATATAAGCCTGGCAGTGACAACCGCCAAAGTCCTTCTCTTTTTCGTCGCAACTACGGCAAGGCTCTTTCATCCACGAATCTCCACGGAAGTGATTAAATCCAGGGCTATTATCCCAGATATCTTGCAGAGTCATCTCGGCCACATTTGGAAATTCAATAGGTAACATTCGGGCGCTGTGGCACGGCAACGCTTTACCATCAGGGGTTACCGTCAGAAAAACCTGCCCCCAACCATTCATGCAACCTTTTGGGCGCTCTTCATAATAATCGGGGGTAACAAAAATAAGCTTGATCGGATTGCCCGCCGCCGCCAGTTTTTCACGATATTCATTGGTTATTCTTTCAGCTCTCTCTAGCTGAGATCGGGTAGGCAGTAATTGTTCGACATTCTCAAAGGCCCAACCGTAATATTGGCAGGTCGCCAACTCTACGTAATCAGCTTCCAGTTCAACACATAGTTCGATAATACGATCTATCCGATCGATATTGTGCCTATGGGTCACAAAGTTCAGCACCATAGGATAACCTTGGGCCTTCACCTCACGCGCCATTTTAAGTTTCTGATTAAACGCTTTCTTCGAGCCTGACAGCATATTGTTCACAGATTCATCACTGGCCTGAAAACTAACCTGAATATGATCAAGACCGGCATTGTGGAATTCAGCCATTTTACGCTCGTTAAGGCCAACACCTGAGGTTATTAGATTGGTGTAGTAACCCATTTCATGGGCACCTCCAATCAACTCTATCAAATCCTGGCGTACCAAAGGCTCTCCACCGGAAAATCCTAATTGAACCGCGCCTAAGTCTCTCCCCTGCTGAAAAACATCCAGCCACTGCTGAGTACTTAACTCACCACCGAAATCACTAAAATCTAGAGGATTTGAACAATAAGGGCACTGTAAAGGGCATTTATAGGTCAATTCCGCAAGAAGCCAAAGCGGCTGACCGTGAGATTTTTCATTAGGCTGACCTAGATTAGGTCTAGAGGGAGAACCGTTACAAGGAGAGTTACTCATGGCTTATACATCTGCAATTATTATTATGAAATTAACCTATCATCACTCTGGAAGGCCATTTTGGGCAGGCTAAAATAGTCGCAATGAACTACTACTGAAGTATCGTTTAAACACACAGATATATCAGTTCACCAAATAAAAAAGCCTGCTAATTTTAAAAATCAGCAGGCTTATCGATAGAGCATTAGAAAGTACTAATGCGTTTAACGCGTGCTATTTAAGCCAGCCCTGAGCCGATGCATCGTTTAAAAACTCAAATATATCAGCAGAAAGTGATCCCGCATCTGGGAACTTTGCTTCTATCGCTTCGATGATGCAAGAAACAGTTCTCACGCCATTGACCAGTGATAAAATCTCACCTGCTGGACCATTTAACTGGATCATCCCCTCAGGATAGAGCAAGACATAGCAGTCTTGCGCCTTCTCCCATTGAAAGCGGAACATCTTGTTTAATGACGGTACGGTAGCCAATGTGATCTCAACCGACCCTTGTGGGCTATCATTCATTGAAAAGCCCCTTATGATAGACCTTCTGATCCGTTACCGTATGATATGGTGGGCGATTCAACTCATATGCCATCGTCATTGAGTCGAGCATACTCCAGAGCACATCAAGCTTGAACTGAAGAATTTCAAGCATACGATCCTGCTGTTTACGCGTGGTATAGTGATCCAACGTAATATCTAAACCGTGCACTACATCACGTCTCGCTTCAGAGAGTCGGTTTCTAAAATACTGATACCCCTCCTCTTTAATCCACGGATAATGCGTTGGCCATACATCAAGACGGTTTTGATGAATAGTTGGAGCAAACATCTCGGTTAATGACGAACTCGCTGCTTCCTGCCAAGTCGCACGACGGGCAAAGTTGATATAAGCATCAACGGCAAAGCGTACGCCAGGAAGTACATGTTCACCCGACAAGATCTCTTCACGCGTCAGTCCTACGGCCTCTCCCAAGCGTAGCCAAGCTTCAATGCCGCCTTCAGCACCGTCGTAGCCATCATGATCTAATACACGCTGTACCCAGTGACGGCGCACATCACGATCAGGGCAGTTCGCCATAATAGCGGCATCTTTCACCGGAATGCTTATCTGATAATAGAAACGATTAGCAACCCAGCCTCGTATCTGCTCTGGGGTACATTTACCGTCATACATCGCTATATGGTATGGGTGTTGAGTATGATAAAAATCACCCTTAGCGCGCAATGCTTTCTCAAATTCGTCACGGCTCATCGGTAACTTATCGTTCGCTTTACTCGTCATAGCTATTTGACCTCTACGCAATACTGGCAGGATTACAGCTCAATCGACATGCCGTCGAAGGATATTTCAATATCATGAGCTAAGACCTCTGCATGCTCTGCAGAATCTTCATCCAGAATAGGGTTGGTATTATTGATATGGATAAGTACTTTGCGCGGTTTTTCCAGCGTATCTAAGTACTCGATCATGCCACCCTGACCTGACTGTGGTAGATGCCCCATCGCTACGCCTAACTTATCGCCCACACCCGTAGTGATAAGTTCATCTTCCTGCCAAATGGTGCCATCAACTAGCAACACATCAGCAGATTCCATATAGGCGCGTAAATGAGGTTCGATCTGACCTAAGCCAGGCGCATAGAACAATTTTTTCCCTGTCCGGGTATCTTCGATTTGGATACCGATATTATCACCAGGATGAGGATCATCACGATGTGGAGAGTAAGGAGGCGCACTACTCAAAAGAGGAATAGCGGTCAACTTAAGTTCCGGCACTTGAGGAATAGTAAAGCTATTTTCAGCGCCATTATCGTTAATTGGAATACGGTTAACATGATTACCGCCATTCCAATGTTTCAGCATATTAAAAACAGGAAAGCCGGTTGTCAGATCCTGTTCAACCATTTCAGTACACCAAATATTATGAGGACACCCTTCACGAAGCATTAACAAACCCGTCGTGTGATCGATCTGGCTATCCATATAAACGATGGCGGCGATCCCTGTATCGCGTATAGAGCGATTGGGCTGCATCGGTGCAAAGTTAGCAAGTTGCTCACGAATATCTGGGGATGTATTAAATAAAATCCAATTTTCACCATCAACACTCACCGTGATGGATGACTGGGTACGTGTCTTAGCATTGATCGTACCGGCGCGAACGCCAGCACAATTACGGCAGTTACAGTTCCACTGAGGAAAACCGCCGCCAGCGGCTGAACCTAATACTTGTACTTTCATTGTTATTCTTCTTTATGACCGTCGTTTTCCTGTCATTTGTTGCGCTAAAGCGAGACAGGATTTATATGAATAGAATTATGTAGAAGTCGCGAATGCGATTGGGTCCGTCCTAGATAAATTACCCCGACAAAGGCCGGGGTAATCATAGAATCGTAAATAGAGTGACCTATTAACGGTTCGCGAAGTACATTGTTACTTCAAAACCGATACGCAGATCAGTGTAAGCTGGCTTAGTCCACATAATGCTTATCCTCTGTTTTTGTTATTGAAAGGTGTATACCAGAAACATAATAGGAAGGAGTAGACATATCAGATATGGTACTTTGGAACGAAAAAACACCTCATTTCGTTTGAATGTGATAAACAAGTAATTTGCCGAATTCTCACACACAGACACTAAACTCTAAAATATCAATATGTTAGAGTCCTAATCATGATTTGAATTTGCGTCGAACAACATCCAACTTCTGTTCCATAGGAGCTTCTATATGACCTCAATCCTTATCACCGGTTGCTCTACAGGGATAGGTTATCACTGCGCTCACGCACTAAAAGAAGAAGGCTATCTCGTTTTCGCCACCGCACGCAGACAAGAGGACGTTGATAAACTCAATGCTGAAGGGCTGTTATCAACGCCCCTCGACTTAAATAACGAAGAATCCATCGATCAAGCACTCAACTGGGTATTAGCACGATCTAACGGCAGGATTGATGCCCTATTCAATAATGGCGCCTACGGCCAGCCTGGCGCTGTTGAAGATTTGAGCCGAGACACACTTAGAATGCAGTTCGAAACCAACCTATTTGGAACACACGAACTCACCTGTAAAGTGCTTCGTATAATGCGTGAACAGGGCCACGGGAGGATTATCCAAAATAGTTCTGTTTTAGGGCTGATCACCATGAAGTATCGAGGAGCATACAATGCCTCTAAGTTCGCCCTAGAAGGATTAACCGACACACTAAGGCAAGAACTAAGCGGAACAAACATTTCGATTAGCTTGATTGAACCGGGCCCCATTGAGAGCGATTTTAGAAAGAACGCCTATAAAGCTTTCCAACGCAATATAGATAGCCATTCTGGTGCACACCAAGCGGTGTATAGGTCTGTCGAGAAAAGATTATCTAAAACTGAAGATTCACGTAAAAAAGATCCCTTCACGTTAGGACCAGAAGCCGTTTATAAAGCATTAAAACATGCACTTGAATCACCGAAACCCAAAGCGCGCTACTACGTCACTTTCCCAACATGGCTCTTTGCCGTACTTCGACGACTCTTACCAACCTGGGCGCTAGATTGGATACTTTGCAAAGTATCTGATGACGAAAACAAATAAATATATAATTTTTCATAGCCGGCAACAATCTGTGAGGAAAAACTTGCTCCAGAAAGCACAAGCGTTAAAGAGATAGAGTAAATCAAATTATTGAACGCTGTAGCATAAGAATAAAAAATCATTCGTTTTCAAGCTCATTGAGCTTGTAAGCTTTGCCTAGGATTCTAATTGTTGAATAATGGTGGGGACCGCCCAAATAGCTGCAGGCGAACCAGCATTGTAAAGCGTACATAGTTTTTCGATGGGATCAGAAGGTTTTTTAATGACGGCTAACATACACCGATAATTTGCTGGACTAACCTCTTTAATCTCACAGTTACTATCATTAGCCTGTAAGTTTTTTAGCTCCTTTTCATAGTCAGCCCTACCAGTTTGCTTACCACCCAACTTATAGCGTTGATGGTTAGAAAGCAGCCATTGCACAGCATATCTATTAGATGGATGTTTGATAGCGTTCTCAAGACGTTTTTGCGAAGGTTTAGAATAATCCTTACCTGAACTTTTATCTGAATCTCTTTCTAAATTTATTTCTTTCTTATCATCTAAAAAAATAACATTAGCACCATCAAGGCACATCCCACATTCAGCAAGTCTAGACAAGAATAAGTCGTGTTCGTTTTGAAATTCTTGCTGCGTTTCAAGTAGATGCTGTTGCCTTCTCGCAATAGTATAGATATGCAAGGCTTCAACATCTTCAATAGATAACTTATCAGTTATCTCTTTAATGTGCTTTGGAAGCTTATTTAACCCCTTCATATATTCCCTCCTATCTTTCTCATTCATACATGGGTTTCCTTATAACCTGTAATAGAAGTCTGATTAAAGAAAGATAACCGAAGCACAAAAAACTATCAATTTTGATATCCTATCAAAATCATCATAGATAAGTTTACAGAAGGAACTCAAAGCTTCAACCTTTAAACTAGATCATGAAGCTTAGATGCCAGCTTAAACGAAATATCACATCCGAAAAGCTAGAAAGCAATAAGAAATTGATTAATAAGAAATATTTCTGGGTGATTGCTAAATGCTATAGACCAAAGCAACGCTTTGAAGTATCTGATGTTTCATCAGAAACATACTCATACCTTTAAGAAAGCAATAAACAAATGAGACTAAGCTTGAACCTAAAGCTATCTCATTTATGGTTGCTGCATAAAAAAATAAGTTTAGATGATATGTATTTAAAATGAGAATGATACCAGCCTCTCATTTGACATAATTACATTGAGCCATCTTATGCTAAGGATTTATGCTGACGAAACGTTTGTACTAGTCTTACCATACTTATAATACTAAGCAGAATTCACACAACTTTTTTCTAACCCGCTAGCTATCGCTCCTAGCTGTGAGATTTAGGGCTTATGGTGCTATCAAAAAGGCTAGCGCTGATATTTTTTAATGCACATTAAGCCGATCTTAATTTTTTTACCTGTATCTAACCCCCTAAATTTCAGAGCAGTGCCTATCAAGTCATTTTTAGATAACCCTTTATTGATAATGTCGGTAGTAAGATTCACATTAATACGCTCACCACTGACGGCTGCCCATCCATAACACTGCCTTGGCTTTGAATAAAACTCATAGTGGCTCGCTTGAACCGATCCGGCTAAAGCACTTAATAGAAGAACACTTAAAATTGAAACTTTCATCATTAACCCTCCTAGGTCATTATCTAAATAATCAAGGTGATTTACTTACAGACGATAGCCTTGTGAATGATCAATAGTCGCTGATCAAAATAATCCTATTTGTGAGGTGCACTTGCTCCCCTCATCTTTCATTTTCGCTAGGCGCTTAAACAAACTCAAACCAGTAACAACCAAGACAAAAAATGATTGCGATGACAGCCATCACCTCTACAGGCTTGAAGTGAAAACATGCAAAAGTAACAACAGTAGAGCTGTATAAATTCATTATCAACGAAACAATAACCTTATCAAAAACAATCACTAACACTGAAAGCAGCATCAAGCTTAAAAAAAACATTCTTTGAACTCCAGGCGTTAACATATGGATCTTCTTAAAGCCTTAGTCAGATCAAACTCTCTTTTGGCTTTGCCAGCGTGATAACAAACCCACAATCTAGTTACACACAAAAAAACAATAAAGGTTCATATATAAAACTCCAAAAATATTTGAATCCACCGCTATTAAAGATAAGTATCATCCGGTATTTACAAAAAACAATAAATGTAGATTCGGATAAAACTTACGACCTTAATGCGCTGCCTCTAATATGTTTCTAAGCTTTCTTCTTAAGACGGTCACACTCAGGACAGCGTTTATCATGCTTAAACTTATCTGGCGTAACTTGGCGATAATGACCAAGATAACACTCAACACCAACGTAGATAGCATTCCTTACATACGGTGTAAGTAGCTTATACCCACTTTTAACAATCTCTATTTCAAAATTAATTTTAGACAAGCAACCTATTGATTTAATTGAGCAAAAAGGACACCTATCCCCATTTTTGAAACACTTAGGGACTACCAAATACTTATGACGTTTGGGACAACTTAGTATCACCTTACTTAAATCTGTTTTGTAAGGTGTCATCAAGGTATATCCTTCTTTATATACAATCTCCTTAAACTCACTGTCATAATTTTTCTTCATAATTTCTTAACGCTCTAAGCTATTTAGCCAAGCATGACCGCCTGTTGCTAATCAATTCTGATACAGAAATTGGTTAGACCTTTCAACCTAACAACGGTCACACATAAAATATCAAACAACAAAGTAAGCACGAACAATATACCATCAACCTTCATCATTATAAAGATGAAGGTTGATGAATATAATTAAAAACCTATCTAATATCATATAAACCCTCCTCAAGTAGCGCATTCATAGAACTTAGGAACAATAAGAGACACTCAAGAAACCAGAACGGCTTAAAGCAGAGGGAAAGAGATACAGACTTAGCCAATAAGGGTATTCCCTATCCATGGCAAAAAAGGTAGCCTCATTAAAAATAAAAACGGGATGCTACCAATGAGTGATGCACTACTGCTTAGAGAAGACCAATCGGGTGTTAGCACACTAACCTTAAATCGCACTGATGCTTACAATGCACTCTCGATGGAGTTAATGGAGGCACTGTCTGCTGAGCTTGACCTAATAGCGGATGATATCGATATACGTGTCGTGGTTATTCGCGGTGGTGGCAAAGGGTTCTGTGCAGGCCATGATTTAAAACAGATGCTCGATAGTGGAGAGGAAAATTACTATCAGCAAACGTTCGATACCTGCTCAAGCATGATGCAAAAGATTGTTAACCTCCCTATCCCCGTTATTGCTGAAGTCCACGGTGTCGCAACTGCGGCAGGTTGTCAGCTAGTTGCTAGCTGTGATTTAGCCGTCTCATCAAGCACAGCTAGATTCGCAACGCCTGGCGTTAACATAGGACTATTCTGCTCTACTCCTATGGTCGCTTTAACTCGTGCAGTTTCACCAAAGCATGCGATGGAGCTTTTATTAGTAGGTGATCTTATACCCGCAGAACGTGCGTGTGAAATGGGGTTGATTAACTGGAGTGTTGCGCCAGAAGAGCTGCAATCGTATACCCAAAACGTAGCTGAGAAGATCGCAAGTAAATCACGAAAAGCCCTCTCTATTGGTAAGCAAGCATTTAACCAGCAGCGTAATTTACCGCTGCAAGATGCTTATGCTGCATGCAGCACCGTTATGACCAACAATATGCTGACGGCCGATGCCCAAGAGGGAATTGATGCGTTTATTAATAAACGTGCTCCTAAATGGCAACACCGCTAGCCTGATAACTACTTCAGCTTAAAAAATAAAAAAACCGCCACTTGGCGGTTTTTTAAACCCTTAAAAAAAGGGCGATCCGAAGATCGCCTGCACAGAGCTAAGGGTAATACACTGATAAAACGTTTATTTACTCGGTAATCAAACCATTACGAGACATCACATCTTCCATTACAGAAAGGCTGGTAGGGTCATCAATGGTTGACGGTACTGAGTAATCTTGACCATCTGCAATTTGACGCATCAATTTACGTAGAATTTTACCTGAACGTGTTTTCGGCAAGCGATCAACGACAACTGCTCGCTTAAAGCACGCTACCGCGCCAATCTCTTTACGAACAAGGCCAACAAGTTCTGATTCCAATTGATCATCTTCTATCTCAGCGCCATTCTTAAGAAGAACAAAACCGATAGGCTGCTGACCTTTGAGTGGATCGTTAATACCAATCACCGCACACTCCGCAACAGCAGGATGCCCAGCAACAATCTCTTCCATTTCACCTGTTGATAGTCGATGACCAGCAACATTAATTACATCATCAGTACGGCCCATAATGAAGACATAGCCATCTTCATCTTTGTAGCCGCCATCGCCCGAGCAATAGTACCCAGGGAAATCGGTCAAATAACCAGTACGAAAACGCTCATGATCACCCCATACTGTTGGTAGACAGCTTGGTGGTAGTGGCAATTTAATGGCAACTGCGCCCTGCTCGCCTGCTGGAAGCTCATTACCTTCAGGATCAAGAATTTGGACATTGAACCCAGACATCGGCACAGTTGCTGAACCTGGCTTAGGTGTTAGCGTTTCAACACCTGTCATATTGCCGCAAATCGCCCAACCTGTTTCAGTCTGCCACCAATGGTCAATGACAGGCTTGCCTGTTGTTTCCATGGTCCAGTGATAAGTTGGCGGATCTAAGCGCTCTCCTGCCATGAAGATAGTTTTAAGATTAGACAGGTCATAATTTGCTAATAACTCGCCTTCAGGATCTTCTTTCTTGATCGCACGGAATGCCGTAGGTGCTGAGAACAGTACTTTCGCTTGGTACTCTTCACAAACACGCCAGAATGCTCCTGCATCAGGCGTACGTACAGGTTTACCTTCATAAACAATCGTTGTACAGCCCGCTAGTAACGGTCCATAAACAATATAAGAGTGACCAACAACCCAACCAACATCTGACGCGGCCCAAAAAACATCGCCTGCCTCAACGTTGTAGACTGACTTCATCGAGTACTTCATAGCAACAGCATGGCCGCCATTATCGCGTACCACACCTTTTGGTTTACCCGTTGTACCCGAAGTATAAAGAATATAAAGCGGATCAGTGCCTTTAACCGGTACACAATCAGCTGGCTCTGCAGTTGCCATCGCTTCGGTCCAATCAAGGTCGCGACCTTCAATCATTGAAGCTTCAGCTTCAGGTCTTTGCAGAACAATACAAGAAGATGGCTTGTGTGCAGACTTTTCAATCGCCTGATCAAGCATTGGCTTGTATTCAATAACTTTTGATATTTCGATACCACATGAAGCAGAAACCATTACTTTTGGTTCCGCATCATCTATACGCACAGCAAGCTCATGGGGTGCAAAACCACCGAATACAACTGAGTGCACAGCCCCTAACCGAGCTACAGCTAGCATCGCAACCAGCGCTTCAGGAATCATCGGCATGTAGATAACAACACGATCCCCTTTTTCTACGCCTTGCGCTTTTAGTACGCCTGCAAATTTTGCGACATCATCACGTAACTCTAGGTATGAAATTTTACGCTTCTGACCTGTTACCGGTGAATCATAGATAATCGCCGTATTATCAGCTCGGCCATTTTCAACATGATAGTCTAGGGCTAAATAAGCCGTATTTAGTTCACCATCTGCAAACCAACGGTCAATGCCGTTAGCATCCTTTGATAGGATCTGCTCAGGTTGTTTAAACCACGCAAGATCTTCAGCTTTCTCACGCCAAAAATCTTCTGGGGTATTGATGGATTTTGAATACTCTGCCTGATAGGACATGTGCGAAGGCCCTTTATTTATAGTTAACAATCATTCGTCCGAGAGCAAAGAATATTATTATTGTAGACACTTCGCTCAATGTGTTGACACACTTTAACCGAGTTTCAACAACATTAAACTACTACAAAAGGTTTATAAGCAGCTGCAACAAGGGTGAAAGCTATCTACCCAATGCAGCTACAAGCCTATTAAAACTGGCAACACAAGCCAGATTGTCGACAATCCCACCAAATTCCATTATCCCAAAGATATATAAAAAGATGACTCAAATCACAAACAAGGTCTTTCAACCTGAAATTTAGGCATAAAAAAAGCGCCTTACTAGTGAGCAAGACGCTTTCAAAGATAAAACAATTAGGCAGTTAAGCGGGATAGAACCTTGGCTCGATGCACAAGCTGATGCCAAATTTTTGCTTCACCGAATCAAAGATCATCTCAGACAGCTCTGTAAGCTCATCGACAGTTCCCTTACCTCTATTAACGAGCACAAGTGCCTGCTTATCATAAACACCAACCCCCGCATGAACATATCCTTTCCAGCCTGCCTGATCGATTAGCCAGCCTGCCGCTAATTTATATAAACCAGCCGAATCTTTATGTCCTACCAAATTAGGGTATTTATCTTTAAGCTCAAAATACTGTTTCTCGGCCACAACTGGATTTTCAAAAAAGCTTCCAGCATTACCGATTTCAGTAGGAACAGGTAGCTTGCTACTGCGAATATCACACACTGCTTTATAAACATCATGTGCTGTGGGGGGAGCGTTATCTTTCCCTAAGACATAGTCTGCCAACGCCTTATAGCCTAAACGTGGTACAAAGACCGAACTAAGCTTAAAGCGGACATTCCAAATAATATATCGACCCTGTTCTGCCGATTTAAAAATACTGTCTCTGTAGCCAAAGTCGCACTCATCAAGGCTCAGCTGTACAAGGGATTGAGTCTGCCGATCATAGGCAGTAAGACTATGAAAGCAGTCAGCAAGCTCTACCCCATACGCCCCGATATTTTGAACTGGCGCAGCACCAACATTCCCTGGAATAAGTGCTAAGTTTTCTAAACCATGCAATCCCATCTCAAGCAGATGACCGATAAAGTGATGCCAGTTCTCCCCAGCACCCACTTCAACAATAGCCAGATCTTCGTCATCCGCTAAGACCTTAATCCCCATATTAGCAATGGAGATAACCGCCCCAGGGATATATTGCCTTAGTACCAAATTACTGCCACCGCCGAGAACAAGTAGCGGCCAATTATTTTCAGCAATGTCGGCTAACGCGGATTCCAACGTATCGATCTGGGTAATCGCAGCGTAGTTCTCAGCCTTAACGTTGAACCCAAAGCTGTTACGATCAGTCAGATTAAACTCTTTTTCCCACATCGACTTACAGTTCCCTTTTGATGTGTGCCAGCAAACCTGCCGAAGCAGACTCAACTAAATCCAGTACATGTTCGAAGCCCGCATCTCCCCCATAATAAGGGTCAGGCACTTCATCTTCATTTATCTGGGTAAAGTCCAAAAACAAACCTAAATGACTATTTGAATTGTCAGGCTTAATCCGCTGAAGGTTGCTCAGATTCTCATGATCCATTGCCAAGATATAATCAAATTCTAAAAAATCAGCCTCAACCGCTTGTCTAGCGCGCAATACAGATAGGTCATAACCTCTCTTTTTTGCAGCAGCCGTCGAGCGTTTATCTGGGGAGTTACCGACATGGTAAGCAGCCGTGCCTGCCGAATCCACAGCGATCTGATGAGAAAGCCCCTGTTCAGCGACCATCGCGCTGAACACGCCATCTGCAGAAGGTGAACGGCAAATATTACCGAGGCAAACAAAAAGAACCCGTTTCATACGCTGGTATTACCTTTCATCTAAAAAGCGTTGTAGACGCTCTAGGTCTTCAGGTGTATCCACCCCTGCTGGTGGCTGCTCATCAGCTTCGGCAACATGAATCCGCGCGCCATTCCACATCGCACGAAGCTGCTCTAAGCACTCAGTTTCTTCGATGGGAGCTGGCGACCATTTAACAAAATCGTTAAGTAACTTAACCCGGTATGCATAGATACCGATATGCCTTTGCCAAGCAAAATCTTCAGGCATTTTTCGGCCTTGGGGCTCACCTGAAAAAGCATCTCTGGGCCAAGGTATAGGCGCTCTACTAAAATAGAGGGCCATACCACGGATATCACTTACGACCTTAACAACATTAGGGTTTAACAAGCTTTCTATGTCGTTAATCGGCTCACTGAGCGTGGAGATACTTGCTTCTGGCTCAGCCTTTAAGTTATGCGCAACCTGATTAATAATTCTTGCTGGAACTAAAGGCTCATCACCTTGAACGTTCACAACAATATCATCTGCATAAAAGCCTAAATCTGATACTACTTGCTGCAAACGGTCTGTCCCTGAAGGATGATCAGGGGATGTCATACAGACTTCAGCGCCAAAACCACGAGCAACATCGGCGATCCGTTGATCATCGGTCGCAACGAGGACACGACTTGCTTCACTTTCACAGGCGCGCTCATATACATGCTGCACCATAGGCTTGCCCTGAAGCTCTGCTAAAGGCTTTCCAGGAAAACGACTCGATGCAAAACGGGCCGGAATTATGACAGAAAAACTCATGCTAACCTTACTTGCTTTCGCGTTCTTCAAGCGTTAATTCACGTGCTTCTGTTTCCAACAGAACCGGTATATCGTCACGGATCGGGTAAGCTAAACCGCTTGCACGTGAAACCAGTTCATTAGTCTCTTCATTGTATTCAAGTGGTGTCTTGGCAACAGGGCACACTAAAATATCTAACAACTTTTTATCCATTATTCCTATTACCTTTCTCTTTAGCGATTCGTTCGACCTGCATCATTATCGCAGATTCAAAATTTGTCGGTAGCTCTGCCGATACTTCAAGATACCATGCACCCGTTAAATTGAGAGGGGCTGCTTTTACCGCATCCTTTTCAGTCATCACGGTTACCTCTCCAGATCTGAAATCAAAATCACTTTGGATGAATTGATAATGATCCGGCTTAGGATGACACTTAATTTCAGCGTCAAATAAGCTATTAAGAGTATCAAAAAAGCGCTGCGGATTACCTATTCCAGCAACAGCATTTATTTTTCGCGGTTTAAAGCCCTCAATCGATTGCTCAAAACCATTTACGCAATCTTTGAGCACCGTGGGATTTAAAACCATCGGATAGCTTACAAGCTCGCTTGGCAACTCGCTCCACTGACCGCCATTAGTGACGATAAAATCAACGTGTTGCAATCGACCTATAGGCTCACGCAGAGGCCCCATCGGAATCTGCCGCTGATTGCCTAGACCGCGCTTGCTATCAATGACTGCTATTTCTATATCTCGCCCTAAACGGTAATGCTGCAAACCATCATCACTAATAACAACATCACAGTCATAGTGTTCAAGCAGATACTGTACAGCGCTCACACGATCAGCATCAATGATAACGGGACATTGGCAGCGGGCATGTAACATATAAGGTTCATCCCCCGCCTCTCTCGGTGAAGAGGCCTTAGAGACATCGAACGGATAGTAAGACGCTTTGCTTTTATAGCCTCGACTAACGATACCGGGTGTAAAACCATTGCGTTTGAGAAGCTCGACTAGGTATGTCGTTAAAGGCGTTTTGCCTGTGCCGCCTGTGGTTATATTACCCACCATAATCAGAGGAACCGGTGCATGCCACTGCGTCTTAAGATCACGTTTTGTTTTTTTACCTGATAGATAACGATACAACGCTTCTAAAGGTGCCAGGGTACATGGCGCAGGCTTGTTGCTATACCAGCGTTTCTCAAGCCAATTCATTCTTGTTCTGGTTCTCTTGTTGTAATGCTTAACTTATCAAACCCAAGCTGCCCAGACACATCCATCGCGGTAATAACCGCTTGGTGCGGTGTTCTTGCATCAGCCGTAATAATAAGGGGCTGCTCTAAATCCCCTTTAGAAAGCTCTTTAAGCGCTCGACGCAAGGTTTCTGCCTGTGTATTTACTAGCGGTTTGCCATTGACGCTGTAGTGCCCTTCGTCAGTAATAACAATCTCTAATATCTGCTGTTCAGAGACTGTTTTGTCACCATTCGCTTCTGGTAGATCAACCTCAAGATGGGTTTCTTTGGTAAACGTGGTTGATACCATGAAAAAGATCAACAAAAGAAACACCACATCAATCAGCGGCGTTAGGTTCACATTGACTTCTTCTTGACGTTGTCTTGGAAATTTCACGCTATGATTCCTTATTCAACGTCAATATCACGTTCACCGTGCATCACTTCAATAAGCTTGACCGTTTCTTGTTCCATATTAACGACCAAGGAATCAATTCGTCGTTGAAAATAGCGATGAAAAATCAGGGCTGGTATTGCGATGGTTAGACCGGCCGCAGTGGTGATTAACGCTTCAGAGATACCACCTGCCAATACACTGGCATTCCCTGTACCTTGAACCATAATTTCGGTAAATACCTTGATCATGCCAATAACTGTGCCTAAGAGGCCTAGTAAAGGCGTAACCGCAGCAATCGTTCCTAACGGATTTAAAAATCGCTCTAAATCATGTACTACTTGCCCGGCAGCTTCCTGGATGCTTTCTTTCATGATCTCGCGACCATGAGAAGCATTATTCAGACCTGCCACAAGGATAACACCCAAAGGACTGCCATTTTTAAGATCTCGCAATCGCTCGGCTGTGATATTTCGCTGTTTAATCAGTGCCCACACCTCAGCCAATAAACCCGGAGGCGATACACGACTTGGGCGAAGGGACCACAAGCGCTCTAAGCAAATTGCTGAAGCAATAATTGAACAGGCAATGATAGGTATCATTAGCCAACCACCAGATTGTAAAAGCTCAAACACAGTATTTTCTCCTTTAACTGCGCGGTACTTTATCACAGAGAATTAAACGATCTCCAGAAGCGTTTTTCTTCTGTACGCATTGTGCGGGTTTGACAGCCACCCTCAACGTAAGAGTTTAACCGAATAGCGCCCTGATTTGCGGTATTAAACATATCAGCATCATACTCAGAAACTGTTTTAATAACATCAGGATGCGGGTGATTAAATGCATTTGCAAATCCTGCACTAAAGAGAACAGTTTTAGGATGAATACGCCGAAGAAATGCGCGTGAAGTTGAACTTTTGCTGCCATGATGAGCCGCCACCAACCAATCAATTTCACGTTCAAAATAAGGGATTATTCTTGATTCAATTCGTTTACTAATATCGCCTGGAATTAACAATGAGCATTGACTGTCACTCACCATCAATACACAGGACCGATCATTATCATTTTGCCCGACACCTCCCCAAAGAAATTCAAATCGAACACCATCGACCTCCCACGACTCGCCTTGGCGACAACGGTGGCTGCTAACATCCTCTTTTAGAAATGAGGAATACACCTGATCAGTCTTGAAATGCTGACCAAATGATTTCCAACCGCCAACATGATCATTATCATCATGACTGAGTATTAGGTGGTCTATTTTAGAGATACGATGATGTTTGAAATAGGGCATCACAGCACGGGAAAACGCATCTCCCCCACTACGATATGAAGGACCCGTATCATAGAGCACCCGGTACTCTCCCACCTCGATCAGCACACTTTGCCCCTGACCTACATCGAATACGATCGCCGTAAAATAACGCTCAGACTCAAAAAAACGGTGAGTACCGAACAGCAGGGGTATTGATAGAAAAACAATCAGTACACGTGGGAATAATCCAACGGGCAACAACATAAGCGTTACCGCGATGGCAAAGAAAAATAAGCCGAGTACGGAAACACCATCGACATGAATATATGACCATTCATAATCAGCACTAAGGCGAACCATCGACCAAAAAAGATCTGCTAACCAGTACTCAACGTCTGTCAGTAATGGACGGTAAATAGCTGCAAAACTAATATTCAAAAAAGCGACAATAACTAAAAGACTGACCAGTGGAATTGCAACGATATTAATAAACGGAGCGACCAGTGAAAAACCACCAAAGAAGTAAAGGTACAGCGGCAACATACCGACCAAAATAAACAGTTGCAGTTTAAGCGCCATGTGCCAGCGCCATTGTTGCTGCCCAAGCCATATCAACAATGCCACAGCACCAAATGACAACCAAAACCCCACTTCTGATACAGCGAGTGGACTAATGAGCAGCACAGCAACAAGCGCTAACCACCATCGAGTCCAATGATCTATATACCATCGCTGAACGCCTGAAAGCAGCAACACTAAGACCATTACAAACGCACGGAGGGTGGGTATTTCAGCACCGGCAAGTAATGTGTAGCCGCCAGCAAAGGCAATCGAAAACAGGTAAGGCATCAGGTATGTTTTATGCAAAACCATCAAGCCAAAAAGACGGCCAACCCACCAGCCGACAAATGCGATAAAACTAATATGCAACCCACTAATTACTGCCAAATGAACAGTGCCACTATGGCGCAAGAGTGCCCAATCATCTTTGCTTAACCCTGTTTTATCGCCCGTAATCAGTGCCTGTAGCAATCCAATAGTACTGCGGTCATTATGTCTTGCGGATATCTGATGATTTAACTGTTCACGAAGTGAAGAGACAGAGAGATAAGAACGTTGCTGCTCGGCAGATAGTACCTCTTTAATGTAACCGGTGGCATCGATTCCGCGCACAAACAACCAGCGCTCATAATCAAATCCATGTGGGTTGACCATACCATGAGGCGGCTTAAGCCGAACGCGAGCATGAAGCCTTTGCTCAGGCTTAATTTCTACATTAGCTTTATACCAAGCTAATTGAATATGACGAAGCCTTATAGGCTTTGAACTTTCAATGCTTTTATTTGAGGCCGGTAGCAGAGTGTCTACCCGAAATCTAAATTTCGCGACCTCGCCTTCCTGCTTAGGGATGCCTAATACTTGCCCCTCTACAATCCAATCGCTTCTAGCAAATTCATCCGGTAGCTTATGATCTAACTGCCAACCACTCCATATAGATGAATATAGAAAAGCGAATATAAAACAGAGAAAAACGACCTTCATTCGCGTTTTAATAAAACACGCAATGAGAGTTGTTAATAACGCAATACAAATGCAATATGCGATAGGTATAAGTTGCGGCTGCCACGCAGCAACAAAAAAACCAGCAGCAATTGCGATCATCCGTGATCTCATGCTCAACTTTCCTTGGCTTAGCTTATAGCACGGGGCATAATGTATGAATGCACCGTTTGCTAGCCCATAATAAGTAAATAAGAAGATGCCGCGCAAACTTATAAAGAAATACATGCCAAATGAAGAGAAACTCAAACAGCATAAACATCTCAGCTGGTTGGGTAGCTATATACACGAGCCTAATCTCTGGCACTTAAATAGAAAGTCTGTCGCACGCGCTTTTTTAGTGGGTCTATTCTGTGCGTTTCTACCGATTCCACTTCAAATGCTGGTCGCCGCAATACTCGCTATTGTCATCAGAAGTAATCTACCTATATCGATTGGTTTAGTCTGGATTACAAACCCTCTGACGATGCCGCCCATATTTTATTTCACCTACTTAGTTGGCGACTTTCTGATTGGCGACCCCTCAACCTCTATCGAGTTTGAGATGAGTATGGAGTTCATTCAGAACAGCATCTCTCTCGTATGGTGGCCACTATTATTTGGCTCAATTCTGTGTGGAATTTTCTTCGGAATTCTTGGGTATTTTGGCGTTCAGGGTTTCTGGGCATGGCATGTAGGGCGAAGCTGGAAAAAACGCAATCAGCGGAAGTAGTTCGTTCGTAATTCGGTAAAAACTTACAAATAAAGCGCTAACTACGTTAGCGCTCTACTAGCTTGCCATCAACGAGTTCTAATACCCTACCCGTGCGATCAGCCAGTTCAGGGTCATGAGTCACCAAAGCAAACGCAATATCATGTTCTTGGTTTAAGCCATCAATAAGCTCTTGCACACTCGCGGCCGTCGTACGATCTAGGTTTCCTGTAGGCTCATCCATCAAAACTACGGCGGGCTTACCAATCAGTGCTCTCGCAATAGCAACACGCTGCCTCTCACCACCACTCAATTGCGCTGGTTTATGTGAGATTCGATGTGACAAACCTACGGCATCAAGCACCGCTTCCGATTCAGCTCTTACCTCATCTAATGCAAGATTACGCATTAGCAAAGGCATAGCCACGTTTTCCATAGCACTGAATTCGGGTAACAGGTGGTGAAATTGATAAACAAAACCTAAGGTTTCATTTCTGACCTTGGCCCTTTGAGCCTCATTACCCGCGTGAAGATTTCGACCATCAATAATTACCTCTCCCTGAGTCGGCTCATCAAGCCCCCCCAGTATATTCAGTAATGTACTTTTGCCGGAACCCGAAGAGCCAATGATCGCAAGTTGCTCACCTTTATGCAGCGAGAAATCCAGATCGGATAGCACCGAAACATCATTGCCCGCGTCGCTATAGCTCTTAGAGACAGCTCGCGCTTGCAAAACAACCGATTGCTTATTCATAACGCAATGCCTCCGCAGGATGGGTTTTCGCTGCCCGCCATGCAGGATAAATCGTAGCGAGGAAACTAATGGCTAATGCCGACAAGGTAATAATGGAGACATCACCCCATTGCAGATCAGAAGGAAGATAACTAATAAAATAAACATCGGCATTTAAAAACTGGATGCCAAATGTACGCTCAACCCATGCGATCAAATCGGAGATAGTTAACGCAAGGGTAACACCCAATCCCGTACCGAGAAGCGTACCTAACACACCTATAACCGTACCTTGGATCATGAAAATCCGCATAATACGTCCAGGCGTTGCTCCCAAGGTACGTAAAATAGCAACGTCCGCTTTCTTGTCAGTCACCACCATAACTAGGGTGGAAACAATATTAAACGCGGCAACCAATACAATTAAGAACAACAATAAACCGATCATTCTCTTTTCTAACTGTATCGCTTGAAACAGATTACCGTGGGTCCGAGTCCAATCACTCGAACGATAGTAACCATCTAAACTAGCCGATATCTCTTTAATTCTCGCCGGAGCATCGAATAGATCGTCAAATTTAAGACGAATGCCATCAACACCCTCACCTAAGCGTTTAATTTTTGCAGCATCGTTCAGGCTTATATACGCAAGGTTTGCATCAAGTTCAGCCCCAACCGAGAAAATACCAACCACGGTAAAGCGCTTTAAACGCGGTACTACACCCGCGACACTGACGGACGCTTCAGGCAAAACCAACGTGACTTTTTCGCCAACTCGGGCGCCGAGATAACGAGCCAAAAGATCCCCCAGCACAATACCAAAACGCTGTTCATTGAGCGCCTCTAGCGATCCTTCTGTAATATGATTGTCCAGAATTGAGACACCCGCTTCCACTTGCGGATCAATGCCATTGACCAAAGCACCACGTACAACACCATTGCTGGTTAACATGCCTTGCGCCTGTATAAAGGGCGCGGCGGCAACCACATCAGGATGCTGACTTAATCGTTCAACCATTTCAGGCCAGTCGTCAATCGACTTACCATAAGCACTGATCGAACCATGAGGAACCATACCTAAGATGCGTTGTTTCAGCTCACGATCGAATCCATTCATTACTGAAAGAACGACAATTAAAGCGGCGACACCCAGCATCAAACCCAGCATAGAAGCTAGCGATATGAAGGAGATAAAATGATTGCTTCGCTTTGCAGCGGTATAACGCAATCCAATAAATAGCGATAGAGGTTTAAACATGGCGCGATTAAACCATAGAACAGCCACTGTGTAAAAAGCATCCAGTGTTATTTAATGAAGACTAAAAAACCATGCTAACCACTTGTTTCTACGAAGATACTCAAATACAAAAATCTTTTAAAAGACGGGATATAAAAACCATCGTTATTGATGCTTTTCAACCTATTTGTACTTATACTCGGGTTAGAACTATACATATCGATGAGGGCAAGTAATGAGTGAACAAGACCGTCGCCAATATTTCCGAATAGACCAGCGTGTTTCATTGGAACTTAAGGTGATATCTGAAGCAGAGATTGACATTCATCCCAATCCAACTCAATTCGATGTGTCACCCAACTTTCTTTTGCTTAGCGAGCTGCAAGAGATGGATGCAGAAAGCAGTCATCTACTTAGAAAGATTGCTGAAAAAGACAATAACATCGCCTCTTTCTTAAAAGTTATGCATAAAAAGATGGAACGTGTCGCTCAAGCGATTGCTTCCTCTGAAATGACCATAGGAAACGCCGCTATCCAAGAGGTCAACTTGTCCGAAGGCGGTGTGCAGTTTAGACATAACGAAGCCTTTGAAGAAGGATGCTTCCTTTCTATCAAATTGATCTTTCCAGAATCATGCTTAGGCCTCTTAATCTACGCGCAATGCATACGAAGCGAACGTATGGGTGATGGTAGCTACCTTACTGGTGCAGAATTTATAAAAATGCCCGAAAGTTGCCGCATGATTTTAGCTCGCCAAATTTTTGAGAGCCAAGCACGTCAGAGAAAGAAGCAGGCAGAGCAAGCCACCGAAGAAGATTAACCAATGATTGATTGCGAAACACAGCAGTTAACAGATGCATTTGATCATCTTAACCAGTGCCTCGCTCAGTTTCGCAATCGTCTCCTCCTCGAGCAAACGCCATCAGCGACTAAGTATTGGATTTTAAATACCAATGACACTGATCTGTCACTGTCTGAGGCGCTTAACTTACTCACTGATATTTGGTATCGAAATACGGGTGATGGTCGGCGCACACAAAACTTATACGGTTTAATCGGCGTTGCGCCTGAGATCATCCCAATACTTCATCAGCTCAACAGTGCAAAATATCAGTTTCAGGCATCAGTTAAGGCATATAGAGAGACACAAAGGGATCCATCTCCCCTACTTCATAAACGAGCAGAAACGTTAAACCTAAGCTTGCAACAAACAGGCTTAGCACGCTTACACTTGAAACAGTGTTACCGCCAATTCCCAGTACTCAACAAACGGCCCAACAAAGTTCTTTTTAGCTGGTATACCAGCGGCAGAAGCATTAGAAAGCTGTCGGTTAATGAAGCAGAAAAACGTCTTTTAAAGATGGATATCTCTCAACTTCATATTCAATTACAGCTGGAAGCATTGGCCAAAATCCCACAATCAGAACCGCTTGCGCAACTTCAACAACAAGTACCTGTCATGCGCGCCAACATTTTATGGGAAGAGAATGGTGAAAAAATTCGTAAGGCAAAAAACTGCCCGTTACCTATTTTTTTTCCATTAGATGAAAGTCAGTCCTTACCAGAATATAATACCCCAAGCTTAACACCCCCAGAAACGCGTCAACGCCAGCAACGTAGTGATCTAATCATTGATCCAGAGCCCTATTTACCTAGCTTACGCATACATCGTTATAGATAAGATGACTGATAAAAAAGACACTAAACTACTCCATCACATTGCCGTCGGTGCCGGATTTATCGGGCTAATTGCCTGGTACTACATTCTCGGAATTCAACTTGGCTTCTTAGATTGGATGATTCAACAGATGCCGCCAAAATATGCAGGTTCAGGCATGATGATCGGCATTATGGTTTTAATGACACCCGGTTTCTTCATCTGGTCAAGATTCAACCGCTGGGTTGAAAAAAAGCTGAGTGTCAGTGGTATCTACTACGAAGACGAATACTACAAGCATCAAGATGAGCTTAAGAAAAAAGCGCAAGATAACGACAAATAACCTATGAACACTGGCGATTTATCACTCTGATTTATCACCAATTAATACCCTGCGTTAAAGCAGGGTGCTGCCTATAGCCTCTCCTTCAGTTTGAATTCATACCACTGCAATTAAGATAGATGAAAATGATTCAAGGTAATTTACTTGAACAATTTCACTATCGGTTCTGTACTTACGAGACCCGCTTTATAAATCTTCTAGTGCTCGCCATCATAATGGGTGAAACAGAAGATCAGGGAAGAAGGAGGCAGCCATGCGTTATTCATGTGCTTTGCTCATTATTGGCATAGGTCTACATTCAGCAACAACGAACGCAATTGAAACGCTTGCTCTTGCACCATCAATGAGCGAAAGAACCGATAATACTCGAACATTAGAGATACCAAAACCTGGCGTAGATACCCTCCCCTCTAAGGCTATTGAGGCGAGTATTAATGCGTTAAGGCAACCGCCCACCGCCCTAGTGACGACAATAGAAAATAAAATCACACACATGGAGGCATCACTTGCTTTTTATGAGGCCCTAGCCGAACAAAATGATTGGAACCCGATTTCACGCGTTAAATTGATTAGCTTTGGCGATCAACATCATGCAGTCCCCCAGCTACGCCAGAAACTTATTAAACTCGGCGATCACCCTCCTGTCGCATGCGGTCAACTACAAGATCGTTTATTTGATATCGAATTACATGAGGCACTGATGCGCTTTCAATCACGCCATGGAGGAAAGATAGACGGTATTTTTGGCCCTCAAACACGACGCCAGATTAATATCTCCCCTAGACAGAGAGCGATGCAGTTAAAAGTTAATATTTATCGAATTAAGACGTTCTCACCGGCAACCGATCGTTTTATCCAGGTTAATATTCCAGATTACAAACTGCATCTGTTTGAGCATAACCAGCCCATACTGACAATGAAAACAATCGTCGGTAAAAAGAAGCGTAAAACCCCTGTATTTGATAGCCAAATAGATCGCATCGTCGTTAACCCTTCTTGGCATGTACCTAAAAGCATCGCTTATAAAGACATATTACCCGCGTTGAAAGAGGATCCTAACCATCTCACAAAAGTTGGGATTGATATTGTGTCAGGCTGGGGAAAAGCTAAACAATTTATAGCGCCCGAGCAAATTGATGAAAGCAAACTCTACATCGGTAAAAACTACCAACGTTTCTGGCAAGCCCCGGGCAAACAGAACACCTTAGGCAGTGTGAAGTTTTTGACTAATGGACCCTATTCAGTTTATCTACACGACACATCAGCTAAGCGCCTGTTCAATGAACCTAATCGAGCATTCAGTTCAGGTTGCATTCGCCTAGAACAACCAAGAAAACTAGCAGATGCGCTTATGCGTATGACCCACGGCTGGGAACAGTCTCAACTTGACCCCATCTTTAATAAAGATAAAACAACGGAGTTCCGATTAGCTGATCCAATCCCGCTACATGTAACTTACTGGACAGCATGGATCGACAATCAAGGGCTTACACACTTCCGTACTGATCTTTACAAACGGGATCGTTACGAGCTATCTCAAATAAAATAGAGTTACAACCCCGAAAAATTCAACCAGATCAACTGTACAAAATATGTACTACCACCTATTAATTAGGCATAATGCGGGCTGATTCATATACCGTAATTAATAGAATGACTGACCTAATAGATACTCAACAGCAACAACACTGTAATTCTCGACGCAAATTTCTTAAAGTTCTTGGTGGTTTATCCGCATTAAGCGCCATTCCAAATAAAAGCTTCGCCAAGCTTCATGAAACAAACGATCAGTCATTATCACTGCTAAATCTCCATACGGGCGAGTCACTTCACAGTACATTTTATGCGGAGGGTAATTTTCAACCGAGCAGCTTAAGCGAACTTGATTACCTTTTGCGGGATCATCGCAATGATCAAGTGAAGCAGATGGATACCCAATTACTACTGCTACTGCATGAACTTCAGCAAACCTTCGGCCAACACAAGCCTATCCATGTTATTTCGGCTTACCGCTCACCGGAGAGTAACGAGAAATTACGAGCAAAAAGCACTAAAGTTGCTAAGAAAAGTTACCATATGCAAGGAAAAGCGATCGATATACGTATTCCAGGTGTACCACTAAAAGAGCTTCATCAAGCATCACTTGCTCAACAAGCAGGTGGCGTTGGCATCTATAGCCGCAGTAGTTTTATCCACTTAGATGTTGGTCGCGTAAGACGGTGGGGAAAATAACAGTGGCAAATAACAGCGGGCAAATATACCCCACCCTTATGGCAAACTGTTAGTTCTTAGACGCATTATAAGATTTCAGTTTTTGACTGATTGTTTTCGGCTTTGACGTACTTTTCGTTTTCGTGCCATCTTGTATCGCTTTGTTATCCGCGATTGCTTGCGCTTTAGCGTCTTTAATTTCTTTAATGCGTTCAGCTTTACTATAGCCATCTAACTGTTGATCGCGATTCTGTAAAGACGTTTTATCACTGCCACCATCAGCCCCTGTAGCCTTCCCCCCAGATGCATCACTGGAAGGCGCATTATTGGAAGCTCCGCCCTTTTCTTCAGAATCAGCGCTCATCGGCTGGCTAAGTTTTGCCGGGGTTGGAGGCACATAAGGCTGCATCGTATTAAATTTATCGCGTTTTAACTGGCCGGAGCTGATATCGCCCTTTACAGAGAGACGTTCCTCACCCTGAGGTGGCTTATCACTGAAATGTCTTACTCCGTCACTATCTACCCAACTATAAACTTGGTCAGCAGAAACCGGTAAAGCGATTAACATACCTAATAAAACTATCCGTAAATTCATCATTATCCCTCCACGATAATTCCAGCATAGCAGTATTTATCAAATCTATCCTCAACGCCACTTTTCGAGATTTTAGGTTTACATCTCTGGCCAAGCACTATATTTCGGCAATGTCACAATGCAGCAATCTTTGTTTTTTAGAATGACCATTTTTTAAGACCAATCAAACAACGACACTGATGAGAGTAGTACTGTGAAGACAACTGTTTTTGATCTTATATGGAAGCTCAAACGCGCACTTGAGAAACAAGGCCACGAGAAAATAGATCTACACCGCTTCACTCATGAGAAAGCGTACAGAAAAGAGATTTTACTCAACACAGATATTAACGAACTGCCGATGAGCCAAGGTCTGCAAGAGATCTATAACGACCTATTAGAAGCGGATGAGCTCGAATTGATCAAAGAGATAGAGGTACCAGATAAGCAGTCCGCCGGTAAAGAAGAAAAACCAGAGGCAGCCCCTCTAAATCACAACCCCGAAAACAAAAGCAGCTATAAGCCGATTTATATGAGTGTTTCTATTATCGCTATTTTATTGCTTGCTTTCTCCTTCATTCAGTTTTCCTCCAACACCGAAGTGACACCGAACAAGATCGCTACAAACACTACTACCAATGAAACTCAAAGCATTCAGCCAATCCTAAGGGCTCAAAACAACAAGGTTGCCGATCTCGACTCAAATCGCAACAGCACGTCTGATCTAAAGAACACTTCTGATCTAAAGAACACTTCTGATCTAAAGAGCACGCCTGATCTAAAGAGCAATCGCAATGAGTTAGAAACATCACAGCGTCCTGATAAAGCCGAATCAACCTCAGTAGTAAATGAGAGAATGACACAGGCAACTGCAGAATTAGTGACATCAGAACCTAAAACCATTTTCCGCATTCAGGGATCAAACACTATTGGGGAAGTGCTTGCCCCAGAATTGATAAAAGCTTTTTACGTCAGCGAAGGCGCCCTCACAACGCAACTGGTAAAGGGTAAACACCCCGTAGAAAAGCGTTTAGAAATAACTTACCCAGGCAAAAAGGAAGCGTCAGCTATTCCTATTTACGCACACGGCTCAAGTACAGGCTTTAAAGCACTTAACAACAATGAAACAGAATTGGCGATGGCATCGCGCAGAATTAAAGATAAAGAACTTAAGCTACTAGATAAGCAATATGGCAACTTACGCTCAAAGAACACCGAACACATCATCGGCATGGATGGCCTAGCCATCATCATCAACCCCAGCAATCCGATTGAGAACTTAAGTATCGAGCAGCTTGCCAAACTCTTTTCAGGAAACATCAGCAATTGGCAGGAACTAGGCGGTAATGACGAGGCGGTCAAGATTTTTGCGCGTGATAGTAACTCCGGGACATGGGACTCTTTCAAATCGATGGTACTCAAAAAGTTTGGTGTGAAATTATCACCAACGGCAGTGCGCATAGAATCGAGCGTTGAGCTTTCTGATAGCGTGAGTAAAACCCAAGGAGGTATAGGTTTTATCGGCTTACCTTATGTACTTAGGGCTAAAGCCTTAGCCATATCCGATGGTGATAATGGCCAGCCGATCTACCCGACTTCATTTACGATCTCTACTGAGGATTACCCTCTCGTACGTCGCTTATATATTTATGAGCCCAACACCATTGGCGCTCAGTCTGATGCCCACCGCTTCATTAGCTTTGCGTTATCTAAAGCAGGTCAAGATGTTGTTAAGAAAGCAGGGTTTATCTCACAAAACATCTACCAGACGCGCCCTGTACTGACAGACACTCTGCCCCCAAAATATATAAGTACCGTCAAAGATGCCCAGCGCTTATCTTTGAATTTCCGATTTAACAGCGGCACATTTACACTCGATAATAAAGCGGAACGAGATCTAGAGCGGCTTATCCAGTTTTTTGAGGCCCATCCTGGGAAGCAAGCGATGCTCATCGGTTTTTCGGATAGCATCGGTGAAACAGCGGGCAATCAAGCACTGTCCTTACAACGCGCAAAAGCGGTCGAAAAAGCACTACTCGCAAGAGGGATAAATATTCAGCGTACGGTTGGCTTAGGTGAAATGGCTCCCATAGCATCCAATCAAACGAAGATAGGCCGTGAGAGAAATCGCCGTGTAGAGATCTGGGTTAATAGTGAAAACCAAGGCACTTATAATACGGCCACACGTTAGTACTGCAGTCTGAACCTTAGCCCTCCTCTATAATCACCATAAAAAAGCACGCCTTATGCGTGCTTTTTTATATCAAGAATCCAAGCTGCTTTTATTCAAAACTATTTGTACCCAAACTACTTTGATCCAAGCTATTTCTACCCAACTACTTTTCACTCAACGCTAGCTGAGCGCCCAATCCTGCGAAAGCAGAGGAAAAACCGACACGTAACCAGCTTTGTACTTTATGGGATTCAACCACCTTCTGCCTAAACAAGTGAGCTAATAAGCCATAGATAACGAAAACGATAAAGGTCATCAACATAAAGATGCCACTTAAAAGAAGCATCTGGTAAGTCGCAGCGGAACCCACCTCAGTGATGAATTGAGGCAGAAAAGCCATAAAGAAAATAGAGAGTTTAGGATTAAGGATATTTAATAGAAAAGCTTTAGAAATTAAGCCCGCACCTGCACGACTAGCTTTCTCGCCAAGCTGAAAGCCTGATCGATCTTTCCATGTTATATAAGCTAAATAGATCAGATAGGCGGCCCCGGCATATTTGACCAATTGAAATGCTATTGCACTGGTATGCATGATAACGGCTAACCCCAGCGTGGTAGCAATGAGATGCGGCACAATACCCGCGGTACAACCAATGGCGGCATAAATACTGGCTACGCGCCCATGCACTAATCCCATGGAAACGGTAAATAGAACTCCGCTACCGGGTATGAGCACTACGATGATAGACGTTATTAAAAAATCGGTACTAACCATGAAGCATTGTCCTCAGCTACTTTTAATTACCAGTAGTTATCTGCCGTTATCAGAGTTATCTGCCATCACTATTGTGATTTGGAAAAGTATTCACTCATCCACTGATAAAGAAGATCCGCCGATAACTGATCAAAAGCAAGCTGCTTAAACTCTCCCGAAGGATCTTTATCTCTATACGCAAATTGGTAATTTAGTATCTCTAGGGATTCATCATGCAATACGATAATGATCCTACGCATGGTTCTTAAGCAATCAATGGTCATCGCATCAGCAGGAACACCGCTTTTTCGCATGCTTTGACTCACGCCCACAATAGGGTCTATATCGCTAAAATTAGTTTGGATACGTGTGTGTGCCTCAGTCGCAAGGTCACATAGTGTTTCTAGCTGTTTACTTGGCAAAGTAAAAACCCTTCACAAATCGGTTAACGAATACGAATATATGAAATGGTAACGATAATTTGCAAAAGAGAATACTAAATCCGCGCAAGAATTTGGCCTAGCTTTTCAATAACACCAACCACGCTGTTGACCGTCGCCGCGACTTTTTCGATCCGTTCAACTCTCCAATCAATGACGGCCCTTATCTCATTCGCATTTTCTGTTGCCTGTATCAGCTGATCAATTGCCGCTTGTAGTTCAGCATCAACAGCCGTTAATGATTTATGTGCTAATTCATCTGCTTGCTGATTCAGTCGATTACGCTGTTGTAGGATCGCCTCTTGCTCATCGCCTTGCAGTAAAGGCCACAGATTATCGAGTGCTCGAATCGCTTTATTAAGCGCTAATAACTCTGACATATACCCTCCTTTAGCTAATTGCTATATCAATCACGGTTTACAAATAATGCCCTGCTCATCACTAGCAATGATCTCGGTACCACAGTTTTTAATCAGCGTTTCTAGCGAATCGAAAGCTGTATGATTTGCCTTTATTTTCTTTAAAGCCTCGATCACACCAGTACCACTGTAGTTGTCTTTTTCGAGTTCACTCTTTAACAGATGATGACTTTTCATAACGGCTAATAGTGCCGATTGTGCCTGTTTAACGGATGCGGAGGTTGCTTCCATCTGAACATACTTTAGATAGATCTCATCCAACTTCTGCTTCTTTTGCACAAATGAGCGGCTAGAAGATTTGGCATTATAATCTGCAAAATACCCAGCAAGCTCACTGCCTCTCATTGTGTACAACCGGCTTTCAATTACACCTTTAAGCAATTGATTATTAATAACTAAACCAATTTTTTGAACAGCAGGATCTGCAGCTATAATAATCGCCTTGAGCGCCTTTGCTTTTTTACTTTCGATATAACCAGAGGATAACTGGGCAATCACACGGGCTATTCTAGCGGCACCATCCTTTGTTAATGCCGAGTCTTTCTGTAGGAGCAACTGGTGCTGACTATCCATCATGAGCAATGCTTTTGAAAGAGAGGAAGTAGAGATCGCTATCTCTTCTCGGCTTCCCGCTCTAGCAAGCGCAACCAATGCCTTTGCATAATCCCCCAAAGCTTTATTCGCTTGGTAAAGACTTAGCTCCTGTTTATTAGCATCCCTTATAATAATCTGTTTAATATCATCAAAATCTGCCGCCACATAAGGGCGTTTAGATTGTGCCATCGCCACTAAACGGTTATTAATAACGGCTTGGTTGTAATCACTGATCACTGAATCGATAGAGGTACTCACCTCAGTCGCTGCACTGCCAAATGCTTCGATATTACCTGTTGGGCTAGAAGCACAGCCAGAAAGTAACATAGAGCCAATAGCCATAATGACGATTCTTCGAACTGATAAACTCTGCATTGTGATGAATGCCTCCGTTTAATTTCTGTATTTCACGATCAATCAGTAAAGACGAATTATCCTTTAAAATAACGGGATAGAGATCGCCTAGTATTAACTGACATCCAACAGTTTACGCCGCGTCTCTTTATACTGTGTCCAATCAAAGGTTTGTAAAAATTCACTGGCCGCTTTAACCCCTCGTATAAAGAGATCAACCTTTTCCGCATCGCTCATTTTAAAGTTCAACCAATGATGATCACCCGTCGGAATCGCCTTCACAACATGCTTATAATCAGGGTTAGCACGAATAAACTCCTCATCGGCATCAGAGCGCATAATATCGACGGTAGCGCCAATAAAGCGCTTCAGCGTATTAATCTTTTGCGGAGCATCCCTCCCAACCCCTAATTTAATACCAAACGTTGGCATTCTCGGCATGCGTTTGCTTGCATGGAAAGCAGAGATCGGAAAATTTGAGATAACACCGCCATCCACGAATACCGCTTCCTCGGGTAGATCGCCATGATAACCACGCGCTGACCACGCATCTGACATCGCTTTCTTAGGAATATTTGTTTTTCGAAAAGGCTCAAAGAATAAAGGAACGGACATTGAAGCCCTGACAAACTCGGCGGGGTCAGCCTCTGCAATCGAGTGATAAAACAATGAACCATCGGGTTCTGGTAATGTGATTTTCGTTGTGGTGCTAAGTTCAGCAGTAATGATTTTTAGCTGTGGGGCCCATCGTTCAGCACTTATCGGCTCACCCTTTTGCGCTCCCTGATCACTATAGACAGCTACACCTGGAATCGTTTGCTCCATCTGCGCTTTTAAGCGCTGCCAACTGCCAACCTCATGCTGCTTTAAGACATCGCTCATCCAATTCAGAAAAGTATGTCCCGGATTTATCCCCTGCCGAAACAACAGATCATCGAGTAAAAAAATCGATGCTAATTTTTTTATAAAACTACCATTTAGCCAACCCGAGACAGCTACCCGCCCATCCCAGCCGCCATCTTGGAAGCTATCCATCGGCATATCAGCAACAACTGCGACCATACGAGCGCTACGAGGCTGATTAGGTGCCCCCATTGCCTGCAACAACAGCGCATTAATTGCACCCGCAGAAGTACCTGCCGTTGATCGAAATCGAATACCGGCTTGTTCAAGCGCGTAGGTGTAACCCACCAGCGCAAGGCCCAATACGCCTCCACCTTCCATCACGAGATCGACATACTGAAAGCCGGCATCATCCATTACATCTGAAAAGCGTTTATTCTCACTAAACGACTTAATCTGCTCAACTTGAGCAATAACATCTGCGTGTTGCGTAAAGTCAGTTTCATCCATGATAGATCGACCCCTATCCGTCAAACGGTCTAAGACAGTTTAAGCCTAGCCACAAGTAAATTGACTGTATAGATGGGTAAACGTAAGTAGCAATAAATACTAAGAGGGGAAAGTCGCTCGTTCCTTGATACTTAGTAACCATCCGATGGCAATGTTCAATTGATACTAACGGAATTTAGCTAGGATGCAATGTATGCAGAAAAGAGAGAGGTAAACAACGTGAGAAGTATAAGGAGAGCGAGGCTTTCGGGCCGATCACGCTCTCCCCGTTTAATTACTTAAAGAAACTCAGCAATAACTCCCAAGTACTCGGCTTGGTTTTTTTATGGTACTCCTTACGCAACTGATCAATGCCTCGCAGTTGTAACTGTAGCTCAGCCAGGTTAGCCGCAGTCGCCACAGGCATATCAGCCAGAGAGCGCTCTACTTTGTTAAGACCTTCTAAAGACACCTTCTTACGCTCCGGTGAAAAGTCGTAAGCCTTCGCGCTACTCAGGTGAACTTTAAAAGTATCCATGTATTGATTAAAACTATCTGCGGAACTTGTTTCTAACGCCTCTTTATACTGCAAGCGCATCTGCTTCATCGTCTGCTTTAACGTAAGGGGTTCACCTGCACTAACAGGGCCAGTCAGTGCCAATAATGAAGCAAGCAACAAAGAACCGAGTAAAGACTTAATAGCCCCATATTTGATCGTAGAGAGGTTTACAGCAAAGAATTTCATATACAAAGAGACCTACATTGTCTTTAGAAGCGTTAAGTGCGAGTAATATACCAGATCTGTGATCGAAGCAGCATCACACTTAGTGAGAAAGAGCGCTGATGGAATTACCACGACGGACCGCTTTTTAAACGACCCGTTTCAAGGAAAGTACGAAAGCTCTCACCAAGGTTTAAACACGAGCCCCTCAATCTCTTCGAACAAGATCGCTTCCTTTAAGCCGTTTACAATCTCAATGGATTCGTAAAGGTTCGCGTTTTTAGTCAAAGACCCTTTACGATCATGCATAGGAACATCAACACAGATAGACCCATCATCCTCAACCATAAACTGTAACATCACATTATTTTCATCAATCAACCCAATAAAGTTATCCGGTTCTTTCAGCATACGCTGCATATGCCCAATAACGGTGTCGAGGGTTTCAGATATCGCTTCATCCGATCTTACATGCATATCGGTAGCGTAATCGGTGTAGAAAAATTTAAATGGCATAGAAGAACCTTAGTGCTGACGACAAAAGTTACATTATAACTTATTGTGAGGATGGCTGAGGGAATTAGTTAATAACTTCTAAGTAGTTTAGAGGCTGGAATCCGCTAAAAGCCGAGTATATTCTAGGTTTGCCTATGTAAAACGCTCAACACAGGCGAGCGTTAGCGAGTCCCACCCACGTTTTGCGGCTGATGGAGGTCGGTCTTATAAGTTTTTGCAACGCTATTGTCCTACTGCTATATGGTAGGTGGTAAAGCGCCGACCAGCTAACTCTGTTTTATGAACTGTAGTGGATATTTCGTTCAACGCTTTGTACTCAGGCCTGCTCTCAAGCAGATGAAATAGTACTTCTTTATGCCCTAACTCTTTAGCCCAACACATGAGCATTTTGAAAATTGGTATTCCAAAACCCCAGAATCTTTTTGAGATAATAATCGCTAATTCAAAGCCACTTTCATCTGGCTGAATTCCACACCAACCTGCCAGCGATCCCTCTATATAAACAGCCCGAATACGACAACCATGTACCGCATCGGTATTAACTTTATCTTCCATCCACTCTTGAAGGCTGATCGCATCAAAATACGGGTGATCGATTAAATGAGTTCTCAGAGAATCCTCATTGAGGAGTGCCATGAAATCTTCTGAATTCACCTGATTAAAATGCAAAAAATCAATTTTACTCATATTTTGATACGGCTAACGCCCAGCACAATTGGAGGAGCGCAGCGACGATCGATTGCTGCTTTTTGTTACACGGCAACACTCCATAATCATTTAAACACTCCTGACGCGTTGAATTAGTTAATTTAATGCCAATGCAGCACACTAGCTACTACGGCAAGTTGTAGCTATTGCACATCAGAAAATAGAGATGGAGGTGCAGTGACTACAAACTACCTAAAAGCACCAAGAACGGAATGATTGAGATATGAAGCAGCACATTCCTTGATGCTGGCCCGCTAACTATTAGCAGGAATTACCTGATTAAAAACTGAGTTTACCTTAAAAAGCCTTTTGACTTGTAACGCTTAAAGCAATTGCGCGCATAGCGCGTCGAAATGGCTTTTCTTGTTAAATGTTACTTATACATTTCCAGTTTTTTTTGGAACTCTACATCCAACTGTTTCATCTGAGGATGAATAGACGCAAGTTGCTCTTCCGCAATTCTGGAAACCCCTGTCATTACAGACGGAAATTTTTCGAGAAACGACTTGCCGGCCCCTGTTTTATAAAATTCTAATATCCCTTTTAGTTCAGCCTCAGAAAACGCATCTGCATATAATTGAGCATACTTATCTTTAACTGAGGGCTTTTTAAAAGTTGAAAAAATCAATTTCATTGTTTCATTTAGATGATTTTCTATTTCGTGCTGTGCTTCAACAGGGATGTCGTATTGCTGTAGCTGCCTAGATTGCATGTCCCTAATAGTGCTAGCCATTGTTTCTATTTGCGCATCCATGTTCATCAGTACTAATAACTCTTTTGCTAACTGGAATTTATTTCCTTCAGCTAAAGTAAAGGGGGAAATAAAAATTATGATGAGAAGAAAATATTTCAATGAGTACTCTCCTTGTGAATGACATTTAACGCTTACAGCAGAGGCGCGCCGCCAGGTGCGTCCTGCTGCCTGTTTTTGTTAGGCTTGTAGAAAGGCTGCACCAAGCCATTCTCTTCTGCATATTTGTTTAGTAGCTCGCTGATATTGTCGGGGTCTGCCCAATACTGATCATTGACCTTCTCAAGTTCAACACTCCATTCTGGCTGAGGTGCATTATCGTCTTCAGGGTATTGCTTCATCGCATCCCAGCGCTGAAACCTGTCTTTTGGAGGTGCTGCACTATCAAAGAGTATTTTCGCTGCCCTTCTTAAAAGCCAAAGCGCATTCGTTGCGCCCAACAGGCTTAGAGCATCGACAGCTTCTGAATAGAGCTCTCCCGAACTGTTGCTGAAAAATTGATGCATACCGCCGTTGTATACTTCACCATCTAAAATTCCGACAGAAAAATACACTTTCTCTTCCTTGCTAAGCCTTTCAAACCCACTTTCATTCGCGTGCACCTTCTTCACCAAGTTAGTCCACAATTCTCTAAATGGATCGTATTCCTTTTGTTTTTTGTAATACTCTTTAGATTTCTCAATGTTTTCGCGTATACCTTGCTTGCAAGCCATGCATACGCCACCAGTCCTTTCCGCGGTTGATGGGAGGATCATTGCATCACATTTGTTGCATGGCACTTTGTCTGTCATGTTTAGGAGCCTAACAGCTAAATATATGACAGATTGTCGCGATTAAACACGACAATCTGTCATATATCTCCGGGAGAGGATATTAAAAGAATGATGTGACATATTGATTTTCATCAGCTTTCCTTGCTCGGGGTTTTCTCCTCCATGGAGAAAATTACACATTTGTCCTTCTATCCTTGCACAAAGACTTAACGGGTGAAATACCCTATATCAAAACAGTACAAAACCGCACTATCCCTTCCCCATTAACTCGAGCGAGTCGTGACCATTTAAGAGCGCGTCATTACAGCAAGCTGACTCTAAAGCAAAGCCACAAGACTTACAGCCAAAAAAGGCGCTCTGTCTTAATGAGTATGTGGCTGCAGTTTAAAGGTATTAGTGGTGTAAGTGACGCCGTTTACCTCAAATGAGATAACCGTTTCGGTAGAAAACTTCTTTCCTGTAAGGAAGCTTGCGTCAACACCTGTATCACCAGGGAAGATAAAGTAGTTCGTCTTGTTATCGCGGATGTTGCCGTTACCCTCTTCGTCTTCGTTTTGTTCACTATTACGGATGCGAAGCACGGCTTGTGTATCTAATTTCTGGAAAGAAACTACGATCTCAGAGTTTAGAGGCAGCTCAAATGGGTTACCTCCGGTTTTATCCTTCGTTAACCACAGCTCAAGGTCGCCCTTATCATCATGCAGTTTAATTTCGGCAAAGCCTTTATGCTGCTGGCCCGAGAATAGAGGAACCACAATCCCGTGATGTGAACTATCACTGTGAGTATGTTCATGGGAGTGCCCATAGTTGTAGGCATGCTCATGCGAGTGTTTATGGCTATAGGTTTGATCACTCTGAAGTAGCATGCAGCCAGTGATGCCAAACAGCGTTGGTAATAAAAGAGTTGATAGTACAAAACTTGATCTAGTTAAACCTGACATATTTGTGTTTGTCCTTAAAGCAAAATGCCTAACGTAAAGTGATGACTCTGCGGTGGTTAACCGCTTAATGGCTTATAGTATTTAGCAAAGAAAGCGCTCATTATCCATAAAAAAAGCACGCCCTAGAGCGTGCTTCATATTACAAACAAAGATGAGTAATTAGATCTCTGTTTTGCCGCCCATATACGGCTGTAGTACCTCTGGCACGGCAATATTGCCTTCAGCCGTTTGGTAGTTCTCCATCACAGCAAGTAGCGTACGACCTACCGCCAAACCTGAACCATTTAAGGTATGTACAAGTTCTGGTTTGCCGGTTTCAGGATTTCTCCAACGGGCTTTTAAGCGGCGCGCTTGGAAATCAGTCATGTTAGAGATAGAGGAGATCTCACGGTATTTCGCTTGGCCTGGTAGCCATACTTCAATATCGTTGGTTTGCGCAGCACTAAATCCTAAATCACCACCGCACAGTGTCACTACGCGATATGGAAGGTTGAGCTTTTGCAAAATCGCTTCTGCGTGCCCCGTCATCTGATCCAGCGTTTCCCAAGATTTTGATGGTTCTACAATCTGTACCATCTCTACCTTTTCAAACTGATGCTGGCGGATCATGCCGCGTGTGTCTTTACCTGATGCGCCCGCTTCTGAACGGAAGCATGGTGTATGCGCCGTAAACTGCATAGGCAGCTGATCGGCTTCAACGATCTCATCACGTACGATATTGGTAACCGGCACTTCCGCTGTCGGGATCAGGTAGTACTGACGATCACCGAACGGTACTTTAAATAGATCTTCACCGAATTTTGGCAGCTGTCCTGTTCCACGCAAACTATCTTCGTTTACCATGTATGGGACATAGGTTTCTGTGTAGCCGTGCTCATCAATCTGCGTATCTAGCATGAATTGAATCAGAGCACGGTGAAGACGAGCTAACTTGCCTGTCATCACAGAGAAACGCGAACCGGTTAATTTGGCAGCCGTTTCGAAATCTAACTCACCGCTCGCTTCACCTAGCGCAACATGATCTTGTGGTTCAAAATCGAATTCACGGGGTGTACCCCAGCGACGAATCTCGACGTTATCGTCTTCATCTGCGCCTTCTGGCACATTGTCGCACGGAATATTTGGCACGCCGTACAGCACGTCGTCTAGTTTAGCCTGAACATCATTAAGTTCAGCTTTAGCTGCATCTAACTTACTGCCTAGATCTGCGACTTCAGCCAATAATGGCTGGATATCTTCACCGGCAGCTTTGGCTTTGCCGATACCTTTCGATCGAGTGTTACGCTCATTCTGCAGATTCTCTGTATCGACCTGCAGCTGCTTACGCTGGTTTTCCAGTTCTACAAACTGGCTAACGGGAAATTCATAACCTTTTTTCTTCAGTAACTGTGCAAGTTCTTCAGGGTTTGCACGGACATATTTTGCGTCAAGCATGAGCTTTTAAAACACCTATTAACAAAGATTAAAACAAGCGTGTTAAGGACTGGCCACCGTAGAGGGCAACCAGACACAGTAGAACGCTTAATAATATATAAATAGCCGCAGACATAACATGCCCTTCCTGCAGCATTGCGATAGTTTCTAGCGAAAAAGTGGAAAAAGTTGTAAATGCGCCCATAAATCCGACCATTAACAAAGGTCTTAGCTCTGGGCTTAACTTAGATTTTTCCAAAATTAACACAAAACAGACACCCATCAGAAATGAGCCGACGACATTACAAGTCAGGGTACCGTATGGGATTCGGTGTTCAGCATTGTTTAACAAGCCGCCAATCCAATAGCGACCTAACGCACCCAGTGCGCCGCCAATGGCAATAGCGATAATATGCTGCATAACTTACCTCTCCTAGGAACGGTCCTTTTTATAACGATGCTCTGTATAACCCTGCGGGGCATAACGCTGCTGCGCACTTTGCTCGTCTAGCTGCTGAAGGTGACGCAATTTTTCGCCAATCTTCAACTCCAACCCTCTTGATTCTGGATAGTACCACTGTTGTTCAGCAATTTCTGGTGGCAGGTAGTTTTCACCCGCTGCGTATGCATCTGGTTCGTTATGCGCATAACGATACTCATCACCATAACCCATCTCTTTCATTAAGCTGGTAGGCGCATTACGTAGATGTGCCGGCACTTCATAGCTAGGCTGTGATTTTACATCAGCCAGACATTGATTAAACGCTTGGTACAAAGCATTACTTTTCGGTGCCGATGCACAGTACACGGCGGCTTGCGCTATTGCTCTCTCCCCTTCAGCTGGGCCTACCCGTTCGAAGGCATCCCATGCAGATAGAGCAACCTGCATCGCACGTGGGTCGGCATTACCAATATCTTCAGAAGCGATCGCCACCAGCCTACGGGCAATATACAACGGGTCACAACCGCCATCTAACATTCGACAATACCAGTAAAGCGCTCCATCAGGTGATGAACCACGCACCGACTTGTGAAAAGCGGATATCATATCGTAGAAAAGGTCACCTTGTTTATCGTAACGACGACCACTGGAACGAAGCACTTCTTCAAGCACCTGCTCATCAATCAGCTCTGTGCCATCATCCTGCTTTTCTGCTAAATCTGCGGCGATCTCCAATAGATTCAACGAACGCCTAGCATCACCGTCTGCCGCTTGCGCAAGTTTATTGATCATCTCAGGAGAGATAACCAGATTTCGCTGACCTAAGCCATGCTCTTTATCATTAAGACCGCGCTTAATGACTTCTAAAATATCTTGCTCCTCTAAGGCACGAAGCAGATAGACTCGCGCACGCGATAAGAGGGCATTGTTGAGCTCAAAGGATGGGTTTTCAGTCGTCGCGCCAACAAAGATTATCGTGCCATCCTCTATATAGGGTAGGAAGGCATCTTGTTGTGATTTATTAAAACGGTGCACCTCATCAATAAACAGGATCGTTTTACGGCCCGTTTGCGCGCCGTGCTGCTTAGCCTGCTCAACAGCGATGCGGATATCTTTTACACCCGACAGCACCGCAGACAGCGTGATGAAGTGCGCATCAACATGATGCGCAATCAGTTTGGCTAATGTTGTTTTACCAACACCCGGTGGCCCCCAAAAAATCATAGAGTGTGCCGAACCCTGCTCTAATGCAGTACGCAACGGCTTACCCTTGGCTAAGAGGTGCGATTGACCACAATACCCGTCGAGTGTTTGCGGTCGCATCTTAGCTGCCAGTGGCTCATAAGCGGGTGCTTGGGAAAACAGATCCACACTATTCCTCTATATCAACGATAACATCGGTATCTTTGGGGATACGAAAGAAAAAGCTCTGCGCCTCGATTTTAGGATCGAGGTCCTGTTCTGAAAACACGACGGAAGTACGCTGACCTAACGCATCTTCTAACATCAATTCAGAGATAACATCGCCTGAAAAGGCTAAACGGATTCGGCTGAAGTTATGCTGTTCTGATAAGGGAGTAAGATCAAACAGCTGTTCTGATCCAGTATCTTCAACCAACCTAATTTTATAGTTTTTTTGAAGCTGTTCTATTTGGCCATTAAGGATTAATGCCGGGGCACTTCCCTGCTGGGTATCTGCTAAACGTTTTGTAACTTGCTCAAGATCTGGATCGTAGATCCAGATAAATTGACCATCCGAGACAATCTCTTGCGGAAAAGGTTGCTGAGTTTCCCAGCGAAACAGATTGGGCTTAGCTAACAATAAGCTACCTGCTGTCTTTTGTGCTTGGCGGCCATTATCGGACAGTGTCACTTGCTCAAATTGTGCCGAAAAACCATCGTAGCCTTGTAATAGTTCACTTAATTTCTCTGAGCCAGGCATCGCCGCCGCAACCGTTGAAAGCGCAAGCGAGGCTCCCAACACAGAGGATAAGAATATTTTTCGTGTCAATGATGATAGATACATATACAAACCTTATCGGTAATTACATTTCACCGTTCGGTGAAGGTGCCAGCACTTCCCGCTGACCATTACTACCCGCAGAGCTAACAACACCCGCCGCTTCCATCGCTTCAACCATACGTGCCGCACGGTTATAACCAATTTTTAAACGACGCTGCACACTTGAAATTGATGCTTTGCGAGTCTCCAGTACAAATGCAACCGCCTCATCATAGAGAGGGTCTTGCTCATCATCGAACATTGAACCTGAACCGCCGCCGTCTGAAACACTATCACCCTCTGTAATTTCAGTAATATACTCCGGCTGACCCAACTTCTTCCACGCTTCCACCACTCGATGCACTTCGTCATCGCTGACAAAGGCACCATGAACTCGATTAGGTAAACTCGTACCTGCAGGAAGATAAAGCATATCGCCCCAGCCAAGCAGATGCTCTGCGCCGGATTGATCTAATATCGTTCTTGAATCAATTCTTGATGACACCTGGAACGCAATACGTGTTGGTATATTTGCTTTGATTAAGCCGGTAATAACATCAACTGAAGGCCGTTGAGTTGCCAAGATAAGGTGAATACCCGCCGCACGTGCTTTTTGTGCAATACGTGCGATCAGCTCCTCTACCTTTTTACCAACAATCATCATCATGTCAGCAAATTCGTCGATAACCACCACGATATAAGGTAAGGGTTCTAGCTCCGGTGCTGGTGTACCAAACGGCTCGCCATTTTCCTCAGCGTTCCACAGAGGATCAAGCAGCGGCTTACCTTGCTTTTGTGCCTCTTCTATTTTGTCATTGAAGCCAGCTAAGTTACGAACGCCCATTTTGGCCATTAAACGATAACGACGCTCCATCTCACCAACACACCAACGCAGGCCAGAAGCCGCGTCTTTCATATCGGTAATCACGGGCGTTAGTAGATGCGGGATACCTTCATATATTGAAAGCTCTAACATCTTTGGGTCGACTAGAATAAGGCGCACTTCATCCGGCGTTGCCTTAAACAGTAACGACAGGATCATGGCGTTAACACCCACCGATTTACCCGAACCGGTAGTACCTGCCACCAAAAGATGGGGCATTTTTGCCAGGTTAGCGACCACCGGATTACCAGCGATGTCATTACCTAAGCCAATCGTTACTTTTGATGAAGCGGACAAGTAAGGCTTAGAGCTGAGTACTTCACTAAGATGTACCGTTAGTCGTGATTCATTTGGTATTTCGATACCCACCACTGACTTACCGGCAATGACCTCAACCACACGAACACTGCTTACGGCCATGGAGCGTGCTAAGTCTTTAGCAAGGTTAGTAATTTTACTGGCTTTTACGCCCGGTGCTGGCTGAATCTCAAAACGCGTAATAACAGGGCCAGGGTTCACCTCAACCACTTCGGCAACCACGCCAAAGTCTTTTAATTTGCTCTCAAGCAAACGAGACATCTGCTCCAGCTCATCTGGAGAGTAGCCCGTATTGGTATTAAGCTCAGGCGGATCTAACAGATCTAATGGTGGAATCTTACGCTTAGCCACACGTCGTGGGGCAACCGCCTCGTCTAGCCCCAACTCATCATCTTTCATCGGTTTATGCGTTTCAGACAGCGGCACAATTTTTACTTGTGGCTTGTTATCCTCGATAAGCTCTGCGGTAGGCTTTGCCTTACGCGCAGGCGGATCTAATTCGAAAGGCGGTGCATCGTCGCCTTGTTCAAGCGTTTCTGCATGAGCGACAGGTTTCACTGCTGGTTTATCTAAAGATGACTGTAACGCATCTGGAGCCGCAGCCGTTTCAGCCCTTTCCACTGCGGGTCTGACAAGCGGAATATCTGCATCATCAACTTGTGCCATAAGCGGATCAGCGTTTAATCCTGTCTCTCCTCTTACTGAATCGCTAGCTTGTGATTTAGTAAATAGTTCTGACTTAGCAAAAGACGGTTCGATGCGATCACGAACCACTGGCGGCGCCTGCTCATCTGGCAGTGAATCCGACATAATATCTTGACGGAAGGACTCCTCCGCTTTTTGAAGCTGTTCTTCTGATAAATGAAGCGGCGCTTCTTGTTTCCCTTCCGGAAGAACGGTTTGACTCGTATCAATGAGCTTCTCACCAATGGTCTCTAAGGTTTTACCCCACCCCATCTCAAGTAGCAGGGTTAAGCTAAAGAGAAACAGTGTAAACAATACGATTGAACTACCGACAACACTCAGCCACGTAACCGACCAATCAGAGATCGCTTCACCGAGGACTCCGCCCGCTGTAAAAGGATAGCCAAGCGACTCATTCGATAGATGCGTTGAAGATAACGCGCTACAGGCAACAAGCATTAACAGCCCACCCGTTGTACGCAACATAAAGAATGGAATGCTATCCAACACTGAACGATCTTTACGCAGCATGGAACGAACAGCTGGGTAGACAAGTAAAAAAGGTATCAAGTAGGCACTTAAGCCCACACCCGATAGAAACAGATCTGCCACCCAAGCCCCGGCAGGGCCTGCAAAGTTTCTTACTTCTGGCTGATACCCTAGATGAGACCATCCAGAGTCTTTTGGATCAAAGCCAAGCAACGCGATCAATAAAAAAACACTGATCGCGATGATAATAATAAGGCCTGATTCACGGCAAATTCTTGCTAGCAATTCAGTAAAACTTAAACGTTGTCCGTTATCGGTCGCGCTCAAGGGTAAAGCTCCATAAAAATTCAATAAAAACCAGCACTAACAATAACATATTTTATTAGATGTCTAACGGTTGATGAGTTCATCTTTATGATTCATAGTTAGGATACTTGCGGTTAGGTCGGGTTAATGGCCCTAGTTTTAGCTAGGTTTTTTCCTGTATCGACTGATTTGGTGCTAACCTTCTAGTCGCATGGTTTACTGATCAATAGATGGATACTTTCATGTCTTTGACTAATTTAGATACAGATACAAGCCGAGCACTCACTTTTCCCATTGGTGAAAGCCTTTTTGGCATCGATGTCAGTCATATCTTATCGTTCTCTGATAGCTACGATGAAATTAAGTATTCAACAAATGACGTTGACGGTTTTATTGGCTATTTAGATTTTCGTAATACGCTGGTTCAGGTGTTCGAATGCGCAACATCGCTCTCTCACACAAAAGAGCGTGATTCAATCATCAAACTAGTTGGTGATATAAAAACGTACCAACAGGCCCATATAGACTGGGTAACGGCCTTAGAGCATTCTATTATCTCTAATGAGCCGTTCACTAAACCCCGTGACCCTCGCCTTTGCGCATTTGGAAAATGGTTTTACGCATTCCAAACAGACGATGAAGGCTTAAGAGCGTTACTCGATAAAATCGAAAACCCTCACAAGCATATTCACTCACTTGCTGACAAACTGCTTGATATGACAGCAGCAGGTAATCGAGACACTGCGATTGAAGAGCTTAGGATAGAGAAACAAACCACCCTTAAAAAGCTCCTACGTGTACTCGACTATATCAATGATTACCTAAACAACAGTATCCATCCGATTGTTCTGCACCTTACCAAAGATGGCAGAACCCCATGGTTTTCAATGGTGCTGGATAATATAGGTGATATTATCGACTACTCGACTGTCGCAATGGACAGCATGAAGTCGACCAATCAAAATGAACCGATCAAAGGCTATGTTCGTAACCCCGCAGGCGAGAGCTTCATGATGCTCTCTCTTGAGAAGTTTTACGGGCAAGCTGAAGCTAAATTGAGTATGGCGGGTTGATTTTTCTATCACGACCCCCATCCTCTTATAAACAATTACACTAACGGATCTTTTTTTTATTACCATGAGCGAAGTTCAACATCACAACCTAATCATTCTTGGTAGCGGCCCTGCTGGTTACACCGCCGCTGTTTATGCTGCCCGCGCAAACCTTAAACCCGTCATTATTACGGGTATGCAACAGGGTGGCCAACTAACAACGACAACAGATGTTGATAACTGGCCTGGCGATGTTGATGGCGTTCAGGGTCCTGAACTAATGCAGCGTATGCAGCAGCACGCCGAGCGTTTCGACACTGAGATTCTGTTTGATCATATTAATGAAACTGATCTACAGACCCGACCTTTCCGTTTGAAAGGCGATATGGGCGAATACACTTGTGATGCATTAATCATCTGCACCGGTGCTTCTGCTCAATACCTTGGCTTGCCTTCTGAGGAAGCTTTTGCAGGCCGCGGTGTTTCAGCCTGCGCTACTTGTGATGGTTTCTTCTACAGAGGCCAAAAGGTTGCTGTGGTTGGCGGTGGTAACACTGCGGTAGAAGAAGCGTTATACCTTTCTAATATTGCCGCTGAAGTGACCCTAATTCACCGTCGTGACAGCTTACGCTCTGAAAAAATTCTACAAGATAAGATTTTAGAACGTGCTGAAAATGGCAACATCAACATTATCTGGAACCATACGCTTGATGAAGTACTAGGCGATGATTCCGGCGTAACCGGCCTACGTATCAAGAGTACTGATGGTGATCAAACTCAAGAGATTGATGTTGCTGGTGTATTTATTGCGATTGGCCACAAGCCAAATACTGACATCTTTGAAGGACAGCTAGAGATGAAAGATGGCTACCTCAAAATCCAATCGGGGCTTGAAGGTAATGCGACTCAGACCAGCGTGGAAGGTGTATTTGCCGCAGGCGATGTGAGCGATCATATCTACCGCCAAGCGATCACATCCGCAGGCTTTGGCTGCATGGCAGCACTGGATGCCGAACGCTATCTTGATGATCTAGTTAAGTAACCGTAAGAACGGGGCTGTGCTTAGGCTTAGCTCCGTTTTTCTTTTTCACTTATGATTCCCTGGTTACAGCACTCATCTGACCCTTTTCCTCCTATCGATCAAGCGATAGACGATCCCAATGGTTTATTAGCTGCCGGTGGTAGCTTAAGCAAGCAGAGATTAGTCGACGCATACCGTCGTGGAATCTTCCCTTGGTACAGCCCTGGCGAGCCCATTCTATGGTGGAGCCCCGACCCACGCTGCGTACTTATTCCTGATCAAATCCACATATCAAGAAGCATGCGTAAGCGATTGAAAAAAAAGGACTATAGCGTCGTTTTTGATCGAGATTTCCCCGCTGTTATTGATGCCTGCTCAGCACCAAGAAGAGACGCAGACGGCACGTGGATAAGTAATCAAATGAAAGAGGCGTACTGCGCCCTTCATCGTGAAGGTATTGCTCACTCGGTTGAAGTTTATATCGATGACGAACTGGTTGGCGGTTTGTATGGATTATCCATGGGCAAACTGTTTTTTGGTGAATCAATGTTTAGCCGCGCCAAGGACACGTCTAAGATTGCTTTTATTGTTATGGTCGAACAGTTGCAAAAGTGGGGCTATGCTTTAATTGATTGCCAAGTTAGTAATGATCATCTGTTTTCATTGGGTGCCACTGAAATCAGCCGTGATGAATTTCAATGCTACCTTGATCGTTACATCGATGACACAGGGCCATCAATTTGGGTATTTGATCAGCCAGACGCTTTGGAGAGTGATCAGTGACAAATCTCAGGACTTTACATTTCTACGCAACGCCTGAGCATGATTGCAGTTATCTTGACGACAAAATAGCCAAGACGCTGTTTGTAGACCCTCAGGTCGAGTTGGATAAATCAACCTACAGTCAGCTATCTGATTTGGGGTTTAGGCGCAGTGGTAAGCACGTTTATAGACCGCACTGCGATGGGTGCAATGCCTGCATCTCGGTTCGTATACCGCTTGCGATATTCAAACTTAGTAAGAGCCAGAAACGCACACTTGCCAAAAACAGAGACCTAACAGCAACCATCAAACCGCCCTGCTTCACTGAAGAATACTATACACTTTATTCGCGTTACATTAATGAAAGGCACCAAGACGGTGATATGTACCCTCCCAGTCTTGAGCAGTTTGAATCTTTCTTGGTAGAAGCTGAAAAGCATACCCAGTTTGTCGAATTTAGGGACCCTGATGGCCTATTAGTCGCCGTTAGTGTGATCGACATGCTCGATCAGGGCATGTCTGCCATCTATACCTTTTACGACCCAAGCCTAAACAAACGTAGCTTAGGGACCTTTTGCATCATTTGGCAGCTACAATACTGTCAAGACAATCACCTCAATTACCTTTATCTCGGCTATTGGGTGAAAGCTTGCCGAAAAATGAACTATAAAATCTCATTTCGGCCCTTCGAACTCCTTATTGAAGGTGAATGGACCTTAGTTCAACTGAGCTAAAACCCCATCTCTATAAAAAAAATGATTATATCGATCCGTTTATTCGATTTCCCTTTGATATAAAAGCGAATTTCAGGCACAATACCGCGCAATTATCAGGTCCAGACATCTGGAGCCTCTCTCAACAAGGTAAAGAATTGATGGCTAAAGAAGATAGCATTGAAATGGAAGGCACCGTGGTTGACACGCTCCCGAACACTATGTTCCGTGTTGAGCTTGAAAACGGTCACGTTGTAACGGCACATATCTCAGGTAAGATGCGTAAGAACTACATCCGAATCCTGACTGGCGATAAAGTTAAAGTAGAATTAACACCTTACGACCTAAGCAAGGGCCGTATCGTCTATCGCGCACGTTAATCATTGCTTTCTTCCCTGTTTATCAGGAAAGAATCTATAAAAAAGGCAGCCTAATGGCTGCCTTTTTTTGTTTCAGTTACAGATGATTAAACACAACTTGTTGCCTCTACGGTAATCTCACCATTAGCATCAACACCGATCATGACTTCACCGCCCTCTTCAGCTAACTCGCCGAAAAGAATCATTTCAGCCAACGGCTTTTTCAATTTTTCTTGGATAAGACGCTTCATCGGACGCGCACCCATTTGCTCGTCATAACCTTTTTCTGCAAACCACGTTCGAGCAGCATCATCGAGATGAAGCACAACGCGCTTATCTTCCAACTGCACTTGAAGTTCAGCAAAGAATTTATCAACCACACCTTTAATAATGCTTGTTGCCAATGGCTTGAATTGAATAATGCCATCAAGACGGTTACGAAACTCTGGGGTAAACATCTTCTTAATCGCCGCCATGCCATCGGAAGCATGGTTTTGCTTGGTAAAGCCAATCGATGCACGGCTCATATCTTGCGCACCGGCATTAGTAGTCATCACCATAATGACATTACGGAAATCGGCTTTACGACCATTATTATCGGTCAAAGTACCGTTATCCATTACCTGCAGTAACAGATTAAACACCTCTGGATGGGCTTTTTCGATCTCATCCAATAGAAGAACACAGTGCGGCGACTTCGTGATCGCTTCGGTCAGCAAACCACCCTGATCATAACCAACATAGCCTGGAGGCGCACCGATCAAACGAGAGACCGTGTGACGTTCCATATACTCTGACATGTCGAACCGTACTAGTTCGATACCCATGACACGCGCTAACTGCTGTGTAACTTCTGTTTTACCAACACCCGTTGGCCCTGCAAACAGGAAGCAACCTACCGGCTTGTCAGGCTCTTTCAGGCCTGCACGTGACAATTTGATCGCTGAAGAAAGCGTATCGATCGCCTCATCCTGCCCGAGCACAACCATTTTCAAATTCGTATCAAGCTTAGCCAGCTGATTTTTATCAGAAGCCGAGACACTTTTCGGCGGAATTCTAGCGATTTTAGCAACAATGGCTTCGACATCTTCTACGACGATCTCAGATTTACGCAGCTCCTTAGGTAATAACCGCTGGTATGCGCCCGCCTCATCAATCACATCAATCGCTTTATCGGGCATATGCTTGTCATTTATATAACGACCCGCTAACTCCGCTGCTGCCCTTAGTGCCTCATCGGTATACTTGAGTTCATGATGCTCTTCAAAACGCTGCTTAAGGCCTTTTAGGATGGCATAAGTATCTTCAACACTTGGTTCTAGCACATCCACCTTTTGAAAACGACGCGCCAAGGCACGATCCTTTTCGAAGATGCCTCTAAACTCTTGGAAGGTGGTTGAACCGATACAACGTATCTGCCCAGAGCTTAATAGCGGCTTGAGAAGATTAGATGCATCCATTGAACCACCAGAAGCAGCACCTGCACCGATAATCGTGTGGATCTCATCGATGAATAGAATCGCATGCGGCTTCTCTTTGATCTCATTAAGCAACCCTTTGAGTCGCTTCTCGAAATCACCGCGATATTTTGTGCCTGCGAGCAACGCACCTAAATCCAAGGAGTAAACGATGGACTCCTCGATAACATCCGGTACTTTGCCTTCGACAATAAGTTTCGCCAAACCTTCCGCTATCGCGGTTTTACCCACACCCGCTTCACCCACTAATAGTGGGTTATTCTTGCGGCGTCGAGAAAGGATCTGCACAGCGCGCTCAACTTCTGAGTCACGCCCAACCAATGGATCAATCTGACCTTTTTCGGCCTCAGCATTCAAATTAACTGAGTATTTGGCTAAGGGGCTATCTTCTTTCGCTTCGTCACCACCATTTTCTAATGGTGCATCAGAATGATCGTGCTCGTGCTCAGACATTTTTGAGATGCCATGAGAGATATAATTGACGGTATCGATTCGCTCTATACCATGCTGTTGCAGAATATAAACCGCTTGGCTTTCCTGCTCGCTAAAAATAGCCACCAGCACATTAGCACCCGTCACTTCATTTTTACCGGAAGACTGAACATGGAATACAGCACGTTGCAGCACCCGCTGGAAGCCTAAGGTAGGCTGCGTGTCCAGATCAGGCAGCGTTTCTGATAATAAGGGAGTGGTCTCTTCGATAAAATCTGACAGATTTTTACGAATGCCATCAAAATTTGCACCACAAGCAGCAAGCACCTGATGCGCTTCATAATTTTCCAATAACGCTAAAAGAAGATGCTCGACAGTGATAAATTCATGTCGCTTCTCTTTAGCAGACTGGAAAGCTGCACTGAGTGTGTCTTCGAGTTCTCGGTTCAACATAACGCTTCCTCTTCAGACTTTCTCGACTTCACATAGTAGTGGATGACTATTGTCTCTCGCATATTGATTAACTATAGCTGCTTTTGTGTCTGCTATATCTCTCGTAAATATGCCGCAGACACCTTTTCCTTCAGTATGGACCGATAACATCACTTGTGTAGCCTTTTCTTGGTCCATATTAAAAAACATCATCAAGACCGCTACGACAAAATCCATCGGCGTATAGTCATCATTCATCAAAACAACCCTATACATCGATGGTTTCTTCAGTTCAGGCTTCGCTTCTTCCGTTGCTAAGCCGTGATCATCACCATGATCGAATTCTGGGTCATGTTCTTCATTAGACATTCGTGGCATGTTTCGTTCAAATTTCATACACATCTATATATCTTCTAATTTTCCACTACAATTAACTACTGAACAGTGATTGTACACCTGTCACACATTCTCTGGGTGGTGCTATAATCTAGTAAGCAGGATTAGGTCATAACCTCGTTGTACCTGCAACCATTAGGGAACAACCTTTAGCAACTATTCTAGCAGCTAAAGGTAGTACGTTCAGGATAACAATCCAAATTAAGTGTTGGATACGGGAGTTAGTTATGCAGACAGGGAAAGTAAAGTGGTTCAATAATTCGAAGGGGTACGGATTTATTTTATCCGACGAACATAATGAGGATCTCTTTGCCCATTATTCTGCTATTGAAATTGAAGGCTATAAAAGCCTCAAAGCAGGCCAAAAAGTCGAATTTGATACTCAGCCAGGCCCTAAAGGAACTCACGCAGTACAAATCAAACCTCTTGAAACACAATAATAAATAAAAGATGGTCGCCACCTTTGGCGCGATAAAAAACCAGCCTTGCGCTGGTTTTTTATCGTCTATACGTTATTTTCAAGCTGAACTACATCCGCTTAATAACCTCATCTCCAAATTCAGAGCTACTTAAACAGGTAGCCCCCTCCATCAATCGTTCAAAATCGTATGTAACGCGTTTAGCCGCTATAGCACCATTAACCCCTTTAATAATGATCTCTGCAGCCTCAATCCACCCCATATGCCTCAGCATCATCTCTGCTGAAAGGATCATCGAGCCAGGATTAGCTTTGTTTAAACCCGCATACTTTGGAGCTGAGCCGTGAGTTGCCTCAAATATAGCGATATCATCGGATAGATTAGCCCCTGGCGCTATACCAATACCGCCAACCTCTGCTGCCAATGCATCAGAGATATAATCACCATTAAGATTCAGTGTCGCGATAACATCGTATTCAGAGGGTCGTAGCAGTATCTGTTGTAACATCGCATCAGCGATCACATCTTTAATGATTATCTTTCGCTGATTACGTGGGTTTACAACATAGATCCCCTGATCATCAGCACTCTCTTGCGCCCCAAATTCATTTCTCGCTAGCGCATAGCCCCACTCTTTGAAAGCACCTTCCGTGTACTTCATGATATTGCCTTTGTGCACTAAGGTAAGGGATGAACGATCGTTAGCAATACAATATTCAAGTGCCTTTCTGACTAATCTTTGCGTACCTTGTTTTGATACGGGCTTGATCCCTACACCGCACTGTTTATCAAATCTAATTTGATCGATCCCCATCTCATCTTTTAAAAACCGAATAACCTTATCCGCTTCCTCCGATCCCGCTTGCCACTCTATACCGGCATAGATATCTTCAGAGTTCTCCCTATAAACCACCATATCAACATCTTGCGGATTAACGAGGGGACTTGGCACGCCATTGAACCAGCGAACAGGACGCTGGCAAACATAGAGATCTAACTCCTGCCTAATGGCAACATTCAGTGACCGTATGCCGCCGCCAACAGGGGTCGTTAACGGCCCTTTAATGCTTACCACAAATGCTTTTAATGCCTCGAGTGTTTCTGCTGGCAACCATTGATCATCTCCGTAGATGCGCAGCGCCTTCTCTCCTGCGAAGACCTCCATCCATGCAATTGCTCGACTAACGCCATAAGCTTTCTCAACCGCAGCATCGACAACGCGCTTCATCACTGGCGTGATATCAACACCTATACCATCACCCTCTATATAGGGGATAATTGGATAACTAGGGACAGTAAGCTGATGGCTTTCACTAACCGTGATTTTGTCGCCATCTGGTATCGTTATATTTTGATATCCCATAAGAAACTCCTTAGGATCATAACCACAACAAGCACTTTGCTAACGCTTCTGCATTTTTTAAACATGTCGAAGCGTTTAATAGAGAATTTTTCAGTCTAAACATCAGTATAGAACAGTGAGATACTGCTCATTACATAGGCTGCTATATAGAAAAATCGATGAGCGTTTAATGCCAAATATCCTATTATTCAATAAGCCTTTTCAGGTACTCACTCAATTCACCACCGAGGACGATAAAAAGACGCTATCGGATTTTATTGATCGCCCCAATTTCTATGCGGCTGGCAGACTAGATTATGATTCCGAAGGGCTGCTCATTCTGACAGATAATGGCGCTTTACAGCATCAGTTTGCCAATCCTAAGTTCAAATTAGAAAAAACATATTGGGCGCAAGTTGAAGGTGAAATGACGGAAGAGGCACTGGCGCAACTCCGATCTGGAGTCACCTTAAAAGACGGTCAGACTAAACCTGCATCTGCGCGGCAGATTAACCCACCTTCGGTCTGGGACAGAACACCTCCCATCAGAGAGCGTAAAAACATCCCTACCAGCTGGATTGAACTTAAAATAACGGAAGGAAAAAACAGACAAGTGCGCCGCATGACCGCAGCCGTTGGCTTCCCAACCCTTAGATTAATACGATACGCCATTGGATCGCATACGCTTGAATCTCTTCAACCAGGCGAACTCAGAGAGGTTAGCGTCGACGCGCCGGCATCATCAACAGGCGAGGTCAGAACCAACCGAACTCGAAAGCGTACGACAGGCTCCCGCCCTCCCAAACAAACAAAATTTTCAAACCCTAGAAAACATTCAACGAAAAAGCATCATACAAAAAAGGCCCCACGTTAAACGTGAGGCCTTCGGCATCTTAAGTAAATGCTTGTATCAGGTGAGGTATCACCCTTTTTTATTGGTTGCCACCAACCAAACCGCATGTATGATTCCTGGCAGCCAGCCTAGCAAACAAAGAACGATATTGATGATAAGGTGCTTTGTCACACCTACCTGTAAAAAAGCACCTAATGGCGGCAACAAAATAGCCAGTATTAAATTTAAAATATTCATTAACTTATCCCACTTATAATTTGATTACTGAGTAACGTTCATAGCATTACTCAATATTGAGTTTATTTTTTAGCGATTGTAACCATGAAATCTTTACAGGTGATGAATCAGCAAGGCTGTCTTTATTTAAAGCGATCGGATTAGTCGCGCGCTCTACATACTTATTGCCATTTCCCTGAATCGCCCTGATTGCGTTATTACGTTTTATCTCCCAAGCATCAACTGGATCAGTTTTTGCCCAAGCATTAAACAGCTGAGTCTGCTTCTTACTTATTTTCACACCATAACGATCACGCATGTAAAAATAGGTTCTAGCGACATCACCCCTAACAGACTCAGTAGGTTCAACTTTCCTCGCCTTGAAATCAACCTCCATGTCGCAGTTTCCATAAACACGAGGCTCTCCACTTAACTGAGAAAAGCTGTAATTAGAACGATCCCCATTCACTTCACCAATAGCGGGAACAAGGTTATGAAGATCGGACTCCATCAATGCGAACTTAGCATTCTTTTTACAGGCCTTACGGCCACCTGATTGCCAACACTGCATTTGATGACCAAACGCCCACGCGGGCATGACATGCTCCCACTCTATACGGGCCGCACGTTTTGCATTTTTACGTGGATTAAAGCCGCAACTTTCATGTACAGGAACCAACTTCTTCCCTTGATGTATGTAGTCACATCCACAATAAAAAGAGCGTTTATGATCAGCATAGACCTCTTTAAGTATTCTTTTAGCTTTACCAAAAGAGGAAGGGTGCTCAGCATAACTATAGGAGGGGAAAAATAAGATTAAAATCAACAGAATTCGCATTGGATACCCTAAATATATAGGCATCCATTGCCGTTATTAAAACCGCTTAAGCGGTGACTGCATCCTGCAATTTGTTCTTATATTTTAACAAGTTGAAACTAAACCTTAACTTAACCGCCAAGGAATTTATCTACCGTAATAAGGTTTTTTATACCGCACTAAGACTTAATACAGCGCATCAGCGAGAGGGCATGAAAATTTTATCCATGCCAGTGATAAAATCAGCCTTTCCACCATAGGAGGGATGTCGGATATATTGAATATCTTCATCGGGAAGAACCGATTGCGCACAAGCAGTGCCTGCTCTGCCAAGACCCGCAATAACATCGGGCTTATATGCCTCAACTAAAACCTGAAGGTAATAAGCTCCCTCTTTGATCTCAGCGCGATTAGGCCCTCTATTTTTCTTCTGAACCCTGGAAGGATGAGGATGAAATGGAAAGGCATTCCAAAACAAGGGAACCTGCTGTTTATTTTGCAAATAGCGCCACACGACAGACGCTGTATTTTCTGACGTTAGCGTATCAGGGTCTAATATTAACTTTGTTCGCAAAGAATCGAGAAATGGGTGCTCAACTTCTGAATAGAGTTTCCCACTCGAAAACGGCACACCTGTTAGTCTTCCTCCTTTATAACCAGGGGCTTCTCCAACCAACATGATCCTAGGCCCGGAGGCAGAAAAAACCTGCTCGATATAGCACTTTAGGTTTTCTAAATTGTGGGGATTACGATAAGGATTAAAGACCGTTAATGTGTTCTTCTGACGTTCTAATTTGCGGTAAAAATCATCCAGCATTTTCATTGAATAATTGAGTAACCTTATGGGTTAAATACATAATGAGAGCCACAGCCAAACCAAATATATACAAGCCCCAATGAACCTGAATAGAAGCAATGGCACCTAGTTTCACGGTAACAATTAGAATCGCCACCACTAATACATCAAGCATGGCCCAACGGCCATATTCATGCATAAGCTGTAAATAACGTTTCTTTTGAACAGATAGATATGCTTCACCGGATGCAAGAATCTTAAACAACAAATAAAGTTTAAAGATCGGTATACAGATGCTAAATAGCAAAACAACAATACCGATCAGTAACTGGCCGTCTGCAACCAGACTATAGATTCCACCGACGACTGAAAATGAGTTTTCAAAAAAGTAAAACTTACTCAACGTTAGCATTGGTGCAAAAAAACCAATACACAACAACACAGTTGCAGCGATTAGCAGATACCAAAGCAAACTGGTTGCCCTACCCCCATCGTTCGAAATACTCACCCACGATACCTTCTTATAAAAAAAGCCATTATAACGCACTGAAGCATTGAGGTTGTATTAACAACCTCAATGTTTTCACTTAGATAGGTTAACTAAACCACCATATCAACTTGCTGAACCGTGCCAACATCTCCCGCTTCTGTTAAATAAAAACCACTGGAACGCACTCTGCCATTATGCTGATTATCTTCACCCTTCAGATCAAATTCTGTGTCGGTAGAACCCAGATAAATGGCGCCAATACCTTTATCTGCAAGCGAATCCAGTTGATCGACATCCTCTGTTTTTGTCCATATTTTTAACTGATCAAAAATTGAATCACCTTCATCGATATAGTTGTTACCATCTTCATCATATTGAGCTAAATCGGCAAAACCATTTCCACTTAAAGCACCAAATAGTTCGCTACCGTCATTTATAACGCCGTCCTCATTATTATCAATAGCTAACATACCGCCATTCCCTGCCAGATAACTTATCAGCTCTTTATCACCATCAGCGTCAAGATCAAATTCAAATTTTTGATCCGATAGGTCGGCATGATTTCCTTCAAAATTTAGAATCAATGGATCGGTAAATTCGACTGTCTGAGTCATCTCATACTCACGGGTAGCAGAATAGCTACGCTCCATCTCAAGATTCAGATCAAACTCAATCTCTTTACCATCAGCGGTGGTAACTTTACCGCAACTCGAAAACTTAGAGCATTCATATTCCTCTATCGTTTCGGTCACTTTAAATGACATCTCCATGGTAATCGGCTTTAGCTGAAGTGGTAATGCAGCGCCCTTCTCACCTGCGACAGGCTCTGTATCAGGTATTTCGATATTTTCAGTGGTCGCGACTTGCTTATTCTTAGGATTGATTGCATTCATCAAACTTTCTAGAAGCTTCGATTTTGTGACTTCCCGTTGCTGAGCAGCTTCCGAACTATCCTTAGCCGTTCGAAACTGCATACCTTGATCGGTCATCACCAATATAGAGCTGCTAGGAGTATCACCCGGCTTTGCAGCAGACTGCATCCAATCCTCCATCGTTGAAAAGAAACTACCGGACGTGCTCTCAAATAGAGACTTTGCATCTTCCAATTGGGTTAAGAAGCCGGACCCTTCAGCCCCTAAATCTAGTGATTTAGTCAGCGAACTAAATTCCGTTTTCTGGTGCTCAGAACTCATATGAACGTTACTTGTCTGAATAATCATTATTCTCTCCATAACATGCTGTATTTTGGCGCAAAGAAATCCATGACTTTCAAACACTTGAAAGCCTAATCCCTTTCTTTGGCGCGCAAAAAACCAGTTTTTGTAAATTACAAAAACAAAGAAATAGCTATTGCTGCTTAGCGGAAATCATTTGCCATCTGCCCGATAAATTACGGCAAGCAGAAAACAGTTACGGCAAACTGTCGTAACGAAATAATTCCTTAATGAAAGCGCTGGTTAAATTACTTATTTGAAATACTTTGTATGAATGGCCACCTCATAGAATAAAAGCCACGTATCATCGAGCCTCTAGCAGTGATAGCCCAAGCAAGTACCGAAAACGCTACTTAGTTGTTCATTTCACAGCGACTCACGAAGACCCGAATACGCGAACGTTAATAATCAAGTAATAAGAGGTTGAGCAATAATCAGGCCTATTTGGCCAATTAGAAAAACAAAAGGGATAGGTACAGATTGATACGGATACAAAAAAACCGCCTAGGGCGGTTTTTTTAAAAGAAGGGATGATCGCAATTTTTATTCTTTAAATTTGTAATACTCTTTATTTAAATAACTTGCCACATCGGATACATCCTCTGGGAACCAACCTACATCTAGATTGGTGTTGCACCCTTCAACAAATGCTTCCAGTTTCGCATACGTTGTAACTTTACGATCAGCACTTGAATATAAGCTTGCCGCATGACAAGTCTCACAATTCGCGTCAGTGTATTCCTCACCTCGAATTGTGCGCTCTATCTCTACTTCGTGATAAAGCGCTTGTCCATTCTCAGCATCTGCAGCGGCTAGATTGGATGACATGATGAGGGCCGCTGATACACCAAGTATATGGCCGAAGGAACTAAATTTAGTAAGCCTGTTGAGCATATCCTACTCCTGCAAAACACATCTATTATTCTTATTCTAAATAAAAGACATAAATTACAACACCAGACTACTAAAGAGCCCTACAGTAAATACGCCTAATTTAGATCTCCCTGATATGATCTACAAAATCCTGAGGATCAACAACCCCTATTAAAGTCTTATTTTCCAGCTTTTGACCCGAACGATCATAAAAGATTAAAGCGGGAGGACCTATAAGCTGATAAGAACGATTTAATGACTTAGCGGCATCATCATTCGCGGTGACATCAACCTTGATGACTTTAAAATCCCTTAAAGATTGTTGCACGTTACTATCTGAAAAAGTGAATACATCTAGCTCTATGCATGAGACACACCAGTCAGCATAAAAGTCTAACATAACGGGCTGCTGCTTAGACTTTGCATCACTCAACTGCTGTTCGAGCTGTGCTGGGGTTGTCACTTTGATGAAGTCCAACCCAGCCTTCGCCACACTCGTTGAGGACCCTGCAAAAGACTTGAGAGGATAGATCAAACTGGAACCACCCGCCAAAGCCCCCATCATCAGTGCAATAGCATACAACATCACCACAAGCCCAAGGCCCTTGCCAAGCTGGCCTTTTGTTGTGATTTTCTTACTGCTACTTAATACACCCATGTAAACCGAGGAAACAATTAATACGATAGCTGTTAACCACATCGTAACAACCGTGGGGACGATACGATCTAGCATCCAAATGGCTAACAATAAAAGCAATATACCAAAAACAGCTTTTACCTTATCCATCCAGACACCAGCATGAGGCAGCAGTTTACCTGCAGACGTACCGACTAAAATTAGTGGAACCCCCATACCTAAGCTCATACTAAATAAAGCACTGCCACCTAATACAGGATCGCCAGTCTGACCAATATAGATCAATGCGCCAGCCAACGGAGCCGCCATACAAGGTCCTACGATTAACGCAGATAGAAAGCCCATAATCGCAACACCGATAACAGTACCGCCTTGCTGACTATTGCTGGCATTTGATAATCGACTTTGTAAACTATTAGGCAGCTGAAGCTCATAAAAGCCAAACATCGAGAGTGATAACAAAACAAATACAAAGCTGAATGAACCTATGATCCAAGGGTTCTGAAACAATGCCTGCAAGTTCTCACCAAACAAACCTGCAAAGACACCAGCAATCGTATAGGTAACGGATACTGATAGGACATAAACAACAGATAACAGCAGACCTTTACTTGCTGTTACATGCCTTCCTTGGCCCGCAATAATACTCGATAGAATCGGAATCATCGGAAACACACAAGGCGTAAAGGACAACGCTAAACCAGCAATAAAGAAGGCACCAAGGACAACAAGTAAATTGCCTGATCCTATCATACGTGCAAATTGATCTTGCTCACTTAACTCAGCTGTACTTGAATTTCCAACCCCAGCTTTTGCCACTGTATCTTTGGACGGCTGAAACGCTGTGTTTTCGACAGGCTCAATTGTTTGCGCAGTATTACGCTGTGCGTTAGGTTCTACATCAACGGCCTTAGTAACGCCAAGTACAGAGATCTCTTTAGTCACCGGTGGGTAGCAGATTCCGCCTTCCCAACAGCCCTGATAAGTCACTGTGAGCGTGTCATCTGCTCCAGCAGCCTTTTGACTCAATAGATCAAAACTAACGTCTGCCCTATTGTGATAAACCCAAACAGATCCAAAGAGTGGGTCCTCTTTCAATTCAGCAGGACTATTACGACGCTCACCTATCGCGACGTTATTGCCGGATTTGAGCTCTATTCGATCACGATATAGGTAGTAACCATCTGGGATATCCCAGTACAAATCTAACCGGTTTCCAACCTGTGCTTGACCAAATACAAAAGCCTCTTCAACCTGAAGCGGGCCATCAGATGAAAATGGGTTACTATCGAAGAGACTAGCGCTGGAATGCTGCGTGAATGCCAACAACAGACAAGTAACAAAGTAACGCCATGAAGTACGCTTTATGATGTCAAACACTAATAATTCCTATTATTTCGAATTCTATCGCTCCATAGACCATTTCTATCTAATTCAGTTCTATTAAAACCAAAATAAGAGCACAAAATAACTTTGTCGCTAGTGTATCACGCCTTTGGGAAGCGACATATTTGTCACTTAGCAAGTAAAACGCAAATTGTTAACATTTCTGAGCACAATAGAACCTCTGCATACTTATAACCTTAACGGCTTTATGGTAAAAAAGGCGACACATTGATAAAGAGTTTAGAAAGCCAAGAAATCGACACTTAAGTAATTGATAAAAGGCTTTCTTTAGCAGGAAAAGTGATAATGACTGATACACGCGTTGAAGATTTAAATATTGAATCAAATACCGTCCTAGTTTCACCGGACGCGCTAAAAGCAGAGATGCCGATTTCAGAAAAAGCGGCTGCCGCAGTAATGCAGGGTCGATCTGTTGTTCGTGACATTCTAGACCGTAAGGACCCTCGCCTTTTTGTAGTCGTTGGCCCATGTTCTATTCATGATGTGGATGCTGCGATCGAATATGGAAAGAAACTGGTTGAGCTTCAAGAGAAGGTTAAAGATTCCTTATATCTTGTCATGCGTGTGTATTTTGAAAAGCCTCGTACAACCGTCGGCTGGAAAGGCTTGATCAACGACCCACACCTTAACGATTCGTTTGAGATCGAAGAAGGTCTTCACATCGCTCGCAAGCTGCTACTTGATCTATCAGAGCTTGGCCTTCCTCTTGCAACTGAAGCACTGGACCCAATTTCACCACAATACATGCAAGATCTAATTTCTTGGTCGGCTATCGGCGCTCGTACAACAGAGTCACAGACCCACCGTGAGATGTCTTCAGGCTTATCATGTGCGGTAGGTTTCAAAAATGGTACCGATGGCGGCCTAGACGTTGCTACCAACGCTCTTAAATCAGTGAGCGCTCCTCATCGCTTCCTTGGTATTAATGCTGAAGGCCAGGTTTCGATCGTCCACACCAAAGGCAACCCATACGGTCACGTAGTGCTTCGTGGTGGTGGTGGCAAACCAAACTATGATTCGGTCAATGTTGCTGTTTGCGAGCAAGCGCTTGATAAAGCAGGATTAGCAAACAACATCATGATCGATTGTAGTCATGAAAACTCAAGTAAAGACCCTGCTCTACAACCACTAGTGGCAGAAAATGCAGCCAACCAGATTCTTGAAGGCAACAAATCTATTGTCGGTTTGATGATCGAAAGTAATCTAGGATGGGGCAATCAATCGATCCCAGATAATCTGGAAGATTTAGCCTACGGCGTCTCCATCACAGATGGATGTATCGACTGGGAAGCGACTGAGAAATGCCTAGTTGAAATGAATAATAAACTAAAGCCAGTGCTCGCTAAACGCTAAGTAGAACTAGGCCTAAGTACGACTAGGCAGGACAAGATGCGTATTCCGACTATCGGTATACGCATTTTTTTTACTTAAACAAAATCCATATCATGGGGGAATGATGTTGCGTGGGTCTTATAAGATCACGCTTTGCAGGTCATTTCTGACAATATGATTAAACGCGTCAACGATAGCCGGTGAAAAACGATACTCATTTTCACTGTTAATTCGCCTAAGCGATTTAGCAACTGCTATTTTATCCCGACTATCTTTCTTAAATTTATAAAACAGCTGCTGGTAAAATCTTGCTAGCGAGATAATCATTGCTCCAGGATTAATCTCTTCACCCTGCAAGCCCGCAAGCCCCTTGCCATCATGACGCTCAAAGCTTTGCATGATTATGTCAGCAGCATTCAACCAATCACTCCCCAACTTTAAGAATCCAGCAGAGAGGCTTAACTGTTCCATCGCCTTATTCCGTTCCCATTTTGCAGAGGTCGGCGTAATGTCGAACACAGGAGAGGATACGAAACGATTTCCCAATACTTGAAAATGAAAAGCGGCCGTTAACTGCTCAGGAACAACCGGCGTGCCTAATTGCTGATTAAGCTTAAGTGACAAATCAAGTAGCTGTGATCGACAACCTTTATTTTGAATCGATTTCGCTTGCATCAATTGAGCAATATTAGCCATAAAATCGAGTTCATTAAAATCTTTCAGTTGCTCCTGTTTCTCAAGCCGATCTAAGACTTTGTCACTGAGATCAACACCACTGGATAGAATGCCAGAAAAGCTATCGAGTGTTTTCTGTATCACTAAATCGCGCTGCGACGGGTCAGCACTGTAAACTTGCGCGACACCAGACAATAAAACCGCGGTATCGTTCTCAGAAACCTCTTCCCCCGAAATAACTGAGGCAATTAACTGCTCTAACCGAGTGAATACAAACGTCATAAACTCCCCTTGTGCAGGAGTATAGGAATAATCACCCTTCCTAATCTGATGAACGATATCTTCCAATTTATGACACACGTCCGCGATCGCATCGAGAAATACCATATGGCAATTCCCTTTCACAGAATGCACCGCGCGAAACATCTCATTTATGACTTCTGCATCATAACGACAGTTTAATGTATCAAAGCAGTTATCAAGCTCTTCAGTTGCTTCTTTGAAACTACTGTAGAACTCAGTCTTAAGTTCGTCACTTAGGCTCTGGAACGCAGCAATATTATTCTCTGTCATTTAACACCTAAGCGTGAGTTTTAGAGAGGGCATAAAAAAAGGATAGCAAAGCTATCCTTTTAAAAACAACAAATAACATCAAATGTTATTCTTCTGGCATCGCTTTAGGCTGCTCAGTATTTTCGTAGATTAGGATTGGATCGTTATCCCCTTCGATAACACCCTCATCAATCACTACTTTACTCACGTTATCCATAGAAGGCAGCTGATACATAATATCTAGCAAAGTTGCTTCCATGATTGAACGCAGGCCACGAGCACCCGTTTTACGTTCAAGCGCCTTCTTAGCGATCGCATCAAGAGCTGACTGGCGGAAGTCCACCTCTGCCCCTTCCATATCAAAAAGTGCACCATACTGTTTAGTAAGGCTATTTTTCGGTTCGGTTAGGATCTGAATCAACGCAGCTTCATCAAGCTCTGCCAACGTCGCAATCATTGGTAAACGGCCAACAAATTCAGGAATAAGACCATATTTAACTAGATCTTCCGCTTCCATCTCTCGCAAGCTATCCGAAACGGTCTTCTCTTCGTCCTTACCTTTAACGATTGCACTAAAGCCGATAGAACCTTTTTCAGAGCGATCACGAATAATCTGCTCTAGGCCTGCAAAAGCACCACCACAGATAAATAGGATATTAGAGGTATCTACCTGTAAAAATTCCTGCTGTGGATGCTTACGCCCGCCCTGAGGAGGCACAGAAGCGACCGTACCCTCGATTAGCTTTAGCAATGCTTGTTGTACACCTTCACCAGAAACATCACGTGTGATCGATGGGTTATCTGATTTACGCGAGATCTTATCAATCTCATCGATATAGACGATACCAAGCTGTGCTTTTTCGACATCATAATCACACTTCTGAAGAAGCTTTTGAATGATGTTTTCTACATCTTCACCTACGTAACCCGCCTCTGTAAGCGTCGTTGCATCGGCGATTGTAAACGGTACATTCAAAAGACGTGCTAGCGTTTGCGCTAATAACGTCTTGCCGCTCCCTGTAGGGCCGATTAAGAGAATATTACTCTTGCCTAGCTCTACTTCAGATTTACTGTTTTTCTGGAAACGCAGACGCTTATAGTGGTTATAAACCGCTACAGCCAGCACTTTTTTAGCTCGTTCTTGACCTATAACATACTCATCAAGCGCTGCACTTAACTCAGCAGGCGTCGGCAGATGATCACTCTCTTCCTGAGGTTCTGCATCCTGAATCTCTTCGCGAATGATGTCATTACAGAGATCAACACATTCGTCACAGATAAAGACAGAGGGTCCCGCAATTAACTTACGTACTTCATCTTGGCTTTTGCCACAAAATGAACAGTACAAAAGCTTACCGCTATCGTCACCATCATTACCTTTGATTTCGTCGGTCATTCGACTTCCTCGTTATTCTATTTCGGACCTATACACAATATTGCTACAGCAACCTCAAACTTCAAGTCTGACGATGCGATAAACGACTTCATATGAGTATAGTAATAATTTTAGCGCTTTATCAGTCTGTATTACGACGATCTAGTACTTCATCGATCAAACCATAATCTTTAGCCGCATACGGATCCATAAAGTTATCTCTATCCGTATCTCTAGCAATGGTTTCTAAATCTTGTCCCGTATGCTCAGCAAGCAACGTATTCAATTTGTTACGAATGCTGAGGATCTCTTTCGTATGGATCTCAATATCAGTTGCCTGACCTTGATAGCCACCCAAAGGCTGATGAATCATCACGCGAGAGTTTGGTAAAGCAAAACGCTTACCTTCAGCGCCGCCAGCAAGTAAAAACGCACCCATACTAGCCGCTTGCCCCATACACATTGTGCTCACATCAGGCTTGATGAACTGCATCGTATCGTAAATAGACATCCCCGCCGTTACAGAACCACCTGGCGAATTAATATAAAGATGAATGTCTTTATCAGGGTTTTCCGCTTCTAAGAACAGCAACTGCGCAACTACTAAGTTGGCCATGTGATCTTCAACAGGCCCAACTAAGAAAATTACTCGCTCTTTTAAGAGACGGGAATAGATATCATAAGCGCGCTCACCACGTGCAGACTGTTCAACAACCATAGGAACAAGACTGCTTAGGATATCAGTGCCACCCTTGCCAAAATCCGTCATCTATCACTCCTTAAACGGAAATTAAAATTAAACCAAGCTCTCGATAATACTACGTATACTCAGGCTAAGAAACTAATCCTGCGATGAACTTATCACTTAAGTGATTTCAGCATACAGATTATGCTATTGAGTCACTATGGAATAATTAATTCCCTAAAAACAATATTTAATATGCATAAACAAAAAAACGACAGCCGCATCTGCTAACTGTCGTTCTTAAAAAACTTAAAAGTGTGAATATAAATTATTCAGCAGCTTCTTCTGTTTCTTCAGCTGGTGCTGGTTGCTCTGGCTTGATTGCATCTTCGTAGCTAACTTCAACGTCAGATACTTTAGCTGCAGCCAAAAGCTGATCAACAACCTGCTCTTCAAGAACTAGACCTTTGATCTGGCCCAGCATCTCTTCGTTACCCATGTACCAATCAATAACTTGCTGAGGATCCTGATACGTTTCAGCCATCTCTTCTAAAGTAGAACGAACACGCGCTTCATCAGCTTCTAGCTCATTTACTTTGATCACTTCCTGCATCAATAGGCCAATTTTAACGCGACGGTCAGCCTGGTCTGTAAACATCTCTTTTGGAAGAGCGTTTGGATCCATGTCTGAATCCGGACCAGCAAACTGCATTACAGCTTGACGACGTAGGTTATCAATTTCGCTATCAACAAGCGCAGCTGGAACTTCAATCGCATTCGCTTCTAGAAGCTTAGTGAAAACCTGATCCTTAAGCTTCATCTTAAGCGCTTGATTAAGTTCACGACCCATGTTTCTGCTAACTTCAGCACGGAACGCTTCTTCAGTCTTCTCTTCTAGACCAAACTTCTCGAAGAACTCTTCGTTAAGCTCAGCGAGTACCTGCTCAGAAACTGTCGCAACCTTAACGTTGAATACAGCATCTTTACCTTGTAGGTTTTCAGCTTGGTATGTCTCAGGGAACGTTACATTCAGCTCAACCTCAGCACCCGCTTTAGCACCAACAAGACCTGATTCAAAACCAGGGATCATTGTGTTTGAACCTAGTACTAGGTCCATGCCTTCGCCTTTACCGCCATCAAAAGCTTCGCCATCAACAAAACCTTCGAAATCGATGCGTACACGATCGCCGTCTACCGCTTCACGCTCAACTTCAGCCCAATCAGCTTGCTGCTTGCGTAGCGTTTCAATCATCTGATCTAGATCAGCATCTTTTACTTCAGCGCTTTTCTTTTCGATCTCTACCGCAGAGAAGTCTGCAAGTTCGATTGCTGGGTATACTTCGAATTTAGCTGTATATTCTAAGCTTTCGCCTTCAGCATCCTTCGTGAATTCGATCGCTGGTGTGCCAGCTGGATTAATCTCTTCCTGCTGAAGCGCCTGGTAGAAGCTTTCTTGTACTACCTGACCCAAAACCTCTTCACGGATACCTTTACCGTAACGCTGCTTAACTACTTTAACCGGTACTTTACCTGGACGGAAACCATCGATTTTTACTGTACGTGCTGTCTGTTGGATGCGTTTGTTTACATCCTGATCGATGCGCTCTGCAGGGACGGAAACCGTCATCAGTCGCTCTAGGCCAGAAGTCGTTTCAACGGAAACTTGCATGTAATGCCTCACAAATAAAAAATGCTTGTATCAATAATCTTCAACAGACCGGCGAATATCGATAACGCCGCTTAATCTGCACAGTACTCGAATATTTCGAGCAAAATCAAAGCGCGAAATTTTCCGGCAACCGGCCTGATTAGTCAAGTTTGCAAGCGAAATAAAATGAAAGAATTATAAATATATTCTATTAGCACAATTCAAATGAGCAAAAATCGACTTTTAAGCGTAAAAGTTGAGTAGTAATAGATATGCTAATGAATTGAATAAGAGAGGAGAATAGAGCTTTAAATGGTGCGGACGGAGAGACTCGAACTCTCACACCTTGCGGCACCAGAACCTAAATCTGGCGTGTCTACCAATTCCACCACGTCCGCGCACTATGTGCGAACCAAACTTAACATGATCGCTAAGCCTAGTAATATTTCTTGTATTAACAATTAAAGTGATCGTAAATGGTGCGGACGGAGAGACTCGAACTCTCACACCTTGCGGCACCAGAACCTAAATCTGGCGTGTCTACCAATTCCACCACGTCCGCATAAACGGCACTTCAATTTTAATACAGCTTGCAATGGGGTGGACAATGGGGCTCGAACCCACGACCGCCGGAATCACAATCCGGAGCTCTACCAACTGAGCTATGCCCACCACAATATATGTCTTGCAAATGGTGCGGACGGAGAGACTCGAACTCTCACACCTTGCGGCACCAGAACCTAAATCTGGCGTGTCTACCAATTCCACCACGTCCGCTTACCTTTTAGAGAATGGGGTGGACAATGGGGCTCGAACCCACGACCGCCGGAATCACAATCCGGAGCTCTACCAACTGAGCTATGCCCACCATAATTCTCTATACTGACAATGGTACGCCCACCAGGACTCGAACCTGGAACCTACGCCTTAGAAGGGCGTTGCTCTATCCAGTTGAGCTATAGGCGCCCGACTCATCGTCAGCCCCTAATAACTTAGCACTTCTCAAGCAGCTGTTTAAGCTGTTTTTAAGCGCCTCGTCTTAAGGAGGTGCGAATAATATACACCTCTAAATTCAGCGTCAACACTTTTTTTATGTAACAAAATAAAAGAGTTAGATTGATCATCTTCTGCTCAGAAATGTTTATTTTGCATACAAAAACAGACTGTTTTTTGCTCATATTTAGTCAACCTATTATTTATAAAGGAAGAATCCGCTCATGAGCCTTTTAATTTAGACAACCTAAATACTAAATGCCCCTTGGCCCCCTACCCTAACCATGAGAGAATTCGCACCAGATATATTTACTAAAGGAACGTCCCTTTAATGAGCGCGCAGAAAATTGATGGCAAACAAATTGCCGCAAACGTACGTCGTCAAGTTGCTGAAGGGGTTCAGCAGCGTATAGACGATGGCAAGAAAGCTCCCTGTTTAGCCGTTATATTGGTTGGCATGGACCCGGCTTCACAAGTTTACGTCCGTAATAAAAAGAACGCCTGCCAAGAAGTTGGCTTTGAATCTCGTTCTTTCGACCTACCAGCAGACACTTCACAGCAAGCGCTACTTGATCTTGTTGACGAGCTTAATGCAGACAACAGCTGCAATGGCATTCTTGTTCAATTGCCACTACCTGAGCACTTAGATGGCAACGAGATCCTAGAACGGATTCGTCCTGACAAAGATGTTGACGGATTCCATGCATTCAATCTTGGTCGCCTGGCACAACGTATGCCGGTATTACGCCCTTGCACACCTAAAGGTGTGATGACCCTTCTAGAATCAACCGGTCAAGACCTACACGGCATGGAAGCAGTTGTTGTCGGTGCGTCAAACATCGTTGGCCGCCCGATGACATTAGAACTGTTATTAGCAGGCTGTACTGTCACCACAACCCACCGTTTTACCAAAGACCTTGAAGCTCATGTTCGCAGAGCAGATCTAGTCGTGGTTGGCGTTGGCATTCCTAACCTTGTAAAAGGTGAATGGATCAAAGATGGTGCTACCGTTATCGATGTAGGCATTAACCGCTTAGAAGATGGTCGCCTCGTGGGTGATGTCGGATACGAAGCTGCAGAGCAACACGCCGCCTTTATTACACCCGTTCCTGGTGGTGTTGGCCCGATGACCGTTGCTACGCTAATGGAAAACACCTTAGAAGCGGCCAACAAACAAGAGCTATAATCGGCGCTCGTTTTAGTCATAAAAAAAGGCAGCCTAGGCTGCCTTTTTTATTGCTCATCTTTAGCTAAGACCTTAAGCCTCGCGAAACCATGTTGTCCCTTCTCGCGAATCTTTCAAAATAACACTTTGAGCGGCAAGCTCATCACGAATGCGATCTGATTCAGCGAAATCACGTGCCTTCTTAGCATCCGCTCTCTGCTCGATCAGTTTTTCGATATCATCGCTACTCAACTCACCCTCTTTATCCTCACCCTTTAGGAAGGCATCCGGGTCTTGTTGAAACAAACCCAAAATATCGCCTAGACTCTTAAGCTGATAAGCAAGCTGCCCCGCTTGTTCTGAATTTTCACGAGAGGCTTTATTTAACTCATTAACCAGCTCAAATAAAACAGAGATCGCCTTTGGCGTATTAAAGTCGTCATCCATTGCAGCATTGAAACGATCATTAAAATCATTTTCAGGTGCAACATCGGCAAGCTCAACACCACGCAGCGCTTGATAGAAACGCTCAAGCATCACTCGCGCTTCTTTCAGTGTATCTTCGCTGTAATCAATATAAGTACGGTAATGCACACGCGCCAGGAAGAAACGAACGACCTCAGCATTATATTTTTCAAGGACATCACGAATGGTAAAGAAATTGCCTAACGACTTTGACATCTTCTCAGAGTTAACGCGAACAGGTCCGGCATGCATCCATGTATTAACATAAGTGCAACCGTTAGCAGCTTCTGACTGAGCTATCTCGTTTTCATGGTGCGGAAATGGAAGATCTGGACCACCACCATGAATATCAAACGTTGCACCCAAGCAGCATTTCGACATAGCTGAACATTCAATATGCCAGCCTGGACGACCATTACCCCAAGGGGATTCCCAGCTCACCTCACCCTCTTTAGCAGACTTCCACAGCACAAAATCCAGTGGACTTTCTTTCGCAGTTTCTACTTCAACGCGTGCACCTGAACGAAGCTCATCTACGTTTTTGTTTGTCAGCTTGCCGTAATCAGCAAATTTTTCTACGCGATAATAAACATCACCATTGGCTGCCGGGTAAGCAAAACCTTTCTCAATCAAGGTAGCAACAAGCTCGATAATATCATCGATATGTGCCGTTGCCCGCGGCTCTTGATCAGGCCTTAGTACAGAAAGCTTTGTTTCATCTTCATGCATTGCTGCAATCATACGATTCGTTAAAGAGTCAGGCGTCTCTCCATTTTCAGCGGCGCGTTTAATGATCTTATCGTCTACATCTGTAATGTTTCTAACGTATTCAACATCCCAGCCTTGAGAGCGCATATAACGCGTAATAACATCAAACGCGACCATGACGCGCGCATGACCTATGTGACACAAGTCATAAACCGTAATACCACATACATACATTTTTATTTTGCCCTCTTCGAGTGGGACAAAAGGGGCTTTTTCTTTACTTAACGTATTATAGATCTGCAGCATGATTCGTTACTTAATTATCAACGGTTTAATAGAGAGGAGCATTGTAGAGTAATTCTTTTTTATCCGCGACAGGATGTTGGAATTTACAACTTATAATTCAGGTAAAACTAAACGTCCCAAACTAACATCTAGTAAAGGGCTGCGCTCGCTTGATAACAGCAGTGTATTTTCGTGCTTCCCACCCTGCCAAATAAGTGCCTCCCATTGCGCATAGGGATGGAGCTTATAACGGACTGCACCGCCCCAATTAACTTCTCTTTCGACCGGCACGACCCATATAAAGGACTGACCAAATATTTTATTCTTCGCATAACCCAATAATGCTAGTCGCTTGCTAATAGGATCGTAATCTACTGCTGTTACCAAACCGTCAACAGGAAAACTAGCTTCAGCACTCACCACCTGATCATTCACTTCTGGATCTATACGATATAAATTTGTTCGCTCATCTCCCCTGTTCTTGGTAAAGAGCCATAATTCGCTTTCAACGACTGTTAACGCCTCACAGTCAAAGTTATGATCTCTGTGTGTAACACCAGCATAATCACCATACTTAATATTGAGCTGAGTACTCACAACCGAAGAACCGTTCTGCGCCTTTGCCAAATCTGACCAACGCACTTTATATATTTCGATCTGAGAACGACGCCCTCTATTATTACCGCAGTCAGCAATATACAGATACGTCGAATCCTGTGCTAAAGACTCCCAATCAGTATTGATAGCACCGGAAATTTTCACACGCTTAAGAATGTCCTGCGTTTCACTTAAAGCGTATACAATAGCGGCATCGCCACTATCGTTGATCGTCCATAGAACATTATCGTGTTTCGCCAAACCCGATGTCTCTTGAATGGCACTTGGAAGCACCGAAAGCAATTCAATATCAGCGTCTTTTAAAACAGGATTTTCACTACCAAGCTCTTTAACATCTTGATTACTACAGCCTGTTAGTGACACGATCAAACAGACAGCGATCCACTTAAAACACATTTTTTTCTCCAACAATCTGTTTTTTCCCAATTATAAACCGATATTCTAATCCAATTTACGCCAACATTAGATAAGCACTAGACCTTTGATTAAAAAACTGCAAGGATTCCCCCCGGTTGATCATAAAAACGACAGGATGCCATTGGATGGGGAAGGATACACAGGAATTAAAAGAATCGTCTTTTACTTTCACACACAAAGTGAACGGGCCTAGCTCCTCTTCAGAAAATCAGCCGCTTTCGTTTCAACAGCTAACCATTCTTGAAGCGCTACCTTACCCCGCTTGGATAAAAAACCGTCGCGCAGAATATCTGTACGCAAACGAAGCCTACTCATCTATTATCGGCATTCCCGTGAGCGCAATTAAAGGAAGAACTGATCGCCAGCTTTTTCCTAAATTTGTACACGATCAACTCATCGACTCTGACGCCCAAGTTTTCCACGAAAAAAACACCGTTGAGCTAGAAAATATATGTTTATTGTCAACCGCATCAGATACCTACTGGATTAGTAAATCGCCACTGCTCGATAAGTCTGGTCGCGTCACAGGTATCGTCGGCCTGATGAAAAGTTCCTCTAGCACAAACACTAAAGACATTACCCATAATGACTTAACCGCTCACGCGTTTCGTAACAGTAATGAAGCGATGATTATAGCGGATGCCAATTTCACTATCACAATGGTAAACCCTGCCTTTCTTCGAATCACAGGATTTAATGAAAGAGACATTCTTGGTTTCCATGCATCCGAAATCAATGCCAACTGGCTTGCCCCTGAATTTATGGAAAGCATAAAGCATAATTTACGTTACCATGGATATTGGGAGGGCGAGACGTGGAACCGCAAGCAGGATGGACAGCTTTATAATGAAAAAATAAAAGTCTCTGCCTTTAGATCGTCAGAGGGAGAAATAACGCATTATATTGGCCAATTCATCGATAATACAGAGCAAAAACAAGCACAAGAAAAACTAGAGTTTTTAGCTTTTCATGACGCACTAACTGGGCTAGCTAACCGCGCGCTGTTTTTAGATCGAGTCAGTCAAAGCATTCAACATGCCAAACGCAACAAGCAACATTGCGCAATCATCTATCTCGACTTGAATGAATTCAAGCCACTCAATGACGCACACGGACATCCCTTTGGGGACAAAGTGCTAATACACGCCGCCAAACAGATCCGTGATTCTGTCAGGAAAGTCGATACCGTATCCAGACAAGGCGGTGACGAGTTTGCTGTTCTTCTTGAAGAAGCTGGCTCGGTTGAAAGCATTCTTTTAGTCGCACAAAAAATCATAACCTCTCTCAAGCAATCATTCATGATCGATGAGGTTAATGTCACCATCGGAGCAAGTGCCGGAGTTTCAATATTCCCCGAACATGGAGAAGATGCGGAGAAACTCATCAGCAACGCAGATAAAGCGATGTATGCGGCTAAGTTTCTTGGCGGTAATGGTTATTATTTATATAAATAAGCCGACTGCAGCCACTAAATAAAAGCAGATATACCACAAGAAATTTTGAAAAGACGACATAAGCAGTCTAAAACTACCTTATGATCCCTTTTCAAAAGAAGCGTACTCATGGCCCATGCGGATATCGAATCTAAGCATGAAAAATCGCTATACCGACTAGCCATGTCTATCGGTAGTAGTGATGAGCTTCATTCACTATGCCATGATTTCCTGGATGAATTAAGTTTTTATACCGACTCTGTTGAAGCCGCCATTCACCTACTTCCTTCGCAACTAAAATCTCAAAACCTAAAATCTCATACTTTCACTTGGCCAATATCCAAAGTAACCTCGCTTCTCAACATTAATGTGCTACAAAGCTTAGACCTGCTTCTCAAAGACACAAACGGTACAAAAATAACCGCACCACATCCCACCTTCTCATTTCTAATAGGCAAAACCCAAAAAATCAATTGCATCTACCTATGGAGACTATCTACTGTTGGTTTTTTGCGCGTATCATTTGCCCAAGAAACAAATTTGCATACTGACGTACTAACAGAACTCGAGCAGATCATAAAAAGATTCTCAAATGTTTTGGCACTTTGCTTAAGCAGTAAGACAAACAGTGGAGAAACGTCTGAGCGAGAAAAACTATTTGAGGACATTGTAAATACCTATCCTCAACCCATCATAGCCATCGACAAAGATCATAAAGTCATTGTTTGGAATAGTGCTTGCGAGAAAGTATTTGGCATTCCCGCTGAACAAGTATTAGGCACCAAAAAACAATGGAAAACCTTCTACCCAGAACCCCGACCGATCCTTGCAGATATCGTTCTAAGCAACAACATTGATCAGCTTGATGAGTTCTATCCTGATATCTACCGAAAATCACCATTCATTAATGGCGCTTATGAAGCAGAGAATTTTTTCCCTAAAATAGGAAAAAATGAATACAACCGCTGGCTCTATTTCACCGCAAGCCGCCTCTATTCTGACGGTGGCGAGGTTATAGGTGCCATCGAATCATTGATCGACATAACAGAGCGAATGGAAGCAGAGTCAGAAGTTCGAGAATTAAATAAGATATTGGAACAACGAACGAGTGATTTAGAGGCAATAAACAATGAACTAAACACAACCATGCTAAAGCTAGCCAATGCTGAAAAGCTAGCATCGCTGGGCAAGCTTGTGGCGGGAATAGCCCACCAGCTCAGCACGCCTATCGGAAACATTCGTACTATCTCTTCATCACTGCATGATGAAACACAGTCTTTTATTCAGAATATAACAACGGGCAATGTCACTAAGACAGCACTTAATGATTTTTTACATTCATCTCTTCAATCCAATCAACTGATCGAACAATCAACCGCAAAAGCTGCCGATCTCATATCAAATTGCAAAAAAGCTGCCATCCACCGCAATGAAGCCACAAGGGCCCAATTCAACTTGGCAGAAACGATTGAGGAGTTGTTGGCGCTAAGAATAGATAGCCTTACTAAAAGCAACACCCACTTACGAGTGGACATCCCTGATCAGATTCGATTAGACAGTTTTCCAGCAGCCATAACACAAATTATTAGCTACTTAATTGATAACGCAATAATGCATGGCTTTGAAGACTATAACGAAGGCCTCATTTCGCTGAAAGCAAAGCTGGATGACAATGCTGTTTCTATCATCTTCCGAGATAATGGCTGTGGGATATCATCCGATAATATTGCTAAAGCCTTCGACCCATTCTTTACAGCTCACCTTCAGCATGAAGGATGCGGCTTAGGCCTCTATATCATTTACAACTTAGTCACAGGTATTCTGGGCGGTACAATTGAACTGGAGAGCACTGAGGGTGAATATACTGAAATACGTATAGCGATACCCGCTACAGCGCCCTATCCGGTACACCCACACAACGATGATTATCATATTTAACACTGCAACCAGCTTGATACAGAATATTGTAGTTTCGCAAGCTGAAATTATTTAAATTGAACAGTCGTTTGAATTGAATATAAATCAGTCACCACGCTGACATTTGGTCAATACTTACCTACAGGAAGATAACCTTAGACTTCATGGAGGTACTCATGACTGTAGACGACATTTCAAATACTAAGGCGCATCTCAACAACCGCACTCACCGGGAACAAGAACTAACTGATCTACAAGCAATTGAGTTCATAAACAGTCATGTAATGCGCAGCAATCAGACGATCAGTGTAAAACCAGATTGCCCACAAACGCTTCTTTACCAATTAGTGATGGAAAACATCAACACCTTATTCTTTACAGAATTCTCCAATCCGCCTTTAGAAACCCGACTCGATGACGGTTACAGCATTGAACCTGAGGCACTGGCAGAAAATATTATCGCACTCATCACATCCGAATATAGTCATTTCACTGAGCGCCACCCCGAACTATCCGAATCGGCAGCACTAGATCAGTTTAGCAATATAGCTAAAGAAGGCTTAAATGCCGGCATTTCGGACACAAAAGAACTCCTCGACAGTTACAACATGCTTGAAGGCAAATTAAAGAATAGTGTCGAGCAAACCAAGAAAAGCCTTTTTGAAGAGCTCAACAACTTCAATCAATGTTTTAATTATGATGGAGAAGTTGAATATGGTAATGATCCATACACTGATTTAGATAGCGATGCCATTCTTGATGAAGAACTATTGGACCGCCTACGAATGTAAAAGAGATTAAAATGAGTAAAAAAAACGCCGCAAAAAGCGGCGTCCTTTAAAGCCTAAGCTTCAGATTATCAGTGAAGCTCATCGTACTTTTTACGTATAGCTACAAGCTTTGGCTGAATATCTAAAGGAGCGTAATTCATTGCTTGCTCAAACAAATCTTTATTTTTTTCGGACAACCTTTCCTCTTCACTCATTGCCGATAGTTTTTCCATGGCCTCTGTAAATTTTGGATGTACTTTATCGGTGGCAGTCATAGCATGCCCTCCTATCGTAGCTCTGCATAACAGAGATGATGAGTTTTAAAAGAAACAATCATTCTCAGTGAGATTTTACCAATACCTGCTTAACTAACCCAAGCATATTTAAATTATATGACAACTTAAACATGCATTTAGTGTCATTTCTCATTTTTTTATTTTCACCAGCGTGCCCCACTGCCATCCACAAAACCAAGAAACTTAACATTTAAACTAGCACTTATCTTATTGTTTTAATTGGCAGCTATTGCCATTACAAAGGGGAATGGGATAGCATCGCAATGTGCTATATGGATGATCGCACCAAACATGAGCTTTCTGACGCTGTAGCGCATGCTAATAACTTTTTAAGGATGAAAAATGAACGAAATCGCTGAAAATCCATATTCCGCTCCAGAAGCCGATCTTAAAAGCAGCTCTCAAGCAGACGTTTTAAATATTTTCACACGTTTTTCCACTTGGGCTGTTGTCGGGCTATCAATCATTACTATGGGTATCTATGCAGTCTATTGGCTTTATAGCCGTAGTAAAGCGATCAACTCCGTGATTGATAACAAGATCCCTAGCGCTCTTATAACCACCAGCCTTGTACTGTATGTTCTTGGCATGATTATTAACTACGGACCGTTCCTATTAGGTTCAGCCGTTATTGATATTCTTCCAGCGATGATGATTGCATCGCCAATCATTGGCATAGCAAGCTTTGTAGCAATGATTATTTGGGTTTTTAAATTCCGTAATCGCCTAAATGAGATGACTCAAAGCGAAGGCAAACCAACATGGGCGGGTCCTATCTTAACTTTCTTCTTTCAGGTCTTATATTTGAATTATAAGATCAATCAACACATCGATGTGCATAATTCAAAATAGCCATCGATGAAAAAGCTTATTGACACCAGCTGTAGTATTGAAACACCCGAAGGGATTGATTTCTCTTCTACTATCGCTGGTCCAATCCCCCGCACACTCGCTTATGCCATAGATCTTGGCTGGCGCTGCCTAATATATTTGGGAATAGGCCTTGTTACTATTTTCACCGGCAATGTGGGGGTTGGTTTTTTTCTGGTTATTACTTTTCTTCTAGAATGGTTCTATCCTGTATTTTTTGAAGTTTTTCGTCACGGTCAAACCCCAGGGAAAAAAGCCCTCGGCTTGCGTGTTGTTAATGAAGATTACACCCCCGTCAATTGGAGTGGATCCACGATTAGAAACTTACTCCGCTCGGCAGACTTTCTCCCCGTGTTTTATCTTTTTGGAATAACGAGCATAACACTAAGCAAAAAGTTTCAGCGATTAGGCGATATGGCAGCTGGCACTGTTGTTATATACACACCGCAGAAAATAAATAGTTTATTAGATAATGAGATAACACCCATTGCTCCCTCGCAGCCTTTAACACCTCAAGAAAAACAGGCCATCAGTAATTTCACGCTAAGAACCTCCTCGATCAGTGAGGCAAGGCAAGTTGAATTAACAAACCTATTAGAACCTATCACCAAAAGTACCGGATCAGAGGGACTGAACTTAGTCAAATCTATCGGCGCCTGGCTATTAGGTAAGAAATAGTGGCCTTTTTATGAAACAACAAGATTTTGAGAATGTATATGTTGAAGGCTGGCTGCATTTTGAGAGCCAAATTACGAATTATAAAAATGAAAAAAGCCCACTAGAAACAACGTTTCCTGAGCAATACCGACAGATATGCGCTCAATTATCGCTGGCTAAGCAACGACACTATTCAGACGATATGATTCGTAGACTTAACTCCCTAGTCATGGCTGGCCACCATATCTTGTATCAACAAGAGAATCGAGTTCGCATCAAGCAAATAAGCAATGCTCTCTATAGTTTTGTCAGGACACTACGTGACAATTATATCTACCTATCTCTAGCATCAATTCTCTTCGTTCTACCTGCTATTCTGGCGGGCTTAGCTTGCTACTTTGATGAAACATTAATTTATAGCTTAATCAGCCCCGCACAAGTCGATGAAATAGAATCGATGTACAATCCGGCCCTCGATAAAATCGGCCGTGAAAGAGGATCAGACACTGATTTAGCGATGTTCGGATATTACATCAACAATAATATTGGTATCGCCTTCAGAACATTTGCCGGAGGCATCTTCTTTGGGCTAGGGTCCGTTTTCTTTCTCTGCTTCAACGGACTCTATATCGGCGCAGTTGCGGGCAAATTAACGAGCGTTGGCTATGCCGTCACTTTTTATCCATTTGTCATTGGCCACGGCGCATTTGAACTCACAGCCATTGTATTTAGCGGGGCTGCAGGTTTAATGATAGGTTACGCGCTTATCAATCCAGGACAGCTAACTAGACTTAGTGCCTTAAAAGCCGCGGCCAAAGAGGCGGTAAAAATACTCTACGGAGCTGCATTTATGCTATTTATCGCCGCCTTTCTAGAAGCTTTCTGGTCGTCTAGCACTCAGCTCCCTATTGCTCTAAAGCTTGGCATAGGCGCAATTTCTTGGTTTTTTGTATTTTGGTTCTGTTTCTTCTCTTCTTTCGGGCGACGAAATGAATCTGTCTGAATTACAAATTAAGCCAGCATTACGCGGCAAGTGGGAAGCCATTGATGTAGGTATATTGATGGCCAAACGTTGGTTCTGGCCGATGCTTGTTGCATGGGCTGTTCCAGCCATGACCGTTTTCCTGATACTAAGCGCTATATTTCATGAATCGCCTTGGATTGCGATGCTGGTATTCTGGTGGCTAAAGCCTTTATTTGATCGACTCCCCCTCTATCTTCTTAGCCGTTACTTATTTAATGAACCAGTACCACAGCTGTTTAACGCTCGCGTGCTAATTGATATTTACCGCTTCGATATTTTTTCAGCACTGACTTGGCGCCGTTTTGAATTCAGACGCTCTTTTAATCTTCCGATCACCGTACTTGAGAAACAAAAAGGAGAAGCGCGTGCTAAAAGAGCCGCGTTAATGCAGTTTGGTTGCGGTAACGCGGCGACTTGGGTTACCACTGTCTTTATCCATTTTGAAATACTACTCTGCTTAGGGTTCATCTCATTAGTCGCATTATTCATTCCTTCAAACACTGATTGGAATTTCCTCAATACCATCATGGAACATCCTCTTATTTTTGAGCACCTCTATAATCTTATCTACGCTTCCTCTGTATGCATCATAGCCCCTTTATATATCGCCTCTGGCTTTAGCCTATACATCAATCGGCGAGTAGAACTAGAGGCATGGGATCTGGAACTACTGTTTCGCGACAGTATGCTAAAGCGCCCAAAGAACAACCCTAAATTTGCTAGTACAAACAACATCGCATCCCATTTAGCGCTCATCTGCTGCCTCACCTTCTCACTGATCTCAAGTGATAACCTAAACGCGGCGCAAAATGATCTTAACCTGACTTTTGATCAAACTTCACGCGCAGCGGAGCAATCGAAAGAGCAGATGCTTGAGATAATTGAGTCACCGCCTTTTGTCATCGAAAAAGAAGTAACCCAGTGGGAGTGGAAATCAAACAACGATACGCAAGAATCAGATCCTGAGCTCCCCGAATGGCTCGAAAATATTGAACACCTTTTTGAGCTTTCGGATGTTATGAAAAATATATCTGTCTTTTTTGAAGTCATCATTTGGGGCAGTATCGCCCTACTTCTATTTTTTATAGCTAAGCATATACTCCATAATTTAGACCTATCCGCCACAACAGGAGGTCAGAAAAAAGGGGCAATTTCTCAGCAAAAACCCAGTGTAATTATGGGGCTGAATATTGAAACTGAGAGCCTACCTGACGATATAGCTGATGCTGTCGAGAAAGCCGTAGCGCAAGGCAATCACCGCCATGCGCTGTCTCTACTCTACAGATTCAGCCTTAATCTTTTGATTAACCGTTATGATCTACACCTAGAAGACTGGTTTACGGAACAAGAATGCGCCAACGCAGTAAAGCACTCACTTGAAGAAGATATAAACCGTTTCTTTAGCGCCTTAACTCGCACCTGGCAATTACAAGCATACGCTCATTTATCTCCTACTGACGATGCAGTATTAGCGCTGTCTGGCGATCTCAAGAAGGTATTCAATTTATGAATAATTCGTTAAAGATCGCCATTACTATTTTATTAGTGCTCTTTGCTATTCTTTGTTTTAAGAACCTTCAACCGGTCGAAAAAATAATTAATGAAGGCCCTACATCCAATATCCGTAAGAATGACTTTTATGCCGCAGGTAAATTTCTATCCCTTAAAGGGCAAGATGTTATTCATCGCTCGAACACGGTTCCTTTCTCTGAACTTGATAGTTCCGCAGCCCTTTTCATCACAAATAGTGAAATAGATATCAGTGAAAGTGATGCTTATAAATATATTGAATGGATTCGATCAGGTGGGAACCTTATTTGGGAGTTCGATAATGAGCGTGAATCTAATCTGGCTAAATTAATCAGTCTAAGCGCATCGTTTAAGGAAACGACAACTGAACCCCCTATCGACTTGAACGCGTTGATCAAAAAAAGTGATGCCGTAAACCCTCCTCTAGAAAGCAATCGTGCAAACAATAGCGCCAACAAATCACTTACACCATCGGAACAAGTAAGACATGAAATTACACGAATAGAGAATAAAACGAAGACAAGCTCATTAAGTACCGTTTATACAGACAAAGCCACAGGCCCTCTTCGCTTTTTGACCGATAGTGGAACCTCATTGGAGCATCCCTTGCTTAATCAAGAGCAAATGAGAAATTTCCGTGATCTACAACTAAACACAAGCGCTGAGAACGAAACAGTAATATCTATGCTCAGTTTTCAACTAGGCGAAGGGCACTTAACAATCATCAGTGATGCTGACATTTGGACCAATGATAAAATCGGGCTTTTTGATCATGCGCACTTGCTGTACTGGCTAAACAAGGACGCTAAACGCATCTATATACAGCGATATGCCAACTGGCCTTCGCTATTGGAGCTAATTATTCAATATGCTTTCGAGCTAACCTTGACCTCCTTGTTACTGCTCCTTGCCTGGAGTATTACAAAAGCAAAACGTTTTGGGCCAATACGAGAGACAAATAGATTCGCTCGACGATCAATGGAAGAACACATTACTGCCGTTGCCAACTTTCATTACCGTCATAATCAGATGAACTTTTTACTTCAGCCTTTGCGTACCGAAATTTATCAAAAAGCACTGAACCACCACAGTGCATTTGATCAATTAAGCGAGACTAACCAGTTCGCAGTGATCTCTGAAATTAGCAACCTTCCCGTTGAGGATATAAAAACAGCACTTTCTGAGACCGAAAAATACAGCGACGAGCAATTTACCTTTATTACCAAACTTCTCATAAACATCAGGAACGCTTTATGAATAACGCGACAGAAGCCACTCAAGTTGAGCCATTAGTGGCTGAGCATATTGAATTACTTCGCAGCAACATTAAGAGCATACTCATTGGTCAAGATGACGTTGTAGACCAAGTAATTGTCACGTTACTTTGTAAGGGCCATGTTTTGCTTGAAGGCTTACCAGGGCTTGGTAAAACCTTGCTAGTTAAAGCACTAGCGACTTGCTTTGCTGGGCAATTTAAGCGCATTCAGTTCACGCCAGATTTAATGCCTGCCGATATGACAGGTCATGCTGTCTACGATATGCAAAAAGGCAAATTTAATATCCGTCGCGGCCCGATTTTCACCAATCTACTTCTGGCTGATGAGATCAATCGCTCACCAGCAAAAACACAAGCGGCGTTGCTTGAAGTTATGCAAGAACAACAAGTAACCATCGAGGGTAAGCCCTACCCGCTCAATGCGCCATTCATGGTCCTTGCGACACAAAATCCGATTGATCAAGAAGGCACCTATCCACTTCCTGAAGCAGAATTAGATCGTTTTTTACTTAAAGTATTTATTCACTACCCTGAATTTGAGCAAGAAAAGCAGATGGTTTCACAGGTGACTAAGGGTAAATTATCCATGACCACCATCGACCAACAGATCAGCCAGCAGCTATCACCAGAAGATATCATGGCATTACAAGCAGCTGCGGAAGCAAATACCATTGATGACCAAGTTCTTAGCTACGCCATCAATATCGTTCATGCTACGCGTAACACCAGCACGATATTAAGAGGGGCCGGACCACGTGCAAGTATCGGTATCGTCAATGCAGCAAAAGCATGGGCATTAATGAATAACAGAGCTTTTGTGCTGCCCGATGATATCAAGCAAGTCGCACTACCTGTTCTTAGACATAGGGTTTTACTTTCACCTGACAGTGAAATTGAAGGTTTCACCCCAGACCAAATACTTAGCCAGCTGATTCAGTCTATCGACGCCCCACGTGTATGAGAACATCTTGATGAACTTAATACCGGATAAGCGTTTTTTTGTAGCACTTTATAGTTTTCTAGCGACTGCTTTTTTATTAGTGATACTTCGCATCTTTAGCGAATTGGACTTATCGATCATTAGCACTATCTGGTGGGTTTTATTAACCCTGATGGTCGCTATACTGCTAGCTGATGCTTTTCTTGTAAAATTCACAAATAGTGTTCATGCGTGGCGAAAACTTCCTAGTAATCTCGCCCTTGGTACCGATTGCAAAATCCAACTAAAATTTGAAAATAACGCCAAGCGCCCTATTAAATTTAGTTATACCGATAGCTACCCCACTACAATAAAAACCGAGCAACTACCATCGGAACTCAGCCTTCAATCGGGTGAAAGCGCTGTTGCTACATATACGGTTCGACCGATAAAGCGTGGGCCAGCAAGCTTTAATCAAATTAACCTTCGCGTCCAATCACCCTTTAATTTTTGGCGCCACCAAAAGAGTATTGATGCCAACCAAACAACAAAGATCTACCCCAACTTCATGGCGATAGCCAATCTTAGCTTCTTAGACTATGAACAACGATTAGCTCATATCGGTGCACATTTATCTCAACGCAGGGGATCTGGGCAATCCTTTAAACAATTAAGAGAGTACCAGAGGGGTGATGAAATTCGTCAAATTGACTGGAAAGCGACCTCTAGGCAACACAAGCTAATCTCCCGTGAGTATCAGGATGAACGAGATCAAGAGATAATTTTCATGCTGGATTGCGGTAGACGCATGCGCGCCCAAGACGGGGATTTAAGTCATTTTGACCACAGTATCAATGCGCTCCTTCTTACATCCTATATGGCACTCTCTGCTGGCGATGCAGTTGGCATGATGAGTTTTTCCGGTGATAGTCGCTGGATAAAACCGATCAAAGGCAAGAACAAAATTAATACGCTACTTAATAGCCTATATGATCTACACAGCTCTTTAGAAAATTGTGACCTCGCCAGTGCTGCTCAGCAATTAATGCTAAAGCAGCAAAAACGATCACTTATCATCGTGATAACAAATCTAAGAGATGAAGATACAGATGACCTTCTTCAATCCGTTAAGCTTCTCACTAAAAAACACTTAGTGATGATTGCATGCCTCAAGGAACGTAACTTAGAAAACAATATACAAGTAACGGATATTAAAGATGCTCTGCTTTACACGGCGACCCATCTCTATACACAACAACGCCAAGCGCTTATCAAGAAATTAAAAGCTCAGGGGGTACTGATAGCTGACTCAATACCTGAATCAATGCATGTATCCCTTGTAAATGAATACATGCTATTAAAACGTTCAGGAAGAATATAGCGTTAGTTGATAACCAAGCCTCCCTAGCGAGGTTTAAGCGATTTCTGTCGTGTTTTCTTCTTACCTTTGGGCTTCTTAGTAGAATTCACTGGGCGGCTGCTTGTGCGCTTAGAAACAGGTTTGCTTGAAGAACGATTACTGCGCCCCCCTACCTTACCCTTGCCTTTGCCCTTATCATCATTGCTCGACTTTTCTTTTGCGGGCACAAGACTATTAGGAGAATCACCAATTAGGTGGGCGTAACCAAGCTCTGGTAGCTTCTGACGTAGCAGCGGCCAGTGCACAGGATCATGATAACGTAAAAGCGCTTTTTGAATTTTACGCTGATCTTCGGTCTTAGGTGTATATAGCTTGCCGCTCTTGTAAGACACTTTCTTTAGTGGATTTTTGTCCGAATGATACATTGCCGTAGCGAGCGACATCGGTGAAGGGTAAAACGTTTGTACCTGATCGACTTTAAACTCATTACGCTTGAGCCACTGCGCTAGATTCACCATATCCTTATCTTCGCAACCAGGATGAGCTGCTATAAAATACGGTATTAAATATTGCTTCTTACCAGCTTCACGAGAGAAACGTTCAAACATTTTCTTAAATGCATCATAGGTCCCCATCCCGGGTTTCATCATCATCGATAATGTACCCTCCTCGCTATGCTCAGGCGCAATTTTCAGATAGCCACCTACATGATAAGTAACAAGCTCACGAACATACTCTGGATCTTCTACCGCTAGATCGTAACGTAGGCCTGAAGAGATTGAGACCGTATGAACACCTTTAACCTTTCGCGCTTTACGATATAACTGCGTTGTCGGAGAATGGTCCGTATCTAAGTTTTTACATATCACCGGATAAACACATGATAACTTCCTACAAGAGGACTGTATCTCAGGGTCATTGCAATTTAGGTGGTACATATTAGATGTTGGACCACCTAGATCAGAGATAGCCCCGGTAAAGCCAGGCACTTTGTCCCGAATTTCTTCAATCTCTTGAATAACAGACTCATGTGAACGGCTTTGTATTATTCGCCCTTCATGCTCAGTGATAGAGCAAAAAGTACAGCCTCCGAAGCAACCACGCATAATATTGATCGAAAACTTAATCATATCAAACGCAGGAATTTTCGATTGCCCGTAGCGTGGATGCGGGATTCGCTGATAAGGAAGACCAAAAACCTTATCCATTTCAGCGGTCGTTAGTGGTATAGGTGGCGGATTGACCCATAATTCACGGGTACCATGCTTCTGTACAAGAATCTTCGCATTATGGGGATTTGATTCTTGATGCAGCACACGAGATGTATGAGCATATAGCGCAGGGTCTTTAGAGACCTTCTCAAATGAAGGTAGCCGAATGTAGGTTTCGTCTGGAAGTTTTTCTTTCCCCTTCAAAGGGGCAGGAATAATGCGAAGCGGCGCGACAGCATCAATATCTGTCTCTTTCTTATCACAACTCGCCGCATCTTTATATTCGTATGGGTTCGGCAAATCTTCGATATAGCCCGGCCAATCAATTCTTGTTGAATCTACTTCAATATAATCGGCAGGGATTGTCGAACAAAGAACTGTCGTTCCTCGTAAATCAACAATATGCTCTATAAGTTCCCCATTCGCCAACCGGTGAGTAAGCTCTACAATCGCTCTTTCAGCATTACCATATAAAAGAATGTCGGCGGTAGCATCCATCAGCACTGAGCGACGAACTTTATCGCTCCAGTAATCATATTGCGCAATTCGACGTAAACTTGCTTCAATCCCACCTAGCACAACCGGCGTTTCTCTGTAGGCCTCTTTGCAACGCTGACTGTAAACTATAACAGCTCGATCAGGACGCTTGCCCCCCATACCGCCTGCAGTATAAGCATCATCGTGTCGCATGCGCTTATCGGCTGTATATCGATTAATCAAAGAATCCATATTCCCAGCGGTAATGCCAAAATAGAGATTAGGCTGCCCAAGCTCTTTAAATGCATCTGCGCAGGTCCAATCTGGCTGGCTGATAATCCCAACACGAAAGCCTTGAGCCTCAAGCAAACGTCCCATAACCGCCATCCCAAAGCTGGGATGATCAACATAAGCGTCGCCTGTCACGATAATTACATCACAGCTATCCCAGCCAAGTTCCTCCATCTCCTTTCTGCTAGTTGGCAGAAAAGGTGCGGGAGCGTAGCACTCAGCCCAATATTTTGGATAGGAGAAAAGATTCGGGGCGGTAATCTGGGACATAAAAAACGTATTAACCGAGAAAATTACTAGGATATCTATTTTCTCAGAAACGAAGCCTTACTCCCAGTGAAAAAGTCTCACAAAGGAAAAACTTTAGAAAGCCCGCATGGTCACTTCAACTTCTTGATAGGTAGCTGCTGAGAATTTTAGCGGCTTTTCTCTTTCAGAAACATAAATGGATAAGTTCCCTTCCTTATCAATAGAGTAATATTCAGCATCTCTCAAAAAATGTAAGTAACGATTTTCGTGATACATTATCGGGCTTGAACAGATCTGATGCGTCAATTCAGTTTTCTCAATTTCGATAAAATTGGCATTGGAACTATAAGCCGTACGGTAGTGATTACAGCCGGCATGACCAGACAATTTACCTTTATTATTAAACGCCAATGTAGTTTTAACCGTTGGAGGTAACCCTCTTCCCGAGATATCAACGGCTTGCCAATAGGTATTTGCTAAATCTTTTCCTGTTAAAGCCTGAAGCTGGATATTAACGTTTGCACCTGTGGACACGACGCCTTCTCCACTCAGTACAGACTCACCACTGCCAATACTGATATTTACTTCGACACTAGAGGGAGGGCGCTCAGAAAACTCTGGCAAGCGGTAATAATAGGGAAAAGATCGAATCCCATCCAACTCATCCTGCTTAACCACCCCTTTATCATCTATAAAGGAGATAACAACCCTAGCAGTAGACGGCAGATGAGATAGCACTTTGCTTTGAATCGAAACATAGCCAGATTGTGGCTCGGTATTGACGAGTTGAGTTTGGCAACCAGACAAAACTGATGCAAAAAGAAGAACGGCAGGGATAGTTCTTTTATAGCACATGATCTTCAATTCCTTTTGAAGCAAGGCACTGATTGAATCCAGAGCCGTAAGTATTACGTCTAATATTACTACAAGATTACTGGGTAGTCACTTTAGTGACATAACCCAGTAATCAATCGCCGATTAAATATCAGCTACATCAAATTCAGCGACAGTATCAACGTCAGCTTCATAATCTATCGATGAAATACCAAAACCAAACAGTTTCAAAAATTCATCTTTGTATAGCTGATAATCGGTAAGGTCAAAAAGATTTTCTGTGGTCACTTGAGGCCAGATTTCACGGCACGCGTCCTGAACCTCATCTTTCAGTTCCCAATCATCCATACGGAAACGATTGCTATCATCAATCTGAGCACTGCTTCCATATAAGCCTGTAGCAAACAAGCGCTGAACCTGCTCCATACAGCCTTCGTGTAAACCTTGCTCACGCATTACTTTGAAACACATTGCTAAATAAAGCGGCATAACAGGAATCGCGGAGCTTGCTTGGGTAACAACAGATTTAAGTACCCCAATGTTGCCCTGACCGCCTTTTTCTTTAAGCTGCGAATCAATCGCCTTAGCTGCGCGATCAAGATCCTGCTTCGCTTTACCTAACGCGCCATCCCAATAGATTGGCCAAGTGATATCGGAACCGATATAAGAATAAGCAACGGATTTACAACCATCAGCAAGCACGCCTGCATCCTGAAGCGCATTTATCCAAAGTTCCCAATCTTCGCCGCCCATAACGGTAACGGTGGCATCGATCTCTTCTTGCGTCGCGGGTTCAACTTCTGCACTGATAATGACATCTTTATTAGTATCGATTGCCGTCGACTGGTAGGAATCACCGATAGGCTTAAGGCATGATCTCACAACCTCGCCTGTATCAGGCATTTTCCTAACAGGCGAAGCTAAGGAATAAACGACCAGATCAATTTGACCAAGGTCTTCTTTGATCAACTCAATCGTTTTAGCTTTAGCCTCATGGGAGAACGCATCGCCATTCAAGCTTTTTGAATATAGACCAGCAGCTTTAGCTTCAGCATCAAATGCAGCGGAATTATACCAACCTGCTGTACCTGGCTTACGCTCCGTACCCGGCTTTTCAAAAAACACACCGATTGTTGCAGCACCAGAACCAAAAGCAGCCGCTATACGGGAAGAAAGACCGTAGCCACTTGATGCACCGATGACCAGTACACGCTTAGGGCCGTTCTCGATAGCCCCTTTGCTTTGGGTGTATTCAATCTGTTCGCGTACATTAGCCGCGCAGCCAGTTGGATGTGTAGTAGTACAAATAAAACCGCGAATTTTTGGTTTGATAATCATGTGTAACCGGGTCTCAAATCCATTAATAAAAGTTGCGCATCAAGATACAGGAAATAGTCCTAAATTTATAGGGGATGCAGCAAGCCTTATATAAGCCACGACCAGTGGAATTATTCTTCGCAAATTGCCATCGACGTATTATTCCGTTAGCCAAGAGCAAGTGAGATTCGTTATTATTCTTTTAATTACTGATCCCCTGAAGGAATCCCCCAATGCATGATCTCCACGGATACTATTTAGAAGACCTTGAAGTTGGTATGAGCGACATGTTTGCAAAAACAATCACGGATGCCGATGTATGCCTTTTTGCAGGCATTTCTGGCGACACTAACCCTGTCCACATCAATGATGACTATGCCAAAACAACGCCTTTTGAGAAAAGAATTGTGCATGGCATGTTCAGTGCTGCGTTAATATCGACAGTAGCAGGCACCAAACTACCAGGACCTGGTGCTATTTATATCGATCAACAGATCAAATTTCGCGCCCCTGTTTTTATTGGTGACACCGCAAAAGCATCGATCACTGTTGAAGAGATCGATCTCCGACGCAAACGTGTTAAATGTAAAACTGATGTGCATGTAGGCGATAAGCTTGTTGCAACAGGCAGTGCGACGTTTATGGTCGACAAACGCGACGCTTAATCTCTACCTTGTATCAAATGAGGTACTAAATTACGTTTGGTACCTCACTTTTTATTTAATCGATCGCTCTTCTCTAATAAAACCCTACTCACCTCTCCTCGCTTAAGCACAAAAGACATGATCAAAATCAAGTTATGCGTACGACCTAGACTTTGGTCGATTGCTATCTGTTTTTCTATGAGTAAAATGTGCCAAAAAAATAACAACAAGAATATTGGCATATGAAGAAGATACTAATCAGCGCTTGCATGCTGGGTGATAACGTTCGATATGATGGTGGGCATCACCTAATCAACCACCCGACATTACAACGCTGGCGCAAGGAAGGCCGCTTAGTAGCCGTTTGCCCAGAAGTAGCCGGAGGAATGACCATTCCTCGCCCAGCGGCCGAAACTCAATGTAAATTTCCAATTCTCATCACAACTCAGGAAGGGACAGACGTCACGCCTGAATTCCTCAATGGTGCAGAAAAAACCCTCGATATCGCTAAACGAGAGGGCGTAGCCTGCGCCCTGATGAAAGCAAAAAGCCCCTCGTGTGGTAATCAACGCATCTATGACGGCAACTTTACCAACACCCTAATAGAAGGTGCAGGTGTCGCAGCAGCCGAGTTGATACGAAACGGAATCCCCGTTTTTAGTGAAAAACAACTGCCTGAATTATTTGCATTTATCGAAGATTCTGAAAGGATGACAGCTTAACCCTTTATTTTAGGTCGCGCTGTTAGCCGAGGATGACAATGGAACAAGAGATCCAAAACGAGTTGGAAACGATTACTCGTCTTACCAACATGGTTATCGATTTTTTCGTCAATTACAGCTTTCAGGTGATTGGCGCTATCATCATTTTCCTACTTGGATTTTTTGTTGCCCGCTGGCTCGCCAAGATAGTCTTGCGACTATGTGAAAGAAAAAATGTCGACGTCACTTTAAGTCAGTTTATTTCAAGCTGCGTAAAACTACTTGTTATCGCCATGGTGCTGGTCGTTTGTTTAGGCAAGTTTGGCATAAGTGTCGCCCCTTTTGTCGCGGCAATCGGTGCAATATCCTTAAGTTTAGGCTTAGCCTTACAAGGCGTTTTTTCTAACTACGGCGCGGGATTCACCATCATCCTAACGCGCCCATTTGTTGTTGGAAACACCATAAATATCAATAATATATCTGGCATTGTTAAAGAGATACGTTTAGCCCACACCATTCTAAACACTGAAGATGGCGAGATTATCACTATCCCCAACAAGCATATTGTGGGTGAAGTCATAACCAACTCATTCGAATACAAAGTAGTCGAGGCCAGTGTCGGCATTAGCTACGGTTGCAGTCCCGAAAAGACGATCACTATTATCAACCGGTGCTTAATCGGTTTTGAAGAGATCCCTACCACGCCTGCCCCCCAAATAGGTATCGAGGCATTTGCTGACTCATCGATCAATATAGCCTATAGATACTGGGTACCCACTGAGCGCTTTTTTGAGGTTCAATACCAGGTTAATCTCAGTGTTTTCAACGCACTGCAAGAAAACAATATTGAGATACCCTATCCTCAACGTGAAGTTAGGATATCCCAAGCGAATACTTAATGCTTTTTTACTTGGCAGCTCCTCAACAGACACCTACAATGTGCCGGTTTGTAATTAAATTCTAAAATTGAGTAATAATATGCGCACTAGCCAGTACCTCATCTCCACGGTTAAGGAAACTCCATCAGACGCCGAAGTCGTCAGCCACCAACTTATGTTGCGTGCCGGCATGGTCCGTAAGGTTGCATCAGGTCTTTATAATTGGCTACCGCTAGGTTTACGTACACTTCGCAAAGTGGAACGCATTGTTCGTGAAGAGATGGATAAATCGGGTGCGATGGAGGTCCTTATGCCTGCGATCCAACCCGCTGAACTATGGGAAGAATCCGGTCGCTGGGAGATGTACGGACCAGAACTACTACGCGTTAAAGATCGTCATAATCGCGAGTTCTGTGTAGGCCCTACTCATGAAGAAGTTATTACCGATCTTATTCGTCGTGAGATTAAAAGTTACAAGCAGTTACCGGCAAACTTTTACCAGATTCAAACAAAATTCCGTGATGAGATTCGCCCTCGCTTCGGCATCATGCGTTCACGCGAATTCATCATGAAAGATGCATATTCATTCCACGTAGGCAAAGAGTCACTACAGCAAACCTATGATGTAATGCATCAAACATATAGCAATATTTTTAATCGTCTTGGTTTAGACTTCCGCCCTGTATTAGCTGATACAGGCTCTATTGGCGGAGCCTCTTCGCATGAGTTCCATGTGCTTGCCGACTCTGGGGAAGACGATATTGCGTTCTCCAACGTTAGTGATTATGCAGCGAACGTCGAATTAGCTGAAGCGCTATCACCTGCTGGCGAGCTTCCAGCGGCAACGACTGAAATGACGACTGTCGATACACCTAACGCTAAAACAATCGATGAATTAGTAAAACAGTTTGATCTTTCAATAGAGAAGACAGTTAAGACCCTGATTGTTGTTGCTTCGGATGAGTGCGAAGCTGATTTCGTTGCTTTATTAGTTCGCGGTGATCACGAACTAAATGAGATTAAAGCAGAAAAACTCGCACAAGTTGCCGAACCCCTCCAGTTTGCTGAAGAGAGTCAGATTAGAGAACTTATCGGCGCAGGACCTGGCTCTTTAGGCCCTGTCGGCTTAAACATCCCAGTGGTGGTTGATCGCACAGTAGCAAAAACGTCCGATTTCAGTGCCGGTGCTAACACAGATGGCCAACATTACTTTGGCATTAACTGGGGAAGAGATGTAGCGCTTCCTGAAGTTGCAGATATTCGTAACGTTGTCGAAGGTGACCCAAGCCCTTGCGGTGAAGGCACCATTGAGATCAAACGTGGCATCGAAGTAGGTCACATTTTCCAGCTTGGTCAGAAATATTCTCAAGCATTGGATGCGAAAGTACTTGATCAAAACGGCAAAGCTGTTGTGATGGATATGGGTTGCTACGGTATTGGGGTAACACGTGTGGTAGCCTCTGCGATCGAGCAAAACCACGATGAAGGCGGTATCATCTGGCCTGAATCTATCGCGCCATTCCATATTGCGTTAATCCCTCTGCAATATGACAAATCTAACGATGTACGCCAACTGACTGATCAGCTATATGCGGACCTTCAACAAGCCGGTTATGATGTCATCATGGACGACCGTGATAAGAAAACCAGCCCTGGCGTCAAATTTGCAGACATGGACCTAATGGGCATCCCGCACCGCGTTGTTATCTCACCGCGCGGCATCGAAGCAGGAACGCTTGAATACAAAGGCCGCCGTGATGATGAGAAACAAGACGTTCAGATCGAAGATCTGATGTCAGTACTCGCAGAACGCATCAACCTTTAAAACATAAAGTATAAAAAAACGGGCCTATGCCCGTTTTTTTATACCTGATCTCATCACACTATAGACCATCCCGTATCGCGAACTTATATCCCACCCTCTTTAGCCGTATCGGGGTACAAGGTATTGAACTCTTCAATAGTTGATCCACGCTCACCCAAGCGCCAGACTAATTCAAATTCAGTAATCTCTTTGGCCGAATACAAAGTATGAAGCTCTGAAAAACCGTTACCTAAAAATAACGCTATCGATTCCGGCAATTTTAAATCGCCTGGTTCAGCTAATTGAACTTCCAATATCGGTTTATACCAGTAATCAGGTAATCCCCACACTTCACAAGCCTGCCTAGTTAATGCATGGGAATAGTCATTGAGTAAATTACTAAACACAAGCGGGTGTGGTTCAGCGTTGCCTTTTTTGTGTAACTCAACCAGCTTTTTAAAAATTATTAACTTACCGATATCGTGAACAAGCCCAATGAAAAATGACAGGCTCGGGTTAGCACCCGTATTTTCAGCAATATGTCGCGCATTCGCGGCAACCTCGGTTGAATGCTCCCAAAGTGATTTGCCGAATGTATCAAAATAATAACTGTCCACTTTGAATTCATCAGCCACTAAAGAGGACATCACAACATCCTTAAGCCGCTCGTCTCCTAGCATGCTTAACGCATGCTCCAGGTCCTTTATCTCAACATCAGCAGCCACATAAACAGGCGAGTTAGCGATAGAGATCACCTTCCCTGCCAAGGCTGGATCTTCTTTAACCGCATCAACCACTCGATGCTTTGGAACATCAGGGTTCATCAAATCATCTAACAGCGTTAATGCATTACGTGACAGTTTAGGAATAGAATCATCACTTAAGCCAACCAATTCCTCATCAAGTGCGTTTCTTAATATCGCCTCTTGCGCAAGAGATTCCTCAGTTTCAAGTGCTCTCACTCCTAGCAGATTACTGATAAACGCTAAACTCAGCTCCCGAGCATGCTCAAGGGATTGATGCCCATACGCTAGCTCTTCAACTTCATCCGCCTCTTTAATGCCGTCATTGGATGTTAGCGTCTGAGAAGAAGCAACATCACTTGCCTCCTGCTCAGCTTTCTTTCCAAAAAATAAAGATTTAAGTAATGAAAACATCAACCACTCCTACTGATACCAGCAACCAATAATCGCTTAATTATCAGCTAACGTTAAACGTTTCGTATTGTTCTGATTGCGACACAAGGCTGCTGGCAACCTCTGCCACTGTTGCCAATTCAGGACCTTGATTTAGCCATGCTTCTAACTGTCTAACCGCTTGATCTTCGCCTTGCGCTATCAACTCAACTCGACCGTCGTCTAAATTTTTGACCCAGCCTGTTAGGCCAAGAGAATCAGCCATCTCTTTGGTTGATTGACGAAACCACACACCCTGAACACGCCCGCTAACGTAGGCATGAAGACAAATTACTGACATCGCGCTCCACCTATCCACTCACAAAATACAATATTTATACTTTCATTGTGCTACTTGATCAGTAACACTTTTATCATCAGTCGTCACAGTAAATAAAGCATCCATATCTACCGCCATACGCTTTTTCTCATAACCTATAATCTCTTTCAAACGCACTTCGAGATCTCGCTCCCACTTAATAAGCGAAGATGCCTGTATAGGCTCAGGCGTTGGCCAAGGCAGCATGCGATTTAGTTCATAGAGGCTAATCGAAGACATACTTCGACTCAGCAGGTATTCCGCTTGATCACTACGCTTAATAACACCGCCATCAAGCAATAATTGCTGATAAGTGTCCCAGCGATTTTGATCCAAACTTTCTACATCTTGCAACAAACAACGATCAGAAAGCGAAACACCCTCTTTCTGAGCTTGCCATAACCGATAAAGCACAGCGACTACCGTATATAAGTGTGGCACTTTAGCGCTACCAGCCATTGGTCTGTATACAGTAATAGATCGCGTCAATTCAGCCCCCATCAAAATGATCACCCAACTAATAAAAATCCATAGTAGGAACAGAGGTACCGCGGCAAACGCTCCGTAAATCAATTCATAAGATGGAAATTGGGTAACAAACGCGGTAAATCCTCGCTTGGCCGACTCAAATAATAAAGCAACTACAACACCACCTAGTAAGGCGCTTTTAAAAGAAACGCGGCAATTGGGCACTGCCACATAGATCAATGTGAATGCTGCCGCAGAAAAAAACATAGGCAGAAGACTCAGCAATCGTCCTTTCCCTACTGCTTCTGTTGCTGTCGTTATAAAAGGTAATGAAGCTATATAGGATGTGAGCACTAAACCTACACCTATTAAAATTGGCCCTAAGCTTAATATCGCCCAATAGAGTAAAAAACTAGACAACCCTTTTCTCGGTTCAGAGACACGCCAAATTCTGTTAAATGCAGCTTCAATATTTTTCATCATCATGATGGAGGTAACGGCCAATAAACCGATACCTACCGCGGTTAACTTTCTTGCCTGAGATGAAAAATCATTCAGATAATCCTGAACTACAGCACCCGTCGCGGGTACAAAATTATCAAATACCCAACCTTGTAGTTCCTGCCCTACCCCTTGAAAAGAAGGAACTGCAGCCAGCATGGCATAAGACACAGTCATGAGAGGGACGACTGCAAAGAGTGTCGTGTATGTTAATGCCGCTGCGTTCAAGATCCCTTGGTTATTTAAAAACTGTTTGAATAAATACCTTATAAACAAAACACTTGGATGATTTACCAATTTACCCATAAAGACCTCAAAACAATTATTAGGCGGCGACTAATACTCAAAAAAAGCGCCCCATCCATGAAATATCCGTTGTAGCCGTATACAATGTGGCACCATAACCCAACACGTTAAACTGATCACTTTTTTGTGATCCATTAGTACGGTATAGCACAATGAGCGAAGTTATTATCTATCACAACCCACGCTGCTCCAAGTCTCGCCAGACTTTAACCCTTTTAGAAGAGCAAGGGATCAAACCTGATGTCCGCAAATATCTAGAAGATGCTCCCTCTGCAGAGGAACTACGCCTCGTATTAACGCAGCTCGGCATTCCTGCACGCTCATTACTAAGGAATAAAGAAACTGAATTTAAAGAAAACGGCCTCGACGACTTAACTCTGAGTGATGATCAAATCATCGACATTATGACTCAAGTACCAAAGCTCATTGAACGCCCTATCGTTATTAAAGGCGATAACGCACGCATAGGTCGCCCACCAGAGTCAGTCTTGGAAATTCTATAAATGAGCAAGCCTTATGTTTTAGTGCTCTATTACAGCCGTCATGGCGCTACCCGCACCATGGCGAAGCATATTGCACGAGGTATAGAACAATCTGGGATTGAAGCACGATTACGCACGGTGCCTAGCATCTCAACCACTTGCGAAGCAGTGGAACCAGCAATCCCAGAAGAAGGCTCTTTATATTGTACAGAGCAAGATCTATCAAACTGTTCTGGTCTTGCTTTAGGTAGCCCAACTCGTTTTGGTAATATGGCTGCACCACTCAAATACTTTATTGATGGTACCAGTGCCCAATGGTTATCTGGCACCTTAATCAATAAACCGGCCTGCGTGTTTAGCTCAAGTTCAAGCTTACATGGAGGGCAAGAAACCACCTTATTGTCGATGATGATTCCTCTACTTCATCACGGCATGGTGATCGCCGGATTGCCCTACAGTGAAACCGCGTTACTCGATACAACAACCGGTGGAACACCTTACGGTGCGACCCATGTTGCTGGGCAAAATAATAGAGCGCTTGATGAGATAGAGTTATCTCTATGTTTAGCTCAGGGCAAACGATTGGGTGAATTGGCGAGTAAACTTAGCTGATTTTGCTGACAGAGCAACCTCCTCTAACGAGAGTAAAAACCATTGAAAGAATACATTCCTGACGACCATAACTATGCTGCCAAATCACGTTTAGGGCGCATTATCTCCGTATCCTGTTACTTAGGCTTACTCGGATGGTTTACTTTATGGCATCTTTTCCTTATTCCGGTACCCACAGCGAATCCGTGGGTTATCTGGCTAATACATATGATACCCCTACTCGCTTTTGCTAAAGTCATGATCTCAGGTAGTCCTCGTGGGCATGCTTGGCTCTGCTTTGTCTTGCTAATTCCTTTTATTCAATCTGTACTCGCAGCCTCCAACCCAAATACGTTTGTTTATGGCTTAGTGTATTCGCTCCTTGTAGGCATACTTTTTACAAGCGCCATGATGTATGCACGTTGGCAGAGCCGCTATAACAAGCAGCTTGCTCATTGGGAAAAACAAAAAAATGATCCGCAATCTGATTCAAGTTCTGCTAAATAAATGCCAAAACTCCCCTCTCAAATACAGCGGCTACGCCAAGAGTTTCCCATTTTAGCAAAACAGATAAATGGGAAGGCTCTGATCTACTTAGACAATGCGGCGACCACTCAAAAGCCCAATGCCGTCTTAGATTGCATGCAGCAATATTACACAGAGAGCAACTCAAACGTTCATCGCGCCAGTCATGTACTCAGCGCCGAAGCGACCTATTTATACGAAAATGCTCGTAAAATTGTCGCTTCATACGTTAATGCCAGAAGTAGCCGAGAGATTATTTGGACGCGAGGGACAACAGAGTCAATTAACCTCGTTGCCAATAGCTGGGGATCCTCTTTAAAACAAGGCGATGAAATAATCCTTAGCACGTTAGAACATCACGCTAATATTGTGCCTTGGCAACTCCTCGCACAACGAACGGGAGCTTTAATAAAAGTTATTCCCTTACTACCGAACGGTGATGTGGATCTGGCAGCATACAGCAACCTGCTATCAGATAAGACACGCATGGTCGCTATTACCCATGCCTCGAATGCTATTGGCACAATTAACCCAATCAAAGAGATGATAGCTCAAGCACATAGCGTCGGAGCCATAACACTCATTGATGGCGCTCAAGCTTTGCCACACCTGCAAATCGATTTAAAAGAGCTTGATGCCGATTTTTATGCCTTTTCTGGCCATAAACTCTATGCCCCAACAGGTATAGGGGTTCTCTATGGCAAGCAAGCGCTATTAGAAGCAATGCCTCCCTGGCAAGGAGGTGGAGAGATGATTAGCAAGGTAAGTTTTGAACAGTCATCCTACAACGAACTTCCTTTAAAATTTGAAGCGGGAACGCCTAATATATCAGGCGCAATCGCCCTTGCTAAAGCGCTTGAATGGCTAAATTCGCAAGATAGAGTCCTGCTAGAACAACACGAAAGCAACCTGTTTAACTATGCATTAGAGTGCTGTTCAACAATAAAAGGCTGGAATCGAATCGGCTCCCCGAAAGAGAGTGTGAGCTTAATCTCCTTTACGTTAGAAAACCTACACCAACAAGATATTGGTCACCTTTTAGATCAACAAGGTATCGCCGTCCGATCCGGCCACCACTGTGCTATGCCATTAATGCAAACGCTGGCCCTTCCCGGAACAACACGAGCTTCGTTTGCTTTTTACAACACATTTGAGGAAGTTGAACGCTTTGCAGAGGCGATTGATAGAATGTCCTCGTCCTCGCTTGAAATCAGTTCAGCAGTCACTGCGCCGCCTGATGCCCAACCTGCTACCACCTCTATTTTAGCCGAGCTTCTTGCGCTTAAAGATTGGAATGCCCGTTATAGACAGATAATGCTGCACGGTAAAATAATGAATATCGCGTCTAGTCATATAAAGACAGATGCTAATCTCATCAAAGGCTGTGAAAGCAACACTTGGCTGAGTTATGAACTCTCAGATAATCAAAGAATAACATTTTACGCAGATTCCGATGCGCGCATTATCCGTGGCCTTCTAGCGTTAGTTATCGATATCTTTAATAACAAAACGGTTTCAGAGATCAGGTCAATTGACATAGATGACATTTTCAACCAGTTATCATTAGAGCGTCATTTGAGCCCTTCTCGTGGCAACGGCTTACGAGCAGTAGTAGATAAAATTTATCAGATAGCTGAAGATAGAGCACATTAGCCCTCAGCCGTCATATTCCTGTATGAATATCATTAATTTTTTGGAGCCTAGATGAGCAACTTTACAGACGTTTCCTTCTTAAATACGGTTTTTGGAAACGAAAAAGGGGATCTACAAAATCCTAACTGGGAAAAATCAGCTAAGCAGCTACACCTAATTCAAGAAGAACTAGCAGAGTTAGTTGAAGGTATAGACAATAGAGATATCTCTGAAATCCGTGATGCCGTTGCAGACATTCTTGTCGTAACTTATGGCATGGCGCATATAATGGGTATCGATGCCGACAAAGATATGGCTGCTGTACAGGAAAGTAATCTATCTAAGCTTTGCAAAACCAATGAAGAGATTGAAGCAACGCTTAAGTTTTATCAGCAAGAAAAAGGATTAGACGTATACGCCGGTGGAGAGATCCCCGAAGCTTACATAAAATCGTCTATAGACCAAACAGGTAGCGATGGTAAATTTTACCCTGCGCATAAATTTCTGAAAAATACGATTTGGCACGAGCCAAAATTGGACTAACGAATGCCAACTTATGATTACCGCATTGAAGCGACTGGCGATGTTATTGAGGTTAAACACACAATGGCATTAACACCAAGGAATTGGGGCGAACTGTGCCAGCTCGCCAACATTGACCCTCAAAGCATCCCAGCTGAAACGGCAGTGACTAAACTACTCAGTTCAGCAGGGTTAGTAAAAAGCAGTACTCTCAAAAATCCTGAATCACCACCTTGTATGAATGGCGGTGGCTGTCCTAGTGGGGGCTGTGGGATCTAAGGTTCAAGATCGAACTCTTTGACAGACAGTGGTAGGTAGATGATAGTGACCTTCATCTACCTACAGTCTATAGGCGGGAAGCCTCATAATGGATACAGAACGTCAGCAAATTCTCGACTGGTCAGCGCAAGGACACATCCTCCCCGAGGACATTGATGCTGCTTTAGCACAATGCAATTCACAACCGACACAACAGCATTGGTTATTGTTTGTTAAACGGCTGCTATTATGGCTAGGTATCACTTCACTCGCAGCCAGTGTAATTTTTTTCTTCGCTTTTAACTGGCAATCGATCAGTACTTTTACTAAATTCGCCTCTTTGCAAACCTTATTAGTTACGACCGCTTTATATACGACTAGACCCCCATCATTGAGCCCGTTAAGTACGGCAATAACCTGCTTCTTAGCCCTGATTACCGGTGCACTCTTTGCGCTCAGCGGTCAGATTTACCAAACGGGTGCGGATCCATGGCAGCTGTTTGCAATATGGGCTCTCTTTGTTACGCCCTGGGCCCTTCTTAGCCGTTCAAGTACCTTATGGCTGTTATGGCTAATGCTTATCAACCTCGCCTTTGCCCTCTACACACAAACGTTTCGTGGCCTACTGGGCTTCCTCTTTAAAGAGGAAGAACTTATTGGATTACTACTTCTCATCAACACTACTAGTCTATGCGCTTTAGAGTTTGCTTACTTTCGCAAGCAACCATGGCTAAGCAATAGAGTCGCTTCCCAGGTCGCACTGATTCTGTCTGGTTTCTTAGCGACATGGTTAGCGATCTGGTCGATATTTGACTACTCAGATGTCGCTTGGGGGAGCCTGTGCTACATGATCTGGATGGCTGCGGTCATCTACTTTTATCGATACAAGCATATGGATCTACTGGCACTATCAGGATGTGCTACAAGCCTCATCGTGGTATTTAGCAGTCTAATGATTAATACACTTGCCGGCGGATTTGATGGTGGCGCGCTGCTCTTCATCAGCTTAAGTATTATCGGTATGTCCACAACCGCAGGCATTTGGCTTAAGAAACTCACGCGACTAACACCTGCCCCCTCATTACGAGATAAACAGCCAACGACGGGAGACAGCTAATGATACGCAGAGATCAGCAGTTATGGCTTCGGTTACAACAACAAAATATCATTAGTACAGATACGCCGTTAAGCGAAGATAACTCAACCCCTTGGTATATCAAAACCATGCAAGGCATCGCAGGCTGGTTCGCAGCCCTGTTTATGCTGGGTTTCTCGGCTGCTATTTTTGACTGGATCTTCAGTTACGATAATGAAATGTTCCTCATTATCATTGGCCTTTCTTGCTCCGTCTCAGCCTTTCTTATTTTCCGCTATAAACAGCAAGTAGCTTTCCTTGAACAATTTGCCTTAGCCACCAGTCTATGCGGTCAGTTTATGGTCTGCTGGGGGCTGTTTGACATTCTTTCTATGAAGGAGAGTTCAGCTTTCCTCTCTATCGCTTTATATCAAGGCGCACTAGCGCTATTAATGCCAAATTTCCTTCATAGGGTGATGAGTTGCTGGTTTGCAATGATTGCCCTTTTCTGGAGTTTTAATCTCAATGGTATCTATGGTTTAGACAGCGCCATTGCATCCTGCCTGTTAACATTGATTTGGACTCAGGATAGATTACTTTACCGATACCGGTCAGTTCTATTACCTATAGGCTTTGGCTTTGCTTTATCCTTGATCCAATTGAGTGCGCATGCCCTCTTTCAAGATGAGTTTTTCAGGTACTACCAACAAAAATCTAGCGGTTTTATTCAGCAATATAGCCCTTATATTGGGCACCTATTTATCGCTCTTTCATGCTTATTTCTTTTAAAACAAATTTTGAAAGAGCAACACCTGAGCATAACCTCGAAACAGGGAATACTCGCTCTTTCTGGTTTACTCATATTACTCATATCAAGTTTTCCCGTGGCCGGTGCTAGTAGTGCACTTTTAATCTTGATCATCGGCTTTTATAGACAACACATAACGTTAGTTGCCTTAGGTATAGCGTCTCTGTTGAGCTTTCTATCTTGGTATTACTACAACTTATCTGAAACATTATTGGTTAAATCAATTTACTTGTTCAGTATCGCTGCACTGTTATTAATCACATTATGGTTCATTAGTTTTATCACAAGAGATGAGAAAGGCAATGTCCGAGTTCAACCCAAAATGGACACGCGAAAATGGCTATCATTAGGCACGGCGTTATTGGTATTAGTCGTAATTAATGCCAATATTTTCCAAAAGGAATCACTCATATCTAATGGCCGCAGTGTTTTGTTAGAGTTAGCACCGGTAGATCCTAGATCATTAATGCAAGGTGACTACATGCGGCTGCGCTATAAGATAGCAACAGAAGCATTCAATCGTTCAATCGAAAACGATATACAAGATGGCTTCATACTGGCCGAGATCAGCCCAAAAAATGTCGCCAAGTACATCGCCATCTATTCTGGTGAAACAATCACCGAAAACCAGCAACTGTTGAAGTTTAGAATAAGGAAAAGTCGCCTAAAATTTGCTACGAACGCCTTCTTTTTTGAAGAAGGTACAGCCGATAAATTCCAGCAAGCAAAATACGGTGAATTTAAAGTTGATGAAGATGGTAATATGCTTTTAGTGAGTATGCGGGATGCAGAATTTAATCTTTTAGGTATAAATAAACCTTAATCTAGCTCGTTAGCACAATAACTAGCATCCAAAGGTTTAAGCACTGCAAAATTTGCCCTAGACTATTAATAGGAAATTATGGGGAAGGAAAATGAACAGCAAATTATTTCTAACGATTGTTAATGTAAGTTTAGGGCTATCTTTATTTTCTTCACTCCCAGCGCATGCTGAGAGCCAACGCTATACATGTAGCTATACTCACGCGACCTACACTGCGCCTTTTATGAAAACACCTGGCACACGAAATTGTCCTGAGGGGCGCTGTAGCTATGCGATAGTCATCACGGATTCGCAAGCAAGCATCAACAATGTCAGCGGTTATAGCGTACAACAAAATGACAGCGTTATTACCTTGCAGCGTACCGCTAAAGATCCAGTCATGGGCGGAATGGATACAACAACATTTAAATTACAAAAAAGTGATATGAGCTTTGAAAGCGTTAAAACCACAACACCATCGGTTGTGTTAACGACAAAGGGGCAATGCTCTTAAACCGGAACCTTTAATTATTAACTTTCATTGAAGGTGCTAAGGTTAATTACGCTTTATGAATTTAAATGATGTAAGACTGTTTATTCGGGTTATTGAACATAACAGTTTCACTGCTGCCGCAGATAAGCTAGGCATTCAAAAATCCACAATCAGTCGGCGTATAGCTCAGTTAGAAGACGAGCTAGGCGTGAGACTTTTACAAAGAACAACCAGAAAGCTTAGCCTCACATCCGAAGGGCAGGATCTCTTTCAACGTTGCCAACCACTTTTCGATGAATTAGACAGCGTTGAAAACTATGTTGTTTCTCGCCAAGAGGAACCTAAAGGCCGTTTAAGAATAACGATGGCACCTGAGATGGGGATCTTCATCATGAATGATGTCGTCGCCAGCTTCATGGAAAAATACCCACTCATACAAGTTGATATAGAATTAAGTCCGCGTTTAGTCGATCTTGTTGAGGAAGGCATTGATCTTGCCCTACGCGTTGGTGATCTGTCCGACTCAAGTTTAATTGGCCGTAAAATAGCCGACGCAAATGTCAGACTCTATGCCAGTAAAGGATATTTGGACAAATATGGTAAACCCTCAACACCTGATGACCTAAGTAACCATCAATGTATTGGCGCAGCCCTTACTGCACAAAGCTGGGCATTTGAAAATTGGAACGAAGGAAAACCCATTCACGTTAACTTCCGTGTTAGAGCTAATAACATGAGTTTCTGTCGAGAGATGCTTCGCAAAAACTTAGGCATTGCCCGTATGCCTAAACCCTTTTGCCTAGAAGATATTGAAGCAGGCAACATTGAAGAGGTATTAGCTGAATATCATGTACCGACCGTTGGCATCCATGCACTTTACCCTAGTCGAAGACACCTTAATCCAAAGGTGAGATTATTTATTGACCATATGATTGAAAGCTTAGATGAGCACCCCTGGCTTAACTAACACAGCCAATACAATACAATACAACCCTGATGTACACTTGCGCTGGCTAGATAGTAACTATGCAGCAGATTCCCATTCAGGTAGCTTTCCTTTAAAAAGAGCCAGTAAAGTTTCAATACCCGCCATCGTAGTCGCATCTTTATGCGTCACTAATAAGGTAGGAACCTGGCTATATTCCGCAGCAAGAACCTCTATTTTTAGGTCATTGGCATAACGAGATTCTTCGACGACTTTACGTGGCACAAGGGTAAAACCTAGACCTACTGCAACACACCCCAAAATACCTTCTAGAGTTCCCATGTCCATCACTTGCGTACTAACCTTGCCATTATCTTTTAGCCATCTCTGCGCCCTCTCTCGATATGCACATCCTTCCCTAAACATGATCAACGTATCAGGAATATCCATGTCCAAAGCCGATACCAAAACGAGCTCTTCCATTAAAACAGGATGACAAACCAAGTCCGGATGCTCAACGGGACCACCAACGAAGGCGCAATCTAATCGATACTCCAAGACATCTTGAATAAGTGCTCCACTCGTATCTGACTGAATTCTTGGCATTAACTGTGGATGGGCCTTTCTCAACGCTTGTAGCACACCAGGCATTCTAACAGCCGCAAATGATTCCATTGACCCAATACGTAACTCACCTGTTGCCTCACCAACTTGTCTCACAGCGATACCCGCCTGCTGCTCTAACTGTAGTAACTTGTTGGCATAGTCCAATAACGTATTACCCGCTGGCGTTAGCTCCAAACTACGCCCTTTTCTATAGAACAGCGCTGAACCAAGCTCTTCCTCTAAACGTTTGATTCGAGCGGTTATATTTGATTGAACAGTATGAAGTACACGAGATGCCGCCAAAACACCTCCCCGCTCGACCACAGTTTTAAACGTTTTTAGGGAAACCAACTCCATGAAACAACCTCGACTGTTCAATAATAATGAACATTTAATTCTTAAATATTCATTTGTAGTGATAATTTAAGCGAGTTAATCTTGCAAATACCAGTATTTTTATGAATTATTTTTTATGCCAACCCAAATAGACAAACTCAAAGTCCTCGCCGCAGGCGTATTTAGTTTGATACTTATGCTTGGCGTAGCACGCTTTGCATACACTCCCTTACTCCCAATTATGCAAGAGCAAGCGGGCGTTGGAGATGCCATAGGTGGTTGGCTGGCTACATTCAACTACATGGGATATATGTGCGGAGCCTTGATTGCTGCATCTGTCGGTGATCTTCAGTTAAAAGACAGGCTCTATCGACTAGGCCTAATCGTTGCTGTTATTACAACGGCTGGCATGGCAGTTACCGAGAATGTAATTATTTGGTCAATTATGCGCTTTTTCGCAGGCCTCAGTAGTGCCGCAGGCCTATTAATAGGCTCTGGTTTAATCCTTCATTGGTTAATCCGCAATAACTTTAGAAGCGAATTGGGCATACATTTTTCTGGCATCGGGCTCGGTATCGCCCTTTGCGCCATAGTTGTAGAGCTGATGGCTATCCAGCTCGACTGGCGTGAACTGTGGTGGCTATTCACTTCAATTGGCTGCTTGCTTGCTATACCCGCTTGGCGCTGGCTACCTAAACCCGATAGTAGTGGAATGACCATCTCAGGTACTGAATTAGTTGACCGTCCACCCTCAAAGCGTTTTTTATATCTGATGCTCTCAGCGTATTTTTGTGCGGGATATGGATTCGTAATAAGCGCTACATTCATTGTTGCCATTGTGGAGCGCCAAGAAGCGCTACAAGGCCTGGGACCCGCTGTATTTCTAGTACTTGGCCTATCCGCAGCACCAGCTTGTATTATCTGGGATCTCATCGCCAGAAAGGTTGGCGTACTAACAGCGCTCTTAATCGCCTATGTCATTCAAATTTTTGGAATTATTTTACCCGCACTTAGCGACGCCCCGTTTGCTGCCATATTAAGTGCTATGTTATTCGGTGGGACCTTTATAGGCATCGTGAGCTTAGTATTAACAATGGCTGGGCGGTTTTACCCAACCAAACCTGCAAAGCTTATGGGTAAAATGACATTAACTTATGGTGTGGCCCAGATTATTGCGCCTGCGATTACCGGGAATTTAGCTGAAAGATTGGGTAACTATGACATCGGTTTATGGATCGCTGCGCTGATGGTATTAATCGGCGCCATCTTTTCTGCTGTTCTCGTGGTAACCGAACGCAAAGCACTTTAGTGCTTTGCCGTTTTGGGTTTAGCTTTTCTTGTCCGAGTGGTGCCTTTAGCTCTACTGTTAGTACCTTTAGCTCCACTGGTAGTACCGTAGATAGTACCACTCGTTTTTCTTTTCTTTTTACGCCATGACGGCGCTCCCTGCTGCTTGATATTTTTAAGCAGTGATACATCCAGGGCTTTTGCTTGCGTCACCATCTCAGCTAGTACCTGATTTAAAGGCTGCATAAATAGCTCATAACTCAGTGCTCTTTCGCTAATAGCGCCTAAAGATGATTCCCACTGGGCAGTCATATCAGGCTTGCTTGCCTTATCTGGAAGGCTACAAATTAACGCCCGACCCGCTTCAGTACTACTGATAGATTTACCCTTTCGGTGCAAAAATTGACGCTTAAATAGCAGTTCAATAATACCTGCACGGGTAGCCTCGGTACCCAAACCATCTGTTTCTCGTAGAATCTTCTTAATATCAGGGTCAGTAACATAACGTGAGATGCCCGTCATCGCGGATAACAGAGTTGCTTCAGTAAACGGTTTTGGTGGCTGCGTCTCCTTTGCCAATACCTCTCCCTTTTCGCAGAGTAAAGACTGTCCTGTCACTAAAGAAGGTAAAAACAGGTCATGATTTTTTTCATCCACGGTAGAACTTTTGTATAAAGCTTTCCATCCAAGTTCAATAACCTGTTTAGCACTGGCACGAAATTCACCACCCGCAATATCAACATCAACATTGGTTTCGGCGTAACGATATTCCAGCATAAATTGCGCAAGGTATTGTCTAGCCACAAGTTCGTAAACCTGTTGTTCTGCCTTGCTCAAGCGGCCAAATTCCACACGTCGCGCTGTAGGGATAATCGCATGATGCGCCTCTACCTTTTTATCATTCCATGCCTTACTTCGGCGCGTAAAATCAAAGCATTCAGAATGCTCATTAAAACCAGAGCAATGTCCCTGAATAACACTGGCAATAGTAGGCCCTTCTTTAAAATGCTCTTGGGGTAAATAACGGCAATCTGATCGCGGATAGGTTAATAGCTTATGTTTTTCATACAATACCTGACAACTATCAAGTACCTGTTGTGCACTTAAACCAAAACGCTTATTTGCATCTATTTGTAATGAAGAAAGATTATATGGCAAAGGAGGTAACGATTTTTTTGGCTTTTTTTCAACCTTCTGAACCAGCCCAGTCTGGCCATTAATTCTTGACACGACATTATCAGCCAACGCCTTGGATAAAACTCTGCCCTCATCATCTTGCCATTTCTCACATGCTTTACTGGGTCGCCACTTCGCTGTGAAGCATTCATCTTGATCAGTTTTAAGGTGTGCTATGACCTCATAGAAGGGTTTAGACTTAAATGATTCAATTTCTAAGTCCCGCCTAACAACCAACCCTAATATTGGCGTTTGTACTCTTCCTACGGAGAGAACACCTTGGTAGCCTGCCCGCTGCCCCTGCAAGGTATAAGCTCGCGTTAAGTTGATACCGTATAACCAATCGGCGCGACTGCGTGCCAGTGCCGAAACTGACAGTGGCACAAAGTCACTGTTATCCCGTAAATGTGCAAGCGAACGCTTAACCGACGACATATTCAGATCACTGATCAAGCAACGCTTCATCGCCTGACGCTTATAGGCCGGAACATTCAAATAATCAATAACTTCGTCTACAAGTAACTGCCCTTCGCGGTCAGGATCGCCAGCATGCACTATCTGATCCGCTTCTTTAGTCAGCTTACGGAGCAGCGCAATCTGTTTTCGTGTTTTAGCTTTCGGTTGTAGCTTCCACTTATCGGGAACGATAGGGAGGTGTTGCAGATCCCATTTTTTGAATGCAGGGTCGTACTGCTCCGGTTCAGCTAGCTCTAATAGATGACCGAAACACCAACTAACAACATCACCATTAGCGGCACGAACACAACCTTCCTCTTTTTTATGCGGTTTAGGTAAAGCATCAGCTATCGCCCTACCCAAGCTTGGTTTTTCTGCGATGTAGAGAATCATTATTGGATGAACACACAATAAACTGTATATAAAAACAGTACCATATCGGAATACTTAGCCAGATTCCAGCTAAAAACTAGACTACGCTTAACCTATATGAGAGATAAAAATAAGAAATCGTTCTTATTACTCAAGAAACATAATCTCTTCCCTTTTATTGCAGGGGGGATAGTCTTTTTTATTATTTTTTTAATTTCAGAATGGCTTATAGAGCTGGATGAGCTTGTTCATGAAGAGCAATACCAAGCTAGAGTTGACGGAAGAATTAATCACATATCCCATCAACTACAAGAGACTATCAACAATAATTTATTAGTCATTGAAGCGGTAGAAGCATTATTGCTATTAAAACCGGCTATTTCATCCCCTGAATTCAAGACTATTGCCGAACGCCTCTTAGTAAGTCGCCCTAGTATTAAACAAATAGAATTATCCCCTGGCGCCATTGTTAAATACATCTATCCGCCGCAAGACTCATCGCTTATTGGTCTTAACCTAAGAAGCATTCCGGACCAAAAAATCATGATTGAACAATCCATCCAACAGCGAAAAATAATGATGGCTGGGCCACTTGAGCTAATTGAGGGAGGGGTAGCCTTAATTGTCAGACAACCTCTTTATAAAAAAGAACAAGGGAGGACCCAATTTTGGGGATTTATCACACTCCAATTTGATATTGATAAGCTATTTACCGAAGCTGAACTTCTTAGTAACGATAATCTCACTCAGTACGCTATTCGAGAAGCCAATGATCAAAGCGGTGACGGTAGAGTTCTTTTTGGCCAACCGAATGTTTTTTCTTCCCGCCATTTAAGCGCTTATATCAGCGTACCAGGGGGACATTGGCTGCTCGGTGCAAGCATTAATGACTACCCGCATACGCCTTACCACTCGTATTTGAGTATCTGGGGGCTCTTAGCATCGGCAGCATTTGGTTTGTTAACAGGCCTAACGTGCATACTTTGGATACGAACCTACCAACGATCTATTCATGATCCCCTGACGGGTTTACTCAACAGGCAATATTTCCAAAAAAGAGCTAAGACTGAGATCGAGCGAGCAAAAAGACATAATTTACCACTCTCCTTAATCATGATTGATCTTGATCTGTTTAAGCAAATAAACGATAACTTTGGACACCAAGTGGGCGATCAAATATTAATATCATCCGCTAAATTGATACAAGAAGCGCTACGCGATGGGGACGAAGTAGGTCGATATGGAGGTGAGGAATTCATTGTAATAACCCCTCATGATAATGAGGCACAAGCACAACTATGTGCTGAGCGAATTCGCTTGAAGCTGGATCGACATATCGTACTTAAACATCAACAAATCAAGCTTTCTGCTAGCCTTGGAGTGGCTTCACTGTCACGAGACACTTGCGATTATGATCAACTCATCTATAAAGCGGATGCGGCCCTTTACCAAGCTAAGGAAAATGGCAGAAACTGCATAACAATAGCGGAAAGCAAAAACTAAGCTTTTTACATCAGCTTTAGCGGAGGCTCATTAAGTAGTGCCATCTGCTCACGCAGTTCTAAAACATGCTCCCCCCAATAACGCTCAGTATTAAACCAACTAAAACTATGCGGAAAAGCAGGATCATCCCAGCGACGTGCAAGCCAAGCGCTGTAATGCATGATTCTTAATGTTCTTAGTACTTCAATCATTCGTAATTCAGTACTTTTAAAATCATTAAATTCGTTATAACCATCAACAATCTCTGATAATTGCGCGGTTTGCTCATAACGATCACCGGATAATAGCATCCAGATATCCTGCATGGCCGGGGCCATTCTTGCATCATCAAAATCAACAAAATGAGGAGCATCATCTCGCCATAGCATGTTACCTGTATGGCAATCACCATGAACACGAATATTCTCAATAGGACCGCTTTGCGCCGTGATCTCAGTAATCGCTTCGATAAGGTCTTTTGTTATTGAATCGTAGGCTGGCTTTAGTTCTTTAGGAATAAAGGATTCGCTTATAAAGGCCGCACTTGATATACCGAAGTTCTCCGTGGTTATAGCTGGACGGTGCTTAAAAGGTTTAACAGCACCTATTCTGTGCATACGCCCTAATAAACGACCCAATATGAATAGATTGTCCATATTATCCAACTCTGGGGCGTGTCCTCCACGGCGAGGGAAAAGAGAAAACATGAATCCCTGATACTCAAATAACGTTTCACCCGCTTCATTTTTTAACGGGGTTACAATAGGGAGTTCCTGTTCCGCTAACTCAAAACAGAACTCATGTTCTTCTAAAATCTGTTCCCTACTCCAGCGCTGTGGACGATAGAACTTGGCAATGAGCGGTTCACTTTCCTCAATACCTACTTGATATACACGGTTCTCATAGCTGTTTAATGGAAATGTCCGACCATCACACCAATGCCCCTTGGTCTCAACCGCGTCCATGAGAAAGGAAGGCGTTAATCGCTCAAAAGGGTGAGCATTGTCATTTTTTGACATTAAAAATCCAGCTATAAATATGAGTGGTGCTGAAGATTACGTTGAAGAGGGGTTAGCTGCAAGCGATTAACCTTGCAAAATCAGCTAAATTAAATACTAAGATAAACGAATAAATGCAGGCGTAGATAGCTCTTTTTGCTATAGTTTCGCCTTTCGAACATAGAGTATTAAGAGAACAATATGGCAGGCTCCCTAAAAGACCAACTGTTAAATATTGGCCTTGTTGACCAAAAAAAGGCAAAAAAGGCTGATTCTGAAAAAAAGAAACAGAAGAAACAAGCGAATAAAGCGAATAAAGCCCGCAAGTCTGGGCAAGCCGTTACTGATGAGCAACTCATTAAACAACAAGCCTTAGAGAAACAACGTAAAGAGAAACAAGAACGCGATCGTCAGTTAAACCTTGAACGTGATGAAGAAAGGCGTAATAAAGAAATCGAAGCGCAATGCCGTCAGATGATTACACAGCACAAACTTGATGTATCTAAGGACGCAGAACAGAGCCACAACTTTGTATATGACAATAAAGTAAAAACGATGTACGTCACCACTGAACTCCAAGGCCAATTGATCCGCGGACAGGTAGCTATCGCAGTTTTAGACGAGAAATTTTACTTAATTCCAGACAAGTTCGCTGAAAAAATTGAACAGCGCTTACCTACATTTGTGATTCGTGTTCAGCCTGAGGAAGAACCAGACGAAGACGATCCTTATGCTGATTATCAAATCCCGGATGATCTAATGTGGTAAGAACATTCTACCCTTTAAAAGCAAGATAAGGACCGTTGATGGCACTGGGCTTTTTTGAACAATTTTTAGTCGTTCTTTGTTGTGCAGTTATTGCCACGACGCTCTTTCGTCGCATAGGCCTTCCTCCGCTACTTGCTTACCTAGGTGTTGGGGCTGTTGTTGGCCCCTACAGCCTTGAAGTGATTCAAGATGCACAAAGCATTGCCCTACTCAGCGAATTGGGAGTTGTATTTCTCCTCTTCATGCTAGGACTAGAGTTTTCTGTTTCACGCATGTTTGCCATGCGCAAGGCCGTTTTTGGTCTCGGCAGTCTTCAAGTAACCATTACCTCTGTCATATTAATCGGTATCTGCCTGCTCTTTCAGCAAAACATGATTACTGCGCTGGTTATCGCCGGTGCGCTTTCTCTCTCTTCAACCGCCATTGTTAGTCGAGAGCTTATTCAACGAAACGAACTCGACACCGCTCATGGTCAACTTTCCGTTGGTACGTTAATTTTTCAAGATTTAGCCGCAGTATTCTTCCTAATACTTATTCCTTCACTTGGCGGAAGTAGTAGCGAGATTGATAGTACTGAAATTGCCCTGATGTTACTTGAGGGCGGTACCCTACTGATTTTACTGCTATTTGTTGGCAGAATTATTATGCCAATACTTTTTCATGAATCAGCCCATAGTGGTTCCAGTGATGTATTTGTATTAACCACACTTGCCGCCGCCCTCTTAGCCGCTTGGCTCACCCACGCTGCTGGCCTCTCAATGGCACTTGGTGGATTTTTAGCCGGCATGATGTTGGGCGAAAGCCGTTACCGCTATCAGCTAGAAGCTGATATTCGACCTTTCAGAGACGTGCTACTAGGGTTGTTCTTTGTCTCTGTCGGTATGCAACTTGATCTAATGGCGCTGGTCAACAATTGGCACTTGGTCATTTTATTTACTTTTGGACTGATCATTTTAAAAACCTTGCTGATCACAATAATTGGGACCTTACTACACAAAGACCCCGTCAATTCATTACGCGCCGGGCTTAGTTTGAGCCAAGGTGGGGAGTTTGGCTTTGCCCTACTCGCCTTAGCGCTTGGCAATAGTTTGATCGAACCGGAAATTAACGCAATTGCCGTTACCACAATCATCGCCAGTATGATCATTACCCCTATTTTGATGAATCACACTTACGGACTAAGCCGCTGGTTACACAAACAGCCTGAACTTGAACCAACGCTTGATCTACCAGAGCAACCGGAAGCGCACCAACATGGTTTGGGTGACCATGTCATCATCTGTGGTTTTGGCCGTGTTGGCCAAATAATTGCGCGTTTCTTAGATCAAGCAAGCATTCCCTATATCGTTGTTGATAATGACCCTGTACGTGTGACGGAAGCCTCAACAGCAGGTGAGAATATCTGCTTTGGCGATGCACGCAGAGATGATGTTATTGAAGCCGTGGGCGCACAAAATGCACGTATGCTCATACTAAGTTTTCCTGACCCTGATGCCTCTCTCAGTGCTCTGAAACATCTACGAAACCGTTTTGAAACCTTGCCAATTCTTGTCAGAACACGTGATGATTCTCGATTGGAATTATTTCAAAGCGCCGGCGCTACTGAAGTAATACCTGAGGCCCTAGAGGGTAGTCTGATGATGATTTCGCATGTTTTATCCTTGCTGGATGTGCCGCATCAACAGATTGATCAACAAATTCACAAGGTCCGTTCTGAGCGCTATCACATGCTACATGGCTATTATCACGGTATGCATTCCGAAAAAATTGATAGTCAGGGGCGTATGAAAGAAATTCTTCACCCTGTTCCTTTAGATGCGAACAGCTTTGCATGTAACTATTCACTGAAACAGCTTCCTCTGGCGCGGCATGATGTATCAGTTGCCATGATAAGAAGGCACAATCTATCGGAGCACAATCCCGATGGGGAAACACAGTTACAAGCAGGTGATATCGTGATCCTACAAGGTCCATCGGATAAAATTGATATCGCTGAGGCTGTGCTTCTATCGGGTCGTTAAGTTCATTGAAACTGATCGTTTCAGCAACTAAAAATAAAGATAATGAACGCTTTCTTTCGCTCACAAGCAGATGAAACGATTTCATAGTACAAGATTTGTATTAAAGTGATTGCGGCATCTGTCGATAACCCCGTTATAGTATTATATGGAATTAAATAAAATCAGGATCACCCGATCCTTTTTTTGTCTGTGGAGGAATAACCCGTGCAAGTTTTATTAAGCAGCCAAGCAGCCTACTCTCAGGTGCGCCAAGAAACATTGGTTACTGGTGGTTTTGCTGATGGTAAAGACAGCAGTGGTCGTTCTGCATCTGCGGCAGATAAGTTAGTCGCCAAACTAGCAGAAAATATACCTGGTATGAGTGCATCGGAGATGAAAGGTCTCGATGCCAATGATTATTCACCAGAGAAAGTCGCCTCTAGAATCTCTGATTTTGTTGCACAAGGTTTAGAACAAGCACGATCTCGTGGTGCTTCTGACGCAGACCTTGATCGTATGTATAAAGCCGCGGTATCCGGTGTCGAAAAAGGCTTCAAAGAAGCCACTAAGATTTTAAACGACCTAGATATGCTGAGCCCTGATATTTCAGCAACAATAGATCAAACAAAAGAACTCACTTTTGAAGCCCTCGCTGGCATCGCTCCGAATGGCGAAGCGGCTCCTGCTCGCCAAACGTCGATCTCAGCGGCAGAGCGCTATTCCAAGGCTGAATCATTCTCAATGGACGTTATGACCAAAGAGGGAGATAAGGTCTCTATTCGCTTTAACAGCGAAGCGAGCCAAACAGCCTCTTTAGGTGCGTACTCCGATGAGAACGGAAGCGCCATCTCCTATGGTATTGAACGTAATGCAAGCAGTAGCTACAGTTTTAGTGTTGAAGGGGACTTGAACGAAGAGGAACTTGATGCACTGACAAGCTTAATTCAAGACATTAATTTGATAGCAGATGATTTCTATAGTGGTGATGTTCAAGATGCTTTTGAACAAGCAACTGAATTGGAAATGGACAAATCCCAATTAATGAACTTGAATGTAACTATGACTCAATCAGCAAGCTACTCTGCAGTAGCCGCTTATGAGCAAGTTCAACAGTTGGATAATCCGCTTGGCGATAATGGCCGACATCTAGGCCAACTGATGAATAACATGGAACGCTTTATGGATAACCCAGCGTTAGGTTTCCTAGAAGATAGTTCATTATTTGGTGCAGATTTACTAGATAACTTAATACACCAAGATGTTCGCTACAAGGACGAAGATGAAGAATCCCAGAGCAAACTGGATAATAACTTCAGCTTACTAAGAGATATTATGACCCGGTTTGATCAGGACGACGCAGAAGATTAACCCCCCTTCTTAATCTCTGCGATATACGTTGAACCGGCCCCATGGGCCGGTTTTTTTTGATCTATCTATTTAAAAACATCCGGGCAGCCACTGTACTCAGTAAAGAGTGGGTTCCATCGCTGGACATCATTAGCACGACGCCAACGCCCATGGAAAAACTCCATTAAACAATGGCCAGACTCGACCTTAACCAAAAAAGTATCGTGCTCGTTCACATCATCATATTTAGGGTAACTCTCACCACTACCCCAAGTAATCCCACCCCGCCCATCCGTGAATAAACGCCAAAAGTTATCCGGTGTCACCCAAGCGTTTTCACCTTCATGCCAAACCTGGGCAGGTTTTCCTTCTGAAAACTCACCATGTACAGGAGGCTCAGCGGCAGTAGACGTTGAAATATAACTGAGAGTCAGGATTAACATTAAAAGTGTTTTCATACTGTTCAACCTTTTATTTTTAACAAGTAGTAACTGTTAGCAATTCAATATCAGGCAAATTATCTGCCACAAACTCAACGCTATTCGATTCTTTCAAAATTGATGTGACGACGGACAAAGGCTCCTGCCATATTTCAGGTAGATCCATTTCTCCATTGACCACAATAGGGAATGCTAACGTCTCGATGGGGGGCGTAAATTGGGCATCGACACCGGGTTTGTTTCCTCTAGGATCGATGCGGTACCAACCGTATGCGTCTAAATGAACAGCCGCTAAACCATGTAAGCAATAGGGAGGCACTTCACCCTCAACAGTTAAGCGCTGATAACATAGGCCTGCGGGGATCTTATTAGCACGGAGCAACGCGACCAACAGATGACTTTTCGCGTAACAGTAGCCTGTTCTAGCCTCAAGCACATCAGATGCCTTACAGGTAATGACCCCACTGCCGATATCTCCCGTATGGCGAATCTGATCACGGACAAATTCAAAGCAGTTACGTGCAATATCAACATCCCCTGTCTGTCCATGCGCCAACCGTTTGGCTTGCGCAACCACATCAGGATGATCACAATCAATGAACTCACTTGCACTTAAATAGCCCAGCATAAATTACCTACCACCATACCCAACCCTGAGTAACATAAATCTACCTCAATCTTTTTCATCCGTTTTGTCTAGAAATCTTTAACTGCAATCTGTGACCACTGAAGGTGACGGAAGGTTCCATTGCTATCTACTCAGATTCTATTTCTGATGTTTGTGCTGTCTAAATACCTAACCTGTTGTAAACCTTATTAGATCCTAGGTAATCCCTATAAAGCTGAAAAATTAGAGTTTATACTTCACACTAACTACCCCACGACTGATCTTTACATGAATAAAGCCTTCACACTACGTAGCTACCAGCAGTCTGCTGTTGATGCCACGCTGAATCATTTCCGCCAAAAGAACGATCCTGCGGTTATCGTGCTGCCAACAGGTGCCGGTAAAAGCCTCGTTATCGCTGAACTAGCCCGTTTAGCAAAGCGCAAGATATTGGTGCTGACCCATGTAAAGGAATTAGTCGAGCAAAATCATGCAAAGTATGAAAGTTATGGTTTAAAAGGGGGGATTTACGCTGCGGGCTTAAAACGCAAAGAGCATGAGCATCAAGTAACCTTTGCCAGCGTACAATCAGTCTCCGCTAATATTGACCAGTTTAGCCACGAATACTCGCTTGTCATCGTTGACGAATGTCACCGTATCAGTGATGACGAAAACAGCCAATACGTTAAAATTTTCAGCCTTCTTAAAAAACAGAATGCCAGTCTAAAAATTTTAGGCCTCACGGCTACCCCATATCGCTTAGGTACCGGCTGGATCTATCAATATCATTATCATGGTTACGCACGTAGCGAAACAGAGAAGCCTTTTACCTACTGTATTTATGAACTGCCTTTAAGTTACATGATCCGCCATAAATACCTGACAGAACCCAATTGTATTGACGCAGCTATAGCGCATTATGATTTCACAAGCCTGATTCCCAATCGGCTTGGGGAATACGCCGAAAAAGATATTAATACCCTGTTAGGGCAACACCAGCGCGTAACAGAGACCATCAGTAAACAAATTGTATCGCTAGGCCAAACACGCCAAGGGGTTATGATTTTCGCGGCAACAGTACAGCACGCTCACGAGATATTTGGTCACTTACCTCAAGATAAAGCTGCGTTGATAACGGGTGACACGCCAAGCCAACAACGCGACCTACTGATTCAGGCTTTTAAAGCTAAAGAACTAAAATTTCTCGTTAATGTTTCAGTACTGACGACCGGGTTTGATGCCCCTCATGTTGATCTCATCGCCATACTACGCCCAACCCAATCCGTTAGCCTTTACCAACAGATAGTGGGACGAGGCTTACGGTTATCAGACAATAAAACTGAATGCCTCGTTATTGATTACGCGGGAAATAACTTCAACCTACATCACCCCGAAGTCGGTGAAAAAAAACCAAATCCAGATACTGAACCCGTTCAAATTTTTTGCCCGGGCTGTGGTTTTGCCAATATTTTCTGGGGTAAAACAGATGAAAGCGGTAAAGTAACGGAACACTTCGGTCGACGCTGCAAAGGGCTATTAGAGAGCGATGACGAGTCACAAAAGCCAGAGCAATGTGATTACCGTTTTCGCTTTAAAGAGTGCCCTCACTGCCAAGCAGAAAATGATATTGCCGCCCGCTACTGCCACCAATGCAGCGAAGCGATTATAGATCCAGACGATCAACTCAAGAACGCCTTAAACCTGAAAGATGCGTTAGTCATGCGGTGCGCAGGTATCCACCTAGAAAACAACAATGAACGACTCAAAGTTATTTACCATGGAGAAGATGGCGAGGAGCTTAATGAGTCATTTGATTTTTCAAAGCCTGGAGCCAGAAAAGCCTTCAATCAACTCTACGGCAAGCGCGTAGCCAATGGACAGCAGCCAACTGAATTTACACATATCAGTGAAGTACTTGCGGTTGAACAATTACTAACCGCCCCAGACTTTGTTATTGCCCGAAAACAAAAATATTACTGGCGAATACAGGAGAGAATTTTTGACTATGAAGGACAGTATCGTAAAGCTAATCATTTATAGGGATTTGCTAACCTAAGGATCTGATCGACTCCAGCCTCCCCTGTTTTTTAGCGCGGTACATCTGTTTATCCGCTTCCTTAATCAGCGTTGTAATCGCGTGATTATGCTCGGCGGGGATCACAATACCTCCAAAAGAAACACCAAAACCTAGTGCTGTAACCTCTGGGGCTGTCCCCTCTTGCAGTGTCTCAGCGATTCGGCGGCAGAGGTACGCCAACTTATCTTCACACACATCGATACAGGCAAACAGAAACTCATCACCACCATAACGGCAGCTGAGATCGGTGTTGCGGAGTACTTGTTTGAGCACACGCCCTACTAGCCTTAAAAGCTGATCTCCGTATTCATGACCGAACTCATCATTGGCTCGCTTAAATTTATTCAGATCCATAAAGACAAGACCAACCGCCTGACCATTTCGCTCTGCAATCGATAGTAGGTGCTCAAAGGATTGTTCAAAATGACTTCGGTTATGCAGAGAGGTTAAATGATCACTACAGGCAGCTTTAACCAACTGTTTTTTATCTAACGCAACACTCGCAACATGTGCTGCGGTTTCGAGAATTTCTAATTCGATCGCACTCGGCGCTAATACCCTGGGCGAATAGATCGCAAATGAGCCAAGCACTTGTTCATTCTTTGCGAGAATTGGCATGGCCCAACACGCTCTAAGCCCTGCTTCTCGGATCTCATCACGAAAATAACGCCAATTTTCGTGGTTAAAGGTATCTTCGACGATATAAGGTTTTTTAAAGTAAATTGCCGCACCGCAACTTCCATTTTTAGGTCCGATCTTGGTTCCTTCAACTTTGTCGGTAAACGATTTAGGTAAGCTTGTATGCGCACCCGACATATGCAGCGTAGAGTGATCGACATTGAAAAGTAGCACAGAAGCAAAGCGCCCTGGGAAGAGCGACTCAATCGCTTGCGTTAACTGCTCAATGATTTCGACTTCTGATTGCCAGAAAGCCATGTTCTTAAGAATGGTGTGAAACTTACGGTGTGCTTGAATCAGAGTTCTCGCCTGCTCTAAATCATCGACAGACATCTCAATACTCCCGAACCCCACCAGCAGCATCCTTGGTGATGAACTGTTCTTAGCTATTAACTATCATCTTGTATAGGTTTGTGACTACTTGTACAGATTTTTGACTAACAGTTAAGAAGTATAGTCTACCGATCAGTGTTCACATCAGAACGACAAATACGAGCTCCCTGTAAAACTATCAAGACGCTAGAACGACTCAGAATCACTAACGAACGCTATGAATCAGACCAGACAGCCAACTCGTTGCCAGAGAGATCTAGAAAGTGAAAACGACGTCCTCCCGGAAAGGAAAAGATCTCTTTATTAATTACTCCTCCATTCTCTTTCACTCTGGCTAATGTAGATTCAAGAGAATCACTAAAGAGGACAACCAGAGCGCTACCCGTTTGGGCATCACTACTAAGCTCCGATTGATAAAAACCACCTTGAAGACCGGCATTACTAAAGGCAACGTAATCACTGCCATAATCTGTAAATTCCCAAAAAAATGTATCGCTATAGAATTTTTTAGTCGCTGAAATATCTTTCGCAGGCAACTCTATATAATTGATTTTATTATCGACGTTCATATTTCTTCCCTTCTCAATCTAGCCATTAATCCATTTTAAACATACAGCTATAAATATCCGGCTATACTTTGTATATACATAAAGATCTATGGAGACGTTATGCGTCATCATCTTTTAGTTTATATCACTTTAACGCTGCTCTGGGGCACACAACTATATGCCGTTGAGTTAAAGGTAGGAAAATCATGCCCCGTCACCTTTAAAAAAGAAACAATAGGGCATTTAGTTTTTTCAAAAGAGTGGTACCACAGCAGTCGGTCTAATGCGCGCTATATCCCTGGCGATAATGCAACAGGGGTAGGCTTAGAAATACACCTAATAAACAACTTTAGTGGTCAGATCAACGGGCTAAATTACGCCGATTGCGATCAATACCGGATTCTCCAGATTCGAAAAACTAATGCCCGCTTACACCAGGGAGAAAACAAGGTACAAATAGATATTCCCGACGAATTTGATAATCCATTCTACGACAACGCCCCCCTAGAGCACGGTTACGGGCTGCATAAGACACCTATAGATGACAGTGACAAACCGTGGAAAGGCCAACTCTATAGAGATGCTTCTGTCTCGATATACGACACACCTTATGTATCAGACTCTTACGGTATTGACGGCAAACACTTAATTGTTGAATTCGAAACCTGCGCCGTGTGCCAGCGCCGAGGCCATTACGACACCCTACTCTCGTGCGGCAGGTGGGGTTATAAACGTGAATATATGGGTGGCATGACCGGTTGGGCTGAGCCTGAATTCAACGATGTACAATGCTCAGCAACCGCCAGCAATGAGTTTGAAGAAACAATTATCCAAACTCATCAGGTGGAATATAGTTACTGGATACATTGGCGCTAAATAATAAGATCACACACAAACTCGGTTTCGACCGGACTCTTTTGCGCTATACAACGCATGATCTGCTTTATCTAATAGTTGCAGAAATGACTTATCATCGATCATTAAAGATGCCACACCGATACTCACGGTACATGTAATCTCTTGCTGCTCAAATAAGATAGTTAAATCTGCAGCTCTTCTTACTAATCGCTCTGCCAAACTTAATGCTTCAGATGAATCGGTTTCAGGGAGTAATAGAATAAACTCTTCTCCACCCCAGCGTGCCACAACATCCCCTGTCCTTGCCTCTTCAAGTAGTAATGTAGACAGATGAGTGATGACTTTGTCACCCGCTAAATGACCATACTGATCATTAATCATTTTAAAATGATCAATATCCAGTAACAGCAAGCTGAGCTTGCGTTCATTACGCTGGGCCGTACTGAATAGTGGCGATAAAATTTTGTCAAAACCTCGCCGATTATATAAGCCTGTCAGCTGGTCTATATCGGCAAGCTTTTCTGCCCGCATCTTGTCTTCTTGACTGATTTTAAATTGATGGGACAGTGCCAGCGCAAATAAAACGGCCTCAATCAACATACCAATTTCCACGGCATGAAAACCAAGATCAGAATAGACAAGCACGCCAGAAACCGTAAATGATGTGTAAGCAGCACCTAAGGTGGCAAAAATGGTCGCTGCTAGAAAATACCTAGCTGCCTTCATCCCCGAGAGAAGCGCAACGGCTCCTGAAACAATCATCAATGCAGAGAAAGGGATAATAGCGATAAAGGCAGTATAGAGAAGTACAACATTGCTTCCCAACAGTACACAGCCTGCTGCAATCAGTGTCAGCACGGAGCAATATGTCGTAATGACTTTATGTAGTTTAGGTAGATGGATACGTGATCCAAGAAAGCGCATCGCGAACAACAAACCTGATATAACATAAAGCAACATTAATATTGGATTTGACCATTGCTGCCATATTGGCGCCTCAGGCCAGAACCACTTATAGGCATGGCCGGTATAGCTTGCATTCATCAAGAGGAAAAAACATAAATACTGAGCATAAAAGAGATATCGGCGGCTCTTTAAACTGAATGCTAACAGTGCATTATAAGCTAGTAATGCCAGCAGGAATCCATAGATCAAACCATAGATATAACCATCAGACACTTTAGCGTCTACCAACTCATCATTGCTATAGAGGTAGAGGGGAATTATGAGCGGGTCTTCTGATTCAATCCGAATATAAACATCAGTTATTCCGCTAGTATACTCATAAGGTACTGCAACAAAGCGATCGTCATTTTCACGCTGCTTATATGGCTGTTGGTCGCCCGCGGCAACATGGCGTTTGAGTTCATTACTAACTAAAAAATAGAGATCGATCTGATCAAGCCAAGAGGTTTCAAATCGTAGATGGCGAGTAATATTATCGCCCCCTAGATTTTCAACCTCAAGCTTTAACCAGATGGGGGCAGAATTAATACCAAAACTTAATATCGCGTTATTCGATAAATGTCCTCGTCGCTTCATCTCTTCAACAGCGACGTCTAACGATAGTTTAGAACCCTCTTCTTTGAAATAAGTGGCCGTTATGCCTAATGCCATAGGCTGGCTCTGGTTGATATTGATAGCGGCGTAAGAACTATTCCAGCCTAAACAGAAAAAAGCAGCTAAGAAATACCCCCAGTATCGAGACCGACTGAAATGAAGGATAAAACATAAAGGTGAGAAATTGATAAGCGACTGCACACAAACCCTTAACGTGATCGTTCAAAAGCTTAAGCTAGGCCACGACTCGGCCGAAAAACCATCATAAGCAGCATTTAAGGGTTATGCCATCAATTCTTGGCAGGATTTAAAGAAAAAATAGGGAAAACACTTACAATTACTTCTGTTGGCGCCTAGAAGCTATATATACGTCCCAGTACTGTTGTTTTTCAAGCCAAAACATAGGAGTTGTCTTAAAGAAGACTGCCAGTTTTAAAGCCGTATCAGCACTAATTGCCCTCTGAGCATTTACAATTTCATTCACTCTGCGTCTCGATATACCAAGGTCTTTAGCCAGATCTGACTGACTGATAGAGAGTGGTGTTAAGTAGCAGCGTTGCAAAAAACAGCCGGGGTGCTCCGGCTTACGGCTAACAAAACACCAATGGCTGTGTAGCTTACTATAGCTTTGCAACTTACTGCAGCTTTGTAACTTGCTATATCCTTGTTGCTTTAGGGCACCCATGACCAACACGCCTTTTGACTATTTAAGTTAAATCAACAGGTTATACTGCCTATAAAAAAACCGGAGGGGAAAACCCCTACCGGTTTACTCGTTTAAGTAAATTCAATCTACTCATCATTTAAACAAGGAGATAAACTAATCCGGTTTATCATCCTTGAACATACGCCAGCCCCCGATCATGGTCGATATGAGACTCTGGCGAGACATGATGTCTTCGCGAATAGCCACATAAACATGAATCATCACGAAGGTGATCAAATACCACATACCTAAATGATGCCAAGTATGAACATCTTGGCTCTGCCCCATAAGTGGAATCACCCAACCAAAAGCTATATCAGCCCAACTCCCCTGTCCTAGCCCCTCACTATAAAGTGCGAAGCCCGTAATGATCATAAATGTGATTCCCACCACAAAAAAACCGAACATGGCTAACTGACCCAATGGGTTATGACCAATGTATTTCTTGGGAGTTTTCTCGATAAAGAGATACCAGCGAACCTCATGCACTACCTCTCGCCAAAACTTACGGCTGAACAGTGGCGGTAGGAAAAGCTCACGCGCATGGCTATTACCGACAAACGCCCAATATATCCGCCCCACGAATGCAACAGCTACAATGTAACCTGCTGCAAAATGAGCAAATCGAATATAACCCATCAAATAGTTATCACTGGCTTCACCTGGCATTGTAGGTAGAGGCGAGCCGATAAAATATCCTGTAATACATAATGTAATAACAGAAAGTACTGTGACCCAATGCCACAAGCGTAACGGTGCTTCATATACATACACCGCCGTTTGCTTGCGCATTTTGACACCGTTAGCATCTGAATTGGACGAGGCCACTGAGAGTTTTTCTGAATTGCCTTCCTCATCTATTAAGGTCGTCATGTTAATTGTCCTCCAAGAGTAGCGGTAACCCGCCCTCTCTCTTAGCGAATTTTCACTTTAGTTAGTTCCTGACCATCTTCAGACATCACATGTGTTGAACATGCTAAACAGGGATCAAAACTATGCAGCGTACGAAGGATTTCTACAGGCTCATCAGGTCTCTCCATCGGCGTATTCAGCAACGAAGCCTCAAAAGCGCCAATATTTCCCTCGCCATCACGCGGTGAACCGTTCCATGTTGTTGGAACAATTGCTTGGTAGTTATCAATTTTTCCGTCTTTTATCTTAATCCAATGACCAAGCGCTCCACGAGGTGCCTCATTAATACCTACCCCCATCGCCTCTTTCGGCCAGCTGCTTGGGTCCCATTTCTCAACATTAGCCGTTGAACTATCACCATTCTTAATATTGCCAATCAATTGATGCCAATCGTCCAACATAGTATCTGCACAAAGCTGACACTCTAGTGCGCGCGCTAAAGTTCGACCTAAGGTAGAAGGTAAAAATTGCTTCAAGCCAAGATCTAACCCTGTTGATTGGTTGAAACCGGATAAAGAGCGGTCAACCTGCTCCTGTACCCGTTCTGTCCCTGAAGCGTAAGCGATGATATAGCGTGCTAGCGGCCCGACTTCCATCGCATGTCCGCGCCAGCGCGGTGCCTTTATCCAGCTGTATTTTGCTGACTCATCTAGCTCTTTAATATCCGTTTTGGTACCTACGGTGTTTGCACCTAACTCAAAATTAGGTTGCGTTTCACCTTCCCATGGATGCAGGCCTTTCTTTTCACCTTCATAGCTATACCAAGAGTGATCAACAAACTCTTGTATCTGTTCGGGATCACGTACATCAACAGGAAGTACCTCATCCCAGTTACCATTAACGATGGCCCCTGCAGGTAATAAGTCCGTGGATTTGTCATACGGGACTTGGGTATAAGTACCATAAGAGAGCAAGTTAGTTGCTGCGAGGCCTCCGCCGTGCAGCCAGTCCTTATAGATGCTGGCGATCGCCATGACATCAGGGATGTAAACATTATTAGTAAACTCTTGTGCCTCACGTATACGCTCCAACACAAAGTTTAAACTGGTCATATTCACCGGTGCACCAGAGGCACCGACACCATCAATATTGATTGCACAAGCCACACCACCCACCATGTAATTCGGATGGGGGTTCTTACCACCAAAAATTGTGTGAATTTTTACAATATCTTTTTGTAGGTCAAGTGCCTCAAGGTAATGAGCGACTGCCATAAGATCCGCTTCTGCTGGGAGCTTATATGCAGGATTATCCCAATAACCATTGGCAAACAAACCTAGCTGTCCAGATTCTACGAATTTCTTCAATCGCGTTTGTACATCTTTAAAATAACCCGGACTGGATTTTGCGTGCTTAGGCGATACCATCTTCTGCAATTCAGAGGTCGCTTTAGGATCTGCTTTTAAAGCATTAACGGGGTTTACCCAATCCAGCGCATGAAGATGATAAAAATGAACAATATGATCATGAATCTGAAGCGTTTTATCCATCATATGACGAATGAGATGGGCATTAAGAGGTACCTGAATCCCTAACGCATCCTCAACTGCACGTACGGATGTCAATGCGTGAGTCCCCGTACATACGCCACAAATTCGCTCAACAAAGGCCCACGCGTCACGCGGATCGCGACCTTTAAGAATAACTTCTAGTCCACGCCACATTGTCCCCGTAGAAACCGCATTGGTAATGATATTATTTTCATCAACATTAACCTCACAACGCATATGTCCCTCAATACGCGTAACGGGATCTACTACAATTCTGCGACCACTATTATCTAAGTTGCTGGCATTTAACGGATTGTTCATTATTCCTGATCTCCTTTATGCTGGGCGCGCTTAATAGCACTGACAGCAGCATGTGTTGCAATTGCTGCACCTACGCCCCCTGCTACAGCAGTACCAATTTCATCTGCGTTTTTCTCTATACCAAATTGATGAATATCGGTTAATCGATCATAGAACGAGCCTTTATCCCAGAAACCATCCTCAGAGCAACCAATACAGCCATGCCCTGCTTGTATTGGAAATGAAGTTCCTTCATTCCAACGTACCGTTGAACATGCGTTATAGGTTGTTGGGCCTTTACAACCAACCTTATACAAGCAATAACCTTTACGAGCCCCCTCATCATCCCACTCTTCGACAAACTGCCCGGCATCAAAATGTGGTCGGCGATAGCACTTATCATGAATACGTTGGCTGTAGAACATTTTTGGGCGGCCTTGACGGTCAAGCTCAGGTAAACGGCCGAACGTGAGCATATAGGTGATAACACCGGTCATCACTTCTGCGATCGGCGGGCAACCCGGAACCTTGATGATCGGTTTATCTGTGATCACTTTGTGAATAGGTACTGCCTGTGTTGGGTTAGGTCTCGCCGCTTGAACACAGCCCCATGAAGCGCAAGAACCCCAAGCAATAACAGCTGCAGCATCTTTAGCTGCATGCTTTAACTGATCAAGGAAAGGCTTACCACCGACGATACAAAACATCCCATCCTCGTTAAGGGGAGGATTGCCTTCTACAGCAAGAATATATTTGCCCTTGTACTTCTGAATCGTCTCTTCAAGGATGGCTTCCGCTTGATGCCCCGCCGACGCCATCAACGTATCATCGTAATCTAATGAGATCATCGACAACACTACATCCTTTACTAGAGGGTGAGCGGAACGGATGAATGACTCAGAACAGCACGTACATTCAAGACCGTGTAACCAAATAACCGGCGTACGCTCTTTGGTCTCCATCGCATGAGCAATTTTAGGGGCAAATGTTGGACCAAGGCCCAATGCCGCTGCGGTTAAACTGCAGTATTTCAAAAAACTACGACGCGTTATGCCTTGTCGTCGCATCACCTCATAAAAGGTTTCAATTTGGGACATCTGTCTCTCCACCAGTATCAGCACTGAATCACGTTCAAGGTTTAACAGCGTAAAACTGTTAATTAGCCACGTGAGTTATCATTATTTTAGATTCGCTACTGTATTCAGAAAGAACAGATCGCAATAATCAGGCCAGATTAATAAACAGATATAATTCAATGAGTTATGAAAACCATCATTCTTTACATAGCTAAGCTGCTTTTCACTAATAGTGCTAAATGGTTACTCGCTTAACAGCGACAAACGTCGTATGAAAGTCACTGACCACAATTAGATGTATTTTTTATATATGTTAATTGATGAGCATCAAGATTGCTGAAGCGATTAAACCGTAAGATATGGAGTTGAAAATTATGGAGTGAGCCGTTATGACACAAATAGATGCCGAAGCAATCCCAACAGTAGCAATCGATTTCATGAATGAAGATCACCAAGAAGCGGTTGAACTTCTTAACCTACTGCTAGAGGCGTTAGCTGAAGGAACTGAAGGCGAAGTCACTTCATCCTTACAGAATTTTTACGTTCATAACAGAGAACATTTCGCTCGGGAAGAGGAGCAGATGCTACGTGTGAATTTCCCACCCTACGGCTGCCATAAAGGTGAGCATGACCGAGTTCTCGCTGAAATAAAGCAGGTCATCGAACGCTGGGAAACAGATACGGATAGAGCAGCACTGTTGCAATATATTAACGGTACCGTTCTTGATTGGTTCATGAACCATATCAATACAATGGATACAGTCACTGCCATGTTTATCAGCCAACAATCGGCATAAATATCAGGTTGGCTTTTACGGATTAGAAAACAGAACGACCCTTCCTTATCCCCTGTTGCCCAGCGCATAGGGGATTTTCTTGGCCCTTCTCCCACCCCTCGACCTGATAACTGTTTCTAACCTTATAAAACATATAAGATAACGGTATAAACCTTAACTATAAAGCATATCGTTCAAGGAGGTTTATAGAACAAGCCTTACTTATCAGCGAGCTTGCGTTGACGTTTCTGCAGCGCCTTATCCAAGTCTTCAGGGTAAATAACTAAGCCTTCACGATCTTCAAGTGGACAGATAACAACGGCAAAGCCATCTTCCTCTAGACCGCCGGTCCAACGTTTGTGCCATTTATCTAAGGAAATTGCTTCGGCTTTGCAGTTATCCCACTCTGCTGTTGCCCATGTCTGAGCCATCTCTATACTTGGCCAAACAGGCACACAATCTTCATCCTCAGTATTCAGCATGACACTGCCGTATTCGTCGACTAAGATCCAAATCTGCCCTTCTGATACCACCTCACTAATAAAATAAGCGTAAAGTTGCTCTTCGTTGTATTTACTGATGGTATTAAGGTCTGGCTTATTTGTATTCTCAGTCATGTCGCTTCCTCTTAAAAAAACACAGGATAAAGCAAATCCGTTACTTAATCCTGTCATTCTATCGTTTGCTCCCTGCACTGCCCCCCATCTACAAACCATAATGTTATATCGAACCATATACCTGTTTAAGCTAACTTATCTCTATATTGCTTTTCTGCTATCATCCGTGGCCGGTTAAAACCTATTTTAAATGACTAATGATGAAGTCATTCGAGCCAATACGGATAATCTAATGAGCAAATACTGGAGCGACGCGATCAAGCGTCTTACCCCTTATGTTCCTGGTGAACAACCAAAAGAATCAGGTATCACCAAGTTAAACACTAACGAGAACCCATACCCGCCATCACCTAAAGCGGCTGCGGTAATCAATGGTTTCGACACGGCAAAGCTACGTCTGTATTCAGATCCAGACTGCACCCAGCTAAAGGACTCATTAGCTGAGCACTTTGCGGTAGAGCGTAAAAACGTGTTTGTTGGTAATGGTTCTGACGAGGTATTGGCTCATACCTTTGCGGCATTCTTTCAACAAGATCACCCTCTACTTCTGCCGGAATTTACTTACAGCTTCTATCCGGTCTATTGCAACTTGTTTGATATTGCCTACCAGCAAGTACCATTAGGTGATGAGTTTAAACTTAATCTGGATGATTATTCGCAACCAAACGGTGGGATTATTTTTGCTAACCCTAATGCCCCCACCAGCCGTGCGATTGAATTAGGCGAGATTGAAACACTACTCACACGCAATACCGAAAGTGTCGTTGTTGTTGATGAGGCGTATGTTGATTTCGGTGCGCAATCGGCTATTGAATTAACGAAACGTTTCGATAATCTGCTTGTTATTCAAACCTTCTCTAAATCACGCTCTTTAGCGGGCATGCGGGTTGGTTATGCGATTGGTCATGAAGACCTGATCTCTGGCCTCGAATGTGTGAAGAATAGCTTCAATTCTTATCCGTTAGATATGCTCGCCATTGAATCTTGCAGTGCAGCGATTCAAGACACGGCTTACTTTGAAGAGACAACCCAGAAGATTATCAGTACACGTGAATGGACCGCAGAACGCTTGTCTGAACTTGGTTTTATCAATCTACCATCGAAAACAAACTTCCTGTTCAGTCGCCACCGTTTCCTTGAAGCGGCTGAATTGATGGGTTATCTGCGCAGTAAAAAAATACTGGTTCGCTACTTCAGTAAACCCGGTATCGATAACTACTTACGCATATCAATCGGTACACAAGAAGAGATGCAGCTGTTCATTGATACACTTGAGCAGCATCCGGACCTGCTCAAATTATAATTACGTTTAAATATTAGCCTTTTGGAAAGCCCTGCACTCAGGGCTTTTTTCGTTTAAATCATCATTTATCGCTTAGTTTGACAACAACTCTTATCAGCTTGGTCTATGGTAAAAGGGATCTTAATACGAGCGCCTCATGAATAAGCTATACGGTCTACTCTTCAGCCTCTGCATGTTCTTTTCTTCGGTAACAATTGCCGAAGAGGTTGTCATTTTTGCTGATTACAAAGCGAAACCTAAAAACTGGGTTAGTGATGATGGAACCGCGCATGGCATTCAATATGAAATTTTAAAAGAGATAACCAAGCGCAGTGGCATCCAATTCAGTTTCCACTTCACGCCTTGGAAACGTGCGGTTCGCATGAGCCAACTAGGTCATGGCGGCATCATCGGCTTCTCTAAATCTAAAGAGCGTATGAAAGAGTGGAGCTATTCTGAACCGATTTATTTTGATGAACTTATTGTTATCAGCATGAAAAAGCGATCTTTATCTTTTATTGATGAACGCTCCTTAAATGGCTTGCGCGTGGGTATAAAATTAGGCGCAAGATACGGCGATAAATTTGAGCAAGCGGTATCTAAAAACGTATTTCAAATTGTTGAAAGTACAAACAGAGTCGATCAGTTGCAGCTACTAACAACAGGCCAAGTTGATGCGGTACTGATGAGCCCTGGGAAGTTTGCATTAGATATTGTTATTCTTGAAAACGCTTGGTTACAGAAATACAAAACAGAATTCGTCGTCCACACCCCAGCTTTTAGAGTAGACCCTAATCATATAGCCCTACCAAAATCTTTAAACAAATCGCATATTCTTGCCCCTATCAATACAGCCATACAGGCGATTATGTCCGATGGCAGCTATCAAGCTATAGTGCAACGTGTTACAGAGGAGGCTTTAAACGCACATCCGTAAAGTACTGTCCCGGCGGTTTTCCTAACGACTTTCTAAACATCGCTACAAAGGCACTTGGGCTTCGATAACCTAACTCTAACGCTACATCTATCACCGCCTCGCCACGACCCAGCCTGTCTACAGCTTCTTGAAGAAGCAACTGTTTACGCCATTGCTGGAATGTCATGCCTGTTTCTTTGCTAAACAATCGACTTATCGTTCGTTCACTAGCACCCACTTGATCAGCCCAATGGGACAACCCGATCTCTGAATTAGGGGATTCGATCATCGCCTTCATGACACGCTGCAGCCTGCGGTCACTCGCACCCGGTAGATGTAATAAGGAAGGCTTTAACGCTTGTAGCTCATCTAAAATAACTGCGCAGATCCGACTTGCTGGACTGTCGTAATCATAATCAGTACCGAAGTCCGCCACACGCATAATCAGCTCCCGTAGTAGTGGAGAAACCTCAACCACGCTACATTGGCTGGATAACGAATGTAGATAAGCGGGGTCTACAAACAGATGACGTAATTCGGCCTTAACCTCTGCAAGGGTTCGATGGGTTGTATTACCCGGTATCCAAACCGCTTGCGATGGTGGTACCACCCAGCTCCCTGCATCCGTATAGACACGAATAATGCCTTTACTCGCGTAAGCAAGCTGCCCTCGAGGATGTTGATGCGGGTCCATATCAACATTAGAAGCTAATTGACCACATAAGCCCATGATCGGTCTATCAGGGTCTATTCGCTGTCCTATGTTAGATGGATAACGTTTCTCAAGGATGTGACTCATAGCCGCCTTGTCTTATTTACGATACTTATTGTCATATTATCGATTAAAACACCAGCTTAACCTTGCCACAATAGAAACAGCATCAATTCACAAGGTTTATGGGTATGACTACTTTTTTAGATCGCAAGCAGGTCACAGCGCTATTCATGATAATAGCCACCTTGTGTGGCATGATATTTAGTCCCATCCGAGAGCTGCTAGATAGCACACAATTTATTTCAGCCTGTCTGATTTTGTCTGCCATCATTTTATTTGCCACCAGTGCTATTCCAGAGCATGTCACTGCGTTGATATTTATGGTGGCAGCCATGCTTTTTGCCATCGCCCCCGCCGAAGTGGTTTTCTCTGGCTTTACCTCTACCGCTTGTTGGCTTATTTTTTCCGGCTTAATTATCGGCATCGCGATTAATGAGACAGGATTGGCCAACCGTATCGCTAACGCTTTTACGGGCCATCTAGACAGTAGCTATCTGAAACTCATCACGGGCATTGTTACCATGGCCACACTCCTTGGCTTTCTAATGCCTTCGTCGATGGGCCGTGCCGTGCTGTTCATACCCATTGCTATGGCGATAGCAGCAGGATGTGGGTTCACCCGTGGAAGTAACGGTCAAATAGGGGTTGCCCTTGCAGCAGCCTTCGGTTGCCACGTGCCTACGTTTGCCGTGTTACCAGCCAATGTGCCTAATATGGTGTTGATTGGAGCCGCGGAGACGATCCACGACTGGGCTCCAATGTATGCTGAATATCTTCTCTTACACTTCCCGGTACTCGGGTTAATCAAGGCTGCACTCATCATTCTTAGTATTATCTGGCTCTATCCAGATAAACCGCAACGTTCAAATACCCAAGTTAAGCAGGAGGCTATGACTCCCCAGGAATATAAGCTTATTATTGTTATCGCCATCACACTTGGTTTCTGGCTGACCGATTCGTTACACCATATTTCTGCTGCATGGATCGGGCTAACAGCAGCTTGCTTCCTATTAATGCCAGGCATAGGGCTAGTCGATCAAAAAAGTTTCAATAAGCTAAATATCGGTTCCATCATCTTTGTGGTCGGGATTTTAGGTTTAGGTACATTAATCAACTACAGCGGTTTAGGTACGTTTGTAGGTAAACAGCTAAATATATGGCTACCGCTATCAACTGAACAAAACCTACTCAGTTATTTAACACTTTCGATTACCGCCTTTATCACCGGTATATTCACTACTTTACCCGGAGTACCTGCCGTCTTAACGCCTTTTGCTGAACAGATGAGTGCCAATAGCGGCTTTCCATTAGAGACGGTACTAATGACACAAGTGCTAGGTTTCTCAACTATTCTATTTCCCTTCCAGTCAGCACCATTAATGGTAGGTATGCAGATAGCAAAAGTGCCGCTAAAACATGCTGCCAAACTTTGCTTTGTGCTAACGCCAATCACACTGTTTATCTTGTACCCGCTCGACTATCTCTGGTGGGCATTTCTTGGTTGGATCTAATTAATCGAGAATACCTGCATTATTTATGATGAAACTAAGGGATTATTTCAAGAGGACGTTATTCTATTTAGGATCGAAGACCACTCTGCGGTTTGCTTCTTTCTCCTAGAGTGCTTGAGTGTCATATAGACACTCTCCGTTAATATTCCATTGCAAGATTTCTGGCGTACTTAGTACGCCATTTTTTCATTTGCCTGCTTGAACAAAAATCAACACAACAGATCAATTCACCGACTATAATTGACTCAGAAAGATAGGAGTTCGTTTATGTCAATTAGCATTTCAGGTTCTGCCTCAAATTCGCTTAATCAATTCAATCAAGTACAAAATAGATTAAACGAAAGCAACCAACAGCTTAGCTCGGGGCAACGTATCAACAATGCGGCTGTTGATCCCGCGGGCTTGCAAGTTTTTCTCCAGCTACAAGGCCAAACCCTTGGGAATAATACTGCCATCAAAAATAGTCTAGATGGCGTATCAGCTTTGCAAATTGCAGATGGGGCAGTTAATCAAGTTTATGATTCCCTGCAACAGGTAAGAGAACTCTCTATACAAGCCCAAAATGGCACCTTAAATGATCAAGATAGAGCGGCATTGCAAAAACAAGCCGATTCACTCCTAGAAGGCGTTAAAGATACCTTAGGCAGTGCTAACTTCAATGACCAATCACTGCTCAACGAATCTGGAGAGTTGAGATTACAAACAGGACCTGGCTCTGAAGATTCTCAAAACGTTACGACCTTCAACCTCTCTGAGGAATTTGAGAACGCTGGTTTATTTTCTATTGATATCTCAAGCAGTGAAGCATTAAATATTATCGACCAGTCCCAAGAAACACTCAACACAGCTTCCGGTGATATCGGAGCAAACCTCAATCGCTTAGATAGTACCATCAACCGGCTTTCGGAAAGCAGTATAAACGAATCGGAAGCGGCCTCTAGAATTGGAGATACTGATTACGCTAAAACGATCTCTGAGCGTTCGGCACAGCTACTCCAACAAGAGGTGGGTATTGCTATACAAGCACAAGCCAACGCCAATCGAGGTTTAGTTCTTAATTTACTCGGAAACTAGCGTAAGTCGCCTTTAATGCGTTATAAGATGTTTTTGTAGCCCATTTTCATGGAGCGCCATCAATCCCATGCTATTCATAACGTTTAGAGACCAAACATGACACCTGAAAGTGCCATCTCTTTTTTTATCGCTGTCTTTATTTTTGGTATTACTCCAGGACCTGGCGTGTTCGCTATTCTTGCGAGAGCAATGGTCAAAGGGTCAGCATCATGTATTATGCTTGCACTAGGTATGACCGTTAGCGATATTCTATATTTAGTCGCTGCTTGTTATGGTCTGGCCGTTATCGCCACTAATTGGAGTGAACTGTTTACTGTCATCAGGATCGTAGGCGCACTCTATCTATTATATCTAGGCTGGAAAATGTGGAACGCCCCTTTGGATCTTTCAGCATCTGAGGCTGGCGATAACAAAAAGACCGGTGGTATTGCAGGCTTTATACAAGGCTTTCTTATTTCTGCCTCTAACCCTAAAGTCATCCTGTTCTATATCGCGTTTTTACCGACGTTTATGGATCTATCATCTCTCAATAACCTAGATATCGCACTCGCAGCGTTCCTAACCCTCGTTGGTCTGATGCTGGGGCTCATGCTAATTGCCCACTTTGCTAGTAAAGCGCGCAGATGGTTTAAATCTGAACCAGCGGTCAAGCGCTTAAATCGAGGAGCGGGATCTATCATGGCAGCAGCAGGACTTTATCTGATCGGTCGCCACTGAGCAGCCTCTCCAGTAAACCCTGCCTACTAGGTACTTACTTAGTCATGTTAATGCACATAAAGAGGGAGATATGTTTGATCTCCCCCTCCTATATTTGAAGCCGATTAAGTCTCAAATAGAGCAGACCCATTCACAATCTCACGAAATACCTAAATGCTTGGCATGAAAACGCAGATGGTCTTCAATAAAACTCGCTATAAAGAAATAACTATGGTCGTAGCCTTCGTGCATTCTTAGATCTAAAGTAGCTTTATTATCATTGACCGCCTCTAAAAGCAGTTCAGGTTTCAGCTGTTCCTGTAAAAAGTCATCGGCTTTACCTTGATCTACTAACGCAGGAATTAACACTTTCCCTTCTTTCAAAAGCTCACAAGCATCATATTGCTTCCACTGCACTACGCTTTTTCCTAGATAGGCTGAGAAAGCTTTTTGCCCCCATGGGCACTTACTTGGATGGCTAATTGGACTAAATGCAGATACAGACTGGTAACGCTGATTATTTCTAAGGGCGATCATTAATGCACCATGGCCACCCATTGAATGTCCTGTAATAGAACGCAGCGCCGTTACTGGAAATACGGTTTCTATGAGTTCAGGAAGCTCTGTCACTATGTAATCGTACATCTGATAGTGAGTGTCCCATGGCGCTTCAGTCGCGTTGACGTAAAAACCAGCACCCTTACCTAGATCATAAGCGTTGTCCGGGTCATCAGGTACATCATCACCTCTAGGGCTTGTATCTGGAGCCACAATCGCTATGCCTAACTCTGCTGCAATCCGTTGAGCCCCTGATTTCTGCATAAAGTTCTCATCGGTACAGGTTAATCCTGACAACCAATATACAACGGGTACTTTTTTGCCTTCACTGACCTGAGGCGGTAAGAAGATGCTAAAGCGCATATCGCAATTTACCGCTGTGGATTGATGACTGTACTGCTTAAGCCACCCACCAAAAGATCTGTTTTGATTTAACAATTCAACGCTCATATCCGCACACCCCTTCAACTATTGCTGACTAAAACTAACGAGGCTCTCAAACTGAGAACCTCGTAGCCACGTTTATTTGTCGAAATGAATGACGCTGCGAATACTTTTACCTTCATGCATAAGATCGAAGGCCTCGTTGATCGCTTCTAACCCCATCGTATGCGTAATGAAGTCGTTGAGTTTAAAGTCACCTGCTAAATATTGCTCTACTATCTGAGGAAGTTCACTACGGCCCTTCACGCCTCCAAATGCTGTGCCACGCCATACCCGACCTGTCACTAATTGGAACGGACGCGTTGATATCTCCTGCCCTGCACCAGCAACACCGATGATAACGGACTCTCCCCAGCCCTTATGACAACACTCCAAGGCTGAACGCATCACATCAACATTACCAATACATTCAAATGAATAGTCAACGCCACCATCGGTGAGTTCAACAATAACGTCTTGAATGGGTTTATCAAACTTCTTCGGATTAATACAATCCGTTGCACCTAACTTTTCAGCAAGATCAAATTTACTTTCATTGATATCAATAACAATGATGCGGCTTGCTTTGGCCATCGTCGCGCCAATAACGGCTGACAGCCCAATTCCACCTAAGCCAAAAATAGCGACCGTATCACCCTCTTCCACTTTCGCGGTATTCATGACTGCACCCATGCCGGTCGTAACACCACAACCCAACAAGCAAACCTCTTCTAAAGGTGCAGATTTACTTACTTTTGCCAGCGAAATCTCTGGCAATACGGTGTACTCAGAGAAGGTAGAGCAACCCATATAATGATAAATAGGCTGCCCATCTTTATAGAAGCGCGTCGTACCATCCGGCATCACTCCCTTTCCTTGGGTCTCTCTAATTTTCTGGCAGAGATTTGTTTTACCTGATTTACAAAACTTACACTCACCGCATTCAGGGGTATAAAGCGGAATAACATGATCACCAACACTGACACTTGTGACGCCTTCGCCCACCGCTTCGACAATACCCCCCCCTTCATGACCTAAAATAGCGGGGAAAATACCTTCTGGGTCCTCACCTGATAATGTGAACGCATCTGTATGACATACACCTGAAGCAACAATGCGTACCAGCACCTCACCCTTTTGTGGCGGCATAACATCAACTTCTTCAATGGATAGAGGCTGATTTGGGCCCCAAGCGATGGCTGCTTTTGATTTGATCATCTGATTACTCATTTTTGCCCCACAGTGAAATAAGATTATTTATAGCTAGATTGTAGTTAATTACTCAGAAGTTATAATTATGCAATTATGAAATTTACTTTTACCATTTAGCAATAATCAACAGGAATCATCATGTTCGATTGGCAAGGTATCACTGAGTTTGTTGCTGTGGCTGAAACAGAGAACTTTACAGCGGCCGCCCAGCAATTAAATATATCTACCGCACAAGTCAGTCGCCAGGTGAGTGCACTTGAAAAGCGCTTAAGTACCAAACTGTTCTACAGAACAACAAGAAAGGTATCGATTACAGAAGCCGGTAGTATCTATTATCAACACTGTAGACAGCTACTAGACGGACTTGAGGAGGCAGAACGCGCACTAACACAACTCCAAGGCACGCCTAAAGGGAAAGTGCGCATCACCGCGCCCACAACCTTTGGTGAAAGCAGAATTGCACCGATCATTAATGATTTTGCACGCCTTTACCCCGAACTATCCATCGAGTGTCTGTTTACCAATCAAAAGATAGATCTAGTCGATTCAGGGTTTGACTTAGCCATTCGGCTTGGGAAGTTAGACGATTCATCAATGATGGCTAAACGGTTAGCATCACGAAAGTTATATGTATGCGCTTCACCCGAGTATCTTGCCAATAATGGGGAACCACACGTACTAGCAGAACTAGATCAACATAACTGTCTTCAAGGAACGCTACAGTATTGGCGCTTTCAGGAAAATAATCTTGAGCGTAATATAAAAATACGCGGAAAACTAAGCTGCAATAGTGGCCTAGCCCTACTGGATGCAGCGCTTAAAGGACTTGGTATTGTTCAACTTCCAGACTATTACGTTCAGCCCCATATCGAGAGTTTAGCGTTAATTCCGTTACTGCAAAAACACCAACCCATAGACGAAGGGATTTGGGCCCTTTATCCGCACAACCGCTATGTATCGCCTAAAGTCAGAATGTTAATAGATTATATCGCTGACCATTTGGCACTTTAACCAACTTAATGATCTAAGAACTTCACCAGTTGCCGATCATGAAAGCGAGGTAATATAAGCAGACAGATTATTGCACCTAACAGTGCAAAGCCCATATCCGACTGAGTATCCCATACATACCCTTGCGTACCTAAAAATGCTTCTGCATTTTCACCGGTTGCCAACGCCACCCACCATTCAATTAGCTCATAAAAAGCACTAAACGCTAGGCAGATCGACACTACAAATAGATTTAACCAGCCCCCTACTTTGACAACGGCGTTCCTCAGCAACACCTCTCGTGCGATAAGCGCAGGGACAAACCCTTGCGCAAAATGGCCAACTTTATCGTAACTGTTTCTTTCAGAGCTCGTTATATCTCGAATATAGTCAAAGAGAGGGACTTCAGCATAAGTGTAATGTCCACCGACCATCAGAATGATGCAATGAACAAGAACAAAGCTATATAACAACGTGGTTAGCCGAAAACGGTTGTAAGTGACTAAGAGTATCACCGCGCCGATTACGGCTGGCAGCACTTCTAAAAACCAAGTAAATATGTCTTTAGGGTCGATTGCAGACCAGATAAACACAGCGACGAATATCGTAACCCAAATATACCTTAACTGTATGTTCATACCCTTTACTCTACTTATCATGGTTATATAAATCTGAACTTAACTATTACAACCTGCTCTAATCTGAAACCATACTAAACTAATAGTTACTTATTAGTTAAGACAGATGATAAATAGCGATTGCTAAGACCATGGAGTTAGGTCAATCATATTCATACCTAACAGTAGTGGTGATTAACCAATGATTGATACTCAAGCATGTATTTCCCGCAATCCACACCCCTCGGTTGATCTGAATAAATGGCAAACGACTGTCGATTTAATGTCCGAACTTTACGATTCTGCTTGTGGCACTATCGTCCAGTTTAGACAGGATGAATTCAATGCCGTTGCTGCAAGTACTAACCCGGATAACTTCTTAGAGCGTAATTCAAGTTGGCCGTGGGAGATGAAAAGCTTCTGTCGAAAAATAATGGAAACAGGTGAAGGCCTTTATGTTGATGATGCACAAGCCTCTGCCGAATGGAAAAAAGCCGATCCGGTAGAAAATGGGCCCGTACGCTCTTATTGCGGTCTCCCTTTGCTTTGGCCTGACGGCAAACTATTCGGCACAATTTGCATCATTGATACTAAAAGCACTCACTACAGTTCATCCCTTATCAAACTGTTAGAGCAGTTCCGTAACCTGATCAATGCAGACTTACAGATGATATTTGATTATGAAGAAATTAAGAATCTCGCACTAACTGATGAACTCACTCAGATAAACAATCGACGTGGCTTTAACCATCTAGCAGAGCAACGTCTTAAAGATGCTAAACGATTCGATAAAGATATTAGTATTGTGTATTTAGATATCGATAACATGAAGTCAATTAATGACCTGCATGGACATCAAGCAGGTGATGACTGTCTGATTACACTCTCATCGCTGCTTAAAACCTATTGTCGCGATAGCGATATTATTGCACGTGTAGGCGGAGACGAGTTCCTCGTTATGCTGCTAACCCAAAGCGCAACACAAACCGAAGAGTTCTGCATAAGATTGGCCGATCGATTTCAACAACTCACTTCCTCCAATTCAAAATTATCACTAGCCGCACTAAGTTATGGTTATTCATTTAAGAACCAAATTCATGAGATCAACTTAGAAGAACTGGTCTTAGAAGCTGACAAAAATATGTATCACTACAAACACAAGCAAAAGAATCAACCGTAACAAACGGCACCAACCCTCACCTCATTCATGTTCAGATGCATTTTATTCGCTATAAATTTACACAATAGATAACTACTATCCTCTGCTCTGTTACCAATAGTGTGTTACTCAAATGAATATCGATAGAAAAGCTAAAGATCCATCTCTAGTCTGTACCTGCAACGATCTATATATTGCAGACATTGAAGACGCTATCGCGTTCGGAGAAGATGAATATCGTGAGATATTTGCAGTTCACGGTGTACAGCCTAGATGCGGCGAATGTAGTTGCCACGTTCAAGAGATCCTTAATGCCCAGTAAGCCAACCATTCAATCAAATCTCAGATAAATCATCTAAAACAATCTATGCTTAAATGACTAGTCGGGTTGTGAAGTAACCGCTCAGAGATACTCTTAAAGAACGGCCACATACTAAATGAAATTTATTACTGCCCTTTTTCTATTTATTCTGCCTTTCTCTAGCTTATCTATGGCAGAAAGCCGCCCTATCAAATTTGTTACGCTGATGGACTTCAAACCCTTTGCTTGGTGCGAATCTGGCGTTCCAATGGGCATTGATGTCAAGATTGTAGAAGAGCTCCTTAAACGCACACAAAATCAATACACGATAGAGTGTGTACCCTGGAAACGAGCGCTATCTTCCATAAAATCAGGCAAAGCTGATGGGTTATTTTCAGCATATAGAACAGACGAGCGAGATAAATTTGCCACATTCCTTAAATACCCAACTCATATGAGTATTTTTAGTGTGTTTGTCCGCAAGGGCGAGTCTTTTACATTCAATACACTAGAAGACTTACATGATAAAAAGATTGGCATCACAGCTGGATATAGCATCAACCCTGAATTTGATGAAGCTCACAAGAATAATGTACTGACAGTCCATGAAAGCCAAACGACCGTCAGCGGGATAAACATGCTACTTAAAGGGAGGATCGATACCTATATCAATGGTAAACATGCGGGGCTATTCACGGCTAGAAATATGGGTATCACTAATATGATCGAGCCGTTAGAAAGACCCGTTCACCCCCCGCGACCTGCGTACCTCATGATCTCAAAATCCTCTACCCTAGAGAATAAAGATACCTTGATTTCACAACTGAATCACAGCCTTAAGGAGATGTGGGCGAACGGAGAGATCGACGCTATTATCGACCATTTCACGCTCAGCACTATCCCCGTAGCTATGCCTGATAAGTAACGTTCAATAGACCCGTTGTATACAGTAATCACTCGCACATAACTGATATGGCTGATTACTTTCTCGACTACTATCATGTGCCCTTAACTTCGTTCCACTCTGAACATTGGCACCCCTGATTCGATTAACTGCAGACTAATCTCATACAATGCCATATTCGTATGATCCCAAATCTAATAGCCTTTTTGATGCATATAAACAGATGGGGCTTGATGCTGACAACAGCGCCATATAGATTTACAACGATAGCCAAGTCATTTACGAGTAAATGGTGAGCGTTTGAGTCATTCACAAATAGGGAAAAATCGATGTCGATTACCGGAGAGTGTTTCTGTGGAGAAATTAGCTACCAAGTTACCGGTAAGTTAGGTGACACAACCTCTTGTCACTGCTCACGTTGTCGAAAAGCCTTTAGCTCACAAGCATCAGCCAGCGCCCTTGTACAGCCTTCACAATTCACCTGGCTAAAGGGAGAATCACTTCTTAGTACTTACTCTAGCGCACAGGATTTTGGACTACAATTCTGCAGAATGTGTGGCTCAACATTGTGCACTATATATAAAGGGGAAGTTTTTCAGATCATGCTCGGCTGCCTGAACGGCTCACCAGATATTGAGATTGGCAAACATATTTATGTTGGTTCTAAGGCAAAATGGGAAGTGATGCCATCCGACGTAACACAGTTCGATAAGGGACCTTAACTCCGTTTAAACACTGTTCAGCTGACATAGAGAAGAGCGCATCCCATATGTAACCGGAGATAATTACTTATCGATTAATCATTAGTTTAAGAGATGCTAAATTAAGAATTTTTCTTATAAACACCCTTAAAAGTAAGTGCTACGTTGTATAGAAACGCTGTGTAACAAAAAAATATACAGATTCTAGGGTATTCAGCAATGAGGGGCTCGAACAGGCATGGGTCGGCACAAATGAATTCGATAAATAAGGACTATTCTTCTTGCTCGACATGTTTGGAGAAAGTGATCAGGTTTAAAAATCCATGTGAAGATCAAGGAAGCTGGGACCAGATTGGTAAAGCGCTACCTCAGTGTGAAGCCTGTATCGAAGCGCTAAAAGAAAAATACAGATCCACAACGCAAGAAAGCAAAACAAACCTTAAAATAAAGTTAACCTCTTGAGCTATCGAAAGATCCTCCGAAAGAGGATTCATTACAACGGTTGGAGCATTAGTTAGCTGTAATAAATTTTGAGCTTCTCTACTGCAAGATCAATATCTATCTGAATTTTAGAATCTGCTTCTCGACGCCCATCAGGCCTAGAGCGACTAGCATGTAAGCTTCTATCAACATTTAAACGTTGATCTTGATCCTTACGGCGATCTATTACTGACTTCCTTCTCTCGTCTCCTTCATACTGCGAAAAAATAAATCGAGTACGCCACTCTTCAGCTAACTGAAATGTCGGTATATCAGGACTAATCTGTTCAGATAAATCATTGATCCAGAAATAAACAATCCCAGAGGGGTTTAAATCTTTAACTAACTTCACCGTTCACACTCCTGATTGTACCTTACAACCTTTTTAAATGGGTGCGGATCTCCATGTATCACGTATTCACACTACCACAAGGTAGTGCCAGATAATTCATAAGAACGGACGAATAACAGCTTTACGAACTAACTCAACGAAGAAACTCTCAAGTTCGTCAACGATTACCCACTTCGTAGTTTATTTAATTTTTCTACTGACAAATCAAGATCAATGGCAATCGGCAAATCGGTTGACCTTCGACCTTTAACAGAGGGTTTACGCTTAGAAAAGAAAATTTGAGTCCCTTCAAGCTTAACTTTACTACCGCCATAACGCCGATCAAAAATAGTACGCCTGCGTTCTTTCCCATTGTATTCAGAGAAATAGTGATGGATGACCCACTCTTCAGCGAATTGAGGCGTAGGAAGATTGGGGCTAACCCTGACGGCATGACTATCAATCCAGTAATAAACGAACTGATATTCATGGAAGTCTTTCACAAGTTTCAACATAAGCGATCCTATGAATCCATATTGAAAGCTCATTAGGCTTACCTAACAACATTAATTAGCAACGACGCTGTTTACACTTACGGTAATAGATCAACAGACAAGACCACCGTGACAGAACTTGGGCATGTACAGAGAGGTTACTTTCAATTATTAATTCTAGACAGCTATGAATAAAAGCGTATATGAGAAAAAATCATACATTCAAGAACGTTTAAATCTGTAAACGAAAGAAAGACAAAAACAAGTGAAAAACTAAAGAGTATAAAGGAATTGGGGGTGACCCCATCAGCCGCATTCCGGCACATGAATCCACCGCTGTGGCTGCTCCCTTCCGGGCCTGACCAGGTTCACGATTTATCATTGCGGAAGGACCAACAGGGCCACCATCGCGTGGCCTGTAAGCCTTGCCTTAAGGGCGTTTCCTCAAGACAGGCGCGCAGTATACCAGCGAAAAATACAGATGCAAATGCATTATTATTAAGTATTTGATTTTATTGATTGGGTGAGTATTTCTTAACCAGCCAGAGACAAACTACTCATCACCATAATGTTTTAATAGCCTTCTCACATACCACCAGATGACACCGGCAATAATAGGCACCGAAAAACTCAAAATCATTAGCACTTGATCACGCAAAACATCCGCAGAGACTGTATTTCGAATCGACCGTTCTAGCAGATCAAATGCATAGTAGGTCACTACTATGATGGTAAAACTTTCAAGTTTCGCCTGTAAACGCAGCTGCCGTTTAGCTCTTTCATTAAGCCCCTTTAACAACTGTTGATTTTGTTGCTCTATAGAGAGATCCACTTGGGATCTTATTAATTCCGTGGCGCGCGCAATACGTCTCGACAGCCTTTCAATTCGATCATTTGCTGCCACACAGGTTCGCTTAGCCGGATCTAACCGCCTCTCCATAAATTGAGTAACCGTTTGCAGCCCTTGAATACGCTGCTCTCGTAACTCTGCAATCCGGCTATCAACAACCGCAAAATAAGCTTGAGTTGCCGAAAAGCGGTTAGCCGTTTCAGCTGATAACTCTTCGACTTCAGCAGCCAATGTCATTAAGCGCTTTAGCAGCTCAGGCGCATTCGCATGCGTAGCTATCTCGTGTGTTATACCCGCTAACTCTTTATCCATTAACGTTAGCTTCGGCATGACCTCTTGTGCGACAGGTAGCGCAAGTAATGCCATATGTCGGTAAGTTTCAATCTCACACAAACGCTGTAGCAATCGTCCGGCCTGGAATGCTTTTAAGCTAATATCATGAACCCTGATATTCACAAATCCTGATTCATTATCAGGATAGAAATCTGTCCAGATTTTGGCAGCCCCTCCCATCACCTCTGCACCCGAAACCTGACGTCTACCAAACAACATTTTCAAATCAGGCTTAGCTGAATCTTTCCCCTGAAAAAGAATCTCTACTCCACAAAGTAACTGTCCTGGCAACTCGCACCATAACGTACGTAAAAACGTAAAATCGGCTTTATCTAGCTGATAGATCGTTAACGTATAAAATTCATTATGAGGTTCGTAGCGAACGGCTATTGCCTCATTATGTACATAAAAAAAACCATTGAGATCATCGGGCAATGGCAGCTCAAGAAGCGCGAGTAAATCATTTAAAGCTTTTACTAAACAATGATGATCGTCATCTTCATAAGTAACTGCGATATGTAACAGTGCTAACTCAGACTGCAATCGCTGAAAAGGACGCGCATGAACCTCTTGCGTGATTTGATGACGTAATGGATGGTTTTGCATTAGCAGATTCTCTGAAAAAGCGTTGGACCAATACTAAAGTTTAATCTTAAAAACTAACAGTTTTTAAACCATTTGTTTATCAGGAATCCCCTTCTATGACCTCATTACCGCTTTGTTAATATCAAGTTTAATGAATCATCGCGACGGTTTGATGAACATTTACAGCAATCCATACACATAATCAGCCATTTAACTGCATTTAATCATTTAATACCGCGATAGAAGGTTGCAGTGACTTGCAAACGGCGCCTAGAATTGAATAAGGCTAATTCAAAGGAAAGTTTACATGGAAGAACACTTTAATCAGCTCGGCCTTTCTCGCCAGCCGATCTTTGACCGTAACTTAAATGTTGTTGCGTATGAGCTTCTGTACCAATCAGAAAGCGGAGATGATATTGCAAAATTCCTGAAAGGAGATCAGGAAGCATGTGATGTGTTAATCAATAATTTCACCAGTATCTATGATTCAGGCGCGCTAAAATCTCTACCTGCATTTTTGAATGTCACTGAAGGTTTTATTAAAACAGAAAGTTTACCCAGCCTATCTCGTCATAACCTAGTCATCGACATTAAACAAAACCCCAAGATAACCGAAGAGCTGATTAGTTCCTTAAGGCGATATATCGATGCGGGCTACCGGATCGTACTGGATGACTTCACTTACAATCCTGACTATAACGAGCTGTTGGAAATAGCCCACGTTGTCAGAGTCGACATTAGTAAATACAACGCTTCTGAAATGACTAAGCACCTTAAGCATATACAACGCTTTAAAGTCGCAGCTTTAGCTGAAAATGTTGAAAACTACGAAGAGTATGATAAGTGCCATCGTTTAGGCTTCCGCCTTTTCCAAGGAAACTTCCTATCACAACCAACGCGAATTCAAGGCAAAAAACTTACCTCTAATCAAGCCATTGTTATCCATCTACTTGCAGCATTACAGGATAAAGAAGTCACACCAGATGTACTTGCAGATATCACTTCACGTGACCCCCAACTCACCTTCAAATTACTAAGAATTGTTAACTCTGCTCAATTTAATCTTCCAAATAAAATTGAAAGTTTGACCCAGGCAATTGTTTCACTTGGCATGAACGAAATTAACAAATGGGCAACACTACTTGCCCTTTCCAGTAACGATGACAAGCCAAGCGAACTGATACGCCAAATTCTTATTACTGCACGTATGTGCGAATTTATTGCCTACCATACTGAAGAAGTCGATTCAGAGATGGCGTTTATTACTGGCGTGTTATCGATGCTAGATGCTCTGCTGGAAGTTGAGCAAAGTACACTACTTTCACAACTCTCGGTTTCAGATGAGATAGAGCGCGCGATCAGAGGCTACGAAGGTAAAGCGGGTAAGCTACTGCAGGCAGTCAATTTTTACATGATTGGTCAATCTAGTTTTCAATTACCCGAAGATGTAAAAAAAGTATACGCAGATGCATATTTTGAATCCCTCCGTTGGAGTAATGAAACCATGCAAATGATGGAAGGCTCACACCTGTGAGCCCTCATTGAGTGATTCTGTATTAACCTCTTTGAATGATTCTGTATTAAATAGCTCGCTCAATTCTGCGCGAATCCAATGACACATTGGATCATGATGAAAACGCTCATGCCAATATAGATACAACGTAATCTCAGGAAGATCAAAAACCTTAGGAAGTGGCCGGCATACGAGTGATGTATTACTCATTAGATGCTTTGCCATAATCTCTGGCAGTGTAAAAATAAGATCTGAGTCACTACAAAATTCGGACACCGACAAAAAGCTTGCTAGGCGTAACATAACTTTTCTTTCTACGCCGTGCTGAGCCAAAACTGTATCCATTACACCTGGCCCCTTGCCTGTAATAGAGACTAAACCATGTGACGCTTCAGCATATTGGTTCAAGTTCATCTCTATTTGGGCTAGTGGATTATTTCTATCCATTACACATAGATGCCTTGTCCGAGCTACCTCAAATCTACGATACTGATCTTGACCTGTTTCAGGCTGTAAACCGGTCACCGAAAAATGAACATCCCCTTGTTCCAGCAAAGCAAAATGATCACTGTGCTGAGGAACAATTTCTACTCTTAAATTAGGCGCCTTCACTCTCAGAAGCCGAACGATACTCGGCATCAATAAAACCAATTCTAGATCAAGCCCTGTTAGCTTTAGCACGCCTTCAGCCTTACAGGGATCGAAAACCTCAGGCTGCATTATCCCTTCGACGTCAAGCAGCACACTGTTGAGCTGCTGCCGAATATCTACAGCACGAGCGCTTAGATCATAACCATTGATAGTCCTAACAAGTATTGGGTCATCTAAGGTCTGCCTTAAGCGCTGTAGCGCTCGACTCACAGCAGGCTGACTCATCTGTAACTTGTCAGCTGCTTTTGACACATGTTGCTCTTCTAGCAAGGCTTGAAGTACTACAAGTAAATTGAGGTCAACCGATCGTAAATTCATTTGAAGCATAACCAGGATGTTAAATATGCATTAGACGCATCAATAATCCACCTATAAAGTATAGAAATCAATCACTATTCAGCGAACTTAAGTTAACAAAAATTGATAACGCGCTGTAAAGAAAAGTAAATTAACGTGAAACTCACAGCTCTCTCTGTTTTGATTGGCTGTAGTGTAAAAGTAACGAGGCAACGATTCACATGGTTTTAAACCACAAACTTACTAATGATGAACACAGCTACGGCTGGGGGCCAGTCATAATGCACTGGCTAATAGCACTTGCCATCATTGGTTTGTATCCGCTTGGTTGGTATATCGAGACTCTGGATTACTATGATCCTGCCTACAGAACCATACCCGTATGGCATAAAAGTATCGGAATAATTGTTGCTATGGTTTTGGCCGTTCGTTTGATTTGGCGCAGCTTCAATAAACCACCAGCGCCATTACCACAACCTAAAAAGATGGTCATCGCCGCTAAAATAGCTCATGCATTACTTTACTTGCTTTTACTCATTACTCTGATATCAGGGTACTTAATATCAACGGCTGATGGCCGAGCGATCGAGCTTTTTAACTTAATTAATATCCCAGCGCTTCCTTTTGCGATAGATAACCAAGAAGATATAGCCGGCTTGATACATTTCATCGTGGCTACGATTTTGATCTCTCTTGCTGCTATCCATGCAATTGCAGCGTTAAAACATCACTTCATCGATAAAGACATAACACTTAAGCGCATGCTAGCGCTACGCGAGGAATAATAATGAAAGCTAAGTTTTTTAAAGGATTGGCGCTTGCCACATTAATGACTGCATCACCACTTTATGCTGCAGATTATGTGATCGATACAAAAGGCGCTCACGCATCAATCGAGTTTCGCATAAGCCATCTAGGCACAAGCTGGCTAACCGGCCGTTTTAATACGTTTAATGGCGAATTTAGCTATGATTCTGACAACCCTGCAGCATCAAAAGTAAACGTAGACATTGATGTAACATCCTTTGACTCTAACCATGCCGAGCGTGATAAGCACATTCGAAGTGATGAATACCTTAATGTTGCTGACCATCCAACAGCGTCTTTCAAAAGCACTTCTTTTACACCTAACGCTGATGGCGGCGGTGTGATGAAAGGCATGTTAACACTGTATGGCACAAGTAAAGAGATTGCGATTGATGTCGCAAAAGTGGGCGAAGGAAAAGACCCTTGGGGCGGCTACCGTGCTGGCTTCTCTGGTACCGTTGAACTTAAGCCAAAAGAGTTTGGCATGAATTACAACCTAGGTCCTGCTTCAGAAACGGTTTATATGGATCTGAATATCGAAGGTATTCGTAAAAAATAATACGCAGTAAGTATTAAGTTTTACTTAAAAATAAAGGCGAATTCTAAGAATTCGCCTTTATTGTTTAAACGCTAAAGCAAGCCAAAATAAACAACCTTAAGCTCTTGTTACAAAACCCTTTTATTCAAACTCCATTGCTTCAAAAATACGGCCTGCATTTTTAGCAGCAAGTTGCTCAAACGTATCTAAATGGGCGTAAGGTGATTGATCAATCTGATAGGCATCTTCAAGTGAGCCTCCCTCTTCGAGTAATACAGCAACCTTGGCCCTGACATACTCAAGATAACCCCTTGTCCATTTATCAACGGTTTCAAAATCTGTCGCTTCGCCATGACCTGGAATAATAATTTTTCCAGCAGCGAAAGGCGCAAATTCATTATGCCAAGTCTCTAGCCACTCGGCGGTATCCGTATCAGGAAATACCGGTAACAAACGTTGCTGAAAAGCCATATCACCGGCAATAAGCACATTTTCAGATGGAACATAAACCGAAATATCACCGAGAGAATGGGCTGGACCAAAGCGAATAAGCTCAACACTAATGCCACCTAAATCTAGCGCCATTTTCTCATCAAATGTTTGATCTATCGAAACAAGGGTTGTCCCTTTAGCACGCTCTTTTAAGATCCCGTCTAGCGTCTCTAAACCCTGCAATCCTTGTTCTTCGATCTCTTCTAGCGCCTCTTCATGCGCAATAATTTCTGCGCCTTGCGCTTTCCAATAGCCATTCCCTAAAATGGCATGAGACTGACCGTTCTCATCAACCACGTACTTAACCGGCAGAGGAGTATGTTTTTTAATCTCTTGATGAAGGGCTTCGGCTAATTGGTAGGAGGAACCGCCATTGACAACCAACACCGCGCTATCACCAATGATGAAGGTTAAATTATTGTTATGGCCGCCATTCTCGTAACTATAGTATTGCGTTGCTCCGATGGCAGACCAAACATTCTCAGAGATCTGAACAGGTTTGGTATATAGAACCGACTCGGGATACTTATCTGCTGGACTATCGGCTAAGGCGACACCAGAAGCTAACACGAAAGAGAGTGAGAGGGTTTTGAAAATACGGGTAAAATTTATAAGCTGTTTCATATAATTATTTTGCCTATTAATAGTATAAAACCAAATATAAGGCATCGCTTATTTAGCAGCAAGCCATAAAAGATTCATAGACTACAAAATTTCAAAAAGAACACGCCCAAATGCGCCTGTTTTATCCTCAACAAAGATTTCGTACACTTTAGCTTCACCAACATCAAAAGCTAACTCTGGTTCATTCCCTTGCTGTAGTTGACCGTCTAGGTACCAGTAAAACTGCCCAGATCCTCCCTCGATTTCAACCTTCAAACTTAGTTTATCATTGTTTAACTTATGGTAAATCTGCCCTTGGTTAATCCCTGATAAACGCAATATCCTAGGAACTTGTTTTATCACACGACAACGTTCGTCATAGGATGGAATAATATTACGCCCTCTCCTCTCTCCTTCTAGCCAAGGCTCCAGTAGATCAGGCCATAGATATACAGGAACGATCTTATATTCATCTTCGCAATCACGCGGCACCCTACGATTCGTTTGACTGCTTAAAAGATATGATTGATTCGCTTGGTAAAAAAGGGAGTCGACGTTACCTTTTTTATAGTTTGGGTTAAGTGTTCGGGGGGTGGCCCCATCAATCGTGAAAGCACTTTTTTTGACATGGCAATGATCATTTTTAACCAAAGAAACCGTGCGACCATCGGGCCAGCATATGGTCGTACTATTCACCTTGGATGGTTGTTTTATAGGGTTCTTTTCATAAGGTAATTGACGATAGAGAGAGAACAAAAGTGGTGCGGCTAAAAGGCTACCTGTTGTTTTCTTCATAGGCTTACCATCAGGCCTTCCTAACCAAACCCCTAGCGTATAATCTTTTGAAACACCGATGGCCCACACATCTCTGTAATCCCAACTCGTCCCCGTTTTCCATCCGATAGAAGGCAAGGCCTGCGGACTGATTCCATACCTTAACGCTCGTGGCATCTCTACATCATTGAGAGTACGCCATGTTATCCAAGCAGAAGAAGGTGTAAGAAGTGCACGACTACTATCTCTATTGGCAAACAAAGGCTCAGCATTTTTATTCAAAAACGATAGCGGTTGAACTCTGCCGTTATTTGCGAGAGCGCTATACAATTTAATCAATCTCTCTAAGCTAACCCCAGCTCCACCCAGAATCACGGCAGGATTCGCATTCCCGCCCGGAATATCAACGGCCACCCCCGTATGTTCAAGCTTATTAATAAAGTTCTGAGGGCCATACGTTTCAATTAATTGAACAAAAGGTAGATTAAGTGAACGGGTTAATGCCTCTGCTGCAGAGACGGGACCGGCAAAGCCATCGCTAAAGTTACCAGGGCGGTATTGACTTCCTAAACGCGGTACATCGGCCAATAACGACTCACTGTGTATTAGATTTTCATCTAAGGAAACCCCAAACAAAAAAGGTTTAAGTGTTGAGCCGGGAGAGCGTATTGCAGTCACCATATCAACATGGCCTGCGCGTTTATTGTCTTCAAAGTTCGCAGACCCGATATAAACAACGACCTTCTGCGTTTGGTTATCTAACAGAACGACTGCTGCAGAAACATTCTCTTCCAATACGGAAGTATAAGCTCGCACGGTATCAGCAAACTGCTGCTGTAAAGAAAGATCGATGCTGGTACGAATGATACGTTTTTCAGGATAATGCTGATGTAAACGGCGGCTTAACAGAGGCGCTTCTACCGGAGTATGTAGCGGCCACACAGCAATCGTTTCTTGCTGGCCACGTAACACGATATCAGCGCTCCAAAGTTCCTGATCGCGCATTCGTTTTAATACTTTATCACGAGCCTTTAACGCTCGTTCTGGATGCCGGTCAGGCCTCAGTCGAGAAGGCGCTTGAGGTAAAACCGCAAGAAGTGCAGCTTCTGAATGCCTCAACCTTGAAGCGGGTTTGTGCAAGTATTGCAAACTCGCTGCTTGAACGCCCTCGAGCGTCCCTCCAAAGGGCGCGTAATTAAGATACAGCTCTAGTATTTCGGTTTTACTAAGGTGCCATTCTAACTGGATCGCACGTAGCATCTGCTGTAATTTTCCAGCCAGTGTTCTGCGATGGGGGTGCAGAATTCTGGCGACCTGCATCGTTAAGGTGGAGCCACCCGATACAACTTTTCCTTCACGCACATACTGCCACCCTGCCCTGATCAAACTGAAAGGGTTAACGCCAAAGTGCTGATAGAAATATTGATCTTCATAGTTAATTAGCGCATCGACGTAGAGCGGAGATACTTCATGTACAGACACTTCATAGCGCCAAACCCCTTTGTCATCAGCAAATGATCGCAATGGTTCTCCATGACGATCGACCACAACAGTAGCAAAGCTATCTCTATGCTCAGGAAGATCTAGCGGGTACAGCCTATCGGCTAGTGTTAGCCCTAAAGCCAAACAGATACCCACCAGCATTACGAACAATAGTATTTTCTTCATCGCACTTTTGTTGTTCTATCTTGTCGTTCTATCTATGCCTAAGGCATAACAACAATGGATTTAATACTATTGCTAAGACCTCTGACGCTTGGCTTATACATAGACTCAGCTATAACAGGGGGTACCGTATAACTACCAGGCGTCACCGCCCTAGAAAGATAATAAAGTGTCTGTTCCCTTTTAGCCGGTATATCAACAGCCGCCACGTAACGATCATCCTTATACGCCTCGTAGGCTATTCGGGAACGAGGCTTAATATTCTCCCCTTCAAGTTTAATATTTTCTAGCTTAAAAGCATTTTTCAAATTTTGATTTTCCAGCTCAACACCCGCGGGTATCAAACCAACAATCAAACCATCTGGTACTCGTGTTTCACTGTAATACCGCACTCTTGTTAAGACGGTATCACCGATACTGAGAACCTGCCCCTCTCGCAACACTGACGCATTCATATTCTCAACTTTAAAATGCTCAACCTGTACTCGGATGCCCTCATCTAAAGAGGCTGGGGGCGACGCTGGTATCCCCGTCCAACTATAACTGACGAATAATGGTTTTAATGACTGATTGGAGAAAGAAGGGATGGTGCCGTCAATCTCTAGATTACGCACAACCGTTCCTGACGAAGCCAGCACCTCTTTACCAGTTGCTACCTCCAATTCACCACGCCACTCCCCTTCAAGATTAATAGCCGCCAAGTCAGTTGATAGATTCAATAAAGCGGTACGCTCTTGGGTACTTAACCAGCGCTGCTGCTTAAGTTCGATAAGCAAGTCTGGAATCTGCTGAAGTGCCTGCTTTTTTAACGCCGAAGATGCTGATTTTGAATCGAGAACAGCATGAAGACCCATCGCCATGTCTCGAATTACCGAACCATAATCGCCTAAATATCCGGGTGTACGCTGCAAATTCATTGCAGTTAACACCAATTTTTCTCCCTCTTGGGTACTGCCGGTTTCAATCATAGCAAGTCCTAAATGGACACCTGGCAGGCTACTACGCGCATTATCTAATTGGTTTTCAGCTAGATCCCTCAAGGGCCCCAATGTCACACGTCCCTGCTTTGCCAATACGTAAGCAGCAAAGGACTTGTAGGCAATCTCATAATGCGAGGGAATATCTGACCAAGTATTGACGGTTAAAGCAGAACGTTTATGAACATAATGGCTTAAACGTTGCTGCGCGTCTTTTAACATCTTATCTGATACGGGAACGCCTGCTTGGTTTATCCTCAGTAAAAAATCAGTCGCATAAGCGGTCAACCAATGCTCTTCTGGAGATTGCCTGTGCCAAAGGCCAAATGATCCATTTGCACGCTGCAATTCACTATAACGGGACAAGGCTACTTTTAGTTGCCGATCAATCTCTTGAGAACTGAACGAAGCACTTGCCGTAGGTAACTTTTTGTTTTCCAGCAATAGAGCGATGGGTTGTGATTTACTTGTCGTTTGTTCTAAACAGGCATAAGGGTAGCGAGTTAATGCATCAAAATGTTTACTTGCACCTAAGTCAGGCGTCGTTGAAACGCGTATCTGGGCCGCAACAGAATCAGTAACGAGCTGATCTAGCTTATGCTTTGGAAAATCAAATCGATCGCCTTTAGACAAGAACTTATCAACACGATCAAACTGAGATGGATACGCTGCCCTTACCCCGAGTAACCACTCTCTTTCAAGCGTTACAGTAGTGCCGTCATCAGAACGTAAACTAATCTCAGCTGAAAGTTGTCCCTCTCCGATAAGGTTTGCTGTCACAGGTAGCTGTAATATCTGTTTTTTTCCTTGATCTAGGCGTAGTTCAAATTTTTCATTATTTAAACTTAGATGATCAGAGCTACTTAGTTGTAAACTGATTGATTGATTTTCACCGCTCATATTTGCTAGATCTAAGGCAAGCACGGCGTTATCACCTTGCGCCATAAAACGAGGCATGGACAGTTGAGCGACAACCGGTGCAGCAACCTTGGTTATCTCTGTTTGTTTACCGAACTTATCACCTGCCATAGCGACAGCATTCAATGTTAACTCGCCATCAAATGCTGGGAGTTGCAAGCGAATATGAGCAACCCCCTCTTCTACTTTTACAGGGCCTTGAAAAAGGCTGATGATCTGCACGTCACTTGGCGGCGCTTCACCGCCACGTTCTAACTCCCCATCACCACCCCAGCGAATTTCCGCTTTATCACTGAGTACAGGTTCAGCCAAATCATCGTACATATCAGTAATAGACGGCTGGTAGCGACGCTGTCCGTAGAAATAGTCAAAAGGGTCGGCCTGCTGATAACCCGTCACACTTAAAACACCACTATCCACTGCACTTAATGTAACGTAAAGATCCTGCTCCTCAGCTGGTGCACCTTGACTATCATTAATCTTTAAATAAATATCAGCAGCATGCTCGGGCAATAATTTATCAGCAACATCAATATCTACCACGAGACGGCGATCTGAACGATCTAAAGATAGATGGGCAATGCCAAAGCTCCGTTTGCTCACCTTCTCTGTTTGATCGGTTGGTGCAATAACGAAAGCAGTCACATAAGCATCATGACGCTTTAAATCTTCTGGGATAGCAATCTCAACTTCCGCTTCTCGATCGACTAACTCCACCTCTATTGTTTTGAGTACTCGATCGGTTTCCAATAAAACGATGGCCGTGCCACTGGTAGGAGAAACCAATTTTACTTTTGCTATATCACCCGCTTTGTAATGCGCTTTATCTAAGGCAACCGTTACTCTATCGGGCTTGCTATTATTCGATGCATTATTCCAATTGTAATACCAAGAATCGCCTGCCTGAAATTTATATACAGTACGACTGCTACCTTCGTAATCATCCAACTCTAAGCGATAACGGCCCCACTCAACGGGTACCGATAAAGTCAACGATTCAGCTCCATCAAAATCAAGCACTTGATTGTTCACAGGGTACTCATTCTTTTCAACCTGATAGTGCCAGCCTCTTTCTGGGGTATGGCTCCAGAAATAATTGTCCTCTAAACGATACAATGTGGCTTTCACTTCTCCTGTAGCCAGGACCTGCCCATCACTGTTCGCCCGAACCAGATCAAAATTAACGTTATGATCTGTTTTAGACGTGCTGTTAGAAAAGTGAGGTTTCACCCCAATAAAACTTTTACGTGGCCACAGCAACACAGACTTATTACGATTAATAGCACGTCCACCACTTTCAAAAAGGCTGTAACGCAAATGTAAGCGGGCCGGAGTTTCAAAGTTTCGCCAATTAAACCGCTGCTTACTGATTTCAGTTAGCAACTCACCCTTATCATTCAGCGTATTAGAATCTAGAGAAAATTGATCCCATTGAACCTTATCTGGGTCACCAAAAGAGAAACCCTTCAACGCGTCAAAAGGCTCAGCCCATCCATTAATTGATACCTGGGTATCAAGCTTATTTCCTGACGCAGGGGCCCCATACAAATACTCACCTTTAACATTAACGCTAACGGTCTCACCTAATTCGAAACTTGAAAATGCATCGTTATCGCCATCAAATATTAATCGCAAGCGCTCTGGAAGAAACTCTTCAACTTTAAACTTAAAGCGCGCCTCAGTTCCGGCATTGGTCGTACTGTATATTCTGGCTAGCCATTCACCCAACGGCGCATTTTCGGCAAGTGAATGATGAAATTCAAAATAACCCGGCACCGTAGCATCTAATCGCCACTGACCCGCACTATCCCCATCCGGTTTTACAAGCTCAACTTTAAGTGAATCATCCAGAAGTTGGCCATCCATATCCCTCATCAAACTGCTCAGAATTAGTTCTTCACCTGGCCTGTAAATATCTCGGGGAGAATATACAAAATATTCAAGGTTTTGTGATTTTCGTCCAGGCAGACTAAAGCCTGAAAGATCAAGAGCAGGTGCATGGTAATTGAGGACCGATACAAAGTTATCTTTTCGAGCAACAATAAAGCGTGGTGAGCTTCGCTTCCACCCATTATTAACATCCCAAGCACCATCAGAATTAGTAACTCCATTGGCAATAACTTTATTGTTGTAATCTAGAATATCGATCTCTACATCAGCTAAAATCTGACCGTTGCTAACATCTTGGGTGATATAGCGTGTGTGTTTTCCATAGTCACGCGCTTGTATGCCTAATGTCGAAACAGAAAACCAGGTTGATTGAAATTCGAAACTGCCTGGCGCGCGGATCGTAGCAAAATAAATTCCACCTTGATCTATTTCTGGCACTAAATTAACCGGGAAACTCGCATAATTTCTTTGATTTTTTGTTGTACTGATTTTTAACCGTGATGCATAAATATGATCCAATGTATTCTCTAACTGCGATTCGTCATAATACCAGCGATCATTATCAGAAAGAGCAGCGAATTCATTAAAGAAACTAACCGTTTTATTACTTTTTACTTTATAAACATTTATATCTGCTTCAGGCACGTTCACCGCAATAATAGATAGTGCATCTACCTTGCCAGGAATCATGATCGCCCCATCCTCTTTAAAAGACACCACACTTGGCAAAGCGCGGCTTTTTAACTTTTGAGACTGGCTGCCATCATATATTGTACCGTTTACCGCCTTGATTCCGGATCTTACCGTTATCTCATAATCAACAACGGGTTTAACACCCGTAAAATGTAATGTTCGACCGTCTGGACTTAATATTGGATTACTTAAAGCCGGATCAACACTGATATGAGCATTGAAAGATTGATCAGCTTCAAGGGGCGTATTAAAGAGAAGAGCAATTGAATTGATATCACCATACTCTCGCTCTGATATATCGAGAATACCCAGTTTATGAGTATTAACGGTTTGTGATGATTTCTGAATAATATTAGCTTTAGCCTTATCAGAATCGGTTACAACCGCTTCTTCATCAGAACACCCAGACATCAAGGCCACTGAGAACAACACAGAGGCAATCACTTTATAGCTAAACATTCCAAAGCTCCTAGCAGATCCGTTAATCCATTCGATAGATGCACAGCTTAGTCGATCATAGATAAAAAATGATAGTGTTCAGCAGAGCTTTCGTGAAACTTTTGACAATTTGTCCTATTGCAAATCCATCTACATATAGACAGACTCAGCTAAGTTTTCGGAGAGGATATACAGTGGAAAAAAATGAATTAGTATTTGTTTGGGACAAAACGTTCTTTGAAAAGAAAATAACGCTCTTTACCAACCTACAAATGGGCTTCGTTGGCGCGGCTTTGATGCTAATGATGATGGACCTTTCAAAGCTTTATCTACTTGCCCCTTTAGTGGTTGGATTGATCCTTGCCAGTTGGTATAAGCATCATATAGATAGCATTAAGAATGAAGTAAAAGATGCGTCTATTCAGTTTGCTCCAAAATCAATACTGGTCACGCTCCCCGAGCAAGAAATTGAAAAACGCATCACTTTCAGGGAAATTGAGGAGATAGGAAGCCATAAAGAAAACTTCATCACTATCGTAATAATCTATCTTAGAAACGGTGAAGATAAGCTCGAACTGAAAGCTTTTGCGCAGCCAGAACAGCTCACACAAAAGCTCAATTCAGCTATTATCGACTTTCAAGCAGAACTAGAAAAGTAACAGGTGGCTATCTAGGTACTCTTATCGCCGATTTAAGCAACGCTTATCGGTTTGAAAAACACCTATCAATTGATATAACAGCAGCTCACTGATACTTCAAAATATCAGTGACGCCCTCTATTTCGATTGTTCCTTGTTGCTCGATTGATTGACCGGCCAAACCAAGCAGCTCTTCCAGCATACCTCGGCAGCCTCGCCAATAGCTCTTCAAACTCACAACATCTTCTGCGATGAAGAATCGCGTCATAAGCCCCATCTGCAAGGTCGAAATAATTTGAACTGTGTTATGTAAAGTCACATGAGCGACACCGGGTGAAACCGCTTTTAATTGCTGCAAACGCTGTAAAGAGATCTCATCCATTAAACGTCTCATTAACACTTGTATCGTTTTATTGTTTGCCGAAGCAGAGATAAACCCAAATAATGCTCGTGCGGGTTCATTATTAACAATAAAACATTCGAACAGCTCCTGCTCGACAATCTCAAGAAATTCATTTTTCGTGGCCGGTGTGGGGTAGCTACTTATCTTAAGCGTTATATTCTGCGTGAGCAGTTCCAATACCTCAGATTCAACTTCCGCCATCGTTCTAAAGTGATGATACAGACCGCCTTTACTGATACCGGCCTGATCGATCAGACGCCCTGCCGTCAGTGCATCTAGACCATCTTTACTGATGATGGAAATAGCAGCATTTAATATCAAATTACGTGTTAGATCGGCATTACCATATAGGACACATTAGACCTGACCTTTTTTCAGTGAACTACATGGGGCTTAGGTCACGCTTTCCGTACGCTTCTTAAGTCCCTCTCTTCTAATGCTACGCCTAAGATATGGCAGGTTATATGCCTACATCAGAATTTACTGATTTAGGTCAATCGCACCGCTATAAAGGGGATTAAGCATTATTTGAGGACTATAATTTACTATTGTTCTTCACTTTTTACTGGCGAGAAAAAAGCCAGCGCTAGGGGAAGCAACTGGCTTAAGAGAGATTGTTAATGAAGAGCAATCTTGTTCTTAGTTAAACATTTGAGCAATTAATCACAGCTTAACAAAAACAAGTGGTCATTTATGCACCAAAAAAATCAGCTTGGAGGTTTAAAAAACTGAAAACGTGATCTTTCAACTGAATTCACACAAATAAGCACCGGATATTACTTTTCTGAAAAACTTTTCTCTGTCATGATCTAAGCTATATATATCTACCTAGGTGGTGATCCAATACCACCCTGATACTTGATTATGGATCTCAGGATATGGAATTAAGCAGTCTTTATGTCACTGTAATTGAACCGTCTAAAGTTCAGCGTCACATTATTACAGGCCACCTGAATAGTTACGGCATCGAAAATATCGAAGAGTTTGAAGAAGCCAAACCCGCTTTGGCACACATGCTCTCTTCGCCTCCAGACATGGTTCTATCGTCCATGCATCTTCCTGATATGACTGGAACCGATTTAGTTACGCAGATGCGAGGCCTAGAACCTCTCGAAAACATAACCTTTTTATTAGTATCCTCCGAAACTCACTACCGCTATTTAGAACCCATACGTCAAGCCGGTGCAATCGCAATTCTACCCAAGCCTTTCAGCCGAGAAGAAATGGGTATGGCACTGCGAAGTACATTGGATTACATCACAGATTTTGAAACTGATAGCGACAACGATGATTACGATGCGTTAAAAGTGCTTGTTGTTGATGACAGCTCACTATCAAGAAAATACATTCAGCAGATGCTGGAATCTTTATCCATCCATTCTATCGAAACCGCAAAGGATGGAGCAGAAGCGCTTGCACTCATAGACGCCGGCCATCGCTTTGATCTCATTATTACCGACTACAACATGCCAAACGTTGATGGTCAGGAATTAACAGAGCATATCCGTACACATAGTGAGCAGCCGACTGTGCCAATCCTTATGATCACCAGCGAACAAAACGAGAGTCGACTGGCTGCAGTCCAGAGCGCTGGGGTCTCGGCACTATGTAGCAAACCTCTCTCTTATGACACGGTTAAACAGCTTATCGAACAGCTAGTCACTGATTTTGATGTCTAACCGCTTTGCGCATTAACTATCTATAAAAAAACGCGGTTTATACCGCGTTTTTTTATAGGGTCAAATCATGTTCATTTAACTCGGGTCATCCAACAGTTTCTCTGGGACAAAGCCCATAATCAAACCGCCCCAATGCTGCCCATTGACATAAAGTGGGATAGATAGATCATTCAATATTTCGCCTGTGTCGCGTATATAAGTCTGTAATAGGAAAGGCGCCGTTGATGCAGCACGACGAACCTCTGCGCGGTTACCTGCGAATATACGACGATTTCGACTCTTTACATTATCCACTTCAAAGTTACCGGTCATTCGCTCTGAAACCTTGGTGTGATGCGCTGGAGCATAACCGTTACGATCCACCGCTATGGCATAAATAAATTCAGGTCTCTCCGCAATAAAACGATCAAACAAGGGCCGCATCAACGCATCGTATTGATCAACATAGCTGATGTCATACTTTTCAGGCAGTTGCCCATCATTCGTACGATGATAGTGAGTATCAAACAAATTACAGCCACGGGATGATAGCTCTTCCAAACCCGCTTGAACTTGTTGACTCCATTGCCGACCCGCTTGAATCATGCCTTCAAAACCACCGTAGCCGATAATAAAGCGAGACAAGAGTTCTTGAGTTTCCTCGGTCGAATGTTCTAACTCTTCTGAGTAGCGGCGTGACTCTTCAATTTCACCATGCATTCCAGTCGATATATCGGTGATCTCAGATACATGGTTATGAGATTCTTTGTTGGTATAAGCCAACTCATCGATGGCTGCACTGATACTACTTAGCTGACCATTTAGGTCTTCAAAGTCGCTCACTAAACCATGGAATTGGTCATTAGTGCTTCCAATAAACTCTTCCGTTGATCCGACGTACTCCAATATAGTGACAGCACTCGTACCGGTCTTATCAACCAACGAAGACATTTGACTGATATTCTGGTCTATTTCACTGGTCGCAACACTCACCTTTTGTGAAAGATTCCGTACTTCATCTGCAACAACAGAGAACCCTCGACCGGCCTCTCCAGCTCGGGCTGCCTCAATAGAAGCATTCAACGCAAGCAGATTAGTTTGATCGGAAAAATCTTTCACCATGCCCAATATTTCAGTGATATTTCTAGAATTCATCTCTAATTGATGAACAGTATCCTGAAAATCGGTGACTTGATGCCTGATAGCTTCCACTTGTTGCTGCACACGCCCCAGCTCATTACTAGAAGTTTTAATCTCCTCTAAATTTTGACCATTACGTTCGGAGATCTGTAATGTACTTCCTGCAATATTATCGATCGCTTGTGTTGCTTCCTGGCTAGATTGAAAGACTTTATGCGCCTGCTCTTCTTGCTTAGTCGCAGAACCTTGCGCTTCAATCAATACTTTTTGCAAGCGCGTTGAGCTCAAGGCCACACTAACACTGCGGCGACGACTTTCAGCAATCATTGATTTCAAGCTGGATGAAAACTCATTATAGCTTTCAGCCATTTCAGAGATTTCATCATGGGTATACTCGGGAAGCGTTGCGGAGATATCACCATCTTTATCTTTAATCGCTTTTAATACGTCCGTCATTCCCTTAATGGGACGCAGAAACAGATGGCGCATGAAAAAAATAGTAAAAATACCTGCTACTAAGGCAAAGCTAACCGTTGCAACGCCATAGAACCAGAACGAATCAAGGTGGGTTTGAAGGATATCAAGCGATGCCGTACCAGACACAGCCGTCGCTAGGCCGTTCTCCAACTTTTCAAAGTGGTTATAACCTATAACCAATAGGACCACATGGGGCAAAAGCAAGAAAAGCACATTGCCTACGATTTTCTTCGTCAACGTATTGAAGAAGGTTTTCTCTACACTCTTATAAAGGCTCATTTGCGCACTCATTATTGTTATTAGTTGTTCACAATCGTTTAATAACTCGTGTCTATTTTTGGTTTTATCAATTAGCTTAGTTCAAATTGAACTCAAGCCATTGTTAACACTGAGATTAAACGAATGGACTACAATAACATTTAGGCGTTTCAAACAAAGCCCTACCAAAGTACCCATCCATTACGCTTTTGGAGTTCATCACGTAGCACTCTCCAATTCTTGCAATAATTCTCGACTAGCTGCCAAAACGCTTTGCTGTGATTGAGGTGTACTAGGTGAGCCAATTCATGGATCACGACATAATCAATTATTTCATCGTCAGCGAGTATTAATCGCCAATTAAAAGCGATATCCCCCTTAGCGTTACAGCTTCCCCATCTACGCTTATAATCTCTTATTTTCAAAGAGTTACTCACCAGCCCCATTTGTTTTTCCCAGTATGCAAGCCTTGCTGAAAGGTGCGCATGAGCATGACTTTTATACCATTGGTGCAAGCAGGTTCTAACTCGCTCTTGTTCCGTTTTCTTTGACCTAGAGGACAGGACTATATTTATCCTCCCCTCAGACATTAGCACTTGATTCTTAATCCCTAAACGCCAATCTAAAGGGTACTCCTCTCCTCGTAACGGGAATAACGCGCCCCGACTCACTTTCAAACAAAATTTATCCAAATTATTTTTCAAGCGTAAACTATTCTCTTGAATCCATTGCGCCCTTTGTGCGACCCAATCATCAACCCATTTATCATCAACCCAGTGTGGGACACGCACCTCTATCCCCTTTTCACTTATACGAATTGCAGCCGTTTTTCGTCTGCGACTTCGAATTACGCTATATTGAAACATCATTTCTTCATTCACGAACGAACCTTTAGGAAAATGATAACAGTGAGTCTAATTACCTTACTTGATGAAATAAAAGGATGCGACCTATGCAAACAGCAGCTACCTTTAGGTGCCAATCCTATTATCCAAGCGGGTAATGAAGCGGAGATTCTAATCATTGGCCAAGCCCCCGGGATACGTGTACATGAAAGTGGGATCCCTTGGAATGATGCCAGTGGGAATAGGCTGAGAAAATGGTTAGATATGACTCCTGAGTACTTCTATAACCCTAATAATATCGCAATTATGCCGATGGGGTTTTGTTACCCAGGACGAGGTAAATCGGGCGACCTTCCACCTAGTCGATTATGCGCACCTACATGGCATAAACAACTGCTAGATCATCTACCCAATATTAAGACGATCCTATTGATAGGTATCTATGCTCAGAACTATTATCTAGCTGGCACCCCTTTTTTAAAACAATACAAAACGTTAACTGAACGGGTGAAGGCCGTTAATGATTGCCCAGCACCCTTCTTTGTATTGCCTCACCCATCACCACGTAATCAAGGGTGGCTTAAAAACAATCCTTGGTTTGAAGCAGATACTTTATCAACCATAAGGAAACAGCTGCGTAGCAACCGTTAAGCGTTTAAATACGCGAATGCTCTTTTATGCAACATTCAACATGCGTCTTAATTAATTCAATCTCGTCCTCATTCTCAAAACGTTGCTCTGCATATTGTACTTTCTCAAACAACTTAGAGAGCTCAGTAAGAGAAATAGCCATAGAAGGATATTCGGCCGCTAACCGATGACAGTAATTAGCGATCGTTTCGCCCTTAGACCTTTCTAAGCCAAAAGCGCTAAAATAAATGGAAAGCCTTTGGATCTGCTTATTTAACGGATCAGCACTAACCTTACGTGCATTACGTAATAGCATTAGCACCGTAAATCCAATAACGGCACAGAATGGCACAAAGATAAACAGCGCTAGCTTTGTAATAGAAAACGAACCTAAAAGCTGTTGTAAGACATCTTTCTGTTGATGGTGGTAATTCAAAACCCAGCGGTGCCAACCGTAGTTAATCGCCTCTAATCTCATACGGACATTAGCTATTAAACCGTTACCCGTCAGCCCCCAGCTCATCAAAAGGTTATCTTTCAAAAATGCCTGATCCTTTGATAAGGTATTTTCAGCGGGTGCTTGAACCCGCTCAGGTGCTACCCAGGCAGTGGGATCAAGCCGCACCCACCCTTTCTCTGGCAGCCACGCCTCAACCCAGGCATGAGCATCATACTGCCTAACAACATAGTAGTTTTGAAACGCATTCCATTCTCCACCTTGATATCCCGTCACCACTCTTGCGGGAACCCCAGCTTCTCGAAGTAGAAAGACTGTCGCCCCAGCGAAATGGCCACAAAAACCGACTTTGGAATCAAAGAGGAACTCAGACACACTATCGCGGCCTAACCTAGGTGGCTCTAAAGAATAACTAAACTCTTCATTAAAATATTTCTCTATTCTTGCAATAAAATCGTTCGGGTTATCTGTTTCACGTAACCAACGCCTTGCAAGATCTTTTGCCCGATCATTGCCTTTAGGTAGCTGTAACTCTCTAGTAAAGCTATCAATTTTTCGATCTTGTTCTATCGCCCTCATCTGAGAGGATAGGGAGAATTGGTTACGTGAGGTTTGAGCAGTTTTACTCGTCAACGTAAAATCAGAGTAAACAACAAGCTGCTTATCCCAAAAAGACAGATAGTCGAGTGTAGGAATATACTGCCGTTGTGTTGGTTCCAGAATTAGTTCATAGCGCCATAGCGGACTATTTTCACGTTCAGCGCGATTAGATGCTGAGGCGATTTCGGCATCAAGCTTAAGAGCACCTTTGTCATTGAACCAACGCCGCCCATCAAAATCATTTAATACAATCGCTCGCCAATAGAGCTGAGCTTGGGAGGGTGCCCGCTCATCAAAACTTACCCTAAAGGCAATTTCAGCAGATCGTGTTAAACGAGTGATATCACCCGGGGACATCGAATCACTCAATCCCGTTTTTGCCATCGACTTATCTAAGCCCACATCCCAAATAGGACCCAATCTAGGCATGCCTATAAAAAGCACTATCATTAACGGATAAGCGGGAAGCAGCATCCAAAAAACACGTTTAAACGCGGAGAAAAAGCGCATATCTCTGTTCAGATTGGCATTTAGTAAAGCGGTTGTAACAATCGTCAGTGCCAGAAAAATATAGACTGCCATTAGCATGTTTTGACTAAACAAAAACTGCGTTGCTGTCACTAAATAAGCCACAAACAAAATCACGTAAGAATCACGCTGCTTATATAGTTCAATAACTTTAAGCCCAAAGCCAACAATCAGCAAAGTAACCGTAGCACTAATCCCCCCTCCTGCTTTATAACTGACTAACACGCCAACAGCCGCGCCAATGACAAAGAGTGCTTTTACCCACCAAGGGGGGAAGGACCAACGTCCGGTGTAGACCAAAAATCGCCACCCGACCGTTGTCACCACCAATAAGGATACCCACCAAGGAATATGCGAAACATGAGGTATGGTTGCCGCAATAACGCTTAAAAGCTGCCATAGTAACGCTTGCCTACTAAGTTGCCCTGTTTTCATACGTGATTATCCGGCAAACCAAACAGAGCCAAAGCAGTCAGTACTTTTTCACTATGCTCTGGGCCGCCATCAGGGTGGATAATCAAATTTGGCATTTCTACCCCATACACTATCGATTTTTTTTCTAACTCTTTAACCCAATAAGCAATAACTGACAGTCGTTTTTCTACAGAAAGCGATGGCCATTGATCCCAACATAGCCACACCTGTTTACTTTCTTGCCCCAAATAGTTTTTAACCAGTAAACCTCGCCCTTGGGCAAATTGCTTCCACGCAATATGTTTGGTAGATATGCCTGGTTGATACTGCTCTAGCCCTGCAAAATCATCCCCCCTATTTTGATGCTCGTGCTCACCGTCAGAATCCCCTTTAGAGTGCTCAGGGAAATCACCTTTCAATGGTTTAGGATACACAACTGATGAGATATCCAGCTCAATCCAGCTCCAAGCACGAAGTAAGCCAAAGGGGTAACGTGTAGCGATCAGTAACGCTTCTGGTCTGAATAAGCCACGTTGCTCAGATTTTGCATAGACACTACACAATTTATCTTCACCCCGATCTAAGTAGAAATGATGACTGTCTTCTTGATCCTTCCACTGCAACATGACGTTTTCATATGATCGTCGATTCTTAGCGCTAACGCGCAACTGAAACTCGATCATTTCGCCCGCATAACCATTACCTCCTCGTATTCCGGTTATACATAAACCGGACAAATTTAGAAAAGTATAATGGATAGTTAAAACACCCAATGCGATTAGCAAAAACGAAAACGCATGAATCAAGTTGTTCTGGTAGTTGATTGCGACAAGGTACAACACTAGACAAAGCAGAAGATAACCCCACCCCATCGCGGTCGGAAAAATAAAAATGCGCCTTTGATTTAGCTCAATCGACACCCCTTTAGGGCGCCTACTTTTAGCCCAACGTTCTGATAGTTGGATAATAGGCAGAAACGCTGAACGAATAATGTTAACCAATGACATCAACCTGATTTAATATCTTACGAATTAACGCATTCCCGCCGTATTCTGCAGCGTTATCAGACGTTCTGAGTCTGTGAGCAAAAACAGGTTCAAGAAGCCCTTGAATATCCTCAGGTACTACGTATTCACGTCCTTCGATATACGCCCAAGATTTGGCGCAATTCAAAAGCGCAAGTCCACCACGTGGAGAGATGCCATATTCTAGATCTGGAGATTCTCGCGTATACCGGATCAAACGTTGTACATAGTCGATTATGCTCTCAGCCACTTTTACAGATTGGCAGCCCTTGCGAATCTGACTTAGCTCCTTTAAATCTAAGCAAACGGGTAGATTGGCTATTTGACCACGAACATCACCACCCACAAGAAGCTCTCTCTCTGCGGCTTCTGTTGGATAACCCAACTGTATGCGCATCAAAAATCTATCTAATTGTGATTCAGGAAGAGGAAACGTTCCATATTGAGAAACCGGGTTTTGGGTTGCAATAACAAAAAAAGAGGGAGGTAATAGATGTGTTTCTCCCTCAACCGTTACTTGCCTTTCTTCCATCGCTTCCAGCAGTGCGCTTTGGGTTTTAGGTGTTGTCCTATTAATTTCATCAGCCAATAACAACTGAGTGAAAACAGGACCTTTATGGAAGACAAAATCACCTGTATTAGAATTAAAAATCGATGCACCTAAAATATCAGCCGGCAACATATCACTGGTAAATTGTACCCGCTGATAATCAAAACCGATGACTTTGGCTAAGGCATGAGCAAGGGTTGTTTTACCCATACCAGGCAGATCTTCAATCAATAAGTGCCCACCCGATAAAAGACAAACTACCGATTGTTTTATCTGCTCCTCTTTGCCATATAAAACACTCCCAACCTGATCCATGAGAAGTCTAAGGTTTTCTCTCATCAAAATTTAACTCCCGTAAGCAAGGCGATCATCAATTGACACACTATGCCATTACGAGTTCCACATTGCATAGATGGCGAATCAAATTTAATTCTGGAATATCAGCCGGTTAGAATACCAATGGAATTAACTCTCGATGGTAATCTGCGTAGTCAGATTGGCAAGCCTCGTCATGAGTCTCCACTTGCACTAAATTAGCTTCATGAATACCTGCCTTCAGGCATAACTCATAGCCGGCCTTTAAATGCTGGTAGGTTTCAACCTTACCTTGATTGTCTTTTATTAATGAGCGCTGTAGACCATCAGCATTCTCGTACTCAACCTCAATGACCATCGGACCATGCCCCGATTCCACAAAGTTTACCGCCTTCAATTGCTGTTTTAATTTTATATCCGTTAGCTGCTCTAAGTTCATAGATATACTCCACAGTTAAATCGATTCAAAGAGGCTGTGAGTTCGACATACTTATCGTTCAGTTTCTCTGCTTAAGGATAGACAACATTTTCCCGCCACAAAAACAAACCTACTATCTTCGGGCACAAAAAAACCCGGATAACCGGGCTTTTTTAAATCACTGAGGTAAAACTTAGTGATCGTGATTACAACCTTCACCATGAACATGACCATGCGCCAATTCATCTTCAGTTGCTTCACGAACTTCAGTCACTTCAACGCTAAACAGGAGTGTTTGGCCCGCTAGAGGGTGGTTACCATCCAACGTCACGCCATCATCTTCTACAGAAACAACTGTCACAGGCTGCTGGCCCCAAGGCGCTTCGGCCATAAACTGCATGCCTACGGCAATATCATCAATTCCTTGAAAGTTTTCACGGTCAACTTTTTGGACTAGTTCTTCACGAACTTCACCATAACCTTCTTCAGGTTTAACCGTCACATCGAGCTTATCGCCAACCACTTTGCCCAGTAAGGCATTCTCTAAACCTGCAACAATATTATTCGCACCACAAACAAAAGGAAGTGGCTCCTGACCCGCAGATGAGTCAAGTACCTCACCCGCTTCATTTTTGAGGGTGTAATGTATTAGTGCTACTAGGTTTTCAGCGATTTGCATAAAAAATGTCTCATATTGAGGGCGGTTGCTGTCATAACGCTCACTGTAACACTGTGCTAAAGAGAGTTTTAAAACGCAGACATCGACCCTAATTATCTAAAGTTAGATAATACAGTTTGATCGTTTAAGGCACCAGCCTTAGCCTTACCCATTATTAATATTGTTTAACCAACACTAAAAATAGGAATTTTTCCTAGCCTCATTCATAAATTTCTATGCTAATTTTATAACTAGAAAGGGGAGCGATAGTCACGGAGGATCAACACGATGGAAAATGCATGCTCGCTTTGTTACAACTTAGTACTGCATCACAAGCCACATTCCGCTCTTAAAAAAATTAGTGAGCTAAAAGGAAGTGAGCTTTACAAATGCTGTTGCTGCTATGCTTACCTGCATAAACATGATAATGAATGGGAAATAATCAGTGGCGGTGATTTTATGGGTTCACCTAAAGACGAAGCTGCTAATCAGCCTATTGAAAGTCATCAGACTGTATCTGCTGAGCATATTAGCTATCAGCGGTGAAATGCTGATAGCTAACTCTATCTTTACAATAACCCAACTTCGTAAAGCATTGCGACAAGCTGTGTCTTGTTTCTCGCACCAAATACCCGCTTAGCGCGAGTTATATGGTACGTAATACCCTCTTCGGTCAACGCAAGCTTATCTGCAATACGTTTTACAGGCATACCTTGTGCGGTCATCTTCATCACCTGCTGACAAGTTGAAGATAACAATTCATATTTCATATAGGGATTTTGCTCCCTTTCACATACGACCTGTAGTAGAGAATGGTAACGCGACAAAATAGGCACTAACCATTCACTAATTTTATTAAAAAATGCCTCGAACTCTAGCGGTGGCAACTTGTGAAATAAACTGAAATAGTGGAACCAATAGTTATCACTCTTACCTTTCATCGGCACATATACGCGTGAAGCAACACCATGCTTTTGCCAAAAGCCATCCGCATAAGCTCCCTGCCCCCCAACCACAGAACTGACAAGCAGTGGCGATGTGATATCGGGAAGCACTTCCCATAAAGGGTCATGATGCGCAATATCTCGATAGTAACTTTTAATAACACTATCCGGCAAAGAACCAACTATATCGGCGCCATCATCCCATTTCTGTTTCTGTATATCTGAACTCGGGTTAATTTTCCCTCTCGTCAATACAGAATATGTAAATGACGTAAAATCTAACTGGCTTAGAAGATCATCGATCTCATGTAACAACTTATCCCAAGTACACTCTAATGCTAATACAGTGCTGTCCTGAAACGCTGGCTGCTGTTTTAGTTGGAGAATAAGGGTTTCCATATCTTGCACTAAAACACTCCCTCAAAATGTTAGCCCTCAGACTTAGGGGTTATAAACTCCAAATAATATTAATGCTGACGTGAAAAACACGACTAATTCAAAATTCAAACAAGAATAATAAACTACCTAAGCGATCAATAATTGGAAATAACATTAATGCCCCTATCCATCTCTTAATCATAAGCCTATTCACAGCGGGCAGAAGTACCAAAACCTATAGTATCTAGCCTGATTTTTAAGCTTAATGTATATATTCATCCACTAATGTCTAAATAACATTGATTTCAATGCCCTCCAGCTCAAATTTCCAAGAATAATCTCGCACTAAAGCACTCTGATATATTCCCAAAAAACAGTACTTAAGTAGGATAGAGGAACACTTATCACACACTTATTGAATGGTTATTAAGGTATGATTAATATACTTATATTTCTAAACAACCGGACTGCGCTATTACATAATTCAAACAAAACTAAAACAAATCTCATTCGTTTTAGTTTTAGGATAAATATCACAATTTTTTAGCAAACATTGAATAAGATAATCTTTTAAGACCAAATAACCATAACAATTACATGGTTATAAGCTTAGTGCTATGCGCTATATAATGCGTAAGAGATCACAGTAACTGCTTCACTATATTCAATTTAAAAAATAAGAAGAGAGGAGATCAAACTAAGAAGAAATAGGCTGTTGTAATTCAACTAAGAAAAGCATTGTTCCATTTTGAACTACAACATCACTATCAAAAACATCCCAGCAATATATGCTATGGACGCTCACCTATACGAAATGTTCCATTATCAAAAAATTGAGCAACTTGCTTCCGTTTACGCCCTAGCAAAACAGGACCGTTATCAAAAAACAAAAAGTTCTTCCAATGGCGTCTGAATACACCCCACTTAGTTTCGATAATGTGATTACTCTGATAGCAAAAATAAACGGTTATATTCTCATCCCATTCACCTAACACTTCTATTAGAGGCAATGGCATCTCTGGACTCGAGGAATCCCAGGCAGATTGCCAAAACTCCTTTACACCCCAGCACTTTTCATCAGCGGCCCAATCATCCTCCGCAAAATGTTCAGGATGAAAACAACCTCGACTTATGTGCTCCGCCCAAATCTGCTCTGCTCTACTTTCAGTCAATGGTTTTATTTGAACCATATCCTCTTCAGGAATAGGAAGATCTCTATGCCTGAAAATCCAAGCCTTATTATATTCTTCTAAAGGAACGTGATTCATCTCTTACCTATACACTAATCTATTTTACAAACGCTATATCCTAGGAAGTAAAAAGGGAGCTATAAGCTCCCTTTTACAATCGAAAGTGGTCATTCAGCCGAGCTATTCTTCACCTTCAACACGATTATAGCCACTTTGCTTCGCGATGAATAAGTTTTCGTTCGCCCGGCGAAGCATATTATCTGGATCATCGTCTGGGCCATTTAACCCTGCAACTCCTACACTGACAGTGAACCTAACATCACCTGCGGCGTATGGAATCTCCATCTCTTCCATAAGGCGTCTTACACGATGCCCAGCGGCCATACCTTGCTCATGATTGGTCTCAGGCATAAACATAACAAACTGATCATCACCGTAACGTGCTAAAAAGTCAGAGGTACGCTTCATGCCATGTATAGATGTCACAAGCTGTTGTAGAACTTGATCACCACAGTCCCAAGAATAGTTTTCGTTTAAATCACTAAACTGGTCAACATCAATCACCATCAGGCTACATACCCAATCATATCGTTGAGCCTGAGCAACAGCCTGTTCTAATACAGGGCGTAATGCCCTACGATTATAAGCACCTGTCAGCGGATCTCTTTGAGCTTGGCTGGTAACTTGTCGTTCTAAACGGCGCTTAGCTGATATATCTCTAAAGACAGCAACCACTTCATTATCAGCAGCAAAGCAGCGTAATTCTATCCACTTAGTCTCATTTAACCCTTGCTCACGTAAAACAGGAACATGCTCGGGACGAAACTGCAGATCAATCTTTACAACCTTTTGTTTATCTACAGCTTTTACTGAAGCAGCAATAATGTCACCGCTCAAATCTGCAGGAAAAATATCTTCTAACTTGCGTCCAGTGACGGCATCAGAATCAAGCCATGTTGCGACACCTGTCGAACACGCCATAATTAATCCCGTAGGCTCCAATACCATAACGGCATCTGCCGTCGCAGAGAGAAGTGCTTCATAACGTGCATGAATCTGTTTATCGGACATCCAAAATTCTCCAACTAAACCAGACAATTAAAAATTCGGCATATCAAAAAGATAGCTGTTTGGATCGCTAGGAACAACCCTTTGAGCAGATTTATGTCAAAGTATTGAATTAAAAAGGATAAAAATCACAATTTACAATATATAGTAGTCGAGCGGAGGAAAACCATTGAACTCTATTGAGCTATAGCTGGTTGTATAAGCTCCGGTTGAATACCAATATATATAGTCACCAATTTCTAACGACAGTGGCAACTCGTATTTATGGTGTTCATACATGATATCTAGACTGTCGCAGGTAGGCCCTGCCAAAATAACCTCTTCTACAGGCCCTTCTTTTGAGGTTTTCAATGGGTACTTAATCGCCTCGCCCAATGTTTCAATGAGCCCATTAAACATCCCCACGTCAGTGTAAATCCAGCGCTCGAGTGCGGTCGTCGATTTGCGGGATATCAACACAACTTCAGAGACGATCACGCCCGCATCTCCTACCAATGAACGACCCGGCTCTAAAATTACTCTCGGCGCACTTTCACCAAAATCTTCTTTTAAAAAGCGCTTAATTTCTTCAGCGTAGACGTTAAACTCATTCGTTTTCTGGAGATAATTCGCGGGAAAACCGCCTCCCATATTCATCATCTCTAGCTGAATATCAAACTCAGTTGCTAAACGCTCATAGATTGTCTTAACTTTGGCGATAGCACCATCCCAAACATCAATATCACGCTGCTGAGATCCTACATGGAATGATATCCCATAGGGCACTAACCCAAGCTCTTTAGCTAAAACGGCTAATTCAATAGCCATCTCCGGATTACAGCCAAACTTACGAGACAGCGGCCAATCCGCACCTTCAGATCCATCCGTTAACACGCGGATATAGACTCTCGAACCCGGCGCATTTGCTGCAATATTACGAAGGTCTGCTTCCGCATCAGTTGCGTATAAACGCACTCCTTTTTCATAGAAATATCTGACAGCAGACGCCTTCTTAATCGTATTCCCGTAACTCATTCGATCTGGAGATACACCGCACTTAAGTACCTTATCCAGTTCTTGGGGAGAGGCTATATCAAAACTTGACCCGAGGTCAGCAAGTAATTGAATCACTTCATCCGCAGGATTTGCCTTAACAGCATAGAACACATCTGCATCGGGAAAGCCTTCCCCGAGCTCATTGTAACGAGCTTTGACGACATTCAAATCTAAAGCAAGGAAAGGCGTAGGGTACTGCTTAATTAATTCTGACAAGCTCTTAGAAGCTGACGGACTAAAATGTTGCGGTAAGATCATGCGCAATTGCACCACACGATGAAAATAAAAAGAAAATGGCTACTCAGGTAACCACACATTGAAATTTCGCGAAGTATAGTAAGAATTAGTTTCACAAGTCCAGAGATATTCTACCCACGAATTCAAACTTAAAAATCCCCCCCTTGAGTCACTACATTCTCAATTTCAGCAAAACTCTTTGCTTCATACATCACATCAAAACATATTTTTAAACGACGAGAAATATCACTCGAAGAGATAATACCCCTGACACGAGGGACACCCGCTGAACTTTCATCAATGACGATAACATGCTGATCACCTGAATCCTTCAATGTCAGCATAATATCGCCCACTTTGGCCTCTACCAGCTGCGGATAGGTTAAGGCTCTAATATTCAATTTACCCAGCATGACATGCCGGACCTGAACCTGATCACGGCTTACTCCATCGCGCTGCATAAACGCCATGACTTTTCGGCCTGAAGCATCTGCAGCTGTGATTATTCCAGAAAAGTTATCTTGGTTATCTAACACGAAAAGCAACCGAACATGTTGACTTTTCATGTACTCCAACGCCTCTAAAATGGGCATAGATTCGGATACAGTTACAGGTTTAGTCACCGTAAAATCAGTAAAAACATCTAATGCTGAACTAAACATACTCGCTGGAGTGCCTGATTTGTCGGGCGATAATATATACTCAACATCTGTCGCATCCAATAACCGTATATTCTTAAAATCCTGAAGCATCCCGTCACCTCTCTGCTATTCATTCAGAATAGTACAGATCAATTAATTTACACTGAGGATTTTTGATCAACCTAATGCTTAGAAAGGGTTGTGCTTACTAAAAAGCCGAAAATAGGTATTTCTCACGCTTAACACTTGAGACTGGAAATCCTTTTTCTTCAAGAAGCTTAACGACTTGATCAACCATCTGAGGATTACCGCAGACATAGGCCATATCACTTTGTGGATCTAACTCTAACGAGGGTAACAGGCTCTGCACGTAACCTGTAGGCTCAGAAATTTCAGTTTTTTGGTCTCGGCTTTGAAGAGTCAAATATTTCACACGAGTATTGCTGTTTGCCCAATCAATGAATTCATCTGCATAAAGCAGTTCCTCCTTCGTTCTCGCCCCCATTAATACAACAATTTCGAGATCCTCATTGCTATTTAAACGCTGTGTTAACTCTGGAATCATGGAACGATAAGGAGCAACGCCAGCCCCCGTGGCCACCATTATATATCGCTTGGGGTTGACCTTAGGTAAAACCAAATTTCCATAAGGCCCTGACAACGTGACACAACTTCCTAATTCAGTCGTCGAAAAATATTGACTGGCTTTTCCCCCTTCCACCAAGGTGATAACAAAACTGAATTCATAATTATTGAGTGACGAAAGTTGTTTGTTAACCACACTATAACTGCGGGAGCAGTCCTGTTTGTTACAGGTAAAACGAACAGAATAAAACTGACCTGGAAGATAACGAATGGTTTGCTCTGCACGGTAGCAGAGCTCGATTGCATTGCTACTTATAAACTTTTTTTCTACTAAATATGCATCGATCCCACTGCTGTTTAACATTTACACCTCCAAATTAAAGCGCAAAACATGTATTGATAATACACCATTTAAGTATAAATGTCGATGCCAGCAATTTAGACACAAAAAAAGCAGCTTATAGCTGCTTTAATAAACTCATTATAAAAGACCGTTAATAACCTAGCTCACTAGGGTCTATGACCACACCAAGCGAGCGCTTATCAACAAAATTGCCTTTGCTCGTTTCTTTGTATCTAAACGTAACTTTCTTACCTAATTCTATCTCTAATTCTTTATCCGGAGACATATAAGAATACTGCTCACCATCTACGGTGATCGTATGAATGTAATATGGTGGCATACCTACCCACTCAACGTGAGGGCCATCCGTTTCAACATTTTCCAAAACGCCTCGACCAGCGAGTTTTGGTGTTTTTTTATAGCCGCCTCTGCGACCCTGAAAATTTCCAGCCATTAAGGCTCCTTGACGATTAAAGAATAGAATTCACTTACCTAACACATTTATTGTAGCGTGCTCGTGTGAAGAGTAAATCGATCTTCCTAAATTCTACGGATAAAACTGTTAGAATACTTAGATCAATATAATGATTTTGTTGAATATGCCAACTTTACCTATTCTTTCTGCTATTCCGCAGCTAACTGAAACACTTTCAAAATACGATGAGGCGATACTCGAAGCACCACCCGGTGCCGGTAAGACCACTCAAGTCCCCCTTTCGTTAATTGATGAGCCTTGCTTGTCTGGAAAAAAAATTCTAATGCTAGAACCTCGAAGGTTAGCTGCAAAAACGGCAGCTCACCGTATGGCTAAAGTACTAGGAGAGAAAGTCGGTGAAACCGTTGGTTATCGAATCAGACTCGAGCAAAAAATAACCAAGGCAACGCGTATAGAAATCATTACTGAAGGCATTCTTACACGATTACTTCAAACAGACCCAAGCTTAGAGGATTACGGCCTCGTAATATTTGATGAATTTCATGAACGCAATTTAGATGCTGATCTAGGATTAGCACTGACTTACGAGGCTCGCTCTTTGTTTAGAGACACCGAACCTCTTAAACTCCTAGTGATGTCCGCTACTTTAAACGGCCAAGAAATATCAAAACTTTTAGATAACGCTCCGATCATTAGCAGCATGGGAAGAAGCTATCCCATCAAAACGATCTATTGCGGCCCTCCAAAAAAAGGAGAGTGGTTAGAAACTCACATAACCAAAGTAATTCTCCGCGCCATTGAGGAACAAGACGGTAGCATCCTCTGCTTTCTTCCCGGCGTTAGAGAGATCAAACAAGTAGAAACGTCGTTAGCCCAAGCCCTAGTTCACGAACCTAGCGCCGCGAAGATACTAATTTCGCCATTATATGGTGACCTAAAACTAGAGAACCAACAACAAGCCATCAGCCCAGCCCCTATTGGCTCCAGAAAAGTTGTTCTGGCCACCAGTATCGCTGAAACAAGTCTCACGATAGAAGGTGTAAATGTTGTTATCGACTGCGGCCAAGCACGAAGCCCCAAGTACGATCCAAATACGTCAATGACTCGGTTATTTACTCATCAAGTATCAGCGGCTGCAGCCACTCAGCGAGCTGGGCGTGCAGGCCGCTTAGCCCCTGGTATTTGTTATCGCCTATGGAGCGAAGCCCAACATGCACTATTAGCACCTTTTGCCACGCCCGAAATACAACAAGCAGACCTCACCGGCTTAGCATTACAGTTAGCAACCTGGGATATAGGACAGCCCAACCAACTTAAATGGTTATCACCTCCCCCAGAAGGAGCCTTTTCGCAAGCAAAACAACTGCTCATGAGTTTAGGTGCAATAGATGAGACAGGTAAAATAACGAATCATGGTGAGCAGATGGCTGAATTTGCCGCACACCCGCGAATAAGCCATATGCTAATAAAAGCAACCCAACTTGGACTCTCTGTAAAAGCATCTTATATCGCCTCATTGTTAACGGAACGCGACCCTTTTCGAGAGACGAGTGCTGACATAAATACCCGCCTCGATTGGCTATCTCAGCCACCTTTAATTCATAAAGGTGCTTGGCATCGATTACAGCAACAGGCTAAAAAATATCAGCGGCAGTGTTCATCTAAGAAGATCACGATAACAGCACCTGCAATTCAAGATGAAGAACAGGCTGGGCTCTTACTGGCATTCGCTTACCCTGACAGAATTGCGAAACAAAGAAGCACTGGAAGCTTGATCTACAAAATGAGTAATGGACGAGCAGCCTCACTATTTAACGTTGACAGTTTAACTAAGTATTCATGGTTAACAATCGCCCAAATTACCGGGAAGTCTGGACACGCTAATGACTTCATACCTCTAGCTGCGCCTCTTAACCCTCTCTTACTTGAGGAGTACTTAACGGACTCCCTACGCTATGATGAAATGATTCACTGGGACGAAAAAAACAATAGAGTGATAGCGGAAGAACAACTCCGTGTAGGCCAACTCACCCTCAGTAGCAGAACGCTTAAAGACGCTTCGTCAGATGTAATAATTCAAGCAATCATCAACTATATTCGTAAACAAGGAATTCACATACTGCCCTGGACTGAGGATCTTAAGCGCTGGAGAAAGCGAATTACTTTTCTATACAATTCATCAAACCAGCGAACGCTGACCCCTAATGATATTAAGTGGCCTGATTTAAGTGATTCATGGCTACTTGATCATATGGAGGATTGGCTTGCCCCATATCTAACTCAAGTGACCCATGTTAATCATTTAAAAAAGATAGATCTTAAAAACATACTAACCGCTATGCTGCCTTGGCCTATGCCCCAACAACTTAATGAGCTGGCTCCAGAGCGTTATAAGGTGCCATCAGGCTCCAATATCACCATTGATTATTCACACAACCCGCCAATACTCGCGGTCAAACTTCAAGAGATGTTTGGCTGTGTAGAAACACCAGTTATTGCTCACAATATCACTTTACAGCTCCATCTGCTTTCCCCTGCCAAACGACCTCTTCAAGTCACCCAAGATCTCAACAGCTTTTGGAAAAACGCGTACAGCGATGTTCAAAAAGATATGAAAGGCCGCTATCCAAAACACCCTTGGCCAGATGATCCATCGAAAGCACTACCCTCTGCAAAAACGAAAAAGAAAATGACATAAAAAAACCACCCAATTGGGTGGTTTAAATATGAATAGATACAGAAACACTTATAGTTGAAACTTCATAACCAACTGATTCAACTCATGCGCCTCCTGGCGAATCTGATCCGTTGCCTCTACAACCCGCTCAGTATCTCGTTTAGTTTGCCCTGCAATATCAGAGATATTAACCACTCGGTTATCGATATCTGACGCCACTGACGATTGTTGTTCCGCCGCGGTTGAAATCATCGTATTCATCGATGAGATGGTATTAGCAGAATCAATGATTTGAGTTAACACCGTCGCAGCGGAGGTCGATAGCTCACTACTACGTTCAGCTAAATCGGTTGTTGCCTCCATCGAGGTAACCGCTGTCTCGGCTTTTGCCTGCAGTCTTTCAATAATATCCTGAATCTCTTTTGTCGACTGCTGAGTCCGTTGAGCAAGTGTCCGAACCTCATCCGCAACGACGGCAAAGCCTCGCCCTTGATCACCGGCGCGTGCCGCTTCAATAGCAGCGTTCAATGCCAGCAGATTCGTCTGTTCTGCTATACCGTTAATAACGGATGTCACATTACCTACAGCTAAACTTTCAGATTCCAGCTCCTTTAAAATCGTCGCTGTATTATTTAATTTGCCAAGCATTTCATTAGCTTGAGAACCTGATTGATCAACAACATCCCCACCACTTTTAGCATAAGTATCAGTTTCTTGGGCAGCCTTTTCTGCCTCAACAGCATTGTTAGCAACCTCTTGAACCGTTGCGCTCATCTCTGTCATGGCCGCAGCAACTAATTCAATGTCTTCATATTGTTTACTAACACCAACATTCGCATCAGAAGTCGCTTGCACAACATTATTAATATGAGTTTCTGTATTTTTAGCAACCGTCTGAACTGAACGTAGTAGATCCCCAACATGATCAAGCATAGTGTTATAAGCATTGAACATCTGGCCAATCTCATTATCTGTATGACTCACATTAAAACGGTGTGAGAAATTGCCCTTGCCTACTTCAGTCATTCTTAAATTTAAACGTGTGATGTTGTCCATCAACATACGTAAACCGAAAATTCGACCAAAAACAACTAATAACAAGATCCCGGCAACACAAGCCAACGCGATCATCAGCTGATTCATATTGGTGTCACTCGCCTTAGCCGTCATCATCATAACGGCCTTGTTCATCTCTTTTAAGATGACAGGCGACTGCTTTTGTATGGCAAGCAATGTAGCATCACTACTACTATCTACATGCTGATTGATTAGTTTTTTGTAATCACCCCATAACTGATCAACGTGGGACATCTGGCTTTTGATTTGAGGATCCGTTAAAGGGTTTAGGCCCATCTCAGCATCGCCATCAATAATCGCTTTATGTGATGATTCAAACAACTCCATCGTTTTCTTCAATGTCGAATGCTGCTCAACTTTTGCGGCTACTAACAACGCTTCTTTTGCAATTTTCTGACTAAGCATACGCTGACGCCCAGCCATATTAATTGTCTGTGGGTTAATCGCCATACTGAAATACAGGCTGATACCCGATGACGCAGCAAGCAGAAAGATAAGCGCGTAGGACAAAGTAAACTGGCTGTTTAGTGTTTTAAAACCAAACACTCTCAGGACATTATCAATTAATGCAGATAAAGAATTAAACATAGATCACCTAATAAAGCAGTGACACTGTTATTGGCAGCGGTCCTTGCTTTGCAAAAATTAATGATAGCCAGGCTACAGACCAAATGCCCGGCACCATAAAAGTGCACTCAGTGTATACCATGATTGTGCTTTAAACATGTTGAAGATCAAATAATTAATCTTCTTTTGCGGAACTACAACGCAAGTAAGAACCACACTACCTCTTTGGAGGTATAAAAAAGCCTAACCTCAGGGTTAGGCTTTTAGTGGATACAAAAACCGGCCAACTTTATTCGTGCGTTATAACTGCCACACGAATAGCATCCATTTTTAAGGAAGCTCCCTCAAGCGCCTCCATCAATTTTTCAGTTAAACGATCGTGTGATTGAAGCTCTTCGTCACGAATATTTGGGTTCACCTTCGCTAATGCAACCAAACGATCCTTTTCAGCTTGTTGCAGCTTACTCAGTGCTGCTCCCGCTTCAGTGATTAATTGCTCACCAGTTTCAGCCACCTGCCTCTCTAGCTTCGTGACAAGCGTATTGATATCTTCACGGGTATGTTTGACTAGATTGTAAGCTACATTTTTGCCTACTCGCTTACCCAATGTAGCAAAATGCTGTTCTGTTATTACCTCAGTCAGATCATTGCCGTTACTATCGATGACACGACGTACACAAGCGTCTGACAAATAACGTTGTAACTGTAACGATTTGTCAGAGATACAGTGAACCCGGAAAATCGCTTCTATTAGTAGGCTTCCAGCCTTAAGCGGAAGGAGCTTCATCGTGCATAATGTAGAGCTGCCATAACTCCCTTCAAGCATCATCTCCATAGCTCCTGATACCATAGGGTGCTCCCAGCTAAGAAAGTGCATATCTTCACGAGATAACGCTTCATTTCTTTGGAAAGTAGCAGTCATTCCATCGCTAGGTAATCCAGGGAAATGACTACTTAGCATATGATCACCCGGATGCAGTATGACGCCATTAACCCCCGTGCTCTCTTGCTCGACACCAAAATGATCGAAGATCCGCCCCATATAAGACGATAAGGTACTTGGCTGGCTATCTTCTTCAACTGCATCTAATAAAGATTCTGCAACGTCCTCATTACAGGAATTAAGCTCTAATAAGCGATCCCTGCCTTGTTGTAAATCAGCTAACAAACTTTTCTGCGTTAAGGCTGTTTCTTCAACAAGCTTATCAATACGGCCCGTATCTTCAGGTTCTGCCATACATTCATGCAGTTCTGAGGCATATTGTTGCATAAGATTTTGCCCCGTAGGACAAACCTGCTCAAAAGCACCCAATCCCTCAGCAAACCATCGCAACAGAACTTCCTGCGCACTATCTGCAAAATAAGGAACATGAATATTAACGTCCATTAACTGGCCAATTCGGTCTAAACGACCAATACGCTGTTCCAACAAATCAGGGTTTAGCGGCAGATCAAACATGACCATATTATGGGCAAACTGGAAATTACGCCCCTCACTACCGATTTCTGAACAAATTAATAATTGGGCTCCCTGCTCATTATCCGCAAAGTAAGCGGCTGCACGATCTCGCTCAACCAAACTCATACCTTCATGAAAGAGCGCGGTGCGACGGCCTTCAAACAGTCTTAGCTGTTTCTCCAACGTAATAGCTGTTTGAGCATGGGCACAAATAACCAGTACTTTCTCGCCACGATAATCATCCAGCCATCGAATTAACCAATCGGCACGATTATCTTCAAGTAACCAAGCAGAACCAACACCGTCCCCAATCAACTTTTCAGGATGAAGACTAGGCTCAATGCCAGCATCACCGATAACATCCTTATAAGCTTGAGGCATCTCTAAGCGATAGGTATGAAGCTGACGATTCGGAAACCCTTTAACGCTTTCACGGGTGTTACGGAACAAGACTCGACCTGTACCATGCTGATCCAGCAGAGAACGTACCGTTGTCGCTATCAACTCATCTCTTTCATCGCTTTCATCATGACGGTGTAACGCCAGTTGATCTGCTATTTGATCCCCTAGATAGCGATGCAACAATTCAGTGAACGAATGGTCGCCTAAAGCACTTTCCCATTTTTCGGGATCTTGTAGTGTTTCAATCAACTGATTAACACACTTAAAGTCCTGCTCTTCAGTAATAAATTTCTCTAAATCATAGTATCGATCAGGGTCTAAAAGACGTAAGCGGGCAAAATGGCTTTCAACACCCAATTGCTCTGGCGTTGCCGTCAACAGAAGTAAGCCTTTCACTTTTTGAGCTAGGGTTTCAATACAGCGATAAGAGTGACTTGCTCCCTCTTCGCTCCAACCCAAATGATGCGCTTCATCAACAACCATTAAGTCCCAACCAGCATTGACCGCCTGATCTAAATGTTTGTCATCCCGAGTAAACAACGACAACGGGCTAAGCACCAACTGTGCTTCTTCAAAAGGGTTTCCTTCACTTTCAACACATCGAGCCTCATCCATGATCGAGAAATGTAGATTAAAGCGGCGCATCATCTCCACAAGCCACTGATGAATCAGGCTATCAGGCACAACAATTAATACTCGATTCGCCAGACCAGATACGAGCTGCTGATGGAGTATCAAACCCGCCTCAATGGTCTTACCTAATCCAACTTCATCCGCAAGAAGAACGCGAGGGGCAATTCGTTTACCCACCTCTGAGGCTATATAAAACTGATGGGGTAAGTATTGAACTCGCGGCCCAATTAAACCATAAGCAGCAGATTGCTGATGATTATGCTGGTACTTTAACGTTTCTAGGCGTAATTCATAATGACGTAGCTTATCAATTTGACCTGCAAAAAGGCGCTCATAAGGCTTACTAAAATGAACAGAACTCTCTAAAGAGGCTTCATGGATGACTTGTTCTTCGCCAAATTCATCATCTCCAAAGTATATGACACACCCTTTACTCTCTTCGTGTTGAGTAACCGTAATTGTTAGGCCCTCATCATCACTTATTTGGTCGCCTAATGGATAAACAATACGACTTAAGGGTGCATTACTCTGGGCATAAGTACGCTCTTCGCCCGTTGCTGGAAATAAAATATTTACACGTCGATCAACCAGTTCTGTGACCACACCTAAACCTAGTTCTGCTTCTGTGTAACTATACCAACGCTGGCCAATCTGAAATTCTTCGGTCATTATTAATCGCTTTCTGGGGATGTAGAAAATAGCAGGGCATGATAGGCAGTTACGCGCCGAAAGCCAATCTGTTTAGTACATATTAGTAGGGGTTATACTGTAAGCAAATGATCTAACGCTAAAATTTGGAGAGAAATCATGAATCGCAGCACGACAACTGTACTATTATTGATCACTTTCCTATTACAGAGCTGTACTAATAGCTCTCTTCATCACACGCCAACCTCCTATAACAGGTCACATTCAGAACACGCAGATCGCTTGTATCAGCAGTATGAGGTATGGAGAGGTACGCCCTATCAGCTTGGGGGAACGACTCGCAGAGGGATTGATTGTTCGGCATTCACCCAGATAACACTTCAACAAAAACTGGGTATAAAATTACCGAGAACAACCTTACAGCAACAGGCTACGGGACAACCCGTCGATAAACGGCAATTGAGTGCTGGAGATCTTGTCTTCTTTAAAACCGGAGGGGATAAACAACGACATGTTGGGATCTATATCGAAGACGGTTTGTTCTTACACGCATCCACCAGCAAAGGGGTAATCATAAGCCGGTTGGATAATCCCTACTGGGAAAAACATTATTGGAAATCCATGCGCGTAAAATAGAGATGTGAAAAAACCGCAGCATAAAACTGCGGTTCTAAACCAAAAAATATAAGACAGAACTTACTGAACAGCGTCCTTTACTTTGTCTGCGCCTTCAGCTGTCATCTCTTTGGCTGCTTGCACAGTATCAGCAGTAACATCTTTAACCGTTTCCAATGATTCCGCCGTCACCTCTTTTGCTTTCCCAACCATATCAGCAGTCGCATCGCTCGCTTTTTCGACCAACTCGCTAGTGCTTTCACTCATCTGCTCGCTTACTTCAGAGGCCTTTTCTTTCGCACCCTCTAAAGCCATGGCAGTGCCCTCTTTCATCTTATCCAACGCATTTGGCTCATCCGTAACGGTAGAGGATTGAGTTACTGGAGCAACATCTGCAGGCTTAGGTGCTTCCTTTTCCTCTTCACCACAACCGATCATTAGAAAAGCCGAAACGCCTGTCACTGCAACCATTTTTAATAAATTAGAATTCATACTATCCCCCATTAAAATTACGCGCATCATACTCACTAGAAATGAATATGATCTTAATCACCGCCACAACCACCACCGCTACAACCATCAGAATCACTGGATGAACCAGAACATCCACCACCACAACCAATATGGCTGGCACAATACCCTCCTTCTTTATTAGCAAGGCAATCAAGCTGGTATGTAAAACCATCACTAATCTTTAGCATTGAATCAAGCAAGAAAATAAAAGGTAATTTATCAGGCTTTCTAGGCTTTATTCCTTCGCGAGAACAGGCAATATACCACGCACGCTTTATACCTTCTTGAGCTTGAGTCTGAGTGGTCATGGCTTCCGCCGGTGTATGGTGTAAAAAGCGCCCAAACGCGTTATCACAGAACTGTTGGTATTCTCTCGTAAACAGAATCAATTCATGCCATGCGATATCAACCACCTGCGATGGCATGGCTACCGTCTTATTTTTTGCAATAAGACATATATGGAAGTACTCCCGCAGGCCTGTCGCGACAAGATCGATATCGGTCTCATTTAGGTGCGGATAGGTAGATTTAACGCGCTGGTATATTCGCTGAGGAAAAACAAAATCGTCGATAAATTGCATTCTACGTAATCGTATTTTTCGTTTTCTAATTTTTAGAAAGATAAAAACAGCAAAAAACAACACCAAAGCGATTAGCAACGGACTCACATCAGCCCCCTCTGGATTTAACAATTGTTATAAAAAAAGCGACGAAGCGCTTCTACTGCGCCTATTCATCCTGATCTATATTCGTTAAAAAATACACACCTATATTTAACGTTACAACGCAAAGGTATAGCGTCACTTTGTATTGCTGAAGACACAATAGAGGAGGAAAAATAAAAAAGGTAGGATTAGGGTTTGTTCAATCGTAGCCGACAAACCCTGATTAGCGCGTTAGCAAACTAGAATCAATCAGTAACTAACTCTGATATTTTTTCTACTATATGCGCACCAATAGGGATAGCAGAAGTCGCGGCTGGAGACGGCGCATTGCAAACTACAAGTGCCCGGCTTGTTTTCATAAACAAAAAATCATCAACAATATCGCCATTTTTCTTTACTGCTTGGGCTCTTATGCCTGCGGGATATTCCTGAAGATCATTCAATTCGATCGATGAACAGTACTTCTGTACTAACTTTAAATAACCGGACTTTGACAGCGAATTTTTTAGTTCAGTCATACTTGCTTTGAAATGACGACACAGTAGTTTGATCATTCCAGGGTATGTCAGCATATTGAAGCTATCTTTAAAACTAAAATCTGTTTTGCGATATCCTTCTCTTTTAAACGCTAACACAGCGTTCGGCCCCACCGTTACTGTACCATCGATCATTCGAGTCAAATGCACTCCCAAGAAGGGCAATTCTGGATCAGGAATAGGATAGATAAGGTGATTTACAATATTGTTATGCTGAGAGCCGAGTAAGAAATACTCGCCCCTAAAAGGGATAATATTAAAATCAGGCTCTAACCCCATCATATTAACGATATTGTCAGATTGTAAACCCGCACACGCAACGAGATATCGCCCATGAAAGCGTTTCCCCTGTGTATACACAGTCATCCGATCCGCAAACTCTTCTATACCCGTTACAGCAGTACCGAATACAATTTTCCCACCAAGGCCCTCAACTAAACGCCCCATACATTCAGCAATCTGACGGTAGTTAACTATCCCCGTAGAAGGGACAAATATGGCCCCAAGCCCTGAGATATTAGGCTCCCTCTCCTTCAGCATCTCTTGATCAAGTACTTCGATCTCAATCTCATTCTCAGCACAGCGAGAGATCAATCCCTGCATACGTTGTAATTCAGCCTGATCCGTTGCAACCAAAAGCTTGCCGCATTCATCAAAAGCAATATCGTGTTCCCGGCAGAAAGCCTTAGTTGCAATATTCCCTTCCTTACAAAAACGTGCTTTTAAGCTACCCGGTTTATAATAAACACCGGCATGGATAACCCCTGAATTACGCCCGGTCTGATGTCGCGCAGCACTCGCTTCTTTCTCTAGAACTAACACAGTTTTATTTGGATATCTTTTTTGTAACTGCCAAGCAGTAGACATACCTAAGATGCCACCACCGATGATAATAAAATCATAAATTTCAAGTTCTGTATTAAGTGCCACGCTACTTACCACCAAATCATTAAGCCGGTTGTTGGCTGCCAACCTTACGGCTATAAACGAAAATTGCAATAAAAGTTAACACAGCTAACAAGCTGATAAGTAACTCACCATGAGGCCATAATAAAGCGATAGCAATCACGCCTAAAAGCCCTCTTTGCATAAGATTAAGAGCCCCTTCCAGATAGCCCTCCATAAAGCCGACAAAAGCATATAACCCAAACACAGCAAAGACAAATATGCTCATCACCTCTCCAGCAGTGCCGCCAATAAAATTCGTATAGGCAAATAGCAAAGGTACGATGTACAAACCTTTAGCAATTTTCCATGCGGTAAAACCTGTCGCCATCGGGGGAGTTTTTGCAATTGCGGCCGCTGCGAAAGCAGTTAAACACACGGGCGGAGTTACATTTGAATCTTGAGACAACCAAAAAATAATCATATGAGCAGATAGCAGTATCATCGCTAACGTTTCTGGAGGCATCGCTTGCTCAAGTAACTGCCCCCTAAAATCAGGCGGTACAATATCAAGAAGAGCACGCGCATCGACTTCACTCATCGGAGCCGCCAGTAAACTGACCTTATCCATATCAATTAGCATGAAAATGGTTCTTGCCGCTTCAGGTAAACCACCACTCACCATCAAATCGATCAAGCGACTCTCTGCCATCAATCCATACAAAGCGGGAGCAGACAATGTCGCCAGCACAATATAAGCCGCTGTTACAGGCAAGCCCATCCCAAGAATTAAAGAGGCTAAAGCCACAAGGATGATGGTAATCAATAAACTGCCACCAGCCCATTCAGTCACCATTAGAGAGAAGGTATTACCAATCCCTGTCATCGCAACGACATTCACCACCAAACCTACAGAGATAAGCAACATAGCAGTCGTCGCCATATTGCGAGAACCTTGTGCTAAGGCGTCCAGAATATCTTTAAAACCCATAGGGTGCTTAGATAACCAAGAAGACGCTATAACTGAAATGATTGATATACCGGCAGCATAAGTCGGTGTAAAACCATAGATAAGTAAAGAGACTAAGACCACAAGTGGGAGTAAGAAATGCCAACCACTTTTGAAAACCTCACCCAAGGATCGCGTATCAATCTCAACAGCGTGAGCATGGCTGCGTTTAGCTTCGACACGTACAAAGAACCCCACAGACAAGAAATATAATAATGCGGGTAAAGCCGCTATAGAGATAATATCCAAATAAGATATCTGCGTATATGAAGCCATGATAAATGCACCAGCTCCCATGACAGGCGGCATCAATTGCCCCCCTGTCGAAGCAGCCGCTTCAACGCCAGCTGAAAATCGAGCTGGAAAGCCCGCTTTACGCATTAAGGGAATAGTAATGACCCCTGTTGATACGGTATTCGCAACCGATGAGCCAGAAACAGATCCCATCAAGCCAGATCCAAGCACAGCCACAAACCCTGGACCACCAACAAAACGACCTGCCGCACATCGGGAAAGATCTATGATGAAGTCTCCTGCCCCTGATTTGACCAAGAATGCCCCAAAAAGAATAAACATAAACACATAGGTCCAAGAGATCCGAGCGATCTGCCCAAACATACCCTCTGACGAAAAATAGGACCTATAAAGCAACGTTTCTAGACTTAACCCAGCAAATCCAAAAATCCCGTCAATGTATTTCCCCCACCAAAATACATACGTCAACGCGACCAATATCAGACAAGGAATAAACCAGCCTGTTGTTCTTCGTGCCATCTCTAACGCAATAAAAATAGCGCAACCAGAAAAAACCCAATCCCACTGCGCAAATTTCACACCGCGTTCATACAAGGCATCTTCAAAGCCTATTAGGTATAGCGCACAGATGATCGCGGCAAAACCAACGAGCATATCTAATATTAATGCTAACTTTTGTTTAGCCGCATTCGATGAATTATAAATGGGAACCATCAACGCACACATCAAAGCAAAACCACCGAAATGTATTGCTGACACGTATAACTCTGACCATGTTCCAAGAGTATTGAAATAAATATGAGTTAGGGCGAAGACCACACCGACCCAATAAATAATTTTGCCTGTGATAGATTCTTCAGGTCGTTGAACAAGCTCTAAACCTTTTAGTTTATCGTTTAAATCTTGATCTGTAGCTTGAGTTTCAGTCGCCATAATTGATTCGCTCGAACATCTGCTTTTTCCACACTTCACCGTATCTTCTGCATAAGAGCAGAAAAAACTATTTAGAAAAGTGATGGTGAATTAGGGTGATGCAGACTTAACCTCGCTGGTAGCTAAGCCTGCATCGGGTTGAACATATAAAACAGAAAGGAACTATAAAGATGACCAATCTTTTACTTTATAGTTCCCCTACACACTTAATTAGCCATTAAGTGCTTAGGTATTTCAATTCCCATCTCTTTATAAAAACGCGCAGCACCCGCATGCAAAGGTACAGGTAATCCTGCAATTGCTTTTTCTAATGCCATCGCTTTGGTCGCTTTATGAATGCCGTTTAAGAATGGAAGGTTTTCATAAACTGTTTTCGTTAATAGGTACACATCCTCTTCTGATACGTCATCACGAACCGCTAAGAAGTTTGGCTGCGCCATCGTTTTAATATCTTTGGTTTGTCCTGGATAGGTATTCGCGGGGATAACATAGCGAGTCCAAAGTTTATAACCACCGTTGGCTTGCTTGATCTGCTCGTCGGTAAAATTCAGTACAGTAATATCACTACCTAGCGCTGCGTATGCACGTGTAATAGCTGAGGTAGGCACACCGGAAGGGATATTCATTCCTTCAATGGTGCCGTTCTGCAGTGCATCAGCAGACGCACCGTAGCCCATATGCGCTAGATTAAAGCTATCTGTTTTAACATCTAGATTGCCCAATATTGTGCGCCCAGAACCTTCGGTTCCTGAATTTTTCTTACCAATCGAAAACTTCTTATCTGTAAAGGCATTAATATCAGCAATCGTGCCACTTTTAGCATAATCGCTTTTCACAACAAACTGCTCAACGTTCTGCCAAAGCATAGTGACTGAACGGAGATTTTTTTGAGCGCCAGACTGTTTAAGGCTACCTTCCCCATTCCAAGCCCAGGCACCGTATAGCCCCTGAAGAATCGCGAACTGAGCTTCATTTTCACTCAATAGTTTAACGTTTTCACCAGAACCCGCAGAGTTGATTGCCGACATAGAGATTTTATATTTTGGTTCCAGCTTCACTTTACTTAAGGTAGCTAAAGCAACACCTACAGGATAATAAGTACCACCTGTTGAAGCCGTTGCTAAAATATAGGACCGTTTTTCAGCTGCTTGTGCTATTCCTGCTGTACCCATCGCTGTGCTAACCGCAAGCGCAAGACCGATGCCTTTAATGAAAGTTCGTTTTGTTATTGTCATCCTCGGACCCTTCTTAAAAAATTCTCATTTAAAAAACTTAACACCAAACTAATAGCAAACCGCATGCCAAACACTTAACGGCTTTGTTTTAAAAGGATTTATAAAACAACCAACATAATTTAAGTGATAGATAGGCAATTTTTTGCTTATCGAAATCGTTCGTAATAAGCAAAAAACTGCCGATTTAAATGAAATGACGTTTGTTGAGATTAAAGGTGGATAATGGAAGCAATCTAAGTGCATTGAGGGAAAATAATGCCCTTTGTTAATGGCTAAAGCTTAACTTTAGAGCTGATAAAGTATTAAAAAAGTTTATAACGATTTCTATAAACAATTTTACGGCAGATTAACCCGTATATTTGATAGAAAATAAAGTGCATAGGCAAATTTCGGCCTATAGATAAACTCCTTTATTATCAGATAATTAAAAAGTTATCCTGTATAGTCCGAGCGGTTTAAACCATATTTAGACATCTTTTGATTGAGTGTTCGTCTAGGCAGATCTAATGCCTCCATGACCAATTTGATATTACCTTCATAGGTAGACAAGGCTAACTTAATCACCTCTGCTTCAAAAACAGCAACTTGTACTGCTAGAGGCTGGGTCGGATCAGCGCTAATATCAAGCTGATTAGAGAGATGGTCTTCTGGAAATAGAATATCAGCAACTGACATCCTCAGGTCCAACGCATACCTCATCGCAACATTTTTTAATTCACGCACGTTTCCTGGCCACTGATAGCTTTGTAACGTCCGTATATCTTGCTCAGGTAGTGTGCGTTGATCACGTTGATGACTTTGCGCTGTCATCCCCACATAGTGCTCAAACAAAAGAGGCGCGTCTTCCAAACGATCTCTTAACGCTGGAATATGTAGCTGTGCAACATTTAAGCGATAAAAGAGATCCTCACGAAACTTCTCCTCTTCGCGAAGGTCTGTCTTTGCTGCAGCAATGACTCGAAGATTAACTGGGATTAATTTGTTTCCACCTAAACGCTCAATGACACCCTCTTGTAGCGCTCGCAAAAGCTTAATCTGCAGATGCAAAGGCATACTTTCAATCTCATCGAGAAAGAGTGTGCCGCAATCAGCATATTCAAATTTACCTATCCGCCGTTTGGACGCACCGGTAAAAGCCCCCGCCTCATGACCAAACAACTCGCTTTCAATAAGAGACTCAGGGATTGCGCCACAATTAATTGGAACAAAGTGTCCGCTTCTTCGATGACTAAACTCGTGGAGTGATTGTGCGACTAACTCTTTACCTGTCCCGGTTTCACCATAAATTATGACATTAGTATCGAGATCAGCAAGTGTAATGATCTCCTGCTTTAAGCGTTGAATACGTGGCGAAATGCCAATAAGGCGTTTATCTATACCGCTAGAGGATGCTAAATGCTGCTGCAAACGCAGATTTTCCAACATCAAGCGTCGCTTCTCACAAGCTCTTTGAATAGTTTCGACCAAACGCTCTGGATTAAAAGGCTTTTCAATAAAGTCATATGCCCCTTTTCGCATTGCAGAAATGGCCATATCAACATCGCCATGCCCAGTCACTAGCACCACGGGCAATCCGGGGATATCAGCGACAATGGAAGACATCAATTCAAGACCATCCATTTCAGGCATTTTTACATCACTTACTACAATTCCTCTAAAAGATTCAGAAATGTATGTCAGCGCCTGTTTCGCGCTCTCACAGCCAATCACTTCGAAGCCAGCCATTTCAAGCCATTTCTCAGTTGAACGCCTTACCATCGCTTCATCATCAACCAGTAAAACGGTGCCACGCACATCGACGTTAATTGGATCAGATTTACTCATAATGCTCTATTTATGCCTCTCAGTGACACTAGGTAAAATAACGGTAAAACATGCACCACCGAAACAGCTATCTGTAACCTGAACATCACCATCAAGGTCACGTAATATAGATTTCACAATGGCTAACCCTAGCCCTAAACCATCACCCATTTTCTTTGAAGTGACAAAGGGATCAAATAAACTATGTCGAACCCCCTCATCAATACCTTTGCCAGAATCACTAACGGTGATAGTAACCCCATCTTGATCTGCCAATTCGATAGATAACTTTCTAACACTAGCATCGCTCATCGCATCTAACGCATTTTTTATCAGATTAACAATTACTTGCTCTAGGCGTGCATTATCACCCAGTACGTATATCAATTCCTCAGGAACGATCGTAGATAAAATAACGTTCTCTTCATCAATCCTTTTTAAAAAGAGATGCAATGAGTGTTCGATGACCATCTGCATCGATACTGGCTGCTTTTCCTCAGGTTTTTTATAGGCATAGGTTTTCAGTTGTGATGTGATTTCCGCCATATGTTGTGTTAAATCATCAACTTCTCTCAGGCTTTCTGAAAGCAACTGCGGCTGCCCTAGCAACTGTTTACATATTGCGAGGTAGTTTCGGATCGCTGTCAAAGGCTGATTTAGCTCATGAGCAACCGCCGTAGACATCCGCCCTAATGCCGCCATTTTGCCTGCTTGGACTAATTCGTTTTGTGCTTCGCGTAGCGCCTGGGTGCGCTCTTCAACCTTATGTTCTAGGGATTCATTAGCACGTTTCAGTTGCAGTTCTAGGCCCTTGCGCCGTGAAATATCAATGATTGTCACAATGAACTGTTTGGCCGTTGCCCTCGATGAAGAAATATCATTTGAAGCATGCTCTAGCGCTTGCATTTTTCTAACAGAAATCATCACAGGAAACTCAGTACTGTCCCCTCTTAACCCAACCGATTCGTACCCTATCAAAGGAGAAAACCCTTCCCACTCCAATCGACTGAGAAGGCGGTCTAATGGCGTATCATCTGCCGCTAATAGTTCTGTTAATGGCCTGCTAATAATAAGCCCCATTGACACTGAAAACTGCTGCAACGCCATCTCGTTAGCAAAGGAGATCAACCCCTTACTATCCACTAGAAAGAGCCCAACCTGTGCGTGATTGATGATCGATTTTTGCTGTGCTTCATTTCGCGCTAACGCTTGTCTCGTCTCATTTTGAGAGCGAATTTTGAGATGCCGCTCGCGAAATAGAAGCCCAAGCAGTCCAAAAGCGATACAGCCCCCAAATGAGAACAGGGATGCATTCCTAACGTTTCGCTTCACTATTTCAGTATCGCTTAATACGGTTACTCGCCACTCCAGATCATCTAAGGTAACCGAACGTGCTAACCAACGATGTTCATCCTTCTCCCATGTCGATGTTCTTACACCATCACTGAGATCCAAGAAGGAAACTCTCGCTTGAGGCTCTACTGCATTAAAAAGGCGAAATGGGCCTGTTGTGAAAAATAAAACACCTGCAGAGTTACTTAATAATACATTGCCGGTGGAGCGCAATTTATTGACGAGTTGTTGTACTTCAATACGAACAACGGCGGCCCCGGTAAAACGCGTACCGTCATAGATCGGCGACGAAAGAAAATAGGCAGGCCTTTCCGTTGCAACATTAAGACTGAATTGTCTACCTCGATGGCCGTTCTGAGCTTGTTGGTAGTAGAGTTGCTGTTGATGAGAACCTAGAAAAAAGTCCTTCTCATCACGCCAATGACTATATGCCAAAGCCTTACCTTGGTCATTTAGAACAAACAATGATGATGACCCGGCCACTAAATTGGTTTGCTCAAGGTAAAGACTAACTTCCTTGCCAATTTCAGGCGTTGGTTGATCCAACAACCCTTTAACATCTGTATCCTGCGAGATAAGAAAAGGCAGATACCTATATTCATCTAACGCATTTCTTAATTGCGTAATGACCTGCAAAAGCTCATCAGAGCCCTGTTGATGCAGTTTTTGTAATGTCCAATCTCGTGTAAGACTGACTACCTGCCATGTAAAAACAAGGGTGCAAAGTAGAAAGACAAGCGCAATCAGTAAGCGTTGAATCATAGGAAATAAGCGCTCGCAGAAGAGGAGATATTCTTGCTTTATAACAAGTTAAACAAATAATTAAAACCATGTGACAGTAACAGACTCATACGGTATGTGTAATAATATGCGCTCCGATTTATATTGATAGACCTACAACTATGACAGAGTTACCAGCAATAATTGCCTACCAAGGCGTACCAGGGGCATATTCTCACCTTTCTTGCCGTAAAGCCCACCCTGAGTTACAAGCACAAGCCTGCAACACTTTTGCTGATGCGATGTTTATGGTCGATAGTGGCAAAGCCAGACTTGCCATGATCCCTTTAGAGAACTCAACCGCTGGTCGTGTTGAAGAGATCTATCGATTAATGCCCAAAACGAAACTCCACATTGTTGGTGAACATTTCGAGCCCGTTAATCACTGCCTACTCGCGCCAAAAGGCACCGCTATTGAATCAATTGTCACCGTCGCATCTCATCCTCAAGCGTTAGCACAATGCGATGGCCATATTAATGAGTTGGGTATTCAGCCCATCGCAAGCCTCGATACCGCGGGTGCAGCATCGGAACTGAGCAAGAACCAAACACCGGGACATGCAGCCATCGCCTCCAGTTTAGCGGCAGAGCTATATGATCTTGAAGTGATACGCGAAAACTTCCAAGACAAGTCAGGAAATACGACTCGGTTCATGATTCTGGCGCGTGATAGTCACATGCCTACTCTCGATAAAAACATCCGATATATGACATCGATTATGTTTACGGTAAGAAACATGCCCGCAGCACTGTATAAAGCACTCGGCGGCTTCTCAACCAATAGTGTAAACATGCTTAAACTTGAAAGTTATATGGCTTCAGACACAATGACAGCGACCAGCTTCCATCTTGATGTCGAAGGTCACCCTGAGCAAAAAGCGATGAGGTATGCTTTGCAAGAACTCGATTTTTTTGCCAAAGACGTCAGAATAATGGGCACATACCCTTGGCACCCGTTCCGCTCAGAAGACGATCACATTATTGAATAGCTTCGTATCGAGAAACCTTATTAATTCAATGCTTTCTTTACTCAAAAGTATGAATTAATAGCTAAAAATCGAAACTAAAGCTTAATGACGCACCGCACAAAATCGTTACATAATTTAACAGCAGTTGAATAATCCGGACTTAAGCGTTCTGGCTTTATATACCATTCAGCTGCATCCCATCTTCAACTCTGGCCTCGCCATGAGTTAACGCATTTGCCCCTACTACAGGGGCTTTTTTATTTGCGCAAAATTTTCTCAATTTGTTACTTGAATATCGTTCTGTTTTGAATCAACATATATGGAAATTCATATATGAAATATATCGACTATGAAACACACATCTTTTTTTAAATGCTTGGCTGATGAAACGCGCTTTCAATTGGTTATGTTACTGCAACAACATGACGAATTATGTGTCTGTGAATTCATCGAACACTTAGATCTAAGTCAACCAAAGATTTCGAGACACTTAGCACAGCTCAGAAAGTGTGAAGTATTGAGTGACCAACGAAAGGGGAAGTGGGTCTATTACCGTATAAATCCGGCACTCCCGACCTGGTGTCTTAACGTTATCGAAAACGCCTATCAAGGCAATCTCACAGCGTTCGAATCAAAAACGCATTCATCTACAACTTGTTGCGAGTAAATCATGAGCAAAATTAAAATTGGTATCAATGGCTTTGGGCGTATGGGCCGTCTTGTCATGCGTGCTTCTTGGGATTGGCCTGAATTCGAATTTATTCAAGTAAACGACCCAGCAGGTAATCCAGAAACACTAGCCCATCTATTAAAATATGATTCAGTCCACGGTACTTGGCCCTACTCCGCAGAAGTAAACGGCGAAACTATGTTAATTGACGGACAGTCAATCGCCATCAGTCATAACGAAAAAATTGAAGAAACGGACTGGAGTAACTGTGACCTTATCATCGAAGCCAGCGGCGTAATGAAACAGTCTACACTACTGCAAAAATACCTAGATCAAGGTGTAAAACATGTCGTCGTTACCGCGCCAGTCAAAGATGACGAGGCCCTTAACTTGGTCATGGGAATCAATCACCATTTGTATGAACCAACCAAACACCCAATTGTTACAGCCGCTTCTTGCACGACCAACTGCTTAGCTCCGGTCATTAAAGTGATCCATGAAAAAATTGGTATTAAACATGGTTCCATGACCACAATTCATGACATTACTAATACGCAAACCATACTTGATGCGCCACACAAAGACCTGCGCCGTGCAAGAGCCTGCGGTATGAGCCTTATTCCGACGACAACCGGTTCTGCAAAAGCAATTACACAAATATTTCCGGAACTCAAAGGCAAATTAAATGGCCATGCGGTGAGAGTCCCCCTGGCAAATGCATCACTGACTGATATGGTTTTCGAATTAGAGCGGTCAACGGACGAAACAGAAATAAATCAACTCTTTAAGCAGGCTGCTGAGGGTGAACTTAAAGGAATTTTAGGCTATGAAGAAAAGCCTTTGGTTTCTATCGATTATCGTACAGATCCCCGCTCCAGTATTATCGATGCGCTTTCAACCATGGTCGTTAATGGCACGCAATTAAAGCTTTATGCCTGGTATGACAATGAATGGGGTTATGTAAATCGTACAGCAGAACTCGCAAAGTACGTTGCAATCGAAGCACAATAAGTGAGCAAAACTGATAACGCCATGAATCACTCAAATACAAAAGATGCGATTAAACAGTACATGCTCGTTACGGGTAATTACTGGGGCTTTACCTTAACCGATGGTGCATTAAGGATGCTGGTTGTCCTTTATTTCCACCAATTAGGTTACACACCATTAAAGATCGCACTTCTGTTTATTTTTTATGAATTTTTTGGCGTTATCACCAATCTCGTTGGCGGTTGGCTAGGCGCAAGAATCGGCCTAAATAGAACGATGAATATAGGCCTATTCTTACAAATTATTGCACTACTCATGCTAACCGTGCCAACGTCTTTTCTTGCAATCCCCTGGGTTATGGCTGCTCAAGCATTATCAGGTATTGCTAAAGATTTAAACAAAATGAGCGCTAAAAGCGCAATCAAAGCACTGGTAAAAAATGACTCACAAAGCACCTTGTACAAATGGGTCGCTATTCTTACCGGATCAAAGAACACCTTAAAAGGCGTTGGCTTTTTCCTAGGAGGATTGCTCCTTAATCTGTTTGGCTTCCAAGAAGCAATGTGGATTATGTTAACGATTCTTTCAGTGCTTCTTTTCATCAGTTTAACCTGTTTAAAGAAGGATCTTGGGAAATCTAACAACAAGCCAAAATTCAAAGAGGTTTTTTCAACCAACCGGGCTATCAACTTGCTATCCGCTGCTCGTTTATTTCTATTTGCCTCACGAGATGTCTGGTTTGTCGTGGCACTTCCTGTGTTCCTCCATCAACAATTTAATTGGGACTTCTGGCAAGTTGGCAGTTTTATCGCACTTTGGATAATCGCTTATGGCGGCGTTCAATCAATAGCCCCCCTAATCACAGAAAGACGAACCAACAGCAAGCACTCTAAAATAAATGATTCACAGTTTTGGGCTCTATTTTTATGCCTTATACCTGCAGCAATCGCCTACTTTCTCCCCTACTCGCCGGCAGTTGTTCTTATTGGCGGGTTAATACTGTTCGGGGTGGTCTTCGCCGTCAATAGCGCCCTGCATAGCTATCTTATCGTTAGCTATGCACGTACAGATGGCACGTCAATAGACGTTGGTTTTTACTATATGGCAAATGCTCTTGGTCGCCTAGTTGGCACGCTCTTATCTGGCGCTGTTTTTCAATGGTGGGGACTAGAAGCATGTTTATATATATCAACGATATTTATTGCCGCCACCGTACTACTTTCAATAGGCCTGTCTAACGATAGAGGCATAAATTTGCAGCCTTAACGTAGCAGTAATGACAATCTCTGCCGCCGATAAGCAGAAATTGGGCTAATTCAGCACTTATTTCCGCACATATGCGCCAAAACTCATGGCATAACTTTTGCTTTTAATCTTGTAAGGAAATTTCAAACAAGGACATCCCTGTGCCAATTATCTCATCAGTATCACAAAACAGTACCAGCCAAACCAACACATCAACAGGCGTATCATCAACGACTGAGAACCAAAGTAAAAACGAAAATGATTCTGCTGAGATCGCAAAAGATAATCGGCGAATTGAACTCTCTGATCGCGCACAGAAAATCCAAAAACTAAATGAAGAGTTTTTCAAAGGAGGTCCGAGTAGCGTTAAAATCACACCGGACTTTATCGCTCGACTACAAGAATATGGTTTTCTAGATAAAAACCAGGCAAATCAATTGAGTGCATCTGCTCAACAAACCGCCATTGAAGATAAAAGTAGCTTGGGCCAACTATCCAATTTTATTGATAGCTTTAGCGAAAAGTTAGAAAAACAAAACCCTACTGATAGCTTAATATCGACCCTTAACAAAGCAAAATCAATTATTAGCAATTTTGATGGCTCTAAACCATCAAGCCTAGCAAGCGATATAAAAACAGTCTCAGCGGAACTAACTCAATACATCAATGACAACGAAATCGACAAAGATGACAAAGAACAACTTGAGGAGTTAAACCTTGCCCTCAAGATTGCCGATAACTTAAAACCGGATAACCTTTCCACCACAAAAGTTAATAATTACTTAAAAATCCTCAGTGGCTCTCTCTAGTATTTAAAAATATCATCCAAGCCGTCGTTTAACTAAACAGAAAAACTAGACTAAAATACTTTTAATAAAAGAATGATCTAAAACATTACAATTATTCCCTTATAAAAAATAAGGAAAAAGGCTAGAATTTGCAGCTTTTATCCGACCGGGAGTTCGGCAATGCCATCAGCGACTAAAGTCTCAGACTACTGTGACTTGTTTCTAGCGCTAACAGAACAGCGAACTCAAGCTGCGCTGAACGAAACCCTCATGGCAACTTGCTTTGTTCTTTACCCCGAATATCGCTTTTGGCTATATGATCATCAAGAGATCAACCATCAGAGCTACAAATTGCTCCACTCTAGTGAGCCACAAGGCAAGTTTGACCTTGATATTGACGCTTTTGAACAATCTGAACTAGAAGAATTACATAACAAAGTTCGCTTTACTCAACATAAAAACCACTCTTATTACGGTTTTAGCATCCTGCACTCTCTCAGCGGTTTTTTGATTACGGATATGCCGCACACCGACCCTTTGCAACATGAGGTACTGCTTAAACTAATTAAGGTCTATGCGAACCAGCGATTTTTTATGTTTTCGGCACTCAACGACTCGCTAACCGGCCTCTCAAACAGGCAGGCGTTCGATCAACAGATAAGCTCCCTTCTTCTCGATAAAAATGATACCGCTAGACGTGCATCAGATGCGGATGAATCAAATTGGTGCTTCGCCATTATGGACATCGATCATTTTAAGCAGGTTAACGATGACTACGGTCACCTATTTGGTGATGAAGTATTGCTCATTTTTGCACAGATGATGCAGCAAACATTTAGAGAGAATGATCTGTTATTCCGCTATGGGGGTGAAGAGTTTGCCATAGCATTAAAAGATATCTCGTTAGAATCCGCCCTAAAAGTACTAAATCGCTTCCGCCAAGTGATCGAAAATGCCGAGTTCCCACAACTGGGCCAAGTTACCGTCAGTATTGGGGTTACCCAGATAGAAGAAGGGCTATCAGCCCCGCTACTTATTGATCGTGCAGACCAGGCCTTATATTTTGCAAAAGAGCACGGTCGAAATCAGATTCATTGTTATGAAACACTTGCCGGATCTGGCTACGTTAAACTCAACAACACCCGTGAAGGTGATATTGAGCTTTTTTAGCATATAAGCATTCATGCTCTACAACAGGTCCGCAAAAGGCTGTATCAGTACCCTCTGTCCAGATTGCACAAACTCCAATTCATCTGGAATTTCTATAAAGCAGTTTGCCCGCGCCATTGAGGTCAAAATACCTGAACCTTGAGAGCCCGTTGAACTAACAACTAACTGCCCTTTCTCATCAATCGAATAAATTCCGCGGATATAATCCGTTCTGTTATAGCGGGATTTTAACTTATCTATTGTTAGTGCAGCCATTCGCTGAGGCTTCCAACCAGACTGCCCCATCATTTTTCTTAACGCTGGCTGCACAAACTGTGTAAATGTAACCATCACTGCAACAGGGTTCCCTGGTAAACCAAAGAAAGGCGTTTGATTAATTTTACCAAAAGCGATCGGCCTGCCAGGCCTCATCGCTATTTTCCAAAAATTGATCTTTCCAACCGCCTCTAAAGCCTGCCTTATATAATCGGCATTACCCATGGAAACACCACCTGAAGACAAGACAAGATCGGCCTCTTGTGAGGCTTTAAGTAATACCTTTTCCATTTCAAGCTTAGTATCTTCGATAATACCGAAATCAATTACACGACAACCCAAGCGTTTTAACAATCCCTGTAACGTAAAACGATTAGTATCATATATGCAGTTTTTAGGTAGAGGCGCGCCCTGGCAAGTAACCTCATCTCCGGTAGAGAAAATTGCCACGGTAGGACGCTTAAAGACATCAAGTTTTGTCAAACCAAGTGATGCTGCTAATCCAACTTCTTGCGGTCTTAGCAATGTTCCTTTGGTGAGAGCAATATCCCCAACAGCAATATCTTCACCTGCTTGTCTTACATGTTGACCTTTTTTAACTGGGCCAATAAAACTAACTTGATCCCCATTAAGTGTGGAAGCTTCACGTATAACAATAGTATCTGCACCTTCAGGAATCGGTGCGCCTGTCATAATCTCGACCGCTTCACCTTTCACTAGGCGTTCTGAAAAATCAGCTCCGGCATAAACAGAGCCAACAACTTTCAATGGAATATTCGCAATTAAGCCATCTACAGCCACCGCAAATCCGTCCATTGCAGAATTGCTATGGGGAGGCACATTAATAGCTGAAACTAAGTCTTGAGCAATTACCCGATTAGTACAAGCACTTAATTCTACCGGTTCTACCTCTCCCAAAATTTCGATCTTACTTAATATCTGCTGCAAGCTTTCAGCAACTGATAGCATCCCATCCGGGTTAGCTGCGGGGTCAAAACAACTCAACACTTCTGACATAAAACCACCTTTGCTATTTGGCAATATACTGCTGAATAAACGTTAAAATGCTCGCAATATCGTTTAGATCTAATTGGGGTATATCTCTGCGTAGATCCAAATTTTCATCAGAGGCTATCGCAATTATATTTTCATCGTTACAGCACATAATTTCACGCTGTAATGATTTGCGGTACAGCTCTATCTTAGGAAAAGGCTCCTCTTTAAAGCCTTCAACTAATACAATATCTAATAACGAATGGTCCATGCGATTCAGCATATGGCTTAATGAAGGCCTGTCGCCCTGATCTTCTTCAACCATTAACGCCCAACGTTTTCCAGAACTGATCAGCATCTGATCTGCGCCGACTTTTCTTAGCTCGTAACTATCTTTACCAGGGTGATCTATATCAAACTGATGATGAGCATGCTTAATCACACCAATCCTGATTCCTGTCTCTTTTAGCAGAGGAATCAATTGCTTTAATAAGGTAGTTTTACCGGTCCCACTCCATGCTGCAAAACCCAATAACTTAGGCATCTGCTGTAACTCATCCAGATCATCGCGGCGATTCACGTTAATAAAAGCCTCGGCATGATCAGTAAAATCAACTTCTACCATGTTTAACGTCGCATACCAGCGATCAATTTTCCTCTCACCACTTGCCAATACTGCACTTACGCTCTCGAACAGTTCACGCTTAATTAACGCAACAACCGGCTGTAAACGTTTGCCATCATGGGCCACGGCCACTTGGGCATTAGCTTCCATTGCTCTCTTTAGAAGACGATCGACTAGGTCATTTGGGAGATAAGGGCTGTCACAAGGCACAAATAGAACCCAATCACTCTTCGCATGCTTAAGACCGGTAGCAATACCCATCAATGGCCCCTGAAAATCCCCTTCCAGATCGGATACGACCGGCCAGCCTAATGTACTATATGCATCTTGGCTACGATTGGCATTGATAAGGCAAGCGTTAACTTGAGGTGCCAAAGCATCTAATACATGCCTTACTAACGGCTTACCATTTAGCACCATCCAGCCTTTATCAACCCCTCCCATTCTTCTTGCACGACCACCCGCTAAAATGACCGCAGTCACCTGTTCTTTCAATGAAAAACTTTCACTACGCATGATGACGGACCTTCCGCTGATGGCCAAATTCTGTCACTTGACCTTCTGATAACAACAACTGCCTATAACATAGCTCTGTCACTGGATTTTTCTGATGACTAGAGACCATAACTGCAGCGCCTCCCTCAAGCATTTTATCTATTAGATCCGCCACAGAGGTCACTGATTGCTGGTCTAAATTTGCTGTAGGCTCATCTAAGAAAAGCAATCCAGGCGCCAACACCCAAGCCCGCGCCAACGCTAGCCGTTGCTTTTCCCCTCCTGAGAGTGAATGTGCTGAATGATCTGCTAGCTCTTCAAGACGAGCCCAAGCTAGAGCATGGGAAACCTTCTCTTTGATTTGTTTATTTGCTAACCCTTTAAGTTTTAAACCATAAGCTAAATTTGCAGCTACTGTGCCGCTAAATATATAGGGAGTCTGATGAAGATAAACAACTTTTGGATGCAAGCGTGTAGACCACTTACTTTTCATATTGGGTGTTACGGCAACTTCACCTGAGCATGGTTTATCTAAACCCGCTAAGATCTTCATTAGTGTCGTTTTACCTGCACCGTTATCACCGCTTAGATGCAAACTATCTCCTTCTTGAACTTTAAGTTCTTCGATATTGAATAATTCACGCGCACCGTAGCGCTTAATCAAATTATTAGCTCTAAGCTCAACGCCCATACCGCGCCCCCTCACATTCGACATAGTTACACCAATTGTCCTTTACCCCGAATTGAAGCAAGGGTGAAATTTAACAATAGAGCTAAAATTAATAGCACTAGTCCTAACGCAATTCCCTGTGCAAACATCCCTTTGCTCGTTTCTAAAGCAATCGCTGTTGGTATGTTCCTTGTGTAGCTCATGATGTTACCTCCGATCATCATAGAACAACCAACTTCAGATATTATTCGTCCAAAGCCTGCTAACACGGAGGCAAGCAATGCAAAACGCGCCTCTTTCATAATAGTTATTACGGCATAACAACAGTTTGCCCCTAGTGTCCTTGCTGTTTCCCACGCACGCTTATCTATAGACTGAAACGCAGAATGACTCATACATACCAACAATGGGAATGCCAGCGCGACCTGACCGATAATCATGGCAGGCTGAGTAAACAAAAGGTGTAAATCACCGAAAGGGCCACTGCGAGAAAGTAATAGATAAAGCGTTAAACCCACGACAACAGTAGGTACTGCCATTAACGCATTAAACAAGGCAACCACCATCCACCGTCCTTTAAAGTCGACCATAGCGAGTGCAAACCCGATCAGTATCGCAGGCAGTGTAGCGATTGAAATAGCGATCATTGAAACACGAAAAGAAACACCAATAATGTCCCAAAGCTCCGCATCAAAACTAAATAACAGTTCCAGAGATAAAATAGATGTTTCGAGCAAATTTTCCTGCATAGATAACGCAACAACCACTTTTTCAGAACTTAATTATTTGCAACATCAGCGTTAGCTGAACCATAGAAAAGCGCTTCATTATTGATTCTGAAGTCATTGATCATCTCTTGACCAACCTTAGAAACAAACCAATCTGAAAGAGCCTTAGCACCAATGGAATTTACTCCATTATGCTTCTCTGGATTGATCTGAATAATCTGATAAGGATTAAACAAGCGCGTATCTCCTTCAACTAGTAGGATCAGTTGCATACGGCTCTTATACGCCAACCAAGTCCCTCGATCGGTAATGGTGTATGCTTCTAATTCATCCGCCATCTGAAGCACTTTCCCCATGCCCTGCCCAACCTCTTTATAGTTTGTAAACAACTTTCCTTTTGCTGTTTCAGCCCATAAAGAGAGCTCTTTTTTATGGGTTCCTGAGTCATCACCACGTGAAATAAATGTAGCGTTCTTATCAGAAATTCCCTCGAGCGCAGACGTTACGCTCTCTTTACCCTTAATGTTAGCGGGGTCAGCCTTTGGCCCTACAATGACAAAATCGTTATACATAACACTTCTAGGATTGACGCCATAACCAGACGCAACAAACTTTTTCTCCGACTTAGGTGCGTGGGTCATCACCACATCCACATCACCTGCTTGCCCCATACGTAAAGCTTTACCTGTGCCAACCGCAATGACTTGCACTTTAACTTTATGAATTTTTTCAAACTCAGGTAATAACTTATCCAGCAAGCCCGAATTATAGGTACTGGTTGTAGTTGCAAGCCTTATAATATTTTCTTCTGCAGCACACATAGCAGAGCTCGCTGCTAAGACTGCGACCGTTACCGCGCCAGTAATCCACTTTTTCATCACTTACTCCTTTATTTTAAAAACGATCAATCCGGGCTGATTCGCAAACTACCCTGAAGCGTCCCATTTACTACTTATCTAGCTCAGAGCAAATTAAGTGCCAAATTACAGAAAGCGATAACGGAGTACTCAATAAGTAATAAAAAGCGTTTATGGCTAAACACAAAGTCTAAAAAAACAATAATATTTAATAACAATCAGCAGCCCCTGGTACAAAATGAAACAATAGTCTTATCACCAACACGACGACTTTGAGTCATAATGTCCAGCAAGCTTTCAGCAAGGGACATTTTGTCCCAATCAATTCAATCGGCTTTGGCAATTACTCCCGCAAGGTCATTTAAAGAGAAAAAAAATGGATTCCACTCTTTCTAACCCTGCGGTATCTGTACTTGTTGTAGATGATGAACCTGGCATGCGTAGTTTTTTGCAGAAAGCACTCAGTAAACGTTTTGCATTAGTCGAAATTGTTGGCAGTGTGGAAGAGGCTGAAGAGTTGCGTCAGCGCTGTCACTTCGACTTACTCATCGTTGACATCAAACTACCAGGGCGGTCTGGTATGGAATGGCATGAAGCCTTAGAGGACACTGAGCGTCGAAGCGATATCATATTCATGACAGCCTATGCCGACTTAGAAACAGCCATTCAAGCTATAAGGGCAGGTGCCTCTGACTTTATCCTTAAGCCCTTCCGCTTAGAACAGATGATGAATGCTGTCGAGCGCTGCCTCAAACATCGTGCTATGGCTCGCACAAACTTTGTACTTCGCCGAGAGGTCGAAAACGCTTTCCCCGTTAGCAATATGATAGGAAATAGCCCCGCTATTCGACAGGTACAGGATGTTATCCGGCGAGTCGCAAAAACACCCTCAGCAATTCTAATCGAAGGAGAATCAGGTACAGGCAAAGAACTGGCTGCACGCATGTTACATCAACTCAGTAATCGTAGCGGCCCATTTGTACCTATTAACTGTGGCGCTATCGCTCCTGAACTATTGGAAGCTGAGCTATTTGGTCACACCAAAGGAGCATTTACCGGCGCAAATAAAGCCAGAGAGGGCCTCTTCAATTTTGCCAGTGGTGGAACGCTTTTTCTTGATGAAGTGGGCGAAATGCCGCTACTGATGCAAGCTAAACTCCTAAGAGCGCTAGAACAAAAAGCAGTAAGACCCGTAGGCAGTGAGCAAGAAACAAGCGTTGATGTGCGAATCATCGCCGCCACCAACAGGCATTTGAAAGAGGAAGTTGCAGAAAACCGGTTTCGTGAGGACCTTTACTATCGCCTTAACGTTCTCAGTATCACACTCCCTCCCTTACGCGATAGAAGAGAAGACCTTCCCGAACTCATCCACCATTTTTCCGCTAAGCTCTCTCGAGAGCTTAGCCTAGATCCTATCCCTTTTAATCATGATGATCTAAAAGCGATGCAATCTTATCACTGGGCGGGCAATATTCGAGAGCTTAAAAACCTGATAGAACGGTGTATTTTGCTAGGAAAATTGCCGGTTGATTACTTCAAAGAAGAAAATGATGAAGCCAACAAAGGCTGCAGTAATTTTACGGGCTGGTCGTTAGAGGCCGTAGAAAAACATCACATTTTATTGACTCTCGAACAGCATCAAGGAAACAAGTCCTCAGCCGCAAGAGAACTTGGTGTATCAAGAAAAACACTAGATCGAAAACTGGCTAGCTGGGCAGTACAAGAAGACCGAGCCTGTGAGCAATTTGCATGAAGAAAGTCTGGCGCATCATAAACGGCTCCCTCCGCCATAAGCTGCTACTGCTGACATTGTTGCCCTTAGCATTGACGGCTGCGGGATTCGCATTGATGGCGGGCTATTGGACCAGTAGTTATACAGATCGCCAACTATATATGAAGGTCAGTGCCGACCTTTCTGTAGCCAACGGCACCCTTAACATTATGCAGCAAGCGCATAAGAACACACTCATCCAGCTCGCCAATAGTTATGAGTTCAGAACAAACCTACTCTTAGGCAACCAACGTGCACTTCAAGTGCAATTGCTCGAAGTTAAATTAAGTCGCTCTCTGGATTTTTTACGCTTTATTCCAGCAGAAGATCTCGATCAAATTGACGAACCCTCCTTTACTTCGTTACTCGGAAAATTAAAACAGCAAGAATCCTTAGACGGTATTGCTGTGCTGAGCAGCAGTGAATTAGACAAAATTTCATACGGTCTAGGGGATAAAGGAAAAATTGTCCTAATCGATACCCCAAGAGCAGAACCAACTGATCGCGAAATAGAAAAACGCTCAATGGTTTTAAGGGCGCTTGTCCCTGTGACCGATGATTTTAATGAACTCATTGGCGTGCTTGATTCTGGTGAAATACTCAACAATACCACCAAAGCAGTCGATACTATCCGTGATTTGGTCTATGGAATTGGTACCCTTCCCGAAGGTGGAATTGGTACCGTTACACTCTTTCTCGACGACGTGAGAATCAGTACCAATGTGCCACAAAATATTGAGCATCCAATTAGCACCCATGAACTATCTTTAAAAAACCGAGCAATTGGAACGCGCGTCTCAGCTGAAGTACGTAAGGAAGTCCTTCTTAAAGGCGATAACTGGATCAATCGTGCTTTTGTTGTAAATGATTGGTACATCTCAGCTTATAAACCACTCCTAGATTTCAATAATAAGAAAATAGGAATGATTTATGCCGGCTTTACCGAAGCCCCCTTCACCAAGATTTACTATAAAACACTGCTAGAGTCAGGAACATTTATCGCACTTATTATGCTGGTAGCAACGGTTGTTGTTATCAATCATAGCCGCAGCCTTTTAAACCCTTTAGGAAAAATCCATTCAGTGGTTAGGTCTGTCAGGGAAGGTGATCTCCATCCCCGTATCGGTAAATTAAATGCCTCGGACGAACTGGTTGATTTAGCCGAACAGTTTGATGTAATGCTGGATCTGCTTGAGCAAAGGGAGCTTGAAATTACCCAAGCCAATGATCAGCTTGAGATGACAGTTGATAAAAGAACAAAATCACTGCGTCTTCGAACCGAGGCGCTAAAGGATCATATCAGGCTTTTAAAAAACACCCGTAAACAACTGTTGGATAAAGAAAAACTGGCTGTCCTTGGTGAATTGACTGCCGGAATAGCTCATGAAATTAATAACCCGGCGGCCGTTATTCTTGGCAACATTGACCTTCTCGTCGCTGAATTAGGCGATCATGCAGCACCAGTAAAAGAAGAAGTCGATATGGTGATTCAGCAGGTTTACCGAATTCGATCTCTTATCAATAACTTACTGCAATATAGCCGTCCCGGTCACTACGTCGACAACTATGAGCATTGTTCAGTTAATACCATCATTGACGATACGCTACTCCTCGTTTCTCATGCACTGGAAAAACAACACGTCAACGTCATCAAGAATTACAAGGCAGACTGCTTTGTAGAGGTAAATTACCAACAAGTTCAACAAGTTATTGTTAACCTTATCCTAAATGCTTCGCATGCAATCGAAGGTCAAGGCTCAATACAATTAACCACTGAAGATTGGATTTGTAACGGCCAAATTAAAGGCGCAATAATTCATACAACCGATCAAGGAAAAGGGATCAGCAAAGAAAATTTAAAACAAATTTTTGATCCATTCTTCACCACAAAAGAGAGCGGCACTGGTTTAGGCTTATCGGTTAGTTATGGAATAATCCGCCGCCACGGAGGTGATATAAAGGTCAGTTCAGAAGAAAATAAAGGTACGACATTTAGCGTTTATCTACTCGAAAATGCAGTAGTTTCAGGTGATGGTAGCCTTGAAAAGATCATTGATGGGTTAGCTGAAGCGGATCGAACCAATCGCAGATCTTCAGTCAAAAACAAAGAAGGTATCTCATGACTCCCCTAACCTGGATCTGCGCTCCACACCATCCTCCCACAACGGCTCAAATCATACCCCTGTAAGCGCTGTGCAAGCTCAATCCCTTCATCACTTTGAAAAAATTCAAACAGCTGCTGTAAAAGGCGTCGAAAATAAACGTTTCGTGGTACGACTAAATCAAAGCTTTCACTACATACGGGAATAAAACCCAAACCGAACTCTTTCGCCGCACTCAGTGTACCTGGTCCTATGTCCGCCTCACCTTTAGCAATGAGGGAGGCGACTTCACGCTCAGAATAAGCTGTACTGGTAACGGTTAAACTGGCCAGTGGAAAGGCTTCTCCCGCCAACCATTCATTAAGAAAACGCTGAGATCCTGCGCCATCCTGCCTGATTACCCAGCGCGTACTGCACTTTAACGACTGATCAGACGGCGTTAAAAACGCTAAATCTTCATTACGAACAATAAAACCTTGGCTACGGCAAAAAAGGTGGACTAAGATCCAATGCTTGGATTGGGCATATTGCTGTAGTAATGCGGGGTGCCGCACTTCGCTCTCCTCAGCCCTCCCCCAATGGATAGTACAGGCATCTGCATGTCCCTGCGCTAAAAGCTCTAACCCTAACTTTGTTCCTGTCACGCTATAGCTAAAAAGCGCTTGGGTACGTAACGTTTGTGTTAGACGATTAACAACAGCCTGTAATAACGGATCATCACTGCCTGTCAGCAAGAGACGATCAGCCATTATCCCACTATGGCAGCTTTCTAATAACCAACGATCCACCAGCGACTTAGGAAATAACCACTTTCCTGTTAGCTTTGTAGCAGGGATCTCCCCTTCGGCAGCCATTGCGTATACCTTTTTTTCATTCAAATGAAGATATTCAGACAACTGCCGTACATTTAAAAATGCTTGTGTAATCTCACTCATAGACTCCCTCCCCCACGCTTACGACCAGACCTCGCCTTGGGTTCAGGTATCGCATCTAGAATTAACGAAGATTCGCCACTGAATTGCAGAAAATGCTTCCCCTTTGCCCTAGCAAGCATTGTAATACCTAGCGCTCTCGCCAGTTCGAGTCCCATCTGCGTTACGCCAGACCTAGATAAAACAACAGGGATTCCCATCTGGGCAACTTTAATCACCATCTCTGATGTTAATCTGCCGGTGGTATAAAACATCTTCTCTGATTCATCTATCTGATCTAACCACATCCTCCCAGCTAACGTATCAACAGCATTGTGACGCCCGACATCTTCGACAAAGGCAACAACGCTTTCACCTTTACAGATCGCACACCCATGGACGGCACCTGCATTTTTATAGGTTTCATTATATTGATTTAAGTTATGCAGTAGTGCGTAAACCGTACTCTGTCTAAGGGAGACTTTAGGCAATCTAACTTCAGAAATTTTATCCATTAATTTACCGAACATCGTCCCTTGTCCACATCCCGTAGTGACAGTTCTCTGCTGAAGCTTTTCTTCTATACCCTCTGGCTCCTCATTTGTTACGACAGCAGCAGCCTCAACATCCCAGTCAACTTGAATAGCATTGATCGACTCAAGTGTTGTTATAAAGCCTTGGTTTCGTAAATAACCAAGCACAAGCGCTTCCGGATCACTACCGAGGGTCATCAGCGTCACAATCTCACGCTTATTGAGGTAGATCGTTAATGGCCTTTCACAGGCGATATGAACCTGACGTGGCAGACCATACTCATCAAGCACTTCAACGGATTCAGTTAATTCAGCGGATGAGTGACTCAACGTAATGTGGGATGAGCTTGTTGTCATGGGGGTAACCATCAATTAAAAGCATAATTTACACGTTAGTTAGCAAATTCTGTTCCCACATTGACTACCTAATAGATATCGCGGTTTCAGAGCAATTCAGATAAACGCTAACCAACCTAATCCCACCCATCTAGGACAAAATGTCCCAATAGATATTAATACTGCCCCTTTTTGCCTTAAACAAGGTGTCCCTCAACGACATATCCCCTGTAAAGCCTAGGCTGGCCCAAGCTTTGCTATATGAAACTTAAAGATTCATATCTAGTGGCTGTCATGCATCAACCAATTTACAACAAAGTCGCTGTTGTATTTTCAGCCACCCCACATGCACTACATAGGATTAGCCCTACATGAGCGAACTAAGGACCGATAGTAGCTGGCCATTACAGATACGCTTATCCAGAGAAAATATCATAATGAATGGCTGGGAGAGTGAACGCTGGCAAGTAGCTGATTTATTGCCCCATCAAACAAAAGAAAGCGGCTACTTTAATCTCTGTTTAGATCTGCATAAAGATGAACGAACGGCCTATCGCTTTAACCTAAATTCTACGGCCCCCTTCCTATTCATACTCTGCCATCAAGATGATGTAGACGGCGGCGTTGTACCTGCTCATATAACGGCAAGCCAAGATGATGCAGCTTCTTTTATGGATGGAGAACATCAACTTCTTGAATATCCCATGCCGCCTGCTTTGCAATGCTGGATTGATACTTACCTTGGTATCCATGGTGAGCTAATCGATGAAGGGAAAAAGAAGAAAAAAGGAAAGGGGCGTAGCAGTGAAAGATAGTACCTCGTTCTACAACCGTTGGTCTCAACGTAAAACAGAGCAACAAGACATCTCTAAACAGGAAAAGGCACAGCAAGAGCCTCAGCTACTCTCTGAACAACAGCCTCAGCCATTCCTCAAACAAGAACCTCAGCTATCTCCTGAACAAGAAAGCATCAATCAACCCATATCATCAGAGACTGATCATGCCCACCCCCCGCTAACAGACGACGATATGCCCTCGATAGAATCACTGCACCATGACTCAGACTTTCATCAATTTTTTTCGCCTGGCGTCAGCGAAGAATTAAGGAAGCTAGCGCTGCGTAAACTATTTCTCCTACCTGAATTCAATATTCGTGACGGTCTAAACGATTACGACGAAGACTTTAGCAAAATGCCTGAATTGACCAAAGCCGTCGTCGATAAACTACGCAGCTGGATTAACGAAGAACAAGATGCTGAAGCAACAAACACGGGGAAACTATCATCTCAGGGTTCCCAAATTGCTACACCTTGCGCGAACACTGAAGAAACAGAGCCAACCACTGCTGACGCGAGCCTAGAAACCACGCAGATAGAAATCAAACACGATGAACAAGAAGACTACGATGATCTAGGTGATGCTGACCTCGAGGGATAGCTTACGCCCTTGAGATACATTTCCCCGAATAAACAAACAGTTATTGGGTCCTATGCCACCAGAGGGGCTCGCCCCTAAGTATCCATATGACACACAACTAATCGACCAAAGGACAAAATGTCCCTAATCCGCAAAGCAAGCCACAAAACAACCGATCTAGGCAGTATTAAAAAGAGTTAACTCCTCGGTTTATTGGTTCTTGCTTTGCTTTATATAACTTTAAATGACAGCCCAATCGCAAGAGCGTGGCTGGTACTGCAAAGTGATTAGAAGCAGCGTTAGATTGCAACAGCACTTTCAGTAAGGTGAGGTAGAGAATGACAAATGAGCACAATATAAATTTACAGGCTTTAAAAGAAGCACACAAAAAAGTGATGCTTCCGCATAATCTAGCACCTCCAACGGTCTCGTATAGTACCTACGGACATCTGCTAATTTTAGGCTCTGAAGACATGATTCGGTTAGCTGCGGCTCAACTAGAGCAGATGGCCTCTGTTACGTTGCTCGTCACCGAAGCCGTATCAAATTGTTCTGATAAACATTTAAGAAACGCTTTAGATTCTGCTAATGAACTACCTATTTACAAAGCCAAAATTGATTCCGTAAAAGGGTTTCTTGGTCAGTTTCAAGTAACAATAAAACAAGATCATCAGGTTGAAAACTTTGCAAAAATCTCTCAAAACAGAGTTCATTTTGACCTTATCTTAAATCTAGGCAAAGAGAGTCTGTTTGTATCTGAGTTATCGCCGACAGGCTATTTTCATGTGGGTTCTAACGACAGCCGTCTAGCGTCTGTTTTATCAGAGCTACCGCAATATATCGGCGAATTTGAAAAACCACGATATTTTCAAATCAATAATGATATATGCGCACACAGCAATCGAGGCCAGACAGGCTGCACTCGATGCTTAGAGGTTTGTCCAGCGGACGCTATCAGTAGCAGCAAAGGGTTAATAGATATCAACCCACACCTCTGTCACGGTGCAGGAGGATGTGCCACAGCCTGCCCAACTGGCGCTATTAGTTACGCCTTGCCTCAGCCTGTTCGAATGCATAACTACATTCAGCAACTGCTCTCAGCCTATAGAGATAACGGTGGTCAAAACCCTGTCATTCTTTTTCATGATCAGGAGCAAGGCCTCCAGCTGTTACAACAATGCTCTGATTCACTTCCCGGCAATGTGATCCCTATTCAGCTCGAAGAAGTTGCAGCCGCGGGGCAAGAAACTTGGTTCTCTTGTCTTGCCTCTGGCGCACTTCAGGTACAGCTTTTAATCACTCAAGAACTGCCGACTCAAGTTAGCAATCTACTCAAGAAAGAAGTCACTATAAGCCAAGAGATTTTGCTGGGTCTGGGGTATAAAGCCAATCAAATTGAGCTCATATCTGCCCCCCCAAACAAAACAACAGCTGAACATAATAAAGACGTCCAAAGTATCGAACCTATTGGTTTGATCAACAGCACAAATAAACGCGAGACGTTCTTCACTGCTTTTGACCACCTAGTAAAGCAAGCAGTCGCACCTATAAACGATCACCTCGCCCTGCCGGCGGGTTCTCCTTTCGGTCAAGTCGCCATCAATAACACTAGCTGCACGTTGTGTATGTCCTGTGTGGCCGTTTGTCCCACTCAATCTCTGACCGATGGTGGGGAAAAGCCGGCACTTAATTTTAGAGAACAAAGTTGTGTTCAATGTGGCCTATGCGAAACAGCATGCCCTGAAGAAGCGATCAGTCTCATTCCGCGCCTGACAACCACGGGGCTACGGAACACCTCTATCGAAATACATAGCGAAGCTGCATTTGAATGTATCAGTTGTAGTAAGCCATTCGCACCTAAAAGCACCATCGATAAGATGCTCGATAAGCTCAGTGGTCACCCTTATTTTCAGGGACCCGCCATTAATCGCTTGAAGATGTGCGAAGACTGTCGAGTCAACGACATATTCACCGATCTAAGCACCCATCCTGAAAAACAATTGGAACTATAAGGGGCTACAAACATGAACATGATTACTTCGGCCCCGGCTTTGCAAGAAACAGATGCATTACGAGCAGATATTTATGCGCTACTTGCGACCTTGTTACGACAAGCACCTAGTGAAGAATTAATTGCTTGGATGAAAGATTTGGTGCCAGACCAAGATATTGATACCCCAATGGCTCGTGCTTGGAGTGCGTTGGCTTTATCAGCGAAACACAGCAACGCTCAACAGCGCGACGATGAATATCATCAGCTTTTCATCGGAGTAGGTAGAGGCGAGCTTATGCCTTTCGCTTGCTGGTATTTGACCGGTTCCCTGATGGAGAAACCCTTAGCTATTCTGCGCGATGAATTAAGTCTTTTAGGGTTCGAACGCCAAACCGACATTAAAGAACCTGAAGATCATATCGCTGCGCTTTGCGAAGTCATGAGCATGCTGATTAGCAGTGGTCGAAGCTATGAGATCCAGCACCAATTTTGGCAGAGACATATCCAAAGTTGGACAACAAAATTTTTTACCGATTTGCAAAATGCCGAACATGCTGTGTTTTACACAGCAACAGGGCTACTTGGCCAAGCATTTATGCAACAGGAAGATAACTGGTTCCTGCAGCTATCTCCTGCCGCACGTGAGGGCGGACAACAATAATAACAGGGCAAATGACCGATGTAAGAACCTCAAATTCCTACCTGGTCTATCTACGTTGATGCGGAGAAGATATATGAGCCAGCAAGAAAAGCCTAATACAGGCCGCCGTAGTTTTTTAAAAAAACTAGGGCTCGCAAGTACTGCAGCGGGCGCAGTGGCAGTAGCAGGCACAGTTAAAGCGGAAGTAACGACAGCTGAATCTGGTGAGAAACAAGAAGGTTCAGGTTACACAGAAACCAAACATGTTCGTAGCTTTTACGAAACATTACGTAACTGATAGCCGCAAGAGGTGAGGAAATGAGATTAACTAAAAAATCGGATACCCCAGCGGCTCCATCACAGGCAAGTGGCTTAGGCCTAAGCCGACGCCGCTTTCTAAAAAATTCAGGTGTAGCGGCCGGAGGCGTTGCGGCAGTGGGCATCATGTCACCCGGTATGATGAAACAAGCTGAAGCGGCTTCTACTTCATCAAACGCCCCTACTGATATTAAAAGGACTATCTGTTCGCATTGCTCCGTTGGCTGTGGTGTCTATGCAGAGGTACAAAATGGCGTTTGGACCGGTCAGGAGCCTGCTTTTGATCACCCCTTCAACGCAGGGGGTCATTGCGCAAAAGGCGCAGCCCTACGCGAACATGGTCATGGTGATAGACGCTTAAAATATCCAATGAAATTGGTTGACGGTAAATGGAAGAAACTTTCCTGGGAACAAGCTATCAATGAAGTTGGTGACAAGATGCTTCAGGTCCGTAAAGAATCGGGACCAGATTCCGTCTATTGGCTAGGATCAGCCAAATTCAGTAATGAGCAAGCTTACCTTTTCCGAAAATACGCGGCGATGTGGGGTACGAATAACGTCGATCACCAAGCACGTATCTGCCATTCAACGACCGTAGCGGGTGTAGCCAATACCTGGGGCTACGGCGCAATGACAAACTCATTCAATGATATCCATTTCGCTAAATCTATTATCTTGATTGGGTCTAACCCCGCTGAAGCACATCCTGTTTCGTTACAGCATATATTCCGTGCTAAAGAGAGAAATAAGGCTCATATCATCTGTGTTGACCCGCGTTTCACACGAACAGCTGCTCATGCTGATGAGTATGTTCGTATACGTCCAGGCTCTGACGTAGCTTTCATTTGGGGCTTACTGTGGCATATTTTTGAAAATGGCTGGGAAGATAAGCAGTTTATCCAGCAACGCGTTTACGGAATGGATGAGGTCAGAAAAGAAGTTAAAAATTGGCCTCCTGCAGAAGTAGAAAGCGTTACCGGTGTTAAAGAGTCACAAATGCGCCGTGCTGCCAAAGAACTCGCCGAAAACAGACCAGGCACCGTAATCTGGTGCATGGGAGGCACCCAACATACGACAGGTAACAACAATACTCGAGCCTACTGTATTCTTATGCTTGCCTTAGGGAATATGGGTACCTCTGGTGGCGGAACAAACATATTCCGTGGCCATGATAATGTTCAAGGCGCTACTGACCTAGGTATTCTGTCTCATACATTACCAGGCTATTACGGACTTTCCGATGGCGCATGGAAGCACTGGTCAAAAGTCTGGGATGTCGACTTAAATTGGATTCAAAATCGTTTCGACCAAACGGTATATCGCAAGCTTAAGCCTATTAACAACAAAGGCATCCCGGTTTCTCGCTGGATAGATGGGATCCTTGAAGATAAAAAACTGATCGACCAACAAGATAACCTACGTGTGATGGTGTGTTGGGGACACGCGGTAAACTCTCAGACCCGTGGACCTGAAATGAAAAAAGCGATCGAGAAACTTGATACGCTTGTTATCGTAGATCCATATCCAACACATGCAGCCGTTATGTCCGATCGTAAAGATGGCGTATATCTAATTCCTGCATGTACACAGTTCGAAACTTACGGTTCAGTAACTGCATCAAACCGCTCTATCCAGTGGCGTGATCAAGTAATCGAACCTCTATTCGAGTCTAAGCCTGACCACGAGATCATGTATCTGTTCTCGAAAAAATTGGGCTTCGACAAGCAGTTATTTAAGAATATTGAAATCAAAAACAACCAACCTGTTGTTGAAGATATCACCCGAGAAATTAACAAAGGGATGTGGACTATAGGCTACACAGGTCAAAGCCCTGAGCGCCTTAAATTACACCAGAAAAACTGGCACACCTTTGATTATGACACTCTTAAAGGTGAAGGTGGTCCTGCATCTGGTGACTATTACGGCATGCCATGGCCGTGCTGGGGAACTGCAGAGCAAGGCCATCCCGGCACCCCTATTCTTTACGATACAAGCAAATCTGTAGCTGAAGGTGGACTCACATTCCGTGCAAGATTCGGTGTTGAACGAGATGGCGTGAATTTGCTGGCTGAAGGCTCATTTTCGAAAGATTCCGATATAAAAGATGGTTACCCTGAATTCAGCGAAAAGCTTCTGAAGAAACTAGGCTGGTGGAACGATCTCACCGCTGAAGAGAAGCAGATGGCCGAAGGCAAAAACTGGAAAACCGATCTATCCGGCGGAATCCAACGCGTTGCAATTGCACACGGCTGCGCCCCATTTGGTAATGCAAAAGCCCGTGCCGTGGTATGGACATTCCCCGATAAAGTACCACTTCACAGAGAGCCTCTTTATACGCCGCGCCGCGATTTAGTGAGCAAATACCCAACGTGGAATGACTCGGAGTCGATGTACCGTCTTCCAACCATGTACAAATCGATTCAAGACAAAGACCTTTCCAAAGAGTACCCCATCATACTAACGTCTGGACGTCTGGTTGAATATGAAGGTGGTGGTGAAGAAACACGCTCCAACCCTTGGTTAGCAGAATTACAGCAAGAGATGTTTGTTGAAGTTAACCCTATCGATGCCAACAACTTAGGGTTTAAAGATGGTGAAGAGGTTTGGCTTGAAGGTGCTGAGGGAGGCAAGGTGCGCGTTAAGGCGCTAGTCACTCGCCGCGTTGATGAAGGTGTGGTCTTTATGCCTTTCCACTTCGGCGGAATGTTCCAAGGTAAAGACTTAACCGACAAATACCCAACAGGTGCAGCGCCGTATGTGGTAGGTGAAGCCGCTAACACGGCCACTACATATGGTTACGACCCAGTCACTCAGATGCAGGAAACAAAAGTAACCCTGTGTCGCATTCAAAAAGCAACGGCTTAAGGAGTAACAGACTATGGCTAGAATGAAATTTCTCTGTGATTCTAAGCGCTGCATAGAATGCAACGGCTGTGTCACTGCGTGTAAAAATGAAAATGAAGTTGAATGGGGTGTAAACCGTCGGCGCGTTGTTACCATCAACGATGGCGAGCCAGGCGAAACATCGATTTCTGTTGCGTGCATGCATTGTTCAGATGCACCTTGTATGGCGGTCTGCCCTACTGATTGTTTCTATCAAACAGATGATGGCATCGTTCTACATAATAAAGACCTGTGTATTGGCTGTGGCTATTGTTTATATGCCTGCCCATTTGGTGCACCACAGTTCCCGAGTGATGCTGCCTTTGGTGAGCGCGGGAAAATGGACAAGTGTACCTTCTGTGCAGGCGGCCCTGAAGAGGACAATAGCCCTGAGGAAAAAGCTAAATACGGTGCAAACCGAATAGCTGAAGGGAAATTACCGATGTGTGCGGAGATGTGTTCAACCAAAGCCCTTCTTGCGGGTGATGCAAATGAAGTTTCTGATATTTTCCGTGAACGAGTGATCTATCGTGGTCATAACGACGGAGCATGGTCGATGTCAGAAGAAGACCTTGCTTATGATGCAACCCAGCAGAAAGCTTGATAAACCGAACACGTTACCGGTAGCGCTGCTTCCGGTAACTCTACATCGAGGGGATATTATGCTCCGCATTAAAATGCCATCTATTCTGGTGCTTTTGATAACACTATTGCTCTCAAATACTGCCTATTCAACACCTTCGGACGCGAAAGTTGCTGGATTTGCAGGTGCTGACTACTGGCAAGTAGTGAAGCAAGGTAGTGAAGGCCGAACACAAGATAAGGGTTCTGAGTCAGGTCAGTTAATCAATGTCGCCGGTGAAGAGTGGCGTCACTGGCGCAATCAATGGATCACACCTGCTGGGATATTTGCTATCGGTGGCACGCTGGCAATCTTAGCTATTTTCTACTTACTGGTCGGTCAGAAGAAACTTGAGCAACCGCGATCGGGTCAACTGATAGAGCGCTGGAAACGCTTAGATAGAGCAAATCATTGGACCGTGGCTGTGCTATTTATCATTTTAGCCATCTCTGGCCTCAGTCTTCTTTATGGCAAGTTTGTCCTCAAAAACTTACTCGGCAACTCTATGTGGGCTGATTACATGCTGCTATGCAAACTTGCGCATAATTATTTAGGGCCACTGTTCGTATTGGGCCTTCTGTTTATGATTTTACGCTGGATTAAACACAACATGTTTAATCGAACAGACCTCATCTGGTTCCTAAAAGGAGGCGGGATCATCGGTAATGCTCACCCGAGTGCCGGCTATATGAATGGGGGTGAAAAACTTTGGTTTTGGCTTTTAACGATCGTAGGCTTAATTGTCTGTATCAGTGGCTTAGTGATGGATTTCCAAAATTTTGGTCAGTTGCGTGAAACGATGCAAATTTCCAATCTACTCCACGCAGCGGGCTCATTGTTATTAATAGCCGCTTCATTTGGTCACATTTACATAGGTACATTAGGCACCGAAGGCGCACTAGAAGGCATGAAAACGGGTTATGTCGATGAAACTTGGGCAAAGCAACATCACGACCTTTGGTATGAAGAAGTAACCAAAAAATCGCATAAAGACCAATAATTCACCTTGGTAGTTAAAAGCTCACCACAGCACTACGTTTGTTTTCATCTTGCAAACGTGTTTCTTTTGCCGGCAGAAATGTCGGCTTTTTTATTATTTAATTCAAAAACGATCTATACTGGTATTAATCATATGGTTTATGCGGAATATCAACGTGTTACGTAGTCTCTTCCAATATTCTTTACTCTGTCTATTACTCATATCTCACCACTCGTTTGCGGATGAACGCATCAAGCTGATCGTTCCCGATTTTAAACCTTATACCTACTATCAAAATGGTGAGTTCAGAGGAATTGGGGTGGAGAAAATCAAAAAGATTTTCTCTCATTTGGATATTGAATATCGTTTATCTCTGGCTCCTAATTACGGTCGCGCTGTAGACGAATTAAGGAAAGGGCGTGCAGAGGGGCTGTTTCTTGCTTCCGAAAATGAAGAGCGAAATGATATAGCCGAGTTTTCTAAAACTATCATGATTAATCGCTGGTCTTGGTTTCTGCCTGAAAACAGTAAACTCCATCCCTCTCAACCCTCTTTTAAAAAGAAAGCAGAAATTGCGACCTACCTAAATACAAACACGCATAAATGGCTAGAAAAAAATAACTATAAGGTATCTTACTCGCCAAGTGACACTAAAGCGTTACCTATGCTTTTGGATAAAAAAAGAATTCGCGTGGTTTTCCTTGCTGAACTCGTGTTTTTTGAAAGCAGCAAAGAACAAGGGATTGATCCTACTCGCTTTGTTCAAGTCGTAGAGAAAGAAAAACCATTTGGTATTTACATATCAAAAGACTACCTAAAGAAGCATCCCCATTTCATGCGCAAGCTAAATGACGCCATTGAAGCAACATTTACACATGAGGTATCGCTTCAATCAGAGGACTAGGCCCTCTTTTGTTGACGCTCCCACCGGGTCTTCATTTTATCTAGGACACGTGCAACAGCCGCAAAGCCAAAACTCGCCGTCACACAAGTAGAAGCACCGAAACCACCAGCGCAATCTAACCGTGTATTACCGTCAACGATACTTTTTTGAGCACACACGCTTCCATCTGGTTGCGGGTAAACCAGCTGCTCTGTTGAATACACACAATCAACCGAAAAACGTCGCCCACTTTTGCTGAATTGATAATGACGACGTAGATAAGAACGAACTTTAGCAGCCAAAGGATCATGATTTGTCTTAGAAAGATCACATATATCAATCTTAGTAGGATCCTTCTGTCCACCAGCCCCGCCTACGGTAATGATTGGTATTTTCCGATAATTACAATGAGAAATTAAGGCCGCCTTCTCTTTAACGCTATCTATAGCATCGATAACATAATCAAATTGATCCGTAATCAATTCGGGGATATTCTCGCGCGTAATGAAATCATCTATTTCATTTACAATGCACTCAGGGTTAATAAGTTGGATACGTTCGGCCATTGCCTCTACTTTAGAGCGTCCAACATTGCCCTCTACCGCATGAATCTGCCGATTTGTATTGGTAATACAAATATCATCTAAATCGATCAGCGTAATCGTTCCTACCGCTGTCCGAGCTAAAGCTTCAGCAACCCAAGATCCAACTCCACCAATACCAATAACACAGATATGTGATTGATTGAACATACTCACCACATCGTTGCCATATAAACGACGCGTGCCACCAAATCGGTTTTCGAACTCAACTGACAAAGAGAAATCTCCGCTATAAGGTCAATATATTAAAATTCGTCTTCAGTAATTTCCGTTAAGATAACATTGCTACACTTAGCGCACTTACCTTCGATAAAAATAATGTCATTTTGTTCATACTCTACAGGCTCAACCATCCCTAGATTGACCTCTTGGCAGTGATCACACCAAGTTTCCTCTAAAAACGCTTTCTTTTCTTCTTCATCCCTAAGGTTAAAATCACGCGCTATCCGTTCACTCTCAGTCATCTCTATTTACCTTTCTTTAAATTAGGCCAGCTCAACACATGTGGTTGAGAACAAAAATCATTAATTACGCGAAGAGCATCTTGATCTAACAAGGCTCCCTCTTTAGGCAAACACTTGTACTCGTATTTTTTACCATCATATTCAAAACATAACTGATAGGCATGTAGATAGACTCTATCTGCTTCAGTTCCACCGTATAGCTGATCACCATAAATCGGTGCCCCTTCGCTTTTCAATGCGACTCTTATCTGATGTGTTTTACCCGTTGTAGGTTTGATAATAAATAGGCGGAAACCAGGCTTAAGCGACGTACTAAAAAACTGGGTAATCGCAGGATCGTCTTTACTTGGAAGAAGCTTCCAGCCCCCTCGTCGTGCTTTCGCCATATCCCCAATGATAGCGCCCTGCTTTCTACGTGGCTTTTTATCACTCACCGCTAAATAATACTTACTGATTTGACGATCGCTAAATTTCTTACCAAATTCAGAAGCTGTCTCAACATTTTTGGCAAAGATCATTAGACCTGATGTGATCTTATCTAGCCTATGAACTAAAAAGATCTTAGATAGGGTAAGGTCGTCCTGCAGCTGCATCGTCAGGCCAGTATCATTTTGATCTTTATGTACACTGACGTTTTGAAATTTATTAATCACCACAAAGTTATCGTTTTGATCAATTATCTCGTACACAGGGATGCCCCATAAAAAGCGAGATAATGCGTCAGTTGGCCCGATAATTCAAGATGAACGTGTAATGAAGCGCACTAGGAGGGAATACCTAAGGCAGAGTATAACTCCGCCTTAGCATCAACGTTATGACAGAGCGTCAATACGTTTTATGATCTTATTAACTTTACCTGTATAGATATGGAAAACTAAGCTTCGAGGACTATCGACCTCTTTACAGAACTTGACCTCTAAACAAGCAACATTATCCTCAATAAACTTAGCGGCAGAAAAGCGCTCGTCCCCTGCCTTAAGGTTAAGAAACTTTACCCCATCGGCGACTAAGACTAAACGCTTATCGGTTACAGCAATAAAACCTTTATACCACTCTCGGCCCAAGACCTTACCTTTACGGTTTATATGAGTTGCCGTAAAGCGAACACCGTTCTCTTTTACCAAAACGCCTTCTTTTTCAATTTTCTGCTGTAACTTTTCAGACAGATGATTCTTTGCCATACCCCCCCCAAGAAGACCTCATTAAATAATCATCCCTATTGTGCATTACGCAGGTGCAATAAATGATGACAAATATATGAAGAGTTAGTAGGTTCGAAAGAGATTAACAGCACAAACTATCGATTTTGCAATCTATAGCCCTGTAACCTCTTTAATGAAAGGAATGGTAACTTTACGTTTGGCGCTCAGTGAGGCTTGATCTAATGTGTCCAACAAGAATGTTAGATCATTCATATTTCGACTAGCATGATGCAATAAGTATCTCGCTACCTCATCAGAAAATTCGAGGCCACGAGCACTCGCCCGCATCTGTATTGCTTTTAACTTAGTATCATCATCCAACGGCTGGACCTGAAAAATCATCCCCCAGCTTAGACGAGACGCGAGGTCTGGAAGGTTAATACCCAAATACCTCGGCGCTGCAGATGCAGCAATGATTAACGTATTCCCTTGTTCACGAATACGGTTAAAGAAATGGAAAAGTGCTTCTTCCCATTTTTTATCCGCAACGACAGAATCGATGCAATCAAGGCAAACAAGATCAAGGTATTCCATCCCTTCTAGAATCCCCCCACCCATGTGCTTTAATTCGTCCAAAGGTAAATAAGCAGCAGTACGACCGACAGGATCTGCTTCATGGCATACGGCCTGAAGTAGATGCGTTCTACCTACACCAAGGCCTCCCCAAATATAGAGAAATTGTTCGCCCTCAGACCGCGCAGCAGCTTTCAAGCTTGCGCAGAGCAGCTCGTTACCTTGAGAATAAAAGTTCTCAAAGCGAGCGTCATCTCTTAGTCCGACTGAGAGAGGAATTTGAAATGGATGATCAGTTGTCATTTACTACAGATTCGGATTGTTCAAGGTCATTCGGGTGTTCTGTTGCATAGAGAGAGCTACTTTTATAACCTTCATTCAAATGTCGCAACAGCACCATAACTACAGCCGCTACCGGTAATGCGAGTAACACCCCTACAAAACCAAAAAGCTGACCGCCTGCCATAATAGCAAAAATTACTGCCACTGGGTGTAAACCTATTCGGTCACCGACCAAAAGAGGTGTTAATAACATCCCTTCCAGTAACTGCCCCACAATAAACACAGCACCAACATAGCCTAACACCATTGGGTCTTGAAACTGCATGAAAGCAGCAACCCCAGCAACAGCGATACCTATGATAAAGCCCATATAGGGAACAATACTAGCAAGCCCCGCGATCATACCAACCAACAGCGCTAGATCAAGCCCTACGATCCATAATCCTGATGCATATACAACACCAAGCGCAAACATCACCAGCAGTTGCCCTTTCATAAAGGCCCCTAACACTTCATCACACTCGGATGCCCAAAGCGACACTTTAGGCTCTAGATTACGGGGTAATAGATGCTTTATTTTATCGACCATCACATCCCAGTCACGCAACAAGTAAAAGGTCACAACCGGAATCAAAACAAGATTCGCCACCCAAGCAGCAATGGCAAGGCCTGATTTAGTTATACCCCCTAACAACTGAGCCATGATATCGCTAGTTTTCTCTAAATCACCAACCAGTAATTTTTTAATATTCGCAAAATCAAAAAGAGAGGCATCAACACTGAACGTTGTTAGAAACCAAGGAAAGATTTGTTCTTCAAACAACGTCAGTGCTTGTGGTAAACGTTCTAAAAGGGTTTGTATTTGATACCCTACTTTCGGAATAAAGATTAGAAACAGCACAGCGACTAGCGCCGTCATAACAATAAAAACAATCACTACGGATAATGTCCGAGACAAACCCGCTTTCTCTAGACGATCGGCAATAGGGTCTGACAAATAGGCTAATAAAGCGCCAACTAAAAAGGGCGATAAAATAGGCGCTAATAGGTAAACGATACCTGCCACAGCCATAACAACTATCAGGAAAAACCAGCGTTGTGATTCAGTCATTATTCTATCCCTGCCAACGGTAGCTGAATGTTTTCAAGCCATCAGAATCAAGTTGCTGATCCATTGCCTGTAATCGTTCTTCAATCCCAAGTGCCTTCATTAACTGCAGCTCATCTCCATCTAACTGCAAACGAATAGTCACCTCGGATCCTCTTACCCACTCAGGTTGTGCATTATTTACGATAGGTAGGGCCGTTAACATTTCAGTTAGATTAATATAATCAGATAAGCTATTTATATTGTTAACTTTAACCGCAACACCCGTTTGAAAATAACTCAGCTCATGACTTACCACTGGCATAAATAACTGATCAGCTGCCTGATTCATTGCCTCTACAAGTAGTATGTCTGTTTGGCCTGATTTTGATAATCGCTCGGAATTGGCTTCATGCATCAGCACACCTTCTAGATGAGCCACACCTGATGGTTTTACTTCGACTCTAGCCACCAAAATCGCATCAGGTCTGTAGCGCTGAGACGCAACAGCAACCGAATCTTCAAATAATCCCCAAACATCGCTTACCGGTAAGGCAACCTGATCTTGCAAGTCTAACAATGGGAACTGAAGTGGAAGCCCTCTTTCCTCAGCGGTCTGCCTAATTTTTTGAATAAACCGACTATCTAGCGAGGCATAATCTTGTCCTGTACTCTCATCCGTAGCCAACCAAATAAGCAGTGTGGGACGCTGAGATCCAAGCGGTTTAATACCAGTGGACTGTATAAGTTGATCAACAGAGTTACGATTAAAATCTAAGACGAGCGCATTTCTGTTTTCACTTTCTACCGCCCCTGAAGTGAAACTAAACTGCTGAAGGTATGGCCTAGGCATCGAAAGCTGTTGTTGTATTGCTGGCTTTTGATCGATCGCTCTATCGCCCGAGACTTTAACCAAAACCTGCCGCAGACCTTCGGTGACTTGTAAATCATTTGGTGTCTCGGCTAAAGAAGTGATGGGTAATTCAGTGCTATATAGCTTTACCACTGTACCTGCACATGACAGGGAAGAAATCAGCATAGATAAAGTACATATAAAGATCCGCATTAAGTCCATTACGCCGTCCAAAAAAGTCCTAACTGAATGATGGCGTAACTGTAACACATGCGTTAAATCCTTTTTAGAGTGTTTCTCATGACAATTTCTTCATTTTGAGTAACGATTTGAGTGTATTAAACCTGTAGAAACGGTAGAATACGCGCAATATTTATCTTCCCTATATTCCTTGCACATGAAAGGTTAACTGCTCCATGTCTACTGGTTCTGACAACAACTCTCTAAGTTACAAAGATGCTGGTGTCGATATCGACGCTGGTAATGCACTCGTTGATCGCATTAAAGGTGTCGCTAAAAGCACTACACGCCCTGAAGTTATGGGCGGCTTAGGTGGTTTTGGTGCTCTATGCCGGATTCCTGAAGGCTATCGCAAACCTGTTTTAGTTTCCGGCACTGATGGTGTAGGTACTAAACTGCGTTTAGCAATGGACCTTGGCAAGCACGATACGATCGGTATTGATCTGGTAGCGATGTGCGTAAATGATTTGATTGTTGCCGGTGCTGAGCCACTACTTTTCTTGGACTACTATGCAACAGGCAAATTAAACATCGATACTGCTGCTGATGTCGTTACCGGTATTGGTAAAGGTTGTGAACTTGCAGGTGCAGCACTAGTTGGTGGTGAAACCGCAGAAATGCCTGGTATGTATGAAGGTGAAGACTATGACTTAGCAGGTTTCTGTACTGGTGTTGTTGAAGAAGACGACATCATCGACGGAACCAATGTCAAAGTAGGCGACGCACTGATTGGCCTTGCCTCTTCTGGCCCGCATTCGAATGGATACTCCTTAATTCGTAAAATTTTGGAAGTTAGCGGCACGGAACTAACGGCAGATCTTGATGGCAAACCACTTGCTGACGCACTGATGGCTCCGACGCGCATCTACGTGAAATCGCTACTTAAACTTATTAAAGAATCTCAGGTAAATGCCCTTTCTCACATTACTGGCGGCGGTTTACTAGAGAACATCCCACGTGTTCTACCAGATAACGCGAAAGCGGTTATTGATACACAATCATGGACGCTTCCAGCCGTTTTCAATTGGCTACAGGAGCAAGGCAACGTTGAAGCGACTGAAATGTACCGTACCTTCAACTGCGGCGTTGGCATGGTTATCTGTGTACCAAACGAGAAAAAAGAGGAAGCCTTGAAACTACTTGCTGAGGCCGGTGAAGATGCTTGGGTTATTGGCTCAATCGCCCCTGCTGCAGAAGGTGAGGAACAGGTAGATCTAATGGGTATGGAGGCTTAATCCTACCCATGAGTAAAAGAATCGTTGTCCTGATATCAGGAAGTGGTTCCAACCTTCAAGCCATTATGGATGCTATCGATGCCGGCCAAATCAACGGCCGCATCGCAGCAGTTCTCAGCAATAAAGCTGATGCATATGGCTTGGAGCGCGCCCAAAAAGCAAACATCCCTGCTCTTATTCTAAAACACACAGAGTTTGATGATCGAGAAAGTTTTGATCAGGCTATGATTGAAAAAATCGATCATTACCAGCCTGACTTAATTGTACTCGCTGGCTTCATGCGCATACTAACCGCTGAATTTGTTCGTCATTACCAAGGACGAATGCTTAACATTCATCCATCGTTATTACCCAAATACAAAGGACTTCATACGCACAAACGTGCCATTGAAGCTGGCGACCTTTACCATGGCTGCACTGTACACTTCGTAACCGAAGAACTTGATGGTGGTCCACTCGCTGTTCAGGGTAAAGTAAGCATTGATATGGATGATGATGAAGATAGCTTGCAGCAGAAAGTTCATGCAGTAGAGCATAAAATATACCCGCTCGCTGTCGAATGGATCTGTTCAGATAAGTTAAAATGGACGCCTAAGGGCATACTTATCAATAACCAGCCTCTCCCTAGTGAAGGCTACCAACTCGACTCATCTGTATAAGAGGACATCATGATGCTCGGAACAATGACGCGATCATTCACTATTGCGCTGACTTCCTTTTTGCTCTGGGCACCACCTCTCTACGCAGCGCCTGAAAACATCTCCCCCCTCCAACCTTTCCTTGCATCCTATGAATTAGATTGGGATGGTCCTGTATCCATCAGCGGGGACACGGTTCGAGAACTCAAAAAAACAGCTCAAGATGAATGGCAATTTCAATCGAAAGCCACCTCTATGTTCGCCAGTATTTTTGAAGAAACAAACTTTACGTGGGGCGAGCAAACCTTACTTCCAATACACTATATCTTTAAACGAAGCGTGTTCGGTAAAAAACGCTCTGCGGTTATCCGCTTCGACTGGACCAATAATCAAGTAACCAACGAAGTTGAAAACAAGCCTTGGCAGATGGCTATTACTACAGGGGTTCAAGACAAACTCAGCTATCAGCTACTTCTTCAACAAGAGTTAGCTGAAGGCAAACAAGAGTTCAGTTACTCAGTTGCCGATGGTGGAACCCTGAAAGAGTATCAATTTAAAGTGACTGGGGAAGAAGAGATCCAAGCCCCAATAGGAACTTATGATGCAATCCGCGTCCAACGCGTACGAGACGCAGATAACCCAAGACAAACCTTTATCTGGTTTGCCCCGGCGCTAGACTATCAAATTATCAAGTTGAAGCAGATCGAGAAGAAAAACAAAGCCTATACACTGCTACTTAAAAAACTAACAAAGTAACATCTAGGTAATTTCAGGGATCCAGCTGGCCGGCATCGCTGTAAACCCACTAAAGAGATCCGATTCCTGCTGATCATCTCTTAAATCAGCGAGCAATATCCTACTATCATCCACAAATAGCACCGCTGTTTGCGCCCGAAGCCCCGTATGTATATCCTGATAGGGATCGGAAAAAACCAATCTATTTTCCATATCGGAAGAACCTAATAACTCAAAAAAATACGGTCGCCAGCTCCAATTATAACCTCGATGACCTTCATCTCTTATCCAGCCACGATCACTATTTTCATAATTGGGGGAAATCTGGTTACCCATACGATCACAAATATAAAAACGAATTAAATGATCCGCCGCGACAAAATGCTGCAAGTCATCCTCTGCATCAGCCACCCTGAGCACTTCTCGAAGAGACATAAGCTCAGACTTGACCTTCTCTGCTCTCCAATAGCTTCTTGACGTTGCTTCTACCGCCCTATCACGATAATGCCCTAATAAATTTTGAACATTCTCCACCGTTGTATCAGGTGATAACATCTCAGCAGTTGCCGGGGAAAAAAGAAAACCCTGAACATAAACCGCATTACAGCTTAATGCTAAATAATATTCATCTTCCGTCTCTACCCCTTCACAAAGCACTTTACTACCTAGCTTTGAGGCCAACTCTCCTAGCATCTGAACCATGGAAGAACCACGACTATCTTTAGCTCCGCTTTTCAACAGTGTCATATCTAACTTAATAATATCTGGCTTAAGCAAGGCGATTCGATCCAACTGAGAAAAACCAGTCCCAAAGTCATCGATAGCCACCCTAAACCCACTCGCCCGATACTTTTCAGTTAAACGCTGGATGACATCAATATCGCCATCTAACTCTGTGATCTCTATCACAACTTTTGACGGGTCCGCAGCCAAGGCTTTTATCATATCGAGTGTTGGGAGATTATCTAGCGACTCAAGATATTTCAGCCATTCAGGGGAAATATTGATACTTAAGAATGTATTTTCAGGAAGCAACTCTAGCTGCTTTAACGCCTGTAGCCTAACATCCCGATCCAAGACGATACGTTCTTTAACCGCTATTGCCTGATCCGAAAACAAGCCACCGGCAGAAACAACATTTCCGTCTTCGTCTTCCATTCGCGCTAAGGCTTCATAACCTGCAATACGTCCGGTAGCGGTTTCAACAATTGGCTGAAAATAAGGAAATACTTTAACACTCATATATACACTCCATTAATAATAATCGACAACAGCTGAATTCTAGACAAGAAGATACCAGTAAATTCATCGGATACCAACGAATGGGGATTCATAAAAATTCAACAGTATCCATTGCCAAAATACCCGCCTATTAGCTCTCAGTGATATGCCATCCATATACTGCCGCACTATTTAAGTGCACCATTTAGGGGTATGCACAGATAAATACATAAATAGCACTTCAATCGCATCAAAAAGAACAACAGAACAGTTTTTAGCGCTCGGTTTAATTAGAGCAAGAAGCAAGCCAAGAGATTAAAGCTTTGCTAAAGGAACAGGTTCACCAAGAAGAAAACCTTGTAAATAATCAACACCGATCTTTCTAGCTTCCGCCTCTACATCAGCACTATGTACAAATTCTGCGACCGTTTTAACACCTAAACGCCTGGCAAAGTCGACCACTGTAGCAGCAACGATTCGAGCATTAGCATCACGATCGATATAGCGAATGAGGGAACCATCGATTTTAATAAAATCAATATTCAGCTTTAGTAGATACTCAAAATTAGAATAACCTGTACCGAAGTCATCGATAGCTAAGCGACAACCCAAAGCCCTAACTCGATCAAAAAACTGTGTAATAAGCTCTGAATCCTCAATTCCCTCTGTCTCAACTAGCTCAAATGTTAGCCTTTCACCGACATTGTATTTATTGATACAAGACAAAATATAAGTATTCGTTTTGGGATTTAAAATATCACTGGCTGTAATGTTGATCGAAAAGCATTCGTCTCGAGCAGCAAAAAACTGGCAGGCTTTGCGGAATACAATTCGAGTGAGGTCTCCATATAAACGACCATGCTTAGCCGCTTCGAGAAAAAGATAGGGGGAACAAAACGCATCAGCCTCTCGCAATCTCATTAAACACTCAAAACGAGTTATTCCAGGAGAGTTAACATCAATGATCGGCTGAGCAAAAACGTCTATACGATCATCTTGAATCGCCTCTCTGATCCGCTTCAACCAGGTAATGTTATTATCTATCTGACGCTTTAAAGGAGAATAAATATCATAGATAACCATAGATACGCGCTGAGCTTTAGCGCTATGTAATGCAATGTCAGCATTAAGCAAAATATTGTCAGTTGGGCCCGTCGCCATACCCAGAGAGATAGAAAGTGCAAAATCGGTTCCCATAACACTAAGGTTATGATTCTCAGTTCGATCAATCACGTCATCACACAGCTGCTCAAATGGCAAAGCCTGAGTGGAGCCCCGCTGAAAAAAAGCGAACTCATCACCTGCAAGTCGATATAGATCGACTTGTTGTTCATCGCTTAATTCTTTAAGTAACGCCGACAGATCTCGCAGCAACTGATCGCCAATTTCGAAACCGTAGTACTCATTAACCAACTTAAAATCATTAATATTAACAATAGCTAATGAGCCACTTTCAAGCTTATCAAGGTCCTCTAGCAGCTGCTGTCTATTCGGAAGGCCTGTTAACTGATCAGTTGTCTGACGCCTAATCTGCTGCTCTTTTTTGATAAGGTCTGTAACATCAAAGCGAACGGAAATAAATTCAACAACAGCACCTTTAGCATCGATGATTGGAGAGATAACAGAACTAACGTAGTAATCTTCACCCTGCTTAGTTTTATTGCGAAGCGTACCCTTCCATGTACCACCTGATGAAATAGTCGACCAGAGCTCTTTAAAAACACTCAGCGGTGTATCTGGGTGCTTGATAATAGAATGCGTGGAACCTACCAGCTCTTGACTAGAATAACCCGACACACTACAAAATTGCTCATTAACATAAGTGATCACACCCTTAGCATCTGTCTTAGAGACAATAGCGCTCGTGTCGACCACCCCTTTATATTCTTCAAGTAGCTGCTGCTTAGCAAGAAGCTCTTGATGTAAACCAAGCTCTTTATCCTTCTGAGCCCCGATGTCTGTAATATACCCCTCAACAGAAACTAGCTTCTCACCCTTAAAAACACCATGTCCCTGCTCCCAGACCCAGAGTATTTTTCCTCCCTGCTGCTCTATCTGATACTCAACACTATAAGGCTGCCTTGAGGACAACCCTTCAGAGACGACCGCACGGTAATGATCAATAAATTCAGGAAGAATAATATCCTTGAAAGTAACATCGCCTTGCAGCCAGGACTTTATAGTAAAACCTGTTATCTCCTCACAACCCGCTGTGATTAATAACAGCGCCTTGTCATCCAGCATCGAACGCCGATAAAAAGTACCAAGCATACGTGATATAAGATCATTCATTTCAACAGGTTTAGCACTACTCAAGGCAATAAGCTCCTTACATCTACCATTAAAGTCATCTATTAACCCCAATCTAAACAAGGATATATAAGAAACTACAATGGAACAATGAAACTATAGGAAAATTGTAGCAGTGAATCTGGTTTATTGAATATATAGACAAGAACTAAGTAAAAAAAGCAAATTGGAAAACAGAGAGGGAAAGGAGGGCTATAAAAAATAATAGCAGTATGACCGGAAAATCTTACTGCTCAATATGGGTACTCACTGATTATTTAAACCGCGTGTAAGCATCTAACTCTCTAGAAATTGGGACACCCCATTTCTCGAGAAGCGTGCGTGCGTTTTCGAATTTTTTATCAGCATCGGTACGGAGATGACCAAGAGAACCTGACATACTAGCTCTAACGCGCAACATCTGATACTTGAATAATGGTATTAGCTTTCGCTCTAAATTAGATCCGCACACTTTTTCTTGCTGCATCATACTTGCAGGGTCAGATGTGTCAAAAAGCTCAGCTTCTAGCTTTATTAGACGTTGAGTATCTTCACATAGCTCTAACTGCTCTTGAGTAGAAACGGCAGCAAGTACATAAGGACCTGATAACGGCATAAAAGAAGCCACAGCTGTTGCCTTACGTCTCTCAGTTAGACGCTCTGCCTGAGTCATTTCCTGCCTGCGGTATTCAGCAAACCCCTTCTGGATCTTTGCCATGGCACGTGAAAGCTCTTTATTTTCCTTCTTTAAATCAAAATTCTCTTGGCTGAACTTCTGCATCTCCTGTAGAGAACCAACCTTTTTATAGGTTCCAAGCTCGCTATACAGCATATACCCAAAAAAACCACCACCGCCTAAAATAGCTAAAACAACAACACTGGCCGCGCCAATAACGATTAATTTTTTCATTCTAATAAGGTCTTGTTACAAAGAGTGAAGAGTCACACCTTCACATCTAAAATATATTTTTTCAACCTGTACCGCTAACAAATATATTTGAGACAACAAAAAAGGCAGCCTAAGCTGCCTTTTATCTAACATCAACTCATTTATTACCAACCAGTTAGCTCTTTAAGAGCATCACCGATTTGAGCTAATGAACGTACTGTTTTAACACCAGCATCTTCTAGGGCTGCGAATTTCTCATCAGCAGTACCTTTACCGCCAGAGATAATAGCGCCAGCATGACCCATACGCTTACCTGCAGGTGCAGTTACACCAGCAATGTAAGATACAACAGGCTTAGTTACGTTTGCTTTGATGTAAGCAGCCGCTTCTTCTTCAGCAGTACCACCGATCTCACCGATCATTACAATCGCTTCAGTCTGTGGATCATTCTGGAACATTTCCAGAATATCGATGAAGTTAGAACCTGGAATTGGATCACCACCAATACCTACACAAGTAGATTGACCGAAACCAGCATCAGTAGTCTGCTTAACTGCTTCATAAGTCAGAGTACCAGAGCGGGAAACGATACCTACTTTACCTGGCAAGTGAATGTGTCCTGGCATGATACCAATTTTACATTCGCCTGGAGTGATAACGCCTGGGCAGTTAGGGCCAATTAGACGTACGCCTAATTCGTCACACTTAACTTTACACTCAAGCATATCCATAACCGGAATATGCTCAGTGATACATACGATCAACTTAATGCCGCCGTTTGCTGCTTCAAGGATAGAATCCTTACAGAAAGGAGCAGGAACGTAGATAACAGATGCTTCAGCACCCGTCTCTGTCACTGCTTCAGCAACCGTGTTGAATACAGGCAAACCAAGGTGAGTCGTACCACCTTTACCTGGAGTAACACCACCAACCATTTTCGTGCCGTATGCAATCGCTTGCTCAGAGTGGAAGGTACCCTGACCACCAGTAAAACCTTGGCAGATTACTTTGGTGTCTTTATTAATCAAAACGGACATTATTTACCCTCCGCTGCGTTAACTGCCTGCTGTGCTGCGTCAGTCAAGCTAGTAGCTGCGATGATATCCAGACCTGATTCAGCTAGAAGCTTAGAACCTAGGTCAGCATTATTACCTTCCAGACGTACAACAACAGGTACGTTTACACCAACTTCTTTAACTGCACCGATAATACCTTCAGCAATTAGATCGCAACGTACGATACCGCCAAAGATGTTTACCAATACTGTTTTAACTTTTTCATCGGCAAGGATTAGTTTGAACGCTTCTGTAACACGCTCTTTTGTAGCACCACCACCAACGTCAAGGAAGTTAGCTGGGAAACCACCGTGCAACGCAACGATATCCATCGTGCCCATTGCAAGACCAGCACCATTAACCATGCAACCAATTGTGCCATCTAGCGCAACATAGTTTAGATCCCATTCAGCAGCGTGAGCTTCGCGCTCATCTTCCTGAGATGGATCATGCATAGCCTGAAGATCTTTATGACGGTAAACAGCGTTTCCATCAATCGCAACTTTTGCATCTAAGCAATGTAGGTTGCCAGCATCTGTGATAACAAGAGGGTTGATCTCTAACAAAGCAAGATCTTTCTCTTGGAACATCTGAGCTAAGCCTAAGAAGATCTTAACGAACTGCTTAATCTGGTCGCCTTCTAGGCCCAGTTTAAATGCAAGTTCACGGCCCTGATATGGCTGTGCGCCAGTAAGAGGGTCGATCTCAGCTTTCAGGATTTTCTCTGGCGTCTCTTCTGCAACTGTTTCGATTTCAACTCCACCTTCAGTGGATGCCATGAAAATGATACGACGAGTAGAACGGTCTACAACCGCACCCAAGTACATTTCATTAGCGATATCAGTACAGTCTTCAACCAGAATTTTTGATACAGGCTGACCATTAGCGTCAGTCTGGAATGTAACAAGGTTTTTACCAAGCCAGTTAGCTGCAAATTCAGCTGCTTCAGCAGGAGAATCAACCAACTTAACACCGCCAGCCTTACCGCGACCGCCAGCGTGAACCTGAGTTTTAACAACCCACTTGTCACCGCCAATTTTCTCAGCAGCTTCAGCTGCTGCTTCTGGAGTATCTACAGCGTACCCTTTGGATACCGGCAGACCATATTCGGCAAACAGTTGTTTACCCTGGTACTCATGAAGATTCATGCTCTAATCCGTTGTGTTGTCACTTTATGATTTTCTGTATCAGAGGTCTAAATACGCCCCTGTAACAGCCCTGTTGGATCAACAACAAGTCTTGCAAAACGGCTGGTACTGATAAGTCGCCAGCCGTGTCTTGTTTACGCTAAAAAAATTAGCGTTTCTTACGGTTCGCCATATGAATAGCGTGACCGTCAGCTGCTAAAGCAGCTTCGTGTATTGCTTCACTTACAGTTGGGTGAGCAAATACAGTCATCTGCAGGTCTTCTGCGCTAGAGCAGAATTCCATAGCAATAGCAGCCTGGCCGATCAATTCGGAAGCGATACCGCCTACGATATGAACGCCCAAAACTCGATCAGTCTCTTCGCAGGCAATTAGCTTAACGAAACCATCGGTATCGTTTGCAGCCATCGCACGACCGTTAGCAGCAAATGGGAATTTACCCACTTTGATTTTAACGCCCTCTGCTTTAAGTTCCTGCTCAGTTTTACCAACCCATGCTAATTCAGGGTGAGTATAGATGATGCTTGGGATCACGTCGTAATTGATTTGCGCATGATGACCCGCAACAATATCAGCAACCATGATGCCTTCTTCTGAAGCTTTATGCGCAAGCATAGGGCCCCGAACCGAATCACCAATAGCGTACACACCCGGTACTCCGGTCTGACACTGCTCATTCACGAAGATGAAGCCACGCTCATCTAGAGAAACACCTGAATCGTCAGCTAATAAACCTTGTGTCTGTGGCTTACGGCCAACAGCAACGATCAGTTTATCTACAACGATCTCTTGATCACCTTTGGCATCAGTGTATTTAACTTTCACTTCTTTGCCGTCGATAATCTCAGTACCCGTACAACGAGCACCTACTTTGATATCAAGCTTTTGCTTTTTGAAGATCTTAGCAGCTTCTTTTGCAACATCTTTGTCAGCAGCTGGTAAGAAATCATCCATCGCTTCAAGAACAGTCACTTCAGTTCCTAGACGAGCCCAAACAGAACCCATCTCTAAACCGATAACACCTGCACCGATAACACCCAAACGCTTAGGCGTTTCATTGATGTTTAGCGCGCCTTCATTATCTAGAATCAAGCCTTCTGTAAGAGGCGCAGGTGGAATCTCTACAGGAAGAGATCCAGATGCAAGAATCACATTCTCAGCGTCATAAGTGTTAGACGTGCCATCAGCAGCCGTTACTTCAACTTTTTTACCGCCGTGCAATTTACCTGCACCCTGCAGAAGCGTTACACCGTTGGCCTTAAAAAGACCAGCAACACCCATTGTCAGATTACCAACAATCTTGTCTTTACGGGCAACCATTGCCTTAACATCCATAGTGACATCGCCACTAACTTGAATGCCGTGAACATCTGCATGTTGAGCGTTATGGAACTGGTGTGTAGATTCCAGTAGTGCTTTAGAAGGGATACAACCCACATTCAGGCATGTTCCACCAAGAACCGCACCGCCTTTATCGTCTACCCATTTTTCAACACATGCAGTTTTTAGACCCAACTGTGCTGCACGAATAGCAGCAACGTAACCGCCAGGGCCTGCACCGATAACAATAACGTCAAATTTATCAGACATGTTTTATCCTATCTTAACTCTGTTGTATTAAGGGCTGACTTAGACTTCTAGTAGCATACGTGCAGGATCTTCCAGAAGATCTTTAATCGTCACTAGGAATTGTACAGCTTCCTTACCATCAATCATACGGTGATCGTATGACAGAGCCAGATACATCATTGGTAAAATTTCAACTTGACCATTAACAGCCATTGGGCGCTCTTGGATTTTGTGCATTCCCATAATAGCAGTTTGTGGTGGGTTCAAGATTGGCGTAGACATCAAGGAACCAAACACACCACCGTTAGTGATAGTAAACGTACCACCTTGCATATCATCTAGACCAAGCTTGCCATCACGACCACGCTTACCGAAATCAGCAATCGTTGATTCAACATCAGCTAGGCTCATGGCATCAGTATCACGTAAAACCGGTACCATAAGACCACGATCAGTGGAAACAGCAACACCTATATCTTGGTAACCATGATAAACCATATCATTGCCATCGATAGACGCATTAACCGCTGGGAACTTCTTCAAAGCTTCAGTCGCAGCCTTAACGAAGAAAGACATAAAACCAAGACGTGTACCGTTATGGGTTTTCTCAAACAGCTCTTTATACTGTTTACGCAATTCCATCACTGGCTTCATGTTAACTTCGTTATAAGTCGTTAACATAGCTGCATTTTGCTGAGCTTCAACAAGACGCTTAGCGATAGTCGCACGTAGACGAGTCATCGGTACGCGTTTTTCAACACGCTCACCTGCAGCAACATTTACGGCAGGAGCCGCAGCAGCAGGTGCCGCCGCTGGCGCTTTAGCAGCAGCCGGAGCTGGTGCAGCACCATTTTTCATAAAGTTTTGAACATCTTCTTTTGTAATACCGCCATTTTTGCCCGTACCCGGAATAGCAGAAGCATCCAAACCATTTTCTTCAATTAGCTTACGCGCCGCAGGACCAACCTTATCGGCATCACCTGCTGGAGCAGATGCAGCTTCAGCCGCTGCTGGAGCCGCAGCCCCTGCAGCACCTGCTGTAAATTGAGCGATTACTTCATCACTCAATACAGTGTCACCTTCACCTTTAAGTATTTCAGCAATAACACCATCTTCAGGTGCTACAACTTCTAAAACTACTTTGTCAGTTTCGATATCAACGATCAGTTCGTCAGCAGAACACGCTTCACCTGGTTGTTTGTGCCAAGTTGCAATTGTGCCGTCTGCTACTGATTCAGGGAACGTCGGCGCTTTGATTTCGATGGACATATTTTTTCCTTTATCGTTATCACCGTCAGGCGATTAAAAATTATGGTTAATCGCCTGATCAACCGTTAAGAGCTTCATTAACTAATGTTTCTTGCTGCTCAGCGTGGACAGAGATATATCCAACCGCTGGTGCTGCAGATGCAGGGCGTGCAACGCCTTCCAAATGCAATTTGCTATCATGCTTATGTAAAACATGACGCATATGATGCTGCATGGAGTACCACGCACCTTGGTTCATCGGCTCTTCTTGACACCAAACAGCTGTTTCTAGATTGGTATAAGGAGCTAATGCTTCGGTTAACGCATCCTCTGGGAATGGATACAATTGCTCAATTCTTACAATTGCTACATCCTCTTTCTCAAGTTCAGCCCTACGATTATAAAGATCGTAGTAAACCTTACCGCCACAAAGCACAACTCGCTTAACTTTCTTAGGATCAAGCTGCTCTGTTTCAGTAATAACGGGTAAGAAAGTACCTTCCGTCAAATCTTCAAGCGTCGACGTTGCCTGCTTATGACGTAACAAACTCTTTGGAGACATCACAACCAAAGGCTTACGAAGCGGGCGAATAACCTGACGACGCAACAAATGGAATATCTGAGCAGGTGTCGTAGGCGTACAAACCTGAATATTATGCTCAGCACACAATTGTAGGTAACGCTCTAGACGCGCTGATGAATGCTCTGGGCCTTGACCTTCGAAGCCATGCGGCAACAACATGGTCAAACCACATAAACGCTCCCATTTATGCTCACCAGACGTAATAAATTGGTCAATAACAACCTGAGCACCGTTTGCAAAATCACCAAACTGCGCTTCCCAAATAACTAACGCATTTGGCATCGTCGTTGCGTAACCATATTCGAACGCCAACACGGCTTCTTCCGACAAGAAAGAATCATGCAGAGTCAAACGAGGCTGTTCGTCCGATAAATTTTGCAGCGGAACATAAGTTTCAGCCGTTTTTTGATCATGCAATACGGCATGGCGATGAGAGAATGTACCACGTCCAACATCCTGACCTGTAATACGTACAGGATGCCCCTCAGCCAGGATAGAAGCATATGCCAAAGACTCAGCCATACCCCAATTGAGTTCCATAGCTCCATGAGCCATGCGCTTTCTGTCATCGATAATTTTTTGAACTTGACGCTGAACAGCAAAACCTTCTGGAATATCGCAAATTCTATTACCAAGATCCTGCAACAACTTAAGATCTATCTTCGTCTCGCAGTCGAACGACCACTCGTGACCTAGATATGGTTTCCAGTCAACAAACAACTCAGAGTTAGGCTCGTGAATAAGCGATTTAACCGTATGCTCGCCGTTTTCTAGCAGCTTACGATACTCTTTTTCCATCGCTTTACTTTCTTCCTGAGAAAGCACGCCTTCAGAAATAAGTTGCTGAGCATAAAGCTCACGTGTTGTTGTTTGCTTCTTAATCTGCGCATACATAAGCGGCTGTGTACCAGAAGGCTCATCAGCTTCGTTATGACCACGACGACGATAGCAGAAAAGATCAATAACAACGTCTTTCTTAAATTCGTTACGATAATCAACAGCCAACTGCGTTACAAAACGAACCGCCTCAGGATCATCTCCATTGACATGGAAGATCGGCGCTTGGATCATTTTAGCAACGTCAGTTGAATATTCGGTCGAACGGGAATCTTCCTGTTTCGACGTCGTAAAACCAACTTGGTTGTTAACTACAATGTGAATCGTACCACCCGTTTTATAAGCACGGGTTTGAGACATCTGGAATGTCTCCATTACAACACCCTGACCACAGAATGCTTGGTCACCATGTATGTTTACAGGTACAACGGTATCACCAACGGAATCTTCGCGACGGTCTTGGCGAGCCCTAACAGACCCCTCCACAACCGGTGCAGAGATCTCAAGATGAGATGGGTTGAATGCCATAGCAATATGCACTTCCCCACCCGCTGTTTCAACATTCGAAGAGAAGCCCTGGTGATATTTAACGTCACCTGAAGTATCTAATGTCTTCTTACCTTCGAACTCTTCGAAAAGCTCTGCTGGATTCTTACCAAAAATATTAACCAGTGTATTTAGTCGGCCACGGTGGGCCATGCCAATTACAACTTCTTTCGCGCCCTGCTTTCCAGCTCGCTGGATTAGCGTATTAAGCGCAACAATCATTGATTCACCGCCTTCCAAACCGAAGCGCTTAGCGCCAGCATAGCGAGAACCTAAATACTTTTCTAAACCTTCAGCAGCCGTGAGGCGCTCTAGGATCATTTTTTTCTTTTCTAGCGGCGCTTCTGGGTGCGAGCGTACCGGCTCAATTCGTGATTGCAACCAGCGCTTTTCTTGAGTATCTACAATATGCATATACTCAGCACCTACTGTTGAACAGTAAGTTTTCTTAAGATCTGCAACAATATCTTTCAGAGGAGCTTCTTCCGGTCCGAAGAACAGAGAACCCAGCTGAAAAACAGTATCAAAGTCAGCTTCTGAAAGTTCATGAAAACGCAGATCTAGATCAGGCACATCTTCACGCTGCATCAATCCTAATGGATCAATTTTAGCAATCTGATGACCACGTACTCGGTACGCATTGATCATACGCAAAACGCGAACCTGCTTCTTCTCATGCTCAGAACTTACTGAACTAGAGGCGGCAGGCGCAGCGCGCTTCTGATTTTTTGATAGGTAAAGGAAATGTTCTCTTATCGCGGAATGCGGTACATCCTGCGTCAAGTTATCGCCGACCTTTGGCAAGCGATCAAATTCCTCTCTCCACTCCTGTGGAACACCGTTAGGGTCCATTAGGTATGTTTCGTACAGTTCTTCAACGTATGAAAGGTTGCCACCATAAAGGTGAGCGTTCTTCCACATGAGATCCATGATGCTTTCTTGCATTCTTGATCACCCTGGCTCTGGGGGCTCTGTCGATTCTGCCGGGATCATCCGACGAGAGATCGCCCCTCTTTGAGTTACCTTCATTCACCCGATCAAACAGCATTCACTGTCTCGGGAGTGCTATATTAAAGCTTTTATGTCCAAGCTTTAATAATTCTTTATGCGAATATCGTAATTTTTTTACAAAATTATTATTTTTTTTATTTTATGCAAAAAAAAGCGGCGCCACTGGCACCGCTTTTCTTAGTTTAGGTCGCTTGGGACAGTAGCATGTTGCGAATTTTGCCTATTGCCTTAGTAGGATTTAATCCTTTAGGACAGACATTCACGCAGTTCATGATACCGTGACAGCGGAAAACGCTAAACGGGTCATCCAAATCAGCTAAACGCTCATTAGTCGCTGTGTCTCGGCTATCTGCCAAGAAACGGTATGCCTGTAGCAAACCAGAAGGACCAATAAACTTATCTGGGTTCCACCAGAAAGACGGACAAGACGTAGAACAGCATGCACAAAGAATACACTCATACAAACCGTCTAGTTCCGCACGATCTTCAGGTGTCTGCAGACGCTCAATAGCTGGCGGTGGCGTATCATTAATCAAGAAAGGCTTGATCTTCTCATACGCTTTGTAGAACTGAGTCATATCTACTACTAAGTCACGGATAACCGGAAGACCAGGTAGAGGACGCAGAACCAACTTATCATCTTTAACAACGGCAGATAGCGGCGTGATACAAGCCAAGCCATTAACGCCATTCATGTTAAGACCGTCTGAACCACAAACACCTTCACGGCATGAGCGGCGATAACCTAATGATGGGTCTTTATCCTTTAACAACTGCAAAAGATCCAGCACCATGATGTCCTTACCACCAGGAATATCGATATGGATATCCTGCATGTAAGGAGCATCGTCAGTCTCAGGGTTGTAGCGATATACACTAACCAACATGATAGAAGCTCCTTAGTAAGTACGCGTTTTAGGTGGGAAAGCATCCATTGTTTTAGGTGCAAAGTTCACTGCACGCTTACCAATGGTTTTATCACCTGGGAAGTAGACAGAATGGCAAAGCCAGTTCTCATCATCACGATCAGTGAAATCGTTACGCGCATGTGCGCCACGAGACTCTTTACGTACTTCCGCAGCAATAGCTGTCGCTTCAGCAACTTCAAACAGGTTTTCAAGTTCCAAAGCTTCAATACGCGCTGTATTGAACGCCTGGCTCTTATCTTCCAGATGAAGGTTATTGATCTTCTCACGAATGCCTTTAAGCAATTCAAGACCAGTCTGCATGCTTTCACCGTCTCGGAATACACCGAAGTAAAGCTGCATTGTGCTCTGCAGTTCCTTACGAACTTCAGCAACACTTTCACCGCCCGTTGAATTATTTAGACGATCTAAGCGAGACATAGCTGCATCAATATTTGCTTCAGTCGCATCCTTCACTTCATAACCATCGCGCATTTGCTGTTCGATCTGCATACCTGCAGCACGACCAAATACAACCAAATCAAGAAGAGAGTTACCACCCAAGCGGTTTGCACCATGAACAGATACACAAGCCACTTCACCACAAGCATAAAGACCATCAACAATATGATCATTACCATCAGCATCAGGAGCAATTGCCTGACCACCGATATTGGTTGCTACACCACCCATCTGATAATGACAGGTTGGTACAACTGGGATTGGCTTATAAACTGGATCAGTTGCCGCAAATGTCTTAGAAAGCTCACAAATACCAGGAAGACGCGACTGAAGAACCTCTTCACCCAGATGATCCATTTTAAGGTATACATGATCGCCATCTTCACCACAGCCACGACCCTCTAGAATTTCTAGAATCATCGAGCGTGCAACAACATCACGACCGGCAAGATCTTTAGCATTAGGAGCATAACGCTCCATAAAGCGCTCGCCATCTTTGTTTATCAGATAGCCACCTTCACCACGACAACCTTCTGTAACAAGCACACCAGCACCAGCAATACCGGTTGGGTGGAACTGCCACATCTCCATATCCTGCGCTGGAACACCTGCACGCAGAGACATACCCATACCGTCACCGGTATTGATAAGAGCGTTAGTCGTAGAAGAGTAGATACGGCCAGCACCACCTGTCGCAAGAACAGTCGCTTTAGCCTTAATGTATACCGTTTCACCTGTTTCGATGCAGATAGCGATACAGCCAACAACTGCGCCATCGTCATTCTTAACAAGATCAACCGCATACCATTCGTTCAAGAAGGTAGTACCTGCTTTCATATTGCCCTGATAAAGAGCATGAAGCAGTGCATGACCGGTACGATCTGCCGCAGCACAAGTACGCGCAGCCTGACCACCTTCACCAAAATTCTTAGATTGACCACCGAAAGGACGCTGATAGATACGACCTGTCTCAGTACGAGAGAATGGTAGACCCATATGGTCTAACTCAAACACCGCCTGTGGACCAACAGAACACATATATTCGATAGCATCTTGGTCACCGATATAATCGGAACCCTTGACGGTATCATACATGTGCCAACGCCAATCATCGTTCGGATCCGCACTAGCAATCGCACAGGTAATACCACCCTGAGCAGATACAGTGTGAGAACGAGTTGGGAATACTTTTGTTACACAAGCAGTATTCAAACCACTTTGTGCAAGCTGAAGTGCAGCACGCATGCCTGCACCACCGCCACCGACAACAATTGCGTCGAAAGTAAGCGTACGTAGTTTAGACATTATTTAAATACCCCACAAAATCTGAACGCCCCAAATGACGTATACAAACGTCAGCAGGCCGGTAGCAGACTGAAACACTAAACGCATGCCTGTTGGCTTAATATAGTCAGTAGAAACTGACCACATACCAATCCATACATGTGCAGCAAAGGACAACAGTGCTAGAAGGGTAAAGGTACGCATAGCAATTCCCTGAAAAAGACTCGACCACATGTCGTAAGTCAATTCAGCGCCAAACGCTAGATAACCAATCATAAACACGGTATAAGCGGCTAAGACGACAGCGGTTACACGCTGTATCATCCAGTCATATAGTCCACTACGACCAAAGCTAGTAATACTAGTTACCATATCCATACTCCCGAAAGAAGAACTGATGCTGCAGCCAGACCTAAGGTCACTTTCGCTGCAAGTAGGCCACTTTCTAATTCTTCACAGTGACCAAAGTCCATTACCAGGTGTTTAATGCCCGCGAAGAAGTGGTATAGCAATGCTGATACACTTCCCCACGCAATAAGCTTCGCAATGAAGCCATTTTCAAACATATCAACTGCTTCGTTGAAGCCAGCTTCTGATTCCAGGGACAAACCCAAGGCATAGAGAGCAAATACAGCACCAAAAAATAGCGCCACACCTGTTGCACGATGCACGATGGAAGTAATCGCCGGAAGCGGCTGTTTGATTGTTCGAAGATCTAAGTTTACAGGTCTTTTCTTATTCACGGCTCTTGTTCACACTTTGCGGCCCCTTTGCAGGGCTCGGTTGCTCGGAAGTGTTGAAGATAAGTACCTCGCTCCTCAAGCTTAAACCTACATATCAACTCCACCAACATGAAGTACAATGTAGAGACAAACTTCGGGGCGAGAGTATAAGCATTTCACCTTGATATTACAACGCAAACACAGCCGTGTTCGCCTTTTGTCTAGCACTAATAGCGGATATAAAAAGTCGTACAACCAAATGATAATTCAGAGATTCATCATTTCCTGTTAAAAAATCCGCGTTTTTGTTGCAATGCGATAATTAACCCGCTTTGTCGGATTGACAAACTTTTTTCACACTCTATATTGTGTGGGTCCAATCTATCGGGCCAAGACTCTTAGATCTGGCTAGTAATAAAGTCAGAATAGAACTAAAACATAATGATAGGAGCCTTTTAATGGCTGATAAGAAAGCACGTTTGACGGTCGACGGTCTGGAAGAATCTATTGAACTGCCTGTTTACTCCGGCACTTTAGGTCCAGACGTTATTGATGTGCGCCCACTGACCGGCAAAGGCCTGTTTACCTACGATCCTGGTTTTGTATCTACCGCAGCTTGCGACTCCAGCATCACATTCATCGATGGCGGCAAAGGCGTGCTACTGCACGGCGGCTACCCAATCGACGAATTAGCAGAAAAATCTGACTACATGGAAGTCTGTTACCTGCTTCTAAACGGTGAACTACCAACAGCAGAGCAGAAAGATAAGTTTGTTAACACTGTTAAGAACCACACAATGGTTCACGAACAGCTAAACCACTTCTACAACGGCTTCCGTCGTGATGCCCACCCTATGGCCATCATGTGTGGTGTAGTAGGTGCTCTATCATCTTTCTACCATGATTCATTAGATATCGACAACGAGCATCACCGCGAAGTATGTGCATACCGCCTTATCGCGAAAATGCCTACTATTGCAGCAATGTGCTTCAAATACTCAAACGGTCAACCGTTTATGTATCCGCGCAATGACTTAAGCTATGCAGGCAACTTCCTACAGATGATGTTTGGCACGCCTTGCGAAGAGTACAAAGTTAACCCAGTGCTAGAAAAAGCAATGGATCGCATCTTTGTATTGCATGCTGATCACGAGCAAAACGCATCAACGTCTACTGTACGCCTAGCCGGTTCTTCAGGCGCTAACCCATTTGCATGTATTGCTTCCGGCATTGCTGCACTTTGGGGACCTGCACACGGCGGTGCTAACGAAGCAGTACTTACAATGCTTGAAGAGATCGGCGACGAGTCAAACATTGACGAGTTCGTCTCTAAAGCAAAAGATCCAAACGACCCATTCCGCCTAATGGGCTTCGGTCATCGCGTTTACCGCAACTTCGATCCTCGCGCTAAAGTGATGAAGAAGTCTTGTGATGAAGTGCTTGCCGAGCTTGGATTAGAGAACGACCCTCTTCTTAAAATCGCTAAACGCCTTGAGCAAATTGCAATTGAAGATGAGTACTTTGCAGAGCGCAAACTATACCCGAATGTAGACTTCTACTCAGGTATCATTCTAAAAGCGATCGGCATTCCAACAAATATGTTCACTGTTATCTTCGCATTGTCCCGCACAATCGGATGGATCTCTCACTGGAGCGAATTCCACAGCAGCCCGAACAAAATTGGACGTCCTCGTCAGCTATATACAGGCCCGGTACAGCGTAAATACCCTAGCTAATTACTGGCCAAACCCAAAAAAGCCGCTTTATGCGGCTTTTTTTAATTTACGACAATCGCCACCGATTTAAATGCTGCAGCCAATGAACAGCCCGCCTCCAATGTCGGCCTATAACGCAACCATGCGTAGACCCTTGGCAACTTGGGCAATCCCAACCTATCCCCCACCAACTCTGTACCACTCGAGACCGCACTTTGCGGCCTTACCGTAATCGCAAGCCCACTTTTAACCGCCGCCATTAATCCTTGATAGCTCGACGTCGTATAGACCACCCGCCAAGAGATTTTAGCGCGCTCTAGGGCAATAATACTTGCCCGACGAAACTGACAAAACTCTGTATACGTGGCCAAAGGAAGCTTTCGGTTCCCGCACCATTCCCATCCATCCGCACCAATCCAGGCAAGCGGCTCAACCCCTAACAGCTCTCCTCTACCCGCAGATTCATCCAAAGACAAAGTAACAACAAGATCATACTCACCTCTCTCATAGGCCGCATTCAAATCCGGACTAAAGCCCGTTTCTACAAACAACCTCACAGAAGGGTTTTCACGAGCAAACCCCGCAAGCAAGTCAGGTAACATTGTTTCCGCAACCCCCTGAGACACCCCGATTCTTACCTCACCACTAACACCACTTTCCTGCAGAGAGGCAATCGCATCATCCTGCAGCGCTAACATTCTTCGCGCATAACCGATCAACATCTCACCTTCATTGGTCAAATGACGCTTACGCCCCACGGTCTTAAAAACATCAACCCCCACCTCTTGTTCCAACTTCTTCATCTGCTGACTAATAGTCGATTGCGTTTTATGCAGATATTCAGAGGCCTTAATAAACCCCCCTTGCTCAACAACGGCAATCAATGTCCTTAATAGCTCACTACTCAAATTAGGCTGCGCCAAAACCTTTCCTCCACACCAGCCAATCAATCAATCATCAAAAACGATCATTTTAATTAATTATAATCGTTATATTTAAACAAATAACAGTACTACTCTTCTAGTCACATCACCAGCGGGAGAGAAAAATGCCAATCATCAACATTCAAATCAGCACAGATATAACCCCCAAACAAGCCGATAAAATCGCAAAGGAAAGCACCCGCATAATGACCGACATTCTCAATAAGGATATGCAATTAACCGCAGTCACAATCCACTCTCTCTGCAAAAGCAATTGGTACATTGGCGCTATAAATTTAGAAGAAAAACAAATAGATAGCGCATTCATTGATATTAAAATCAGCGAAAACAGTAACACATCTGATGAAAAGTCATCTGCGATAAAAGCTTTCTACACATTGCTGGAATACATTATTGGACCTATAGATAACACCAGCTACGTTTGCCTTCACGAAATCCCCAAAACCGATTGGGGTTATGGAGGAAAAACACAAGAAGCTAGGCGAATAAAAAGAACCAACACCGGAAGTATAGATACGGCATTTTATCTCGATAAAGGAAAGAAGGAACGATCACAACGCCTCACTGATGCGCTAACAAGACAGCTAGACAACATCAAAAAAGCAATTAACTAAGCCAAACTGACACAAAAAAGCCGGGATAAACCCGGCTTCAACTAGATTCAAACAATCAACTTAACTATCACAAGTTGACTCGATTTTATGGATACTTAAATCAGCACCATTATATTCTTCCTCTTGGGACAGACGCAGCCCCCAAACAACCTTAACCCCGCCGTAAACAATTGCCCCACCAATCAAAGCCACAGCAATACCTGCTACAGTGCCTATCAGCTGAGACACAAGGCTTACACCTCCTAGACCACCGAACATTTCAGATCCGAAGATACCACAAGCGATCGCCCCCCAAGCACCACAAACACCATGAAGAGGCCATACACCCAATACATCATCAATTTTCCATTTGTTTTGCTGCACAGTGAACAAAACTACGAAAATCGCACCCGCGACCGCACCAACAACCAAAGAGCCCATAGGATGCATAACATCAGAACCCGCACAAACAGCAACCAAACCAGCTAAAGGACCGTTATGAATAAAACCAGGGTCATTCTTACCAAAGATCAAAGCAGTAATGATACCGCCAACCATCGCCATTAAAGTATTAACAGCAACCAAACCAGAGATACCATCCATCGTTTGAGCCGACATAACATTAAAACCGAACCAACCAATACATAAAATCCAAGAACCTAAAGCTAGGAACGGGATATTTGAAGGCGGAAACGCAACTAAACGACCGCCTTTATAGCGACCATTTCGAATGCCCAGCATAAGCACAGCCACAAGCGCTAGCCAACCACCAACACCATGCACAACGACTGAACCTGCAAAATCATGAAAAGGCGCACCAAAACTTTCTTCTAACCACGCCTGGAAGCCAAAATTCCCATTCCAGATAATCCCTTCAAAAAACGGATAAACCAAAGCTACAATCAAAGAAGATGCGATCAAGAAAGGCCAAAATTTAGCACGTTCAGCAATACCACCCGAAACAATCGCCGGAATGGCCGCCGCAAAAGTCATCAAAAAGAAGAATTTAACAAGCTCATAACCATTATTGCTTGCTAACTCAGCCGCAGGAGAAAAGAAGGTTACCCCGTATGCAACCCAGTAACCTACAAAGAAGTAAGCCATGGCTGAGAAACCAAAATCTGTCAGAATTTTAACCAGGGCATTCACCTGGTTTTTATGCCGAACCGTACCCACTTCTAGAAAAGCAAAACCTGCGTGCATGGCAAATACCATGATCGCACCCATCAAAATAAATAGAGTATTCGAACTCTGGACAAGCGTCTCTACTGCGCTATTGACGTTTTCCACTTACAGTCTCCTGTTTCTTTGCCTTGCACCAAATTGAAACACACGCGGAAGGCTACGCATCATATTGGTGCATACTTGGTATGCATTTTTTTATATCTGGAAGCCAAAAGCTGTTCTAAAGCGAAAAAAAACCTTTTAAATCAATTAGTTTCCATACAAAACGCTTGAAGAACTAGCAATAAGCATCCAACTTATGCCCTATTACAAAGCACTTCGCATGCCAACTCAGCAAGTGCGCACCAAGAGGAAGCAATTTATCGATGACTAATACGGAAACATACATGAATACGGCTGTTTCGTTTAAAATCAGGGTCAAGTGTACTGTGAGTGATATCTTCAATCTTGTAATCACTCAACGAGTCCTGATCTATTTTGAAGCGCCTATAATTGTTTGAAAAATACAAAACGCCATCTTTGCGCAGTAATCTCATCGCCGCATCGATCATATCTACATGATCTCTTTGCACATCTAAAACACCTTCCATTCTCTTCGAATTTGAAAAGGTCGGCGGGTCCATAAAAATCATGTCATAAGCCGCCGTACGCTGCATTCTCAGCCACTTCAGGCAATCCTCTTGCACCTGCTCGTGTGCCGACGCATCAAACCCGTTCAACGCTAAATTTCGCTTAGCCCAATTAAGATAGGTGGCAGACATATCAATACTTGTCGTTGATCTTGCGCCCCCTTTTGCAGCATGCACCGAAGCAGTGCCCGTATAACAAAAGAGGTTTAGAACATCCTTACCCGCGGACTCTTGCTGAATACGGTATCTAATAGGACGATGATCTAAAAACAATCCGGTATCCAAATAATCATGAAGGTTCACCAACAGACGACAACCGTGCTCCGAGATCTCCTTGAAACGATGCGTCTCAGAATGTTTTTCGTATTGATTGCTACCTTGCTGTTTTTTACGCTGCTTCAAAATCACTTTTTCTGTAGGCACACCTAACGCAACAGGTAGCGCACTCATGACTTCTTGTAGACGTGAAAACGTTTTTACCGGATCAATTTTTTTGGGCGCAGCATATTCCTGAACATGCACTTCATCGCCATACATATCTACCGCCACTGAATACTCGGGGATATCGGCATCATAAAGGCGGTAACACTCTATATTTTCGCGCTTAATCCATTTACTAAGCTGCTTTTTATTCTTTAACAAGCGATTAGCAAACATCTGAGCACCATCACTGAGTGGTTTTTGCTCAACCACTTCAGCACTCTCTACCTCGGCACGCTTCTCTGATATTGGGTATACAAATAAACGACTTTCAAGTGCCCCATTAAACAACTTGTACTGCTTATCAGCTCTCATGCCCATTACCTTACAAAGGTCTGGGTTGGAGGTAAAAATAGCAGCGGTCCAACCAGCGAACTGGGCTTTTAATTTATCGCCAAGATGACGATAGAGAAACATTAATTGCTGAGTCTCTCCCAAGCGCTCACCATAAGGAGGGTTGGTAACGAGTAAACCCACGCCTTCAGGAAGGCTATCTCGCGATAGATCCTCTAAACGACACGCAGAGAATTCAATAAATTCTGAGACACCCGCGCGCTCAGCATTCTGTCGTGCCGAACGAAGAACCTGCTTATCTTCGTCACGCCCAACAAGACTCACTTCTAACTGCAACAACCCTTTCGCCTTTCTGGCTTTGGCATCTGCAATCAATTCATCCCAAATGCCTTTCTGATGTCCGGTCCAACGTGAGAAACCATAACGTTTACGCTGTAACCCTGGAGCCACATCGCCAGCCATCATCGCTGCTTCAATCAATAGCGTTCCAGAACCACACATTGGATCGAGCAAAAGATCTAATTCTGATACCCGAGCAGGCCAGCCACTACGAATCAATACGGCTGCCGCTAGGTTTTCTTTCATCGGAGCCTGACCCGCCTTTAACCGGTAAGAACGCCTATGCAAACTATCCCCTGACAGATCAATTGCAACTGTCACTTTGCCCCGATGCATACGTACATTAATTCTTAGATCTGGTGCAATTTTATCAATGCTTGGTCGCGCACCTGTCAGATCTCTGATTTGATCGACAATGGCATCTTTCACCTTCAATGCGCCAAAATGCGTATTATTAATGGCCCGAGTCTGACCAGAAAAGTCGATCAACAGCGTACCTTCACTGCGCATATGATCAAGCCAATTAATCTGCTGTACCGATTCGTATAGCTCCTCTGTCGTCTCTGCATCACCTTCATAAACAGGCATCAGCACTCTATTTGCTAAGCGTGACCAAAGGCAGATTTTATATGCATCTTCTAATTCGCCGTGACACTGAACCCCTGCAACTGTTTGCTTAGTGTCATTAATACCAAGATGATGAAGCTCTTCCTCAAGCAATAGCTCAAGACCTTTAGGACATGTCAGAAACAGTTTCATAAGAATCACTAACTCTTTAAGAATTTCATTCAAACAACAATTAGGATGAAAATTATTCACATCCTAATTTTAATGCTCATACAATTACTAACTTGATGAATGCATTCGTTTTTTTGCACCCACACACTAATTAGATCTATTAGAGCACGCTATGCGATAGACATATTCAATCGCGCTCTGGTCTTTTTTTCGATATTTATAGATGTCTACCCTGCAATTAACTAGGTAGATTTTAAGCGGATACCATGTCTCAAGGAACCGCTGCTCTCAAAAAACTAAAACATGAAGAGAGGCTCAACTACATGAAGAGACAAAAGCGTGATCGTACTAGCACACTTTTCAATCGAGGCTTTCAAGCCGGCTTAAGTGGAAAATCCCGGGATGTCTGCCCGGTTAATACATCAGACCTGAGAAGTCACTGGATGAGCGGCTGGCGCCAAGGACGCGAAGCTCACTGGAGTGGCATGGATGGCGTCTCAGCAATTCAAGCAGATCCAGCATTCCATTAAACAGTTTCCTAGCAGGCTCCCTAACCCAAGGGAGCCTTATTACATCCCTTTTATTACTCAGCCAATTGCTGAATAGCGCGCACTGAATCAGTGACTAACTGTGGGCCTCTATAGATAAAGCCACTATATATCTGTACTAAGCTTGCACCCGCTTCGATTTTCTCAGCTGCGTCAAATCCTTCGGTGATACCGCCTACGCCAATAATAGGCAAAGCACCATCTAACTCGTTTGCTAACGTACGGATAACCTTAGTCGACTTATTACGCACAGGAGCCCCAGATAGGCCACCAGCTTCGTCGGCATATTCCAAGCCCTCAACACCTTCACGTGAAAGCGTTGTATTTGTCGCTATAACACCGTCCATCTCATAAGATTTCAGAGAAGCCGCAACTAATACTAACTCTTCATCGGTCATATCCGGTGCAATTTTGACTGCGATAGGTACATATCGATCATGAAACTTAGCCAGTTTTGCCTGTTCCGACTTTAGCGCATCTAATAAGCTATTTAGAGATTCGCCATACTGTAAAGTGCGTAAGCCCGGCGTATTGGGCGACGAAACATTCACAGTAATATAGCTTGCGCGACCGTAAACTTTACGCAAACAGTATAAGTAATCATCGTTCGCATTTTCGTTAGGGGTATCTTTGTTCTTGCCAATATTAATACCCAAAACGCCTTTATAACGGCTTTTATCAAGGTTCGATAAGAGTGTATCTACGCCATCGTTATTGAAGCCCATTCTATTAATAATTGCCCGCTGCTCTGGCAAGCGGAAAATTCTTGGTTTCGGATTTCCATCCTGTGGGCGCGGCGTAACCGTTCCAACTTCAACAAACCCAAAACCCATTTCTGACATGCCATCAACGGCAATACCATTTTTATCCAGGCCTGCCGCCAGACCAACACGGTTCGGAAAGTTGATGCCCATCACCTGAACTGGATCAGACAATTTTTCAGCACCCAATAACTTGTTCACACCTAGTGCAGACGCAAGATTCATAGAATGAAGCGCTACATTATGAGAAAGCTCTGGATCAAGCTGAAACATTAAAGATCGAGTCAGTGAATACAACATATAAGTACCGATTGGCAAAAATTTGCACGATTATAGGCGAGGCGTAATAAGAATAACATAGGTGAGAAGGGATCAAATTACAGCACTTAGATGTTTTACTTTATAAACAATAAGTTAACTATAAAATTACTGAGCATTTTTAATACGCAGAACAATCACAATATTTTCTCAATTCCTTGATATTTACCATTATCATCAAAGTTAATTCTAAAACGACCTTTAACGCCATCTCGAAGTAGAAATGGTTGCAAGATTTTAGCTGGAAATTGAACACTGCGGCCGTCCAAAGAGTGGGTATATACGTTTTGCGCCACTCCTTGGTATAAAAGCATGTATTTATCAGTAGGGATATTTAAGTCAACGAGTATAGATTTCATCTAGCGTCTAGAATGTAGCGTTAAAAAACAGTTAAAAAACCGGCACACCTAGGGTGATTTCTAGCCTAGGTGTACCTATTTACTTATCAAGTACTATATTGGCTAGTTTTTGCCAAATCAAATAGCTCTCTTAACGCAACAGTATACATTGCATACTCTTGTTTTTTTGCACTTTTCAATTCGGCTAATACATTTTCCCATCGGCAAACTAACCATTGATTTTCCTCACACCATTTATCGACAACACTCTGCACGCTACTTCCTTTGACACGACCTTGAATCGCGGTAGAAACAATCGCACGCTGCTGCCAATCAAGATCATCCCTAAAGGCTTCTCGGGCAAGAGCCTGCCAATAGTTATCTACGGATAGTGTGTTTAGCTTTTGCGACAACCAATCAAGCTCTAACCTTTCTCCCAAGCAGAAATACACTTGGGCGACTTTATCCGTGGGCACATCGGAAAGCTCGGCCACCTCAATAATACCCAAGGACGCATACAAACAACGAGCACCAGCGACTAATTTCGATAGTTTGGCCGGCACGCCTTTTTCTTGGTAATGAGTTTTAGCCCGTTCCCAGCGCTGTAAAGGCTCCCCACAAAGAACACTGTCCTGTTTAGCTAAAATTTTCTGTAGCTGAGAACTAAAGCGATCCACTTCATTAGTGCAATCCAATTCGGCCCTACGATTTCTAACAAACCAACGTGTTGCTCGCCTCATTAAATGCTGAAGCTCATGCATCATATCGATCTGCAAATCACTGCAAACCTTATGATCAAGCTTTTCAATCTGCAGCCACAATGACTCAACATCAAATACATCACGTGCGAGAATGTACGCTCTCGCAATCGAAGCCTCATCCGCCCCAGTTGAAATTCTTAGCCTATCAACAAAATTAATGCCCATCATATTAACCATATGATTAGCTATCTGCGTTCCTATAATCTCGCGCCTTAAACGATGCACTGTCAGTGAGTCAGTAAAACCATCAACTAACTGGCTTGGGAAGGCGGTATACAGTTCATTACAGAGATAAGGATCTTCCGGTACATCAGACAAACTCAATGCCTCTTTAAGCTCCGCCTTGCTATAGGATATCAAGACCGATAACTCTGGGCGAGTTAACCCTATCTGCATACTACGCCGTTCATTTAGCACATCATCTTCTGGTAAAAACTCCAACGCACGATTAAGCTTTCCTGCTGTTTCCATGTGTGAGATATAGCGCTGGTATTCAGACATACTTTCCAAGGATCGTGACTCAGCCATGGATATCGCTTGCACTTGCCGATAATTATTCTGTAAGACCAATTCGGACACTTCTGCAGTCATATCTTCAAGCAATCGGTTCCTTTGCTTAACCGTCATATCGCCATTATCGACCACCTGATTAAGCAATATTTTGATATTTACTTCATGATCAGAGCAATCGACTCCTGCAGCGTTGTCGATAAAATCTGTATTCATCCGGCCACCATTAAGTGCATATTCCATACGCGCTTTTTGGCTCATGCCTAGATTTCCGCCCTCACCAATCACTTTGCACTGGAGCTCAGAACCATTCACCCGAAGAGAGTCATTGGCTTTATCCCCTATATCAGCATCAGTCTCACTCTCCGCTTTAACATAGGTTCCAATTCCACCATTCCAAAGAAGATCAATAGGCGACTTCAACAACGCCTTAATCAATTCGTTTGGTGGTAAAGAATCTACTTCTAAACCAATCAAGCTCTGGATTTCAGGCGTTAGTGAGATTGATTTACTACTACGCGCAAAAATCCCTCCCCCTTTAGATATGAGCTTTTCGTTATAGTCGGTCCAAGAGGAGCGCGGTAGATCAAACAACCGCTGACGCTCTTTCCAGCTTTTTGCAGCGTCAGGTGAAGGATCTATAAAGATATGCAAATGATTAAATGCCGCGACCAATTGAATATGCTTAGAAAGCAACATGCCATTCCCGAACACATCGCCCGACATATCACCAATACCCAACACTGAAAAATTCTCTTTATCTGTATTGAGGCCTAACTCTCTAAAATGGCGTTCAACCGAGACCCAAGCACCTTTTGCCGTAATCCCCATCTTTTTATGGTCATACCCCTGGCTGCCACCCGAGGCGAATGCATCCCCCATCCAGAAGCCATACTCTTCAGCAATACTATTAGCGATATCAGAAAAAGTGGCCGTTCCTTTATCGGCTGCAACTACAAGGTAGGTATCATCTTCATCATGCCGCACAACCAAATTTGGCGGCACAACCTCACCCTCTACGAGATTATCCGTAATATCTAAAAGGCCGCTGATAAAGGTTTTATAACAACGTATTCCCTCAGCAAGCCACTCCTCACGCGTCATGCTATCGGCCAATTGCTTAGCTACGAAGCCCCCTTTAGCTCCTACCGGCACAATGACTGCATTTTTGACTTGCTGGGCTTTAACCAAACCTAGGACTTCGGTTCTAAAATCCTCTAAACGATCGGACCATCTCAAACCGCCTCGCGCCACTTTGCCCCCACGCAAGTGAACACCTTCAACCTGAGGTGAAAATACAAAAATTTCAAATTTTGGCTTTGGTAGAGGGATGTCAGGGATATCTTTCGGGGATAACTTGAAAGAGAAATACGACTTATATTGCCCATTATCCATTTGAAAGTAATTTGTTCTCAAGGTTGCTTTAATGAGTGTTAAATATTCTCTGATAACACGATCATCATTTAAACTGACAACATCATCCAGACTGCTAATTATCTGTGCCTCTATCGCTACCTCATCAACAGTTGAAGCCGGTTCAAAGCGTGCATGAAATAGCTGCACCAAGTTGGAAGCGATATTGACATAACTGTTTAATGTCGCGCTAATCGCTTCCTGACTCATAGGAAAGCCGATTTGTTTCATATAAGCGGCATAGGCCCTAAGCATAGCGACATCACGCCAATCAAGCTCACCTGCCAGAACGAGTCGGTTAAACTCGTCACTTGCAGCCAGCCCTTTCCAAACCTGAAGAAAAGCTGCCTCAAACACATTCCTTAATGTGGTTAGAGATACCGTACCAATACCGATGTAGTGTAGATTGAAATCATGAATCCAAACATTCTGATCCTTACTCTCAACCCGGTAAGGATGTTCGTCAATGACACGTAGGCCGAGGTTTTCTAAAACAGGAATCACATCCGACAGAGGTAGCGAAGCGCCCAAACTAAACAGTTTAAAATTAAGACTGGTTTGATCACGCTCCAATGCTTGATAAAAACTTAACTGCAATGGGTTTGTATCTGATAACTTGGCGATATGCTGTAGATCAACGACTGCTGTACGCGGAGAAAAATCGGCACTATAGCTTGCAGAAAAACCATCACCGAAAAGGTTATAGGTACGTGTCCCCTGCTCCTCCCCTAAGGTTTCTACCAACGTATCCCGCAAATCATCGGTCCAGCTACGAGCCGCTTGACGTACCAATCCTTCGAGCTTAACAGCATCAAAACTGTCAGTGATTTCATCTCCTCGCAGGATAAACTGCGTTCGAGTCAAAATTGATTCCGAAAAATAGGTCGTAAAATCAACTTTATCGCATTTTAATTCTTCGCAAAGCCTCGCTTGGACCTTATGTCTGAAATCAGTACTGTAGATATCTCTTGGTGAATACACTAAGCAAGAATAAAATTGACCAAAGTAATCACGCCTCACAAATAAGCGTATCTGTCGACGCTCATGTATTTGCAAAATGCCGATAACCGATTGATATAAATCATCCACGCTCACCTGAAAAAGGTCATCACGTGGGTGGATCTCTAATATCTGTAACAGCTCTTTCCAATCATGCCCTTGCCGATGAAGACCGGATTTCTCCATGATGGCATTTACTTTACGGCGAACGATCGGAATTTGGCGAGAACTCTGTATATAGACACTGGATGTATACAACCCTAAGAAGCGACTCTCCCCTATCAGCACACCCTTACTGTCATAACGCTTGATACTGATATAGTCCGGATAGATAGGACGATGAACGCTCGACTTACGATTGGATTTAGTAAAAGACAATATATCCGGAATCAAGACAAATCCTTCCGCATCACGATCATTATCATTCACTAATGCTGAGCGGCAATGTTCATCACAAAACTTCAACAATCCCAATTGACTACCGGGAACCGCTTCTAGTTTTTGCTTGCCATCCTTCGAAACTAAACTGTATTCGTCGTATCCGAGAAATGTAAAATGATCTTTAAGCCATAGAATAAAATCGTGAACTTCCGCTGTGATATCGCTATCAAAGCCTTTTAATTTTTTTGCAAAAGAATCCGTCAACGCATCACAACGCTGCACCATCATATCGAAATCTTCAACCACCATGGTGACATCTTCTAAGACATTCAATAATGCTTGTTCTAATGCTTTAAGCTCGCCATCCCCGGTATGACGATCAACTTGAATAGAAACTAAGGATTCTCTATGCGTATTTTTAGCACGACTATCCTTGCGCAGTGCGTCTATCAATTCGCCCTTATCATCCCTCTTCATCGTCAATACTGCGTTATGTATTGCATGAATCGTTAAGTTTCGGCTATTGAGTTCCATACGAAGAGAATCAACCACAAATGGCATATCTTCCTGAAGTACTTCTATAATCGTATGTGTTGATTGCCAACCATGTTGTTCATAATCAGGATTAAAAACACGAACCTTCGCCTGCTCCCTTTTACGGACCTGGATAAATTGCCAACAGGCAAGTGTCGAGCCATATAGATCTTCTAATTTCCATTCCTTTAGATCCGTTAATGACGCGGATGAATAATACAGCTGAGCAAATTGAGTTAAATCAACTGCTCTTTCCTTCGCTAAGCGGCTTTCAATCTCCTGACAAAGTAACGCTAGGATATTTTCTTTTTCTTCAGAGCCATAATAATCCATAACACACCCGCAATTTATTCCAATATATCAACAGTATAGATAATAAAAACCAAGTCGTTCTGATTTCTTATATCCTTATTATCACTCTGTGAATAGTGAAAAAATCTATCTCATTAGAATTTTTTGAATACGTATAAACAACGACGCTGCATTCCATCCTAACTTACTTACGAAACAGTCCTGAGGAGCATTGCTATGGTCATTAACTTTACTCATAATGAAATCGATGTTTTGTTCAGATAGTGTTAAGCGTATGGGGCGTGAAACCTGAATTTCTGAAAACTATCCATGGGAAATTGTGTTGCAGATCCATCGATTCAAACTACTGTGTATTTTATTACTGGCACCCTTATATCTTCATGCTGCGGTCAGTGCGAAAGTTGACCAATCAACAATCTATCAAGGTGAGAAACTTACCCTCACTATTGAAACCAACCAAACCAATGAAAGCCGCCCAGATCTCAGAGCACTACAAAATAACTATTCATTACTCGGCACTAAAAAAATCACGCTCTCCCAACACAGTACGGGATCAGTTGTAACGAAAACTCGCTGGGAGATTCTGATTCGCCCCACAAGCGAGGGTGAATTACTAATCCCCGCTATAAAAGTCGGTCCAGAGATGAGCTTAGAGATACCTATCTCTGTCTTGCCAGCAGCACAGAATCCCGCGCCAAGTGAAGGCGCCCTTCGCCCAATATTTCTGGATGCAGAACTCGATAAAGACACTCTGTACATTAATGGGCAAGCGATCCTTAAAGCTCGGATATATCACTTAGCCCCACTTCCTCTTGATGCCAATTTAACCGCACCGGAATCCAAAGATGCGCTGATTAAACCGTTAGAAGAGCAAAAAAAATACACCACCATTGTCCGTGGACAGCGCTACACTGTTACCGAAAATAGCTACACAGTTTTTCCCCGTGAAGAAGGCGATATTGAAATTTCACCTCTTTTCTTTAGTGCAACACTTTCAGGTGATTCAGTGGTTGAGCTCAACAGCTCACCACTCATCATTGCCGTATTGCCAAAGGCCTTCACGAATGAACGTAACCTTTGGCTACCCGCAAAATCGATTCATATCGAAGACAACCTACCCACATTAAGCCAAGCCGAAGCAGGCAGCACTTTTAATCGTATTATTACGATGGAAGCTGAGGGACTTCCTGCATCTGCGCTACCTTCTCTCTCTGCACTTCAGAATGAGCTTGCTACGATAAAACTTCTAAATGTTGTACTTGAAGAGCAGATGACCGAAACAGGTATCATAAGCCAACGGATTGAAGAGCTAGAGATTGCACCAAAAGAGCTAGGGGAATTAACACTGCCTGCCATCGATATTCCATGGTGGAATACAGAAGTGGAGAAAGGAAAAACCGCTAGCCTCTCAGCAAGGACAATTAATGTTTCACCAGCATCTGCGAGCGAAATTGCTGACCCTATGAAAAATAAGACTATGGATGGTCAAGCTCCTGTCACATCCACTAGCAATAGCAAGATATTGATCTGGTTATTAACAATCATTAGCATGTTAACGACCTTAGGTTGCATCTACTCCTTTAATCGACTCAGAATTTTACAAAAAGCCTCACGGCAAACAGAAGCTGAGCTTTTACAACAACAAGATTTACGTAAGCAAGTTGCATCTGACATCGCAGAAAAGAATACTTTTCAAGCCTTATCAATGGCCTGTAATCAGAACAATCCTGAAATAGCACAATTACGCTTAATTGAATGGGCACAGTCATTCTGGAAAGATAATGAACTCCACTCCCTGGAGCAGGTTTGTGAATACGCTCAAAATCAAACTTTTAACTTTTTAGTATTAGACTTAGAACAGCACCTATATAGTCAGAACCCTGATCTATGGCAGGGAGACTTATTACTAGAAGCAATTGATAAACTTCGCAATCGTCATCAGCGTCAACTGCTTGATATGCAGGCAGGCGATAAAATACTAAGTTATTAAGTAATTAATTCGATCAATGATATCTGGACGTTAAGGCAATCATAAATGGAATACGCAAGGCATACCGCATTGATGCGGCTTGTAGGACTGGGAGGCGTTGACTCTCTTGAAAATGAGAAAGCTCAACGCTGGGGCCGACGACTGGAAGCCCCTATGGTACTCGCAGCAATCTGGATTCTTATTGACTGGTACCTTGAATCGAAGGGCCTTACAAACCGCTATACCTCCTTCGCCTCTGATTGGTTAATCTGGCTGGTGTTTTTGAGTGAACTATTAATTATGTTTGCACTGGTTGATGACAAAACTCGATATTTAAAACAGAACTGGATGAGTCCGCTTATCGTTCTCGGCGGTCTCCCCGTTTTATGGGGAGTAGACACATTTTACGCGGGACTCTTAAGGACACTCCGTTTAGCGCTTACTGTGGGCATTTTCCTACGCGTTTCAAAAGATACTCGCGACTTACTCTCTCGGCACAATCTCGGAATTACACTTTTTATCTGTTTTGTCATATTAGTGGTTTCAGGATTATTGATCTCAGGAATTGATCCTGCTTTCGAAACACCTATGGACGGACTTTGGTGGGCCTGGGTAACGGTCACAACAGTTGGCTATGGAGACCTAGTGCCTCAAACAACGGAAGGCAGAATCTTCGGCGCCTTGCTCATTCTAATGGGACTTGCGATGTTTTCGATGTTGACGGCAAGTTTCTCTGTATTCTTTATCGAACAAGATGAGCGTGAATTAAGCGCAAAGGAAGAACGCAATATTCAACGAATCGAAGGGCTAGAAAAAAAGCTAGAACGTATAGAGATGCAACTTGATAAAACGCTTATCGAGCTATCTAAATTAACCGAACTGCATAGGGATAAAAACAACAAACCCTAATTATGAATATAACGAGTGCTCACCATATGAAGGGGAAGGATATGATGAGCACCCTTACCGCCTAGAAACTATAATTCGCTATTAGGCGTATTTCATTAATATCATCGAACGCATCAGCCTCAACATGAGAGGCTCGCATTCGAAGATTTAGTCCTTCTAAAGATCCACTCGCAAGCGTGTAAGCCATTTCAAAATTTGTTTCAGACTCATCAACTTCTTGTGAACCGCTGGTATACTCACCCCATGTATGGCGTGCCATCATCGTTAATCCTGCAATAGATTCAACCTGATAATCGGCCCTAAGCTGCCAAGAGTCTTCATCTTGATTGTTAAAATCAAGAATCTGAACCGAATTACTCGTTTGCAGACCATTATCATCTTGGCCACCCCACGTGTAGTTGTAACCAGAATCACCTGAGACCGTTTGATACCCAGCAGAAAGTTTTAAATTATCCAGCTGATAAGACGCCATTAAGTTTGTCAGGTTAGAATCAAACGCCGCATTCGTACCCTCACCATCACCACGATAGTGATGAATAGCCATCGTAACAGTATCACTTAACTGCATACCGGCATTGAGATAAAGCTGTTCTTTGAAACCATCGGCATCACCATAGGCCGCAGCGAGAGAAACACCATTATCCAAGGCGATATCACCGCCTATCAGCGCAATGCCGTAGTCATTTCCATTACCGTCAAGGTACTGTTTGAACTGGCTTTCAGTTTTGCTCGATGCTCTATCCGAATAAACGAAATATACCTGTCCACTATCAAAAGCAGCCTTTAACTTGATCGCTTGAGTCGAAGATGGCGTCGCACGGCTATCTGAATCATTTAATAATGCCGTTCCCATAACCCATCGACCTAAGCGCAATGACATACGATCGCCAAAGTTAAAGTCTGCGTAAACTTGACCTAATTTTGCATAGCCCTCACTCGTATCTGAGGTTAAAAGGCCGGTTAAGTTTGAATCACCATCATCATGAATACGAGCATTCGAAAATAAAGAAGCGCCAATGCCCATTGACTCGGTTATTTTTCCTGAGTAATCGAGCCTAACAGCCTGCGTTAATGCTTCTCTATGATCCGAACTTCCTTCAGTAAAATCGCGGTTCATATAGAAAGTACGCAAATTTATATTTACTTCAGCAGAAGCCGAAGGAACGGTTACAAAAGTTGCGCTAGCGAACATCGCCAGCGCTAATGGTTTAACTACATGTGGATTCATTATTATTCTTTCCTATTGTTTTTGTTTTATAGGGTTCCATCGTTGCGTGTATAAGTGATGAATACCTCCCTTTCTTTACATCGTTAGTCTCTAATATGGCCTCCTGCACAGAGCCATACCCTTAAAAAGCCACACACCACCCCGCCTGTTAATGGCAAGCACCAATAAGCAATGGAAAGAAAAGAGAGTTGTGCGGCTAAATAACCACTAAATTAAAGGAGCAGGTGTCGAATATCAGACAAAGACTGATTGACGGTTGCCATGAATCGCCCAGCATCCCCACCATTAATCACTCGATGATCAAAAGAGAGGCAAAGCGGCAACAATTTCCGAGGCTGGAATATTTCACCATCCCAAACCGGCTTCATCGTTGCTTTGGCAACACCTAAAATAGCCACTTCCGGCGCATTAATAATAGGCGTAAAACCTGTTCCGCCTGTGGCTCCAAGACTGGAAATAGTAAAGCAACCGCCCTGCATATCCTCGGCCGTCAGTTTGCGATCTCTAGCCTTAGAAGCAAGATCTGCTATCGTTTCCGATAACTCGCTAATGCTCTTCTTATCAGCGTCTTTAATAACGGGCACAACTAAACCGGCGGGTGTATCAACCGCCACGCCTATATTGATATATTCCTTATAAATAATTTGCTTACCATCCGGATGAAGAGCGCTGTTAAATAATGGATATTTACGAAGTGCTTTAGCGATCACCAGTACTAAAAACGGCAGTATGGTAGGCTTTTTATCTATACCCAGTGCTTCAGCCGAAAGGCTGGCGCGATAACACTCAAGGTCGGTAATATCACTCTCATCAAACAGTGTGACATGAGGTATATTTAACCAACAACGACTCATATGAGCAGCCGTAGCTTTTGCCATTCCCGATAAATTTTTACTCTCAACCCCTCCAAAGCGACTAAAATCTTGCTCTGGAATAGATGGAATTCCCGCCACTGAAACAACTTCTTGTTTAGGCGTTTTTAAATTGGATTTTACAAACGCTTTAATATCCTCTTTGAGAATACGTCCTCTCGGGCCTGTGCCCTTCACATCCTCTAGGTTTACTCCTAACTGTCTCGCCAACTTACGAGACGCCGGCCCCGAATATACCGAGCCATCTGTTTTTGAAGAATCACTTGATAACAAAGCCATAGGCGAAGGTGACGGAGAAGGCTGAGGAGTATCGCTAATTGACGATACAGACCCCTTAACCTTATCTGTGCTTTGTACGGACTTCTCAGCATCGTTAGCAGTTTGAATTCCAGAGGATACACTGGCGGTAACAAGCGGAGTACCTTCAGAAATCGTTTGTCCAGTTTCAACAAGATACTCTACTAATGTACCTGAAAAAGGTGCAGGAACTTCCATTGCAGCTTTATCTGACTCAACCAACAGAATCGGATCCCCTTCAAGAAAATGATCACCTGGTTGTAAGGAGAATTCAACAACATCGCCATCACCTCCTGCATCTGGCATATCGATACTTACGATACTCTCTGTTACAGGTGTGGCATTAGACGTAGTAGCTTTTTCAGCCACTGCTTCAGGCTCGACACTTATCTGAGCTTCAACAACAGGAGCGGCATCACTCATCGCCAATTCACTTACGATCACTTCACACTGAGCTAGCGCGGAGCCTGTTTCTACACTTCCTTCTAGCTCAATTTCCCAGCTTTTAAGTATGCACGAAAAGGGAGCAGGCACTTCCATCGAGGCTTTATCAGACTCTACTACAATCAGAGGCTCCCCTTCTTCAACCGTTTCACCTAATTCAACTAGGTACTCAACAACTTCCCCGGAACCTTCAACATCCGGCATATAAATAATTTCTAAAGCCATAATTAATACCAATAATAAAAAGCACATAGACCTCGATCTCATGTGCTTTATATAAGTTTTTAGAAATGAGCTGGATCAGCCTTTTCAAACGGGATATTTAACTGCTCTCTAGCAGTTGCGAGAACATCACTTGAAATCTGCCCTGTCTTATAAAGACGGGTTAGTGCCGACCAAGCGATATACCGAGCGTCTACTTCAAAATGATCACGTAGCGTAGGGCGACTCTCACTTAATCCAAAACCATCCGTTCCCAACGCCACCAGCTCGTCAGGAAACCAACGAGCAAGCGCATTAGGTAATGATTTAACAAAATCACTTGCAGCAACAAAAACACCTTGCTTATCGGCCATTAATTTCTGAATGTAATTCTGCTTAGGTGCTTCAGGGTTAAGAAGATTGAAACGCTCAATAGATTGCGCTTCACGGATAAGTTGATTGTAACTAGTGACACTCCAAATATCGGTACTACACCCAAACCCGGCCAGAATATCCGCAGCCTTCAAGACCTCTTGCATGACACTACCGCTACCAAAAAGGTGTACTTTATGCCCTTCAGAAGCATCGTTTTTATAACAATACATACCCTCAAGGACACCTTGTTCAACCCCATCAGGCATAGCTGGCATCAAGTAGTTTTCATTGTATAAAGTGATGTAATAGAAGATATCTTCACCCTCAACGTACATCCGCTTGATACCATCTGCGACGATAATGGCCAGCTCATAAGCAAACGCAGGGTCGTAGCTCAACATGTTAGGAACAGTCGCGGCAACAGCATGGGAATGACCATCTTGGTGTTGAAGGCCTTCCCCATTCAAAGTCGTACGTCCCGCAGTACCGCCTAGTAAAAAGCCTTTCGCAAGACTATCAGCACAGGCCCATATCATGTCTCCAACGCGTTGAAAGCCGAAGATGGAATAGAAAATATAGAATGGAATGGTTGGCACACCATAATTAGCGTAAGACGTACCTGCCGCTAAGAATGAAGCCATAGCACCCGTTTCACAGATCCCCTCTTGCAACAGTTGCCCATTTTCAGTTTCTTTGTAGGGTAAAAGACTGCTCGAATCTACAGGCTTATATTTCTGACCAACACTGGAATAGATTCCAAACTGATTGAACAAAGATTCCATGCCGAATGTCCGTGCTTCATCTGGGACTATAGGCACAATATATTTCCCTAAGCTTTTATCTTTTAACAACCGAGACAAGATGCGAACAAAAGACATTGTTGTTGACTGTTCACGCTTCGTGCCGTCGATTGCTTCTTTAAAAAGGCTAATATCGGGTGCAGAAATTTCAGGATGTTCAACCTTACGAGAAGGGAGATACCCTCCTAATTGCTGACGCTGTTCATGTAAATAAAGCATTTCCGGGCTATCGTCAGCCGGTTTATATAAGCTGGCGGCCGCCAGTTCTTCATCACTTAGAGGGATTTCAAAACGACGACCAATTTCAATACGCTCATCAGCAGTCAACTGCTTCTTCTGATGACTTGTATTTTGCCCTTCTGCGCTGGCCCCCATACCATCACCCTTAACCGTCTTCATAAGAATAACGGTTGGGCGCCCTGTTTCTTCGGAGGCCTTAGAAAATGCACTGAAGATCTTTTGACGATCTTGCCCGCCACGTTTTATACAGCGAATCTGCTCATCACTAAGCGTTTTCATTAGCTCTTCTAAGCGCGGATCACCTTCTGTCCAGTGATCTCTAACACTAGGGCCATCTGAAACGGTATAGAACTGATAATCACCATCTACAGCTCTGTCCATTCTATCTTGAAGCGCTCCATCGTGATCACGCGAGAATAGTTCATCCCATTCACTTCCCCAGATCACCTTGATGACATTCCAACCTGCACCCCGGTAATTACGTTCTAACTCTTGAATAATCTTGCCGTTACCACGTACTGGACCATCCAAACGCTGTAAATTACAGTTAATAACCATTACAAGATTATCGAGATTATCTCGGGTTGCCATGTTGATCGTGCCAAGTACCTCTGGCTCATCGGATTCACCGTCACCAATAAAGCACCAAATTTTCCCACTATTGGTATCTTTCAACCCACGCTTTTCAAGATACTTCATAAAACGAGCTTGATAGATTGCGGATGGTGTAGATAACCCCATTGAGGCGGTCGGCCCTTGCCAAAAATCTGGCATCCGACGAGGATGGGGATAAGAGCTTAAGCCTCCACCCTCTTGCAATTCTCGACGAAAATTAGAAAGTTGAGCATCACTCAGACGCCCTTCTAAATACGCACGCGCATAAATACCTGGCGCTGCATGTGCTTGCATCAATAATTGATCACCACCATAGTTATCTTTTTTATTTTTAAAAAAGTGATTAAAACCAACCTCGAGCATGGTCGCTGCAGATTGATAAGTGGCAATATGACCGCCCACACCCGTTCCTTTATCATTAGCACTGACAACCATTGCTAAAGCATTCCAACGGATAATGTTTTCTACTTTCCTTTCTAATTCAGGATTACCAACATAATGAGCTTGTTCATTAACAGGAATTGTATTTCTATAGGGAGTATTTAACGTAGCATCTATAAGCCCAATATTTTTATCGAGTAAAGAACTTTGTAGCATTCTTAATATATCGCGACCACGCTGAGCGCCCTGTGAATAGACAACATCATCAAGAGAATCCGACCATTCTTTATTCTCTTGATTTAATTCTTCATCATTCAAAGATTCAGTTATTTTATTAAAATTATTCATAGCATTATTCCGAAGGACTAAACAGTAATTAAAAAAGGGGGCTCTTTTAGAACCCCATAAAAAGTCGTCCTTTGTGGGGACAAGCTGCACCAATCTTATGAATTGAAGCCACTACGTGGACATGGGTGATCCAAAATAGCGTTGAAGAGATAAGGTATCAGTAACTGTTTAGTCAGAGATTCTAAAAAAACTTCAATTCTTTTCCTCACAGGGTGAGTCATGCCAATATTTCATAAAGTAATGGCAGCACTCACCCTTAGTGGTCAAAAAATCAAACATTAAACATCCAAACAACCCAATTCGATGGAATAACCATACGACGCTTTGTCTCAGAGAACTTGCGAAAGAAACTTTTCTAAACGCGGGTGCGGTGGATTATCAAAGAACACATCAGGTTTCTCGTTAACCAGTAGCTCCCCTTCTTCCATAAAGAGGACTCGATCAGCAACTTCTCGTGCGAAACCCATCTCATGCGTCACAACCACCATCGTCATGCCGTCATTCGCTAAGCTTTTCATGACATCGAGAACCTCACCCACCATCTCTGGATCCAACGCAGACGTTGGCTCATCGAATAACATGATGTTTGGCTTCATAGCTAACGCTCTAGCAATCGCTACTCGCTGCATCTGTCCTCCTGAGAGTTGCGAGGGGAAATTCTCAATCCGAGACTCCAATCCCACCTTTTTCAGTAATGCCCTAGCATGATCTTCAACTTCACGCTTAGTTCGCTTAGAAACTTTCAACGGTGCTAACATTACATTTTCTAACACACTCATATGTGGAAAGAGGTTGAAGCCTTGAAATACCATACCGACCTCTTCACGAAGCTGATTAATATCAGTTTCCTTCGCATACATCGGCGTTCCATCGATCGTAATATTCCCTGAACTCACGGTTTCCAACTGATTGAGCGTTCTTAGAAACGTTGATTTCCCAGATCCAGAAGGACCAACGACAACCACAACCTCTGCCCGATGAATCGTTGCCGACACGGTCTTGAGTGCATGACAACCATTGGGATAGTATTTATCGACATTTTCAGCAACGATCATGTCATTACCTTGATATTCTTTAATCACTACTTGCCATCCTTCTTTCCAATAATTTCACAAGCCAAGAAAGCGCGCCGGTTAAAACGAGATACAGCAGAGCTACCGTGAACCAAACTTCAAATGGTGCAAAAGTACCGCTTACAACTTCCCTGCCGGCTTTCGTTAAATCAGTGATTGAAATAACCGAAACCAATGAAGAGTCTTTAATCAAATTAATGAATTGGCCCGCCATAGGAGGCAGTGTTCTTTTAAAGGCTTGGGGCAAAATGATATAAACCATCGCCTGCACATAATTCATTCCTAAACTTCTAGCAGCTTCCATCTGTCCGGCGGGTATAGATTGAATACCCGAGCGAATGATCTCAGCCACATAAGCAGCAGCGAAAACGGAAAGCGCTGCAGCCCCTGCGGTAAAGCGATCAAGGTCTAAGACAGTTCCAATAAAGAAATAGAAAATGAATATTTGAACAAGTAGAGGAGTTCCCCGAATCACTTCAACATATAGCAAGGACAAGTGCTTAAGTAGCGGATTCGAAGAGATCCTAGCGAGCCCAACAAACAAACCAATTAGCACAGCAAATACCAGCGATACTAAAGAGATCTGCAATGTTACGATCAAACCGTTTAATATAGGACCGAGGCGCCAATCAGACTTAGAGCCAATCACATCACCTTCAAAAACCAGGTCGCCATCTCCGACCATAATTTCTGTAAATGAATCATACGATTGGGGCATATCCCCATTCTCAGGTTCAACGATAACCGTAGAGCTATCAGCTGAGAGGGTAGCTACCCCGTCAAATGGCGCGTACTCAGCCTTAGGCTCAGTATTTATAAGGTAAGGAACAATACGCTCCCACCGCCAGGTATATTCGATGCTTTGACTAGCCAGTACAATTGAATAGGCAATACTCAATAGAACTGCCAATAAAGCACCATGCCAAAACAGCTTATTCGGCGTTTTTTCCATCTTTACTTAACCTTTGGTAACGTTAGATTATTGAACTTTCTTTAACCAAGAATCGTCGTTAAACCATTTGTTATAGATACGCTCGTAAGTACCATCTCCTTTAATTTGGCGAAGGTAGGTATTTAGATAATTAAGGAAATCAGGATCGCCTTTGCGAATAGCCCAGCCAAGAGGCTCATAAGTAAATGCTTTATCAAGGTGCACTACACGATCTTTATTTTGAGATGAGAAAATAGCATTTGATGGAAAATCATATACCAGCGCATCTGCATTACCATTTGCGACTTCTAAAGCACCTTCTGCTTCGGATTCAAATAATTGGATAGTCGCTTTAGGGATCAATTTTTTAGCTGATATTTCACCCGTCGTACCTAGTTTAGCTGCAACGGTGTATTTTGGATCATTCAGGTCTTTATAGCTGTTAATAACACCAGCTAATGAAGGTTTTATAAGTAATGACTGGCCAACAACGATATAAGTATCAGCGAAATTAACTTTTAAATTACGCTGTGATGTAATCGTCATCCCGCCTATTAAAATATCGCATTTATCCGTTAATAACGCAGGAATAATACCATCCCAAGCTGTATTAACTGGAGTATGTTTAACACCCATTGATTTAGCAAGATGTTTAGCTATATCGATATCAAAACCCATATAGTCACCATTTTTTGCCTTCATTTCAAAAGGCATATAGCCAGCTTCAAAACAAACCCTTAGTTCATTATTTGTAATAACTTTATTTAATGTTGATTCATCCCATAGTTTTGATGAACCTGCATACACTGACATGCTTGCCACAAAGGTTAAAAATAGAACAATACTTTTATTTATATATTTCATCGTAGATTGCCTTTTATATTTATAATTTAATTACGAATTAATTATTTATTAATAAGGCGCAACACAACGTCTGCGCCTTAATATTTAACGGTTGATTTTCAAATCTCCGTTAACATCAGCACCCTTCATGATCGTCATCGCATTTGGGCTCTGCTTTAATGCAGTCTGACGCAACATCTCAAACTGTTCGTCTGTACCGTCGCCAGCAACTTCGATTTCATATTTAATCTCAGTAAAAGGAACTGAAGCATTAGGATCTACATCCAAGAACCCGGACAGATTAAGCTCCCCCTTAATAGTGACTCTTAAGGTTTCAAGCTGAACCTCCATAACAGAAGCACCTACGGCGAAGCCGACTAGGATACAAGCCCCTACACCCGACAGAAGATACTCCTGTGGATTTGGCGCGTGATTACAACCCAATAGCTGACGAGGCTCATCAATTTCCCAAGTAAAATCACGACTTACCTTATAAGGGCCTACACTCATAGGCAGCGCTTTTACTTTCGATCGTGTACCACTCTGCCAGTTAAGCTCTACACCGTACTTCGCGATACCTTGCTCTGGATCATTTTTGACTTCGTTGACGTATTCACTCAGCGCAGAAACCGCAATACCATTACGCATTTTTATCTCCTATTAAATTTCAGCTAATGCCTGTTCAAAATCGTTAATGAGATCCCCTGCATCCTCAATGCCGACAGATAAACGTACACACCCAGCATTAATCCCCATTTCAAGGCGCTGTTTTGCAGTAAATCCCGCATGAGAAGTGTTGAAAGGCAAACTAACTAACGATTCCACACCACCCAAACTGGTTGCTTGTTTAGGGATAGATAATTTTTTCAATAAGCTTAGTGCTGCTGAGTCACCTCCTTTAACTTCGAAAGTAACCATGCCACCACCATTTTTTAGAACGCTCTTAGCTAAATCATTATCAGGATGGCTATCTAAAAGCGGATAAAAGACACGTTTAATAGAAGGGTGTTGCTCAAGATAATTCGCGAGTTCAAGAGCTGACTGCTCATGCGCGGCCATACGAATGGCTAACGTTTTTAAACCTCGCTCGAATAAGAAACAGGCGTGCGGGTCAAGGCAGCCACCATATGACAACAGGCGAGGCCAAATCATATCTACTAGCTTGCGACTTCCCATCACAGCGCCTGCAATTAGGTCGCTATGGCCATTTAGGTATTTAGAAGCAGAATGAATAACAATGTCCGCCCCCATCTCTATCATCCGACAACTAATCGGCGTAAGAAAGGTCCCATCAATAACCAAACGTAACTCATGTTTTTTTGCAATTTGAGATAAACGCGCAACATCCACCAGCTTTAACAAGGGGTTTGTAAGCGCCTCAAAATACAGAATCTGTGTATTTGGCTGGATAGCAGCTTCAATAGCATCAAAATCTCTTGGATCGACATAACTGACACTCATTCCCAATGTCGGGAACTCTTGGTTAAACAGATTGTATGTTCCACCATAAAGTTCGTTCGAAGCGACCACATGCGCCCCTTTATCAACCAAGGCCATAACAGATGCGGTTATGGCTGCCATACCAGAACTGAAGACAAGGGCTGATTCAGCGCCTTCTAATGCGGCAAGCTTTGTCTGAAGCGCCCATTGGTTCGGATTGCCATAACGAGTATAAATAAATCGGTCTCGAGCAAATCCCTCTTCTACTGATTGGTACTGCTCATCACCCAATAGGAAAGTTGAGCCTTGATAGATCGGCGTACCAACAGCGCCAGAGGCCTGATCATCTAGAGTTCCAGCATGAACAGCTGAGGTTGAAAACCCGCAACCAGACCAATCTTTATGGATCTGTGACGGGCCAGCGTTTCTTGAACGAGTTAGGCCCGATACCCACTTTGGCCTACCTGCAAGAGCACTAATGCCTTTCGCATCCCCTTTAATATTTTCGATATCTTTTGCCATTCTTTTGCCCTGAATATTGAAGTTCATTGCAAGTACTAATAGCAAACAAGGGACCAACTATGAATTAATTGTTAAAAATCAATAAGTTAATATAAAAAAAGAGAAAGGCTCATAAAAAATCGTCATATTTTTATTACAAAAAAAACAACTAACATCATTACATTTGTTCCATAAACCCCATAACTGCGGGTATGCAACCAGGCATGTAATATATATAGTACAATGTAATTGTTTTATGACAGGGCTTTACAATGAGATTCGATATTCGCTCGAATAAAGACAGGGTCGGCATCACCCAGGAGATACTATCCGTTTTTGCTCAAAAAAATTGGAATCTCGTTGCCGTCGAAATGCATCTCTATCACACCCTAGTACAGTTCGACGAAAACATTTCGACTGTTGAAATAGCAAGGGAGCTTGAAGGGATAGAAAATATTACCGGGGTGTTCGAAGTTGATCTTCTTCCGGGAGAAAGGCGAAGCCAGCATCTTGATGCCGTTTTATCTATGCTGCAAGACCCTATTCTAGATATCAACTTAGAGGGGAAAGTACTACTTGCTAATAGTGCAGCCGCGGCTCTGCTTAATACAGACAAGGACAATTTAGCAAACTTAGCATTTAGTGATTATATTGATCGGCCGCTCGATGCACTATTACCTACCAGCCCTACTACAATAGATCTTAATTGCGCCGGACAATCATTCTTGGTGGATATAACACCGGTTTTCTCATACAACAAAGGGAAACAATCAGTATCCGGCGCGGTATTACAATTACAGAGCTTAAGACGACTGGGACAACAAATTTCCGCCGTCACCCATACCCCCAGCGATAACACGATATCTCTCATAGGCTCCTCCAAAACAACTCAAGAGCTGATAAAAAACACACAACGTTTCTCCCAATTAGATATGCCCGTTTTAATCCAAGGGGAAACAGGAACAGGTAAAGAGCTTCTTGCCCATATGCTTCATGAACATGGAAGCCGAGCAGAATCACCCTTTATGGCGATCAACTGTGCCGCGTTACCAGAAAACCTGCTGGAAAGTGAATTATTCGGCTACGCCTCTGGCGCTTTCTCCGGTGCCCAGAAGAATGGCAAACCTGGATTATTTGAACTAGCTGATGGCGGATCAATTTTTTTGGACGAGATAGGAGAGATGTCCCCTTACTTACAAGCTAAGCTTCTACGCTTTTTACAGGAATATTCATTTCGTAGAATTGGCGGTGAGAAAGAGATCTCAGTTAATGTCAGAGTGATTAGCGCCACTCATCGTGACCTACTTGCAATGGCTGATGATAAATCATTTCGAGATGACCTTTTCTACCGCTTAAACGTTCTAAACCTACAAGTCCCTCCCCTTAGAGATAGACGCTCAGATATACCCGCTTTATGTAAACATTTCATTGTCCGCGCCTCTGAACAAACAAACAGATCTGTTCCTCAATTATCAGAAGCCGCAATGGACATCTTAATGAGTTACCACTGGCCGGGTAATATTCGCGAGCTTCAAAATATCCTATTTAGAACGGTGGCAATGTCAGATGATGACATATTGGATACGCAACACATTCCTCTCAACTCGACGATTGAAAATCACGAGACAACAACGACGCTAAACAGATTTGAAACATGGAATGAGGCGCAAACCAACTTTGAAAAAAACCTTCTGGCCGATCTGTATCCACAGTATCCATCGTCAAGAAAGCTAGCCGAACGGTTAGCGGTTTCGCATAATACAATCGCCCTTAAATTAAGAAAATACGGCATCCCCTCTTAATAGATACCGGCCCCAAAAAAGGCCGGTATTTCACAGATATACCTTAACTACACTGTAGGGCTTGGACCAGATCCGTATAGATATCTTCAATGGATTCAAGTCCAACTGAAATTCTTACCAACCCCTCACTAATACCATGTTTTGATCGCTCTTCATTAGAGTATGTAGCATGCGTCATGCTCGCAGGGTGCTGACATAAGGTTTCTGCATCGCCCAAACTAACCGCACGCTTTATCATATCCAATCTGTTCATAAACTTTACTGCAGAGTCGAAACCGCCTTTCAGTTCAAAAGCGATCATTCCGCCATATCCACTCATTTGACGACTGGCCAACTCATAGAATTCATTACTCTTAAGGCCGGGGTAGTAAACCGACTCCACTGCACAATGCTGCTCTAATCTATGGGCAATCTCATATGCTGCAAGACTGTGTTGTTTCATTCTCAGTTCTAAAGTTTTCAATCCTCTTAAGACTAAAAACGCGGTCAATGGCGCCACAACAGCACCTGTCATATCCTTTAAACCTTCGATTCGAATTCTATCCACAAGACTCTTCTGCCCAAGCACAGCACCCGCTATTAAATCCCCATGACCTCCTAAATACTTTGTGGCTGAGTGAACCACAAGATCAGCTCCTAACGATAGTGGGCGCTGCAAAACGGGCGTGCAATATGTATTATCTACGATGACTTTTATCTCTTTGTCATAGGCGTGCACTCGCTCGGCTACTGCTGCAATATCAATCAATCTCATATTTGGATTAGCCGGGCTCTCAAAATAAACCACTTTTGCATTTTCAGATAACGCATTATCGACGTCTGATAGGTCGGTAAAATCTACAAATACGACATCAATGCCAAATTTTCTGAGACCATGCTGAAGATAAGCAAACGTACAGCCATAAAGCGTTTTGTCTGCAATAACTCTGTCCCCAGGTGACAATAAGGTCCACATTGTTGCGGTTATTGCCCCCATCCCCGAAGCTGTAACTAAACCTGCCTCGGCCTCCTCCAGATCAGCCAAGCGAGTCTCTAGCAATGCTTGTGTGGGATTAGAAATACGACTGTAGAAATGCCCTGGTTCTTCTCCCGCAAATCTCGCTGCACCCTGCTCAACATTGTCAAAGCAAAAAGTCGAGGTCATATAGACCGGCGGATTAAGTGCTCCTTCGTGTTCGGAGGGCTCATAACCTGAATGGATAGCTCGCGTGGCAAAGGACAAAGAATTGCTTTTCATTATTTTCTCCACAAAATCATATCTAATCCAATCGATTCATCTCAGAGAACCGTGACAATTAACGATTGAAAACAAAAAAATTAAGTGGTTAGAATAGTTAAAACCAAGCGCTTTTTTAGTCCATTTTAGACCCTAAAAAAAACTAAATTAGCACAACTCATTAATTTAAACTGATTTATTAGTGAATTATGCCAACAAAAAAACTTGATCGTATTGATCGTAAAATTCTTGAAGAGATTCAGCAGAACGGGAGCATTAGTAATTTAGAGTTAGCTGAAAAAATTAATCTATCACCTTCACCCTGTTCCCGGCGCGTAAAACACTTAGAAGATGCTGGCATTATCGACAAGCAAGTTACACTACTAAATAAAGATGCTTTAGGTTTGCCATTAACCGTTTACATCCATGTCAGCTTAGAGAAACAATTTACAAAAACACTAGAAAATTTCGAAAGGCATATTATCACTTATAGTGAGGTACAAGAATGCTCCCTCATTACGGGAAGCGATGCAGACTACTTATTAAAAGTACTGATGCCTGACATGTCGTATTATGAAAAATTTCTGCTTAAAGAGTTAAACCAGATCGAAGGGGTATCGAGTATAAGAACAAGCTTTGTGATGCGCCAAGTGTTAAGTAGAACAGAACTACCGTTATCGCATATCAATTAATTTAATAAAGGACCGTTATGCAAGATAAAACAAATGCTCACCTTAAAGGTAGCTGTCTTTGCGGTGCAATTAAATACCAAGTGACCAAGCTAGAACCCAATATGGCCCACTGCCATTGCTCTATGTGTCGAAAGTTCCATGGTGCTGCATTTTCTACGTTTGGCGAAGCGCTAACTGAAAATTTTACTTGGTTACAGGGGCAATCTTATCTCAAGAGCTTTACGGCTGAGAATGGTACAACACGGCAGTTTTGTTCTCAGTGCGGATCAAGCCTAACATTTGCATCTTCAACAAATGCAGGCAGCACAGTCGAGTTTTCACTAGCGACCCTAGATACACCTATCTTGGAAAGACCTGACGCCCACATTCATTGCCAATCTAAAGCAGATTGGTATCAAATAACGAATGAACTGACACAATTCGAACGGGATCGAGAGTAACCGTTACTCTTCACTACCGATTAATCTCACCTAGCATTAATCAGTATCGCTAACTTTAAAAACCGCCTCCAGCGCATCTTGAAGTTGTTTATATTTAAATTCATACCCCAGATCTAAAAGCTTTTGGGGGTAAACTTTTTGTCCTTCTACCAATAACTCAGCCCCCTCTCCTAAAATTATTTGCATCATAAAACGAGGCATAGGTAAAACGGCGGGACGGTGTAGCGCTTGGCCTAAAGACGTTGAAAATTCTCTATTGGTAACAGCCTCTGGCGCGGTTAGATTGTAGACTCCTTCTAACTGAGAATGAGTTAGCAGCATCTCAATAACATCAACCTGATCATCAATGTGGATCCAGGACATCCACTGCTGTCCATCTCCTATAGGGCCTCCTAACCCTAACTTAAAAGGAGTCAGCATCTTAGTTAATGCACCACCATCACCCAAAACTATTCCTGTTCGGATGGTACAGACCCTAACGCCATAGGCTTTAGCTTCATTAGCAGCCTCCTCCCAAGCATTACAAAGGTCATGAGTAAATCCCAATCGACCTTGGCTTTCCTCGCTGAAGATCGCATTTGAATCGCTACCGTAATAACCAATCGCCGAGCCACTAATAAAAGTACTCGGTTTATCCGACTGTAATGAGATCCAGTTAACTAGCTCCTTAGTCAAGGAGACACGGCTATCGAAAAGGATTTTTTTTCGGCTCGCGGACCAGCGCTTATCTAAAATAGGCTCACCCGCCAAATTAATAACGGCATCAACAATCAATGTATCTGTAGCAGGCAGCTCAGTTAGGGCGACAACATTGGAAGAAAAAAACGAACTGACTTTTTCAGCGCTTCTCGTTAAACAGTAGATTTGATCACCGGCTAACAAGCGCTGATTTATCAAATTCTGCCCAATAAATCCGGTTCCACCGGTAATAAGAATTTTCATAGGCTGTCTCCATATTGCCACTGCGTTCCGCTTTGAATATTGATACGATAACTTTCAATATTTAGATTAGTGTACCAACTAAAGAGTGTATCAATGTTTACAGGAATCGTTCAGGGAAAGGCCGTCATTCGCGGCATGGTTAAAAAAGCTGATTTTATGCAACTGCAAGTTGAGCTCCCCAAAAACCGGTGCGAGAACCTTCAGTTGGGAGCAAGTATTGCACTCAATGGCACCTGCCTAACGGTTACAGGCTTTGAAAACAACTTGGTTAATTTTGACCTCATTATAGAAACACTAAGAGTAACCAATCTAGGACAGCTCAGTATTGGCGACGAGGTCAATTTTGAACGTGCAGCAAAATTTGGCGATGAAATTGGCGGGCATGTACTATCTGGGCACGTACACCAACAAGTAACGATTGATCGCATAGAAACACCAGATAACAACTGGATCATTTGGTTTAAGACAAAACCTGAATGGCAAAAATACATTTTTGCTAAAGGCTTCATAGGCCTGAATGGCTGCAGCCTAACTGTTGGCGAGGTTAAGGAAGGGCTTTTTAATGTCTTTTTAATCCCTGAAACATTATCAATGACAACCTTCGGTACCCTCGAACAAGGTGCACATATTAATATGGAAATCGACGCTCATACCCAAGCGGTTGTAGAAACTGTTGAACAATATATGAACAACCGGTAAGTATTTAAAAAATATATAAAATTGTCATTAATATTTCTCACTAAAAAGTTAAAAAAAAACTATATAGTTTTAGAAAACAGCCGATAGCAATAAGGTAAGCCTTATCAAGGGAAACAGATGGGCCAAAGCTCGCTAGAAAAAGAAAATCAGGAGCTCAAACGCACTCTGCGGCTGATGATCAGCAAAGCGGAGAAAAATGAGTCTGTTCTGAATAGTTTTTTCGAAGTAGAACTTCGACTGCTTTCTTGTGGGCGCCTATCCGAACTACTTGATCTTATATTGATCGACTTTAAAGAGTTTTTTAGGCTAAGCAGCGTAAACCTCATTCTATTTGACCCTGAACATGCGGCTCGCAGCCTATTGGATGATTATATTCCACCAGCTCCGGGTAACACATTACGTTTTGTACAGAGTCAACGCTTGCTTAAATCGATCTACCCTAATCAAAAAATGATTGTGGGTGCTCCCAGCACCCCACTTAGATCAGAAGCATTTCCGGTTACTGACAGCGCAATTGAATCCTGTGCTTTACTCCCACTGATCAGGCAAAACTGCTTAATTGGAAGTCTTCACTTAGGTAGCAGTGATGCTAGCCGCTATACCGAACATGTACGTTACGATTACATCCAGCACCTTGCCTCTGTGGTCTCTGTATGTATTGAGAATTGCATTAATCAAGAAAACCTCCACCGTTTAAGCAGCATAGATATGCTCACCAAAGTGCATAATCGCCGCTCATTTGACCAAGAGATCGTTCGCGAGCTCTCTAGGGCAAGCCGAAGTGCTCACCCATTATCCTGCCTATTTCTGGATCTGGATCACTTTAAAACGGTTAATGACACTTACGGTCACCAAACCGGTGACAGGGTCTTAAGGACGGTAGGCTTATTCTTAAATAAACAACTGCGCAAAACAGATATCATTGCTCGTTACGGCGGCGAAGAGTTCGCTATTTTACTACCTAACTGCGATAAAGATCGTGCGTTAGAAATTGCTGAGACCCTCCGCCACAAACTCTCTAAATTAATTTTCCGTGGCGAAGAGTCCCAGCCATTCAGAATGACGACATCAGTGGGGGTATCCCTATGCCATCCTGAAAAGTACACAGCGCTGAAACTAGATGATATTGCATATCAGCTTATTCAATCAGCCGACAAAGCCGTCTATACCTCTAAACACAATGGTAGAGACCAAGTTTCCTTCGCTTCATTCCCTGAACTATCTCCCCGAGAAGCAAACCTTTCCTCAATAAGCTCGCAGCAAGCTTAAGTTTCACAAATAATAGATACGTCACGCGCTATTCATATCCATAATCAATTCTTTGTATAAATCTGAATATTCATGCGCTTGCTTTGCTCCAAATAACGGGTCTTCTGGCTTGGGCAAGTTTTGATCAAGTATCTTCCAATCCTCTTCACTCGCCTGCTCTTCAATCAAGGGAAATAGTTCACCCTCTTCAGTGTTCAAATGATCTATTTGCAGACAAACAAACGCTTCTAGCCGATCAGCGAACTCTTCCATTGGAACGACCGAATCGTGCAGAACCCCCTCAATAGTGTCATGCAACTGTGTACTCGCCACTTTCAATTTCTCATGTTCAACTTTACAGTCGTTCAACTTCTGATCCAGTTTATCTAAACGTCCAAAGAAATACTCATACATCCGATCCTCTCTAGGATGATGAAAGCCATCAGCGTACCCTGAAATATAAGAGATCACATCGGCCATTAAATTAAAGTTTGGATGATCACCTGCCCTAAGGCTTTCACACTTTTGACGCAAGATAACTAGTAGCTTATTGAGATTCACATGATCTTGATGCAACTCTGAAAGAATCGTCATAAATACACCTTCCCGGACTATAGAGTGGCAGACCTACCCAGAAATGCTTTAGCCATCCTAACGAAGTAGAGATGCGCAAAGCACTCTTTAAGATCCGTACTCTGTAAAATATAGATAAAGCGAAGTGGCCATTTTGATGAAGATCAAGCAAGCGAGCATTTCAGTTCAGCAATTTATCCTTATTGCGTGATCGCACGATGGGAACATAATAAAAAAAAGACCAAAGCGCTCAGCGCTTTGGTCTAAAGTCACATTGTAGAGAACTACCATTCAGCCTCTCCAATGCTTAGGCCAAGAGTAAAGCAAACGCTTTCCTCATACTTGATATAGCAAAACCTAAGCCAATCTAGTACCCAAGCATGTCAGACAGCTCAAATAAATTATCCACTCTAATATCGGTGTCTTCCGGCCAATGTCTTGGCGAAGCATCAACATGAACCGTTGTCACATTAGCCAAGCGCCCAGATAACAGATCAAAATGGAAATCTCCAACCATAACACTTTGCGTTTTATCTGCACCCCATTGATTTAAAAGAATATTTATACCTTCAGGGGATGGTTTAGGTGCTGCCTCGTCTCTCCCAAGTACATCAATCGATTTAAAAAAGCTTGCAGCTCCTATAGCCGACAAAGAGAGCTCTGCAAACTCTTTAGTATTCCTGGTTAGGATCCCTAAACAACAACCCGCGTTTTGTAACCGCGCTAAAAGTGCAATAACGCCCTCAGAGGGCTCTGCTAGTGCTGCATAATGCCTCTCCAACCGATCTAACTGCGCCAACATTGTGCGCTTAATGGCTTCAGGCTGCTCTTCAATAGCTCTAAGAATATCTGCATCAGGAGCAAGCCCCAATACGTCTCTAATATGGGCAAAATCATGAACGGGTTTTGTTAACGTACCATCGAGATCAAATATCCAAAATCGCTTTTGCTGTAATAGCTCCATATACCTCCCCTAGAAACAAAAATGCCGAAAAGCTTCCACTCTTCGGCATTATTATCTATGGCACTTGCTACTTATTCAGATGCAGCAAAGCATGCCTCATTAAAAGGGTCTAGCGGGTTTTCTAATAACTCATCTTGACGAAAATAAAGAATACGTCCTTCAAACTTTAGACGCTTATTAGAGAACCAACGGTCTAGCTCTTCCAAACTCTCATCACTCGAGTTTGTATCGAGCCAGCTAGTAATGACATTATAGAAATAAACACCAAACAAACCCGCTGCGGCCCCTAAAAAAAAGTCGGAAGCTAATGCGAATAACAGCAAAATAATACCGGCAATCCAAATACGGTTTGCTTTTGCTGCCTTAAAGGCTTCGTTGGCTAGTTCATGACTGTCTTTCAGACGCATATAACGTCGGAAATTCTGTTGGATATCAAATTTATCTTCTGCAGACAGTAATTGTGACATGTTGCATCCTTGGTCAAACGTATATTTTATTATTTTTCGCTAAATCCAAATCAAACGATCTTCGACTTGGCATACACTCAAAAGCGAGTATAGCCGAGGGAAATCAATTCGTCCCCCCGGCTTAAGGCGAATATACAAATTTTTTACACTAAGCTTTTACTCACCACCTCAAAAACATCCTTTGATAAGTTCTCACTCGCTTCAATGCGTTGTAATTGCTGACGCATCAACGCCTGCCTTTGCGGTGAATATTTTTTCCAACGCGTCAATGGCGTCAACATTCGAGAAGCTATTTGAGGATTCTGGCTATTCAATTCAAGAATACGATCCGCTAGAAAACGGTACCCACTTCCATTTAATGCATGGAAATTCACTGTATTCTGAGCACAAAAAACCGAAATCAAAGATCGGAGTTTGTTTGGATTTTTATTATCAAATGCAGAATGCGCCATTAATGCTTCAACCCGCTCAAGCGCCCCCTCTTGAGGAGCAGCCGCTTGTATCGATAACCATAGGTTAACAACCAAACTTTCGGACTGCCAACGCTGATAGAAATCAGATAGCATCGATTCAGCCGCCTCCGCAAAAGAGGAGTGCACGACCAATACTAAAGCAGCCTGCATATCTGTCATGTTATCCGCTTTATCATATTGATTTTGCGCAAAAGCAAGATAAGTGTCCGTTTCTAAACTCATCAAATAAGATAAGCATAAGTTTTTAAGGCTTCGGCGTGCTACAGATTCTGCATCTGGACTGTAAACACTCTCGACATCGTTTTCCTGATAAGTGCTAACAAAAAGCGTTTCTAACTTTTCCGCTAATTCACGCTTCACAAACTGGCGCACATGATAAATTGCATCAACATCAACACATTCAGCCAACTCTGAAAGATAGGCCTCAGATGGAAGCGTCAATACCTTACTGACCATCGCTTTATCCAAGCCTTGTGATGAAAGTACCATTTTAAAAGCAGTTACCAAACGATCATCCAGCACCATTTGTTTATTCGCGCTGTATTCAGACACAAGCTCCTGCATGATATCTACAGCTAATGTCTGAGCGGCATCCCAACGGGAGAAGCCATCGCTATCATGTGCCATTAGAAACATTAGTTCATCGCGCTGATATGGATAAAACAGTTTTACCGGCGCTGAAAAACCGCGTAAAAGTGACGGTACTGGTTTTTCAGACAACCCTTTAAAAACAAAGCGTTGTTCTGTTTCTGTTACATCCAATATCTCAGTAGTACTTCCATTTGGTAAAACAATTTCATTACCATCAGATGCTAAAAGCCCCATCGCTAGAGGGATATGGAAATTACTTTTCTTCGTTTGCCCAGGTGTTGCCGGACAAGACTGCTTAACGATTAATTCATAATCACCTGTCTGATTATCGAAATAATCACTTATATGAAGCTCAGGCGTACCCGCTTGATAGTACCAAGCTCTAAACTGAGTAAGATCACGACCTGATGCATCTTCCATCGCTTTTACAAAATCTTCAGTCGTCACTGCCTGACCATCATGGCGCTGGAAATATAGATCTGATCCCTGCCTAAACAGTTTTTCTCCCAAAAGGGTACGCACCATACGCACCACTTCTGCTCCCTTCTCGTATACCGTCAACGTGTAAAAGTTTGATATCTCGATAAATGAATCAGGTCTAATTGGATGGGACATTGGACCTGCATCTTCGGCAAACTGCGCAGTTCTTAGTAGGCTTACATCCTCAACACGCTTTACAGTACGAGAGTTCATATCAGCGGAAAACTCAGCATCACGAAAGACGGTAAAACCTTCTTTTAAACTCAGCTGGAACCAATCTCTACAGGTTACTCGGTTGCCCGACCAATTATGAAAATATTCATGAGCTACAACGCCTTCAACCCTCTGGAAACCAGCATCCGTCGTTGTCGCCGCATTGGCGAGCACACATGAAGTATTAAATATATTTAACCCTTTATTCTCCATCGCCCCCATATTGAAGAAGTCGACAGCAACAATCATATATATATCGAGATCATACTCACGACCGTAAACCTCTTCGTCCCACTTCATCGCATTCTGCAAAGAAGTCATCGCATAATCGAGCTTATCTAGATCCTTTGCTTCAGCGTAAATTTTAAGCGCGACTTCGCGTCCTGACGCCGTCGTATAACTATCCTCAATATGTTGCAGATCACCCGCGACAAGAGCAAACAAGTAAGCAGGCTTAGGGAATGGGTCTTCCCACGTCACCCAATGGCGATTATCCTCGCTAACCCCACTCTGTACTGGATTACCGTTTGATAACAACTCAGGATATAACGTTTTATCAGCCTCAACAGTTGTACTAAAGACAGACATAACATCAGGTCGATCAGGAAAAAACGTAATACGACGGAAACCTTCAGCTTCACACTGAGTGCAAAACATTCCATCAGACTTATACAAGCCTTCAAGCGCCGTATTGGTTTCCGGATGAATCCGAGTAATAGACGTCAGGGAGAACTGTTCAGGCAGGCGATAGCAGGTTAATAACTCACCTTCTCGGGTAAATGCATCACTTGCCAGCGCTTCACCATCCACAGCAAGATGAAGTAACTCTAAATTTTCATGCCCATGCAACTCCAAGACCGGTGCACCATTGTTACACTCAGCATTCCTGGTCACCTTTAGCTCGGCATGAACTAATGTTTCATCTTCAAATAATTCGAAACGTAGATCAGTCGTTTCAATTAGATAACTTGGGACTGTATAGTCCTTTAGATAAATCGCTTTTGGTTCCAAAGACATCTTAATACCTTCGCTCGAATCAGGCAGAAATAGAGACCTGATAGGCAGTAAATTTACGCATATTAATAACACCCGTATCTAGAATAAGATACTGCCCCTTAATACCTTGTAAAACACCACTGACCTCTGGTGTTTTATCAAAATTAAAAGACGTTACCTTCAATGGATAGTTTAATACGGGATAATTGATTTCAATCTGCTCAGCATCCGGTAAACGCTGAATCGCCTGCAAGCCGAACTCACTTTCTAAAGCGGTTAATCCGTCTTTACATTTATCAAACAGAAGATCACGCGTTTCAGATAAAGTCAGATCATCTACTTCATTTTTCAGCATTTTCCGCCAATTTGTTTTATCAGCAACATGCTCGCCTAAAAGGCGCTCGACTTTCCCCGACTGTAAGCGCGTCGATACCTTAAAAATAGGTAGCGCTTGAACCGCCCCTTGATCCACCCAACGCGTTGGAATTTGAGTTCCTCTCGTGATTCCAACTTTTACGCCTGAGGAGTTTGCCAAATAAACATAATGATCCTTAAAGCAAAATTGCTCACCCCAAGTTTCATCACGACAAGTACCCTCGTGAAAATGGCAAAGTTCTGGCTTAACGATACATTGATCGCACTGAGGAAGGCTTTTAAAACAAGGGTAACAAAAACCCTGATTGAAGCTTTTATTCGTTTTCCGGCCACAATGTGTGCAATTGATAGCACCCTGATACGTCAAAACAATGGGCTTTCCAATCAGCTCGTTCATAGCGACTTCTTGCTCGCCTACTGGCAAGAAGTAGCTCACTGTATCAGAAAGCTCCGTACGCATTTTCTGCAGTGCCCCGCACGCTAATTCACGCATCAGTTTTTATCATCTGTCAAAATTTTAATAGTGTCTGGCTGTAAAGGATCTTTACCGTGCTGACTGCCATCTTTTTTAGCTCGACTAATATAACCAACGCGCTCTTCTTCTGGTTTATTGTCATGATCGTAAGCAATAACAGCACGCAAACAGATATCTTTTTGCTCCTGAGTTAAACGACGTCCATCAGGCCACTTTCCCAACTCAACAGCTCGTGTAAGGGATTGATGCATATCAGGTGTCATTGCTTGAATTAGTTCTTCATAAGTCATAGATATATCTCTTCACAACATAAAAATGGAGAGCGCTCTCCACTTACTTTCAATGCCCATAGTTTATCACATACTCATTTCTTTCATTAGAAAGCTCAACACATCATTCTGGATCTTATCTCTATTTAACGGGCTAGGGACGTGTAGATCCTCAACCTCACTTAAGTGAACTAAATTAGGAATAACTTGCTGCGCGCATTTACGCAGTTTATCAGACGAAAAATAAAGATCTTCCGTTGCAGTGATTAGCTGGACCGGAGCAGATAACTGCCTTAATTGACTTTGATCATACGGGCCTGGAGGAATCAACGTTAGCGGAATACCAGTCTGAAATACGGCAAAATAATAATCCTCTAAAGCTGGCCAGTTATTCCCCAGCAGTGGCTTCATCAACTGATCGAAATGCATTTGGTCAGGATGTAATTTGAAATCAACGAATGGCATCAACAGCTTTTTAAGTGGCCGAAAAATCGGTCGAAAAAAACCGGCAGGCACGACTAAAGATGCCGCAGAAATACGTTTCGGAGTACGTACAGCTAAATCAAGCAGTACAGCCCCTCCGAATGAAAGCCCAACAGCACAGCAACTCGAGATATCTAACTCATCTAGCAAGCACTCGACCCATAAGGCATAGGCCTGATTAGAAGGCATTGGTGCCAAGCCGGGAGTTTTGCCAGCTTGACCAGGGATATCGGGACAAAACACCCGATAATGCTGCGTGAGAGAACGAAAAAATTCGATACTAAAGGGAGCAGGAGTATGAAGACCATGCAGTAGCAGAAGAGGTGGCGCACTTTTCGGACCCGCACAAGTCAACCACACAGGCCCGAGTGTAGTCTGGACATACTCTCCTTCTAAATCGTGCACCAAACTAGACAAACGCTGCCACTGGGTCTCATAGCGTCGATTCAGATCCAATGACATCGTTACAGCATCCATTCTTCACCTTTTAGCTAATAACTTACCTAGTGGCACAAAAGCTAAACCTGCAAGCAAGCCTGCCAAATGGGCCGTGTTCGCGATAGAACCAAAACCGATACTGGTAAGAACCCCGCTATAACCCAGTACGAGCCACAAAACCATAAAGCCCATAAGTGCGGGTGGAAGCCCAATCTTTCTAGGATCAAGCCGATCCCATAACCATGTATATCCAAGAAAAGCAAAAACTACACCAGATAAACCACCGAACATAGGCCCGCTTACCCAGTATTGAGCTAGATTAGAAATGACACCCGAAAACAAAACCAACCCGATTAATGCGGTGCGCCCTTGAAAACACTCGATGCGAGTGCCTGCCACCCAGATCCACAGAACATTAAATACGATATGCGCGGCACTAAAATGAAGAAATATGGGGGTTACTATTCTCCAGAGCTGTATAGATTCGATTGTTCCCTCAAGTCCATAGGTATAAACCGCTCCATTTTGCATAAAAACTTCAGCAATCGTCAGATGTTTTAAAAGATCAAAATTATCACCAAAACCAATCAGAAAGCTCAGCATGATACTGCTAAAAATCAGCATAGATGAGAACCAAGCCTGTTTAGCTAAATCAACAAAGCCTTGAGAAGCAGCAGGACTTGACGTAGATGGTGTAAGCCCTGATTCGCTGTCTGATACTGTTTCAGTAGAGAAGCGTATAGAGGAAAGGTCCTCCCCCCTACGCCACATCTCATATAAAGTGTAAATATCTTCGGGATTAACGCCAGGCTCAACCCACAGCTCTTGAAATACCCCTTGCTCCAAAACCCGATGCGGTACCTCATTCTTCCAGAGAAATTGAGTAAATTCAGTCAGATCTTCCCTTAATGGAACTGAAATAACTTTAATCATTAAAGCCCCAACTCATCTGCAATCTCTTTTCTAACATCAACGTATACAAATTTATCCGGTTGAATACTGGTTTCGGCGTCTAAACGATAGGCAACCAACTTACCGTACTTCACTGCACTGTAATCCAAACACGCAATATTATCGGTTATGGGTGCTGGAACACCTTCACGCCAATAATGACCAATAAAAAGCATTTTTTCGTCAGGACCATAATAGATGAGATCATTGTAATCTTGCTCACGCAAAGGAAGAAGCGCAATATGCTCCGGCAATGGATCTGGCTGGAACACAACATCACCATACAACTCAGGCTCTTCAGCCCAAAATTTAGTACGGAAAAAACGCCGTTTATAGCCGTCCTTGCTCACCATAACCTCACCATCAGGTAAACGTAGGTGCGTGCCTCTTAGCAAGCGATCCATCAAGGCCCATTCGAAAGTTCCGCGCTGAGAAGACCTATGCAGAAAACGGTTATCAATAATATGATTGGGGTATTCTGCCTCAAAACGACTGATTAACTTTTGGTGCCAACATGCATGGACAACACGGAAGTTCTCAAATTCAAGATAGACCGGCATCTCACGAATCCATTGAAGAAACATCGCTTCTTCATCAGGGTAATTAGCGAGCTGCTCCAGAGTTTCAGCGAGGATGCGATGATGTCGCGGGTTGTGCTCTCGTAAATAGCTTAAGCCGCTGCCCTCTTTTCCACGTGTTACATAGCTTAAATAATTAAATTCATGATTACCCATAACAATATGAGCATTTCCCGATTGCACCATGTCATAAACTAAATGCAATGCTTCACGGATACGGGGTCCGCGATCAACAATATCGCCTAAAAAGATAACTTGGCGACCAGGGTTTGTGTACACGCCATTACGCTTTGAATAGCCAAGCTTCTCAAGCAGCAATTCTAAACTAAGGCAGCAACCATGCACATCGCCAATTAGATCGTATCCCGTTACGTCACTCGTCACATCAATCTCCGAGCTTTGTACCCCAACCGAGTTTCTCTCGGCAGGTACTGTAAAAATCGTAATTAAGAGGATGTAACAGTTTTAGTTTATGTGGCTTTTTATGGACGGTGATGGTGTCTCCTGGCGCGCAACTAATATCTTTCTGCCCATCGCATGACACGGTTGGATACGCCCCATTATTAGGACTAATAACGAGCTTTAACTCACTATTACCATTAACAACGATGGGACGACTAGAAAGTGTATGAGGAAACATTGGCACCAGAACGAGCGCATCAAGCTTAGGATGCATAATAGGGCCTCCACCTGACAAAGAGTACGCTGTTGAGCCCGTTGGTGTAGAAATAATCAGACCATCAGACTTTTGCGTGTAAACGAACTGCCCTTCGATGTATAGCTCAAACTCAATCATTCGAGCAGCTTTGCCTGGATGCAAAACACAATCATTTAATGCCGTTCCCTCCCCAATAGGAACTCCATCCCGCTTTACAATTACATCAAGCAAGAAACGACTATCTACTGTGTATTTTCCTTCAAGGACCTCACCAACCTTCTCTTCAATCTCATTTGGAGCAATATCTGTTAGAAATCCAAGGTTACCACGGTTAACGCCCAAAACCGGCACATGGTATTGCGCCAAAGACCTTGCTGCCCCTAGCAAGCTACCATCACCACCCACGACAATAACCAAGTCGCAAATCTCACCCATCATTTTTTGGGTACTTGTCTGCTGGCCATGTCCTGGTATTACCTCAGCAATCCGCTCGTCTAAAATACAGTTGAGGCCTCTCTCCCCTAGAAAGCGAATCATATGTTTAAGCGTATCAATAACTGACTTACTACCGAGGCGCCCAATTAGGCCCACATTACGAAAGTAATCCATCTCTGCTCCGGATTAGCTGATTACGAGTAAATAAATATACAGTCTATCTAACTGACATTTCTTAATCTTTTCAATAAGTTTTTATACTGAGAAGCCTTGGACTCAAGTATTTCTACTCAAGCACAAGATAAAGAGCGCAACCCTTGCAATCCGCCTGTATGAACAAGTAGAACTCGACTACCTGAATAAAAAGCCCCCTCTTTAAGCATCTCAATAAACCGAAACATCATTTTTCCGGTATAAATTTGATCCAACGGCAGCTGATAACGCTGTTTTATATCAGAGATGAAAGACAGTAACTCTGGAGATACCTTTGCATAGCCTCCATAATGGCCATCAAAATCTAGCCCCCAATTATCATCACATCTGACATCAGCATCTTGCATCAGTTTCTGAATATCTTTAACCAGAAACTGCGCACCTTTTAAAACAGGAATCCCTACAACCTGCAAACGCGGCTGCGAAGAAGCGATGCCCGCCAATGTCCCCCCGGTCCCGCACGGCAACACCACATGCGTCAAACCATAATCCAAGCGCATCCTATCTGTAATAATCTCAGCGGCCCCTTTCACCGCCAAAGCATTACTACCGCCTTCAGGAATAATTAGCACACCACCATAAACATTCTGTAGTTCGGTAAGGTAATCTAATTCAGAACGTCGACGATATTCTGCACGAGAAACAAACACTAGCTCCATACCCCACCGAACGGCATCCATAAGAGTAGGATTGTCAACGTAAGCAGGCTCTCCACGAATTACCCCTACCGTTTGGATCCCTAGCTCTCTGCCAGCCCAAGCCAAAGCATGAATATGATTGGAGTACGCACCACCAAAACTAAGAACTCGGGTAATGCCCTGAGCCTTAGCATTCATTAAGTTATATTTTAATTTGTACCACTTGTTACCACTAACCAATTCATCAATCTTATCAAGCCTTAATACAAACAGGTCAACACCAGCTTCTTTTGATTCAGGAAGCTCCAATTGAACAACAGGCAATTCTTTATTTGTCTCAAACATTGGGGAGGCACATAAGGTCATAAAAATGAAATATTTATATCACATAATACAAATACTAAACGGAAAGCCATTACATAAAAAACAAGGGGAGATAACGATGGAAGATTACATTGAAGAGCTTATATTCCAACAGAATGATGAATATGAAGACGATTATTTTTCAGATGACGCCGAAGAACAGTAGTGGCGTCACCTGATCCTAACAACTAGCCAACCTTAGCATTCTCAGCCTGCACAACATTACCTATATGCTGCTTAATTAATACCGTGCTGTTCCCGCCAGAACTTTTCGATTCATACATTGCAAGGTCTGCACGCTGAACCACCTGATCTGGTTTTTCCGCCCCATCAGTTTCGGTTACACCCAAGCTCATTGAAACACTAACAATAGCATCACCCGCCTTCTCGATACTATGTGGGCATTTAGCATTAAAAATTGTCCTAATTCGCTCGGCCGTTTTAGCTGCAGATTTGATGCTGGTTTCAGGTAACAACACCATAAACTCATCACCACCATAACGCACAGCAATATCTGTTAAACGAAGCGTATCCTTAAGTAAATCTCCAATCGTGCGTAACACTCGATCACCCTCAAGGTGACCTAGAGAATCATTAACTTTTTTAAAATTATCTAAATCGAAGCAAATAATACTCAATGGATGCTTATAACGCTTGGCGCGATCAAGCTCCTTCGCCATAACGCTATAGAAATGTCGCTGATTAAACAAACCGGTTAACTCATCCGTAACCGATAATTTATGCAGCTGCTTTTCTAAATTCTGTCGCTCAGTTAAATCATGAAAGAAACCAATACTATTCCCTTCAACCGAATCGATAATTGCAGCAGATAAACGGATAGGCACTTCAGTCCCATCACTGCAGGATAATGAGGCTTCATATCCCTCTATCGAACCAATATCTCCGTATGATTCGGAATACATTAATCGCTTTATCTTTCTTGCGGCATCCTTACTTGGGTAAATTTCAGTGATACTTAAAGCACCGATAACCTCACTCGAAGAATACCCTAACAGTTTCTCAGCCGCGGCATTGAAAATTTGCACAATGCCGGAACCATCCACTCCAATAACAGGATCTGGACACAGAGATACAAGCACTGCTTCATCCACATTAATCACTAATGCTCTTCCTTGTATTTTATTTTTATGATGGGAATAAAGAACATAGCCCCCAGCAATCCACCAAATAGTAGTGGAAAAGGTAGGCGATTTTTTGATCTATAAAAAACAGAAGATACAGGTTTTATACTGTAATTACAAAAACATGGGATGAAATATAAACATAAAGGAAAGAAATTCAAGTGGTGGGCGTGGAGAGGCTCGAACTCCCGACATTCGCCTTGTAAGGGCGACGCTCTCCCAACTGAGCTACACGCCCACTAAGCAGTTAGCTTATCGTTTTACTTCCAACAATCAGCATTTCGATTATCAGAACTAGCTTTGGACTGCATTTAACCGCGATCCTTTACCGATGAAAGATGACAGGCAGGTATTCTAACCCAGCTCTTTCAAATTGGCGGAATGGACGGGACTCGAACCCGCGACCCCCTGCGTGACAGGCAGGTATTCTAACCAACTGAACTACCACTCCGCAGTGGTTGAAGCTTTCGCTTCAGCTTAGTGGTGGGCGTGGAGAGGCTCGAACTCCCGACATTCGCCTTGTAAGGGCGACGCTCTCCCAACTGAGCTACACGCCCACTAAGCAGTTAGCTTATCGTTTTACTTCCAACAATCAGCATTTCGATTGTCAGAATTGGCGGAATGGACGGGACTCGAACCCGCGACCCCCTGCGTGACAGGCAGGTATTCTAACCAACTGAACTACCACTCCGCAGTGGTTGAAGCTTTCGCTTCAGCTTAGTGGTGGGCGTGGAGAGGCTCGAACTCCCGACATTCGCCTTGTAAGGGCGACGCTCTCCCAACTGAGCTACACGCCCACTAAGCAGTTAGCTTATCGTTTTACTTCCAACAATCAGCATTTCGATTGTCAGAATTGGCTTTGGATTGCATTTAACCGCGATCCTTTACCGATGAAAGATGACAGGCAGGTATTCTAACCCAGCTCTTTCAAATTGGCGGAATGGACGGGACTCGAACCCGCGACCCCCTGCGTGACAGGCAGGTATTCTAACCAACTGAACTACCACTCCGCAGTGGTTGAAGCTTTCGCTTCAGCTTAGTGGTGGGCGTGGAGAGGCTCGAACTCCCGACATTCGCCTTGTAAGGGCGACGCTCTCCCAACTGAGCTACACGCCCACTAAGCAGTTAGCTTATCGTTTTACTTCCAACAATCAGCATTTCGATTGTCAGAATTGGCGGAATGGACGGGACTCGAACCCGCGACCCCCTGCGTGACAGGCAGGTATTCTAACCAACTGAACTACCACTCCACATATACGGGACTCGAACCCGCGACCTCAATCACCTCTAAATAAGTGACATACGGCTATTCTACCCTACGAAGAAAAATATCACTCCGCAGTAGTTGAAGCTTTCGCTTCAGCTTAGTGGTGGGCGTGGAGAGGCTCGAACTCCCGACATTCGCCTTGTAAGGGCGACGCTCTCCCAACTGAGCTACACGCCCACTAAGCAGTTAGCTTATCGTTTTACTTCCAACAATCAGCATTTCGATTATCAGAATTGGCTTGGGATTGCATTTAACCGCGATCCTTTACCGATGAAAGATGACAGGCAGGTATCCTAACCCAGCTCTTTCAAATTGGCGGAATGGACGGGACTCGAACCCGCGACCCCCTGCGTGACAGGCAGGTATTCTAACCAACTGAACTACCACTCCACATTTGCTTGCAGCGTTTAACTTACCGCCCCAAACGGAGTGCGAATTTTACGGGTTTTAATGTGCATGTCAAACGTTTCAAATAAAAAAAAAGAAAAACTTTCCGACTGCTTATTCTTTGTACAAAATCAGTAAGTTATAGATAAACAGGAATAAAATCATTACTTCCCGTCTACCTCAATGACATAGCCACCTAACGATCGTCCCAAGCTAATTATTTAACAATTTCTATAAGTCGCTGTAATAACGATCCTTTCACCCAAAATAGCGATCTCTATATGAGTTAAGAATATGATTACATGAGAGGTACTTAAAAAAATCATTACATTAATATCAATAAGTATCCGAAGGCATTGCGATACGTCACCAGTACGAATACTGGTTTATTTTATTTACTTACGCCTTAGTATACTCTTTGCCAAAAGTAATTCCCTGTTTACACAAAACGATCATCTAAGGTATCTACATGTCCGAAACCACCGTCAATGCGGCTCTGGATCAGTTCGTTGATAAAGTAATTGCGCTTCAGCCAACACCACCAACCATTAGATTTAATGAAGATTGGCCATCCTTATGTTACGACTTATCTACCCGTACGGGAGATACCATTGGTTGGCGACCAACAAGGCAGCTAAGCAAAAACGATATGTTTAGCCGAATGAGTGACGCCTTAGAGGAAGCAATTCATCCTGATATCGTAGATTATTACAGTCGTTATTGGTCAGACCCTCTTCCTGCTTATTGTAGCGACGGAGAACTGAGCCTTATTCAAGTATGGAATGATGAAGATTTAGAAAGATTACGTAGCAACCTAATAGGACATGCACTATCAAAACGCCAACAGAAAAGACCGCTTACTTTTTTCATCGCATGCCCAGAACCCGATGATAACTTTTTCATAAGTATTGATAATTTTAGTGGTGAAGTTTGGCTAGAAACACCCGGAAAACCTCCCATAAGAAAATTAGCAGATAACCTAGCCAGTTTCCTTAATAGCCTAAGCCCTCGCCCAATTATGGACATGGAGTAAAAAATGCTACTAGCTCAAAACATAAAAAAACTTGTCATAGCCATGGCCACCTTTTCACTGCTAAGTGGCTGCGCCGCCCTCACCTCACAAACACTTGATCTACACCCTGAGCTGAATGTAACGCGTCAACTCGATAAAAATACGCGCATAGTGGTGCAGCCCGAAGACATTCGGTTAAATAAAACAATAGGATTTAGGGAAACAGGTAAAACCCCTCCGCCACAAATCCTCTTACAAGACAGCAAACTGCTCCTCCAACATACAATCGAACACGCATTAGAGGATATGGGTATACGTCGATTTTTCGCTGGGGAATTTACGTTGGGGCTAAAACTTGTCGAGCTAAACTATAAAGCGACGAAACAAGGACTAAAACAAGTCGTTGACGTCGACATACGAATCGATGTCGATCTAAGTAAAGCCAACAAGCGTTATACCGGTAGCTATAAGACGAACAAACAACAGACTTTTTTGGGCACACCTTCGGAAGAAGAGAATGAAAAAATCATAACCGAATTAGTCACTGAGAATATGAACTTGATCGTGAATGATCCCAAACTACTCGACTTTATTCAGTTCAACTAAATCAGCAGCTAATTGCTCAAAGCGCACAGTTCCTATAAATAATGGAACTGTGCGTCATTAAATAACCGATCACCAACCTACTGTATATGATAACAAACGACTGATCTGGCACATCGGCCTTCCCGACTCATTTTGCCAAATATTAAAAGCATCTTGAACTGTTTGCAGATCTCTCTTAGAGCTCGGTTTTTTATCGACTATCCCTTGAGCTTTTAATCCCGCTACAACATCATCTGTTAGTAGAAATGTATCTTTGCCCACCATTCTCAGGAAAGAAGCGCCAGAATTGCCGCCTAACTGCTTACCATTCTTTTTCAGGAATGCCCATAAACCAACAATATCATCACCAGGCCAGTGCGCCACGAATTTAGCAAAACTTCCATGCTGCTCTGCAAGCTCATGCACCATCAGGGCGTTAGCCCGTACCGATTTAATCTTTCCCCAATGGCGAATGATCTTATCGTTCTGCATTAAATTTTCTAACTGTTCATCGCTCATCAAGCTCACTTTCTCAGGGCTGAACTGAAAGAACGCTTTTTCAAATTCGGGCCATTTACTATCAACAAGTGAATGTTTTAAGCCCGCTCTAAAAACACGGCGTACCATATCACTTAAAAGACGATCATCAGGCATTTCGGCAATAAGATCTGACGTTTTAGATTGAGGAAGTCTCGATTCAATATCTTCATCTGGAAAATGATCTTGAACATGCTCATATATCCACTTAAAACTTTTCATCCTTTAACTATCATCTCCAACAAACGCTAATGAAGCAGAATTAACACAGTAACGTAACCCAGTAGGCTGTGGACCATCAGGAAAAACATGCCCCAAATGCGCATCACACCGACTGCAAGTAATTTCGATACGAACCATTCCATGGCTTTGATCATGATGCTCTTGCAACATGTCATTTGAGGACGGTTGCCAAAAACTTGGCCAACCACTACCCGAATCATATTTATGTTCAGCATTAAATAGAGTTTCACCACAACAGCGACAAAGATAAACCCCAGATTGCTGATTACTGTAATACTCACCGGTAAATGCTCGTTCAGTGCCTTTCTGACGACAAATCCGATATTCTTCAGGCGTTAACCTCTCACGCCACTCACTTTCGGTATGCGTAACTTTTTGGTTTTTTTCACTCATAAATCCTCCTAAAGCCGGAATAAAGCCCAACAAACAAGAAATAATCCTACAAAGCCCTGAATCTATAGGTTTCAGCAAATAAACAGCGTATGATTAGGCTCTTTTTTTAGAGGCGAATCATACCGAATCGGCCTCATTGTAATAGGACAACATACAGCTATATAGATTCCCAGCTGATGTTACGCAGGACATAAAAATGCCAGTTATTCGCAAATCAAACAAGCTAATCAATGTTTGCTATGACATTCGCGGCCCTGTTCTTCAAGAAGCAAAACGCCTTGAAGAGGAAGGCCAACGAATTCTAAAACTTAACATTGGTAACCCCGCCCCATGGGGATTTGAGGCACCCGAAGAGATCGTACAGGATGTAATATACAACCTGCCCGCCTCACAAGGTTATATCGACTCAAAAGGTTTGTTTTCCGCCAGGAAGGCGGTGATGCAAGAGTGTCAGAAAAACGGAATCAATAACGTTGGTATAGAAGATATCTATATTGGTAATGGCGTCTCTGAACTTATCGTCATGGCAATGCAAGGTTTGCTGAATGATACAGATGAGATGCTTATCCCTGCGCCCGACTACCCACTATGGACCGCTGCCGTTAGTCTGAGCGGTGGTACACCTGTGCACTATCATTGTGACGAAGAGCAGGATTGGGCGCCAAATATAGAGGATATACGAAGCAAAATTACAGATCGCACTAAAGGCATTGTTGTTATCAATCCTAACAATCCAACGGGAGCAGTCTATCCCAAACATGTTTTGGAACAGATTACTGAACTGGCTCGCGAACACAATCTGATAATTTTTGCCGACGAGATCTACGATAAAATTCTTTACGATGAAGTCGAGCACACATCACTCGCTTCTCTATCTGATGATGTCCTTTGCATCTCATTTAACGGTCTATCAAAGTCTTACCGTGCGGCGGGGTTTCGTTCAGGCTGGATGATCGTTAGCGGGCCTAAACATAACGCTCGCGACTACATCGATGGTTTAGATATGCTCTCCAGCATGCGCTTATGCTCAAACGTCCCAACGCAGCATGCGATTCAGACTGCACTTGGCGGTTACCAGAGTATTAATGAACTCATTGTGCCGGGTGGTCGCTTGTATGAGCAACGCAACCTCGCTTGGGAGATGCTCAATGAGATCCCTGGGGTAAGCTGCACAAAGCCAGAAGGCGCACTATATCTTTTTGCAAAATTAGACCCAGAAATGTATCCCATCAAAAATGATGAAAAAATGGCATTAGACCTCTTGCTCCAGCAGAAAGTCCTGATTGTGCAAGGAAGCGGCTTTAATGTACCAGATACCCAACACTTCAGGCTTGTCTTTCTCCCCCGAGAAGACGAGCTACGAGACGCCATTGAACGTATTGGGGTATTTCTTAAAAGTTATCGCCAGTAAAAAACAAGGCCACTCAATGAGTGGCCTTTTTTGTAAAGACATTGTCATTAAACCGTCTTATACTGAAATTGAAAAGTAACATCGGCCTTTTGAATTAACGGAACAAAACATGTTTATTAAGGTAAGAAAAAACTGCGGCATCTACATGGAACACAACGGTTTAGAACAGCGCCATTTAGTGCCTGTTACTTCTAACTTTTTAGTTAACCTAAACCATGTAGCAGAAATATCATTCTATACCATTAAAGAAACCAAGACCCGTTACGATCTTGAGCACCACGAAGTGACCGTGCCACCTCATACGCGCGTTATCCACCTGCAGATGAGCTATCTCTACGGTTCTTACAAAGAAACAGTTAACGATAAAAAAGCACGCCTCGTTGACCGCTGTTTCTACAAGCTTTACTTCATGCCTGAAGAGATGGGTCAATACGAAGAGATTCGTGCTCAAATTGAAGGAATGGTTGTAAACCAAGGCTAAAAATTCACTAAAGCGGCTAACATAGCCGCTTTTTTTTTGCCCTAAAATCAAAAACTTCTTGCATTATCACGCTAACAACTCTAAAAATTTTATACAGAGCACTTCAAAAACTATATCGATACTTTGAAGTACTCAATCACAAGAATCAGATCTCTAAGGAGTGCATATGGAGATTCGTGAGCTACTTGCGCAAACGGATAAACTACCGAACGTACCAGAAGTTGTAAGACAGCTAATTCAGCAGCTAAACAACCCTGCAGCTGACTATGGTGAAATTGCCGAAAAAGTATCTAAAGACCAAACACTCTCATTAAAAATTCTTCGTTTGGTTAACTCTGCTCATTTTGGTTTGAGCCGAAAAGTATCCTCTATTGACGAAGCCGTTGTCATGCTAGGCATGGTTCGTCTTAAAACACTCGTGATCGCATCCGGTATTGCTGGCTCAGTCAAAGCAGTTGAAGGGCTAGATCTAAAGAAATTTTGGAGCGAATCATTCCGTGTAGCAGCCCTATCAAAATGGTTTGCGGAGCGTGATACAAATGTTGATCCAGATATTGCATTCACAGCAGGCCTTATCCATAACATCGGCCGCCTTTTGCTGCATTTGGCTCAACCTATGCGCGCGCAAGCGATCCAAACATTGATCGAAGAATCAAACTGCAGTCGTAGTGATGCAGAGTTAGAGCGTTTAGGCTTTACCTCGCCAGAAGCAGGACAAGCTCTTCTGGATATGTGGAGCTTCCCTGCGGAACTTGGTATAGCCGTTCGCCAACACAAACAGCCGACCTCTTTTGAAGAGCCATCAGCCCTTTCCGCTGTTGTAAATCTCGCTTGTGTTGTGAACTCAGCTATCCGCAACGGTGAAACAGTAGAAACACTAGAAGCCAACTTCCCTGCTGACGTTGCTTCTCTTGCGGGTATTTCTGCGGACACCACAAATGAACTTGCAGAAGCGCTAAGTCTTGAATCCGGACTAGACGGGTTAGCTTAAAGCTAAAAAAAGCGGCATAGCTAATCCCTCTGCCGCTTTACTTAATTTGGGTAACACAATAATCCCATTCAGCAAGAACCACAAAACCCTTTCATCTTTGCGTACATCTAAGCCACTTCAGGCCCCTGAAGCGATACAGCCTTGATGCATTTAATAATATCTTCGACATCCTGAAGAGCTCGATGACGTCTAAACTGTGCTTTCGCGAGGAAACTAAACTGTATTCGCTGCTCTTTACTGAGTATCCGCTCTAAACCTGCCATTCTAAAATTAGGCTTAATTCCAGTTGCTTCAAATAAACGGCTCAACCAGAAAAGATCGAACTCAAAGGCGTCACTAATAAGTGTTTTGCCTTTCAGCTTTTTATTCATTCTCTTACAGGCATTAACAATATCCAGCCCTTTAGAGATAAGATCCCCACGATCGATACCGTGCATCTCCTCAGCGTATTCATCCCAATAATGCCATCCTTCCGCACTTTCTGGGTTAATCAGAAAACTATCCTGCTCACCTGTATCATCGTTAACCCAAGCAATCTCAATTGGGTACGATTCGGCACCTAATCCACTTGCTTCTAGATCAATACAAATTAATTCCATCACTTCTCCCTAATATACAGCAGCACCTTAAGTCCCTTTTCTATCTCTGCTTCCGGAAAATCGGCTGGATTGGCTAGACGCTCCTCAAACCGGAAATCCGGACACTCCTCAAGCATTAGCTGCTTTAAAAAATCTGTCCCATTTTTAGGATCATTATGACAAGCCAGTACTTGGCTACCGGCCTCGGTTAAATCATTTAACCGACGAATAACTTTACGATAATCCTTTTCAGCAACAAAGCTACCTGGCTGGAAACTAGGTGGATCTATCACAATCAATTCATAGGGGCCCAGCTGCTTCACACGCTTCCATGACTTAAATAAATCATAGGCTAAAAACGTAACCCTATCCCCTTTTATACCATTCAAGCGATGGTTATCACGCCCCGTGCTTATCGCACCTTTAGACATATCGAGATTAACAACATGGTCAGCTCCACCCGAAATAGCAGCAACAGAGAAAGCACATGTATACGAAAACAGATTAAGCACACGCTTATGCTTGGCATTCTCCTGCACCCAACGACGCCCCTCTCTCATATCTAAGAAGAGGCCACTATTTTGGTTTCGTTGAGGTTTGACATGATAAGAAAGGCCAAGTTCCATAGTTTCCATCTGTTCGGGCACATCCCCCCAGACAGCATCCTGATTGGCCTCTTTACCTCTTGAGCGTTGCTGTATTACCAGCCCCTTAATCTCAGGAACGGTTTTAAGTGTTGCGCTCAAAGCCTCAAGCCACTCAGCTTCAACATCACGATACAAACGAACAACGGCATAAGGTGGAAACCAATCAATCACCACATGCTCAAAACCTTCAAAGCAATGACCTCGCCCATGAAAAAGTCGGCGCGCTTCATTATTGGCATCCGCCAGCTGTTTTTGAACTTCGGTTAAGATCTGTTGCATGTGATTCCTGAATTAAGCAGTTGAAAGCGGGCTGAATTATATGCGCCATAGGAATGACACACCAGCGGCATAACGATAAACCATAATTCAATTACCTATCCTCTTTTAATAAGATAAATCCTACATTCAGGCTTGAAACTTTTCTCTGTCGCCCTAATCTAAACAGAAGTTGTCAATTACAGGAAATAAACATTTATGATGCGCATCGGCCTTTTTCTTCTTACCAATATCGCCGTGTTAATAGTCGCCAGTATTACCCTCAACTTACTAGGCGTAGAACACTACATATCGAGCACAGGGCTTAATTTAACGAGCTTACTCATTTTCTGTGCGGTCTTTGGCTTTATCGGCTCTTTCATCTCTCTATTTTTATCAAAGAAAATGGCAAAGATGTCTACCGGTACAGAGATCATTACCCAGGCTCGTAATGCCGATGAACAATGGCTCTTAGATACCGTTGCAGAGCTATCACAAAATGCGGGTATCAAAATGCCCGAAGTAGGTATCTTCCCTGCCCAACAAGCCAATGCATTTGCAACGGGCTGGAACCGCAACGATGCCTTAGTAGCCGTTAGCTTAGGCCTATTACAGCGCTTTCAAAAAGAGGAAGTTAAAGCAGTAATGGCCCATGAGATCGGGCACGTTGCAAACGGCGACATGGTTACAATGACCTTAGTGCAAGGCGTCATAAATACTTTTGTGATGTTCTTCGCTCGTATTGCTGGCTATGCAGTCGATAGTTTCTTAAAGAATGATAATGACGAAAGCCCGGCAGGAACAGGCATAGGTTACTTCATTACCGTCATCGTATTTGAAATCATTTTCGGTATTCTCGCGTCTTTCATCGTTTCTTGGTTCTCTCGTTACAGAGAGTACCGTGCCGATGAAGCCGGTGCCCGTTTATCAAGTAACCACGCGATGATTGGTGCATTACAGCGTTTAAAAGCAGAATATGAGATGCCAGACCAAATGCCAGGTCAGTTAACCGCATTTGGCATTAGCAGCCACATGAAATCAGGCATCATGGCTTTGATGGCCAGCCACCCTCCTCTTGATCAACGTATTGCCGCATTACAGCGTCGCAGCTAAGACGCCTTTAAACAAAAAAGCCTCGGTATTGACCGAGGCTTTTTTATTCATTTTAACAATTACTCACGTATGTTAATGCCATAGTGCTGATTTAACGTTTTCTGGATAAAGCCATCGGCATGCATCTCTTTCAAAGCATTTCGCCATAATTCAATCTCAGATATTGATACCGTCTTATTTGTCGCTAAGTAGAGTGGACCGACGGTATAACTAAAAGTACTTTTTACGCTATCAGCAAGCGCTAAACGTTTTACCGCCTCAGCACCGACAATATCCCATATTAGCCAGCCATCTATCCGTTCTCGTTTTAACATTTTCAAAATAGCTTCATCACTCGTACCTTGATAAAGCTCAACATTGTCTAAAACCATCTTAGATGTAATAACATCTGCCACCGAACCACTTTGTACAGCAACACGAAGCCCGGCTAGGTCATTTATCGAAACAGGGTTAATGGGGCGCTTCTTTAATGCCATAAACGTTAACTGCAAAGGCAAGAGTGGCTCAATCCAAACATAATGACCTTCTCGCGGTTGTACGCGAGTCAATGGAGCCAAAGCCGCTCCAGTTTCTTTTTTAGCAATCACTTGAGCCCGTTTCCACGCAATAGGCTTTAGCGTCACTTTGCGATCAATCCTCCTCGCCGCTTCTCGAAAAACATCTGGGAAAGCACCTTCAACACGACCATCAACCAACGTCGCAAGCACACCTTTTGGCATATAAATCACATCAATCGTTTGTGCGCTTATTTTTGTTACAGATAAGAAAAAACAAACAAGAATAGGAAAGCAGTACTTCATCAAGGTAAACATTTAAAAACCAAAGATAACAGCTGATATTGAATGTTAATATAATAATTAAGCCAAATCTAATATTGATACGCTGAAATCATATCTAGACGGGGTGGCGCTACTAAAATGTACTGGCCTATCTAATAAACATTTTAAAGAACTGGCATCACTTATCTTCAAATAACTAGCGAATGTTCCGCATCGAACAGAAGGGGATCAAACTCATTCGGGTATCCACCAGGGTTAGAGAAAACACGCGTACCCGAACAAACAAAATCAACAGGCTCATGCACATGTCCATGAATCCAAAGATCCATCTCCCCCATCATCTGATTTAATGCGGACGCAAAAGCGGGCGAAAGCGGGCTATTCTTATACTGCCGAGGGATACATGCTGCTAGAGGTGCATGGTGACTGATAACGACCTTTCTACCATGGAAAGGCTTAGTCAGCTCAACATTCAACCAAGCGATAGCCTCGGCAAAAAGTGCCTTCAGATCTGAGATAGCTAGGGGTTTACCGCGACGATATTCAATTTTCTTAAAATCAGGTATCAGGCTATATATTTGCTGTTCCATGAGAGCCTGATCATGTTCCAGATTGTTCTTATATAGATCAAAATCAGTCCACAATGTCGTGCCAAAAAATTTAACATCTCCTAGCGTGAGAGTACCGTTATCTAACAGATTTATATCCAGCTGTTGCGCTCTTTCACGTAAACCTGACCTAACGTTCTCGATACTACTGTCGTAAAATTCATGATTGCCCGGAACATAGATGATCGTTTTATCCAAAAACTGCTCAGCAGCCCACTCCAGACCTTTAATTCCTACATCGATATCACCGGCAAGAACAACGACATCAGCATTAGACGCGGGGAGAAAGCGGCCATTATTAAAAGCTTCTAAATGAAGGTCCGAAAAGACACTTAATCTCATAATAGTTTCAATACCTTTGCCGTTCTATGTATCTACCTTTCAATAGATAAATCGGCCTTTCAAGGAAACAGGTAACGGTATACAGCAGCAGTTACGAGACCCAAGGTAATAGCGAGAAGAGGTTTCTTAACCATCAACATCGTCAACCCGGTCGCCAATAAAGCCAACCTTGCACCATTATCACCATTCAGTGCTAAAGGCGCTAACAATGCAACCAACACAGAGCCTGACATGGCAGAGATGAATTGCTGGACACGGTAACTAATAGGCACAAATGACATAACAAATACACCTCCCCAACGTGTAGCTAAGGTAACAAGTGCCATAACAATAACGATAACCAAAGCACCGTAACCGCCCGTTTCAATACTCATTTCTCTGACTCCATCCAGATAGCACCTAAAATCCCCCCAGCCAAAGCACCCACTACCACATGACTATTAGCTGGAAGAAACCAATAAGCCAGCAGCGAAGCAATGGCAGCAACACACCAAATAGCAAATACCCGAGTGTCCTTTTTCCCACCAACAAGCATCGCCAGAAGAAAACACCCCATGACCATATCGAGCCCTAGACTCACCGGGTCCTGTATCGCATTTCCGAAATAGATCCCCAACCAGGTACCTAACACCCAAAAGGACCAGAGCGTAAGCCCACCACCAAATAAAAGTCCCATAGCAGGCTCGCCACGACTAAACTTTTGTAACGACATCGCCCAATTAGCATCAGTAATGACCAGCATCACGCCGTAGCGTTTAGAGGGTGGTAGATGTCGCAACCAAGGGTAAAGTGTAGCTCCCATCAATAGATGCCTAGCGTTGATCGCAAACACAGTAATCGCCAATGGCAATAGAGATATCTCCTGTCCCCACAGCTCCATCGCAGCAAATTGAGAGGCTCCCGCAAACACAAATGTACTCATCGCAATAGTGGACCAAGCATCCAAACCTGTTTGCGTTGCAGCCAAGCCAAAAGCCAAACCAAAAATAATAACAAAAATGGAAAGAGGCACTAATTGCACAAAACCAGCCCAAATATTACTTCGGTTTAGCTCGTGTAGATTTGAATTAATATCTGACAAGATATCGTCTCCATAATGTCGCTTATTGAAGATAAAAAAACCCGCGTATCCGCAGGCTTTTGTGTAATCACTTGGAAAAGATAGCTGTATAAAGCAGTGCTATCTAAAACTATGACGAAATAGCAAACTGTAGCATGCTACTTCATAATAAAGTGACTAACACTATCACGTAATTGCTGTGCTGATAGTGGAAAGTTTGCAACCGTGACTATCCTTGCTTATTTCAAGCATATTCTTAAATTAGACAAGTGCTAATCATCGCTATTCCATCTCTTTCAGTAACGCCTCTCGCCCAACCTGATCGACATAATCTAAAAAGGTTTTTGCGACAACTGACATCTGTTTGGCCTTTAAGCGTGCAAAATACCATTGCGTCGTAATAGGAATCTGCTCTACATCCAAACGCACCAAACCACTACTACCGCCAAAAGACAGTGTATGAGCAGATAATATTGATACGCCAAGACCTGACATGACACAGTGCTTGATCGCTTCATTACTTTCAATCGTCATTCGCTCATTCAGCGTTATATTTAGGTTATGTATGTGACGTTGAATCGCATGACGCGTACCCGACCCTTCTTCACGCATTAAAAATGGCTGTTCCGCAAACTCTTGCAATGGAATCGCTTTCTGATCCGCCATAGGATGCTCTTGTGGGGCAATTGCCACTAATGGGTTTGGCAAAAATTCAAACAATTCCAACTCATAGTTTTTTGGAGGATGACTAAACACATAAAAATCATCTTCTCCCGCCTTCATCCGATCAATTATCTGTTGGCGGTTACCCACTTTAAAAACAATATCAATCTCTGGATAGCTGCGTAAGAACTCCCCTAACAGATGTGGAATAAAGTATTTTGCAGTCGTCACTACTGCCAACCTTAATGTACCTGCTTTAAGCCCCTCCAAGTCAGAAAGATTCATATCCAAACGTTCAAAACTACTCAGTACCTCTCTCGCACCCGCCACCACTTCCAGCCCTGCTTCAGTAAACACTAAACGGCGGCCAATTTGGTCGTATAGCGGTGCGCCAACCGCATCAGCAAGCTTTTTTAACTGCATAGAGACAGTCGGTTGCGTTAAATGCAGCTTGCGTGATGCCGCAGTAATTGACCCTGCCTGAAAGACAGCAAGAAGAATTTCAAGCTGCCGTATAGTGCCAATTCGCGCATGCAAACGAGACATAAAATCCCCTTCATTCAAAAATGCATAGATATTTATCTATATAGATTATAGTTAATATCGATTTTTATCTATTTAATAAAGTGTAGATAATCGCCTGAAAATCGACCAACTCAATATCCACAACGGTTTTAGGCACTCCATGAATAATCACACGCTCTATTTCGAACTGTTCTCTATCACGCTACTACTGGTCTTTGGCGGTCTGCTTCTTTTACAAGGACTTCCTGGCTGGGGACTTATAGCAATTGCCTCTATTTTAGCGAGCTGCTCCGTACTGTTAAGACAAATAAAACGCGAGCACGTTACGACTACTAATCCAACCAGTACTTGAGGTTCTCTACATGCACATAGACGTCGTTGCTGCATTTTTTTTACTGGGTGCTATCGCACAACTCCTCAAAGCCCCCCTTAATATGCCAAAGGGGCTTTACCAAAGCCTAACTATGTTCCTTTTAATCGCCATCGGTCTTAAAGGAGGTATAGCCCTAGCGAGTCACGCGAGTATTGAGATGTTATGGCAGTCAATAACGATTCTCTTTTTTGGTGCGCTGCTCCCTTTTATTGCTTATCCAATTTTGCTGAAAATCGGTGGCCTATCACGTGTTGATTCCGCCTCTATCGCCGCACATTATGGGTCAGTAAGTGTCGCCACCTTTGCAGTAGCGCTGGCCGTACTTGAAGCAAACAGTATCGACTACGAGCCATACTTCCCATTGTTTGTTGCCATCTTAGAAGTACCAGCAATTGCCGTCGGACTCTGGTTAGCACGCGACAAAAATCAAAAGCTTAACCTTAAAAAAGTGGCTCATGAAATATTCCTTAACCAAGGTGTTTTACTCTTAGTGGGTGCCCTATTTATTGGCTGGTGGGCCGGTGAAAGAAGTGACAAATTAATGCCATTTTTTGGCACCCTGTTTCACGGTGTGCTTGCACTATTTCTACTTGAAATGGGCCGCGTGGCAGCCTCCCGTCTAAATTTACTACGCACCTATGGCTCTTTTATTGCCAGCTTTGGCGTCATGATGCCACTTATCGGCGCGACCTTGGGCGCAGGAACCGCAGTGGCAATGGATCTAACGGTCGGTGGAACTATCTTATTAACCACACTCGGTGGCAGTGCATCCTATATAGCAGTCCCCGCAGCGATGGCTGTTGCTTTGCCTCAAGCAAATCAAAGTTTATCAATCACCGCATCCCTTAGCGTCACATTCCCTTTCAACGTGCTGGTAGGAATCCCCCTATATAGCGCACTAATTATTGAATTTATGGCATAAGCCAACATTAAAAGGAATCAAACATGAGCAAAGTCTCTGTTAGCATTATCATGGGGTCACGTTCAGACTGGCCTACCATGCAAGCCGCAACTCGCCCTTTAAGTGATCTAGGAGTAGAGTTTGAGACCAAAGTGGTTTCGGCACACCGTACCCCTGAGCGTTTAGTACAATTCACAGCAGACGCACCCGACCGAGGAATAGAGGTCATTATTGCTGGTGCAGGTGGGTCCGCCCATCTTGCAGGCATGGCTGCTGCAATGACTCACCTTCCAGTTATTGCGGTGCCCGTGGCAAGCAAGCACTTCAAAGGAATGGATAGTCTTATGTCCATGGTGCAAATGCCTAAAGGTGTCGCTGTAGCTTGCCAAGCCGTTGGTGAAGCGGGAGCCTATAATGCTGGCCTACTAGCCGCTCAAATATTAGCCCTTAAAGATGACGCGCTTAGTCAACGCTTGCAAGTATGGCGCAAAGCCCAGACCGACAGTGTTCCGGTCGAGGTTGAATAATGCAGATCGCAATCATCGGAAGCGGACAACTTGCACGCATGCTTGCATTAGCCGGTTGGCCCCAAGGCTTTAGTTTCAGTTTTCTGGCTGAACCCCATGAGAATACCCAAAGTGTGGACGGCTTAGGTCAAGTCGTTATCCGCACAAATAATTTAACGGGTATTCAGCTATTCCAAGCGTTAGGTGAACCTGATGTGGTAACCGTTGAACGCGAACACGTGGATACAGTATTACTCAATACCTTAAAACCATTTTGTGCAGTTTATCCCGATCCTAATGCCATCGAAGTATGTCAGCACCGCGGCCGTGAAAAGCAATTTTTAAATAACTTAGGCATCCATACTGCACCTTTTCGATTGGCAACGACCTTAGAGCAGATCTCCAGCGCAGCAGCAACACTCAGCTTCCCTGTGTTTGTTAAAACCTGTGAGGAAGGGTATGACGGTTTGGGTCAATGGGTTATTCGTAATAACCTCGATCTCAATAACTTACTCGATTATTTACTGCGCCAGAATGCCAATTTACCTGAGCTCGTTATAGAAGGGGCTGTTAACTTTGATCGTGAATTATCGTTAATCGCTGTTAGAAATAGCAAAGGTGAATGCGCCTTCTACACTCTTACCGAAAACCTACACAAAGATGGTATCTTGCTTAGTTCTATAGCTCCCGCAAAGGTCTCAGAAGCACTCCAAGATAAAGCAGAAGCGATTGCAGATAAGCTTCTTAATGCATGGCGTTATGTAGGCGTCATCGCGATAGAACTATTCCAAGTAGGTGAAAACCTAGTTGTTAACGAATTAGCACCAAGAGTACATAACAGCGGCCACTGGACACAAGCCGCTAGTATCAGTTCACAATTTTCAAATCACCTGCGTGCGATATCCGGCTTAGGATTAGGAACAACTAAAACGACTGACATTGTCGGAATGGTTAACCTACTTGGGACAAAAGCATCAAAAGATATCGTCAGCATGGATAATGTACAGCTGCACCTGTACAACAAAGCTATACGCCCAGGTAGAAAAGTTGGTCATTTGAATTTGATAGATAGCAATCGTGCGGTATTAGAAAGCCAAGTGAATACGATACGTGAGCAATTATATCAAGCGTGAGAAAATCAAATTGGGGGGACCTGGGGGTATAAAACGCTGCAACAGGAAATATACCCCCAAAAGTGAAGTATTTCTTTGTGCGCTTAGGTACGCATGGGCAAGTAGTTTAGACAAAAAAGCCAGTAATTACGCTGGTTTCAGGACAGTCTTGGATGAATTAAGACTTGAATATGGTGGAGCCTAGCTCTATCGAATTAGAACCTCAAGCCTTTGTATTAATTGAATAATTATTTTTGCCTCTAGATATAATGCCCCCTTAAATGCCCCCAAATCAATTTCACTGATAGCTCAGCACTAAAGAGCTTCAGCGGTCCTTTAATGCTCTAAGAGCACTGATTTTGAATCTATTAGATAGGTTTTTTAACCGATGCCACATAACTACTGATAGAAAAGAAAGAGCAAAGCACAATGCTATTACACCCCACAATGGACTCTCGTTAGTTACTACCCAACAAACAATGGCACCAATAAATGCATTCAATGCTACACCACGCGCGATACGATCTCTTGTTACATACGCTTCCATAGCTCTCGTTAAATCTTCTGGGGATTCAATGAGAATTTTGACCGTTCTCTGATAAGGCTTCTTTTTCTTAGATTTAGTCAAAAACTTTTTGAATCGCCAATATGTCTTACGAAAAGTAATTCTATAACAGTCATTCTGTATCAACCACCTTCCCAATCTTCTTTCCATGCTCAACATAAATGATGAAGCTGCATCAACATATATACCTAATACATAAGCAACCGGGAACATTACTGCGATCCCGATATCATTCATACTGCTTAGATTAAAGTAGTTTATGTAATCATCAGGGAAGGAGAACATCACTATAGGAACAAACCACAAGCAAGCAATAATCCCTACTACCAAGTATTCTACTAGAGCTGCGGCAAACTGCATTTTATTTCCTTATATGCTTTATGGAGTATGTAAACGAATTCCATCAAGTTTCAGACAGGTTTCAACCTCTTCATGCGTAGAACAAAATAGCGCGAGATTTTTCCCATTCTCAATTTTCGATGAGGAAAAAAGCACGCCATCGACACGATTTCCATCCTCTAACATGAACTTTGATCTGAAATACTCAGATACGACTTGTGTTGGTACGTAATCGATATGTTCTCTGCCATCTTTAGTAATTCGTTTTGAAATATCAGCCTGCAAGGCTCTCAAGAATCTGATTTCATGAAGTTGATCATACTTGTCTATTTCAAAAACAGATGGTGGGTCAGGTAGCTCAGATAAATCAATTACCCGCAATTCCTTTACAAATGACATGGTCGCTAACGAATATCTGGCCTTATCGTTATATAAGGTTTCCTTTTTAGCTGTTTCAGGGTCGAGTGCTACATACAGAAGAGGTATACCTGCCGGATTCATTCTTCCAGCAGAAGAGATATCACGCGGGGGAACACTGACGTCTCTAAACTCACCATGGACTGTAGAATTTTTAATTACCCTGACACGATAAGCCATTTCGCTAATAGGTATAGTTTTAATAAGATCCAAGCTCTTAACTAGACCTCCAATCGCATCGAGCATACTAGCAACAGGTATATAATCAGGCCTACCCGTCTCATGCTCATCTTCAGGTTCATTTAGAAATAAGAATCTTGTTTTGTAGAGAATGGTACTGGTAAATCTATCCCACCCAAATCTGAGCGTATCTGCGGGATTACTTAGCCCCCAATCCCCCTTAGTGTGAGGTACAAAGTATTTGTCGTAGCCTATACAATCATAAATATCATTAAGAAACTTTTCCTCCCAGCCAGGATCAAATTCACCAACGACCTCCCATAGTTCTGTTTCGGGGAAAACCCAGCCTTTGTCATAAGAAATCCCGATATCCTGTGCATCGGCATAATAATTCAGAATTGAGCTATAAATTCGTTCAATCAATATCTCAAATGGGGCCGCGATTAATTCTTTTGATGTTCTTCCGCAGTAAGAACACTTGTTGCTTTCAAGGTTTCTGCAAACAAGTTGAGAAAGCTCCTGATCGATAACACAATCGCAACAAACATGTGTTTCGACTATGTCATAAGAGGTACCATCATGGTAGTCACTGAAACTCATCTCTTTCCTACCCATATGGAGTTGCGAACAGTTAAGTGACCGCGGTAATCGAAAAACGCTTTAGTTGGCATACAAATACTTCTGAAAGCCAATGAATGTCTCTCTTATTACTACAGGCGGACCAACCTCTGCAGAGGCATCGGCAATAGTGTTGTACTTCAATTCAATTAAGCTGCGCATCTTGTCCTGGGCTAGTTCATGAACTCCATCCTGAACGTACCTATCGAGTATGAAGTTTATAAACTGCTGTTGTTGATAGTTACTGAAAGCGGCAGCAATGGCAGGTTTAGCCGTTTCTACACGTTCTTTACGAGTATGAGTTTCAGCAGCATAAGCAACAAAAGCCAGCACGTCATAAACGTCACTATCCTTGGCGTCGATAAGCTCTTTCATGCTGTCGAGCTTTTCGTCGTCGTAGCCTGCCTCGGCTAGATCGGTCAGCAGCTTTTCACGGGTGCAGGGCTCGCTCCATATTTCGCGCAGCTGGTCTTCGTTTTCAAAGAAGCGCGGCAGGTCATCAAACATGCGCTCGACGAACTCTCTGGCCGTTATGGGTTTTCCTTCTGGGCTCCAGTACATGGCGGAGGATATGTGCTGTATTTGCCGTGCTCGGCCGTCGGAGAGTTTTATTTCTAGCTTCTCGCATACGCAAGGGGTTGCGTGGCAGGTTTCACAGGGCTCTGGTTCTGGCTTCTCACAGATGCAGGGCTTTTGGTCACACACTTTACAGGTTTTTTTTTCACCCAGTCCGTCGCCATTACCTTCGCAGTCGCACGGGTTTCTGCCGCATTCGCCGCACACTTCTGTAGGCAGTGGTTCGCCATCCCACTCTGGGTCAGCAAAGTTATGGTGGGCTTTTACGAAGTCGTAGACGGTGAAATAGTCTTTACCATCGTAGGTGCGGGTGCCACGGCCAATGATCTGTTTAAACTCAATCATGTTGTTACAGGGACGCATTAATACAACGTTGCGTACATTGCGGGCATCCACACCGGTAGAGAGTTTGCGGGAGGTGGTGAGGATGGTCGGAATGGTCTTTTCGTTATCGCAAAAGGTTTTTAAATCGTTCTCACCGGCCTGACCGTCATTGGCGGTGACTCGTACGCAATAGCTGGTGTTAGTCGTCCAGCCCTTTTTAACCGCATATTGGTTAATGAAGTCGCGCACCATACCCGCGTGTATTTGTGTGGCACAAAAGACGATGGTTTTTTCATTGGGGTTAAAACGATCCATCCAATACTGTACGCGGCGCTCTTCACGTTGAGGGATTGTGATAATGCGGTTGAAGTCACCTTCTTTGTAAACCTTGCCCGGCTCTGAGTCGCCTTTAATCACCACCCCATCACCCGGCGTGTAGATGTATTCATCCATGGTGCCGACAATAGGCAGCACTTTAAACGGGGTTAAAAAGCCGTCGTTAATGCCTTCTTTTAGGGTGTAGCTGTACACTGGTTCACCAAAGTAGCCATAGGTGTCGGCATTGTCGGTGCGCTTAGGGGTAGCCGTTAAGCCTAGCTGCACCGCTGGGGCAAAGTGATTAAGTATATCTCGCCATGCGCTTTCATCATTGGCGCCGCCACGGTGACACTCATCAATAATGATTAAGTCAAAAAAGTCTTTTGGGTAGTGCTCATAGTAGGGGTTGTCAGCCTTGCTGATTCTCCCTTCGTCTTCCGCCTCTGCCTCGGTTTCAATGCTGGAGTTTGGCCCACACATTAGGGTGTGAAAGATGGTAAAAAAGACGCTGGCGTTCTTAGGTACGCCGCCGTTTTTACGAATATCTGCTGGGGTAATGCGGGCAATGGCATCCTCACCAAAGGCACCGAAGTCGTTAAAGGCTTGGTTGGCTAATATATTACGGTCGGCCAAAAATAATATGCGTGGTCGCTTTTTGGCAAGGCTTGGGTCTTTTTGTGCAGCTAGGCTCCAGCGTGTTTGAAATAACTTCCACGCGGTTTGAAAGCCGATACAGGTTTTACCCGTGCCGGTGGCCAAGGTCAGCAGTATGCGCGGTTTACCGGCGGCAATGACCTCTAGGGCGTTATGAATGGCGTTTTCTTGATAATACCGGGGCTGCCAGTCGCCTTTGGCTTCAAAGGGAATCGTTGAGAAAGCATCGCGCCATGTGGTGTGAAAGGCTTCATCGGGCGTGTCGCCCTGTGGCTCAAAAGTAAGCGCCCAGAGTGCATCGGGTGAAAGGTAGTCATCGACTAGCTTCTCTTCACCTGTACGCATATCAATTTGGTAAATGTCATGGCCGTTGGTGGCATAGCCAAAACGACACTGTAAACGCGTGGCGTAGTCTTTGGCTTGGCGAACACCTTCGGTATAGGGCAAGGACTCTTTTTTGGCCTCAATGGCCGCCAGCTTACGGCCCTTGTAAATGAGTACATAATCACAGGGCACTTTGTTACTGCGCTTACCACCCGCCATAATTTGGCCGGGACAAATCAGTTCACGGCGAATATAGCTACCCTCTACAGAGCTCCAGCCTGCGGCTACCAATTTAGGGTCAATAAAATCAGCCCTTGTGTCAGCTTCGTTGCGCGTCCTTGCTTCTGACATTAGGCGGTTGCTCCTTGTTGGCTATTATTGTGCGACTGAGTGAGTTCGCCTGAAAAGGCTTTTTGGAGGATAGATTTTTTTAGTTCTTCTAGAGCAGTTAACTTCTTTTGATAAGTATCCTCCATAGATTTTATCTCGCCATTCAACATATCCAAAATACTTGCATGCTTACGTTGCTCCGATATGTCTGAGGGAAATTCAATGGGTATCTTCTTAAGCAGGCTCGCTTTAATTCCTGTTGCTGTTGCACCAGTTCCTTTCTCATGAATCTTTTGTTGTATTGGTTGAGACATAAGGAGATATTTTAAGAAATCGCAATCAAGAACTGTGCGATCTGGTTGCATGGTGATAATTCGTTGAGCGAATACAACCTTATCATCAGTATCAAGTTGAGTTACATTGGCCAAAGGGGCTTCAGTCGTGAAAAGTACGTCGCCCTTTTTAGGAATCCCACGCGTCATCCAATCATCATAAGAGTCCGGAGCAACAAATTCTTCAGGTTCACGCTTTAAATACCCCATCCGAACATTTTTAGCTGTAATTAAGCGTAATCCGCTATCAGTTTTCTTTGGTGTGCGTCCACGGTAATCAATAAACTTAATGTGATCGAAGAGTTCAGCTTCAATCCACCCCTCTCCACGCAGGCTAAACACTTGCTGCAAATAGCTTTCAAACAATTCGCGGGCGTTTTTGAGGTTGCGTTCGGTGAGTTCGCAGGCGCGGTCGATGTCGGCAAAGGCTTGGTCGAGGATGGCGACGATGCGTTTTTGTTCGGGGATGGGGGGAGTGGGAATGTCAACCAGCCCTAGATTCTTACGGCTTATGCGCTTTCTGGTTGCTCCAGAAGTTAAAGACTCAACTTTATTCAAATACAAATTCGATTGAGAGAAGTAATTAAAGAACTCTGGTATCAACTCATCCTTCTTAAACCTTAAAATCGTGCAGTCAACGGCAGTGATCATGCGGTCATCTGTTTTTGGTAATATACAGGATCGTCCAACAGGGTCTGGCAAACGCGAAACCAAACAGTCGCCTTCGAAAATTTCACAGCATTTCAAATCTGAAAAAGTTTCCTCAGAAATAAATCGAGATTTATCACGACGGTCCTTAAAATTCCCCTCACCCACATTCCCTGTTTGTATAAGGCGAATCCCTTCCGCTGACTGACTCTTGCTTTCTATCCAATCGCCATCTGTAAATACAGTACACAAGGATTCTAGCTGTTTATTGGGCCACAACATCACACCAACCCCTGAATCTTAGCCAGTATCGACTCAGACTCTTTATCCAGAGCAATGATCTCTTCAATAATCGTTTTTGGCTCGCGCAGTGGCGCTTCTTCCTCAGTGTTGGGATTTTTCACCGATAAATCCCAAGTGGTGGTATCTATATCGGCAATGGCCAGTGCCCATGATTTTTCGCTTTCGCCCTTGTTTATGTCAGCCATAGCGACTTGCTGCAGGGTCACAAACTCTTTCAAGTCATTATCGTTGAGCGGGTTAGTTTTTCCTAAGCTGCGGCCGGGGTCGAGCTGGTAGAACCACGTATTTTGGGTGGGCTCGCCTTTGGTGAAAAACAGCACCACGGTTTTTACCCCAGCCCCCAAAAAGGTTTTGGCTGGGCAGTCGAGCACGGTATGTAAATTACAGTTTCCCAGCAGCTCTCTGCGCAGAGCAATGGCAGCGTTGTCGGTATTGCTTAAAAAGGTATTTTTAATAACGATGGCGGCGCGGCCACCGGGTTTAAGGCTTTTAATAAAGTGCTGCAAAAACAAGAAGGCGGTTTCACCGGTTTTAATGGGGAAGTTTTGCTGTACTTCTTTACGCTCTTTGCCACCAAAGGGTGGGTTAGCCAAGATGACATCGTGCTGCTGGCTTGGTGTGATGTCGGTTAGGTTCTCCCCTAGGGTATTGGTGTGCAGCACGTTTGGCGCTTCGATGCCGTGGAGAATCATGTTCATGATGGCAATAACGTAGGCCAGCGACTTTTTCTCTTTGGCGTAGAAGGTGCTTTCTTGCAGGGTTTTTAAATCGCTGGTTGAAAGGCTCTTTTTACCTGCCAACCCTTCGCCACCGCCTTGGCGTAGGTAGTCGTAGGCTTCACATAAGAAACCCGCCGAACCTGCTGCGCCGTCGTAAATGGTTTCGCCAATTTGCGGTTGTAGTACGTCTATCATGGCGCGAATCAGTGGGCGCGGCGTGTAGTATTCTCCACCGTTGCGCCCTGCGTTGCCCATGTTTTTGATTTTGGTTTCGTACAGGTGGCTTAGCTCGTGTTTTTCTTCTTGAGAACGAAAACGCAGTTCGTCTACCTTCTCCAGTGCATCACGCAGGGAGTAACCGCTTTGAATCTTGTTTTTGATCTCACCAAAGATTTCACCAATTTTATATTCAATGGTGTTGGCGCTTTCTGCACGTTGCTTAAAGGCTTTGAGGTAGGGGAATAACTCCCCATCTACATAATCCATCAAATCATCGCCGGTTAAGGCATTATTGTGGTCAAAGTTACCTTCTGCATCTTTAGGAGCGGCCCAAGTACCCCAGCGGTGTTTTTTATCAATGATTGGCTGGTAGTCCTCAGCCATTAACTCGGCTTCTTGAGCCTTTGTGTGCTCTAGGTCATCAAGGTATTTTAAGAACAACATCCAAGAAGCCTGCTCGGTGTAATCCAGCTCGGATGAGCAACCCGCGTCTTTGTGGAAGATGTCGTCGATATTTTTGAAGGTTTGTTCGAACATTGTTCGCTAAATTCCTTTTACACTGAATGACTTAACTAATCGTCTGATAACGTCCGATTCTCGCAGAATTTAGTGGTGATGTCGCCTGCCTTGGAGGGGGGCTAATAATATTACAGATTCAACTCTGATATATCCGGGAGACGCTGGAGTATTTCACTACACCACTGCTGTTCATATTGCTCATATTTGGTGTGGAGGCGGTTGAATGTAGACAAGTGCATCCCCTTCTTTTTACCCCAGCCCTCACCACCCTCATAATGCTCAAATATCCGTTCGCCTAGCTTATGCTTCTGTTCTATTAAATTATCCATATGACTACTGTTTTGCGAACTATAGGGCAGTTCATAACAGTGTCGACAAAGAAAGAGTTTACCTACCCCATATAACAGCCCTACTCGCTTACTACAGTTAGGACAGAGGAACCAAAGCCGCTCCCCCCCAAAATGGCAGGCAGTTCGATCAAAGGGGATATACTGCTCTACTGGCTGCCACTCATCTCCTCTATTACGGTGTCGAAAACTAAGCTGTAGATAATCTGTATAACAGGTGTAACGAATACTTCCACACGGTTCACCTCTTACAGTCCAATTCAAACTGCCCGTTGTGTTTGGTTTGAGTAACCCCTGTTTTTTCATGAAACGAATATCAATCCGCTTCACTTGATCTGTCGTTGTTTTCTTATCCCACCGATACCAATTACCGCTGCCTACACCGCCCATAACTCAACCTTTTTAACCTAAATCATTTGGGAAAATGATGTTTTAATCTTACTTAGCATAATCTGCCAGCCATTCATCTACTGTCTGTTCTGCAGGCTTAGCAACTAAACTAATAGATACAGCCTCCTCCCTTAGAACCGCACTACCTTTTAACTTATTACCGTAGTAGCTTTCACACGCACTTGAAGTTCCACGAGCATCTGATATAGCACGGCGTCCAACAGTTTCCCTGTTTGTTAGGACTGAATGCTTTTTGTTTGGTAGTTGCATGTTTACTGAAGGTAAACTGACTTTGTTTGTCTGCGATAAAATAGTGTCTCTAATTTCAACAGCTGATACCTGAAGTGGAACTACACTATCATTAGAAAGTTTCTTCGCATGCCTGAATGACCCTGTAAAGCAAATCCCTCGAAGCCTCCCCATACGATCGTGAAATGAAGAAAGCCGGCTTGGCATTTGCAAACCTGCTTGGGCCCAAAACTTCACAAATGAACTTTTCTTTCCAACACGAAAACGGCCTACTGGTAGTAGCGCCCCTTTCTTGCCACTTTTCGAATTCCTTGCTCGTCTTATTTCAGCATTAAAAATAGCGTAGCAATCTTTATCAACAGGAATGGAACTAAATTGCAGCGTGATACCTGAATAACGCTTAGAACCATATTCGCCTGTAGAATAACCATCAAATAAAAAGGCTTCACGATTCAGCACAACTAAAATTTCATTAATTATCTTAGCTGTATTAAGTCTCATCCATTCCGGTGGAACTTGTTCTCCACTACTCGGTTTAATCTTCAAGCGTCCTTGCTCAATTGATACTTCATCACCCCGAAAGACAAGTGTTGCTAGTAAAGGATGCTCTGCCATTTTTACACCTGAAAATCGTTAGAGTTATTTAACTGATCAACTAACTGGTGAATATCCTCACACCTCCACGCCGTAGTCCTAGGACCTAATTTCACTGCTGCAGGAAACCTCCCGGTTTTAACTCCTGCCCACCACGACGATTTACTAACTGGAATAATTTGAAGGACTTGCGGAAGACGAAGAAACCCCGTTTGGGATATATCAAAACGCGAATTGCTAGCCATGCTATGGACCCCTTTGGTCGTTACTATATGGCTAGGGATTAGAATAGATTTTATGACTGGGTAGTGGAATATTCTATTACGTGAATAGAATATTCCACTACCTGTATTAACTTGCGTTCTTCAAGTAGCCTGCTAGTACTTTATTACAAACAGGTGGTTTGATGCCTTTACTTGCCAAGGCCGCTGCTATCACTTCAGCATCAGCATAGTGTCGACCAGTTAGCCCTCCCACTAGAGCTTCGGCAAGAGCTTTTACAGTTCTGTTATATGCATTCTCAGATTTGGATGCTAATGGGACTGCCTTCGTCTTCAAAATGCTACTAGGGCGCAACTTAGTTTGATGGAACATCTGTTCCGTAAACCCAGGATAGAAGAGCTTAGCTATATTGATATCATGCTGCCCGAACCATTTAGCCAAGCTAATTTTACTGCACACAACCCCCTCCAACTCCGTTGCATCCAGCTCGATAAAATTAGATGGAGAAAGGATTTCTAATGGGGAATCAACATATGAGCCATCGATGATACACTGCAGGTCATGCACTAAAGACTCCTTTATTTGATGTGCTGCCATCCAATGCTCATATATTTTATAAAAATCACCCCAATCAATGACAGCCACACAGTATTCGGCAAAATAATCCCCACCCTCATCTACTGCACTGTCTAAGGAGGCCCCACCCTCTTCATACTTTGCCCAAGCAGCACTCAACTTGTGATTAAGGTCTTTCTGAGATGTATATGAATCGGTGAGACCAGCTCCGATCATAGATGCCTCTTCAATTGTTAACAGACTTTTCCATTTCATTAGACGGCCCCCAAATTATTTCGAAAAATGTGAGTAATGATGTTATTACGGGTTTGTTGGGCCCTGAGTTGATCTAGATAGTCAGCCCACCTTTGCATCATCAGTTTCCGCTGAGGTAAATGTGTCGTCCTATTATAAGCTCGCCCTAATGAGTCCTTTACAGCATGAGCCAGCTGATGCTCTACCAGCTCAACTCTTTCACCAAGCACTTCATCAAGGAGAGTCCGCGCCATTGCTCGAAAACCATGTCCGGTCATCTCTTCTTTAGAAATCCCCATTGTTCGGAAAGCTGACAAAATAGCGTTATCACTCATGGGACGCTTCGGGCCTCGTACAGAAGGGAATACAAAGCCACCCCAATGGCCTGTTAGCAATCGCTGCTCTTCTAAAATCTCTATAGCTTGACGGCTCAAAGGGACAATATGATCTACCCCCATTTTCATTTTTTCAGCAGGGATTCTCCATTCCGCTATTTCAAAGTCGATTTCTGCCCATTCAGCATGACGTAGCTCTTTAGGTCTAACAAATACTAACGGGGCTAGTTGCATAGCTGCGCGAACGGTAGAGGTCCCTTCATAGCCATCTATTAGGCATAAAAGCTTACCGACCTTTTCAGGTTCGGTTATCGCTGGGAAGTGCTTAGTTTGGTGAGTGGCTAAAGCGCCTTTCAAATCAGGTGTTATATCTCTCTGTGCTCGCCCTGTTGCCACTGCATAGCGATAAACTTGTCCTGTTATTTGTTTAACCCTATGGGCAGTCTCAGTTGCACCACGGTTCTCTATGCGTTTAAACACGGCCAATAGTTGAGGTGGGGATATTTGATCAAGGGGAAGCGTGCCAATATAGGGGAATAGGTCACGTTCAATAGCGCGTAAAACTTTTGTTGTGTAACTTACAGACCATTTAGCGGATTGCTGTTTATGCCACTCTAAAGCTATTGCTTCAAAGTTGTTGGAGTGTGCGGTTGCTAACTCTATTTTTTTGTCTTTCTTAGCCTGAGTTGGATCTATACCTTGATCCAACAGATCTTTAGCACTACTGCAGGCCTTCCTAGCGGCTTTCAAAGTAACTCTTGGGTAAACCCCAATAGCCAAGCGCTTCTCTTTTGCTGAAAATCTATACTTTAATCGCCAATATTTAGAGCCACTAGGCTGTATCTCGATGTACAAGCCCCTGCCATCACTTAACTTATAGGGCTTTTCTTTAGGCTGGGCATTTTTGATCTGAGTATCAGTAAGCGCCATTTTAGCCTCCCATTAATAATTAACGGGGGCATAAATCTGCCCTAACTCCATTTATTACATTTATGCCCCCAAAAATGCCCCCTAAACATGCTGGATTTAGAGGAACCAGATTGGACAATCTTAGACACAGTATAATAAAAAAATCTTTAACTACAATAGGTTACAAACAAGAAAAGACGAGGATGGACGAAGAATTGGTGGAGCCTAGGAGGATCGAACTCCTGACCTGTTCGCTGCCAGCGAACCGCTCTCCCAGCTGAGCTAAGGCCCCATATAGAGGCCGCTATAGTAATTAGAAGTGTTTTAGCTGTCAACTGATTGATTAGGCGAAAGAAAACTCAGAATTACTCTAATAATTTTTATGCTCAGTGGTGATCAATTCGTAGATCAAATTACCAGTTCATGCAGATCAACGTCACTGTAAGGAACCGGTTTACTAAAAAGATAGCCTTGGACTAAATCACAACCAGATTTATCAATAAAATCGAGCTGGTACTGATCTTCAACACCTTCTGCAACAACGCTTAACCCTAGGCGATGAGACATCGCTATGACGGCTTCAACGATCTGCCTATCATGATGATCATATTCAATATCTCTTACAAAAGAGCGATCGATTTTTAATGTGTCTACAGGAAGCTGTTTTAACTGGGCTAGCGAGGAGTAGCCTGTCCCGAAATCATCGATGGAAAAGCGGCACCCCAACTCTTTTAAAAAGTTTAGCTGCTTAAGTGATTCTTCCATATTCTCCATAATAGTTGATTCTGTAATTTCCATTTCGATCATCGCTGGGTCGACTTCATAGCGCTCCAATATTTGCTTTGCTTCCTTCGCAAAGTCAATGTTTGTCAGTTGTTTCGCACTAATGTTAATCGCAATAGGCACGCACGGTTCGCCTTGCTCCAAAGCGCTAACAATCGTCGAACATGCTTGCTCAAGTACCCATCCACCCATAGGGATGATAAGTCCGCATTGCTCGGCTATATCAATAAACTGATCAGGTCCGATAAGCCCTTTCTCAGGATGATTCCAACGCAGCAATGCTTCTAACATGACAACTTGGCGATTTTTTAAGCGGATTATCGGCTGAAAATACAACTCAAATTCATTGTTATTCAAAGCATATTTAAGTTCATGCTCCAATTGAATTCGATCGGCAGCAAACTGCTGCAGCTGATAATTAAAAAAAGTCGCTCGATTCTTACCTTGGCGCTTGGATTCATACAGAGCCATATCGGCATTATTGAGCATCTCCCTAAGATCTATCGAATCATCAGGAATAACCGTGATACCAATCGATAAACCAACCGTTAGATGATGACCTTCAATAATAATCTCTTCCTGAATCTTACTGATAATTTGATCGGCAACGGCCTTACAATCATCAGCACTATGGATGTTCATCATTAAGATAGCGTACTCATCCCCTCCCAAACGGCTAACAATATCACTCTCTCTGACTGTCGTTTTAATACGCTTAGCAAGTTCAACCAATAATAAATCACCGGCATAATGCCCTAAGCTGTCATTAACGTGCTTAAAATCATCGAGGTCTAGGTACATCAATGCAGCCTTACTACCAGATCGTTGTAACAACTTAAGTTCGCAATCCAGTTGTTGCATAAATAGACGTCGATTAACAAGACCGGTTAAAACATCATAAAATGCTAACTCGTTTAGCTGATCTGTTTTTTCGGCAACTATTCTACGAAGTCGCTCTGGCTCTTTCAGAATGTATGAAAGCAATAACGACACAAGAAAACCGATACAGAGACTACTCGCGACTCCCTGCCACAACGCTAGAGGCCTGCTCGGCAAAGGCCGACTCAGTGTTAATTTCCATTGAGAATTTGGCACACGAACAGGGAAAGTAACTTGAAAAAGATCGAGTGAATTATCCGACGTAGCAAAGCGCTCCCACTCACCGGTATCGGGATGCTTCCTTGTTAACTGGTAGTTATATCCTTTCGATGCTAGATCTTTCAAATCGGTAACATCGAGCAATGTATCTAAGAAGATAAGTGCAGAGGCAAAGCCCCAAAATTGATCACTGCCATCTTTATCGAGAAAAACAGGATTACGGCCGATAACCGCTATCCCGCCTTGCACTAATTGAAAGGGACCTGCCAATGTCAGCATTCGTTCTTTGATCGCTTGCTGCGCTTCTTTTTTTCGCCGATCGTCTATTAGAAGATTATGCCCTAGCGCTTTTTCATTGCCCTTTAATGGATAGATATGGCGAATAACCCCTTGAGGCGCTAATTGAAGGTTTGAGATCCCACCAATCGCTCTAATGGTCTCTTTAGCAAAGTCTTGGAAGCTATCAACATCACCATGGTTATATCGTATTTGATGAGACAACATATATGTTGCTGATAATGAACGCTCTAGGCGCCTCTCAATCGCAGAAGCTTGAGCATTAGTGATCTCAGTCAGATGTAATTTTTGCTCGCGCTCCCAAATACCTTCATACAAAAAAGCGCCATAGCCACCAATAGCTGAGATAACTACGAAAACTAAACAGCAAACAATAAAACGAAAATTCGTCACAAAAACTCCGGAAAAATATGCAGACACATTTCGGTAGAAACGCGTTCAACACACCCGTTGCTCTTCCATGAAAATTGAGTGGGATAAAGTCAGTATAGATAACTAAATGAGAGGTATAAAAAAAGCCGCTAAGCGGCTTTTTAAAATCATACTTAAGTTAGCCCTCTATCTGGCCACTCAATGAACGGTATTCTTTTTCCCAACGCTTGGCTTCTTTCTTAGAAGGCCCGCCCAAAACATTCACTGCATGACGTAAACGTGCGCGAGTCATATCAGGACCAAGAATCGCCATTGAATCCATCACAGATACCGTCTGGTTTGTACCTGCAACAGCGATAAACAGCGGGAATAAGAAATCACGAATTTTAAAGCCCATCGCTTCTGCAAGCTGTTTAAGCTGCGCAAATAGGCGATCTTTATTCCACTCATTCTCTGTATCAAGCAACCATACGGAGTATTGCAACATACGACGAATGTCATCTTTTTCTAATGACTTATGTTCAAAATCAGCTTCGCTGATATCTAACATACCCGCCAGGAAGAAACTTGCTAAAGGTGCGACGTCAGAAAGCTTCTCAACACGTTGCTGGATGAGCGGAACAATCTGCATTAAGTATTCTGGATTCAGCGCCCATTCTTGGTATTTAGCTGCAAACTGAGCAGGATCTAGATCTTCACGAAGCCATAAGCCGTTCAACCAGCTTAGTTTTTCCTGATCAAAAATTGGGCCGCCCAGTGATACACGCTGAATATCGAAATTATCAAACATCTGCTGACGCGAGAATTTCTCGCTTTCATCAGGCATAGACCACCCCATACGAGCAAGGTAGTTAAGCAGCGCTTCCGGCAAGAACCCCATACGCTGATAATAAAGAATACTCGTTGGGTTTTTGCGCTTAGACAGTTTCGACTTATCGGGATTACGCAGCAATGGCATATGGCACAGCTGTGGCATATCCCAACCAAAATACTGATAAAGCAGTTTGTGTTTAGGCGCAGAGTTAATCCACTCTTCACCACGGATAACGTGTGTAATTTCCATTAGATGATCATCCACAACGTTAGCTAGATGATAGGTCGGCATACCATCAGATTTGAGTAGAATTTGAGCATCAACCATGCCCCATTCCAACTCAATCGTGCCTCGTAACATATCATCAACAACACAAACACCTTCATCTTCAGGTACACACATACGTACAACATAAGGTGCGCCTGCCGCTTTACGCTTTGCCACTTCCTCTTCGGGTAGCGCAAGATCGCTTTGCTTAAGTGCCGTATGGCCACCCGCAGCACGACGGGCCGTTCTTAATTCGTCTAACTCTTCGCCTGTACGGTAGCAAAGAAACGCTTTACCCTCGTCTACAAGCTGCATCGCATATTGAGCGTAGTTCTCTTTACGCTCGCTCTGACGATAAGGACCATGAGGGCCGCCTACATCTGGACCTTCATCCCACTCCAAACCTAACCAACGCAGAGAATCTAAAATTTTCTGTTCAGACGCATCCGTGCTACGTGTTTGATCGGTATCTTCGATACGTAGAATAAACTTACCGCCGTGCTGGCGAGCAAATGCTAAGTTAAACAGAGCAATATAGGCAGTGCCTACATGGGGGTCACCTGTTGGAGAAGGTGCAACACGAGTACGAACAGTCGTCATTGGTGTCCTTGGAATGCTTTATAGTCGATGAAAATTAATTGGAGGGAATTATATACTTAGCGACCCATGACGGGCCACTAAGAAATGTAACAGAACGCTATTTTGGCGATAAAAGCTAATATTCAAGAGCAGGTTTTATAGAAAGTTTTCCCAAATAACCGCCCCCCAGATTAAACCACCCATTATCAAAGCGACCATAACAACAGCGGAGCCAAGGTCTTTCGCTAAGCCAGCAAGTTCATGAAATTCAGTACCCGCTCTATCTACCACCGCTTCGATAGCACTGTTAACCAATTCAAATGCCAGGACCAATAAGCAAGTGCAGATCAATGCTGCAATCTGTAAAGGCGTTTGCCCCACCAGAAAAGATAACGGTATAAGTGCAGCGCTAGCCCATGTTTCATATCGAAATGCAGGTTCTTGCGCATACGCGGCCTTGAGTCCTTGCCACGAGTAGATTGAAGCATAATAAAAGCGCTTAAAGCCGGTATTTTTAGCGGTAAAACCCTTTTCTGATTCACTCATAGCCTTGCAGTGTTCCCTATAAATATTTGAAAAATCATATTGATGAAATAGGCTACCATTTTACCTATCTAATCCCCAACATACTTAAAAGCGATCCAACAGTTCAATAGAAGAATTTCAGCCTATGTGCAGCGCAAAAAACGTAGACAGTATATAATCGCCACAACTCTTTATTACGATATGTTTTCCTGATTAATGACCGACTTACAAAATACGCTCAATCGCCGTTTCACAGTAGCGCCTATGATGGACTGGACTGATAGACATTGTCGATACTTTCATCGTTTGCTTAGTAAGAATGCTGTCCTCTACACCGAGATGGTTACCACAGGCGCTCTGATCCACGCAGAAGCAGACCGTTTTCTACGCTATAACCGCGAAGAACAACCTGTTGCTTTGCAGTTAGGCGGTAGTAACGCCACCGATCTGGCGAAGTGTACCAAGATGGCTGAAGATTATGGTTACAATGAAGTTAACCTTAATGTTGGTTGTCCTAGTGATCGAGTTCAAAACAACATGATTGGTGCCTGCTTGATGGCCCACCCTCAACTTGTTGCAGCTTGCCTTAAACAGATGCAAGACGCCGTCACCATTCCTGTGACCGTGAAACACCGTTTAGGTATCGACGATATGGATAGTTACGACGAACTAAAACAGTTCGTCGAGACAGTTAGGACATCAGGCTGCAATGTTTTTATCATCCACGCTCGCAAAGCGATCCTTCAGGGACTCAGTCCTAAAGAGAACCGCGACGTACCGCCGTTAAAATATGAGTGGGTTTACCAGATTAAACAAGAGTTTCCTGAACTAGAAGTTCATATCAATGGCGGCATTAAATCAATCGAAGAGTGTCACACACATTTGCAATATGTTGATGGTGTAATGCTTGGACGCGAAGCGTATCAAAACCCTTATATTTTAGCGGAAGTTGATCAGGCTTTTTACGAAAGTTCAGATCCTATCATCGGTCGTAAGCAAGCAGCACTGAATATGATTCCCTATATTGAGCAACAACTCGATAAAGGTGTTCCGCTAAATCATATTGTGCGTCATATGTTAGGGCTTTTTCATGCCCAGCGCGGCGGTAAACAATTCCGTCGATTTATTAGCGAAAATGCGCATAAACCTGGCGCCTCAATTGAGGTACTCTTAAACGCATTGGAACGTGTACCCGATTAGAAATGGATTAAGTTAATTATGACAACCCAGTTAGAACAGCTAAAACAGATAACCACCGTCGTAGCAGATACCGGCGATATTGAAGCGATTGCACGTTTTACACCGGTTGATGCAACCACCAATCCTTCCTTGCTATTAAAAGCAGCTGCGCTTCCACAGTATAAAGATCTATTAGTAACGGCAAAAAACTGGGCACAGACCCAGGGTGGTTCTGAACAAACACAGCTTGATAATATGACCGACCGTCTCGCGGTAGAAATTGGTCGTGAAATTCTGAATATCATCCCTGGACGCATTTCGACTGAAGTGGATGCGCGCCTATCTTTTGATACCGAAGCAACCTTAGTCCGTGCGCGTAAATTAATTGGGTTATACGCTGAAGCAGGCATCAATAAAGACCGTATACTCATCAAAATTGCCTCCACTTGGGAAGGTATTCAAGCAGCACGTCAGTTAGAGAAAGAAGGCATCAACTGCAACCTAACTCTACTGTTTAGCTTTGCACAAGCAGCGGCTTGTGCCGATGCGGGTGTTTTCCTGATCTCTCCATTTGTTGGCCGAATTCTAGATTGGTACAAAGCTAACGAAGAAGGAGATTTCAGCGGCGCGAACGATCCTGGGGTTCAATCTGTTACTAGCATTTATAATTACTATAAAGCCAATGGCTATAACACGATTGTTATGGGTGCGAGCTTCCGAAATATCAGCGAAATTCAGGAACTAGCAGGCTGTGACCGTTTGACGATTGCTCCCGCGCTGATGCAAGAATTAGAAGAAAACAGTTCGGCACTTATAACTAAGCTTTCAGCTGATAACGCAACGTCATCTCAAGGTAAACTGTCATTAAACGAAGCGGAATTCCGCTGGATGATGAATGAAGACCCAATGGCAACAGAGAAACTTGCGCAAGGTATTCGTAGTTTTGCTGCTGACCAAGTGAAACTAGAAAAGCTACTTGCTGAAGTCTAACTTATATAATGACTGCCAAACACTTCATCTACTAAAACAGCCTCCCGCTTAAGGAGGCTTTTTTCTTTATTAATCAATATCCTGTCTATACTGTTTTTATGTCGTAAATTCCTGCGAGGTGACTCAGTATGAGCAACATCGTACTCCCCTACCCCAAGATAATGCTATTTGATTGGCATGGCACATTAGTTGACACTCACGGTGCGATGTACCAAGCCATCGAAGAGATGCTCGCACAGTTAGATGAGTTGGATTTAGTTCGACACTTACTTCCAGAGGAAGAGGCTAAAACCGAAGACGACGAAAAACTAATTCGCTATATCCGTATCTATCGACACCTCCACCCACGCGTTCTTGCTGAGCAACGTATTTCAAGAACCGACGTTTTTGATGCCATCTTTGGAGACAACGATGAAGCAAATCAGATTGCCCACAAAGCTTATAACGACTGTTATAGAAATCACTACGGTAGCGTAAAACCTTTCCAAGACGGCATGTATGAATACCTGATGTATCTTAAAAAATTAGGAATTAAAATTGGAGTCGTCACAAACAGAAGTCGAGAGTTCCTAGATCCCGAACTAGCGTGTGTTGAAAATGGGCGCTGGCAGAACCTATTCGATATCACCTTATGCGGTGATGAGATGACCCGCTACAAACCCGCCGCCGATTCGATGATACAAGCAAGCAAAGCGGTCAATGAGTTAGCGGATAAACATTTATGGTATGTCGGTGACAGTGTCACCGATATGATGACCGCAACCAAAGCAGGCGTTACCCGTGTTTTCTACAATGGCGCGCTGTGGTCTCCCCACTGGTTTGAGCAGGTCTTCGCTGCAAATGCACACCACCATTATGATCCCGATATTGTGGTGGATGATTTTGACGAGCTTCTCGATTTAGTACTAGAAGCAACCCCGCAAAACTATACACATGAGTTAGCCGAACAACGACCAACCAGATTACCCCCAAGGCAACTTCAACCTCCGCGCCAAGAACCCGATTGGCACCCGGCAGTTGCCAGACTGACCTACCCTAAAGTTATATTATTTGATTGGCATGCGACGCTTGTAGATACCTTAGATGCTATGTACCACGCTGTAGACGATATGCTCAAAGAGTTAAAGGAACTGGGCCTTCTCGAACAACTGGTTGATTCTGCTAAATGTAAATCCCCCGATGATCAAAGACTCGTTGAATATGTCCGCGACAATTTAAGCCTACACCCAAAGATAAAGATGGATCGTAAAATTTCTCGCACGGATATCTTCGAAATTTTATTTGCTGACAATCATGTCGCCAAAACGCTTGCTCATAAAGGGTTTACAGACCACTACCGCAAGTATTTTGGCACCGCTTTGCCATTCGAAGCAAAAGTAAAAAACATGCTTGAAGGGTTACGTAAGCTAGACCTAATCGTAGGGGTCATTACAAACCGCGATCGAGAGTTTTTTGTTCATGAACTGAATACTGTTGATGGTGGCTGGGCCCACCTATTTGATACTGAAATATGTGGTGACGATACCAAACAAAGAAAGCCACATACCGATCAAATAATGAAGGCCGCGGAAAACCTCAATATAAGCTTAGATGCTGATATCTGGTATGTGGGTGATAGCACAACGGATGTGATTGCAGCAAAATCAGCAGGTATTACCAGTGTATTTTTCAATGGTGCTCAATGGGATCAACCTTGGCTTAATAAGATTTTTCCAGGCGATACTCGCTACCCTTATAAACCGGATGTTGTCGTTAATGATTTCTCTGAATTTTGGGCACTTATTCTATCTTGTCGCCAGAAACGCTAACCCGTCACTGCCAGTAAACACTCTAAAGGAATCACCTAAAGCCTAAGTCACTGATAACACTTTATCAGTTTCATAAAGGTGCTGTGTAAGTTCTGATGCAGGAACGGGGCGAGAGTAGAGATAACCTTGATAAAGCTCACAACCGTAACTCTGTAACAACCAAAGCTGCTCTTGTGTTTCTACTCCTTCAGCAATCACTTTCAAATTCAAATTATGAGCCATCGAGATAATAGTACGGCATATCATGGCATCATCGGAATCAGCTGTAATATCCTGTACAAATGAGCGATCAATCTTCAGTTTATCCAATGGGAAGCGTTTCAGATAACTCAAGCTTGAGTATCCCGTTCCAAAATCATCTACACTGATCTGGATACCCAACTTATGCAATTGATCTAAAGCCGTAATGGTTTCTTTAGCATTGCGCATGATCATGCTCTCAGTAAGCTCTAAATCAATATGTTTAGGATCAACATTATGGCGTTTGATGGTGTTTGTCACCTCAGCGACAAACTCTCGTTGCTGGACCTGTAACGCGGACAGATTGACCGACACAACAAAGTCAGAAAAGCCCTGATCATTCCACTGCGCTAATTGCTGACAAGCACGCTCTAAAACCCATTTACCTATCTCTACGATCAGCCCCGTTTCTTCGGCTAAAGGGATGAATGCATCTGGTGGAATAACACCTTTGCTCGGATGGTTCCATCGTATTAAGGCTTCTGCTCCTATCACTTGGTTCGTGGTTACATCAACTTGAGGTTGATAATACAGCTCAAACTGCTGCTCTTGCAGCGCTTGTTGCAAGGCAGTTTCTAGTGTTAGTCGCTCTTGAACAAACTCATCCAAACCTTGGTTAAAGAACTGAGCTCGATTGCGTCCTAACTCCTTGGCATGGTACATCGCAGCATCCGCATTCTTCATTAATTGTACAGCGGTTTCCCCGTCATCAGGATACAAAGCGATACCAATACTTGGCGTCACATATACTTCTTGTAAAGCAAGATTAACGGGCAGCTGACAACTCTGCTGAATTTTATCGATGACAACTTTAACTTCGTCGGGGGAAGATAGATGGCCCAATACAATAACAAATTCATCCCCACCCAAACGAGCAACTGTATCAGAAGAAGTAACCACATCATGTAACCGTGAAGAGATCTCTATCAATAATTGATCCCCTTCATGGTGCCCAAGGGAATCATTAATATGTTTAAACCGATCTAAATCGATAAACAGAACAGCTAATTTACTCCAATCTTGCTGCGCCTGTAACAACGCACTCTCTAAGCGCTCTTCTAGCAAGATTCTATTTGGCAAGCCAGTCAAAGCATCATGGAGAGCCATATGTTTAACTCGCTCTTCAGCAATTTTTCTCTCATGAACTTCTAGGTGTAACTCTTTAACCGCAAAGGCGAGTTCTTCTGTTCTCTCTTCTACTCTACGCTCTAATTCCTCATGCGCTTTAGCCAGCGCAGCATCCGCTGCTTTGCGTTCACTAATATCCATAGTGATCCAGATGGAACCTTGAGTAAGATCATTGGGATCAATGGCCTTACTTCTAACTTCACACCAAACAGGTGAATTATCTTTCCGCCGTAGCAGCATTTCACCTTTATAGACCTCACCCTTTGACAGAGGGATATAGCAATCATCGCCGGCTTTCAGCCAATCACTTTCCGTCAAATACCATTGTCGGGAAGAACTATTTTTTAGCTCACCACTTTCATAACCAAACATCTCTTCAAAACGAGGATTACATCGAGTAACTGAACGGTTTTTAAGAAACACAATTCCAACCATCGCGTAATCAAGAATCAGCTTTTGCTCATTTAGAATCGATTCTAATGTTTTGTTAACCTCTACCCGCTCATTAATATCTTCTACAATCCAGATGTATCCTAAGCCCGGCTCAGAAGATGAGATAACATTGCCATGAATTTGCGTCCAAAACATATCACCGTTTTTACGCTTCATAAGCAAACGTTGACTGTATACACTGCCATCAATAATGTCCGGATAAGCGCGCTCTCCAACTCGCTGATACTCTTCGATACTAGGATAAATAATTGAGCTATTTTGACCTAATAATTCCTCAACCTCGTAGCCATACATCTCTGCAAACTTTCTATTACAGCGAACAATTTCTCGATCTTTACCAGGTTGATCTTGGATAAAGCAGATACCGGAACCCGCATGTTCAAAAATAACCTCCTGCTCGCACAGTGTATTTCGAAGTGCCTGCTCATTTTGAATAAAAGGGTCAATATCCAGCTCCCTGAGCTGGATGATCCAGCTGCCGCCAGGAATGCTAATTCGGCTAACTTGCACAATATGCCAACGCTGGCCATTGCTATTATCAGTCAAAAAGTGACCTTCAAAGTAATCACGATTGTCCAACTGTTGCCAAACCGTAAGCGCTTGATCTTTATTGACAAACCTATCAGTAAAGAAACGCTGTCCAGGTTTGAATTCTTGATCAGCTAAATCGGAACGTTGTAAGAGCTCCCCAACCTCATTATAAGTTGAGACAAGACTATTATGATCTAACAAAGAGGCGGGTAAATTTGATGAGGCAGAATAATCAGAAAGGGAGCAATCATTAGCAAGGCGCTCTGTAATCAGATATAAACCATCACCAATGGCTTCTGCTTCATACTCTTGGGTGTCTTGCGAGAATGAATGTAAATCCTGCTCTAGGCATCCCAGCAAGATAGGCGACAACGCAAATGAACCCGTTATCGAAAAGTACAGTTGAAAATATCGAAGTGCCGACGCTTTAACAGATGAGAAATCAGACACATCAGGTATGCCCCAAAGCAGCTTCGCAGCTTTGTTTCCCCATTGGATTCTAGCGTTCTTACTATCGTATGCCCATACGGCTTGGTTATTGCTCTTTAACATTGGCATTTAACTCAGCTGCACAGTCATTTTAGCTGAACAGCCTTTTATTATTTTTATTGTCTATCTATTCTCAATGCTTAACATCCCAAGGTATATGATGCATTAGTCGGAACAATAATAGCAATTCCGTATCATTTACTGATATCAGAATTACAAATACATTAGCTTCCCTACTCCAACTAAGCTTCATACTAGAGCCAATTATCAAACAACCAACATAAGCGAAAAACCAAACAGCATATGCAAACGACTAAGCTATCTAAATTAATCTCGCGCTTTTTGAACTAAAAACATAGCAACTAGAACCAAAAAAACTCCCGGTAATAAGCTAAATTCAAAGCGACCGACACCAAGGAAAAGATTAATTATTAGAACAAAAACGGGGGTTAAAAAACTGTAAGCCGCTACTCGGGTTGCCCCTAACGTTAAGGTTCCAAATTGCAACAAGAAGAACGTCACCAACGTGGTAAAAACCGCTAAATATATGATGCCTAGATACACGTTACTGCTTACACCTTGCCAAACAACATCCTGAAATGACGACATGGATAGCAGCATTAACCAAACACTACCAATCGCAATCACCCAAAATGTCATCACCTCCATCGCTTCTCCTCTGTAGAACTTTTTGATCAATGGATTATACGCAGCTAAAAACAAGCAACCTAACAAAAACAGCAGATCACCATAATTAAGTTGTAACTGTAGCAACGAATGTAGATCGCCACGGAAAACGATCCATAAAGCACCTAACGTACCAACAAGTAACCCTAATGACTTTCGTCTGCTGGTTTTCTCTCGATTAATAATCAGAACATAGATCGCTGTTATGACGGGCACCACCGTATAGATAGCCCCCGTATTAAGGGCCGTTGTGTAGCGTAGCCCTTCAAACATACACAAGAAGAAGACCACTAACGGGATACTTAATAAGATATAGCCTTTTAACTGTGTAAACTCTGGAATCTGCCATCCGTTCTTTATAAAGACATAGGGCGCGAACATCACCGCAGCGATGAAAAAACGAAAAAACATCATAAGTTCCGGTGGTAAACCCGATGTAATCATCGCTCCAACCGGAAACGAGCTGGCAACAAGGGCGACCATGAATAGCATCAAGCCATGAACTACATAAGGAGCAAAAGGTTTAACAAAAATCATTATTCAGATCTCACAAAAAGGCGGCAAATAGAAACAGATCACTGTGAAACCAGCCTACCCTGTTTCTTCTTGACCGATAATCCGCTTTTTAAGAGAATAACTGTCAACCTAAAGTCAACAATAAGATATCTATGGAAAGTTTTGGCGCTATACCCGTGTTTGTTGCTGTCGTTGAATACGGTGGTTTTTCCCCAGCTGCGCGCTTTTTAGGCATCTCTAAATCGGCAGTCAGCAAACGTATTACTCAGCTAGAAGAGCAACTTGGCGTTAAGCTTTTACACAGAACCACCCGTAAACTCAGTTTGACGGAAGCTGGCGAGCATTATTATGAACATGCATCGAAAGCTAATGCTGCAGCACAAGATGCAGAAGATGCCGTAGCCCAATTGCAGGGAGAACCTCAAGGACGATTGAGAATTAACACCCCTATGTCTTTTGGTCGATTACATATGGCGCCAATGATCCCTGAGTTCCTAAAAAAATACCCAAAAATCAGCATTGATCTAGTCATGGATGATAAAGTGGTTGATCTGGTAAGTGGCAGCTTTGATATTGCTATACGTACGGGTGAATTAGCTGACTCTAGCTTGATTGCTCGTCGTTTAGCCCCTTTAAATAGCGTGCTTTGTGCGTCCCCCGAGTACCTTAAAATCAACTCCGTGCCTCAGCAACTTGATGACCTTCTTCAACACAACTGTCTCTCCTTTAGTTACTCTAACGATGTCAAAGAGTGGTCATTTATTAAAGAAGATAAACGCTTCAATATTGAAGTAACCGGTAACTATCAAGTCAATAACAGTGAAGCACTCCGTGATGCTGTACTTCAAGGTTTGGGCATTGCTAGATTACCGACATTCGTAGCGGGACCCGATATTAAATCAGGCAAAATTATACCTCTTTTTACTGACTATCAGATGCCTAGCCAAGTGATTAGCGCTGTTTTGATCGAACGCCAATTTATGCCCGCTAAAGTGCGCGCATTTCTCGATTTCTCTATAGCGTTCTTTGGCAGCGAAGTGCCCTACTGGGACGAGTAAAATAACTTCCCCACAATTGTTAACTTTTTCTCAACTTAATCTTTCTTTAATAGCGGATTATCACCTAGACCATGATCAATTAAGCTTTATCTCACCCACTGACGCTGGCAAAGCGTTGGCCAAATCAGAAGATGAGTTTAAGGATAACTATGGAACTTTTTACCGCTATTAAAGAACGTCGCGCAGTTAAGCATTACAACCCTAGCGCGTCGGTTAGTGAAAGTGACTTCAGCCAGATTATGAATGCCGTGCTACTTTCGCCAACCTCTTACAATATACAGCACTGGCGCTTTGTCAGAGTCACGGATGGTATAGTGAGACGTAAAATTCAAGAAGCTGCATGGGAACAGACACAAGTGACCGAAGCGGCAGAATTGATTGTGCTTTGTGCCGATACTCAAGCCTGGCAAAAAGATCCACAACGCTATTGGGCTAATACACCCGAAGACGTTCAAGCGATGATGCTTCCCATGCTAGCGTCTTTTTATACCGGGAAAGCGCAACTACAACGCGATGAAGCGATGCGATCTTGTGGTATGGCAGCACAAACCTTGATGCTATCGGCAAAAGCACTGGGCTATGACACCTGTCCCATGATTGGGTTTGATAGCGAACAACTAGCGCAACTTATCAATCTACCTGAGGGATATATCATCAGTATGATTATTACCTTAGGGAAAGCAGAAAAAGCGGCGAACAAACGTGCAGGACAGCTTCCTCTTGAAGAACTTCTCGTAACAAACCGTTTTTGATAATGCCAACCCTAAACAGAGCATGCTTGCCATGCTCTGATAATCAAACGGCATTAATGAGCACTAAAATAAACGGCATAGCCAATAAATCCAATCCAACTGGCTAATAGCAGCCACCAGCTTAATCTATTCTGCTTATAAACAATCTCTGTTGTTTTTTCACTTTCTTCAACCGGCGACAGCTCCGTTTGTCTCAGCTTACGTTTCTGTTTATCTAACGCACGAGACTTTTCCTTATGACGTTTTTTGTACTCTTCGATCCCTTTTTGAACACCTTGAGCGATAAACTTGGTCTGTTCTTTCGTTTGACCCGGCCGTTGAGTCGCTTTCGTCACTTGAAGTGCTTCAGCAACCACTTCATCTGATACTTTGTGTTTTTTCGCCATACATACTCCTAGGATTTCGCCCTATTATCTCACGCGCAAGGGTGCTGACAATCGTATTACTGAGAAACTCATATGGGTTAGTTAAAAAGTCACATGAATATGCACAGGGGCGCTGCGCGTTTCATAGGCACTCGCAGTAAAGACGCTAGATAAAACAGATGAATGTCAGGCCATGGATGTAATCATCCGTGGCCTTATTCTTACTTATGTTTACCGGCACTCCACCCCTGTTCACCAATTGCCCGCTCAGCTACCTGCGAAGGATACTCTTCAAGCTGAGTGGCCATTGTGTCATTCCAGCGATTGAGGTAACCGAAAAGCGCAATTGTAGCGACAATTTCTACGATCTCACCCTCATCAAAATAACGCTTCAGATCGGTGAAATCTTCAGCTGAGGCGTCATTTGGTAACATCCCCGCTTTCAGTGCAAGCCGTATTGCGGCTCTCTCTCCATTATTGAACAGATCACTTGATTCAAATTCCCACAATGCAGAAATCTTTTCATCTGGCGCTTTATAGATACTAGAAAGGTTTGCCATATGCGATTGGCAATACTCACAACCCGACGCCACACTCGTCGCTAAAGCCACTAACATTTTTAGCTCTTCAGCAACGGTTCCTTCGTAGAGTATCGCTTGGTTTAAACGGCCAAACGCTTTAGAGACATTAGGCCTTCGTGCCATCGTCTTTACGCTATTAGGGCAAAACCCACGGGTTCTTTCATAGTGTTCAAACATCTGACGTAGTTCATCATCAACTTGATCATTTTCTAATGGTTGAATATGCGCCATACTGATTCCTTAGTTCAAAATGAAGACATAACTAAGGGTAAACAGGCCGCGACTATTCGTCTGTCCCTACAGAAAGGGACAAGCCATCCGTCTCATATCCCGAATTAGCAGTAACCTTAGGATTAACATGAGTTCAAAGATTCCCCCTGATGATTGTGCACAATTAGTTACTGCCTTAGGCAATAGTGATTTCCCTGGCAAATTGCTCAATGCTCTTCAGGTCATCTGCCAACCCGACCACCTATCTTTTGTGCATTTGGCAATAGATGATAAGGCCAGCTACCTGTTCTCCGCCAACCGTGAAAAATCAATAATCCCTCCAGAACTTCAGCAACTTTATCTATCTACCTATTATCAATACGATCCAAATCTCGCTTTGCTTGATAATAGTTACCCTGCCCATACAACAACATTACTTCGATTAAGACCTGAAGAGATTGATAATGGAGGGTATCGACAGCTTTGGTATGAAAAAATGGGAATCGTAGACAGACTTTCTATTACCTATAAAGCAGATAAAGGCCTGTACTGTCTCAATCTATTTCGTAACAAATCGCCCTTTGAAACTGAGGCTTTTCAAGGGATAGAGTCCGAGAAACATCTTCTTTCTGCCTTAGTCACCAAACATAGTAGAATTAACGGTGACCTCTCTGCATTTATGACCAGAGAAACACAGCTAGACACACTGATTTCACGACTTACAACAATAAATGCTTCACTTTCAAATAGAGAAAAAGAGGTCGGCGCCCGAATCCTACTCGGCATGAATTCAGAAGGCATTGCATTGGATTTAGGTATAAAAATACACAGCGTACATACTTACCGTAAACGGGCCTATTCACGCATGAATATCAGTAGCCAAAACGAGCTGTTCGCGCTTTGCTTAACCATTTCCTAACTTAATCACGACCTCATTTAATAGTTGCCTGAACTAACGATAGCGAGATTATGCGGTCATCAGTAACTCATAGCAGGCCGTACAATCAAGTGAAGTTATCTGTTACAGGTTTAACCGACAGATTGAACATATTTAGTACGACTTTTGGCTAGTTAACCGTTAAAATAGCTCGCTTTCTTTTAAAGCTGAATTGAAGAAGGCTCGCTATGCTAGAAAAACTGTTCCAGCTCAAAGCACATAACACGACAGTTAAAACCGAAGTCATTGCTGGTGTAACCACATTCCTTACAATGGCCTACATCATCTTTGTTAACCCCAATATGCTAGCCGCTGCGGGAATGGATAAAGGTGCTGTATTTGTCGCGACCTGTCTTGCGGCAGCGATTGGCTGTCTCATTATGGGTCTTTGGGCAAACTATCCAGTAGCTATGGCGCCAGGTATGGGGCTCAACGCTTTCTTCAGTTTCACCGTTGTAGGCCAGATGGGCTATAGCTGGCAAGTGGCCTTAGGCGCTGTATTTCTATCCGGCATCTGCTTCTTTTTACTTTCCATTTTTCGCATTCGAGAATGGATAATCCACAGCATCCCGCTCTCCCTTCGAGGGGGCATAGGCGCAGGTATCGGTTTATTTCTTGCCTTTATCGCCCTTAAAAATGCAGGCATTGTTGTTGATAATCCAGCAACGTTAGTAACTATCGGGGATATGACAAGCTGGGGAGCGATTATGGCCTGCTTAGGCTTTATCGTGATTACAGCTCTGTACCACCGCCAAGTAACCGGTTCCGTTATGATCGGTATCCTATTGGTGACAGTGCTTAGTATTTTCGCTGGTCAAGTTGAGATGAACGGAATTGTATCTGCACCACCAAGCTTAGCGCCAACCTTTGCGCAACTTGATATTGCTGCAGCTTTAGAGGTGGGATTAATCGCTATTGTCTTCTCTTTCCTTTTTGTTGACCTATTTGATACCTCCGGCACCTTAATTGCGGTTGCTCAGAAAGGTGATCTTTTGGATAAAGACAACAAGCTGCCTCGCTTAGGGCGCGCTTTAATGGCGGATTCAGGAGCGACAATGGCCGGCGCCGTCATGGGTACCTCCACAACGACTAGTTATATAGAATCTGGTGCGGGTATTGCCGTAGGTGGTCGCACAGGTTTAACCGCTGTAGTAGTCGGCGTTCTGTTTCTTCTTTCTCTGTTTTTATCGCCATTAGCAGGCACAATCCCAGCCTATGCAACGGCACCAGCACTATTTTTTGTGGCCGTTCTAATGACCCATAGTTTGGTAAAAATAGACTGGGACGATATCACTGAGGCTGCTCCCGTCGTGATCGCTGCGGTGACAATGCCACTAACATTTTCAATCACGACCGGTATCGCATTAGGTTTTATCTCTTATTCCGCTCTAAAAATAATGTCAGGACGATTCAGCAGTTTAAACTCTGCCATGCTGATCTTACCCCTGCTATTTATCATTAAAATGGCGTTCTACGGGTAACATTAGTTACTCATAACAACTGCTTAGCGAAGGCAGGTATGCATCTGCTTTCGCTAAGCATTCAACAACGTTTAGCTTCAGTCCTCTTTATCGCCTGTTGATTGAACATCTCGACCAACTGATCCAACACTAATTGCGTTTTCAGTGGCATAACGTTTTTCTTAGGGTAAACCGCATAGATCCCTAGCTGTTCAAGCTGATAATGCTCAAACAAAGCAACAAACTCACCACTTGCCAGTTCATCTCGTATTGAATATTCGGCAATAGCCGAAATACCGCTGCCCTGCCGAATAAAATCAAATAAACTATCGACATGATTTGTCACAATTTTTGAACGCACTTGAACACTTTCTTCCTTACCGGTGCAGTGGCGAAAGTTCCATGTAAATGGGCTAGGAAGTAGACTCAACCCAATCCATTCATGCTGTGCCAGCTGACGGGGCTGTGTTGGTAAACCATGATTTTCAATATAACTAGGTGAGGTAAATACAACCGTACTAGACTCCCCAAGTTTACGTGCGATCAAATTCGAATCCTGAAGCCAACCAACACGAACGGTAATGTCGATATTTTCTTCGATCATATTAACCACACGGTCATCCACTAAAAAATCTATTTTCAGGTCAGGATAACAACGGCTTAAGCGCCCAATTAACGGCGTTAAATACAGTTTGGCAATGGTCGGCGGACAAGCAATACGAACCGTGCCTCGCGGCTTTTCTTGATAATCTTTAATCTCATTCTCTGCAATAACACCCAGCTCTAACATCTGCTTACAATATTTATAATATGTTTTTCCCGCTTCAGTTAAGACGAGTTTTCGCGTCGTACGCGTGATTAATTGCGTACCGAGCTTATCTTCAAGGCTACTGATCTGTTTGCTAACAGCCGACTTTGCAATTCCTAACTGTCGACCCGCTTCTGAAAAGTTCTGCAGTTCAACTACACGAACAAATACCGCGATGTAACGTAATACATCCACTTTAAATTACCTTCATAACAATATGACTAAATATTGTTCTTATTTTAGAAACAGTAAAATCATATTTTGGCGGATAGTTAACTATTAAAGAACCAAGTAGAGTATCTATCAAACAGCGCACATTTGAAATGGCGTAACATTTAATAGTTTTATTTGCCTGTCGCTTACTCAATACCACACAGGCAAGTTTCGAGGATTCCGCATGCTATTTACCCCTTACAAATTGAATGAAAGCATTACCTTAGCAAATCGATTAGTGATGGCTCCGCTAACTCGCTGCTTTGCAGACGATGATCTAGTACCAACGGAAGCAATGGCTCAATATTATGCAAAACGTGCTGAAACGGGCCTCATCATCTCTGAAGCAACCGTTCTCCGCCCTGATGGTCAAGGCTATCCCAACACACCGGGTATTTACTCAGAAAAACAGATTGAAGGTTGGCAAAAAGTGACCGTTGCTGTGCATGAAAAAGGTGGAATTATTTTCAGCCAAATCTGGCATACAGGACGCGCAGCACACAGTTATTTCTCTGGTAAACAACCGATCGCACCTTCAGCTGTTCAGCTTGAAGGTAGCGTTCCGCGCATGCGTGATCTGTCTTATGAAGTCCCCCATGAAGCAACACAAAGTGATATAGCAGAGCTTGTTAAGGACTACGCTCAAGCAGCGATCAACGCAATTAAATCTGGCTTTGATGGCATTGAGATTCACGGAGCAAACGGCTATTTAATCGATCAATTTCTGCACCAGGAAACTAACCTCCGCAGTGATAATTATGGTGGTAGCCCTGAGAACAGATCCCGTTTCGCACTAGAAGTTGTTAAAGCCTGTATTGAAGCAGTCGGCGCCGATAAAGTTGCGCTACGCTTATCACCTGCAGCGTATTTCAACCTGAATCCGGTTGAAGGAGACGCCGAAACGTTTATCTACCTACTGAACCAACTGAATGAATTGAACCTTGCTTATGTACATGTCGGAATGTTTGATGATACACAGCCTATTGATTATTTAGATGGCCGCGTTAGTGATTTTATCCGCCGTCATTACACTGGGACATTGATTGGTTGCGGCGGGTATGACCAACAAAGTGCTAACGAAGACTTGGAAAATAATGTGGTTGATCTTACCGCTTTTGGCCGCCCTTTTATTGCCAATCATGACCTCGTCAGCAAACTGCAATCGGGTACATCATTAACGGAATACAATGAAGATCAACTTTCTCAATTAAATTGATTAATTAAGCCCTGTTAACATCTTTCACCTCAGCCGTTTTGTCACATATCGGCGTACGGGGTCTGTAAATTTTTACAGACCCTACTTTTCTATCGATCTAGCATCTATTACATCAGCCTCAACACTATATAAGGCACGAGATTAAAAACTAAAATAAGTATTTTATAGTGTGCGAGATAGCCTAGATACATACGATTGAGGTCTGCTTCTTCAATATCAAAAAGCCGACTATGCATTCGCAGAATCGATGCTTTACAGCATATTAAGATAACGACTGACAGCGACAGAATCGCTAAATTTATCCCTAAACACCACTCAATAAAAAGTGTTACCTGCACAATATCCATCACAATCCTCCAACATAAAAGCATCACGACCCACATTATTAAGTTTAGCTAATACATTCCTTCCAAGACGAGATTCACAATCAAACCTGATCTCTGTCATTAGCCGTTAACAAAAACAAACGATCATGCGGCATCTACAAAATTGACAGTCTTAAATGAGATAAGTATGGATATTGATAAGCTTTCAAGAATACTAAGGCAATTAGTGACCAATGAGCATGCCCTTGCATGGGAGCAAACGGCGAATAAACATTCTTATTGCGAGCAACTGGTGGGAAGTAACCATGAACACCCGGTCGTTAGTACAATTCTGGCTGACGTTCTTAATAAGTTACTCGCCTACCGATTACAGTCACTCAAAAAGCGATAATCATGCTGTTGTGATCGACAAGAGCGTTTGATTAAACAGAACGAGACTAAAGGATACTTTTAGCCTTTTTAGTAGAAATTAAGAATATTTCTTATATTTGGGCAAGGTTATTCTCAGTATGATGGGCGCATATTTCCTATAACCAATATTTTGCTGTTATTGATAACCTTCTCTACAAGGAATGTAGATCGAATGTCCGCCAACTCACTAAAACTGATCAAAGATCTAGATAACTATAAATTCATCTATTACTGGGCTAGCCCAGAACTAGGGAAAATAAGCCCCGATCTGCCGACTCTTCTCCATGCGGGTGAATGGTTAGTTGAGCATCAAGCAGAAAGCTTTCAAGACAAAGAACGTCGCAAAACCATGGTAGATCGTAGAAAAAAGGCCTTCAAGTCCACGTCACCTGAGATAGAGTTAATCTACTCTAGACGGACAAACCCGGAAGGACGACGTGTGACAGACAAACTGCCGGTCATCGATTTAGATATGACACCTGAGAAATTTAATCAGATGAAAGGCGAGTTAATGAACTAATTCAGAGAGGCGCTGAATTTCGTGTCCTCCCTAAAACAAGAAAGGCTGAATGCGGGGTATCGCCATTCAGCCTTTTTTTATAGGATCACGTTTTAGATTAAGCGACTTTTGCAGCTCTCTCTTGATCTGCTAAGTACTCATCATAAGTACCTTGGAAATCGATCACTTTCTCATCTTTAATCTCAATGATACGGGTGGCTAAAGAAGATACAAATTCACGGTCATGACTGACGAAAATAATCGTACCATCATAATTAGCCAAACCATTATTCAACGCTTCAATCGATTCCATATCTAAATGGTTGGTTGGCTCATCCATAATGAGTACGTTTGTGTCCGACATCATTAACTTACCAAACAACAAACGGTTTTTCTCACCACCAGAACATACTCTGGCTTTCTTGTTTGCATCATCGGCAGTAAACAATAAACGTCCTAACATGCCTCGCACAGCGAGATCATCATGTTTAGGAGTACGCCACTGAGACATCCACTCAAACAAGGTTAAATCTGAATCGAAATCATCTGAACTATCTTGTGGGCAGTAACCGATCTCTGCATTCTCCGCCCATTTCACTTCACCGTGATCGACATTCAGTTCATTCAACAGGCAGCGCAAGAAGGTTGTTTTACCCACGCCATTTTCGCCGATAACCGCTAATTTAGCACCGGCTTCTAGAATCATATTACCACCACTAAATAATGTTTCACCATCAAACCCATGTGAAACATCTTCAATAACTAAAGCCTGACGATGCAACTTCTGATGCTGTTTAAGCGTGATATAAGGTGCTACACGGCTAGAAGGTTTAACTTCATCAAGCTTAATTTTATCCATTCGCTTAGCACGAGATGTTGCTTGTTTAGCCTTAGAAGCATTAGCGGAGAAACGGTTAACAAATTGCTGAAGGTCTTCAATTTCTGCCGCTTTCTTGGCATTGTCTGCATGAAGCTGGTCGCGAATCAGTGTGGAAGCAGCGACAAAATCTTCGTAGTTCCCTGGGAATATACGCAACTCACCGTAATCGATATCAGCCATATGTGTACAGACTGAGTTTAAGAAGTGGCGATCATGCGAGATGATAATCATTGTACATTTACGTTGATTAAGAACCTCTTCTAACCATGTAATGGTATGAATATCCAAGTTGTTGGTTGGCTCATCCAATAGCAAGATATCTGGATTGGCAAACAGCGCTTGTGCTAATAAAACACGGAGTTTCCAACCTGGGGCAACCTGACTCATTAAACCAAAATGTAACTCTTCAGCAATACCCGCAGACAAGAGAATCTCACCGGCACGACTTTCGGCTGTATAGCCGTCCATCTCCGCAAACTCACCTTCTAAATGCGCTACTTTCATGCCATCTTCTTCAGACATTTCAGGGAGTGAATAAATGCGATCACGCTCCTGCTTAATCTCCCAAAGACGTGTATCACCCATAATCACCGCATCAATAACGCTGTACTCTTCAAACGCAAATTGATCCTGGCTTAAGGTACCTACAGTATAACCTGGGGTAATAGATACATTTCCTGATGTAGCTGTTAACTCACCGCTTAGAATTTTCATGAACGTAGACTTGCCACAGCCATTCGCACCAATTAATCCATAACGATTACCGTTACCAAATTTGGCAGAAATATTTTCAAATAACGGCGAAGAGCCGAACTGCATGGTGATGTTCGCGGTAGAAATCAAAGAAGTGTACCTAAGCGCTAAAAATTAGAGGGCAAACCATGTAAAAAACCAGCTTGCATAAGGGCGCGAACTATAAAGAGTTAAGGTCAAAAAGTCGAGACGTAACTGTTCAAAAAACAAACAAAGTGATCGCTATTTCAAATAAGCAGGAAACTCGCAATTAAACCGGGCTTACTAATGAGATCACGCTTATGAGAAAACCTAAAGAAACAGATCAGGAATGGGACTCAGTTGCTCTAAGGAAAGAGGCTCTGCATGATAAAAACCTTGTGAATGATTAATACCCATGCACTTAACCATACGATCAATCTCTTTAGAGTGAACAAACTCTGCAACCGTTTCAATTCCCATACGTTGAGCAAAACTTACGATTAATTCAGTGACAACTTGCGCATTTTTATCCTGATCTAAATTCCGAATGATAGAACCATCGATCTTGATAATATCAATATTTAAACGCATCAAATAATCAAAATTTGAATAGCCTGTGCCAAAATCATCAATTGCTATACGACAGCCTAAGCGCTGCATATTAACAATAAACTGGCTCACTTCTTCGTAATTTTCGATACCTTCACTTTCAACAATTTCCAATATCAACTGCTTACCAATCTGATACTGCTGGATAAGATCCTTAAGCAGCTGCATTGTTGATGGGTTAAGAATATCGTCCAGCGAGAGATTTATAGAAAAAGTGTCGGTTGGCCTTTTAGCAAAGAATGCGAATGATTCTAGAATAACCGCATTGGTTATCTCTGAGTATAAACGTGCTTTTTTAGCGAGATCCAGGAAACGAATAGGGGGAATCACGGTGCCATCGCTATCGATCATCCTAACAAGGCATTCATATTTATTAATACCCCCACAGCCATGACTAATAATAGGCTGGGCAAATACTTTAATGCGCTTATCTTTTAATGCTTCTTTTAACTGTTGAGTGCGTCGTATGTTCGTCGAAAGCTGATCTTTGATATCAATTTGATCATCAAAAAATACAAGCTGTTTGCCACTTTCTCGAGCGTGATTCATGGCAATTTCAGCATTGATGTAATAATTCTGCTGCTGAGAGATCCCAACGACCATCGATAGATTAAAATGATTACCATCGATCTCTATTGACTCATCTTCCAGACACTCTAAGAAGCGATAACAGGTCTCGACAAAGTGACAACTATCAAAACGCTCATCAGATAACAGACCAAACTCATCACCCGATAATTTATACAAACGTAAGGAATGTTTTCGGGCCAGCATCTGAAACAACCGGGCAATTTGTACGAGTAACTTATCGCCCGTATCTAACCCATAACATTCATTAACTTCACGAAAACGCTCAATATTGAAGACAGCCAACTTCCATTTAGCGTTCTTCTGCAAATCTTCCATCAATTTCTGACGGTTAGGCAACTGAGTTAAGTGATCCGTTATCTGCTGCTGGACTCGGCGAGTTTGTCTAACCAAATCTGTAATATCATGCCGTATCAACATGTATTCATAGATATCACCGTCAGGCTTTAGAACAGGTACAACCGTAGATTGCACATAATAGCTATCACCATTTTTAGCCCTATTATGAATAACGCCTTTCCATACCTTTTTAGCTTTGATGGTACTCCACAGCTGTTCAAACAAAATTTCTGGCATATCTGGATGGCGAACAAGGTTATGACTTTGACCCACCAATTCGTTCAAAGTGTATCCTGAAATATCGCAGAACTGTTGATTAGCGTAAGTGATCACGCCAAATTCATTTGTTTTAGAAACGATTGAGCTTTCATCAACGGCCTTTCTATACTCGTTGAAAAGCGCAGCATTAAGTAACAGCTCTTGATCGCGTTCACCTAAGGATGCAGTGAGTTGATCTTTCGTTTCTTTTTGAGCGGTAATATCAGTAATGAAGCCTTCTAAGGCGATTAGATTTCCATCTACATCCCAAACACCCGAACCCTGCTCCCATACCCATTTAATTTTTCCTTGGGCTGTCACTATTCGATATTCGTGGGTAAACGGCACCTTCTCTGCCAATGCAGCTTCCACTGCAGCAAACGTCCATTCTTGGTCTTCAACGTAGATAAGGTCATTAAAAGAGAGTTGCGCGTTATCAAGTAAAGATTCCACGGGATAACCAGTCAAAGCCTTACAGCCTTCACTAAGGTAAGTCATGGTCCAAAAGCGGTCATTCAGGCAACGGTATACAACACAAGGTAGCCTTGCGATCATCGATTGCATGTTTACCTCAGAAGAGGATGCCTGATCACTTTCCCGTATCATCGCTAATACTACTCCATGGGCTTTGTTAACCGGTAAAGAAATACCAATCGAACAACCAGCCCCTATCTAGAATCTATTATTTTTATTAATTTCTAATGATAAAGCGTGAAGCTATCTGTGATTAAAACAAATATAACCACACAAATTAAGAGGAATTAATAAAAAAACCCAATAATTTATTAAGTAATAAAGACAACATCCCCTTGTGTTCACTTGTGATAAACAAAAAGTAGATGTTTAAAAGAAACTAACGATGAAAAGTTATCTTTTAGAACAAAGAGTTATTAAACTTTAACTAATCCCAGCTCACTCGTCCAGCACAGACCATACAACCTGTTTCAAAGCTATCTTCCAGATCCCCCGTTTGCACAGTAGAACATTCTTCACAGCATCCCGGTGCACGATGCTCCTCCAAGCAATTCAAACAAAGCCATTGCTCATCAAATTGAAAAACCGAGTCTTGGCTTTTACGGCAGACATGACATTGCGCTAAGGCCCCTTCGTAATGCTCTGGTAACTCTTCACCGCATACTTTCGGTTCATTCTGCTTCACAACATCGACGAAACTAAAGGGATTAGCGCACTCCTTACAGCTCTTAAACTGGGCACCATCATAGATACTCGAAGTGCCACAAGTGCAGTTCATTTTGATGAAACGTACTTTAGTGCGGCAAACCAAACAATGACTAAAATAGATCGGCGCAAAGCCTTGCTCTTCTATCGCAGCAGGGTAACTACACTGGGGACAATCAATCACTTTCGCGCCATGCGCACGATGTAACTGCAACTCGTCAGTAAGCGCATCAAAACGCGGCTTAAGAGAAGACACGTTATCCTTCGTAAGCGAGGATAAAGAATGATTATTAGAAGCGTTTTTAAGTTTATCGATAGGCATAGCAGATCACATCATTTCGGCGGTCGCTTATTATGCGTAGATCTGCTTTTAGGGCAAGTAAAATAACCGAACAGGTTTAACTTGGTAGAACAATCTCAGTCACTACCTTCGTTTTCACAGAGTTAGCGATAAAACAGAGTTCATGGGATTGATGATGCATCGCTTCTAATTGATCATAGCTCGGCTGTTCTCCCTCAAAAGACACTTCCGGCCGCAATGTTACGAGGGTCATAGCAGTCCTTCCTTCCCTGTCCTTCTCCATAACACCCACTGCATTATCGCTATAGCGATCAACAACAAATTTTTGTTGTGCTGCTATGGAGAGAAAAAACAACATATGACAACTGGAAAGAGACGCAACAAATGCCTCCTCAGGATCAACATTCGCTTGAACCGAAAACGGTAAAGGGACAATATGCGGCGACGACGAAGCTTGTACCGTCGCCCCTCCGTCAAATCCCCAAGTATGAGCACGGCTATAACGGTTATCAATATATGGCTCATCACTAGCACGCTGCCAAATGATTTCAGCATAATATTCAGACATCGCTAACCCTCAACAAATATAGAGAAATTCAACTACCCTACGCTACTCATCAACTAACTGTTCACATTGATAGATTAATTCGTCACTTTCACCCAAAGTACGGGCGAGTTTCGGCAAGAGTTTCGACATTTTATCAAACAAACCCCAAGGCGGATTTACCACGATCATGCCAGAGGACGTCATCCCCCGCTCTTCAGAATCAGGCAATACCCCTAATTCAAAGCACTGAATATTTTTGATACCACTACGAATAAACTTATTCTTTAGCTTATTAATCGTCGGGCGATCTACCACTGGATACCACAGGGCATAAGTACCTGTTGCAAACTTCTTATGTGCTTTTTCTATTGCACTAAACACTTGATCATATTCAGTTTTAATCTCATAAGATGGATCAACCAGCACCAATCCCCTGCGACTCTTTGGAGGCATTAACGCTTCCATCCCTTTTAAACCGTCACTACAAGCCACCTTAATTTTACATTGGCGGTTGGTATTCAAGCATAAAGATTTAAAATCTTCGGGATGCAGCTCAAACAACCAAGCACGATCTTGCTGGCGCAGAAAGTACTTAGCAAACAAAGGGGAACCCGGATAAAGATTGCTTTTGCCTGCTTCGTTATAAGATTTTATCACCTCAAAATAGCGTGCAATCTCAGGATAATCTTCCTCTTTAAGCTTACCAATACCTCCAGCATGCTCTTCAAGTTTTCGAGCCTGTGCAGACTTGAAATTATAAAGCCCAGTACCTGAGTGAGTATCAATATACTCAAATGGTTTCTCTTTTTTGGTCAGGTGCTCCAATATTTCAACAGCAACGACATGCTTGATGATGTCGGCAAAGTTACCTGCATGAAACGAGTGTCTATAACTTAACAAAGGGAATTCTCTTTTGATGGAAGGCAGAACAACGCTGCTGAATAGAAGTAGTTTACTTGGAAAGTTAGAACCTTACACCACCATAATTATCCTGTGAAAAAATTCAAAAGATCATTCAAATAATGAACAAACATTACGAACTTAAATCCTTGCGTTATCCTTATTACTACGTTAAAAACGTTTAGTTAGACAGATGGATGTCTAGGCTTAGTCTTTTACTTAGCCACAGTACAAAAATATTAATTACGGAAACAGTAATTATTGCCATGGAACGGTTCCAAAAACACTCTCCCCTTTCCTAGCAAAATTCACTGATCCTTTTCATCGAAAAAATAAGCGCTGAAAAACAGTCTCCAAGGAAAACTATGTTAATTCGTAAGTCTATATTATTAGTAAGCCTTCTATCGCTTACTGCTTGCTCCACATATACACCACAGAGATACAGTATCTCAGCAGATAACAATGTGGCCTTAAAAACTATCGAAGCTAATAATATTTATGTGGGGAACTTCACAGGCCCCGCTAACTTTAGCAATGCTTGTCGAGCAGCGGGTCCAATTGCCCCGCCAGATAATATGTCTTTCGAAGCATATTTACAGAAAGCACTAGCAGATGAACTAAAAGTAGCTGGGTTATACGATGACAAAACGCCATCAGTTACACTAACAGGCTCATTAGAAGAACTTAGCTTTTCATCTTCAAGAGGCCTTACAGGCGGAACATGGGATTTAAGTTTGAAGGTAGAATCTTCAAATGGGCATTCAACACACGTTTCAGAACACTACGAATTTGAAAGTGGCTTTATCGCTGATACAGCTTGTAAGCAAACCGCAGAAGCCTACTTCCCAGCGGTTCAGAATCTAATTGGAAAATTAGTAACATCACCAGACTTCAAAAAACTAGTCGGATCCAATCTATAGAAATTAATCTCAATTGGTCTTATTAATTACACTTAAATTAATAATTTAAAAGTAGGGTTTTCTCAAAGCCCTACTTAATTTACTAAAAGCGACCGTCTTCTCTCTTGCCCCTCAGGCATTACAAAAAACAGATACTATTTTTTCTTTTCACTCTAAAATGGCGTAAAAACACCCTACCCTTAATCCCATATTAAGCCATTACATCCTATGCTTATCTCATAACTCCATCACAAGGCCTATAAAATGGAATTTCTTGAAAATATTGATATAAACCAACACCTTCCAGCGGCAATCGCTTGGTCTACGAATATCCTACTTGCCATTATCATTCTGATTATTGGTTTTTGGATCGCGAGCAGTGTTAGCAAGCTGATCGTTAGTACGGGAAAAAAGAATAAGCATCTAGATGATACCCTCTTTCGCTTTCTTGGCAGCCTCGCGCGCTACCTTATACTAGCGTTCGTCTTCATCGCTGTACTGAATCGATTCGGTGTAGAAACTACTTCGATTGTTGCTCTCTTAGGTGCTGCCGGTTTAGCGGTTGGACTAGCCCTTCAAGGCGCTATGTCTAATTTAGCGGCTGGTGTGATGCTGCTAATTTTCCGCCCTTACAAAGTCGGGGATTTTATCGATGCTGCTGGTTGTTTTGGTAATGTGACGGAGATCGATATGTTCACCACTATTTTACAAACATTCGATCATCAGCAAGTCATTATTCCAAATAGCCAAATTTGGGGTGAACAGATTATCAATCACTCTCATTATGATATTCGTGGCGTTGATATGCATTTTGGCGTTGCCTATGCGGAAAGCACCGATGCCGCACGCGCCGTTATTGCTGAGGTATTATCCAACCACCCACATATCCTTGAAACTCCAGCCCCGTTTATTGAAGTCGAAACGTTAAACGATAGCTCTGTAGACTTCTTAGTAAGGCCGTTTTGTAAAGGAGAGCACTATTTTGATGTACTGTATTCCGTCCCGGAGCAGATCAAAAAAGCGCTGGATGAAAACAATATCGAGATTCCGTTCCCCCACCGTAAGATCATTATGGTTAATGAAGACGCATAACAGCTAAAGATTGAGAAACGGTTGTTAACGCAGGGCTGCCTTGTAGAAAAGGTGGCCTTTTTTTATTCCCACTTAACCTCAGCAGTGAACATATACCCCGCCCCATAAACCGTTTTTATCAATTCTGGATGCTGAGGATCAGATTCTATTTTTTTGCGTAACCGTGACATACGCACATCGATACTACGATCATAAGGCACGCAATTTTCACCCAGAAGCTGATCACGTGAAAGTATCTGGAATGGGTGTTTCAACAGAGCAAGCAACATATCTCCCTCTGCACGACTTAATGACTCTTCTGGCTTTTCTGGGTGTTTCAAACTCAACGAATCCGGTTGAAATACCCAATTAGCAAAACGGGCCAGCTTAGGTTGTTCTAGTGCGTTACTCTGCTGCTTACGCATACGTCGCAGTAAACTTTGCACCCGGGCCACCAGCTCTCTCGGTTCGAAAGGCTTGGTAATATAATCATCAGCGCCAAATTCTAGGCCCAATACACGATCGGTTAAGCCATCACGACCAGACACTATAATCACACCAATCTCTTTATCTTCCAGCTGCCGAACGAGCTCCATACCATCCATATCAGGAAGGTTAAGATCAACGATACATATTTCTGGCTGCTGTTTATGAAGCGCTTCAAGTGCCGCAATACCGGCCGAAAAATGTTTAGCTTGATAACGAAATGTCGCCAATGTTGAGCAAATCAATTCGCCTAGATCAATCTCATCTTCAACAACATAAATCAATGGACTAGTGATAGTAGGGGTCATGATGATTTCTCGTCTCTAGCCTGAGCCAACGCAGGCGATATTGCTTGTTCTAGCGCGTGGGCATCAAATGGTTTCTGCAACAAACTAAACTCAAATTCTGTTTCTGGAGGGCTTTCACTATAGCCTGTCATGATCACAGCAAATGCATTTGGATACAATAACTTAACAGCGCCGACAACGTCATAGCCAGAAGCATCTCCGGGCATAATGACATCAGAAACGACACCAGCAAGCTCTTCTAGGCCCGTCAATAGCAACAGAGCTTCGTCACCACTACAGGCTTCTATAACAACAAATCCCATATCAGTTATCTGTTTACGCACTAGTTGACGAACATCTGCGTTATCCTCTACCAGCAACACCAATGAGGAGCTATACAGTTCAGCGGTGTCTGCATTATCCACAACAATAGGGGCAGGGATCTCCGATGTGACATCACCTGTCGCGGCCGGTAACAGCAGATCAATCTTAGCCCCTCCATGCCCCTCTGCAGGCATGCTTTCTAGCCCGCCATCAAAGGTCCCTTCGAGTTGATCTCTATTTTGTATACGAATATAACCTTTTGATTGTTTAACAAAGCCATACACCATACTTAAACCTAGCCCCGACCCTGCACCGGTCGACTTAGTGGTATAGAAGGGTTCACATGCCTGTTCCAATGCTTCTTCGCTAAAACCTTCACCGCTATCAATTATTGAGATGAGTACATAACTCCCAGGCTGAATCAGCTCGCCCCAAATACTGCTCATCACTTCCGGAATCGCGCACTCTACTCCAGACACAATTAACTTCAACTCTCCACCTTTTGGCATCGCATCAGCTGAATTAAGTGCTAGGTTAACTAGAGCATCCTCCATCTGGGCGGCATCGACATAAACATCGGGGGTGTTGGGTTTAATATGAGTGGTTAACTCAATATTTCCGGGTAGCGGCGCCTCTAAAAGATCAACTAGATCGGTAATCAAACGCTGCGGCTGTATCCGCCCTGGCAACAACGGTTGGCGTCTAGAGAACGCAAGCAACCGCTTAGTCATATCCGCGCCACGACGTGTCGCTCTAATCGCGGGTGTTAAATTACTTTGCAATTGACGCGGCAGCTCCCGATGGTTTTGCAGTTCTAACAAATTACCTAAAATAATGGTGAGCAGGTTATTAAAGTCGTGGGCCAAACCACCAGACATCTGGCCTACCGCTTTCATCTTACTGGCTTCCGCCATACGCTGTTCAACCTCACGCTCCTGCGTAATATCGATAGACAGCGTCAGCATGCCTTCAACTTCTTTCCTTAAGTTATAAAACGGTAAAACTGTACGACGGGTAATAATCTCTTTGCCCTTGTGCATCAAACGATATTCGTAAACGGGACTTTCACCTTGCATGGCACGCGTGATAAAAGGCTTAAGAGCCTCCCCCATCTCTTCGCCTACTACGTCGATAAAGTGTTTACCAACGATCTCATCCTTACCTTGATCAAACATCTCACGGTATTGACGGTTAGCAAAAACATAACGCACATCGGTATCAAGATAAGCAACCTGCGCGGGGAGCGCATCCAAAATAAGTCGCTGTCGGGTTTCAACTGCGCGCAGCTCATCTTGTGTTTGTTCTAGTGATTCAACCGCTTCTAATAACTGAGCATTGGATTCCGATAACTCTTTAGTACGTGAATCAACATGGGTATTAAGCGTATTTATATTGTCCCGTAAGCGGTCGACCATATAATCAAAAGACTCAGCCATTACGCCTAGCTCGTCATTGCGTTCGATGCCTGTTTTTGCTGTTAAATTACCACGGCTAATCTTATAAGCCGTTAGCGATAACTTTCGAATCGGCGATGTCAGCCATTCAGCAAAGATAAATACCGCGACAATAGAAGCGAGCAATCCAAAAAAGCCCATCGCGATAATTCGCTGACTCAGCTGCACTGAACTTGATTTAAGATCATCTAAATAGACGGAGGAGCCGATATACCAATCAAAACCAGGCAGATGACGAACTAATGACAGTTTTTCATAACCATAATTGCCTTGGTCATCGGGACGATCCCATTTGTAATAGAGCTCTTCCCCTGTATCAGCCACAGCCATCAAATCTAAATAGATCGGATTTTGTGTGACTGAATTAAGCATCTTCTTAAAATTAAGGCCGTGAATATTAGGGTTAGGATGGAAAAGCATATTCCCATCAGAATCGAAAATGTAGAGGTAGCCATTACTACCGATTTTGACATCTTTAAGCGCTCGGTTAATCTCCAAAATAGCTTGCGCTTTTTGTGCCTCAACCTCTTTCTGGATATCGTCAATATAAACACCGGCGCCCATGACAAATCCCCATTCGGGGTGATTTTTCACAAAAGAGAATTTATCAATCACCGTTTGTTCATTAAGACGATTCCATTTGTAATTATAAAAACCTTCACCATCTGTTTTGGCCAGTTCAAGGACATTAGGAATAATTAAATTCCCTTCAGAGTCTTTAAAAGTGGACATATCACGGTTATGAAACTCACTCGACGGATGTGATAACAAACGAGCATCGTAATCGGCGATCCAGATATAATCACCTTTACCAAACTGAAAATTTCGCAGATCTTGATAGATTTTATTCCAGATCTCCTGATCACTTTTGCCCACCGCTCGACCATCCTTCAGAGATATAGCAATGTGGCTTTCAGCTAATTCCAGCACTGATTTCAAACGGGTTTCATGAGAGTTTAATGTTTTATCAACATAGCCTTCTGTACTGGCATACATCCTATCCGCTAGATCATAAACAATATTCAATACCTGGCGATTTGAGCGTAACTCTAATGTAAAAACGTTGTCTTTTATTAGCGGTACCGTAAACCAATAAATAGAACCGAAGATACTGCTGATAAGCACCAGCAGCATTAGAAAAAGGCGAATCGTTATGGGTGAATGTCGGTACATAGGACTTCTTTTATTGTCGTAGTGTTGAAGGAAAAGCTGATACCACTATGTAACCTATACCAAACCGTACGCCCTTAGATAATAGGCCTATGACCAATAATAGCGTCAATATTTAGCGAGGCTTCTTAGCCTGAATGTATCACAAAGTTAATAGCCTACACCGATTTGTTACATTTCGTTAGATTTTGAAAATAGTTAGGCAAAGTTTACATCTTATTGTGTCTACCAATAACAACAAAAACGACTGAAGTAGTGGACAGTAACACTGCCCCGCTTCGGGAAACCAAGAGTAGAGACAAGATGACTCAGCCCACGCAGGACTTCATTCTTGAAACCCGAAACCTTACAAAGGCATTTAAGGGTTTTACAGCGGTAGATGATGTAAATCTAAATATTCAACGCGGCCATATCCACGCATTAATCGGCCCTAACGGTGCAGGTAAAACCACCGTATTTAACCTATTGACCAAATTTTTACAGCCTACAACAGGCAGCATCCTTTTTAATGGCGATGACATCACCTCCATGAAGCCAGCAGCTATTGCGCGTAAAGGTGTAATTCGTTCATTCCAGATTTCAGCTGTTTTTCCTCACCTTACCGTTATAGAGAATGTGCGCATAGCACTACAGCGCAAAGAAGGTAATAGCTTCCACTTTTGGCGTTCAGAAAAAATCCTTAACCGCCTAAACGACCGAGCGCAAGAACTACTCGAACAAGTTGGACTAGGAAAATTCTCCGATACGATCACCGTTGACCTACCTTATGGCCGTAAACGTGCACTAGAAATTGCAACGACCTTAGCCGTAGAGCCTGAACTAATGCTACTGGATGAGCCAACCCAAGGTATGGGTCATGAAGATGTGAGCTTAGTAACTGATCTGATTAAGAAAGTATCTAAAGATCGTACCATCCTAATGGTCGAGCATAACCTACACGTTGTATCCGAACTGGCAGACCGTATCACTGTTTTACAACGTGGCGCAATCCTTACTGAAGGCACATATGACCAAGTTTCTGCTAACCCGCAGGTACGTGAAGCCTACATGGGAACAGCCGCTGATGAAGTAGAAGCTGAAAATGCGAAACAAGCTGCTGCACAAGAGAAAGATACGGAGGTCGTAGCATGAATAGCCCAGCAACCATCAGTGAGAATACCCAAAAGACCGAAGCCACTTACGGTAATCACAATGAAAAGCTGCGCATAAACAACTTGCACGCTTTCTATGGTGAGTCCCATATCCTGCACGGTATCGATATAACAGTACATCAAGGTGAATTGGTTACCCTACTTGGTCGTAACGGCTCTGGTCGCTCCACTACCTTGAAATCGATCATGAATATGGTTGGCAAGCGCAGCGGTAACATTGTTGTTAATGGCACCGAAACGATCGATATGGCACCGCATAAAATTGCTCATTTAGGCTTAGGCATCTGCCCGGAAGAACGCGGCATTTTTGCCAGTTTAAACGTTGAAGAAAACCTAATGCTACCGCCAAATGTTCGTTCTGACGGCATGAGCATTGAAGAGATCTACGAGATTTTCCCAAACCTATATGAACGCCGCACCAGCCAAGGCACGCGCCTTTCCGGTGGTGAGCAGCAAATGCTAGCACTTGCTCGCATTCTGCGTACTGGCGCGAACATCCTACTCTTGGATGAAATAACCGAGGGTCTCGCCCCCGTCATTGTGCAAAAACTGGGTGAGGTCCTTGGCCTTCTTAAAGAACGTGGTTTAACCATTCTTTTGGTTGAACAAAACTTCCGCTTCGCAGCACCTATTGCTGACCGCCACTATGTAATGGAGCACGGTCACATCGTAGAAGAAGTACTTGCAAGCGAATTAGAGGCCAAAACAGAACTATTAAACACTTACTTAGGCGTTTAATAGCGCTGCTGCGCATTTGAAACTACGGATTGAAAAATAACAACAAAGCATTAAACGCTATGAAGTGCGTCTTAATAGCGATGCTACACCGGAGTTAAACAGATTATGTTCGACATCAATTTATTCGCCCTCTTCGGCCAGTTGCTGGTTGGGTTGATTAACGGTTCTTTCTACGCCTTATTGAGCCTAGGCTTGGCGATCATTTTTGGTCTGCTTAAGATCATCAACTTTGCTCAGGGCGCTCTCTACATGCTGGGTGCATTTGTCGCCCTACTTGCGCTTAAGTATATGGGCATCAACTATTGGGCGGCACTGATTGTTGTGCCATTAACGGTAGGCCTCGTCGGTGTTTTGATGGAGCGTTTCCTTATTCGCCCTATCGCTAACGAAGATCACCTTTACAGCCTTCTACTAACGTTTGGTTTAGCGCTGATCATTCAAGGTACTTTCACGCATATGTTTGGTTCTTCTGGCCTATCTTATGCTATTCCAGAAGCACTAAAAGGCGGCATGAAACTGCCATTTATGTACCTACCAAACTACCGTGCTTGGATCATCATCAGCTCGGTTGTTGTTTGCTTTAGCACTTGGTGGATGATCGAGAAAACCAAACTCGGTGCTTACCTACGTGCTGGCACTGAGAACCCTCAGTTAATGCAAGCATTTGGCATCAACGTTCCGCTCATCGTGACATTAACCTTTGGTTTTGGTGTTGCATTAGCTGGCTTTGCAGGCGTTATGGCTGCACCTGTCTACTCTGTATCTCCTGATATGGGCTCCAATATTCTCATCGTCGTTTTTGCGATCGTGGTTATCGGCGGCATGGGCTCGATCGGTGGCGCAATCATCACCGGCTTGGGCATGGGTGTGGTAGAAGGCCTTACAAAATATTTTTATCCCGAAGCTTCGACGACAGTCATCTTCCTTGTGATGGTAATTGTCCTGCTAATTAAACCTGCTGGCCTATTTGGCAAAGAAGCCTAGGAGACGATGATGAATAATTGGAAACTAAATCTGTTTTTACTGGTATTAGCCTTAGCGGCACCAATGGCGCTATACCCTGTATTCCTAGCTAAAGTACTTTGTTTCGCCCTGTTTGCTTGTGCATTCAACTTACTACTGGGTTTCGCTGGCCTATTATCATTCGGTCATGCGGCATTTCTAGGTACAGGTGGTTACGTCACTGGTTACTTGATGATGAACAGCGGGCTAACACCAGAACTAGCCATTCTTGCCGGCACTATCTCTGGCGGTTTGTTAGGGGCTATCTTCGGTAAGTTAGCGGTTAAACGTGAGGGTATCTACTTTGCAATGGTGACCTTAGCCCTTGCTCAACTAGTATTCTTTATCTACCTGCAAGCGCCTTTCACCAACGGTGAAGATGGCATGCAAGGCGTTCCGCGTGGCGAGCTATTTGGTTTAATCGACCTATCAGACAACTTTGTAATGTACTACTTCGTACTGGCGATATTTGTTCTAGGTTATTGGATTATAAACCGTACAGTTCACTCTCCATTTGGACAGATACTGAAAGCGATTCGTGAGAACGAAGATCGTGCAGTATCACTAGGCTACAACGTTGATCAATACAAATTGATCGCATTCATTATCTCTGCTGCGTTAGCTGCACTAGCCGGTTCTACTAAAACATTGGTATTCGAACTTGCCTCTCTGACAGATGTGCATTGGCACATGTCGGGTGAAGTAATCCTAATGACCCTTGTCGGTGGTGTCGGTACGATTTTCGGCCCTGTCTTAGGTGCTGGTTTCATTATCACAATGCAGAACTACCTGTCTGGCGGTGAAATGGGTAACTACATCCATATCATCATGGGTGCGGTATTCGTTGTCTGCGTACTGAGTTTCCGTAGCGGTATTGTTGGACAATTTATGAAGTTTAAGCGCGATAACTTCAATTAAAGATCTGTAGAAAAGCTCATCGGTGATTCGTCACCGATGAGTATCTCAATCGGCTATCGACAGTCTTAGACGACGATAGCAAAAAGATAATCGGTAACGGCATTAACCCTAATTACTATCGATTAACAGAACGAGGGAAACCACGTGAACAATAAGGTAGCAAACAGCGTTTTGAATAACGGAAGCATCGCTTTAGATTCGGCCTTTGAAACCAATCTAGACAAAAACAAAGCGAACTACGCGGCCCTATCACCAACAACATTTATGCAGCGCGCAGCGAGTGTTTATCCAAATCGCACAGCAACTGTTCATGGTGAAATTCGACATACCTGGGCTGAAACCTTTAAACGTTGCAAACAACTTGCTAGCGCACTTCAATCACGTGGCGTTAACCCTGGGGATGCGGTGTCCATTATGGCACCAAACCTTGCAGAGCACTTTGAAGCCCATTTTGCTGTTCCTATGTGTGGCGCAGTGCTCAACTCAATCAATATTCGTCTCGATGCTGAAGCCGTTGCTTTTATTCTTCAGCATGCAGAGAGCAAAGTACTTATCACGGATCGTGAATTTAGCAGCGTTGTCAAAGCCGCTTTAGAACTGATGGATGAAAAGCCTTATGTCATCGACATTGATGACCCTTATTACAAGGAAGGTGAATTCATTGGCGAACAAACATACGATGCGTTCTTAGCATTCGGTGATGAAAACTTTACCCCTTATCAGATCGAAGATGAGTGGAATGCGATTACCCTAAACTATACCTCCGGCACCACGGGTGACCCTAAAGGCGTGGTTTATCACCACCGTGGCGCTTACTTAAACGCCGTTAGTAACTCCATGTCATGGAATATGGACCAGCATCCGGTCTACTTATGGACCCTGCCGATGTTCCATTGCAATGGCTGGTGCTTCCCATGGACTATTGCAGCGATGGCAGGTGTTAACGTTTGCCTACGCCATGTCCGAGCGGATGACATTTTTAACGCCATCAAAAAAGAAAAAGTTGGCTATTTCTGCGGTGCTCCAATCGTATTGAATATGCTGAATTCCGCTGATGACGAGTTAAAAGCGGGTATAGAACATAATGTTAGTGTTATGACAGCCGGTGCTGCACCACCGGCAGCGGTTATCGCTGGTATGGAAGGTCTTGGTTTTACCGTGACCCATGTATACGGATTAACTGAAACCTACGGTCCTTCTGTTGTCTGTGCTTGGCATGATGAATGGGATGATAAGTCATTAGATGACAAGGCTCGCTTGAAATCACGCCAAGGCGTACGAGCACCCATGCTAGACGGTCTGATGGTTGCGGATCCTGTAACGATGGAACCCGTTCCACAAGACGGCGAAACAATGGGTGAGATTTTCATGCAAGGAAATCTTGTCATGAAAGGCTACCTCAAAAACCCAGAGACGACTGAGAAAGCATTTGAAGGCGGCTGGTTCCATTCCGGTGACCTGGCTGTGTGGCATCAAGACGGCTACATCGAAATTAAAGACCGCTCTAAAGACATCATTATTTCCGGCGGTGAAAACATCTCCAGTATTGAAGTTGAAGATGTTCTGTATCGTCACCCTCTGGTGCAAGAAGCGGCAGTAGTTGCCAAATCAAATGAGAAATGGGGTGAAACCCCTTGTGCATTTGTTGCCTTAAAAGAAGGTGACAACAGTGTTAGCGAGAAAGAGATCATCGATTTCTGTCGCGAGCATATGGCTCACTTTAAAGCCCCTAAAGATATTGTCTTTGGCCCATTGCCAAAAACATCGACTGGCAAAATTCAGAAATTCCTGCTCCGTGATCGCGCAAACGGCACAGAAGAGCAGGCATAACAAAAAACGAATTAGCTCAGGAAGCTATCAACGCATCCCCTATAAACTGACCAGTTGTAGCGGATATTGCGAGGTACCGAAATGAAAATATTAGTCGCTGTAAAGCGTGTAATTGACTACAACGCCAAAGTTCGCGTGAAAACAGACAACACTGATGTTGATCTTACGAACACAAAAATGGCAATCAATCCATTCTGCGAGATCGCTGTTGAAGAGGCGGTACGCTTAAAAGAGTCCGGTACAGCATCTGAGACTATTGCAGTCTCTGTCGGCCCAAAAAGCTGCCAAGAACAGATCCGCACAGCGCTTGCACTCGGAATGGACCGTGGTATTCAAATTGAAACCGAAGATAGCCCTGAATCATTATCTGTCGCTAAGCTTTTAGCCAAGGTCGTCGCCGAAGAGCAACCTGACCTTATCATCATGGGTAAGCAAGCGATTGATTCTGATAACAACCAGACAGGTCAAATGCTTGCTGCCCTTTCAGGTATTCCACAAGCAACCTTTGCCTCTGAAATGAAAATTGAAGATGGCAAAGCGGTCGTTACTCGTGAAGTAGATGGCGGTTTGCAAACCGTTGCTATCGACCTACCTGCAGTAGTCACAACCGATCTACGTCTTAATGAGCCACGCTATGCCTCACTACCGAATATTATGAAAGCGAAGCGTAAACCGTTGGCGGTTAAAACACCTGACGAGCTAGGTGTTGAGATGAAGCAACACACAAAACTGCTAAAAGTAGCACCACCAGCTGAACGCCAAGCAGGCGTAATGGTTAACAGCATCGACGAGCTGTTAGAAAAACTACAGTCCGAAGCGAAAGTTATATAAGGGGTGATCTAATGGCTATTCTTGTTATTGCTGAACATGACAACCGTACGCTTAAAGGCGCCACACTAAATACAATTACTGCAGCTAGCCAGATTGGTGGCGATATTCACCTGCTCGTTGCTGGCAACAACTGCAAAGGCGTTGCAGCGACAGCGGCTAACATTGCAGGAGTAAGCAAAGTCTTACTCGCGGAACAATCTACTTATGAACACCAGCTTGCCGAAAACATGGCAAAACTGGTACTCGAACTGGGCAAGGATTATAGCCACATTATTTCTCCTGCGACCTCTGCCGGTAAAAACTTTATGCCGCGAGTTGCTGCCCTGCTTGATGTCGCTCAAATCTCGGATATCACGGCTGTCATCTCTGCTGACACTTTTGAGCGCCCTATTTATGCCGGTAATGCCGTCGCAACGGTGCAATCACTAGATAGCATTAAAGTCATCACGGTTCGTAGTACAGGTTTTGACCCTGCTGAAGAGAATGGCAGCGCTTCTATCGCTGAAATTGGAACAGCGCATGATGCAGGTATCTCTACTTTTGTCAGTGAAGAAGTTGCTGAATCCGATCGCCCTGAATTAACCGCAGCGAATATCGTTATCTCAGGCGGACGCGGCATGGGTAACGGCGAAAACTTTGGTCTACTGGAGAATGTAGCCGACAAACTTGGCGCCGCGGTAGGCGCATCTCGCGCCGCGGTAGATGCTGGGTTTGTACCTAATGATATGCAAGTAGGTCAAACCGGCAAAATAGTTGCCCCTGATCTCTACATTGCCGTCGGCATCTCGGGTGCCATACAGCACCTTGCCGGCATGAAAGACTCAAAAATCATTGTTGCTATCAACAAAGATGAAGAAGCACCGATCTTTACCGTCGCGGACTACGGCTTAGTTGCCGATCTGTTTGACGTGATGCCAGAGCTGCAGCAAAAACTGTAGCTCCTTTCGCGGGTCAGGGCTAACTACACTCAGCTCTGACCCGTCTTTTTATTCTGCGTGACCTTTTGGGGCTCTATCCGCTCAGGTTTACTTGAGCGGTGCACTTTTACGTGAACTACCCATAGTTTTTTAGTTCGAGCCCCCTTTTTAAGAGAGATAAAAAATGAGCACTTATACCCCACCGTTGCAGGACTCTACTTTTGTACTCGATCAACTGATTGGGCTAGATCAGCTATGCCAAGACCTTAATCTAGATGAGGTAAATAGTGACTTAGCTGGCGTGGTAATTGAAGAAGCCGGAAAGTTAGCGGCTGATGTTTTAGCCCCGCTCAACATCGTTGGCGATCACAATGGTCCGAAAGTAAGTGACGGAAAAGTGCTTGAAACGGCAGGCTTTGCCGATGCTTATCAGCAATTTGTAGAAAACGGCTGGGCAACACTCACCGGACCAGAAGCGTTCGGAGGCCAAGCGCTTCCAAATGTACTCGGCACGGCGGTCAATGAGATGTGGCATTCCGCCAACATGGCTTTCGGGCTATGCCCATTATTGAGTCAAGGCTCTGTAGAAGCGCTTATTGCTCATGGTAGCGAAACGTTACAGCAGCAATACCTTCCCCACCTTATCAGTGGCGAATGGACTGGTACAATGAACCTAACAGAACCAAATGCAGGTTCGGATTTAGCCGCAGTAGCCGCTAAAGCGGTTCGCGATGGTGATCATTACAAAATCAGTGGGCAAAAGATCTTTATCACTTGGGGAGACCACCAGATGGCCTCCAATATCGTCCACCTTGTACTTGCTCGACTTCCCGATGCCCCTGCAGGTGTTAAAGGGATCTCCCTGTTTGTTGTACCTAAGTTTCTATTAGACGAACAGGGTCAGCCTGGCGATCAGAATGATGTTTGCTGTATATCCCTAGAACATAAACTTGGCATTCACGGTAGCCCAACCTGTGTTATGAGTTTCGGTGATAACGGTGGTGCTACGGGCTACTTAGTAGGCGAAGAAAACAAAGGCCTAAACTATATGTTCACGATGATGAACCACGCACGCCAATCGGTTGGTTTGCAGGGCTTATCTATCTCCGAACGCGCTTATCAGCAAGCATTACAGTACAGCCAAGAACGTTTCCAAGGTAGCAACCCTGACGGCAGTAAAGCCGCCATTATTAACCATCCTGATGTACGCAGGATGCTGATGGCGATGAAATCGGGCAATGAAGCGATGCGAGCATTGGCCCTAAGCGCTGCTGCGGATATTGACCGTGCTCACCATGGCGATGCAGAGAGTAAGAAGCGTGTTGAGTTCTACACACCGATTGTGAAAGGCTGGATGACCGAACTTTCCCAAGAACTAACCTCACTAAACATTCAAGTACACGGCGGCATGGGCTTTATCGAAGAAACAGGCGCGGCGCAACACTACCGAGATGCGCGTATTCTGCCAATCTATGAAGGTACAACGGGTATCCAAGCGTTGGATCTTATTGGCCGAAAAACCCTGTTTGATAAAGGCGCTGCGCTCACCCAATTACAAACGGACATCCAAGCAACAGTCGAACTGCTTAACAGTGCTAAAAACACAGAACTTAACGCCTTAGGATCGAAGCTTGGAAAAGCACTGTCCAAATCCCAAGCGGCGAGTCAGTGGCTACTAGAGAATGCAGCAAGCGACAAACAGCTCATGGGTAACGTCAGTGTCGATAACCTGATGATGATGGGTTATCTCACCGGTGGCTGGCTTATCGCGAAGAGTGCGTTATTGGCTGATCAACTGTCTTCTGAAGAAAACAATTACGGCTCACCATTCTTAAATGCAAAAGTCGCTACAGCAGACTTTTTTGCAGACCACTACCTTCCACGCGTAGGTCAGCATGCTGAAACTATTTTAAGTGGTTTAAAAAGCACATTTGCGATTGATATCGACCTGCTATAGAACGCTGATGAACAAACGAAAGAACACTGTATTAACCATGCAATGTTGCAACCAAATCTAACTGGGTGAGTATCCTTACTCACCTCGTCTGAGGCTCAACATCTTGATCCCTTTTGCTGCCCTCTCCTAGAGGGCATTTTTTTGCCTAATCCAAATAGAGATCAGATCAAAGCGGTAACTTTTTCCTTAATATGCGCGAAGCGTATCTGCTCACAGCAACCAAACCCGGATAACGCTTTCACCTTATGGCGGTTAAACAATGGCACGCTGATCCCCGCTAAAAACCGGCAATACATACCCAGACTTGGCGTTTTGCCTGCTTTACTTTCTAGATGCGCTTTCAATCCCATCAGCATTGTTTGCAACTGCATATCATCGGGCAATTGCGGTTGTTGCGAATACTCCAGAGTTGCCTTCTGTCCTCGACAGGCCGAACAATGACCACAACGCTCTGGCGCCTTCTGATCATCAAAATAGCGGGCTAAGTTAGAGGTCAAACAGCGATCGAGTTCAAAAAAACGAACCAACGCTGCGATCCGCTGTACCTCTTTCTGTTCTTTATCTTGAAAGTAATCACTTAAGCTAGGCACCAATTGAGGATCAGAAAGCGCATCATTATCAACAGAGAACACCTCGGTGATTTTTTTAGTTTCTAATACGATCAAACCTTGCTCTTGCAAATATTCCATTGCAGCCACTACGCGATGGCGCTCGCTGCCGTAGTGTTGATACAAGTTATCAAAATCTAACGTACCCCATACTTTCTTGAAATCGGTATGCTGAAAAATGGCTTGTAAAAACTGCTGCCTCTCCCCTGGAAACCGCGCTAAGACTTTCTCCTGCGCCTCAATAAATTTGTATCTAAATTCAGCAAAGTAGGCATATAACGGTTTAATTACGCCATAGAGTTCTAATTGAACCAGTAAGGTTTTTAACGGCAGCTGCTTCACATTAGAAGCATTCGATAAACTCAGTACTTGCAACTCCCACTGCCCGTTCACCATCTCATCCCGAATATTATTAATCACATACTCGATAGCTTCCGGCTCAGGAGTATCTCCATAGACAAAGTTTTCAACGGTGTTGATGCCATCAAGGTTTGCCAATGTAATACAGTTAGAGGCAAGACCATCTCGGCCTGCACGGCCGATCTCCTGGCTATAGTTCTCTATCGACTTAGGTAGATCATAATGAATAACAAAGCGAACATCGGCCTTATCAATTCCCATACCAAAAGCGATAGTTGCCACCACCACCTGGATAGCACCTTGCATAAAGTCGTTCTGAATCTGGTGCCGAAGTTCATTACCTAACCCAGCATGATAAGCCGTCGCATTAATCCCATTGCCTTGTAGATAATCAGCCACCTGTTCGGCACTTTGTTGCAGGGTGACATAAACAATCCCTACCCCCTGCTGCTGATTAATCGTTGACACCAACTGCTGGTTTTTAGCAGCCCCATTAACCGGTAAGACGGTCAGATCCAAATTATCCCGATAAAAACCTGTTTGGATAATGTGTTCAGGTGATATGGCAAAACGTTGTGCCATATCTTTTTTAACCTTACGAGTAGCAGTTGCCGTGAGTAGCAGCACCAAAGGAATATTTAACTCCGATCTGTACTGCGGCAACTTCAAATAATCCGGGCGGAAATTATGGCCCCATTCCGAGATACAGTGAGCCTCATCAACCACCAACATAGATAGATCAATCGATTTGATAAACTCCCGAAAACGTTCATTTTTGAAACGCTCAACCGAGACCATTAATATTTTAATCCTGCCACTACGTACATCGGCCATCACCGCTTGGTTCTCTTGCGGTGTTAATGTCGAATCGATACTGGCCGCCGAGATCCCTTTCGATTTTAAGAAGGCTAATTGATCCTTCATCAGCGCTAACAACGGCGACACTACCAAGGTCAGATGAGGAAGGTGAATAGCACTCAATTGATAACAAAGAGACTTACCTGCCCCCGTAGGAAATATCGATAATGTCGAATGGCCCGAGACCAATTGAGTAATGGTTTGTTCTTGCCCCTCCCTAAATCCATCAAACGAGAAATGTTGTGACAAGGAGTGACGTAACTGTTCCGATGTTAGCGTCGGTGTTGTAGTAAGCTCTGTAGCAGGAGTTGTTGCGGGTGCTGTTGCAGGTGTGACCGCTTGACCTTTGCGAGGTGAATTCGGTTCTAAAGGGTGTTGAGTTTCCATGTTTGAGTATCCTATGCGTTAAATCCATTTAACGAAGACGATGAGTAAGAATAAACAAAGAATATAACAGATATTAAAATCGAAAATGATGAACAGTATTTTGAAAAGTGGATGCCCTCATCCTTTCCCCCTAGAGCGCATGTAGTAGTTTCACGATACAACCAAAGAGAATAAATACTATTTAAGAAGGCGAGTTAACACAAATAGCACTCAAATGATCGCCCCTAGATATAGGGAGTAGTGTTGATAACTACCTAGTTTTAAACAAACGTAGAAAGAAGCTTTATCGTGCGAAAGACAATGGTCGTAATCAAATTGTTATTTAAGGTTTTATATCGGCGCGCTTATCTGTAAAATTTTGTTCTTTTTATCAGTGTATGGAATATAGCAATGGGTCGCGCTTATCAAAACCGTAAAGAGTCAATGGCGAAAACATCGGATGCCAAGGCTAAGGTATACAGTAAATTCAGCCGTGAAATCTATGTTTGTGCTAAATCTGGTGGTATCGAGTTAGATGGTAACTTAGCACTACTTGGTCTTGTTGAACGGGCCAAAAAAGCGCAAGTTCCGGCTCACGTAATTGATAAGGCACTTGAGAAAGCAAAAGGTGGCGGCGGTGAAGACTTCTCCCCTGCTCGCTATGAAGGCTTTGGTCCTGGCGGCTGCATGGTGATTGTTGATTGCTTAACCGATAACCCTAACCGTACTTTTGGCGATGTCCGTAACTGCTTTACTAAAACCAAATGTAAAATTGGTGGCCAAGGCAGCGTTAGCCATATGTTCGATCACAGTGCGATCTTCGTATTTAACGGTGACGACGAAGATACCATTCTTGAAGTACTGATGATGGAAGATGTAGATGTCACCGACATCGAATGTGAAGACGGTAAAATTACTGTTTTTGCGCCACATACTGATTACTTTAAAGCTAAAAAAGCACTCACCGACAATGTTGAAGGCATCGATCTAGATGTTGATGAAATTCAATTTGTACCTCACAACACATCACCGGTGACAGGCGATGATGTAGAGATGTTCGAGAAATTTATCGACATGCTGAACGATCTAGATGATGTTCAGAATATTTATCATAACGCTGAGCTATAAACTAACTCGCATTTAAAGAAGCCCTCGCTGAAACGTGAGGGCTTTTTTGTTAGAGCTCTATTGAATATAGACACGTTGAAACAATATTAATTTCTCAACCACCACTAAACTAATTCAGCCGAGTTACGTTGCTGCGTCAGTTGCCAGCCAAATTCAACATCACATAGCCACAAACTTCGACAATCCCGACAGAGAAAAAGTGTACTCACACCAGGAAGCTTGCTTATTTCGCTGAGTGACTGATGAGGGCGATCATTTTTTGATAGTGTACTGCATTGACGGCAAAGCCTAGGATTATCCATTCCCTTTCCTTACACTTCCTTGATTCCATTCAGGACAAAGATAACAACTAAACATCACTATTGAATTAGGAAAACTTCTTAATTTTCGGTCTTTTTAAACTTATTTATAAAACAAACGTTTGATTTTTATAGGAAAATTTTCCATAAAAAAAAGCGCCACTCTTTAAAAAGAGTAGCGCTCAAAATGATCTTTCAACCTACAGAACCCAATTTCCATTAACTAGCTGAAAGACCACCCATCTAGCAGGATACTAAGATAGATACTCTTTCTGCCCATAAAGTTCCCGAAGAATATTTTTTTGTACTTTACCCATCGTATTTCGAGGTAATTCATCGAGGTAAACAATACGGCGTGGTACTTTAAATCCGGCTAGCTGTTCCTTACAAACACTCATCAGATTATCTTCGCAAACACGTGTTTGCGCATCTGAGGCGATAATGGCAGCGGCAACGCCTTCACCAAAATCAGGATGCTCAAACGCAAAAACCGCAGACTCTTCAACATTCTCGATATCGTTAAGAACCATCTCAACTTCTTTAGGGTAGATGTTATAACCACCGCTGATGATCAGGTCTTTAGAGCGACCTACAATACTGACATAACCCTTTTCATCAATTTTGCCTAGGTCACCCGTTATAAAGAAACCGTCATTGGTGAACTCTTCCGCTGTCTTTTCCGGCATTCTCCAATAACCTTGGAATACATTCGGACCTTTGACTTGTAAGCTACCCACTTCATTCGCGGAGAGGGCATTATTATCTGCATCCGTAATTCGAACCTCGGTACCCGGCAGAGGGAAACCAACAGTACCCGCGACACGTGTCCCCATTAATGGATTTGAGGTATTCATACCCGTTTCCGTCATCCCGTAACGCTCGAGAATAACCTTACCAGTCCTCTGTTCAAACTCGTTGAATGTCTCTTCCAACAACGGTGCCGAACCGGAAATAAACAGACGAACATTTTTAGTAAGATCTGCCGTAAACCCTTCCTCCGCAAGGAAGCGCGTATAGAAAGTTGGCACTCCCATCACTACCGTTGCATTGGGTAGTTCTTCCATCGCTTTTTTAGCCTCAAACTTACTGTAAAAAATCATCTCGCTGGCATTCAAAAGAGCACATGAACACGCGACAAATAAACCATGAACGTGAAAGATAGGTAATGCATGCAAGAGCACATCGCCCTCTTCCCAGCCCCAGTAATCTAGGAGCACACGTCCATTATTTAACAGATTACTATGACTAATCATCGCCCCTTTTGGACGCCCTGTGGTACCTGATGTGTAGAGGATGGCAGCTAGGTCATTTTCAGATCGAGCAACCGTCTCAAACGCTGTCGACATCGAGTCGGCACCCTCGCAGACTGAGCCTAGGCTATCGCCATCCAATGTATATATTTGAGCGGCATTAACGACTTGATCATTTATGTCTGAAAAATTAGCTTTCTGACTGGAAGAGCACACAACAAAACTAGGTTCGGCATTCTCTACAAAATACTTCAATTCACTTTTTGTGTAAGCAGTATTCATCGGTAGATAAGTGCCACCTGCTTGTAGAACACCTAAGTAGATAGCCAACGCCTCAGCGCATTTATCCACTTGCACCGCTACACGATCCCCTGGGGTAATACCTTGCTTGGTTAATAAATTAGCATACTGTGCTGATCGCTTAGCCAACTGACCGTAGGTCCACAGCAAGCCCGTTTCAGGCATACGTATAGCCACACGGTCTTCAGCGTCAGAAAACTTTTCAGATAGAGCCTGATACAAATTCACGGACAAATCCTCATGTTGTTTTTATTTTCTATTGATTTTGATTGTAATTAATAATTACACTACAATGCAATTTCAATTGAAATTTAATTTAAAGCCAATTACCTATGAATCTAATAAAAAGAAGAGTACTTTTCGAAGAAGTGGCTGAAATTGTTGCCAGAATGATCTACAGCAGCCAGCTTGAACCTGGGCAATGGATCGATGAAATGCAACTCTGCGATGAACTAGGTATTAGCCGAACTCCCCTCCGCGAAGCACTTAAAGTGCTTGCGTCTGATGGCCTCGTTGAGCTTGTTCCCCGTAAAGGAAGTTACGTAAAGAAAATTAGCATTGAAGAGTTAGATGAGCTTTTTCCTATCGTTGCTCTATTAGAAGGATACTGCGCTCAATTAACAGCAGAGAATGTGACCGACGAAGAACTCGTCAGATTACGCCATATTCATGCGAATTTAGAAAAACATGCCGCCAATGAAAATATTGTTTCATATTACGAAGAAAACATTATCTTTCATGATGCGCTAAAAAGTATTTCTAACAATTCACAGTTAGAACGCCTAACACTCGATCTATCACGCGTTATCCGCCTTGCGCGACAGAAACAGTTAAAACTAGGCTCCCGACTTCAGCATTCGCTGCAAGAGCATAGAGATATCCTCAATGCCATTGCCGACAAAGATGGCGCTAGAGCTAACCTAGCCATGTCACAACATATCCATAACCAATACTTAGCCCTCAAATCTAAGTTGAAAGAGAGCGCAGCGAATGAAATGGATCAATAGACTCATCGGTTCAGTTACGGATAAAGGCAAAGAACTACTCAACGCTGAAGACCCTGCTCGTATTAAGGGGAAATACTCACTACAAGATGACTGTACAGCGCTGCTATCGTACCGAGGTGACGCAACTGCCCTAGCAATGGCACATCAAATTCTTGACCGTTACGCTGCGTCATCACGTGATGAAAAAATTGCTTTTTTTCACTACCTTTCTTCTGACCTATCACCCGACTTTGAGAAACTAAGCTCGCTGGCGCTAGCATTAAGTAATGATAATGATGCCGACGCTGAAACAGCCTATAAACAACTGCAAGCAACATTGAATGACGGAAGAAAAACGTTGTTCGAACTTCTCAATATTCCGGGTTCAGGCACACCCGCACTCGTTCAAATGAGAAGTGAATTACTGGATTTACTGCCCACTCATCCAGAGCTTTCAGTGGTTGATATTGACCTTAAAACAACATTAGAAACGTGGTTTAACCGCGGGTTTCTTGAATTTAAAGAGATCGACTGGCACACCCCTGCTGATGTTCTTGAAAGGCTCATTGAATATGAAGCAGTACATGAAATAAAAGACTGGGCTGATCTGAAGCGCAGACTATCCGGTGACCGTGCTTGCTTTGCGTTCTTTCATCCGGCACTACCCGATGATCCCTTAATCTTTGTGCAAGTGGGTTTCACGGCAGATATTAGCGAACGAATTGACCCGTTTTTAAATCATGCACAGCCGGTTTCCGACCTATCAGCAGCAAACACCGCCATCTTTTACTCCATCTCAAATTGCCAGACAGGGTTACGGGGTATTTCATTCGGTAACTTTTTGATCAAACAAGTTGTTCAGCACATACAAACAGAACGTCCGCATATCAAATACTTTTCTACCTTATCACCTATACCTGGGTTAACGAGGTCCATAGATAAAAACTACCTCACAGAAGACGAGCTTCAAGAGATTGCTGGCCCTCTACTGATCAGCCTACAGAAACGATATGCCGAACTTTCATTAACAGAGTTATTAAAAGACCGCAGCGATCGACTGGATGAGTCTCACGAAGATACGGTTAGCTTTCTTAACGAACTGGGCTTGTATTACTTAACACAAGTAAAAAGGGGAAGTGAACCTTATGACCCTGTCGCACGCTTCCACCTGAGTAATGGTGCCTCCATCTATAGAATAAACCCCTTTGGAAACCGTAAAAATTACGGCTTGAAAAGCTCTGCAGGCCTTATGGTTAATTACTTATACGACTTAGAACGTGTCGAGATGAATCATGAAGAGTTTAAACAAAAAGGCACCATTGACGTTCATCCTCAGCTACAGAAAAACAAAAAACGTTTAAGAGCGCTTTCCTAATGACAACGAATGCAAACCAAGCGCAAGCTGAGAAGTTAGCCCTATCGATATCGTCAGATGGCCAGTTTGAACGTTCAGATATTAGCTTTAGCTGGATCGGCCACCATAACGATGAAACGACCGCGATATGGGCTAATGATAGCCGTATTGCTCATGGTTGTATTACATCCGAATTAGCAGACGAACTTACTACGTTTTTAATCAAAGCAGAGAACGATTCAGTAACGCGCATTATTCTCTGTATAGACTCTGCCGGAATTGACTTAAAGCAAAGCTGGCGAGCGATGAAAGCAACTGCAAAATTGATTAAGCGGCTTCTTCATCTTCGTACTAAGCACGCTATAGCCACCATCGCGATCCTTGGAACTGAAGTCGGGTGTTACGGCGGTGCTTATTTACTAGCATCAAGCTGTCAGTATGTACTTGGGTACCCTCAGGGGCGGTCTGGTGTATCAGGCGAAAAAGTCATTCAGCATTTAAACCCATCGAACAGTCGCTTGAATTCTCTTTTCTACTCGGCTCCATTTAGGGTGATGAATAAAGAGGTTTTCGCTCTCCTTCCTGCATCCATGATGCAGCAGCGAGATCTTATTTTAACGCTACAACACCAGCCCCTTACTCAACAGTCATTAATGGCCGAGTTTAAAGAGCTTGAAGCTTGTTACTTAGAAGATAAATATGCTGCGCTAACGCCTGCCTGTCTGCCTACACAATTCCCTGAACTATCTCCTACACAATCCCCTTCTAAAAACCAAACAAGTAAATCTACTTTAGGTTTTCAGGAAGCTACGGAGATAGGCTGCAGTGAACTCTTTGGTTTCATCGAACAACTACTGCCCTACCTTACCGATCATAGCGGTCATAAGGGGGCCCTAACGCTCAATAAACTCCCCCTTATCATGGGTAACTGCGAACAACAGTTTTCATTTTTGAATGAGCAAAAAGGTTACTCACGCTATTTAGGGTTGTGTATGAAGCTACTTCGCTACCTATCAGAATCGGGTGTGCGGGTTCGTGTCAAAGTTAACAAACGAGGAAACGGCGCTGCATTTATCGCCCTTTCTTTAATGGCTGACATAATCATCATTGAGGAAGGCAGCTCAATTTATCCCCTACCTGATAAAGCGATTACACTGTTAACCCACACCAACACGCTAAAGGGTAATGAGTGGCGTATCCCTTAGTATTTAAGGATTGCTTCAGCAAAGAATGAACAGTCAATCAATTATTAATCGATAAGCAATCTTTGATCTAGCTCAAAGCACTCTATATAATCGCTTTGTTATCATGATAATCTTGTCAAAAATACCACTTAACGTTAATCTCAGTTTAGCAATTTTTAATTAAATTTCAGTTATTCTAACAACGTTAGTGGGTCCACATAATGAATAAGAAAACCCTAATGAACGATACAAGTCTATATAGAAGCTGGCATTTAGGTGGCAACGAACACAATGCCATTACCACTGAATTTGAATGGTCCCTCTTACGTTTTCACGAAGCATTTCAACGCTACTGCTTACAAATTGGCAGCACTGCGGGACTCGGTAACTTAACCTACCAAGAACTCATCATTCTAAATGTTATTCGCATGCAGGATCGTCCTAAACCCGTGACGATTATTGCGCGATTACTTAACCGCGATGATATTCCGAACATACAGTACAGCCTCCGTAAACTTGTTAGCTTGGAACTCATTAGCAAGGATAAAGAGTCAAATAGTAAGATTTATAACTACTCTATGACCGAAGCGGGACGTGTAAAAATCAACCGCTATGCGGAGCTTCGTGAATCACTTCTGACCACGCAAACCTCTAGCATTGATCGCGTTGACGAAAAAATGGCTGAAGCAGCGAAACTCATCAGTCTCTTAACGGGTATTTATGATGAAGCGGGCCGAATAGCGGCAACCTACGCCAGCCCACTTGAAGATGACGAATAATTTTTAAAATATCCGAAAGTATTGAGCATGCCCTAGGCATGCTCAACTTCACTATTCCCTAAGTCTAGAAGCGTTTCTATTCGCATAGTACTTTCTTCTATATGCTCCTCTAGCTTAAAGCCTAAACGAGACGTCCCCTCAATTGCGATAAACTCCACATCACTTATGCCAATAAAGCCTGCAAGCGCCTTAAAATAAGGCTTGATGAAATCCATCTCAGTGTCTTGGTACATCCCACCCATACTGTACAGAATAATCAGTTTCTTGTTTTGGCATAACCCTTCCAATCGACCGTCACCCTGCTTACGGAATGTCTTCCCGATACGCACAATTTGGTCAATATACGCTTTCAGGCTAGAAGGAATGTTAAAGTTATAGACCGCAACCCCTATGCAAATCACATCGGCTTGAAGAAACTCATCAACCAACAAGTCAGATAGTACTGTCGCCCGTTTAGCACGGTAGGTTGGCTGTAGAGAGAAGAAACCTTCTATCGTATCCGCAGATAGATGCGGTACCGAAGATTTAACCAGGTCTCTATACACAACACTCTCTTCACCGTACTTCTGGGAAAAGCCTGCGCTAAACTTCTGTGTTAACGTCCGAGTAACCGAACCTAAGGTCCGGCTACTCGAATCAATGACCAAAGCACGGGTCATTAGATCAACCCTTTATCTTTAGCCATTGTCAGCGCTAAGTCTTCAATCATATCTTCCTGACCACCAACGGTGCCACGGCGACCAAGCTCAACTAAAATATCGCGTGCTTGGATGCCATATTTAGCTTCTGCGCGCTGTGCAAACAGCAGGAATGAACTGTACACACCGGCATAACCTAGCGTTAAGGCGTCACGGTCTACACGGATCGGTTGATCCATCAGTGGTACAACCAAGTCTTCTGCAACATCCATAATTTTGTATAGATCAACACCGTGGTTTGCTTGCATGCGATCAAGGACAGCAACAAATACTTCCAGTGGCGTATTACCCGCACCCGCACCTAAACCTGCAACCGATCCATCAATACGGTTAGCACCCGCATCCATCGCCGCTAATGAGTTCGCAATCGCCATGCCCATATTGTGATGGCCATGAAAACCAATCTCGGTATTCGCATTCAACTCAGAACGTAACAGACCGATCTTCTCAGTGACCTCATCGGGCAACATGTAACCCGCGGAGTCTGTACAGTAAATGCAGTTAGCGCCGTAGCTTTCCATCAGCTTGGCTTGCTCAAGCACTTTCTCAGGGGAGACCATATGCGCCATCATTAGGAAGCCGACGGTATCCATCTCCATCTTGGCTGCCATGCCGATATGCTGTTCAGAAACGTCTGCTTCGGTGCAGTGTGTCGCAACACGAATCGTATTAACGCCGCAGTCACGTGCCATTTTAAGATGGTCGACCGTTCCGATGCCTGGCAGTAGAAGCGCTGATATTTTCGCGTTCTTCATTTTCGGCACAACAGCGTTGAGGTATTCCTCATCGGTGTGGGCAGGGAAACCGTAGTTTAAAGAGGCGCCGCCCAAACCATCACCGTGGGTGACTTCGATTAATGGGATACCCGCTTCGTCCAGCCCCGTTGAGATAGCGACCATCTGCTCGAGTGACAGTTGGTGCTGTTTAGCGTGCATACCATCACGCAGGCTCATGTCGTGGAGGGTTACTTTCTTACCTGTTAAATCCATGATTATTCCTCCGCTTAGCCGCGTGCCGGTAAAGTGATTGTTCCGTTGTGTGCTTCTTCAGCAAACATCTCTGCTGTGCGAAGGCCCGCTGCGGTCATAATGTCTAAGTTACCTGCATACTTCGGTAAGAAATCACCTAAGCCTTCCACTTCCATAAATACAGAGACTTTATTGCCATCGAAAATAGGACCATTCACGAGTTTGTAACCCGGTACGTATTTTTGGACCTCTTTCACCATATTTTTAACAGAAGCGGTGATCGCGTCTTGATCCGGTGTTTCTTTGGTTAAGCAGTGGATCGTATCGCGCATCATCAACGGTGGTTCTGCGGGGTTAACGATAATAATCGCCTTACCTCTATCCGCACCGCCCACGGCCTCAACTGCACCGGCAGTCGTACGGGTGAACTCATCGATATTTTGACGTGTACCTGGACCGATGGAGCGTGACGAAACGGTCGCAACGATTTCACCGTATTCCACATCTTGTACTTGAGAGACAGCGGCAACCATCGGAATAGTCGCTTGGCCGCCACAGGTCACCATATTGACGTTCATCTCGAGTTGAGACGCATGCTGCTTAAGATTGACGGGTGGTACACAGAAAGGGCCTATCGCCGCAGGTGTCAGATCCACCATAATGACGCCAAGTTCATTGAGCTTACGGCTATTTTCAGCGTGCACGTAAGCTGACGTAGCATCAAAAGCAACACGAATATCATCGGCAATCACTTGATCCAGCATGCCATCAATACCGGTACTGGAGGTTTTAATCCCCATGCTTTCGGCACGTTTTAAACCTTCAGATTCTGGATCAATACCTACCATCCAAACCGGTTCTATCCAATCTGAACGTTGCATTTTCATCAGCAAGTCGGTGCCGATATTACCTGGGCCGATAATGACCGCTCTTAGTTTTTTACTCATATCTAATTCCTTAATCGCTGTGCAATCGGCTTAAGTGAAACGTACAGATGCAGAACCGATACCGCCGATGCTGACGGTCATAAAGTCACCAGCTTGAACCGGCTCAAGTGGAACAAGGGAGCCCGATAAAATGACTTCACCTGCTTTAAGTGGGATACCAAACTCACCAAGGGTATTTGCTAACCAAGCAACGGCATTAACAGGGCTACCTAACGCAGCGGCACCTGCACCCGTGGAGATCACCTTGCCATTTTTCTCAACGACCATGCCGCAGGTTCTTAAATCAACATCACGGGGGCTTACCGCCGTATCACCCAATACAAACAACCCGCAAGAGGCGTTATCAGCCACCGTATCTTGAATCTTGATCTGCCAGTTTTCGATGCGTGAATCGACTATTTCAAAGCAAGGGACAACGAAATCAGTCGCCGCAATCACATGCGATGTTGTAACGCCCGGTCCCATCAGATCGTGCTTAAGCACAAAGGCGATCTCGCCCTCTGCTTTGGGCTGCATCAGCTCTTTACTAATAGGCATCTCTGCCCCTTGGCTGAAGGCCATGCGATCCGTTAGATAACCAAAATCAGGCTGATCAACATTCAACATTTTCTGAACAACGTCAGAGGTAATACCTATTTTTTTCCCAATAACTACTTCGCCATCAGCTTTACGCATCTCAAGCAGTGCAGTTGAAATATGATAAGCATCTTCAACGCTCATATCGGGGTAGCTATCAGTCAACGGTTTGATCGCTTTACGTTCACGTAATGCCGCATATAGCTGCCTTGCACAGCCTTGTCTCTGTTCTTGATTCATAAATCACCCTATTTCCCAAAGGGAAGTAATAAAAAGGGCACCCAAGGGGTGCCAAGAGTGCAAGCGTCACTCAATGAGTCTATTTATTCGACGAGGTTATGACCCCAAATTTTAGGTGCGTTATACAGCTCGATATTCCAATTATCGTAATCTGTAATCTCTTCGCCACCGTAGCCATATTCGATCGCAAAACCGGCTGGGGTAATCATGTAGAAGGAGGTCATTTTGTCATTGGTATGCTTACCCAGCGTCAACACTAGAGGTACGTTTAGCTCCTCCACTCGATCATAAGCACGCCCAACGTCATCGATATTTTCAGCCTGAAGCATGAAGTGATTTAGTTCACCAGCTCCCGTGCCAAAACACGGATTGCAGACCGCAATGGAATGATGACGAGGATTACAGTGCATAAAGGTCGCTTTCGCTTCGTCCCAATGGATGTAATCTGAAATCTTCATCCCCAAAGCTTTGCGATAAAACTCCACCGCTTCTTTAGGATCTTCATGACAATAAAGTATGTGACCTAAGCCTAAGTCACCGGTATTAAAACCACCGAATCTCGGGCAGCTTGGTGTATAAGGCTGGTTATCATGGAAAGGCGAGAAACAAATTTCGTAAGCTACGTTGTCAGGGCCTTTAAACTTCATCAGCTCCAGCACCATTCTATCCTGCTTGTCTGCCTCGGAAGCGAGCTCAACACCAAGGCCTAAATCTGACAAATGGGTGTACATCTCATTGAATTGATCGATCGTATCGACTTCCCAGCCGACAAACGCAACACTGTCATGATCGTTTTCAATAAATGTAAAACGGTGATGGTATTCGTCATAGCGCAATTTCAAACGATCTGGGGCACTATCAGCACGTTGCTCTAGCCCTAGAATATCAAACATAATCGTGCGCCAATCATCAAAATTGGCAACATTAAAGCCCATATAAGCCAGCTTAGTTACGGCAGCCATTATCTAATTCCTCTTATTGTTTTTATTGGCAGTAGCTTCAAGCTGAGCTTGGTAATGTATAAGCAACCAAGCTCAGTCCGAATGATGCAAATAGAAATTAAACGGTTTCGAATAGCTCTACATGTATGTTCTCACCCTTCACCCCTAGGGATTCGAGGTGGTCACGAGCTGATTCATTCATCGCAGGAGGACCGCAAAGATACGCAATGGTCTCTGGGTCAGTGATATCATCTTGAGTTATAGAGAATTGGGCGCGGCAGTTATGACCACCCCACTCCCCTTCAGGGCGAGATACACAAGTACGGACATCTAGATTACGCATCCATCCTTCGCGCAGCTCTAAATCTTCTTGAGCAAACAGGTCCTTTTCAAATGAGCAGCCAAAAGCAAGAATGACAGGCTTGCGACGGAAGTTTCCTAAGCGCAGCGTATCAACCATGCTCATCATGGGTGCTAAGCCCGTACCACCAGCGATCATAATTTGCGGTACTTTTTCTTCTCTTAAGTAGAAAACGCCATAAGGACCATCAATCTCTAGCTCATCCCCTACTGCGGCTCTATCACGCAAATAGTTGGACATAACGCCATCTTCTAAAACTCGAATATAAAATGTTACTTCAGGAAGATCTCGCACGGTGCTAGACATGGAGTAAGAGCGCCACTCTTCAGTACCAGGTACTTTAAGTTGGACATATTGACCTGCTTCAAAGCTTTCCATTTCGGCATCATCAGCAAGATCAGCAACAATACGTACCGTATTATGGTTTACCCACTCGAACTCATTGATAGTGATAACGCTTTGGCTTGCTTCATGATCTTCAGAAAAGGTACTTGGATAATCAAGATCAACAACGCAATCCGTATCTGCATAAGCAGTACACGTTAAGCGAAAGCCCTCTTTTGCCTCGCTCGGTAACAAAGACATTAGACGCTCTGTTTCCATCGATACTTCTCCGGTATCAACCTTGCAAATACAACTTGCACAGCTACCGGTTAAACACTGATGAATGACGGGTACTTCATTGCCTCGCGCTACATCCAATAGGGATTCACCCTCATTAGACAAGGCTTCATACTCAACGCCATCATTAAAACGAAACGTAACTTTTGAGGTTAACGCTTCTACAGCAACTGCTTCAGCTGAAGACATAAGATGTCCTCCATTTATTATTATTTTGAGTGTTGTGAATCGTAAGTAGAGAAGGGCCGCTTGCTAGCCCTCCTCTGTCGAAAAGCACATTGGCTTTTCTTATAAACAGACGTTAGCTCTTATCGTATTCACGACCTGTAGCGTAAGCATCCATACCAGGCCAATCGCCCAATGCAGCGGCGGCAAAGTCTTTACTTTGCCCTTTAGTTGAACCTTTAACGCCTTTAGGTGCTTGAGCGATACCGCGATTAAAGTTAGAAGCACATTTACGCCAAACGATAACTGAAGCATCCATATCAGCCAGTTGCTCATTATCCCAACCTGAACCATCAGAGTAGAAATTCTGCATCGCATCACGCGCCATCAAATCACAGTCGTTAAATCCTTCTAAGCACATCGGCTTGTAAAGGTTTTCAAAACGGTACTCGAACTCTTTCTCTACCTGAGGGGTATCACATTTCTTAACCAATACTTCCCAGTACTCATACGTGTCATCAGTAATCGGTACATACCATTCGTACTGAACAACATGCTCTTCAGGCCAGTTCTCAACCATAAGAACACCCGGCAGAAACATAGAGGTACGGAAGTATTTTGGATTCTCTCCGTAAGCTTTGATGTCAAGAATAGGGTTTTCTAGAACCGGCTCATAAGAGTCAGTGAAGTAGCGGTTTAAGAACCCTTGTGGGCCATTGTCATCTTCGATAATCGCAATCGCTTGATCATCTAGAGGCTTAATACCGAGTGGTACAGCCCACTCTTTAGCTTGTACGATCGCATTGTCACGATGAATCAATAAGTGACCAGCATCAAAACCGTTTTCACACGCTAAACGCCAGTTAGCATTACCCGTTCTGTGCATACCACGAACAACAACATTGTCATCTAGTAGGGATGGAGTATCTGGCCATAGAGGATGTGGAAACTCTTCGTTTTTCTCTGGGAAACGAATTGGAAGGTCATTCTTAAGAGGTGGAATCTCTTCGTCCCAATCTTCTTCACATACGAAGACAAAAACCATTCCAGCAACTTCTTCAACAGCAAACTTTTGAATACCTGTGGTTCCGATCAGCTTATCATCAGGCGCGGCAACAATTGTTTTAAGCTCACCATCTTCTAGACCAAACGTAAAACCGTGATACCAACAAGTGATGGTCTCTTCATTCAGGCACATAGGTTTAGCAGAAAAACGTACACCGCGATGTAAGCACTGATCTAACAAAGCATGCACTTTGCCTTTAGCACGACGCAACACAATCGGAATACCTGCGATCTGAATCCCCTTCATCTCGCCTTCAGCTAGCTCTTCGCTAAACGCAGCTGGATACCAGTGATTAATGAAGCCCCACTCTGCTTCCATATAAGGCTGATACTGTTTCTTTGTATTTTTATCATTCGCGACGCGCGCGTTCTTTGAATTTGCCATTGAAGATTCCTCGTTGTTGTTTTTATGCCGAGAGCGTTTATATCTTTATCTTGTAATGAATAATTATTCATTTTTAGTTGAATTTCAATTGAAATTCAATATAAAGTGCAAAAAAATTAGTGTTTTGTTACTTCAGAGACCGCTTCTATCTCTGGAAGGTGCTCTTTTAACGTAGTTTCAACAAATTCAGTCAGCGTTTTTTCCGCGTTACCACAACCCAAACAGTTGCCACCAAACTTTAGAAATACTTTATTACCTTCAACCCTATCGACAATGACACCACCTTGGTGTTCGGCCAAAGCAGGATTAACATACAGCTCCAACACTGCCGCAGCTCTCATCGTGAGGGGTGAATCTGGGGATAATTCAGGCACACGTTTAATGTTTGGTGCTTTGATTCTAAGCTTCCCACCCATTCGATTTTTGCTGTAATGGACATCCATACCATCAATGAATTGAGTAAGTTTTTCCTCATAAGAAAGCGTAAAACCTTCATATTCGAGGATCTGATCTTCATCAAGTGCTGACGAGTTAAATGTAATAAAACATTGCGATAGAGATGTGCCTGGATTGCTTACACCAATTCGTAAATTGGCATTGCCTTCCTGCTCGCTGATACGTGCAAGGTAGCTAATGGCCATTTCACTTATTTGAATATCAGGTTGCATAATTATCACTCCTTATAAATTCAGACCATTAGCTCTCTTGTAAGAACTGCAGTACAAGCGAGTTAAAACGCTGAGTTTGCTCTAGCTGCGTCCAATGCCCACAGTTACCAAACAGATGCAGCTGTGCATTTTTAATCTTCTTGAATAAATTCTCAGAGATCTGAACTGGAACTACCCGATCATCTCTACCGTGAACAATGAGGACATCGTTATTCAATGCTTCTAAATCGCTATCGGATACAACTTGCGCATCTGCCCAGCGCTGGTAAGGCTTCGGAAATACACGCTCAAAACGCTCTTGAAAACCAGGGCGCATCGTCGCGTTGTAACGCAGTTCAGCTAATTCGTCAGTCGCAATGGTTTGATCAAAGGCCATGATGCCCAGAATCTCTTTCATGGCAGACATAGATGGCTTGTAACCCCATAGCTTGGCAAGCTCATCGCTGACCTCAAAAGGTTGACCACCGCTACCCATTAAAACGATGCGACCAATTCTATTCGGATGCTCTACAGCCAAACGCAACGACAAGGAACCACCGAACGAATTACCAATGAAATCGGCCTTCTCAATATCCAATGCATCCATGAAACGGATAATTTGATCGACCCAAGTATCTAGGTGCTTAAATTCATAATCAGCAGGAGATTCGGTATAACCAAAACCAACAAGATCCGGCGCAAGTACGCGACGAAATTGAGATAACATTGGGATAGCATTACGCCAATTTGCCCAAGCAGTTACACCCGCGCCAGAACCATGTAATAAAATAACCGGCTTACCTTCGCCTTGGTCGTGGTAGTTAACTTGTATATCGCCTAAATCCAGCATATTCGCGATTTCTGGAGAGTTACTCATCCTATTTCCTCTTATAGCCCTCAAAGGCACTTTTTTATTAATTAGGAGCTTCTTGTAGAAAGTCAGTCACTAAACGATTAAAACGTTCAGCCTGCTCTATCTGTGTCCAATGCCCACAACAACCAAACAGATGCAGTTGCGAGTTTTTAATCTTTTTAAACAAACGTTCTGACACATCCACCGGGACAACACGGTCATCTCGTCCATGAATAATTAACGTTTGCTGTTCAATCTCTGATAATGCTTGATCACTGATAACCAGCGCATCCGCCCAGCGTTGATAAGGTGCGGGGAATACGCGCTCAAATATAGCTTGAGCACCTTGCCGTAAGGTCGCTTGATAACGTAGCTCGGCTAATTCTTGGGTCGCTATCGATTGGTCATAGGCCATTATTTTTAGAATCTCTTTCATCGCCGTTAACGAAGGCTTATAACCCCAGAGTTTTTTTAAATTCTCATTAACCGTGAACGGCTGACCTCCACTGCCCATCAGCACCATACGGCCAACTCTGTCTGGGTGTTTGACCACTAAAGCCAGTGACAAAGACGCACCGAAGGAATTACCTACCAGATCGGCTTTTTCAATATCCAGCGCATCCAGAAGCGCGATGATTTGATCGATCCAGCTCTGCATATGCTCAAATTCGAAATCGGTCGGTACTCTTGTATAACCAAATCCCACTAAATCAGGTGCTAAAACACGTCTAAACTTTGCAAGTTCTGGAATCGTTAAACGCCAGTTTGCCCACGCACTCACTCCGGCCCCTGAACCATGCAATAGAACAACGGGAGCGCCACTTCCTTGGTCGTGATAATTAACTTGGATTTCACCTACTTCCAATAGGTTGGCGATTTCCGGTGAAGTGCTCATCTACATACCCACTTAAAAGATTCGCTGTTAAAATTAGGCGGCCATCCTTGGCCTTATTGAAGGGTCTTACTGTGCGTGACTAACGCGCGCCTTTACGTAAAGCAGCCAAGTTCACATCATCCATTTCTAGACCTGATGTATTGGTACTCCACGATGCAGTATCTGGGAAAAATACAGTGGCGTGATTGCGTTTAAAGTCGATAGTGACACCCGCTGTTGTTCGAATATCACGGAAGCCGTCTTCACCAGTGCCAGGGTAAGAGTGGAACTGGAACATTTTCCAAAATTCACCTTTCTTATCGTAGGCTTCACCTAAGTGAACACGAGGGTATTGCGTATCGATATAAACAATTTTCTTGCTATATGGATGCTCTTCAGGCGTGATTGCTTCAATCACGTAGACTTCACGAGGCTCGTAGTTATCCTTATTGAAGTTCCAATACGGTGCTTTTCCAAGCTCAAGAATTGGATACTCTTCCTGCTCAGTTTTAGCACCGACTTTCCACGCACTATGCTTACCATGCGCAGCCACAAGTACATGACGTTTACCGATCAACTTGTAGCTTTCGTACCAAGACGGGTTTGCATTGAAGATTTCAATATCATCTTGTAGCTGGTCAGTACCACCGATTGGGTCCATCCAGGCACCACCTGACAAGCGGCGAGTACGACGAACTGCTCGGATATAAGCCCAAACATCTTCTACTTTGTCGCTATCATGACGAATGGTGTAAGTACCTAGACCTTTAATATCGCGCGGCGCAGTTGCAAAAAACAGCGTACGACTTAACTCACCGCCATCACCTTGCGTCTGCTCACCGCTCATCCGGCCTTTCATCGTATAACGAATAAATTTCCAGTTTTGTGAGCGCTCAATACCAGAATCACCATCGATCATGACATAAGATACATTTGGCACATTCATCACATCACCGCGTGGGTTTCCGTAGTACCAGTTCCAAATGATCTTTTCTGCTGCCTTTGGGTCGCTTTCATCGATATTAGGAAATGGCATTCCACCCTGCCAACCTTCAACCTGACGTGTTTGCTCATTTAATTTCGCTGTGGATGCATTTGCTTTTGAACGGGCTAACCATTCAGCATCCATCTCAACTTTCTTAGAATGAACCAATGGCATCTCTAAACCATTTTCACGGATACGCCATTCAATTTTTTCGGTTAACAGGTCTTTAATTTTATGACCTTCGAAAGTGTCTTCGTACAATGAGTCAATATTTGATGCAGACAGCACAGTGCCTTCTTTCACTTCCGCAATCGACATTGTCGATGTCAGCGCAAATGCTGAAGCAACCAGACCATTAAGCATTGTTTTTTTCATATTCATAACATCACCCTGCTTTATTCTTAGAATTGATAAGTTGCTGTTACTGCTAGCTGGTCATTACCTTTGAACCAACTAAATAAAGAAGCGTCTGGCGCAGTCATATTGCCAAAGCCTGTTTGTGCACCATCATCGAAAAACAGATCCGCTTCTGCTTTGAAACGCCAATGGTTACCTGGAGCGTAAGTCACACTAGGTACGACAAAACCACCGCCATAAGACAGATCAAAGCCTGTAACTAACTCAGGCGTAAGACGACCATTCATATAGCTTGTGCCTAAGATAAATGTCAGTAGCGTAGAATGTTCTTTGCGGTTTTCAGGCTGACCTACTAGCAATTTCATGCCATCTTGATGGTCAAGCAACCAAGTGTTGAAAAGCTGTGTAGAGAAGAATGCAGGTTTTTCTGTACCCAGTAGATCTTGTGTGAAAGCCAAGTTCTTATCGATACGGAACATCGTGCGTAGAACATCGCTTTCCTCGATACCACAGAATCCATCAAGTACGGTCTGACAATTACCCGGTGTAAAAGCACCCGTTGAATCACCAACGTTGAAAGGCGCATCTTTTATGTACGCAAACTCAGTGCTCCATACAAAGTCACCCGGCTCGGAATAACCATTCAACGTAAAACCAAACACATCAATCGTTGGGAAAATCACCTCACCAAAGGTTGTCGCCGTATTGCTGGTATAACCACCTTTATAAGGCGTTACATTGGCAAATGCGGGATTTGGATTCATTACCGGGTCTGGATTAAATGTTCTTAAATAGGCAAAGGAGTACCCTAGATCATTCCACGTACCATTCCAGCGCAAGCCGTACGTAGCATCGTCTTCATTTCCTTCCGGATGGTCATATGCATAAGGCGTGGCACCGGGGAAATGAACTCCTTTATAGGGAGCGCTCGCCCAGCGACCGCCCTCAATATCATAACTATTGCCGATCTGACCTTCGCTATCCCAACCCGGGCGATAGAGTAACTGCATCTGACCATCTACTTCAGGGAAGTCAATTACTGCGTTCGCCATAATAAGCGGCTTGCGCAGATCTTCATTTGCAGGTTCAAGGAAAGAACGCCAGGTATAATTAAAACCATGCACCATATCCATCGCTTGGAAGAAATCACTTTCTCCCCATGCCACTTGCTGCTTACCTAAGCTTAGCAATACCCGCTCACCCACAGGGATCTCTAAATAGGCTTCGCGAATTTCTGAATCCTCATAATATTCGCGAGAGTTCTCAGCACCAAAAGCACCACCAGGGCTGGAGGCATTCTCCAGATCTTTCATAAAGTTCGTGCGCTGCTCCCAGCTTTTCCTAGCAACACCTTTAAACAAAATATCTTTAGGCAAGTCTGCGCTCCACTCCAACTGTAACGTTGTGCGGTTCATCGACAAGCGGCCTTTACCATCCATTCTCCCAGCAGGCCCAACGGTGTCTTCCAAATTCATGGACATCTGTTGACGGATATAACCGTCAATCTGCACCGGACCCAAATCAACAGCATTTACCTGCGTGGACAATGTCCCCGCGGCTACGGCAAACGCAATTGATAATGAACTGTAATTTTTCTTATTAGTCATTTATCACCTCAGCGGTCTTTCTTGAAACAGGTACACTCGAATTAGTGTCCCCATAGATGAATGCAGGTTTGAAGATGTAAACCAGAGCAGGCATTACGAACAACGCAGTGAAAGCGGATACGGTTAGCCATAAAGCGACTAAAAGACCCATCTCTGCTTGGAATTTAAGCGAGCTTTGATACACAAGAAGAACAGAAACAATGAGAACAAAAGCAGTGATAACTACCCCTTTACCCGCACTGTGTAGTGCACGTTCAATGGCACTCCTATCGTCGAGACCGTTCTGTAGCTCTTGCTTTATTCGGTCAACGATATACAGGGCATAGTCCACTCCTAACCCGATACCCAATGCAGCCACCGGTACCGTGTTTATGTTCATGCCTATTCCCATATAAGACATAAAGCTAAACGTCACTGTGTTTGATAACACCACCGGGACCATGAAAAACATCCCTGCCATAGAGGATCGGTACACGACTGTACAAAGGACAACAAGTATCAGTAATGCCAGAGCTATCGACTGTAGCTGCCCAGATAGAATCACTTCATTAACTGCGGCAATAACCCCAATCAGTCCGCCTGCTAGCTGATACTCACCATTGGCTAAAGGGTTCTGATCAATAAATTCCTTAATACGTGCAACCGCAGTACGAATCGTCTCACCCTGTCGATCACGAAAAAACAACGTAACAGAGGCATTACCCCGATCCGTATCAACGAAACGATCCATATCGCCGGGTTCTGCACCTGCTTCAAACATATAAAGCAGCTCACCGTTGATATCTTGTGAAGAGCCTAACTCCTCATATCGTGGGTTACCCTCGCGCAAGGTTCTATTAACCGAAGGCAAAACATCGCTTATAGATAAAGTGCCACCAACCTCAGGTTGTACTTCCATAAAACGCTGAAACTGTTGCAGGCTTTGCAGAACTTCGGGTGTTTTCGCTAGATCAGGCGTGTCTTCACCCACCACAATAAACATGCGGTCAGCGCCTTGAAACTTACTATTGATGGCAGCTGAATCTTGGTTGTATTTTGATTCAGGCCACAGAATGGGTGAGCCTGGGTTTGCATCACCTACTTTAAGCCCTAAAGCAAAGTAACCGCATACCAAGAAAACAATGACTGTCCAGCCCGCCATGACATAACGCATTTTAGAAACTGACACGTAATGACATAGATCGAGCAGACGATGGATTAACCAACTAACGTTAATTGGATGAGCATAGCCACGCGGATGCTTAACCCAAGAGAGTAGAACAGGCGTCAATACAATTGAGCTAATCGCAACAGTAGATACCCACACCATCGCCAGCAACGCCAACTTTTGAAGTAACGGAATTGGACTCAACGCAACAACGGCAACACAACAAGCATCTGTTGCTATCCCTAAAATCCCCGGCCTCAGCAACTCAGATAATGTAGCGTTAGCGGCAAAGCTCACCGACTCACTTCCACTCTCTATCTTTTCAACTTCTTCATTAAAGCGCGTGATGATCTGAACAGAGTGGGAAACAGCACGTGCGGTAATCAGCATCGCAATTACAATGACTAACGGATCAAAGTGGATACCAATTAAATTCGAAATCCCCAATGCCCAAATCGCACTGACAAAACCAGAGATCAAAGGCAGGATAGTCCCACGCCAAGTCCGGTTGATAACGAACAGCATCAAGACCAAGATCAAGCCTGCCATTAACACAAGATTGAGGGTCTCAGGCAGATAGAAGTTCACCCAGCCATACAGCATAGGATCACCGACAACCCGCACCTTCACTCCAGGCACATCGATGGCAGAAACTAAAGATGAAATTTCGGTAAATGCCGTTTCGTAATCGAGTAAACGATCAATGAAATCAACGGTGATTAACGTCGAAGACAGGTCTCCCGAAACATAGGGTCCGTAGACTAATGAGTTTCGTAATACTTTTTCACGTAGCTCATTAAGTTCAGCCTCAGTTTCAGGCAGTTCAGGCCACATCAATGGTTTCGTTTCTATACCCGATGTGGATGCTTTAACTTCTTTTAACTTCTTCGAAGCTAAGGAGACAATTTGAAACGGGTTTACCGCCGAGACTTTTTGCAACTCTCGTGTGATCTGATCTACAGCCCCTAATACATGCGGCTGAAAGATATCACCCGTCTCAGATTCCACCATAATTGTGACAAGGTTAGAGCCGCCAAACGTATCTTTAAACTTGTTGTGTGTTTTTACATATTCATGATCGCTCGGTAACAGATCCTGAAATACCGTTTTCACCTCAATGTTAAATGCTGAGTAACTCAGTGCTAGGGTGATCAGAACAATCACACCCACTACCCAAACGCGGAAACGAATCAGCCAACTGGCTACATTTCTACTCATTACTAATACCCTGATTTATTTTTATTATTCTGAATAGCTAACGGACATCACTGCCCTTGAAAAACTAACCATTGATGATCTTCAGACCAATGACCTAGGTTTTTCCCAGCCAACACAACACCGTCTTTTACTTTTGAAATTGAGGAGTGCCACGCCAAGTCTTTAGGGGCTAAACGACCTGCCTGCCAAGCGACACCTGTTGGGTCTGCTTCCAGCCAAAGGCCTTTGGTTCCTACCCCAAACCAGCGGTTAAGTTCTGAATGCCATACAATGGAAAAAATATGCTCAGTGGTTACATCCTTCCAGCTGCTTGCGAATCCAATACCAGGATTCGTTTCAGCTTTAGGAAACGCCAGAGCATTACCGACACGGGCCCAAGTAAAACCACCATCAACAGTTTTCAAGAGAACACCTTCTAGACCTGCGGCGATGCCCACACTTTCATTTTGAAAGTCGATGGCCATCAGGCTAGATTCAACGGGCGCCGCAACTGATTGCCAATCTGCACCGTTGTTTTCGGAAATAAGAATGCTGCCAAACTCACCAACGGCAACTAAACCGCCATCAGCACGTTTAACTATTTCATTGAGGATAAAATCTTCAGGCTCACGAGCGTAAACCCAGCTTTCACCATAATCATGGCTAACAATTAACGTACCAAATGCACCGACAGCCCAAGCCTCACCTTGCTCAAACGCTTTGACATCTATTAATTTATTAACCACATCGTTCACAGGAGTGTCCGACTGGTGCCAAGATTGACCGCCATCCTGAGTAAAAAGAGCAATCCCATCATTGCCGACGACAACCGCCCTCTTCTCATCCCATACAGCGATATCTTGCAGATGAGATGAAGTTGGCACGCTCTGTACGCTCCAACTCACACCTTCATCATTACTACGAACAATTTTGCCGTCCGCTCCAACAGCCCAAAGCGCCGAATTTACAGACGCCATACCATAGAAACGATCACGTGCTTCTATCGCTGTCGGTATAACCGTACTGCCAATAGGCTTAGGTTTTACGAACAAGCCTACGTATAAGAGTCCTGCAATTACGAGCCAAGGAGTCACACCAATGCCCCAACGCACTAGTCGGTTCATCTCTCTCACTACTTCCACCTTTTTTGTTCTTGTAATTAGGTTTTATAAATACTATCGAAGCTCAACATCACGATCTTAAATTGAATTTCAATCGAATTTCCATTTAGTATCGCTTCAGAAAATGCAAAGTCAAGCCTTAATTAATAATTATGAGCAGTAAAAAAGTCGTAGATGTGGGGCTTAGATTCACTGTTTATGGGCCACAGAGAACACAAGCCGCTGTTTATATTGATATTTTCTTATGTAAGAAAATCCTATCCATTAATTTTTATTACATGATCAAACTTGTTCAAATTTGACATATCCATAATTATTAATTAATAAGTATTGATCTAAAATAAAAAATCAATAGACTTTCAATATGAATAAAAATAATGAACTATCCGTGGCTGAATCCATCATCGCGATGGCATCTGGAAGATTAAGCTCAGAAGAGCTGGTCTTAGATTGCTTAAAACAAATTGAGAGTAGAGATTCTGACGTAGAAGCTTGGACGGAAGTAAATAAGCAATGGGCCATTGATCAAGCGAAAGCATGTGATCAAGCCAAGCACCGAAAGTCCCCCTTACATGGGGTTCCAGTTGCGATTAAAGATCTTATTGATACTGCAGATCTTACAACCACGTATGGATCTAATATTTATAAAGACCATACTCCCAACGCTGATGCCGTTTGCGTAAATATACTTAAAAAAGCAGGAGCCGTTATTCTAGGAAAAACAGTCTCGACTGAGTTTGCCTATTATTCACCCGGACCAACAAAAAACCCACGAAACTTAGACCACACACCGGGAGGCTCATCCAGCGGTTCAGCTGCAGCCGTTGCCGATTACCATGTTCCTTTCGCTTTAGGCACACAAACAGTCGGTTCAATGATAAGGCCAGGTAGCTTTAACGGCATTGTTGCTATGAAGCCTTCATTTGGCACAATCCCTTACGCTGGTACGAAATCACTATCGCCATCATTAGATACCATCGGCACTTTTTCACGAACGATTGGCGATCAACGCATCCTGTTAACGACATTAGCGCCGCATCTACACATTAGCGATGCTAAAAAAAATCCCACCATCGCTATCTGCAAAACACCTTTCTGGTCAGAAGCAACGCCAGAAATGCAAACGGCATTTGCAGATTATGCCGATAAAATTAGGCAAGCAGGCTATCAAACCGAAGAGTACGAACTCGGCCCTGATTTCTATGATTTAGCCTCTGCCCAGTTTGACATAATGGCAAGCGAAGCCTCGCGATGCTTGGCCCACGAGGCCAGCCATGCAAAGAACCAGATGAGTGATCACATACTTAGCTTGGTTACACATGGCCAGCAAGTAACGCCGGAACGAGAAGTGGAATGCCGCCATCTATTAGCGCGCTGCCAATATAAGCTACAGCAACTCTTTTTGCAGTATGACTATTTCGTCACGCCAGCGACTCCCGGCGAAGCACCAAAAGGTGTTCACGCAACGGGCGACCCCGTTTTTAACCGCATATGGACCTACCTGGGTAACCCTTGCCTGACCTACCCCATTGCCCTAGGAGAGAATAATTTACCCATGGGCATCCAAATAATTGCACCGATGTATGCGGATCATAGTTTGATCGATTTCTCAGACAAACTACAAAGTAAAACGCTTTAACCCCCTTTCTATAAAAATAACAAACCAGGATTCTGTATGAACGACTCACATAAATTGACCGGCGAACGCGAACAGTGGTTTAAACAAGCATGCGCAAGCATTCAGAAAGAAAGACTTCGACAACTCAATCTAGATCTTGTCAATATCCACAGCCCTACGGGGGCTGAAAAAGAAGCCAGCGAATTCATGACCAATCACATGAAAAACATGGGATTGTCTTCACGTTACCAAACGGTAAATGAGAGCAGTGGTAATGCGATCGGAGAATTAAAGGGATCAGGAGAAGGCGCAACAATGCTTCTTTATGCACCGATTGATACCCATTTAGAGGGCTCTGAAGCGGATCTTCCCATGGTAGGAGATCACCTTCGCGATGATATGAAACCTGAAGGAATTCTGCGGGATGACTTAGTCATTGGCCTTGGTGCGTCCAACCCAAAAGCGATGGTGGCCACCTTAGCGGAAGCTGTAAATGCAGTTGTAGACGCAGGAATCCCACTTAAAGGAAATATCGTCCTCGCCTTTGCGGGCGGCGGCATGCCATCGGTCGTTCCCGAACGCAACAACTACGGCATGTCCACTGGGGCCAGTTTTATGCTTACCCACGGTGTAACAGCTGACTTCGGCATCATCCTTAAACCCTGGTACGAGGTATATCATGAACACCCCGGCATGTGCTGGTTCAAAGTGAGAGTCAAAGGAGACCTAGGTTATTCAGGCATTCCTAGAGGCACCCCAGGGTTTCGCAGTTCTATAGTGCCCGCTGCTACATTGATACAGGAACTTGAAACCTGGCTGCCCCAATTCACAATCAACAATACAACTGAACAGATAGCACCTGAAGGGTGGATCGCAGCGGTACAGTCTGGCTGGCCGAATCGTCCAGCATTTCCAGCGGCCTCCACAGAACTATTTATTGATATGCGTTGCAACCCTTACCAAACAACCGCAAACGTAAAGCTACAATTCGATAATGCAATGAACGATATACTGGCGCGCAATCCAGACATTGAAGCGGAATGGGAGATGTATGGCTCATGCCCTGGCTCAGCAACACCAAAAGAACACTGGGTTGTACAATCAGCTCTTGCTGCATGGGAGCACCAAGAAGGCAAAGCCTATCCCGGCGCAGCTATGCTAAGCGGGCAAACAGATGCAGCGATCATCAATAAACTTGGCATACCTTTAGTTAGGGTAGGCTACCCTTGGATTGGCGATGCTGCGGTTCCTGAAGAGTTCAGTAACGGCTTAGGCGGCATGGGTGTCAGCAACATCGATGACCTTATCAACCCATGTGAAAACATAATCTACTCTATTATCGATAGTATGACGCGCACGCGAGAAGAAGTTAACATTGGATAAGCGCTAATCATCCATAAAAAAACCGGGCCCCTTCACCCGGTTTTTTTATCTCTACAATTTTGACTATTTTACTCTACTAAATCGGTACTACGCTTTAAACGATAGGCAAGCGCAGGTCGAGACAAGCCTAGCAACCGGGCAGCGCGTGCCACGTTACCATTGGCCTTGCACATTGCCTTATTGATTAATGCCGACTCCACTGCTTCCATTCCAATGCCGGATTCAACCAGATCATTAGCCCAGTCTTCATTACTAATGCTATTAGCAACCTTACGCTGCCGCTCCCTGTTCTGCTCTCGGGCCAACGCGCTAGGCGGAACATCGGAACTAGCAAAAAGATGGGGTACGCCGACAAAGCCACCGTTATCAACCAAAATAACGCCGCGTTCGATCATGTTTTCTAATTCGCGTACATTGCCTGGCCATTGATGGTAATTCAGCATCAGCATTGCTTTATCTGAGACACCTTTCACACGCTTGCCATATTGAGCGCTGTATTTCTTCAAAAAGTGATCCGCAAGTAACGGGATATCTTCGGAACGCTCTCGTAACGGCGGAATCGTGACCGGATAGATATTTAATCGATAATAAAGATCTGCACGAAAGCGCCCTTCAGACACGGCGGTTTCCAAATCTTCATTGGTTGCTGCAACTAAGCGAGTGTCGACCTTACGAACTTCTCCCCCGCCTACTCGCACCACTTCAGATTCTTGCAACACACGCAGTAAAGAAGCTTGAGCTTGTAACGATAACTCCCCTACCTCATCAAGAAACAGAGTACCGCCATCAGCCCGTTCGAAATGCCCTGGTCGTGAACTATTTGCACCGGTGTACGCTTCAGCTTCGACGCCAAAAAGCTCAGATTCAATTAAACTTGCAGGTATAGCGGCACAATTGATCGCCACAAAGGGCTTTTCGGATCGTTCACTACAACGGTGCAATCCCCGCGCAAACATCTCCTTACCAACCCCAGTTTCACCTAAGATCAAAACAGTAACTTGGCTCTCTGCGGCTTTCTCCATCATCTTCCAGGCGTGCTTAAAACGCTCCGAGGCGCCGATAGTGCCACATGAGATGGCAGAGTCTTGCTCTGATTCGATTGTTTGCTTTAAGCCAGCGATGCGGTCCTGCAGGTCTAGCATCTCTTCACGAATATTTAATGGCTCAAAGTAATTAGCATCCTTCTGATAATCGGGCCATTCTTCAGCAGGTTTCCCAACAATAACGCAACGATGATCATCATGCGTCGCTCTACACTCGAGCTCACGATAGACAATCTCACGCCCCATAAAATGAGAACTATACCCGCTTGCAAAACCAACTAAGTGCCAACAGACGGGATCATCACTATGACCAAATTCTTTAATGAAAGAATCCGATTCATAGCTGCTTAAAATTTCAAACTCACCATGAAATCGTCCTGACTCTATATCCATATCAAGATTGACTAAATTTACTGCTGCCATTCCCGTAATCATCGTTAGCTGAGGGCCAATTACAAACGCCTCTGAATCGGGTTTGGTCGGATGCATTTTACGTGCTAGATCTGCCATCTTATAACCACCAAGATAGCCGATACGCGTTAGAACAGCTCGGGCACCATTCATGCCCAATGTTTCGACCATCACTTTACGCATATCACTAAATACCGTTGCATCAAGCAACAGCATCTGGCTTTCATCTAACCAAATATGGCCGGTTTCACGATCAAATTGAATCCTTTCGATCAGATCACTGTAGTCAGACCACGGCTTATTATTATTAAGTGCCTGGGACAAAGACATAGTAACTATCACTCACTGGGGTGTTTCTTATATTTATTATTGTCGCTTTTTCATCATGAATTAACTGATTTAAAAGCACTGTTTCAAACAATATGCACAAGCACCCTTACTACTGCATATGTCCGATCAATAACCACACCCTATTACGGAAATTAATAATTATCAATTGAAAATTCAAGGGTTATTAAATGATCACTTTTTCCATATTCACAAAAGTGATCATTTAATAACAAATGCATCTACCAAAAAAGCCAAAAACACATAACCTATTGATAAATAAAGTATTTACAAAGTTGGCACCCTGCTTGCGATAGAAAAAACCACGAGTGAATCGGTAATTACGCTTGGCGTTTTAAAAAAAACAATAACGCTGAAGTGTAAAAAGTGAGGTTACCAGCTCGGTTTTTTATGCACTTTAGGACAGCGCTGAGTCGCGTTTCTTTAAGCTAGAAAACTGTATGTACCCACTACCAGTTTCAATCTTTTGTTACCTGAAATAAACACAATAACAAGTAAGGTAGGTTGTTCTATGAGTAGTCGTATTTTGCCGAACTTTGATCTGTTAGTGCCAAACAGCACTTCAGAAGCGGTAAATCTACTAGCCCATTATCAGGAGCGCGCAGCTATTCTTGCCGGCGGAACTGATCTTATTGTGGCTATGAAAATGAACTATGAATCTGAGATTCTTATCTCAGTTTCAGAATTAGATGGATTAGATTACATCGATTTTGATCCCAACAGCGGTTTGCACATTGGTGCAAAAGCGACTGTTTCACAGATCTTAGATAACGCAGATGTAAAGCAGCATTATCCAGCCCTATGGCAAGCAGCAAATGTGTTCGCTACCCCTCAGATTCGCACCGCAGCGACACTAGCAGGCAATGTATTACGTGGTTCCCCTGCCGGTGACTGTAGCTGTGCGCTGCTAGCGTTAGGTGCTCGCATCGTTCTGCAGAGTACAGAAGGCAAACGTGAAGTAGCCATTGAAGACTTCTGGACCGGCTACAACCAAAATGCTCGCAAGCCTAGCGAGCTAGCAATTGAGATCATTGTCGATGCTCCTCAATCGGCAACTGGATCAGCTTTCCACCGTATGACGCGTGTTAACGAAGATCTCGCGAAACTCAATGGTTCTGTACGTTTAGATATGGATGGAAATGTATGTAAGTCCGCGCGGATTGCGATGGGCTGTGTTGGACCTACAACACTACGTTTACCCAAAACTGAAAAGCTCTTACAGAACGAAGAGATCACGCCTGAATTACTCGCTCATGTTGCCGATATGGTTCCAACGGAAATATCCCCTATTGATGACAAACGTTCGACTGCTGAATACCGCTTAATGGTCTCCGGCGTCGTCATCAAGCGCTTAATCGAACAAGCGGCTACCGCTGCCAACTAAGGGGATATGAGAGATGAAAGAACGCGCTATTGAATTAACCGTTAACGGTATCGCCCTTAACATTACGGTGCCTGTTCACCAGACACTGCTTGACACTTTACGTGAACAACTCGGTTTTACTGACACTAAATATGGCTGCGGTACCGGAGAGTGTGGTGCTTGTTCAGTCATTATCGATGACCAGGAAAGTTTATGTTCCTGTATGGCACTCGCTTCAACGCTTAATGGTCGTTCGATCACCACAGCCGCGGGCCTTGCTAGTAATGGCTTAAATGCAGTTCAGCAAGCATTTATCGATCAAACTGCCGTTCAGTGCGGTTACTGCACCCCAGGAATGGTCGTTAAAAGCACCAGCTTACTTCGCAAAAACCCAAACCCGTCTGAAGAAGAGATTCGAAAAGAACTGGAAGGCAATATCTGTCGTTGCACCGGCTATGACAGCATCGTAAAAGCGGTTCAGCAAGCCGCACAGAGCTTTCCAGAATCAGATACGCAGTGGGATAACGCAGTTGAATTAAAAGCGGGGGCAAACTCATGAGCCAGTTTTCAGTAATCGGTAAAAGTGTACCGAAAGTCGATGCCTACGAAAAAGTAACCGGCCAACCGATCTACGCAGCAGACCTAAAGATGCAGGGCATGCTATACGGAAAGATAGTTCGCTGTATGGAATTTGCCCACGCCAAAGTAATCAAGTTGGACTTCAGCGAAGCGCTAAAAATCCCGGGAGTTGTAAAAGTTCTAGGGCCGGAGGATGTCACTCAGACCACGTACAACACCGGAGCCTGCGACGAGATGGTGTCGGACAAAGTGGGCCATCTATTGGGCGATCTGAAGGATCAGAGCATTTTCACCGACCATGTTCGTCATCAGGGCGATGCAATTTGCGGCGTAATCGCTATCTCCGAGGAGATAGCAGAGCGTGCCGCTGCAAAGGTGATTGTAGAATACGAACCACTTCAAGTATTTATGACCCCAAGTGAAGCCGAGAAAACCGGCACTCACCAACTACATCCTGACAAAGCCAACAATATGGCGTTTCAGCTACCTGAAGCGATGTTCCCCGGCAATAGCTACGGCTGGGGTGATGCTGATGAAGCGATGAAGGAAGCAGACATCATCGTGGAAGATGATTTCTACGTTAACAAACAGAAACAGTGTCAGATGGAACCGCACGCTTATATCGCTCAAGTTGATGGCCGTGGCCGCCTCAACTGCTGGAGCAGTGGTCAGATGCCAAAGATCACACACCAAAAAATTGCTCGCCTTTTTAATATGCCGATGTCGATGGTTAAGATTCATAGTACAACGATCGGTGGTGGATTTGGTGCACGTCTTGGAATTATTGCCGAACCTGAAACCTGCGCATTAGCGATGGCAGTACCCGGCCGCCCAGTTAAAGTACAAACGCTACGTGAAGAAGACTGGATCATCTCTGAAAGTCGCCATGCAGGTGACTATTGGATGCGCCTAGGCTTTAAAAAAGATGGAACACCAGTTGCCTGTCAGGCACGCTTTAAAGCAAATACTGGGGCCTATTTTACACACGCCTCTGGCGTACCATTTACCACAGGTGCATGGCTAAGCGGCATGTACAAGTTTGGCGCGTTGGGCTACCAAGGTGAATCCTACTTCTCAAACCAGGCGCCTGCTGGTGCTTACCGAGGCTACGGTAACCCGCAGACTAACTTTGTTCTAGAGCAGTTAATTGACCGAGCACTAACTCAACTCGATCTTGATCCTGTGCAGTGGCGTCTCAACTGGCATAAAGGTGTCGGTGATGACGGCTGGTGCTTTGGTGTTAAATACCCTTCTTGCCAGTTGTCCGAATGTCTTAAACAGGGCGCGGAAGCAATTGAATGGAACAAGAAACTAGCTGAATTCAAAAACCAGACTGGTACCAAACGCCGTGGGGTTGGTGTTTCAGTAATGAACCATACCTCAGGTGCAATGCCAATGCTGCTTGAGCATACAGTAACTACCGTCATGATGAATGAAGATGGTAGTGCTGTTGTCGCAACCGCATGTTCAGACTTAGGGCAAGGTTCACACACTGTACTTCATCAAATTGCAGCCGAAGCATTGGGCTTAGATATGAATGAAGTGACCCTTAAAACGGGTGATTCCGATGCCAACGGTTTTGATATTGGCTCACATGCTAGCCGTACCACTTATGTCGGCGGTAATTCAATTCTAGAAGCGTGCGACGACATTAAGAAACAGCTGCTTGAACGTGCCAGTAAGCACCTAGATACCGCGGTTGAAAACCTCGAGTTCGGTGGTAAAACAATCTTTGCCAAGCATAACCCTGAAAACAGCATTACTACCGCTGAAATCTGCCGCTTGGGTGTCTATAACTACATGGACCCAGAAACGGGAGAACCTGAAGGTGCCCCGGGCCAGATTTTTGGATTTTCTAGCCACTTTGCCAAACACAACTCTCCTCCGTTTGGTGCCTGTTTCGTAGAACTAGAGATCGATACGGAAACCGGTGAGATCGAACTTCTTGAGCTGGTTCACACCCATGATATTGGTCGTACATTACACCCTGCAATGGCCGAAGGTCAGATGGTAGGTGGTGCACAACAAGGTATCGGGATGGCGCTGACCGAAGAGATCTACTACGACGAGCAAGGCCGCGCGGTCAATAGTAGTTTCACCGACTATAAAATGTACGGCTCTTCGGATATGCCAAAAATGAAAGTTATTTTGGTCGAAGATCCTGACCCTCATGGCCCTTACGGTGCCAAAAGCGTTGGTGAAGCAGGTCTAACTAGCCCTGTCGGCGCTATCGCTAATGCGGTGTATAACGCGCTGGGCATTCAGTTCAAAGAAGCACCTATCACGCCTGAAAAAGTGCTTAAAGCGATCAAAGAAAATGGTCTTAACTTCGCCTAAGTGATCTGGGTGGGCCGTTACTGCCCACCCTTTCATTCAAAGCGTAGCGAAAAACCTTGAGGAGATCGTTATGAACCAGAATGCAGAACAATTGCTGCCTTTCCAACAACCCGACAGTGCGCAAGCCTATCCGGTTTTGGAAGCAATAATCACCAATGTGAAAGGCTCTGCTCCTACCCGTGCCGGTGACTCTATGCTGTTACTGAGCAATGGCAGATGGGTCGGCTCAGTTGGTGGTGGCAATCTGGAATGGAAGCTAATGCAAGCAGGTCAGATGGCATGGTGGCGTTTACAGGAAACTGGTCAATTGCCCCCTGCTCCCACAATGCAGATCGATCATGGATTGGGTTGCCATACAGACCAATGCTGCGGTGGGCGTGTGGAAGCGCATCTGGTGATGCTACCTAGATCACTATCCACACTGATGAATGACCACTCGCATCGTATCTATCAAGTGAATGCTGAAAACTATCTAACCCTATGCGGTGGTTTTACCGTCAACCAACAAGCACTTGGCGATACCAGTAACTGGAAACCTCACTTGGTTAAAAGTTCAGCCGAACGCTATATGACATCGGGATCAAGCAATTGGATTCGGAGAGCTAAACACGCCCCCCAACTATGGATTTTCGGCGCGGGTCATATCGCACGCTGTCTAGCTCCTTTAGCCACAACGCTAGATTATCGCGTGTCGGTTTTTGATGGTCGCCCGCAATGGGCGGATCCAGAAGCGTTTTCACCTGAGATAAGAGTCCGTACTTCTGCTCTCCCTGAAGCCGTTGATCAGGCGGATGAAAACACAACCGTCCTAATCATGACGCATAGCCATAAACTGGATTATCAACTGCTCGCGCAAATGAGTGAGTGGGATTTAGGATATCTGGGGGTCATAGGCAGCAAAACCAAAGCCGCAAGATTCCGTCATCGCCTCGATGATGAAGGGATAGATGATAGCCACATCCACATGCCTATTGGCTTACCTGACATGGGCAAAGAGCCGATGGCAGTCGCGGTAAGTTGCATGGCTGAACTGTTGCAGTTACGTCAGCTTCAATTAACAGGGACGGCAGCATGAGTACTGCAATTATTCTTGCTGGAGGGCGCTCAAGTCGCAGCGGTCGTATTCATAAAGGGCTGCGTCAAATAACAACCAACGGCATCGGTTATAGCTGGCTTGAATATCAGATATTGCAACTACGCAAAGCGGGTTATCAACGGATTATATTAGCGACAGGGTTCCGTCCACGTAGATTACTGGCGAAAGCAACCGGCACTTTGCAAAAACACAACCCTACCCCAGAAAACGGTTCTTTTAGCACCTTAGTGAATGCACTTAGCGGTTTCAATAGTGGTCATACCCTGCTCGTACCACTTGATAGCCCAGTACCTTCCACCAAAATTTTGCACCAATTACGACTAGCCCTAAAGGGTAATAAGGCAGCAAAACCGAGTTTTTCAGGAAAAGGAGGTCACCCTCTACTCCTGAGTAACCACGTAGTTAAAAACTTGAAGCGTGTCGATGTTCACGCTGATGAAGCTCGTCTCGATAAACAGCTTAGGTTGCTGGATAACCGCTCAGTTGCACGCGTAAAAGTGAGCTCAGCGAAAGTCCTTTGTAACCTAAATTCAGAGACTCAGTGGAATAGATACAAACATAACAAATTATAAATAGAGACGTTGACGATGACATCTATAACAACAAACAAGATCATCGCACTCACGGTTAAACCCGGCCTCCTTATTTCTATGCTAGGAGTTGCCTTAACCGGTTGCGAAGCCCCACTTAACCTTGAAGGGGTTGAACAAGAAAAAGCTAAATCTGTCCGCCGCACAGATCATTTTCAAAATATATCAGCCAATAGCGAAGTGATTACCGTGGTTGGTAATGATGGGTTAGTCCTAACAAGCCCTATTACATCACTGGAATGGACTCGCCAGAGCCTTGCAACCAATGCGAGTCTAATTGACATCGCCACGTGCCCGGACCAAAGCTTTGTCGCGTTAAGTATGGATAAAAAAGTTTGGCATAGTAGCGATAACGGCATCAACTGGACACCCTTTCAATTACCCACTCGTGAAGACGTACTCGACCTCACTTGTGCTCCAGATAACAGCATCTGGGTAGTCGGAAGCTTTTCGACCATTATCCACTCTAAAGATCGTGGACAAACCTGGTCTGAAAACACCCTTAACGAAGATGCCATGCTAACGGGCATTCAATTTATCGATCAATCGACTGCGGTGATTACCGGTGAGTTCGGACTTTTCAGTCGTAGCGATGATGCCGGCGCATCTTGGAACCCTGCTGAATATTTACCCAATGACTTTTACACTCAGGGGGCATATTTCCAATCAGCAAAGAAAGGTTGGGTCGCTGGACTTAGCGGTCAAATTTTACATACAACCGATGGCCTAAATTGGACACAGCAGCAAACCCCAACAGAATCACCACTTTATGGTTTCTACCAAACAGACAAGAAGCTCTTTGCGTTTGGCGACCACGGCACCGTTCTTGAATACACCGGCTTAGATTGGAAACGTTTACCAACGAACGGCAAGCCTGTTTACCTTCGTGGAGCGCAGCAAATAAGTGACGGAAAACTTCTTTTAGCTGGGGGTTCTGGATCGCTTTACACCTTAGATATCGCTCCCACTCATAATTCACAAGTTAGCCAAAAATAAGAGGCCTCCGTCATGGATAAGAAGTCCGCACAGGCCCATAAGGCCACACACCTTCTTCATAACCTAGATGAAGCAGTGTTTGCTCGTCCGAAGTTAATTCTTAGTCTGATACTGCTAGTGACTTTGTTCTTCGCCTATCAGATTCCTAGCGTAAAAATGTACTCTGATTTTGCAGATCTATTACCGCAAGAACACACCTATATTGAACTTCACAATGAGATAAAAGAGTCTTTTGGAGGTGCAAACGTCATCATTGTGGGTGTAGAAGTTGAAAACGGTGACATCTTCACCAATGAAGCCCTTTCAAAAATCCACCGCATCACCATGGCGGTAGATAGCCTACCGGGAATTAACCATAACTTGGTTGCCAGTGTAACCCATCGCAACTCACGTAAAGTGTGGATGACCCCTGAAGGAAACGTGAATTCAGAAGCGTATTACGATCCTCAAGGTGGTGAAATTAATTCAGAAGCGCTCGCAGAGCTGCGTTCTGACGTCGTTGCAGACCCTCGTGTTTACGGCCCACTTGTCTCACCTGATATGAAAATGGCGCTTATCAAAGCCCAGTTGAATGAAGGCCAATTAGATTATGTTAAAACCTTCAACGAAATCCAAAAAATGCGGGCTGACGAGTCTATTGCTGGCGTCAAGATTCATGTGACAGGCCAACCAATGCTGGTTGGTTGGGCATACCAATATCTAGATCAGATTATTGAAATATTCTTGTTTACCGCCCTGATCATGCTGTCCCTACTGATCTTCTATTTCCGCAAGGCCTATGGCGTACTGATCCCTCTCGCAGCGGTGGTTGTTTCGTCTATTTGGGGCATAGGTATTATCTCCCTTTTTGGGTACAACTTAGATCCACTAGGGCTCGTTATTCCCTTTCTAATCTCTGCCCGAGCAATGTCCCATGGCATCCAGATTGTTGAACGTTACTATCAAGAGCTGAATACGCATGCAGACCACCATCTGGCTGCACGCAGCACCTTTGAAAACCTCTTTCGTCCAGGCAGTTTAGGTGTCGTATCAGATGCGATTGGTTTGTTACTGATTGCTATTGGTTCTATCCCGCTAAATACAAAGCTAGCCCACTACGCTTCGTTATGGGCGTTGTGCATTATTATTACCGTATTGCTAGCGGTGCCTTTACTGCTTTCAATTCTACCAAAACCTAAAAACACCGAAGTGAAGCACAACATTTTTCGTAATGTTGGTTTTGCCTGCGCTGAGCTCATCAGTGGTCCCCGCGCGGCTAAGAATGCGCTTTGGGTCGCCGCATTTCTGCTTTGCGGTGGTTGGTATTTTTCCTCGAAAGTAGTCATCGGAGAATCAGAACCCGGCTCCCCTATTCTCTATCAAGACCATGACTATAACCTATCCTCAAAAGCCGTTAATGACAGTTTTCCTGGATCAGAAGAGCTCTACATCGTGGCAGAAGCCTCGGAGAAAGGCGGTATTAAACGCCCAGAAGTTTTGGCTGCACTCAGCGATTTAGAAAAGCACATGATGCTTGACCCAGAAGTTGGCGGAGCCAAAGGCATCCCCGATCTCGTCAAACAGGTAAACCGCCTCCTGCATAATGATGACCCTCGTTGGACACAGATACCTAACGATCAGATGTATGTTGGCGGATTAATGTTTACCTACATGATGTCCAGCCCAATACCAGGTGCTCTAAATGAATTTGTAGATACCGATGAGCGTATCGCCAATTTGGTTTTTTATTACAAAGATCACCAAGGTGAAACCATTCGCCGTGCCATCCATCAAGCCAAAGAGTGGATCACTGCTAATAAAGGAAAAGTAGAAGGTCTAGAGATACGCCTAGCTGGCGGTACGATTGGCGTAACAGCCGCGATGAACGAAGCTGCCTATGAAACTAACTTATGGGTACTCCCATTGGTATTCATCCTAATCTTTATCATGGTGATGTTCTTTTATCAGTCTCTGGCCGCTGGAACCATGATGTTTATGGCAATGCTCTTTGCCACCACGTTGACCTATGCCTACATGGGTATCACCCAGATGGGTATCAACATCAATACAGTGCCTATCATTGCCGTTGGGGTGGGTGTCGGCATCGATTACTCTATTTACATGATGGATCGCATTCGTTCAGAAATGGTCGCGCGCCAAGATCTAAGCGCAGCCGTGCGCCAAGCCATACGAACAACAGGATTAGCCATTAGCTTTACTGCGATTACATTGATCGCGGGTATCGTCATGTGGGTACTTCTGTCAGACCTACGCTTTCAATCCGACGCGGCATTGTTATTGACCGTCATGGTTATTCTCAACGGTGCAGCGGCAATGCTTCTAGTGCCGAGCTGGGTACTGGTATTTAAACCCAAGTTTATTTGCAAAGCCTATCAAGATGAGGACGGCGTGATCCACGCCTAACCTCTGGATAGTTTCGTTTTTACAAAGATAAGTACTTTAAAAACAAAAAGCCTGAAGGGGTTCAGAGATGACAAAAAAAATAACAACCCTCAACACATTGGCCATTGGGGTGGCTGCTGGACTGACATTGAGTTACGGCTCAACAGTCTCTGCAGGAGAGATAGAATGGTCAGGTTTTGTGGAAAATGCGACTTACTTCCGTGATAAAAAGGGGTTGTCCAAATTCCGTAATACCGCCCAAGCGGAGTTTTCTAAATCGATAGAATCCGATAGCTGGAGCAATGTCAGTATCAATGGTGTTCTTCGCGGCAGTTATGACGGTGTTTATGACCTAAATAGCAGTGAATTTGGTAAAGATGCTCAGCAGCAATACTTAGGTGAAAGCTGGCACGATAACTCGACCGTTTCATCTTCTGCATTGCTAACACCGGGAACGCCTTTCCCATGTGAAAATGACCCGACTATATGTAACAACTTAGACGGTTATATGGATCAAGATGAAAACGACGCTAAGTTTGCCGAGTTTAATGATCGTCTGGATTTCATCCGAGAGTTTTATATTACAGCAGATAAGCAACTTGCCAACGGTGATGTATTTAACTTCAGCTTTGGTAAACAACAAGTTGTTTGGGGTAAAACCGATCTATTCCGTGTACTTGATGTAATCAACCCGGTGGACTATTCCCGTCATAATATTTACGACGAGTTAGAAGATATCCGTATTCCACAATGGATGTTCACCGCCGAATGGCGCATGGGACCAAACGAAGTATTAGATGATTCTAACTTCCAGCTAATCTGGAATGTAGACAAATTCCGCCCCCATAATATGGGTACCTGTGGCCAATCCTATGTCATGGTTGATGCGGGTTGTTTCTTCTCAGCAAAACTAGCTGGCACAATTCCAGTTATTCATGATGTGCAAGAACCAGGCTGGGATCTATCTAACACCCAATTCGGTGCGAAGTGGGAAGGTGTGTATGGCGATACTACATTCTCTGTTAACGCCCTTCACTATCGCCAACAACTGCCATCGATTCATTGGCGCGGTCCTAACCCTGCAACACCCGCAGGTGACGGTTTGTTCGATATCAAATTCCCTCGTGTAACCCTACTCGGTGGCTCCCTTGATTATTATTCAATGGACATGGATGCCGTATGGCGCATGGAAGTTGCCTACACACAAGGCGAAGAACAGCCACGCGATCTTAACGGTAATGCCGAAACCGACATGCTGCGTTATGTCATAGGTTTTGATAAGAACCTTGTTATCCCATCACTGGGTACTTCAAGCGCGTTCTTAATCTCAACTCAGCTTTTCGGCGAGCATATTCTCGATCACGAAGCCGATATGCCGATGGATGAAGACAACTGGATCGCTACAGCCCTATTTAAAGGCTGGTACAAAAACAACCGCCTAAGCCCGCAAGTCATTTTCGCACATGACTTTGCAGCCAAGGCGACAGCTATCGCACCAAGCATCTCTTGGACGCCAGATAATCATTGGATGTTTAACGCTGGTCTAAATGTCAAATTTGGCGGCGATGAGAAGTTTCCATGGAGTGCATCCGCGAACGTTCCAGGTAATGCCGGTGTTCCTCAATATGAACCTCTCGCTCGCTTCCTAAACGGCCCAATTGGCGTAGCAAATCAAGAAGACGAAATACAATTCACCGTTCGCTATAGCTTCTAAGCATTGATAATAAAAAGGATACAAACATGAAAAAGACAGTAGTAAGTATGATGATGGCCGGTGCGCTTGTAGCGCCTGTTCATGCTGCAACTTTGGATGATGTTGAAAATTCATTTTACCCATACAAAAACGGTGCTAAAGAGTTTTCCAATTTAAAACCCGGTATGACGATTAATAAAAGTAATGTTGAATCGGTGAAAGATGCGCTTGATCCAGCGATGTATAAGTTTATCAAAAACGGTGATTATGAAATTCGCGTTGGAGAAACAACCTCTTTCGATCTCCATGAGAGCTATGTCGAAGCAACACGTAAGAACTTAAACACCACCAGCCTTGGCGAAAAGTCAGGTGAAATTAACGGCTTTGTTGCAGGTCGCCCCTTCCCAGAAGAACCATCATTAGATGATCCTCGCGCTGGCGAGAAAATGGCCTTCAACTTTAAGTATGGCTATAACTGGGGTGACACAGGCGCGGTCTACCCGTTCTATTGGAAGTTCCGTGATATGGCATCCGGAAAAGAGGAGCGTATGTTGAAGTTCAACTTCCACTTCCTCAACTACAAGCACCGCGTAAAACAGGAGCCTATGCCTGATATCGAACCGAATCCATCAAACCTGTTCCGTGGTATCTACGTACAGGTTTTAGAGCCATTCGATGTTAAGAACACTCAGCTTCTAATTCACCGCTACGAAGATGACCTTAAACGCGATAACGCTTACCTGTATCTAGGTTTTCAACGCCGTGTACGCCGTCTATCAAGTGGACAGACAACCGATGCATTCCTAGGTTCGGATCTGATGATCGAAGACTTTGAGGGTTATAACGGCCGTATTAGTGATATGAAGTGGACCTACAAAGGTACCCGCGAAATGCTAATGCCCTACTACAACCACAATGATGAACCATTAGATCCTGATACCCATAAGGATGAAGATGGCTATCAAGTAGTTAGCTTCACGGGTAAAGGCCAATGTTTCCCGAATGTAAGCTGGCAGGTTCGTAAAGTGTACGAAGTGGAATCAGCTCCGGTTGATCCAAACCACCCTCTCTCAAAACGTGTTCACTTTATGGATGCGCAAACATTCGCTATTCCTCGTACCAACGCTTATGACCGTAAAGGCGAGCTATGGAAGATATTCACCATTGGTCAGTCTCATCCAGACCATCACTTAGCGGCGAATAAAGGCAGCGGTGTGTCCATTGATGATGCGTTTTCAATGGTAGATCTGCAAGCTAACCACTGTACAACGGGCCAATTCAAAGGACAGCTAGACCCTAAACTTAGCCCAGAACAGAAGTTCTCGGTACAGAACCTACGTTCCTCAGGACGTTAATACCTGAGAAATAAGTAGCAACCATCAACATCACTTTTGCCCGGCACCTGTCGGGCTTTTTTTGCTTAAATGAATCTAGGAGGGAAAAGTCGCTCAGGGCTTGGTGAGCGACTTTTAATCACGGAGTGACTTACTTCATGCCATTCATTGATTTGAACTTAGCAATCAAATCAACAGGCTGTTTTTTCTTGTTGCTTTTGTTCAGTACAAATACAACCGTTTGGCCTTGAGGACCCGCAGCGATTTGTGTGAAACGGTAAGGTGCTTCACCAACAAGGCGAACATCTTCCATATCTTCTAGGGTACTGAAAACATACAAACGGCCATCTTCGCCACGCATTTCACCGTAGAATTCATCAGCGGCTTCTAGCTTGCCATTGAACATATCGATGCTAGCGATACCGGACGTTTTCTTTTTATCTTTACCCGTTAAGCCATACACCAATGTTTCACCATGTGGGCCGCCTGCGATAAATACTTTACGGTAAGAGGTCTCGCCCACTGTTAAAAATGACTGGTAGGTTTTGTAGTCATCAAAAACATAGTAGCGACCTTCATGCATGACTTCGTAAAGATCATCATTATTAACCTGAGCTGCAGCGGCAGATTTAGTTTCTTCTTGTTTCATCTGATGTGTATGGCAACCAGTTAGTGCGATCATCGCACCTGTTACCACAACGCTAGCAATCAGTTTTTTCATGGGACAGCCTCGTTCATTGAAATATAAAATAAACGGGCACTCTACTGCGCTAATATGACAAAAGAATGTCAGTTTGACTCATCCAGCAAACTGAAAGTAATGAAGGTGGTAAAAAGCAGCAGTGATACGATAAAGGGAGGGTAAGGAAACAGTAATAAAAGCAGGAACACCGCAATCCAAATCAGTTTTGCCTTGCTTCTTTTTGCACGATGTTTCGCCGTAAAAAAACGTCTATAGAAATGCTGGCTATCAGGTGTTCTGTCTTGCATCCACGTGGGGGCAAGCAACCACAGGTAAAAAAGCAGTAGAGATCTAAACACTGAAACCACCTACAACATAGCGATAGTTTCAGTATAGATAAAAATAGAATGGCCGTACTAAAAACTAATAGTCAGCCACACGATAAAGTACCGAGTCGTGATACCCTGTGGTAATTGGCACCACACCCGACAGCTGTTTATTCAATTCTGGATCACCACTGTCTACAATTAAAGGCCTTCCTTCAAGCGCCTGTAGCTTAGTTTTTGTGGCAATCACATTGATATTTTTCTTACCAATTCGCTTAAGTAAAGCGGGACTTAATTGCTGATTACCACGGCCGATGATATGGCCTTGACCGCCAATTAACGTAATCACTAATTGGCAATCATGACCTTGTGTTAAATCTAAAAGTTGCTGTGCAGTACAATCTGACGCTATCAACTGGCTATCTTTAATAAGGTCAACGCCCAGCAAGGTATTATCTAACCCTAGCTGTTCCATGACCCCCGCAACCGTTGAACCGGATCCCATCACGTAAAGCGTATCCGGGTCCATCCGCTCAATAATATCGGCCGCGATATCATCCAGAACAAGCTCTTCAGATTCTTTAGCCCCGTTTTTCACATGCTGCAGATAACGATGCTCTTGAGGTACAAGCAGCTCACCGTAATATTTAGCGCGCACTCGCCCTTCCCTAAAAGCAACCTCATCGATGTCACGAACCTCTTGATCACCTAGAGTTACTAGCTCGCCTCGAACCAACATAGCAATAATTTCACCCGCTGCTTTCGGTGTAACGGCGTAAACGCCCGAGTGAATTTTCACACCTGCAGGAACCCCTAACACAGGTACTTCCTCTGCAATCGCTTCGCAAATATTCCTAGCGGTGCCATCACCACCCGCAAACAGAATGATATCTACACCTTCCGCAACCAAAAGTTTTGCCGCAGTGATCGTATCCTCTGCTGAAGTATGGCCACTCTCTATGTCACCAACAACTCGCGGCTTAAACCCCGCTTGAGTAGCAACATCAGCCCCCATCTCTGCAGGATAGGTAATTAGCTCCAGCGCCAATCCTTGAAGAACCTCTAGTGCCTGAAGCGTACGCATGCCCGCTTTAGGTTCAGCCCCTAAAGCGATAGCTTGTTGTGCTGTCTCTTCGCCATCACTTCCCTTTAGAGCAACACTGCCACCTACTCCCGCCAAAGGATTTACTATAAGGCCAAGTTTAAACACCTAAAATCTCCAAATTACCGGTTTCAATTAAAAACTGCTGGTATACAAATCCAGCAAGGATCAAATGTGTATCATCATCCATATCTAAAAACTCAAGCCCGTGACTTACCACCGTGGTAACGCCCCCTTCAACAGGCTGAACACTTCTGATTAGCACTGGCGTCAATACAACTTGATCGATACCTGCCACCGAAAAACGTGTTGTGACAAATAACTTATCCCCCTGTTTGCCCAGAGGTAGTGCCGCATCAATACAAGCGCCATTAATACTTATATCGGTACACATTGCACTGATAGGCCAGTCATGCCTAAGCCCTGTATCAGGCTCATACTCATCGACAGACACTAATAAGTTCACAGGGACACGCGTATGACTTCGAATACGACGAATTTCAGTTTTCTTCGGGTATTCTAAATGCCAATATGCAAAAGGCGATGACTGAATTTTTAAAATTCGGGCACTAAAAGCACAGATAAAGTTGCCACTCATGAGGCGAACCGTCACTTGAGCGCCAGCATTAACCGAAGAGTTTTTTGGCGCAGACACCATCATGCTACCGTTCTCACGGTACCCCAATAGCTGAACAGAATAGCGACCACGGGGAGCACGTGTTTCAATCTGTACCTTTTCACCTATACGGGGATTAAGTTCTGATAATGTGCGTGATGAATCTAATGCTTCAAGTGCTTTTGTCATTAAAGGTACTATTTAGTCTTCTTACTTATGAGTCATCTTATTGAGCGTTCTTGCCATCTATCAAGCGAGGCCAAGATGCAAAGCATAAGTGATTTAGTGCTTGGCTGCGACTTTAAATCCAATCGATGACAACTGCTCTGGTGTGTCAGATCCTGTCACGGTTAACGATGAAAATTCACGCCGTACTCGATACTGCTTACGTAATTGATCAAACGCTTGTTTTTGCTCTATTTCAGGTAGCGATAACGTCTCTCTTAGCATGTAATCATCGATGCGGGGATCATAAACTTTTTGCATTAATTCCAATACCGTTAAGTCTCCCTGCTCGACACTCGCCAATTCAGATTCTGGAAGAAAGTCATCTAAAGAGCCATCACAATCTTGGCCTAAATGCTTACATAACGCCTCATACAGCATAAAAGTACCGCGCACTTTACCGTCAAAGCTATAACCCGCTATATGAGGAGATACGATGGCACAACGCTCAGCTAAAGCAGCGTTAACACGTGGCTCGTGCTCCCATACATCCAAAATAAACGTAAGATCAGGCCGCTGCTTACCCACCTCTAGCAGTGCTTGGTTATCAATTACTGGACCACGCCCCGCATTAATAATAATTGCATCTTGCTTGAGCCTACCCAGTTCATCTTCACCCAGAAGATGGTGAGTTAAATGCTCTCCCTCTTTCGTTAATGGTGTATGTACGCAAATAACATCAGCCTTAGTTAATATCTCCGCTAAACCGACAAAGCCATCTTCCTGCTCTGCTCTCGGGGGGTCATTAAGCAAAACGTTATACCCTAGCGCTTGTAGCCTTCGTTGTAGGCGGCCTCCGACATTACCGACACCAATGATACCGAACGTCCGATCTTTCGGTTCAAAGCTTTGATGCTCAGCCACTAAAAATAGGCTACTCAAAACGTATTCAACAACCGCATCTGCGTTACAGCCTGGCGCGTTACTGAAAGCGATCTCATGATTCTGTAAATAAGTTTGATCGATATGGTCAGTTCCGATGGTCGCCGTCCCAACAAACTGCACCGGCGTATCAACTAACAAATCACTATTAACTTGTGTAATGGAGCGTACCAACAATACGTCTGTCTCTTTCAGATCATCAGCTGAAAGCTCTCGTCCCGGCAAAAGCGTTACCTGTCCAAAGCGTGAAAAGATAGCTTCAACTTGAGGCATATTTTCATCGGCAACAATCTTCAATTTTCTATTCGACAATTTATCGTTCTCCGGACTTTACAAATAGGCTCAGATCAGGCTCAATTCGCGGCTTTAGTAAAAATCTGTGGCGATACAGCCACTCGTAATAATTGGACTCTGTAACTTGATATCTCGTTGGCAAAAACATCAGGAATATTACATCATCAGGATGTATCAAGACCTGGTGGGTGATTGGATTGTAACCCAAAGCTGGGGAAGCAACGCCGATGACAAAAAAGCCTGTAACCAAACAGTGAGCACATCATATCAAGATGCTCGCCTCATCGTCAGAGAAATTCGCAAAGAACTTAAAGCAAAAGGCTTTAGACACGTTGCGCGCAAAGAGACTCAACTAGGTTTTGAGTTCGGCCATACTTTATGCCAAAGCGCTGAAGCTCAGTAATAAAGCCTTACCTCCTCCTAAATGCTCCCCCTCTCAACGCCACAACCTCATTTGCAATACTAAAGTACAAGATTTCCCCATATTACCTAATGCTATATTGCTTCTAAGCCTTCTCAAGGGTGAAACCTATCCCTTCAATAACAATAAGATACTAGGAAAGTAAATGAACGGATCACTGTCTGGTTTTTACTTTAAAAGCTTTATCGCTGCTGTCGTTGTTACCGCTCTTGCATTAGCCGGCGCTTTTTTTCTAGGGGCTGATACCACAAGCCTTGCCATACTCGCTGCCGCAGCCTTATTAGCCTCAATTATCTCACTCTTCGTTTTGCACAAGTCACTACTAAGCCGTATGCAAGATGAAGTACGAATGGTTAACGCATCAGATATTGAGAACCTAGACGTTCTTCCAAAACTTTTTGGAGATATATTCAGCAAACAAAAAGCAAACGATGATATTAGTGGCAAGCTATCATCAAGCTCAAACGCTAATGCTATTGCAGCAGCCGAAGTTTCGTTCTCTGCGGACACATTAAAAACCAAGCTTGATAACCAAGTTCAAGAAGTATCACAGATTGCACAAAACTCTGAAGAGATGACGATTACCGTTCAGGAATCTGAGCAACAAGCTGAAATCGCAGCAGAGATGGCCATCCAAGCTAAAAATACCGGGGCCGAAGGTCAACAAGCCCTAACGGAAGCGATGGGCAATATTCGGGAGCTTAATTCTCAAGCCGCTGAAACCTTAGTACTGATAGAACAACTGAATGAAAAATCTTTAAAAATCCAAGACGTCACAAAAGTTATTGAAGAGATCGCAGAACAAACTAACCTTCTGGCACTTAATGCTGCAATCGAAGCGGCACGCGCAGGTGATCATGGCCGAGGCTTCGCCGTCGTCGCGGATGAAGTTAGACAACTCGCCTCTCGTACTGCCAGCGCCACAGGTGAGGTAGAAACGATTGTCGATGAGATTCGAGCTGAAACGCAGCAAGTGGTATCACGCATTCAAACATTATCGAGCGATGTAGAGAGTGGCACGTCCGCAATGGAAACCATCAGCGAGCAGCTCGGTGGTATTTCGGAGCAATCTTCTGCGGTTGAAGAGCAGATATCGACAATTGCAGAGGGGGCACGCAACAACCGTCAAAATTTAGAGGTCATTTTTAACTCACTTCAAACCGTTCGTCATGAATTAGAAGAGAGTGATAACGAAGTAAGTCAGCTAGCCAATCAAGCGTCAGCATTAATGGAAGCGGCCGAAAAATCGACCTCTATTCTAGCGACATCATCCGATCAGAATTTTCACCAACAGTTCTTCCATATTGCACAGGAAGCAGCAGACAAAATATCAAACGCCTTCGAACAAGCGATCAGCAGTGGCCAAATTACTCAAGCGGCACTTTTTGATCGCAACTATGTTCCAGTCGAAGGAACAAATCCACAAAAATACACCACCCAGTATGATAAATTTACGGATAAAGTATTACCCGGCATACAAGAGCCTACGCTAAATAACTATAGCAAGCTGATCTATGCCATCGTGGTAGATAACAACGGTTTTGTTCCTACGCATAATAATCAATTTGCCCACCCTCTTTCAGGGGACTATGAAGTCGATCTGGTTAAAAGCCGCAGTAAACGACTCTTTAATGATCGTACCGGGGCTCGCTGCGGCGCGCATCGAGAAACCATGCTGCTACAAACCTACAAGCGTGATACCGGAGAGATCATGCACGATCTATCTGTACCGGTATACGTAAATGGTCAACACTGGGGTGGCTTACGCATCGGCTACCTACCCGATTCCGACTAAACCCATTCAGATCAAAAAAACCGCTGCTAGCACCCTGCTACAGCGGTTTTTTAGTTTTAGAGCAGTTCCATTATTAAGGTAAACCCTTATAATCCATTAATATATTAATAGATTCGGGAATCCAACCCGACATCGAAAAAGAACAAAGCGACAGGATATACAATGAGCAAATTTACATATGCAGAGATGCCAAACAAAGACGGTTTTTTTGGAGAGTTTGGCGGCCAGGAAATTCCACCTGAACTAAAACAGATCATGGACGAGATCAACGATGCATATGAGGAGATCCGTCAGAAGCCTGAGTTTCAGCAAGAGTTAGACATGCTGTTTGCTGACTATGTTGGCCGCCCAAGCCCAATCTATCATGCCAGACGTTTAAGCGAAAAATTAGGTGGCGCGCAGATCTACTTAAAACGTGAAGATCTAAACCACACCGGAGCACATAAGATTAACCACTGCCTTGGTGAAGCCCTACTTGCAAAGTATATGGGTAAAACCAAAGTCATTGCCGAAACAGGTGCAGGCCAGCATGGCGTTGCCCTCGCAACCGCATGCGCACTGGTTGGTATTCCTTGTGAAATTCATATGGGCCAAGTGGATATCGAAAAAGAGCATCCAAATGTCACCAAAATGAGAATTTTGGGCTGTAAGCTTGTGCCGGTTACACGCGGTACCGCAACATTAAAAGATGCCGTAGACAGCGCTTTCGAAGAGTACCTAAAAGACCCAGTTAACTTTATCTATGCGATCGGTTCAGTAGTAGGCCCTCACCCATTCCCTAAAATGGTACGAGACTTCCAAAGCATCATCGGCACAGAAGCACACGAACAGTTCCAAGCAAAAACAGGCAACCTACCAAATTACGTTACCGCTTGTGTAGGTGGAGGCTCGAACGCGATGGGTATGTTTACCGCCTTCCTAAACGATGAAAACGTTAATATCGTTGGAGTTGAACCTGCCGGTAAAGGATTAGATACCCCAGACCACTCAGCAACGCTGACTTTAGGCAAACCGGGTATGATTCACGGAATGAAATGCTACGTGCTTGAAGATGAAAATGGTGAGCCACTGCCTGTCCACTCTATCGCATCAGGATTAGATTACCCAGGCGTTGGCCCTCAGCACAGCTATCTAAAAGAGCTAGGGCGTGTAGAGTATGAGACAGCTTCTGATGAGGAATGCTTAAACGCCTTTATGGAACTCTCTCGTGTAGAAGGCATTATCCCTGCGCTTGAAAGCTCTCATGCTGTTGCATGGGCAATGCGTAAAGCCGTTACTCTATCAAAAGACCAAACAATCTTGGTTAATCTATCCGGCCGAGGCGACAAAGACGCCGACTACGTCGCAGATAAGTTGGGACTATAAAAAAGATAAGGGCTAATTTTCTAAGAATTTTAGCCCTTCTTTGATTCATAACGTCCCTAGAAATCATGCCATTAATTACTGTGTTTCAATACCGATCCCAAAATTCTATTTAGATCACGAAGCGAATTACAGGTCTCAACATGGGAGCAAAAGGGCGCGTATTTTTCCATAATTGAGTCGGCTCTATTCCAACTGAATTCACCTTCCGGGTTTAACCAAATAACCCGTTGGCTACGACGATATACTTCCTCCCAGATAGATACATTGCCGTCTTCATTGTTGTTTCGGGCATCGCCTAACATGATAACTGTGGTGCGCTGATCTATATCGGATAAAGCCATCTCATTAAAATCTTCTAACGCCTTGCCGTAATCTGTTCGCATATTTGCCCACTTACTCAGAATTTCAGCTAAGGCAATTTCCATCTCTTGCTTTTCGAACAGCTCGGTCACTTCTGCCATGCGTGATGAAAAGACAAATGAACGCACTCTCGGTAATACATCTTGTAAGCTATAAAGGAAGAGCATTAGAAAACGCGCCACTTCACTTACTGATCCGCTGACATCACACAGCACCATCACTTTAGATCGCTCAACCCGTGTGGACTTCCACTTGGTATGAAATAAAAAACCATCATAGGCAGCATTGGCAGCAATCGTTCTTCTGACATCAAGCAAACCGCGTTTAGTTACTCTTCGTCTTCGACTATGCAAACTCGCCAGTTGCTTAGCGGCCTTACGTACTAACTCACCCATTAACTTATAGTTACGATGATCAATACTGGTTAAGTTAACTCTTTGCAGGTTACTTTGGCGTAGTTGCTGCGATACATTTTGATTAAACAATAGATGTTGCTGCTCAACATAATCTCGTACAGCTTGTTGTAATGAAGACCTTCGCTGCCTTAATAGCTGAACCAGCGCACGTTGTTCATCTCTCTCTTCCATCGCTGCCAGCTCAAGCTGCAGTTGGTTATCGCCCAATGCCTGCATTACCTTAAAAGCCATCATCGATATTTGAGTAGAAAACGAAATATCTTGCGCGCCTGCTGCTCCTGCAGCCTCAGCGATCATCATTTGTAACGCAGACGTATCATCACTCATCAATTGCTGCGCTAAGGGTGACTCCATAGTTTCAAGAAGATCAGACGTAGTCTCTTCCGTTTCTGTAGCCCCTCCCTCAGCTTCGCTTGCTTTCGTAACCGATAAAACATCTTCTTTCTCGGCAAAGCGGAAATTTCCTTGGTGATTAAAATACAACTCAAACACCTGATCGTAGATAACTCGATGCTCTAAACGCTTAGCTAAGGTTGCGGCCAATGACTCTTTTAGCAGATGGGCATTATCAATACCCACCAGCTGAGCAGCATTTAATGCATCTAAGGTCTCTGCCGACGAGATAGGTAGACCCGCTTGTCGCAGTGCATGAATGAAATCCCCCAACACCTTTTGCATAATAAATATCGACTACTTAAGCCGATTTATCTCCCTTTAAGGCCGCTTTCAGCAAATCATGAAGTTCAGGCTCTACCGCCTCAATATCATCCTGAAACTTTAACAATAGGTTTAGCGTGTTTTTAACCCATTCTTGATCCAAGCTCTCAACATTAAGTAACAAAAGCGCCCGCGCCCAATCAATCGTCTCACTGACGGCGGGTACTTTTTTCAGAGCCATTTCACGTAGTTCGCTTACAAACTCTACCAACTGCAGTTTCAGGTTCTCGTTCAATTCTGGAACTTGAGCCGTGATAATTTTTTGCTCAATCTCTTTAGTGGGGAACGGAATATAAAGATGCAAACAACGCCTTTTAAGCGCGTCTCCCAATTCTCGAGTATTGTTACTGGTAAGAAACACAAGCGGCTTAGACTTAGCCTTAACGGTACCCAGTTCAGGTATCGATATCTGATAATCCGATAAAAGCTCTAACAAGAATGCTTCAAACTCTTGATCTGCCTTATCGATTTCATCAATAAGTAAAATCGCCCCATCTTCTGACTTTAACGCCTCAAGGAGCGGCCTTGGTTCAAGAAATTCATCAGAATAAAAAATATCGCCGAATTGATGTAACCGAGAAACAGACTCATCTAGCCCCTTAGCCCCTCGCATCACATCACCTAACTGATCTTTTAATAGTTGGGTGTATAACAACTGTTTCCCGTATTTCCATTCATAGAGGGCTTTAGCCTCATCTAAGCCTTCATAACACTGCATGCGAATAAGGGGAGCAGCCAATAGTTCTGATGTCTTTTTGGCCAGCTCGGTTTTACCAACGCCCGGTGGACCTTCGACTAAAATAGGTTTTTGTAGATGGCATGCCAGATAGACTGAAGTAGCTATAGCATCGCTACATATATAACCTAAGGATTCAAAATGCTGCTTGATAGTATCGGGGGAATGAATTTTTTCCCTATTTCGTATGATCACCGTTAGCCTCGACTCTCAGATTAATACTGCTTAACGCTACCGCCTCAATACAAAAAGGGTGCTTAACCGCTAGTTTTTGATTAAACAATCACTAACAATTACCCATTTTTTAAGCATTGATACTTAAGTGTCAAATTTTAAGTTTATACAAACCTTGATTTTAATAAGTATATTCCCTTACAAAACTAATTAAAAACTGATATTTTCTTATCTAAGGTCTTAATTTCTGTTTGATTTAGCAGAAATTTTGGATCGAAGCAGGTTTCAACATCGCAATACGAATGAAGGGTTAACCCCTAACTTACGAGCAATGCTTTTGTATAAGCTATGTTTAAAGAGTCAGACTTGCTAACCATAACAATAAGAAGACAGGCGTAGAACGCTGGAGTTGTCAGTATGAGCTTAAACCTTACCCATAAAATCACCCTTGGCTTTGCCGCTTTGGTTCTGTCTATCATCGTCGTAGGCAGTGGTGGATTAATCGGTAACAGTAATATCTATCAGCGCATCAATCATATTATGGATGATACTGTCCCAATACTGATTGGCAGTTTTAACCAGATGATCGATTTACAGCAAGCGAACCAAGACTTATACAGCACGCTTGCCGCTGATAATAAGGATAAGATTGCTGCGACGACCAAAAGCTTTTTAAATAATCACAGTAATTTCAACAAAAAGCTGAAAGAGCTCGAACCATTACTTGAAGGCCAAGCAGATCTCCAAACACTTTTAACTAAAGTGAATGCACTTAGTACCTCTTATGGAAAGCAAGCTAAAACAGTCTTAGATCTACACAACACCCGCCTACTCCTAAATAAAAAAGTTACCGAGCAAGAGTTAGATTTACAAAGTAAAGCTGACTCTGTCTCCGCCTGGACTCAGCGTTACCTCAGCAGCAGTAAAAATAGCGAAGGGGTAATTGCCGCACGTAATATGACACGCAGCATGGCTAAGTTGCGTGTGCAGTTAACCAACTACAAACGTAAAGGCGATCTTGCTACGTTAAATAAACGTATCAAAGAGAATGAAGGCGACCTCATAAAGAAATATGAGGCATTCAAACAAGCCGACAAGAAAGCAAATCAGATCACAAGCCTAATCCCAGGGCTTGTAAAACACTTCTTCCAGAAAGATGGTTTGATCGATCTCTACAATCGTAAACAATCGACCTTGAAAGAGATGGACAATCAGCTTCAACGTACCGACTCCCTACTCACTAAAGTCAGTACTGCTGCGAATCAATTTATTGAATATGCGATCAACGAATCAGCTGAAGCTCAGGGCAAAGCACAAGATACCAATAGCTTTAGCCGAGGCTTAATCATCGCTCTATCTCTTGGCACCACGGTATTTGGTGTAATCATAGCGATGATCACAATTTCTACTATTCGTAAGCCATTAGCCGAGTTTAAAACCCGACTTGCTGAACTAAGCGAAGGGAACCTTCGTGTAGAATTTGACCAAAGCCGCAAAGATGAGTTTGGTGAATTAGCAGAATCCTTAAACACGGTTGTATCGAGTCAGAGAGATATTCTCCAACAGGTCGCAAGCGGTTCAGAAAACTTATCGGAAGTCGCACAGAAAAACTCAACGATTAGCCAACAAACCACTGAAGCGATGCAGAATCAGAGCGCGCAACTAGAAATGGCCTCCTCTGCTGCAGTTGAAATGGAAAGCAGCGTATCTGAGGTTGCCAACCACAGTGCAACAACCCTTGATGCCGTTCACGAATGTGAAAGCCTCAGCCAAGGCGTCAAAGTTAACGTTGATCAAACCTTGACAAGCATCCACGCTCAAGCTGAAGCCATCAATGAAGCAGTGAGCGTCAGTAATGGACTGGAAAATTACAGTACAGAGATCGATGCAATATTAGAAACAATCCACTCGATTGCCGAACAAACAAACCTTTTAGCACTTAACGCCGCGATAGAAGCAGCTCGTGCAGGCGATCATGGCCGAGGGTTTGCGGTCGTTGCAGATGAGGTACGTGGATTAGCCAGTCGTACGCGTAACTCGACTGACGAGATTCAGCAGATGATTGAAAACATGAAGTCCAGCATCAAACAAGTTGTGACCGTCATGCAAGGCAGCTATGAACAAGCGCAATCCTGCGTAGGCCATGCAAACACATCGCAACAATCGCTGGAAACAATGAACCAATCCATCGCAAATATTCGCTTCCTCAATACGCAGATAGAAGATGCCGCACAGCAGCAACGTCAAGCGGTTCAGGAAGTAAGCACTCAGTTGAACGGTATAAACAGCTCGGCAGCCGAAACTGCTGAAGGGGCGAGCCACGCTTCGTCTAGTAGCGATCAGCTACTTCAAATCTCTAAACAGCAGAGAAGCCTGCTTAAACGTTTCTCTTTGTAACGAGTTTTGGGAAGCAATTAAAAAAGCCTCGGTGATTACCGAGGCTTTTTTATATAAAACACCCACGTCTTTATACCTATAATATTACCAATTTATCAGCGCTTGCCTTTCAATGAAGGCATGGTGGCTGCTGTGGTTATTTACACATTCATTTTTGGCCTATCTTACGACAAGGCTTTTCCTATCCAACCACACCACTCAATTACAATAGATAGCTAAGCATTGAGAGCGCGTGAGCCAAGGCGCGCACATATTGCATCTAGGTCACTAATTTCCCTGCTCATCTCACGTGCCATATTAATCATAAAGATGACAAAGTCGCTGGGAAAGTTATCGCAAACTTCGTGAAACAGTGCACTGGTAATCTCAAGTAGATAGCAATCTTTTTCAACAACTGCATTGCCTTGGCGGGCATGTAAACCAATCATGCCTACAAACCCCATCTGCTCACCTGGTTTAAAGTCACGAATATGAATCGCATCCTCTTCATCAAATCGATAGTAACCTAAGCATCCTTGCAGAATGATGTAAAAACGGTCCGAAAGCTCGCCTCTCTTTAAAACGACCTCCCCTCGCTGATAGGATAAAATACGACCGTGTTCGAATAGAAAACGAATACTATCCCTACTTAATGCCCCGAACATAGCAAGATCACTACAATGGCTAATCGGAAAAAGTGATCTCGCCTTACTACCTATTATCTGTTTCATTGCTCCCAGCCTCCGCTGCCCAACTATCAAAACGGGAAAGGAGATAAAGAATATCTACAATATTAGGTATAGGTAATAAAATGACATTTTGTTAGGTTGATCGGCAAAACTACAACCAATTAACGGTTTTTAATTCAATAACAAAGACCGGTAACGCTATAACTGGCGATTTGGTATTAAAAAATCAAGCGTGCGAAAAGAGAGCAACTGAGCACTGCCACCCTCTTTTCACACCTTGATTAACGGGTGAGGAGTAAGCCTAGCGCTCAACAAATGCACGTTCTATAACGTAGTGCCCCTGATCTCCATGACGGGCTTCAATAAAACCCATATCATCTAAAATCTGACTTGTATCTTTAAGCATGCTTGGACTACCACAAATCATAAAACGATCGTTCTCAAGACTTAAATCAGGCAAACCTAAATCGCGCGTCAGCTTTCCTGACGTGATCAGGTCTGTCAGCCTTCCCTGATTACGAAAAGGCTCACGAGTCACCGTTGGGTAATAGAGCAACTTATCCGAAACCATATCCCCGAAATACTCATTGCTTGGCAGATGATCTTGAATAACATCAGCATAGGCCAGTTCTGATAGATGCCTAACGCCATGGGTTAAAATTACTTTATCGTATTGTTCATAGATTTCAGGATCTTTAATAATGCTCATAAAAGGAGCAAGCCCAGTGCCTGTGCTAATTAAATAGAGATGCTTACCATCTAACAAGTGATCGTTAATCAACGTGCCCGTTGGCTTTCGGCTAATAAGTAGTTCATCCCCGACCTTAATGTTCTGTAGTTTAGACGTCAGAGGACCATCAGGTACCTTAATGCTAAAGAACTCAAGCTCGTCCTCATGGTTAGCGCTCGCAATACTATAAGCTCGCATCAAAGGGCGCCCTTCATGCTCTAAACCTATCATTGTGAAATGGCCATTTTTAAACCGAAAGCCAGGATCACGGCTTGTGGTAAAACTAAACAGCGTATCATTCCAATGATGAACACTTAGTACTTCCTCGCGACCGATGTTAGACATCAAACTTCCCTCTAATACGCTTTTCTTCGTTAGGTTACCCATCATCTTATTATCGACAATACTTGGTAATAGATAATGCTTTGTAACAGATAGTAATTAACGTTAGCATATTGATAAAGACGATAATTCAGCTAATGCTAATCGGAAATACCGAATATGAAATATACTTTACGTCAACTTGAAGTATTTCTAGCCGTTGCTCACTACGACAATATCACCCGCGCCGCAGAAAGCCTTTCAATGTCTCAATCTGCAGCCAGTGGTGCACTTCGTGACTTAGAGGAACAGTTCGATATTCGGCTATTTGACCGCGTAGGTAAGCGTTTAAAAATTAATGAACTAGGCCGTCTTCTTCGCCCAAAAGCGCAAGCACTATTAGAAAGAGCCCAAGGCTTAGAACTAGAAATGAGCCAACATCAAGCCGTTGGACAATTAAAAATTGGTGCAACCCTTACCATTGGGAACTATCTGGCTGTGTCACTAATGGCGCGTTATATGAAAGCTAACCCTGAAGCTAAACTTGATCTTCAAGTTGCCAACACCTCAGCCATTGCGGCAAGAGTAGCCAACTTTGATCTTGATGTTGGCTTAATTGAAGGAGAGATTCAGCATCCTGACCTAGAGGTTTTACCTTGGCGATCAGATGAATTAATTGTCTTTTGTTCTCCCGAAAATCCACTGGCCAACAAAACGCAATTGGATGATAGCGATCTTCAAGCAGCCCCTTGGATACTAAGAGAGCCTGGCTCTGGTACTCGACAAACCTTTGATTGGGCACTTCATGGGCTCCTATCTAACCTCAATATTGTTTTAGAGTTAGAACAGACCGGTGCCATTAAACGAGCAGTGAGCGAAGGATTGGGTATTGGTTGTTTATCTCATATCGCGCTACAAGAATCATTTGAAAATGAAGATTTAGCACCTTTAAAAGTGGCTGGACGCAACTTCAACCGCCAGTTATATCTTATTATCAATCGTCACAAATACCGCAGTGAAGGGATTCAGCGCTGGCTAGAACTTTGCCACAACACGTCTTAATCGTGTTCGCTCTAAAAACGTCAACGTGGACAATAATTTCAACTATAATTTTTAATATTATACTAAAAGAATATTTGTAAGACCTTTCTAAAAAATAGCTGTGAGGTTACAATTCCCGTACATAAAGCACTTGAATAATCTCACTTTAAAGCGACGCAAGAGCACACAAAAAAACGCGCATTACAGTGAAAGTTAAGCGTAAAGCCTAGAAAAATAATAACGGCAACAATAGATCATCTAAATGCTAATCTATACAAGGATGTTGTTATTTTGTAATCGATCGTTACTCCATAATTCGATCGAAAAACCTAGGTAGAATAATGCAAAAACTTACCTCCCTGCCCATTAAAACCGCGCTAATCTACCTTACATTTTCGTTGCTATGGATACTTGGATCCGATTGGCTAGTGTTCTCCCTTCCTAAAGAGTTTCACCCATTTCTACAAACATCTAAGGGCTGGTTTTTCATCCTCATTACTAGTTTGCTACTCTACGTTTTACTTAAGCAAAGTTGCTTAACAGCCTCTAATCTAGAAACAGAACTAAACGATGCGACCATCCGCTTAACTCAATCAATCACAGATAAGCAGGCATTATTCGACTCTCTGCCCATCTCAGTGTGGGAAGAAGACTTTTCTGACGCAAAAAAGTATATAGATAAATCAATTTGTAAAGGAACAGATCTCAGATCATGGTTAGATCAACACCCAGATGAGGTGGCCTTCATAGCAAGCAAAGTTAAGATTCTCTCTATAGGCGGATCAACACTAAGCATGTTTAGAGCTGAATCCAAAGACGATTTACTCGCAAACTTGTCAAACATATTTAGCCTAGAGTCGATGGCTGCTTTTAAAGAAGAATTAATCACTTTTTACAGCGGGGAATATTACTTTAAGACAGAAGCGCCACTAAAACGGTTAGATGGCAGCTCGTTCATGACGAGCACGAGCATCTCTATGGTCCCAGGCCATGAGAAAAACTGGGGGCGCGTGCTTGTTACCATTGAAGATATAACAGAGCGGACAGACGCTCAAAATGCTGTCGATGGTTTTTTTGATCAGGAAATGAATATCCATGTTATTGCCAGTACTGATGGCACTATTCTAAGAGCAAACCAAGGTTTCAAGTCTCTTCTTGGCTATGAACCGGAAGAACTCGCAGGGCAGTCATTCCTCACGCTGATCCATCCCGATGATCTTGATATCACCCTAGCAGAGATGGAGAAACTATCCGCGGGTGAAAAAACCTTCAACTTTGAGAATCGTTATCGAAACAAACAAGGCAATTATCGCAGCCTAACATGGGCTGCGATCGCCCCTCACGGTAGCAATATTATCTATGCAGTAGCCAGCGACATTACCGAAAGAAAAAAGGCTGAAACAGATTTACGCCGTGCAGCCTCAGTGTACAAAAGCACCTCTGAAGGCATTCTTATTACCGACCTTGATGGTACGATTAAAGAGGTGAATCAAGCATTCTGCAACATAACAGGCTATACCGAAAGCGAAGTCAAAGGTAAAAACGCTAGCCTTCTTAGTTCCGGGCGTCACGATGAAGCGTTCTATCAAACGATCTGGAAAAGCCTGCAAACATCTCAAGCTTGGCAGGGAGAGATATGGAACAGAAAGAAGAGCGGCGTCGTCTATCCCGAGTTTCTTACCATTAACGCAGTCATCAATAACAGTGGCGATATTACCGACTATGTCGGCGTCTTTTCTGACGTTTCAAACTTAAAACAAACCGAAGACCAGCTTAACCACTTAACAACTCATGATCCTTTGACTGGGCTAATAAATAGAACCCTTTTTATTGAGCATTTAGAGCATGCACTTCAAAGGGCAAAACGCTCAAATAAACTGGTAGCGGTTTTCTTAATTGATATTGATAACTTCAAAAATATAAATGATAGTCTTGGCTTTCCTTCTGGAGATACACTGCTTCAAGGACTCTCAGGGCGTTTAAGGTCAGCTCTCCGTGAAGAGGATACCATTGCGCGTATTAGTGGTGATGAATTTGCTGTAATCATTGAAGGGCTTAGCTATTCGAAAGAATCTTCCCAAATGGCAGATAACCTTCTACAGCATATAAAAGAGCCTTTTTATATCGAAGAGAATAAGATCCAGGTAACCGCCAGCATTGGTATTAGCTTGTACCCTCACGATGCCGATAACAGCGAAGTACTAACCCGTAATGCCGATAGTGCACTTATACAAGCCAAAGAGTCAGGGCGTAACAATTTTCAGTTTTATACCGAATCCCTTACTTCTGCAGCCTTTGAGCATCTCTTCATTGAAAGTGCGCTTCGCTCAGCACTAGAGCAAAACGAATTTCATCTGGTCTATCAACCGCAGATCAACCTCGAAACAAACCAACTTATCGGCATGGAAACATTACTGCGTTGGCAGCATCCTGATATCGGCCTTATACCTCCAAGCAAATTTATCCCTATTGCAGAGCGAGCAGGCCTTATTAATGACATAGGCACTTGGGTATTAGAAAGCGCTTGCACACAAGGTAAAGCCTGGCTTGATAAGGGGTACGACATTGGCAGAATCGCAGTAAATGTTGCTGGCCCACAAATAACGCAACGTAATCTGCAAGCCGTTGTTTCATCCATACTGCAAAAAACAGAGTTTCCAACCCACCACTTAGAGATTGAAGTCACAGAAAGCTTTGTGATGAAACAAACAGAAGAGGCAATAGAGTTACTAAGAGGGCTACAAAATACCGGTATTGAAATAGCAATTGATGATTTTGGTACCGGTTATTCATCATTGAGCTATTTAAAGAAACTACCGATTGATAAGCTAAAGATTGATCAATCTTTTATATCAGGCATTGTCGATAATAGTGATGACTCAGCCATCACAGATGCCATTATTTCATTAGGTTATGCATTGTCACTAACGACAATCGCGGAAGGTGTTGAAACACAAGAGCAAGCTGATGCACTAAAAGTGAAGGGCTGTCAGCAAGCTCAAGGATACCTTTATAGCAGACCTCTATCCGCTGAACAGTTGGAGCACACCTTTCTAGAGACTCAACACCTTAATAAAACTTAAAAGAAACCTTACTGGTATCCGTTAATGGTTATAAAGCCCTTTCCGCCACCAGCAAGGTATTCTGCATCAACATGGCGATCGTCATCGGTCCAACACCTCCAGGAACGGGGGTGATCGCCGCGGCTTTTTCCGCAACGGCATCAAAATGAACATCACCAATTAAACGCCCTTTGCCAGACGAGTCTTCAACGTAGTTAATCCCCACATCAATGACTACTGCGCCCGGCTTTACCCAATCAGCTTTCACTAATTGAGGAACGCCTACCGCTACGATAAGAATATCGGCTAATCGGCATATCTGCTCAGGGTTGACGGTACCACTATGAACCGTTGTAACCGTACAGTCCTGCTGCAGTAACAAACTCGCTACAGGTTTACCCACAATATTAGAACGTCCAACCACCACCACGTGCTTACCACGCAATTCTGCTCCTAGTTCGTGCTGAATAAGATGAAGACAACCTAAAGGCGTACAAGGGATCAGTGCCTGCTCTAACGCTCCCGCTTGTAAACGTCCTGCGTTGTTAAAATGAAAGCCATCAACATCCTTAGTCGGATCAATCGCTTGGATAACTTTCTCGGGGTCAATCTGATCAGGCAAAGGAAGCTGAACCAAAATGCCATGAATCTGATCATCAACATTCAACTGTTCTATCAACTCAAGCAGCGCTACTTCTGAGGTATCTTCAGGCAGATCATATTGAGCAGAATAAAAACCGCACTCTTTGGCGCGTTTTGATTTACTGTTCACATAAGTTTGACTGGCAGAGTCTGCCCCGACAAGAATCACGGCTAAACCAGGCTGAATACCTAGTATAGCCACCCTGTCAGCAATCGAAGCAATAATTTGATCGGCACACCCTTTGCCATCGATACGTTTAGCAGCGTTGAGAGGAGAGACCGTGCTGTTCATGTTTAGACCCTGTTGTTCGGTTTATAATGTCTGGATAGCGCCTTCGCAATTTTCAGACAGAGAGACGAAGTCGAGCATCATACCTTTTCAACCTGCCTCTCGCACCTACAGAAATCTAATAGATCAATTGTGGCTCACAACATATTAAGCCAAAAGCTCATCTAACATCTGCTTAAGCTCTGCCACTTGAGCTTCCAATGCTTCAACCCGTTGCTCTAGGGCATCATTGTTAGCGGGCTGTTGGCTAGATGTGACTGCTGCGGCTACCTCAGTATCAACAGGCCCGCTAAATAAGTGCGCATAACGAGATTCTCGTTTACCCGGTTCACGCTCTAAACGAATGACCAACGGCTGATCATCTCGTTTTGATAAGCGTTGCAGTACAGCATCAACCTCCGCCACATCACTAAACTCACATAGACGATTTGTACGGCTACGCAGTTCACCTGGCGTTTGCGGTCCTCTCAAAAACAAAGTGCAGATGATGCCTAATTCTTGAGGGTTCAGTTGTAGATCGCTAAATTCTGTATTGCAGAAACGGTGCTTATACTTAACAACTCGACTACCAAAACCAGTTTCATCTCTTATAAAGCGTTTTTTGGCTAGCTCATCGATAACATCCTGAACGTCAACTTCGGACAGTTCCATCACGGGTTCACGATTACTCTTTTGATTACAAGCAACCGTCAGCGATTTCAGCGAAAGGGGGTATTGATCCGGCGTGGTAATCTCTTTTTCTAACATGCAGCCGATAACACGTACTTGCAGCAAACTTAAATCCATATCCACAGCAGTTTCCTTTTCTCAAGACAGGACAAAGATAGTGTTTAATACCTCTATTATTAATACATATACTCCCTGAATACCACCTAAGGATTTTTTCTCGCAAAATATCAGTAGATCTGACACTTACATAGAGTAAAAAATCCCCCGAGGTATAAGCCAAAACGGCTATCTCTTCTTAAGGATCAAACGCCGTTAATTCAAATGTGATCTTCCCTCCTTTAAATAATGGCATATCCAAAGGCTCATCACGTACAAACTTAACCATACCGACACCAGGTGCATACCATTCGGTCTGCTTAATCTCTATATCCTGATAACCGATTCGCGGATCGGTATACAATGAAACGATCGCTGATCCCTCTACTCGCAAACAGTTATCAAATGTTCCTGCGGGCACGGTAACTTCATCGTTTAACGATTTGATATCGAACAGCATATTGAGTGACTGTTCGGAAGGATCTGGAAGCGACGAAGATGAGGTGCGATGCAACGCATATGGCTTAGTCACGATGGCCCACGTTCGTCCAACTTCAATATCCTCAAGGCTCGGAAGAATACGAACCCTCTCGGGTTCAAACCGCGGTTCGTATTCAATAATTGAACGTTCAGCAATTCGATAACTGCCTGTATCATCTTGCAAGATATAGTAATCCGTTCCATCGCTGGTGTGACGAACGTTTACAACCTCATCTGAGTACTCGTTACTCAGAGTCACCTCCCCCCTATTTTCAACGCGGTAGCTGCGTATATCTTCTTTGCCCGCCAAGTTCGTCGTGACCCGGTACTCCCAAGTCACTCCGCTCTGCAAAGGGTAATACTCAGTACTTGGGATATCCGAATCACAACCATAGAGCAGCGCGAACAATAGAAAAATAGCAGCTCTTAACAGTGGCGGCTCTCGTCTCAGTTTGCTTAACATCACTATTTCTCCGGGAGGGCGGGAACAGGAACATCAGTGAAATCAAACTTAGCTATTTTCTGACCCAATGCATTTTGCTGTTTCGGTTTAAACGGTTTAGCCACATTTAACACTGGCTGTCCTAATTGCGGCTGACCGCTACGCGTTTTTTTCAGCGCTTGCTCAATCACTGCATGTGTCGCTTGATCATAAGGGATCTCAAAAGCTCTAGGTTTGTCGGCTAACTCATCATGTTTGAGATCAGTTACCCATAGATAAAACATACCCTGCTCTCCCCTTGCTTCATTCGGCTCTTCAATAACCGCATAATGAAGTAGAAATTTATCCGGTAGCGCTGTTTTACTCGGCCAACCTTGGGCATGCTTCCAGCCGCTGTAACTCACAGCATAAAAAGCGATTGAGATCACAATCAAACCGGCCTTGATTGGCCACCTTATGCGCCCCGCGATAATCGCGATCAATAACAACGCCGTTAAGAATACATAGGCCAACGTCAGTCCTAATAGCTCTTCACTCATTTACTATTCGCCTTAATAATGCTCTTTTGAAGTTTATTGATGTTAGTAATATTTCCCTGAGGTGTGATGCTAAATCGCAGTGCGGTGATCTCATCCTTCTCCCTTGCGAGCACCTCGGTGGTATAGCTAATCACTTTTAAAACGGGGTTCACTTCTGCCATATAAATAGTGACCGGCACCGCCTGCTGATCCTCGCTTTTGAAATAGTGCAGATTGATAACATACTCGCCTGGCGGTCTTCCCCTAATCGTCAATACCTCTTGATTAATGGGGTTGCTGACCGTTTTTCCATTAATCTCCTGGGTATCGTTAGCGTTACCACGATCATCGCGATCTAGGTGCATCAAGCCATGCTGAGTACGCTTATACCAAACCTTTGTCTGCTTAGGCCCTTCCGCCCAAACATCGATGTCATTTGGATTCCCATCCGGCCAGCTCACCGTAATAATGAACTCCGCTTTAGGATCGATAATGCCCGATTTAGCCGGAGGGTTTAAAAGCAATAACGCGATAAGAAAGAGAAAGGTAAACGTGAGCAAAGTATTGAAAAGAAGATCCGTAAAAGGGTCTATATCACCTTTCGAACCTTGCCCAAACAATCTCATAATTCGGCGCCGTTCGCTTCTATTGGCGTAACGAGGAAACGATCACCTAAGCTAATATTTAATGCCACAAATCGATCTGCCATCCGATCCAATAATAGATACTGTGCACTTAATAACATGCTACCGATCAAGCCTATCAAAGTGGTGCTCATTGCCACCCCCATGCCTTCCGTCATCTTTTGCATCAAATCTTTAACATCAGATATGGTCAGGTTTTCTAACCCTGAAACCGAACTCAGCATGATAATGAAACCGATCACCGTGCCTAACAAACCAAGCTTGATCATCGCGGCCACCACAAACCAGCCCACTTGATGGGAGCCTCGCGTTTCCTCAACCAACAGCTCAGCCATCAGCGCTTTATCGCTCTGCACCTCATCCTTCTGAGTTTGAGCAGAACTAAACAGATACTCTTGAGCCAAGGATCTACCAGGCGGGTATCGCTTATTTATCGGCTTATCGCTAAACGCATCGCTCTCTAGATAAAAAGCATCAAACATCTGAAATTGAGCGGATAAAACGACACTTCGATAAGCGCAGTGACAACTCATACCCAATAGAAGCAGCAAGATAATCATGCAAATACGAGTATTATCCTGCTCGATAATCAGCGGTAAAAAGGCTAGATCCCAACTTAGGAAAACGCCGAAAGCCATTAAACTAAACAGTAAGAGCCAATACAGAAAAGGTTTAAAACTGACAGGTACATACATAAAAAGCGCTCTCTATATTGGATGTGCTGCAAACATTACTTATCAGTCTGGATAAGGTAATGAAGATTAAGTGGCCAACTGATTAATAGTCTGCACCACCGTTCCCGCTAGCAATACGCCACTGGACTATTAGCGCTGCACTATTAGTACTAGTCTATTAGTACCGGGTGATAATTTAAGAACAGGACATGAACGCCCAACGGCAGCGTTTTATAGTTTAAACACGCTTTTTCGCTACGTGGAAAAACCCACGATTATCCCAAAAGTGAAGATCCAAAAAGAGCTTGCAGGAGAAATTACTAAAAGAGGATATATTTGAAGATACAGGGTAGATATCAGCCATTACTAATGAGCGCGATGACATTCTGAAACAAGTTCATTAGCCATACCAAGGCTTGTTAGCTGTTATCAATTTCATCCTGTAGTTTTTCCAGCTCATCCAGCACACGGATAAACTTCTCACCAAAGGCTGTCACCGAGTACTCAACCCGCGGCGGAACTTCGTTAAAAGTGGTCCGCTCTAAAATGCCAAACTCAATGTTTCTGCGTAAGCACTCATTCAACACTTTGGTACTTAGCCCCTCGACAGAACGTACCATCTCACCCGGACGCGTAATCTCATTATCCAACAACTGATAAATGGTTAATGACCATTTACAGCCAACAATAGTCTCCACCATACGTGAAGCTTGTTCCGCTGCTGGCTTTCTCGAAAATATTTTTTCTTTAGTTTTCATAAAGATGTACCAAAAAGTACCTAGGTTACCAATTTGTACTTACTTTTCAGCTGCTGCTCTGAACCGCAAGATAAAGCCCATCAGATATAACATACAGTGGAAAACATTCTATGAATAACCCGACAGAAATCAAAGCAGTAATTATTGGCGGCTCCAGCGGCATGGGCTTAGCCACTGCGGCGCAATTAACCCAGCAAGGGATTAGTACGATTCTCGTTGGCCGTTCACTTGAGAAACTACAACAAGCACAACAGACCTTACAAAGCCTAAACGACACACTTAACGACACACTTAACGACTCAATAGATACGCATATCATCCAAGCCGATCTATATAATAACGACAGCTTAGAAGAGTTAATCACCTCGATTAACCACCAGCATGCGCACCTAAAATACTTGGTGAATGCCGCAGGCTATTTCAGCCCAAAGCCCTTTATGGAGCATAGCCAGCATGATTATGATCAGTATATGGATCTGAACAAAGCGACCTTTTTCGCCAGCCAGGCTGTTGTAAATAATATGATTCAGCATGGCGGAGGATCTATTGTTAATATAGGCTCCATGTGGGCGAAACAAGCGATCAAAGCGACCCCATCCAGCGCTTATTCTATGGCTAAAGCAGGCTTACACGCGTTAACCCAACATATGGCAATGGAACTAGCCGATAACAACATCCGTGTTAACGCTGTTTCACCGGCAGTGGTTAAAACACCCATATACGAAGCCTTTATTGCGCCAGAAGAGATCGATGAAACCCTGAGTAGCTTTGATGGTTTCCACCCTATAGGACGTATAGGGCAGGCTAACGACATTGCCAGCACCATTAGCTTCCTACTCGGTGATGATAGCAGTTGGGTAACAGGCGCAATTTGGGATATAGACGGTGGCGTCATGGCAGGCAGAAATTAACCGGGGTAGCTTAGCCCAGTACATTGTAATCGAGCACCTCGCTTTCAGCGTTAATTGATCTAAAGGTATTCGCAGTTATGTTAAACATGGATTTCACACAACGGGTTGTGATCGATACAAACCAAGAGGCGTGGCAAGAAAGCCCAGCCAAAGGCGTGACCCGTAAACGTTTGGCACGTGAAGAGAAAGAGTCAGGACATGCCACCAGCATTGTCCGTTATGAAGCCGGCGCCAGCTTTGCAGAGCATCACCACCCTTTTGGTGAAGAGATCTTGGTACTCGAAGGTACCTTTTCGGATGAAACCGGCGATTTCCCCGCGGGTACTTATATTCGCAACCCGCCCGGCAGCAAGCACACCCCGTTCAGTAAAGAAGGCTGTACGCTGTTTGTAAAGCTTGATCAGTTTGCCGAAGGAGACCAGCAGAGCATTAGAATCAACACCCAACAGACCTCGTGGTTACCTGGCCAAGGGGGATTACAAGTGATGCCTCTGCATGGTTTTGAAGGGGAAAACACAGCGTTGGTAAAATGGCCTGCAGGTGAGCGTTTTCTTCCTCATCAGCACTTTGGCGGCGAAGAGATACTGGTTTTATCCGGCACCTTTATGGATGAACATGGTCAGTATCCAGCGATCAGTTGGCTACGCAGCCCCCACCGCAGCACCCACCACCCTTTTGTAGAAGAGGAGACGGTGATCTGGGTTAAAACGGGCCACCTACCTATCGTCTAATCGATGAATAGATAGGCGGCCTATTCCAAGCTTAGCCCGCAACGCGACTCAAGAAAGCCGCGCTTTAGGTAAGCCTAACCTTACTCTTTTGACTTAAAACGCTTCGCGCTTTGTTGAGCTTGTTTGTAAAAACGACCTAAGGCGCGATTGTTCTGACGACGCTCCGCGATAGATTCATTATTACGCAGTTGCTCTGCCAATAGTTTTTGATAGTTATCTAAACGACGCTGATCCAGCCTTCCAGCATCAACCTCTGCCATAACTGCACAACCGGGTTCACTTTGATGCTGGCAGTCGGCAAATCGACAGCGTTTTGCAACGCTGCTGATATCATCGAACGCTTGCTGAATGCCCGCTTCACTATCAACAACCTGCAACTCACGCATCCCCGGTGTATCGAGCAATAAGCCCCCTGAAGGCAAATAATGTAAGCTGCGCGAGGTTGTCGTATGTCGCCCTTTCTTGTCGCCCTCCCTAATAGGGGCTGTCGCTTGATCGAAAGAGTCCTTCAAACCGTTTGTGACCGTTGATTTGCCCACACCGGATGAACCAACAAGGGCAACGGTCTGGCCCTGACCAATCCACTGCGTTAAAGCAGAAACCGACTCATGGCAGGTGGCATCCACTAGCTCTACCGGCAACAACGGGTGGCTTGCAACGATCTGATCAATATACACATCAGGATCATCACAGAGGTCTTTTTTAGTCAGCACCAACACACAATGGATGGAAGACTCCGCAGCTATCGCCAGATAACGCTCGATACGATTAAGACTGAAATCCTCATTACATGAGGTCGTAATAAACAGCGTATCGATATTGGCCGCAATCATCTGGATATAGGCTTCTTTGCCCGCCGCTTTCCGCTGGATACGCGTTTTACGCTCCAATAATTGCTGCGGTTCAAAGCCATGCTGTGACTCTGAATCAAGTGCCAACATCAACCAATCACCCACCGTGGGGTGTGCCTCTGGCAATTCATTTCGCCAGGGGTAAGTCGATAGCTGTAAGGTTTTTAGTTGCCCGTCATTATCAAAACCAACGCATTCAATAAGATTGCGTTGAACCGACGTAACACGAAAAGGAAGTTGCGTACTTAATAGATCGAGGTCGAGCTGAGACTGGAAGAAATGGCTCCAGCCTAAATCAAGAAGAGAATTAATGTGCATTGTCATTATCCCAAAATGCATAGAGAAACCGCACGCGCTCTAAAGAACATGCAGAAACTATTGGGTTTTAAAAACCCATATACAGACCGGGGAATTACAGGGAGATAAGATTTAAATGCTCAGTAAAAGAACACGAAAAAGACTTAACTCGTCTTACTCCAGGCCTGTAAATCACGGATAACAATCATGCAAACGCCTCCTGCTTAATTTAAGAATTCATTAACGAGTATAACACTCACCCATCAATGCTTAAAAACTTATTCTTCATGGGCCTCAAGTTCCGGCTTTGGGTACACAATCACCTTAAACCGAGATTGGAGTTCACGAAGTATGTCATGCACTAATAGAGAGTCTGGATTGGGCGATTTTACTTCGTGCTGCATGGCGGTGAATGTATCGATTTGAACCTTGTCTTCGCCCTGAGTAATCCAGATCCAAGAATCACCCTGCTGCCCCGACTCAACATTGGAAAAACGCTGCTCGATGAAACTGACTAATTCACGATGCATTTCATCATAGTGCACTTGATACTGAAGTTTCCCGAATATCAATTTAGGACTCTATTTTTTCTAACGCCGCGCTCTGCGGCAAATTTGGAGCGCAGCGGAAAATTTGTCCGACAGCAGCGCCTTGTTAGCTTTATCTCGGAGTGTGATAAAGCATTACCGCCAGTTTCACAATCCGATTTCTATCTTCGTTCAAGTGAAACTCATAATTAATCCACGTTTCATCTTTTTCGGACACAAATTTAAGAGCGTTGGGGTGATTGAGCGCTACATCTTTCGCGGTATCAACAACATTTGTGAAATCTTTATTTGGAACAAACATAATAACGGCAGCCTTGGAGTCTCTCCATGTAAGATACCCAAGCAATTGACTAATCGTAGACAGAAAACTTTTTTCACCTTTCCAGAACTTGCACTCTCCGATAAATATATTTGTACCCTCATGCCTAAGCAATATATCCGTTTTACCGGTCTTGTTGAATGTCTCTCCTGTAGCCGAGCCCTCGAAATTTGGCTCTAACATCATCAAAAAATGATCTCTGAGATGCTCTTCCTCTTTTCCCGCGTATAAGCTGGGTAATCTTTCGAATTCCTTACCCACATCGTGAATCAACTGCAAAATGTCATTGTAGGTAGAGTCGTCAAGCGATGGCTCTGGAGTGAACCCTGAATCTTTGACCTGAGGTTTATTTGGTACGGCTTTTTTACGTTTCTGTGGTGTTGGAACGGAAAAGGTTTCAGGTGCAGTAGAAGATTTTTTTATTGGGACACCTAGTGAAGCTAAAACACCTGAGCTTTTCTTTATTCTTTCCTTTCGGGAATCAAATGCTGAGCGAATATGCTGCTTTAAACTAGCGTTTGCCCTATCAACTTCAGATTTTACGTTTTCGCACTGCTGCAAAATACTTCGTATATTCGAGTCCTTCTCTCGAACTATTTCATCTGAATTATCACTAAAGTTAATTATTTCAAAGCAAAACTCATCGCGGCTTACCTCGACTTCCATTGACCACATGATTCTGCTGCTCGGCATACAGTGAATTAGCTCAACATTACCACTGATCGGGACATGAAACTTTATAACGTCCTTTTTGTAGGACTTTCCCTGATGAACGTAGAACGAGCTAGGAAAATACTCTGCGGGGATCATTTGCTCACTTGATGATGCGTAAATATCATCAACGTGAATTTCAAGATTATCGACAATAGCTTCTGAAACTCTATGAGCAATATAGTCATCTTCGTTTACATTTAATATGTAGTCGTCTTTTTCTGATTCTATTGATCTAGCCGCATTAGCTTTTGCTGCTTCTAAGAAGTCTCTTAGCTCTCTTTCTGCAAAAATCCTACTCTTTCTCATATTTCCCTATATCTCTATTTGGAAGCTAACGATTAGCTCAAGAGCCTGACTTGCGAAGCAACAAAAGGTCTCTTGGTGCGTATTGTTGGTTTGCGCCGACTACTCCAAAACTACTCAACGGGAAAAATAATATCTCGCGTGTCACTGTATTCAGAAGCATGACGAATTCCTTTTCTGGCTAATAAACTGAAACCGAGCCCATATCGTGAATTATCCCTCCCGTGAGCCCCGTAAAGCGTCTTCTGAACTCGTTCAAGAGCGCCCTACGGGGCTCACGGTAGCATGTAAAGTTTTTCGCAGATATAGGACAATTTCTGATTTTTAGCACACTGTTTACACTCTACCTGCTTAAATAACCCCCCTAAAATACACATGTAATAGCCCCCTTCACGGGCTACTTCATTAAGGACAGGTGCCAATTCAACATTTTATTATACGGACCTTACAAGGTTAGAAAGCTTGCAAGCTTTGCTACCTTGCAAGGTACGAAACATATCAAGCGTGGATATAAAGGTACGCACCAGCCGTAACGATAGAAGAATGTAAGAAGGCAAACCAGCAAGTAAAGAGGGAGTCAAAAAGGATTGATGCTATTCATCCTGAATATCCGCCTGAGTTGCCTGATTTCTACCTAGAGAAGGAAGAAGGCTTTTCAACATTACAGACTACGGCACGGGTACTCCAATTACCCAGCAGATTTCACTATATCGCAGTAAGCGTATCGATTGCCACTAGTAAAGACTCAACAGTGTTTATCATTAATTACGCTAACACTAGGCCTTTTGCCCTAGTAGCAGTGCGCTGAAGTAGATCATCACCGAACCGGATAAACGTTGTACCCAGCGGCCAATATTGGAGTGTTTGCCACGCTGCTTTATCTGATCAATTGCCATGGTGACACCGACAAACCAGGTTACGATTAAGCAGGCATGGATCGCCACTAATGAGAATGCGATAGCGTAAGATGCGGCATCGAAACTAACAAATTGCGGAAACGCCGCAAGATAGAACATCGACACTTTGGGATTAAGCAGTTGCGTTAAAAAGCCTTCGCTAAAACTTCCTAATATCCCTGTGACACCGGATTTAGCTTTCTTTACATCAGTTGATTGAGGTGACTCAGCAATCAATCCATCTGTTTCAGCCAGGTTTACGGTTTCGCTCTTTTTATAGGAGTTGTAGATCGCCTTCGCACCTATATAGAAGAGATAGAGCGCGCCGATGATTTTAACTAGGGTGAATAGCTCCGCTGACTGAAGCAGCAGTGCGGATAAGCCAAAGATAGATAATGCACCATGACAAAACGTGGCGACAAACAAGCCTGCGATGTTGGCAAATGATGCACTACGTCCAAGGCTTGAAGCGGTTTTAAGAATTAACACGCCATTGGGGCCCGGCGACATCACCAGCAGTAATGCGACAACAGAAAACGTCAGTATTTCGCTCATTCCTTTCACCTCTACGTGCGCCTTTACGTGGTATCCGATAGTAAGGCGGGCTTGAATCGGTCAGATTATAACCAAAAATTGGCAAAAGCGCTGCGAGCATTGCGAACGAGCATCTAGCTAAAAAATCATCAAATAATGAGCGCAAAAAATGCAAAAAAAAAACCGGATCCCCTTAGGGTCCGGTTAAGCAATTTGCTTCAATGACAAGAGCCATGTGTGGAGCACCTGTAAACAGATTCTCCGTTTCCTGCTGCGGAGGCATTGAGGCCTGAACACAAGCCCCTGACAGGAACACATTACACGAGCATGCAATATCTCTATGGCATGGCGGCCCAGCTAGTGAGGGGAGCCGACCGCCTGACGTGTTGAAATACATATTATACGAATGATAATGATTTGCAACTGTATTTATAATTAATTTTACAAAAAAGTTATTTCCCCTCTCCTCCCCCGAATTACAGGTAAGCATCGAGGTAAAAAGTCATTCAATTTTTAAATAGACGTAAAAAAGCCGGATCAAATGATCCGGCTTTTGTGGGATAAACTGGACGGTGAGGGTCCAGCTTATGACATCAATTATCGAGGGGAAAATTGATGTCTGCATCAGTCTCCTGTGAGCATAGGATCCTAATGCAAGTTCTGGCAATGTAGTGAGGTGAGGTCGTTCATTGCCTATCACTTATGAGCGACTACGATAATAATGATATTGAGAATGATTTGCAATACTGTTATTTAAAAAATATTTTGATTTACCTAAGCACGCTTCCTAGGTACTTTATGCGCCTTTCTAAATTCCACGTTTTAGGTGCCAATTGCTAGAGAGCCAACGATAATTTAAAGCTTATCTAAGCCTTAGCTAACCAAGGCCTAAACTGTTTCTTTCGTACAGTGATAGATGTTGATGCAATCAAAGAAAATACAGGCCGATCTGATACTCCTCCTTGTCGCCGCCATCTGGGGCTTTGCGTTTGTGGCGCAACGACTCGGAATGGAATCCTTAGGCCCATTTGGTTTTAATGCCTTTCGTTTTGCCTTGGGCGCACTCTCTTTGCTGCCACTGCTTCTGTTCTTTAAGCCGGGCAAAGATCATTGCCACCGAACCTTAATGTTTAGCGGCACCATTGCAGGTTTGGCTCTGTTTGCCGGCGCATCATTTCAACAGGCGGGGCTTGTATACACCACCGCTGGCAATGCGGGATTTATCACCGGCTTGTACATTATCTTAGTGCCACTGCTGGGTTTATTTATTGGTCAACAAACCAACATGAACACTTGGCTCGGCGGGCTCCTCGCCGTATTTGGTCTTTATCTGCTTAGCTTTCAGGATTTAAGTGCGATCAATTTTGGCGATATTCTTGAGCTACTCGGCGCGGCTTGCTGGGCTGCTCATGTACTTATTATTGCTAAACTAGCACCGAAGGTAGATAACCTTAGACTGGCAATCATGCAGTTTGTGGTCTGTGCGCTATTAAGCGCTCTGGTTGCATTTGGTATTGAAACGGAGCAGTTCACTATCACCAACGCCCTTTCCTCTTGGGCGCCGATTGCTTACGCCGGTCTAATCTCGGTGGGTATCGCTTACACACTTCAGATCGTGGCACAAAAACACGCCCCCCCGGCCCACGCCGCGATTATTATGAGCCTTGAGGCGGTCGCTGCTGCTTTTGGAGGCTGGTTACTACTGAGCGAATCCTTCTCGACTGCGGGAATGCTCGGGTGTGGCTTGATGTTATTCGGTATGCTTATTTCACAGCTACCCGCCTTTAGAAGAAAGGAGAGAACCTATGTCTAGCAAACCATTGGAAAATATCCCCACGAATATCATTACTGGTTTTCTTGGCGTAGGAAAAACAACCGCTGTAAATGCCCTACTCAAACAAAAGCCCGAGGGTGAAACCTGGGCTATTTTGGTGAACGAGTTTGGTCAGATTGGCATCGACCAAACAGCGATCGAGAAGGACGGTGAAAGCAACAGCGATGATATTGCGATTAAAGAACTCGCCGGTGGCTGTATTTGCTGTGCATTAGGGCCTACCTTAACGTCGACCCTCGCTATGCTGTTACGCCGTTCAAAACCTGACCGCCTAATTATCGAACCAACCGGTATTGGCCACCCGGCTGGCATTATCGACACACTACAGGGAGAGAACTTCCAAGGTGTTCTCGATCTGCGCTCGGTTGTTTGTCTTCTTGACCCGCGATCACTCGACAATGTCGATATTATCGCAAATCCTGTTTTTCAAGATCAGATTAACCTTGCTGATGTAATTGTCTTAAATAAAACCGATCTGGCTACAGCTGAACAGGTAGACTTCGCAGAACAGAGAGCCGATTCTCTTTTTCCGCCAAAGCAAAAAGTGGTCAGAAGTATAAATGGCCAGATCGATCTGCAACTTCTCGACCTTGTTCGAAAAGATAAACGGGCTGCCCTGTTTCCAGATGCTCATCGCCAGCAGGCGCAAACCAGTGTGCAACTGCCTACAACGGCACAGCCTCTGTTTGAGATACAACCTAAGCCCCGAAACCCCCTTTCCAAAGAAGGTCATGCTAGACAGCCAGACGGCAACAATCTTTATAGCTGTGGTTGGGTATTTAATAGCGCCGATAGCTTTACTCTCGACCCATTGATCGAGCTGCTACAAGGGCTACCTAATGTGCAACGGATCAAAGGCGTATTTAGAACCGAACAAGCATGGGTGTTCTATAACCAAGTTATCGATGAGATGACCTGCTCGCCTATCGCCTATCGCCGTGATTCACGATTAGAGATCATTGCAACACAAGCGTTGCCTTGGCAAGAGATTGAGCAACAACTCCTCGACTGTTTATCAATAACGAAGCAGTAAGTTTGAACCCATTGTGCGACAATTTGTCACTTCTCTTGTTAAGCACTTAATCAGTAAAATACAACGGCACTCGGGATAAGGCATATGATGAATCAAACCAAAGGTAAAAGTTCCCGCCTCCTTCAAGCGGGATTTATACTTATTATCATTCTTGGTTTAGGTTTAGCCATTTACCTACCAACGCTGCTGCAAGATACGCCCCCTAAATCTCGTATACTGCAAGCAGCCCCCGGGTGTGAACTTAGCCAACGTTTTTGTAGCGCTCAATTGGAGCAGCAACAGATCCAATTGAAAATTAACAGCCCTGAAATTAGCTCCGCAGCGCCACTTGTATTTGAAGTAGCCCTAACCAATGTTAAAGCGGATCAGGTCATGCTCGATCTTAAAGGCCGTGATATGTATATGGGCCTAAATCAGGTGATGCTGAGCAGGGTGCCTGGCACAACAGACCGTTGGCGCGGAGAAACGACACTTGCGGTTTGCACCACCGGAAAGATGACTTGGGTAAGCTCAATTATTGCAGAGCATGAAGGCAATATAACCCAAGCTGATTTCTTTTTTGATGCCCAGTAATAGGTAACTTATTTTGAAAACACTACGCAATCTCCTCCTATTAACCGTCTTCATGTTAGTGGGTGTCGCCCTCGCCTTCTATTTCCGTCCACAGCCTGTTGAACAACGTATTGCCCTTGGTGAACAGCTAGGGGGAGACTTTACCCTCGAAAGCAGCCAAGGCCCTCTTAAGTTAGAAGATTTCCGCGGTAAAGTTGTGCTGTTTTTTATTGGTTATGCCTCATGTCCCGATATCTGCCCTACTGCACTATCGGTTGCTTCACAAGGCTTACACAACTTATCGCCGGATGAGCAAAAAGAGGTTGCCGGTATTTTCATGAGCGTTGACCCTAAGCGTGATACACCAGAGAGACTGGAAAAATTTGCTGCTTATTTTCACCCTAACTTTCATGGTGCGACGGCTGACAGAACAACCATCGATCAAGTAGTTAAACAGTACGGCGCATTCTATCGCATGGTTGATATGGAAGAGTCTGCGATGGGTTATGCCGTAGACCACTCTTCACGACTGTATCTCATCAACCGTGAAGGGAAACTCTCTAAAGCATTAATGCATGCGATGGCTCCTGACGAGCTGACTGCTGAAATTCGTAATTTATTGTAAAAGGAACTGAAAATGATCAAGACATTGATAGGTCGTGTATGCCTAGTAGGCGCACTAGGGTTAACGGCGATGAGTGCCTCAGCAGAAGTAACCGTTGAGAACCCTTATGTCCGTGCAGTTCCACCAGGCCAGATGAACAGCGCATCCTTCATGGTATTAAACAATACAGATACAAAGGATGTAGCACTTGTTGCAGCAAGCTCTAGTGTTGCCAAAGTCGTTGAGCTGCATAATCACATCAACGAAGACGGTGTAATGAAGATGCGCCAAGTAAAGAGCATCGCGGTGCCTGCACTCGGTAAGGCAAGCCTTAAACCTGGCGGCTATCACGTTATGCTGATCGGCTTAACTCAAGATTTGGTAGAAGGCCAAAAAGTCGACCTGAAACTTGAATTTTCAGATGGCAGTAGCCAAGCACTGACACTGCCAGTACAGAAAGTGATGGCAGGAATGAAAGATCATAAACACCATCATTAATGCTTAAATGATTTAGGCATTAACGATTGAAATAAAGAAGCCCTGTTTATCAGGGCTTTTTTGTGTGTACTCTATGGCGTTATCCAATCACACTCATCTCATTAACCGTAAAAGAATCTATCGACCCTTCAGTAGCCGACACAAATGCCTGCAGATGCTTGGCCTCCATGTGTGCCCGCCATAGCTCGCGTGTTTCCCAATTCTCGTAAAACATAAAATGTGCGGCATTTTCATTATCTTGGTGAAGGTCGTAATTGATACAACCCTCTTCCGCACGTGTGGTTGTAATCAATTTCAGTAACTCTGTTTTCACGAGTTCTGCTTTATCTTCGGCTGCAACGATATTTGCAACAATGGTTAATTGTGACATTACACTTCCCCTTATAGACCCAACTGAGCGAGTTTATTTTCTATCGCCTTCACGAGCGCTTGGTTTTTCTCGCTATCTAACCCATCAGGGTGAGGCTGAGAAAAACGCCCAATATCATTATCAAAATATTCACCAGAAAATGCTTCATCCCCTTCACCGCAAGCCAAACGTGATACAACTCTTGCCCCTATTGAGATATCACTACCGGCGATACCAAAATTATCTTTAACCATTTTACTGCCCAGCAAAGAGCCAGGGTTAACAGCAAAGACAAGCAGCTCCGGGTATCGTTCAGCAAAAATACGTGACCAACTCGCAATCGCCAGTTTACTCTGGGCATAAGCGGCAAAATCTTCTGCGATTATTTTCTTGCCAAGTAAAGCGTCTAAATCCACCGGCGACTGAGCCGCTGAGGATAGGTTAATCACCCTGCCCGCTTCACAGAATAAAGGTAATAACCGTTGAGTCAGTAGAAAAGGGGCGATGGTATTCACCGCGAAGCGGAGATCAAGCCCATCTATCGTTATCGTTGTCGCTGCTTTAAAAACGCCTGCATTGTTAATCAGTACATCTATCTGATCATGGTTTGCGATTACCATTTTAGTTAACGCTTCAACATCGGCCATGTTGGAGAGATCGGCCACGTGAGGGGTTATTTTCCCTCGGCACTTCTCTTCCCCTAGCAGGGTATTCTCAGTATTTTGTACTTTTTCAAGACTGCGACCATGTAACAAAACATGATGCCCTTGAGCCAACAACATACGTGCGGTTTCAAGGCCTATACCATCAGTAGAACCTGTAATTAGAATGGTTTTTTGCATTGTAACGCCCTCAATCACCGTCTAGATTTGAATAACAAAAGTTTACTGGCTTAATTTAGATCAGCTGTAGCATCGTTCAAGTTCAACCGAGGTGCTCGCTGTTTGCTCAGCACCTCACTTAAACACCACTCCGGATTAAAAACCTTCCAGTACGATTTTGCCGATCGACCGCCCAGCTTCTAGTGATTCATGAGCGGCCTTAAGATTGGCAGCATTAATAAGACCTAAGTGTTTTCCAATCGTTGTTTTGATATATCCTTGATCGACAAGATCAGCAACCGTGCTAAGCAAACGGCTTTGTTCAACCATATTTTCTGCCTGGAACATCGAACGCGCATACATAAACTCAATATGTAGCGATAAGCTTTTAGGCTTCATTTTCATGATATCAAGTGGCGTCGCAGGGTCATCAATCATTGCAATCTTGCCGAACGGTTTTAACAGCTCAACATAGGTATCAAAGTAACTGTCGGTGCTGTTTAAGCTTGCTACGTGTGACACCTGGCCAATATTTAATGCCTCAATCTGCGGAGCCAAGGGTTTTGTATGATCAACCACATAATCAGCACCTAGCTCTTTAATCCATGAGCTAGAGCTTTCCCGAGATGCTGTGCCGATCACCGTTGCACCGGTTAAGGTTTTAGCTAACTGCACCAAAATTGAACCTACACCACCCGCTGCACCGATCACGAGGATCACGTCATTGGACTTTTCTCCGCTGCCTACAGCCACTTTCTTAATAGCAAGATGTTCAAATAACATCTCCCAAGCAGTAATGGTTGTTAATGGCAGTGCCGCAGCATCAGCATCTGATAAGCTCTTTGGCTTGTAGCCAACTAGGCGCTCGTCTACCAACTGATATTCGGCGTTACTACCCTGACGGTTAAGATCACCGGCATAGTACACCTGGTCCCCCGGCTTAAACTGAGAAACCGCTTCACCTGTTGCCACAACCTCACCTACAGCATCCCATCCAATCACTTTATATTGATCATTATCTGAAGGGACGTTCTGGCGAATTTTGTAATCGACAGGATTTACTGCGATGGCTTTAACCTTAACTAATAGATCGTGGCCTGTTGCAACGGGCTGTTCTAACTCAATATCAGTCAAAGATGCGTTATCAGTAATCGGTAGGTTTTTGATATAGCCAATTGCTTTCATTTTTACTGTCTCCAATTCATCTATCCCCGTTAGTGGGAATTCTTTCGCTTTCAAGCTTCCGATAGTAGAAGTGCTAAGAGCGATTCAGTGACAACAAGTTTAGGCCTTGATTAATACGCATTAAACAGCATAATAATTGAATAATTATCAAATAATATTTGAAAATATGCTTTTAGAAGATCTTGAAGTTGTACTTAAAGTAGCTGAATTTCGTAGCATTACTGCAGCCGCCACCAACCTTGATATGCGCACAGCCACAGCAAGCGCTGCTGTAAAAAGAGTCGAGTCATCACTAGGTATTGAGCTTTTTGTTCGTACAACACGCAGCTTGCGCCTTTCCAATGCGGGAGAGAAATACTTACCGCAATGCGAACAGGCGATGCAAATGCTCCGCCACGCGAGACAGGGCTTAAAAGATGACTTAGATATCATCGATGGCGAACTGCGCATCGCGATGCCTTCAGATTTAGGGCGTAATTTGCTCACCCCTTGGTTAGATGAGTTTATGGATGCATACCCTAAGCTGAGCCTAAGTACACATGTGAGTGACAGTAATATCGACTTCTTTCGTGACCGTATAGATATCGCCTTACGTTATGGCTATCCCTCAGACGCGAATCTATACGGTTTCAAAATCTGCAATGTCCCAGGAATACTTTGCGCAACACCAGAGTATCTTGAGCAGCATGGTTCACCTACGCATCCACATGAACTAGCAAGCCATAATGGTCTCTTCTATCAGTTACACGATGTTATTCATAATATTTGGACATTCACTAAAGATGAACAGAGCTACAAAATAAAAATGAGTGGCAACCGAGCCTCTAATGACGCAGACTTAGTCCGTCGTTGGGCGGTTGCAGGGAAGGGGCTTGCGGTAAAATCTTGCCTAGATCTCTCTAGCGACCTTCTTAACAACAGGCTTGTTAATGTCATGCCGGAGTACTCACCAAGAGTGACTGAGCTATGGCTGATCTGCCCTACCCGACAATCAATTACTCCCGCAGTCAGACTCTTGCGTGATCGTATGCGAGACAAGTGCAGTCATGTATTGCAGCAACTCATTGAGAAAGGAGTGCTGTCAGATACAGTTCTAAGGGACTGACATTATTTAGCCCCTTAGCTTCAGTCCTTAGATTCAGTTCCTTGGCTAGGTAACAGAGGTGAGAGCAGTGATAACTTTGGTTAACGCTCACCTTGAACCTCAAAATCATCACTGATAAGACGGGCTAATCCATCTTCCTCAAGAACCCAATGCTCTCGGTGGACAACACCAAACGCCTTATTCATTGTCCAATTGGCACTCAGAATATAACCACCATCCTCAGCCTCCTCCCAAGTAACATCCGTATAATCAACCTCGGCAAAACCCTGATCCATAATCCCCAGCCAAAACGCTTGGATCTCCTCTCTTCCATTAAATATGCCAAATGGTCGCGCGTGCATCACCGCATTAGCGCAATACTGAGCAGCACAGCCAGCAGCATCTTGATTATTAAAAGCAGCCTGCCACTCATCAATCCCCGCTTGGCATCTCTGTAAAACATTTGAAGCTGACATCTTTTTCTCCACATCATTATTAATTGAACGAGAAAAGAGTAAACTCAAAATAAGCCAAGAAAAACCAAGCAATCAAAACCAACTGTTTAGATTTTACGGACAATCTTATGAATCAACTCCGTCACATGTCTGTCTTCGCGCATATTGTTGAAGCCGGTTCAATCACAGCAGCGGCGGACTCGCTACAATTATCAAAATCTGTCGTCAGCCAACACCTCAAGGCGTTAGAAAAAGAGTTGGGAGTATCGTTATTAAAACGAACGACTCGCCGCCAAACACTGACATCAGCAGGAGAAGACTTTTTCAAGCACTGCCAATCCCTTAATGCCATTGCTCAAACCGCTTGGCAGCAAGCGCAAGAAGCGGTAATCATCCCCAAAGGGCGTATTCGTATCACAGCTCCCAACGCCTTAATGGGTTCACTAGTCGCGCCCGCTATCGGCAAACTAATGCAAGATTACCCTCTACTCGTGCCCGAACTAATCAGCACCGATACACAGATAAACGTCATTGCAGAGAACATTGATCTCGCTATTCGAGTAGGTGCATCGAAGGACAGTACCATTAAACAGCGACGCATCGGTCAATTTCGAGATGTATTGTGTGCAGCAACACCAAACCTAACGCAGGCTGAACTCGATAGTGCGCCTTACATTGCAAACAGATGGGAGATTGAACCGATAGAGCACCAAATGACGGCTGATGATGGTGAAAAGCAGCTGTATATCGCGAAGGTTAACTGTTTATCCGACTCTTTTTATACAAGCCTTGCGCTTATAAAATCAGGTGCCGGTGTAGGTATCATCCCCGATTTCATGATCAACACGGGTGAGCATGCCGTATACCCAGCACTGCCTGACTACCAGCTGCCGGTAAACCCAGTCTATGCTCTCTACGATTACAACAACAAACTCCCTTTAAACGTTCAGGTTTGCCTAAGCGCAATTGAAGAGCAGCTATCTCTCACAATCCCCCGCCAACCTTAAGTCACACTTCCGTTATGTATTTTCCTGTAGATAGCTAATCAACTGCTCAATATTGATGTGAAAGCCATCAAAAGCAACAACGCCATTTGGATCAATTAAGGTGACCCAAGGGGTTCCTCCTGTTCGATAAGCGCGCATAGTACTTGGATAATGGCCTGGGTCTTTATGCGATAACTCGGTATTACCGGGATCGTGTCCGAAAGGAAGATTTAGATCATAGCGCAATTGGTTTTTGCGCAGAGCCGCGACATTATTAATAGCATGTCCTTCAAACGTTGTCTGAATCACAGCAGCTACGATTTTGCTATCATCAGGAAAAGCCGCTTTGAGTTTTTGAAGATTAGGAAAGCCAACAGAATGACAAGCTGGGCACCACTCCTGGAAACATTTTAGGTAGACCCACTTTCCTCGATGCTCGGCCACTGAGAAGGCAGACGTCGGATTGCCATCACCATCAATCCAATGAGAAACATCGAGTTCGGGTGCGACGAGGCCCTGAATGCCACGGGAAGGCTTGGGCTTGGGCTGGGGTTTAGATTGAGCAACCGATTCAGCCTGCGCTGCCCCCATCATAGCAAAAGGGCTTAATCCAACGGCACCGACTGCAGCCGCGGCTGACTTCAAAACCTGTCGTCTATTAGAACTCTTTGCTAAAGAGCTTTTGTTTAGCGGGGATTTGTTTAACAAGCGTTGCTTAGACGGGCTTTGCTTGAACAATAATGATGAATCAGTCATATCAATCTCTTCAAATAACTCAGTATTCAATAGACTGATTACAAATCCATTAGTTCATCAAGTCGTCAAACGACACCACAACTGACGTTTAAGTTAAACCTGAAAATCGGCCTTGGACAGTGCTCCTGTGCCATTTTGCTCTCGTAAAGCGGTAACTAAGAGGCCAACACGCTCGGGCAAACCTTTATCCAACAGGTCATGAACCATCTGCTGTACATCTTTTTGAAAGCGATCACTCGCACCAATATCCGATGATAGGTTATCCGCGCTAAAGTGAAACTTATGACCTGCGGCTTGAGACATTAACCATTCAAAAGCTTGTGGCCTTACTTCTACTCTTTCAAATTCAGCTTGTTCATCAGCTGTCCGGCCATCAGGTTTATACCAATAACCGAAATCAACCAATTTTCTACGCTCTGCGCCCGCAACACACCAATGAGCGATCTCATGCAACGCACTGGCATAGAAACCATGGGCAAAAATCACACGGTGATGGTCATTTTCCTCATCGGCAGGAAGGTAGATAGGCTCATCGTCCCCTTTCACCAAGATAGTGTTCAAGGAATCTTTAAAAAGCTGATTAAAAAGAGCTATCAGCTCAGCTACGGCAGGTTCGTTCACAAACTTCCTATTGAATATTTCCGAGTTAAATCACTGAAGATAAGGCTGCCAGATATTCTGCTTTAGCCACCAGCTTTCGCCACTTATACGATTAATTCGCGCAGCAACATAACCCTTAATGTCTTTGTCAGCGCGCAACAATACCACTTCATATTCAGCGGTCCCAGTCTCTCCACTCTCGTCTAGCAGGTTCCATTGACCTTTATCAGCTAACCACGTTTCTCCAGTAAAGCGATGAAAACGTATTAGCACCCACTGACCTTTTGCCGTGTATGCTGATACCACGCGGAAAGCACCGTCTTGTACTTGGCTGCTTAACTCATTAGCCATCATCGTTATCTGATCTAATACACCGTTAAATGTATCAGGTTGTGGAGCTTCTTGATTTTGCTGTGGTTCAACCGCTGCGAGTGTTTGGAGTTCAGTCTTCAAGCTCTGTAACTGAAGTGAGAGCGCCTGGTTTTGTTGTTGCAACTGCCCTGCCTGAGATTTAATTTGTAATAGATGATCCTGTACGGCAGTCATGCGATTGCCTATCAACTCAAGTTTATCTACTGGCGTATTAGCCGCTGCCAATTTAGAGTTATTCGGCTGTGGCTTTGTTTGGACAGAGGGGGCACTGCTTTCTACTGCTGTATTACCTGCTGCAGTATCTGTCATACCTGGTTCTGCCGCATCGGGCTTTGTGCCCGCCGCATTACAGGCAGTTAAACCGATGGTGGTAAGTATAAAAACTACGGCCTTAATCGTTTTTCCCATTGGTTTACTGCTCCATCCTAATTCTACGATGGCGCTATTTTAACCGATTACGGCGGCGTTGAAAGTGAGCAAGCCTAAAATAACTTAGCTTGGGAGCAGGCGTTGTTTATATAAAGGCCTATAGAGGTCTCAAACAGTGGCGTTGGCGCAAAGCCAAATGCTTTAAAATCATTGGCTTCGGCAAAAACAAAATCGGTGAGATATTCATCGCCCAGTGCCACATCAACCCGCTTTCGCTGTAGCATTCGCAACCCCTGTTCAACGTTATCTACAAAGACAGGTATCATTCCGGCGCTAGTAAAGCGGTTGAAAAATGAGGTACTACGATCGGTCCGTAACAACGCGACCCGATAACCCTTTAATTGCGCTAGATGGGTCCAATTAATTAACGGATCATCTTCCTGATGATATAAACCTATTTTAAACTTTCGATCAGCAAGCGCCAAAAATCGTACATCACTACGATCATCACTAACGGGGTAAAAGCTAAAGCACCACTCTCCTGCTTTTATCCTCTGCTGTAAGCGTGCCGGAGGTAGAAAAACAGGCTCGATCACCAATCCTTCAATAGCGCCTAAGTGCTTTTTAAGTAATCTAAACGATACGCCGTTCCCTGATACTTTACTGGTCGTAAAGGGCGGGTAATCAACCGCTAAAACTTCAATCCGTTCAGAGGAATACAGGTAACTACTTGTCAGCAAAAATAGACAAAATATCGTGGGGGTCCGCAACTCAATACTCTCCATTGAAGACAATGAATAAAGTCTAGTTGCTAAAGCGGTTATAAAAAAGCCCCGGATCAAATTGACCAAGGGCTTAGCAAGCTGCATCTGAAAAAGTTAAGGGTTAACTTAACTTGTCATAACCCGCTATACCTGGGTTATCAGCCACATTTTTAAGAATTGGCGTATTCAATTTTTCAATACGCGCAACCTGCTTATCACGTAGATGCTCAGCCACTACATCCCAAATAATAGGTCCGTCAGACTTAGCCCCTACCGTTGCCCAACCGGAAACAGTATAGGTCTTGTTCGCATCAATTCTTTCACCGTTATCCAGTGTCATTTCGGTGATACGCTTACCAATAGGCTGTAAAGGATCACAGATATAATCGAAGCCACCGACACGTACCATATCACCACCAGACTGGAGGTAGGGTTCCGGGTTGAAGATATTATCTGCAACATCTTCAAGAATCAGCTTGAGCTCAGAGCCTTTCATTGGACGAACATAGGTCTCAGGATAGGTTAAGCATGTCTGATCTAACACATGCTCCATGGTGATTTTCTGTCCTTCGAGAACCGTCGTTCCCCAACGGAAACCCGGTGATAACGAAATCTGAGCGTTATTAACATCCATTAACGCATTACAAATTAGCTGGTCGAAGGTACCGTTAAAGTTGCCGCGGCGGAACATAACTTCATCAGCCAGCGCTAACTCTTCGCTTAACCAATCCATGTGCGGAGCACGAATATCTTCAATCAGCTTAGCCATACCCGCATCAGCTGGTAAAATCTCAGAGAACACCGGCATAAGGCGGTAGTTATATCCTTGGACTTTACCATTACGAATATCAAGATCCATGACGCCAAGGAACTTACCATTCGAACCGACATTACACACTAAGGTTTGGCCCGCCTTATTTTTGACCGTCGTAGGCTGCGGCATACCATCATGCGTGTGGCCACCGAGAATAACGTCGATACCAGACACTCGAGATGCCATAGCAAGATCGACATCCATACCGTTATGGGAGATGACGATAACCGCGTCAACCTTCTCTTCTGCACGAACCTTATCAACCAGTTCTTGCATTTCACTATCATAAATATCGAAGGTCCAATCAGGAATAAAGCGAGCGGGGTTTGCTATCTTCGTTCTTGGGAACGCTTGCCCAATGACTGCGATACGCGCACCACCAATCTCACGAATAGAATACGGTTTAAACACATGCCCCGAATCTTCATCGTAAATATACTCATCAGCCCCATCAAATAAGGCATCTTCAGTGACAAAGATATTATTGGCTAAAAACTCACCATTAAACGCTTTAACGTTATTTAGGATCTCTTCTTGATGGTAAGTAAATTCCCAGTGGCCCGTCATGTAATCCACGCCTAGCTCATTGGTTGCCTTAACCATATCCATGCCACGCGTTTTAAATGATGTACCCGAGCCCTGCCAAGTGTCACCACCATCCAACAACAGCGTATTCTCAGAACCATAGCTCTGGCGCAAACGCTTAACTAAGGTTTTAAGATGAGCAAAACCGCCAACTTTGCCGTACCGGCCTGCGGCTTCACCAAAATTTAGGTATGAAAACGCATGTGCTTCTAGCGTGCCTGACGCTATACCAAAATGGTTAAGCAACTTATCACCTACCAGGTGCGGTGCTTGTCCATATGCTTGGCCAATACCTAGGTTTACATTCGGCTCACGAAAATAGACAGGCATCAATTGCGCATGGCAATCGGTCATATGCAAGAGGCGGACATTTCCGCTATTCGGAACTTCGTATAAATCGGTCGGCTGTTTCTTTGCGGCAAAACCTGTAGCTGGCAATACGCCTGCCGCACCTGCCATACCGAGCAAACGCGCGAACTCGCGACGTGTCATAGACATAACTAGTCACCCTGATTCGATAAAGGGGTAAAAAAAAGCCTGCTACGAAAAAACGTCAGCAGGCATTTTTAAGCACCAATAGATAAGCCATCTATGCCTCATCTATTTATTAGTGAACTTACAGCGCCTTACTCAGGAACTGAAAGGTGCCAATTTTTCTGTGCGTAGTGATACTGTTGAATACCAATTCGCGCATGGTATTTAGCTTGAGCAGCTAAATTTAACGCTTTTTGGTAATCACCTTCATCTATCGCTTTTTGCGCATCTTTAAGAATGCCACCTGTCAGCTTCCACTCAAAGCCCAACTTAGCTACTTCTGCATTCTTAGCTTTAGCTTTAGCTAAGAGATCTGCAGCATTTGCTTTAGTTGCTTTAACGCGAGCTTCCATCTCTTCTTCGTGGTTCGTATGGTATTTACCACCTTTCCACTCAAAAACATGATCATTTCCATGCATAGCACGGTTAGACTCGAACGCTTCTTGAAAGCTTGCAGCTGTCGCTAATGTAGGTGCCATTGCTAGAGCAGCAGCAATAATTAAACCTTTCTTCATTTTGCTACCCTCCAATTACTTACGCGATCCTGGACCATTTGCTACAAGTCCATTGGACATATAACTCTGGAAGTATTCCAAATTACGGAACTCTTCAGCCTGAGGCTTCAACGGTTTAGAGCGAGAATCTTTGTGGCAACCGCTATATCGACGATGTAGCGTACCTAAAGAACCCCATTTAGAACGAAACACAGGGAAGTGTGTTACATGCCCTAATTGTGGACTCGGTAGATCAGCACGAATCGCTATATTTGAACCTTGAACATGGCAGTTAGCACAAGAAAGGTTCAGCTGACCACGCTTAGCATAGAAAAACTTCTTACCATCAAGGTAAGCTGCCTTCGCCCGCTCATCGTCAGCTGGAATTTTAATATCAAATACTTTGTCGCGAGAGGTCCAAGCCATGTACGCTGAGATCTGTGCAATAGCGCCTTTACCCCACTTTAGAGGCTCTTCACCATTGTTTACACGGCACTCATTAATCTCCTGCTCTAGGGTCTTAACGGTACCTTCCTCTTTGCTCCAATACGGGAAGTTCTGACGAATGCCAATACCACCATTTTCGAAACAATCTGCGTAGCCCTTGCCATTAGCAAATGCCGTGTTAAAAAGCTCTTCGCCTTGCTCGACATCAAACTCATAAGGAGGAAACTCTTCTAGCTCTTCCCACTGTTCACGTGAACCTGCATCAACCGCATAAATCCCATTCACATAATCAGCAATGTCTGACTCAGGAAAACGAGACTTAAAATATTTTTGCAGTGCTATACGATCAGCCTCAGGGTCGACAGTTTGCATATCGAACCCTGTATCCGCCGCGTGCGTCATCTGTGTTGCTGCTGCAACCGTAAGACCCAACGCTAATGTTTTTATTATTTTCATTATTCACACCCCACAGCTAAACCAACTTAACGGTTTTTGCTGATTATTTTACTTTGGCAGTTTCTGTAGACGTCGCACCTGAGTTCTCAACCCAAGTCATCGTTAGCTCGTCACCTTTTGCACCGCCTGCAAAATTGAAGGCGAAGTATGGGTTTTTAGAAACAGCTGTGCCTAAATTGGCAGCAAATACTTCTTTACCGCCATGCATTACTTTAAGCTCTTGCAAGAATTTAGCAGGAATTAATTCACCTGTTTTCTTATCCTTGCGCTGACCGCTTTCCATAATGTGCTTAGCCATCAACTTAACTTTGGTTTTATCACCAGAAGCCTTTGCTTTAACTTTCAAAATACCTTTAGCCATGATTCTTACCTCTGTATGGGCTTAACTGGATTAACCGCCGCAACCACCGATGGTTACTTTAACTTCTTTAGAAGCGCTGTATAACTTGCCATTCGCTTTAACAACAGCTGTTACTTTAGAAGTTTTACCCATACGTAAACGTGTAGATACGTCGGCATCAGTACCTGCTGGAATCATAAACTCAGCAACCAATGGGTTAGGGTTGTTCTCTACAAAAATGCTCATTGACTCAACACCAGCCATACTCGAACGCACTGTTACAGGAACAACTGCGCCATTTTCAGCGATATCAGGGGCTTTAAGCGTTACTTCTGCACTTTCTTCTGCGGCACCACCAAGAAGCTCATTCATGGCTGTTGCCTGATCTTCCGCTTCAAATGCTTTAGTAGTCCATGCTGCCATTGCAATACGTGGCATTAATACGCTGGCACCTACCAGAGCACCGCCTGCTGCGATCGCTTTAACTACGGAACGACGATTCATGCTCATTCTATGTTTCCTCTTACTTTCACCCTATAGGGAGATCAGAACTGGTAGATATACTCTACAACAGCGTCAATTTCTTCTTCCGACAATATCCAATGCTTACCTAACGGTGGCATTATTGTCAGAGGATTATTCTTACTTGCATCCCAAACCTGCGCACGTAATTTACTTTTGTCTGGATAACGCGCTTTCATCGAGATAGTAGGTGGCCCTTGATTACCTGCCAAATTCGCATCTGGATCATCGATCGCGTGGCAGGAGATACAGTTACCACGGGATTTACCCATATAAACTGCTTTACCCAGTGCAATCTGGTCAGCATGGTTATCTGCTACAGCGGGAGCCGCTGAAAACATTGCCAATACACCAGCAGCACACAGAGAGGTGGTCAGCTTACGCATTGTTTCTCCTCCGGAGTTCCGTCTTTCGACAGTAGTTTTTATTGTTATAAAATGCCCAAGTGGGCGATAAGGCCTGATTTATAACCAGACCTTATATACTAATAAGCATTACTGGCTAGATTCAACCATGTATGACACTGCTTGTTCAACCTGCTTATCACTAAGGTCTACTCTTCCGCCCTTAGGAGGCATCACTCCAGTATCACCGGAGAAGCCCTTAATCGCATGGTCAAGTAGTATAGGCATACCTTGTTTGATGCGCCCAGCCCAAGCATCAATATCACCTACTTTTGGCGATCCTGTTAAGCCCGAGCCATGACAAACCTTACAAGCACCTTCATAAGTTGCTTTACCGGCTAATGCCATTTCAGATAAGGAAGCAGCGCCCGCTGAACCATGAGATGTCAGCGTTTCACCTTTTAATGTTGCTTTACGGGCCTTTTCCTTATGTTGCTCTTGTTCCATCTGAGCATCGTGCGAAGCCGCTGGAGCATCTGCACCCTCAACAAAATGTCCTACCGGTGTAATACCGCGAAGCGTGCCCGCAATCTTAAGTTTTTTAGGATCGGCACAATTTTTCATACAACGAACATTTTTTACATCCGGGCGAGGATCTACAAAGAAATTATCTTGGTTAGGCATCTCAATACTTGCCAAGGAATCTTTCGTTAAAACAAAATCTTCTTCAATAATTTCATTAAGATAGAGCACGTAGGCGGTTATATCATATACCTGCTGATCAGATAAAGAACGCGGCGCCGTAAACGGCATTGCTCTGCGTATATAATCGTAAAGGGTAGAAGCATATGGCCAATAAGAACCCACCGTTTTTGTAGGTCGCTCTTCCGTTAACGTCCCTTCACCCCCGGCAAGAACTGGCCAACGGCCCTCTCCTTCACCAAACAATCCATGACAGGTAGCGCAGCGCTCTTCATAAAGGCTTTCACCCGCTTCGACCGTACCCTCTCCTGCAGGCAGACCTTTACCATCAGGACGAATATCGATATCCCAGCCGGCAATTTGATCTTTAGTGGCTGTATCGCCAATGCCGTATTTACCGGCTTGCGCAATACTACCTGTGAAGGCCAATGCCGCACCTAGCCCGATCGCTAGCAGAGACTTTTTCATCTGTTTGCTATCAAGTGATTTGAACATTGGTAACCTCCCCTGTAGGCGCCACTTTCCAGGTATGAATCGAGTTTTTATGGTAAATAGAGTTGCCGCCGCGCACTTCACGAAGCTGCCTTAGCGTAGGCTGTACGTAGCCTGTTTCATCAACGGAACGAGATTGTAACAACCAAGGCTGCCCATCCCATTTTGTAACAAGGCTAAAACGTGTCAGTGCTTTATCTAATACAAGGCCTTTCAGTTTAGCTGGGACCCAACTCACACCGCCATCAAATGAGATATCAACCTGTTTAATCTTGCCTCGGCCAGACCATGCAATCCCTTCAATCTCCACAAACCCTGGTTTAACCATTGGATTTTCTGGGCAAGGGCTCGTAATAACCGAGTTAGTTTCTTGCACAAAGGTAAACTTACGTGCGCGACCATCAGGCATCAGATCGGTGTATTTAGACGTTTCTTCACGGTGATACCAAGGCTTATCGCCAACTTCTAAACGGCGCAACCATTTAATCGACGTATTACCTTCCCAACCGGGATTCAATAAACGTAATGGGTAGCCCTGCTCTGGACGTAACATTTCACCATTCTGCGCGTAAACGACTAATGTATCTTCCAACGCTTTTTCAAGAGGGATCGAACGGCTCATATGTGCACCATCGGCGCCCTCTGCCAAGATCCATTTGCCCTCTGGTTTAACACCCGCTTCTTCTAGCAAAGTCTTTAGTGGTACACCTGTCCATTCGCAGCAGCTTAGCATTCCATGAGTAAACTGAAGCGCTTCCATCTGCGCACCTTTCCACTCCATGCCACCATTCGCAGGACATTCGATAAACTTAATTTCGGATACCGACGGGAAACGCATGAGGTCTTCCATCGTAAAAATAATAGGCCGCTCTACCAAGCCATGAATAATCAGACGGTGCTCGTCTGGATTAACTTGAGGGACACCACCGTGATAACGCTCAAACACCAATCCATTGGGTGTAATTATTCCTTTCAGATCTTGCAAAGGTGTCATCGAGATAGAAGCAATAGAATCCGCAGTTAACCAAGGCACCGTTCTGCGAACGACATGCTTTTCAAACTGTGAGGGTGATCCATACGGATACTCAACAACCCCGTGACCTAGTTGCTTGCCCCAAGTGGGCTCGTTTGGTGGCAGGTTGGCTGGATTAACCTGAGCAGCTACCGCACTACCTGCGACAGTAGTCGCGGCCATACCCGCTGCTGCAACTACCCCTTTGCGCAAAAAATCACGACGATCATTAATGGATAGATGCTCGGACTCTCGAGCCATCTGCTCCATCAATTCGCGCGTGCTTGGACCTTTGATGATCTTGGACATTCATGCCTCCACGTGGCGTACCAAAAGCGCTTACATATTCTTATATTATTTTTAGTAATAACTATATTCTATCACTGCATATACAAGAATTCGACCATCGTATAGCACTAATATACAACTACCTTATGTAGACTTTCCTTAAGTGGTAACCGCGCTGCCTTTATAAACCTCCACAAACTGGCTAAAGCCCTTGTAGTTTGCGGTATAGCGTCCTTTCACTTACGCCTAGTTTTTCTGCTAACAATCTGTTTTTGGCAGGATATTCCTGTTTAATTTTTGCTAAATATCTTGATTCTAAATCCGCCAAAGGGATTAACTCTTTTGGCAATAATGCATCGTTATCTTGATTATTGGCATGAGAATGACCGACTACACTCGGTAGGTGACTATTTTCAATGACGTGATAATCCGCTAAAAGAACGGCACGTTCTAAGATATTACGCAGCTCTCTGATATTGCCAGGAAAGGAATACTTTTTAAGGGACTGCATCGCTCTTTCACTCACCGTAATGCCTTCGGCATTAGGAATTCGCTGTAAAAGAACACTCACTAATTTCGGTATATCTTCCTCTCTTTCTCTTAACGGCGGCATCTCTATTGGAAACGGGCTGATGCGATAAAACAGATCTTGTCTGAAAGACCCTTTCTCCACCCGTTCTGCCAAATCTCTATGCGTGGCACAGATTAATCGAAAATCAGCATGCTTTAAGTCAACACCACCCACAGTACGGTAAGTGCCTGTTTCAATAAGGCGAAGTAGCTTCACTTGCAAAGATAAAGGCACGTCACCGACTTCGTCTAAAAAGAGTGTTCCTCCTCTTGCCGCAGTCACGAGCCCCTCTTTCTTATTGATCGCTCCGGTAAAAGCACCCTTCTCATGCCCAAACATCTCACTTTCAAAAAGCGTTTCACTCAGCCCCGAACACTCCACTGTAACGAAAGGTTTTTGCGCTCGAGCACTCGCGGTATGCAATGCTTTAGCCACTAACTCTTTTCCTGTTCCTGATTCACCTAACAACAAGACCGATATATGGCTAGGAGCTGCACGCTGAATAAGCGAAACCATCTGATTAAACGCATCAGAACTACCAACCAACCCCTCCCCCTCCGGTTGAGCATTAGCCACTTTAACGAGATGCATAATTTCGAGAAAATACTGGGGGTGTTTTGCTCCCTTAGGAATAGGTAGCAATTCAACATCAACATGTTCCTGTCCATGACAAGTATCGTGAAGGTGTAAGACACGCTGACGAAGCCCGGTTTCTTGGCAACGCTTGAGGGGGCAAAGCTCTCCCTCTTGATCACATGGACGCTGATACCCATGCGAAACCTCATAACAATGAAGGCCCGCGATTTGCTTTAAGCCAGAGTAATGATCTTGATAAGCTTGATTCGCTGACAAGATCCGATAATCACCAGAAAGAATAGCTGCTGGTTGCGTAAAAGCATCCAGTAGTGCGGTAAATTCAGATTCAGATAGCGTCGAGGAGGTCATACTGAAAATAGCCCTTTAAGTACGCCGCCCTTTTAAAGACAGCAATACAAACCATGACAAAAATGTCAGTACCAGTTTGAGGGTATACTTTTTTAAATTCAATATAACTAATAAACGATTAAGCTATATAGCATCGGCCGTTTATAATGTCGAGTTATCAGATTGATAACCCTAAGTGTGAGGGTGGGTAAAAAGGTTCATCTGATTCAGTAAGCTATCAATCTCAGAAGACTTAATTAGCATGTCAAAATAGTCAGCATGGAGAAAGCCTTTCTCTCTAAGCTCTTCCATAAAAACAAATAAGGTATGGTAGAAAGCTTCCGTATCTAAAAAACCGCAAGGCTTTTTATGTTGCCCCATCTGGGAAAGGGTTATCATTTCAAACATTTCATCGAGCGTCCCCGTTCCACCGGGCAGAGCGATAAAACCCTCACTCAATTCAGCCATCTTAGCTTTACGCTGCTGGAGATTATCAACTTTGATAAGTGTTGAGAGTTCAGTATGTATCCGCTCTGATCTCTCAAGTGCGGTAGGCATCACACCAATAACTTCACCGCCATTGCGTAAAGCCGATGTTGCAACAGCGCCCATTAAACCACTGTTTGCCCCACCATAAACTAAAGCAATATTATTATCGGCAAGATAGGAACCGACAGACTCAGCCTGCGATACAAAAGCAGGATCAAAGCCAGGCTTTGATCCACAAAATATAGCGACGCTTTTGATACTAGCCATAGATAGTTAACTGTCTGGAACTTGCTTAAGTGTTTTTGAACTCGGCATTTAGACGATCTAGAATATTTGCCACGTCCATGCTTGCCTTCTCCATAGTCGCCAGGTGAGAGGCTGCAGTTTTTATGTCTCCGATTTTAGCAGCATCAACGGCGGCTAAACCGGATGAATGTACCCGCTCATGAGGAGCATCAAGGCTAGCAAAGCTCGGCAAATGACTGTACTTTTCTCTGCCATCCCCCATGAAATACCAATTTCCTAAGCGGCAAGAGGTATGATCAGCCAACGAGGATAAGCTCTGTAAATTATTCTCGACAATACCCGCATACACACTGTTCTTCCAGTTCACATGATCAAGTTTAACGGTTTCGATAAAAGTATCCGCAGCACTATGAGCGATAACGTCATTCATGCGCTCAGACAATCCTACGACATCACGCACACCTGCTTTAATCTGCTCCGCTGACGCAACAACTTCACTACTGAGCAGATCAACTTGCCCAATATCTTCAGAGGCTGTTGTTGTTTGCGAGCTAATCTGACCGACCAGATTCGCGATCTCATTACTCGCTTCACTCGCTTTACGTGCCAAGTTGCGGACTTCATCTGCCACAACGGCAAACCCACGGCCGGATTCACCCGCTCGTGCCGCCTCAATAGCCGCATTTAACGCCAGCAAGTTTGTTTGGTCGGATATATCACGAATTACGCCAACAAACTTTTCAATCTGTTCGGAAACGGTCAAAAGACCCTTTACGTTCTCATTGCCATCTTGAGCACGAACTTGGATCACATTTACGCGGTCCAGGATAGTCTCAACCGCCTGGCGCGTTTCATCGAAAATAGACATGGTGTCTTGCAGGCTTTGCTTTTCACTGTCTAAGCTTTCTGCCGCTGCAGCAATTGTCGAACGAACCTGTGACACAAGCTCTCCACCAGCCACCCATGCGGCACAGACCTCCTGCTGACCGGTATCTTGGTCCTGCTGGGTATTATCATTCTCATAACAACGTTGCGTTAAAACCTGATTCTCAGCGATTAAGCTTTGATTTTGTGCACGCAATTGCTCAACTTCGCCTTGTAGATCATTAATCTGCAGGTTCAATTTTTTTGAGAAAAACATCGACAGTTCCTTATTTCTCGTTCAATAAGCGAAACATCATATAGAGATTTTTCGTCTGTTTCACCCTACAGGCAAGCAAACCACCATAAATTTGATTTAAGTAATAAAATCCAACAAACAGAATATTTTTATCAACTACCCTGATCAAAGCTATCCCAAAGTCAGAAACTACCTTAAAATCAGAATCAGTTTCTGACTTTAAGGTAATTAAAGGATTTATCATGGCTACAATTTCGCTGACAGATGATCAATATACCGCATTAGTAAAAGCCTATTTTGCCAAACGTTCCAACCGCCAATTATTGAGCAAGTCGGAATCTATTGAGATCGCACAGCGGCTAAATGAGACAGTAAGTCTGCCTTTTTTAAGTGAAGCAAAAGAGCATGCCGTTCTGCTAAAGATAGTTCTCAAAATTGACAACTATCTCTATGAAAGCTTACCTAATGAAATTTATGAGCTTATCCATAATATGGATGAGGGGTTTGATGATAGCGAAGCAGCCCAACTTGCCGCGCGTCTTAGCAAACAAGCTCACGATGATATAAGCCTGCCTTTCCTAACCGCTCATGTTGAGTACTACTCAATAACCTTCGTCCTAACCTTGCTGATCAATGCGATGCGAGAAGGGTCCGATATGGCGCATGCTGTTGCCGTCACTAAACACCCCAGAATGATGGGTGATGATTTCCCTTTTCCTGATCTGATCTGATCTACCTGCTCTTCTCCGACGTATAGGCCATTAAGTTCACCTATACATCGGAGACGACATGAACCTACAAGAATTAAAAGATCTGGCTCAGCATCAACAAATTTCACACGTTAATTTTGTTGAGTCCGGTTGCAGCCCCTTAGTGATCGAGTTGAGTTATGAAGAACAAGATCATTCTAAAAAAGCACTCCTTAAGTCCGATCAGGGTGCTGTCCTGTCTTTTAAAAACATCGCTCAAGCTTATGATGTTTGCCGTAAAGCCGGTATTCACAGTGCGCACTTGGTACAAGTAATTCCCCACGATGAGGCTTGTGCAGGTGAATTTGTTTCTTACGACCAACAATCGATCCCGTTAAAGTTTTAGTCAATGAGAGACAATATTCCTCACATCGCCATTATTGGAGCAGGCCTTGCGGGCTCCGTCCTTTCAAACCGGCTTGTTGAAGCGGGTTTTTTAATTTCGGTATACGATAAAAGCAGAGGCACGGGTGGCCGTTTATCGAGCTGCAGAATCGATGATATCAGCGCTGATTTAGGAGCACCCTATTTCGATACAACTGATCCCGATATGCTGAGCTGGCTCAAGGCCCAGCCTAAAGTGAAACCCTGGCAGCCCAAACACATTGGTTATTACAAAACAGATCTACCCAGCCCATTACTCTATGTAGTTGAACCCCGTCAGAGCGCACTCACTCGTTCACTCATGGAAGGAAGCACGTTTATCCCTCAATGCAGGATTGCTTACATTTGGCCGGAAAAAGAAAATCAGGAAACTCAGGTCATCCTTCGAGATGAGCATGGTAAAGGGTTAGGCAACTTTGATGCTGTAATAGTTACAGCGCCCGCCCCCCAAGCCACAACGCTATTGGAAGCGGTTCCCCGGTTTGCCAAACGAGCCTCTGAGATTGAAACTCATATGAATTGGGTAGCTGTCATTAAGATTAACCCGGCCTCATCAGCTGCAGAACTTATCAGCGGCGATCACCCGGTCCTGCGCCGATGCGTAAAAGATTCAGCTAAACCTGGTCGAGCAATTGAACATGGCGGCGAAGTTTGGTTAATCGAAGCGAATGCCTGCTGGAGTGAAGCGAACAGAGACAGTGATCCTGAACAGGTGTTCGAGCAGCTTAAATCCTCATTTTATGAGTTACTGGATATAGATACGGAGGTGCTGGCCTATCGTTGTCACCGCTGGCTCTACTCAGCGCACAAGGGTATTGATGAAGGCTACCTGTGGGATTCCGAACTAAACATTGGGGCTTGCGGAGACTGGCTACAAGGAGAAGGGTTATCTGGTGCGTGGAAAAGTGCCAATCTGATGGCAGATAGATTGATCAAGGACTATCAGACAGCATTGGCTTAAAGCAGATAAAAACAGTCCCTAGTAGCAGACCAAACTTCTTCACCTCTGCCCGATTAATTAACACTTGATCGGGCATCAAATACATCCAATCATCAAAATCCACCTTGATAGTTCGCTTTTTCAATTTAAGATTCATACTGTATTGCCAGTGCAAAGAGGAATCAGACACCTTCCCCATTGCCTGTCCTATAATGTCATCCGCCGTACCGACAAATTGGTTTTGCCCAAGCGATCTAATCAACCAGGTCCTCTGATCGGTTTCACCATCGTCATACAAAAAGTCCTCTTCCAATCGAAGTTGATCTCCCTGAACAGAACCGACGATATCGACAGTAAAGCGTCGCCGTACAGTTCCAAACCGGTCCTGAAAGAGCCCATAAGCTCTTTTAGTTCCTGTAAAGTATGAGAAAAGATCGAGATTGTCAGTGGTCATAGAAGTTACATTTCCTATTCAAAAACATATACTCTCATTACGTATTTCTACAATTCATAGATCACACTTTGGGCAATTGAGAAGTAATTATTTCAACTTTCTTTCTTAACGATTAATCCAAAGCCCCAATCCTTGCGTAAACTTAGAGAATTAGAGCTAAAGGAAAATAATGATGATTTCTGCAGAAGCTGCTGCCGTTCGCGATCAACTGATCGAAAAGGGACTGGAAACTCCGTTAGTTGAAAATGGCATGTCTCAGGAACAACGCTATGAACGCATTAAAGGGCTAATGACTGAGGTAGTGAGCACCCTTGGGCTTAACTTAGAAGATGATAGCCTTGAAGAAACGCCCCATCGCATCGCTAAAATGTATGTCTATGAGATATTTTCGGGACTCGATTATGGCAATTTCCCCAAGATAGCCATGATTGAAAATAAAATGGATTTAGAAGAGATGGTAAAAGTAAGGGACATCAGTGTACTCAGCTCTTGCGAACATCATTTCGTCACCATTGATGGCACAGCAAAAGTCGCTTATATACCCAATAAGAAAATTATCGGGTTATCTAAGATCAACCGATTAGTAAGATTTTTCAGCCAGCGGCCTCAGGTTCAGGAGCGTCTCACTAAGCAAGTACTTATTGCCTTGCAAACTCTGCTCGAGACAGACAACGTGGCGGTTTCAATTAACGCAACTCATTATTGTGTTAAGTCCCGTGGAGTGATGGATGTTAACTCACAAACAGAGACCACCGCTCTGGGTGGAATATTCAAGTCTAATCCCCGGACCAGAGCTGAGTTTCTGACCTAAGGATTGAGTGATGGAAAAGCTACAAATATCTGACATTAGTGCTTTACAGCCAATTGACTTAATCCAGATCCATTCATTGGACTGGATGCTTTATCAGGTTTCTATCAGTAGCAATAACACTCAAAAGCTTTTATATAAGGGTCAAACCCCTTACCGTTTTCATAATCTACTGCAGATAAAAGAGCTGTTTGAAACTTTAGAAGTCCACCGTTACCAGTTGATCCGCGATAACAGCGCCTATGATGAGATGATAGGTCAGCCTGAAGCGTTGTTCTCAGACGCCATTGCTGTCGATCTATTCTGGAAACACGTTATCACTACACATCATTAGGGAAAAGTTGCGATGGAAGCTAAGGCACCTATTTTAATTACCGGCGTTGGTAAACGCATTGGGTTTGCTTTAGCAAAACACTTTCTTAAACAGGGCTATCCCGTCATCGGAACGTATCGGACAACCCACCAGCAGCTGGAAGAGCTAGCGGGTGCTCAGCTTATTGCCGTCGACTTCTATCAACAGTCTTCTGTTGATGAGTTAATTGATCATATCCGACAGGAGTATTCATCCCTGCGAGCAGTTATTCATAATGCTTCCGACTGGCTTCCCGAATCCTGCGACCACGCCCCTACGGAGGTTTTCTCCAGAATGATGCAAATTCATGCGGGCGTCCCTTATCAGATCAATCTGGCATTAGCCGATCTGCTTAAAAATAACGATGGCATCTCAGATATTATCCATATCACTGATTATGTATCTGAAAAAGGCAGCAGCAAACACATCGCCTACGCTGCCAGTAAAGCAGCACTTTCCAATCTGACCCTATCTTTTTCCTCGCTACTCGCACCACAGGTAAAAGTGAACGCCATCGCTCCTTCGCTAATCATGTTTAACCCCCATGATGATGAAGCTTACCGGCGCAAAGCCTTGGACAAATCACTGCTAAAAATCACCCCGGGTACGCAAGAAGTCGTCTTAGCCGTAGAGTATCTGCTACAAAGCCAGTATATGACCGGCAGAATTTTATCACTGGACGGTGGTAGGCCACTTCGTTAAGCAGGTATTTCTGAACCATCCCAGGCAAATACCTTACCTGTATCTGAAGATTGCAATTTTTGTATCACCTCAAGCAGGTATGCTACTGACTGCTCTGGAGGAAATAACTTGTTTTCCGGGACATTCTTTTGAAAAGGCGCAGAGAGTTGAGTATTGACAGTACCTGGATGGAGTCCGCATATAATGGCCTTAGGGTGAGTACGGCTTACTTCAATAGCGGTAGTTTTCAGTAACATATTCAACGCAGCTTTACTTGCCCTGTAGCTATACCAACCACCTAGTCTATTATCGCTAATACTACCTACACGGGCTGAGATAACTGAAAATACAGTGCGGCTTTTCTTTCTCAATTTCGGAATTAACTGCTGAGCAACAAGCGCAGACGCAATACTGTTAACCATGAATAAACGCTGCATATTAACTGCTTTGAGCGCTCTAAGATTTTTTTCAGGGTTTAGATCATCGGCATGGAGCAATCCTGAAGCGACGATCACCAGATCTAGCTCTTCACCTTCCAGGCTGGCTCCCATCTGCTGAATACTGGATTCACTCTCTAAATCGACAAAGCCATAAATGGTTTTATGACATTCTGTTTTCACTGCACCCCGGCAGCGAGAAAATGAGTAGAGATTATTCACCTCTGGAACTGCTGCCAATGTATTTACCAAAGCAGATCCAATACCACCATTTCCACCCACAACAACTACGTTCATTACTATATTCTCAACAACTATGTCTCTATTTATACGGCATTTAGTTCTGAACCGATCAACGGATATAAACGTATATATCTTGAAACAGTACCTCGGAGAAAAATTAAATGAACTCAGAAGATAAACCGATTCTTTTTTATGACGGCGCTTGCTCCTTGTGTAGGAAGGAAATCACTTTTTACCAAAAACTAGATAAGAACAAACGGGTTGTTTGGAATGATATCAGTCATGAACGGGATGTATTGAAGGAATATAACATCACATATGAACAGGCGATGCGGGAAATCCATGGGATCGGTCACAGAGGAGAGATTTTAAAAGGAGTCGATGCCTTCATCCTCATATGGCATGAACTCCCCTATTTTAGGTACCTGGCCGCTCTAATTAATCTCTGCAGGCTAAGGCCTCTGTTACGTTTTGGCTATAAACGATTTGCTAATTGGCGCTATAGCAAGCAACAGTGCCTGATATCTGATAAAGCATCTACCACTAATAACGGTCCGTAAATGCTAATTTTAAGCCGAGTAGTGCAAAGCTCCCCGCATAAAAGCGTTGAATATACAGGGATACCTTTTCAGAATTAACCAAATAGGTCTTTACACTGTTTGCAAGACAGCCATAGATAATAAAAATAAGAAAGGTCATGAACATAAAACACCCACCTAACAGAAGCATATTCAGGGTAGGCTCAGGCGCTTTTTCCGGGACAAACGGAGGAACAAAGGCCAGAAAAAGATCGACAATTTAGGGTTTAGAATATTCAGGAGGAAGCCTTTAATCGCCATAGATGCAAGCCGTGCTGGAACAATCCCCAAGGTACAGACTGTGGCAGTGGCAGTGGCAGCGGCAACGACAGAAAGCCCGCCTAGAAACAAACCACAAGAAACCGTGTAAACACCCCCTATTCAAGGAATCAAAGCAACGACCCGTGTAGTAATAAGAAATTCTAGCGATATCATTTTAGGCGCTCTGGATTGCCTAATCTTTAGCCTACGATTGTCTGCAAGCACGGAGCTAACAGCAAGCGTAATAGCGCCCCATTTATCAGGTCACAAGTATTTCTTAATCAACGAAGCAACATCAACCCTTGCTTTCAGTTTAGTTGCTATCAAATACAACCCTGCCATTTTGCGATGAAGGAACAGCACATCGGGAGGGGGTGTATGCCATGCATCAGGATCGCTACTCACCGCCATCCCCTTATCACGAATTCGCTGGGCAAGATCTGATGCGGCAAAATCATACTTTCCATCAAAGCGCATAGGCTCTGTAGCCAAAAAAAAGATATCCAGTATAACGCTCAGATTACTTTGCTCTGTTTCAGCCTGAAAGAACCCTAACCGCTGCAAAGCGTCTGATAACTGTGGCCTATCCTGATTAACTGCTGCAGCCAGTGCGGCATGGTAATCAGTCACAAATTCAGTTGAAAACTCCCGTGTCGCACCAAAATCCAATAACACCAGTTGCTTGCTTTCGATGTTGTATAGAAAGTTAGCTAGATTGGGGTCGGTTTGCACGCAGTTAAATTGAAGAAACTCCGCAAAGAACAACTCGAGTAATAAAGTCATTACCCTATCTCGTTCATCTTCTTCAGCGTATAGCAGTTTTTCCAGGGGCTGCCCTTGCACAAAGCTCATGCAGAGAATCTCTTCGGTGGAAAAGTCCTGATGATAAGCTGGTAGAAAAAGCTCATCTCGTCGAGCAAACCGAGACATATTTTCACTATACAACTCTATATAGCGCCCCTCTTGGCGATAATCAGCTTCTAACTTCAATTGGATTCGTGCCTCATCAATCAAAGGCGTAATATCAAGTTCCTTAGGTATTAGCCCGCTCATTCGTAGTAAGCCGAAAACATTATCCAGATCGCTATCAATACTCTCCTTCACGCCTGGGTACTGAATCTTTATCGCCATCTCGCGATGATCCTTCGATAAAGCACGATGTACCTGACCTATAGAAGCCGCAGCCACTGGATTAAAGCTAAACCGCAGAAAATGATCCGACCATTCTGCTCCCCAATTACGTTCAAGCACTTCTATCAGTTGAACACTAGGCATAATGACGGCATCATTTCGTAGACGTTCCAGAATGACTGCAAGCTCTTCTGGAACCAGGCTTCCTGCATCCATCGAAAGCAACTGCCCAGCTTTCATTGCTGCACCGCGCATAGTGGCAAGCTTATCAGCTAGGTGTCGTATATTTTTCTCGCTGATGATCAGATCACGCATTGAAGGCTTTCTACCCATCACCAACGCTTTACTACCATCAACCAGCACATTACCTGCCACCCTTCCTGCCAAGCTACCCAATTTGCTTAATCTGGAAATTCGCGACTTGGGTACAGGTACCGCCTTTAAGTTTGGGTCGTGATACTCATCCATGAGGCAGATTCCCTTCTATTGCTCTGACGAGCTCCGGGTCTGAAGGTTTAATAGCGCTTCTGAAGCTGTAAAGCAGTTTTCCATCAGGTGCAATTAAATACTTATGGAAATTCCAACCAGGGTATTCACCAGCAAAGTCTGCCAACTTAACAAAGAAAGGATCTGCTTTTCCCTGAGCGGCATGAATTTTTTCGAACATTGGAAATTCTACGCTGTAAGTTAAACGACAGAAATTGAGAATCTCTTTTTCAGTGCCCGGTTCTTGCCCAGCAAAGTCATTCGAAGGGAAGCCTAATACCACTAAACCTCTATCTCTATACTCTCGATAAAGGGATTCAAGACCATCATATTGAGGAGTATAAGCGCACTTGCTTGCGGTATTGACCACCAAAATGAGTTTACCTGCATAGGCACGACATAATTTTTCTTCTTTATCCCAACCTAAACGCCGGAAAGAAAAATCCAAGGTATCTGGACAATTTTCTTTAGCCCCTAAGGGAAGAACGGGCTCCGCCTGTATAGGTTCACTCAACATTATGACAGCAGCTAAACCAATGATATTTAAAGAATAATTAATCAATCCCATCTCATCACCTACGTTTTTTAATATTTTACGTCGGGATAGATAAATTGGATTACTCTTTATGTTTCAGTTTTAAGACAACCCTGTCCCTTTATAAACTCATTTCCAACCCTGCAACCAGTGATCAGTATTCTTAAGCGCTTGCCATTGAGTTTTATAGATTTTCTTATCAATAACCGCCTCGAGTATACAACCGAGCACCTCTTCCCCTTGATCGTCCAGGATGAGTTCGGTAACCAGAAAGTGCTTACGCTTTTTCACGGGCACGACGGCGGTCCACTTAGATAAGAGTAACTTTCTCGGGTTTAATCGGTTCATGAATTGGCCTTATAGGCATCTAAACTGTATTTTCGCTCCAACGCATAATCGATAATCGGGCGTGGGCGATTAAGGCTCGTACTCAATAAAGGATCATGTTGCTGCAACGAATTATAGTTACCTAAGCTAGGGATCCACTCACCGACGTACTCTCCTTCTGGATCAAACCGCTCAGCCTGCCTCATGGGATTAAAAATCCTGAAATAAGGCGCGGCATCAGCCCCGACTGAAGCACTCCATTGCCAACCACCCATATTCGAAGCAAAATCCCCATCGATCAGGTGCTGCATGAAGTAACGGGCCCCTCTGCGCCAATCTTGACGAAGTAATTTCGTCAAGAAAGAAGCCGTTATCATTCTTACTCGATTATGCATCCATCCCGTTTCTTTGAGCTGTTTCATACCTGCATCAACTATGGCAAAACCGGTTTCGCCCTGACACCAGGCATCAAAAAGCGATTCGTCTGTCTCCCAGCTCAATCTTGCTTCAACCTCTCCTTTAAAAGGCTGCCATCGATTCATCTGAGGAAAATGCACCAATAAATGTCGATAAAACTCGCGCCAAACCAATTCAGTCACCCACTGATGCTGCAACCATTCGGGGTCATCGCTGTAGGTTTGTATCGCATCAAGGCATTGCTGAACTGAAATAACACCGCAGCTCAAATAAGGGGATAGAGAGGACGTCGCAGGCAAGGCTGGAAAATCACGCTGGGTTGGATACTTATTAAAATTAGAATGTATAAATCTATACAACCGACGATACGCTTCTTCAGTCCCAGCAGGCCATAAAGTCTCAGACCATTGCACGCCCGTATCTACGGCATATATAAATTCTTTAGGTATAGTTGAAGCACTAATATTCAACGACGCTTGCTGTTGCGGTACAGGCAATGATTGAGGTAATGATTCTGAAAATTGTGCTTTCCAAGCTCTGCAAAAAGGAGTGAAAACCTTAAATGGCAACCCCTGCTTAGTTAAGATGTTCCCGACTGGAAAAACGATATCACTATCAAAGGTTAAGCATGGTATAGACGCTTGTGAGAACCGATTGATGACCAGCGCATCTCTTCTTTGTTCATACTCTGGGTATTCTCTATTGAAATAGAGGCTTTCTATAGAAAATTTGCTTGCCAGATCGAATAGCGCAGCGGGTACCTCACGGTTCGTTGGCACTCTCAAAACGATAAGAGGGATATTTAATGCAGATAAATCATCGCGCAGTTTTTCTAAGTTTGCTAACCAAAACTGAATTTTTGATTTCGCCTCATCTTGTAACGCCCACTGTTTTGGAGTGATCACGGCAACCGCTAGAACGCCCTCTCCAGCACTATCCTTACAAGCATGGTAGAGGGCGTGATGGTCTCCCGTCCGTAAATCGTTCCGAAACCACACCAACCGTTTCTTCATCATATTAAATATAGTTTCTTAAACCGAGTTCGTGCGGATAAGGGTCTAAATACGCTTGTGACTGTATATATTCACTGCCAAACCGTTTCAGGTAGTGTTTCAGTAATGCTAAAGGCACAACCAAATTGACCTCATTGGTACGATATTGCTCTATCGATTCAAGAAGGTCTTGCTTTGTTTCAGCATCAATATCTTTTTTCAAATACCCCATAATATGCATGAGCACATTAGTATGGGTTTTACGACTTGCACGACATTTGAGAAACGCCATCAGCTCTAAAATATACTGACTTAATACACGGTCTAAACTCTCTTCAGGAGCTACCGTGGCTAAATATTTACCGAGCTTTTTGTACCCGTCATAACTATGCGCCATTAATTGATACTTATGACGACTATGGAACTGTAGAACGTTATGCAATGAGGGGGATTTTAGTACCTCTTCCTGCCAGCTATGGTAAACAAATACACGTGTAATAAAGTTCTCCCGAAGGACCGGATCATTTAAACGCCCCTCCTCTTCCACAGGCATTGCTGGGTTGTTTTTCATAATTTGTGAGGCATAAGCGCCACTGCCTGCGACATTCGGCATACCATTTTCGTGATAGACCTTAACCCGCTCCATTCCACAACTTGGAGAACCTTGCATTAAGATATAACCACAGAGCTCACTATTTTGTTCACTCACTCTATCCGCATACTTTTTCAATGGTTCGGTAACATCAAGGCTAGGATCTTTAGTGCCTAATACCCTCGGCGAATCCGCACTGCCTACCAGTCTTATTGGTTCTCTCGGCGTGGATAATCCAATCGATATTTCAGGGCAAAAAGATTTAAAGTCAAAACAATCACTTAAAACATTGAGACAATATTTTGAACGTTTATGTCCGCCGTCATAGCGAACCTTCTGCCCTAATAAACACGCGCTAATTCCTACAGGAATTAACGGTTTCTCATCACTATTAAGTAAATTACTGTTCATCATTTTTCTCCCTAAACGCTGAATAAAGCTATCTTCCGGTGTTAGAAACCTGTCATTGGCTGAACAATTTTACCCAGTAAGGTGCTAAATCTAAGTGGCGCATCCGTTGCAATAAGGCAGATACAATCCTCGTCACTATCCACAAGCGGCTGGTGCTCGATTTCACTATCAAGATCAGCTATATCTCCAACCGTAAAGCGGCCGATCTCATCTGAAAATGATCCTCTCAAAATAAGTGTCAATTCATTACCATCGTGTGAATGAGGAAGCATTGACTTACCCGGCGCTATTCGCAGAAGTCGTGACACACCACCTCTTTCACTTTTACAAGGAAGGTCATAACAATAGACTCCAGGCACGATACGTTTCCATGCAATGCTATCTAACGAGCCATCGATATACTCCCCTAAAGGAAAAGGTAAGTCAGTTTGATCGGCCCCTGCACGTTTCGAAGAAATCCTCTTCGGTACTGCGATATCAACACTTGGCTCGTAATCTAACATAGCCATAACTTGATCAAGCGAATTTTCATTAAGCGCTGCCGGCGCTAAACTATCTAACAGAACGCCACCAATGGCCTCAGATTTTTGTGCGCGCTCCTGACATTGCGGGCACATAGAGAGATGACAGGCCGCCACTAACGCCATAGATTGAGACATGGAACCGGCCGCGTAACTGAGTAAACTTGCCTCATCAAGGTGATGTTTAATGTTCATACACCATCCCTCCACATTGATCTTAATTTATCGGATGCTAACCTAATCCGAGATTTCACACTGCCTAATGGAATACCCAGTCTATTAGCTATGTCTGAATGTGAGCGTCCCTCATAAAAAGACATATATATAACCTGAGCTTGCTCTTCTGGGAGCTTGTTAACTGACAAACCCATTCTACTTGATAGAACGTGATCAACGCATGGGTCATCGTTATCATCGGCCTCTTCATGCCACTCATCTAATGAGTATTCCGGGTATTTTTGTTTCCGCATTAGATCAATACTCAGATTTCGAGCCAGCGTAAAAATCCAAGTACTCGCGGCTGCTTTAGAGCGATTGTATAAATGCGATTTTCTCCATACCGCCGCCATCGTTTCTTGCATGAGTTCCTCTGCAGAACTCTCTATAAGCCCTAAGCGAATAATGTAAGCTTTCACTTTAGGTGCAAAATGCTTAAACAGTTCAACGAAGAGTGTTTTGTCTTTAGTCTCAGCCAACTCAGCCAATACGTCACTCCAATCTTGAGAAGTATTCTGCTGTGCTAATGGAACTATATTTTCCACATCATCACCCGGGGGTTTGTTTTCCATATTATCCCTTACGTGCTGTTGGCATTTTCGGATCACTGACTATGAAAGTATTCGTGATAGAGTCCATAAATAAATTAAGTGATCCTTTCATTCGATTGCTACGTACTGATTTGTAAGTAAAATTAAAGAAAGGCTACACCTACCCATTATAGGTAAGCCTCATCCAGAGTACAGAATGGATCTATGAGATGAACATCACTGCTATACGACCTAAAAAAATTGCCGTTATAGGTTCTGGTATCTCGGGCCTCAGTTGTGCGTGGTTACTGAACCAAGCACACGATGTAACGCTCTTTGAAAAAGACGACCGCTTAGGCGGACACTCAAATACTGTAAGCTTTGAATTAGATCATCAACAGATTGACGTGGATACAGGGTTTATTGTTTTCAATCCCGTGAATTATCCTAACCTTGTTAAATTCTTTGAAGCACTAGAAGTACTTACCTGCGAAACAGACATGTCTTTTGCCGTATCAATTGACCAAGGGAAACTCGAATATTCTGGAACGGGCCTATCCGGTTTACTCGCCCAAAAAAGCAATCTGTTTAAACCAAGCTTCTGGAAAATGATCAGTGAGATCATTCACTTCTATGGTCAGTCTGAAAGTATTTCTAAAAGAAACGACCTTAATGAAGTGACATTAGGTGAGCTATTAGCTCAACAGGGGTACAGCAACCGTTTCATCTATGATCACCTGCTCCCTATGGGTGCAGCGATTTGGTCCACACCCATCGATAAAATGCTCAACTATCCAGCGAGTAGCTTTATACGTTTTTGTCGTAATCACGGTCTCGTACAGTTAAAAGATCGCCCACAATGGGCTACGGTGATTGGCGGAAGTAAAAGGTATGTCGATAAAATCGCTCACACACTTGAAGGAAAAATAAAACTTAACAGTCGTATCCACAAAATAATCAGATATGACGAAAAGGTCTTTATAGAGGATCATCATGGTAAGAGAGAACAATTCGATGACGTTGTACTCGCTTGCCACTCAGATCAAGCATTAGCACTGCTTGAAGAACCTACACATGATGAGCTGCGTTTACTTGAAGCCTTCCCTTATCAGCGCAACAAAGCCTATTTACACTTAGATACAACACTGATGCCCAAACGAAAAAAAGTATGGTCCAGTTGGAACTACTTATCTACCCAGTCAAACGACCAGTCTCAAGAAGTCTCCGTAACCTATTGGATGAACCAACTTCAACCTCTGGCAACTGACACCCCTGTATTCGTCTCCCTAAACCCTTTGAAAGAACCTGAACCAGGCTCAATCATTCGAAGTTTCTTTTATGATCATCCAGAGTTTGGCAGAGACGCCTTAACCTCTCAAAAAGAGCTTTGGTCACTGCAAGGCCATCAAAACACATGGTTCTGCGGAGCATATTTTGGCTACGGATTTCATGAAGATGGCCTACAAGCGGGTCTCGCTGTAGCGGAAGCATTAGGTGGGATTCCAAGACCTTGGAGATTAGAAAATAAGAATAGTCGCATACATGTAGACCCGAACATCACTCTGGTGAAAACGTCCTTAACAGATATTGCGAAACGTCATGCCTAAATTACAATCCGCACTCTATCAAGGCCATGTGATGCACCATCGCTTTCGGCCAACTAAACACAGATTTGTCTATAACGTGTTCTCTCTCTGCTTAGATCTTGATGAGTTATCGAAAGTAGATCAAAACCGTTTCTTCTCTATTAATCGTTTTAACCTATTTTCCTTTCATGAAAAAGATCACGGGAACGGTAAAGGCAACCTTGCTTCCGATATAAGAAAGCTACTCGTAGACCGAGGGTACCACTCAGCTACCGATCGTATTGAACTGCTCTGCTACCCCCGAATTATGGGTTATACCTTTAATCCATTGAGTGTGTATTTCTGCTATAACAAACAGAATCAACTAGAAGTCGTTCTCTATGAGGTAAGCAATACATTCGGCTCGAGACATACTTATCTTCTCCCCGCCAACAATAACGAATCCATTGTGCGTCATGGGTGTCATAAGCTTATGTATGTCAGCCCTTTTATGCCCATGGATACATTTTATCAATTTAGAATTTCTCCTCCTACACAGAAGGTTGCCGTTTGTATTCGGCAAAGTGAACAACCAAAAGGCGCTACAGATCCAGAGGCTACAGCCGACGCAAATAAACAACCTATCCTTCATGCGGTATTTACCGGTGATCGGATTGCGCTTAACGACCGTACATTAGTTAGAATGTTTTTCAGCTATCCGCTTATGACACTGAAAGTAATGGGCGCTATTCACTGGGAAGCTTTAAAACTCTGGCGCAAGAAGCTAAAACTTCAACCGCGAGACAAAGTCATCAGCCATAGTATCAGTTGGCAAGATCAGCACGGAGTATCCCATCATGAAAGCTTATGAGACATCCAGTGCATTACATATAGATCCTCCCCCTACCTGGTTTGAAAAAAAATTACTCAAGCATTTAGCTAATAAATTGAGTCAGCAACAGGGAACCTTACAATTAACACTTCCCAGTGGTTTTCAAGCAAGTCTTGGACAAGGCTCTCCCAAAGCAACACTAAAATTGAATAACTTTCGCCCCTTAATAAGACTGTTTTTCGGTGGCTTTAACGGCTGGTCTGAAAGTTACCTTTCCGGAGAATGGGAATGCAGCGACCTCACGTCACTGATTAAATGGGCGTTATCAAACGAAAAAGCATTATCCGACCTTTCAAAAGCTCGATTCGTTATCCGTTCGATGCACAACTTATATCATCAACAAAGAGATAATAGCCGCCGCGGAAGTCGAAAAAACATTGCTGCTCATTATGACCTCGGTAATGATTTCTATAAGCACTGGCTCGACAAAAGCATGACTTACTCTGCAGCGCTCTTTCACTCGGATGACGACTCGCTGAGCCAAGCCCAACAAAATAAATACGCTAGAATCCTCGAACTTTTAGACACTGAAGAAAATCAACATATCGTCGAAATCGGCTGTGGTTGGGGCGGGTTTGCATTAAAAGCGGCCAAAGAGTACAAGCTTAATGTGCATGGCATTACTTTATCCAAAGAACAGCTACACTGGGCCAAAGAGAGCGTTAAAAGCGCAGAGATTGAAAAGGCTGTGCATCTTAGTTTGACTGACTATCGAGATTTAAATCACCAATATGATGCGGTTGTCTCTATTGAGATGTTTGAAGCGGTTGGAGAAGCGCATTGGGATAGCTATTTCAAAACATTAAAACGTACTCTAAAACCTGAAGGTAAGGCCGTTCTTCAAATAATTACCATCGATGATGAACGATTTCATAACTACCAAAATCAAGCAGACTTTATTCAACGTTATGTATTTCCAGGCGGAATGCTGCCGAGCATTAGCGTCCTAAAGAAAAAATTCAAAGAACATGGGTTCGTTCTGCAAAAGCAGCAACTTTTTGGTAAAGATTATGCCCGCACTATTCGGCACTGGTGTCACGATTTCGAACACGCTTGGGAAAAAATAAAACCTCAAGGCTTCGACGAATCCTTCTACCGCCTCTGGCGCTATTATCTTGCTTATTGTGAAGGTGGATTCGAGCATGGTTCGATTGACGTAGGTCTATACGTACTCGCTCATGAAAAGACTGATGGATTGGGCCGCTCTTAGCTGTTTATTTAGTAGTTTTTGATCTGGTAGCTTTTTAGCTAGATCTAATGCTTTGCTCTTATAACTGTACAAATAAATAGCATCTTCAGCACAGTAGATAGCCATTAAAACAGGCGCTTAATTTCAACCGCTAACCTATCGCTTGATAGGTTAGTCCTTGTAGCGAAGTTTTTTACGTAGAAAGCGCACAACACAACCGGCAACGGGTAGATTAGCCATCAATGCTGAACCGTCCCAATAATCATGATGCGCAATAACCATTCCCTGTTCATTGGCCAATAAGTGACTCATACCGTCAAAGTTGACCTGACCGGTCAAACGGCTTTCGGCAGAGAATGTCCATAAAATCATGCCTTGCTCTTTATCTGAAAGAACCTGTTTAACCTTAAACTCAACATGATCCAGCTTTGCATACATATCCTCAAGTAACCGTTTAAACAGATCACGAGAGGTTGTGTGATTAAAAGGATCTCTAAAATCAACATTAAGATCGAGTACGGCATCCAATGATTGTAAATTACTGGCATTTAACCCTTCTAAGACCGAAGCATATCTATCTGCCCAGTTATCCATTGTTATCCCTCATCCCTTAACTTTTAAACTCTTTAGTGCCCATCTTACTCCCCTCTTCGCCCTGAACATTTTTAACCATGTTTTTTCTCGTCAATATTCTGAAATACCAGCGATAAGGAAGTAATCGTAAGAATTTCAACAAATAAGAAAAACGCCTTGGAAATGTAATTTCAAACTTATCCGAACACAAGCCAATCAAGATACGCTCAGCGGCCTCTTCTGGTTCAAGTAGGAAAGGCATTTCAAAAGCGTTTTTATCCGTAAGCGGGGTCCGTACAAAACCTGGATTGATCAATTGTATTTTAACCCTCAAAGCGGAAAGATCTAAATATAATGATTCACATAGATTTATTAAGGCGGCTTTACTTGCGCCATATGCTGCCGCAGCTGGCAAGCCGCGATAGCCGGCAACCGACCCCATCACGGCCACCTGCCCATCATTAGATCGTATATAGCGCTGCAAAACTGGAGCTAAGCAGTTTAATGTGCCCTGCAAATTAACATCTAACAAGTGTTTACAATGCTCTGCAGAAAACTCTGACACCGCACAAGGGGTATGTGTTCCCGCGTTTAGGATAACGAGTCGGGGAATACCTTCTCCTGCTTCCCAAGCCTGCACGAGATCTGCTATTTGCTCAGGCTGAGTGATATCTAATGGGATAGGTACGACGATACCAGGATAGTCACGGCAGCTATCCTTAACTTGAGCAAGATCAGCGGGGGTTCTTGAGGAGATATAAACCGTGACTCCTTTTTTAGAAAAAAGTTTTGCTAAAGCCGCACCAATCCCCTTACCTGCACCGGTAATCCAAACGCTTTTCCAAGGCAAAACAACGTCCATAAGTACTCCACAAGGTAAACGAAGAACACTTGAAGATGCGATAAATGAATAGAAACACTTAGCGTTGGAGGCTAGAAATATTAGACGGGATGCAAAAAGGCAATGCTGTCATCATTAATGGCACAAGACTAGCTGTAAACCATTAGGATAAAAGTACTGAATAATCCCTACATGCCTCTTCAAGTATCTACTTAAGTAATTACTCAAGTAACTACTCAAGAATACGAAGATAAGAGGCATATAGATCAGTGAAATTTTTAACGATTGCTGGGGAGTTACTTAGCCTTAGCTAACAAAGCAACGCCTTGTCTGTAACCTAATCCACCATTGCCATGAACCATTCCAAACGCTTCATCACCTTGAATCAATTGACTGTACATAGCGATCAATCCATTTAAAGCGGGATTGTTCCATGGCGCACGCGCCAAATTCATGCCACCAGTAATGGTAATACTGTGCTCTTTCAGAAAAGCAGGTACTTCTTCGAGTAGGTCAACCAATCCACTTATCATTAAAAAAGCCATTGGGACGACGGGATAACAGGTATATGTTTCCAACAATGCATTTCCAGACCTAAACATGTGGGGAAAATCTACGTCGGCTTCTGCACAGCACTGCTCATAAGCCGCTTTAAGGTGGCTATAGCTAGCAATCTGATCAATATAATCGCGCCCATCTCCGTCCAATCGCCCTAGGCCAACAGAACAGACTTCGATTCTTTCGCTCACGGGCACATCTAATTGATCGGCAACACGTTCAGAGCAGATTAGCATTCGCCCAGAGAAGTCGACCATTGGGTTGGCACAATCAACACCACGAAACAGTGATGTAATCGGCTTATACCAACGTTCGTCCGGAAGCAGCGCTGGATCAAAATCATCCGCTAATGCATTGCGGTAACTTAATTTATAATTTTCAAATAATGCGTTGGCGATTTCGCGAAAGTGCTCATCTTCGTGGTCATGTACACGCATAAAATGACTTGCGAGATCATTATAGGCTTCCGTTAATGGATACTCCTCTCCATAAACCGCCATTTTTTTAAGGCGTTCAACGCGTGCATAGCCACTTTTTAAGTGATCTTCACCCGAGATCAAAACAGCATCGACACCTTGCTCTACAAGCTGCTTTGCCCTAGCTAACGCTTCGATCGGAGCGCAACCACTACGAAAATGATTCTCCGGTTCTGGACTATGCCAATCGGCACTTAAAGGCTCGATCACTAACTCTTGTAGCGTCAGGCCTTTATCCCTAACTCTCTCTTCTAAAGCCAGACAATGCTTCTGGCACCCTACGCTGTCTAAGGTTTTAGCGGCTGCAATTACAAAAGCTTTCGACATACCAATTCTACATCAATAATTAGGAAGATAAGCATAATACCAGACACACTAGGGAAAACCCTAACCAACCCCCTAACAAAAACAAGCAAGTGATCACTTGCCTAAATAAGGACCGCCCTGATATAAAAAAGAAAAAGCAGTGACTTTTCTTATGTACCTATTGACGCCAACGCTTCTCCTATTAGTTTTATCAATGATGATAGGCTGCTCAACTCCTGCGACCACCCCCAAGCCATTAAGCAGCCAAGAGATAGCGTTAGAAAAAACAATTCAGTTGCAGAAAGCTTTCCAGTATCAGTTGGGGCAAAGGGTTCGACTCGCGGAAGTGGCCTATCCGCTATTAAAAGAAAACCTATCTGCTTGCGGGAAACAAACGAGATATACGCTTGGCCTATTCCTTCACAACATTGAAGATTACCCCGCAACTCATAAAGAAGCTATCCGAGCGCTTTTGAATACAAACCAAAAGATCCAAGTACTCCACACGTTAAACTACAGCTCCGCCTTAGTAACACTTAAGCAGGGAGATATTTTAATATCCGCAAATAATGTCCCTATACCAGAAGACAAGCCCAAAGCGCTAAAACTAATAAATTCACAGCTACAACAAGATCCGACTATTATTTTTGAAATAATGCGTGGCAACAGTGAAATAAGAACGACAATTACTGCTTCAAAGATATGTAACTACCCCGTCCACCTTAGCCATTCGAATACAATCAATGGCTATGCCAATGGCAGCCAGATCACCATTACTCAAGGGCTGATGCGATTTGCCAAAGAAGACAGCGAACTTGCGTTTATTATTGCCCACGAAATGGCTCACAATACGGAACAGCATATACCTCAACGGTTAAAAAACAGCGCTCTGGGCGCGCTGCTCGATATGGTTTTGTTAAGTTCAGGTATTCCTTCCCCTCTCATCTCAACAGGCATAGCAGCTAACCTCTACTCACAAAGTTATGAGATCGAAGCGGATATCATCGGCCTAAGGTTAATGCATCGCGCGGGCTATCCGATAAAACAGATTGATAAGTTCTGGCGAAAGATGGCGGCGGTACATCCAGCAACGATACTCAAAGGACAAGAGATCTCTCACCCAACCACCGTAGAGAGAAGCTTATTCATTAAAAAGGAGATTGATATTTTAACGGCCACCCTACCCAAGCAAGACTAACCGCAGCCGATATTGATGATCTTAAAAGGATGTTATCGGTATCCTGCACAGCAATTAGGGAACCTCTTTACAACCATGTATACTGATCTGATAATACTTTTTATGTGATTGATTCTAATTAGAATAAAGCGAGATTCGGAGCTGCTGAATGTCTGACGAGCCATTTTTCCTTAAAGAAGAAAAAGAGAAACTAGGCCTACAACGCGCCAACGGACAAACCGAAGCGACGCTCGAGCCTTTGCTTCTTGGTAAGCGAGTTAAAGAGATTCGTTTGAGTCAAAACCTCACCTTGGAAGAGGCAAGTAAACTTACAGGCTTAGCTCGTTCAACGTTGTCTAAAATTGAGAATGAGCAGATCTCACCAACATTTACCGCAGTGAATAAACTTGTTAAAGGGTTAGGAATAGATATTCCTCAGCTTTTCTCTCAGCCCAAACGGGGGGCAGGTGCTGGTGGTAGACGCGATATAACCCGTGGTGGAGAGGGCCAACCACATCCAACGCCAACTTACGAACACGAATTACTGGCGACTCAACTTAGTACAAAGAAAATGATCCCCTATCGGACCACCGTTAGAGCGAGAACATTTGATGAGTTTAACGATTGGGTGCGACACGATGGCGAAGAGTTTCTATTCGTACTGCGTGGTTCATTATTACTGTATACCGAATTTTATGAGCCATTAGAACTCTTCACTGGTGACTCAGCTTATTACGATTGTGAAATGGGCCATGCCCTGATCTCAACCAGCGAAGAAGATGCTGAAGTTATCTGGGTAACCGCTTAAGCAGTAACTTTTAACGGTTGCGGCCGTGAATATCTGGAAAATTGGTTTATACTAATTCTAACCTTCCTGAACACCGTCACTCGGTTGTAGCGTAACGGCTTACAATATCTTGTGGCGGTTTTTTTTACCAACCAAAACCCGCCAAAGCGATATTATTGTTTTGAACCCAACTCCCATCCGAATACATTTTATCTAATGCCTCTTTAGGATCGGAAGTTAGCATGTCATTAAAAAGAGTGATCAAGCTAATAATCTCATCTTTAAGCGCATCAGGATCTTCCAAATTGGACCATAACTCATAAGTATCTACCGCCACGACGGGATAGTTCAGTTCAGATAAAAACACAACCCAGCGTTGTAAAAGCGCTTTATCTTGAGGCGTTAAAAGCGGTGCTAGCAATGTGAACAGGCGCTCTGCCCGATCTACCAAATTAGAACAATCGGCCATTAAAAGGGGATAAGTAGATCCAGGCTCATGTGAAAGAATATTGTCTTGGCTACTATCAACGAGATAAGACTCTAGCTCATTTTCAGCAAAAGGAAGTACCCAGAACAGAGGAATAGAATGATTCGCAGCGCAGATCATCTCTGCATTAGGCTCCCCTGTTATTCCGCCAGGAAAGCCATCCATTCCCATTAAAATAATACGTGTACCTAACATTTTATTACCTTCTATTGCTGTTCAATCGCATAGCCTTGCTCAGCTAACGCATTTAAAATACCATCCGGCCCAATTAGATGAGCCACTCCCACCAAAACCAATTCAACCTCTTCGGTTGTTAGCATCTCTTTAATTTGCGGCAACCAATGCTGATTTCGCTCAACAAGCAATGATTGATATGTGAGCGGATAATTTAACCGCATGTCATTAATGACATCACGCTCTAGACCTTTAACATCACCCGTTTTCCAATGATGAACAATATCTTTCATCGCTGATTCAGTTTTTTTCATATCCTCAAGGGTTTGACGTAGAAACTGCTCTTCATTCCCCTTCCCCAACTCGATAATAAATTGGAGGTGCTCCTCGATACTTTCCAACCCTGAAATCGCTTTGCCATCGCGAACAGCATGTTGATAGTAAACAGTGTCTGCACCGTCTTCAGCGATACCCAAGCGCTGTAATTCAACCGCTAACATCGTCAACATAACCCCAGAGGGTTTCATCGCTATAAACATGTTCGGCATCATTTTACGTTTCTGCAGATAACGGTTCAGATCTGCATACAACTCAGGTGAAATGATTTGATTTAACAAACGACCATCACTATAAGATAGCTGTGACATCAATTGCATCTGCACATTTGGATCTGCAAGCGCGGCCATATCTGTTTCTAAAACAACTTTACTTGACTGCTGGTAGGCTCGGTCAAATTCTGATGGAAAAGGTAGATCGCGAGCAGAAAGAAGATGGACGGTCCCACCTAAAAAAAGCTGTTTACCGTTCATACTCACTCGCCATAAAGAGGTTTCAGCCCAACAACTGGAACTGATGATAAGGGCGAGAAAAATACTGAACAGTTTCATACATATCTCTTTTTAAAAATTTAAAAAATCAACTTTGAAATTAATTAGATTGAAATGCAACTAAAAACGGTTTGCCTCAGCATAATAAGCATGTAATGCTGTAAAAAGCTAAGAATTACAATATGGTAGACTCATGACTGAACTCACATCTTCTGATTTAAATATTCTCCTGGTTGAACCATCCTCCGTACAACGCAAGATTATCCGTAAAGAGCTGACAAAAGAACGAGTTGAAGCAATTGATGAGGCTGATTGTGTTGATGCCGCCAAAAAAAGAATTCATGCGGTAAGGCCTGATTTAGTGATCTGTTCACTTTATCTACCGGATGGCTCTGCAATGGATCTCTTAAAAGATATCAGACAGAACCCTGAAACAACGGATCTCCCTTTTATGCTAGTGTCCAGTGAAACTAGACATAGCCAGCTTGATCAGTTCAAACAATCAGGCGTGATCGCCATACTCCCTAAACCTTTCAGCCACGAACACTTAGCCACGGCAATTAATTCCACGCTAGATATACTGTCACATGACGAGCTAGATCTTGAATATTACGACCCTGCTTCCCTAAGAGTACTCGTTGTGGATGATAGCCGCATGGCGCGCAAAGTCATCACTAAAGTGCTGGGCAATTTGGGTATCAATCATATTACCCAAGCAACAGATGGCTCAGAAGCCATTACACTATTACCCCAAGGTTTTGATCTAATCGTGACTGATTACAACATGCCTGAAGTCAATGGCCTTGAGCTTGCCGAACATATTCGCAACTCAACCGATTACTCTCACCTCCCCATACTGATGGTAACCAGTGAGTCCACTCATGCTCATTTAAGTAACGTTGCAAAATCAGGCGTAAATGCAATGGCTGACAAGCCTTTTGAACCGTCTGTCGTTAAGCAATTATTAGCGCGCATCTTGGAAGAGTAATACTGGATATCTCATTAATTGTTATCTAGATAAATCATTAACTTGAGGAGTAACTAAGCGTTATTCCTCAAGTTCTAACGATACTCACAATAAACCTCACAAATAATATGTAAACAGCTCCCACCCAGCACTGTTTAAAAAATAATCAAAAAAAAGCAATAAGATAACGGTATAAAACCCATAAATACCCTCGCTCACCTTGTTCTAAATGGCCTAAAGTGTATAATGCCACGCTTTCCCACCAGAGCAGCCTATACTGTATCGATATATGATGCGGCCCTGCCCTAATTCCAAACAGGTAACACAACGAATGAATTCAGAAGATCAGCTATCCTTTGCTGAGCTTGGCCTAGCGGCTCCCGTGCTTAAAACGATTGAAGAGATTGGCTATGAAACGCCTTCACCTATTCAAGCAGCCAGTATCCCTCATCTACTAGAAGGCAGAGACCTTCTGGGCGTAGCTCAAACAGGTACAGGTAAAACCGCAGCTTTCTCATTGCCATTGCTATCGCGCCTTGACCTAAAAAGCCGCCATACGCAGCTTCTGATTCTGGCACCTACTCGTGAATTAGCCATTCAGGTAGCTGAAGCATGCCAAACTTATGCTCGCAACCTGCCGGACTTCCACGTCTTACCGATCTACGGTGGTCAAGCATACGACAGCCAATTGCGCCAACTTAAAAGAGGTGCGCAAGTTGTTGTCGGCACACCTGGGCGTGTTATGGACCATATGCGTCGCGGCTCTCTAAAACTGAATAACTTGCAAGCCCTCGTACTTGACGAAGCTGATGAAATGCTTCGCATGGGCTTCATCGATGATGTTGAGTGGGTGCTTGAACACACACCAGTTGAACGTCAGATCGCTCTTTTCTCTGCGACGATGCCTGCACAGATCAAAAAGGTAGCTCAAAACCACCTTAATGATCCCGCTGAAGTTCGCATCAAAGCGAAAACAGCAACGGCAACGACAATTACACAGAAATACCTACGTGTTTCCGGCAATCAAAAGTTAGACGCATTGACTCGCATTCTTGAGATGCAAGCTTTTGATGCAATGCTAGTTTTTGTACGTACAAAGTCTGCAACTGTTGAGTTATCAGAAAAACTGGCAGCCCGAGGCTATGCATCTGAAGCACTTAACGGTGATATCTCTCAGAATTTACGAGAGCGCACCGTTGATAAGCTAAAACGCGGACAGATTGATATTCTGGTGGCTACTGATGTTGTAGCACGTGGTCTTGATGTTGAACGTATCAGTCACGTATTAAACTACGACATTCCATACGATACCGAATCTTATATTCACCGTATCGGGCGTACAGGTCGTGCCGGACGCGAAGGCGAAGCAATTCTGTTTGTATCTCCACGTGAACAGCGCATGCTTAAGTCTATCGAGCGCGCCACACGCCAACAGATCGATCAGATGCAACTGCCATCAACAAACGATATCAATGAAAAGCGTGTAAAACGCTTTGTTGATCGCATATCTGAAACGATCGAAAGCCAAGATTTAGAATTCTACAAAAACTTGCTTACCGAATATCAGCAAGAACACGATGCTGATCCACTGATTATCGCATCAGCGCTTGCTCAACTACTTCAGGGTGAAACACCGCTTCTGATGAAAGAGCAAGCACGCCCACCTCGTCGTGAACGTGAAGATCGTGGTGATCGTGGTGACAGAGGCGATCGCGGAAACCGTCGTCAGCCTCGCGGTATGTCTACTCAAGCAAAACCGCTTAAAGACAACCCGAGCGTTGAAATGCAACGCTATATGCTAAGTGTTGGCCATGAGCACGGTGTAGCACCTAAGAACATTGTAGGTGCGATTGCAAATGAAGCAGACCTAAGTGCAAATCTAATTGGCTCAATTGAAATTTACGACGATTGTTCAACTGTAGACCTGCCTGCGGGAATGCCTAAAGCGGTTGTTCAGCAGTTACGTAAAGCGGTTGTTTGCGGTCAACGTCTTAACATTCAAGACCTCAGTGAATCCAAAGGCGCACCAAGTGGTGGCCGTGGTAAACGCAGCGGCGGTGGAAACAGTAACAGCCGTAACAGACCGCCTCGTCGCAACAGAAAAGACAGTAAAAAAAGTAAAGACAGCTAATTAACTGCCTATTGAATAGGCTTCTTTGCTAATTTCATTGCCATAACCGGCAATACTTTTTACACCGAGCATTCTGCAACCCCTTCGCAGAATGTTCGGTGCTCTCTTCTTCACAGTCTTAGCACTGAAAACCCTAAACACTTAGATTCAAAACAACCTTTTTTATCTATAAAAAAAGCAAGCTAATCAGCCTGCTTTTTATTAATCTTCACAGCTGGTTTATTCACCGGTAACCATGATTGCCTCGACTTCAATGTCAGCACCTTTAGGTATCTGCTTAACCGCAAACGCTGCACGAGCCGGGTAAGGCTCTGAAAAATACTGCGCCATCACTTCATTAACTTCTGCAAAGAAATCCATATCTGATAACAGGATAGTCACCTTAACAATATCAGCTAATGAACCGCCTGCCGCCTCTGCAACCGCCTGCAGATTTTTAAACACCTGATCTGCTTGAGCTTTAAATGATTCTGTCACCAACTCCATTGTTTCGGGTACCAACGGAATCTGACCAGACATGTAGACGGTACTTCCAACGCGTACCGCCTGCGAATATGTACCAATCGCTGAAGGGGCATTTTCTGTGCTAATAATGCTTTTATTCATAGTTATTCCTGTGAAGCAATTAATCAAAAAATAAATAATGCTATAGATAGCCACCCAGCTACCTATTGAAAATCATCAAGAAGAGCCGATGCGTACTTTCACTTTAGAAGGTGCTTTAGGATAAAAAAGACACTGTAAAACAACACCTACCTCTTGCTCATAGTACATCATGCTACCATCACGTTGATCTAACCAACGCACCTTATCAAAATCCTGCCCTTTCCAGTGGTGCGCCCAGAAGCTTGAACTAGCTGCACGCCTTTTATAGGCTAGAGAACAATATTTTTTAGCTTGCTCTCGATAGCGCTTACTCCAGCACTCTAGATTTTTTTTACATTTACTAAATGCAACACGGGTGTCTGTGCGTTTATACATCTGCACACATTGACTTCGCACTTGGGCATTTGAATACTCACGGCACTTCTCCAAATCAGCTTCATTAACCGCCCAACTTGGAGTCGATATCAAAAAACAAAACAGGTAAACAATTTTGCGCATCTCTCTTTCCCTTAGCAGACTTGCACGTTACCGCAGTTTACACCGCTAAGTTACTGCTTCCTAGTCCGCACAAAATATCTAACCTGAAATCTTAAGATTGCGTATAATCGTCGTTTTTCTAAACCGGAATTAACATGCAACGTGTTGACCTACTTCTTGTAGAAAAGCAGCTAGCGCAGAGTCGAACTCATGCGCAGCGTCTAATCAAGAACCATAAAGTCAAAGCCTTCTTTAAAGGTCATTGGCAAACCATCACAAAATCCGGTTTGAAATTAGATCAAGAAACACCTTTTCAAGTAGAAAATGATCCTGCTGATCGCTTTGTGTCTAGAGGTGCCCTAAAGCTGCTTGCCGCGTTAGAAAAAGAGCACCTATCTCTTGATGGGAAAATAGCTATCGATGTCGGGCAATCCACTGGCGGCTTCACCGACTGTCTTCTCCAAGCGGGTGTAAAGCATGTTGTAGGGATTGAGGTCGGCCACGATCAATTGGCCGATAAACTTGCTAACGACTCAAGAGTCACCTGTTACGAAGGAATAAACGCGAAGCAACTACCACAAGACAAACTATTAGCACACACCACTAATCAAGGCTTTGATATCGCCGTTATGGATGTATCTTTTATTTCGCAACTAAAGATACTACCCTCGTTAGCGCCACTGATTGCTGAATCAGGCTACCTTATGACCTTAGTAAAGCCACAGTTTGAAGTAGGGAAAAAAGGCGTTGGCCGTGGAGGCATTGTTAGAGACCAAAGCTTATATCCTGCTGTAAAAGCAGATGTCTGCGAATGCTGTACATCACTCGACCTGGCAGTCATCGACTATTTTGAAAGCCCTATTAAGGGTGGTGACGGCAATACTGAATTTTTACTGATCGCCCAAAAGACTAGCTCTTGATGGTATAGGTATAAACAACCTCTACTGCGGCACCACCATTCTCGTAATTGATGCTCTCACACAGATCGGAAACCAAAGCGATACCCCGTCCAGAAAAGGCATTAGCCTCACTGGCAGGAAAGGTCCTATTTAACCACTTCATATAATCAAAACCTTCTCCACTGTCCTCAACACGCACTTTCAGTCGCCCTCCGTTAGTAAGACGAGTATGTTGCATGTATAGCGATACGGCGCCAGTCGACAAACTTTCTAGACGCCTCTCTCGTTCACTGAAATATTCCGCAAATCCTTCGGGAGACGATTTCATGCTCGATTCTAGCTTGAGCACACCATGATCTAATGAGTTAACATAGAGTTCTGTCAGAATACTAAAAACGCTATGCCAATGATCCCCACCACCCTCAGTTTCCTGCAGCCGGCTAAGTGCTTGCGCCACGGGATTGATACGACCTAGACTTTTCCCCTGTAGCTCTAAGCTCCAGTTCCAAATATCTAAGGCTGCCGACTCAGTCACATCAGCCTCATTATTGACACTCTCAGCTTTAAATTCACCCACAGTAACTCGACCAGGAATATCAATAAGCGAGATATCATCTTTCTGTGTTTGCTCACCGACAAAAGCGGAAAGAGAGTTCAAAATCAGATCGACTAACGACAAATTCGGATCAGCTTGCTGTGCTTTGACACTGCTTAGTAATCGTTCCTCTCCGAACTGCTCATCATTTAAGTCTTCTGCCTCTAATACGCCATCACTTAGCAACAAAATATTATCAGTCGGAGCCACCGTCGTATGCTCGAAGTGAAGCTCTTTAACATAAGGCAAAATACCTAAAGGGGGATGTTTAGAGACCACTCGATGAATCAATTTCCCTTTTGAAAAAACCATAATATCGGGTAAGCCGCCATTCCAGAGCTTCGCACTACCATCTGGGCCCAGGGTCACAATACCGGTTGCCAAAAACATACCTGTTGGCAATAATTTCTGTAACTTACGGTTTATCTGAGCAATAATCTCTTCTGCATCGTACCCTTTAGCCGTCATTGCCCTAAAGGTTTCGGACAATGGAAGTGCACCAACCGTGGACGTCAGACCGTGCCCTGTAAAATCACCTAAAAGGACATTCAGCTCGCCATTTGGTCTGAACGCACTTAGCTGAACATCACCACTAAATGTTTCCGCAGGCTGCTTATGAATACGGATCTGATCTAAAGCAACATTGGCAGACTCGACCGCGCCACTAAGAAGCTGCTCTGCAACCTCCTCTTCTCTGGCACGCAGATAATTAAGACGGTTTACCTGCTTATATAATTCCGAAATCCGTCTCAGGGCAACTATCTTCCCTTCCAATAACTCGAAAGGAAAGGGACGTTGGATGTAATCATCACCACCGGCATCGATCGCCTGACGAATGACTTCCTGACCCTCTGCGCCTGTCACAAAAATAACAGGAATAAAACTATCTGCAGCGTAGCTTTTGATTAGTTTGGTTGCCTGGATACCATCCATCTCAGGCATATTAATATCCATCAAAACCAGACTAGGTGAGCAGGTTTTATATTTTTCTACAGCCTCATGACCATTCTCAGCATATATGGCCTCCAACCCCATCTCCTTGACCATTTGACCAAGAATCTGGCGATTCAAACGCATATCATCAGCGATAAGAATTAGCTTCTCACCATCTTTCGCTTTAATCACTTCGGCATCAACCATTTTTAACTCTCAATCGTTACAAATTGATCAAAATTGGCAATGGTTAAAATCTTATGCACTGACTCATTAGGTTTGGAGATCACGACCTGACCACCTAGCTTGTCCGCATGTTCTTTAAGCAATAAAATCATCCCCAGTGCGGAGCTATCCATATAAGTGGCTTTAGATAGGTCTACTGTAAAAGTGGTTCCAGCAACACTTACATTACGATATGCATCACGAAACGCTTGATGCAAAGAGTAATCAAATTGTTGCGATACATTGATACTTACGCGCTTAGAATCACTAGAATTTTGTATAGATACGGGCATTTTTTATCTCTCTGCTATTCGATTTTTTAATAGACACTACATTCAGACTACTGCCAGAAAGCTAAAATAGCTCCACGTCCCCCTCCTCCATATCGCTTTGAGCAACAGTACGGGTCTCGTTTCTTTGCTGTGACACTTCTCTTAGTTCTTTACATCTCTTCATACAAAGCTCTGCAGCATCACTGTTCACTAGATGCTCAGCAGATACAACACTAGAGATAAGAGATGACACTTCATTCAAAGAATCAACATTATGCTCAACAGACGTTAGTGCCTGCGACGAAATATCTTCAAACTGCAAAGAACGCACGGCCTGATCAACGCTACCGCTTAATTGATCACCAATATCGGAAATTTGTAATACTTTCTCATTTAAGAAATGGTTCATATTCCGCATATGATCAAGCATCTGTCCCATTTTATCCTTAGTACCGATTGTGTCACTCATATCAGTGGAAGCCATACTTCCTACGGTACTACGCAAAATTTCAATCGTTTCTTTGGCTGAGCCTATCTCTTCTCGAATTTGATTATTAAGCTGGGCTGAGTTAATTGACAAGGTTCTAACCTCATCTGCAACAACAGCAAAACCACGTCCCGCATCACCTGCGCGAGCTGCTTCAATACTTGCGTTTAACGCTAATAGGTTTGTCTGGCTTGCCAGCCCTTCTACATTTTCGATAAGTCCAAAAATACCATCCAGCTTCTCAACCATATCGTCAATATGATGAACAGTTTCTAAACTATTCTTACTGACATCGACCATCACATGCACAAATTGATCTAATGTCTTTCCTGTTTCCTGAATAAAGTTCTGAATACTAAAACCGTTATCATCCTGTTCATCCAATCCAGAACCATCACCTTTTTCGTGAGTCTGACTTATGATCTCGGCCGTAAGTGCTGATTGGCGGTTAGCTAATTCATGCATGTTATGAAAGCTATCAGCCATTAATGCAACCGCTTCTTTTATCAAAGAATCAACCCGCGACACCTCTTGGTTCACAATCATGGCATCATGGATTAACGTTTGTGATACTTCGTTGATAGCATTATGTAACGAAGCATCGACTAGCTCAGCACTTCCATTAATAGCGTCATTATCACTAGATTGCTCAGTTCCCACTGCAGGCGCATCAGAAAGAAAAAACTGTGATAAAAGCGTTACCACGAGTACCGCAAGACAAATATTGTTAACCATACTACCCAAGGCCAACGCCTGCACAGCAATTAACCCAACCGTTGCAAGGAAAGCAAAAACCAACATCATCTTCTTTAGCGTCATACCAATAACCTCTTTCACATAACCTATTACGACAGGTGCTCTACCAATCGCTGAGCAATTTTACCTAAGGCAACTACCTCTTTGGCTGCCCCCAGCCGTACAGCAGCGCCAGGCATCCCCCACACTAAGCTGGTCGCTTCATCCTGTACTAATGAATACGCACCATTATCCACAAGTGCTTTCATCGCTTCTGCGCCATCTTCACCCATGCCTGTCAGCATCACCGTCGTAATATTTTTAACATCTAACTCTTGTAATGAGTTAAACATCACCTCTACTGAAGGCTTATGACGATTAACAGGTTTACCCGTATCTAATTTACATACCAATTCGTGGCCATGCTTTCTTACCAATAGATGATTAGACCCTGGTGCAATATAAACATAACCCGGCTTTAGAGTATCTCCATCTTTCGCCTCAACCACGGTTAACTCAGAGTGGCGGTTAAGGCGATTAGCAAAACGCTCACTAAAACTTTCAGGAATATGCTGCGTCACAATAATCGGCGGCATACTTTTCGGCAGCGCAGAGATCACGTCGTTCAATGCTTCGGTCCCCCCAGTCGAGGAGCCTATTGCGATAACAGCGCTATGCTTAAAGCTGATTGATCGAGCATCAACTTTAACTGCGGTTTCACTGCTTTTTCCACGGCGAAACTTTAATTTTGAAGAAGAACTCGCTGCGGTTTTAACCTTCTCAACAAGTTCCTCTTGGAATACTTTCAACCCTTCATCTGAAGCTGTAGCAGAGGGCTTAGCAATAAAATCTACCGCGCCAAGCTCTAGCGCTTGAAATGTTGCATCCGCACCGGCATGGGTTAACGTTGATAGCATAACCACAGGGAGAGGGTTCAACTTCATCAAATTTTTCAAAAACGTAATGCCATCCATTTTAGGCATTTCTATATCAAGCGTAATCACATCCGGTTTCAGCTGTTTAATTTTCTCACGTGCATCATAAGGGTCTACCGCAGCCCCTACCACGTCAATGCTGGAATCAAGCGATAACAATTCAGTGATAACACTGCGCACCAATGCAGAATCATCTACCACTAAAACTCGAGTTCTATCCATGCTTTTAACCAATACCTTTTAACCTCGATCCCTAAAAAAGTTCAACATCTGAATCATCCAGATGCTGATCAACATCCACACTGTAAGAACGTTCTTCCTCGATAAGACGCTGATCATCACGATGATCTAATTTATTCACTAACATGCGCCCCTCTGTCGGAAAATAGGCAACCCGCCTTGCTTGATCACCGCCAAGATCTTTCGCTAATACACTTAACCCTTCATCTTTAATATATTGAAGAATAAAGTCTATATTCTGCTGACCAATACTGGTAATCCCTCCCATCATATCGCCGCCACCGGTCAGTTTAATCTGCATATTTTCACGCTGGCAGCCATGCTTTATTAACTCATTCACTAATTGCTCCATAGCAAATAAGCCATAACGTGATGAACGATATAGGTCCTCTCCTTGCGTCCCTTCAGGTAGCATGAAGTGGTTTAGCCCACCCATCTGTGTTTGTGTATCAAAAATGCAAGCGGAGATACAGGAACCAAGCACGGTAGTGATGACAATATTACTATCTGAAACATAGAACTCTCCTGGCTTTACCTTAACGGCATACCGCTCCCAGCGGGGCTCCCAGAATAGTTTCATGCCTTCAAAGCCACGCAATGCTTTGGGTGGCAGCGCTCTACCTAGCGGCATTATTCACACTTCCTATAGATTGTTTTACCTACCAATTGGAAGCTACTCGCATGCCGCGCTAGGGCTTCAGAATGTCCAACAAACAGATACCCATTCGGCTTTAACAAAGCAGCCATGCGTTGCAACAAACGCGCTTGAGTATCTTGGTCAAAATAGATCATCACATTACGACAGAAAATGAAATCGAGTGGACCTTGCACTGGCCAATCTTGCATTAAATTAAGATATTTAAACGTGATCATATCTTGTAATTCTGAACGGACCTTTACATGCCCATCCCTCTTTCCTTTTCCCTTAAGAAACCAGCGACTCAATAGTGACTTTGGTAAGGTTTTAACGCGTTCATAGGCGTATACACCGCTCTGAGCACTTTGTAGCACTTTCGAATCGATGTCTGTCGCTAACAACCGCAGATCCCAGCGCAGAGGATCTACACCCGCATCAAGAAGCGTCATCGCCAAGCTGTAAGGTTCTTCACCTAGTGAACAACCTGCTGACCACCCCCTAATCCTTCGCTCTCCCGAGTTAACAATTTCCGGGATGATATGATCTCGAATAAAATCGAAGTGATGCTTTTCTCTATAAAAAGCGGTCAAATTTGTTGTTAACGCATTAATGAATTGTGTGAATTCTGCCGGGTTCTGATCAAGAAACGCTAGATAATCATCAAAACTATTGAGTTTAAGATCTCGTAGCAGTCTCACTAATCGGTTGTAAGCCATATCTTGCTTATGATCAGCAAGCACAATGCCTGCATAGTCATATAGCTCATCCCTCACCGTAGCAAAATGCTTTGTAGTGAAGTCGAACTCACGATCTCTTTCTGGACTTAATGACATCAAAGTTCCTTAAGAAAAAGCGTAAGGCTTACGGAAGGTTTAGAGCTTACTGGCAGCACCAGCAAGCTCTAGCGAAACACGCTTAAAACTCTTCCCACTCATCATCACTCCCACCCGTTGTAATTACGGGCTGGGGCGCGGGCTGGGAACGTCTCTTTTCATTAACGGGTTTGACCGTCTTTTGTGATGCAAGCTCACGTAAACGTCCCATCGATGACGGCGTGGATATAGCATTAGCGGCGTCGGACTCTTGCTCCGACACTTCAAACTGATTAACTAAACCTTGCAGCTGACCCGCTTGCTCTTCCATAGAGGAAGATGCGGCAGCCACTTGCTCAACTAGCGCGGCATTCTGCTGTGTGCCTTCATCCATTTGAGTTACAGCAATATTAACCTGCTCTATACCAATTGCTTGCTCACGACTGGCCGCAGCGATCTCACTGATAATCGTTGAAACGTTTTTGATCGAACCCATAATTTCGGCAAGCGCCTTACCGGATTCATCAACAAAGAGACCGCCCTCTTCAACTTTTTCAACGCTATCACTGATAAGCTCTTTAATCTCTTTAGCCGCACTCGCACTACGCTGGGCAAGACTACGTACTTCCGAAGCGACTACCGCGAAACCACGACCTTGCTCACCTGCACGCGCAGCCTCTACTGCCGCATTCAATGCCAACAGGTTAGTCTGGAAGGCTATCTCATCTATCACTCCGATAATTTCGGCAATTTTAGTAGAACTTGCTCGAATATCACCCATCGAAGTGACAACTTTATTGGAAATATCACCGCCTTTTTCTGCCAATGTCTGGGCATCAGTTGCCAGTACTCGTGCTTCATCAGCATTATCTGCATTCTGTTTAACTGTGCTAGTCATCTGCTCCATGCTAGCAGCCGTTTCCTGAAGGCTGGCAGCTTGCGCTTCAGTACGCGAACTCAACGTCGCATTACCGCTAGAAATTTCTGAAGCGCCTGTCGTGATACTACGTCCAGCTGAACGTATTTCACCGACCATATGATTTAAATTACGGATAGAGCTATTGAGAGAATCATTCAATTCTGAAAACTCACCCCGGAAATCGCCACTCATTTGTTGAGTCAGATCGCCTTCAGACAGAGCATTCAATACTCGTTTCACTTCTCTCAAAGGCTCTACTACAGCATCTAACATCTGATTCACACCCGAGGCGATATTCTGCATAAAGCCTGTATAGATCTGAACATCTAGACGCTCATCTAATTCACCATGAGATGCTTTCTCAATTAACTGTTCTACCTGCTCTTCAGCAATCAATTGATCCGTAATATCCATCCATTCAACCACCGTACCTAAACGTACTTTCTGGTCATCAATCACTGGATTTGCTATCAAACGGAAACTACGCTTCCCTACCTTGATTTTACCGTTGAAGGTGCTTTTCAAACCATCGAGCATACGGCGCTGATGCTCTGGGTTCTCATGAAAAATATCAAAATTCGAGCCTAGGATCGTATCAGCATTAAAATCAGGGAGTTTTTCACGGATATCTTCCTGTGCATTGCGCATCATATTGATGACGGCATCATTGCAGTAGATAATCTCACCATCGTTATCCGCTAACATGACATTAGAAGAGACGTTATCTAATGCAACTTTAATACGTTGCGATCGTTTTGCCGCTTCCTTTGCATCGTTAACTTCGTAACCTAGCTTAACCGCCAGTATTTTAACAATGCGTTTCAGTTCGCCTGTTTCACCTGGCTCATCCAACGGAATCGGCGCTAAATATTCCCCTTCGGTCACATCCAGCATATGTCGCTTAGCTTCATTAAGAGGCGTAATCACTCGATTATTTAAGCAACTAGATGCTCCCCAAAGCATAACGAGGAACGCAGCAATAGGCCCTGCCATTAGCGCAATGCTTGGTGCACCTGCAAAATACAGTGCCGCGTTAATGATCAGCGCAAGAACAACAGCGATCGTTGCAAACTTTGAAATTTCACCTGACAAATTAGAACTGGCAACTCGACTTGGCGACGGAATAGATGCTTCGTTTCGCTTTAATTTGGCATACAGGGCACTTGCTTGCTCGACCTCTTCAGCTGAGGGCCTAGTACGAACAGACATATATTCGACTATTTCACCATTACGGAAAATAGGCGTCACATTCGCTTTTACCCAGTAGTAATCACCATTTTTACAACGGTTTTTAACCAACTTTGACCATGGTCTGCCAAGCTTTAATGTTTCCCATAGATCTTTAAAAGCAGCGGGAGGCATATCGGGATGACGAACAAGGTTATGATTTTTCCCAACCAGTTCTTCGCGACTAAAACCACTGATCTCTATAAAATCAGGGTTTGTATAAGTAATAATCCCTTTCAGATTAGTTTTAGTAACTAACTCCTGACCATCTCTGAGCTTAACTTCTTGATCCGTTACCGGCTCATTGATTTTCATCTTTTACCCTCCGCACCCCGTGCTTATACTTCGGTATTTGCTAGTTGATCAATCGCCAACTCATCTGAATTCATTAATTCGTCGATATCCATTAGGACAATCATTTTGTCTTCTTGCGCGACAAGCCCTGTAATAAACTCAGAATTTATTACGCCTCCAATTTGAGGAGCAGGCTGTATCTCATCTGCTGACAAGGTATAAGTTTCAGCAACAGCATCGACGATAATACCCATCACTCGCTCACAACTTCCGCTATCAACTTTAATAACAATAACGACCGTTGTAGGACCATAACCTATTTTCTCTAGTCCGAATCGTTCCCGCAGATCAACAACTGGAATGATCGCCCCACGTAAATTTAAGACACCTTTTAAATAATTAGGCATATCAGGAACATGAGTAACAGGTGTCCAACCACGTAGTTCCTGAACACGCAGAATATCAACACCATATTCTTCATCGTCGAGTAAAAAACTAAGATATTGCTGACCATCCGTTTTTTGCTCTAACATATCTGACTGTTGCTGCCACTCAGTATCCGTCATGCGACAACCCCGTGCTGCCCGACACTATTTCTGAATATTTCATTTCGTTTCTTAGCGGTAGCAGCCGATTCAAAATTAAGCCCACGCTTCATTAAACCTGCAACATCCAAGATTAGCGCAACACTGCCATCGCCTAAGATAGTCGCGCCTGCGAAACCTTCGATACGCTTAAAGTTAACTTCTAAACTCTTTATCACTACCTGCTGCTGACCAAAAAGTTCGTCAACAACCAATCCAACTTTTTGCCCACCATTTTCAACAATCGCAATCAAAGAGCTTTCGGCTTTGTCTTCCGGTTTTGGCAGCTTAAAGAGGGAGCGAAGATTAATCAGCGGGATATACTCATCTCTAAAGTGGAGTAACTTATTCTCCCCCGCGATCGGGCTCACTGAATTGCTATCTGCCAAAATAGTTTCAACAATGGCAATCAGTGGGATGATGTAAGTTTCATTGTGAATACGAACAAGCTGTCCATCAAGTATGGCCAGCGTCAAAGGTAAACTAACACTAAACGTTGAGCCATGACCTGGTTCGGACCTTACACTGACATGCCCCCCTAAGGATTCGATATTGCGGCGAACCACATCCATACCAACACCTCGACCGGATAGATCACTTACCGCATCCGCCGTTGAAAAGCCGGGTTTAAAGACAAGCTCATTAATCTCACTGTCTGTTAAAACCTGATCAGCGGTAATCAAGCCTTTATCTAACGCTTTTTGATAGATTTTTTCAGTATTTAAACCGCGACCGTCATCCGTAATATCTATAATGATAAACCCGCCTTGATGATATGCATCAAGTTCGACTTTACCCATTTCCGGCTTACCAGCAGCCACACGCTCTTCAGGCGTTTCTAAACCATGATCTAACGAGTTCCGAATCAGGTGGACCATCGGGTCACCGATTTTCTCCATCACAGTTTTATCTATCTCTGTCTGTTCACCGGTAATAACCAGCTCAACTTTTTTCCCTAGTTTCCCACTTACGTCATGGACTAATCGTGGAAAACGGTTAAAAACAAAGCTAATAGGAAGCATGCGCACGCGCATAACATCCTCTTGAAGATCTCGAGTATTACGTTCCAGTTGATCCAAACCTGCCTGTAAGCGTTCGACTTCTGAGCCAGCAGATATCTCTGCAAGCTCATCGCCTACTTGACCCAGCATTGCTTGGGTAATCACTAACTCACCTACTCGGTTAATGAGCGCATCAATTTTATCTGTATCAACACGAATTGAGCTACTTTCGGCGGCTGGTTTGGCTTTTTTACTAGCCGAGATCGTTTTTTCCGGCTTCACCTTCGACTGATCAATGGAAGGTTCACTAGGCACCCCTACAGTCTCCAAAGAAGGCTCCGGATCTGAAACTGGGGCGGTGTCAACCTGGGGATCTAATGTAAGGGCACTAACATCTGCTTGCGCACTTACTTCTGTTTCCACAGCAGATGCGTCAGCTTGCAGCGATGAATCTAATGCGGTGACCGTTAAACTGCATTCATCTTCTACCCATTCAAACACTTCACGAACATCTTCTTCGCTGCATTCAGAATAGAGATTAATAACCCAAGAAAGGTAAAGTTTTTCAGGGTCAAGCGCGCTTAACTCAGGTAAGTTTTCAATACGGGTAGTAACATCAACAGAACCAAGATCGGATAGCGCTTCCAGCATAAAGCTAGGCTCATTTCCCGTTTCGAGCAGTGTTTCAAATGGCGTAAAGTGTATAACCCAACCGGGCTCAGCCTTAGTCTGGGATTCCTCAGTGGCCGAACGTTCGATCACTAATTCACATTCATCCTCGACCCACTCAAAAATTTCGCTAACATCTTCAGCGCTGCAGTCAGAGATGAGGACCAAGTTCCAACTCAGGTATATCGATTCGGGGTTAAGTTTAGAAAACTTAGGCAAAGCGCTCTTATTAGGCAGTATTTTCAGCTCGCCTAAATCTTTAAGCGCCTCAAACATGAAAGATGGCTCATGACCACTTTGCAACAAATCTTCATTGGGAATAAATGTTATTTTCCAGCAACCGACACTGCCTGCAGCCGACTGATTATCAACAGCAGTAGTGGCTTCTGCTTGAGCATTACTTTCAGGCACTGGCTCAGAGCAACATTGCTCAATGTTTCCTCCCCCTAGGGCCTGTTCTAAACGAGTTTGTACCGACGAGACCACATCAGCATCGGCTTCAGGGCCATCTTGAGCCGCTTCTAAAAGCGCTTTGATACAATCTACAGATTCTAATAATAGATTAACCAGAGGAGGGCTAATATCTTGCTTGCCGCTGCGTAACTCATCCAGCAGCGTTTCTACAACATGAGTAAAATCAGCAACTTCTGAAAAACCAAACGTGCCAGCCCCCCCCTTGATCGAGTGAGCAGCACGGAAGATAGTATTGATCGTTTCTTCATCAGCGGAATCTAGGTCGAGTAGACTAGATTCCATAATTTCCAAGCCTTCGTAGCTTTCTTCTAAAAAGGTCGAAATAAATTGAGAAAGATCAATACTCATTCAATCGCTACCTTACAACGCGTTTAATCGTACTTAACAGCTTTTCAGGGTTAAATGGTTTGACTAGCCAACCGGTTGCCCCAGCGCCTTTACCTCGCTGTTTCATTTCAGGCGAACTCTCCGTTGTTAAAACTAAGATAGGGGTAAACTTAAAGGCAGGTAATTTACGTAATTCAGCGCATAACGTAATACCATCCATTATTGGCATATTTACATCCGTCAATACCAAGTCAAATCGTGCGCCTTGAGCTTTACCTAGAGCTTCTTGCCCATTGCCCGCTTCAACCACCTGATAGCCTTCTTGCTTCAGGGTAAATGTCACCATGTTTCTCAGGGAAGCTGAGTCATCGACAACTAAGATGCTAGCCATTTATTCGTCTCCAATACAACCGAATTCAGTCAATCATTTTTTGATAGATAATGCTTCTTTTAAGCCAAGCAAATCAGCAGTTTTAAGCAAAGCCGGCGAAGGGCTTTGCCATGAAAAATCCTTTTCTTGAGATCCTAGTTTAGTCGTGAATGCTAAAAGCAGCTGAATGGCTGCGGTATCAAGCCTCTGAAGCTCACTTCCGTCTAGCGTATAAGGGCTAGGTTCACTCATAAAATCAACAAGTTTCCCTTTCCATTCATTCACATTAGCGATTGAGATCTCTTCAGGTAACTTGAGAGTGCTGCCAGATGCCATACAAAAGCTCCACTGATCTAACTAAAACCATCCAAATATAATAGCAGGATTGAATTCCTGCACGTCTAACAATTAACTATAAAACTCGCTTAACTACAACAATATGTCAAAGGGTTTTACAAAAAAACGAGTTGTTAAGGGCGAATTTTATGAATACTAGTACCAATGTACATTATTTGAACCATCTACATGATCTATAACGCTTTTACATTAGTATTAGAAAGGCCAGAGGCGAATGGAGTTTCAACGATATCAGAGGCCATCTTTCGACGAGTCTGCGTTCTCATTAAGATCAACCTTTTAGCCTCTTCATCCACCTTACTCCATTGTAAAATTTCATCTAATGAACGAAAGCATCCTACACAGACATCATTTTCATCGAGGCAGCAATTTCTAATACAGGGCGATTGAATCTCTTTTTTGAAGGTATCTAAAAGCATCTTTTATTCCTTAAGGCTATGCCATTTCCTAAGCCTATATACATCCTTGTTCCCTATAGGCAACTGATAACCAATTAGCAGCTCAGTCCCGCTTACTCTGCAATAATCATAGCAAACATATAAATATTCGCCTGTTGATAAATACTAATTTTTTTGGAACCAAAAATAAAAAAACACCTCTAAAACGCAATACAAGAATTTACAGGTCTCAGATTCATATGAAAAAAATTGCCATTGCATCGATCCTCACCCTTAGCGGCTTAGGGCTTACAACCTTAGTTACCGGGACAGAAAGCAACACAGCTACCACTGTTGCCCCAACAAAAATTGCAAATCAGCTGGCGGTCGCCACCTTTGCTGGCGGGTGCTTTTGGTGCACTGAATCTGATTTTGAAAAACTTGACGGTGTGGTCCAAGTCATTTCAGGTTATAGCGGTGGTGTAAAACCAAACCCTACCTACAAAGAAGTTGCATCAGGACAAACCAAACATACTGAGGCAGTTCAAGTTTTTTATGATCCCAACGTTATCTCTTATGAAGGTTTACTAGAGCGACTGTGGCGCGAAATGAATCCTACGGATGGTGGCGGCCAATTTGTCGATAGAGGACGACAATATAGACCTGCTGTGTTCTATCACAATCAAGCACAAAAAACGGTCGCGGAAGCCTCTATAGCCAAACTCGCCGCTTCTGGCGTTTATAGTAAACCAATGGCCACCGAGATTACTCAGTATACCGAGTTTTATCCTGCTGAGGATTATCATCAAGATTATTACCAACGAAACCCTATTCGCTATAGCTATTACAGAAATGGATCCGGCCGTGATCAATTCTTAAATAAGGTATGGGGAGATGATATCAAAATTGATTACAGCCAATTTAAACATAAGCCGTCAGAAGCAGATGTTGCTGCAAACCAGTTCGTAACACCTTCTGAGCACTACCTCAGATCGGTACTGACTCCTATTCAATATAATGTGACTCAAGAGGATGGTACTGAGCGCCCCTTTGAAAATGCCTACTGGAATGAAAAGCGCGACGGTATCTATGTAGATATTATTAGTGGTGAGCCCCTATTTTCATCTGCAGATAAGTTTAAATCAGGAACGGGGTGGCCCAGTTTTACGAAACCAATTGAAGGCGTTTCCATAGTTGAGCATGAGGACAACTCACTATTTATGAAACGGGTGGAAGTACGTAGCCCTGCGGCAAACTCACATTTAGGCCATGTTTTCACTGATGGACCAGCGCCAACGGGCTTACGCTATTGTATAAACTCCGCTTCTTTACGCTTTATTCCCAAAGAAAAGCTGACTGAAGAAGGTTATAGCCAATTTGCATCCCTCTTCGAATAACATAGAGCAAAGGCTAGGTTAATCCTTAACCTAGCCTTGTTACACGCTTTATGACTGGCGGTGATTCCACGCGATACACTCTTCTAAAGTCACCCCTGAACCACCAAATATATCCAATGCACTGCCAATCGTAAGGTCAACACGTCCATTTGAAAGCTCACTGACGAGTTGCAAATCTTCAAGCGAGCGAGCGCCACCAGCGTAAGTAACCGGCACCGTACAATGCTGCCCCAAAAGCTCAACTAACTCTTTATCAATCCCAGCCTGCAACCCTTCGACATCAGCTGCATGAATCAAAAACTCAGCACAGTGTTCACTCAACGCCGCTAAAGTTTCCCGATTAACCGGCGTATCCGTCACGGTTTGCCAGCGGTCCGTAGCGATATTCCATCCCGTGCTAGTCCGTCGGCAACTTAAATCTAATATTAAACGTTCAGGGCCAGCAATACGCTTGATTGTCTCAAGTCGATCCCAACTAAATTGCCCTTCGTTAAAAAGAAAAGAAGTAACAATGACATGAGACGCACCAGCATCTAGAAACTCTTGTGCGTTATGCTCGTTCACCCCCCCACCAAACTGTAACCCCTGAGGCCACTCGGCGAGTGCTTTCAAGACCTCCTCTTTATTTCCTGGGCCTAAAGCAATGACATGACCACCCGTAAGCTGATGCTTTTTGTACAATCCTGCGTAATGAGCCGCATCAAACGCGCTGACATAATTGGTATCAGCACCCTGATCATTCAGACTGCCACCTACGATCTGTTTTACCTGCCCCTGATGAAGATCAATACAAGGCCTAAACTGAGTCAAGAAACACTCCCTAAAAAATACCGAAAAATTATTGATAGTTTAGCGACCAAACGAAAGAAGGTACATGCACTTTAAAGCTACGCTCTACTTAAGACGCTAATAAACTCTGTAAATCCTCTGAAACGGATTACCTCACTTCATTCAATTCAGTAAGTGTCGAACGCGTTTACAATCATGATCGCCATAACGTTTTTTTAATCCATTGCGCTTTTTATGCAAGCGGTTCATCTGCCGAGCGTCTCCACCCTTCCTTTTAAGATCGCTCAGCCGATCAATTTCAGTCTGAATAGCCTGACACTTTTTTACTAAAGCCGTTTCGGATGCCATTACCCATTGGGAACACCCAAAAAAGCTAAAACTAAACACTATCGTTATCGTATATCTACGCATGCCAACATTCCTTGTTGTGAACGTGTATTAAATAAGGGTCAACTCCTCTAGCAAGCTGATTAGTTTCTGACTTGCCCTGCTCAAAGAGTTGAGCTCTTGCTGTATTTCCTCTGTTTTACCTTGTTGCGATAGAATAACCAAACCTGCCGCAATCTGATGAACCTCCCTGTGCTTAAGATGAATCGCCTCAGATGACGGGCTACGAGTCATAAAATCCTTGCCATCATTTTCGAACCAACGACCTAGATAGCAGTTATGAAGATCAATAATTTGTTCCGAGTTTTCCCCGTTAGCGTACTTAGATATTACATTTCGAACCCACGCTCTATGTTCAACAATGGCATTTAAAATAACCGCATGTTCACTGCTGAATCGAGGCGTATCGCTCCATCTTTTATCTGGTTTCCAGGAAGTAATCCATGGAATAACATCATACTCTGGCATCGGCTTCGCTATCCCATAACCTTGCCCGAATTCACACCCTAATTGCAGTAACATAACCCCATGCGATTCGGTTTCAACACCTTCAGCGATGACTTTGCGCCTAAAGGCGTTAGCAAGACTGAGCACCCCTTGCAAAATAGCTAAGTCATCAGGATCATCCAGCATGTCCCTAACGAAGCTTTGATCAATTTTCAATTCTGCCGCAGGAAGGCGCTTAAGATAAGTCAACGATGAGTAACCGGTACCAAAATCATCTAACGAGAAAGAGACGCCTAAAGCCTGACAAGCAACAATTGTTGATGACACTTGTTCTACATCTTCTAATGCACTGGTTTCTAAAATCTCTAACTGAATTTGAGAAGGCGATATATTGGGAAACTTTGTTAGGGCGGCACTTAATTTATCGATGAAATTAGTTTGCTGAATATCCAAGCTGCTTATATTGATGCTAAGAGAAAGCGAGACGCCTTGTCGCTGCCACTCATTCAACTGATTGAGCGCCGTTTGTAACACCCAATCACCCAACTGCACACTTAAGGCGTGCCCTTCAATAATCGGTAAAAATTCAGACGGAGGTAGAACACCTCTAGTGGGATGAATCCATCGCGCCAACGCTTCCATGCCGATGATTTCACCACTTCTCATATTTACTTTTGGCTGGTAATAAAGCGCTAATTCGTCATTTTCTAAGGCATTCTTAATACTTTGAAGGTTCTCATTCAAACCTTTTGCTGCACGGTCTCTTTCTGGGTTGAAAAAGTGATAACGATTCTTGCCTTCGATTTTTGCTTGGTACATCGCTTGATCAGCTTGGCGCAATAACTGGTCTTCAGTGACCTCATCTAATTGAGGATAGAATGTGACACCCAAACTTGCTGATACCTGTAGTTTTCTCTGCTTATTCATCACAGGCAAAGAAGCCGACTCAAGCAAACGCTCTAGGAGAGGAAGGCTCTCATCTACATGCGAAAACCCGGTTAAGACCGCAACAAATTCATCGCCCCCCAATCGCGCAATAGTATCGCTTTTTCGTAAACAGGCCTTCATTCGCCTCGAGACCTCTATGAGTAGAAGATCCCCTTGATCGTGGCCATAACGATCATTAATCTGCTTAAACCCATCTAAATCTAAGTACGCGACAACCACGTACTCCTGCTTCCTATTCGCCAAGAGCAATGCTTGTTTCAGACGATCTGCAAGCAAAATTCGATTGGGCAGATCAGTCAATGCATCGTAATGAGCCACATGCTCTAAACGCTGTTCATTCATTTTACTGCGTGTGATATCTGAGAACAGTGCGACATAATTATTGACACTATCATCAGAATCCTTCACCGCACTTATGGTTAATAATTCAGCAAAGAAATCGCCTGACTTTTTACGATTCCATATCTCACCACTCCAATGACCATCTCTTAACAGAGCCTCCCAAAGCTCACGATAAAAAGATTCTGCTTGCAGCCCTGATTTTAGAAAACTTGGGTTACGCCCGATAGACTCCTCTTTCGAATACCCTGTCAGGTGAGTGAACGTCTCATTCACATCGACGATAACGCCCATAGCATCGGTGATTAAGATACCTTCCCTTGCATGCGAAAAAACACTGGCGGCCATCTTAAGCTCTTTCTCCGCCTTCTTTTGATCGGTTATCTCTACGTGCGTACCAGACATCCTTAGAGGCTCTCCAGCAACACTCCTTTCGGTAACTCTGCCCTGACTCAGCACCCAAACCCAATTCCCGTTCTTATGGCGCATTCTAAGTTCACAACAAAAATGCTCGATTTTTCCCTCTAACTGTTGATCAAGTTGAGCTTTAGTCTTTATAAGATCATCCTCATGAACGAGGTTGGCCCAAGTATCGAAATGAGGCGTCAACTCAGCTAAATCATAGCCAATTATCTCAGCCCAGCGACGATTAAAGGTACAGTGCCCACTTGTTAACTCCCACTCCCAAGTCCCTACCCGGGTAGCCTCTATGATATCTTGAAGACGATCACGCGCATCCTGTATCACTTTTTCACGTTTCAGTAATTGATCCGTTCTGCGCTCAACCCTATGCTCTAATTGATCATTACTATCTTTTAAGCCCTTTTCAGCGAGCTGCCATTTAAAACCAATTTTTTGAACCAGAAGAACACTCGCGCCAATAATTAAAGAGATTAAAAAAGCTGCAATAAGAGCTGTATGTGTTATTTCTTCTGAAAACTGCTCCGAAACCGTTTGAAGGTCTGACGTAACCCCTAGGGTCCAACCATTTTGCAAACGAACAAGAATAACCAGCTGCTCTTCATCGCCCTGCTGCTTAATAACACCCGTAAGGTAGGGATAATTGCCCTCTAGAGCATGCCAAGAATATCTTCCTTTTAATAGCGCCTTCACGTGAAGGAACTGCTTGTGATCAAGCCCTGTTTTAACGACCTCATTACCTTTTCTATCCAATAAAAAGTAACGTTCCTTTAGGCCCTGACGTCCCTGGTTACTCAACAGTTCCGACATCATACTTAAATGAAGTACGCCGCCGAGATGAGACACAATCTGATCATCAGCATTTAGAATAGGGATATCTAGCGCAACTGCAGGTACGCCATCTGCACCAACAAAGGCATTAGAAAGTACCGGCTGTTTATATGATGTCGCTTTTTGAAAATATGTTCGGTGAGAAAGATTATACGTTTGCAAGGCTGCCTGAACTGAAAAGGGGTGAGAAAGATAATGATCGCCATTAGGAAAGAGGATGAAAAGAACACTAAATCCATGAGTATTTTCCTGCAAGGTCCAATCTAACACCTCCCTACGGGCAAAATCGGCGCCTTGAGGTATACCATTTACCGATAAAGCAACCATTTCTCTATCAAGTGCTCCGGTAAAAGGAGGTAACTTAGATATATAAAGCAAACGAGATTTTGCTTGCTCAAGTTCAGAATCAATCCAGCCTGCGAGCTGACGTGCAGAATGCGCAGCATCAAGTGTCCAATTAGACACATTTGAAGCCTTTAGGGACACACTTAAGTAAGTCACCAATAAGAATAGAGCCAGCGCCCCTCCACCGAGAAGTACTAACTTAATTTTATTGAGAGGTGACAATCCACGCTTCTGCATTTTACGCTCTTACTCATCCATTGAGACATTCAAGCAACCTTAACGAGTCACCGAGATTGATCCTATGTGGTAGATCAATATATAAAAAATTATAGCTGCATTAACTATATTTCTTCTTCGCTTTTGTAACTTTTACCAAATAAGACTGACTTTCCTTCGGCATATTACGCCTTAAGACAGCCCATACTTGCTCGGGCGAAGCATTATTGATTAATTTTAATGCCTCTGTTTTATGGGAAGAAAAGCTTCTCAATACATTACCCGCCCCACCATTATAGGCTGCGATTACGCTGTATTCTTTACTCTGGGGGTTCCTGATCTTAGCCAAATAACGAGTATTGAGAATATGAAGATAAACACACCCCATCCGTATGTTATTTTCAATGTTAAATAGATAGGCAGATGAGGGTGTTCCTTTATACCCATGAATAAACTCGAAGGCATCCCGCCCCGCCGTCGTTGGTACAATCTGCATTAGTCCATAGGCAGGAACCCAACTTACCGCATAAGGGTTAAAATTACTTTCAGTTTCAATAATCGCATATACCAACGCAGGGGCTAAGCCATATTGCATCGCGAACCGCTCTACATAGGCTGAATACTTATGCTTCCTTTTTAAACTATGATTTTGCAGTAAAGGAAATTCGACGTAACTCAACGTCTTCGCTTTACCTGAAGCATCGCTAATTGACCTGTTACGAAGCTGCCTCTTTAACAAATAGCTAGCAAATCGATCAGCTCTCCATTCCCAACGAATCGCTTTAGCTTCGTTATCATGAAGCTGATTATATAGAAATGGCACCTCACCTAACGGAATACTTTTATCCGAAAAAAGGTCTACAAGTTCAGGATTAAATGGTGTGAGTAGCGTATTAACAATTAGCTTCTTTAGGCGTGAAGACTCCAAACTTTCAACCGTAACAATCCCTGTATCAAAATTTATTCGAGCCCGACTTAAGTATCCGTCACTGTATTTCACATACTCTTTTGCGGTTGCCTTAATACTCTCCTGGTCGCCCCAGCTCGAGCTAACCTTGCTTAAAAAACGGTCTATTCGTTTGACATCGTTAACCAATGATTGAGGATTTGTAACCCAGCCCGTTGCCTTACTTTTCGCCTGCGATGTCACTGCACCTTCAATGGAACTCCCTCTCGCGACACTTTGTGCGATCCGAAAAGCATCATGGGTTGTACACGCCGACAAAGTTAATGGAAGTGTACCGATGATAAATTTACGTCGAGTAATCATATGATCCTAATCAGCCGATAAATGAAAATGCGGAAACTCATCCCTACCAGTTATCTGTTTTTAAGTTTGATTTTAAAAAATCGATGAAGGCTCGCACTTTAAATGGCAAAAAACGACGATGAGGATATACCGCATGCACCCATTGTTTATTAGTGCGATATTCTGGCAATAGGATAACCAAACGCCCCTCTGCTACCGTTTTATTTACCATAAACCCAGATAACCTCACCACGCCAGCCCCTTGAAGCGCGTAGCTATATAAGGTTTCAACATTGTCCGTAATAAACTGCCCCGACACATCTATGCAGCTTTCATCTCCTTGAGAGTCAATAAATTCCCAACGATTAAAACTATCGCTAGTCGATAATAACAAGCAGTTATGATTTAACAGATCTTTTGGCGTCTCAGGTATTCCATAAGTGTTTACGTATTCTGGACTAGCGCAAACAAACCGCTCACTTTCCCCTAAAGCACTTGCCACTAGACTACTATCATTCAACTCCCCTAGACGAATGGCAACATCAACGCCTTCTGCAACCAGATCTACGACTTTGCCTGTTAATTGTAAATCCACTTTTACAGAGGGATACTTAGCTTGAAAGTCAGGCAAAAGCGCAAGCAATTGGTGCTGTGCAAATCCTGGCGAGCAATTAATTTTAACGATGCCACTCGGCGATAAACCAAACTCAGATATTTCTGTTTCTGCGTCATCGATCTCATGAAGAATTTCTATGCAGCGCTGATAAAAGCTATGCCCAGCTTCGGTCAAATTAATCTGGCGAGTCGTTCTATTCAACAAACGAACCGATAACCTTTCCTCAAGCCGAGACACCAGTTTACTGACAGCTGACGGGGACAAACCAAGGGAGCGCCCCGCCGCAGAGAACCCTCCCAGCTTTACCGATTCAACAAATACTTGCATCTCAGCCCAGCTGATTCATTATTTGAAACTCAACTATATTTATGAAACTGCTTCATAAATACTATGACATTTATGATATTTATCAACAAAGATCACTCAAATAAGCTAGAGATCATGAGAGCTATATGAAATGAGAGAAGCTAACTCTCAATAACTGATGGAAATATCTGATGATTGAACTGTATACCCACCCAATGTCACCTTGTGCGCAAAAAGTAAGAATTGTTCTCTCTGAAAAACAACTAGATTGGTCTGCCATCTATGTAGATCTGGCAAAAAAAGAAAATCTGACCGCTCAGTATTTACAGCTTAATCCTTTAGGCGTTGTGCCAACGCTCGTTTACAATGATAAACCCATCATTGAGTCGAGCATCATTTGTGAGTACCTAGACGATGCCTTTCCAGAAAAGCCCCTTACTGCAACCACACCCTATGAGCGTGCGCAGATGCGCTTCTGGATGAAGCATGTCGACACGAAATTACACCCTTCTTGTGGTGCCTTACAGTGGCCTATCATAATGCGACCGGAACTGATGAAAAAAAGTGAAGAGGAACGCAATCAATTACTAGAAAAAATTCCTGAAAAGCCTCGCCGAGAGCGCCAAAAACGTTTAGTAAAAATGGGCTTAGAAGCGCCTGACGTTATCGATTCTATTAAGACTTATCGTTCAACCATTTTAAAAATGGAACAAGCCTTATCACAACAAGAGTGGATCGTAAGTAACGACTTCACCTTAGCCGATATTTGCTTAGCCCCCTATTTTCAAACTATCTACCAATTTGGCTGGCAAGAACTTTTCTTTGATTGCCCAAACGTCGCCAGATGGTTTAATAAATGTATGGAGCGCCCCTCTTACCAAGAAGCAGTTTTGTGTGATTTTGATGGTGACGTTCTCAAAAACCTCCGCGAAAAAGGTTTGCCCGCTTGGCAAATTATCAAACAACATCTAGCTGATCTTAGAAATAAATAGTGGAATTATTATAAACCGTATTGAAGTCTTGTTAACGTAAGCCAAATACAGTTTGCATATTTTAAAAAAGGAAGATGTTAACCATATATTTAAAAGGGTCGTTTTATCCTCATTTAGCCGCTATTATTTTCAGTAATAACTAATAAAAATAATAAAACTGACTGTGAGAGAAAACACCTTGGCTTCATCTATTCTGCTTGCTCGCCAACCTATATTTGATAAAGACCTGAACACGATCGCGTATGAACTTCTGTATCGCGATGCCGAGGGTGTTGGCCCTCAGCTACCATTTAATGGGACTCAAGCAACAGCTGAAGTACTACTCCACGCCTACAGCAGTATTTTGCAAAATGGGCGTATAAGAACACTCCCTGCATTTATAAATTTTAATGCTGAGTGGCTCTATAACGGTAATATGCCCTCGCTTAAACCCGAAGCGCTAGTCTTAGAAGTCTTAGAAGACGTCTCAATTACAGATGAAATAATGCAACAGCTCAGTGACATTGTCGCCAAAGGTTATCGTATTGCCTTAGATGACTTCATGTATGATCAAAGCTGGGAACCTGCACTGAAGCTAGCCAAAATAGTAAAAATAGATATTCAACAACTATCACCCACACAATTAATTGAGCATATTGACGAACTCAAAAAACATGATGTCACGCTGCTCGCGGAAAAAGTGGAAACACACCAAGAGTTTCAATACTGCAAAACCTTGGGATTTGAGCTATTTCAAGGCTACTTCTTTTGCCGACCACAACTAGTTCAAGGACGGAAACTGTCTGGTAATGATATAACCATGTTGCAACTCGTTGCCGAGTTAGAAAATACTGATGCCTCTCCCCAATCATTAGAAGCAATTGTATGTAAAGACCCCGAATTAGTGCTGAGACTACTTAAGATAGTCAACTCTGCCAGATTCTCTCTCTCTAGAGATATAAGCAGTATTGCTGAAGCCATAATCGCTTTAGGTATGGATGAACTAAAAAAATGGGCAATACTCATTAGTACGACTCAGAACACAAACACGGCGAACGAGTTAAGCAGAGAAGTATTAAGACGTGCCCGTATGTGCGAAGTAGTTTCCAAGCATTATGGTGCAATAAACCCAAGCACCGCTTTTATGACAGGTATGCTCTCTGGTATCGATGCAATGCTAAACCTTGAACTTAAAGATATTATGAGACAGCTTCCAATTTCTGCCGATATATCCCAAGCCCTACTTTCAGGAAAAGGGCCTCTTGGGCAATTATTGACAGACGTACAAAATTTTATGAGTGCTCAATGGGAGAAGCTAGAAAATGAAAGTATCGTTGAAGCGCTGGCATCCGCTCAAGATGAAAGCTTACAGTGGGTACTCGATACACTTAAAGAGATTGAAAGCTAAGCTTTATACCTTAACCGTAAAGATTAAAGGCCAACCCTTGCCAAGCCCTCCTTATCCGCTTCAATGCTCCTACCCAAGAGGCTCGCTATACCGCCTTATGCTTCAACTAGCGAAGATACATCCCTTCTTTAAGTGATTACACGCTGAACCTGCCCCCACCTAAGAAACCTAACAAGTACCTACTTAGTTGTTACCTAAGCATATGATACTTGCAGCATAAAAGTTATTCAGATCGAAACAAAAGTATCAATAGGTATTGAAAAGATATTCAGAAAATAAAGTGACTATTATCTAGAAATAAATATTGACTCTGCCAACAAAACCCCAAATACCTACCTCTAAATACCACCTTTAACCTACTGAAAAATAAGAACTTTCTGATATGGTGATTTTTCAAGCAAAACGCTGATAAGCCCATAATTACTAGCACTTCAGCAATCTAACCAAAAACTGCTAACAGACTTATCCACAGAAGATGTTAATAAGTTCAATCACCCCGACTCAAATCAAAATAGCACTCAATCAATGCTCACTTAGTTACCAAATAAATGAACTCAAAGAAAAGAATTCTAGAAAGAATTTTTAATTCGATTTCGTAAAATTTAGAAATCCTGACGCTGCTAAATTGAAGGCATAAAAAAGGCCCGCCGGTATCTCCTACCAGCGGGCCACTTTCCCCGACATTCCATGTCGGTCATTGCTTGATCCTTAAGCAATGAGATGGGGCACTTTTCCATCTAGTTTACTATTCGTAAAAATAGCTGCAGGTTCCTTCTGCATCCCCCTTCCATAAGCTATTTTAGATGAACCAATTAAAAGTTATATAAGAAAAATTCCTATTTTTCTTTAACCGATTCTAATGTCGACACTAAATCTTTAAATGCTTCACGATTTGATTCATTAAGCCCCATCAAGACTCGATGCGCAGAAATAATTCTTTGCTGCATCTCCTCAACAGACTCCTGCACCATAGGCAGCTCTTGCAGATCTTGTACGCTACCCGGCAACTCTTCCATGAGAAGAAAAATATGATCAAAACCCATTGTATAAAGAATACGAGTGATATCTGGGTTGGTTGATACAAGCGTCGGTTTCGGCAACGAAAGCTTATTTGCTTTAATAGAAAGCTTTGCAATCAACCCTAGAGAGGTACTATCAATCCCCTCAGCCTGGGTCAGATCAATAAGCACATCAGTGACTTGTGGCTCGGCCAATGTCTTCTCTAAATGGCAGTCTAATGAAGCGCATAGCGTTAAGCGTACGTCGCCTACAAACTTAAGTACAAAGCTGCCATCAACAAACGCTGAATAGATTGAACCTTCTTGCATTATTTACTGCCTGCTAATCGTCATAATTGCAATATCATCCGGTGCCTCTTCGATTATACCCGGAAGTAGGGCCTCCTTGATCCTATCAGGGCCTGCACCTTTAGTCGCAACAACCGCATCAATAAGCTTCTGCTCTTTCTCACCCATATTCGCACCGGATAACATCTCTAAAATACCATCTGAAAATAGGATAATTTCAAAGTCGGATGCAAGTTGAATTTTTCTCTCCTCAAACAGGGGCTCAGGAAACAAGCCAACGGGCATTCCCCTCCCCTCAAGAAAAAAAGTGCCTTCCGAGCTAGATAACACAGGCATAGGATGATGACCTCCTACAGCATAGACCAAGCTTGAATCACTATTATCAAATAAGCCTATAAAGATACTTAGGTGTTTCCCCAGATCTGTTTCAAGTAGCTCAGTATTGATTCTGTACAACGTATCTATAGGGGACAATATATCAAAGCTAGAACAGCGCTTTAGGTTACGAAGAAGTCTATTCGTCATGTTTTTCAGCAATACAGTCACTAAGGCCGAAGACGCACCGTGGCCAGATACATCAGCAAGATAAAAAAGCGTTTTATCTTTATCTAGCTTTATCACATCAACAAAATCGCCACTGAGATAAAGCGACGGTATCAGCAGATAGCGAGCATGAACACCACCCACCTTTACCTCTTTATCGGGCAACATATTCTGTTGAATTTGTAATGCTGCCTGTTGATCAACCTGCAACTCACTCAAGCTTTTCTCTAGCTCTTCCCTGTAATGAAGGTTTTGTTCTATTAGATCAGCCTGCAGCAGCAGTTTTGATAATGAAGTGGAAAACTCGGCTCTCTCATCGACAAGCCTCTCCTGATAAAAAACATCACTCGCCCCCTTACGCAACGCCGCAACGACATCATAATTACCGCCCTCAGGCAGCAGTACCATCACAGGTTTGGGGAAATGCGCTTCAGCTATTCTTTCAATATGCGCCAAACTAAGATTATTACTTAGCCCTGCGATAACTAAAGAGCATTCATGCTCGCTCAAAATCTCGAGCGCATACTCACAATTAAATGCCGTGGTAACTTTTACAGGAGGAAGATCTACATGATTACAGACATCAATAATCGTATCGATTGCATCAGCAACATGATCGATTAATAAAATGGTTTGGTAGGTTTGCCTCATAGGCTTGCCTTAAGGTTTAGGCGACAGTCCATGAGAGAACACGTTAAATCCTGTTGGCTTAACATGCAATGAAAATCTATATAAAAAAAGAAACAAAGGATAAGAAAGCCTTAGGTCTAAACAAACCTAAGGCTTATCACAATTTTAAAAGTTGCTTTCGTCGTAATTTTCGCCATCGCCGTCAGCAATATCAAAAGCACGCTTTTGCAAGTAAGCATCACGGATAAATGTATACTTATCGCCAGAGATCAACTTCTCTGATTCAAGCAGCTGGGCGCGTTGATCAATAACACGCGTAACGTACAATGCATTTCGAGCACCGTTGTCGTCTACATGGTGCACTGGATCAACAAGTGTATCAGGAATCATCCCTAGACCATCACGAACCGTAGCCGGACCAAAGAATGGTAGCACTAGGTATGGGCCGCTGTCTGCTCCCCAAGTAGCAAACGTCTGACCAAAGTCCTCTTCATGTTTCTCTATTCCCATAGGGCTTGCAACATCAATTAAACCTGCAAGGCCAAAAGTAGAGTTAAACGAGATACGCGCTAGATCTTGACCTGCATTTTCAAACTTACCTTGCAGCAGGTTATTAATCATTGTGCCAACATCAGCCAGGTTTTCAAAAAAGTTTGAAACACCCTTTTCGGCCATATCCGGCATAACCGCTTTATAACCCTGAGAAACTGGCTTTAGTGCATATGTATCTAAACCATCGTTAAAGCTAAACATCGCCCTATTAAAGCCTTCCCAAGGATCAACATTCACCTCGTCGGCAACCACAGGCTGTGCAAGCATCATCGATACAGTACCAGCAACTAACAAACCGCGTAATTTGGATTTCATCCAGTTTCCCTTCAATCTAACCTAGATATTGAAAGGCTATTCTAGCTGACTTCTTCAGGGATGAAAAATAGGAAAAAGGCTTAATTTGAAAAGAATAGTATAAAAATGACTTATAACGACCTTCGTAACAAAAAACCAAACGAAAAAAGGCTTCCCGAAGGAAGCCTTTTTCTATTTTCCGTAAGGAAACGTCGACTTAGAAGTCTAGACGGTAACCAACAGATAGACGGTCATTTGCAGTAACGCCTGCATAGCCAGTTTCAGCGTCAGCGTATTCTAGGAATACACGACCTTGGCTACCTAGCATCTGCTGTACACCAACAGCCCACTGATCTGCATCAGCACCGTTATCGATGTCGATGTTAGTGAAACGTGCCTGTAGAGTAGTTGCACCCATAGTGTACATTACGCCAACTTGAGCAGTTTCTAGATCATTGCCTGCAGAAGCACCTGCTGCATTTGTATTCTCTTCTTCCTGGTAACGTGCAGAGAACTTGAACGCATCCATTGTGTAAGAAGCAGCTAGACCAAGCTGATCTTGGCTAGCAGTAGAAGCGTCGTCTACGTAAGATAGACCAACGTGCAGACCATTCGCAGCGTATTTAACAGCAACGTTAGTTACGTCAACATCATCAGTACCAGTAGCAGCATCAGCAACAAGTGCGATAGCAGCCTGGAAACCAGACATGTTTGGTGAGATGTAAGCTAGAGTGTTGCTTGGACGAAGAACAGACTCACGAACAGTACCAATTACAGCATCGTTCCAAGTAGCATCTGTTACAGCAGACGTCCACAACCAGTGAGGAGCGTACATTTTACCAGCAAGCGCCGTACCGAAATCACCAGTGATACCGATGTTCGCAAGACGTGCGTTAGCAGCAGCGCTTACGTTTGCGTCATCAATAGCATCGCCATCGTCATCTTTAATAGAGTAAGAATCTGAACCAGCGAATTCACCAGTGTCAGCGCGTAGACGAGTTTCAAAGTTATAGATACCTTTAACGCCGTCGATACCTAGATCAACATCGCCCTTGATACCGATACGTGAAACGCCATCAGCAACATCAAGATCAGAACCATCTTGATCAACAACTAGAACACGCATAGAGCCGTAAAGCGTAGCGTCAGCTTGTGCAACCATTGGAGCAGTCAGAGCGCCAGCTACAGCTAGAGCAATCAGTGACTTTTTCATCAACATTTCCCCTTCAATATATTCAACATACTAGTAGTGAATTTTTAATTTTTCTTAGTATAACCTGCTTTAAGCACAGTTACTCTATGAAAATACTATAAAAAAAAACTTTTTCAAACAAATGAAAGAATTTTTTCTTCTAAACTCGTTTTCGGCGAGATCATTAATATCTTTAGTTCTCGCTTTATTATCTACTTCCCTGTTTCTGAGTACTGAATAATTTCTCTTATTACAATACCTTAAACACGAAGTTAAAAATAAATTTGGCGCATTACACCATACCCCTAGAGTATGTGCAACCTTTGATCTATATAATACACCCAGATACAGACCCGACAAAAGTCTTACGTCTATAGTTAGCAGGCTAACATTCAGGATTAATTGACCTACATCAAGGTATAACCTTCGCCCACTGCTGTTTAAGCCTTTTTTCAGATGCTGTTTGCTGGGTCCCCAATTGCTGGGCAAATAGAGACACTCGGTACTCCTCTAGCAACCACCTGTAGGCATCTAACTCAGGATCAAATATCCCCTGCTCTGCATTACGTTTAGATCGCGTTTCATATTGCTGATACATTTGCCCTAACTGATCACTTAACAAGCACTCCTGCCGTATATTACGCCTGAACTTATCCATGCGATAAGTGATTGCCTTGAGGTAGCGTGGGTAATGCTTCAGTACAGCAGCGGGTGTACTTTTTACAAAACCTGGAAACAGCAGTGTCGATAACTGTTGTTTAATATCATTAAGTACCGGTACTTCATTCAGTTGCACCTTACCTTTCAACTGCTTTTGTATCGCGTGATAACTCGCCACTAACTGCTCAACTAAGCGGAAAACCTGTTCGCTTGTCTCCACTAAAGACGATTTGGTTTTAACAAGCGCCTTATCAAATACCTCTTCATCTCTAATTAAGTCTTGATCCAAACCCATCAATAACCTAGTAGCATGCCAGATAATATCTTCTTCTAGCTTTTGCTGATTGAGTAAACCATTACTTAATAAGATAACTTTTGTTAGTTTTTCAGTTTTTAACGATTTTCGAGCAAAACGAATCTGCTCTTTCATATTCAACTGCGCTAAGCGAACAACCCCTGCTATGGTTGCTTGTTCTGCCTCGGCCTGATTTGTCTTCAGACATAAGCTAACGCTATCCGCTTCATCAACTAACGCGGGAAAAGCTTCAATTTCAACACCTGCGTACTTACTGACTTTGCAGCTCTCATCCAAGCGCCCAAAATCCCATTGAGTCAGGCCTTTCCGGCCCCAACTATCGTCTGAAGTTTTAGCTAAGCGTTGGCTGATTTGTGAAGCATACTGTTTGTTTAGATATTCCCAATCACGAGATTCATCCAGCAATCGACCTTTCTCATCGACCAAACGCAGATTCATCATTAAGTGATCGCTTAATTCCACCCTACGCAACTCATTTTCCTGAATACGCACACCGGTCATTCTCAAAAGATGATGAGCGAGTGCCTCATATAAATTGCCATAGCCAAATTCAACCGCTTGAACAAAAGCTTCCACATAGTTAGGAACTGGCACAAAATGTTTGCGCTGTTGCTTGGGCAAACCCTTTAAAAGCGCGGTACATTTTTCCAGTAGCATACCCGGCACTAGCCATTCGATCTGATTCAACGGTAACGACGTCAATAAAGGTAGAGGTACCTGTAGAGTAACCCCATCATCCTTTGCACCGGGTGCAAAATGATAAAAGAGTTTTAAACGCGCGCCATCCCAAGAAAGATGGTCTGGGTACTCATTATCAGTGACATGCTCCGCCGAGCGCTGCAGAATATCCTCTTCCAGCATAACCAAACTGTCGGGGTTCTCAGATTCAATTCCCTTATACCACTTCTCAAAACCGGCACCATTAACAATATGCTCACCGCTTAGGCTCTTCAGTTTAAGACGGTAGTAATCGTAAAGCTGCTCTTCATCAACCAACAGATCTTTACGGCGCGATTTCGCTTCAAGCTTTTCGATACCTTTCAGTAATGCCCTATTTTTTTTAATAAAAGAAGCATTGGAACGCAACTCGCCTTCCACTAAACCTTGCCTTATAAATAGCTGATGTGAAATATCAACATCGATTTTTCCATAGCTGACCTTCCTTTTCGGGATGATAATCATGCCATAGAGGGTGACCTGCTCGGTCGCAACAACCTCTGCGCGCTTCTTTTCCCAATGAGGCTCACTATAACTTTTCTTTATTAAATGAGGTGCAAGCCTTTCACCCCAAGCAGGATCGACACGGGCAATACAGCGTGCATAAAGCCGACTTGTTTCGACCATCTCAGCAGCCATGACCCATTTAGGCGCTTTTTTATATACAACCGAACCAGGAAATAAAAAGAAGCGTCTATTTCTTGCCCCTAGATACTCTTTGCCTTCTTGCTTGAACCCCATATGACTCAGCAAACCAGCAAGCAGTGAACGATGGACCGATTCATAAGACGCGGGCTCACTACGCTCAACATATTTTTGATCTTTCTCTCTTAGCTCTCTACAGATGATATGCAATTGACGATGGGTATCTCGCCACTCTCTCATCCGCATATACGATAAGAAGTTTTTCTTACAAAATTTTCGTAACTGATTTTGGGTCAGCTCTTGGCGCTGAACCTCATACAGATCCCACAAATTCACAAACGTCAGAAAATCTGACTCTTCATTCGCATATTCACGATGTTTTTGATCACTTGCTTGTCTTTTGTCCTGCGGTCTCTCTCGAGGATCTTGAATTCCTAGCGCACTGACGATCACCAACATCTCTCGTAGACAATTATTACGAGTAGACTCGATAACCATTCTTCCCAAGCGCGGATCTATAGGCAACTTCGCTAACTGCCAGCCTATACGTGTAATCAAACGTTTCGCGTCAACCGCCCCTAACTCTTGGAGAAGTTTAAATCCATCATTAATAAAGCGACTATCCGGTGGATCAACAAAGGGAAAATCTGAAATATCACCTAACTTCAGCGACAGCATCTGCAAAATAACCGCTGCTAAATTAGTTCTTCGTATTTCGGCATCCGTAAACTCAGGCCGACTAACAAAGTCCTCTTCGGAATAGAGTCTTATACAGATCCCTTCAGATACTCGACCACAACGGCCTGCTCGTTGATTCGCACTGGCCTGGGATATTGCCTCTACAGGAAGACGCTGCACTTTGGAGCGGTAGCTATAACGGCTAATTCTAGCCACACCTGTATCAATCACATACTTGATACCTGGCACCGTTAATGATGTCTCAGCTACGTTTGTCGAAAGAACAAGCCTCGTTCCAACCGCAGCTTTTCCACGCTGAAAAACTCGATTTTGCTCCGCTAAAGATAAACGTGCATATAAAGGAAGGACATCCACGTGTTTAAGCTGTGCTTTTCTTAACACTTCTGCCGTTTCACGAATCTCTCGCTCACCGGGCAAGAATATAAGTACATCACCTTGCGGACCCTTCCCCTGCCTTCGCTCAATATCAAGGAGCTCTTCCACCGCTGCAAGAACGCCTTGTTGCATATCCAGCGCCACTTCGTCTTCCGCAGCCATCTCATGCAGCGGACGATAAAGGAGTTCAACAGGGAATGTACGACCAGAAACCTCAATAATAGGCGCATTTGAGAAATGCTTAGAAAAACGCTCTAGATCGATAGTGGCCGAGGTAATAATAAGCTTAAGGTCTGGGCGCTTAGGAAGAATACGTTTGATATAACCCAACAAAAAATCGATATTGAGACTACGCTCATGCGCTTCATCAATAATCAGAACTTCATACTGTTCTAAAAAACGGTCATGTTTTGTCTCCGCTAGCAATATGCCATCGGTCATCAACTTAACTTGCGTCTTATCACCAACTTGATCATGAAAACGAACCTGATAGCCGACACGCTCTCCCAAAGGCGTATTTAGTTCATCTGCAATTCGGCTCGCAACAGTCCTAGCCGCTAAGCGCCGAGGCTGTGTATGACCAATCAACCCTTTGCAGCCTAAACCCAGCTCCAGACAGATTTTTGGAAGTTGAGTTGTTTTACCCGAGCCAGTTTCACCTGCTAAGACAACAACCTGATTTTCCTGAATTGCTGCCGCTATCTCCTCCCGTCTTGCACTAATAGGCAGATCAGAATAACGAATATCACGACTATAAGTCTGCTTTAGCTCTACTGCTTGGCATGAGCGATCGATTTCATCAGATACTTTAGCTAGTGCATCATTATCAGTTTGAGACTTACGAAGTTTATCCAATCGTTTTTTGATACGGAAGCGATCTGCAATACGGCAATCAGATAGACGAGAAGTTAATTCCGAGATGGATAAAGACAAAACAAACATTTCCGGCAGGTAAAAAGAAAACATTCTACCTTAAGGTGTGTGGTTGACCAACCAAGAGGATTAGGCAGCATTAAATTAGAATTAAGGCTGCCTAATTGAATATATTATTCCCCAACATTCAATAATGCGTCGGGAGCAAACCCTGTACAGAAGTTCCCCCAGTGCTGCCCTTTTACATAGAGAGGAATAGAGATTGAGTTCATTATCTCCCCAGTATCTCGGATGAAAGTCAGTAATAAGAAAGGTGAAGTCTGATCAGCTCGTCTTCTCTCAGCACGGGTCGCATTATACATGCGACGATGACGGCTTAAGGCATTATCCTTCTCAAAGTTCCCAGTCATCGGTTGTGAAATTTTGCTGTTATGTGCTGGGAGGTATCCATTAACATCGAAAGCACAGGCCATTGCTAACATATCGTTTTCGGAATCAATCCGGTCAAATATAGGCCTAATCGTTCGCTCATAGATGTCAGTATAAGAGGTGTCATACTTAGCGGGCAGTTGATCCGGGTTAGTACGAACATAGTTTTTATCAAACAGGTTCGCGCCGCTCTCAGCTATAGAATTCAACGCGTCCTGAACCTCTGCTGCACCCTCTTGAGTAATGCGCAAAATATCCTCAAATCCACCATAACCAATACTGAACCTTGATAGCAACTCCTGCATCTCTTCGGTAGAATTTTCCAAATCAATAGAGTGCTCAGCCGAGAGTTCCATCTCAGTTTTGATCGTATTTGATAACGAAGTAATCTCGGTAACATGATCATGCGTATTACTATTGGTATACGAAAGCTCTTCGATCGCGGCCCCGATCTCATTCATCTGTTCGCTGACCGTTTCAAAGTCTGCAATCATTGATTCAAATTTCTGACTTGTTTGTGCAATATAAACATCCGTATCAGATACATAAGTCATGATATTCGATGCGCCGGAGCGAGTACTATCAACAAGCGTAACCATCTCATTAACATTACTATCAATCTCTCTTGTTGCTGCATTAACCTTCTGAGATAACGTTCTCACCTCATCCGCTACAACAGAGAAACCTCGTCCCGCTTCGCCCGCCCTCGCCGCTTCGATTGACGCATTCAAAGCAAGTAAGTTCGTTTGATCTGAAAAATCCTGAACGAGGCTAAGCACCTTTATAATATTTTCTGAGTTTTCTGATAACTGTTTAACTACTGTCTGGAAGTCAGCAACTTGATGCTCAATAGCGCGCATCTGTTCTTTAACATGGCGCATCTCATCACCGGCACCACGAATCTCATCTAAATTATTATCATTACTCTTAGCAATGTTTTGCGTGTGACTTGCAATACCATCGATTGCCTTAGAAGACTCCTGGCTTGCTTGGAACACTTTCTGCGCCTGCTCCTCTTGCGCTTGAGCCGAGCCTTTAGTTTCCAAAATCACTTTCTGTAGCTGACTTGCACTTAATGAAACTTTGACACTACGTTGACGCGTATCAGCAATCATCTTTTTCAAGCTATCCGAAAAACCATTATAACTTCGCGCCATCTCTGAGATTTCATCGTAAGTTTGATCAGGTAATGTGGCAGAAATATCCCCGTCTCTATCTTTGACGCCTCTCAAGACTTCTGTCATCTGATATATAGGCCGTAGAAACAGGTGACGCATAAAGAAAATACTAAACAGTCCCGCCAGTATCGTAAAAACCAGCATCAATATAGAAGCAGAATAAAGCGAACTACTAAGGTTGAGTAACTCACTACTCACTGAATGGTCAGTCCCTAATTTTTCATGGAGAGAGAAGATCGACTGGTATACCCACACACCAATGGAGATAACGACGGTATTTGGCAGCAGCAAAAAAAGCACATTACCAATGATTTTCTTGGTTAAAGAATTAAAAAAAGTCTTTTCAACTACGCTATATATGCCCAATGGAAACCACCTGCTTTTATTGTTTTTTCTTGATACTACTAAAGTACGGCAACAACCGTAAAGAAAAGAGACACATTTCTAACAAAAAATTAATAATTTAAGTATCACCTTACAAATCATTACATCCTTTCACACCAAAAATTCAAAAAAAACCAACCACTCCGTTTAATTTATAATTTTTTTAACTGATAAAACATCAAGTTATTTTTTACTTACTTTTCAAATGGTTATTTGGGTTTTATTTAAAAAAACTGACAACCTAATAATAACCACACAAAATAACTGACACAGAAAATAAAATAATTGTTGATTTTGCGTATCATGTTAACTAGTCTTGGCAGCGTTAGGTCACAAACATAATTACAAAAAAATAATTTCTACGAGGGTTAAGAAATGGCTTCACATGACAAAATCGCCGACACGATGGACATGCCACCAGAAACACCACAACCAAATATTTATCCGTTGCGTTGGGAAACTAAATCATCAAAAGTAGAAGAAATTTGGGATGCTTCTCTACGTGAAGCTTGGAACCCAAAAGATCTTCCTTGGGAAACATTCGATGTTTCTAGCTATTCTTGGGAAGAGCGTGAGTCCATGGCTTACTGGTGGACTCTCCTTTCAGTATTTGACGCATCAGCGCCACCAGTATTCGCTGAAGCTTTTATTAAGACATACGAAGATCATGAAGAAGATGCTATCCGTCGCTGTTTCTTCTCTGTGACGCGTGACGAGCAAAACCATGAGCAGATGTGCGGTCTTGTCATCACAAAACTTCTTGAATGCCCAAGCCCACTTGAGTACGAACCAAAAACGGATATTGGTAAGCGCCTGAAACGCAATGCTGCATGGTTATATTACAACGGTGGTCGTTACTGGAATGGCTACAAGCAAGCGGTTCCTAAATACAGCCTAGCCGTACTATTTAGCTCATTCCTAATGGGTGAAATTGCCGCGGCAACAATCTTTAAACAGATGTCTCAAAGCTGTGAAGAGTTAGTATTCACTGAAGCATTTAAAAACATCGGCCGTGACGAAGGTCGTCATATGGCTATCTGTTTATCACTAATGGAGCGTGACTACCCGAACTTATCTCAAGAAGATAAATCAGTTATCACTAAGCAGATCCGTGCAGGCTACCTATTCCTATCTGCGGTACTTTTCGAGCCACCAGCAGAGTTTTGGGATCTACCTGAAGACTTCATTTCAACTCAGCGCGAAGCTGAAGCGATTGCACGTGAAGCTGGTTTTGGTATTCCGACTTACGATGAGAAGAAAGAGAACTGGCGCAGCGCTATGCTGAACCTAAAAGCTGTTCTTGATAAATATGACACTCCTTTCCCAGCAATCCCTGAAGTGGGTATTTCTGGTCAAGAGGTTACTCAAGCCGACCTAGATGCTGCGGATATCATTCCAATCTTCTAAGCCTGCTCTAGTTATCAAGTAAACCCCACAAGCCAAAGGTACCCCCTTTGGCTTGTTTGCTCGCAGCACTGATAGCGTTCCAACATAAATAGCTGGAACAAGATATTAAAAATTAGCTATCGGTTATTCTCGTAAGAATTAGGAGACTAAAATGGGCGTTGTCCGATTATCCCCTTCAGGAAAAGAAGTAGAATCATCCTCTGGTGAAACGGTTCTAGAAACCTTAGAACGCGCTGGTTATGCCCTTCCCAACAATTGCCGTGCTGGCGCTTGTGGTGAATGTAAAGTAAAAGTGACCAGTGGTGAATTTGACCAAGGCATGGTGTTAGACATGGCACTCTCGCAAGAAGAGCGAGAAGAGGGCTACGGTCTAATGTGCATGTGTAAACCACTCACAAATGAGCTCGAAATTGAGTGGGGCACCGAAGATGCCCAACCAAAACTTTTCCCTCCAACAGAGAACATTCGCTGCGTAGTCGTTGATCGTATCGAGCGTACTCCGCGTATCACTGAGCTAAGAATTCGACCACTCGGCAATCAGATGCGCTATTGGCCTGGTCAGTACGTAATGATCAACGACGTGGATCGTAAAGTTACTCCACGCTGTTACTCTATTGCAAATGCACCGACCAACGACGGTGAAATCATTCTACAAATTACACGCGTGCCTGATGGTGAAACAAGTAATTGGGTACATGACAATCTGTTCCCAGGCAGCATGCTGAATATGTCGGGTCCTTATGGAACATTTATCGGTGATCCAAGTACAGACGGCCCGGTTCTATGTTTGGTCGCAGGCACAGGCTTAGCCCCTATACTTGCGCTAGCTGATGCCGCTCTTAGACGTGGCTTCAAGCAGCAAGTTCACTTAGTGTTTTCTGCTCAGAAAGAAGAAGATATCTATGATCGTGGCTTAATGTCATTCTGGAATGCAAAGCATCGTCGCTTTAAGTTTATCCCAACGCTGACAAGAGAAGAGAAGGAAGGCTATCACCACGGCCGGATTCCAAATATCTTGAGCGATCTCTATCCCGATCTATCCAAACACTCTATCTATATAGCAGGTAGTCCTGAGTTTGTAGATAGCTGCGCAATAGCAGCGAAAGAGTTGGGGGCAACTGATGAAATGATTCATAGCGAAGGCTTCTTCGACCAAGCCCAACCGATTGCCCCTGGCAGTGACCGGCTCGTGTAAACGATCGCAAATAGTAATAATGATATATATCGCCCGCTTCATTGCGGGCTTTTTAATACCTTAACAAACTGCAAATTGAATATAATAAGAAAACAAGCATTAAAAAAGGGAGCATAAATAGCTCCCAAAAGCTCAAGTAGCGAAGATGACTTGAGGTGAATACTTCAGAAGGCCGTTTCTGAAGCCAATCGAAATAAAAAATTGGGGCACAAGACCCCAACAAAAGCCCAAGTTAGTAGAGCCATTCACTTGGAGCACTTCAGGTTAGCCTTCCTGAAGCGAGGAAGTTCGAAGTTCAATTTGCAACAGGCATCGAAGGGGGTGATACCTGTTTACAAATAGATCAACGATTAATATTTACTACCTGAATAGTGGTGTACTCCAAGAGACCCTCTTGACCAAATTCGACACCAAATCCAGACATTTTACAGCCACCAAATGGCGCATGAGGTAGCACTTCTGCGTGGCCATTAATCCAGGCAGTACCACACTCCAAGCGCGATGCTACTTTTTGAGCTTCGTCAATATCAGCACCCCATACAGAGCCACCTAATCCATTTTCGCTCGCGTTAACCTGAGCAATGGCATCTTCAACATCCGTATACGAGATAACCGGAAGCACTGAACCGAACTGTTCTTGATCAACAACCGCCATACCTGCACAAGCATTGGTAACAATTGTCGGTGCGATAAAGTATCCATTCCCTGCAGGAATATCCGCAGTTTCATTGATGGTTGCGCCATCCGCTTTAGCTTCTGCAATTAAGCGATTAACCAGATCATATTGCATCTTATTCTGAAGCGGGCCAAAACTTACGCCCTCCTCAAAACCTGATCCTACTTTTTGCTGCTGAGCAATTGCAATCAATTTATTTGAGAGCTCATCATACTGCGATTCATGAACATACAATCTTTTCAGCGCTGCACATGTCTGCCCCATATTTAAGAATGAGGTCTGAAAAATACCTTCCGCAATCGCATCAAGGTCAGCACCTGGCAATACGATACCGCCATCATTACCGCCGAGCTCTAATGTAAGACGCTTAAGGTTGGCTGCAGCACTTCGCATAATATGCTGTCCAGTCGGAGTAGATCCGGTAAATACAATTTTACGAATCTTGTCATGACTGCTCATTGCAGGGCCTAGCTCACGCTCATCGGCTAAAACATTAACCACACCGGCTGGCAAAATTTCGTTCATCAACTCAACAAGGCGTAACGTATTAAAAGGGGTCAACGGCGATGGTTTAACAACAACTGTATTACCCGCACGAAGCGCCGGCATAATGTGCCAAACCGCAATCATTAACGGCCAGTTCCAGGGCAATATAGAACCGACAACACCAATCGGCTTGCGGTGCATCTCTATGCGTTTATTTTCACTGTCTTCGACAATTTCGACAGGAATCTCAAGCTCAGCAGTGTAGCGAGTCCAAGCAACTGCCCCGCCCACTTCCATTTGAGCAAGCGGTAAAGGCTTACCTTGCTCGCGCACAATAACTTCTGCTAATTCAGCCGCATGTGCTTCGATGCTATCTGCAATTTTATGTAACAACGCCTTTCTTTCATCATGCGAGCTATGCTGCCACGTATTAAAAGCGGTATCTGCCGCGTCCACCGCTTGATTTAACTGCGCTAAAGACGCTGCCTGGCATTCGGCAAAAGGAGCAGCGGTTGCCGGATCAATAACAGCAAAGCTTCCTGCTTCGCCCGCAACAGACTGTCCGTTGATAATCATTGAGTAGTTATTCATCATATAAAACGCCTAGAATCTGTAGAGAAAAGATTGCCGAGCTCAAGAGCCCGGCATTCCAAAGGATCGTATTTCAGAAGGGGTTAGAAAGGAACGATCGCTAGCACTTGGAAATAGGTATTGGTATCACCGTTACCTTGAGCACCATTATCTTTTTCCGGTGTATAGAAACCGATAAGCGGACTAATGATTAGGTGATCATTAGCAACCCATTCGGCATAGAGATTAAGTTCTTTAGCACCACCTGCACGTGCCGCAGTATTAGATGTGTCATCAATATCAAAGTACAACGCACCTAAGGCTAGTGTTTCGCTAGGCTGAGCTTTGACAGCTACATGATGAATATCTACACCGGTATTACCAGGCCCTGCAGCCGAGTAATTCGCCCATACTTCACCTTGGAACCATGTTCCATAGCCACGATTAAAACCGGTAAAGAGCTGATCATAATTATTATCAAAAGTACTATAGCGGTAGTTTACACTGGGTGACCATGCAACATCGGCAAATGTCCAGCCAGCTTCAACATACCAAGCATCTGCATCAGCGGAGTTATCACCCTGACTTTGCGATGCATATTCCGTAGAAAGGAATAAGTTTTCAACGCCGGCATTGCCTTGGTAGCGAAGGCTGAATGTACTTTGCCCATCACGCTTCAAATTATCAAAAGCGCCACCAGCAATCCCTGTTGCATTAGTATCTAAACCTTTAAGGTACATAGCGCCGAAGGTACCCATCTCGCTATTATGCTCAACGTTAATACCTGCCATCTCTGGACGACCTTGGGCTTTGTTATCTGATTCAAACCAGAAAACATCTGAACGAAGCCCTTCTTCACCGCCCACTTTCAACCAAATAGTCTTATCAAATGCCTTACGACCTGCTAGCCAATATGCACCATCACGGCTTAACTCTTGATCGATCGCCTCACCGAAGTTTAGCGAATCACCATTCATCAAAAAACCATCACCAATGGTAATATTCTGACGACCGATCGATAGATCAAACATATCATTACGGAAACCTGCATAGAGATCTTCAAATTCCGTTCCGCGCTCATTACCATTCGTTGTACCTGAAGCCTCACCATCACCCCAAGCACCAGCGCTTAACAAATTAACCGCACCGTACAGCTGGCCACTTTCTATATTTTTATGCCCTGACAAACCATATTTTACGTAAGCTTCCTGCCAAGAAGGGCTACTTGCAGCGTTACCGTAGGTCTCTTCACTACTAAAAACACCAAAAATCGCTTCAACATCCAGGTTCAATTCACCTGCGTCACTTGAATGCAGATTGTAGGCCTGTACTGGCATTGCAATAGCTGCTGTTACAGCTGCGGTCAACAGGGATTTCGTGAACAATTTTCTCATCTGGATGTTTCCTCCGCCGTCATGGTTACGGTCACGGTCATATCTTTGTTGTTATAGGTAGAGCTTTATCACTAAGGAAAAGCCAACTTTGATAGGGACAGTGTAAACCGGGGGTGTAAACCAGATTTGCGGATTATGTCTTTATTTGTTCTTAGATGTAACAGCTTGTAATTCAGCCTTCTTAATGATGATCAGCGGAGCTATCAAACGATGCACCTTGCTGCCGCAGCCAACCCAGAACAAACTGCTGCTGTTCAGATGACATACCCAGCCCGTCAAGCCTAAGTTTAAGATCATTTAAACCACTACTAGCCCGATAAGCTTTAACAACGGGAGCAAGTGCGATACCCGATAGATGCCAAATGCCCAATGGCTGATCGGACGTTGTGACCACTTCGACTAGCTCAATAAAGCCCGCATTGACTACCGGACGCTGGCAAACCTCCATAGATGCTAAGTCCACCTGTTGATGGATAGGCTTATTGTCTGGCCAATCCGATCGCTGCTTCCAAAATGGTTGTTCAGGCCATTGCTGCTCCATCTTATAAAAATCACGTCCTATCCTCGCAAAGCGATAAAACAATTCAGTAATTCTTAATTGATGAAACTGTTGGGCCAAACGACTTCGCTCAGGTTTTGCTAACAACGTATTGATAACGGCAGGCGCTTGCAGAGAAGAAGATAAGGTTTGAAAAATTCCATTCCCTGATAGAGGATCAACCGACATGGCAGCATCTCCTACTCGAATCCAGTTATCCCCGACGGCTTCTTCGCACAAAATAGGTGTACTTGTCCTTGCATGTAACTCACCAGTCGGTTCGGCATTGTCTAAAAATGGCTGCGCCTGAGAGAGAGATTTCAATTTCTCGTTACAGAACTCAACAAGCTTCGACTTTTCAGGCAGATTAGTGCTGCCCACATCGAACGTCAATTGTAAGTATCGACGCCCCTTTTCATCTGCTGCCAGCCACGCCCAGCCATTTTCAAAACTTTGCACAGCAGAACAACGTTCTTGTTCAGCACCTTGCCAATACTGTAACAGTGAAATCGTTTCAGCGCCTCGCAGACGTTTTAACTTAGCAGAGGGTGCCGCACGCCCTCTTGCCTCAACTAAAAATTCAGCATTAAGCAGTAACGATTGTCCACATGAATCAACACTAACCTCATGCCCAAAGTCGGCACTGTGCACCGACTCAACACGCCCCTGAATAACATGGATACCCTGCATAGCAAGATCGACCATTAACGCATTATCAAAAGCAACACGGTCAATCAACCGCTCAGTGTTCGCCTGATTACTCTCACCACTCCACGTAACAAAACGCGCACTCGGCGCAGGCAAGTTTTCCAATGCATGCTTAAAACCAGCGCCTTTTAATCCATCAACAACGCGTTCTGAAATTCCTTCCATTGCCTTAAACGGACGAGCTTCAGTCACCACCGTAATCTGCTGGTAACCTAATTTTTTGAGCCCCAGCGCAACAGCGGCACCGGACGGCCCTCCACCTAATATTAGAATTTCACGCTGATGACTAAGCATTGTGTTTCCTTTATCCATTAGATCTTAATTATATTGAGACAAACATCACTTGAAACGACGCTCAGGACCAAAATAGCTCGATTGCTTCTTTAACAGATTAGCCAATACAGTGGGCGTTAACGCAACATTATCAGAACTATTCTGTGCGATCAGTTTCGCCAAATGACCTGACATATGCGCACAACCCAAACTAGCACCCGCTTTCGCCTGCTCCTGATCGAGCCCAAGCACATGCCCACCAAAATCAGCAAATTCAGTTTCAAGGCAGGTAATCTCATTAATACGACAACGCGCATCACCGGTCATACGTAATACACCTTCATAGGCTGAAGGAAAAACGGGATCACCTCGAGCGGGCGAGGACGCAGCGATAATCACACCTTTAGATACTGCCCGCTCAATAGCCTTCGCAAGTACTTCCCGATCCTGACGCAAACCCAAGCTCATATTAATCAACTGAATATTTTGCTCACACATCCAATCAACCGCAGCCGCCACTTGGGCAGGTGTTGTCACCCCTCGCGTATTGAACACTTGAGCAGAATAGAAAACACCTTCCGGATAATGGTGATGAATAATATCAATAACTCTAGCGCCATGTTCCATCGCATCAAAACTAGACTCCCCCATCCAGAGCGCACTATCTTCGAGATAAAAGGCAGCGCTATCCGCAATCCAATCAAGCTGGCTTTCACGAAAACCGCTATCTATTACGCCGATCCTTAACGACATTAACCCGTTGCCTCCACGACATTAAGCTTTCCATCTTGTAAAAGAATCCGCTGATCAACGCCTACCAGCGTTGAGGCACGATGACTGATCAAAATACGTGTACGATCGGAAAACAGCTGATCCACCGCAGCAATAACCTCTTCCTCTGTTTTTTCATCAACCGCTGCGGTCGCCTCATCTAACACCAAAACTCTCGGGTTTTGTAACAGCGCCCGAGCAATAGCAATACGCTGACGCTGACCGCCTGAAAGCTGCTGACCACGCTCACCAAACTCCGTATCAATTCCCTCTGGTAAGTGCTCGATCAACGCTTCCAACTTGGATTGCTTTGCGGCTAGTAAAACAGCTTCATCTGAAGCCGCTGGGTTGGCATAACGAATATTTTCTCTAAGCGTTGCGCGAAACAAAACAATGTCTTGGCTAACAACCGCCACCTGTTGACGCAGAGAACTAGGATCTATATCTGCCACAGCAACACCGTCAATCATTATAGACCCGCTATTAGGTTCAAAGTGCCTATGCAAAAGATCGACAAGGGTTGATTTTCCAACACCCGAAGAGCCAGTCAACGCCACTTTACTGCCTCCTCTAATATCTAGTTCCGCCTGATCAAACACATTTTCCACACGCCCCGGATAAGCAAAACACAAATCGCGGATACTGATACCTCCGTTGCCATTAGGAAGCTCTGTATAAACATGATTACGTGCAACCTCGGGCTGCTGCAACCTAAGCTCATTGACACGGCCAAGGCTCACGCTCATTCGCTGAATAGCAACATACAATCCGAGCAAACTATTAACAGGTCCAACGGCCATCCCTAAATACGTTGAAAACGCGATCAGCGCACCCAACTGCCAAGTTCCTTCTATCACCCAATAGCCCCCAATAAGAAAAGCGGATGCTCGCGTTAAAGATGTCAGCGTACTCGGAATAGCTTGAGTAAAAAATTCAGTGACCTGTAACTTCAACAGATCACCTAGATAGTTATGATTCAACCCTTCTAAACGCTTTCTCTCTTTCGGTTCTTGTCCTACTGACTGGATAAACTTCATTGCAGGTAAGGTTTCAACCAAAAAGCTTGAGATATCAGCAGAGCGTTCTCGTAACTGTCGCGTCTGCACTTCGACCTTTTGCCGCATCCAACGAAGCCATAGCACCTCGAGGGGTATTAAAATCAAAACCAGTAAAGATAACTTCCAAGACAGCAGCAACATCATCACTGCCGCACCGATTAAACCCAAAACACTACTAACAGCAGAAAACAGGCTATCCACTGCAAAACGCTGAATCTGCGCCACATCACCATCAATGCGAGACATGATGTCTCCTATACGATGACGACCATAGAAAAGTGGCGACAAGGTCTGCAAATGCTGATAAAGATCATTTCTAAGCGCGAACAGAATTTTGCCCGAAAGCTGGGTATGCAAGTATCGGTTCACACCTGACAATGCGGTACTAATGATGCCAACAAAGATCATACCTAAAGCAACACTCACTAAGACGCTATAGTCTTTTGCGATCAGTCCACCATCGATCAATGTTTTGGTTAGCCAAGGCTGTAATAACACAAGAAAGGTCGCGCATACAGACAGTAGCAACAGCCCTAAAATGGCCCGGCGCTGCGGCCGCACAAAACTATAAAGCCACCGAAACGCTTGCTCTAGCTGTTCAGGATTATCATGTGTAACTGTGCGGGAAAGCCACTTCAACATAAAGACAGAATGCTCTTGTCAGGCTAGATCACTGACCAATACCGGACAGGACCATCGATTAGCGATATAAGTATTTTTGAGCTGATAGCAAAAAAAGGGGCGATAATCATCGCCCCTTTCGTATCTATCATTAGCAACTAAGTGTTTACCCTAATCTTAGCGCTGTACTTTTGCAATGCGTAGATCGGAAGTAGACATATCACCCGATAACTGGATAGAACCAATTTTCTTCAGTGTTTTAGGATCATGCACCGAGATATCACTGGATGTACCACCAACATAAATCTTACTACCATCCTGTAACATGTTGATGTTGTAGTAAGTATGCGGCATAGGCTGCACAGCTAAAGTTTTACCCTCTTTGATGTTATGTTTAGACAGCTGATTAAACGAGCCGTAAACAATATCTTCATCATTAGGATCAGTTAACCAATTAAATACGATAAACTCAAAAGGCAACACTTCGCCACTCGTCACTTCACCTGTTTTAGTATCAACCTTAGTCATACCCCACAAGAATTCAGCTTTTTCCATATCGCCTGGCGCGCCATTCCACTTAATAGTGAAGTACGGCATGATGTATTCGCCAATATGCTCACCCAATGTGTGCATAGCAAACGCATCAGGTGGAACCCAACCTTCCGGGCTACGATCCCAATTTTGGAGCTTAGCAAGCGTGCGAATTTTACCATTAGTTGGGTCAATCGCTTTCACATCCGCACCACCCAAAATAACCTCGCCTGTCTTCTCAATAAATCCAAGCTTAGTAATTCGGCGATCTACAGGATAAGTACGAACCGGCTTAGCATTCATACCATCTGCTGTTTTATAAACAGCTAAACGGGGCTGTAGGGTTTCAAAGTGATCTTTATGCAGCTTAACGGGGTTTTGAACCGTGTATAGCTCTTTTCCGTCCGCGCTTACCGTCATTGAGATCATGCTTTTAACTTGCACACCCTTTGACGACTGCTTCATTGAGAAAACAATTTTACAGTCATTGATATTAAAACCGTAAACATCTTCCCATTTATTGGTCATTACATATGCAATTTTACCGTCAGGAGAAGCAGCAATACCGCCGTTACCAAAAATCCCCGGCACATCGCAGCTACGCAGAAGTTTATCGGTTTTCGTATCAATCACATGTAATTGGTTTGGACGAGTAACCGTTAGTAGATACTCATCGGTTGCGGCTTGTGCAGATAACCCTGTACCCAATAAGACTAGGCCAGTCATCACGGCACCCAAGCGTTTAGCTGGGCTTATCATCTGTTTAAAATTCATCTCTGATTTCCCCTTACTCAGATTCCGGGAAGATGGCATCGATCTTACGCCAATCTTCATCTGCTTTGGCAACATCTTGTGACCAGTTTGGATGCGTAGACATAGTGTCTGGAACCTGGGCAGGCCACCAACAAGCATCAGCACAGCCATATAGATCAGACTCCATCGGCTGACACAGAGAACCCAAACCACCAAAGGGATCAACTTCCCAACCTGGATCGTTTACAGAAGTACAACCAACAACTGACTGCATCGCTACGACTTCTTCCACTTCACCTTGGGAAACAGCGGCATCCAGCATTTTTGCTTTTTTATTAAAAGACTTTAAATGTTTCATTTTCTTAAGCACCTCTTCGTGGAGATACATATGCATCAAAGAACCCTGGGTTCTCGAGCATAATCTGCGAATAAATTTCTACCCCATAATCGATCCAATCTCTCAACAGATCACAATAGTGGTAGGAAGGTTTCGTAGGATCACCATATTTTGCATAGCTTTCGTGATAACAACCGCCAGAACAGATATTACGAATTCGACAGGTTTCACAGCCTTCTTGACTACGATCTAAACGATTTTCAATAAACGAAGACAACGCAGGTTTATCGATACCTTGATCAACATCACCGAACAACGGCATATCGGAACCGGTAAAACGATGACAAAGATTCAAACCACCATCTTTATCAACCGCTAATAGGCCCACACCAGCACCACAAGGCAGCTGTTTCTTCTGGCCTTCATGCAGATCAGTCATCAACTGATGCATATTGCCAAACCCGAAATTCTTATTATTCAACGCGGCTTCTAAATACTGTTTACCAAGTTTCTTCTGGCCTTCGAAGACAGCGATCATCTCCTCACCGCTGAGATTGAACTCAGCGATATCACCCGACGTTACGGGACCAAAGCCCACTTCAGCAAAACCAAGATCGTGGTAAAGGTGATTAAAGATCGTTTCGACATCAGTAATGCCTTTCGTCAGCGTCACTCGACAACCCACCGGGCGGGCAGTGTAACGGGACAACAGCATGTCGACTTTCTTCTTAACTACGTCGTAAGTGCCTTGGCCACCGACAGTAATACGATTTTTATCGTGCATCGCTTTCGGCCCATCCATAGAGATAGTTAAACCAAAACGATGTTCGTTAAACCAATCGATTAACTCTTCGTTTAGCAAGGTAGCATTCGTTGTCATCGTAAAATCAACGCGTGCTTCGAGATCAGCAAATCGCTTTTCACAATACGCAACAACTTCACGAATCAATGGCATATTTGATAGTGGTTCACCACCAAAAAATACGACATTGTATTGACGCTGATCGGGTGATTCTTTAAGGAGCATCTCAACCGACTTAATCGCGGTATCAACTGACATTTTCAAACCTGCAGACGGCGTCGTCAGGTCCTCTTTATAGCAGTAGGTGCAGCTTAAATTACAACCGGTATTTACGTTCAAAACAACGGTAGTTAATGGAAAGTTTTTGACCTTTTTAGGTGTTGGGTTATAACGAGCAACGCCACCAGTTTCATGGATAATTTCAAGCGACTTAAACTCTTCAAGTAGCTCCAGTACCTCACTTGCTACGTAGCGACTTTCTAGACGATCTTTGATCATTGGAGCAGTCACTTCTTCCTGCTCACTGAATAGATCAATGACATCTTGACTCATTGCATCCAACTCAAATAAGCCACTGGATGGAACATGAAACAACATGGTTCGCTGCTTCAAGTTGACCAGATGCATATTTGGTTTTACCAGGGAAAGAGATCCCATAATCACCTCGTTAATATTTGTATGCCTTAAAGGCTGGTTGAGGTTGCTATCACATTCAGATTACTGAATCAGTTCTTTAACGTAGTCTTGAACAGTTACTAACAGATGAGCTTCGCCGGCTACAGCCGCACCACCTTCAGTCACCGTGCCAACCACAGTAAGATTACCTACGTTATTGGTAGACATCTTACGTTCCGGGTTCAATCCTGCATCGCCTGGTGTAAAGATACCCTGGCTGTTGATCTTGCCCGCATACTTAAGGTCATGCTCTTCTTCTGCTACCGCATCAAAAGGCTTCAAGCTCCATGTTGCTGGCATATAGCCCAACTTAATATCATCCTCAGTACCCGGCTTACCATCTGAACCCGCAGCAAAACCGATCGCACGATAGATAGATTTTTGTTTAGCAACAGGGCCACCATTTCCACCGATACGGGCGATAGAGTCACTTGGTGTAATATCGACACGAGCCACACTGTCATAAACAACAACCGCACTATCCGTAGCAGTAGAACCAACGGTTAAAGTACGATTACCTACAGCAGCTTTAGCACTTGCCGTTACTTTTACTAACATATAATCAGGTGTTTTTTTCTCCACACCCACAACCTTGATACCTTTACCTAAAGAGATTTTCTCTGAAAGGTTAGCGCCGGTAATCTTCAGTACCTGAGTAGAACCTTGCTTGATATAAGTTGGTGAAACAGCGACTACAACGGGCGCTTTAGTCGCTTTCTTAGCGACGATAGCACCACCGATGACATCATCATTCTTCAAGAACATACGTCCTGTCATCGTCTTGCCATCTTCAGAGGCAGCAAAAACCTGGCGCATCTTACGGCCATCAATAACAACCGCCCCACGCCATTCGTAGCCTGCAAAAACTTTAGCGCTACCACTACCGCTCAATTTAGAACCGTCGGCGTAGTGACCGTTAAGTAAAAGAATGTATTCATCCTTTTTATTTGGCATAACAGAAACACTGGCTGAGAATTCGCCTTTATCAGGCATATAGCCACTCATCACCCAATCGCCGTTCAGCATCGCTTTCGGTGCAGCTTTCCAGTCATCCCACGCTTTAGTAACAAGCGGATAACCTTCTCCCAGCTTCACACTGGTTTCGTTGACCGCAATCTGGAACCATGGACGATCACGATGACCTGCGAGATACTCAATAGAAGGCACTTGCCCCATATGGAAGTGAACTAACTTTTCCCACTCGTCAGCAGTACGGCGCTGCAAACCAGAACGAGCACTCGAGTGACAACCGGTACACGTTCCTGCCACATGCTCAGGAATATCAGCTTCAATCACATTTGGCTCACGCTCAAGCACGTAACGTAGATCAGCCGTTTCTGAAGGTGCTAGGCCTTGAGTATCAGCCAAGTACTTAATCAGTACACGCTCATCCTCCGGCTTCAACTTCAAACCACGCTGGCTTTTCATACGGTTAATGGTCATTTGCCAGCCTTCAGGCGTTTTACGCTGCTGACTGATTCGCGAAAAAGGCGCTTCAGCCTTTCCCGTTTCGCTATGACATAGCAAACAGTTTTCCTTGATAACTTGCGGGCCTTCAATTGCCGAAACAGTTGACGCAAATCCAAGGAAAGCTACAGCCCCGCCAAAGCGAAGTACTCGCTTCATGCTATGATTTTTCAAGACTATCACTCCCCACTCTCGGTGATCCTTTTGTTATATGACATGTTACGAACGTTAAAGCGCAATCCGCACACGTATTTGGGTTTATTCAAATTACTCTATCCATGTAAACAAAGTATCCGTCAGATGTGCTGTTTTGTTTTTAAATGTAACAATAAGTAACAACAGCAAGCAAAAAAAACCTAACCAACTGATATATAAAGCATTAAACCAACTACACTTATAAGCATCTCACTACTATCAAAGCCAACCTCGCATTGCTAGACTGAGTTCAAATCAAGAGATTAGTTATATTTATGAATCATAGTTCAGGCAATCCATACAGAATCCTAATTGTAGAAGACGATATCGCTTCTCGATCTTTGCTTTCTAGCTACCTAAGTAAAGAAGGCTATAAAATTATCGAGACAGAACAAGCAGATGATCTCTGCCTACGGGTTCAACAAGAGCAGATCGACTTAGTACTACTTGATATAAATCTACCCGGTAAGGATGGCTTAACATTAACCCGTGAATTACGCTCGGTCTCAAGCGTTGGCATAATTCTGGTTACCAGCAAAGGCGATGAAATTGATCGAATTGTTGGCCTTGAACTAGGCGCAGATGATTATGTCACTAAGCCATTTAACCCTCGCGAACTCTTAGTAAGAGCCAAAAACCTTCTCTGGCGAGTAAAAGACAGCCAACAAGCAAGAACCTCTGAACATAGCAATAACCTACAGTGGTGTTTTGAAGGCTGGGTACTTGATAGCAATAAACGTCTTCTCACTTCACCTACAGGGGAAAGCGAGCGTTTACCCGAAGGTGAATTCAAACTTTTATCGTCCTTAGTTAATACACCTGGGGCCATTTTGTCTCGAGATCAGTTAATGGACGCTATTCACGATAGAGAATGGACCCCTAACGATCGATCCGTCGATGTAATGGTTGGCAGGTTGCGGCGAAAACTAGGTGATAATCCGGCAAACCCTCACTTCATTCTTACGGCACATGGTGCCGGTTATATGTTTGCAGGAGAGGTCCAGTCATAATGGTTGTGGATCACCTTCTTTTTGTCGAGCTCATCCATCAAGGCAAACATAGTCGAATCTCACGCGCGCTTATTGAAGATGAACAGCAACCCGTTATCGTAAAACAGATCTCAGAAACCGAACAATCAAAAGCTGCCCAGATTCGACTAGAGCATGAATACAACATTTTACAGCAGCTCGACATATCAGGCGTCCTAGCCCCGATTGAATATCGAAAAAGCAACCAACACAGCACGATCGTTTTTCCTAACGTAAACGCGATCAGCTTAAGAAAATGGATGACCATTGAGCGCCCAAGCTTTGATAGACGTTTAACCTGTGCCACCCAGATAGCCTTAGTATTAGGGCAAATTCATGAAGCCCATATCATCCATAAACAGATATCACCCGATAACATTTTAATTGAGCCCAATACCGGGCAAATATGGATTATCGACTTTGCACTCAGCTCTCGATTGCAAAGAGAGCATCCCAGCTCCCACGCATCACTCAATGAGAAACAGAACCTTACCTACATATCCCCAGAACAGACCGGCAGAATTAATCGGGTCATTGATTATCGAAGCGATTACTATGGATTAGGTGCAACCTTCTATGAACTGTTTACGGGTAGCCCCCCTTTCGAATCAAAAGATAATTTAGAATTAATTCACTGCCACTTAGCTAGACAGCCCGTAGAGCCTTACATTCAAAATACCGATCTGCCCGAACCGCTATCGCAGATCATTATGAAGCTCCTTTCAAAGGATGCATCACAGCGCTATCAATCAAGTTTAGGGCTATGCAGCGACCTCAACATTTGCCTAAAGCTTCACCGCAGCCAAGCAAAAGAGAAGTTTACTATTGGCCAAGAGGATATCTCGGAACGATTTGAGATTCCGCAGAAACTCTATGGCCGAGAGAATACCATCTCCGCACTAAAAAAGAGTTTTGATTTAGCAACTAAAGGCCGACAAGCGCTGACACTTATCTCAGGCTATGCTGGGATAGGTAAATCAAGCCTTGCCCATGAAATACGCCAACATATTACTCAGCATCATGGTTTTTTTGCGTCAGGAAAGTTCGATCAATATCATAGAAATCGGCCTTACACTGCCATTTATCAGGCACTGCAAACACTGATAAGGCAATTGCTAACTGAGTCTGATGATCAGATTAATCATTGGAGAAAAGCACTATTAGCGGCCACGGGCAGTAACGCTCAGGTACTTTTCAGACTCATTCCTGAACTTGAATTAATCCTAGGTCAGCAACCCATTGCGGAAAAGCTCTCGCCCTCTGAAGAACAACACCGTTTTTCGCATATCATCCGGCAAATTCTTAAAGTATTTGCGACGTCAGAACATCCGCTTGTCCTTTTTTTCGATGACTTACACTGGGCTGATCTCTCTTCACTAAAGCTACTGGATAAATTATCGCATAACCCCCAGCACCCCAATCTGCTTATAATTGGAAGCTATCGCACTCAAAACTACAGTGCTAACCACCCGTTTAATTTAGCCATTGAGCATTTAAAGCAAGCGCCTGTTGAGGTTCAATCTTTAGCAATAGAACCACTCCTTATTGAAGATGTGCATCAGTTAATCATCGATACATTAGGGCAAAATAAAGATAAGTGTCTTGCTCTAGCTGAAATCTGCTTTGAAAAAACGCAAGGCAACCCCTTTTTCCTTAATCAATTTCTATTAGAACTTCATGAAAAAGATCTGATCATATTTCAGAACAACCAATGGACATGGAACGCCCTCGAAATACGCAGCTGTGAGATCACAGATAATGTCATCACATTCATGGTTGATAAACTTCAGCGTCTATCGAGTAACACCCTCGAAGTTATAAAAGTAGCTGCCTGTATCGGCAACCCTGTCCCCTTACATATTTTGGCAAAGTCCTGCCAACAAGATGCTACGCAAGCAGCACAGAACCTATGGCCAGCCTTAACTGAGGGCCTACTGCTACCGATGGGGGCCAGTCACCATTACGATATAGAATCTCAAGCGCACAAAATCCAATATCGTTTTGTCCACGATAGAGTGCAGCAAGCTGCCTATTCTCTGGTTGATAAGAAGGAGTTAGAGAATCTCCACTATCTTATTGGCCATGTATTAAAAGAAAGTCTTCCGACTGATAGCTTAGGACGCCGCTTATTTGATGTAACCAACCATCTCAATCAATCGCTGTCATTAATCACATCTAAGCACGAGAAAAATGAGTTAGCTCAGCTTAACTACAAAACAGGTATAAGGGCACGAGAGTCAGCGGCTTTTGAATCAGCTTTCGATTACTTCCACCAAGGTTTAGCGCTGATTGAGGACGAGGACACCGCAAAAAACATCCCATTAATCACTAAACTGCAAAAGAATGCTGCTGAAACCGCTTATATCAAAGCCGACTTCACCTACTTAGATAAGCTTTTAGATCAAGCTATTCCTTTGAGCAATGATTTAAGAGGTAGAACTCAGCTAGAAGAGTTACGTATTCAAGCGCTAGTAGCCCAAAACAATTTTTCTGATGCCCTTCAAGTTGCGGTAAATTTACTCCAGCAATTAAAAGTTCCTCTACCTCTTAATCCGTCTAACAGCGCAATAGCCATAAGCCAAGCAAAGGTTTCTCTATTACTCGCTCGCTATTCCGATGAACGTATTCTCAATCTACCTAAGATAGAAGATCCGACAAAACTAGCCGCCATGTCCCTCTTGGCAAACATGTTTGGTGTCGTAAAATTTTCCAGCTCAGGTCTACGCCCTCTCGTCATGGCTAAAGAGGTCGAATTCACCTTGAGAAATGGCCTAAGTGATGAGTCAGCCATGGCTTTCGCAGGTTACGGTGGCGTACTGTGCGGCAAGTATCAGAAAATTGAGCAAGGCGTCAGGCTAGGCCGTTTAGCCCTAAAGCTTACGGAAAAGTTCTCGGGTAAAAGTGAGCACAAACCTCTTTATCTCTACAACGCTTATATTAGACACTACCAAGAGCACCTCAAACTCTGCGCTGACAGCCTTTACCAATCTCATATCAAAGCACTTGAGTCGGGTGACATTGAATGGAGCGCATACTCTTTATCCGCCTACATTCAATACGAATTTTCCTTAACGCCGAGCCTCAATCAGCTAGCAGAACAACTCACCAAATACTCATTACAATTAAACGAATCAGGGCAAAAGCAATCTCTGCACTACACCTTAATGACGCAACAAACGGTTGAAGCACTAACAGGAAGCAACTTCCCAGCAGGCTTAGATGGCACTCATTATATTGAAGAAGAGATGCTCGCTAAGTATAAGAGCAACAATCATAAAACAGCTATGTGTCTGCACTACTACTACAAGGGATTACTGGCACTTATTTATGGAGAAAACTTAGATGCTGAGCAGTATTTCACTGAAGCACTTATTTATAGCGCTTATATCAGCGGCACGTACACCGCCCCTTATTTAGCCTTTTTTGAAACCTTAAACAATTTAATTCTGGTCGAGCAAACCAGTATTCTAGAGCAGTCTCATCGCATCAAACGTGCAAAACGCTATTTAAAAAGCGTAGAGAAGCTCAAAAAACACAGTTTTGAAAACCACCATCATCACTGGCTTTTGATCAAAGCGATGCTTTTCATGGTTGATAGAAAGTACAGCATCGCAATCGATTATTTTGATCAAGCAATCAGCCACGCTCAGCAACAGAGCTTCGTCCTTGATCATGCCATAAGCCTTGAATTAGTTGGGCAGTGCTATAACAAATGGAACAAAGATCCACTCTTTCAGCACTACACGATTCAAGCACACCATGCTTTCTCCGCATGGGGAGCTTTGAGTAAAAAAAGACAACTAGAAAAAAAATACCCATTTATTTTATTTGCTCAGTCAGAACAGAACGCACAAAGCACACGTCCCGCCTTAATGCAGGAAGAGGAATTATCGAGGAACGCCTACGATATCAATTCGGTGATCAAAGCCTCTCAAGCAATCTCTGATGAAATAATGCTAGAACCGTTGATATCAACTTTATTAAAACTAGCCATTATCAATGCTGGCGCACAGCGCGCTGTATTACTTCTTAATAGAGAGACATTAAGCATAGCTGCTGAAGCAACGATTGAAGAGGAAACTCGTTTCTACGATAACCTGCCACTGAATAGAACCGCAGACATTCTTCCCAGCAGTATTATCCATTATGTTGCCCGTACCAAAGAGAATGTTGTATTAGGCGATGCAAGCCGACACGAGATGTTCCAACAAGATAACTATATCCGCAAAGAGCACCCTCTCTCATTGCTAGCATTACCAATACTCTATCATGGTGAATTAACCGCCATCCTGTATTTAGAAAATAACCAAAGCAGAGATATATTTGATCGGAACCGTCTAGAGACATTACAGATTTTAGCATCCCAAGCCGCCATATCGATTGAAAACGCTAAGCTTTACCAAAGCCTTGAAAAATCAGAATACGACTTTAAATCGCTCTTTCTTAACGCCGTAGAAGGTATCTTTAGAGCCTCGCCAGATGGGCGCTTTATTTCAGCCAACCCGGCACTAGCCTCGCTACTCAACTTTAAAAATATGGATGAGTTTCACAATGAGATCACGGATATAGCGAGTCAGTGCTTCTATGACGACATCGAGCGTGACGATTTTTTAAAACAGCTCGACCATGAGCATAAAGTCATTAACTTTGAGACACGCTGGCGAAAAAAAGACGGTGCTCCCATTTACGTTTCGATCTCGGCAAGGAAGGTTTTAGAATCCAACGGCCAAGCTCAGTATTACGAAGGCTCACTGACTGACATCAGCGAACGCAAAGCCAAAGAAGTAGCAGAACAAGCCAGGTACGAAGCTGAAGCTGAGAACGAAGCCAAATCAATGTTTTTGGCTACGATGAGCCACGAAATACGAACCCCAATGAACGGCATACTGGGCATGGCCCAATTGATGAAAAAAGGGGACCTAAATCAAGAACAAAGTGGGCAAATAGAAACAATCTATAATGCCGGGCAATCCCTATTATCTATTCTTAACAATATCCTAGACTATTCAAAAGTAGAATCAGGACAACTGGATCTTGAAAATAAGGCCTTCTGGGTTCAACAAGTGCTAGATGATACCTACACCTTATTTACGCCTGTTGCGGAAGAAAAAACATTACAAATAGTACCGAACATAGACCGCAACCTACCGCCTCTCATGGGTGATAAACGAGTTCTAAGCCAAATATTAATGAATCTATGCTCTAACGCGCTAAAGTTTACCCATCACGGATTTATACGCTTAAGCGCTGAAGGCACTCAATCCAGCGAACAGGAAATAACCCTACGCTGCAGCGTAGAAGATACAGGCATAGGTATACCCGATGCGGCTCACAACAAAATTTTCCAGCACTTTACTCAAGCAGATAGCTCAATCACTCGGCGTTATGGTGGAACAGGATTAGGCCTTGCCATTACAAAACAGATTATTGAGCATTTAGGGGGCCGTATCGGTTTTGATAGCAAAGAGAATGAAGGGAGCACCTTTTGGTTTGAATTAAGCTACCCTATCTCCAGTACATTACCCGACCAGCAAGACTATCAACAGCAGCACGATCAAACTAAACCTTTGGATATCCTATTGGTTGAAGACACACCAATAAACCAGGATGTCACTCGTGGCTTACTCGAAAGCGATGGCCACAAGGTCTCTATAGCTGACGATGGATTCACCGCCCTCTCGATGCACAACGACCACGCCTACGATCTCGTTTTAATGGATATCCATCTCCCCGACATGGACGGGATGGAGACAACGCGAAGAATAAGAAAACACCCTAATAAGGCAAGAGCAAATATTAAGATTATCGCCTTAACGGCCTCAGTAGCGCAGCATGAGATAGAGAGCTATTTAGCCGCGGGTATGGATGGCGCTTTAGCAAAACCGATCCAATACACAGAACTTCAAGAGATTATGCAGCATAGAGCCCCCAGGTCAGAGGACACGAATAAACAAACCACACTGCTTGATCAAAAGCTGATTGGTCAGCACAGAGAACTGCTTGGGCAGGACAGTTTGAATGCACTACTCGTGCAATATGATACTCAGGCTCGTCAACTTATCACTGAGATAGAAAATAGCTTAACCCAAGAGAAGTATTCCGAGCTCAACCAAAAAGCGCACACGTTAAGTGGAGCAGCAGCTAATTTTGGGTTTATAGCGGTTCAACGTGTGGCCAAACAGATTGAAGAACTTTCAACACAGATAAACGCTAAGCCCGACACGAGAGAAAATTTACGCAGCAAAGTGCCTGAACTTATTACATTATACGAACGAAGTCAGTTACAAATGAAAAGCCATTAAACACAATAATTCACTGCGGATACCTATCTTCTCTTGTTTTAAATACAGATATAAACACTAGGGCTATAAACGCAGGTTTATTCATTACAGATTAAATGGCTATTACAGATACGTTGATATAAAACAAAAAGTAACTATATTTTGTTCGTACTTGTATCATTATTTTACTTAACATATTTATAAAAAACAGGTATATCTAGATAGTACATAAAATAATATTTCATCAAATTTGCTTGCGGAAACAACGATCTATAAAATGCACGCTCCAAAATTGACGAAATAAGCACAACCCAAACTGACTGGAATAACATGCCCGCTTTCCCTGCCTTAGAAACATTGGTTGACAATTTTCGCAGCCGACGCCCGATACGGGCTGGTTCGTTAATCATCACGGTATACGGTGACGCTATTGCACCACGTGGCGGCACAGTGTGGCTTGGCAGTTTGATCAACTTATTAGAGCCTCTCGGCTTGAACCAACGTCTGGTTCGAACATCGGTCTTTAGACTAGCAAAAGAAAACTGGCTGGTTGCAGATCAAGTAGGTCGCAGAAGTTACTATAGTTTAACCGGGCCCGGCATTCGCCGATTCCGTAAAGCATTCAAACGCGTTTACGCAGAACACAATCCAGAGTGGGATGGTCGCTGGCTTATGGCGATCCTTAGTCAGCTAAATCAAGATGACCGTCAAAAGCTACGCCAAGAGCTAGAATGGCACGGATTTGGTCACCTAGCGCCTACTGTGATGCTTCACCCTCAAATGCAAAAACCTGAATTACAGGCAATTCTGCAAGAGTTCGATTATCAAGATGATGTCATTATGCTTGAAGATTTGGGTGAAGGCGCCGTTGCAAGTCGAGCACTAAGACTGCAAACGCGAGAATCATGGAACCTGCCAAAATTAGCCGAAAACTATCAGAATTTTTTAGATAAATTCCGCCCCATATGGAACCATCTAAAAGAGAAAGATAATCCAACACCTGAACAGTGCTTTCAAATCAGAGTGTTATTAATACACGAATACCGACGCATCATATTACGTGACCCAGAGCTTCCTGATGAGTTATTACCGGGAGATTGGGCAGGTAGCGCGGCAAGGCAGCTCTGCAACAATATCTATCAAAGAGTCTGGGAAGGTGCAGAAGCACACATGAATGATGTGCTAGAAACGGCTGAAGGCCCTCTGCCACCCCCTAACAGTAAATTTTTCCAACGCTATGGCGGGCTAAGAAGCCAATAAGGCAGTGCAATATCCATAAAAAAACGGGAACAAGTTCCCGTTTTTTTATGGAGAAACCTACCCTAATTATCAGTCTGATATTTAGGTTTCACTTCCCCAACGTTCATTCTAGGCCGATCAGCTTCAACTTCAGTCAACGGCTCTACTTTCTGCATAGTCGTCAAACAACGATTTGTTAAATCCTGATACTGCGCCGTTCCTGCACTCTTCCAGGCAATCTCTTTATCGCCCACTTGACGCAACACCTTAGCGGGTGAACCAACCACTAAACTTCTTGCTTCACAAGTGAAAGCGGCTTTAACAAAAGCGCAAGCAGCAACAATCGATTCCTCTCCAATGACTGCGCCGTCCATCACAACTGCATTCATACCTACTAAGGCATTTCTACCAATTCGGCAACCATGCAAAACAGCCCCGTGACCAATATGGCCATCCTTCTCAACAACGGTATCCGTCCCGGGAAAGCCATGAAGCACGCAGGTATCTTGCACATTAGCACCCTCTTCGAGCACCAAACGCCCAAAATCACCTCGCAAGGACGCAGCGGGTCCAACATAACAACGCGGACCGATAATAACATCGCCAATCAATATCGCCGTAGGATGAACAAACGCCGTTGGATCAACCACCGGGGTAATTCCATCAATACTATAAACCTGCATCCCTTTCTCCTAAATTGAAAAAATACGCTCAAACACTTGTATGGCGACGGCTCTGAACAACCGCGAACCGACCGGCAACAAAAGCAGGGTCAGTTAAGGCTGCATTCGCTGCTGGGTTATTACCAGTCGCATGAAAATCACTAAATGCAGCCGACTGATTAACAAACACGCCAGCATCAAGATTGCATGAAAGTGCAACGCCTTGCTCTATAGCTACCTGCTCAGCACGATCCAAAACAGATTCATCCGTAGAGTACACACCAAAGGTGATCGCGCCTTTGCCTGCTACAGCGTTAGAGATAAGCGCTAAGCCTTGGTCAGTATCATCAACAGCGACAATAAATGAGATTGGACCAAACTGCTCTTGCTGCCAAGCGTCATCCGCCCCTTCTACTGATAATATTAAAGGCGTGTGATAAACCGCATCATCGAATCCCGGTAATGGACAGGTTGCCGATTCAAGAACAACCTTACCTAAATTAGATGCTTCTGATAAGCGTTGAATAGTAACAGGGTTTGGAATTGCACCCAATACACCGGCGGCCCGTTCGGGATCTGACAAAAATTTACTGATAGTTACACAGATTCTTGATGAGACCTCCTCAAAACTAAGGTGACCTTCGTCTGTATTGATACCGCCTCGAGGAATAAGAAGTGCTTGCGGAGTCGTACACATCTGACCGGAATATAAACTTAAAGAAAATGCTAAGTTTTGTGCTGCGCGCTTCAAATTGGAAATGCTATCTATAAGAATAGTATTAACACCGGCTTGCTCTTTGTATATAGCCGCCTGCGTTGCGTTAGCCGATAACCAATCACCAAAGCTGTTACCACCCGTATAATCGATGATACGGACATCCTCATGAACCGCCAAAGACTGCGCAATCGATACTTCACTTCCTTCAGCAGCCAACATCACCAGTTTGGGATCAAAACCGGCTTCAGACAGCACTTGCTGACAAACTTCAACCGTTATAGCAACGGGAAGCACCGCCTGAGAATGGGCCTTAATAATCACTGGATTGCCAGTGACTAAACTTGCAAACAACCCGGGATAAGTATTCCAAGTAGGGAAAGTCGAACAAGCTACAACTAAGGCGACACCTTTAGGAACGATATGATATCGCTTACTCATAACCAACGGATCGTGTTTACCCTGAGGTTTATTCCACAAAGAATCCGCTGGCACACGGCTGGTCGCAAGCCAAGCAGTAGCAACCGCTTCTAAACCGCGGTCTTGAGCGTGAGGACCTCCCGCTTGAAAAGCCATCGCAAAGCCTTGTCCCGTGGTATGCATGGTTGCATTTCCAATTTCAAAGCTACGCTGGTTTAGCCGTTCCAATATTTCTAAACAGACCCCTGTCCGAATTTCAGGCCCGGCATCTCTCCATTCAGGCAATGCATGTTTTGCCGCAGCAACTAGATCATTTGAACGATAAGCATCGTACTGAATGCCCAACTCACCATTATAAGGAGACACTTCTGCACCAACATGCCCAACAACCGCTGGCCCCTGTAGCGAAAATGCTTTGTTTAAGCTTGATTGATAAGCCGTTAAGCCTTCAGCCTTAGCATTTTCTCCATAAATTTTACCACTAGGTATCTCAGGATAAGGCGTCCAATGCCCCCGATCTTGCACCGCCTGACAAGCCTGCTCTAAAAGACTCTTGTGTTTATCAAAAAATGACTCTGCCATTGCCATAAAGCGCTCCGAAGAAAATGTAACAACTCACCCACATATGATTCATAAAATTACAAAAAAAATTATTTTATGTATCTTTTAATTCAAAAAACTATAACTCAGAACCTTGACACATATCAAGGAAAAAAGACAATATCCTTATTTATCAATAGGTTACTAAAAACAAACCCAGCAACTAAACGATCCCTACAAGTTACTATATAAGACCAATTATTCACACATATGGATAAATAGCTGAATAAGAAAAACAATATCAAAAACCAATATTTATTATTTAAATTCAATAAGTTAATTAAAAATAACATTCAGAAAACAAAGAGCACTAAGTGACACAAAAAACACACCAAAAGTTTGACAAAGTGCATCACTTTGCTTTTTACTACACTATATTGATCGGCATCAATGTTTGCTACGCCATATTATTTCGCTTGCTAGCAAACCGCTTAGGCCAATGAAGAGCACTCCAAGCTAACGAGAAAGTGCTCCATAAATATAAAAGCAATCACGACAGGACAATGCATGAACACTCCGACAAACCTTAAGGTCAGCGCACCTTCTAAGGGTGTGTTAACTATTACGTTGCACCGCCCTGAGGCTTTAAACGCTCTTAACACCAAATTACTTGAAGAACTTGTTGAACAGCTACAGTTAGCTGAAGACGATGACGCTATAGGCGCTGTGGTTATTACCGGTTCAGCCAGAGCCTTTGCAGCAGGCGCTGATGTTCGTGAAATGGCATCTTTAGACGCCGTTGGCGTTCTCAAAGATCCACGAGTAGATTACTGGAAACAAGTTACCGCTTTCAAAAAACCACTTATTGCTGCCGTAAACGGATTCTGTTTCGGTGGTGGCTGTGAACTCGCCATGCACGCAGATATCATTATCGCAGGCGAAGATGCCAAGTTTGGTCAACCCGAAATTAAGCTAGGCATCATGCCTGGTGCTGGCGGCACACAACGCTTACTACGAAGCGTTGGAAAATCTCTTGCGATGCAGATGGTGTTGACAGGTGAGCCTATCACAGCCGAACAAGCGATGAGTGCGGGGTTAATTTCAGAAATCACCATTCCTGAAATCACACTAGAACGTGCTCAAGCCGTTGCAGCGCAAATTTCAAGACATGCACCTATTGCCGTTCAAATGGCAAAAGACGCCCTACTCAAGGCATTTGATACAGACCTAAGTTCCGGCCTTCTTTATGAACGCAAAGCATTTACCCTGCTTGCTGCGACTGAAGACCGTAACGAAGGCATCAATGCCTTCCTGGAAAAACGCAAACCCTTATTCAAAGGATGCTAAGCCAATGAATTTTGAAACAATCAGCCTATCTATTGAAGATGGGGTAGCTCTACTTGCCCTAAACCGTCCTGATCGCCTAAACAGCTTCAATGCTGACATGCACGCAGAGATGCGCCAGGCGATGAAAACAATTAAAAAAGATGACAGCGTTCGCTGCCTAGTACTTACAGGTAATGGCCGTGGTTTCTGTGCTGGGCAAGATCTGAGTGATCGCAATGTAGCTGTTGGCGCAGAGATGCCTGACCTTGGTCAATCGGTAGAGAAAAATTACAACCCGTTAGTACGTACTCTGCGTGACCTACCTATGCCCGTTATCTGCGCGGTAAACGGTGTCGCTGCAGGTGCTGGCGCCAACTTAGCATTGGTATGTGACATCGTTGTCGCTGCCCGCTCTGCGAACTTCATTCAAGGGTTTAGCAAAATTGGTTTAGTACCTGATTCGGGTGGTACTTGGACACTACCGCGTTTGGTAGGAACAGCACGCGCTAAAGCACTCATGCTACTGAGCGACAAAGTATCCGCCGAACAAGCTGAAGAATGGGGCATGATCTGGAAATGCGTCGATGACGAAGCATTGATGGACGAAGTAATGGGCATGGCTAAGAAATTAGCTAAGCAACCAACTAAGGGCTTCGACCTGACATTAAGAGCGGTAAACGCTGCCAACACGAATACGCTTGATGAACAGTTAGATTTAGAACGCGATCTGCAGCGTTTGGCTGGCCGTACTGATGATTACCGTGAAGGCGTAGCTGCATTCATGGAAAAACGCAGCCCTAACTTTACCGGCAAGTAAACGGAGCAAATATGACAGCAGCGAATAATAGTATGGCTCCTCTAGATAAAAGCGCACAAGTTAGCGTAATTGGCGCAGGCACAATGGGTGCTGGCATCGCACAAGTGGCCGCAGCATATGGTCACCCTGTAATTTTATTTGATCAAAACCCTGAAGCGATTCAACGCGGTTTAGATCACATTAAAAAAGGGCTACAAGGCCAAGTTAAACGCGGAAAGATGACGGAAGAGGCGCTAGAAGCGCTTCTGTCTAATATCACACCAGCCACCGATATAGCGGCACTCGCTGATTGTAAACTAGTGATTGAAGCAATTATCGAAGACCTGGGCATTAAGCGCGGCTTATTAGCCAACCTAGAAGCCACGTGTTCGGATGATTGTATTTTAGCCTCCAACACTTCTTCTATCTCCGTCACTGCTTTAGGCGCGGAGATGAAGCACCCCGAACGCTTAGTAGGCATGCACTTTTTCAATCCGGCTCCTATCATGAAGCTTGTTGAAATCGTATCGGGCCTTGCGACATCTGAAACCGTTGCTGCGCAAACACACGCAACCGCTTCAGCCTGGGGTAAGCAAGCTGTATTCACTAAATCAACGCCTGGCTTTATCGTTAATCGTGTAGCTCGCCCATTTTATGCTGAGTCATTACGCATTGAAGAAGAAGGCGGTGCAGACATCGCGACCCTTGATCAGCTAATCAAAGGTGCAGGCGGTTTCCGTATGGGCCCATTTGAACTGATGGACCTTATCGGTCACGATGTTAACTATGCCGTTACCTGCTCGGTTTTTGATGCTTACTATCAAGACCCACGTTTTCTACCCTCTCTCACGCAAAAAGCCTTAGTCGAGTGCGGACGCTTAGGTCGTAAAAGTGGCTATGGTTTCTATGATTACAGCGAAGGTGCTGAAAAGCTTGCGGCCAAAACGTTTACCGGAGGCAATGCGCCAGAAGCCGTTCAAGTCGTTGGCGATCTAGGTGTAGCAAACGCGCTAGTCGAACGTATTGCAGCCAAAGAGATCAACGTTGAAAAACAGGCCTCCGATAGCGAATCCTATATCAAAGTTGGTAGCGCGCGCCTTTGTCTAACTGATGGCCGCTTTGCAACGGAAGTCGCAGCAGCAGGCAACCATAATACTGCCGTCTTCGATCTAGCGATCGATTACAGTAGCGCATCCTCACTGGCTGTGGCTTTTGCCGACCAATGTAATGAAGAAGCAAAACAGGATGTTATTGGCCTGTTCAATGCCCTTGAGATTAACTTAAGCGTTATCGATGACATTCCTGGTCTAGTAGTGATGCGTACAGTCGCAATGCTCGCCAATGAAGCCTCTGATGCCGTTAATCAAGGCGTATGTACTGCCGCAGATGCTGACATCGCAATGCGTGGTGGCGTCAATTACCCGAAAGGCCCGCTGGCATGGACAGATGAAGTCGGTGTAGCCAAGATCTTCAATTGCCTTAGCAATCTACAACAATGTTATGGCGAAGACCGCTACCGCCCTTCTGCCCTAATACGCCGGAAGTTTTTTGCAGGAGCTACGTTTCATGGCTGAGCAAAATTATGCTGAAAAATATGACCTAAACGATCCTCAGCAACTAGCAGAAGCTTGTGCTGAAGCGTTATTAGCAGACGATCCGCTCACGCAAGAGCTAAAGATGGATGTTAACAAAGTAGGTCCAGGCTATGCAGAACTAACCATGCCTGTGCAAGATTGGATGGCCAATGGCCATAACACTTGTCATGGCGGCATGATTTTTTCTCTAGCCGATAGCGCTTTTGCTTTCTCCTGTAATACCGAGAACTACCCTACTGTAGCTGCAGGCTGCAGTATCGACTACATAAGCCCTGGCCACCGTGGCGACATGCTCACAGCCAAGGCAAGTAAAACTCATCAACGTGGTCGTACAGGCGTTTATGACGTACGCGTTGAAAACCAGAATGGAGATCTGATCGCACTATTTCGTGGTCGTTCTCATCGAATTCGTGGTGTCATTATTCCCGGTACAGATAACGACACTCTTACCAGCACTACACTACCGAAAGGAAGGTAATACACGATGACTGATGCATATATATGCGATGCAATCCGCACACCATTTGGCCGCTACGGCGGAGGCTTAGCACCCGTACGCCCAGATGATCTTGGTGCCGTTCCACTAAAAGCACTAATGGAACGTAACCCTGATGTGGATTGGACGACGGTAGATGACCTTATTTACGGTAATGCCAACCAAGCCGGTGAAGATAACCGTAACGTAGCACGTATGTCAGCGTTGTTAGCAGGGCTACCAACAGATGTGCCTGGTACAACCGTTAACCGTCTATGTGGTTCAGGTATCGATGCGATCGGCATGGCTGCTCGCGCGATCAAATCGGGTGAAACACAGCTTATGATCGCAGGCGGCTGCGAATCTATGTCTCGCGCTCCTTTCGTAATGGGTAAAGCTGAATCTGCTTTTAGCCGAAACCCTAACGGCCTTTACGATACAACTATCGGCTGGCGTTTTGTTAACAAAAAAATGAAGGCTGAGTACGGCGTAGATTCTATGCCTGAAACCGCTGAAAACGTAGCTGAAGATTTTAATATTTCACGCGAAGACCAAGACCTCTTCGCATTCCGAAGCCAGCAGAAAACAGCTGCGGCAATGGAAAAAGGGACATTTAATGAAGAGATCTGTCCTGTTGTAATTCCTCAACGCAAAGGTGACCCCGTTGTTGTGGATACCGACGAACACCCTCGCGCTTCAACGACATTAGAAGCTTTAGCTAAACTGAAAGCGCCTTTCCGTGAAGGCGGCTCAGTAACAGCGGGCAACGCATCGGGTGTAAACGATGGCGCTTGCGCACTTCTAATCGCCTCAAAAGAAGCGGCTGAGAAAAACGGTCTAACACCTAAAGCACGCATCGTAGGTATGGCGACTGCAGGACTTGAGCCTCGCATCATGGGCTTTGGTCCAGCACCAGCAACTAAAAAGGTACTTGCTAACACAGGCCTAACCCTAGAACAGATGGATGTTATCGAGCTTAACGAAGCTTTCGCTTCCCAAGGCTTAGCCGTCCTTCGTGATCTGGGCTTACCTGATGACGCTGCCAATGTTAACCCAAATGGCGGCGCAATCTCTCTAGGCCACCCATTAGGCGCTAGTGGAGCACGCTTAGTAACAACAGCAATGTATCAGCTGCACCGTACGGGCGGTCGTTACGCTCTTTGCACAATGTGTATTGGTGTAGGCCAAGGTATCGCGATCATCATCGAGCGCGTTTAATAAGACGGCTGAACGAGCCATTTGTAATCGATAATAATTACAAAATTTTTAACAGGATAAGAACTATGATGAATGTCAAAGTGGATCCAAACGCACTCGATCCAATTGAAACGGCAAGTATTGATGAGATCCGAGCGCTTCAATTAAGCCGTATGAAATTCAGCATTAAACATGCGTATAACAACATCAATGCTTACCGTATTTTATGCGACGATAAAGGTGTTCATCCTTCAGACCTAAAAACCTTAGACGATCTGAAGTTGTTCCCGTTCACCACTAAACAGTACCTACGTGACGCGTACCCATTTAATTCGTTTGCGGTTCCAATGAGTGATGTTGTACGTATCCACGCGTCAAGTGGTACCACAGGCCAACCAACGGTTGTTGGCTACACGCAGCATGACATCAATGTTTGGGCTGATGTTGTAGCACGCTCAATCCGTGCAGCGGGTGGACGCTCTAGCGACAAAGTACACGTATCCTATGGCTACGGTTTATTCACAGGTGGTATGGGCGCGCACTACGGTGCTGAACGTCTAGGCTGTGCAGTTATTCCAATGTCTGGCGGACAAACTGAGAAGCAAGTTCAGCTGATGCGTGATTTCGATCCGGATATCATCATGGTGACACCTTCTTACATGCTAAACCTGATGGATGAAATGGATCGCCAAGGTCTTAACCCAGAAGAGATGGCACTTCGTATCGGTATCTTCGGTGCTGAGCCGTGGACTGCAGAGATGCGTAAAAACATCGAAGGTCGTTTAGGCATTGATGCGGTTGATATCTATGGTCTATCTGAAGTGATGGGCCCTGGTGTTGCCATGGAGTGTGCTGAAACCAAAGATGGTCCAACCATCTGGGAAGACCACTTCTATCCAGAAATCATCGATCCAAACACCGGTGAAGTACTTCCTGATGGCGAATACGGCGAATTAGTATTCACATCACTAACGAAAGAAGCGCTACCTATTATTCGTTACCGTACTCGTGACCTAACACGTCTACTGCCAGGTACTGCACGCCCTATGCGCCGTATCGATAAAATCACAGGTCGTTCTGATGACATGATGATTATCCGTGGTGTAAACGTATTCCCAACTCAGATCGAAGAACAGATTCTTAAGATCAAAGCGTTGGCACCTCACTACGAGATCGTAGTCGAGAAAGACGGAAACCTAGATAAAGTATTGGTCAAAGTGGAGCTAACGCCTGAAGCACAGAATGCTGAACAAGCACCTGTCGTGAAAGAACTTCAGCACCACATCAAATCTGTTGTGGGTATCAGCACTAAGATCGAAGTTGTACCTACCGGCGGATTACCGCGTTCAGAAGGTAAAGCAAAACGCGTTTTCGATAACCGCCCTAAAGGCTAGTTAAATTATTTGTGACTGCTGATCACTCAGCAGTCGCGTTATGAATGAGTCAACGCAAGCTTTCAGAGAACACCCTGAGTTTGCGAGTCTAAAAATTGTGGAGGCAATTACCATGACGATATCTCAAGAAGAAAACTTCATGCGCAAGATCGAAAATGAAGAGAAAATTGAGCCAAAAGACTGGATGCCGGAAGGCTACCGTAAAAACCTGATCCGTCAGATGTCTCAGCACGCTCACTCCGAAGTTATCGGTATGCAGCCTGAAGGTAACTGGATCACACGTGCTCCATCACTTCGCCGTAAAGCAGTATTGCTTTCAAAAGTACAAGATGAAGCCGGTCACGGTTTGTACTTATATAGCGCGACAGAAACTTTAGGTATCAGCCGTGCTGAACTTATCGAAGCGTTACAGACGGGTGAAGCTAAATACGCATCTATCTTTAACTACCCTACGCTAACATGGGGTGATGTGGGCGCTATCGGCTGGTTAGTAGATGGTGCAGCCATCTGTAACCAAGTATCACTACAGCGTACCTCTTACGGCCCCTATTCACGAGGCATGATCCGTATCTGTAAAGAGGAAAGTTTCCACCAACGTCAAGGTTACGAAGCACTTCTTGCATTAGCGAAAGGCTCACCTGAACAGAAGCAGATGGCTCAAGATTCATTGGACCGCTTCTATTGGCCTGCACTGATGATGTTTGGTCCTCACGACTCAGAATCTGCTCACTCGGCTAAGTCGATGGAATGGAAAATCAAGCGTGAAACCAATGACGACCTTCGTCAGAAGTTTATCGACCAGACGGTACCTCAGATCGAAGTACTGGGCCTTGAGCACCCAGATAAAGAGATCAAGTGGAACGAAGAACGTGGCCACTATGATTCCGGTGAGATCGATTGGGAAGAATTCTATAACGTAATCAATGGTAACGGTCACTGTAACCGCCAGCGCGTAGAGCACCACATTGATGCTCACGAAGAAGGCACTTGGGTACGTGATGCGATCACTGCTTACAACGTAAAGAAAAACGCCAAAAAAGCACAAAACGCGGCATAAGGGGCATTTGCAATGAACACTGAAAAATTAGAATTATTCGAAGTATTTATCCGTTCAAAGCGTGGTCTGGACCACAAACACGTGGGTAGCCTACATGCTGAAGATCACGAACAGGCGTTGGAATATGCTCGCGATTGCTACACTCGTCGTAGTGAAGGCGTAAGTATCTGGGTTGCTAAGTCAAACGACATCTGCTCTTCACAAGAAGACGATGCTGAAAGCTTCTACGACCCTAGCGATGACAAACCTTACCGTCACGCAACATACTACGTTCTGCCTGATCCAGTAAACAACATGTAATTGGCGGGAGCGAATACAGATGAGTGATGCAATTAAACAAGCTACATTGGAATACGCGACTCGCCTAGGTGACGATTCAGTTGTACTAGGCCACCGTATTTCAGAATGGGTAAGCTATGGCCCATTCCTAGAAGAAGATATCGCCTACGGAAACGTGGCGTTGGATTACATCGGCCGCGCGCGCATGTATTACACCTATGCAGCGGAACTTGCCGATGATGGTCGTACTGAAGATGATTTCGCTTACATGCGCAGTGATCGTGACTACCGCAACCTGCTATTAATGGAGATGCCTCGCGGTGACTTCGCTTATTCGCAGGTACGTCAGTTATTCGCTGATGTTTATGCAACCGTAATGCTGCCAGAACTTCTTAAATCCAAAGATGAAACGCTAGCAGCTATTGCAGCGAAAGCGATTAAAGAAACTAAGTACCACCTACGCCGTAGCCGCGACTGGGTACTTCGTCTGGGTGATGGCACAGAAGAAAGCCATAAACGCACGCAGAAGGCTGTAGATCAGCTTTGGGGCTATACCCACGAGCTATTCGATATGGATGAAACCGAACAGCTTCTAGCTGATAACGGCATCGGTGTTGATGTCTCTAAACTGCGCGATGCTTGGCACGCTATGGTGAGTAGCATTCTGACTGAAGCGACGATAACTGTTCCTGAAGATAGCTGGGCGGTTCGCGGCGGACGTACGGGTTATCACACTGAAAACCTAGGCCATATGCTAACGGAAATGCAGATCGTGCACCGTTCGCATCCTGGCTGCCAGTGGTAACCTGCTATGAATGAAATCTCACTCATGCCAGAAGAGCAGTACCAACGGTTGCAGCAACGTAATGCCGCAGACGTAAAGGAATTATGGGATCTGCTTGACCAAGTTAAAGACCCTGAAGTCCCGGTACTGTCTATTTGGGATCTGGGGATTTTGCGTGATATTGAGCGAATAGTTGAGGGTGAAGGTGAGCGTATCCTTATCACCATCACTCCGACCTATTCGGGCTGTCCTGCCATGGACAACATTAGCACCGACGTTAAGAAAGCACTGAATGAAGCAGGATACCCAGATGTGACAGTAAAGATGTCACTCTCCCCTGCTTGGAGTTCAGAATGGATGTCTCCTGAAGGGCGTAAGAATCTCCGTGCATACGGAATCGCGCCACCAGAAGATGCCGATCTTGACGAAGACGGACTAACGCCAGATGCTCATGCGCAATGTCCACACTGTAGTTCCCGAAATACTCGCCGGATAAGTGAGTTTGGCTCGACTGCTTGCAAAGCACTGTTTCAGTGCAACGATTGCAACGAGCCCTTTGACTATTTTAAAAAGATCTAGGTTCGCCCTAAGGTCTAAAGATAAAGGTGAAGCAATGTCTGACACCAATTTCTATACGCTGAAAATTGCCGATGTTCAGCCAGAAACGGAAACAGCAATCTGCGTATCATTTGACGTACCAGAAGAGCTAGCAACAAAATTTAACTTCGTACAAGGTCAGTTTTTGACACTACGTGCGATGATCGATGGTGAAGACGTACGTCGTTCTTATTCCATCTGTTCAGGTGTTAACGATGGCCATATGCGTGTCGGTATTAAACGCGTTAAAGATGGTCGTTTCTCTAACTTCGCAAACGATACCTTTAAACCGGGTATGGAAGTCGAAGTAATGCCGCCACAAGGCAGCTTTAACACTGAACTGAACGCTGACAATGCTAAGCACTATATGTGCATCGCTGCAGGGTCCGGTATCACACCTATGATTTCTATTATGAAATCAGTGTTAGATAACGAACCTGGGAGTACAGTAACGTTGATCTACGGCAACCGCCGCAGCAACTCAGTAATGTTCAAAGACGAACTAAACTTCGTTAAGAACCGTTACATGAGCCGCTTCAAGTGGATCAACATCATGAACTACGAAGATCAAGGTGCTGATCTGTTAAACGGTATTATCGATAATGCCAAAGGCGCAGCGCTGGCAAAAGCGGGCTTAATCGACATTAAGAGTGTTGATGAAGCATTCATCTGTGGCCCTGAAGCGATGATGTCTGAAGTATCCCGCGGCTTCCGCATGGAAGGCCTAAGTGATGACCAGATCCATTACGAATTGTTTGCCAACTCTTCTGAAGACTCTAAAGCGATGCTTGAAAAAGCACAGAAACGTAAAGAAGAGTTCGGGGAAGAGAAAACATCTAAAGTAACCGTAGTAGCTGATGGCCGCTCTATCATGTTTGACCTTGCCACTGTAGGCGAAAACATTCTAGATGCCGGCATGCATAACGGCATGGAGCTTCCTTACTCGTGTAAAGCGGGCGTGTGCTCTACATGTAAATGTAAGCTTGTTAAAGGCGAAGTGGATATGGATATTTCACACGGCCTTGAGCAACACGAGATTGACGCAGGCTACGTACTTAGCTGCCAGGCTCATCCTATCTCTGATGAAGTTGTTGTCGACTTCGACCAGCGCTAAGACGCAGACTCCTAGGCAGCCATGCTGCCTAGGAAACTATCTTTTGAGGTTCAGAACCTAATGAAATTACAAAGCTATATCAACGGCCAATGGGTTGATGGTACAGATGCAGGCGCTGAAGTATTCAACGCGGTTAACGGCGAATCTGTATGTACTGTAAGCAGCGCCGGCATCGATTTTGAAGATGCTGTACGTTATGCCCGTGAAACTGGCGGCCCTGCCCTACGTAAAATGACCTTCCATGAGCGTGCAAACGCATTAAAAGCACTTGCTAAAATGCTTATGGAAAAGAAAGAAGAATTCTACCGCGTTTCTGCTTGGACCGGTGCAACACGTGCTGATAGCTGGATTGATATCGAAGGCGGTATCAGCACTATGTTCACTTATTCAAGCTTAGTGCGCCGTGAACTACCTAACGAAACATTCCTAGTAGAAGATGATGCTCAACGCTTATCTGCTGAAGGAACCTTCATCGGTCGACACATTCTAGTGCCGAAAGAAGGTGTTGCTGTGCATATCAATGCCTTCAACTTCCCATGCTGGGGTATGCTAGAAAAGATCGCACCAAGTTTAGCTGCAGGCATGCCGGTTATCGTTAAACCCGCTACAGCCTCTAGCTACCTAACCGAAGTGATGGTCAAAGCCATTGTTGCATCTGGCATTCTACCTGCCGGTGCTATTCAGCTTATCAGCGGCAGCGTAGGCGATCTCCTTAATCGCTTAAACGAACAAGATGTTGTTACCTTCACAGGTTCAGCGTCTACGGGCCAGAAGCTTCGCACGCATCCAAACATTGTTGCTAATTCGATCCCATTCACAATGGAAGCGGATTCCTTAAACTGCAGCATTTTAGGTGCGACGGTTGAACCAGGCTCTGCTGAGTTCGATATCTACGTTAAAGAAGTTGCACGTGAGATGACGGTGAAAGCGGGACAGAAATGTACAGCGATCCGTCGTGCAATTATTCCTCGCAACCGTGTTGAAGCCGTTGCTGATGCCCTAAAAGCCCGCTTAGACAAAACCACGATCGGTGATCCCGCAGTAGAAGGTGTACGCATGGGTCCGCTAGTAGGTCGTAGTCAGGTAGCTGATGTATGGGACAAAGTTGAACAACTGAAGCAAAGCTGTGAAGTGATCTACGGCGGAAGCGAAGATTTCTCTATCACGGGCGGTGATTTAGAAACAGGCGCATTCTTCCCAACAACACTGCTTTACTCTGATCAGCCAACTCAAACTGACATCCCCCATGGCGTTGAAGCCTTTGGACCTGTTTCGACATTAATGGCGTACGACGACATTGATCAAGCCATCGCAATTGCCAGACTTGGCAAAGGTAGCTTAGCAGGTTCGATTGTAACGGCTGACAACAATGAAGCACGCGATCTTGTGCTTGGTTGCGCGTCTTACCATGGTCGTTTATTAGTTCTTAACGCTGATTGCGCGAAAGAATCTACCGGCCATGGTTCGCCTCTACCAACATTGGTACACGGCGGCCCTGGACGCGCAGGTGGTGGTGAAGAGCTTGGCGGTATCCGTGCAGTTAAGCACTATATGCAGCGTACGGCGATTCAAGGTAGCCCAACAACATTGACGGCTATTACGAACGAATTTAACCCAGGTTCTGAACTGATCAAAGATGACGTTCACCCATTCCGCAAGTACTTCGAAGATCTACAGATCGGTGAAACACTGATTACTCATCGTCGTACTGTCACGGAAGCGGATATTGTGAACTTCGGCTGCCTATCCGGTGATCACTTCTACGCTCACTTTGATGAACTAGCGGCTAAAGATTCTTTATTTGGCAAACGAGTAGCTCACGGTTACTTTGTCATCTCTGCTGCTGCCGGCATGTTTGTAGAACCATCTCCAGGCCCAGTTCTTGCGAACTACGGTATGGAAAACTTACGTTTTGTTGAACCGGTAGGTATCGGTGACACAATTCAGGTTCGCCTAACTTGTAAGCAGAAGATTAAGAAAGATCGTCGTAGTGATGATGAGCAACCGAACGGCGTTGTCGTTTGGGATGTAGAAGTCACAAACCAGGAAAACAACCCGGTTGCACTTTACAACATCCTTACACTGGTTGTTCGTAAAGAAGACTAAGTAACACGCTTAGCTTTAAACGACTCAAATAAAGGCCCTGATGATTACATCAGGGCTTTTTTTTGCCTCATTTTTACCAACCAAAAATCTTTTATCGATTATCTAAATAGGCGTTATTTATAAAATAATTGATATTAGTAATATATTAATTACCTATTTACATAGACGTTAGGCCGATTTGCCCCTGAAAAACTTGCACATTAGTTTATAAGCCGTAAAAATAGCGGCTTACTTAATAAAAGATAACGTTCATGCGTAAATTTGAAGATTCACTGCCATTACAACTGCTCAAAGCTCGCGAAGCTACCATGCTGTTCTTCCGACCATTGCTGCACGAAAACTCGCTAACCGAACAGCAGTGGCGAGTACTCCGCGCGCTATACGCATACAATGAAATGGAATCTAAGGAGCTTGCAAACCGCTGCTGCCTTTTAAGTCCGAGTCTGACTGGCATTCTCAAGCGCTTGCAGCAACAAGGCTATGTTCAACGTCGTAAATCTGAAGAAGATCAACGTAGAACGATCATTAGTCTGACAGACAAAGCTAATGAGCTATTTCAGCGCCTGAGCCCTGAAGTTGAAGCAAGCTATAAAGCATTTATTGAACGTTATAGTGAAAAAAAGCTCAATGAACTGATGGAAATGCTGAAAGAACTTTCTGAGCTAGAGCCTTAACCACAGCACGACTAAACAATATATTTCGTCACATCCCGAGTTAACGAAAACAACTTCGTGAACTCAATCGTTATTTGACTCTCCCCCCCCTCCACGATTCTCTGTTGTATTAACGTGATTTCCATCAATATATCAACGCAACCAGTTGACATTAGATAACATGACAACTATCTTAGATATAAATATAATTAACATATTAAGTTAATTATCTAGATGCTTAACCGTTCCTCTTTTCTGTCCCCTAAAGAGTACACAGCTAAGCGAATAATAAGATTTAAGAGAGGTTTACGATGGGAGAGATTGTTCTCGCGGCTAAGGTTACACACGTACCAACCATGTATTTATCCGAGCAACCGGGTAAATTGGAAGGCTGTCGCCAACAAGCTATCGATGGTCATAAAGAGATCGCTCGCCGAGCTCGCGCAGCAGGTGCTGATACAGTCGTTGTTATTGATACACACTGGTTGGTAAATGCAGGCTACCATGTAAATTCTGGTGCAAACTTTAAAGGCAGCTTTACCAGCCATGAGTTCCCGCACTTCATTCAGGATATGCAGTACGATTACAAAGGCAACCCTGAACTAGGCGACCTTATTGCTGACAAAGCGACTGAAAAAGGCGTCTTTACTTTATCTCATCAAGTGGACACGCTAGATCTAGAATACGGTACGCTTGTACCAATGCGCTATATGAACCCTGAGTCAGATCTTAAAGTAGTATCTGTTGCGGGATGGTGTACTGTTCACAATCTTGAATCCTCCCGTAAATTGGGTGAAGCAATTCGTGAAGCCATTGAAGCAAGTGATAGCAAAGTTATGCTACTTGCATCTGGCTCCCTATCCCACCGCATTTGGGATAATGATGACTATGAAGCGAACAACGGCACTTTCACAATTTCCAGAGAGTTCAATCGCCAAGTAGACCTGCGCGTTTTAGATCTTTGGCAGCAAGGTGAAATTGCGACGTTCCTAAAAATGCTACCTGATTACGCAGATCATTGTTCAGGTGAAGGCGGCATGCACGACACAGCAATGCTGTTTGGTGCTTTAGGATGGGATAAATACCAAGGTAAAGGCGAAATCATTGGTGAGTATTTCCCAAGCTCCGGTACAGGCCAAGTCAACGTAGTTTTCAGCTTGTAATATAGATCACCAAAGCACACTCAAGGGTAGATCTTGTCTTAAACGTTTCTAAGACAAGATCTACCCTTTTTTATTTTTAACTTTACACTGTAATTTACGACTTCTATTTAGGTTACACATGATTGTTAATGACAACTCCCTCCACTGGGAAACTGCACAATTAATTGCTAAGGCTTCTTGCCAGTATGCCGCGGAACAAAACCTACGAATATGCGTATGGGTGCTAGACAAACATGGCAACCCTCTGGCTATGCAGCGTGTCAATAATGCCCCAATGCCATCAACAGAGATCGCAAAGGGAAAAGCTTATACCGCCGTAAGTTTTGGCTTTGGCACCCACCTTTGGCAAGAACGCCTTGCTGAAAAACAGCATCTACTGGATGGTTTAAACGTACAGCAAGGAATCGTCATGTTTGGGGGCGGCTTGCCTATCAAATTTGAAGGTGAGGTTATTGGGTCTATCGGTGTATCAGGTGCCAGCGAAGTCCAAGATCAGCAATGCGCAGAGGCTGGAATAGCTTCAATCAAAGCCTTAAATCAAACTACTTAAACCGTTACATAGCTCACACTGAAGGCCTTATGGAAAATAATAAGCCGCTACCGCCAATCGCCTATTTTACGATCATGTCGATGGTCAGCCCTATTGCGCTTAATATTTTACTACCTGCGCTCCCCGATGCAGCAAATGATCTCGGTGTCAGTACAAGCGAAATACAACTCAGTTTAACCCTCTACCTACTAGCATTAGCGATCGGCCAGTTAATATGCGGTCCACTTGCAGACCGCTTTGGCCGTCGGCCCATTTTGTTAACCGGTATTGCGATACATTTTACCGGCTGCGTGCTCGGTGCATTTGCGGATGATCTCAGCTCACTCCTTATCGCACGCATATTTCAAGCAATCGGGGGATGTACCGGAATGGTGCTCGCCCGCACGATCATGTTGGATCGTTATAGCCGAGATCAAGCAGCAGGCAAGATTGGTTATATCACACTGTCGATTGCGATATCACAAGCGATAGCACCTACCTTGGGTGGGTATATCAACCTGTATTTAGGCTGGCAATATCTCTTCCACTTTTCCCTGCTCTTAAGCACTATTTCTTGGTTGATCGTACTCTTTATGATCCCAGAAACAGCCCATCAGAAAACCGACAGTTTACGCCTTAGCCGAATATTGAAACAGTACGGAGAAGTACTTAAAGCTCCTAATTATCTCGGCTATGCATTATCCACAACATTTATCGCCTGTGCGTTCTACCTATTTATCGGATCAGCACCTTACATTGTCAATCAGGAGATTGGCGGCACATCGGCTGACTTCGGTAATTGGTTTTTATTAGTATCGCTAGGCTTTATGTTCGGCAGTTTTAATGCAGCCAAGCTTTCAGCAAAACTAGGCGTACAGCGCATGATCATTCTCGGCCATTGCCTTTCAGGGACAGGGGCAATAACAATGCTTATTTGCGTTTATCACTTTGGAGCTAGCTACCTAAGCCTCTTTCTACCCATGGCTCTCTTTACCATTGGTCGAGGCTTTAGCCAACCTAACAGCCAATCTGCTGGTATTAGCTGCAGCAAAGGCTCTCCAAGCACGGCATCTGGACTGATGGGGTTTATTCAGTTATTAACAGGCGCACTGTGTGCGCAGATAACACCTTTCGTGCTTGCTGCCGGCACCATTTGGATCGTCGCCATCATTTTACTGTGCCCTATTCTCGCTGTTGCAGCCTATTACACAACCCTTGAAAAGCACAAACGCTAGACATCGTGGTTAAATACTTTGCTTGCTAAGAAAAGCTGTTATATTGCAATCCTATTAAGCCAATTTGGTAAGTAATATATGAAAGCGAATTCACACGAGATATTGGTTGGCCTACAAGTAATAGATAATGCACAGTACCAACAATACAGAGAAGCCATGCGACCGATCTTAATCAGTTACGGCGGACGCTTCATCTACGACTTTAACGTTTCTGATGTGCTCAAACCCGATAATAGCGCAATAAATCGTGTTTTCACCATCAACTTCCCTAACCTCCAGTCAATGGATCTTTTTTTCGCAGACCCTGAATATATTAGGGTGAAAGAACGCTACTTTGAAGAATCCGTGGGGGAAATGAACATCATTGCTAGCTACCCAAAAGCAGAATAAAGACACGATGAAGCAAGCAATAACGGGTTACCGAAAAGATGATGAAAATGATTGGGTGGCCGAACTCGCTTGCGGGCATTTTCAACATGTTAGACACAACCCTCCTTGGACAAACCGCCCTTGGGTTCAGTCCCCTCAAGGGAGGCAGGAAATGCTAGGCTATTATCTGCATTGTAAAAAATGTATTGAAGGCGCCCCCCTTGATTATTAAATACGTATACAAAAATACTCTCAGCCGGTACCAGCTTCACTACCATGCAATCCAATAAACACCGCCTAGACCGTTTTATATCGGTGACAACGGGAATAAACCGTAAGCATGTGCGCTTACTACTCGCACAAAAACGCATATTAATTAATGGCGACCCCGCAAGTGAAATAAACCAAGTCATCGGTCAATTTGATAAAGTTGAGCTAGATAACCAAGTGTTACAAAATCAAAAACCCATATACCTGATGGTCCATAAGCCTGTGGGAGTGGTTAGCGCAACGAAAGATGATCGACACAAAACGATTATCGATACACTTCCTTCAAATTACCAAGATTTGCATATATGCGGACGCCTAGATCTTAACTCTTCAGGTTTATTACTTCTGACGAATGATGGCCAGTGGTCACGTGCACTTACCTCACCTGAGAATAAAATCAAAAAAGTCTATGAGGTGACGCTCGAAAACCCGCTGACAGAGGAGTACGCCCCTGCCTTTGCCAAAGGGATGTATTTTTCGTATGAAGATATCACCACTCGCCCAGCAACACTTGAGGTTGTATCAGAAAACATTGCGAGGGTGACACTAGAGGAAGGTCGCTATCACCAGATCAAACGTATGTTTGGACGCTTTAGAAACCCAGTAATAAAACTTCATCGAGTATCGATTGGAGCAATTATGCTATGTAGCACATTAGCGCCAGGTGAGTATCGCGAACTGACCCAAGAAGAGTTAGAACAATTATCAAAATAGTAATCTACTAACGATCATAACCTACGAACTGCAAACAATAAAAAAGGCCAGTAGATCTCTCTACTGGCCTTTGATATTGCAGCACGTATAGCTATTTTTTAAGCGGCACAATCAAAACAGGTCGCTTAGCATGGTTCATCACTTTTGTTGCAGTAGAGCCCATCAAAGCATGACCTAAGCCAGTATGTGGACGAGTCCCCATAACAATCACATCAACATCAAGTTCATTTGCCACTTCAACAATGACTTCCCAAGGCTTACCCTCGCGAATCACTGAATTAACTTGACCTTCAGAAAGCATTTCGTTTTCTTCAAGCTCATCAGTACAAAACTTGTTGATACGTGTTTCTAGCTTAGTTTTAAGATCAACTAAGCTGTTCTCATACATTTCACGCATACCGTCTTCCTGTAGGAGAGACTGTAGTGCCATGTTCTGTGTGTGCTCACTCTCTAGCACATGCAGGTAGGTGATCTGTGCATCGTAGTGGCCGCACAAGCTTACCGCCGCACGAAACGCAGGACGGGAACCTTTTTCAATGTCAGACGCGTAGAGAATTTTTTTAACGTCAGGAATCATTTTTCACCTCATTCGAATCACGAATGTTTATTTAACTGTCCAAGCGAGCATGCTCGCTTGGACATATACGGTTCTAAGAACGGTACAGAAGCTCTGGTAAGAACAACGAAATAGAAGAGAAAGCAACAATCAGTGCCAAACGGAAAATATCCGCACACCAGAACGGTGTTACACCTTTAAAGATTGTACTCGCTTTTACATCTCGCAATACCGCACTGAGCACGAAGACGTTCATCCCCACCGGTGGCGTTATCAAACTGATCTCAGTAACAACTACAACCACAATACCAAACCACACCAGATCAAAACCTAAGCTTTGAACAAGTGGGAAGAAGATAGGCACTGTCAGCAGCAGCATCGACAAGCTTTCAAACACCATGCCAAGCACAATGTAGATCCCTAAAATAACCAAAATGACCATCATAGGCGATACGTCTAAATTGGTTACAAACTCAAGTAACTCCGCAGGTAAGCCCGCGCGGTTAATGAAGTTTGAAAAGATCAAAGCACCGATAACAACACCGAACAACATAGTCGTTGTACGTGCCGTATCCGTTAGGATGTCAAACATGCTTCCCCAAGAAAGGCTCTTACGTGTTAGTGCGATAAAGAATGCACCACCCGCACCAATACCAGCAGCCTCAGTCGGAGTGAATACACCTAAATAGATACCACCCATTACGATCGTGAACAGGATCAATACGCCCCATACGCCATTCAGCGCCTGGAAACGTTCTGCCCAAGTCATCTTCTCGCCACAAGGGCCAGCAGATGGATCGCGCCAAACAACATAACGTACTGCCGCGAGGTAAAGAAGAATACCGAGGAAACCAGGAATAAAACCAGCAGCAAATAGCTCTCGAATACTGGTTTCAGTCAATAGACCATAAATTACCAAGATAACACTTGGTGGAATCAAAATACCTAAAGTACCACCCGCCGCAATTGAGGCTGTTGCCAAAGAATCAGCATAGCCGTATTTGCGCATAGGAGGCATCGCAACCTTAGCCATCGTTGCTGAAGTCGCCAAACTAGAACCACAAATAGCGGAAAAACCACCACAAGCAACAACGGTTGCCATGGAAAGACCACCTTTACGGTGCCCTAGGAACGCATAAGACGCGCGATAAAGTTCCTGTGACAGCCCTGACTTGGTAACGAAGTTACCCATCAAAATAAAGAGCGGGATAACTGAAAGGCTGTATTCTTGTGCTGTATCGATAACACGCTTGGCCGCCATTGAAAGCGCGCCATTCCAGCGAAATTCCATTATATTATCGAAAGACAGTCCCTGCATGTACGCGAAACCAAAAAAGCCTACGAGGCCCATCGCAAAAGCGATTGGTACACGCACAACTACGATAATCAGCAGCAATATAGCAAAGCCGGTTAATGCAGTAATCATACTGAAAATACCTGTTGCGTTAACAACGCATTATGAATTTGAAACAGTGTCTAAAGAATTAATCTTTAGACAAGAACAGCATTCTATATACACCGTAGGTAATCATGGCACCCGCCGTTACCCAACTCATAATGGCAATATATTGAACGATATAAGATACCGGAAGCTGTAAATATTCTGTTACCTCACCACGACGGTTAGATCGTGCAGCCAGTTCGAAAATACGAACCGCCAAGAAATAAAGTGAAGTTGACATTAAGAACGCAGAAAATAGCGCTAATGCTTTAATCAACTTACTTCCTAACGCTTTGTCGAGAATATCAACGATGACATGACCACCACGCCAGGTGACAATTGGCATTTCAGCAAATACAAGGATGGCAATGCCCATCTCTGTCATCTCGGTAGTACCGTCAACAGCGTTATCCATGAAATAACGACCAAATACATCAGCACAGGTCAGCATCATCAAGAAAAACAGTGTTAAGGCCGCAATCAACTCTAGAAAAAAGGCCAGCCAAGCGACTGGCCCTTTTTCTTCGTAGTGCGCTGTAATCCAGGCACTAAAAGCCATAAAAGACTCCTACTTATTACTTTAAAGCTAGCGTGATTTACTTGTAGCTACGAGCAACTTCACGCAATTCTTTCAGTGCTGCTTTAGCATCTACGCCACGATCAGCAACTGATTTCAAGAACGCTTCATCCATACCTTTAGTCAAAGCAACGAACTCATTAGCTAGAGCATCGCCTTCTTTAACCATAGTGATGTTTACGCCAGCTTCTTTAGAAGCAACTAGACCAGCAGCATCACCCGCATCCCATGCTTTACCTGCCATAGCAGACAGTTTCTCACCAGAAACGCTCATGATCGCTTCACGATCTTTCGCATCAAGGTCAGCTAGGAAATCAGGGTTCATGAAGATACCGAAACTACCTAGGTACATGCCACCTGGTAGTGCAACAACGTTAGTTGCCACTTCTTTAAGACGTAGTGATTTCTGCTCACCCATTGGGATGAATACACCATCGATAACGCCTTGCTGCATCATTTCGTATACTTTTGGTGCAGGAGCGCCTACTGCAGTAACGCCCATACGGTGACCGATTTCACCCTGAACACCACCACCTAGACGAATTTTCTTACCTTTAAGATCAGCAAGAGACTTAACTGGCTTAGCCATCTGAATCTGACCTGGTCCATGTGTGAATAGACCGATCAATTCCAAACCTTCATGCTCGTTAGCTTTTGAGAAGTATTTGTTATGGATTTTCCAGTGAGCAACAGAAGCAGCTTCTGCACTTGTGCCCAACAATGGCTGCTCAACAGCTTGAGTTAGCTTGAAGCGGCCAGGAACGTAACCGTGGTAAGAGAAAGATGCATCAACAACACCATCTTCTACCAGTTCAAACATTGTTTTAGGGTGTCCCATGCCGTATTCAACAGCAACTTTTACACGACCTTCAGTCGCTTCTTCAACCCATTTAGACCAAGTAGGCCAAACAACAGCATTCTGTGGATGAGTAGGTGGTAACCAGCTTGCTACACGTAGTGTCGTTTCTGCAGCTGCTTGACCTGCAACACCCATGAACAAACCTATAGCAAGAGCTTTCTTAAAATTCATTCTTATTTCCTCTATTTAACCGTTTTTATTATTAAATGCTAAATATATTAACTATCCATAAATTACCCATATTTTTTATATGGTTTAATTTATGAGGCTCATACCCATGTACCTCAAGCTATTCCTAATACGATCTCCCGTATATACGACATTGCTACAGTCCATGTGAATAAAATATTAACCGACGAAGATTTAATCAAGCTTTTTCACTGAAAAAACCGATTAAACTTATTATATCCTGATACTGCAAAAAACAACAATGATACTATTTATGTATCATTTTTCATGTTGGCTATTTTCTCATGAATGTTATTTTTCCTGTAATTCCGCTCAGGATGCAGCTCTATCATCTCGAATCCGATACTCATATAGCGCTTATCGAAGACTGGCTGTAACACTTCCGTAAATACTTCAAATACTTTATCCGATGCTGCTTTTAGCACTTCAGGCTCACGCCCTGCACCGACTTTAGCCGTCAGGTGGATAAACGTATTCTCAGGATCGCCTTCGCCTACACGAAAGTGCTCACAACGAACCGCGCGGGTACGAATGCCTCCGATAGGAAACACTCCAGTCGCAATGGCAGCTGTATTCAGCTTTTCGAATAACACCGGAATATCTAGGTCGTCATCAAGATTCGCAGAATACTCCATTATAAAATGTGGCATTTACGTCTCCTCTGTTTAGAACAGTTAACGATAGTTAAAAAGCCGCGGTCTGGTCTTGCCAGACCACGGAAGTGCACTATCGAACAATAATTTACGCTTAGCGACCTAAAACAGGTACTGAATGTAGGTCATGTGCGATACAGACGTTTTTAGTTTCCATATAGAAATCAAAACTCCAATCGCCACCATCACGACCAATACCGGACATTTTCACACCACCGAATGGTGACGGAAGGTTACGGTTATTTTCAGAGTTAACCCATAACATACCCGCTTCTACTTTATCAGCCATGCGCATCGCACAACCCGTATTGCTAGTCCAGATATAGCCAGCTAAACCATAGATAGTGTCATTAGCTAACTCAATTGCTTGCTCTTCAGTATCAAACTCAATCGCAGTTAATACCGGACCAAAAATCTCTTCCTGAGCAATACGCATATTATTTGCTGCTTCAACAAATAACGTTGGCGTGACATAGTTACCTGGGCCCATCTCATCACGTAGCGATTTACCACCAACAGCAACAGTCGCGCCATCTTGCTTAGCAATATCAAAGTAGCTGGTTACTTTGTCATAGTGACCCGTATGGACTAGCGGTCCTACTTCAGTTGCAGGATCAAGTGAATGACCCACTTTCAAATTAGCAACGCGCTCTTTCAATGCAGCTAAGAATTTATCCTTAATACCGCTTTGAATTAGCAGACGGCTTGAGCTTGTGCAGCGCTGGCCATTTAGGCTGTAAATCATAAAAACAACAGCATCTAACGCACGATCAAAGTCAGCATCATTAAATACGATCACTGGGTTTTTACCGCCTAATTCGAGGTGTAAACGCTTCAGTGTATTCGCGGTTTGCGCCTGAATTTTCTTACCTGTTGCAGAATCACCCACCAAGGCAACGGCTTTAATAGCAGGATGCTCTGTAAGCGCTTTACCTACCACTGTGCCGAAACCATTGACCATGTTCCAAACACCTTTAGGCAAGCCAGCAGCTTCAGCGCATTCAGCAAGAATCGCTGCCGTAAGCGGGCTAAGCTCAGCTGGTTTGTGAACAACAGTACAACCTGCAGCTAGTGCTGGTGCAATCTTCCATGTAGATAACATGAAAGGCGTATTCCAAGGCGTAATAACAGCGACAGGACCAATTGGATTACGAACGGTGTAGTTAGTATGCTGGTCTTGGTGTAGTGACAAACCGTTACGCGCTTCTGGTGCTTTATCAGCGAAGAAACGGAAGTTAGCAGCACCACGAATAGCCGCCTGACGCATAAAACGAAGAGGCTGACCACAGTCCATAGACTCAACCATTGCGATCTCTTCAGCACGCTTTTCTAGCTCATCACCTAGCTTGTGCAAAATTTTCTTACGTGCAGCACCAGGCATTGCAGCCCATTCAGCAGCGGCTGCGGCAGCAGCATCACACGCAGCATTAACATCAGCTTCGCTACCTTGAACAACTTTACCCAAGAAGCTTTGATCTGTTGGTGTAGTGTTATCAAAAGTATTGCCTTCACTACCTAACGTCCACTCGCCATTGATGTAATGACCTAGCGTGTTATTTTTAAAACGAGCTAAATAGCCTTCAGCTTTAGCGATGTTTTGTTGCAATTGTTCGCTCATATTATCTCTCCTTAACTCGTCTTAGTATTTGTCGCCATAGAACTCTTGTTCAGAAACGATATAAGTCTCTAGCGCTCCAATTTTTTCAATTTCACAAACCACTTTGTCACCTGGCTGCATATCTTTAAGGCCTTCAGGCGTACCTGTAGCAATCATATCGCCAGGTTTAAGCGTCATAATTTTGCTTAAGTATTCAACAAGGAATGGCACATCAAAGATGATATCTGCTGTCGTACCATCCTGAGTTAGTTCACCATTTACATGCGTCGTTACGCGTAAATCCGTGATATCACCAACATCATCTTTATCGATCAACCATGGGCCAATCGGTAACAACGAGTCACGGCTTTTCACACGAAGGTTTGGACGGTAATAGTTTTCTAGGTAATCACGAATCGCAAAATCGTTACACACGGTATAGCCTGCAACGTAATCCATCGCGTCTTCACGTGAGATATTCTTGCCTTCTTTACCGATAACAGCGACCAGTTCGCATTCATAATGCTGAAAATCGATATTGTCAGGACGGTAAGCGTTTTGCTTGTGACCTGTTAGCGTATTTGAGCCTTTTAGGAAAACCAGTGGCTCTTTTGGTGGTTCAAATGCTAATTCACGTGCGTGATCCGCATAGTTCAGACCCAACGCAAAAATAGTACCAGGCTCTTTAATTGGGCTTAACCAAGTAACATCTGTTTCATTGATCAGTTGACCATCAGCTTTAGATTTAAGCTGACCATTCTCTTCTACTGTAACGTCTAGCTCAGAGCCGTTAAAAAGTACGCGTGCATGTTTCATTGCTTATCCCCTTAAACTCGGCCAACAACGTTATTCAATTCGATCACACCTGCAATTGCAGAGCTTACTTTGTCGCCTTGTTTAATTGGCGCACGCTGACCCGGGAAGCCAATAGCGATAACATCTCCCGGCTGAAGCGTCATAATGTAAGAGATCATACTAATAAGTTCTGCAACACCACGAACCATCTGCGAAACAGGCATCTCGCTTACTGTTTCACCGTTTACTTTAGTAACAACCGTTAGCGCTTGTGGATCTGCGACATCAGCAGCTGGTACAACAACAGAACCGATCGGCGCACTGCCATCTAGGCATTTGCCTTTTATATCTGGACGGTAATAAGACACTTCAGGTAGAGAGAAGTCATGAACAAGTGAATATCCACCGACATAATTAAGTGCTTCATCCTGACTAACTCGGCAGCACTCTTCACCAAAAACAACAGCCAAGGATGCACCAACAACCATGCTTTCAGCCGCTGCACCTTCCGATGTAGCCCACTCTACTGTTGCGCCTTCTGTGTTCCACGTATTGTGTGGTTTGAAATAAAGCACAGGCTGCGTTGGCGCACTTTTGTATGGCGCTTCATTAAATTCAGCCTGCATCGCTTCGAACTGACTCGCATCGTTCAGCGCAACACAAACCAACTTACCTTTAACGATTGGATTGTTTGTCATGATTAAAAACCTTTAAAAATAATCTGTAAAAAATACTGTTAATAACCGCTGGACTGACTTGAGTCGGCTTTATTCGAGCCAGACTTAAAACTTTCAGCCAACTGCTTAGCAGCATTACTTAGCAATAGAGTATCCACTCCAATGCCAACAAATTTAGCGCCTTTCTCAACATAGTTATGAGCTTTAGCGGGGTTGATACAAAGTAAGCCACCAGCCTTTCCTGCATCATTGATGATCTGCAAACCATTTTCGATAGCTGCAACTACTTCAGGGTGATCAGGGTTACCAATATGCCCCATCGAAGCAGATAGATCTGAAGGCCCAATAAATACAGCATCCACACCTTCTACTGCCGCAATCTCTTGGATATTTTCCATCGCAGTCACTGTTTCAGCCTGCACGATAAGACATATCTCATCGTTTGCTTTTTGAAGATAACCAGGAATACGGTTCCAGTTAGCTGCACGGGCTAAAGAGCTACCTAACCCACGAATACCTTGAGGCGGATATTTGACCGCCTGAACCAATTCTTTTGCCTGCTCAGCGGTATCGCACATTGGAATCAGCAGTGTCTGCGCGCCAATATCCAATAACCGTTTCAACAATGCTGTACGCCCCTCTTCCGGACGGACAATCGCAGGTACACCGTATGGTGCAATCGCTTGCAGATGTCGCATCGTTGAATCAAGTTCAAATGGCGCGTGTTCGCTGTCAATTAATAGCCAATCGAAGCCAGAACCGGCAACGATCTCAGCGCACGATGCATCAGGGAGACCTAACCATAGACCCCACTGTGTTTCATCACCCTGCAACGCTTTCTTAAATTTGTTTACTGGAAGTTCCATCAGGCTCTACTCTATCTATTCTTTACAGTCGACAATAAGCTTGCTTAAACAAACTTCACTGATATGCCGCCAAGTGGGCCGTAATCAGCATGAATAGTATCGCCAGCTTTAACCGGTACAGGGCGAGTGAAAGAGCCCGCCAAAATAACCTGACCTGGTTCTAACGCAACACCATGAGGAGCAAAGCGTTTACAAACCCAGCAGATGCCATTCGCAGGATGGCCTAATACGCCCGCAGCAACACCGGTCTCTTCAATTTGGCCGTTCAAGTAAAGCAGAGATCCCGCCCAACGCAAATCTATATCCATTGGTTTGATTGGACGACCACCCAAAATAATGCCAGCGTTCGCTGCATTGTCTGAAATAGTATCCAACACTTTGCGTGTATAACCTGTTTCAGGATCTGTACGGTGGCAACGTGCCGCGATTAATTCAATCGCTGGAACAACATAGTCTGTTGCATTAAGTACATCAAAGATCGTCACGTTTTCGCCTTCTAAACGATCTTTAAGAACAAAGGCCAATTCAACTTCGATACGAGGATCTAAGAAATCAGATGCCTTAATTTCAGCACCGTCATTAAAGAACATGTTATCTAGAAGCACACCGTAATCAGGCTGATCAATATTAACTGCCATCTGCATAGCGCGAGACGTTAGACCGATCTTATAACCTTTAACAGAAGCGCCTTCCGCGATCTTGCGATCAACCCATGCTTTCTGAATTTTATAAGAGTCATCCATTGTCATGTCTGGATATTCTAGCGTCAGCGCTGGAATCTGCTGGCGTTCATTTTCAGCTTTGTATAGGCGATCAGCTGCATTTTTAATCTGTTCCGGAGTTAACATAAACATCCTCGTTTTATAAATCTGACGAAGCATAAAAAGGTGTCGCTTCGAAGCAATTCATTTACCTACGCCAAAAACATAAGTAACATGTTAACTACAATATACTTAATATATTAATGAATTTCCACCCCTAATTTTGAACACCTTGTTTGCTTCAATTATGATGCTGCCACACTCCTAGGATCTCAGAACAAAATGCGCACTTTTACACTAAGACAAACGATCCTAAGCCTTTGGCCGGGAAGTAAAATTTCTGGCCCTATTCTCTTGATGATGTGGGTATTTGCACTCGCCAGCAACTTCACAAGCTACCCTTTAAGTCCTATTGCCACAGTGCTTGGCTGGCTCTTTGTTGTATTAGAGCTCCCAAGATTACGCGCTAAACAACGCCCGCTTATCCTTATTCTGGCTGCTGTTGGCCTCTTGTGTTCTATCCTTGCTTGGAGTTTTGGCTCCACTACAACATTATTAGAGCTATTGGATGAGCATCTAAAACTAGCCATGTTACTCACCGCCATAAGCTTTATCGGTCTTGCGATACAGCCAGAGAGCAGCAGCACTCAAAAGGGTATAAAAAGCTATCTAAGTACTTTTTTAGGCATGCACTTTTTCTCATCCGTCGCCAACTTTTCATCCATACCCGTTGTTGGCGATCAAGTGATGCGCAAAGGCAGGGTTGATAGACTCTCACAAAGCATTTTGTCTCGAGGCTTTAGCCTATCGGTGTTGTGGTCGCCATTTTTGAGTATTACCCCACTTGTATTAGAGCAAGTCCCTGGAGCTGAAGTTAAAAACATCTACCCTTACTCAATCCCCTTAGCAGCCACTGGGATTTTATTAACCTTTCTGGAAGCCCGCTATCGTTACAAAAGCCGATTCAACTTATATCAGGGTTATCCGATGAAGGTATCTACGCTTCATCTGCCCATCTTTCTTATTGCGAGCGTATTAATACTCACCTGGCTTTTCCCAGCGACCTCCACCGTTGTCATGGTCTCCATCGTAGCGGTAATAATCCCTTTAATAATAATCGCCTTAAGGCATGGCACATCAACTTGTGGCACACAGCTACATCAACACATTTTTACAAAACTATCTGAGAGCCGTACAGAGATCTCTCTCTTTCTTAGTGCCGGACTACTGGCCGCGGGGGTTAAAGCATGTATCGCAGTTGGATTGGTCAGTCTGCCTTTCACAGAAACAAACGCATTGGTAGCGTCCATCACACTAATTACGATCATTATCATTGCCTCACTGGGTATCAACCAACTTGCGGTTGTAGCAATATTTGCAGGCTTACTCGCGGATATTACTACGACGCCAACCATAATGGCTGTCACCTATATCTATGCAACCGCCCTATCTATGTATACAAGCGTATTCAGTGGCACCAATATGATTTTGCGAGCTCGATATGGCTGCACAAGTCGAGAGATTTTACGTAACCAGCTGCCCTTTACCTTAGTTATGGTCCCTGTAGGTATCTTGGTTCTATATTCCATGGAATGGCTCGGTGTTCAGTAATTTATAGTTGATACTATTTCGCTTATCGCTTAATTTTACGACCTCATCTATACCCACAGCATCCTGATGGCAGTTCGAGCCAGATATAATTAACATATTAAGTACGAGGCAAGCATGATTAAGGTTTATGGAAGCGTTTATTCGCGTGCAAGCATGGTAATGTGTGTTCTAGAAACGCTAAATTTAGAGTATGAATACATTGATCATCTGCCAAAAGGCAAAGAGATTAAGCAAGATGCATATCTCGCGCTAAACCCTAATGGCAAAGTCCCAACGATAGTTGATGGTGACTTAGTTCTCTGGGAAACCCAAGCAATCCTATTTTACCTAGTCGAGAAATACGGAAAGGGCGAGCTATGGGGCAACAGCCCTGAGGAAATCGCTGATATTTATCGCTGGTCCCTGTTTATCAGTAATCAGCTAGAAGGCTTTGCACTTGATCTATTCTCGCAATATAAATTTGTCAAAGAAGAGAATCGCGATGCTGCCATTATTGCTCGTGCAAACAGCGAGATGGATCGTTTTATGCCCATTCTCGAAAATCACTTAGAAGGCAAAGAATACGTTTCTGGTAATAAACGTACTGTCGCAGATATCCACGGCGCAACCATACTTTCGTGGGCTAAATTAGTAGGCTACGACTTCAAACGCTTCCCAAATGTTGATGCTTGGATAAAACGCCAAATAAAATCTGAAGCACAACAGAAAGTAAACGCTAAAGCCTAACTCAATCATCGCATTTTGCTGAAACTAGGGGGTGAGTTTAAAGATCCCCTAGTGCCTATCCGCTCCCTTAGTCATTACATCTTTCAGGAGAGAGAAGTCCCAATAATCACCCAAACGATGACTATCTTGCTCACCTTTCAAGGTACCAGAAAAACTATAAAAAAAGGCGTCTGCATTAAAGGCTTCTTTCAGCCCGCCATCGATGGGAAATGCTCCCTCACTAACCATTTCATCATAATACTGATCAATCTCTTGTGGCCTATGCTTCCCTACTAAACCATATTTAATGCTTTGCTCCGACACATATTGAGAGTTTTCAACCATCGCTTGCCATACAAACACGAGCTCCTGAATCAATACTTTAAGCTCTTTCTGATTAGACTTGATAAAGGACTGATGAGCATAAAGCGCCTCATCAGAAGCATTAACCTCTTCCATTGGCAAACGCTTGAATATGCCACTGGGCATAGAAAGCAGCATATTTTTACGCTCAGTATCAACTACCGTCGCGTTTATGCGGCCATTGATCATCGCATTTGCCCTCACTCCGGATCCTGGCAGATAAAACATTTTACGATAAGAAATACCGTGCTTCTTAGCCATCATATTCATAATAGCCTCGGTACCAGACCCCGAACCATGTGAATACATATCGATTCCATCGAGTTCACTCCAAGCATTAAATTTAGTCGCGTTGACCACGGGGTGGAAACGTAACTTATTTAACTGATAGAACATCCGAATGGGCGCCTGGGTTTCCTGTATGGTTTTATACGGGGTACCCATACCGATATCTGCTTGCTTATTCATAATAGTTCGCATCGCCATGCCCTCAGAGAGCATATAACTAACCTTAATCTTCAATCCCCTCTCTTTGGCCCTCTCTACCGCTACCAAGATTGGCAACATATCGATACCGGGTAGATCGTCTAAGGCAATTCTAATCTCATCGTCTGAAGCCAGCGCAACAACTGGAGAACTACAAATAATCAAACTACAGATAAAAGCTTTTATGATGCGTAACATGACAATAGGAGCTCCAACTAAATAGGCATTTACATAACAATGATTCAATAACAGTCTACTGAATAGAAAAAAACCTTTTCTCATTAAGAAACATTGTACAATAAGCTTATCTTTAGGCGACCCTGTTTACTAGCCATATAGAGGCACATAGTTTGAGAGAGTCTTTGCAGAGAAAATTTCTTTTTCCAGTCATCGCAGGTGCTGCCCTTCTAATCATCTTATCAGCACTGCTTACTTACATGAGTCTGCTGCCCGATCTCAGATCTCAAATGGTTAAACGTGCCGAATTGATGACAACAACCATTCGAGCGGCTGGCGAGATTAACCCAAACTATCAGGACCTACGCTTAGCCTTAGAAGAGATCACGCTGCATACATCAGGCGTCCATGGCATCACCCTAGCAACGCTTAACCCAACCATTATTTGGGCATCCAGTACTCAGCCTAATGCGGATCTTGATGCCCATACCGTTGATATGCTGAAACTGCTTGATATCAGTTCTAAAAAACATATTTTCGGGCAGTTCACACATACGAATGGTGACCTCATTGTAATTTCACCCTTTAAAAACTTTCACCATGTCGAACAAACTCTCATTACGGCACCGCATACATTAAAACTACCGCCCCAGATGAGCAGTGATCTTGCATACACCCTTCCAGCGGATGGCTATGAAGGTATTTTGTATCTTCGCTTCAACTGGCAAGAGTTCGAAACAGTCGCCAATACCACCCTTGCGAACCATATAATGGCGATGTCCGGTGGCATTTTGCTTATGCTATTGCTATCGATAGCAACGGTGTATAAATCAATCATTAATCCAATCAGGGCTATCTCAAATACAATTATTGCGCAGAGATCCGGGGATTCTAGTGCTAGAACAGAACAACTTTCACGAGACGAGATAGGCCTTCTTGGTACATCACTTAATGAGATGCTCGATTCGCTACATGATAGGGACCGGCTACTTAAGGTAGTTGTGAACCACCTCCCAGTTGGACTTAGCCTTAAAGGACTGAACGATGAAAAACTGGTTCAAAACGAAGCCTACAAACAGTCCTATCTATCCCCCTATTTAAACGGCCAAATCCATGAACAAGTATTGGAAAATAGAATAACCTCACAACAAAAAGTTGTCTCCGAACAAATACCCATCACATTAGAAGAGCATTTAACATTTACCAATGAGACAAAGCATTTTGAAACAACTATTTTCCCTATCTTCAATCACAAGAACCATCTTGAGTGGCTAGGGACACTTTGTGTTGATATAACAGAGAAGAAGGCAAGAGAGCTCAAGCTAACACAACTTTTCATGGCCGTTGAATCTGTTAACAATGGGATTATTATTAGTGACGCTCAATCAGAAGGTTATCCAATTCTCTATGTAAACCCCGCCGTATCGGCACTAACGGGGTATCAAAAATCCGAACTTATCGGGGTATCACCACGTATATTCAGTAAAAATAGCAAAGAACAAGAAGGGCTAGAGATCTTACGAAGAGCAATACATCAGAAAGAAGCATGCAGCGTTGTGCTAAAAAACACGCGCAAAGATGGTACGCAATTCTGGAATGAATTCACTCTATCCATTATCCAAGATGACACAGGCACCACCACTCACTTTGTCGGCATCCAAAATAATGTCACTGATCGAGTCGAAGCTGAAAATCGAATAGAACACTTAGCCTACTATGATGCTTTAACTGATATTCCCAATAGAACGCTGTTTAATGATCGCCTTACTCAGCTCATTGCTGAATCCGAACGATCTAGCAGAATGGCTGCAATCGTCTATATAGATTTAGATGGTTTTAAAGCGGCCAACGATAGTTTTGGCCATGTGACAGGGGATATTATCCTCCAAAAAGCAGCCAATAGAATGCAAGGTTGCCTTAGAAACCAAGATTCTATTGCTCGGATGGGGGGAGATGAATTTACCATCCTATTACCCCACCTATCTGATACTGATGTCATCATTAACGTCCCCAAGATCATAAATCGCCTAAATGCAGAATTAGCGAAACCTTATGATATCGAAGGAAACCTTATCCATACGTCAGGAAGCATAGGCATTAGTATTTACCCCAAAGATGGCAATAATGCTGAAACCCTTATTATGTGTGCTGATCACGCCATGTATCATGCAAAACAGAAAGGAAAAAACACGTTTAGCTTTTTCCAAAAACAGATGAATCTTGAAATTGAACAGAATCAATTAGTAGAGAATCATCTGCGCGGAGCGATTACTAGGGATGAATTCACTCTTCATTATCAACCTCAAGTAAAACTCGATACCCAAGAAGTTTCATTGGAAGCACTAATACGCTGGAAAAACGATACACTTGGGGATGTATTGCCCGATGAGTTCATTCCTATCGCAGAATCAAGCGGTATGATCGACGAAATTGGCGCATGGGTTATTCAACAAGCCTGTAGGGACTACACCTCGCTCCGCGAGATGGATCATCATATCCAAAAAATTGCGATTAACATCTCAGCTTATCAGTTTAAACGTCAAGATATTGCTTCCATTATCAAGCGAGAGCTCGATAAACATGGAATGCAGGGCTCCTGTTTAGAAGTAGAAATAACCGAGACTGCTATTTTTAATGATTTTGAGTTTGCCAAAGCCGCACTGCAAGACATTCGAAAAATGGGTGTTACTATCGCGATCGATGATTTTGGTACAGGCTACTCCTCTTTAACCTATTTAAAACAACTACCGATCGATACAATTAAAATCGATAAACAGTTCATTAAAGGCTTACCTAAAAACAAAGACGATCAACATATTGTTATGGCTATTTCAGGAATGGCGAAAGGCATGGGATTAAAACTGTTAGCCGAAGGTGTCGAGACCGAAGAGCAACTCCAGTTTGTGGAACATGAACTTCACTGCACCAACATACAGGGATTTCTATTTTCTAAACCTATCCCCAAGTCCGAGCTTATACAGTCCCGCTTCCTAAACCTAGCATCAGACAAAATATAGATATGTCAGCCGGCTTAGTTTTTTATAAACAAAGTTACTACAGATACTTTTCTCACCTTTCTCAAAGCTCAAAGTATTCGATTATTAGCTAAGCGCCCCCTAATTGATCAAGAAATTATGTAAGCAAGCGCTCCATCCATATGTGAGGAATACCCGCTTCCATAAATTCACTACCATAGGGGGAAAAACCTAGCTTAAGATAAAAATTAGTCGCTTGAGTCTGAGACCCTAAATACACACGCGAACAACCTTTTTCCTCCGCCTTATTAATCAAGGATAAGACAACCTTCTCACCTAACCCCTCGCCTCTATATTCTATTAAAACAGCGATTCTACCTATATGACCGTCATCTAAAATTCGGCCGGTAGCGACTGGGACCCCATTGGCATAAACAAGCGCGTGAACAGCCCTATCGTCTAAGCCATCAAACTCCAACTCAGGATCTATACCTTGTTCGCGAATAAACACGTCATGGCGGATTGCCCCCACCAGCTTTGAGCTCTCATCATCGAAGGTGACATTCTTTACTATGATCATTCAGCAACTTAAATTGTTATTATTAATGTATTAAAAAGTTAATTTATAAAAAAGCACCTAACAAAGGCGCTTTTAGATGCTATTAGCCTACAGCTAATCTTGCAGATCTTGAACCCATCGTGGCTCGAACTCAGCTGCAAAAACACCGGTATAACTATCAACACGCATACCTCATGCAATCAGTTACTTAAGCTTTCATCAATAGCTAATTAATCAGCAAACTGATTTTTAATATCCCAAAACTTATCTTTAACATTATCAAAAGCACATAATAGACGTGGATCAAATTGACCTTCACTCATATGCAAAATGATGTGTTCTGTTTCAGATTTTGTATACGCTTTCTTATAAATACGCTGAGTCACCAACGCATCATAAACATCAGCCACTGCCATAAGGCGTGCCGGCAGCGGAATCGTTTCACCTACCAGACCTTTGGGATACCCTTGTCCATCCCAACGCTCATGGTGATAGTGCGCAATATCCCTTGCACAGTGCAGGAAGGTACCACTCGCCTCCAGCGAGAGGCGACTAGACAGGGAATTGATGGCTTCTTCTATAGCATCACTACCCAGTGTCGTATGCGCTTGCATAATGCATTGTTCAGCTTCGTTCAAACGCCCTTTCTTCAGCAGGATATGATCAGGAATGCCCACTTTACCAATATCGTGTAAGGGTGCTGACTTATAGATACGCTGAATTAAGTTATCATCCAGCTGACCCTCAAATTCAGGGTGATGTAAAAGTGCTTCGGCCAGTACTTTCACATAATGCTGGGTCCTAAAGATATGCTGGCCCGTTTCGTTATCCCTAGTTTCAGCCAGCGTAGCCAGACTCAAAATAGCCGCATCTTTGGTTGCATCAAGCTCTGCTGTACGCTTTTCAACCTTTTTCTCCAGTAAACGGTTCAGTGCCAACAGCTCCTTTTCCGCTACTTCACGACCAGAATCTGCCCGAGCCCATAACCAAAGCAAACCGCTACTAAATAGATATGCCAGCATCAAAGGATAGAGATAAGCCAAATGTTCACTTAGAAATGGCATGCCTATTCTATGCTGTGTATTCACAACGACGAATTTCCATTCACCTAAGCCGCTGTTTCTCAATACGTCTGAAGGAGCAATCGTATAAAAATTGAAGCGCCCTTGCTCAGATTCAACGATCCCAGCCTGAGTCTGATTCATCTGGCGCCAGATATCAGGAGACTGCTGACTAAAGCGAATGCCACTATCAAGCATAAAGCCCCACTCTCTAGAGCGGACCTCACTAGATAGCCAATAACCGCTGCTATTCAAAAGCATTTTTTCACCAGGAAGGTGCTTAACTATATTCCTGAAATCATCTAGCAGATCACCCGCCAGAAAATTCAGGACCACCACTCCTATAAGCGTATTGCTCTCATCATAAACCGCCTTCGCCAAACGAATGACTGGTTTCAAGGGCAGTTCGATGACTCCTTGCTCAATATTGAGATCTAAGCGTGAGATATAAATCTCATCGCTAGACTTTAAAAGAGCTTCCTTAAAATAATAACGTTCTGATTTGTTCTGAAGATCATAACCTGTCACAACCACAGGGCTTCCGGCATTATAGTTAACCCGTGAAAGCTCCTGACCTTCACGGGATAACAATCGTATCTGATCATAACGACCATAGGTTGCCGACATCGTATGAAAAAAAGAATCGAGATAAGCCTGCCGCTCATCATTAGGAGATTGCAAAAACTCCGTCACCAGCTGACTTTTAGTTATAAACTCCAAATCAATGCGTGCCATTTCAAGGCTACGACCTAGCTGTGCTTGCACTAGACGCGAGGAAGAATCCACACTAGCGTCCAGTCGCTCGGCCACTACTTTCTCAATCAGAAAAAAAGCAAAGTATATGGCCAGTGACCCTACAAGAGTCAAAGGAAGCCATAATGTCCAGAAACGCTTTGACGCACCGGCAGAGGTTTTATTAGATTTGATCAGATACTTCATACAACTTAAGAACGGGGAGTCCTACAGATAAACCCACAATGATTCTAAGTATTTTAACAAACACTCAATAAAAAACATCTATCAATATCAGTAGCTACTAATAGAGTTCATTGTATTTAAAATAACCTATTGGTTAATAAAGAATAAATGTCTATAACTTTTTTTATTAGTCTATCTGTTAGGTGCTCTAGGTTTATTTACACCCATACAAATCACAGGGTCCGCTATTTATGGGGATAGTTATGAAAGAGAACCGAACGGAACTCAGTTCTTGTCTACAGTGTCTGAAACGTTATCTAAGTTTCGATACAGAAATGACTGAACAGGAATGGGAAAGCCTAGGTAGGGATAACCCCCAATGCGAGCCTTGCATTGCCGCACTGAAAGAACGTCATATTACTCCCTACGATGATAAGCTTAAGACGGTCTAGCTAATATTAGGCTTCAGAATTAGCGCCGTATTTTATGAGCTTTTAAAAAAAGAGGCCTCCTAGCGGAGACCTCATAAGAGCACATACAACTAATCGTATTCAACTATCTACACGGACTTAAAGGCCACCCATGCAGATATATTTCGTCTCTAAGTAATCATCCAATCCGTACTTGGAACCTTCACGCCCTTGACCCGACTCTTTCACACCGCCAAACGGGATTACCTCAGAGCTAATAGCGGTCTCATTCACGCCCACCATGCCATATTCGATACCTTCAGAAACACGCCAGATACGTCCCATGTTCTGTGTATAGACATATGCAGCTAAACCAAACTCTGTATCGTTCGCCATTGATATCGCTTCGTCTTCGTTCGAAAACTTAAAGACTGGCGCAACAGGGCCGAAAATTTCTTCGCGGAAAACGCTCATTTTATCGTTAACATCGGTCAGAATAGTTGGCTCATAAAAACCATGACCTAACTCAGATGGCTTACCACCAATCACAACATTCGCACCTTGTTCGACTGCATTGCGAACTTTGTTATCGATATCAGTTAATGCTTTAGCGGTGATAACAGGACCGTGTGTTGTATCACCGTCGAAGCCATAGCCCAATTTAAACTCTTTGACAGCCGCTGCGAATTTTTCAACAAATGCATCGTAGATACCTTCCTGTACTAATAGGCGGTTAGCGCAGATACAAGTTTGACCTGAATTGCGATATTTAGAGATCAAGGCCCCTTTCACCGCTTCATCTAGATCAGCATCATCAAAGATAATCACTGGCGCATTGCCGCCCAGCTCCATGGAGGTACGTTTTACTGTATCCGCACACTGTTTCATTAACAGTTTGCCGACAGGGGTAGAACCCGTGAAAGTCACTTTTTTAACTTTGACGTTAGATGTCATTTCACCGCCAACAGCAGGAGCATCAGCACTCGGCAATACGCTAAATAAACCATCAGGTAAACCTGCGCGTTTTGCTAACTCAACTAGGGCCAAGGCTGATAGTGGCGTTTCTGCCGCAGGCTTTAAAACGATAGCACAGCCAGCGGCTAATGCAGGCGCCGCTTTACGAGTGATCATCGCATTTGGAAAATTCCAAGGAGTAATAGCCGCTACAACCCCTACAGGCTGACGAATAACGATACTACGACGATCCGCTGAGGAAGGAAGTACATCGCCGTAAATACGCTTACCCTCTTCTGCAAACCATTTTAGGTAAGATGCACCATACATCACCTCACCTTTGGATTCGAAAAGAGGCTTACCCTGCTCAATTGTCATAATAGCAGCGAGATCGTCAATATTTTCAATGATCAGAGCATGCCAATTCTCTAGCACTTCCGAACGCTTAGCAGGCGGTAACGCTTTCCAAGATTGCATTGCCGTTTCGGCGGCATCAATAGCACGTGCGGTTTCTGCTTGACCAACACTAGCCACATCAGCAAGTACATCACCGGTCGCAGGATTTGTTACAGCAAAGGTTTCACCTTTGTCACCATCAACCCACTCACCATTTATAAAAGCTTGTGTCTGCAACAGACTGGAATCATTCAACTCTAGTTTCATAGCAATCTCTTCTTAAAATCACGGTGGGTAGTAAAACCCAGCAAGATAGGATCTGGTTTTATTAGCGCATTTCTCTTAACAAAACCGATCAACTTAACAATATGTTTAAGCATTACATTAATGCCTTCTAGACTACCCGATTCAAACTTACTTAACAAGTTAACTATTTTTATAACTACCACTTTTTTTTGCCGTAGCGAAGCACTAGGCACCGACATCTAACAACCAGATAACGATATTAATAGATACGAAGGAAAGCAGCGTGGCTGGCAATAAAACCGCCGAACATAGGCCACCAAGGTTATAGCGCATACCGATGACCGCATAGATACTAAACATCGGCATACAAGCCAAAATAATCGCTACTGACTGAAACAGAGGTGACATTGGCGGGAATAATAGAATCATCAAGAAAACGGATAATGGATGCATGACCAGCTTACCCACCACTATAGACGATAGATCAGTCACCATCCCCTTTGGTTGTAAACCGACTAACATACCCCCAATAGTAAACAAGGCCACACCTCCCACCGTCACAGCGAGCATATCAATCACACGCCCTACAAACTGAGGGGGATGAACAGAAGTCGCCGCACTTAAAATACCTAAGCCTATCGATACAATAATTGGGTTTTTAAGCAGCAGAGGAAGTGACTTCGCCAACGCTTTAAAGAAACTACTGCCCTCATGCCTACCGGTATCAGCCAGCGCCAGCGCTAAGGGTAAAATAAAGAAATTTTCGATAATCAAGGTCAAAGCAAACGGTACTAATGCAGCCTCACCAAATAGCTGCATGATAATGGGATAACCAACCATCAAACTATTTGAAATACTTCCACCTAAGCCAAACATCGCGCACTCTGTAAGGGATTTAGTCCTCAGTTTGGCAACCACAAACAGGAGCATAAAGGACAGAAACGACCCCAAGCCGAATATCAGCAGATAATCATAATGAAGAATATCCTGAAAAGAGCGAGAACTAAGCGCCCTAAAAAGAGCAGCAGGTAAACCAAAATTAATCACAAACCAAGCCAATGTACGTACATTGTCTTTTTGTAAAAACCCGCTCCTAACTGAAATATATCCCATCGCAATCAAGATAAAGGTAGGACTAGTCAGCGATAATATATACGTTAAATCATGCATGGCTAGGGCATAATCTCCATTTAATAGTGGTGCAAGAAAGCGTTTCTTGTCTTAATTTCCTGAAAAACGCTCGAACAATTTAGTTAATATATTAACTTTAATCAAGAAAAAACTATCGACTTTACTCCTATCGTTCCTCATTCAGATACTTCCTATAGCTCCAAAGCGCTCAAGCATTGATCACAACAGCCTAAAAAAAACCCGCGATATACGCGGGTTTTTTATAACTAAGCTTAGCGCATGGTTTATACCATTGTAGGATCCGGATCCATGCCCATGATAGATCTACCAAGTACCTGCTTACATACATCATAATCTGTGTAAGCATGAGCAGCTGTCATGTTGCAATCACGCCATAAACGCTGAATTTCGTTGTCGTGGATCCAAGTACTACCACCTGCCACTTCAAACAAACGATTAACTGCTTCACAGCACATTTTAACCGCATACGCTTGGTTTGTGCGCCAGAATGCTAGCTCTTCATCATTTGGATAACGTTTCTGCTCTCCAAACTCTTTATGCTCATCCCAGGTTTTTTCCATCAACGCACGAGCGGCCATCACCTGATGAGTAGATTCAGCCAAACGCATGATTGGTGGAATCTCTTTACCACTGCTTGCCAACGTATATGCGCGGGTACGGTTTTTGGTCATCTCTTTGTAAACAACCAACATACGCTCAGCAATACCAAGTGCCATCGCAGCGAAACCACAAGCAAAATATGGGCGGTAAGGTGCGTAGAAGATTTTACTATCTGGGTACAAACCAAAACCAGAAGACTCACCCGTCATCATCGCTTTTGCTTTTTCAATGCGATGCTCAGGAATAAATGTATTCTCGTTAATCTTAAGCGTCTTAGTACCGGAAGGCTTCATGCCTGCAGAGAACCAATCATCTTCAATTTCATAATCAGAGCTAGGTACAACACCAAAGCAATAATCTTTTTCGCCTGTCTCAGCATTCGGGCGAAGGAAACCAAGAATGGCCCACTCCGCATGATCGCAACCAGAGCTCCAACGCATATCACCATTAAAGATAACACCGCCTTCACACTCTTCTGTCTTACCAAAAGGAGCGATAGAGCTACTGGCTGTTGCATCTGGGTTTTCGCCCCAAAATTCAGCTTGCGCTTCTTTAGAGAACATCGCCATCTGGTGGCTATGCGTAATTAACAAACTAAATGCCCAAGCAGTACCGCCACAAGCACCAGCTAATGCAGCAACACAATCAGTCACTTGTGGTAAAGAAAGTTCTAAACCGCCATATGCTTTCGGCTGTAGAGCGCGGTGCAGATTGATAGACTTTAGAAGACGAATATTTTCATCAGGCACTTTACGTAGCTTCTCAGCTTCTACTGCATTTGCAGCGATCGTAGGTAGAATCTTCTTCAGTTCATCTAACATTGGATTTGGTCTTTCCATTGCTCTTTACCTTCTTCATTTTTGTTTTAGTCTGGCAGCGAGTAGCTCAGTACATAATAAACAGCTGAACTCATTGCCTCTGCGATGATTACATTATTGTTCACAAGCACGCAGAATAAAATGGATCTTTCACAGCCTTACTTGTACTTTTGATAGTTAACATATAAAGCATAATGCACAAAAAACACCCTAAAAACAAACAAAATAAATATTAACTTATTGATTTTAAAGAGCTATATATTTAACCCTCACTCTAGGCCCTTAACGCATTTGCACAAAGGGAAGAATAATTCTTTAAATAGTTCAAATATTAACTAAAATACAATGAGTCTCTATTAATAAGGCAACAACGATAGGTGAGAGTAGATGAGCAGCGATTCAACACCGCTAGACCAAAGCGCCTCCATCACTGACGATATTCCAAATATCGATATAGGGCACGCTTACGATCAACATTATGTTGATGCAGAAATACACTACGAGCATTTAGAGAAACTGGCAGATTTTTTTGGTCGTAACATGCCTGTCCATCATCATGATCGCTTTTATCAAATCCATGTCATTCTGAATGGGACTGTTCGTGTTCATCTAGATGAAACCAGCTATATCGTTAAGGGACCCATGTTCTTTCTGACCCCACCTACCGTCCCACACGCATTCGTCACCGATAATAATGCTAAGGGACACGTAATAACGGCCAGACAACAGCTAGTTTGGGAATTACTTGGCAAAATGGTGCCGGCAGGCTGGACTAGCAATAGCTTTATTAATAGCCCCCTTTGCGTTGCTTTATCACCTCAAAAAGATCCAACAGCAGAACGTATGCTGCATCTACTCAGTTTAATGGCCGATGAGAATGACTATACGAGCCTAGAGCATAGGCTGGCATTGAAAGCGCTTCTGCAATTAGTATTAATTGATATTACCCGACTATCCGATCAAAAACAGCCACAACAAAAAACACGTAAGGAAGATGTCCGCATCTTTCATCGCTTCAATGAACTGATAGAAAGCCATTACCGTGAGCACTTAACTCTGAGCCAATACTCCGAAATCATTAGCGTTACCGAGGCACGCCTTAATGAAATATGCCGTCGCTTAGCCGGTCTACCTTCTAAACGCCTTATTATGGATCGCTTAATGCAAGAAGCTCGGAGACTGTTAACATTCTCAACCTCCCCTATTACTGAAATCAGCTATCAACTAGGCTTTAAAGACCCTGCTTATTTCGCCCGATTCTTTCGCAGAAATGCAGGTGTCACGGCAACCGAATACAGAGAAAACAAAAAATAGCACTAATTATCAATGAGTTAAAAACAAACAAGATCAAGAAAACCAAAAACCAACAAATAAATAGATCATGAAAAGTACAAACAAAGCCATGAAAAATATATGTTAACTATGAATAGTACTTCTATAATTAGTTAACATATGAAGTTTCCGACATTTAAGACGCTCGGAAACTAGAATAATTACAATGATCTCGAACTATTAAAAGGTGACCTTCAATGTCTCAGACAGATTTCGATGCTAAAGATTTCCGCCGTGCGTTATCACAGTTCCCAACTGGCGTAACGGTTATTACCGCTCTGGATGCTGAAGGAAACCCGGTTGGTGTAACGGCAAGCAGCTTTAACTCTGTTTCAATGGATCCAACGCTTGTACTCTGGAGCATTGATAAAGGCGCTCACAGCCTAAGCACTTTTGAAAATGCAGAGCATTTTGCTGTTAACGTTTTAAATCGAGATCAAGTAAGCACATCAAATAATTTTGCCAGCCGTGGCGAAGACAAATTTGCTAACGCTGACTATTCTGCTGGTTTGGGTGGCGCGCCAATTTTAGATGACTACGCAGCACAATTTGAATGTAAAACGTGGGCAGTATACGAAGGCGGTGACCACTTAATTCTAGTGGGTGAAGTCATGAATTACCGCTATAACGACGGTGCAGAGCCTCTTGTTTTTGCTCGTGGTAGCTATGCGGTTTCTGCTCAACATCCTGAGATGGTTAAATCATCTGCAACCAATGAAAACAAAGCGTGCGAAGGTGACTTCGTTGGCGATTACCTTCTTTATCTACTACGCGAAACCTACCAACGTTTTAGCGCAGACCTCTATCCAAAATTAAAAAATGAGTGCGACGTAACACCTGAAGAGTGGCGTATTCTTGCCCGCATGATCAACTGTCCTGCGATTAAGATGAGTGAACTAGCAGGTATGGTAATGCAGCCTAATGTAGCCTTACGCGAAACAGCAGATTGGATGGCTGATAAAGGGCTCGTTGAGTATCAAGACACTGACACCCTTAAAATCACATCTAAAGGTGCCGACGTAGGTGCTAAAATGCAAGCATTAGCGCTTGCTGAAGAAGCTAATCTATTAGGCCAACTATCAGGCGACCAGTCAGAACAACTTAAAGCCAGCCTGAAATCTCTTATGGAAAAGCTAGGTTAAGCCCTGATTACATTGAGAGATCGAACAGCACTCAGCTTTACTCAGTTACTTGACATAGTAGCTGAGTAAACGCTTCCCCTTTTTAACTGCTTTAATGATGCAGTACCCCGCCAGCTCCTATGCTTCTTGCTGGCACTCCTAGGACACACTTACTGGTCAATTATTTAAACGGACTTAGTGTGTCCATTTTTTAAACCTTATCAACCCATCTGCTACTCAAGTCCTTCAGCTCTGCGTCCCATCATAATGACAATAAAACTAAGTACTTGATCACGGTGTTGATTAAACCCTTTGCAATAAATCTTTAAAATGCCTCGATCAGGCTTTGAACGAGAGGGAGTAATCGAATGCACTTCTAGTTCAGTAGTGATGGTATCACCCGGCCTTACAGGTGCGAGAAAGCGCACTTCATCAAGCCCTGGCCCCCCCATACTAACCGTCTCAAAAATACGCGTTTGAATCATCATACGAAAACAAAGTGACATGGTCTGAAAACCACTCGCGATGACGCCGCCATAAGGACTTTCAGCCCCTGCTTGCGCATCAATATGAAAAGGTTGTGGATCATAAGTTAAGGCATAGTCTAAGATCTGCCCCTCACTCAATGTATATCCTGGTGCCTTAAAGACCTCTCCAACGGTAAAATCATCTAAATAGCGGTCCATATAAAACTCCAAATCACAAAATCACATTACTTTTCTAAAAAGCACTTATCTAAGACATCGCTCAAGACCACAAAACAGCTAACTACAAGGTTGCTGTGCCGCCCATCTAGTAATTAGAAAAGCGATCCCTGGCAATACGATAAAGCCCAATATCAATGGGATCAACGTATTATTAAACGCCTGCCCCACAATCATTCCTAAAGAAACCGCTATTAAGGTTGAAACCACACCGACAAAACTCGAAGCCAGACCTGCGATATGTCCAAAAGGCTCCATAGAGAGAGCGTTCAAATTACCAAACAACAACCCAATCCCCATCAACAAAACCATAAAATAGCCCATTACAAACCACAAAGGGGGTACGACCCCAAGCCAAAAGCAGGAGATCAAAGCAGATAAAGATAACAGAGATGTACCAGCTTGAGCCCCCATCACTAGGGGCTTCATACCAAACCGTGTCACCAACTTTGAATTAAGGAAGTTCGACGCCCCAATACCTGCTGCAAGCACCGCAAAATAAAAGGGGAATGCAGTTCCAAGCTGATAGAGTTCTTGTAGAACTTGCTGAACAGTACTTAAAAAACCAAGGAAAGCCCCAAAAACTAAACCAAGAGAAATAACATAAGCCATCGATTTTTTGTTTGCGACGACTTCCTTAGAGCTATTGATAAGTGCTTTGATGGTGAACTGATTTCGTTGTGATGCGGGCAATGTTTCAGGCAAACGAAACCCAAACCAAAACAGAATAAAGAGAGCCATGAGCAACAAAAACGCAAAAATGGCCCTCCAGCCTGATATCAGCAGTATTCCTTGCCCAATAATTGGCGCGATCACTGGCACTAAAATAAAGACTGTCATTATTAATGACATCACCCGTGCCATCTGAGGCCCTTTATGCTTATCGCGGACAATAGCAATTGTAACAATCCGGGGACCGGCCGCACCTAACCCTTGAAAAAGACGACCGAGTAACATCATCTCTAAGCTGGTAGCAAAAAGACAAATTAAGGTCCCAATAATAAATATAGAAAAACCTAGATAGATAGAAGGCTTACGACCAACAACATCGGACAAAGGGCCATATAAAATCTGTCCGACCGCAACCCCCAAAAACACAGTTGTGATAATCAACTGTGTATCATTGGCTCGCTCAACATTCAGATCTGTACCTATATTCGCTAGTGCAGGCAACATAAGATCGATGGCCATCGCAACAAAACAAGTAACGAAAGCCATCATTGCCACAAACTCAGTGAAACCTATCCCTGATTTTGTCTGATGATCACTCATAAATTATCTCCTCCGCTATTCAATAGCAGGTTAGAGCTAAAAACATGGTTACCAGCACTGTTCATTAATTTTCCTAAGTTTGATTATTAATAATTGAGCGCAGACTGGACTTTAACAGTTCAGACTGCTCTTGAGACAAAGCTGACATCGCTTCAGCCTCATGAGATTTTGCTAGCGTTAGCAGCTTCTCAGCAAGTGCAACACCGTCTTGAGTGAGTGAAACCTCGTTGTCCTTTACATTCAATAATGCTTTATTTTCCATCCACTCAACCGTTTCTCTTAAAGCCTCCAAAGGCTGCATAACAAGAGGGGCTAGCGTTTCAAAATCAATCTCTGCACGATCTGCCAAAATAGCCAATACTCGCCATTCTTCCGGGGTAACGCCACCAACCTGATGCAGTTTTGGATACAGCTCTTGGCTATAGCGGTTATAAGTTTCGCGCAGAAGATAAAGCAAATAGTCTCCGACAAATTCACCATTATCGCTACACTCACTAGGCTTAGAGATCGCAGGGTGTGCTGAGGAAATCGCGTAACTTCCCCGAGCGAAAACCAATGGTTCTGCAGCGTTTCTATAGCGGTATTCCTGTACTTCGCCCACGAGAATCAGATGATCGCCGCCATCGTAGACTGCCCATGTTTTACATTCAAACTGAGCAGCATAATCATCAAGGACAGGTGAGCCACCTAAACCAAGAGAGTATGCCGCATTAGCGAATTTATCTTCGCCTCGGCTCGCAAAGTTATTAGACGTACCCACTTGATCACGACTTAACACATTGACCGCAAAGTACTCTGCATTCTCAAACGCATTTAAACTATGCGCGCCTTTATCAATACTCCAAAGTACGAGTGCTGGATCTATTGAAACAGAATTGAAGCTACTGGCGGTTACACCTATAGGTTCCCCTCTATCATCAACGGTTGTGATAACGGTAACCCCTGTAGGAAACTGCGATAACGCGCGCCTAAAATCCTTAACATCGAAACTAGTATCATTCATATTAACACCTATTTAATCAAGTTTACTGACATAACTCTGTTTTTTAGGCGCAACGATCAGGCACAACAATCCCGCATCAGTTTTTCGACTAATGAGCAGAGTTTCTAGCTAGTTATATTTGTACCGGCACATGACATTTTGGCCGGAATGAGTTTGCCTACTTCAGTCTTCAGGCAAAGGTACAATAAGAACCGGTCTATTCGTCAGCTGCATCACGCTCTGAGCAGTTGAACCGACAAAGAATCGACCTAAGGCAGAATGGGTTCGAGTTCTTGTCCCCATAATGATCATATCGGCTTTAATATCATCAGCTACCTTAATGATCGTTTCAGCAGCAGGCCCTTCCTCAACACGCGTGATCGGTTCATGCTGCAATGGAATTTTGTCTTTCAGGTCCTTTTGATTAAATGCATCAAGGTGCGATTGCATCAAGTATTTAATCTTTTCAATACCTTGCGCCCTCATCTGTTCGACAGCCCCCTCTTCCATAAAACTATCTAGCATTGTTTCAGTGGTGCTATTAGCCGGCTCTACGATATTAAGAAACACAAGACGTGCATTGTGGTGATAAGCTTCTTTAGCAGCCATTAAAAAAGCAGATCGAGAGCTCACTCCTAAATCCGACGCGTATAGAATTGTATCTATCTCAGGGATCATTGATTAAATCCTCATGGGTAAAAGTATTTCAACACAAGCCTGTAAAAAAGAGCCCCTCGAAACACTAAGTATACGGGGGCTAAGCACTTGCTTTCTGTTGAATTAGCCCACCATACTCGGCAAGGCCAGTGAAATAGCCGGAATTGTTGCGATTAGAACCAAACGAATAATATCGGCGATCCAAAAAGGTGTTACACCTTTAAAGATGGTACTTAATTTCACATCTGGAAGAACCGTCTTAAGCACGAAAACGTTTAACCCGACAGGTGGTGTTATCAAACTTATTTCCGTCACTACAACGACAAGAATCCCAAACCAAACGAGATCCATCCCCATAGCTTGAATCAAGGGATAAAAAACAGGCACCGTTAGTAGAATCATAGACATACTTTCTAAGACACAACCTAAGACCACATAAATAGCGATAATCGCTAAAATGACCCATACAGGGCTTAGATCCAGTCCCAGCACCATATCGCGTAGCGAATCAGGCAATCCAGCCAAATTAATGAAGTTGGAGAAAAGTACCGCGCCAATCACCAAGAAGAACAACATCGCCGTGGTGCGTACCGAACTCACCAAGGTATGAGTTAAGCTTTTGAAGGTTAATTTACGACGTAGCAGTGCAATAAAGAACGCACCAGATGCGCCAATACCAGCGGCCTCCGTCGGAGTGAATACACCACTATAGATGCCACCCATCACCACTATAAACAGTAAACAGATTGTCCAAACATGCTTAAAAGCACTTAAACGCTCAGCCCAACTCGATTTTTCAACCGCAGGCCCTGATTCTGGCTTCAGATGAACAGTTGCTGATACCGCTGCCATGTAAAGTACTATTCCTAAAAAACCAGGCAGCAGCCCTGCAATAAACAACATACCTATATCGGTCTCAGTCATAATCCCGTATATAACGAGAATCACGCTAGGCGGAATAAGAATGCCCAGCGTCCCCCCAGCCGCAATTGAGCCACTCGCCAAACCATCAGAATAGTTATATTTCCTCATTGATGGCATAGCCACTTTAGACATTGTTGCCGCGGTGGCCATGGAACTACCGCACACCGCTGAAAAAGCACCACATGACACGACAGTCGCTAATGCCAAACCCCCACGAAAATGCCCTAGGAAGGCATGCGAGGCTCTATAAAGCTGAGCAGACAGCCCCGCTTCAGTGATAAAGTTTCCCATAAGAATAAACAATGGGACGACCGACAAGCTGTAAGACAGTCCCGTCTCAAAGGCTACTTGCGACACCATACTAAAAGCCGCATCCCACCCTCTTGGATTACCAAACTCCTCTAACTGCACATAAGCAAAACCTACAACACCCACGCCCCCCATAGAAACACCTAAAGGGATACGGGCAAAGATCATCACCATCAAGGCGGCAAAGCCAATAAGACTTATTTCCATAATTATTCGATGCTCCCAGAATCGCTATGTGAGAAGAGTTTTTTGCCACGTTTAAAGAGCAACATAACTACCAATGCAATGGTCGATAATGTGCAACAGATAGCCATTAGGAAAACCAATCCTGCGAAAGGGATCTCTAATACAGCTGTTGTATCCTCATACTGATAAGTCCGTAACGCCAATTTCCAAAGCATCCATGACATCACGCCAAAAGCGATAACATTGACCAGCCCAATCACTATATTTTGTAAAGGTTTTAAAAATTCAGGAACGGTTGAATCCAATAGATCCACATCAACATGAGCACTTTCTGCGGTCACCATTGGAAGCCCTAAAAAAATCAGCGATGCAAGTAACAGCTCTGTAATTTCAAAGCCCCCAGGCAAAGGGGCTGAAAACAGGTCCCTACCTACAACGTCAACCAAGGTCACGATCATCATGATGAACATAACTAAGGCTGCGGTGTAGGCAAGAACTCGCTCAAATAAAAATTCGAGCGAAGATACCCACATCTTTGGTTTCAGCAAAGATGTAATAAAATTCATAGATCAACTCTCGATGACGAGCTTATTTGGCAGCATAGTTACCAATGATTTCATGAAGCTCTTTCAGCGCGGCTTCTCCATCAACACCTTTTTTAGCTGCGGCTTTGATCCATTCACCTTGCAAAGTAGAAGTACGCTCTTTAACTGACGCGATAAAAGCGTCATCCGCTACAGAGATCTCGTTGCCATTTGCTTTCAAGGCTTTAAGTGACGCTGCATCAGCATTATCCCAAGCTTGCCCCGCCATCTTTGCAAACGCTTCGCCAGAAACACGCATAATGGCATCTTGGTCTGCTTTAGAAATATCAGCAAAACGGTCACGATTCATAACCAAGAAGAAGCTCACATTATAAAGGCCACCGGGCACAACCGTTGTGTGCTTAACCAGATCTTGAATTTTGAACCCCATGATAGATTCCATTGGCAGTAAAGTGCCATCGGCTACACCATGAGATAGCAGTTCATAGCTTTTAGAGGCCGGTTTCAATAAAGGAACAGCATCGAGAGATGACGCTACATTGTTCACGACTCCGCCACCAACGCGCAGCTTCAGCCCCTTAAGGTCATCTACGGTTGTCACTTGCTTTTTACTACTATGAATAAGACCAGGACCATGGGTAAATACACTCAAAAGCTGCGTATCTTTATGTTCTTTCGCCTTTGAAAGGTACTTCTGATGTATTCTCCAATAGGCAACAGACAACGCTTCAGCGCTATCACCACCAAAAGGGAACTCTACCGCTTTAGTCATCAAAAAGCGGCCCGGTGTATAGCCATGGACACTGTATGTAATATCGGCCAAGCCATCTCGAGCAATATCGTAATGAATTTTAGGATGGCCTAGACCTTTAGCCAAAACATGTATACTGACACGCCCTTCGGTTGCTTCCTTCACCTGCTCCGTCCAAGGCACAATCATATCTCGAACGATAGGATGAGTTGGGGGTAACCAGGATGACAGTGTCAATCTAGTTTCCGCAGCTGCCATCGTCGCTGTTGCGGATAAAAGGATGCCAGCAGCAACTGTTTTTAATACCTTTTTCATGCTTTATTCTCCTGGGATTAACGTACACATCGGCCGTGTCGTCTATTATTTTTATCTTTCAGGTGCTCAGCTCATATGGTGATGAGCTATCGCTATTTGCTTAAAGGTTTCTTCCGCCATAAAAAACGACGTTATTTATGGCCTACATCTAACTAATCTAACTAAATATCCAGTACGAGCTTCTCGCTCTTCGCTCGCGAGCAACAAACTACAATTTGGTCATTATCTTCGCGCTCTTCTTCCGTCAAAAAATGGTCTTTATGGTCAGGCGTTCCCTCAATCACATCACAAATACAGGTACCACAAACACCCTGTTCACATGACATATCCACCTTAATTCCGATTGCAGCCAGCGCTTCTGATATGCTCTGCCCCTCTTCTACCATAACGGACTGGCCACTTTGGGCAGCGACAACTTCAAATGCAGCACCGCTGCTATCAACTTCCGCATTAAAGTATTCAAAATGCACTTGTTCACTTGGGAAGCCTTGCTCTTTCGCGCTACCAATGACCCAGTCCATAAAACCACTAGGTCCACATACGTAAACATGTGACCCCGCTTCATAGGACCCAAAAACGGCTTCTGGAATAAAACGTTGCTCATCACCCATATCATCAAAATGAAGGTGCAATTGATCTGAAAACTCGCAGATCAATTCATCAATAAAACCTGCGCTACTGCGTGTTCTGCAACAATAATGCAGTTCGAACAATTTACCTGCTGCTTTTAACGCGTAAGCCATCGTAAGCATCGGTGTAATACCAATACCACCACCGACTAAAATGCTTTTTGTTGCTTCCATATCTAATGGAAAGTGGTTCCGCGGTGCACTAATTGTGAGTTCACTACCTACAAGAAAACGCTCATGTATCGCTTCTGAGCCCCCTCTCGATTGCGGGTCCTTTAAAATGCCTAACCGATATTGCTCATCACCTGGGGCATTACTCAGGGAGTATTGCCGAATGATCTCAGGCGTTATATGAACATCAATATGAGCACCTGCTTCAAACGGTGGGAGAGGTAACCCATCTGTTCGGCTCAGCCCAAAGACAGCAACCCCTTCAGCCTGATCCTCACGCGTTTTAATCACAACGTCGATTACTTCACTACTCATGTTCTCACCCTTAATTCTAAAAATGGTTCTGCTCTTATTTTGTAAAGGCCTTCCAGCCTCACTAATAAGAGAATCTGGCGAAGACTAATGCCTTAGCCTTCGCTAGATATTTCTTTAGCGCATAAATATGCCGCCATTAATGTCCCATGCGGCCCCCGTAACAAAAGAGGCATCACGGCTCGCCAGCTTCGTTACGATATCCGCAACAAAACCGGCATCACCCAACTCTTTTACAGGGATCATTTCGTTGATGATTTGATTCAACTTTTCTTCAGGCACTAACTCCCGAACAGAAGGCAGATCCATTGGACCTGGCGCCACAGCGTTTACCGTCACTTTGTTATTAGCTAACTGACGTGCAAAGATCTTAGTCATCGTCAGAATCGCCCCTTTCGTAGACGCGTAGTGTGCTCCGGAAGCGGTCCCACCATTTTGTCCCGCCAATGAAGCCATATTGATAATGCGACCATACTCGTTGCCAGCAAAATACTGTCCAAACACTTGGCAACCAAAAAACGTACCGCGAAAATTCACACCGATGACCTTATCAAACTCATCAGCGCTAATGTCCATGACCGGTGTCGTTGGTGTCATCGCAGCGTTATTGACTAGGGCATCAACTTTTCCGAAACGCTCAATACCTGCCTCTAAAGCAATTTCAAAATCTTGCTTTTCAAGAACATCAAGTTTGAGCGCCATCGTACGTGTTGCTGATGGGTCGATTTCTAAAGCCGCTTCCTTTGCACCAATCTCATTGGCATCAGACACGATCACCGAGAAACCCGCATTAAATAAGCTCTGAGCGATCGCTTTACCCAACCCTTGAGCCGCTCCGGTAACCAATGCAACTTGAGACATAAAAAGCTCCTTAAAGAATGTAACCAATACTGCTTAGATAAGAGTTTGAGTTTTGCAGGCGAATAACCTTCTCTTCTATACGAAACTCACCATCAGCCTTAAGCAGTTTGTAGGTAATATCAGCGGGATATGTTTTTAAATTTCCATGGCGGCATTCACTTAAATACATAGAACACCGAACATCTACATGGGTATCATTTTCATCTAGAATGCGAAAACGCCCCATCTGGCGAACAGTCTTATCCGTGGTCTGGGTTGAAACCGCTTCACCACTTTCCAAACGCGCAACACGTAATTTGCGCATCTCTTCCTTATCGTAGGCATAATTCAACGTATTGGAAAAATCGGTCTCTTTTGGATCGATTGGCACAACATAAGTACCCTCTGGCGTCCAAAGATCTAGCCATTCCGCGTACTGTTCGAAATCGAGCATATCGGCTTCAGCATCAATAAAAGCACGTACCTGATTTAATAAATTAAGATCTGTCATTTAGCTTTCCTCCTCAGGCCGTCATCATCTTTTTCCACTGCTGATAAGCAGCACGCATACCGGTTTCAGAGCACACTGCACCCGAGATATTTCCATCAGGACTCGTCGTCAAATTTTCTTGACCTCGATTTAACAGAATCCATTCATCACTGCCTGCATGCGAGCCTTTTTGCACACGCTCCCATGCTTCGGCATCATCCGGTGTTCCAAATCCCATTGGCCCTTGGAAATGCTCATGCAGACGAAGACGCATCTGATTAAATCCAGAAGGCGCACCCTCTCCACCTATTGCCACATGGTGTATCTCTGTTTCATTTACAGAAATCGGTGCAAGCACTCGGAAAAATGCCATCGAGCAAGCAACATTAGGAAACAGATTTAGGTTAAAACCTGAACCACCCACCGCACGAACCATTCGACGAACCTCTAGATCAGAGTGACCTTCTGCTGCCAGCTCATCTGCAAGTTCTTGAAAACGTTCGGGGATTGGTGCCTCTAGATCTTTATCTAGATCAACCAGCTCCGGAATCATCACCATCACACTATGGCCATTACCTAAATCTTCAACATGACCTTCGCCATCAAGAAAATCGAATACTTCTGCCGTTTGATCATCGACTGAAGAGACAAACGACTTATGCACGATAGGAAAATGATAAGCATCGGTAGTGTTTTCTAACTGAATTTTCCAGTTACCTGGGAAGCGAAAACGATGATCGCCCAATACTTTTAGCGGATATCCCCCCCCCTGCTTAACAAACAGGTCAATCCACTTTTTAGCACCGCCAAGAAAGTCTTCTAAAGGTTCAAGATCTTCCTTAAACGTTGCAAAAATAAGTCCTTGGTATGTTTCAAAACGCAGACTAACGAGAGGATACTCAGACTTATCAAATACGCCTTCATACTCTTCCGGCTTTGGCACTGCTCGAAGCGCACCATCAAGAGAGTAACCCCAGCCATGATATGGGCACATGAAGCTTTTCGTTTTACCACGCTTACCTTCACACACTGTCGCCGCACGATGGCGACAACGGTTTAAAAGTACGTGAATATTTTTTTTACGATCTCGACTAACAATGACCGAGTGACGCCCAATCATCGCTGTTTTATAGGAACCTACATCTGGCACTTCACTTTCATGCCCAACCCATACCCAAGTATTGTTAAAGATCTTATCCAGCTCATCTTCATAAATATCAGCATTGGAATATAGATCGCTATGCACTTTATCGGGTTTGATCATGCTGTCGTAATCTGCGACAACCGGTTTAATATCTATCATTTCTGTCATGGGGTTCCCCATCATTTCTTGTTGTAATTACCGCACCTAATCAACGCCTGTACGATGACTTGCCTCTTCCTATTTAGGAACAGGAAGATCAGCTGGATTATCCCAAGGCGTATGAACAGGGCGGTTAAATAAACTTTCCGTTTGAAAATGGCTTATTTGCCATTGCTCTTTAGCGCAACGAAACTGCACGTTTAAACGGGCACTGCTTAACTGTGATTTACCGCCGCTAAACGTAGAGGTCTGAAGCAAAACCCAGCTAGCTGCAGCCGACTGTGCATCGTCGTGAACATCGATTAATTCACTTGTTAAAAAATGCACATTCGTTTCAAAATGCGCTGGGGGCTGAGTATATTTAGCAAACATCCCGCGGATAGCGTTGTTACCTTCGTGACGACCGAATGACTTGCCATAACGGCGTCCGCGCCCTTCCCAAATGGCATCATCTGTAAATAACACCATCAGATCATCTAAATTGAAGCCAACATCTAAGTTGTCACACAGGTACATATAACGGTTCATACAACCGCGTACTGCCTGCTCGGCCTCAAGACGAGTCAATCGTTGTATTAGATGCTTAAAGGTCTGGCTATCGGTCATCATTGGCTTCCTAGGTTTACGCTATAAATTATGCAGGCACGACCAGTTCACGACCGATACGAGCCTCGACCTTGCAGTACTTCCAAAGCTTATAAGTACCATCGCCAACAGGCGTAGATCGGAAGAAATCACAAGCCGCGATTACCGTTTCCAAATCAGGCACATCCGCCATTATGTAGGCAGTCCAAGGTGATGAAGTTGATGGGCCAACCTGTATGCGATCATCATCCATAATGCCCAATACATTGACATCAGGAAGATCAGAAATGCCTTTCATCATGGCACTGAAAGCCTGCCAAACATCGCCCATCTCACTCTGCGGGGCGTCCATGAAGTTCTGGTTCACACCAATACAGAACAAAACACGGTGCATATTATTCTCGCTCATAGCTATTCTCGTTCTCTGGTTGAAGGGTTCTATTACAGATAACCGGGCAATGGTTTGTGTTCAAAAAACATTGCCCCGGCGTTTTTATAAGTGATCTCCCCCATGAAGGCGTGTTGTGTACACATCATAGAATCGCGCATAATCCGCGATAATGGGTGGTCGTTATATGCACCTGTCATACCGGTGACTTTGTATGTCATACGGATCGCATCTGCGCACTCATGGGTTAAATTTGTCGCCGCTAAACGGATCATGCTGATCTGCTCATCAGAAGGTTTTCCACCCTCAGTGATAGCACTCCAAGCATCATTGGTTGCTTCATAAAAAAACGCTCGCGAGGAACGCAATTTGGCTTCTGCTTTTGCTATCTCAATCTGCACATATTCACGCTCACCGAGGTTTGGAGCACCTGTCACAGATTTACGACCAGCAGCCATCGACTGAACAACATCAAGCGCTTCTCGCGCCAAACCTAGGGTTGTCACCGATAAAACCTGCGCAGCAAACGCAAGCGATGGATAACTGAAGAAAGGATCATCAAGATTAGGCTTACCACCTCGAGTGAAGGTCCACTCTTCAGGGACCACCACATTATCAACAACCAGATCATGGCTACCGGTACCAACCATGCCAACAACATCCCAAGTAGGCTCAATCGTTAGCACTTCTCTTGGCATAACAGCCATTCGAGGCAATGACTCACCATCGTCTGGCATGATGCCAACACCGCATACTGAAGCTCCCATGCAACCACTACCGAATTGCCAGCGACCTTTGACCTGAAAACCGCCATCTACCCGTTTAGCTGGTTGCGGCGGAAAAATGCCGCCTGCGAATACCACATCAGGCGTTTCCTTCCAGACCTTCTCTATTGTTTCTAAGGGTAACGAAGCCAAATAAGCAGGGTTCATCCCAAAACTAGCAACCCAACCTGCAGAACCATCTGCGGCGGAGATAGCTTCGACCATTTGCAAAAATTCAGCAGGGCTCTTTTCATCTCCTCCAAAGCGTTTAGGCACTAGTGCTCGGTATACACCGATTTTTTTAAAACGCTCTATGATATCTAGCGAGATATACTTTTGATCTTCAAACTCTTGCCTGCGGCTGCGAATATCTGCCAGCAGCGAATCAAATTCAGCCGCCCCGCCCCAGGCATTTTTATTAATTTGGTTAGAAGGCATTACTCAAAACCCCGCACTATTTTTATTAGGATGTTTTTTTTCAGAAATAAACGGGCTCATCAAACGAGCCAGCTCACATAAAAGTTCATCACTCCCTTTTGCACCCACAAGCTGCATGCCTACCGGCCGGTTACTCGATGCCATTAAAGGAATGGATAGCGCAGGGTGACCTGATAGATTAAAAGGCCTAACCAGCGAAGATATGGTTAAATCAGTTTTGCCTGAATTCGCCTCAGCAATACTCATTGGATAATGAGGTAATGTTGGCAATACAATAAAATCGACCTTTTCCAATAACTGATCGACTTCAGCAGTAAAACCTACCCTTACTATTTCTGCCTGCTTGATCGCTTCATCAGTAGTTTTCGAAGCAGCCGTCAGTCTCTCTTTTACATCGCGCCCAAGTTTAGGGTTACCTTCTAGTTCAGAAAAAGCGGACCAGGTCTCACGATTGATAAGATCCATACCCGCGTTAAAAGCGGCCTTTAAACTGGGTAGCGCCACCTTTTGAAACGGAACACCACTGGATAAAATACAATCTGATACGGCCTTAATAATCTCATCATTAGCGTCAACATCCGCGAGACCAACTTTAAAGTGACTAAGATCAGAAGCATCAGACGCACGAAAACTAGGATCAACAATCTCCATAGCCGCAATCAAGGTCGATATTGTGGAAGCAAAAGGACCAACACAATCCAACGTCGATTGTTCAGGTAAAACACCCTGACGACTAACCCGCCCATAAGTAGGCTTTAAGCCATAGACACCACAACATGCAGCGGGAACACGAATAGATCCCCCAGTGTCGGTACCAAGAGAGAAATCCACCATCCCAGCAGCAACAGCCACCGCCGATCCACTTGAAGAACCACCGGGTATATAATCTGGAAACAGGGCATTAACTGGCGTACCGGTCCACTCATTCACTCCGGTCATACCATAGGCCAGTTCATGCATGTTCGTTTTGCCTATGAGACGGCAATTAGCTGCGAACAAGCGCTTAACAACAGCAGCATCATTCATGGCGGGAGCAACATACTCTAGCGCACGGCATCCAGCTTGCGTTGGATAACCGGCCATATGAATGCTGTCTTTAATCGCGACCGAATAGCTATCGCCATCTACTACCTTTTCAGAATCAGCGTCATAAAACTGCTGTACGAAAACACCCACAAGCTTCACCTTAATTACGAGTAACTACTCGTTTATCTCATATAGAGGATCCTTAAGATCCAATTAAGCATGCAAAAATAATCGTAAAATTCACTTGAAATGTCAACTAATTGAAAGCGAGTAACTTTGAGCATATGATAAAAACAATTAACCAAATGCTTAAAAAAGTTATTTTTATTTATAAAAAACAAGAAGTTAAAAAAGAAAGTTTTTTAAATAAAAAAACACTCTTTTTTTCATAGTAAGGGATCGCACAAAAAAATGCAGAAAAAAGACATGATTAATAACGCGGTCGCACAATAAAATAACATTCCAAAAGGCAGTTTCAATCACCTCTGAAATTATGAAGTAACAAACGCATTAACCCGATGAATTTCTTTAACTGCACCTCACTCATTCCTTTAAAAGCCAGATGAACAACAACTGAGTTTGCTCAACAGTAGCAACTCCGTGCTCTGTTAAGCTCACTAATGCTACCCGACCATCACTGGTGAGGGGTAACAACCAATAACTCTTCATCCGAAGGGACATATTTGTAATAGTTGGCATTTTTCCAATAGCATATTCGGTAATTTCTAAGATGCTTAATTAACAATGCAGATTCAATAATATGGCCACCCTCCAGCGCTCCAGATCCATTTTCAACTTTTAAGCATTTTGTCCATTTCTAAACCTTAGCGTGCGTTTAACCGCGCTATCCAAGAAAAAACATAATGATTAGACTTTATTCGTCATCACATCAGCAAGGTTGAACATCGGCTCTTTAAGCATCGCAATCAGCTCATACGAAGCATCAAGATTAAGCAACGCTTGATCCATGCACGCTAACCATTGATCCCTTTCGTCTTCACCTATTTGATATTTTGCATGAGGGGAAGAGAGACAGATCGTGCCGTATTTTTCTAAGTAAAGCGCAGGCCCGCCAAGCCATCCAGACAAGAACAAAAAGAGCTTCTCACTAACAAGCGAGAGATCCTTTCCGTGCATCTGACGAATAGACGTTGCCTCTTTCCTGCTAGACATCACCGCATAAAATTCTTCGGATAAGCGTTTTACGCCCTTTTCACCGCCCAGCAATTCGTAAGGAGTTTCCATATTACCACCTCATCATTATTCACACTTAAAACAAAAAAGAATAACATTTAATTGAATAATCAACCAAATTACAGGTGTTTTCTCACACGCAAAGTGCTAGAAGGAATAACTAAGCGGTTGTGACAAAGGGATAATAGGATGAAAATAATTTTGCAGCAGGAAGTAAAAAATACTCAATCATCACGCTCATATTTTAAAAAGAGTGAAGCAGATATAAGCTAAAAAAACGGTGGGAACGCGATTTAAATTAACGAGAGAGGAAGATAAAAATCAGTCGGATTGAGTAACCTATTAAATCAATACAAATCATCCAGCTCTGCTTTACGCAAGAAATCGTAGTCCCTTTCATATTGTTATCAAGAAAGGAACAATCCAGTGGTTCTAAAAAATAACAGAAGCCTCATTACGCATCAAAAACCACCCCATACTCGAACTATTAACCTAGTATCTTTAATCAACAGATAGGTTATCAAAAAACCGATTAAGCAACTGAGTCGTTTTCTTGATTTGTGGCTCTGTAAACCCTTGAAAAGCTCTTTTGAATAGCCCTTCTGTGCGCTGTCGAACAAGCTCCACGTTCTCTATACCTTGATCGGTTAAACATACAACTGAAACTCGACCATCAGCTTCGGACTGTTCAACGCTAACCAATCCTTCATCTTTCATACGGTAAACAATTTTCGTAATGGTAGGCAGTTTACCTAACGCATGTTCAGCAATATCAGAGATGCTCATCTCACCGTGTATACGCAACAACATCGCGACACGCCAGCGGGAGATATCCATCTTCATTGGCTTAAGTGTCTTCTCAATCTCCATACTATACAAAGCGTTCAAACGGGCAACCCAATAAAATGGAAACTCGTTAATATCAAAGCTCTCGCTTGATGGAAGATACTTTTCCAGTTTTGTTCCTCTAGCGCTCATTCCTTCATATCCTTACTACCATCATAAAATACATGTTGCTTCAGCTTAAGCCCGTGAGCCCGTACCATAAACTTCCATTGCATTCATAACAACTAAATATGCATCGGGATCATGCTCTTCGACAAGCTTTCTAATAGGGACGAGTTGCGTTTTTTCAATGATTAGAAATAAAATCTCTTTATCTCCGCCGCTTTTCATACTTTTCGCTTTCACTACCGAACCTGAAATACCTAACTCATTTTCTATAATCGGTTTTAATCGATCAGCCTTCCAGCAAGAGATATGAACCACCTTAATATCCGACGAACCTGAAACAATCAGATCGACCATTCTTCCAGTCACAAATACCGCGATACCCCCTAGCATTGCAGCTTCAAAATCCTGAAACACAATCGCTGAAAGTAAAATAACGGCGGCATCCATAAAAAACAAACACTGGCCTAAGCTTATATTGAAACGAGATGAAATTATTCTCGCCAATATACTCCAGCCCCCCGAAGAGGAACCGGCTTTAAACATCAACCCAATACCAAGGCCTACCATTAGGCCGCCATAAAGAGCATTCAGTAAACGGTTATCCCCTAAATCAGGTAGTTCGAAGAGCAGCGGAAGCGAATCGGTAAACACTGACGTTAATATAACGACAATCAATGATCGTATAAAAAGCTTACGCCCCAATAGCTTATATCCAGCAATAACTAATGGGGTATTCACTAAGAACAACACAACGCCTGGACTTAACCCTAACGCGTAATTACCCAAAATAGCCAAACCAGGCGGCCCTCCCGCGGGAACTTGATTTGGGGCAAAAAACATAACGATACCGCACGCTAAACTGGCACAACCTAAGGCGATAAGAATGTAGTCCAGTAGCACTTTGAAGTTTTTCACAGGAGAATCCTTAAGTTTGGAAGAAAGGTCGCCTTATCACGCTCACTCAACAAACGAGCGATAATACGATCAACTCTAAACGCGCTTACGCATTTTTTGGATACGTGCTAACTCTTCCTCTAACAGCTTTCGTCGCAACACTTTGCCCACATTAGATTTCGGCAAATGGGTACGAAACTCAACTAATCTTGGTACTTTGTATGAGGTCAGCCTTTCTCTACAATAGTCTCTTACCTGCTTAACAGACAAGCGACGATTGAGTGTCACAACAAACAGCTTGATTACCTCACCGCTCTGTTCATCAGGTAAACCAACGACAGCGCATTCGATAACATCTGGATGACTAGAGATAACATTCTCAAGCTCGTTAGGATAAACCGGAAAGCCTGAGATATTAATGATGTCTTTTTTTCGATCAACAATAAGTAGGGAACCATCTTCACCTACTCTGGCAATATCACCTGTCGCAAGCCAACCATCCTTATCAGGTATATCAGTGTCATCCTGCCAATAACCGGACATAATCTGAGGCCCGCGAATATAGAGTTCCCCAATTTCACCCGAACACAGATCCTCTTTCTGCTCGCCTACAATTCTGACTTCGGTTAACGGCAGTGGTCTCCCAACTGAACCAAACTGGCTTTCATAAGTACCACTGATAGCCACCACAGGTGATGCCTCAGTTAAGCCATAGCCTTGCGTTATCGTACACCCAGTCAACTCCTTCCACTCATCATTAACAGAACGAGTCAGCGCCATTCCACCCGATAGAGTCAACTTCAATCGGGTCATATCTAATTGTCCAAATTGGCTATTTTGGCACAGTGAAACAAAAAGAGTGTTGATACCGGAAAACACCGTAAAATCCCAACGTCCTAACTCATTAACAAATCCACTGGTATCTCTAGGGTTCGTAATCAAAATAATATGCGCACCCAACATAGGCATCACAATACAATTCAATACAAATCCATAAATGTGGTAAACAGGCAGAGGCGCAATGGCGACCTCCTCTCCTATACGTAAGGAATCAGGCAGCCGGCTTTTCAACTGAACGACATTAGCAATCAGATTTCGATGAGTAAGAACGGCTCCCTTCGGGCGACCAGTGGTGCCGACGGTATATTGAATTAGGGCTAAATCTTCAGGGGACTGCTTCACGGGTTTAAAAGAATGCTGAGCTCCTTTCGCCAACGCCTCCCTAAAAGAGATACTCTGCTTTAGCTTAAACTTCGGCACTATTTTACGAATATATTTAGCCGTTAAATTAATAAACAAACGCCGGCTTAGCGGATGAAGGTCGGCCAGTTGCGTCACGATGACCGTTTCAACTTCAGTATACGGAATAACTTCTTCGAGTATATGAGCACTGTTAGCGAGTATAATAACCGCTTTAACCCCGGCATCATTAAACTGATGCGCCGTCTCCATCGCAGTATAAAGCGGATTTGTGTTCACAATCACAAGACCCGTTCTCAACGCGGCTAAAATCACCACGGGATACTGCAATAAATTAGGTAGTTGGATAGCAACCCGATCACCGGGTTCTAGAGCAGTTTCATTTTGAAAGTATGCAGCGAGCTGTGAAGCGACTTGATCTAATTCGGCGTAGGTTAGGGTTGCCCCCATATTGGAAAATGCAGATTTATAAGCAAACTCGTGACAAGCTTGATCCCATAACTCGGTAAGGCTCTGATGGCTTTCAATTTCTTGCTCGATCTTCGACAACGATTCTTGAAATTCAGTCACCAACAAAGCTCCTTAGAAGCAGTAGGCTAGGAAATACTATTGAGGCAATCCATCTACAAAAGTGACTAGCTCGCCCGGCTGCAGTGCAACCCATGCCTCATTTTCGGTCAACGGGACAGTTGCAATCACTGTCACTATATCATTGGGCGTTGTTTCCTTCACAAAATCAACCGTTACTTCACAATCGGTTAAACTGGCTTCGCCAAACGGCGCTTTACGAGTAATCCACGAAAGCTTACTACTACAGAAAGCAAACAGATGTGTGGATTCTGTCAGCAACATATTAAAAACACCCAGCGCACGAAGCTCTTCGCACCGTTCATGTATAAACGCTGATAATTTTTTGGAATCGTCCGGGGGCTGAGGGAATGCCTCTCTTATCTCCCCTAACAACCAACAAAACGCATACTCACTATCGGTTGTGCCTACCGGTTTATAATGAGCTAGTTTTTTATCAAATAGCGATTTATCTAACTGCCCGTTATGGGCAAAAGTCCAGGTGAAGCCCCATAATTCACGCTGAAAAGGGTGAGTATTTTCTAAACAAATATTACCAACATTCGCTTGACGTATATGGCTTATGACCACATGGCTTTTGATCGGATGCTCTTTGATTAGATTAGCAATTTTCGAATCAACACTCGGGTTCGGATCATGAAAGCAACGAGCACCTTTACCTTCGTAGAAAGCGATCCCCCACCCATCTTTGTGCGGACCGGTCCCTCCACCTCGCTGCATCAAGCCGGCAAAAGAGAAGCAGATATCCGTAGGCACATTGGCACTCATGCCTAATAATTCACACATTAAAAGCCATTCCAAACAAAAATTTTAAATAACGATAATTATATTAAACCGATCAAGATTCAGATTTATTATCTAACACAACCTTATCAGGCAATGAATCGATTGCATCCATTCCCGTCTCAATTTTTTTACTTTCGTCAGCTAAAGCAGACAGCTCTTTAAGCCTTCGCTCCCCTAAGAAACAACCTTGAGGGTGAATAGACATCTGCTTGCTCTCAACGGTAGCCCGTACTTGACCACCGGAGTCGATGTGCAAATCATCACATATCACCTCCCCTTCAAGAAGGCCGCAAACATCAACTGCTCGCGCTTTGATCAAACCACGAACATGGCCTGTTTTCCCTATGGATATATTATCCAAGGATGACACATTACCTTCAAAAATGCCGTCAATATGCATCTTGCCGATAATACTCATATCACCACAAAACTTATTACCTTCAGCAATTATTGTGATAGCTGACTGTGTTGATTTAGTGGATACATTTCTTTTAAGGATGCCCATTTAACGCCCTTAACCTTTGTAAACAAAGAGTCAAAATTTGTGATATTCCAGGAGAGGAAAGGTTCTGGATCTATAGCCGTAAACAGATGCCTAATCTCATAATGTAAATGAGGCCCTGTCGACAGTCCTGTATTTCCACTTAACCCTATCAGTTGTCCTTTACTGACAAACTCTCCCCCTTTGACTTTGACTGCGTCCAGATGCGCAAAGTACGTCTTAAAACCAAAATTGTGCTGCAATATGATCAGTTTGCCAAAACCACTGGACTTATGGAAGCCACCGAACTCAACTATACCATCTGCAGTGGCGTATACAGGAGTTCCTCGGTTCGCTTTGAAATCAATGCCTTGATGGACAACACGTTTTTTCCTCACAGGATGAATGCGTGGACCAAACTTATCGCTGATACGAATTGCTTGAATTGGCACACCATTCGGAATGCTGTGAAGAAAGAAAAGTCGCTTATTCGCTTCAATCGTCAACAACTCTGCACGATGTGGGTCAATTTCAGTTTCATGCTCCATACCGAGCAAACGTTCTAACCCAAACAAAGAGTTATCTAACGAGGTATTCAGCTCACCTATACGAATATTTTCTTCTTCAAGCGTGTCACGTTCGTTCTTTAACGAACTTAACGACATACTTAAATCTTTAAGTTCATCTATATACAGCTGCTGAGAACCTACCATCATCTCATAATTGTCGCTTAAGACTTGGTGATCCTCTTCAAGATCTGACAAGTTATCAGTCTTCACCACCAGCAAAGCATTAGATACAAAAAAACTGATGGCCGCCAAAATAATAAAGATAAGTAATAGGTATTTCGCGACCTGATTAAAGGTATATTGGCGCGAACCATAAACCGTTGTCAGCGTAATAACTAGTTTATTTCTCAAGATAATACCTGTAACTATGCATCTTTATAAAATGAATCTATCTGTAAAATATAAGCGCATAAATATACCGATTTTTCATTCTATTGTCATAATGGTTATAGGTGATTAATCCATTCCTCCTAATAACATGACCCACATAACCGCTGCATCTGTTAATTCCTGAACAGACACAGCAATTAATTCATTTTTATCGAATGATAAAATCAATTAATTCCTGAACAGACACAGCAATTAATTCATTTTTATCGAATGATAAAATCAATCTCCATCTAACATACGGCCCAATCCACCAAGTACCGATCCCTCACCTTTATCAGATCCACCCGATGCTGGGGCAGAAGCGATCAAACGGTCAGCTAAACGGGAGAATGGCAAACTCTGAACCCAGACAGACCCCGTCCCTTTTAACGTGGCGAGCCATAGCCCCTCCCCACCGAAAATCATCGATTTCAAACCTTTAACCATCTCGATATCGTATTCAATACCATCGGTAAAGCCAACTAAGCAGCCGGTATCAACACGTAACGTCTCATTGTTTAATTCTTTGCGTACAACCGTACCACCGGCCTGAACAAAGGCCATTCCATCTCCTTCCAGCTTTTGGAGTATAAAGCCTTCTCCGCCAAAAAAGCCCGCGCCGATTTTCTTGGAAAAAGCGATCTCTACTTTGGTACCTAACGCCGCGCATAGGAATGCGTCCTTTTGGCAAGTAATGCTCTCGCCGTACTCTGCCAAATTCAGAGGTACGATACTCCCCGGGTAGGGAGCCGCAAACGCAACTCTTCGCTTGCCTGAACCTTCGTTACCAAAATGCGTCATAAATACAGATTCGCCCATGACCATGCGCTTACCCGCCGAAAATAGTTTACCCATCAGCCCCTGATCAGGTTCAGAACCATCACCCATTTTCGTTTCAAAGCCGATGCCCTCCTCCATGTAATTCATCATGCCGGCTTCTGCGATAACTTTCTCACCAGGATCTAGTTCAACTTCTACAACCTGAAGGGCTTCTCCAATAATTTCATAATCTACTTCATGACAACGCATCATCTATCTCCTGATATGAGATGTTTAATTAAAAAGGGAGCACTAACCGCCTGCACTACCAGGCCAAATAAAACCACAGCATAAGCAATAGACTGGATCGTAAACCAAGCATCCAACTCTACGGGGATAGAGAGTGCTAGTGCGATAGTAACAGCGCCACGAGTGCCCCCTAAATACATAATCATAGGCTCCCCTCTATTCAATTTACCCTCGGGTAAAAGATTAATCACGGGCAACGTCAATAACAGCCCTGCAATACGGGCAACAATAACCGCTCCGACTCCGAGTAACATAGCCAGCCACTGCTGAGTAAACATCGTCACCGTAATCGTAACGCCAAGCAGCAAAAACATCACAGAATGTGCGAGCTGCCCTTGAAAAGTCCAATACAACAGGAGCTTATTACGTTCTTCAGTCTGTAAATATTTTCGCACCCAATACGCAAAACCCGAACCCACCACGAGCACTGCCATCACACCAGATACCTCGAGTACAACATCTGCGACAAGGTAACTTAAGTAGCACGCCAGTAACATCAGTAGAAGATGACTGAAAGTGTCATTCAAATGTTTAAAAAGAGCATAGAGTGATAGCAAAGAGGCTATTCCGCAGAGGACACCACCGACAAGTACAATAAGAAAATCGACGCCGAATCCAGTCACCGTTTGACCATTATCCACCATTAGTAACATTGCAGATAACAACCCAAACAAAAGAACCGAAAGGGAATCATTAAATAAACTTTCACCCTCTAACAGCAAAAGAATGCGTTCAGAAACGCCTGCTCTTCGAAATATATCAATAATAATTGATGGATCGGTTGAAGAAAGTAGAACCCCAGTTAACAGCGCAGCAAGCCAAGAGTAATAGTTTGGATAGCCGATACCAAAGAACAAAACAGAAGCGCTCACAAGGGTCGCGAGCAACATCATTGGGATAGCCAAAATAAGCATCGCAATCAACTGCTTGCGCAACTGAGAAAAATTAAGATGCAATGCCGAATTAAAAACGAGAAGGGGAATAAAAATATAAAAAACTAACTCATGAAAATGATGCCAACGTAGCCCTATATCAAGCCCAAAAGACGTGATCAGCTCGGAACCTACAAAACCAGATACAACCAACACCAATCCATCGGGTAATTTCAACCTTCGACTAAAAGGAAAGAGTACGATTGCCAGTAACAACATGCTTAAAAACAGCAGTAACTGTAGCGCAAACTCCATTAAACTATCCTTCTAATAAACAACCTATCTGCTCTATCCAATATTAATAGCCGATACCTAACCACAGATCTCGTCAGCCCAAAACAAAGCAACACTTACTACAAGTAAAGGCTACCTCTATGATTAATCTATTAGCCTCAAAATACCAACGTTTTTTAATAACCACGCATAAGCCAGGTTACCGGACTCAACGCGTTCTTATGACCAAACAACCTTAAGGTGTAGTTACCACATTCGACATTAAGCAGGAGAGATAATCATACAGAGAAAATAAAAAGCCCACTTATTACACAATAAGTGGGCCTACTTTCTTTGCTTTTAGTTTAACTAAAAATCAAAGGGCATATTTACAGAGCCATAAAAACGCTGCAAATACAGAACGCCTTAAACGCGCTCAAAGATTACTGCGATACCTTGGCCACCGCCAATACACATAGTAACAAGTGCATACTTACCTTCAATGCGCTCAAGCTCGTAAATAGCTTTAGTCGCAATGAATGCACCTGAACACCCAACAGGATGACCCAATGCGATTGCACCACCGTTAGGATTGGTTTTCTCCATATCCAAACCTAACCCCTTAGCAACAGCAAGGGCTTGTGCAGCAAAGGCTTCATTGGACTCGATTACATCGACATCATCCAAAGATAGACCCGCTTTCTCCAACGCTAACTTGGTTGCCGGAATTGGGCCTTCACCCATCACATCATTTGCTACACCCGCTACCGCATACGACTTAATTTTTGCGATTGGCTTTTGGCCAGCAGCTTCTGCAGCCTCAGCAGAGGCAAGAACGAAGAAAGCTGCACCATCATTGATACCAGAGGCGTTAGCAGCGGTTACCGTGCCATCTTTCTTGAATGCCGGGCGCATTTTAGCCAAACTTTCCATGGTAGCCCCTGGCTTACCATGCTCATCGGTATCAAATACAACTTCGCCTTTACGCGTTTTCTGTACGATAGGTACGATCTGAGATTTAAAACGCCCCTCTTCTATCGCAACCGCTGCACGGCGTTGAGACTCAACAGCAAATGCATCTTGCTCTTCACGGCTGATATCCCATTTTTCCGCCAAGTTCTCAGCAGTGATACCCATGTGACCTGCACCAAACGGATCCGTCAAAACGGAAACCATCGAATCCAGCATTTTAGTCTCACCCATACGAGCACCTGAGCGCATCGCCGTAGACAAATAAGCACCGCGGGACATCACCTCTACACCACCGCCAATACCATAGTCACAATCACCCAGCATGATCTGTTGGGCCGTTGTTACAATACCTTGTAAACCAGAGCTACATAAGCGGTTCACAGACATTGCCACCGACTCCATAGGCAAGCCCGCCTGAATGGACGCTACTCGAGCAACATAAGCATAACGAGATTCAGTAGGGATACAGTTACCTACCGTCACATAATTGATCTTTTCCGGGTTAACACCGGAGCGATTAACAGCCTCCTTCATTACCTGACCAGCCAACTCTGCTGGTTCTAAACCACTTAAGCTACCACCAAATGCACCAATTGCTGAACGTACCGCACTGAGAACTACAACTTCTTTACTCACGAATAATGACTCCTGATTTATAGTGTTGTATTGCCTGTAACTGCAACTACATTGAAAACAGCATACTCCCGTCTTCATGGTTAAAAAACATATCCATTAGGATTACATCCTCACAGATAACAATGACCAAAAAGTTATCGTACGCAAAAAGATTAAACCCAACTATACCTCCTTTTAATACGTTAACCGTTCTAAGAAAAGCAAATACGCCGTACAGATCAATCTATTAACAATACCGAACAAAACAGGTGATGAAATAGCAATGCGTTGTTTTCACTTAAAAAATAGATAAAACCGCACATATAAACGATCGATTATTCGTTTTTTTGTCTCTCTAAAGAAAGACATCAGCTAAACTGAAAAAAAACTTCGGATCGTTCCAATGCTCTCAGTCGATGACCTTTTACACACAAGCTTTACCCCCACAGAACAAGATGAACTATGGAAAAGCATCGACGCATACTATTCGTTGGACGAACAAACACTGATCACTCAATTTAAACCCCACCTACTCCCTGATACAGAACCGAATCGACAAGCACATAAGTGGATAGAAACTGAGAGGCTACAACAAAAGTCGCTGTTTGCCGTCGATGAACTCATGGCAAAATTTGGCCTTAATAGCGATGAAGGTATCGTCCTCCTATCATTAGCTGAAGCACTTCTTCGCATCCCCGATCCCAGCTCTGCCACAGCGCTGATTGAAGATAAACTTAACCGTTTAGACCTTAATCACATGCTAAAGGACTCTCTTAATTCTGGTCTTTTAGGTACCAGTTCAGTTTGGGGCATAGCCATCAGTAGGCAACTGATTAGTCAGCATTCTGCTAACTCAGTGATCGCACAACTTTGGGAGCGCTTAGGGAGTGCGACAATACTAAAAGCCACCAACTTTGCTATTTCTCATCTAGGTAAACAATTTGTTTTTGCAGAAGATATACAATCTGCATTAATACTACGTAACGACTATGGTAGCGAAACCACCGCATTTTCATTTGATATGCTGGGTGAAGCCGCACTTTGTGAGCGAGATGTAGAATCCTATTTTAATGCTTACATGGAAGCGATCCAATCTGCTGGCGAGCAAAACCCGAATGGCAATACAAGCATTTCTATTAAGCTTTCAGCACTTCATCCTCGATTAGAAAACCAGAAAATTGAAGATATCCAAAAACATCTTATTCACCGCCTTTTATTACTTCTCGTCACCGCTAGAAACCTAGACATCGCCATAACAATTGATGCTGAAGAGTCCAACAAACTAGAGTTAACTTTACTCATTTTTGAACAACTGCTCCGCAGTGAACTTGCGATTGGCTGGGGAAAACTCGGTATTGCGGTTCAGGCCTACAGTAAACGTGCACTGCCCGTTCTACGTTGGTTAGATCTCATCGCCGTTGATACAGCGACAGAGATTCCCATTCGTTTGGTTAAAGGGGCTTATTGGGATACGGAGATCAAAAGCGCGCAACAAGGCGGTATTTCAGGCTATCCCGTCTACACCAACAAGTCTGCAACCGATCTATCCTACTTAAGTTGCGCCCAATATTTATTATCCTCTCACTGCTTACGACTCACACCTCAATTTGCCACCCATAATGCACAAACCATCGCCTATATTTTAAATATCAAAAGTAGTAAACCTTTTGAGTTTCAGCGACTACACGGCATGGGAGAGAGCCTATATTTTGCCCTTCAGCAAGAAAAACAACTAAAATGCAGGATATACGCCCCTATAGGTAACCAAGAGACGTTATTACCTTATCTAGTACGACGCTTACTTGAAAACGGCGCTAACTCCTCTTTTATATTCCAACTCAATGACCCTTCGGTGTCGATAGATTTTTTAACAACCCCTCTCACCACACGGCTAGAAACAGAAAGCGCTCCCCACTTACCACTGCCTAACGCAATTTATCGACCAATACGTGAAAACGCCTCAGGATATGACTTAGCAAAACTATCCACTTGGCGAGAATGGAACGAACACCTAAACCATTTCAGTAGCAAGCAATGGTTTAGCCAACCCATTATTGCTGGAGAGATATGCGAAGGCGAGAATTTACAGCCCCTCACACCAAACTACCAACTGGATAAAACCATTGGATATAGCAGTACAGCAACCCAAGAGCAGATAAAGCAAGCATTAAACTGTGCTGAGCACTTTTCGCATGAATGGAAAAATTGGGCGCTAGCCGAACGCTGTCAAATATTAACCAACTACGCGCGCATATTAGAAAAGCACGAAGATGAATTAATCAGCCTAATAATGCTCGAAGCGGGCAAAACACTTAAAGATGCCCAAAATGAGCTAAGAGAGGCGATAGATTTTTGCCACTATTATGCTGCGTCTGCTACACAACAATTACGCACTGAAGCACTCACATCTATTACTGGCGAGGAGAACACACTCACCTATCAAGGTAGAGGAATCTTCCTATGCATTAGCCCTTGGAACTTCCCTTTAGCCATTTTTACCGGACAGATTGCTGCTGCCCTTGTTTGTGGGAACACGGTGTTAGCAAAACCCTCTTCATCAACCGCACTAATTGCCTTTAGAGCAACCGAACTTTGGTTTTCGGCAGGATTACCTAGCCATGTATTACAGTTAGTCCCCTGCAATGGGCAGCAAACCTCGAACGAGATTTTACTAGATTCTAGAGTTAGCGGGGTTACATTTACTGGATCAACTCAAACAGCGGCCAATATCTATCAACAACTCGCAAAGAGATATAGCAGCCCAATTCCTACATTGATCGCGGAGACTGGCGGCATAAATACCATGATAGTTGATAGCACCGCGCTCCCTGAACAAGTAATAAAAGACGTTGTTCACTCTGCATTTAATTGCGCAGGTCAGCGCTGCTCTGCACTACGCGTATTGTATGTGCAAGAAGAGATAGCTGAGCTTATTGAGGAAAAACTTATTGGTGCGATGAATACCTTAGAGATTGGCTCGCCGTTAGTTCAATCGACTGATATAGGAGCTGTCATTAACCAAACCGCCATGAATCGCTTATACGAACATATTGAACGCTGTCGAGTCGAGAACAAGTTAACCTATGAATTACCATTAGATGATCATCACAATAATGGTTATTTTGTCCCTCCCACTCTGATTAAACTTCATTCGTTGGATGAATTAAGTAACGAAGTATTTGGGCCAGTCCTCCATGTAATCCGATACAGCGCAAGTAATATCGAACGAGTTCTCAAGGAAATAAACCGTTCAGGTTTCGGTTTAACACTGGGTATCCACTCAAGAAATGATAGTTTCGTCGACAAGATTATCTCCCAAGTAAATATCGGAAATATCTATGTAAACCGCGATCAAGTGGGCGCTGTCGTCGCATCACAACCTTTTGGCGGTATGGGAATGTCCGGCACAGGACCTAAAGCCGGTGGACCAAATTACCTTAAACAATTTGTCCGTGAAAAGACCGTCACACGAAATACAACGGCAAGCGGCGGCAACTATGAATTACTCAGTCGCTAACTGAAATTCTGGTGAATTTAAGAAAAGGGACTTATCCAATCGTTTAGCTATTTCCTCAAGGCGCTGCATAACATTTACAGCATCGGGGTAATCTTTATGTAAGATAAGAAAGACATCAGTCTGCTTTAATGTCGTGTATTGAATATCTTTAATAGGGTTGGCATCCAACACTTCAACGGCAGGAAAAGCATAATCTAAAACATACTCAGCTCTCCCCCTCGCTAACATACCAAAAGCAGCAGCATGATTAGGCGATGATACATTGATTATCCCATTCTCAGCATTTTCAATGTACTTTTTGTATCCTGCGTAACTATAACCTGCAATAGTAATGACCGACCGATTATTTAGCTCCTCAATCGTACTAATCGGCTCGCTTGTTCCGCGATAAAAAATATTAATTTCAACTCGCGCCACAGGCTCCTTGCTCACTAAACAGCAATCCTGAAGCAATGAAGTCGCATTAACTAACATCGAAAACTTGGACACCCCCTGCCGTAAGTTAGCGAACATTCGCTTAGCGGGATAATCCATGGGGTGCCACGGGATTCCAGCCTCTTCAAACAATGGTTTTGCCAATTTGACCAATGGATTTCTAAGTTTTCCCTGCTCATCCCTTTGCGTAGTCCATACCGATATATCTGGATAAGCGTACTCTAGCTCCTCTTGAGCAAAGGATGCGGAGGAAAACGCCATAAGACTTAATAGAAGCAAAAACCGCTTTAGCATTCTTAATTCCTCCAAACACGCTATACCAAGTTTATTAGCAAATACCTTCCACTAAACATTACTACAAAAAAATGTAAAGTTTTAGACTAATAGAAAAGAGAATTAACCAAACCTTTCCTGTTATATTAGACGCTCTTCATATCCTCTTAAGAAACATAGCTATAGATACTCAATGAACCCATCTAACGCACCTCAATTTCAACAACTACCCTTGCTCGATATCCTCAGCCAAAATTTGACGGACGCAATTTATCTTATCGACCCAATCTCATCAAATATACTCTGGGTTAATAAAGCAGGTTATGAAAGCCTTCAAATGCGCGAAGAAGAGGTGCTTAATCATTCGGTTTTAAGCCTACAAAAAGATGTTGTTGGGCTACAGCAATGGCATAGCATTGCTAATGTCATTCGGGAAAATGAAAAATTCACCTTCAATGGTCGCCACCTTCGTAAAGACGGCACAGAGCTACCCGTTGAAGTTAATACCTCTGCATTCACTCATGACGGTAAAGAATATTTTCTCTCTATCGCGAGAGATATTAGCTCTCGCCGCGCACTAGAGGCAGAAACACAGGGAAGAGAGGAACAGATCTGGTTAGCGATCAATGCCTGTACTGATGGTCTTTGGGATTGGGAGATCAAGAGCGGCACCGTTTACTTTAGTCCTCAATTAAAGCGCATGCTCGGCTATGGCCCAGAGGAGATGCCCCCGATTGTTGATACATGGAAAAACAATGTCCATCCGGATGATTTCCCTTTGGTATTACAATCGCTTGAAGAACATATAGAAGGTACACGTGAGCGCTATGAAGCCGTTTATAGAATGCGTAATCGCAACGGCCATTTCATCTGGGTGCATGACTTAGGTTGCGTATCCCTTCGCACACCCGAAGGAGAAGCAATTCGCGTTACTGGAATGGTTAAAGACATTACCGACTATAAGCAGCAGGAATTCAAACTCCTAGAGCTAGCAACTTATGACGAACTAACGAAACTACGGAACCGGCGCGAGTTCACTAGAATATTTGATGAACAACTCGACGCAGCCCTTCAACAACAAAAATCGTTGAGCTTATGTTTATTTGATTTTGATCTATTCAAAACAATCAATGATCGCTTCGGACATCTTGCGGGTGACCTCGTTCTGAAAGAAACAGCCGCACTTCTTTCCAAACAACTTAGCACTAACGATTATCTATTTCGTTGGGGTGGTGAAGAATTTGCACTCATTTGTATCAATACAACGCAAGACGAAGCTTACAACATCGCGGAAGAACTCCGCTTAACACTTAGTAATTTCGTTCTACAACATAAAGACCACAGCATTAGGATCACAGGCAGTTTTGGAATATCTTCATACCCAACACACGGTTCAACCCAATCATCCCTGTTTCTTGCAGCAGATTCTGCACTTTACCAAGCAAAATCCGCTGGCCGAAACTGTGTAAGAATATCCGCAAAGAAATAGGCCAAGCACACTAGCTGCCTCACATAATGCTATTTAACAGATTATTCACACATCTCTACCGTCATAGGCTTTAACTGATAACAGGGCTGATACTCTTGATAATTTATCTTCATTCTTCGCTGCGCCACAAATGAGGCGAGTAATTGATCCATTGGACCCATAATCTGTTCTTCCCCGCATATTTCAAATGGGCCATGTTCTTCAATCGCCCTAATCCCTGGTTCTTTAACATTCCCTGCGACAATACCTGATAATGCACAACGCAAATTTGCAGCCAGTTCAAAGTCAGGTTGGTCTTTCACCAGCTTGAGTTCCGACATATTTTCATGAGTGGGTTCAAAAGTTTGCTGAAACCCTTCAGGAATATAGAGCTGCCAATTATAGTGAAATGACTCACTCGTCGCTTTACGATAACGGGTAACTTGCGCTAACCCCTCCTGCATGACCTCCGCTACTTGGTGGGGATCATCAACAACAATTTGGTAACGTTCAGTAGCTTCATCCCCTAAGGTTGCTCGAATGAATCGATCAACCGTTGCGAAATACTCTTCACTGCCTGCGGGCCCTGTCAATACAAGTGGGAATGGTAAATTATGGTTTTTCTCATGTAACAAAATACCCAAAATATAGAGTATCTCTTCAGCAGTACCGGCTCCGCCAGGAAATACAACGATACCGTGCCCTAAACGAACAAATGCCTCCAGACGTTTTTCGATATCAGGCATGATAATCAGTTCATTAACAATTGGGTTTGGACTCTCCGCTGCGATAATACCTGGCTCAGAGATCCCAACATAACGACCATCTTTAATACGCTGCTTAGCATGAGAAATTGTGGCGCCCTTCATCGGCCCCTTCATTGCACCTGGCCCGCACCCTGTACAGATATTGAGCCCCCGCAGTCCCATCTCATAGCCAACTTTCTTGGTATAGTCATACTCATGACGGTCAATCGAATGTCCACCCCAGCAAACAACAAGATCAGGCTTTACATGGGGACGGATAGCATCCGCATGACGTAAAATATGGAACACCATATTAGTGGTAGCCTCCGAAGGCGTTGCCTCAGGACAACAAATATCCATCTCAGTACCGACATACAATAAGTCTCTCAATACTGAAAAAAGATGCTCTCTAATACCTGTGATAATCTCCCCACTAACGAAGGCCGTTGCGGGCGCATTAACTAATTCTAATTGGACACTACGGTGTTTCTGGCTAATTTTGATATCAAAGTGACTAAACTTATCTAACACAAGCTTAGTACTGTCAATTTCACTGCCACTATTCAATACAGCTAAGCTGCACTGCCTAAATAAACGATATAACCCCCCCTGGCTGGCATCTTGTAACTTATCAATTTCATAAGGAGAAAGGGAATTAAGGCTTTCAAGTGGAGTAACACTGGTGGTTACGTATTGTTCTGTCATCATAATGGCCACCTCCAGAATCACACGCTAAACAACAAACGTTTAACCTGATTCATTTAAGAGCAAATATTGTCAGCCTATTGTGAAGCCTAGGCAGTTAAGGTTATGTGAAAATCCAAAAGAGAAAAAAAAGAACAGGAAATAATGGAGAAATTCACTGATAACAGTAACTGAGACAGCTAACAACTTAATGAAGTTCCGATATAAACTATAGGAGATGAAACAGTAAAGCGCAAAAACACTATAAAAATCAGCAAGCTACTTTTATTTTATAAATATAAAAAAACTTACTCGCGAATACATCACAGGGACAGAATCTAATGCACAATAAGACTGCATATAAACCATACAAAAAAAGAGTCTTTACATTATTGAATGGTTAAACAATAATTATAGAATCGTTTTTCTTAAGATATGGATTTCAAATGCTCATTAATAAGGACCAGAGAGTTATTCTCTTTACTGCCTGCTTTTTTACACTACTCACGTTTGTTTTTCCTCCCATCGCCGCTAATGATTTAGACCAACCCATCGCGTGGGGACGCCTAATATTTCTTCAGCTAAGTATTGTGCTAACCACACTAGGTTTGCTTTTAGCCTTTAAGGATTAATGAGCTAATCGAAAACTACACCTGCTTCAAAATATCCTTTACAAACTCAGGTACCACTTCGCTCGCGGGGCCGTATATACGATGATCAAAAGCAGACTCTACACGCGAAGGCTCAAGATTCAATTCTACAGTTAACGCCCCCGAAGCATTGGCGATTTCTACAAAACCCGCAGCCGGATAAACATGACCTGAAGTGCCTATAGAGATAAATAGATCACACTGCTCTAACGCTGAATATATCTGTTCCATAAACATTGGCATCTCACCAAACCAAACAATATCCGGTCGTAAATTTCCTGATGAACCACAACATGAACATAGATCTTCTGGCTGAGAGTCCTCATGGACAGGGTACACGACGCCGGAATCCTTACAGCGTAGATTTAACAGTTCACCATGCATATGTAATAGCTGCTTACTGCCAGCTCTCTCATGCAGATTATCAATATTTTGGGTGATGAGAAGCACATCACCGGGGAAACTGTTCTCTAGTTCTGACAGAGCAAGATGCCCTAAATTAGGCTTGATCTGTTCAGAAAGCAGCTGATTTCGACGTTCATTATAAAAACGATGCACCAATCTCGGATCTCGTTCAAACGCTTCGGGTGTAGCCACATCTTCGACTTTATGATCTTCCCACAAGCCGTCTGCTGCTCGGAATGTACGAATACCTGATTCAGCAGAGATCCCTGCACCGGTCAAAATCACGATTGATTCGATAGCCATTTTAATTTCCTTGAAACAATTTGCCTCTTGTCATACTACAGCAACCTATGTATTACTAGACTAATCTAAACGGAGTTGGTCACTGCTATCGTCAGTATGGCAAATCTCGATCTACAATTTCGAGTGTGATCAATAAATCAGCCTACAACTGAGAAACCCTAGTGGATCAAACGGAATATATCGTTTGCAACAGAATAAGAAGAATTGTGGCGTCTGATTCCAGGCTTCGCCACACTCGCCCAGACACAACCCAACACTTGGTTTGTATACCCCCCTCGGCTATAGAAGGAACCGGCTATGACCGCCTCTAAACTCTATATTCTCGACACCAACGTTTTACTACATGACCCTAAGTGTCTTTATGAATTTAAAGAACAGGACATCACTATTCCGATGACTGTTTTAGAAGAGTTAGACGATATAAAGGATCGCAAAAAAAATGTATCTCAAGAAGCGCGAGCGGCTATACGCGCTATCGATGACATCATTACTCAAGCAGAGGATGCCGCTGAGATAACCAAAGGGGTTGATATCGTAATCCCTTTAACAGCAGCAAATAGCGAACGAAAATTAGGTCAGCTAAGCATTTTCCCCGATCATGAGCTAACGGCAAGACAAGGATTCTTACCGCAAAACTCTAATAAAGATAACCAGATAATTAACTGCGCTATTCACCTTCAAGCGACCAACCCACATCGAGAAATAATACTTGTCACCAAAGATATAAACATGCGCCTCAAGGCGCTCGGCGCAGGGCTTAAAAAGGTAGAGGATTATAGAACCGATCAGCTCGTCTCTGATATTGACCTTCTCCCTGCTGGACATAGCAATATTGAAGGTAACTTTTGGGAACGTGTTGAAGATGTCACTAGCTATCAAGAAGGCAGCCATAGCTATCATCAAGTGAGCCAAGAAACCCTACCTAATACTTACCCCTGTGAATATCTATACGATGATTCTGAAGAATTTGCCGTACGTGTATCTTCTGTCCGTGACGGCCAAGTAACACTAAGAGATCTAGGCGTTGATCGTCTCATGCAGCAAAACTGCTGGGGCATTGAACCGATTAATATATTTCAGGCCTTTGCCATGGATGCAGTGCTAGATCCAGATTTGGATTTAGTTATCCTCAATGGTGCCGCGGGTTCGGGTAAAACGTTAATGGCCCTAGCCTGTGCTTTAGAGATGGTTATTGAGCAACGACGTTATAACAAAATCATTGTGACTCGATCCACCCCACCGGTTGCGGAAGATATTGGCTTTCTCCCAGGCACCGAAGAGGAAAAAATGACACCATGGTTAAGTGCGATTCAAGATAACCTAGAAGCGATGCACGAGAATGATGAGCGACCTCAGAGTAGTGTCAAATACGCGATTGAAAAAGCTAACATTCAGTTTAAGTCATTGAACTTTATCCGCGGGCGCAGCATTCAGGACGCTATCGTGTTATTAGATGAGGCCCAAAACTTAACCCCCTCACAACTAAAAACCATTGTTACCCGCTGCGGTAAAGGATCAAAGATAATCTGTTTAGGTAACTTAGCGCAGATAGATTCTAATTACCTAACGCCGCTAACATCTGGCTTAACTTATTTGGTAGAGCGTTTTAAAGATTACGAAGGAGCAGCCAATATCCATTTAGAAGGGATATTCCGCTCACGTCTCGCAGAATATGCAGAAGAGCATCTATAACAGTTCAAGTAGACAGCCCTCAGTAGCGGCCTAATATCAATGTTGGTATAGGCTGCTACCCGCAAACAGTGACGCTGATTTACAACATCTCACGCTGTACATCTTTTAATCTGTAGTAATCTATTTATAATGGACAGTCATTTTTGCAGATTATCTCATCTGCACAAACTAAGATCGTATAAAATACGATCTTAACTTCCCCCTGAGATATTGCCGGGTAACAACTACGATTACCCGGTATTTTTTCATTAAATGATTGGTCCGTAGATATCCGGAAGAAGCTACTTCAATTAGACTATATTGATGATCACGACTCTGAAAAAAATACCAAGCACCTTACTAATCGGCTTAGTGTATATCTATAAATATGTCATTAGCCCCGTTATTGGGCCACGCTGTCGCTTCTACCCTACTTGCTCTACATACATGATCGAAGCGATTGAAACCCACGGCCCGATTAAAGGCACTTGGCTTGGGCTAAAACGTCTAGGGCGTTGCCACCCCTATAATGAGGGAGGCTATGATCCGGTACCTGGATGCTGCGACCATACACAGCACTCGCCTCAAAAAGAGAAAGTGGCTCAAACGGAAAAGAAAGTATAGAACTGCTTCATCAAATACTGTGCATCGGCTAAAGCAATTTCGCTAAACCCTATCTCTTCACCGGCTTTTCTTTGACTTAACGAAAAGCCATCCAACGGCAATACGCTGCCCAATTTCGGATAGCCTCCTAAGGTCTGCCTGTCCTTCAGTAAGATAATCGGTTGACCATCGGCTGGAACCTGAATTGCACCATAACTAATCCCCTCGGATAGCAACCCCGTAATACCGCTATCAATTTCTTTACCTTGTAACCGAAAACCCATTCGATCACTACTTTCTGCTTTAATCTTGTATTTGCTACGATAAAACGCTGATATGCTTTCCGGCTTAAACTGAGCCACTTGATAGCCGGCAATAACCCTAACATTCAGCTCTGCTACATAATCTGGAATAAAGCATGAAGGAACAGAGCGCTTTAAAGGATAGCGTTCTCTCTCAGCAGATCTAAAAGCTAATCGATCACCGCGCTCTAATGCCCCTCCCGTCAAACCACCTAATTGTTCACGTTTTACCGTGGAACAACTACCAAACTCTGGCGCAGCTTGAAAACCATCAGCTACAGCAAGGTAACCGCTCACGCCTGATTGCGCCCACCCCATAGTAATAAGATCACCTTTACGCACGAAATGGGTCTGCCAATTACCCAGTGGGGTATTATTTATACGACAATCTAACTCAGCGCCGGTTAGCGCAATCCACGTATCTGCGCACACCTCCAACGCTACATTCCCTAGCGTTATCTCTAACACTACCGCATTAGGCTTATTGCCTAATAATCGATTCGCCCAGCGAGAAGCATGTTCATCCATAGCCCCGCCCGTAGTGACACCTAAATGCTGATAGCCAAAGCGACCTTGGTCTTGCAAAAGTGACATAGCTCCCGGCTTTATTACAGAAAAACCTCCCATCACTCCCCCTTCAAACAATGGAATTCATCCACGGTTATCGGCTGAAACTGGACCTGATCCCCTACTTGAAATAAACAAGGGTCAGCTCTCAGCTTATCAAACATTGGGATTGGGCAGCGTCCGATCAACCACCAACCACCGGGAGTAGATTGTGGATAGACGGCAGTATTTAATTCAGCAATAGCAACAGAGCCGGCAGGAACACTTGTTCGGGGGGTAGAAAGTCTAGGAACACGAAGCTTGGGGTCTAATTCACCCAAGTAACCAAATCCGGGGCTAAAGCCTACAGCAAAAACTTGATAAACGCGTTCCGAATGCAAACGGATAATCTCATCACGATCTAGCGCAAGAGTATCACTTAATAACGTTAAATCAGGAGCGTACCGTTCATCGTAACAAACCGGTAATAAAACCGTCTCCCTCCTTTCTTGTGAACTAAGAACTGAATTGGAATCTAATTGGCTTACCGCTAATTCAAGTGCATTACGTACCATTTCATCTTCTCCTTTGAGAAGATCATAGGTCACCATTATTGTTGTATAGGAAGGAACTACATCAATAAGACAATTGTTTAAGTGCTGCTTTATTAGCTCACAACAGCGGCCTATAACAGTAATAAGTTGCGGGTCGGCACGGTCGGAGAAACGTATTAAAAGACTATTAACGCCCGCGACCTCAATACTATAATCCATCTAATACTCGCCGAATATCCTGAACTAAAGCGACCGATTGAGGATTATCTCCATGTACGCACAGAGTATCCGGCGCAAGTAGTATTTTTTTACCGCTAGCCGAAAGCAACACTCCCTCTTCCGCTAATCGCTTAACCCTATCCAAAATAGTCGCGGTTTCGTGAAATACTGCGCCAGCGTTTGAGCGAGGGAGCAAAAGTCCCGCATCATCGTAGGCCCGGTCAGCAAAAGCCTCGAACTGTAACCCTATACCATGATCTTCTGCTTTATCACGATAGAAGTCATTCTTCTCGGTTGCCTGAATAACTAGATCTAATTTTTCAGAAAACTGAGCAACCGTCTGCATCACGGTATCCATCAACACATCACTACGCATCATATCGTTATACAAAGCACCATGAGGTTTAATATAACTAAGCTGAGCACCATATACTTGAGACATTCCAGATAATGCAGACACTTGGTAGAACAACATGGCTCTAACCTCATCAGCACTACATTGCATGCTTCGGCGCCCAAATCCTACAAGATCGGGATAACTAGGATGAGCACCTAAAGAAACCCTATACTCAACCGCTAACTGCAAGGTTTGCTCTATCGTTAAAGGGTCCGATGCATGAAAGCCACACGCAATATTTGCCATATCAATGTAAGGCATGATGGCCGAGTCCTGCCCCATATTCCATACACCAAAACTTTCACCGAGGTCACAATTTAACTTCATCTATCTCAATCCAATGGCCCAATCTTCATTCAATTTTACGCTAATATACTGTAAAGCAATCAAAACATATTATTATTTTATTTTGACACCCTTTAGCCTACAAGCTATAGGGTTTAAGATGGCACCGATTATTTTCCCTGTAGTAAGTTGGATAATATGTTCTCACCGCTATCAGTAATACTTTACGTCACCCTTTATATGGGTCTGCTATTCGCTATTGCACAGGTAGTTGAAAAGCGCATCCAAAATAGAACTGAGCAGTCTGCTGGTAATCCTTGGATTTATGCTCTGTCATTAGCCGTCTATTTTACCTCCTGGACCTTTTACGGTAGCGTTGGTTTTGCTGCCTCTTCCGGCATGCTTTTTTTAGGTGTCTATGCTGGCTCGCTCATCGGGATTGCGCTGTGGTGGATCACTTTAAAACGGATGGTCCAAGCAAAAGAGACCTTCCGAATCACAAGTATTGCCGACTTCATCTCTACCCGGTACAACCGTTCTCAAAAGATTGCTGCGATCGTCACCTCCATCGCCCTTATCGGCATCGTGCCTTATATTTCCCTGCAATTAACCGCAGTCATTAGTTCGTTCGAGCTCATTACCAATAGTCCCAACAGCGGGTCAGAACATGACCTAGCGGGCTGGCTAGTCACCATGTTTATGATTGGCTTTACAATTATTTTTGGCGTAAGAAGGCTCGATCCTACCGAGCGACACCAAGGGATGATCGCCGCGCTTGTCGCTGAATGTTTAGTCAAACTGATTGCTTTCTCCGCGGTTGGTGTCTTTGTTACCTACACACTATTTGATGGTTTTGGCGATATATTAGCGAGATTAAAAGACGCTAACCTTGAGCATGTTGTCAGCTTCACCGCCACAGAAAACAGCGCTGTCATGTGGATTACACTCATTATTTTAAGTTTCTCAGCTGTCCATAATTTGCCACGCCAATTTCATGTATCGGTCGTTGAAAATTCAAACCGCAATCATATAAAAACAGCGATGTGGTTGTTTCCTCTCTACATGATACTCATTAATTTATTTGTAGTACCGATTGCAGCAGCAGGTCTGCTGTTAGGCATGTCACCTGATAATGCAGATTTTTTCGTTCTACTTTTACCTCAGCAAGCGGGTAGCAGCGGCCTAACACTACTGGCGTTTATTGGTGGTTTCTCAGCGGCAACAGGGATGATCATTATTACAACAATGACACTGTCAACAATGGCGTCCAACCATATAGTGCTTCCGGCTATAGAAAGAATACCCAAACTACGTTTTTTACGAAGCTATCTGTTACAGCTACGCTGGCTGGTTGTCTCTCTCATTATGGTAGGTAGCTTATGGTTCTCAAAAGAATTTGCAGGGTCCTACATATTAGTCGCGATAGGCTTAATATCTTTTGTTGCAGTGCTGCAGTTTTCCCCTGCCCTGTTTGGTGGACTATTCTGGAAAAAAGGTAATAGTTTAGGTGCATTCCTTGGATTACTATCAGGTTTTAGCATCTGGTTTTATAGCTTAGTTATTCCTACTTTTATTAAACAAGGTTGGCTCTCCACCCACCTATTAACAGAAGGTCCATGGCAGATAGCGATGCTGAGGCCTGAAGCCTTATTTGGATTGGAAGGGCTACACCCAATATCTCACGCAGTATTTTGGTCAATGGTTTTCAATATTGGGTGCTATATTATCGGCTCCATCATTTTCAGCCCGAATAAGAGTGAAAGAAATTTAACCGCTGAATTTATTAGCGCAATGACCTCCTCTACACAATCGAAACGTGCGAGACCCACAGGTTTAGATGCATATATTCTTTTACCTCCTAAGCTTGAAGAAGCAAGAAGCTTACTCTCTAACTATCTCAACGATGATAAAGCCGAAAGCGAAGTAACGACGATAGCAGAGGACCTGCAAGTTCTTGATAAATCTAAAATAACAATCATTGAATTAGTAGAATTTCACCGCATGGTAGAGCACGTTCTAGCAGGCTCTATTGGTGCGGCTAGCGCTCATAAAGCCATTGAGAACACTATCCGCTATAACCATAAAGAGGAATCAGACCTTAAAGCGCTCTACAGCCACATTGTCACTGAGCTGCAAACCACAGAGAAAGAAAGTAGTTCCGATAGCCAATCAGGCACAACGGGTTACGGCCTTATCGAGGACCTTCAAACCCAAATTGATGATCTAGAAGACATGGTTTCAAGCCAGCAAAAGCAGATAACCACGCTAGAATCTAAATTGGAAAGCCGTTACGAAGAGGTATTCAAATACCGCATCGAATCGCAAAAAACTAAGCAAGATAATGCACTGTTGCGCGCAGAGCTAAAACAGATCTTTGGCAATAGAGAAGATGGTAGCTTTAGTGGCGACGACGATGAGGAAGAAAGCAAAAATACTTAATCAGCTACACAGACAGAAATAAAAAGAGCCTCATATGAGGCTCTTTTTAGATATCCAATATCAAAAGTGCTTTACGCTTCTTCTTGCTTATGTAGGTGAACATCCATTTGCGGGTATGGGATGCTAATGCCTTCCTCATCAAAGCGCAGTTTCACCGCTTCAGTTGTCTCCCAAAGAACAGCCCAGTAATCTGCTGAATTCACCCAAGGGCGAACCACAAAATTAACGCTGCTATCAGCAAGTTCAGATACAGCAATAACAGGGGCTGGATCTTTTAGGATGCGCTCATCAGCGTCAATAATTTCAGCAAGGATCGCTTTAGCTTTACGAAGATCATCATCGTAGCCAATACCAAATACCATATCGACACGACGCGTATCACGTGCCGAGAAGTTAGTAATAACACCACTGTAGATTGCACCATTAGGTACAATAACTTCGCGGTTGTCACCGGTACGCATTACTGTGTTAAAAATTTGGATATGCTCGACAACCGCTGATACGCCAGCAGCATCGACAAAATCACCTTCACGAAATGGTTTGAAGATAATCAACATCACACCTGCAGCGAAGTTCTTCAATGAATCTTGCAAAGAAAGACCAATCGCCAAGCCTGCTGCACCAACAAGAGCAATCAACGATGTTGTATCAACACCCAACTGATTTAACGCGGCAACAATGACAAAGAGGAGAAGAATGACATTTGCGATGGATGCAATAAAGTTGATAAGCATGTCATCAACTTTAGACTTGCGTAAAATACGCTCAAGCAATTTGATCAATTGCTTCGTTACCCAGCGACCAATAAAAAAGATAGCCAGTGCAATAACAATATCTACAATCCATGGAAAGATGTAGGCATCGAAGAAGTTTTCCATTGAGGTTCCCCTGATGTATGAATCACTAATTTTTAAAAAATTAGAAAATAAAGTGAACGAATTTAATCAAAATGAATCTTAACAACAGCCAAACAGGCATACTGAGGCTGTCTCGCTTCATGGTAAAACGCCATTATAATCCCCAACGAAGACATTGTGGGTTAGTTTCGCGTGTTTACTTACAAAACAACCTGTTAAGCGACCAGTTTAATCCGTACAATATGACAAATTCTAGTGTTCAAACAAATGTATCAATGAAAAAGTTACTTCTAACAGTTTTCCTACTATTTTCTGTATCTGCCCACGCTGAAAAAGGTCATATTGCTGATGATGCTATGATCTATGTTCATAACGGACCGAGCAATGAATATCGTATCATTACGCGTATTAAAAGCGGCACAGCCGTTCAGATACTCAAACGTAATGCAAAAACAAAATATGTGCAGATCCGCATGCCTAAAGGAAAGATCGGCTGGGTAGAACCTACGGCCGTTGATCCTGGCGATAGTATCTCAATACGACTCCCTAAATTGCAAAGCAGTTTAGAAAAAAGCCAAACAACGGTCTCTACGCAAGCGAGTCAGATCGAAAAGCTACAAATCGAATCTAACAGTATGCGAGATAAGAGCCAGCAACTGAGTAGTGAAGTGGCTAAATTAAACGCAACAATTAAAGAACTCAACTTTAAAATAGAGTCTAGTGATGAGAGCAATCTAATGCGTTGGTTTACTCATGGCGGTCTCGTTGCTTTAGGCGGTGTCATCTTAGGGCTACTGCTACCCTACTTCCCTAAACGCAGAAAGCAAAAAGATGAATGGTTTTAATCTGCCTTTCATTATGCATGTCATGAACCGGACTTTTGTCCGGTTTTTTTTATAATAAGTATCAAAAACATTGATATCGATTAAGGTTTTGTGACAAATAAAAGAATGCTTGAATAGTCACTAAAAAACCATTTATTAAGCAAAAAATACAAATAAAACCCTTATATTTCAATACGATAAACAATTGTATATTTTTTAACCAATTCGTAAGTTATGACCATTCTATAGGCCCTGAACTTGCTTTCCCAAGGGTTGTTTACAGAGTTATCCACAGACTATGGGGACAAAGGCTTTCAGCCCTCTCTGGACCGCTCACACAGCCCGTTATCGCACTGCAACAAATTATTCACAAATTAACTATTTCTCATGTGTTTGATCAATTTTGTAGAGCGGGTTTTATCAGGAGAAACAGGAGCGATTTAAAAAAACAATAATAAAGATAAATAGATCTAATTAGTTGTTTTATGCCAAACCTGTTTCAATAGCTCTATCTTATGATGTTCTAGAGGAACGAAAATGAAGCGTATTACTATTTTTGGTCGTGAAGGGTGTGGTTTCTGTGTTAGAGCAAAAGAGCTATGTGAGCTGAAAGGCCTCGAATATCGCTATATCGATATCCACAAAGAGAACATCAGTAAACAGGACCTAGAAAAAACCGTGGGGAAACCTGTCGAGACAGTACCTCAAGTATTCTGTGGCCAAGAGCACATCGGCGGTTTTACTGAGCTTTCAGCATTTATTGATCAGGCAGGTATTTAAATTTTAAAAAACACCCCCATTGAATAGATAACGAGCAAATGCTTTCGACTTATGCCACAGTAATAAGTAATGAAAACTGTGGTATTTAAGTTATACTGAAAAAATGTTGTAGCTGGCCATCTGCCAGTTTAGGAGTAGCTTATGATGACATTTACCATTCTTCTTGCGATCGCTGCTGGCATCGTTATGTTGCAAATGTGGGAAGGCAAAAACAAGCACGTTAAGCCTGTACATATCAAAAGTGACGAACAGCTACCAAGACGCTACCGCGGACGTCGCTAGCTTAGTTATCAGCTAAAATAGCTTAGACACAGCAACGCTATATCGTTTGATCAAGGCCCTGAATCATCTAGCAGGGCTTTTTCGCTTAATTTAATTACTACCCCACAACCTTAATGCTAAACCGCCTGCACGGTTTGTGCGCCTCTCAGTCGCGTGGAAAAGAACATGCTCTGATGCAACAATATCAAGCTGCTTTTTGGCACGAGTAATACCCGTGTAAAGCAACTCTTTACTCAATAAAGGGCTGTCAGCAGGGGGTAGGATTATACAAACACGATCGAATTCAGATCCCTGACTTTTATGAATAGTCATCGCAAATACCGTTTCATGTTCAGGTAAACGACTCGGTAACACCGAACGCATCTCACCATCCGACATAAACCATACTTTCAAACGCCCCTCACTATCCTCAGCCGCAATGCCGATATCTCCGTTAAACAATGAAAGAGCTGGATCGTTACGAGTAATCATAATAGGTCGACCCGCATACCAAGCACTATCACTCTGTATAAGCCCCCTCCCTTTCAATCCCTGATACACCCGTTCATTTAATCCACTTACACCATATTCCCCTTCTCGCCTCGCGCACAATAATTGGAAATGCATCAAGCGTTCAAGTAGTTGCTCAGGCAGCTCATTAGCGTATAGGCGCTGGAAAAGGCCCACATAGACATCTACTACCGATTTAATTAACGCTTCATAGCTCTCTTGTGAAAGCGTAAGGATATTGATATCTGAGTAGTTCGAATTTAATACTGATTTAACGGCATCTCGTTGACCTCCATTTACAGCCCTTGCGAGAAAGCCAATCCCACTTTGATCATGGAAACGGTAGCTTTTGTGAAGCATTGCTAAACAATCGGCAAACGTATCCTCTGTCGCTTCCACTTCAATTGTCAGATCGGATAAATCCTCATCAAATAGTGAGGTCTGTGCATAGGGTTCAGCAACACCTTCGTGTGAGCCTTGGTGTAAAAAGTCATTCAACGATCTGCCAGACAAACAACAAAGTTCCGCCAGTGCCTGCCTCTGCGGCATAGAGTAGCTTAACCTACCCGACCAATTACAAATGTCTCCAAGCACACTTCCTGCCTCAACTGAGGCGAGTTGATCTTTGTCACCGAGCAAGATCAAACGAGCGGTATCAGGTAATGCACGTAACAAACGCGCCATCATTGGCAGATCGACCATGGAGGCTTCATCAAGTACCAAAAGATCTAAATGGAGAGGATTTTCTTCGTCATGCCGAAAGCGGATGCTATTAGGAATTACGCCCAATAATCGATGTAAGGTACTCGCTTGGGTAGGTATTTCCCTTTTTAATTCCTCCCCTATATCGAGCCTTACCATTGCATTTGATATAGATTCAGCCAAACGAGCTGCGGCTTTACCTGTAGGTGCCGCAAGCTGAATACTATGACTTCGCCCCAATGCCCGCTGCTGCTCGATATAGAGTGCGAGTAACTTGATAACCGTCGTGGTTTTACCTGTACCTGGTCCACCACTAATCACGGCGAAACGCTTTTGTACCGCCACCGCCGCTGCAATCTTCTGCCAATCAATCTCTATGCTATCCGGTTCAGGAAAAAACTTAGCCAGTCCATCTGTCAAAAGAGAACGATCAATATCAACTCGACCATTTCTGCTATTTAAGGCTGCTGCCGTCTGACATTCGTATTGCCAATACCTGTACAGGTAGACCCTATCTTTATCAAGTACTAAGGGTGTCACACGACTCCCATCCCCCAGCAACTCACCATCCAGCTCTAGTGAATACCAGTCCATCGTAATGACAACCCCGGTAATCTCTTCTGACCAATGTCCACGAGGGTCTTGCAACTTGGAGAGAGGAAGGCAGACATTACCCGCCGCTAATTCATGACTGACAAGCGCAGATAATAACTGTATTTTTTCTGACAGCTGGTGCTGTTCATCAAGAAATCGAGCAAATTGATAATCAACCGACCGGATCTCGCCCTCTAAAGACCAATGGCGAAGCATTGCCAAAACTGAATTAACATCAGGCATCAATTAACTCTCCAGCAAACAACAGATCAAGCTTTTCAATCAACGCCTGTTCGGGACGGCAATTGAATATTCCCAAACGGCTATCTTCATCCATTCCCCTCAGAAAAAGATAATAAACACCGCCAAAATGCTGCTCATAACAGTAGTTGGGTATCCTCTGCTTTAATAAACGGTGTACGGCTAGTGAATACAATAGGTACTGTAGTTCGTAACGGTGCTCTACCATCGCCTTATTCAACGCCTCTTCGTTGTAACAAGAGGCCTCATAACCTAGATGGTTAGATTTATAGTCCAATACATAATAACGATCTCCCTTTCGAAATAAGAGGTCGATAAAACCTTTCAACATACCTTTCAAAGGTTCAAAAGATAGTGGGGCTGCTTTGGCGGATAGAGGATCATATCTTCTAATCAGAGACTCTAATGCCGAAACCGTAATGTGTTCAGCACTCAACATGAATTCCATCTCTACTAGACAGTCATTATCCGTGATATCACCTAAGATTAAGCCATTACCATTTAGATCAGCTTTCAAGACATTGTTAATAAGCGTCTCAATGACCGGTAACCAGTGCTCATCGTAGCCTGCTAATACAAGCTGCTCCTCTATTTGCCGTTGATATACAGTACGAGCCTCTTTGCCAAGCAGCTCTTCAGCCATAGGGTGAGGTAGATTGTGATAAGCGTAGAAGCTAATCTCTTCGAATACTGTGTGCAGGAATGTTCCCGCATTCGCCCCTTTAGGGAAGGTAAATATATTATTACCCTCGGGAACATCACTGCTCGGCACAAGGGCTGCTTCACCCACAACCTCTAAATCTAACCCTGGGAGCTCAGGGATATAGTGACTGCTATGACGGCTCAATGCAGAATAACTGCTTACACGCCAATCTCGGTCAATTTTCCCATCAAACTGCCTCGCGTCCAGACGAACATTAGCGTCAACATCCAGCGCAAAAAGGTCTTTTTGCGCACCAATATTAGGCGGAGCAACCACCTGTATAGCATCGGCAGAAGTTTCCAGCTGACTCAGCGCATCGTCTAATTCCAAGCCTGACTGTAATAACAGATAACCCAACGCGCTTTCGGATAAGCGCGAAGACTTACTATTACCAATACGGAGATGGCTAACACCAACATAACAGCTATACACTGAGCGAGTGAGTGCTACGTAGAGTAATCTCAGCTCTTCTGCTAAACGCTCCTTCTCTGCTTGCTCTAATGATTCTTCTTGAGCACTCATATCAAGAATCGCATGACCTGAATCATCATGGTAGAACGCCGTTTTAGTTTCGCGGAAATTACATGCAAAAGGCAGAAAGACAATCGGGTATTCCAAACCTTTAGATTTATGAACGGTCACAATAGTGACTAAGTTTCTTTCACTCTCAAGCCGTAGTATCTGTTCATCACTTCCACCGGAAGGACTATATATCTGCTCATTGAACCAACGAACAAGGCCGGTTAACCCTTCTAATTGACTGCTCTCCTGCTGAAGCAATTCGGCAAGATGCAAAATGTTGGTCAGGCGCCTCTCGCCAGACATCTGACCTAATAAATCGGCTGCAAGATTTCTCTGTTGCATTAGATAGCTAAGCATCGGCAAAACACCACGCTTCAACCAGATCTCTCTATACTCAGTAAACTCAGTAACAACCTCTTCCCAAAGGTTTTCATCATGATTTAATAGATCAAGCTGCTCCATGCCAAGCATCAATAACTCAGTTGCCAATGCAGCCTTAAGCCCCCGCTCATTCTGCGGAGCTTCAACAGCAGCCAGTATCAGAGACAGCTCTACTGCCTCGATTGAATTAAAGACAGAATCTTGATTACTCAAGTAAACACACGGATGCTCATAAACAGCTAACGCACGACGAATCTCTTCAGCTTCAAATCTATCACGTACTAACACAGCAATATCTGAGCCTTCCACTGAACGCTCACCAATATTTGCATCACCTACTAGCAATCTATCAATCTCAGCGGCAGTGCTCTGTGCAAACTTGGTTAGATAATCCCCTTTACTAAGCGCTTCCTCTCCTTGATCACGCCAAAGCGTTAAAGCAGGGGGCTCTAATGCTTGTATCGTGAACCTTTTGCTATTTTTATTCGCAGCATTTACCGGATAGAACGGAATATCTTGATCATAAATAAAAGCAGAATCTGCAAACTCAAACAGTTTATTGACGGCTTCTACCATAGCTAACGTTGAGCGCCAGTTAGTCTCTAATGTATAGGTTTCAGACACCGAGCGGCGCGCTTGAATATAAGTAAATATATCAGCGCCACGGAAAGCATAGATAGCCTGTTTAGGGTCACCAATCATCACCAATGCAGTATTGATAAGGTCGGAATATAAGGATGAAAAAATTCCATACTGCAAAGGATCCGTATCTTGGAACTCATCGATCATCGCTACAGGGAACTGCTGGTTTATGGCATTAGACAACGCTTCCCCCTGCTCCGACGTCAGGGCACGATTTAAATCAGTCAAAAGATCATCAAAGGTTTGTAACTGATACTGTCTTTTAGCCAAACGAAGACGTTGCTCGACTTCGCTCAGCGCTTTGCCGAGTAAAATCTCCTTGACCGGAACCCTATCCGTCAGATATTGCTCTAGTTGAATAAATAAAGGGTGCTGAGGCGCCTCTCCCTTATCTGTTTTTTCATTGAGCCTTGTCTGCGTAAAACGTTGCATAACACCCAGCAAAGTTTTACCCGGCTCTAAAAGTTCCGAGGTAGCGTACTGATCAATCTGTGCGATCCACTTTGGTAAGCTCGCTTTGGTATAGCTTCGTTTATTAATCCCTGATGCTTGAATGAGCGAAACTAGATCATCCTCATTAGCCAACCAACTCTGCTTAAAAGCGTTGATCAACGCTAAACGATCATCATAGGCACTCTGCAGATCTGAATTTGAGAGATCAGGCTGGACCCTAAGCTCACTCATACTCAATAAGCCACGCAGCTCCATTACCAATTGGTCAGGCGTTTTCCAACATTCATTTAAGACTAATTCAGTAAGGGGCTGGCTAAGTGGATAAATGGTATTTCGCCAAAAATCTAACACGGCACTTCGAACTAAGCTTTGATCATCTTTAGTCAGCTCATTTTCAAATAATGACCCACTCTCAAATGCGTGACGCTTTAGCATTCGCTGGCAGAAACCATGGATAGTGAAAATCGCTGCTTCATCCATTTGTCGGATAGCTTGTTCCAACAACTTAACCGCGTGGGATATATCTTGCGATCGCTGCTTTAACTCCAATAGGAAAGGATCATTAATATTTTCATCAGGCTGCAGAAAAGCAGTTCGCGCATCGACTATACGGCTACGAATTCTATCCCTTAACTCTTCAGTTGCCGCTTCGGTAAAAGTCACAACTAAAATTTGATCCGGCCCTAGCGGCCGATCGTTTATATTGCCAAAACCCAGCAACAAACGAAGATAAAGTGCCGTGATGGTGTACGTCTTCCCCGTACCGGCGCTCGCTTCTATTAGCTGTTGCCCCTGCAAAGGAAAAGTAAGAGGGTTAAGCGCTTTTATACTAGTCATCCTTACCCTCCTCCATGTATTCGTACATCGGGGCATAAATTGCATCAACTAGCGGTAAAAACTTCTCTGAAAATTTTTCAAAATGCGGGTACGAGCGCCTGAAATACGGATCGTCCAACAAACCATTTTTAAAGGCACTACCGTAATAATTTGCCTCTAAAGACGACAACGCCTTGTCAGGATCTTTTTTAAACTGTTTTAAGTAGTCATAGGCGCAATGAGCATCGAAAGCTTGTGGCGCCCTCATACCTTGCTGATAAAACTCAATCAACACATGTAAAAAAGCATGGGCCTTTTCTCGAGGCACAGAACGAAAATGTACCTTCCCTGATAATCCCCGATAAACCGTAGTGCAAGGCTGACCTGAAGCGGAGATACACAGAGCCAAGTGCTCTACCCAAGTTGCCAAGCGATCCCTTGCATTTACCTGAGCAGGGCGATAACGCAACATATGAGCGGGAAAACAGCGATCTAACCAACCTTGCAATTGCAACGGACCAAAACTTGCCTCAACTTCAACTTTTGTCGCTTCACCTTCGCACATAGGTAAAATTTTGTGAGCTAACTCTTCACAGTCGTTTCGCATTTTTCGAAGCAACATCGAGCCTGTTTTGGCCACCGGCAAGGTCCCTTCAGCTAAAACGGTTCTATCCAGTTCGTCAAGATTATTACCTGCTAAAGCCGCATCCAAGTATCGCTGTTTAATGAGGTAAGCGTCGAGTCCTCCTAGCGTAAAGGGCTCTTCATCCTGTGCCTCAATCTCATGGTTAGAAAAGAACACTTTAAGACGTTGATTGAAAAAACTACGGCAGGGATTCTTCAAAAAACTGAGTAAAGTACTTAACTCTAACTGCTCTGTTAGGTCTTCTGGCAGTGACGAAGAGAAAAACTCTGTAGCTACTCTATTCTCAGCTTCGGCCGCCGGAACCCATTCACTGGCGTAACTAAACAATTGAGGGTCAGTATTAAAATAGAGTGGGCTAAAAGCCACCAACGGGTGCTGAGTTACTAATGATGCCCGTAAATTCTCGCCACTCACACTATGAGGCAGCTGCTCATCTCCCTGGTATACGTAGCCCTGCTCAACATAATCAAGCAATTCACTCACCAAGACCGACGGTATTTTTTCATTATTATCTTTGATTGAGCGTCCAATATAACTGATATATAAACAGTTCTGAGCGGAAAGTAATGCTTCCAAGAAAAGATAACGGTCATCATCTCTGCGAGATCGATCCCCCTTACGCGGATAGTCTGTCATCAGATCAAAACCAACAGGGGGAATACTGCGAGGATATGCCGCATCATTCATACCTAACAAACAAACAACGTCGAAAGGGATAGATCGCATCGGCATCAATGTACAAAAATTAATCGAACCAACCATAAAGCGCTGTGATGAGCGCTGCTGATTAATGCCATTGATTAGATAATCAGCCACGATAGATGCAGCGAGAGGCTGGTTATAATGAGCATCTGATAGCTGCTCTTGTAAACCTTGCAGTGTTTGGCGAATAGCGTTGAGCGGTACTTCGTCCTGCTCATCTGCTAAATAGACAGATGTGAGCATGCTATTAATGATGTCTATCCACTTTTCTAAAGAGTGCGGCTGGCTGAAGCTATTTTTAATCTCGTCCAGCAGATCAATAAAGTCAGCCAAATAGCCTAGAAGCTCAGCCTCTAAACCTTCTATCTCAATATAGGGAGCGACACTGTGCCAAAAATCAACCTCCTCCCCTAAAGCATAACCCGCCAACATACGGCGTAAGCCGAATCTCCAACTATTCTGTTCGAACAACGGAAGCTCCCATAAGCTTCGTTGCTCTGAGTCCATCCCCCAACGGATATTTACTTGATCAACCCAATACCTCAGTGTCTTAAAGCCGGCATCATCCAGCCCAAAACGTCTCATAATGGCTGGTACCTCTAATAAGCTCAGCACGTCAGACACTGTGAAACGACTAGTGTCGAGTTTGATCAATTTTTCAAAGCTTAGAAGAAGTGGGTTTTCCTGACGGCTACTTCGGTCGGAGATCGAATAGGGAATAAACCGATCCTTTGGCACATTTGAGAAGACAGCATCAATATAGGGGGCATAGGCCGCTACGTCTGGCATCATGATAATGACATCACGAGGTTTTAAATCTGGAGAGCACTCAAACAGCGCTAACAACTGATCATGTAGTACTTCAACTTCGCGTAATGCACTATGACAACTATGTATAACGAGAGAGTTATCTCCCCTTTCTAAGCATTGTTTATGATGGCTTATTTCAGGGTCTGTTGGGAAACCGGTTGGGTTTTCTAAGTCGAGAATATCTTGTTGGATATTACTCAACAAACTGTGCCGCTCTGGATCAGCAAAAGCATCAATCTCTTCATTGACCGAATCCTGCAACTGGTAAAGGTAATCTCGGCCTAATTTACCCATTGAAGCAAGTAGCGGATTTCCTTCTGCATAATCAGCATAATCGAGTTCGGGCTTACTAAGCCAACGGCGATTAATTCGCGCTATCTGTGAGGCATCAATGATATCCCCCCAGTAGTAACGACATGGATTAGTAACCATCAGGTGGACATCAATCCTCTCACCCAGCGCTTGCAGCGCCTGAACATAGTTTTGCGGCAAAGCAGAAATACCAAAAACAAATAACCTGATAGGTAACGCATTACTCGAGGGGGCGTGTTCAAGCGCCTCAACAAACGAGCTAAACATATTAGCTCGGTGCCAATGTGGCTGATTCAGTGATTCCGTATAATCTTTGAGCGCTCGCCATAAGATTGGTTGCCATCGGTGACGCTCAGCTGCTAAATGCCCCCCTTTTTCCCAATCAGCGATCCAATCAGGTCGATAAACTAAATACTGATCAAAAATATCCGCTATTTTATGGCTAAGCTGGTACAAACGATAATGATCGTCGTCTTCAATCAAATAGTGACGCAAAGATGCAAAATCATCATTATCCAAAAGATCGGGTAACAAGCGCATCAATTTCCACCCCATCGCCTCTTTATTAAAAGCAGACCGATCAGGAACATCTTCCAATACATCCGAAAAACATCGCCATAAAAACGAAGCGGGTAAAGGAAAATCAACCGAGGCGGCAATCCCTGAAGAGGCGGCGAGCTCAAGCTTGAGCCACTGGGCCATACCAGGGCTTTGCACTAATATTTGTTCAGCTTGAAAAGGGTCTGCTATGGGATCTCGGCGAATTAACTCAACCAAAATATCCTTTAGCACTAATAGCGAATTAGAATGATAAACCTGAAACATCCGTTTCCTGATTCAGTAAGTGTTCAGAATGAAAATGGGAATCTATACTCTACTTAACTCCCTTTTCTTTGTCAGGAAAAATCGTACTGGAAACTTTATAGCGTCCAGAAAATATTACGACAAAAACAGGTGGATCTCATGGGAAAAAGAAGAGCTAATCAGATTCAATGCATCGAAGTCATCAACTTCACTGAAGAAAATCACTTGATAGACGAACACGACACAGAAGAAGTGATCGATTCAAAAAATAGTTCTCATGCGAAACGACCAAAAAGAAAAGGCGCTGTTTGCAAAGTACAACAAACCATTAGGTGAATTACGCGTATCAACTTGAGGAAGGATCTATTAAGTCGCCGTTATCTGGCGCAGGCAAAGTACCAAAGCCCTCTTTTTCACTCCAATAGTCTCGACCCTGTTCAACTCGAACAACACCTTTAAACCGCTGCTGTAGATATTCCACCGCATCTGGAAGGGTATCGATGTCGCATAGAATTACGCCACCACGCTCATTGTCTGTAGAAAAAAGGTAACTCTTCATCATGCCTCCAATTAAGGAGGTGCATCATTACATAGAGTCGAAGAAGGTTAAACCGCTATAATGCAGTTTTTACCCTGTTTTTTAGCCTTATAGAGCGCAGTATCAGCCCGAGTCATTAGACTTTGAACATTATCACCCGTCACAAATGAAGTAACACCAATACTCACACTGGACTGAAGCTTTTCACCACTTGGCAGAATAAATTGATAGTTTTCAAGACTTTCTCTGACACGCTCAGCAACAATAACCGCGCCATCAATATCCGTTGAGGGTAGTAGGATAGCAAACTCTTCACCACCATAGCGATAACCACTATCTAGTGTTCGTAACGAAGAACGTACCAAAGAACCAAACGTTTCCAGTACTTTGTCCCCCATTAAGTGACCATAGGTATCGTTTAACTTTTTAAAGTCATCTAAATCAAAAAAGCAAAGCGTGAAAGCATGATGATAGCGGCGAGCTGTTTCAAGTGCGTCTTCTAACTGATCATAGAAATGCCTAGAATTATGTAACCGTGTCAAACTATCAGTGATACTTAACTCTTTATAAATTCGCTCACGCTCTAGCAGTTCAAATTCTGCTGTTTTTCGTGCGCTAATGTTTTCCAATGTTTCGATAGAACCGACTAATTCGCCGTTCACATCCATAATGCCGGCTGCCGTAAAATGTAACCACTCACCTTCGGCACCACATTCAGGGAAAAAATCTTCTCCCTCGTACGCATCCTCAATAAGTTCAGAGCGATTACATTTGTTGGTGTAGTAATGCTTTACATCTTCGTCATTACCCCCTTCTAGAATCAAATCAGCTAAGCAGGGTCTCGGAGAGGCATAAAAAGGCTTCCAATGATTACGGGTCCCGATCATCTCTTCGCGGCTATACCCACTTAATTTTTCTATCGCCGAGTTCCAATGCAGAATCACATGATCTTTGTTAAGTACGAAGGTGGGTAAGGCAATCCGGTCAAATACTTGAAGTAACATGGATTGATCATCAGAATCGGTGATGGCAAGGGGACGAGCAGCTGAATTTCCATCAACCATCGTTAACGTTGGTGCACTAGACACAGGAACAACTTTCGAAATCATAGAAACTTACAGCACCTGCAATAGATCGATTAAAAGCAACAATTTCAAACAAGCGAAAACGATAACCGAATTAACAGACGAACCGGTCTACCCTTACAACAACGCCAATAAACATGATTAACTGTAGTCTATTATCCAATAATTTGAAGGGATATTAGTTAATCCTAGTCAAACATTTTAACAATTGTTCAATAATTATTCTTTTAGACTTATTACGCAGTTGCAAAAACCTAAGCTATTAATGTATATGATGAGTTTCTAATCTGGATTATTCTCTGAAATTTATTTCCAAAAAACGACAGGATCACAGCTATCTAGGAATTGCCCCTGAGAGAAACAAACCACCTGCCCTGGAGATATATCGTTTGGAGAATCCAATAATGACTGATGAGCAACAACCACCACACTTACCTCGCTCCCAGCCTTAATAGACAAAGAAAGAGGACCATTTAGCTGAATATTTGAGCCTTGATAAACTTTATACGCCAAAGGTGCAATAACACCATCAAGAGAAGAATAAGCAAACATAAACTCACCATCCCAATGAATAAAGTTATGTGGGCCAAGCTTATCTAACCTCCCAGCATAATCAGCCACTAGCGCAAGGCGCATCTCTGCATCGGGTCGCCCCTCCCCCCATAATTTCCGCATGCGCTCCTGCATTAAACAAAATGCTCTTTCTTGATCAGTACAACTAACAGGCCATTGATCTCCGACGGGAAAGCGATCGTTATCATAAATACCATCCAATTCACCTTCCATGAAGAAAAGGCACGGATTACCCCGCTGTGGCCGAGAAAATGGCTGGATATCAACGGCTTCAACAGGTTCTTCTTGGTAAAGGCTAACGCCCCATATTTCCGATCTTTTACCAGAGAAAGCATGGCCTTTAGAATGCACCGCAATTAACGATTGCACCTCTTTACAGCCTAATGCGGTGTATCGCTGCGCGTTCATCTCACAAATCGTGCTTATTCCAATAGCAGCACGATCAATAGGCCCTTCGATAGAAACATCGATCGGGGCAGAACTAAGTATTGTCAAAAATTGCGGGGAAGGATTCATCATCTACGACGCCACCAAACTCGCTTTTTTCTGAGAATCGATGCGGCCGATAAAAAAGATCACTGCCAACGCCCACAACACCAGCGGTAAAACAATCCAGTTCATCGCTTGCCAGCCTAATGTCGCTTCCAACCAGCCGGAAGATAGTGCAGAAAGTGTTACCATACTAAAAACGATAAATTCATTGGCTGCCTGAGACTTAGCCTTCTCCGCAGGAAGATAAGTCGAGGTTAATAACTGTGTCGCACTAATAAACATAAAATTCCACCCGACGCCCAGCAATAACAGGGCCGTCCAAAAGTGCCATTCACTCACACCCATTAAGTTTATGCCTATGCAACCCAACATAAACACTGCGCCAGCATACATCATAGGATAAATACCAAAACGATTGATCAAACTACCGGTAAAAAATGAGGGGGCAAACATACCCAGCACATGCCACTCGATAACATTCGCAGCTTGCGAAAAGCTAAAACCACAACGCGCCATCGCAAGCGGAGTAGCAGTCATCAAAAGGTTCATCACCACGTAACTTACCATAGCCACAATAACGGCGATTATAAAAACAGGTTGCGAAATAATACGTGCTAGCGATCGTTGCTCAGCTTCAGTTTCATCAATCTTTTCATGAGGTATGTGTGTAAAAAAGAGCATAATCAATGCGATAGTGTACAAGCAGAGTAAACCTAAAAAAGCACCACCAAACTCAGAACTATCCAATAGATCTTGACTGAAAATTGCAAGCTGGGGGCCAATCACAGCCGCAATAACGCCCCCTGCCATAACAAAGGATATCGCCTTACTTTTTGACTCTGGAGGACAAACCTCCACCGCTGCAAAACGGTACAACGTACCAAATCCTATCCCGATACCTAGTAAAAATGTACCAATAGAAAATAGATAAAATGCACCTGAATTTAGCGCCAAGATACACACTACTGCACCTGAAATGCCTACGCTGTTGCCTAAATAAAATCCATTTTTTCGTCCAATTTTCCTCATAATTAATGAAGCGGGAATTGTCGCAATCATTAAACCAATAAACTGCGTCGCTACCGGAAAAGTCGTCAGTGTTGGGCTCGCAGCTAAGCTTTGACCAATCAATGCAACAACAGAAACCAGCAAAATATTCCCTGTTGTCAAAAGCGCCTGACAACCAGAAAGTAGAAAAACATTTTTGTTCATTGTGCTTTCTCCTGTTGCACACCAGCCATAGAGCGTCCAAATCTAGCCTTGTATTCGCTGGGGTTAACGCCTAAGCGTCGGATAAAAATACGTCGTAAATTATCTGTAGATACCAAGCCGCACTGCTCTGCTACTCTCTGTAAATTCAGTGTGCCTTCACAGATAAGCTGCTGAGCGAGGTTTAAGCGGCTATTCTCAATATAAGCAGCTGGAGAGCTCTCACCGCTCTCCTTAAACAACCGAAAAAGATGACGCTCACTTACGCAGCAATAATCAGCCACTCTCTCAAGTGACAGATTTTCTGATAAATTTTTCTGAATAAAGGACTGTGCTTTGGCTACTACACCGGTTGCCTCATTTTGTGCCTCGAGTTGATGACTAAATTGAGCCTGACCACCCGGACGCTTCACAAAGACCACCAGCTCCCTCGCAACATCCATTGTAATGGCATGACCAAAATCCTCTTCAACAAGTGCTAAAGCTAAATCGATGCCAGAGGTAACACCCGCAGAGGTATAAAGATTTCCCTCTTTTAACCATATCGCATCCGCTTCAACATCTATACCTTCATAGTCACTTGCCAAACGCGAGCAAGCCTTCCAGTGAGTGACTGCCCGCTTCCCCTGAAGCAGTCCTGCTTCAGCCAAGAGAAAAGCACCACTACATACCGATGCTATACGCTCTACTTTGGTTGATATGCAGCTAACCCAACTAATTAAAGACTGATTATTCAAGAGAGGAAAGACACCGCGCCCACCAGAAAGAAGAAGCGTATCGGCACTGTGAAGATCGGTATAAGCGATATCAGGTAAGATTTTAATCCCCGAATTAGTTTCGATCGGGTCTGCATCTAAACCTACAATTTGAAGCTGATAGGCTTGATAACCTAATGCTCTATTGGCCGATGAGAAAACCTGTAAGGGACCTGTCAGATCTAATACCTGACAATTGTGAAAACCCAGTGCTGCAATTTTTTTCATAGCCGCCCCCTCAAGAGATACTGAATATATCGATCAGTATCTATCAAGGGGCAAATGTCCTCAATGACTATTATCCGTCATTTTCGGACACTATATAAGCTAAGACACTGACAACACATCTATTTTTTCAGGATCAAAACTTTGTACTGCGTTGGCTGGATCTGCAGGAGTTTCAGCACGCATGATAGATTCACTGCCAGGAACAATCCCGTGTGCATAACCTTGTTGAAGGCCTTTAAAATCAAACAACTCTGTGTCTGCAAGATGGGAAGGCACGACATGCTGCAAAGACCGGAACATTGTTTCAATACGACCGGGGAAATTTTTATCCCACGTTTGCAACATCTCTTTGATCACCTGACGCTGTAAATTCTCTTGAGAACCACACAAATTACACGGGATAATAGGAAAGCCTTTTAACTCAGCAAAGGCTTCAATATCTTTCTCACGCGCATAAGCTAATGGTCTGATAACCGTATTTTTGCCATCATCAGATACAAGCTTTGGCGGCATAGACTTCAGCTTCCCGCCGTAAAACATATTCAAAAACAGCGTTTCAAGAATATCATCACGATGATGACCTAAAGCAATTTTGGTGGCGCCAATCTCTTCTGCAAAACCGTATAACGAACCGCGACGCAAACGCGAACACAAAGCGCAAGTGGTCTTACCCTCAGGCACAACCTCTTTAACGATAGAATAGGTATCTCGCTCTAATATGTGAAAAGGGACACCAATTGATTCTAAATATTTAGGTAAAATATCTTCTGGAAAGCCCGGTTGCTTTTGATCTAAATTAACAGCAACCAACTCAAAGTTAACAGGCGCGCTACGCTGAAGATTCATTAAGATATCGAGCATCGCATATGAATCTTTTCCCCCTGAGAGACAGACCATTACCTTGTCTCCCTCTTCGATCATATTAAAATCCTCGATCGCCTTCCCCATCTCCCTGCGTAATCTTTTTTGCAGTTTGTTCTGACGGATTCTTAGCTTTTTCTGTTCTGCCGCATCAAGCTCAGCTGCAGTTGGATTTTGTGGTTCAGGAGTACTATTCTGGGTCATTTCAGGCACGGCCATAGGCTATCGGTAATTAAGGTGCCGAATTATACATCAACCGCTGAAGTGATACACTTTAAGGTAATTTCGAGCATCAGAATAAAGGGGATTTCAGGATGAGTAACCGAGTATCAAAATTTGCAACGGCATGTTTCAGCCTAATATTCATATTTTTAAGTACGCTGGCGACAGCCTCTCCTGTTTTAAAGCTATCTTTAACTGGAAGCTTTGAAGATAACTACAACCACGTCAGCGAAGCTTTAGAGCAAAACCGCTTTTACGTTATTTTTGAACCCAATATTGGAAATTCGCTTTCAAACTTTAAAGAGCGTTGGGGTGATGAATATAATCAGAATGGCTATGATGAGATACGCAGCTTAGTGTTCTGCAACCCATGGTATGTAAACCAAGTGATAAACAAAGATCCTGAAATGGCTGCTTTGTGCCCTCTTTCTGTTACTTTGCTCCACAAAGGCAACCAAACAGAAGTGATGTTTCTTCGCCCAAGTACACTAAAACCTGAAAGCCCTGCTCAGGAAATTCTTATTGAACTTGAAAACGATATAACCAAAGCGCTTAAACAAGCTCAACGTACTGATATTACCAAGTAAGGCATTCACTTTTGAGTTCAGCCGGTGATACAAGATTAATCTATTTCGATCCAATTAATCTCACTGGCTGTTCTCTCGCCCACAATCACATCGAACAATCCCTCAGGCATAACAGAACGGCGTTGATCGATAGGAATTCGCCCCCCCATGATCTCTGCTCGACTTTGCGGAAATAAAGGAACCTTACCAGGCTCGGCATAACCATCAGGCCACTGCGGTTGGTTTGTTCCCAAATCATATTTATCACTAGCACCTAAGGTATGTAGCACTTCATGGGCTATCACGAAATCGTTCTGCGCTTGATAATCGATACTGGCAAAGCCATTCACAACGCCAATCATCCCTTTCTGCAAACCCAGTGAATGCTCTAACACCTGCCTGTTCTTCACAGAAAATAAGCGCAAGTAAACTTTGATATCGGGAACTGGCCCATCCCAATTATCATTACCCCAAGCCCAATAACGTAGCTGTAAACTCCACAACACACTGTCTAAAATACTTGCGTTTTCAGGCGGCTTTGGCGGATGACCTTCCAGAGGCGGTGCCAGATAAACCTCAAATGGACGGTCTAAAGCGATACCATAGCGCTTAGCTTCGCGAGACATGAACACTTCAATATCATCAAAATGATCTTTTTCCAGTGCATCGATATATAGCTGAGTATCAGCTCGGTTATCAGCGTTAATGGGATAAACAACCAGCCATAAAGGCTCTTGCCAATCCGTTGTTCGTACCTTAGATAGCCAACTATTCAAAGCCACCACAATGAGAACAGTGATCAAGACAACTAACCTAAGCTTTCCCCATAGACTACGTTGCGCCATCTCCCTATCTCCCAACCAGACTGCTTGAACGTTAAAAAATACCCACAATTAATAGGTAACGAACAGCTTTACCTAACGTAAGCATTAACATACTTAAGAGGAAACGCGTTTTAAGCCAACCCGCCATTAAGCATAACGGGTCACCGATAATAGGCAGCCATGACAAGATTAATGCAAAGGCACCATATTTCTCGATCCAGCGTTTAGCTTGTTGTTGACGAGGCTTGGTAAATGATCTGAGGGGAAAATAGTGAGCGATCCCCCAGCCCATCAAAAATGTAACAATACCACCAAGAACATTGCCTGCGGTTACCGCAAGCCACAAACTCTCTACACTATGTACATTTTCCGTAAGCTGCCACGCTAACAGTACTTCGGACCCGCCCGGTAACAATGTCGCTGAAATAAAGCCACTAATAAAAAGCGCTGTTAAGCTGAGTTCTTCAGCCACGATTTAAGCCATCCCTAGGCTTAGGGAGATGCTACGAGGAATCATAATGCTTCCATCCCTGCTTTAATACATCGCAGAACACCCATCTCATAGGTGCCCGCTAACGCATCGTAAACAGGTTTGAGTGCCTGACCGAATTCAGTCTGACAATCCAGCATCACTTGCTCGATATTTTTGAATTCATTATCGGGCAGCTCTACCACATCGCGAACAGATAGCTCACCTTTAAGGATAGATTGAGCTAAATGAGCATATATGGCATTAACCGATAGATGCTGTTGCCGTGATACTTGATCCACCGTCATCCCTGTCTTATAGAGCAACACGGATTCTTGAGCCTGTGTCGCCACCTCATCCTTGCCGCCGCTTTCGTGTGTCTCAATAGCCGCAATAAACTCAGCGCCATATAGATCTAACTTCCTCTCCCCAACACCATTAAGGCGTCGAAACTGATCCGACGTTTGTGGGCGGTACATCACCATTTCCATCAACGTCGCATCATGGAAAATGACATAAGGGGGTACATCTTGTTCATCAGATAATCGTTTACGAACCGCTTTGAGGTCATTCCAAAGGGCGTAATCTTCCGCTTCCAACTTGCTTTGCGGCACTTGGTTCTTACGATAAGGGGTATGCTGGCGCTGGTCTTTACGGAGCTGAATAGTTTCCTCGCCCTTTAAGAGAGGACGGCAACGATCATTTAAGTGCAACACGCCATGCTGATCCACATTAACACCTAACAAACCGCGAGCAACAAGCTGCCTAAAGACAGAACGCCACTGGTTTTTATCGAGGTCTTTCCCTATGCCCCAAGTCGATAATTTATGATGTTGAAAGCGATCTGTTTTCTCATTAGGTTTACCCAATAAGATATCAACAACATGGTTAACCCCGAAACTTTGACCTGAGCGATAGACCGCTGATAATGCTTTTCTAGCCGCCTCTGTGCCATCCCAAACAGGCACAGGCTCTAAGCACGTATCACAATTACCACAAGGCTCATGCTCTTTTTCGCCAAAATAACTCAATAACACTTGGCGACGGCAACTGGTTATCTCACAAAGACCAAGCATCGCTTCTAGTTTTTGGCGCTCGACCACTTTTTGCTCGTCAGGCGCCTGCGATCCCTCCAGCATCTGGCGTAAGAAAATCACATCTTGTAAACCATAAACCATCCAAGCATCGGCCGGTAAGCCATCTCGCCCAGCTCGTCCTGTTTCTTGATAATACGCTTCAATACTTTTAGGAAGATCAAGATGGGCAACAAAACGAACATTAGGCTTATCGATTCCCATGCCGAAAGCGATGGTGGCAACCATAATAATGTTTTCTTCGGTCAAAAAACGGTGTTGATTATGACTGCGCAGGTCTGCCCTTAACCCCGCATGGTATGGCAATGCATTAAAGCCCTGTTCGGCTAACCAAGCCGCCATATCTTCTACCCGTTTTCTTGATAAGCAGTACACAATCCCTGATGCTTTCGGGTGTTCATTTTTAAGAAACTTGAGTAATTGCTGCTTAGCCTTATCTTTTTGCCCGATACGGTAGCGGATATTCGGTCGATCAAACCCTTGAATAAATTCGACTGGATTACTAAGCGCCAATCGATGAACAATTTCCTCTTGCGTCCTTTCATCCGCCGTCGCTGTCAGCGCTATTCGTGGCACGCCAGGAAACAGTTCAGCCAAGCGACTAAGTTGCAGATACTCAGGACGGAAGTCATGCCCCCATTGCGATACACAATGCGCTTCGTCTATTGCAAACAGCGCGATCTCACAGGCTTGTAACAAGGATAAAGTTCGGGGCTGAAGCAGACGCTCTGGCGCTATATAAAGCAGATCAAGCCCACCCGCTCTCAACTGATGTTCTGTCTCATTGATTAATGAGAAATCCATACTTGAATTTAGGCAGCCCGCTCTAATCCCCCACTGTGACAGCGCAGTCACTTGATCTTGCATCAACGCAATTAAGGGAGAGATAACGATCGCTGTTCCAGGGCGCATCAATGCAGGAAGTTGATAACATAAAGACTTCCCCCCTCCCGTCGGAACAACAACCAAAGCATCTTGACCACCAACCAGCGTATTGACTACTTCGGCCTGAGGTTCTCTAAACTGATCGTAACCGAATACGTCTTGAAGGATTTTAAGGGCGCTTGAATTCATGGGCGGATTATCCAGAAAGCGGTGCGTCTTGTCACCAAAAGAGCCTCGAATGAGCCATAAAGAAGCTGCCAATCACCCTAAACCACATCACATCCTCAACTTAATGGTGTGTTACACGCAAAGAGCGACAAAAAATACTGCTAATTCTGATTAAGCAGGCTAAAATCAGCCTCATAATCTCTTATGGAATACGTTCATGTCACTTACTGCAGCAAATAACCTCACCGACTCAGAATTGGATCAGCTGGATGATTTCCTATATTCAGATCATGTATCCGAAGACTGCCTAGATCTTATTGGTGTCCACGGACTTTTTTGCGCGTTAAATATTAGCCCAGCGCCTCTTGCAGAGGAAACCTGGTTAGAGCTTGTGTTCGACGAAACGCCTAAGTGGGCATCAGAGGCGCAACAAGCTGAGATCATGTCTCTTCTAAAACGTTTCTACAGCAGCATCGGCGCTAATTTCTACAGTGATGGTGAAATAGAACTCCCTTGTGAATTATCACTAGACCCTGAAGAAGATGAAGATATCGCGCCATTAGCTTGGTGGTCACAGGCCTTTATGGAAGGTGTTTTCACCCAAGAAGAAGCATGGTTTGCGAATAAAGGCGACGATGACGTTGCACAGATGCTACTTCCTGTGATGGTCGCGTCTGAACTATTCGATGAAGATGACATCAATAAAATCCGCGATGACGAAAGTTTATGCGCAGAGATGTGCTCGCAGATACCAGAATTGCTGGTTGACCTTTATCTTCATTTCCACGCACCGGAAAAGTAAATCGTTCCGGCTGCCGAGACGTCACTGGCGACAACGCTTTATAAGCCTTCTTCGCCAGTTGCGTCTTCTTAGCAAGTGCGCCTTTTACTCAAGCAATACAATCTGGCGCCATCCATCAGCGCTTAGAATAAAAAACCTTCCCAGCTGCTTTTAGCCGAAGACAGTTAACGCTTTAAACCTTTAATTGGTTATTTCTATCTCGGGATTGACGAATTAAATCATCACCATCCTGATTAGGGCCTAGTTTAGCAATACGATCATAAAGCACGACATTTACTGTCGCCGCTAAATTCATACAACCTACCGTTGGGATATAAATCACATCCTCACACCAAGCGACAATATCTTTATCAACTGACCGGTCTTCAGGACCAAAGATATAGTAAGCATTTTCCGGATGCTGATAATCAATAAGCGAGGTAGCACCCTCAACTAATTCGATTACAACAGGCCTAGCACCCTTAGGAATCGATTGCTTAAACGACGCCACATGATCGAGTGGTATCCGCTCCAACGCATTTCGGGTATCTGTTTGTAAGCGTCTTCCCTGCTCCGTTGCCTTATTAAATCGATTGCCGGTATAAGTTACCGATTTAACGTTATAGCAACCCGCTGCACGCATGACAGCCCCTACATTTTCAGGACTTTTAGGATCGGTCAATCCGATATGGGCTTGTCGTAGATCTGACATTACTTATTACTACATAAAAAGAGAGCGCGAATTTTATAGCATTTTACGAGGCAGTGAAATCAAGAAGCTCACCCGCCCAAAAAATCATCCAGACAATTCACGCCTTGGTTTTCAAGCCTGCCTCTAACTCACTTAAGTTGGCCACCACACAGGTAGGTTCTACTCCCCAAGGATCAAAAATGGCATTTTCAGAACGCTTAACCCATGCCGCCCGCATCCCAGCAGACACCGCTCCTATAACATCAAAGGGATTACTCGAAATCAGCCAAGCATTATCCACGGTTGAGTCTGATGTACTAAGGAAGTGTTCGTAAGTAGCTGGATTAGGCTTAAACGTTTTTATCGTATCGACACTCACTACACCGCTAAAAAAATCACGAATATCAGCAGCGATCAATAAACCTTCAACCGCAGCCATATTGCCGTTAGAAAATGCAAACAATCGATGCCCAGCAGATTTGAGTGCTTTCAATCCGTATACGACATCAGAAAAGGCGGGAAGTGTGCGATAACAAGCCAACAAGGATTCTCGCTGCAGAGCAGATAAGTCAGCCTTATAGTGCAGGCAAGTGTAATCCAGTGCATGGCTAGTACAGATACCAAAATGCTCGTACTGCTGCATCAAGCCTCGACGAAAGGAATACTCTAACTGTTTATCGCGCCATGTTTGAGAAAAAGCCTCCGCCTGATCACCGACATATTCCCTTAATTTTGAGACCACATTATTGGTATCAATCAAGGTACCATAAACATCAAAAGCAAGCGTTAGTGACATTTCTACATCCTTTTAGAGACAGTATTATCTAATAAACATATAGGTGTTTTCCCTATATTTAACACTTATTCAAGAAAATAAGAATTACCTATTAGCACTTTTATAAAAATATCGGACCACACCAACCTCTTTCAGTTCCTCCAAATACCTCCAGCAGCATCTGATCCACTCGATCAGCGCAGCAAGTTTTGCCCTCACACCTGCCACGCTTCGTTACAGCTGCAACTAATCAACCAAAATGAGCCAGCCACCTTTCAGCCAGCTCTCGACGCTCCTCACTGGGTAATTCAATAAGCTTTTTCTCCCGTTCATTTGATAGCAAGTAATTCACTGCTTTTATCGCCTCCCCTTGCACCAAATAGATATACGGGCCGACCTCCGCATTATGGATAAAATTAATAGCATCGCCTCGGTTAGCTAAATAGAAGTATTGTCCTAAACGTTCGTAACGCGAGATATGAGGTGTAATATGGCTCACTTGAAAATTGGCATCGGCTCTACTCAGTTCCAATTCATCATCAGACGATGTGACCGAAAAAATGAATGCACCATTTTTAATACGATTAAAATCATGATTATTAAGCGATTGATTACCCGTTGCACAGAAAATGACATCACTGCTCGCCAAGGCATCCTCTTTGTTAATTAGATCAAACCCATGTGCACGGGCATCAATCGCACGAATAGGGTCAATCTCCACCACCTTAGTATTTATGTTTTTGGTATGTAACGCCTTAGCAATCGAACGACCAATTTTGCCGTAACCAAAGACCACGGCACTTCCCCCATTCATGATGTGGTGGCATTCACGCATTAAGGCTTCAGCTGAGTAAACAATAGACTGGCCTGTCAAATAATCTTCAGGGCCTTTTAATGGACTCCTAGCAATAGACAATACGGGAACGGGTAAAGTCTCTAATGATTGATAACGCTGATGACCATTTTCAGTCACTTCAACCACGCCTAGCAGCTGAGCATTCAAATGCTGAGATAAATGAGGCAGCGTTGCGGCAAAGTAACCACCAATATCAATAATGATAACGCTCCCTTTGGGTACATGGTCATTAATAGTCGCAACAGCCACTTCAGATGAGGTAATCTGACTTCGCTTTTTGATGACAACTGGAAAACGTTCATCAACATTTTCTAACGTTCGCTGACTGATACTTTTTGGTTTAGGTAACACCATGGCAACGCTCGCGAATCGTTGAAGGCAGTCTAAATAAATGGTTGGGGTGTCTAATAAGTGTGTTACCACAACTAAACTTAAATCAGACACCTGTGCGGGCTGTATCTCTTCAAAAAAATGACTGCCTTTAACAAACAGGGGATTCATGGTCTTACTCCTCGTGGCTTAACGTCTATTTCCTCCTGTGTAAAAGATTGCCATTCAAAGTACAAACGTTTGTTTTAATCAAACGCTTGTTTTATTCTATTGTTTGTAGCGTTTTACTGAATGGATCAGCCCTTTGCTAAGCTTTATCTTTCCGCAGTAATGAAGTTAAAAGGAACTATCAGAAAATTCACAGTTCATATAATAAGCGCTATGCTAATACTGATATCTAGCGCTCAAGACTAAATACTTACATCAGCTGTAACGGTGCGTATGAGCTCGAAATCCCAAAAACCCACACAAGACTCATCCACAGAGTCCTCCCTACTTCGTCACATTGATGACTTAGTCTCTATCGTTGATAAAAACTATCAATATCGCGCCATAAGTCACGGCTATGAAATTTTCTTTGGCTGCACCCAAGAAGAAATTATCGGTAAGTATGTATACGAAGTTCATGGTGAGGAGGTTTTTCACAATTCACTTAAGCTGCAGTTAGATAAAACGCTTGCTGGCGAGGAGATGCGTTTCCAGTTCAGTCGACCTAACCACCTCGGAAAAACCCATCATCTAGATGTCAGGCATACCGTCTACTCAGGCCCTCTCACAGAAGGAAACGGTGTTGCCATCGTTGTCCGTGATATCACAGACAACACCGAAGCCAACAAAGCACTAAAAGAAGAAAGAAAGTTACTCAATACCGTCATTGATTCTATACCTGACTTTATCTTCACCAAAAATCCAAATGGCAGCTACCAAGCCTGTAATAAAAGCTTTACCGAATTTCTGGGCCTTAAGCGAAATGAGATTATTGGCAAAACGGATTTTGAGTTAATGTCTCACGCTTCTGCAGAATACATAACAACTAAAGACACAGAAGTACGAGAAAGCCAACACTCACAACGACATGATGAATGGGTAACTTACAAGGACGGTCGTAAACGTCTCTTAGATATGCACAAACTTCCTCTGTTTGATGGTGATAAAACCAATCCAGGCATTCTAGGGATTGGCCGTAACGTAACATACGAACGTGAAGCCGAGCAGAAGTTATTAATGGCAGCACTTGTCTTTGATGCCACCCCGGACCCCTGTATCATCCTTTCTGACAAAGGCGTTATCATCTCTAGTAATGAAGCTGCACAAGACCAATTCCCAACGTTGCAAAATAAGGCCCGTAAATTACATATCAGTGATATTTTCTACTGCCCTGCAACGAAGGCTATCAACTTGGAAACACTGGCCGATGAAAATGGCAGTTGGTGCGGTGAAATATACAGTAACGACAATATGTGCCATTTAGCCACCATCAATGTTGTACATGGCCAGGCGCGCCAAGCAGATAAATACGTTCTCATTATCCGGGATGAAAACACCCATAAAAGCTTCACGGACAACCTCAAAGATAAAGCCTATCAAGATGCACTTACCGGCCTCCCCAATAGACGGCTCTTCTATTCACGCCTTGAAAGTGCCCTACTAAGAGCAGAACGACAATTTAACCAGCTTGCTGTGCTCTATATAGACCTGAATAATTTCAAACCGATTAACGATCAACATGGCCACAGCGCAGGTGATAAAGCACTCGTACAGATCGCTCAGCGTTTAAAAAAGAACTTCCGAGCGACCGATACACTGGCTCGCTTAGGCGGTGATGAATTTGTCGCCCTCGTAAATATCGACGATAAACATCAGGCAGAAGCGATTGCCAGAAAAGTCATACGCAACCTCACTGCCCCACTCGACCTAGGTGTAAATATACATCCCACAATATCGGCGAGCATCGGCATTAGCCTCTTCCCAAGCAGCGCCGGTAACGCTGAAGAGCTGATTCAAAAAGCAGATGAAGCGATGTACAAGGCAAAACGAGACTCAAATATTCACTACTGGGTCTACGAAGCTGAGCTACCTAAATAGACCATGTTAATTCTCGACTAGTACCTCCACTGCCAACCCAACTATTAAATAACTGAGTCTTACAGCAGATCGATTTCAAAACACGCGTGAGGGGGAACTAGTGCTATAAAAACTATTCTTCACTGAGTGCCCATCTGAACCCCATTCCATATAATTTTGGCACACTCCCTGCTTACTTATAGCAGGTTAAATCAACCATTTTTATAAGTTAGTCATATAAGATCATATTCGGGTATCAGGAATGTATCCGGCGGGTCTGTGTAATAGTCACAAGGATCTCACTAAAAGGGAGTTTACATGTTTCTAAAAGCGGACGAAGAGCGCTTTTTCTTTCATGTCGCAGAATCGACTGAAACATTTCAACTGGTACGTATGGACGGGTTTGAAACCCTATCTACCGCCTTTGAATTCTCCTTGGAACTGGTATCTGAGAATCCAGATATAGAGCTAATCGACCTGCTCAACAGTTCCGCTGTTATTAAACTTTTAGATCAGAGCTGTGATGAAAATGAGCATACCCGCTACATCCACGGGATCATTTCATCAGCAGAACTGGGTGAAAGCGGTGTTCGACAAACTACCTATCATCTAACCTTAGTCCCCAAAATATGGCCACTTCGTTACCGTATTAATAGCCGTATTTTTCAGTTCAAAACTGTTGAAGAGATTATCACTCAGCTGTTGAATGAAGCTGGTTTACAAACCGACGAATTCAACTTCCAACTCAGTAATAGCTATACCCCCCGCGAGTTCTGCGTGCAGTACCGTGAAAGTGACCTCGCCTTTATTCAACGTCTACTAGAGTTTGAAGGCATTCACTATTATTTTGAACACCACTACGACAAACATGTACTGACATTAAGCGATGCATCAGAAACAAACACCCCGGTTAACGGCGAATCTGTCCTACCCTATTTCCACGATGCGCAAGGTGCCGTACGGGAACAACACTTTTTCAAATTTCGTTATCTTGAAAGTGTTCGCAGTGGCAAAGTCAGTATTCGAGATTATGATTTCAAAAAACCAAATCTCACACTCTCATCTGATAACAGTCACGAACAAGATCAACCGCTTGAGATCTACGAATTCCCTGGAGAATTCAGCGAAGCTGATCGTGGCGATGCATTAGCCCTGGCAATGAACCAATCGGGCAACCGAAATCGCAAAAAGATTATTGCCGAATCAGACATCAATCGACTACTGCCTGGTTACAGTTATGAGCTAACCGATCATGAACTTGACCAACACAATACTGAGTACTTAATTACCCATATTGAGCATAATTGTGCGCAACCTCAAGTACTCGAAGCAGGGGCAACCACAGAAGGCTCACGCTATACAAATCTGATTCACAGTATTCCATTCACCACACCTTACCGACCGGAACGTAAAACCCAAAAACCTAAAGTCCGTGGCACACAAACCGCCATCGTTACCGGGCCCGAAGGGGAAGAGATCTACACCGACGAACATGGCCGCGTAAAAGTACAGTTCCACTGGGACCGCGAAGGACAGATGGATGAACAAAGCTCCTGTTGGATTCGTGTTAGCCAAAGCGCGGCCGGCGGAGCATTTGGTGGCTTATTTATTCCCCGTATTGGTGAAGAGGTCATCGTAGACTTCCTAGAAGGCAATCCAGATCGACCTGTTATCACAGGGCGTGTCTACCACGGCCTTAATCGAACACCTTATCCGCTACCAGAAAACAAAACGCTGAGCACCATCAAAACTAACTCGACCAAAGGCGGCGAAGGTTTTAACGAAATACGCTTCGAGGACAAAAAAGGCGAAGAACAGCTTTTTATCCACGCCCAAAAAGATTTTGATCAACGCACTAAAAACGATCACAAAGAGTGGATCGGTAATGACCATCATTGGATACAGATGGAAAATGAATACCGTGAACTACGGGCCGAAGAACACGCCCTTACTCACGGAAACTTTCATCGACAGAGCGATAACGAACAACACCTTATTGTCGATAAAAACCGTCATATTCGCGTAGGCAGTAATCACGCCACCAGCGCCGGTCAAAACATCCACATCAAAGCGGGTAATAAAATTGTTGTCGAAGCCGGTGTAGACATGACCATCAACGCAGGGGGCAGCAGTATCAGTGTCGGTCCTGGTGGCGTTACGGTTAATGGCTCAAAGGTCAACCTAAACTCTGGTGGCTCGGCACCCTCAGCAACAAAAGCGGCGCCGATAGCCCCTACCCCACCGCTTGAAGCAGATATTGATCAAGCAGGTTACGTAACACCACAAGTCACCAATGTAGATCCGTGGCAAGCCGTTCCGCTTCCTCAGCAAAGTATGGCGCTTAAACAAGCAGCCGTAGAGGGTGCCGGAATCTGTGAAATATGCGAACAGGAGAATAAAGCTTGAGTATCCTGCATCGAATACCGGGTAACCATAACAACTACCTTCTGCTCGACGGTGCTCAGTTTGAGTCAGTAGAGCGCTGGTTATATCAGCATACCAATAACCCTGAGTACAAACTGCTCTATGAAGGAACGGAACTAGCCAATGCCAAAGATGTATCGCCCTGTTTGGTAGATCTATCTAATCCCACTCTACGTCATTTAGCCGATCAATTCTCAGTCGGCGCACTAGAGCACAGCTGGGGCATCGTGGTTACTACCTTTACCAACGTTAGCTTTGAAGATCTTATTCAGCATTTACAATCACGCTTATACGTTTCATCTGCCACCACAAAGAAAGCCATATTTCGCTGGTATGATCCCAGGGTATGCAAACACCTGCTTGATCGATCAACTGCGACGGAAATAGCAGAATTACTAGGCCCTATTGAATCGATTCACCTTGCATCAACCGATGGCTGGTTAGCGTTTAAGAATCAAGAACAGGCAAACCCAAACCCACAACTCCTCTGTCTATCCGACAAACAAAGCGAAGCGATCTTCGATGCAGCCCAAGAGGTATACCAGCAACGCCTAACACAACATTTGAATACCTACTTCCCCGCTAAATTTCAGCCTATACCACCTACCGAGCAAAACATCCTTATCAATCGTTGGATTAAACTGGCTCACTCGCTAGGGTTTGAAGATCAACTGAGCCTAACCCTTTTTTGCAACGTATTAGCAACACTGGGCGAGAACTGCCTCGACACATCCAAAACACAGTACCCAGAGATCTCTTCACTCTTATTAAAGAAGAGTTCACAAACCGCTGCTCAACGCATAATGGAAGCCGCAGATCTAGCCGCTGAGACCCAAGAACCGCTGATATTAGCCACTGGAACGGAGTCCTAACTATGGCTACATATACCGTAGAACCCAACGATAATTTAAGCCTAATAGCCAACAAACTTGGCATATCACTTAATGCCCTAAAAGAAGCTAACCCAGCGGTTCTCCCCCCGGAATTTAAAATCCGCGTTGGCGACCAACTCGCCCTACCCAATGGGATTAAAAATTCAGTTCAATCCAATACAAAAGAAACACGAAATCCCCAACGATCTAATACCGACGCAAATAAGGCCAACAATGCCGCAAAAGCAGACTTCCTCCCTCGCGAAGCTGGCATATCAAACTGCCCTAATCAAAAAGAATGGATAACGGTTGTTCCTTTAAGGTATGGGGTTCAGCAGAAGAGTAACGAGGCCTTTGAGCAGCAACTTCTTAAAATTGGCAACATGCCAACACTTAAAAATCATAATTATGTAACCCGACCTTTGATGTCATGTTACGTGTACATGTATTCCAATAAAGACCAACATCTTACTGAAGTAGAGTACGGTCCAGATGGATCAGCCATGCAGGGGCAATGTATATGTGGTTCTTCCCCCGGTGAAGCATCAGGAGCACTCCCAACACTAAAAGCGCAAAAAGATGACACCTTAGAATTTCTAATCTCTCAAGGTAAATTAACATCGCAATTAGCAGCCGCTTTTTCAAATGATAAAACTCTACGCAAAAAGTTCTTCCAAACGATATCTGTTGCAAATGCTCGAGCAAAAGGAACGACAAACGCGCGGCCGTTAATCGACCTGCCTAAATTTTTTGCCGACAGCAATGTAAAATCACATCTGTTTGATTGGTCCATTCAACCCGTCAATTCGGATTTAAAAGATCAATTAATAGGTTCTGCAAATGCTGCTACTCCCGATAACCACATTGCGGTCGTTATCCCCGATCCAATAAATATTTCAACAGAGCTCGCACTGTTATTTGAAGCGCAATATGACACGGCAATGCAAAGCATCGCGCAAACCCAGCACCCTTATTTAGTAGGTAAAGCAACTGAACAGCTTCTGACAAAATTAACCCAAAAAGATTACGATCAAAAAGTACTAAACTACTCAGTTAAAGCTGAAAGGCAGCCAAGCCCACAGCAAGGAAGAATTTTTAACCCTCAAAATGTCAAACTTTCCTGGCCGTTGCATCCTCTATATGGATACGACCTTTACGTAACTCCACTCTCACAAAATGAGATTGATGCGATAAAAGAGAAAAACAGAAACAGAGCAAAAAAGGATTATCTCGAACATATCCACCATGCTCCAATGCAAGACTATATGCGTGATAGAGATGAATATATTGCAAGCCTTCCTAAAGCGCTCGATGAAGAAGCTTCTGACTGGATAAAGTGGCTTGAAAGTGACCATATAGATCGTGCTTTAATTTTATTCTCTCCCACCGTAGAAGCGACAACGGACCGTGAAATTGCATTAAGTAACATGCTTCAAAACTTGCCCGCCACAGATAAAGGCGCGAAGCTTTGTGATGAATGGGCTAATCAGTTAGTCAAAAATCTGAACATCTGCTCGAAATCCACAAACTCCGACCAGAACGAACCTCAACTAGCATTCACGTCTGGCGCTGGAAGCCATCTATTGCCCACCCTAACAGGTAATGTCCTAATAGAAGCCAATAAATGGAATAAAGAACTGATCGCAGCGGCTGGTATTGACTGGGACAGCTACTCAGAAAGCTACAACACTCTAATTACATCCAAAGCCCTTAAGGCAAACGCTGCCACAGATAACCTAAACATGATTATCGGCGAACGCGTCGCCCGTTTAGGCACAAAGATAGAAAATGGCCAAGCCTTTGCCTATTACTTTGAACGGCAATCATTCAGATACAACTACTCTTTAGCGATGGGTGAACTTGATATTATCGACATGGTTGAAGATATCAAAATAACTCACCAAACCAATGTTGAGTTAGCAACAGGCGCAACCACTACAACAATCGCTGTTGCCAGCAAAAAAACTGTTCAACAGTCCTCTAAACTAAAAGTATTTGATACCAGTAAACCGGTTGCCGCAGGTAAAATTCAACAAACACAAAAAGCGGTATCTGAGTGGTTTGTAGGACAAGCCGATAAAGGCGGCATGGTTAACCCTAAAGGCCTGCCTGCTCAAAGTGTGCGTAAACTGGGTGAAAGTTACACAAAATTTGTAGGACCCGGATTAGGCTTGTTATTTGTAGGGCAGGTTTATAATTTTTATTCACTATCGATAAAACTTTCTCAAGATTTTTCAGCCAAAAACGTAGTTGATACTGGGGCTAGTTTAGCAGGGGTAATCCAAACCTCGTTCGCTCTGATACAACGCCATTTCTACAAAAATACTAGTGCACTAATGGAAGGTGCTATACATAAGACTTATGAAAATGCGGGGATTAGAATTAGTAGTAGTATCGATAATTTGAGAGCAACTGGTTATGGTAATAAAGCAGTTCTAAAAAGTTTAACTAAGACTGTCGAATCAGGTCATAAACTGATTGGTATTTCAGGGAGGTTTGCTTATAAAGCATTACCAGTAGTAGGTAACTTACTCGCCTCAGTAAGCAGCTGGCTGAACGTTTCTAAAGATTTCTCTACAAATCAAAGCGCTATAACCACCTCTGTCGGGATTGCAAGCGGCATAGTGAATACAGCAGCTTTAGCTTGTGCCGTTGTAGCTTTAATTAACCCTCTTGCCCCACTTGTAGCAACATTTGCAATTGTATTAGCACTAGCAGGTCTAGCGTTAGATCTTTGGCATAGTCACCTTGAATACAATCAAACCGTGCAATTTCTAAGACAAACTTTCTGGGGTAAAGAGCCTGAATACAAATATAAAAGGGGCTTATCCAGCTACTTCCAGAGAAGGCAATACTATCTTAACTTTAAAGAAAGTAATGTCAGTAATTCAGGCAAGCAAGAGCTAGCAGATTTTTGTGACGAGCTATTCAGACCTATTTTAAGCACCGAAAACTACAGTGAAACAGACTGGAATAGCAAAGAAAATTTTGATCTAGTCATTCATCTTCCCGGGTACAATAAACAACAATCAGTGCTAATGCCGGAGTTCCGACTAGTCGCTTTAACAGACAATTCTTGTGTAACCCTGTTTGATAGCCAAGATAATAAAATGCAAATTATTGCACCTATTTATTCAGGAACATCTGAAAAACATCTAACGCTAAAAATTGATGAGTCAGCTTGGGATAAAGATTATGATAGCTATGAGCTTGAGCTTAAACATCATAATCCCGCAGGCTACCCCGTATCTTTACACTATAAAGTTACAATAGACGACGATAGCAAAATCCCATTAACTGATGATGTTACCTATACCTTTGAACGGATTAAATAATGGAAAGGATTGATAAAAGTAACCCAAATGCATGGACTGATATAGAGTTGGGCGGGTATCAGCCTACATTTAGCAATACGAAGAGCCTTAGAGGTAATGGAATTGGCACAGGGTTTGGTAAAGGTGTGATAATGGAAGATATTCTTTCCCCCCCCGCAAAAAAAGTTCCACGTTCTGAAGATTACGAAGAATTATTAGATACATCTTATGCTTTGTTTAGCGCAGGTCTTCATGATCATTATATGGATATGCGAATTAATAGCTCGTCTAACCGAAAAACACTAACCCGCGTTGTTCAATTTCTGTTATTTCCTATGGCATTCATCTTGTATTTAATACCCCGATTAGGTTCAAGCGGGCAGGCTTGGACTGATCTAGCTTATTTCGAATGGGTAGAAGTAGGAGTAATGCTCTCGTTAATTTTATACGAACTTTTAAAACCAATAGCCACCCCTGTACGCTTTAACTACACAGCACAAGAAGTCTATGCTTATCACAAAGGCGCCCTCTACCGTATACCTTGGCAAGAATGCAATATCGCCTGTATGTATGCTCCTCATTTCATGGGCGTCGGCGGATTAGCACCAGCATATAATCTGAATTTGTGGCTTTACCCTAAGCACTGCGTAAACGGAAAAGCAGGCAAAGAGCCTATTGCACTTATACTCAGGTCGGAAGTTGAGGACCATACCCTTACTTACCATTACTGGGAATATATCCGGCTTTTCATGCAACACGGTAGTAAAGAAATTTCTCGTGAAGAAGAAAAGCACTGCCATACTATTCTATGGGATGTTGAATCAAGCCTTATCAAAAGGATTCTTTTCTTTCCTCTAGCTGTTTGTATTTGGATGGTATTAGCCCCATCAGCTCTATACCTTTGGCTCAACCCTTTCAAAATAAAATGGCCGAAAGAGGTCCATGAATGGACTGGAGAGGTCAGAAACTGGCACTAACTCCTCCCCTTTGACGCAGCCGAGTATCGCAGTGCACTAAGGAATAGATGGATATTTGTTTGAACGCAGTGAGTTATATCCATCCCTTTGTTCACGAGAAACACAGGGAACCGTAGGCAAGGAAAGGCGGCTACGGGATTCTTAAGGGGGAGAGCTGTTGTTCCCCCTTGAGTAAAAGCTATTATTGAACGGATTAAATAATGGAAAGGATTGATAAGAGCAACCCGGATGCTTGGGTCGCTATAGAGCAAAGTGGTTACCAGCCTACTTTTCGTAATACTAAAACTCTTCGCGGATCAGGAATTTCCACAGGCTTCGGGAAAGGGGTTGTTATGGAAGATGTATTAAACCCTCCTGCACGAGAAGTCCCACGCTCTGAAGCTAAAGAGGAGATGCAACAAAACGCCTACGCCATGTTTAGCGCTGGCGTTCATGGTCACTACCTAGACATGCGGGTAAATAGCTCTTCCAATAGAAAAACATTAACAAGACTAACTCAGTTTTTCCTATTTCCTATGTTTCTAATAGTCTATTTCGCATCTAGGATTGGAGGGCTTGACTGGCTTGAATTTGACCTTTTTCATTCCCTTTTTCTCGGAATTATGGCGGCATTGATTTTATATGAATTCTTAAAACCCATAGCCACACCAGTACGTTTTAACTATAAGACACAGGAAGTTTACGCTTACCACAGAGGTGCTCTGTACCGAATTCCATGGCCTGAATGCCAAATTTCGTGTATGTATGCCCCACACTTTATGGGCGTGGGCGGTCTAGCTGAAGCCTATAACTTGAATTTATGGCTATACCCTGAATACTGCGTAAATAATAAAGCGCCCAAGCATCCTATAGCTCTTATTCTTCGCACAGAAATAGAAGACCACACACTGAATTATAATTACTGGGAATACATTCGGTGTTTTATGACAAGCGGCCCAAGTGGTATTTTTCATAAAGAAAGAAAATACCCGCATTCCATGGGGTGGGATATCGAAAATACTAGTTTGGCAAAACGGATTATGTTTCTCCCACTTACCATATTAATACTTGGCTTATTTGCACCAGCAAGGCTTTACCTATGGCTCAATCCCTTCAAAATCAAATGGCCGAAAGAGGTCCACGAATGGACTGGAGAGGTCAGAAACTGGCACTAACCCTCCCCTTTGACGCAGCCGAGTATCGCAGTGCACTAAGGAATAGATGGATATTTGTTTGAACGCAGTGAGTTATATCCATCCCTTAGTTCGCGAGAAACACAGGGAACCGTAGGCAAGGAAAGGCAGCTACGGGATTCTTAAGGGGGAGAGCTGTTGTTCCCCCTTAAGGACGTAAGTCATTATCAATTGGACGAGACACAACGCAAAATGGATTTTGATGACTACCAGCTTGAAATCAAGCACCATCACCCTGCGGGATTTCCTATCACGCTACATTATAAAATTGCTATCGATGATGACAGCAAAATACCTTTGCTAACTCCCGATGTAAGCTTCGATCTTAAGCGAGTAGTCTAATGAAACGAATAGATACCTCGAACCCAAACGCTTGGGTCGCGCCAAAGCAATATGGATATGCTCCTATTTTCAAAGACACTAAAACACGTCGAGGGAAAGGGTTAGGTACTGCATTTGGCAAAGGCGTTGTTATGGAAGATATCCTAAATCCCTCTGCAAAACAGGTCCCCCGAGAAGAGGAACTTCAACGTGTTCACGAAAAAGGTTGCCACCTTTTTGGGGCTGGGAACCATAAGGGCTATCTAGATATGCGCGTAAACAGCGTCACCAACCGTGAAATGCTGACTCGCTTTGCTCAATTTATCCTTTTGCCGTTATACATCGTAGGGTATCTGATTATAAGGTTTACCGGAGCTCTCGAATGGGGGGAATTTATGTTCGTTGATTGGGGCTTTTTCATCACGATTCTAGCCCTAATTCTTTTTGATTTTCTAAAACCCATCGCAACACCCGTTCGCTTTAACTACGAGAAGCAAGAAGTTTACGCCTATCACAAAGGCGCTCTGTATCGTATCCCTTGGGAAGAGTGCGAAATTGCCTGTATGTACGCCCCGGACTTTATGGGTGTTGGTGGATTAGCCGATGCCTACAATTTAAACTTATGGCTTTATCCTAAACACTGCGTAAATGGAAAAGCAGGTAATGAACCAGTTCCATTAGTGTTAAATAATACTGGAGAAGTACATGCAGATAACTATGACTATTGGGAATATATCAGGGCTTATATGACTGATGGGCCAGAAAAGGTCTATTCCTTTGATGATAAATGTTCGCGTGCAAAATATATCCGTATCGATAAAATGCCGCTTCTAGGAATACCGTTTATTTTACCTTTAGTTACATTTATTACCTTTCTCACAAAGCCTGCAAAATTATACATCTGGCTAAACCCTTTCAAAAAGAAATGGCCCCAAGAGGTCCATGAATGGACAGGCGAAACCATCAACTGGCACTAACCCCTCCCCTTTGACGCAGCCGGGTATCGCCTTAACTGATATAAACGGAACTAAGGAATAGATGGATATTTGTTTGAGCAGATGAATTTAAATCCCTGCTATTATTTACAAACAGTACGCGAGGAACACAAACTAGGAATAGGCGGCTGTTTTTATAATAAATGTATTCTTAAGGGGGAGAGCTGTTGTTCCCCCTTAAGGACGTAAGTCATTATAATTGGACGAGACCCAACGCAAAATGGATTTTGATGACTATCAGCTTGAACTCAAGCACCACCATCCAGCAGGATTCCCTGTCACTTTACATTATAAAATTTCTATCGATGATGACAGTAAAATTCCTCTATTAACCCCAGATGTCAGCTTCGATCTTAAGCGAGTAGTCTAATGAAACGCATTGATACGTCTAACCCAAACGCTTGGGTCGCGCCAAAATACTATGGATATGCTCCTATTTTTAAAGACACTAAAGCACGTAGAGGGAAAGGGTTAGGTACCGCATTTGGCAAAGGCGTCGTTATGGAAGATGTCCTCAACCCCTCTGCAAAACAGGTCCCCCGAGAAGACGAACTTCAACGTGTTCACGAAAAAGGTTGCCACCTTTTTGGGGCTGGAAACCATAAGGGCTATCTAGATATGCGCGTAAACAGCGTCACAAATAGAGAAATGCTCACTCGTTTTTCTCAAGCATTTTTATTGCCTATATATTTAATTCTATATTTTCTTCCTAGATTAGGGGGGCAGATAGGTTGGTTCGAGGGAGGGGTCTTTGATTACTGTGCACTGGCCTTAATCTTTGGACTCATTTTATATGACTTCCTTAAACCCATTGCCACTCCTGTCCGTTTTAATTATGAAAAACATGAAGTTTACGCCTATCACAAAGGCGCTCTATATCGTATCCCTTGGGAAGAGTGCGAAATTGCCTGTATGTACGCCCCTGATTTTATGGGTGTTGGCGGATTAGCCGATGCCTACAATTTAAACTTATGGCTTTATCCTAAACATTGCGTAAATGGAAAAGCAGGTAATGAACCAGTTCCATTAGTGTTAAATAATACAGGAGAAGTACACGCAGATAATTATGACTATTGGGAATACGTCAGAGCTTATATGACTGACGGGCCAGAAAAGGTCTATTCCTTTGATGATAAATGTTCGCGTGCAAAATATATCCGTATCGATAAAATGCCGCTTCTAGGAAGACCGTTTATTTTACCTTTAGTTACATTTATTACCTTTCTCACAAAGCCTGCAAAATTATACATCTGGCTAAACCCTTTCAAAAAGAAATGGCCCCAAGAGGTCCATGAATGGACAGGCGAAACCATCAACTGGCACTAACCCTTCCCCTTTGACGCAGCCGGGTATCGCCTTAACTGATATAAACGGAACTAAGGAATAGATGAATGTTTGTTTGTTTGAGCAGATGAGTTTAAATCCCTGCTCTCATTTACAAACAGTACGCGAGGAACACAAACTAGGAATAGGCGACTGTTTTTATAATAAATGTATTCTTAAGGGGGAGAGCTGTTGTTCCCCCTTGAGTAAAAGCTATTATTAAACGGATTAAATAATGGAAAGGATTGATAAACAGATTATATAAACACTTTTCATAGTACTAAAAAGTTCACATGATTCAGACGCTATTTCCACGGGTAGACACTGAAAACGCTCCAGTTAATTGGAGATATATTGATCTTGGGATCTGATAAATTCATTAAATTGATCCGATCGATAAGCGGTAATGCACCCCATACTCCAAGTTATCATTCCATTCTTCATATTGCCTTTGTATTGGGCTGATAAGTCCGTAAGATACTGAAAAGACTCTTGATACGGGTCATGCACGGTTTCAAATGTATCTTCATTTTGAATAATTTGATGTGCGCCTTTTCCCATGAAATGCAAGGTTCCCATCATCCTCCCCAAATCATCAGCTAACTGCGTTTGTTTAGGCTCCAATCGTTTTAGACACCCCGCCAAAGCATAATCTTTTAACCCTTGCCTCGCTTCTTCGACCTTTAAAGTACCAGCTGCTGATAACCCTGAGGTTACAAACAGGCTTAAAACAAACAAAGGTGCCACTAAATTAATTCCCATAACAATATCCTTTCAGGCTTTGCAGAAACACCATGAAGTAGCACCACTTTAATGGACAGTAATTTACTGATCTATTAAAGAATAAGGTCATGAGTATCACCAGTGACTAACGCCCCTCAAGATAGGACCATAGTGAAGACCTCTACTCCTATAAGTGTCACGACAAATAAAACTGATAATTTTTTTAGCCCTGAATTAAATAAAAAGGCGACTAAAAAGTCGCCCGATTGCCGCCATAAAACCGGATTATAAAGAGAAGTAGCTCCAATTAGTCTGACCACCAGCCTCTTCAAGTTCATAAACAGAACCCCAGTTTGGATTGGTATCAGGATCATCCGCCAGATCAGCAAGATTCTCATCGATGCATTTAGCTAAAGAAACACTTTGTATATTACGCGCCTCTTTACGAAATGATTTTCCTACCAATAAAGCCCTAACCCCAAAAGTAGGAACCGCAGTGACTTTTCCATTCACCATATAACTCACATTAGCTTCCATATAAAATTGGGCTAAAGATTCCAACTTACTATAATCAATTGGAACAAGGTGGTATTTACCAGTCTCTAGAAGATCCGAGACCGGTTTATATGGATGTCCTCCGACCAAAAGCAGAGGAATTTGAGGATCCTTACGCTGATCTTCAGCAATATCAACAACATTTAGATTAAGACCTAGAAAATAACTAAGCGCTTTTGTAGATACAATTGAGCCTCCCCAAGATCCTACTGTTTGTCCCTTCAACAGATCCATCGAGATTGGCTTAGTCTCTTCTCCTCCAATTAGAGAACTAAAGCGGTCAGACCAGCTTTTTTTACCTTCTTTAGGTTGATAGCCGACGGGAATTAACAAGTGAGCGGGCTCCATATGAAGCCCCGTTATTATTTTCTGGTTATTACGGTTAACCTTTCTTGGTTGTGTTTTTGCAAAATATTGCAGTACATCTTCTTGAGCCACGCCCATAGAAAACTTTTTCGAACTCATCCCCAAGAGATTTTCGACCGAACCATTAGTAATATTTGGATTTAGAACCTTTGGCGCAACTGCATCTTGGCAGTACATTTTAATATCATTAACCATTCCATAATAATTACCTTTTTCACTCCCCGTACCGATTTTGATCGGTTTTGAGTTAACTGGAGAGGCACTAATAGGGGTAACTCCACTTGGCTCATCAGCTAAAACGGTGAATGACGAAGTGAATGCTATTACTAACATAGCTTTCTGTAATTTTTTCATATCTGTCCTTGAATTTAATCTGTTACTGGAAAGGATTTTGTTCAACTTGCACTGGAGCATGATTTGCCTGAGCAGTATCGCCATCTAAAAAGGAGAGAACGCCTGCAACGACAACTAAAAGCAACATTAAAGCAGCAATAATTTGCATCACTCGCGTAATTTTCTTAATTTCAGGCTTATTTTCGTTTTGCATTTCGGAACCTATCTGCGATTAGCAATGGCTTAAGCCATATCAACATCCATATCATTAACGCTATTTTCAATTTCGATAATAGCAGTATTAAAGTTTGTCTCAATTTCGGTAAACGCTTCTAAACTAAGCATTTTTTGTATCTCACTATCACCAGTTGTTTTCAGAAATGACATAGCTTTACTTGCTTCTACTGCAAAACGTTCCATCTGTTTATATTCGACAACTTTTGCTTCAAAATTCTTATTAGCATGGGCCGCTGTCTCAAGGTTTTTACAAACACGCTGATAAGCATTCTCAACCTTTTCAAGGAGCTCTACTTTGCGTTGAAAATTTGGTTTTCCTTCGTTGGCTGGATCAATCTGCGAGCGTAAACTCTCTAAAGATGCTCCCATTTTATTCCGAGCATTTCGCGCTATTTCTAAGCGCTGTGAATTAAGAATCACCTGATTATCTAGCTGCGCTACAGCATTTCTACGTGCTTCTGACATCTGCTGAGCAACCTGATGGTTTTTAAGCTTTTGCTTAAAAACCGGGTCCATAGCTTTCAGATAACGAATACCAAAAACTCCTGCAACCACTGCAATTACCGTTACACCTAGAGCAAGAACGCCAGAAATAATCTGTAAAGCAAACATTCCAATTATGAAAAAGCCACCGAGAATTAACCCTCCAAAAGCTATATTTCTAGCAGTAGAGGTCACCACCTTGTCGCGATATTGTTCTATACGCGATATTTCCTTCTTCGTGTTATCAACAATTGCACTTATGCCTACCCCCTGGTGGGTTGAACCTGTATTACGCATAACAATTCCTTCTTTTGTTTTTGGCGTTATTACAATGATAAAACTGTATTTCCGTTCACCAATCTGCTGCCGGACGTAATCACTATCCTGATGAGCAGCTACAGATAATTAAGAACAACTATGTAAATCACTCATAGCAATCCATTTACCCAATAATCACATCACCTGATCCAACGGCCACCGAACCGCCACAATCTATACCGTCCCCAATTCTTGCGGCGGGCTTGCCATTAATAAACACACTACTTGAGCCTGCCGCGATTGAGCGCCCATGCGGTGGGCAGTTACCACAACCATGTGCGGCGAGAGGATCACCCACACGGGCCGCAGGTAGGCCATTTGTCATTACATTTCCGCTCCCTGCGGTAATCGGTGTTGGTGGAAAACAGCCGTGGCCAGAACCAATATCACCTACTCTTGCTGCGCTTGGCATAACACCCTCCTAGTTCTCAATAATTAAACAACCTATTTACGACGGCTTAGCATCTCAAGATCCGCTTGCAGATGGCGCACTTCAATATCCAATAATTCATTACTTGCATCCAAAGGCACCGAGAGATACAAGTTAATCGAGCTTAATAAACTGCGTTGCTCGGGATAGATGTTGTGTGATTGTCGCTTTACCATTTCTCGATACTCACTGATTTCGATGACTTGCCAATCAGGGTTATCTAGCAATAGTTGAGTATTCAAAATAATTGGGTCTTCCATACTAATTGCTACAGGCTCTTCTGAGGGTATCAAAAACACACTCAACCCCGCGCACAGCACGATTAACCCGATAGCACTAGCCGCAATAAGCATCCGATATGCCTGTACAAAAGACTCACTCTTTGGCTCATCAGCGGATGAGGAAAGCTGACTCATCCTACGCTGCATATTGATAGTAGTCCCCTCAGATGCCGGTGCTTTTACCGGCATAGCCACCTCAAAAGGTCTCTCACTGTGCGGTAGAGGTTGAGTAAATTCGGCCGTATTGTCTGCAAAAAGACCACCATCAATATCGCTGGCCTCGGTCATCAATGTATGCTCTTTGGAAAAGCCAGGAACCGTTCGCTCCTCAACTTGAAAAACCTGCTCTTCAATCAGCGCATGGCGATGTGCACGGTAGTGGCTTTTCGATATTTTGCCCGCCGCGTACTGGCGGCTTAATGTTAATAACGTAATACTCATCCTTGCTATCCCCATCTACCTAAAGCTGTCTCACCAGTCGGAAACCTGTTTTAGCGTTTGCCCCGGAATTACGCACTAAATCAACTGAACATGAGGACATTTTATCGGCATAATGACCTCCCGCAGCCATAGCAACACCACCTTTAATCACCCACTCTTGAACATTGCCTAAGTAGTTAATCATTCCCCAATTGTTCGCCTCGCCACTGCGCACAGAGATAGGGCCATGACCTTTTAATATTGTTTCGCCTTGCATCAAACGACAGTTAAAATTATTGGGTTGGCGCTTATTCCCTGACAACGCCGCGTGTTTCCACTGCTGATATTTAGGTAAACGATACTGATGCCCTGTTACTTGCGTTAACCATTTCGCATACGAAACCGCTTGCGCCTGACTAACACCTGTTAAAGGAGCGCGGCCATTCCCTGCTCGGGTTTTACAGCCGGTTTGCTTACAAAACGCATTATAGTCAGCAATACTTATTTCAAACTTCGAAATAGCAAACGGAGCCCCCTTTCCTGAAGGAATGACAATCATATAAGGTGCTTTGGTTTGTCCAGAAACCATGTCGTAGCACACTGCTTTAACATTGCGCCCTAAGCCCGCTAAACCAGCACTGCATGCTTTTCCTGTTGCCGTAACTTTAGGAACCTCTACCTTCGGTTTTACATTCTGAGGAATGACCGTTGGCTCATCAGCTTTAACGCTCTCTACGGGAGCTGAGGGAGCCTGTACCGGCGGATTAGCAACAGCCACTGTAGATAATTTTATTGCTTGAATAGTTTGATGGTCGGGATATAAGGATTTCGCCTTCAGTATAAGCGCCTGGGCAGCAGCGGGCCGACTTCCTTTAAGCACTTCATAACGTTTTAAGACAGCATTAGATAGATCTTTATGTAATTTTGCCGCACGTTCGGGCACTAGTTCAGATTCGATCTCAGTAAGCATCTGATGAGCTGAGATAAACGATTCCAAGGTGACACTGCGAATAGACTGACCAATTCGCCAAAGCTTAGCATCACGCTGATAACCCGCTATTTTCTCGTCTATAACGGTAACATCAAGCGAATACTTTTTTGCACCTTCCAATAATTTTGCAGCTTTCGTTAATCTAGACTGACGGGCAAGCTGTTCAGCCAAGCGAAGATAGGTTTCGACAAACGCTGGATGCGCTTCGCTCTGAATATAAGGGTCATCGCTGCCAAGCCGTGCCGTTAATTGTTTTAAGCTTTCTTCAGCGCGCTTGATATCATTGGCTTTTAATTGGGTCAATAACGTCTGCTTTAAACCTTCAACTTGAGCTTGTCGCTTAAGCTGCTCCTTTTCCGCTTCCCAGGCCGCTTGAGCCTTTTTAATATGCTGTTCCTGACCAGCAAGCGTACCAAGATTTGCGTCATATGCCGTTGCTCTTTTGAGTAATTCCAACGCATCATCAAAACGCTTTTCATCGGTATACTGATTCGCAGTATTCGAAATATTTAATGCCACCATCGTATTCAGCGCAGCTAGCTGTGCATCTGATGCATCTAACGCTTTCAATTGTTTAATTCGTTTACGAAGCTCACTCTCCCAATTTGGATCTTTAGAAATACGCTTTAACTGTTGATCTATCTCCGATTTAATTTGCTGGTAACGCGCGCTCGTCTTCAATTCAGTCAGTTCGACCTGTAACTCATTAATCCGTTGATCAACCTTAACGTTACCAGGAAAAGTATCGTTATAATCTTGTAGAAGTGCTTCAGCGCTCTCTAGTTCTTTGTTTTGAACTAAGGTGTCTGCCTGACTCAGGTAACGAGATGATAATCGGGTAGGTATATCTGACAGCAACGGATGATCAGGTTGTAGTTGCTCAACTTTATCGAGTACCGTTTGGACATCATCGAGTAACGCTTGATCTGCGGTACGTCTCAATAAACTATTTAGCTCTTTTTGATACTGAGTAATTTCGGTTTTACGCTGCGCGGCTATCTGCGCTTGCTGCTCTGGCCCCGTCGCCATTTGGCTCGCTTTAATCAACACTAACTCTTCATCTAATAGCGTAACAAACGCTCTATCACTAGATACCAACCTAGCCCGTTCCACTAACGATATGGCCTCATCCCAGGCCAATTTAGTTCTCGCCAATCGAGCTTGTGTTAACCAAGCTCTTCCTAATCTCTCTTCTATTACCCCTTTAACTTCTGCTGGCGCGTCAAAAGTACTTAGCTGTTTTTCCGCCTTATTCAGATCGCCTTTCTCAATTAAATTAACGATCGTCTGCTTTTGCTTTGCTAGCGAAGCCTGATACCTAGCTTTCCCGGTATTAAGCTGTTTCTCCAGCTGGTTGGATAATTCATCCGATAAGAGGCCTTGATATTTTGTAAACTGCTGTTCAGCCGCGAACCAATCACCCTGCTTAAACTGGGCTTCCAGTGCGTTTGAAATCACTAAAGAAGCTTTAGTTTTAAAACGAGTAAGAGCAACACTATTAGGAGCAAGTCTATTGAGGGCATCTATCGTTTCTATATAGCCATCTAATACAGGTAAAGAGATCTCTGTAGGAAACGCTGCTATCTGTTTTTCAAGCTCACTAATTTTGGTCGCTTGTTCAAAACGATATTGCTGCTGCGTTAATTGTTCAGTCGCAACGAGAATAGAAGCGTCAGCTGGAAACATACGCTTGGCAATACTACTCACCTGCTCCCCTTTGCTAAAATCCTTCTGCTCAATCAGCCATTCCAGCACTTCTGCCATACGTGCAGGCACCCGCTGGTCTTTCAGCATCGGGTGTTTAGGGTCTACACGGCTAATAGAGGCAAACAGTGTTGGAAATTTATCAACTAGACCCATAAAGACACTCAGGTCTGTATTTAAGTAACGATTTAGCTCAATATTTAATTCATTCAAGCGAGCCGCTTTTCGCTTACTAACTAACTCCCGTTGGTCTGATAAACGACGCGAGTCTTCATAAATTTTTAACGCCCTCATTGCAGAGCGCTCAGCATCAGCAAACTCATCATCATTAATCTGATCATCCATTCGACCAATAAAGAATTGTGTCAATGAACGTTTCACACGGGCATCGTTGAAATAGCTTAATTGCTCTTCAACAGGCAATCCCTCCAGATGAACAAGTAACGCTAAGATCTCATCATCCGTGCCGTTTTTCAGATTATTAGCAAGATCGTCAAGTTGCTTTTCTTCCCAATAACTTTTGGCGGGTAGGTAAGCTAGCGCGGAAAGTACGGTTGCAGCAACGGGCCACATATACCATTTATTAACAAATCCAGACGACTGCTGTTCTGGCAAGAAGTCAGTCAAAAACTGCTGAACACTCGCGGTGCGTTTTAACGGATCAAAGCACAACCCTTGCTTTAACGCTTTCCACTGCTTGCGTTTGATTCCTTTAATAAGGGGAGGTTCTAGTCCTTTATTGCGAGCTTGATCAGCAGGTACTTTTTTTCCATTTTCAATAAAGGGATGCTTACCACTAAGAAGTTCATACGTAATGCAAGCAAGCGCGTAAATATCGTCTCTAGGGTCTGCTTGCTGCTCCCCTTCTAGCATTTCAGGTGAAGCATACGTAGGCGTTAAGGCGCCTAGATCCCCAGCATCAAAATTATCGACCTGCCCCTCTTTCGCCGCACGCGCTATCCCAAAATCAAATACTTTAATCGTGTTTTGATCGAGAAAAATATTACTCGGTTTAAAGTCAGAATGTATAACAGCGCTACGGTGTGCATAACTTAATGCTGCGCCCATCTCCGCAACATACTGATATACCGTACTATGTGCTAAACCTCTCGGATTCGCTTTGATCACTTTATTCAGTGGCTCACCACGCATCAGTTCCATTGTCATAAAAACATGATGCTGATCGCGGTCAAAATCAAACACATTAACGATATTTGGATGGGCTAGGTTTTGTGTTTTTCGCGCCTCTCGCTGCAATGATCTAAGCGAATCGGGATGGTCTCTAAAGTTATTATTAAGTACTTTTATTGCTAATAGCGTATCAACATCCTGGGCATCAACTCGACGCTGGTCTTCGGCCTTAAAGACATCACCCATTCCCCCACAACCAATGAACTCGATCAGATGAAAGCGATCTTTGACAATAGATCCTACTGAGAGCGTTAGGTCAGACGAGCTATTTTCATCAAAAGGTTTAGCCCATTTAGAGGTTGTACTAGTATTACTTGTTTTTGAAGTCCGTGAGGTCGGTGTGGTGTAATTTGCGCGCTCATCGGCGTTGCTAATGCCTGTATTCTCTGGCCGACTAGCCACTTGTGTTTGATCATCACTCGCATGAATAACGGTTTGATCGCCATCCGATACTGGCGAAGCAAATTGTGTCTGATCACTATCGACAATCTGTGTCTGATCTTCTTCAGCAATCTGCTGTTCTACGATAACCTGATTGGCAAACTCAGAAATTTCAGCAGCCACCTCTGACTCGAGATGACCTGCTGCTGATAGTTTTACTAACCCGGCTTTAATACGCTCTGCTAAATCGGGCGACTCGCGCAATGTTTCTACTATTGCGCGTTCAAGCTCATCACGGCTACTCTCTCCACGAATAAAACGTTGGAGCTCGGCTTTAAATAAATCCATTACTTCTTCCTAAAGCCTCATCCCTAACATTCGGTCTGCTCAACACTAATTAGTGATAACGTGATGTTATCTTTCGCTGACCGAGACAAACATACCGACATTAAACTATCCAATAACTGCTCAATATCGTTGTAAGGTTGATTCAGCAGTTGTACTAATTCCGGCTCATTGATCTCTTTATCTAAACCATCACTGCAAATAAGAAAAAGGTCCCCTGGTTGAAGAGGTCGCAGATCCATATCGATAAACAATTCTCCTGCGGCACCCACAGCACGAGTGATAACGTTTCTCTCTGGATGTTTTTCTACATCGACCGGATTAATTCGTCCCTGCTCTAGCAACTCTTGCACTAACGTATGATCTACCGTCTCTTGGCTTAAACAACCATTTCGAAGTAAATAAACTCGACTATCACCACACCAATACACCAGATAACGCGTGTCATCGAACATCAAACCGGCAACCGTTGTACCGATGACTTTTCCATTACCACCTGCCATCTCAACAAGTTCAGCATTCGCCTGAAGCAGCGCATCTTCCAAAAGATCAACTCGAATTGATAAGCGTCCTTCACCTGGCAGCTGATCTAAACGTTGAACAACTAACTGGCTCGCCACATCGCCTGCATGATGTCCCCCCATGCCATCTGCAACCGCCCAATGAGCTTTTTGATCACAAGCGTAAAGCGCATCTTCATTCAGTTTTCGAACATGTCCGGTTTCTGTTCGAGAGGCCGAGCGCCAAGCAAGCTGACTAGACATTCATCATCTCCTCAGCAGCTAAACAATCACCAACTATAAACTGGCTAAAATAATCAGATGTAGGAAGCGCGCTCGATAACAGAAGCTGAGGTTCAACACCTTTAGTACCATCGCTCATCCATAAGATGGGATAATCTACTGCGGTCAAGAGATCCAGGTGATGATATTGAAAGCGCATTGCAAATAAGTTTTGTAACAATGGAATCTCATCCTTAACCGCTTTAAGGGCTGTAGGAGGTGAAACCGAACGAATGGCTAATGCATCAACTTCATGACAGAAGTGTTCAAAATTGAAATCAAGTTCAAGTGAATCCAGCAATAGGTTTTCAATGCGCTGATAAACAACTTCTTGCGCAAGAATTTGCTCGTAGGTCACGATTCTTTGACTCAATGGCAAAGCAACGAGGCAAGGGAACTGACGACCAACTTTATCAACACTTGGGATAAACACACCGATCCATGCATGTTCATCAAACACCCCTGGAGCAATGAAAAAACGCCAAATAGGAGCGACACCATAACGTTGATTCCACTCATCACCCAGTTGTTGACGGCACTGGTGCATCCCCTTTTGAAACCAACGGTCGAAGGCATCCGTCAACGCCCGAGGAAGCCCTCTACTAACAAAATCTCCCCGGCAAGGGACTTTGCCATAAAAACCCGCGCCCTGACGCATTACAACGACTCCGGACAATAAAAACCTGATAGCAGGTCTTGGCCAAATGGGTTCACAGCACTCAGCGCCCTTAATTCAAACATCGCTTTGTGTCCGCGCTCGTCAAACGTAACCTGATAAATGGCAGGGTTGTTGGTTTTATTTAACGTTGCGCTGTTTAACACGCGAAACCATGCCCAAGGCCCAACTTCTGTGCGAGATGACAGCATACCGTGCTGCCCTTCTAAGGTAAGCGCAACGCTATCACTCGCTGAGGTAGGCCACTGCAGATTGATCGGTCGGCGTGGCCCATGACGATAGGTAATATGCTGTTCACCTAAGGTCATATCAAATTTTGATACCGTGGCATCTAGGCTAAGCGGACGCATGACAAAAGGAACTGACAGCTGACCATTACGGAAGAAAAGTTCTTGTATTTTGTTCGCTCGTTGTAGTTGAGCCAATGTACTTTTCGATAAGCCAATCGCTTGACCATCTACTTTCCGTTCAACCCAACGACGTCCTTTGATATCGACAAAGTCCTTTAGGTAACTTTGGAAAAACGTATCCAACGTGCCTTGTGGAGAGAAAAAACGACTAAAATCTTCAAGGGTCGATTCGGAAGACGAGTCTGGTTTTAATGGGAAACGGCCGGCGACAAAAGCTTTGCACTCTTGATAAACCTGAGTTTTCCACAATTGGTTTAACTCATCCATAGTACCACTGAGCATCATCTTCCAATTTTGAGTGCCCAGATCACCAACCCACCCCTGCATAACCGGCGGTAGACTGTGTTGGTAGCTATTTACTTTACCAATTGGATCTTTGCCGCCTTGTGCCATTCGGCTCTGTGCTGCATCAAGTGCCCCCGTACTTGAGAATGAGGAGTTTGCCACGCTATCCATATACATACCTAGCGTCGCTAAATCATCACTTAAGCGATCAAATAACGTACTATTACCCCTACGCTCAAGTAACTTATGGTAAGGCGTATAGTGACGTTCAACACGCTCGCCCAAGTTTCCACCTAGCTGATCTAAAAGACCCGCTTTCTTGGCATTTCGAAGTAACTTACTCACACGCTGTTGTTGGACCGCCGCTTTTTGATTAAGACTTGCAACAGAACGTGCTAAATCCTCTGATCCCTCAGCCTGGCCAGCAACTGCATATTTAGTTAGGGTGGTCTGTTCTTTCACGGCTTCCAATAGATACCGAACAGGACTATCAATGCCTGCAGAGATACTTACTTGACGCACACTATCTCTAGCATTGGCTGGTTTTTTAACATCTAAGTCATCCAGTAAACCATCCCAATTTTTAATGTAATCGCTGTAATAGAGATTAAGTACCTTTCGTTGCAAAGCGCTTAAATCAACATTAGCTTGTTGATAACGCTCCCCCATCACCCAATTATTTTCTAAATAGCGCTTAGAAATTTCGACACTGTTAGGTAAAAACAGCTCATAAAAACCTTTTTTGGTAAAGAAACCAGGCATGACAAATTGTTTTAAGTCTTGCCCCATTTTGCTACGAAATACATCAAATCCGTAGGGACCCAACATATCTTCCAAAACAAGGTCATTTTGCCGACTCTGTTTTAATTCTCGTTTAACCGCTTGATAGACCTGTTTTTCTAATGGATCACGAGACAAATTCTTACGCGCTTCTGTAATAATTTTGTCGTTCATGGCGACCGGTGAAAAACCTTCTTCCAATAGGATATCGAGATGCTGCTCTAATTGAGCCAACTCCTCCTCAGTCAGTTCATTATCTGCCTGCCAATCGAGCATTGCCCAGTTCTTAAGTAGCTCAGCATCATAAGTACGTACACCGCCATACATCAGATATACCCGCAACAACTCATAGAGCGCACTGGTATCTCGCGGATCATTTGCAATTATCAGCTCTTCAATTCGCGCCACTAGCACAGGAAGAAACTGACTTTCTAGCCATTTCCGATAAGCAGCTTGCGATCCCTCTTTAACCTTGTCTCCTTGAAACAAGCCGAATCGATGATCAAAACCCGCAACAGAATAAACGGAAGGAACTGCGTTCAATTTATCTAAACTAGGCAAAACAGCCCGGAAATCAGCACCGGCTAATGGAGCCACTACCTGGTGTGACTTCACTTCATTTAATGCTGTATTGGACGCAGTATTATTTAGATAAGACCAACCCCAAGCACCACAGCCAATGCCTACGATAAGTACCGCAGCTAATGCGCTCATCCGTTGTAGCCAAGTTTTACGCTTCAGTAGCCCTTGATCTAAGCCAGCAACACCCGCCTCACCGATAATGACCTGAGTAAGTAGATTACGAATAAAGAAGCTTTTACCTTTGCCACTGCCTCCCACCATCGTGGCGCGACCAAAACCAAAGCTCCGTACTAAATTCCCAAGCAGCCGATCTATAGGCGAACCCACCTGAGTTCCACTTGTGTAGTACACCCCACGTAATAGCGCTGGTTCACTATATCGACTAGCAGAAAAGGCTTCTGACAAAAAAAGCGAAACAATATCTCTTAACCCTGAAAACTGACTAGGAAAGCCTAAAATCAAACCACGTTTATCAGGATCATGTTCATGATGAAGACGCTCTAACACCTGTTGCTGTAACCGAGCTGTTAGCTGTTCAAAATGTTCAGGGTAGTGCTCAATAGAAAGGTCAGTATTTCCTGCCGCATTAATACCAAAGGTTTCACCCCAGACCTGACTACGCCCCTCTTTATCATAACCATCAAAAAACTCACTAAACCCAGGTATTAAGTCGCACTTAGTAAAGGTGAAATAGACAGGAAATCTTATACCTAAGTTTTCCTGAAGCTCTTCAATTCGGCGGCGAATCGTTTTTGCGCATTGACGTCGTTCATCATCTGATTGCTGCATCAAATCGGCCATACTCATAGCCACGATCGCACCATTAATAGGCTGTTGAGGGCGATTGAATTTCAGCAAATCCATGAATTTTTGCCATGCAGCCCTATCAACAGACTCATGACTATCTTGAGTTGTGAATCGGCCAGCTGTATCGATCATTACCGCTTCATCTGCAAACCACCAATCACAGTGCCTTGTTCCACCGATGCCTTGAACAGACTCACTTCCCATTTTATCTGCCAAAGGAAAATGTAAACCGGAATTAACTAAAGCCGTTGTTTTACCAGATCCTGGAGGGCCGATAATGATGTACCAAGGAAGTTCATACAGTGCAAACTTTCCCTTTTTCCCTTTTTTACCCTGTGCATTAAGTACCTCAAGCGCCTCATCAAAGCGTTCGCTTATTACCCCTTGCTCTTCAGCAGTAGCTTGCTCTTCACGCAGTTCAACCTGATGATTGCTCGACAGATTTTCCATCAACTGTTCATTATTCTTTTTCGAGCGCCAATGCAAACGCGCTACATTTGCCCCCCAAAGAGCAACAACGATAACAATCGCCAGTAACCGAGCAAAATCAGAGGCCAGAAAATAGCTATCTGCAATGGCAATTAACGGCCCGATAAACCAGATTAATAGCGCAACACAGATCAACCCTAAAACCTGTAAAAACCATTTATTTGAGATGAAACCAACAATCTTTTTCACGATAGATCCTGTTAAAAAATCCCTTTAAGTGCATTACTACTTGCGCAATACAATCTCAACACGACGGTTCAATGCACGATTCTGTGCAGACGAGTTTGGCACTAACGGTTCACTATCCGCTAACCCTTCGGTTCTTACGGTTTGCTGTGCCGGTAAATTCTGCTTTAGCAGTTTTCCTACCGCATCAGCACGAGATTTGGATAAAACCCAATTCGAAGGAAATCGAGCCGAAAAAATAGGCACGTTATCCGAATGACCCTGAACCTCGATCGGTGCAGATAGCTCAGGGATAATTTCACCGATACGTTGAATCAAAGGAATAAAACGAGCGGAAACTTCTGATTGGCCCGATGCAAATAACTTACTATGACGAATACGCACCCGCGTGTGAGTCGCATCGTCAATCAATTCAATCACACCACTATCCAGTTCAGCCTTAAGTGGCGGCGACAGCATACCCACTAGATCTACCCGTTTAAAATCAAGAACTGGGGCCTCTGCTGGTACAAATCGATTTAATTTATCAATATTAATTGGCGTAACCTGAACCGCATCCGCTTGACCTAGCTTGGCTAGCGTTGTCATTACTTGGTCTGATTGTTGGTTTAAATACCAATTAAAACCGATATAAGACGCAGCAAGTAAAACGCATGCAACAGACCAAACAACCCACTGAGGCAGATGCCTTACAAAACCTTGATGCGCCACATCTAAACCGAACCAAGCAGGTGAAAGCCCTTGAGGCTCTCGATCTCTCTGCCGGCTGATCATGACATACAGCTCACTTCTAAGTTGGTCCAGTTCTCTTCGACCATTGGCAAGGCGACGATATTTACCCTCAAACCCCAGAGATAAACAGCAATAGTAGAACTCTAATACCAGTAGATTAGTCGCCGGACGCTGCATCAACTCTTGAAGATAGTGAAAAAAGTTTTCACCTCCCCATGCTTCTTGATGCAAATTAATCAACATACTATCGCCAGACCATTTACTGGTACTGCCCCAAGGGGTATTCAAAACTATTTCATCAATCAGTGAGCAGATGGCATAACTAATCTGGTACGCCGTATTCGGGTCAGCGTTTATTCCCCACCCCTGACTCCGGTAGAAGTTCAATTGGTCGAGCGAATAGCGATGGTACTCATCTAAATTTGGACATTCGGATGCGCTTTGAATCTTGCTAGTAAAAGCAAGCAAAGGCGCGACCATTGCCAACAAGGGATTCTCATCCAATATTTCGCCCGCACCGTAACCTTGCTCAGAATAGCTTGGTTGCTGATATTGGCCTGCTGGTTGACTATACCCCTGCTGAGCATACCCTTGAGGAGGGTCTTGCTGGTAGCCTTGAGCCGGCCGAGAGCCTTGAGCTGATTGATAGCCTTGAGCCGACTGATGGCCTTGGGCTGGCTGATGGCTCTGGCTAGATGAATACCCCTGCTGTTCATACCCCGGCGAATTTTGAGAATACGGGGTCTGTGGAGCAGTTTGAGGAACAGGTCGATGCTCGTGTTCGGGCTGATAAGAGCGCGGAGGATATGCTTCCTGTGACCGTGATTGAGCCGCATCACTTCTTTGTTCTCTATCAGGCTGTTGAGCCCGATCATTATTAGCTGACCTTTGAGGCCTACGACCGCCAGGCGTTGGCCGAATTATTGTTTGATCTTCCATGAAAAAGCACTCCGTTAACGCCGTTTAATCGCCCAAAATTGGCACTCAAGACCTGGAAAGTCGCCTCCTATATGGAAAGCAATCCCACCTGATTGATCTAGCCCTTTCCACAAAGGATCACTTACATCGAGCTGGAAATAAGTAAAGCCCGCATGGTAAGGAATCTCACGCGGTGCAACTGGAAGATCGGAAACAGATATCCCCGGTAGTGCACTACTGATTAACTCACGAATTTTTTCTACGGGCCCTATTTTCATCTGTGCAGGGAACTGTTTTCTAAGTTTCTCTTGAGGAACTTGGGCACTCACAGCCAAAATAAAGTCAGCACTTCTTAATAAAGTGCGATCGTGTATTCGTGCCGCCCGAATACCGTACTGCGGAGGCGACAACGCAATAGATTCAGCAATATTTTCTAGCACCGTGCCAAACGATTCACGCAGATCGATGATTAACGGGGAGAAAGTTTCAAATAAAGCTTCATGCTCATACTTAGGATATTCTGGCGAACGCTTATCCTTCTTCATAAATGTTGAAAGTTCACCCGCCATGCCTAACAAACGCTCATAAAGATCTAGCGGATGAAGTTCTTCTAAATCACGCAGTAAATTTAGTACAGGATCGAGTCGATTTAGCACCTGTAGCAACATAAAGTCTGTGACTTCTGCAACCCCGCCTTTACCGCCACCGCCAGCTACTCTACTTGCGAGTTCCCTAGCACGAGTCATCACTAAGCTATGTAGTTCAGTAGTAAAATCGGATAATAATTTTGAAGCATGTGTATGGAGTACGGTAGGGATATAATCATCGCGTAGGCGAATTTTTTCACCCTTTATCTCTTCGATGTGCGCAACCGCTATGCGGGTATAACCTTGCGGAACAGATAACGAATTATCACCAGCCCGTTGCGGTTCAACAAACAGACGCATTCTTAACTCGCCTACTTGAATGGTTGAGCTTTCACCGTGTTCAGCCGTCGTATCTTTTAACTCCAGTGAACGAGGCATATAACGTACTAAACTATTACGATGATCACTTTCACCAACTTCCGCGGCTCCCTCCTGACGCAGAGGGATAGCTAAATAAACAACCGCATCTTGAATCGCATCCGGTACTCTAATTGAGAGAGGCGCCGCATCACCCGTTGCAGTATTAAAGCCTGTACCATCTGGAAATACACCCGCGCATGCATCAAGTGTGAACTCGCCTATTTCAAGATTCGATTGATTAATACTAAGCGTGGAAAAGCCCCAAGAATATGGCAACAAAGCCTTACTACGGTTGGTAAGCTCTTTATCTAGGTAGCGCTCAAACTGCTGAAAATGATGAGGGCGAAGAAACATTCCCTCATGCCAAACAACCTTGTTAGCCAATTAACATCCCTCTTTTATCAGTAGGTCAACCAACCCAGCGTTTTTACAATCCTCTAATCCCAGCGGATTAACTTTTACCTGGCCATCTTCCAGCTTTACACCTTGCGGGGCACCTGTCGTAATTCCCTGTGGCGCAACCTTCGATTTAACCGTACCCGCTGGCTGGAGCCCATTAGCGTTATTCGCGGCAAGGCTAAGCAAATTACCATTGAGATAAGCCACCAAAGACACATCAACCCCTGCGTCGATAGCAACGATCTGTTTCTGAATCGCATTACCTGTATCTTGAAAAGCGGCCATAACGGCCAAAAAGTGTGCTTCTGGATTTACACCGAATGACTGTGTAGAAAAAGAGCCGGGGGCAATAACGAGCTCTTCACGCGACAGGAGGTCTGCGGATAGCAACACTTTATCCTGATCATATAAATCGAAAAAGCTAGCTTCTTTAAAATCAACTTCTTTACGTAACTGGTAGATGCGAATCACTGTTGGCGAAGGACGACCAGAAAGGTCCATATTAGTTAAAGGGTGAGCTGAAACAGCCAGTGTAATCACACCTACTGGCGGGGCCTCTTCCTGAACATTAACCGAGACACAACCTGCTAAAGAGAGAACCAACATCAGGCAACTACTCTGCCTTAAAAATCTCCCCACTCCCTTCAACATAACAGCTCCTTTTGCTCAATCCATTTGATTCGTTTTAATACACAAAAGGCCGTCAGACCTACAGCTAAATGCAGGTCGACAGCCATTTAAAAACTTAATAATGTTGCTTATTAAGTTTTTGGTGCACGCCAGTCATCAGACCCTGACGTACCAGACACTTCATGTGTCCAGGAGATTTTTCGATACGTAAACGAAATATCTTCCATATGCGTGAAGTGCGCCATATTTGGATCTTGACAGTTAGGCATATTCGCCTTGATATCAACGATCATTGCGTCTTCAAGCTCATGCGTGAAATAGTGTTCCTGCTGACCAGTCATTGAAGTGCGGTACCACTTCAAAACGATCTTAGGAAGACGCTCACCACTTGTTAGTGCTTCATAAAGCTTTGGCGAAGCTTTATCGTAAATCTTAGTAATAACCAATGCGTCATGAACTCGTTGGCCACTTGGCTGCCCACTTTGCGGATCACGTGGAATCAAGATCTGATGCTGAAAGCCCTGAACCGTGATTTCGTTCTCGTGATCTTCCTGAAAACGGTTACCCATGGAATCCATGCTGTTAGCGCCTTCAGTGATGTTGCCCTGAGTTTCACCCTCAATGGACATATAACCTGGAGTTGGCATATATCTCTCCTTAGATTGTGTGGTTTAAAAAAGTAACCTTACTTATTCAAACCTTGTGCCAACTTTCTAAAACCCCTTTCTCACAGGGCCTACACAAAGATCATTCACATTTACATAACAATCCCAGACACCCAGTTGCGCACAAATGCACGCACATGAGCGATTTCACACACCCTCAAGCTGAGCAAGCAGGCGATCCTTCAAAACAAAAGGCATCGCCTTGATACCATCCACATCCACCAACTCCTCAAACGAAGAACCACCCGAAAGCTGAGAAACCATGCTAACAAGCGAATCTTGAGGGCGAAAAGCAGGTACCGTAGAAGTTAGAACAACATAAGGAAGATCACCCGAGATCTCAGTCAGCACCTCTAAAGAAACATCAAACCCCAATCCAGAAAGAATCCTCTTTAGTTCAGGGCTCTGCTCAAACAAAAGCCAAGCAACAAGCGCTCGCACAACAAAGGGAGACACCTCTTCATAGCGCAACTCTTCAGATTTAATCCGATCCGTAATCAAATCCCGCAAGTCATAACTACAGTCGTAGCTTAAAACCCAGCGAACCGGCGTTGAAAAGATCAAAGGAGAAGACGACCCTGTAAGCACCTCTGAGTAACACCAAGGCGTAAGCGATAATTTATTATGAATGGCAGGCAGTGGCGTGGACAACTTAGCAGATAATCCAAAGGCATCTCTCATGACAGCCTTATAACGCTCCTCTAGCAATGCAAAATTTTTCTCTGCACCAACCACCTTATCTCGAGAAGCACTCTGCATAAATTCACCCAACACCTTACGAGGTGCGCACAAAGCCGTTAAGGTCTTAGTATATGCGCGCAAATCCTCACTCAATAGAGAGCCAATTTTTTGAGACCGCTCACGCAGAGCAGACATTTCTTCAAACTGAATTTCCTTTATTGGTGTCATTAACATCCCTATCCACCGCGGCCTGAATTTAAACAGAAGCCAGTCTACTTATTTATTTAAAAAAAACAAACTTTTAAAAAACCTAGAAATAAGGTGAGAATATTTATGCTCAATAATTAATTACTGAGCATAAAAAAACGCAAGTAACATTAAAAACACAGGCATAGAAATTGCTTTAATCATTTAATAAACAAAATCATGGAAGATATTTAAAAATGAACGTTCATACTATTATATTGGTTATTTCGACTTCTTTTATGGCTCAGTTTTCATTTGCTCAAAGCCCTCCATCAACACTACCCAGTGCTAGATATAATAGCCAAATCAATGCATCTGATTATGTAGTCACACAAGAACAGCGAGGAAAATGGGCGGTAAATTGTCGCCAAAGAATCAATCCAACAACCGGCGACAAACGCTGCAGCGCCACGGACGGCCGCCAAATCCTTAAATTCAAAACGACAGCCCCTGCACCTGCCGTTGCATTTGAAAAAGCAGTAACGCTAAAGAACGGCTACATACTCCAACTTGCCGCTTTCTCATCAGAAGCCAGCGCATTACAATTTCAGAAAAACCACGCAAAAATACCAACGCAGATTATCTCAACTACGATTCAAAACATTAAGATGTTTAATGTTATTACGCCCGTGATTGAAAACTTTAAAACAGCACAAAACCATGCTGAGAAAACCGCACAGATACTAGGTTATTTGCCCTGGATAAGAACAACTGATTCTATTTAAAGAATGGAATTAAAATAACTATTTAAAACAACAGTTATTATTTTTAACAACTGTAATCATAAAATACAGGTATCACGCTTCAACTTGCCATTTATACAAATCGCAATACAATACCCGTTATTATTTTTCGGTCATTAAGTTAAGGACAACCAAATGCTTCGCAGCAGGCAGCTCTTGTATCTTTCTATTCCTATCGTTCTATCTGCTATCAGCATGAACCTTGTCCTTTCACAGTCATCTGAAGCATCATCAACGAGCAAGGACGTGCCGACAAAACGGATCATGCTTATAGAAAGCAACGTAAACAAACTACACCCAGATGCCACATCTGAACTTAAACAACAGATTGTGGAGATTGCCGTTAACGCCATCAAAAATCAGATTTTTATTGAAGGCGGCAGTTTTATGATGGGAGATTTCGGTATGAAATGCAAAAGCGACCGTTATGCGCCCACATGGGAAGAAGGCACTGTCTGTTATGCCACGCACACTCTGGATGATAAGCCAGCTCACAAGGTAACCTTATCCAACTACTCTTTATCAAAATACGAAACTTCGCTATACGAAAAAGAGCGTTACCACCTAGCTCATGGGCTACCTTTACCACTAGAAAAACGTCGTAAGAAAAAACCCAACCACTGGTCAGTGCAACCTAATGTGGCAGCGGGTACAGGTGGCTGGCAGGAAGCTAAAGACCAATGCCTGTGGCTAGGTAAACTGACCGGATATGCTTTTGACCTACCCACAGAGGCACAATGGGAATTTGCGGCCCGTAACCGAGGTAAGAAAATATTTTACGCAACGAACGACGGCACCATTAAACGCAATCAAAATACGCCTGATGATAAGATTTTCCCTGTCGATAGCTTTCCACCTAACCCTTTAGGGTTTCATCACCTACAGAGCAACGCCAGTGAGTGGGTAAATGATTGGTACGATGATAAATATTATCAAAATAGCCCCGAACATGACCCGCAGGGCCCCGATGCTCCCCATACCGTTAAATTACTAAATAAAGAGCCCGGTATATTTAGAGTATTGCGTGGAGGCAACATTAGATGGGATCCAACCGTAATGACCAATAGAGTTCCTTATCCAGCAGTACTAGATGTCCCTTATTCGACCAGCAAAGGTTTTCGGTGCGCGATACAATCGCCCAAGCCCATAAATTAAGTTTAAACATAACGCTGATCGGCTGGAAGATCATTATGCCAAGCGATCATCACTTGCTGACGTACTTGCCCATATTTGATATGCGGTTGAAGATGTGGATGAAATGGCAATACCGCCATACGCGTATCTATGGTTTTCTGGCCCGGCTGCTTATGCTCTAGCTGTGCCATCCAAGTATTAAATTGCTGTTGTTGGCGACCGTCTAAACACTATTAATCCGCTCTTAACCGGCAAATAAAGTATCAGCCTTACTTTCTGCGCTACTACTGCCTTTTTTACCGCCATCTTCAGTCATACGCTGTAGGCTTTCACTAAATAACAGCCAAGATTTTATAGGCGACTATAATTTCACAATCGCTTTTTCTTGCTCAGTTTGCTGCGCTTTATCCATCAGAATCCAGTGTAACCTGCCCTATTTATTCTTAAAATACGAAGGAAGCACGGTGCAAGCCCTGCTCCGTGCTTCTAGTATTACTTGGCAATACATCTAGTTAGTTAGTAAACGTTACATCTGTTTTACTTTCGCCAAAATTTTCAAAGCCATTTGATTACCTGCCTCAGCTTCTGCTGATACAAAAGCTTCTGCTTTATTCTGAAGATCACTATTCACTTCAAATTTGCCCATATACACACCACCATAGAGCAGAAGCAGCTTATCCTCATTTGATCGATATCCTTTATCATAAGCCTTTTGATATAGCATTAGTGCTTCTTCAAACTGCTCTTTGCGGATTTCAGAGTGATTAACATTGAAACTGATATCAGCTTTAACAACCATTGCCTCAACATGATCAGTTACTATCATACTATCAAGCAGCACAAAAATTTTTTGAGCATTACTTCTATGAAAACTCTTTCCTTGATCGGCATATAACCGTAGCAACTCTGTATGAGCAAATTCATTTCCTTTATCAACTAAAGCTTCATATATTTCTATTGATAGTTCTTCATCTCGTTTAGCAAAATACCTTGCCGCTAACAGCAATGAAGAATCATCATTCATATCAATATACTCCCCAAGCTCATAACTAGAGATCAAGTGCTTATTCAATGAAAAATCTAGTAATTTATATTTTCTGTTCTTGTTCAAATATTTGACCAGATCTGCATAAGAGCTATTAATTTCTCTTATGCTCATATTTTCAAGCTGGGATATAATCGAGCCAATATTTGTGTCCACTCCTAAAATTTCAAATAGGTCATATTTATCTTGATCGTCAGCTAAATAACCAACCTCATTTTTTAAAGTTTCAATATCACCATATTTAATCAATGCCTGTTTGATTTTGTTAATATTGGCTTCATTTTTCATCCGATCATCTTGCAAGTAAGAGTGAATATCCTTCAAAGCACCTATATTGTTTTTTTGTATGGCTTTATTCACCCATTTGTCTACGTCTTCTCCCCCCCTTATAAGTATATTCATACTCGAAACAGAGCCTCGCTCGGCCATTGCTCGATGATGTTGATGTAGCTCGGCATCAGACAAGTCAAAAACATCATGAAAAGAAAGTAACTCCAAAGCTTTTTGACTACCTAATGAAGCTGCTTTTTCTAGTACAGCTCCACGTAACGCCTTATTCTCATACCTTAATTCCTCGGCGAGCGTTAACATCAAAGCAGTATTACCAGTATTTGATACCCAATTAACATAAGGCTCAGTGCCAAACTTCTGTATAAGGCTCTCTAACGCTTCGGAGTCACCATCCCTAGCCTCTCGTTCCAATATTTTAACTGCTTTTTCTTCCTCATCTCTTCCAAGGACAGATAATATTGCAGAAGCATTATCTGATTCCATCACCATTACTTTATATTTCTTTTCAAGTTCAGGATCTTTAAAATACTCTCTACTATAATGTTTTACTAAATGAGCAGCTGAAACTGGATCGCCAAGTTCAGCTTTCTGTTGGAAGCAGTACACCTTGAGATCAACATTAGGTGCATTATCACAGCCTTGTTCTTGTATATAATTTGCAGATTGCACTGAAGAGCAAGCCCCAAGGCTCAAAGAAAAAGCCAAGCTAAATGATAATTTAAATATATTATTCATAAAAATCCTTCTTAAATTTAAATCCTAGTAACATAAAATAAGTTTAAACAAACCCCTGCTCTAATTTTAATTTCTAAATAAATATATAAACTCCATGATATACGAACCAAAAAACCAGAAAAAGCTTATAAACAACACCTCCAGTTACCCAGAAATCAAAAAAACTCACACCAATCCAACAATCACCTATATGTGGCCGCAGCACAGATTAAAAATCTTTAGCGAACTATTTCAGCTCATGAAAAATCATAAATTAATATTATAAAACAATTTCAATGTGCGTTAGAGAAAATAACGGGAGTGATAAAAATCAGAAAATGGCTTTAACCCTTAAGCTTAATTAAAAATAACGCTTAAACGTCCTGCTTGGTGAAGTATAGGTTTTCAATGCCTTGTGCATGACTAATTTAAATAACATGTGAAAGCCAAGTGAACAGATAGTATATTTATATATAGACAAAGTAGATCCTTCTACATATAAGCTAGTTTAAAATTAAGGCCGATTAGAAAACCGGCTGTATACATTATTTATTCTGTACCTAATAGGTACTATTTATATAAAGTTATCCCCCCGGAACCGGCATAGAAAATATCTTCATCAAAATAGATTTCTGGTTCTACATTTTTGTAAAGCTCTTCAGCCTCTTCCTTTGCTTTTTCTATTTCCGATTCACTTAAAGAAGAAAACTCATACAGGGCAGGTCTAGATGAATCTAGGTACATATGTTTCCTTCCGGTAACAAGAAACTCTAGATATAGATAAATATATGCTGTCAAAAAATCATTTTCTTTTCTTGCGATGTAACTAATTGATGTATAGGCGGGCAAATAACCTTTATGAGCAGCCTTTTTTAATAGATCTATTTTATTTTCATACGTGAGCCCTCGGCTAAAGGAATCCCCTCTAAAATAAAGAGCAGGGCTAAAGCCTTTTGACGCAGCCTTATCCAATACTGCTAATATTTCATCATTCACTTTTTCTGGTTTCCTGGTGTACCGGAATAAATAATGAACCAAGGGCGTATAGTATTCACGCTCGGCGGCGTAAGTTACCATTTCCTCTTCACTCATCGTATCTGAAAGTGGATTAAGTAATGAAAAAACTGTTCCTGAATGTTTGTTATAATAATAATACGCCTTAACATCGCCTTGGTCTTTTAACTCTATGAGTTTATCAATTGCTTGATCCTTCCAACTACTATCACATGGCCAGCCGATATGTTCACAATCATATTCAGGGTCCCCTACCTTACCGCTTATTCTGAGCATGGCATAAGGATTACCTTTTTCAGCAGCCTGTTTATAATATTGATAAGACTCTGCATGTTTTAGAATATTTTTACTTTCAATGGACGCTGCATACCAAAATAAAGCATCATTAATACCCTTATCAACCATAGCTTTAAGCCGCTCACTTTGATCCACTCTTGTCATTTTTGACACTGGCTCAAACAATGGATCACCTTTTTCAATATAAGGTCCTGCATAAACATTATTTATACAAAATATAAAAAAAACTAATTGAAAATATCGCATACACTTTTATTCCACGCTTGATTGAGACGGGATAATCAAGCCAAACAAACGGTGATAAGTTTTAAGCATCAACATAGTAGGTCCTTCTACATAGTAAGCTAGATTAAACTTAAGACAGATTGAAACCCTGCTGTATATTGTATTTATCCTGCACCTATAGGTATTACTTATATAATGTTATTCCCCCTGAACCGGCATAGAAAATATCTTCATCAAAATAGATTTCTGGTTCTACATTTTTGTAAAGCTCTTCAGCCTTTTCTATTGCTTTTTTAATATCACGTTCGCTTAAGCTATCAAACTGATAAAGCCCTTGAGGCGTATTGTTAATATAACTTGGCTTATGACCGCTAACTAAATACTCTAAATATAGATAAGTATATGCAGTTAGGTAATCATTTTCTTCCATTGCCAGATAGCTAATTGCACTATAAGATCGGATATAACCATTGTGAGCAGCAGCAGTTAATAGAGATATCCGTTTCTCATAATTCAAGCCTCGATAAAAAATCATTCCCCTATAAAATAATGCAGGGCTAAAGCCTTTTGACGCAGCGTTATCCAATACTGCTATTATTTCATCATCCACCTTTTCTGTTTTTTTCTTATAGCGAAACAAATAATGCACCAAGGGAGTGTAGTAATTTCGATCCGCCGCGTATTTAATCATTTCCTCTTCACTCATTGTATCCGAAAATGGATTAAGTAATGAAAAAACTGTTCTTGAATGTTTGTTATAATAATAATACGCCTTAACATCGCCTTGGTCTTTTAACGCTATGAGTTTATCAATTGCTTGATCCTTCCAACTACTATCACATGGCCAGCCGATATGTTCACAATCATATTCAGGGTCCCCTACCTTACCGCTTATTCTGAGCATGGCATAAGGATTACCTTTTTCAGCAGCCTGTTTATAATATTGATAAGACTCTGCATGTTTTAGAATATTTTTACTTTCAATGGACGCTGCATACCAAAATAAAGCATCATTAATACCCTTATCAACCATAGCTTTAAGCCGCTCACTTTGATCCACTCTTGTCATTTTTGACACTGGCTCAAACAATGGATCACCTTTTTCAATATAAGGTCCTGCATAAACATTATTTATACAAAATATAAAAAAAACTAATTGAAAATATCGCATACACTTCCTGTTTTAAAAACCTTGAATTCTTTATCGTTATAACCTGCCAACTCTCGGCGGTCTTCCATCTCTTTTTTACTTTGGCAGTCCCCGATATAACAGCATTTCATTTTAACCTGACTACTCTGCTTATGACGAATCAGCGCTACTTCGTAGCCAGTACAAAGCTTACGCGAGGATAAAACAAAGAATCTAAACTCATCAACCCCTAAACTTTTCTTTGTAATTCGATACAAAGACAACCAATTGCTTAAAAAAGCAGCCCATTGTTCCTCTTTTTTTGTAGGAACCTCATAGTACTTAAACCCCATGCGTGTTATCGCTTTTGAAAACACCCTTGCAGGCAGATTAGAGACATTAGTATCTTTAAACGGAATATAAGTATTTGTAGAAATATATTCCATCACTTTTATGACTGAGTGAGCTTGCTCTGTATTCGCTTTATTATAAGCTTTCTCGTTAGCAGCCCCACTAGTCAGAACATCAGATAACCACTCTATCGGGTTATAAATTTGCGCCTGCACCAACATTTCAAACATCAAAGCAATCGTTTCTGGCGGCATATTAGTGATCCATTTCCTAGATTGCTCTAAGTACAAATCATTTGTAATAAACTTTGCTAAACTTGGCGCCAACTCCCTCCTACTCGACGCATCCGTATACTTCCCTAAGGCCTCAAGCGGAAGTAATAAAAGATCTGCCATCTGAAGACCTGTCATCAACTGAGCGGTTAATAAGGTATTAAATAACTCAAAGGTGGTTTGATTTGTACCTGCAACCTTACCTTCATCAAAAATGGTAATTCGGCGGAAACCTTCCTCGTTCATTATTTTAAGAATCAGATCAAAAAAGTCATTAACGGTTGAATGGTGAATTTCAAAAGCAAACTTGCCTCCAACACCGGGACCCAGTGCCACTTTGGCAGCAAGCAGAACAACTAATCGCCCACCACTGAGTGAAAATTTCATAACAGCAGTACCTGATGCACCAAACGCTGCAGAGGCTTCTACTGAAAATTTAGCTAATGGCCTAAAACTACCTTTCTGCGCAACATTAGAATTACCGGCTACATTAACTAACGGTTCTGTTGCTGAGAATGACTGGGCTTTAGGAGGTTCCCACAACAGCTTCGCATCAAGCTTCCCACCAACCTCCACCCCAGCAAATGCAGAAGCTGTTACAGTCAGATCAGCTGCTTTTGACTTCAGGCTTTCGCCAACCCCCTTAATATAAGGGGTATTGGCTTGCCACTGATTCATCCCATCCAGGGCGCTTGAAGTCCCCTTAACTCCAACCCCTCCGTCCTCCAACATACCAAATTCTGCTTTAGCACCTAAGGTTAAAGACGCACCAAGCATGCCATATAGCGTTGTTGATAAGTCAAATCGTATTCGTCCTGCATCATACGATCGTAATATTTCATCCTTGTTTGCAACGCCTATAGCCGCCTGCTTTATAATAAGAGGCTTGGGCACTCTTACAACATAGGGAATGATAAAGGTTTGACCGCTTACTGTGGGTAGTTGGGCGTTTAGGGAAAGGCTCCCTTGTAAGACATTGAGCTTCGCATCAACACCGTATTCTCCTACGGTAATTTTTCCTTCTTTTTCAGCCTCTAAAAGGTCGGCTTTTGCACCAATGGACGATGAAGATGTAAAACGCATAAACTGATACTGCGCTGCAGCAGAATAGCTCCTCTGATTTAACTTCGCCCCATCCGGATACCACCTGTACACCCCTTTACTCAATGCACTATCCATTTTAGAAATCGATTGCTGGGCTATATCTATAGTCCCTAAATTTGTAGCACCATTGGCCGAAATGGCCTTAATCATGTTATTTAATATTTGCGCTGTAGATTCAGGTGCCGTTTCGAAGGTTCCTACTTTTTCTAAAGCTTTTGGGTCACTGAGTTTGTCAGTAATTTCACATAGATGACCACAATGGTCAGTTTTATAAACATCACCATCTGGAATCATCCAACTTGGACCACGTACAAAACTCATTTCACCATTCTTACTGGCTAAATAACACTCAACCACCTGAAAATCAGCTTTCCCTGTATCAGTGAAAAGCTCCTTCGTTTTTTCTGCTGGCGCCCATTTATCCTCATTAATAATCAGCTCAAAAGACGTTTTATCTTTTACATACATTCGAGTTACAGTATTGCTCTTGGCGTTTTTTCTTGCTTTTTCATGTAGAACTTCAATGCGCGCTTCGATTATTTTCTTTAAGGTTATGAGTGGCTGGAATAACTGGCCGGGTAAGCCGTGTACCTGCAAGAGGCTTTTTGTAGTTTTTGTTTTGTCACTAAGCGTTAGATCAACACGCTTTTTCATGGCTCTAGCGGGATAATAGGACCACTCTATTTTGTGCTTTGTAGCATCATAAACGTCACCAGGCCTAGCTCCTACATTCTTTAGAAGCGTAGCGACATCATCATCAGATAAAAGATCTTTACCCATCCAGCCACTTACCTTCCCATAATCATGGTCTACCTTTTGATCTCCTTTACCTGCAAGATCATCATCGCTTAAGCATTGCTCTATAATTGCGATACCACGGCTATTCAGGTTGTAGAGCTTCAGCTGTTTTTCTCTATCTATAAGTTCAAGCAGGGTCTTATCTTGAAAATTGGGCACATGAAAATCGGTCAAATTGGCTATTATGTCAGCCTTATTCTGCCATTCGACTAATTTTTCTTTGAGATCATCTAAACTACTGTGGGTTATCTCATCCTCTTCAAGTCCAAAACTTGCTCGGGTTGAATTAACCTTTGATAAGTTTTTATATACTACTTCTTCATTAACACTGGTGAAATAGCCCTTATCTTTGGAATATAAATAGGCTGTGCCATCATCTGTTTTTCTTTTGCCTGCTTCTAGTTCTGCTAGCTCTTCAATTTTTTCGATTTCGCTATTTAAAGTCTCCATTAAATCATCGATTGCACTAGCACGAAATTTTTGCGTCTCTACCTTTGTGTATTTATCTGCTTTGATTGTTTCATATAACTTTTGTAATTCAGAAAAATTGCTTGTTACAATGCCTATACAGTTATGCCAAAATTTTGATCGTTCTATGGCATTTTTAAAATCTCCTTGAAACTCTTTAGCTATTCCATCCGCCGCGTCTTTAGCAATTAAGTGCCCGGTTACTATCTCAGGCTTTGCTATGACCGCTTGCTTAAATAGTAGTAACGCACGGTAACGATTAAGATCATCATCCTTTATAAGAAAGTGTTCATGAGGCAGATGCATAAACTTGGAAAGCAATCCATATCGCCCCATTTCCTGTAGCACGATATCTTTTTTACTTTTAGATGCCCCCCCCGGTTGCCCCACAGGGCGGGTTGCATCATAAATCCCTACCATTTTTGTTTGCAGGGCATCCATATGTGCAATTTCTTTCTTAATGTGAGTCGCCCCAACTTCGCTCAACAAAAACCAAGCTTGCTTACCTGAGTGAGGCATCGAAGGAACATACAAAAGGTCCTTATAGTCCTTTGGTTTACATACTTCAGTTTCTGACGACTTAGGAGGCTCAACCGGCAAACGGTCGGCTGTGATTTGGGGGACGCTTAGCTCCTGTGAAGTAACCGGCTGTCCAACAAGGTTACCTGAGAATATTTCTGAAATTTTGCTTATTTGATGGCAACTCAAACTACTTAATGTACCCGGAGAAACATCATAGTGCTTACCCAAAAAATCAACGCACAATGCCTGTACTTCTTTATAATTGGTATTTGTTGCCATGATTATTCCATTAATCCTTTATAAAACTGTTCAGGTAACTGATAAGCTTTTCCTAATGCATTAGGCGCCATGTCTACCTGTTGTTTAAAGCTTCCATTCGCCCAAACAATCTCTGATATACCGCTGAGTAAGCTTGTAACTTCGCTGTGTGATAAGTGCTGCTCTATTGAGTCCAACTGCGCTGGGGAGTAGAAACGAAAGACCATTGCATTGCCCAAAGGTGATTGTGCTACCGCTCTGCTTTGAACCCAGTCTAAGATCTCTTCTTTGGTTTGATGTTCATATCCAATCACTAAGCTTGAACCCGCTTTCCAGTAGGGATTAGTTTGCCACAACTGTTCAATAACCTGGTTATACAGCAAAGGGGATTCCACTTGAAAAAACACACACCAAGGCCCCTCTTCTGCAACTGATTCCAGTATTGTGCCGTCGAATAACCTAACGAGTTCTGGACTCTCCTCGCTTTGAAACACAACCGATAACGGATTATCCTGAAAGCGGTTATGGTCCAAAATTAGGCAATACCAAACATCATCATATTCAGGGATCATGCAGCGCCTCTACATGGGCAATCAGACCTTGGGCAGGTTGCAATAGAACCACCATCTTTCATACATAATCCTATTGCGGGCTGGTCCATTAAGGCCATGCGTTTCAGTGCAGGTGCCGGGATCCATGCAGGTTCCGCCGGTTTACCTTCTGTTACAAACCCAGCTTGATCGAGATCGGTTTCTAACGGCGGCTGCGGTGCAACCGGTGTTGCTTTAGCAGCACTACCGCCACCTCCACCGCCATTTAAATTAATCGCTGCGCCATTCACGCTCACTCCAGCGGGGTTAATCTTAATAGTGCTGCCACCCGCTTTTATTAGAATCTCGCTTCCTGCATCAAATAGTATTCTTTGCCCACCTTTCCAATCACTCGTATGGCCAACATGCTGATAACCACTATTACCTATTTGAGCGTGATAATCAGGATTGATTGTATGATGGTAATTCTGTTTCACTTCCCGGTAGTAATCACCTTTAGTGAGCGCATGCTCTTGGTTATAAAACTCTCTGTATTCAGCGTGCTCAATTAACTGATGGTGCTCATTACCCACCCATTGCTTATGCGTATTAAGCGTACGTTGATCCAGATCTTTTTCCGCATGCAGAAACAGTTCTTCATCCCCTTTTTTATCTTCAAAGCGGATCTCGTTAAAACCATCACCGCCTTTGCTAGACAGTGTTTTAATCGTAGATTTTGTTTTGTGCTCGGGCAGCGTATAAGGGGGCATGTTGTGGCCATGATAAACACGGCCAGTAATGATGGGCCTATCAGGATTACCTTCTAAAAAGTCGATAATCACCTCTTCACCAATACGTGGCAGAAACAAGCTACCAAATGCACCACCAGCCGAATTCTGACTTACTCGTACCCAACAAGAGGAGTGCTCATTAAAGCCCCCTTCTCTATCCCAATGAAATTGCACTTTTACGCGGCCGTGCTCATCGGTATAGATCTCTTCACCAACCGGCCCTGTTACTGTGGCGGTTTGCGAGCCTTGGACGAAAGGAATTTTATCAGTGCAAACTTTAGGTCTAAAGGGTTGATCGATCGCCGTTAATTTTAATCTATTGCTATAACGTGAGCCTTCCGTGGTGGCGCCAGTCTCAAGCACTTGCGGCTGAGCACAATCATGCTCAACTCGAGTAATAAAATACTCACCATTTAGCGAATCTCGATCAACATCTGACACGGAAAGACTATAACCAGGCAGGCAACGATTCACGTCACTTTCGGCCACTACTCTCTTGCGCTTGCGATTTGCAGCCTCTAAACGAATACGGGTTAAATGCTCTCCGCGCTCAGCATCCATAAACTGCGCAGGGTAATCATAAATTTCTAAGGCATCATCATGCGGATGTTGCTCGTCTTCAGTTAGATCTAAATTTGGTTTTTTAAAGTTGAAATCTCGTAACGATACTTTACCCGGGCGCATCGATTCCGAATGCTGAAAACGAAAGATGTGTTGCTCTGATACAGCACCTTGAGCATGGTGGAAATAAGGAATTTCACTATCACCACTAAGGTAAGGTGATGACATGGATGAATCACTAAAAACAATGACATGTTTATCTTCAACATGTTCGAAGTAGTAATGTATGCCCTCATGTTCTAGTAGTCGTTCAATGAAATTGAGATCTGATTCTCGGTACTGAACACAGTAATCACGCGGCTCGTAGACACGCGTTAGATCAAAGCGATATTCATCTGCTTGGTATTCATGCTCGACTAGGAGGCTATCAATAATTTGACGAGTTGTAGCAAACTGGTAAATACGACTATTAAGGCGATGATTTAACAGCCAGATTTTAGGTACAAGCGTAACCTGGTAACTACTTTGGCTAACGCCCTCTTCACCAATATGCGCTTGAGATACAATGCCGTGAATATAACGTGTTTGTTCATTTTCATCACAAGTTTGATCAAGCAACGTCACCAATGCTGCCTTACCAATAATATCACTGAGTTCTATATCAGGTTGTTTAGACACCAGTTCTAAATCGATAGAAAACGTAGTAGATAATTCCTCTACCCCTTCTAATTTCACCAGTGAAAATACGACATCACTATCTTGTACGACAAAAAGAAAGCGTTCTTCGTTCGCCTTTAAAAACATGACTCATTCCTTTGATGCGAAATACTGCCCAATAAATAAAGAGCAGAACCTATCATTCCTAGACAGGTAAGCAGGGTTTGTGCCATCCAATCAAATATTTAGACAACACAGCCTGAACTCTGATAATCAACCTTAAATAACCCAGTCAATTAATAAAAAGAGTAGAACTAAAATATGCCCGCCATATAAATATAACGTTACGCGTTTGAAGCTTTTCGGCTTTACAATGAAAAGCAGTATTGGAATAACAGTAAGTAACACTGCACTCACAATCCAGCCAAGTAGAATAAAGTAAAAAACAAATACCGCACTTAGCTCACTTAATTTACCAAACTCCCACATTCCATATGCATACGCATTTTGCAACGGCAGCATCAAAAAGAGGCATACTAAGTAGCCCTTCCCTACTTTACTTTTCAATTAGCAACCTCCCTGTAGCCTCCGCAAAAAATATTATCTATTCCGGCATCTCGTTTTGATCGGTTTCAGGATTATAAAGGCCCATTGTAGGGTGTAGGGGCAAAGGAGATTGCTTGGCTAAATCAGGAAATGTTAGAGACTCATTTTCAGCTAACAACAAATAATTCCTTTCGTAGTATTGAGCTAACATCATATTTTTATCATAGCCATATTGCCCTATTTCAAAAACAGCATTCAATTTCAACATGCTTTTTCGCAATCCCATGCTTGCTGCGATCTGCGTAAAGTGCATAGCTTTAGGGAAGTTATCTTGCACTAAACCGAGATGCCCTAGCGCTCGCGCAGACGCTGCATGACCTTGGGACAAAGCGCAACGATGATAAAGCTCGCCCATACGGTCATCGTTTCTGGGGTAAAGATAGATCTCACCTAAACGGTACTGAGCATGGGGGCTGCCGGTTTGTGCCGCTCTATGTAGATAGGCCCAAGCCTTCTCATTGTCTTGATCAACGCCTAAGCCTTTCTCAGCCATCGCTGCGAGGTTGTAGTAACCTTGGGGGATATTTTGATCGGCAAGGTGCTGATACCACTGAAACGCTTTACTGTAACTACGTGGCCCGCCTAAGCCTTTGATATGACGATAAGCTAAACGCGATGCTGCTTTCCAGTGCCCCTGCTCAGCTAAGTATTGGTACTGGTTATTGAGATTTTCCCAATCCGTTTGATTATTTTGCTTCTCCTGCGCTCTAACTTCTTGATAGCGAGTTTCAAGCTCAGGATCAATAGGCGGTAGATTATCGACCTCTCTCACGCAGCTGAATTCAGCTTGATTCTCCGGTGGGGCTAACTGGCTCATTTTTTTGGGCTGTCCTTGGCTGGGGTCAGAGCAAGCAGCCAAAAATAAACTGACACCTATTACCTTTAACACTTTTAAAACATCCATGTTTTTAGATTATTTTCCTTCCGGCATCTCGTTTTGATCGGTTTCCGGGTTATAGCGTCCCATGATTGGGTGGTAAGGGAGCGGGTAAAGCTCGGCTATATTAGGGATACGATAAAGTTCATCTTTGTCTATTAAATCGAGTTCTTTCCTAAGATTTCGGCTATATAGCTCATCAAGCTCGTAGCCTAGTGAACCAATTCCATATTGAAAGACTCCTATAATATGTACACCTGAACCATAATCCCCCCCCAAAAAAAAGCCAAAAGATAGTAATAGGCAGATTTAGGATAGTTCTCTTCAGCTATATCTAACCAATCAGCATATTCATCGTAAGCCTTAGCACTGCCTTGTTTTGCAGCACATTCAAGATAAGCTGCTGCCTTATCATTTTGTTGTTTATCTAATGGTAACTGGTAGCCATAAAAGCGACCGAGTCGGATTAGCGCATTGGGCTCTCCCATTGACGCAGCTTTTAATAAATACTGGGCGGAATCTTTATCACTGCCCATCACTCCATGACCCTTTTCTAAAAGCACAGCCATATTGTAATAGCCAATCGGTACATTCATATCGACCAGCTTTTGATTAAGCTTTATCGCTTTGGCGCTATCTTTTGGTGTGCCTTTACCCTTTAGGTAACGCAAAAACAGGTTATGCATCGCCTTCCAATGGCCTTTATCTGCTGCTAGTTCATAAAGGCCGGTGATATTGGCGTGGTCTTTTTTACCACGCTTTACTTCCGCAAGGCGTGCTTGCATAAATAGCTCTTGAGCTTCTGGATCAACTTCCGGTAGGTAATCTGCCTGACGTGCACAGGTAAAATCAAACGCCATAACGGAAAGCGGGCAAAGAGCCAAAAAAGCAGCTAAAACCAGCCTCATTCAGGCATCTCATTCTGATCCGTTTCTGGGTTATAGCGACCCATGGTTAGGTGGTAAGGGAGCGGGTAAAGCTCGGCTATATTGGGGATACGATACAATGAATCCTTAAGAAGGCGATTTAATTCAATCTCAAGTTTTAGACCATATTCTTTATCTAAGCTAAAACTTTGCACACCCGAACCATCTAGAAACGTTCCAGTAATATGCACACCTGATGATTTATCCCCCCCCCAAAAAGCCAAAAGATAGTAATAAGCTGACTTAGGGTAGTTCTTTTCAGCAATTTTTAACCACGTAGCATATTCGTTATACGCTATAGCACTGCCTTGTTTAGCGGCACATTCAAAATAAACGGCGGCTTTATCATTTTGCTGTTTACCTAGGGGTAATTGAAAACCATAAAAGTTGCCTAGTCGAATTAGTGCATTGGGCTCGCCCATTGATGCAGCTTTTAAGAGGTATTGTGCGGAATCTTTATCACTGCCAATCACACCATGACCTTTTTCCAAAAGAACCGCCATATTGTAAAAACCAATTGGTACATTCATATCTACCAATTTTTGATTAAGTTTGATCGCTTTGGCGCTATCTCTTGGAGCTCCTTTGCCTTTGAGATAACGCAGAAACAAGTTGTGCATCGCTTTCCAGTGGCCTTTATCGGCCGCAAGCTCATAAAGGCCCGTTATATTGGCATGGTCCTTTTTACCGCGCTTAACTTCAGCTCCACGTGCTTGCATAAACAGCTCTTGGGCTTCTGAATCTATCTCCGGTAGATAATCTGCCTCTCGGGCACAACTAAAATCAAATGCCATAACGTAAAGCGGGCACAGGGCCAGAAAAGCTGCTAAAACCAGCCTCATTCAGGCATCTCATTCTGATCCGTTTCTGGGTTATAGCGACCCATGGTTGGGTGGTAAGGGAGCGGGTAAAGCTCAGCTATATTTGGAATACGGTACAGAGGCTCTTTTCTAAATAATGGTAATAAATCACTTAGTTGAGAACTATATTTTTCATTTGCTTCATATCCCATACCTCCTGAGCCATCTTCAAAAACACCAGAAATAACTACTCCGGAACCGTAATGCCCCCCCCAAAAAGCCAAAAGATAGTAATATGCTGACTTAGGGAAGTTATCATCAGCTATATGTAACCAGTCAGCATATTCGTTATACGCTTTAGCGCTACCTTGCTTTGCAGCACATTCAAAATAAGCAGCGGCTTTATCATCTTGCTGCTCTTCGAGCGGGAGATGAAAACCATAAAAGTTTCCTAGTCGAATTAACGCATTCGGTTCTCCCATAGAAGCAGCCTTCAAAAGGTACTGTGCTGAATCCTTTTCACTCCCCATCACACCATGGCCTTTTTCAAGCAATACCGCCATGTTGTAATAGCCAATTGGCACATTCATATCGACCAGCTTTTGATTAAGCTTAATCGCTTTAGCACTATCCCTTGGAGTTCCTTTACCTTTTAGGTAACGCAAAAACAGATTATGCATCGCCTTCCAGTGGCCTTTATCTGCTGCTAGTTCATAAAGGCCGGTGATATTCGCATGATCCTTTTTACCACGTTTAACCTCTCCTCTACGCGCTTGCATAAACAGCTCTTGAGCTTCTGGATCAACTTCCGGTAGGTAATCTGCCTGACGTGCACAGGTAAAATCAAACGCCATAACGGAAAGCGGGCAAAGAGCCAAAAAAGCAGCTAAAACCAGCCTCATTCAGGCATCTCGTTTTGATCCGTTTCTGGGTTATAGCGTCCCATCGTTGGGTGGTAAGGTAATGGGTAGAGCTCTGCTATATTGGGGATGCGGTACAGCGGATCCTTACGAATGAGCGGAAGTAACGCTTCTAATTCGGTACCATATTCTTTGTCCAAATCATAGCCCGGAACCCCAAAACCATCAGCAAAGGTTCCGGAAATATGAACCCCCGCTCCGGTATCCCCTCCCCCAAAAGCCAAAAGATAGTAATAGGCAGATTTAGGATAATTCTCTTCCGCTATTTTTAGCCAAGTAGCATATTCGTTATACGCTTTAGCGCTACCTTGCTTTGCAGCACATTCAAAATAAGCAGCGGCTTTATCATCTTGCTGCTCTTCGAGCGGGAGATGAAAACCATAAAAGTTTCCTAGTCGAATTAACGCATTCGGTTCTCCCATAGAAGCAGCCTTCAAAAGGTACTGTGCTGAATCCTTTTCACTCCCCATCACACCATGGCCTTTTTCAAGCAATACCGCCATGTTGTAATAGCCAATTGGCACATTCATATCGACCAGCTTTTGATTAAGCTTTATCGCTTTGGCGCTATCTTTTGGTGTGCCTTTACCCTTTAGGTAACGCAAAAACAGGTTATGCATCGCCTTCCAGTGGCCTTTATCCGCCGCCAGTTCATAAAGGCCGGTGATATTCGCATGATCCTTTTTACCGCGTTTCACTTCCGCACGGCGTGCTTGTATAAACAAATCCTGGGCTTCTGGATCAACTTCCGGTAGGTAATCTGCCTGACGTGCACAGGTAAAATCAAATGCCATAACGTAAAGCGGGCAAAGAGCCAAAAAAGCAGTTAAAACCAATCTCACTCTGGCATCTCATTCTGATCCGTCTCTGGATTATAGCGTCCCATCGTTGGGTGGTAAGGTAATGGATACAACTCGACTATATTGGGAATTCGATATAGAGGGTCTTCGTAAAGGCGATCTAATTCTTGCTCCAAATTCTCAGCATAACTTGGGTCCAATTGGTAACCAAATTTTGCGAAATCATCTTTGAAAGCGCCCAATACAAATAGCCCGGATTGAGTCTCTCCCCCCCCAAAAGCCAAAAGATAAAAATAGGCAGACTTAGCATAATCTTCTTCAACTACGTGTAACCAATTAGCATATTCATCAAACGCCTTAGCACTGCCTTGTTTTGCAGCGCACTCAAAATAGGCAGCGGCTTTATCATCTTGCTGCTCTCCGAGCGCGAGATGAAAACCATAAAACCTGCCTAGTTTGATCAGTGCATTAGGTTCACCCATAGAGGCAGCTTTGAGTAGATATTGCGCTGAATCCTTTTCACTACCCATCACGCCATGGCCTTTTTCTAATAGGACTGCCATGTTGTAATAACCGATTGGCACATTCATATCGACTAGTTTTTGATTTAGTTTAATCGCTTTAGCGCTATCTCTTGGGGTGCCTTTACCTTTCAGGTAACGCAAAAACAAATTATGCATCGCCTTCCAGTGGCCTTTTTCTGCGGACAGTTCATAAAGGCCCGTTATATTGGCATGATCCTTTTTACCCCTTTTCACTTCAGCTCTGCGGGCTTGCATAAACAGTTCTTGTGCTTCTGCGTCAACTTCAGGCAGATAATCCGCCTGCCTTGCACATGTAAAATCAAATGCCATTGCCTGCCCTCCTATGGCAAATAAAAAGAATAGTGTAATTAATCGACAGCTTCGGCCCATGGCGTTGCGGTATCCCAAAATCGAGTTAGTGAACAAAGGAGAGGCTTGCCTCTCTGTTGAAAATCAAGATTAACTTTTGCCATTTGAAACCAATGATCGAAGTTCTTTTTAGATGTACCTTCTCGCTTATTCGTATGTAAACTAAAGAGCTGATCAGTAAATTCTCTAGCCACTTTAGGTCTAGGCCCGTGTATGCCCAGCTCGGTGTCTGATTCCATACTACGCTGATTAATATTGGCTGAACTAAGGAGGAAGTATTCGTCATCAACCACCAGAAGTTTACTGTGAATATAGATGTCACGGTAACGGCAGGTTTTGTCATGGTTTTCGGTGTAGCTTACCAGACTGGTGACCACGGTTTTTAAGCCTTCCTGCTCAAATAGCTCCGGATCGATCTTGTCGTATCCGTGCGTCTCCTGTAGTTGCTTTAGCTCTTGCGCTTCTGCTCGATCTAGAGTTTCACCGTCTGCAACTTTTTCGTCAAGAGCTTCCATACGGTTAATCTCTCTTTCATGAGTCTCCAGACGTTGCTGATCATTTTCATCTATTCTAATCTCATCCTCTAACGTTAATATATCCTGTTGAAGACCGCTAATCTTATGATCACGCCAAAGGTGTCTAATATAACCCGTATGAAATTCACGTTGCTGTTTCTGTAGTTTTTCTAATTCACTCTGCTTTTCTTTAAGTAAGAACACCCGATCCCGCTGTACTTGTGGCATGAGCTGCTCTTGCCCCACCTCATACAACATTTCGTAGGTTGCACTAGAGAAATGGCTACTGGCTGGGTTATTGGTAATAACAAACCAGTAAAGATCTTTCTCTGCGCCAGCATCTTGTAGTTGTTGAGCACGCTCCTTTACCTGCGTTGCAAAGGCTTTATAACGAAAATACTGATTTTCCATAAAGATAAAATCAGCAGCATTCCCCATGGATCTTTTATAAGCCTCAAGAATTGATAGTTCTTTACCTTTGCCCGGTTTTCCGTCGGTCGGGTGCGTTCGCACAATCTGCGCCATGCCTTGGCTCGAAGGTAACTGGAGGTCTAGCGGTTTTATCTTGGCACGTTTTTCAGCCAAACTCTCGGAAAACCATTTAACCCAATAACTGGATAAATGATCCCATGCGGTACAGAAATTCTCATTCAGATCCCATAATACCGCCCCATTAACCTCACAAGAGAGATCCTGCCAAGGCCCAAACCCCACATCTCTCATCGGCTCATGGTAGTTATGTGCGTCCGTATCCCAATAGTTGCGGTGTAAGTTATGCCCCATCACTAGGCCTTTGGCTTCCTTTTTTAACTCATAGTCAGTCAAAACCATTTTTTGGTGATGACTTGGAAACACGGACAACGCAAGTATCTTTAAAATAGACTCGGAATCACTACGTGTGCTTGCTAAACGATTATAAATGCGAACACGGTGATATAACGCATTGACTAATCCTGAACCAAAAAACCCATTCGGATCAAGATCAAAATCTCTCGTTCGAAATTCTAAATTAGGGTATTTAGCGCTCTGGATATCACGAAACCAATTACGCGTATAAACATCATCACTCGCCTCATGTTCGGTTCCGCCACTGCCAATAATTTTACCGCCATATTCACCCTTACTGAGTTGATCCAAACGGTCTTCAATCTGCGAAAGCTGCTTGCTGAGGGTATCAATCTCTATTGCGTTTTGAGGATTATTTTCAGCCTGACCTTGTAGCGTTAAACGATCATATTGAGCAACTAACCTTTCACGCTCTAACCAAAGTTGTTCCATTTCAGGCCTAGAGCCCGGTTTGCTAAGTATACCGCTATTATGGGTGATACCCGATCCCATAAGGCTGCCACCACGTCCAGATAAACCATCACCAACGACCGTATTTTCCATGAAATTAGCTAGCTTATTTTTCCAAATAAGCACACGCACTTCGACTTTATCATCTCTCGCCTTTTCTATCAGAAGATCACCAATACGCTTTCCATTTGGGCGGGTTAGGCGCATCGCGGGATCAAACCCCCAACTCACAATATCAATGGTTTTTTTCGCATTAAGAATGGCATGTTCAACAGAAGCAAATGCTTTTTGGCCATTAATAAGCGGTTTAATCTCAACATTTGCACGGCAAGGGTATTTATTTTCGTCGGTTGCCCACCAGTTAAGCGTAGCTTTAGCTGTCAGCCTTTGTTTTGCCAACGGAAACTCATGATCTGGATGCTTATGCTGTGTCATTATCTGACTCCCCTGTCGCTTTGCTCCCTTTGGCATCCTGCCGACTTTGACGTAAGTATTTCTCGGGTGAATCTAAACCTTCAACCACTGAATCAGAAACAAACTCTCTAAACCCTCTATTACGAGCAATATAGAGCTCCTCTTTTTCTCCTTCGGGAAACTCCTCCATAAGAGGAAATTCAAGATTTACATCACCTGGCAGTTCAACTTTAAAGGCCTGAGTCCCTGGAGGACAAAGCGCGCTAATTACCCCTCCGGTTTCTGTAAGTCCTTCCTCAATCATCGCCCCATCTCGATAGAGTTTATAAGGCATACCCGCATAACCTTTACTTTCAGGTGTAGGCGCAATTGAAAGCTGAACACTAGGTACCAACTCTTCATACTCAGGTAATTCCGTGACGATCGCTTGATTCAGTGTTTTACTCGGTATAAGCGGTTGCTCTGGCTTGCCCGGCCGCTGAGGAGCGATTGGCGCTGCCCGCGTACCGCTGCCCCCGCCACCACCGGCATTCAGTTTGACCTGCGCACCTTTAAAGGTGACGCCACCGGGATTGATCGTTAGGAGGCTCCCCCCTGCTTTGAAAGCGATCTCTACTCCGGCTTCCAACGCGTGCTTTACACCGCTGGTGTAATGCAGTTCGCTCCCTGCGTAGGTATATTGATTCTTTGCAATATCCACTTGGTGGTTATTGCCGATAATCAAGTGCATATCACTATTCACTTGTCGGCTATAACGCTGCTGGGTTTTAACGTGTTCATCACCTTTAATTTCTCGATACTCGTTCATCTCTAAAATACGGTGATGTTCGTTACCCACCCACTCTTTGTGATCGTTATGGGTCATCTGCTCTAGGTCTTTTTCCGCATGAGTAAAGAGCTGCTCTTCGCCTTTTTTATCCTCTATGCGGATCTCATTAAAGCCTTCTCCTCCTTTGCTGGAGTTGGTTTTAATGGTGCTCATAGTTTTATTATCGGGTAGTGGGTAAGGCGCACGATTTAAACCATGATAAAGACGCCCCGTGACCATCGGGCGGTCTGGATTACCTTCTAAGAAATCGATTAAGACCTCTTCGCCTATACGAGGGATAAACATACTACCGTACTGTTTTCCAGCAAAGAGTTGGCTGACACGCATCCAGCAAGAGCTTTGTTCATCGCGTTGACCGACACGATCCCAATGGAACTGGACTTTAATACGGCCATATTGATCGGTGTAGATCTCTTCTCCGTCGGGACCTGACACAATTGCGGTTTGGCAACCGTGTACATAAGGAACGGGCGTTGTAAGCGGTGCACGAAAAGGTACATCAAAGGGGATGGCGCTAATACGGTTGGTGTATTTCGAGCCTTCGGTGGTGGCACCCTGCTCCAACACTTGAGGCTGAGAGCATTCATGCTCAACCTGAGTGATATAATACTCAGTATTCAGTTCATCTCGTTCGTGCTCTTCTAACTGAAAGCTTAAACCGGGGATCATGCGATTAATGTCGCTTTCGGCATTCACTAGTATGCGTTGCGCATTGATCGATTGCAGAATCACATTGGCAAAATGATCACCTAGCTCGCTTGTATTGAAGCGCCCAGGGTAGTTATACACTTCTAACTGTTGATCGATCTCGAACTGCTGCTGAGACTCTAGCTTAAGTACCGGGCGGGTAAAATCATAATCACGAATCTGCGTTTTACCCGACACAATCGCTTCGCTGTAATCAAACTTGAAGATGTGCTGTTCGCGCAGTGTGCCCTGCGCATCATGAAAATAGGGAACGATAGGGTCGTTTTCTAAAGGAGAATGTGTAGCTGAGCTGTCACTAAAGACGATACGGTGCAGCGCCTCTTCATGCTCAAAGTAATAGTGCACACCCTCCTCTTCTAATAAGCGCTGGATAAAGTTCAGTTCTGTCTCATTGTACTGCACACAGTAATCACGGGCGGGATGTAGCTCTTGTAGATCAAAGCGGTATTCATCTCCTGAGAATCCGGCGTCTTGCAGTAGCGTGGTGATAATCTCTTCGATGGTTTGTTGCTGAAAGATACGGCAACCCGAACGTAGGTTTAGTAGCTCGGTTTTGGGCTCTAATACAAAATGATAGGTTGATTGGCGTAGACTACAATCTTCTAGCTCCGCCTCAGTGACAACCCCATGAATATAGCGCGTGTAGGGTTCGCCTGAGTTCGTTTGATCTAACAACGTAATCAGTGCTGGCTGACCCAGTGTGGGGGTTAGCTCGATATCAGGATAGGGAGAGACCACTTCGATCTCAAAACGATAGCTCTGAGAGAGGGTTTCTCTACCTGTCATTCTAACAAGGTGGAAATCATCACTTGCGCCATTCGCTTCAAAGAAAAATCGCTCTTCGTTAGATTTAAGAAACACTAAACTCTCTTCCCTGTTAACTTTTCCCTAATATGGATCGGCTCAGGCCCTACCCACCGCGAAACTGTACATCTATTTAGACTTACCTAAGCAATTGATATGCCACTCGCTAAGGCACAGCCTTCTCGCACTTAAGTTTATAGATCTAGCTAGGCTGCTGTATAAATGAGATATCCATGGCGTAACGCTTAGGATTATCACGTTCCATAAATACCGTGACATAGGCTTGGGTTAGCTGCTCTGTTGGATCAAACCATAAGTTATTGCTTTTAAAGGTATGCTCTTGTCCTGATAATGGATCTAACCATTTAGCGTACACTTGGAAAGGATTACGGCCATTCAATTCTAGCGACTGATTGAGGTACACTTGATCAATCTTTGCCTGAACACCCACGCCTGACGATTTTAGTTTGCTCAACAATTTGGTTTTATCAGACATCATTATCAACATCGCGCCACCGATGATCGTAAACGTTAAACCAATTCCCCCCAAAATAGCGGCGATCCCCCACAGTGAAAAAAAGCCTGATATCTCAGCCTTGTGTGGATCAGCGGGTTGGTAATAAACGTCGACCTTTTCTCCGACCTCATAGGCGGGAGGGTTACTGCTGCTTGTACTACTAATTTCTACCCGTTTTCTGTCCACGGTTTCAAAATGAACAATCGGTTGATATGTCCTAGATCTTGTTGGCAGCAGCGCAACCACTTCTCCTTGCGTTTTTATGGCTACTGATAAAAACTGTTGCTGCTGAATAGCAACAAAAACAGCCAGTAAAATCAGCATTACCCCAACAGTCACGAATATAATCGGTATCTTCTTCACTTTTCATTCCTTGAAAATGAGACTTAATGACAGGTGAGTGAATTCTCACGTAGGTTATAACGGCTAAGCTTCTCGACCAATGAACGCCGCGATACACCCAACGCTTTTGCCGTTCTCGTTTGGTTTCCTTTGTATACTTGCAGCTTTTCTGCGATCACCTTTGCTTCTAAACGCTGCATCGTATCTTTGAGGTTATCCCCTTCCACATAAAAAGCGGCTGCCGCTTGGGCCTTACCCTCTTGGCCTGATGTTATATAGTCGGGCAGATGCTGTGGTTCTATCACGCCATTATCGGATGCCAGCAGAACAGAACGTTCAATGATGTTACGCAACTCACGGATATTTCCCGGTAAAGGTTGCGACTGAATAAGGTCAAGCACTGCGGGTTTAACCCCTTCGATTGTCTTACTGTACTGCCCTGCGATATGACCAATAAAGTAGTGTACTAACGCGGGAATATCTTCTCTGCGTTCCTGCAGTGCTGGCAGATCAATAGGAAATACATTAAGTCGATAATAAAGATCTTCGCGAAACAAACCTTTTTCAATAAGTTCACTTAAATTTTGATGGGTTGCTGCTACTACACGCAGATCTACTTTAACCGGATGAAGGGCACCTAACGGGCGCACCTCTCGTTCTTGAAGTACGCGTAGTAACTTAGCCTGAAGTTTAAGCGGCATATCCCCGATCTCATCCAGAAATAGTGTGCCACCATTGGCCAGCTCGATCAGGCCTTTTTTATCACTCGTTGCACCACTAAAAGCACCTTTCTTAAACCCAAATAGTTCTGATTCTAGAAGTTCTTCTGGCAACGCCGCACAGTTTTGTGCAACAAACGCTTCCTTGTTGCGCTGAGGACTATTTCGATGAATACAGGCTGCGACTAACTCTTTACCGGTACCGGTCTCCCCTCTAATCAGGACTGTAGCATTGGTGCTAACAATCTTTTCCATCAGGTTGAACACTTTTTGCATAGCGGGAGAATCGCCAATGATGTTATCGACTTTTAATGAACCGCTAATCCGTGCCTTAAGCTGCTGATTTTCAATCTCCAGTACCTGTTTTGCACTGTCCAATTGTTCGATTAGAACTTTGTTATCAGCAAGTAAACGATTGTTTTCTGCGACCACAACAGCTTGGGCAGCAAAGGCTTTTACCAACCCTTCAATCTCATCCGGAAAAGCATCGATCTCGCCCTGCTCATTGACTCTACGGTTGTAAAGCTTCATCACACCTAAGCTATTACCCTCGAAATCTGTCAACGGCACAACCAGCATCGAATAAGTTTTGCGACCGGCAAGACGATCAAGGCGATATAGCTCGGCAAAATCAAAACCGCTGTATTGATAAGCATCAGCAATATTAACCACCTGTCCCGACAGTGCAGCCCAAGAGATAACATCCGTTTGTCCTGAACGCTGCTCGGTATGGAGATCAACCGGGCGAAGCTCACTGCTCACTAACGATAGCAATTCACCTTGAGTCACCTCGGGCATCAAAAAACGTTTTTTACGATCGAGAATATAAACACAGCCCGCTTCTGCTGCGGTCAGCTTTCGCGCTGCTGTGAGTATTTTATCGAGCAAACGGTTTACATCGCGCTCACGGGTTATTGATAAATTAATCTGGACCAGCTCCTCCAGAGCTAATACGGAATCTTCTATTGCGTAATCCATTACAATTCCTGTCCTTCGCTAAACATCAATGTAAAACCACCGCATTCATCAATATCTAAATCGAGCCGATCGAAGTTACTTTCCTCGCCCATGTTTTCCAGAATATCAGTTGCCAATTGGGGTAAAAGGGAGCCATTGATAATATGATCGACATTACGCGCGCCGCTTTCTACTTCGGTGCAGCGGGTGGCGATCGTTTCAACCACTTGGTCGGTGTATTTCATGGTGAGGTTCTGACTATTCAGAACGCGCTTAACCACTTTATCGAGCTTCAACCTCACGATACCTGCCATCACTGACGTATCAATCGTGTAGAACGGTACGATCTGCATACGCGCTAACAGCGCAGGTTTAAAATGCTTACTTAAAACAGGTCGAATCGCTGCGATAAGCTCTTCAGGTTCTGGACGTTTCCCATCACTACACATATCGGTGATGATGTCCGTCGCTAGATTTGATGTCAGGAACATAGCGGTATTACGGAAGTTAACTAACTGCCCCTCGCCATCGGATAACATCCCTTTATCAAAAACTTGATAGAACAGATTCATCACTTCCAAATCAGCTTTTTCAACTTCATCTAAAAGCACAAGGGAGTAGGGTTTCTGACGAACAGCTTCTGTGAGAACACCGCCTTCACCAAAACCAACATAACCTGGAGGAGAACCGATCAATCGAGATACTGTATGCTTTTCTTGGAATTCAGACATGTTGATCGTGGTCATAAAGCGCTCACCACCAAACAGCATATCGGCAACCCCTAAAGCGGTTTCGGTTTTACCTACACCACTTGGACCGACCAGTAGGAAAACACCCATGGGCGTTTCGGGATTGTTTACACCAGCCTTAGCGGCCCGTATACCTCGATCAATCGCCGCGATCGCATAATCCTGCCCTTTAATACGCTCTTTCAGATTATCCGCAAGACCAAGTACAGAAGATGCTTCATCACGCACCATTTTTCCTAATGGAATACCTGTCCAATCGGCAATGACTCGCCCCACAACGTCCGGGGATACTTCATAATGAATAAGCGGGTTATCGCCTTGTATCGCATCCAGCGTTTTAAGCTCGGTGCGTATCGTTTGCTTCAGCCGCTCTAGATCAACTGGCTCTGTTGGCTCTACAATTTCAGAACTTTCGCACTCTTCTTCTTTTAAATGCGCTTTAGCTAAGGTTTGACGGTGCTCCAGAATTCTATCAATCACTTCCTTTTCTTTATGCCACTGGATTGTCAGGACTTCTAGCTCCGTCATAGAATGATCAATGGAGCGGTCGAGTGCTTCTAACTGACCTTCATCATTTAACACATCGGATGCTATATCCCGTTGCAGCGCTTCGCGTTCTCGCTGGAGGGTTTGTATGCGACGCTCCGCATCGTCAACACCGTCAGGGATAGCGGAAATGCTAATTTTAACCCGCGCTGCCGCAGTATCGAGCACATCAACCGCTTTGTCCGGTAGCTGGCGACCTGAGATATAGCGCGATGATAGGCTTGCTGCCGCTTCAACCGCATCATCTCTTACATAGACACCGTGTGCTGCTTCATAAGTTTCTCGCAAACCACGAATGATCGTAACGGCTTGATCGACAGTGGGCTCATCTAATTTAACGAGCTGGAAACGACGTGCTAATGCAGGGTCTTTCTCAAAGTATTTTTTGTATTCTGACCATGTCGTCGCGGCAACCGTTCGCAGCTCTCCTCGTGCTAACGCAGGTTTAAGAAGATTAGCTGCATCACCACTTCCCGCTGCACCACCCGCGCCAATGAGTGTATGCGCTTCGTCAATAAACAAAATGATGGGGGTAGGTGATTCTTTAACCGCTGTGATCACTCCATTTAAACGATTTTCAAACTCACCTTTTACACTTGCACCCGCTTGTAACAAGCCTAAATCTAAACCGTATAGCTCCACATTAGCCAATACATCAGGCACATCACCTTGCGCAATTTTAAGGGCGAGACCTTCCACTACAGCCGTTTTACCAACGCCTGCATCACCTACACAGATTGGATTGTTCTTACGGCGACGGCCTAAGATATCAATCATCTGGCGAATTTCGACATCGCGACAAAAGACAGGATCAATCAACCCTTCTCTGGCACGTGCTGTGAAATGGGTACAGAATTTCTGCAACGGTCCCATATCAACATCCGTTTCAGGTTGGCTCCCTGCTACAGTTGCTTGAGTTTTAATGTGCTCTGGCGAGGCCATGACCACATCTGCATAATTCTGCAATAAACTATCGTAAGCTATGCTCGAGAGATGATCGCAATACACCGCCATGCCATGACGACGCTGGTTTGAAAGGATTGCGAGCACCATCATGCCACTACACACTTCATGATCTGAACGCTCCAATGAAGCGATTAACCATGCATCTTCGAGCAAGCCAATCAATGTCCGTGAGAAAACTGGTTTAGCCGTATTACCTTTATTGTCATCTTCTACTGCATGCTGAAGTGCGCGCACAAAATGCATGACATTGACATTGTAGTGGACCAAAACTTGCGCGAGATCATTATCATCTTCAAGCAATTTAAGTAAAAAATGCTCAACACTTACTTCATAGGCACCATTCGATACCGCAAGGCCTGCTGCGGCTTCGAGCGCCCGAGTACAGTTTTTATTAAGACGCCCTAATAATGACTTCAGTTTGATATTATCCATTTATTCCTTCTCCGAATAAGCCTGCTAACCAAGCTTATTAATCCTTATAATCCATTTCAGATATTGCGTAAGAAAACGCTCTGATCAGCACCGTTAGTTTTCCCTAACCAGCCGATCCATCCCAACTTAGGTGCGTTATCTGTGCCTAAACCAAATGCTGGTACACACTCACCTTTCAAAATCAATTCAATGTCAAAGCAAAGTTGCTCTGGCATCAGTACATCTATTAACTCTAATAGCGCTTTGTAATCTTGACCGTCCGGTAAAAACCGCTGAAACGGCTGATAATCTAAAGGCCCTATTTTTACCCGAAACTTACCGCAGAAATCTTTAACCCTTCGGCCTAAACAGAGATCCATTCCTAAAGCGCTATTCGCTTGCCCTAGCCTATTTTGTTGATCTGTGGGTATATCAGCCCAACGCTCGACATACTCCTGGATATTGACTGGGATATGACCAAAATAACCACTAATAACCGCCGTCATCGTGCTAGCTGAACCTGAGTTCATACTGAGTAAACCTGCATACCCCATTAATTGCGGCCAATTGATCGATGAATGCTCGCGGGCCTGCTTATTTGGAGCCCCCATCAACGCCAGCATCCATTCAGAAAAGCCATCATCTGCCTCTGCCTGATACTGCATGCCCGGCTGATACTTCCACCAGCTGCGGTATAGCAAAGAGGTTAAACGGTGGTTAAAAAGGTCAAGGAAATCACGCTGCCTAGCCGCAGGCGCTTCATACAGTTGTAACAACAGATCGCCTTGACGAAATGCTGAGTAATCGTCTTTTCCTAGGATCTCTTCTAAAGATTCAGACTGACGTGTGCGACTAAGCTCTTGCTCCGTAAATATACGTGCAGATTGAGTGCCTGCTTTTACTTGGCGAAGTACTAGTGATGCTTGCTGAAGCAGCGTTGATATGTCTAAACGATAATCGCGTAAGCGCTGTAACTGTTCTTCATTGCTGATGAAATAAACTTGATGATCTTGGCTCTCAACATTAATTTGCTCAGCAATGATAGCTTCGGTTATATGGACCGGCATTGGCGATGCCGCGCCATAGAGACCAAAAAAGTTGGTTTCTAACGCGACCTTACCACCCTGTTCGCACTTGGCTCGCGCAAGATCACTAGTGGCAAACGCCATCGTCGGGTGACCCGAGAAACGAACACGCTCTTGTGCAACAGCACCCTGATAACCGACCGGTGCAGCCGCTCCTCTCTCTAACAAGCGAACCGCTTGATAAAAATCGAATTGATGCGTCTCTTGCTGAAGAGCCTGTGTTAAAGCAGTGCTTTGCGACCCGGCTGTATCTTCCATTGATACACCTCCCCATTATCAAGCCCTTCTACCATCAGTTGATGGTGGGAATTAATCGGTGCATATTGCGCAAAAAAACCACTTAACACTGTAGCAAAGAGAAACATGCTACTTTCTCCTTGAATCCCCTTTGCGCCAAATTTACTTTCACGCATCTGCATTTTGGTCTGTAATGCCCGTACGGGCACTCCCCGAGAGATGCGATCTACAGTTTCAGTTTGGATCTCGACGATGCCTTCTTGTAGCTGCTGGCTCGCGCGCTCTGCTTGACGGTCAAACATCGCTCTTAGATCGTAACTAGCAAGGAGTGTTCGTAAAGAATTAAGATTCGCTAATGGCCGATAATGCAGCGCTAAATTGGCGATGACTTGCCAATGAAGCCCTTCCCTTACAGGTGGTGGTAAGGCGCCTGTTACTCGCGATATATTTTTAAACGTCACAAACTCAGGCGAATTAGACGTAGGATAAATAATATCCCCTGCTCTAAGTGTTTCTGGAAGCTTTCGATTGGTACAGGTCAATTCAAGTGATACGGTTTCGGTAACGGGTAGCGCTTTTCGATTATCTAAGTCTACAAAACGAACATAGTTATCAACGCCCGATTGCAGTGTAGAAAGCTTACGATGCTGGGTATAAAAAATTTGTTTTTGCTCTTCGCTTCGATGTATCTCATGTTCGAAACTTTCAAACAGGGCGTATTCATATATGTCACTTCGCCCCCTTTGTTTTCCTAATACTTGATCGATGCTATACAGCTCAATGTGCTCCTGCTGGTTATAATCAGGGCGCACCATATATTCCAATTTTCGATGATCGACTTTTATAGGATCTGCATCATGCTCGAATAAATTAATAATCGGTGTACAAAACAAACGAATATGATTTTTCTTAACCCTTAATTGTGGGTCAAATTGACGATTAAACTTAAAGTTAAGTTTAAACCCTTCAACCATCGGATCAGCTAACGCAGCAACATCTGTGTTCACATCCACAAACAGGAATTTTTCAGGCAGGCTAAAAAACTCTTGTAGATACCGATAACCTTCAAATGAACGATTGCTATAGGGCAGCAATGATTCATTTTCAGCAAAGCCAACCGGGCTGACTGCTTGCCCACCTAAGTTGTGTAGCGTACTTTCACGCCCGTCTCTGTAATTAATCTCTACTGTAACTTTCTCTAAATAACGGAATAGCCACAGATAAAGCGCCTGGCTAATATGGCTTTCACGATCACCGTGTAAAAAAAGTCTTAACTGTTTTAACTGCATTGTTTCAGCTGTCGCACTTGGCTCTAGCTCGAAACTAACCGCCATTTCGGTGCCATCACTATTAGCCGTTGTCGTCAGTTCAGTTAAAGCAATGGGATAAATATCAACGTCATAACAGGTTTTAAACTGGCAAGGAGTACCTTCGACTTCAACACTGCGCACCAACTCACCACGTTTGATCGTTTTACCTTCCGTTAACGCGCTGGTAATCGGTTTGTATTCCAAGATACTCATCGCTGGTAGTGGTCGTAGATAATGCGGCCAAAGCAAGCTTGTAAGCGAGTGAGTCACCTCTGGGAGCTGATCATCTAATTTCTGTCGTAAACGACCAGTAAGAAATGCCACACCTTCAAAAAGCCGTTCTACATCGGGATCGTTGCCCTCTTCCGACAGAAACTTAGATAAGCCAGGGTTTTGACGTGAAAACTCGACACCTAATTCACGCAGGTATGAGAGTTCATCTTGATAATATTTATTAAACGCCATTGATTAACTCTGCACCTTAAACAATCCATCGTTCCCCATCATCGTTTCAAATTTGACACGAACAGGGCTACCAGGCACGACGAGTCGGGCCACTATCTCAAAGCGAAGATCTAGTGGGTTATCTTCATTATGTGTAAACGAAACGCGTGTCTGATCTAGACGCGGCTCGTAATCATCTAATGCCTGCTTAATCGCCTTCCTCATATCTCGAACCGCTTGCATATATCCTGAATTCAGATCTAAATCGTTAAAATCAGGCAAGCCGTATTCGGGAAGTGCAGAGACGCTTCCGTGGCGAACATTAAATAAATTTTGCAGATGTAAACGCACCGATTGTCTTAATTTATCAATGCCTACATCCAGCGAACGCTGTGCACCTTCATCACCTAATGCAACTCGCTGTAAGAGCGAATACTCAAGCATTATCTCTCTCCATAGAGATGTCGCGGGGGCTCACAGCAGAGCATACCCCCACGACTCATCCTTTTTAGGATTTATCCAGTTTGCCAACAAGAGACAACGTAAAATCAGCACCCATATATTTAAAGTGCGGACGTACATTCATCGAAACTCGGTAGAAGCCTGGCTCGCCTTCGACATCCGATACTTCGATCTTGGCATCGCGTAACGGACGACGACTTCGTACTTCAGCACTTGCACCATCTTGGTTAGCGACAAACTGACGAATCCAAACGTTTAACTCTTCTTCAAGGTCATTACGCTCCTTCCAGCTACCGATATTTTCACGCTGTAGCACTTTGATGTAATGTGCTAAACGGTTAACGATAAACATGTAAGGCAGCTGTGTGCTGAGCTTGTAATTCATTTCCGCTTCTTTGCCCTCTTTACTCACACCAAAGAATTTTGGTTTCTGAGTTGAGTTAGCAGAGAAAAACGCTGCATTATCACTGCCTTTACGGAAAGTAAGCGGAATAAATCCGGCTTCAGCCAGTTCAAATTCACGGCGATCTGAAACTAAAACTTCTGTCGGAATCTTTGTTTCGATTTGTCCCATTGCTTCATATTGATGCAAAGGAAGGTCTTCAACCGCACCGCCACTTTGTGGGCCTATAATATTTGGGCACCAACGATACTGCGCAAAACTTTCAGTTAAACGTGTTGCGAAAGCAAAAGAAGTATTACCCCAAAGGTAGTTCTGATGATCGCCATCGATGTTCTCGTTATAGCGGAACGCTTTAACTGGATTGTCGCGCTCATCATAAGGAAGACGCAGTAAGAAACGCGGCAACGTAAGGCCTACGCTTCTCGCATCTTCACTTTCACGGAAAGAGCGCCATTTAGCATATTGAGGCCCTTCAAAAATAGCCGAGATATCGTTCAAGTTTGGTAACGATTGGATGTCATCTACACCAAAAAATTTAGGTGAAGCGGCGGCCAAGAAAGGTGCATGGGACATCGTTGAAACACTAGCAACACTCTGTAATAAGCTGATGTCCGGTGCGCTATGTTCAAATTCATAGTTGGCGACAATTGCAGCGACAGGTTCACCACCGTGCTGTCCGTATTCAGCCGTGTAGACCTGTTTATACAAACCTGACTGGGTAATCTCTGAAGCATCTTCAAAATCTACCGCCAGATCATCTTTTGATACGTTCAGAATTTGAATTTTATTGTTTTCACGGAAGTCCGTACGATCAACAACAAACTTAAGCCCACGCCATGCGGATTCTAGTTTTTGCACTTTCTCATTATGCAAAACTTGATCGACTTGCAGACTTAGCTTTTCATCAATCTCAGCAATCATGTCATCAACTAACTGCTTACGTACACGCTCGGTTTTTTCACCTGATGTCAGTATTTCTGCGATAAACGCTTGAACGCCTTTAGACGCGACATCATATGACTCGTCGCCCGCTTTCATATTAGTTTGCTGCAAAATCTGATCGAGTAAAGAGGCGTTTTCAGTTTCGAGTGTGACGCCCTGCTCCGCTAACATTTCCTGTTCAGACATATTCTTATTCCTTTGTCCTTGTGTCAGATAATCTTAAGATTTCTCTATGCCGAGTTCGGCCATCAGTTTCTGACGAGATTCATCATCACCCAATAACTCATCGATCTGCTTACGGAAAGCAGGTACGTTTCCTAACGGGCCCTTCAAGAATGAAAGCGCTTCACGTAATTCAAGCAGTTTCGCCATCTCCGGCACCTGGCGCACAATCGCCTCAGGTTCAAAATCTTTGAGCGTATCAAAGCTCAAATCAACCGGTACTTCATCACCCTCTTCACCGGATAATTTGTTCGGAACAGTAATTTGTAAGCTCAACTTTTGACTCGACATGACATCGTTAAAGTTGGCTTTATCAACATCAATTAACTCACGGTCTTCCACTTCATCTTCGTCTTCACGCTGAGTGTAATCACCCACCATCATCAGTTTCAGTGGTAGTTCAATCTCTTCCTTTGCATCGCCTATAGCTGGTTTATAAACGATATTGATCCTTTCCTTGGGGGCAACTGATCCTTCTTTAGCCATGGTTATATCCTTGCTTAGTTATTAATAATGGACAGCGCGCCCAATGGATCCATCAAACACAAATGTGCTTTTAACTGATCCACATGCGTTAGCTGCTCTGCTGTATATTTTTTCTTGGTTTGGGCCTGGGTATGACAGTTGACGAGTAACTTGGTTACTTCTAGATGTAACTGTGGCTCCCACTGTTGTAGTTTTTGCTCTTGTAACATCTGGTTAAGATGCATTAGTTGAGGTTGAGCGATCTCTAAATGACCTGCTTCAAAACAAAATCGTGCCTGCTCTAATTGCCAGTAAGCTTGCTCTCTTAAGCTACTGACAGCTTGAATACCGTCCTTAAAAAGCATTAATCCTTTATCAAACTCACCATTGACAGCCAATTTTTTAGCATCCGTTGCTGCTAGCGCCCAGCTATCCTCACTTTGGTTTGGCGCTTTATTTGTAGCGAGTGTTTCCGTTTCTGGCTGCAATGAAGCGATCCAGGCTTTGGTCATCTCATCAACAAAGCCCTCTCCGTTTTGAAATTTACGAGTGAGCATTTCAGGCAAGCGAGAGATCAAATGTATAACAGCGTCTTTTACTGCTTGCGCGGCATCATTTGCTGACATTGCCTCTAGGGCATTGGCAACCATACGGTGTAATGAGATCCAACATACTTGACCTGCCGCGAATGTTTTTTCACACTCTTCGATTAATCCAGGCCAATCTTTGTTTTGCTCCAATGCTTTTAAACTGGATATCTTGCCCTCCATCGGAGCCGGCAACACATTATCTGCTGGCGCTTCGCGCAACTGCATCCACACACCTGATCGCAATATAAAGTATGGGTAAGGGTCACTAATTTTTTGATTACGAAGCAAGTGGCTAACTTTCGCCATCGTGCTATTACAAGCACGCAGCGCTTTAGCGACATCCTCAGATGAGGATACTGAAACGGGCGTATGTGAAGGGGCTGCAACCTTCGTAGGCTGGACTACAGGTTTTTCTGGTAACTCTGTCGTTGTTGTTTCGGAAGGAATATCCTTATCGCTACCCCTTGCCTCTTGCACTTCTTTTTCAACATCAACTACTGATTTTTTATCTGCTTTCTTTTTATTTTCTTCTTCAATTAGATATTCGGCTTCTTGTTTGTAGCGGTTTATTACATTTTTGAATTCAAATAGGCTGGGAGCTTTATCCCCCATTTTTTCTCCGAGCTCTGCATCTAATTCAGCAAATGCATTTGCCGCATCGACAATGTCAGAAGCCTGTTCTAAGGTTGTTTCGTACTCGGAAAAAGGCCTATCAATTTTTTGAAGAGTCCAGCTCACTGCCGCCGCTCTACTTTTCGGCCTAAGCGGGTGAATTTGCGCCCAATAATCAGATTTAACCATTGCCAACAGCAATTGAAATCCCGCACTGATCCCTGCAAAACCGTGCCGATAGAACAACGCAGCAGATAGCCGTGAAGCTACACGTAAATCTTTACTTTGTTCTTTCAACACTTTACCGGCTAAGATCTCTACTGTTAGCCAATCTATAGGCTGAATATCAATCCCTTCGCCTTTACGGATTTCATCTTCTAAAGCGACAAAGTCGTCATCATGTTTTACATCATTGCCTGCGGGCGTATCCCCTTCTAAAGCATTGGCATAACTAAGAATCTCTTGTAAATCCACCACTACTCTCCCACAACCAAGCTGTTTTGATGGCTACCAGCATGCTCTGCCAACATCTGAAATCGTTCTAATGAGAAGAGATGTTGGTAGATCAACTCCATCGCGCCACTTTTATGAAGTTCTGACACAGCATCACTTTCAAGTTCATCAAGCCGCTTACGAGTCACCACAAGAAAGCCTGAGAGCAGGTCCGTTTCCGTCTCGGCTTTAAGATTCAACTGCGCTGTTTCCAGTAGCTTATGCTTCAACAGTAATGAGGATAAAACTTGGTTACGTTTTTGCTCTAGTTCATATGCCTCGACCAGCTTGTAGCGATCAGTAAGGTAATCACTCGGCTCATCGCCCTTAAACAACAGAGAGCCCAGTCCATCACGATTAACCACATCCGCGCTTTCATCGATACACAGAGTAAATGCATCTTGTGCAGTTCTAACTGCAATAAACGGATAACGCCTGATGTAGGCGGGAACATAATCGTTAAGCCAGTCACCACTATCGTTTACCCATACATTTTGTTTAGTTTTTAGGCCTATTATTGCGATGGGGCTTAAGCCATCTTCATTTGCCAAGAAAACGATCGGATAATGAAGAGCAGCAATGTGGAACTCACCGACGCCAAGAGGCACAGAATTAGTGCTCTTAGCAAAGCTATAGTTCGCGTGACTTTGCACTGAAACATTGTGATGTTTCTTATGACTCAGCGCCGCAATGTGGTTATAAAACAAGGGTTTCATCGATTACATCCAACCCGAAGCAACTGATGAATTGTTCATAGATACGTACGAGAATACTTCACCGTAAGTTTTCCATAGATCGTAGTAGTGTTTAAATCGTTCATCTTTAGAAACCGACACTAAGAAGCGGCCATCTTCACTCAACCAAGAAAGCTCCTCTTCTCGCTGATCTTCCGGCAGTAACATCCCCTCATCTTGCACATCAAAAATGGTAACAAACTCATTGAAGAGCGCTTCATCAACTCCAAGTAGGTAGCTGAGGAACTGTATCTCTGAACGAGTTAACGCCGCTAGGTTAGCTTCCGATCGAATCAAGGCATTTGAGCTGAACAATGCGACCTGCTTAGAAAAGTCAGCCGCGGATTGTGTCAAATAGGCATTACGTGCATCTAATGTAAGTGCACCGGTTAGATCGAGCGTGAAATCGACGAGATTGCCTGGATCGCCAATATCTTGGCCTGGGCCTGCATCCAAGGTAAGCACACTCCCAGCAATAATTTTTGTACCATTGGTTTTTATGCCGCCCGTTTCAGATATCAATTCAACAACATCACCTTCGGCACGATGGATCATCATCGAATCTTCTTCAACAATTCGAATATTCGCACCTTTAAGGCTAATCGCCCCAAACCGTGTATCTTCAGACGCTCCAATGGTTCCAAGCGCTATATCACCCGCAGCATCCGCGGTCAGTGTTCCAGTTACAGACAGATCGCCGTCATCAGTTATATCACCAGAGCTATTCAAAGTAAGACTGGATACTTGGGTATCTTTGATCAAGATATGAGAATCTTCATCCAACGAAACAGCAGCACTATTAAATGAAACCGAACCGAAATTTACCGAATCACCAACCACTTTACCTAACGTAACATCACCGCTGTTAACTGCCGTAAAGTCACCTGTCACTGCAATATTACTGGCGGATGAATTGCTAATATCTCCAGTAACGTTCAATGTTAATGTAGTCAGATCAATATCTTGCAGCTCTAAATTAGTAGCATTAACAACATTCGCGGTTCCGCCGCCCAATAGTGACACTGCATTAATCAGGTTGTTTTCGGTCAGGCTGATGCTATTAGCAGTTAACGCAAGTTTATCGGTGACGTTTAAGGTTGTGCCTGCCTGCTGAGTAATGTTGTCTTCGGCTATCGCAGTGAACTGAACGGCTTGAATATCAGCTAGTTCAAGATCAGCTTGATCACGCAACGCCATATTGCTAACGGTAGCAGTCACACGATCAACTTGGTTGGCCGCATTGTCTAAAACTACATTATTGGATCCAGCGTTTATAAACAGGTTCGGTGCAATTAGAATGCCGTTTTGCGTAATATCTCCCCCGCCGTTAAGGGTTAAACTATTAAGCAAAGTGCTATCCCGCAACGACATCCCCGTTTGTTCAGATACTATTGCATCTGCTGCTTTTACTTTAAGGCTACTAAAATCATTACCGGCATTATCTAGTTGGATCGTTTGCCCCGTTGCATCTAAATCAAAATCTGCAACCGTTAAGGCTGCGGATTGGTTGATTGTCCCAGCTGCTGATAATGTGAATGTATTGGTTACATCAGCCCCCGCGAGTGTGATTGCATCTTTATCAATAATAGATACATTCCCAGCGGTTACTGACAAATTATCAAAATCGTTATTACTGTTATCTAATGTGATTGTTTGCCCAGCCGCATTTAGCGTTAAATCGGTCACCGCTAAAGCGTGGGTTTGACTGATAGCGCCACCCGTTGTTAAGTCTAGGCTTTGACCAATAGTGTTTTGCGCTAAAATAAGCCCGTCGCTATCCACCACTGTCGCCTGCTCTGCGATGAGCGATAAGCTACCAAGGCTGTTGCCTGCATTGTCTAAAACTACGTTATGCCCTGTAGCACTAACATCGAGATGAGCCGCGGTTAAACTCCCGCTTTGAGTTAAGCTCCCTCCCAAATGCAACACTGCAGTTCCCGTCAACAATGAAGTTGATAGTGATACTTCATTAATATCGGTAACTTCTATATTGCCGCCATTTAGGGATAACGTATTAAAATTGTTTGCTTGATTAAGCGTCGCATTAGCTGCATGAATATCCGCATGATTTGCAACGACAAAAGCCCCCGTCTGCGTTAACGTTCCGCCTGTACGAAGATTCAAATCATTTGCTGTTAATCCCGCAATAGAAAGATCATTGCTATCACGGATTGAAATAGTATTTGCATTCAAAGCGAGCGTATTGAAATCATTACTGCTATGTTGAAGATCTACTGCTGTGCCTGCAGTTGCATCAGTGTGCCCCGCTACAGTCAGTGCTGCATTTTGGCTAATCGCTCCGGCCGCCGTAAGTGCTAAATCACCGCTTAGATTAGAAAGCCCAAAGTTCAGACTGTTCACATCATTGACCGTGGCATCGCCTCCGTTTAACAACAACGTATTGAAATCGTTACTTTGAGTTAATACCGCTGACGCTGCATCGATAGAGGCATTATTAGCAACGACAAACGCGCCGCTTTGTGTCAATGTGCCACCAGCCATGATCGTTAAATCAGTTGTGCTTAGCCCCGCGACACTCAAATCATTCGCATCGCGTACACTGATATTCGCTGCTACTGCATTTACGCTCGTAAAATCATTCCCAGCGTTGCTTAACGTGATGTTCGCACCCGTAGCAGTTAGGTTAGTCACGCCATCAACTTCAATAGCTCCCGATTGTGTAATGTTGCCAGCAGCCGTTACCGTTAACGCACCCGTTAGATCACTCGTACCTAACGCTATCGCATTGATATCGTTAACGTTTACCGAACCACCATTGACAGAAAGCGTATTGAAATCATTGCTTTGGGTTAACGTTGCCGTAGACGCATTAACCTCGGCATTGTTTGAGACAACAAAAGCCCCAGTTTGCGTTAAGGCTCCCACAGCCGTCAGGCTCAAGTTGTTTGCATTCAATGCAGCCACACTTAAATCATTACTATCAGTAACGCTAATGTTCGTTGCGGTTGCATTCAGACTGGTTAAATCATTCGCTGCGTTTTCAAGGGTAATATCACCGGTCACCGCCAGAACAGTCGCACCATTAACATCGATAGCACCCGACTGAGTTAGATTACCACCCGTTGTAATATTTAAGGCATTGGTAATGGCTGAAACGGCTAGTTCTAGCGCATTACTGTCTTCAACCACTGCGTTAACTGCATTTAAGGCTAGAGAGGTAAAATCGTTGCCGTTGTTGTCTAGCGTGATATCTGCGCCTGTCGCTGTAAAACTAGCAGCGCCATTAACATCAAGCGCGCCTGATTGAGTAATATGACCGGCCGTAGTAACGGTCAATGCGCCACTAAGGTTACTCGCTCCAAGCACAACTGCATTGATATCATTAACCTGCGCAGAGCCACCCTCAAGAGAAAGCGTATTAAAATCGTTATTTTGAGTTAACGTCGCAGATCCTGAATCAATAGCGGTGTTATTACTCACAACAAAAGCACCGCTCTGAGTAAGCGCTCCCCCCGTGGTGACAGTCAAGTTTGTTGTACTTAGGGCCCCTATGCTTAGGTTATTAGCATCTCGAACACTGATATTGCTAGCTGCAGCGTTTAGCGTAGACATATCGTTTGCAGCGTTATCAAGTGCAATATCACCCGTTACTGCCAGAACCGTTGCTCCATTAACATCAATAGCAGCGCTTTGGGTTAGGTCCCCTCCCGAGGTGATATTTAAAGAACCGGTAAGAGAAGACGCTGCTAGCTCTAAAACGTTAATGTCTCTAACAGTGGCGTTATTAGCTGACAGCGCCAACGCGTTAAAATCATTAGCATTGTTATCTAAAGTAATATTACCGACTAAAGAAGTAAGGCTTGCTGTGCCATCAACATCAGCAGCTCCTGATTGAGTAATATTACCATTCGCAGTCACAGCTAAATCACCCGTAAGCGTTGTAGCCGAAAGCGCCAAAGCGTTTTTATCCTGCACCGTTACGTTAGCCGCGGTTAACGCCAAGGACGTGAAATCATTATTACTATTTTCTAGCGTAATATCAGATCCTGTAGCCGTTAGGTTCGTGGCACCATCAACATCTACTGTATCTGATTGAGTGATATTCCCCGCAGTAGTAACCGTCAATGTCCCTGTCAGGTCACTCGCGCCAAATTCCACAGCGTTAACATCATTAATGTTTGCGGAACCGCCATTTAGAGAGAGCGTCTTAAAGTCGTTGTTTTGAGTTAACGTTGCGGTGGATGAATCTATCTGTGCATTGTTCGTTACGACAAATGCTCCTGTTTGCGTTAACGCGCCTACTGTAGTGAGACTCAAATTGTTTGCATTCAATGCAGCAACACTCAAATCATTACTGTCGGCTACGCTAATATTTGTTGCCGAGGCATCTAAGCTATTGAAATCATTAGCCGCATTATCGAGAGCTATATCACCGGTAACCGTTAGGGCTGTTGCGCCACTGACATCAACAGCACCGATTTGTGTTAAATTACCGCCTGTTGTAATAGTTAATCCATTCGTAATTGCCGAAACGCCTAGCGCTAAGGCGTCACTGTCTGTAACAACTGCGTTCACAGCATTTAACGCTAAAGAGGTAAAATCGTTGCCGTTGTTGTCTAGCGTGATATCTGCGCCTGTCGCTGTAAAACTAGCAGCGCCATTAATATCAAGCGCGCCTGATTGAGTAATATTACCGGCCGTAGTAACGGTCAATGCGCCACTAAGGTTGCTCGTGCCTAACACAACAGCATTGATATCATTGACCTGCGTAGAGCCCCCCTCAAGAGAAAGCGTATTAAAATCGTTATTTTGAGTTAACGTCGCAGATGCAGCATCAATAGTAGTGTTATTACTCACAACAAACGCGCCGCTCTGTGTAAGTGCACCGCCCGTTGTAACTGTTAAATTGGTTGTATTTAAAGCTGCTATATCAAGATCATTAACATCCCGAACACTAATATTCGCAGCTACTGCGTTTACGCTCGTAAAATCGTTCCCCGCGTTGTTCAGCGTGATGTTCGCACCCGTCGCAGTTAGGTCAGTAACACCATCAACTTCAATAGCACCCGATTGTGTAATATTGCCAGTAGCCGATACCGTTAACGCGCCCGTTAGATCACTCGTACCTAACGCTATCGCATTGATATCGTTAACGTTTGCAGAACCACCATTGACAGAAAGCGTATTGAAATCATTGCTTTGGGTTAACGTTGCCGTAGAAGCATTAACCTCGGCATTGTTTGAGACAACAAAAGCCCCAGTTTGCGTTAAGGCTCCCACAGCCGTCAGGCTCAAGTCGTTTACATTCAATGCAGCCACACTTAAGTCATTACTATCAGTAACGCTAATGTTCGTTGCGGTTGCATTCAGACTGGTTAAATCATTGGCTGCGTTTTCAAGGGTAATATCACCGGTCACCGCCAGAACAGTCGCACCATTAACATCGATAGCACCCGACTGAGTTAGATTACCACCCGTTGTAATATTTAAGGCATTGGTAATGGCTGAAACGGCTAGCTCTAGCGCATTACTGTCTTCAACCACTGCGTTAACTGCATTTAAGGCTAGAGAGGTAAAATCGTTGCCGTTGTTGTCTAGCGTGATATCTGCGCCTGTCGCTGTAAAACTAGCAGCGCCATTAATATCAAGCGCGCCTGATTGAGTAATATGACCGGCCGTAGTAACGGTCAATGTGCCACTAAGGTTACTCGCTCCAAGCACAACTGCATTGATATCATTAACCTGCGCAGAGCCACCCTCAAGAGAAAGCGTATTAAAATCGTTATTTTGAGTTAACGTCGCAGATCCTGAATCAATAGCGGTGTTATTACTCACAACAAAAGCACCGCTCTGCGTAAGCGCTCCCCCCGTGGTGACAGTCAAGTTTGTTGTACTTAGGGCCCCTATGCTTAGGTTATTAGCATCTCGAACACTGATATTGCTAGCTGCAGCGTTTAGCGTAGACATATCGTTTGCAGCGTTATCAAGTGCAATATCACCCGTTACTGCCAGAACCGTTGCTCCATTAACATCAATAGCAGCGTTTTGGGTTAAGTCCCCTACCGAGGTGATATTTAAAGAACCGGTAAGAGAAGACGCTCCTAGTTCTATAGCGCTAGTGTCTTCGATAGTGGCATTATTTGCTGACAACGCTAACGTGTTGAAATCGTTACTGCTATTGTCTAATGTAATATCTGCGCCTGTGGCAGTGATGCTAGCGGCACCATCAACAACGATTGCACCCACTTGAGTTAGGTTGCCGCCTGTCGTTAGATCTAACGAACCTGTAGCATTCAAACTGGTGATTTCTAGTGCACTGGCATCATACAGAGTGACATCAGCAGCCAAGGTGTTAATTGAAGAGAAGTCATTACTAATATTATCAAACGAGATGTTGCCTGCCGTAGAAGTAATACTAGTTGTGCCGCTAACGTCAATTACACCAGACTGGGTGATATGCCCGTCAGCGGTTACAGTCAATGTACCGGTTAAATTAGTCGTACCTAAATCAACCCCGTTTACATCATTAATGTTTGCCGAACCACCACTCAAAGATGCGGAGCCAAAATCATTACTGGCATGATTTAATGTGGCATTGTTATCAGCATTAACAACCAACGCTGTCGCTGTAATTGATTCACTTTGGGTGATGTTATCACCTGCTAGTAAAGTTAGCGTCGCACCCGTTTTAAGGTTAACTTGCCCTTCAATCAAAATATCACCTTGGGCTTCTAAGGTTAGATCGTTAGTAGTGGCTGAGTCGCCTGTATTTCCTGAGGTGTTTAGCGTTGTTAAAACTTCAATATCATTTGTTGCTTGAAGCGTAACATTTGCCGTATCCAACAAAGCCACTAAATCAGCCACCCCTATCTCAGCGGTGGCATTTGAGTTTTCAAGAAAAGAGTCATTATTAAGAATAGGCGCATTGCCATTCAGAGTGATTTTTATATTTTTAGGATCAAGTAATAGAGTCCCATCAACACCATTTTCCGCACTTAAATCTACATCACCATTAAATTTAAAATACTCTTTACCTGAGACTTCAGCAAAACCACCATTTCCAGAAAGGCCCGCTCCTTTAGCACTAATCACACCCTGATAGTTTGTGCTGTCATCCGCCCAAACAATAACCTGCCCACCATGACCTGCTTTAGTGGCATCAGCTTGCAAAACAGCAGTAGAAGCCACTAATGTAGACTCAGAATTAGTCAGATCATTGTCACTGCCTTGATATCCCCCACCAATACGAATGGTGCCTCCACCTTTTGTACCAGAAGCATCAATTAGTGAGCCTGAATCAACAGCGGTCCGATCACCCGACAAGTCGATCTTGCCACCCGTGCCATTGTCACTTGAAGCAAGCAAATTACCACTATTTCGGACATCTCCACCCTCTCCTAATAAGCGGATTGTCCCGCCGCTCATATCAATTCCTTTGGCTTCGATCACACCTGTATTGTTCACTACATTAGAAAAAACATCTCTTGCAGCTTTAGCGGTTAATAAAACCTCACCCTCTTGCGCGCTAATCAGCCCTGCATTAACAACAGCACTCTCTTGATCTCTATTGGTTTGCTCATTTGCCCCAGACAGCTTGAATTGCAATAAACCATCGCCATCAAAATCAAGTGTGGCACTTTTACCCGAAGCTAATACAACAGATCCTTTTTTTGCATGAATAACGCCTTCATTAGTGACAGTATCACCTACTAAAACAACCGCCCCGCCTGTCGCTGCGTTAATAGTTCCGCGGTTTACAATACTTCCTTCGCCCTCAGCCTGTTGCAGTACAATATTACCGTCCATGAAATCGGTATCAGACAAATGCTTAGTGGTAGCAACTAAACTTCCAATGTTAATCGTTGAATGTTCACCAAAAACAATCCCATTAGGATTGATAAGATATACCTGTCCTTGGGCATCTACTCGCCCTAGAATCTGAGATGGATTTTGATCGTGTATACGGTTTAAAGTTGCTGCTTTTGCAGAAGGCTGATCAAACTTAACAAGTTCGTCCGCTGCGACATTGAAACTTTGCCAATCAACGACCATTGAAGAGGAAGTCTGCTGAACAGTGGTTGTTTTATTATCCACGCTGATGCTGCCGTTCCCTTGTGAAATAGCACCTCCTTGCGGAGCAGACATTACTTCACTAGGGATAAGAATCGAGCTACCAACCCCCGCAACCATGGCTGATTTAATAAAAGTGGATAATGTTTTTTTTGATCCGAAAGTTTGCATCCGTTCTGCCTTTAGTTGGCTTGCGCCTTAGTCCGTTAAGTTCGATATTGCTTTAACTCTTTCAGTTTTATCTCCAGCTCCTGCTAAAACTGAAAAATCACATCAACAAATATTTGAGGTTCTCGACCATTACTAGGTGCATCACCTAATGCTCTCGCAACGGAGATATTTGCTTCTATATTGTCAAAAGGAGCAAACCTCAAACCAACCCCTGCACCATACAAAGATTGCTTCGCAATCTCAGAAGATAGGGCATCATTTTTATAGCCTTTAGCGTAATCAACAAATGCCGATAGCTGCAGAACCTGACCCCAGGTTCTCCCTTTAAAGGCCACCTTATCTGAGATAAAAGGAAGTGGAGTGATCCAATCAACACTGGCAAAAAAACCTTTATCAGCCATGTACTCCGCTCCAGGATAAGCTCTTACACTGTTCGAACCACCAATAGAAAACTGTTCAAGCGAGACAAGCGGATCTTCTGAATACTGCATATCCAGCCTAAGCTTCAATGATGTATCGGCAATAAATCGCTGATAACGGGACAGGTTAAATTCAATTTTTGAGTAATCCATTGGAGCAGGACCCGCATCACTTAAACGGCTGATCTGAGCATCGCCATTACGCAAGCTCCCTAACGTATCCTCCAACCCTTTACGGTAGGTGAAAGAAGCCGTAGAAAAACCGCCGCCAATCAAGCCATCGGTATAATCAGCACCATAGGAGATACTTAAGGATGTAAGCTTATCTCTCGATTCGGAATCACCTGCACGCAATGTTTCAGCATCATTCAGATCGACACCCACTTTCAAAAAGTCATTAAACGTACGACTTCTACGCAACTGGCGTTTCAAGCTAACAGCCGTTCTTTGTGTTTTGCCCTCAAAACCAAAAGAAGCAAGCTCGCGCCCAATATCATATTGATTTTCTGAATACTCAAAACCCAACTCGTAAGCTGGATCAAAAGGACGGGCGGTATAACTAAGGCCACCAAAAATAGCGTTATTTACAGACTCACCCGCTTCTGAATCAGGCTTATTCTGTATCATTGCGTCAACCCGTAGCTGATCAATAAGACCAAAAGGGTTATTAAAGATTAGACCGGCTCCCAAGCGCTCCTCACCCGAATACAACGAACCCTTGTTATCCAGATAAACAACACCAGCGAACCGGTCCTCGCTGTTAACTGAAAGGTTTAATTTTGTTGTACCAACTTCTTCGCCTGGCTCCAACACACCTGAAACAGAAATACCTGGATAGTCCAAGACGGTAAGCAAGGACGCTTCCGTATCATCTTTACTTAGCGTTGACTGCAATGAGCGTTGAAAAGGACGTACTAGCTGCTCCGTCGAATAGGAAGAGTCGCCACTGGCTAACACACTATTTAAGGTCCCTGGTAGAAGATGAAGTTCAATCTCGTTCGATTCAACTTCTTGAGCGGGGACATAGACTGATGCGAGTATCCACCCTTGCTGGCGATAGTAGTTAGTCACTTTATCTGCCAGTACCTGTAACTTACCTAAGGTATACCCATCTTTATGCGATGTGACATCCGCTTTCAACAAACCATTAACTTCAACATCACTAATTAATGTTTTTGAGCTTTTACCGTTAACGCTAAAAAGATTAATACGATCAACTAAAATAACAGGGCCCGATTCAGTATCAATCGGACGATCCTTCTTGGCCGGTATAGACAGGTGAACATCTCTATTTGGCTCGATCAACAGATCTGGAAACGTTTTATTAATAGCCCCCGATGTCGCCGAATCAGGCAGTGGTTGAGCATGAACAGAGATGGAAACTCCCGCAACAATGGCGGTCGTACAACAGGCTACTAACTTTGTATTGCTCACTGTTTAAAAATCCTTTTCACAGTAATGATTAATCTTAGAAATTTGATTAAATAGATTTATAAATCACTATTCTTGCGAATAGCTAGCTTCAATTTCTCTTACTTGCTGCTGATAAACTAAGCTAAATTCATCACCAAAAAGGCTATGAAAATCATCTTCAGCCTCAAGCACCAATTGCTGGTAAACTTTTTTATACGTTTCCCAATGCTTTCCCTTCTTTGAGAGTACAAATCGTGAATTTAACTGATCTTCAAGCGCTTCTGGTTTAAATCGTTCTAGCATTGAAACAATAGCTGCCTGCATCCCCGCCATTACCGCAACCTGATGAGCTTTAGCATCCACCACGCCCTCTTTAACGGCATCATGAGCAGACATATAACCTTCGGCCTGTGTTAGCAATTTCACCATCGCTTCATTCGAGCTGTGACTAAACTTCAACGGATTATTCATTTGAGCACCGATACGAGTGACATCCATCCCAAACTCTTTTTTCACATCACTCCTGCTCTGCAGAATCTCCATAGTCCCTTGTGTTAGCACACGCAACATTTGACCCGCAGAAAACATAATCTCTTCTTTATTTCTGCCAACCAAATCTGATGGTTCTACATTCAATCCCTGCAAAAACGCCTTAATGGCCTTGCTATCAATCTCTGCTGGAGCATTTGCCGTTACAACTTTTTGACTCGCTGTTTGTACCGTTTCTGCGCAATCAGATGAAGTCGCTGATAGATCGACCTTGCTTTCAACCAAAGCATCTTCTCGATCAACAGATAAAACACTCGCTTGTTTAACTTCTAGATCCACGTATTGATCATTCGCAACATCCACTTCTTCCGAATAAACAACAGCATCAATGTCAGTCGCTATAGCTACGTCTGATGCTCTATGCTGATCAATAGACTGATCCTGCACAGCTAAATCTTTAGCGTACTCAGAGAAATCAAACCCTTCATAATGCGGTTCCGCTGTGCGTATAAAATCAGCCGTAGAGGTCTGAGGAATATTTGGTAGCGGCGCAGTTGTTTTGACTAACTCTGCGGTGAAAGCACCTGAATCCTCAGAAAAGAAGTCATCGATTGAAAAAGCATCGCATGTATTGCTTGACTCCAAAGGCACTACAGATTCAATCAAATCAATTTGTATCTGGCACTCACCAATATGAAGCAGATCACCCGAAACCAAACGATGCCGATGCCCGCGCGTTAAAAACTGGCCTGCATTTATCTGTGTGCCGGGTGTACTCGTATCCTCTACAAAAAACTGATTATCAGCCCTATAACAACGAGCGTGATAGCGAGAACAATAACGTTCGGGATCTTCTACAACAAAATCATTATCGGGAGCCCTCCCAATAAGAATTTCATCTTGATCATATTCACGAATATTAGAGGTAGCCGGAACCAAACCCCTAAACGCAATTAAAGTGAGCTGAAGAATAGCTGACATATATGCCTTTAACCCTAAAACAAACATCCATATTTATGAGTCAACACTAAGGAAGATGCGATTAAGTCCCTCCGCATGAGACAATGTCCGGCATAGTGTCAGCCAGGATCAGCACATGGAAAATCAGCTCAGCTTTGCCGATTGTGAATACCGTCAAAAACGTCACCAAACCCGGAAAGAAAAGTTTTTGGCACGGATGGAAACGCTAGTTCCTTGGCAGCGAATCGTTACGGTCATTGAACCGTATTATCCCAAGCCGGGTAACGGTCGACGGCCTTACCCATTAATAACGATGCTGCGCATCCACTGTCTCCAACAGTGGTACAGCCTGAGCGATCCTGCGATGGAAGATGCCCTTTATGAAATCGCCTCAATGCGTCTATTTACGAGTCTCTCGCTCGATAAACCAATCCCCGATCACACGACGATTATGAACTTCAGGCATCTACTAGAACGCCATGGACTTGGTCGACAGATCTTCGAGGAAGTAAACAGCTGGCTGACTGAGGCTGGCGTGTTGGTCAAGGAAGGCACCTTGATGGACGCCACGATTATCGAGGCTCCCAACTCAACCAAGAACAAAACCGGTGAGCGTGATCCCGAGATGCACCAGACGAAAAAGGGCAACCTCTGGCATTTCGGCATGAAGGCTCACATTGGAGTTGATGCCAGAACTGGGCTGACGCACAGTCTTGAAACCACGGCTGCCAACGAACATGACCTGAACCAAGCCGACCGATTACTACATGGTGACGAGCAGTTCGTTTTTGCCGATGCGGGATACCGAGGCATCGATAAGCGGGACAATCTCAAAGACAAAGCAGTTGACTGGCATATTGCAGAGCGGCCAGGAAAAGTCAGGGCTCTTAAAAAGCATCCAAGAATCAACAAAGTTCTGATCAACATCGAATATATGAAAGCCAGCATTCGAGCCAAGGTTGAGCACCCGTTCAGGATCATTAAATGTCAGTTCGGGTTCACCAAAGCGCGATACCGCGGACTGATGAAAAACGACAGTAAGCTGGCGACGCTTTTTGCTCTGGCCAATATCGTTAGAGTGGGTCAGATGCTGCGCACGTAGGACAAGTCCGCCTGAATACCGTGAAAAGGGTATTCAGGCGGGAGTAAGTGGTCGGAAATCATGGTTTTTCAGGCTGATATAGCCAGATGGAACTTGCTGAGTGAAAGAAGCTACTTAATCGCAGGTTCCCTAATAAACAAAACACTAAAACTGTTTTGAATTTTTGTATTAGGGCAGGCACATTACCTTAAAATAATTTAAATTTAAAGAGATGAGAAAATATATGCACAGTTATTTTTTAATCTTAATAAATTAACAACTATTCATTAAATTAATAACCATTCATTCAATAAATAATAAGATACAAAAACTAAATAACCTTAAAACAAAAGTGAGAAAAAAAATGCTCAATTTAATTCATTAATCAAAATGTAATACAAATAATAATATTTATAAAAGAACATTATTCAACAGGAGTTATCCCTTATTAATACGGGCTATATTCCCGAATGAGCGCATAATTCATGATAAAGTAGCCATAACGTGCACTTTCAAAATGAAGTGACTGAAAACGTTGAAGAGCATATACCGATAGAACAGGAAAAAGGGGATGAGAGGAAAGCAGTACTTATAAACCAAATGAGTCGAAAAACAGGTTAGCTTTAACTCTGAGAAACACTAACCTGCTTTGGGGCTATCAAAAAATTAATACGTCACACGAGCACTGCCATTGCCACTGAGGACACGTACACGATCACCTGAACGGAACATAGGCCCCTCTCCCACTTCTTGAACAATAGAGATCATATTGCCATTATCCAATCGTACAGTAACCTCCTGACCTTGTGTGCGCGTTAACGATTCTTCCGCTTGCTTACCGGCAAGGCCACCTGCCACTGCACCTAGTACGGTTGCGATTGTCTTCCCTTTACCACCACCAATATTTGAACCCACAACGCCGCCAACAACGGCCCCTGTTCCCGCACCAACAACCCCAGCAGTTCCTTCAATAACGACCGGCGTCGAAGATTGAACAACGCCATACTGAACCTGTTGAACTTGACGTGCATCACTTCGCGAATAGGTGTTTCCACTTAGGCTATTAACACAACCCGTAAGCGTTAAAGAGCAAACAAGCGCGGCTGCAATTGCATATTTATTCATAACAAACTTCCTTCTTACTTAATTTTTAACACCAAATGGCTAATCCATGCCCATAAGGTCTCTTTAAATCGACGCTGCCAAGGTCGTTTAGACCAAGTGTCGTATGTTACTTCCTGACAATGATTAAGATCACTATGAAACAATCCAGTCATCTTCTCAATACAGATAGGATCTTGTACTTCAATATTTGCCTCAAGATTCCATCGAAGATTCCAATGGTCTAAATTGCATGATCCCATACTTGCCCAGCCATCAATCACCGACATTTTGGCATGAAGAAACCTAGGTTGATACTCATAGATCCTCACCCCCGCTTTTAATAAGCGACTATAGAAACGTTTAGATGCATGAAAAATCCATGGCTGATCAGTGTAAGGTCCAGCGATAATAAGCCTAACATCAACCCCCCGCCTCGCTGCTTTCCTCAAAGCATAACGCATCGAAAAGGACGGCAGAAAATAAGCGGTCATCAACCAGATTTGATCATCAGCCGTATTAACCCGCTTTAAAAAGCTCGCTTTAATATCTTGCTGATACAACCCTTGAACAGTTCGAACACGGAGTTCACTATTACCTTTATGTTCAATCATCCCCCCGGGAGAGAGACGCTTTCCGGTGCAACGATGCCAAAGTTCATTATAGGTCGACACCAAATCTGTAACAGCAGGCCCCTCTATTCGCGCCATAAGTTCATGCCATGGGCATCCCTGCTCTTCTGATAACCAGTATACATCGCTTAACCCTGTACCTCCGATGAATGCTTTTTGCTGATCAACAACCAGTAGCTTTCGGTGATCTCTAGAGAAATTAAGTGTCAACTTACTCAGATGGAGAGGGTTATAAACAACAATATCTACGCCAGCAGTGACTAGAGCTTGTCGATCTGTACTAGCAAACCGATAAGAACCGAAATCATCGATAATTAACTTAACCATAACGCCACGACGAGCAGCACTACATAGCTCATCCACAAATTGGTCCGTAATCACGCCCGAGGATACAAAATAGAATTCTAGTAATAAGCTATGCCTAGCAGATCGAATATCTTCCAACATAACGGGAAAGAAATTCTCCCCGTCGACCAAAAGATCAATTTTATTACCGCCTCGCCACCCAAATTGTTTGCGCATTACCTCATCCTAATGCGACTTTATTGATACTCTCCATAAAGCCGCGCATATAGCCCGTTACTGTTTAACAACTCTGCATGAGCACCCTGTTCACATATCTTTCCATCCTCAAAGACATACACGTGATCAGCCTGTTTCACCGCACTTAATCGATGCGCGACAATGATGGTGGTACGCCCACTTAGAAAAGTTTGAAGCGCCTGATGCAAAGCGAATTCAGTTTCGGCATCCAATGCCGATGTCGCTTCATCTAAGATCACTACCTTTGGATCACTCAACACCATGCGCGCGATAGCTAGGCGTTGACGCTGTCCACCTGATAAACGGATCCCTTGGCGCCCAACCTTAGTATCAAGCTCATCATTTTGCGCTTCAACAAACTCGCTGAGCTGAGCAATATTCAGCGCATGCCATAATTCAGCATCACTAAATGAGCGCCCCATCATTAAGTTGCTTCTTATGGTTCCATTAAACAACGCGGGTTGTTGCAAAACCGTTGCAGCATGGTCTCTAACACAGGCTAAACCGACTTCTTTCACAGAAACATCATCAAAATAGATCTCTCCTGAGTCAGATGGATACAAACCGAGTAGTACTTGAACTAATGTTGACTTCCCACCTCCGCTTGCGCCGACTAGTGCGATCTTCTGACCGGCAGGAATATTGAGTGAAACACCCTTCAGTACTTGATGCTCTGCGGTATAGCTAAAGTGAATATTTTCCATTCTGACAGCTACAGTACTTTTACCCGCAAACGGGTCCTTCAAGGCTGGATAATCGGGTTCTTCAGCTAAACCAAGTAAACCATTAATTCGTTGCAGAGCCGCTTTAGCTCCATAAAAGCCATACTGAATCCCCAACACTTCTTGCACGGGCCCCATCATGAACCAGAGATAGCCAAAAACAGCCATCATCTCACCAATGGATAGATCGGAGAAAACAACCATCAACATTGATAAAGCACGAAAGAGATCAACCCCCAACATAAATACGACAAAACTCATCCGGTTTGCCGCATCGCTCTTCCATTCAAAAGCACTTGATCGATCCCTTACCAGCCGAGCATCATCCATTAGCTGCGACAAATAATGCTGTTCCCGATTACAGGCACGGATCTGCTGAATACTTTCAAGCGTTTCGGTTAACGCCGCTTGAAAAATTTCAAATGCTTTATTCTCTCGTCCTTTTAGGTGCTTCACTTTCTTCGCGATAGACGTAGTGAAATAGATAACAACGGGGTTCAGAAACAAGATAAAAAGCGCTAACTGCCAATGCATCCACAATAGAATGATCGCCGTGCCAATGATGGAAAGCAAAGCAATGAGCAAGCGACTCAAGGAGCTGCCAATAAAGCGATCAATCGTATCGAGATCGGTTATAAAGTGAGAAGCGACCGTGCCACTGCCTAAAGTTTCGTACTCCGCCATAGAGATACGTTTCAAGCGTTTGAGCAGCCCCACCCGAATTCGGTATGTGACGTCTTTAGAAATAATAGTGAATTGCCGAGCTTGCCATACATTGAGCATCAACGAAGTCACACGTAAGCAAACCGTTAATAACAAAATAACACTGATAAATAATATAGGTCCAAGCCACTCTTCTGGAAAAAATCGGCTGATAGTTTCAACGACAAAACCAGGCTGATCTAAAAGAACCTCATCAACTAAAAGTGGCATAAACAGCGGCAAAGGCACAGAGGCGATGGCTGCAAATAAGGCAATGAGATTCGCTTTAGCAAGCTCTCTTCGGTGCTCCATGGCCACTTGATAAATATATCGCCAATCGTACGTTTTCTTCACGCTTAATCCTTACATGTATGCCGAAGTTATCTAAAGTATACCTGAGCTTTGCTCGTTTCAATTTGGTCGTTTCTGACAGGCACAAAAAAACCCGCTACAGCGGGCTTTTTATTACCTAATTTGATATTAAGCTTGAAGCATGGCGTACAATTTATCTTTTAATTGTAAACGCTTGAATTTAGCTTCTTCCTCAGTTTGAGTACTCACCGCTTCAATCTCTGATTCCATATGCTCAACATGCTTTGTCACATCATGGTACTCATCAAAAAGACGTGCAAAATGTGCATCTTGCTGTTTCATTTCCCGGATACGTTCACGATGTTCTGGAAATTCATGGATCAAATCATGATGTTCAATAGGCATTTCTGTTCCCCTTAATCTCGCGCTATTTCTTTATGCTTTTAGTCTCCTCCTGTCCCCCCGCTAAATCATTGACGGGTATCAATATTGCGGTCCTCTTTAAGCAGAATAAAGATAATTAACGACATTCATATTGCGCTTGTAATAGGGTCGAAATAAATGCGGTCATCAATGTTTTTTCATCACTCTGGCTACGCCTTAATACCGCACCAGTAATACCATCCAATTCCAATGGACGTCCCTTCTCACGATCAACTAACATGGATGTTTTAATCGCATCAAATTCACTGATCAAAGTGAACATCTCGTTTACATCATCTTCTGTTATTTCAACACCATCATGCTGAGCAGCATGAGCAGCTTCTTCCATCATTTTATAAACAACCTGCTTATGAACCGGATCAGAGGTCAACGCTTTTGTGTCAAGACCGGTCAAAGCAGATAATGGGTTTACACCATTATTAATAAGCAACTTGCGCCATAATTCACGCTGTATATTCGGTGTTAATGTTGTCAGTATGTCAGCATCGTTAAATGCATCGACAAGTTTTTGCAAGGCGGTTGCTCGCGCACTGTTCACTTGCATTGGCCACATGCCACATACAATTTGTGCTATTCCACGTGCTTCAATCACCCCCGGTTCTAATATATGGCCGCCAATTTTTACAGCTAAGCCGCCGACGGTCCTTTCTCTACCAATCACCGAAGCAATAATAGCTTCATTATCAACACCATTTTGCAAAGACAGTATTGGGCAATCCCCTGCTAGTAACCAATCTTTAGCAGCTTCAAGCACTTCAGTGGTCGCATTGGCTTTAATCGCTAAAATAATAAGGTCATAAGATTGGCACGTATCCTCTTCAAGCCATTGTTCCTGACTATAAGCTTGTATATCTGCCTGCTGGAACGACAGGGATTCATGCGTAACCTTTAATCCTACCGTCTGTAATGCGTGAAGGTGTTCTCCGCGGGCAATAAACGTTACCTCATGACCCGCCTTCAGTAATCGAGCACCATAATAACAACCAATACCACCCGCTCCCCAAATCGCTACTTTCATCTCTTTGCTCTCTAAAACGAAAAACCCGGGCATAGCGCCCGGGAAAATTCACCAAGTATGTTGTTCGAGGAACCTATTAACGACCTGAGGCACGCAGGTTCTGTACAGTCATTTTACTTGGCGGCGTTAACTTAGGATCAACAATGCCTTTGAATTGACCGGTTGTACAGTGGTTGGCCTGAATATCTACCATTGAAAAAGCATCATCAACAGATACGCCCGTTCCTTTATTTATCGGCAGATGATGGTCTGGATGAGTTTGTCCAATTAACCAACTTTTCCACATATCACCTTTACGGTCATAGGTAATATTACGTGGAATGGTAAACGTCTGCGCATCCATATAATGCTCACGCTTACTAATTGGGTGGTTTGGATCAACCGGGTTAGATTCAACTACATAAACTTTACGAAGCTGCCAAGTAATATCTGGGAAACAGCCACCTGCGCCTCCAAATTTAACCACTTGATAGCCTTCATCATCTTTATGAGTTTCTGTATCTAACTCCATATCGTTATGATTATACATTGGCAACAACATGGTTTTGGTCCCTTTATAGGACCAGTTCATATCGCTAATACGTCCGTTATACCCTTCAAAATCTTCAATCATAACGTCCGAACCCAAAAAGGCATCAGTTACTTGCCCGGTTGATAAACGACGTACTCGACGCTGGAAACCAAGATAAAGATAAGCATTATCCCGCTTGAGATCATCCTCAAAACGCTGGATCAAAAGCTGTGTATTCTTAACATCAAACGGCTCTAACACTTGAACATAGATACCGCGGAACAGATTAGAGGGGTTGGGTGTAATCGCGGGGAAGGGTTCCTGCTGTGTGCGATGGGTTAAATTGAGGAAATGAAAGTTCATTTTCACTGTACGCTCTACCTTACCGCTATTCATATCGCGATATTTCCAGTAAAACGGATAGATAGAAGCAGAATCACCCCAGTTATAGCCATACTTGTAGTTAAACGCTAGCTTTTCGCCTGCTCTCGGATCATCCATCGCGGGTTCTTGTGGAAATGGTCGACCTGCTGTAGAGCCGTGAATAGCACCGGCTTCAGCACCCAGCGAAGTATCGCCAGCATATTTACGGGTAGCATCAATGTATGATTGATGAAGTGCAAAATCAGTCGTCTCAGCAACTTTAATTGTGTAATCACCATTTTTGATAAAACGATACATTGCAGGATCTAATGCATCTTTAACTGAATCTACATTTGTTTGATCAATAACCATACCCGTAGACACGCCCTTCATCTGTGGCGCGCCGTTGGCATATGGAAAGAAAGATTGCTTAATAACGTCTTCTGATACCTGAGCAGCCTGCACACTTGTCGTTAATGCCATGCTTACTGCCAGGGTTGTTAGTGTTTTTTTCAACATCACTTTTACCCTATCTTATTTTTCTTATGAAACCGACGAACAAGCCAATACGTTTATGTATCTTCATAAATCGGCAATTGACGTTGCTCGCGTTCCTAATTGATTTATTAGAAGCTATAGCGCACCGTAAACTGCAGCTCATCTTCCTGATTGGCAACACCAATTGGGCCGTTTAAGAAGCGGGCTAGAGGCTCGGTTTGCCCACCACCTGCAGTGCCACCCGTAGCGCTCCAAGGGAAAGTTTCATCGCCCCCAAACTTCACATTTAAACCTGCGTTAAACATCCAATGGTTATCTGGCGTCCAAGAGATGCTTGGTGCGATGGCCGTCGCTTTAGCAGCAAAATCATGTGCTAAGATAACCTGCGGACTGAGTCTGTTATTTTTGTACCAGCCCTTAAACAGAGCCGTAGCGATCCAGTTATCTTCATCCATTGGCATATCCACTTCATGATCAAGGATGTGCTCACCAAATAACTGAGTCGAGATAAGAAATGCGCTACGAGTGCCTAACGATGGGATAACAAGGTTTTTATCGAAACCAATAACATAACGCAGCATATCGGTCTCTTTAAAGCCATTGGTATCACGTGGCTGCTCTTCGCCCTCTGTATAGGCAACCTCTAAACGCCATACGGCATCCATATTCATCGAGTAGTAATCGATCGAACCGCCCAATAACGTCACACGTGGAAAGTGAATATCAAATAAGCCAAAGTTATCTCCTGGAGGGCCAAGTGCGTGTATAGATGGTAACTGTTGGCGAAAATGCAGCGCATTCAGCGAGAATGTAGTGTCCCCATAAACCCCTTCCCACTTAGCACCAAACTGAGTATTTTTAAGGTCCCAATCATACTCTTCTACATCATTAATGACGTAAGGGCCGCCGCCTTGAATGGATGATGCAAAGAAACAACCTGCATCGACCATGACGTAAGATTGGCCACATGTACCTAAATTATGCGGACGAAATTTATCCACATTCCAGATCAACTGAAAGTTAGAATCATCCAACACTTCGGTAGGCCCCATTCGCCATTCAGCGGTGAACATCCACTGAGGAATGCGGATATCCTCAAGCTCGTCGTAGATATTGTGACGCGAATAATCCACAGGGTTGATTACATCGAGAACACGAAACAGATCTGTTTTTCCCCAAACAACTTGCTGCTTACCAAAGCTAAAATTAAACACATCACCGTTTGCCAGCTGCTTATCTGCTGTAATATAAAACTCACGAATAAAATCTAAACGATCATTAAATTCGGCAAACTTCGCGTCATTCTCATCCTGATCCATATAGCCGTCTAAATTTTTGCACAAGGCTGGATTATTATCACAAGGGAATGCAACACCGGGGTTTAGTACAGCAGAAGAAGATGCCGTATTGTTAGCATGCCAGCTCTCACCTAGATATTGTTGCTGTGCATCTTTACCAAACTCGCTGCTATTCAGGTCATAAACTCCATCATAGCTACCACGTAAAACGCCATTAATACTGACATTACTCCAACCATCCGATTCTATTGGTTTCGTGAATTCCGCTTGGGCAGTATTACGAAACTTGGATAGTCCTTTTTGATCACGGAAGTAGGTGGCATTCTCCACAAATCCGGACCATTCGATATCTCCTGCCGAGACAGTTGAGCCGTAGCTCATCGTCAGTCCCGCAGCCACCCCAATGGCCAATGTGTTGAGGGCAGTTATTTTTTTTGTCATCTCTGAACCCCTTCAGGCTTTTTGTTTTAGTGCTCGTTGTATAACAAGCGCAGCTATCTCATGATTTAAGCGTGAATGACGCCATCCTCATCTTGATAGGCTTCGCAGATAAACTTCGGTTTAAATACCAGCACCCAACTTGGCACCAGTAACATCGCTGCAGCACCGTTCAAAATGACCATCACGGTCAACAACAATGCGGCATCTGATTGGAAACGAAGATCGGAAAGAAGAACCCACATGACGATCCCAGCAATCAACGTGATTGCCGTAAAACTGATCGCTAATCCGGTGGTACTAATCGCTTTGCGCACCGCTGCATTAAGATCCTGCAACGCCACCATTTCAGAACGGATGCGATCCATCATGTAGATTGAGTAGTCGATACCTACCCCCACGCCCACCGCAATAATTGGCACCGTATTTATATTGATACCCATTTGAGTCACACCCATGTAGGCGTAGGTCAACGTGGTAGCGAAGAGCATCGCCATAAACATCATGGTGCCGGCCGCTAATGATTGGTAGAAGAACATCACCATGGCAAAAATGAGGATAAAAACGAGCGGGAGAACCCAAAGATTAGTCTCGTAGGCCGCTTCGTTCATTGCCGCAGTGACTCCGATTGTACCGCCCGCTAAACGAATTTTGAGACCTTCAACTTTGCCTTCGTTAGCAGTGATCCACTCTTTCGCTTGATGTATCGCGCGACGAATCGTTTCACCTTGGTGATCTTTGTAATAAAACACCAAATTGGCGATACGCTCATCGGTATCAACAAATTCGTTTAATGCCCCTGGAATTGGGCTCGACATCATGTAAGTGAACATGAGTCCACCCACATACTGCTTATCATTCGGAATTTGTGTCCAACGAGGGTCATCGTTATGTAACAAGCGATTGACTTGTTTTACGAGATCAGGAATACCTTTAGCACCACCGACCTCGGGATCGAGCATCATATGCTTTTCTAAACGACTGAGCGCCTCTAATACTTCAGGGCGTTTAATCCCCCCTTTTTCAGAGGCTTCCGCCACAATATATAGCTCTTCAGAACCAGGAAAGCTGTCGTTAATCGCTTTTGAGGAGAGGTTATAATCATGATCTTGGTACAGAATCGGTGATCCAGGCTCCGATTCACCAATGACCACTTTCGAAGAGAAGTACCAGCCTCCCACAAGTAAAAAGGCGGCTAGCCATAATGCATTTTTCGCAGAACGCCGATCACTAATAATCTCAGCACAGGCAAAGCCAACATTACGGAAAATATTATGTTTAATATCGGTTTTATTAGGTTTAGGCAAAACCGATAGCAGCAGAGGCACCGCTAACAGTACGGTGATAATGATACATAGGGCCCATAGGGAAGCGTAATGGGCGAGCTTAGTATTAAGCGGGATCGAGCCAATGGCAATCAGTAGTAATCCGATTGCATCAGACACAACACCTAAACTACCTGGGCGAAATAAATTCTCAAATGTACTACGCGCCGCGAGATGATGATCTGCGTGAGAATTGAGCTCTTGATAATAGCGTTCAACTATCTGAATACCATGAGACATTGCTCGTGCAGATATGAGGAAAGGGATAACCAAGCCAAGCGGATCTAGGTTATAGCCAAACAGCGAAATAATCCCAATCCCCCAGATAGAGGAAACGATCACCGCAGCCAGTGGAATCAGAACGCCATATGCTTTGCGGAAATAGAATATCAACAACGACAACATGATCAGTGCGGTAAACAGAAATATCTCAATGATCTGATCTAAATATTGATACGCCCACCCCACCAGCATTGGCTGGCCCGTCACATGAATTTTAATCCCTGCAACCGACTCATCTGCCCGCATCTGCTGGATTTCATTGAACGTCTTAACGTAATCTAACTGGCCTTCGTTTAGCTGCGCTTTAATAAGCGCCATCTTCATATCAGGTGAAACAAGTGGGCCATAAACACGAGGGTCAGCCACCACATTTTCACGCAGGTCAATCAAGGATTCAGGGTTTATTACACCACCTTGAGGGTCATAATAAGCTTCAGAATTGACGTTGCCTTCCGGCGTCATCCAAACTTTTCGAGAGTTCCGGTGCGTTACACTAGCAACAAGGTTGTGATTGATCCCTGGCAAGCTATCCACTTGCTGGGTAATACGATGAATCTTCTCCAATGCCTCATTAGTGAAGATGTCGCCCTCCTCGACTTCAACACCAACAATGATGACGTTCGCACCACCAAACGATTCTTTAATCTCGTTATGAAGTTCGATATAGGTATGCTCTTGCGGCAGCAGATCTGCAAAATCCGAGTACATTTTGACGCTAGGAATCTGGTATGCGAAAAACAACGTCACCAGCAAAATGAAACTTAAAATCCATTTAGGCCGCGCAAAAACAGCTTCATCCAAATTATGTAAAAAATGAGTGGCTTTATGAGCCTGTGATGATTTTTTATCCATGGAAACGGCCTCTACTTCTGAGAAATCTGGGTGGAATCATGAGACTGGATATCCAGCGTAAATAGAGAACCGGCGCCCCCAGCAAAAAGCAGCTGCCCCGTCTCAAGCAAAGCAGCCGAGCGTAAATAAACAGGCTTAGTTTGAGACTCAAGTTTCTGCCAATCTTGGCCCGTATGGGACAAAACAGTACTGTGGTCTCCAAAAGCGAATAAACGCTCGCCTGTGTGATAGAAACCATAGATAGGAGATTCGGTTGGGGTTAACTGTTTATTCCAGCTCTCACCACCGTCTTGGGTATACAGAATTTGGCCACTGAGACCACCTACCCAACCCTCATTAACTGAAGTGAAGTGAGCGGTTTGCACATAAAAATCATTAGGAATATATCGAGGTTCTTGCCAACTCTGGCCGCCATCATCACTACGACTAACGACACCAAATTCACCAGTAACAAGCGCAGTCGATTGATCTAAAAATTGGATGCCTGTCAACATAGCATCTTCATTCAAAGTCGTTTCTTGCCAGGTTTCACCCCGATTATCAGAATGAAGAATGGTTGAAAAACTACCGACAACCCAAACACTATTATCGAGTGCACAAGTCAGGTCGATTAAATCCTCTTGCGTCGGTACCTTTGCTGCCTGCCAGCTATCACCATTGTCAGCGCTACGCCAAACTTGCTTATCCATACTCAGCACGACAAAGCTTTGATCGGGGCATACCGCTATATCAACTAGAGATGGGCCTTGAGCCAATTGCTGACGACTCCAGCTAACATCAGACTTATTGCTTGTCAGAACAACACCATCTGCACCTACCGCTACGATTGCATGATTATTTACTGCAATACCTTGAAGCTGATCGGTACGCCTAACTTGCTTTTGCAATTCACTATTTACTCCCTCTAGATTGAGCGGAGCTTCGCACCCTGTTAAGAACAATGGCGAAATTAGTGCCGCCATCATGGCACTCTTACCTGTCGTATTACCTGATTTCAGGCAGCTCGGTTTTGAATTACCTAACCGAGTGTCGACGTATCTTGTTTTAATTATCGACGTCATTTCTACATCACCAATCGCTGTTATATGTGGCTGTTAACACCAGTACACATCTAATACAGCAACCGCTGTGCCAGTTATCAAAACTCATTAGCAGAAATTAAATTAACACTTAATAAACATACAGTTACAATCAAAATACACTATAAATTAATGAAATGATTAACGCGCAGCTGCCCATACATTAATCAAATCATCAAAAGATAATGTAAGCCTGACGAAATCATCACCCTCGCTCTGAATCGACTTAATTTAAAACAAAAAAAACCGGCTCAATGGCCGGTTTTTCATCTACATATGGTTGTACTAGATACGTTTAAACAGGGCTGATCGCGTCTGCTCTTCCGCACCATCGGCTGCCGTTACAAAGCGCTCCATATGAATATCCCGTTCAAACAAGCGACCTTGCATTAATGTAGAGATGGCAGCATCAATCATAGGGGGCGGTCCACATAGATAAGCTTTGTGGCCATCGAAACGACCATCAAAGTATTTATCTACAGCCTCATGTACAAAACCTGTAAACCCTTCCCAATTATCATTATCTTCAGGTGCATTAAGCGCTGGAATATAATGAAAGTTACTATGTTGCTGGTCTAACGACTCAAACAACTCCCGGTTATAAAGCTCTGATACATTTCTCGCACCTTGAAATAGATAGATCTCTCGCTGATCTTTCTCTTCCAGTAACTCGAGAATCATTGATTGCGGACTTGATAGACCAGAACCACCCGCGATAAAGATCGCACCTTGTGGATCAGACTTACGAGTAAAAAACTGCCCGTAAGGCCCTGACACCGCCAGTGAATCACCGACATTTAATTGCTCATGCAGATAAGTGGTACCCGCACCTTCCGGCACTTTTCTCACATGCAATTCGAGTATTTTATTATCAGAGGGTTTATTCGCTATAGAAAAGGCACGAGATCCTTCCACCCCTGGAATAACTAGATTCACATATTGCCCAGCCTGGAAAGAGATCTCGTTATCTAATTCGAAATGTATTCCTTTAATCGTTGGCGACAGATCCAGAATTTCAGTCACGCGCCCCTTAAAGTCACGTACCGGAAAGCCTTCAAAGTCATCATCGACATCGATGTCCGCTTCAATTACAAGATCCGATTCTGGCGTTGCACAGCAAGCGAGAATCATCCCTTCCTCTCTTTCCATATCCATTAAAGCAAAGGGAGAAGCGTTACCTATATCCACATCACCATCAGTCACCTGACATTTACATGTCGCACAGGTTCCATGCCCACAAGCAAAAGGTAACCATACACCCTGACGCAACGCTGCATCCAAGATTGTCTGTCCCTCTTCAACCTCAATGACATCTCCTGTCGGCTCAATTGTTACTTCATAGGTCATAATACTCTCTCCCTATTCTTTACCTGTTAAACACCTGCGCCTTTAAACCCTGTAAGTTCAGGAGTTTGAAAACGCAATAAGGATTTATGAGCAATCCCTTGATCAGCTAATGAAACATCAAGCTGAGGAATAAAAGGTTGGCCATCTAACAACCATTCGGCCTTTTCCCAATTAATTTTCTCAAACTCACCATGCATACCAAACGCATCGGGCATGACTTCATTTAACAAGGCTGTAAATGGCATCTCTGGTGGGACCGGGTATGCAAATGCTGCGCAAAACATCAAATGGTGATCCCAACCCACATATACAACCTGATTACCATGAAAATTCTCTAATCGATCTAATACTTCGCCTTTATAATCTGGCGTCATTGCATGTACAGGCATAACTCTCTCCTGATCATCGGGCAGTATCAGCAAACAAGCTGACAGCTGCCGCATTGTCATTGTTTGGTCGCCAGATCAGGCAACACCTTTCCACTGTTTCCAACGCTTCTCGTCAGGTGAACCTTTCATATCCATGTTGTCTTCACCTAAATTCATGCGATAGAAATCGCTTAATACGTTTTCAACATCTGGACCACCACAGTTGCCTTGGAATATCTGATGAACAGGCAGCCAAGATTGAACATACTTCTCTGGCTCATCCTCAAAAATATCTTTACAACCGTCAGAGCAGAAGTGATAACGCTCACCATTGTGTACCGTATCCCGGAAGCTATTTAAGGTTGGATCATCCATCTCGGTAAAGAGCATCGGTATCTGACAAGTCGTACACAATTGCGGCAACGCTTTGGTGTAGAAGCGCTCACCTTTCGCTTCCATCTCTTTTGCTAGTTCCCAACGGGGGCGGTAATACTTATCAAAGGTGTCCGGGTATTTCTCTGATAACCAATCAAGCTCCTCATCTGTTGGAATCCAAGTATGGAAACCCGCAGCATGTCCGTGGGTATAAAAGGTCCACCAAGCCTGATGTGATATATGCTCTTTCTCTTTCTCTATCGTTTCAGCGTACTTAGGCATTTTAATGCCGTAGCGCGCTAGATCTTTAAACAGTGCACCACCCGCTTCTTCAAAGTAGACTTCCCACGCTTCTTTCCAAGACATCACTTTGTTTGGCAGCATGTAATCCATCATCATTGCAACAATCGTTAACAGACGGCTACCGCGCCAGAACCATTTATCAATCCACTTTTGAACAATCGGTACATTGTCTTCGTGTTGCTCTAGCAAGAACTTGATCACTTCCAGTCCTAACGTCATATGACGTGCTTCATCTGACTGAGCAGAAAAACCGAAGGTAACCGTCGCCATATCGCCGTTATGTGCAGCACCCGACATGAAAGGTACAAAGAGCAGATTGGTCAAAACATATTCAAACGAAAAACCGATCGCGACCATAAATTCAAACGGACCGGCCGCACGTGCGTCATTAAAGAATGACTTAGGTACAGATAAGTACCAAACACGGTCATGCATATGGCTGTAATCTTGGAAGCCGTCAAAAAACTTATTGTAGTGACTCATCGCGTGAATCTGAGTCTGTACATGTCGCAGTTCATCAATCGCCTGCATCTGGCAAGCAACACGCGCACCTACACCACCAAACTGACGACCAACATGAGCAAACCCTTGATAGGCTTGATACTCAAGTGGTGACACTCCAGTCAAAAAAAGCTTAAGTGCATTAACATAACGCGGATCAGATACGTTCAGATGACCATTATTCTGAGAAAACGCATCAAAAATGGCATACAGTTTTTTCTCTTTTTCCGCCTGATATTTCCAGTAGGAATCCATCGTTAAACGAAAAGGGTCTTCCCACTTTGACCAATCGGTAATTTTTATGCCTTCAAACTCTTCGAAGGGAAAAGCTTCTTTACGATCTTCATAGGAATATTCCCAATCAAGATCACGTGTAAGCAAACGGTACTTATCTTTTATATTTAGTTTCTTAGCCATGATTCAGACCTTATTCTTATTCATTCCAATGCAGGCTTAAGCTGTCGTCATCTTCATCGACATTGCCACCTAGAGTGATCAAATTTAGATGCAGCTCTTGCACATCCCAATCACGCCCCATTTTTTCTTCAACCGTTTCACGATTAACAGTCAGTCTGCCTTCCATCTCAATACGGATCATTGCCGGCATATGGATAATCGTTGCTTCTGGATTATCTTCCTCTATCGCTTCAACGATATAACGAGATTCGTCATTGTCTTGAAGGGCTATATATACTTTTGACATGTTATGAATCCTTTTATTTAAAGAGGCCGGCTTTTGTTAATCGCTTATCCAATGCGGCTTCAGCCTGGGATAACGCATCACCACCTAGCATGTCATCTGCTAACGGTGCTAGCGCTTCAAGTAAGATCCCTTTCCACTCGCAAATCCATTTTTCTAACAGCGCTTTGTTTTCGTCGGATTCAGCCGCTGCAATCTTTAACGTGGCATCTACCCAGCGGCTAGTATCTTTATTCCAAACCTGCATAAATTCAGTCAGCATACCGATATCTTGAGCACCGTTATCCTGTAGCCACTGATCAAATTGGTTATAAATCAGATCATGCATAAGCGAATCAAGTACGACGTCTTGCGCGACTAATACTTCAAACCAGTCTTCTGTCACGGTCATCTTCTCTGCCGCAGCACGTATGCCTTGCCAGATAGATTCATTCATCCAAACGAGCTTGGCTTCCGCTAAAGCGTCACCACTATTACCGTCCAAAATCAGACCAATACGAGACAAATACTGAGCGATACCTAAACGGTCCATTCCGTTGTACAAGCACGCTTGGGTAATAGCCGTGCCGTAACCATATGAACTTGCATACATGTTATTCAGGTTGGCCCCATGCTCTAAATGACGAAGGGGAACCAAATAGCGAATTAACTTTTCAGTAATACTATCTGGAAGGTGGCTCGCTAAATTACGCTTTTCAAAGAAGGCATAGTTATTCTCTGCCGCTTCCTGCATTTTGGAACGGCTTTGTACATAAGTGCCGTAATAGAACTGACGTGGATCTTTAAAGTCGTACCAATCAGCCATCAAAATAGCGGTACGGCTAGGATCGTTTAGTTCTTTTTCCGGTTGCCATAACGGACGGTAATGAAAAAATTCTTCAGACTGCACATCATAAGTAGCTTCTTGATAACGCGTAGCAGGCTTATCACCAAAGCGTCTCTCTATGTGTGCAAAAGTATTGCGAACCGGCTCTAATGTCGCCGTTTTAATTTCAATAGTCATTGCGGTTGTGCCCCAGCAAAACGTGTTTATTGTTATTGGGTTGCGCGATTGTGGTTATGTGCCATCAGCGTGTCTTCGCCATAGCGCCATTTATCCATTTCGGCATCAACGGCCTGCATCTGCTCAGTTGTCATATGAATCACTTCGTTTTTTCGACAAAAGTGTTCAAAGGCCCCTTGGGGCATCACTAACTCAACAAACAGACTTGGGTCACCGATAGCGAAGTCAAACTCAACAAAACGAGCACCCTCGCCACTGCGTACACGAACATATTTCACCAACCGATCGAAGGCTGGAGCAGTCTGTTCATTTGATAGTTTTAGCTCAGTATTATTCATTTCGTTTAAATCACTTTTTGGTCCATCGTCGAGAAAGACTTGAGCAATCCTTGTGCCAAGCCTCACTAAAACTTTTTTTACAAACCACTAAAACAAACAACAACACATTGATTTAAAAGACTTTTATAAACAAAAAAAACTAACTATTGAAATTAATTACCTACCTACTTAACAAAATAACTATTTGCATCACCCCCTATCAAAAGGGTGATGAAATGATTAGGCTAGGGTTAAATATTAATTATTTGGTCAGCCGCAAACGCGTTTTTTTAGGTTAACCCGTCTGAAAATGGTTTTTCCATTTGTGCATGAATGTTGCTTATTAAGCTGTATGTATTCCCATTCGGTTAACTACCTAAGAACTCTAAAATGCAGCATATAAAAAGAATAAATACAGCGAGACCAGGAATGAACGAACAACCGGAATTAAAATTCCCGACATCAGAAGATTTGATTTCACAAATCCAGTTTGACCACGAAAATGGAAAAATTTGGCTGGATGAACAGCGCATGCTACTCATCCACTCAGCAGTAATGGGATCACTACGCAAAGAGCTAGTAGCCTCACTAGGCGTTGAACGCGCACGAGGGTTTCTAATGCGCTTTGGCTACCAAAGCGGTATGAAAGACGCTGAACTCGCCCACAAAATACGCCCTGAGATTTCAACGGCCGAAGCCTTCCTTGTTGGCCCTCAGCTTCACTGCATTAAAGGAATGGTTAACGTTGAGCCCATCGCACTTGAATTCGATGTAGAAAACAAAGAGTTCTACGCTGAATTTAATTGGCATGATTCTTATGAAGCCGAAGTTCATATTAATGAATTCGGTGTTTCTGAAGATCCAATATGCTGGACCCTTATCGGATACGCGAGTGGTTTCTCTACTTATTACATGGGCCATAAGGTTATCTTTAAAGAGATGCAATGTGCCGGCTCAGGTGCCGAGCATTGTAAAATCGTTGGCAAAACGGCCGAGGAATGGGAAGACCAGGAAGACTTGGAACGCTGCTTACTCCCAGATCCAATTGTTGAAGAGCTATTCGCCCTACGTTATGAAATATCTACACTAAGAGAAAACTTAGTTGATAGTCGCAGCCCCTCAGATACGTTGTTATTTAACTCAGTCGGCCAATCGAAAGCCTTCAAGCATGTCTGCCACCTAATTCAGCGGGCATCATCTAGCAGCGTCACGGTACTACTGCAAGGCGAAACAGGCGTTGGTAAAGAAGTTGTCGCAAGAGGGCTACATCAAACCAGTGAACGATCCGAACAAGCGTTCATCGCAGTCAATTGCGCGTGCATCCCCCCCGACCTAATTGAAGCCGAGCTATTTGGCGTCAGAAAAGGCGCTTACACGGGTGCAACACACTCAAGAGAAGGTAAGTTTGAACGGGCAAATAACGGCACTATTTTCTTGGATGAAGTCATCGAATTAAGTCCCCGAGCACAAGCAGCGTTACTACGCGTGCTTCAAGAGGACGAAATGGAACGGGTAGGCGACAATCAAGTACGTAAAATTAATGTTCGCGTGGTCGCCGCAACAAACGAAGATCTCGCAGTCGCAGTCAAAGAAGGGCGATTTAGAGCCGACCTTTATTATCGTCTTAACGTCTTCCCGGTAAACATCCCTCCTCTTCGTGACAGGGTCGATGATATTCCATTATTGATTGAGCATTTTTTAGAAAAGTACCATTCGATGTACAACAAAAAGACGCTTGGCGTATCTGATAAAGCACTGCAATCGCTGATCCACTACAAATGGCCGGGAAATATTCGAGAACTCGAAAACATGATTGAGCGCGGCATTATTTTAACGGATAACAACCGTTCGATTGATATGAAATCATTTTTCCCTTCTCTGGCTGAGCCTTCTCACCCTTTAAACATTGTGAAAGGAACAGGAGAACTTTGCAGCCTCAATGACGCTGCTCTTATCGCCGAAGGTAATACAATCGATCAACTGTTAAGCAATGATTTTGATCTCAATAATTTTGAGCAACAATTAATTGAACGAGCAATGGATAAATCCAGTGGCAATGTCACCCAAGCGGCGCGGCTTCTTGGCATAACACGACCTCAAATGGCATACCGCTTAAAGAAATAACACTCACTCTTAGGCTGTAGAGTTACAGCAGCCTAAGAATTACCACCTATCCCCCCCCGCTCACCCACAAAACCCGTTACCACGCATTTTTAAAATCCACATCACATCTAGTTAAGCATTTGATCAACTCATAAAAGTTTCAGCATAAATTTAATCATTTCATTATTTCCAAAAATTATGGGTAAATTTTTTTTCAGAAAAATAGTTTACTTTTCTAGCAATTTTATTTTTTTAGTCTATATTTTTCATACCCTTACATTTTTTTGATTAAAAATAATATCGATACTAAGCAACTCTGGCACAGGGGTTGCCTTAGTAATATGTAAGTTAGGACAGGTACTGAACTTATGAGCTCAACCGATTCAAGCAATCAACCATTCGAAATAAAGGTCGTGAATAGAGGAAAGACCTATCTATGCGATCAAGGTGAAAGCCTACTGAGCGGAATGGAACAGAAAAGCGCTGATTGCATCAATGTTGGTTGCCGAGGTGGAGGCTGTGGTATGTGCAAGATACGTATCATTAAAGGCCGTTTCACCAGTAAGCGCATGAGCAAAGCACATGTTTCTCCTGAGGAAGCAGAAAAGGGCTATGCCTTAGCATGCCGTACTTTCCCCAGTGAGAACATGGTGATTGAGTCCGACCATTTTCAAATCGATGAAGCTGTAGAACTAGGCACTTCATAACCATAAGCGACATAAAAAATATAAGGCTGAGGAGAGTGAAATGAAAAAAGGCGTAATGCGACCTGGTCATATCCAAATTAGAGTACTAGATATGGCAGAAGCGTTAGAACACTACCGTGATCTAATTGGCTTAATCGAAACACATAAAGATTCCCAAGGACGTGTCTACCTGAAAGGCTGGACGGAAGTTGATAAGTTTTCAGTAGTACTCAGGGAAGCAGACGAGCCCGGCATGGACTTTGTTGGCTATAAAGTACTGAATAACCAAGTTCTTGAGAAACTAGAACAAGAACTTATCGCTTTTGGTTGTAACGTTGAAGCGATACCAGCAGGAGAGCTAGACGGCTGTGGCCGCCGTGTACGATTCGACTCTCCGACAGGTCATATGTTCGAAATATACGCAGAGAAAGAACAAACCGGGAAATGGGGTGTCAGCAACGTAAACCCTGAAGCCTTCCCTCGTGACCTTAAAGGCATGAAAGCAACTCGTTTTGACCACTGCTTACTCTACGGACCAAATATTGCTGGCACGATTCAGCTATTCACAGAGGTTCTTGGTTTCGATATTGCTGAGCAAGTATTAGACGGCGAAGGTACTCGACTCGCAGGCTTTTTAACCGCTGGCATGAAAGCCCATGACGTTGCGTTTATTGAGCACCCAGAGCTAGGTAAATTCCATCATTCATCGTTCTTCCTAGAGACATGGGAAGATGTTCTACGCGCTGCGGACCTTATCTCAATGACTGACACATCATTAGATATTGGCCCAACACGTCATGGCCTGACGCATGGTAAAACCATCTATTTCTTTGATCCGTCCGGCAACCGTACAGAGGTGTTCTGTGGTGGTGATTACCACTATCCAGACCATGAGCCAGTTACATGGACAGCGGACGAATTAGGTAAAGCTATTTTCTACCATGACCGCGTTCTGAACGAGCGTTTCTTAAGCGCTGTGACCTAATTAAAACCGTTTGCCAAATGAGTGGTTACCTTTGTCCCCACTCCTTTGGCATGGCTGCATATAACTGGACAAGGGCCTGATCTCTATCTGAATGAGACTAACAAATGAAAGAATTTAAAAACTTTATCAACGGTCAATTCGTTACAACGGCCAGCGGCAACACATTTGAAAACCGCTGCCCTGTTGATAATAGCCTTATCGGCCTTGTTCATGAAGCAGGTCAAAGTGAAGTTAATTCTGCTGTCACAGCAGCGAAAGAAGCAATGGCAGGCCCTTGGGGGAAGATGACCCAAGCGCAGCGTATACAACTATTAAATAAAGTTGCTGATCGCATTAATGAGCGCTTCGACGAATTCCTTGAAGCGGAATGTCTTGATACAGGCAAACCTCAGAAAATCGCTTCACATATTGATATACCTCGTGGGGCAGCCAATTTCAAAGCGTTTTCAGAGACACTTGCAAACCACCCAACTGAAGCATTTAAGCTTGATACACCTGATGGCGCTAGCGCACTGAACTACGGCCATCGCACTCCTAAAGGGGTAATTGCTGTTATTAGCCCATGGAACCTGCCATTACTATTAATGACCTGGAAAGTAGGCCCTGCTCTCGCATGCGGTAATACGGTGGTTGTTAAACCCTCTGAAGAAACTCCTGCAACAGCAACGCTGCTTGGCGAAGTTATGAATGAATGTGGTGTTCCTGCTGGAGTATATAACGTTGTTCATGGCTTTGGCCCTGACTCAGCGGGCGCCTACCTCACTGAGCACAAAGATGTTGATGCCATCACCTTTACCGGTGAAACAAGAACCGGCGAAACCATCATGCGCGCAGCATCGGTAGGCCTTCGTAATATCTCTTTAGAGTGTGGAGGTAAAAACCCTGGCATTGTTTTCGCCGATTGCGATATGGACAAAGCGATTGAAGGAACCATGCGCTCCGCCTTTGTAAACTGCGGGCAAGTTTGTTTAGGCACCGAACGTGTTTATGTAGAGCGCCCAATATTTGAAGCGTTTGTACAGCGCCTAAAAGAAGGTGTCGAGAAACTTAAGCTCGGTCGCCCTGAAGACAGCAGCGTCGATTTTGGGCCTCTTGTTAGCCAAGAACATAAAGAAAAGGTCCTTTCCTATTATCGATTAGCCGTTGAAGAAGGTGCACAAGTTGTCATCGGCGGCGGCGTTCCAGAGATGGGAGACGACTTAAATGACGGCGCTTGGGTAGAACCCACAATCTGGACCGGTTTAGCCGATGATGCCCGCGTTATTCGTGAAGAGATCTTCGGTCCATGCTGCCACATCCGCCCTTTTGACACTGAAGAAGAAGTTATCGAATTAGCTAACGATACTAATTATGGCTTATCAGCAGCTATCTGGACTGAAAATTCAGCACGGGCATCTCGTGTTGCTGAACAGATGGAAGTCGGTATCTGCTGGGTAAATAGCTGGTTCCTTAGGGATCTGCGCACAGCATTCGGTGGCGCTAAACAATCCGGTATCGGCCGTGAAGGCGGTGTACATGGTTTGGAATTTTATACCGAGCTAAAAAACATCTGCATCAAACTCTAATTCTCACTGCTAAATACCCCACATAGAAAGTATTTAGCAACAAATTCCAAAGGAATTGTTATGGATAAGCAATTGATCCAACAGTGTGGCGATGAGCTATATCAAGCCCTCACTAAAAAAGAAACACTACGACCTTTCACTGAGCGCTTTGACGATATCAGTATCGAAGACGCCTATCATATTTCACTACGTATGGTTGAACGTAGAGTACAAGCTGGCGCTAAAATTATTGGCAAAAAGATCGGTGTTACCTCAAAAGCTGTGCAGAACATGCTGAATGTTCATCAACCCGATTTTGGCTACCTAACTGACGATATGGCTTTTAGCCAAGGCTCAGAGATGCCGATTAGCGATCGTCTGATTCAGCCAAAAGCCGAAGGTGAAATCGCTTTTATCCTTAAGAAAGATCTTATCGGGCCGGGGATCACTAATGCTGATGTTCTTGCCGCAACCGAATGCGTCATGCCATGTTTTGAAATAGTCGATTCACGCATCGAAAACTGGCAGATCAAGATTCAAGATACAGTTGCGGATAACGCCTCTTGCGGGTTGTTTGTATTGGGTGATACAGCCATCAGTCCAAGCCAAGTAGATCTGTCTACCTGCGGTATGGTCGTTGAGAAAAACGGTCAAATCATCTCTACGGGTGCAGGTGCCGCAGCGCTAGGCAGCCCTGTTAACTGTGTCACTTGGTTAGCAAACACCCTTGGTGAGTTTGGTATTCCACTTAAAGCGGGTGAAGTCATTTTATCGGGCTCCCTTGTTCCACTAGAGCCGGTTCAAGCCGGTGACTTTATGACCGTCAGCATCGGCGGTATCGGTTCTGCATCTGTACGTTTCACTTAAGCCGATTGCACAGCGATTAAGGAATTAGATATGAGTAAAAAACTAAGAGCGGTCATTATCGGCCCAGGTAACATCGGCACCGACTTGCTGATGAAAATGCAACGTTCAGATTGGATAGAGCCCGTTTGGATGGTGGGTATCGATCCCGAGTCTGAAGGCTTAAAACGTGCTGAAAGCATGGGCATTAAAACTTCCAGTACCGGTATTGATGGCATGTTGGATCAAGTGATCGCCGATGATATTCGTGTTGCTTTTGATGCTACATCGGCCTACGTACATGCTGAAAATAGCCGTAAGCTCAATGAGCTTGGCGTCATTATGGTGGATCTCACACCAGCAGCGATTGGCCCTTTCTGCGTACCTCCCGTCAATCTGAAACAGCACGCGTCTCAGCTGGAGATGAACGTCAACATGGTGACCTGCGGCGGCCAAGCGACTATTCCGATGGTAGCAGCGGTCTCTCAAGTACAAGATGTGGAATACGGTGAGATTGTTGCCACCGTTTCGTCACGCTCCATCGGTCCAGGTACACGTCAAAATATCGATGAATTTACCCGTACAACCGCAGGAGCGGTTGAAGCCGTTGGCGGTGCAGATAGAGGCAAGGCGATTATTATCGTTAACCCCGCAGAACCACCATTGATGATGCGCGATACGATCCACTGCTTAACCAAAGAAGCACCGGATCAAGAGGCGATCACTGCTTCGGTTAAAAATATGGTGAAAGAGGTCCAAAAATACGTGCCGGGTTACAAACTCGTGAATGGTCCGATTTTTGATGGCAATAAAGTCTCTGTATTTATGGAAGTGGAAGGCTTAGGTGATTTCCTACCGAAGTATGCAGGTAACTTAGACATTATGACCGCAGCGGGCCTTCGTACAGCAGAGATGTTTGCTGAAGAAGCGCACAACGGAACAATCACTTTACCAGCACGCGGCTAAGCGGAGGAATAATCATGGATTTAACAGGTAAGAAAGTAACCCTCCACGACATGAGCCTGCGTGATGGTATGCACGCTAAACAGCACCAACTGTCACTAGAGCAGATGGTTGCTATCTCAACGGGGCTGGACGAAGCGGGCATCCCATTAATCGAAGTCACCCACGGTGATGGTTTGGGCGGCGCTTCTTTAAACTACGGTTTCCCTGCACACACCGATGAGGAATACCTCAACGCAGTTGTGCCGAAAATGAAGAACGCGAAAATATCAGCGCTTCTGCTGCCAGGCATCGGCACGGTCGACCATCTTAAAATGGCACGTGACTGCGGCGTTAATACGATTCGTGTTGCAACACACTGCACCGAAGCAGACGTTTCTGAACAGCATATCGGCATGGCAGCCAAGATGGAGATGGATACCGTTGGCTTCCTAATGATGGCGCATATGGTATCTCCTGAAAAAGTGCTTGAGCAAGCCAAACTGATGGAAAGCTACGGCGCTAACTGCATCTACTGTACAGACTCTGCAGGTTATATGTTGCCTGATGAAGTCACTGAGAAAATCGGTCTGTTGCGCGCTGAACTGAATGCGAATACCGAGATTGGTTTTCATGGTCATCACAATATGGGCATGGCGATTGCGAACTCATTAGCGGCGATGGATGCGGGTGCTAACCGTATTGATGGATCGGTTGCCGGTTTAGGTGCGGGTGCGGGTAATACACCGCTGGAAGTATTTGTTGCCGTACTTGATCGTATGCAAGCAAACCACGGTGTTGATCTATACAAAATTATGGATGTCGCAGAGGACTTGGTTGTACCGCTAATGGATCAGCCGATCCGTGTAGACCGTGACGCCTTAACGCTAGGTTATGCCGGTGTGTACAGTTCATTCTTGCTGTTTGCACAGCGCGCAGAAGCTAAATATGGCATCCAAGCACGCGATATTTTGGTTGAGCTTGGTCGCCGCGGCACGGTCGGTGGTCAAGAAGATATGATTGAAGACTTAGCGCTGACAATGGCTAAAGATAAAGGGCTAATCTAATGGGTAATTTAACAAAAGCACAAATTGAACAACTAGCAGAACACTGTGAAAAAGCAGAGCTAGAAGCTTACGAAATCACGAAAATCACCGACGATTTCCCTGATATGACATACGAAGATGCCTTCGATATTCAATGGGAAATCCGCCGTCGAAAAGAAGCCCGCGGCACTAAAATTGTTGGTATGAAAATGGGTCTTACCTCATGGGCAAAAATGGCTCAGATGGGTGTAGAGCATCCCTGCTACGGTTTCTTAGCTGACTACTTCTCTATACCAGATGGCGGACAGATTAAACACGATGAACTGATTCATCCGAAAATAGAAGCGGAATTAGCCTTCGTGACCAAAGCCCCACTAAAAGGCCCTGGTATACATATAGGCGATGTACTTCGTGCGACTGATTTTGTCATGCCTGCCGTTGAAGTCATCGACTCACGCTATAAGGATTTCAAATTTGATCTTAAGAGCGTTATTGCAGATAACTCATCCTCTAGCCGTTTTGTTGCAGGCGGCACTATGGCTAAACCAGAAGACCTCGACCTGAAGAATCTTGGGGTTGTTATGGAAGTAAACGGGGAAGTTGTTCAATTAGGCGCTGGTGCAGCTGTACTCGGCCATCCAGCCTCATCAGTCGCGATGCTTGCCAATATGCTAGGTGAGCGCGGGGAAGAGATCCCTGCTGGCACTTTCATTATGATCGGTGCTATCACGGCTGCGGTACAAGTAAACAAAGGCGATAGCTTCTGTGTACGCTACCAAGATCTAGGTACAGTCAGCGGTAAATTTGTCTAATCAGATAAATGCTTGCTCTGATAAAGCTCGGAGCAAGCATCCCTACCGGAGGTTATTTTGAAACCATCGATAACAGAAAACCCACACGCAAATATTTGTCAGCCTGGTGATGAAGGGGCGATTACCGTCAGCATTTCCCGCAAGGTAAAACTTGGAGCTGAGCAACAATATGAACAGTGGGTATCTGGTGTTATTGATGCCGCCTCTACCTATAAAGGTCACTTAGGGACAAGTGTTTTGCGCCCCAGTAGTGCTACAAAACACGAGTATGTGATTATTTATCGATTCGATAGTTATGAAAACTGCTTACTATGGGAAAGCTCTACATTAAGACAACAATGGCTGGATAAGCTAGATGGTTTAGTCGAGGGAGCCTCTACGACACAACGTGGTACAGGGCTGGAATTCTGGTTTGATCTTCCGGAACTCCCCATCGCAAAACCCTCTCCATGGAAGATGTCATTGGTCTTAATAGGGGTCGTTTATATTCTTGTCATGGCATTGAATATTATCTTTGCTTCCTTCCTAGATACACTGCCTTTATGGCTACGAACACTTTCTATTGTTTGTGCTCAAGTTCTATTAATGACCTATTTTGTTATGCCTAAAGTGACCAAGCTACTCAAAAAATGGCTCTATTATTAATCTAAGGACGCTAATTATTATGCCCATAATTCAAGTAAACATGATGGAAGGCCGTACCGACGAACAAAAAGAAAACCTGATTCATGAGCTGACTCAAGCCTGTGGTCGTGCACTGGATGCGCCAGCCGAAAATGTGCGGGTTTTAATCAACGAACTTCCCAAAAAGCACTTTGGTATCGCAGGAAAGCCAGCCCATAAGATGGGACGTTAATTGTAACAATTCACTCTTAGCTACCGCCGGTAGCTAGCTGATAGGCTTGTTCATTCACAACAAGCACTCCTTTAGCCCTGCCAAGCAGGGCCTTTTTAGTGCTGTAAGGAGATAGAAGCTGTAAGGCAATAAAAAAGGCTGCCAAAGCAGCCCTTTAAAAAACAACCGACTTAAACCTTATACACTGACACTTTGTACAATTGTCTTAGATGTATTCGCAAGATCGACTGAAGATTGTTCCGTTGCCTGCGCTGCAGATTGAGCAACCTGCGCCGCCTCTTGAATGGAGGCAACATTACGGGCTAACTCTTCAGATGCTGAGCTCTGTTCAGCAGAAGCCGTTGCTATCATGGCACTCATATCAGAGATACTCCCCACACTCGTCATGATATTTTGCAGCGCCTCACCCGCATCTTGCGCTTTATCAACACACCCTTGCGCAGCCACTTTACTCGTGTCCATCATGTTCATCGCTTGCGATGCTTCTCTCTGCAATTCAGAAATCGTATCATCAATCTCGCGAGTAGAAGATTGTGTCCGTTTAGCCAGTTCACGTACCTCATCAGCTACCACCGCAAACCCTCTACCCTGATCGCCGGCACGAGCAGCCTCAATCGCAGCATTTAAGGCAAGTAGATTCGTTTGATCCGCAATTTCAGAGATCACCGAGGTCTTTGTTGCAATCTCTTCGGTCGCTTTGCTCAAACTATCAATCTGTTGTGCCGCCCGATCAACGTCAGCAGCTAGATTATTGATCGCTTCGATTGTGCCACCGACAACCTGCTGCCCTTGATTGGCAATATCTGTAGCAAACTGAGTCTCATCGGATGTTTTATTCGCATTTTGAGCAACATCTTCAATGGCAAACGAAAGCTCCTTAATATGCACCGAGACATTTTCAATCTCTACTCCCTGCTGCTCTATCGCTTGATTGGCCTGCCGAGCGATACCTATGGTAGTTTCGCCCTGTTTATTTAGATCTTTTGCTGAATAATTAACACGCGCGTTAGCTGAGCGCATACGTGCTGAATCAAGCATCGTTTCTAAATAAATCGAGCCCACTTCACAAACAGAGTTGGCATACATCTCTTCCAGTACTTTTGAATCAATCGATTTTTTAGCGCGCATTTTTAAATAACGTAATGGTGCTAGCCAGCTATAGGAGAGACCTAAAGCAAATAGCAGTGTCAAAGCACTTGAAATCAGGGTACTGAGTTGATCACCACCGGTAACATAATTTGTTGCGGCAGGAATGAGGCCTACGATTAATAAAAGAATGATTACGCGGGTCTGTACAGACATATCATGCATAGAAATACGTGCACGACCTTTATTTAATCGCTCATATACATTGATTGCACGACCTACCTGCCCTTTACTTGGTACAGTCCTTACCGATTGATAACCAACCGTTTTTCCACTTTCAACTATGGGTGTTACGTAAGCATTTACCCAATAAAAGGAACCATCTTTACAACGGTTTTTTACAATACCGATCCAAGGCTTACCATCTTTTAATTTCTGCCACATATCACCAAATACAGCAGGCGGCACGTCCGGGTGGCGAACAACGTTATGTGGTTTTCCAATAAGCTCCTCTAGCGTGAAACCAGAAATATCAAGAAAGGCCTCATTAACAAATGTAATTTGGCCTTTCAGATCAGTTGTAGAGATGAGCGGTGTATCGTTACCAAATTTCTTTTCGGTATTATTTACAGGCAGGTTTTCTTTCATAGCAGCCTCTTACGACTTCGGCTTATTATTATGAATATCATCTATTCTTATATACTGAATATATAAGGTTATAAAGACAAATAACAGCTATAAAAAACTATACTAACTCGTTGTAAAGACAGACCTTTTGGTCGGCTGGAGTTTGAAATAAAACGTTCAAAAACCACTTATGATTACAATCACTTATCGCTTTTTGAACCGCCCATACATTGAGGCGATGGCATGACGGTCTGCCCTTTTTCCGCCCACTCTTCCTGAGTAAATAAGTGCATAGATAACGCATGTATAGGACTTTGCATCTCATCAGATAACAGACCATAAATTAGCTGATGGCGCTGAACTAAACGCTTACCCGCAAAGTCATCCGATACCAGTGTTACTTTAAAATGCGAATCCTGAGCAGGACCAGAATGCATATGGCTCTCATTTTCGATGACTAAATGACCTACAGCTAAACCTTCCGATAATTTGGTGCTGATAATTGTTTCAGTATTCATTCATTAATCCTTTTTTTCTTGTTCAGATTTAGCCGCTTGGTCTATCGCCAATTTCAAAAAATGCTTATGAATCTTACGCGTAGTAAATGCCACAAGCCCTATCACAACAGGCACAGACACGCCTAAAATCAAATCTTTATTCAGTGACACACCGCTATTATAGAGGGCTTCTAATAAGTATTTTATCAAACCGATGGTATAGTAACTAATTGCAGCAACAGACAATCCTTCCACCGTGTGCTGCATCATCAATTGAACCTTTGAGCGTTGATCCATCGATGCCAATAGATCTTGGTTCTGTGATTGAATAGAAAGCTCTACACGGGTTCGCATCATCTCAGCAACGCGATCGATACGACGAGAAAGGTCTTCCAGGCGATTACTGGTTGCTCGACACGTTTTAACCGCAGGGGTCAAACGCCGAGTCATAAATTCAGTAATCGTTAAATGGCCTGACACTTCGTCTTCACGAAGTTCTTCAAGGCGTTTAATAACGAGATCATGATAAGCATAAGTTGCACTAAACCGGAAAGTAGCCCGCGCACGGCAATCTTCCACCCAAGCGGCCATATCGGTTAAGCGGGATAATAATGCCTGTTCGTCTATCTCTGAAGCATGTGCAAGGTGATCAGTAACATCGGCTAAACGTTGATCCATTGCTCCTAAGGTGGGACTGATATCTCTTGCGGTAGGCAAAGATAGCAGACACATTAGACGATAGACCTCTATCTCCATAATTCTCTGTGTTAAACGCCCTAACTGACTATCGCTCATCTGTTTGTTATAGATAAGGAATCGCCCAAAGCCGTCACTGTGCATTTGGAAAGTTGTCCAAACACGGGCATCACCATCTTGAGGGCTACTACCAACCAAACGCATCCCTTCAAAAAACCTTTTTACCAAAGGCAGGTTTAGCTCATGTGTTTGCCGAGCATCCTCCACAGACACATGGAAAGCAGATATCACTGTTCCTGGAATATTGGCCAACCAACCTTCTGGTAGGGGCGTTAACCCTGTCGCATCAAAAGGATTGCCACCTTGCTCAATATCTGTGTTGATAAAGGTGTAGGTTGTAAATTCCATATGCTTTTCTCGGCGAACCCTTAGTTGGCCAAAATCCGCATGATAGCAAAGCTCATCAACCTCGGGCACAGAATGACCGAAGTGCTCGTACAGTGTTTTTAAATGCTCAAACTGTTGAAGGCTCTCTTCCGAATCGCACATGACAGCAAGATGGGTAATACGGGCAGGACTAGGAATAACCTGAAATGGGCGTGAATGCAGCTCATTATAAAGTGCACCTCGCATAGGGTGCATCTGTAATCCATGAGGATTTACCGGTTGTTCCATCTAACTTCTCCCTACTTACACATCGTCTAAATTGGCCAACATTAACGGTTGTTTACTAAGATCAAGCGCCATAATTTGAGGATATACATCAAACCACTCTTTAAACATATCAATGCTCAAACTATGCGGCCAACAATCGCCTAACTCATCCCACGCAGATAGCTCATTCTGAAATATTTGTAACCAATGCTCTGCAAGTGCTTTAGTAAAATCGGCATCAGAGCTAACTTCAGCAATTAGGTATACTGTTCCCTCTCGTCGCTGCTCTTCGAGGGATAAGCACTGGTGTAATCCGTCAGCATCAACATCGAGTTGATTACTCCACTCAGCAAAAGGAGCTTTAGGTAATACGACAAATGCTGAACGGTTTAGTAACTTCATGGTTCTTATCCTTAGCTTTCGATATACTCGCGGGTAACATTACATTTGCCATATTAAACCCATCATAACAGGTCAGTACGATCCGACTAGGGGCAAAGAGGCGCAGTTTACACTGACTGAATGTGGATTTTTAGCTTACTACTGTTGACCCGTATAACTAACAGCACTTTTTCTAGGCCATAACGTGATTATTCCTGTACTTGAACAACTCAACACACGTGACGAATGGATGGCCTTTTGCCGAAGAGAAGCGCCCTATTGCTTTATCTCATCCCCAGAGTGTTTATTAGATTTCCAATCTACATTCCTAAAAATAACATTGTTACCCCAAAACACACTCGTTCAAGATGCCATCAAATATAGTTTGGGATCACGGACGAGTATGGAGCCTGTATGGCGCCTTATAAAAGGTTGCAACTGGAACCTCCATACCATTATTGATGGCCTAGAAAAAATGGAGTTTGGAAGCAATGTCCGTGACAACTCCTTACTTAAAACACATACAGATTTAAGCGTTCGTAAATATTTCAGCCGTGAACGTTGTCTTGTTGCCCCAACAAATATAGGTATTTTACAACCCTTAGCAGCGCTGCCAGATATTTGGGATGCAGTCAGCATTAACCGAATGATCAGCCATCAGCAATTTTCAAGCCTTAAGAATGAGCAACGCTTATTGCCATCAGAACAGCAGCGCACTAACAATCTTGAACCACCTTCGCTTCAAGAGATCTCTCTTATTCTGTTAGATCCTGTAGAACAATGTATTGGCCAAATGCATGGAGGGCGTTTGCATATATTCAGAGGAAAGCAGCCCTTTATCAGCCTAAAACCGGTACTGGCATGGCCAAAACCACGACTTAAAAAAAGCACGGCTAAATAATACTCAACATAAAAAAAGGCTCCCGAAGGAACCTTTTGATTGTTGGTTAATCCCTAAGCAGGCTGAGGTTCTTCCTGCTCAGCACGATCAGCCATCTCTTCGGCCTCTAAAGCAGCCATCATCTTTAACGGATTATCGGAATTCAGTAGTTCTCGCCCTTGCAGTGTCGGAAATTCAACATCCAGATCAACCACACGGCCATCACGGCAAACGTTAATAATCGTATCCATACATGAACTCAATAACGAATACTTCTCATCCGGTGCTGCAATAATTGTCTGCAAGCCTAAATCACTCATAAAGCCGAGTGAAGTAACCGTATTTTCAGAATCAAGTTTGTTAAACGCTTCATCGAAAACAGACAAGCTCATGCCACCTAAAGGCTTACCATCACTGCCTTCACGTAAACGATAAGTTGCACCTTGTGCAGCAGCTATCGCAACATAAAACGGCACTTGATGCTCACCACCAGAACCCGTTTTAATACGCTGTGTTAATGTCGTTTTGCGATTACCATCTAGGTCTTTTACAACCAATTCAAAGTTATAGAAGTTCCGGTAATCTTGTAACAAGCTGCTCTCACCTTCATCCTTAAGTACTTCATGGATTTTGGTTAACGCATCATTATGTGGTTTTTCACTGTCAAACTTCAGATCAAAGAGTGAACCGACATTTGCCGAATCCATTTGCGTATATGCCTCGACCAACTCCAGAATATCTTTCAATTCAGGATTTGGCATCATCTCAAAGCTATACATCTCCTTATGGAATGGTCGCCCTTTCAAATGCTGATTCAATTCACGTATTAGATCTTTAATTTTGTTAATTTGATCATTCAAATGCGCGACAAAGTCTGACCGGAAAGCGGTTTCAGCTTCTAAACGAGCTCTCTCTGCTTTCTGGCTATAATTAGCTAACTCTGAATCTTTTAATGCTTGAACGGTTTCATCAACAAAAGCAGATAGCTCTTCATGGGTTGAATCTGGTGTCACTTTATCTAGCTGTTGATGACTTAAACCGCCACCATGGTATTTAGCTTTATACTGCGCCACACCATCTCGCACAGCGTTTTTCTTTTTCTCGTGCAATGAAAGTTCAGATTGGGCTTTCTTTGCCGCTTCAAAAATAATTCGCTCTAGCTCGCCCAAACAACTTTCATCCAAATAATCGCGTTTTTCTTGCGCAGACTGAGCATCGTAATCAGGATTGCCTTCACAAACTGTTCGTGCCGCCGCGTGCTCTTCTAGCTCTTGGCTTAGTACTTCTAATGCTGCATTGTCTTTAATGATAGACGTTCGAACTTTCTGCAGCTTATCCATTAGAGTACGCTGCATCTGTTCGGTTTCTTTCTGCTCTGCAACACAATCAGCAATACGCTGCTGGATGCCCGTATCATCTTGGTTACGGAGATCTGTAATCGCTTGACGTTGGCCATCGATTTCAGTCGTTAGCTGTTCTCGCTGATTGACTAAATCAAACACTCGCTCATTAACGTTATCCAAACCGTTATTCAGCGTAATCAACGCATCTCTAAGCTTCTCAAGCGCATCATGGTTCTTACCTAATTGCGTAAACTCCGTAACTAACTGATCAACCTGCTTGCCTTGCAAGGCAGCCTGATCAGATCGACGACGAATTCCCATGATTGGCTGTTGTTCATTGATCGAAGTCGTTGAGCCTTCTGTCTGCAACATACAATCGTATGTCAGCGCTCTTTCATGACGTAATAACTCAGTTTCTGTTTCAACGGCCATCACGCCGCCTAAAGCACGGTTCATATAGGCACGAGCATGATCATTATCAGTATCAATGAAGTGCGCAAGCGACCCCGCTTTATAGCGACTCAACCATTCACCTGATTTGGTCGTGTTAACGATACGACAACCTTTTAGATGACGACCTTTACGTCGATACAGTGTGATCGCCTCTTTGACTCGATCAGGATCAACGATCAACGCTTCACGACGTGCACCTAAAAACGACTCTATAGCGATACGCCATTTATCATCATTAATATCGGCTAACTCACAGATAGGTGTTGATTCAATACCGTATTCTTGAAGCAGTTCCATCAGCTCACGGGTATTGCGACGAACAGGCGCGTGTCCTTGTCTTAGCGATTCAACGGCACTCTTCTGATTCTGTATATCTGAACGCAGTTCGTTTATACGGATAACAGAATGCTCATAACGACGCGCGACTTCTCGGCGTACACCTTCAACCTGACGTTTAAGGTTATCGAGCACATTATCAACCTCAACTGGAGACTGAGGCCAGAGATCCGCCATGATATCTTGACCAGATCGCCACTGCTCAACACACTGCTCGACAACAGGCACAAACTTTTCTGGTAGAAGCTCACTATTTTCAGCAAAACTGACCGTAGTACGCATCAAGTTGTACACCCCTTGAATCCGCTCTTTTACAACATTTACCTCATGGGTTTTTGCAGTAATAGAGGACTCAAGCGCCTTCACTTTATGCGCTGAATCTGAAGTATTTAGCTCTGCTCGCGCATCCGCTAAATTCTGCATAATCTGGTTAAGCTCTTCGCTTTTACCTTCCAGATCCTTTTGCAGCTCAATCTCTTTCTCTTGGTTGTCATCTAAACGCTCTGCTGCATCCTCTTTTTTAAGGTCTGCATTTTCAAAGCGCGTTTCATGAACAACCCATTCGTATTCGGCCGCATTTTTGACATTACGTTGTATGCCATTGCAAAGCTCTTGTACTTTCTCAAGTTCACCAATGCGATTAGCGACTTCACGGGTTTTCGTTTCCATCGCACGATATTCATCTAGCGACTTACGAAACGCCCCCACATGTACAATATTTTCATCCAAAACAAATTCGCGGATAAAACGTGTAGGGCTGTCGATAGGGACAAACTTTAACGCGTTCTTAAAGTTCTTAACGAACTTATCATCATCGTTTGGCATCTGGGGGTCATAACTCAGTTGAGTTACAAGCTCACGCACAAATCGACTAGAACGTTTCTCCAAAATCATCTCTGGGCATTGTTTTAACAAATGTCCACGCACATGATCCCAGGACTTTGGTAACCGACCTTCACCGGTTTTTTCGGTAAAGTCATCTAAAGTAACAGCACAGTCAGGCAGGATAAACCGTCCCAACACGTCTTCATCAGCCGATGCTGTGGAAGCACTGATCGCTACGCCAACGGTAGTTTCTTTTAACGTTTCAGTATCAAAAAAACTGAGCGCTAAGTAACACAGGGAATCTTGGCGAGCAGTATTCTTTTTTCCATCGTCGTCCAAGAAACCTAGACAATAAGTACGAAGGCTACGTTCACTCTTCTCGCCGGCAGAAGCATTGAAGCTTAAATGACGCTTGTTACCACCCATCAGAACAGTTTGAATCGCATCTAGTAATGAAGATTTACCTGAGCCATTTGGACCAACAACTGCGACATTGCCTTTAATTGGAATTTCAACTGCACCCAATACATACCAGTTAACCATGATAATGCGGTTTAGCTGCTTCATTGTGCAGTTACCTCTTCTTCATCAGCATTTCTTTCATCAGTTAAAACTGTATCCGTTTCAGGCTTAGCGTTTTGCTCTTCTGAGGACTCTTGTTCCACATCATCATTGTTATCAACAGGTTCTGCACTTTCTATCTCATTAGAAGGCGTCACTCTCGCTTCGGCAGTGACCTCATCATCGAGTGAAACCTCGAGCAACGCTTCATTTTCTTGCTCTTCAGGATCACATAAACCTTCAAGCTGGCGGATAAAGTCCTCCACAACCACTTGACGGATCACCGGATTAATTTTTAATGGGATGTTTTTAGGGTCCATCTCATCCGGTTTACCACGCTCAATAACACCGTGTCGTGAAAACAGAGACAATATCTCTTTTAGGCGCGTTTCGTTAGGAATCTCTTTGCGCGTCAGGTTTTCATACAGTGTTAAAAGATCATCTGTACTGGTATAGGCTTGTCCTGCTTCAACTTCAAAGCTTTCCAAACGCTGCTCATATTGCTGACGAATACAAAGCAGCAACAAGGATTCATCTAAACGTAAACGCATAAAGCGCTCTTCGCCTTTTGGCAATATACCCATGTAAGCTTCATCAGGCTGGTGAACAAACGTCCAGCCAATCGCCTCAAATAGATTGGTAAAATAATCTACGTGGGACGACACTAAGAAGTAACTTTCTCGATGCCCTGGACGTTCCGCATAGAGGAACTGATTTGTTAGCAACTGATTGGCTGCTCGGCTAAAATCACTCGCTTGATACTGATCACTACGACCGATAATTTTCTGCAGATCACCTAGCATTTAAAACGTCCTTTGAATGATCTTTTCTTGTTATGCAAAAGTCCCGACATTCAACCATATCGGCAACACTCACGTAGTTTTCTTGAAAACTGATATCGTAGCGTTCGCTGGTTTTTCTCGCTTTTTTGCCCATGGACTTCATATGTCTGATGTAACTAAAACAGATGTAATCTTCTATTGAATCTATTTCAAAATCTTTCGCATTTGCCATATCACGACCCATTAAATGCCGCTCTAAATAAGCCTCAACACGATCGATTTTAACCTCTCTACGCTCTTTATATTCTTTAAATAACTGACGTAAATGAAGTACTTTAGGATCAATCTCTTGCTTAGTAATAACTCTTGGTTCAGCAGTAGTCCGGCGTTTAACAGGCGCACGAACACTGCCCGGCGCTAAGAAGCCAACCGTTTCTAATGTTTTAACACGAGGTATCTCACGGCCATCCTTTTTCGCGATGTCAGCGATAACACGAGATAAGCGTGAAGCCATACCTGGAGTGGTTTTATCCATATACCGAACGGTATCCGATACACGTTTTTCTAAGCGGTAGCGGAAATCATCGATCGTTGCTAAACGCTGATCGACTGACTCAAATATTCGGATAATGCGATTAATATGCTGATGAACACGCGCTTCAGCATCATGTATATCCACTTCAAACTGCTCTTGATAGTGAATAATCAACTGTTCGAGTTTCAAGGTATCAAACTGAAGATCACGTAGATGAGACAGAATCTGCTGACGAAAACGGAACGGATTGTTTTTTGTCTTTAAGGTTTTGTAGTCAGAGACAAGTATATGCTCTACAAACCTATCAAAGAAATTACGAACTATCTCTTGCGGATTATTGGTCAACGATAGATTAATTTTAAGCTCACGCAAACCAAGCATCATATCTGTTAAGTGTGCACTAAAATCAGACGCGGTTTGAGCCGCTTCAGAGAGCGTAATACCACGCCCTTGAGGATCATTAATCGCTGACTCTAGTGAACTCAAGACATTCAGTACGGCGCCACCATAGCTACGCTTTTCTAAATTAGAAATTGAGACTAATGTTCGTAGTAAGAAACTATTCGCTGGAGAAAGAAGAACATAAGTGCGATAGATACGCTGCTCCTCTTCTAACCAACCGGTGACCACTAAACGTCGGTAAATACGGCTCGTATATTCAGCGGTAGAACGAGGAACATCTTGTAACTCTTCCTCCGTGTCACCCTCTTCAGGTTCCCAACGACGCACGCCTAGGCGAACAACAGCACTCTCTATCGTCGAGCGTACGAGATCTTTTGGAACGAAAGGGTCGACTAGATCTTCATCAAAGAACAAGTCAGCTAAAGAAATTAGTACAGCCTGGTAAACTTGCCTATTTTGACCCGACAAAGGCAAAAACAAGTCATCAGGGAGTTTGTTAAACAGCATTCAGCGTTTATCCGCAGTGTTATTTTTCAAATAATAGCCACCGATTCTAACGGAAAAATCGCACTGGGATAAGGGGTAAAGCCCGTTCAAAAATCAAGAAAAGCTATCCTATTGAATCGGCAGAATTTTAGATAAAAAAAAGCACCCATAATGGGTGCTTTTTATACTCAACTACTTATCTATCGTGATTAGACAATTCCATCATCGATATTATTGTTAGTAAGTAAGGTATTCAGAAGATTCTGTGCTTCTGCATCACTGCCAACCGATAGGTTATTCACATCAACGGTTTGTACAACCTGATTTGATGAAGTATCGGTGATAGTAAGCTGAAGATGACCACTGTTCATGACTGCATCGATGGTATGAGATCCATCAGACAGTACATCCGAAAGATCAATCACATCATTTTCTGATGTATCAAAATCAGTAATTTGATCCGCAGCAATAGTACCACCAGTACCCAAATCAGATTTAGACCATACAAACAGGTCGTCATCATCTCCACCCGTTAATATGTCATTACCAGCACCGCCCACAAGAGCGTCACTTCCTGCGCCACCGATTAAGGTGTCATTACCAGCACCACCAATAAGAATTTCATCAGCATCTGTACCCGTAATAGTAGAGCCGTTGCTAGCATTGATATCTACTTCCGTAGAATCTGTATTAGGAGCGGTTCCTAAGGTGTAATGGAAGCTCACTTCCGTCAAACTTGAAGGTGAACCACTAGGATCAAATGTAACCTCAGTTTGAGTAGCAGAAACAGATCCGCCAACAGCATCACTTACCGCAGTTATATTCGTATCATCCACTTTATCGTTATGCATCAATGCGACTGTCGGAATAACAACAGGCGAACCATCATTGATATTCGTTAAGACAATATCACGGTTAGCATCAAGCGCTGCCGTAAAGTCTATATCGAACGTCATATTCAACGAAGCAGTATCACCATCAGCATCCACAGCAGTAACTGCAAACATTTCTTGCGCACCAAGCAATGCAGTAGTTACCGTAATCTGGTAGCTATATGAGCCAGTCGCAAAGTTAAGAGTAAAATTACCTCCCAATGTTGTTGCTACGGTCAATGAAGTACCGCTAATAACACCAGGACTACCCGATGGTTTGGACACTGTAGAATTTTCATAAGTGTAGGTATGGCCATCGATAGTGATCGATGTAAGATCACCACCATCTGCCCCCATTACGAAACCGCTGCTACCGGAAGTACCCAGACTACTTGATACAGTGCCTCCAATAGAATCACTGCTAAATGCTTCTAACAATGAGTCAGCCAAATCATTCGGATTTGACAGAATAATTGTATTTTCTTCAGCAGTATTACTGTTATTGGCATTAACGTAACCACTATCAGTTGCATAAGCAATGTCGTTAAGGTGATTAACCGCAGAACTACTGTTACTCAGTACATTACCAATACCGATTGCATAAGATTCTGAGACATTGTTATCGCCTAGGAATTCTTGCCATGCAGTAGCACCATTGTATGTAGTGCCTCCCTCAGTATAAGTAACAGTGTTATCCACACCATAGCCATTGTTAGGCAAACCATCAGTTACAAAATAAGAGAACGTCTGATCAGCAGGCGGTGGAGTAACACTAGTAAACTCAGAAATGGTTTCATTAAGTGCTGCATCGTAGCGAGTTCCGCCGCTAGCAATTAACCCATCAAGATATGCAACAGCCGCATCAACATCATCAACCAACCAACCACTATTTCTGGTGTTACTTGAGAAGTCGGTAATCATAACGTTCACGTTACCGGCATCATCTGCAGAACTAATTAGCTGCTTCAAAGCATCACGAGCAATTTCTAAGTAATAGAGGTTATCGCCATAGAAATTATTGCCCATACTACCTGAACGGTCGATAGTAAGGATCAGGTTGGTTGTGACTGTATCCTGATTACCTAGCAAGTCCTGATTAATATCAAAGCCTGCACTAGTATCATCTTCCACGTTTACAACGAGATCTATTGATTGTGGCGCTGCACGCTGGTCAGATACACTCGCAGTGAAAACCAATTGCTCATTATTCTCGCCATTACCGGAATCATGATCAATACCAGCTAAAAGACTTACGTCATACTGCGCTGTGTAATTTCCATTGCCATTACTAACGGTATCATTCAACACAACGGTTGCAACATCAGTTCCAGTAACACTGTTTATACCCGTTAATACACCTTGAATGCCATTTGCTGGATTTGTATCTTCTACCCAAGTCCAAGTTACAGCATCACCACCAGAAGTAGTAACACCAGCGGGCCCAGTCAAACTGATAACAAAATCAGAATTATCAGGGTCAATAATGGTTACGACACCTGATTCAGTAGAAGTATCAGCCGCATCATCTGCTTCTCGAGCACCTATAGATGGGATTGCTTCTTCAGAAACATTTAAAGGCCCTTGAACAGAAAGCTGCGGAATATCATTAACAGCATTTACCGCTACCGTCACGGTTGCGACATTAGATTCATTGCCTGCAAGATCCTTAATGGTATAAGTAAATGTATCAACACCATAAAAATCCAAGTTTGGTGTATATGTAACAGTGCCATCATTGTGAACAACCACACTGCCATTAGCTGGATTAGACTGGATAACAATTGAAGATGGATCTAGATCACCATCTACGTCGGAATCATTATCATCTAAGTCAATTATAATCGGTGTTTCTTCAGTTGTAACAATAGTAGAAGAAATCGGCGTAGATAGATTTTGAGAAACCCATACATTGTTATCACTAGCATCCAATAACTGTAGATCAAAAACATAGTTCCCGGCTTGATCCCAATAGAAAACTTCAACCGTGTGTTTACCGCCAGTTAAATCTACACTTTTAATCGATTCCGTTGGAGGAGTGATATTGTCATAGTTAAAAATATCTACACCATCAACATAGATGACAAAACCATCATCGTGCTGGACATCAAAGGTATAGGTACCGCCTGCAGGTATATCAATAACACCTGACATGTGGATAACGCCGTCTGTTGCCGCCTGCGTACTAGCTCCTTGAATTGAACCCGCATCTTGCTTAAGGAATTCAACTAAATGAGTCGGTACCCCACCACCGGAAGCAACACTGTCAGCCAAATTACCCGTACCAACAACTTCACCACTGTCATAGCGGTTATTGTTATTCGTATCGGCATAGCCGTAATTGATACGAGTGGACGTGAAAGTTATCTCTGCATTGTTAGCCGCAACATAGTCTTTAACTTGCTGGACACTCGTTAAGTTACCGCCATCAACACCTTCACGATAACCATAATATTCCGAAGCTAACCCGCCAGCAATAAAGCCGGGATCATCAACAGCTACAGGAGCATGATCGTCATCAATAATAGTACCTGTTGCAGTACCAGCTACTGTCATGCTGCTGGTCTGGCCACTGATCTCAAACGTTTCAGACGGCTCTACTACACCATCTTCGGTTGTTGCTACCGCAATGCTCAGGCCTGTTGCGTCTGCAGGGACTGTTACCGTACTGCCAGATAGGGTCAGTGTCTGACCGTTCTGTGCACCACCGACAACGGTCACTGTCATCGCATTGGTGTAATCCACACCTGCTTCTGCTGAGAGTGGGTTAGAGTCACTCAACGCTAGATCAACGTCATATGCCTGAGTTGCTGTACCTGTCAGCGTCGCATCGAAGGTCAGCGTGCTGCCCTCTTCCTGCGTCGCATCAGTGATGCTGATCACTGGGGTATCATTGTCTGGGTTTGGACCTGGGCCGGTACCGTCATCAACGATGGTACCTGTCGCCGTGTTCGCAGCTGTCATGCTGCTAGTCTGACCACTGATCTGGAAGGTCTCACGGCCTTCAAGTGTGCTGTCATCTGTTGTTTGTACTGCGATGTTCAAGCCCGTTGCATCCGCAGGGACTGTCACTGTACTTCCGCTTAGCGTTAGGGTCTGGCCGTTCTGCGCACCACCGACAACGGTCACTGTCATCGCATTGGTGTAATCCACACCCGCTTCTGCTGAGAGTGGGTTAGAGTCGCTCAATGCTAGATCAACATCGTATGCAATCTCTGCATCACCCGTTAGCGTTGCATTGAAAGTTAGGACATCGCCTTCGTTCTGCTCAGCATCCGCAATGCTGATCACAGGTGTGTCGTTATCAACATCTGAACCTGGATCATCACCGTCTGTACCGGTGCCATCATCTGTGATAGTACCTGTCGCTGTGTTAGCGGCTGTCATGCTGCTTGTCTGACCGCTGATCTGGAAGGTCTCTGCGCCTTCAAGTGTGTCATCGCTGGTTGTTGCTACCGCAATGCTTAGACCCGTTGCATCTGCTGGGACTGTTACCGTGCTGCCAGATAGGGTCAGTGTCTGACCGTTCTGTGCACCACCGACAACGGTCACTGTCATCGCATTGGTGTAATCCACACCTGCTTCTGCTGAGAGTGGGTTAGAGTCACTCAACGCTAGATCAACGTCATATGCCTGAGTTGCTGTACCTGTCAGCGTCGCATCGAAGGTCAGCGTGCTGCCCTCTTCCTGCGTCGCATCAGTGATGCTGATCACTGGGGTATCATTGTCTGGGTTTGGACCTGGGCCGGTACCGTCATCAACGATGGTACCTGTCGCCGTGTTCGCAGCTGTCATGCTGCTAGTCTGACCACTGATCTGGAAGGTCTCACGGCCTTCAAGTGTGCTGTCATCTGTTGTTTGTACTGCGATGTTCAAGCCCGTTGCATCCGCAGGGACTGTCACTGTACTTCCGCTTAGCGTTAGGGTCTGGCCGTTCTGCGCACCACCGACAACGGTCACTGTCATCGCATTGGTGTAATCCACACCCGCTTCTGCTGAGAGTGGGTTAGAGTCGCTCAATGCTAGATCAACATCGTATGCAATCTCTGCATCACCCGTTAGCGTTGCATTGAAAGTTAGGACATCGCCTTCGTTCTGCTCAGCATCCGCAATGCTGATCACAGGTGTGTCGTTATCAACATCTGAACCTGGATCATCACCGTCTGTACCGGTGCCATCATCTGTGATAGTACCTGTCGCTGTGTTAGCGGCTGTCATGCTGCTTGTCTGACCGCTGATCTGGAAGGTCTCTGCGCCTTCAAGTGTGTCATCGCTGGTTGTTGCTACCGCAATGCTTAGACCCGTTGCATCTGCTGGGACTGTTACCGTGCTGCCAGATAGGGTCAGTGTCTGACCGTTCTGTGCACCACCGACAACGGTCACTGTCATCGCATTGGTGTAATCCACACCTGCTTCTGCTGAGAGTGGGTTAGAGTCACTCAACGCTAGATCAACGTCATATGCCTGAGTTGCTGTACCTGTCAGCGTCGCATCGAAGGTCAGCGTGCTGCCCTCTTCCTGCGTCGCATCAGTGATGCTGATCACTGGGGTATCATTGTCTGGGTTTGGACCTGGGCCGGTACCGTCATCAACGATGGTACCTGTCGCCGTGTTCGCAGCTGTCATGCTGCTAGTCTGACCACTGATCTGGAAGGTCTCACGGCCTTCAAGTGTGCTGTCATCTGTTGTTTGTACTGCGATGTTCAAGCCCGTTGCATCCGCAGGGACTGTCACTGTACTTCCGCTTAGCGTTAGGGTCTGGCCGTTCTGCGCACCACCGACAACGGTCACTGTCATCGCATTGGTGTAATCCACACCCGCTTCTGCTGAGAGTGGGTTAGAGTCGCTCAATGCTAGATCAACATCGTATGCAATCTCTGCATCACCCGTTAGCGTTGCATTGAAAGTTAGGACATCGCCTTCGTTCTGCTCAGCATCCGCAATGCTGATCACAGGTGTGTCGTTATCAACATCTGAACCTGGATCATCACCGTCTGTACCGGTGCCATCATCTGTGATAGTACCTGTCGCTGTGTTAGCGGCTGTCATGCTGCTTGTCTGACCGCTGATCTGGAAGGTCTCTGCGCCTTCAAGTGTGTCATCGCTGGTTGTTGCTACCGCAATGCTTAGACCCGTTGCATCTGCTGGGACTGTTACCGTGCTGCCAGATAGGGTCAGTGTCTGACCGTTCTGTGCACCACCGACAACGGTCACTGTCATCGCATTGGTGTAATCCACACCTGCTTCTGCTGAGAGTGGGTTAGAGTCACTCAACGCTAGATCAACGTCATATGCCTGAGTTGCTGTACCTGTCAGCGTCGCATCGAAGGTCAGCGTGCTGCCCTCTTCCTGCGTCGCATCAGTGATGCTGATCACTGGGGTATCATTGTCTGGGTTTGGACCTGGGCCGGTACCGTCATCAACGATGGTACCTGTCGCCGTGTTCGCAGCTGTCATGCTGCTAGTCTGACCACTGATCTGGAAGGTCTCACGGCCTTCAAGTGTGCTGTCATCTGTTGTTTGTACTGCGATGTTCAAGCCCGTTGCATCCGCAGGGACTGTCACTGTACTTCCGCTTAGCGTTAGGGTCTGGCCGTTCTGCGCACCACCGACAACGGTCACTGTCATCGCATTGGTGTAATCCACACCCGCTTCTGCTGAGAGTGGGTTAGAGTCGCTCAATGCTAGATCAACATCGTATGCAATCTCTGCATCACCCGTTAGCGTTGCATTGAAAGTTAGGACATCGCCTTCGTTCTGCTCTGCATCCGCAATGCTGATCACAGGTGTGTCGTTATCAACATCTGAACCTGGATCATCACCGTCTGTACCGGTGCCATCATCTGTGATAGTACCTGTCGCTGTATTAGCGGCTGTCATGCTGCTTGTCTGACCGCTGATCTGGAAGGTCTCTGCGCCTTCAAGTGTGTCATCGCTGGTTGTTGCTACTGCAATACTTAAGCCCGTTGCATCTGCTGGGACTGTTACCGTGCTGCCAGATAGGGTCAGTGTCTGACCGTTCTGCGCACCACCGACAACGGTCACTGTCATCGCATTGGTGTAATCCACACCTGCTTCTGCTGAGAGTGGGTTCGAGTCGCTCAACGTCAAATCTACGTCATAATCAGCAACTGCCGAGCCTACCAATACAGCATTGAAAGTTAGGGTACTACCCTCTTCTTGTGTTGCATCGGAAATTGTAATTACTGGAGCGCCAGTGTCGGTAATAGTACCTGTCGCAGTATCTGCTGCAGTCATGCTGCTAGTCTGACCACTGATCTGGAAGGTCTCTGCACCTTCAAAAACACCGTCAGAAGTTGTTTGTACTGCAATGTTCAAGCCCGTTGCATCCGCAGGGACTGTCACTGTACTTCCGCTTAGCGTTAAGGTCTGGCCGTTCTGCGCACCTCCGACAACGGTCACTGTCATCGCATTGGTGTAATCCACACCCGCTTCTGCTGAGAGTGGGTTCGAGTCGCTCAATGCTAGATCAACATCGTATGCAATCTCTGCATCACCCGTTAGCGTTGCATTGAAAGTTAGCACATCACCTTCAACCTGAATAGCATCAGCAATACTGATCACTGGCGTGTCGTTATCGACATCTGAACCCGGATCATCGCCATCGGTGCCGGTGCCATCATCTGTGATAGTACCTGTCGCTGTATTAGCGGCTGTCATGCTGCTTGTCTGACCGCTGATCTGGAAGGTCTCTGCGCCTTCAAGCGTGTCATCGCTGGTTGTTGCTACTGCAATACTTAAGCCCGTTGCATCTGCTGGGACTGTTACCGTGCTGCCAGATAGGGTCAGTGTCTGACCGTTCTGTGCACCACCGACAACGGTCACTGTCATCGCATTGGTGTAATCCACACCTGCTTCTGCTGAGAGTGGGTTAGAGTCACTCAACGCTAGATCAACGTCATATGCCTGAGTTGCTGTACCTGTCAGCGTCGCATCGAAGGTCAGCGTGCTGCCCTCTTCCTGCGTCGCATCAGTGATGCTGATCACTGGGGTATCATTGTCTGGGTTTGGACCTGGGCCGGTACCGTCATCAACGATGGTACCTGTCGCCGTGTTCGCAGCTGTCATGCTGCTAGTCTGACCACTGATCTGGAAGGTCTCACGGCCTTCAAGTGTGCTGTCGTCTGTTGTTTGTACTGCGATGTTCAAGCCCGTTGCATCCGCAGGGACTGTCACTGTACTTCCGCTTAGCGTTAGGGTCTGGCCGTTCTGCGCACCACCGACAACGGTCACTGTCATCGCATTGGTGTAATCCACACCCGCTTCTGCTGAGAGTGGGTTCGAGTCGCTCAATGCTAGATCAACATCGTATGCAATCTCTGCATCACCCGTTAGCGTTGCATTGAAAGTTAGCACATCGCCTTCGTTCTGCTCTGCATCCGCAATGCTGATCACAGGTGTGTCGTTATCAACATCTGAACCTGGATCATCACCGTCTGTACCGGTGCCATCATCTGTGATAGTACCTGTCGCTGTGTTAGCGGCTGTCATGCTGCTTGTCTGACCGCTGATCTGGAAGGTCTCTGCGCCTTCAAGTGTGTCATCGCTGGTTGTTGCTACCGCAATGCTTAGACCCGTTGCATCTGCTGGGACTGTTACCGTGCTGCCAGATAGGGTCAGTGTCTGACCGTTCTGTGCACCACCGACAACGGTCACTGTCATCGCATTGGTGTAATCCACACCTGCTTCTGCTGAGAGTGGGTTAGAGTCACTCAACGCTAGATCAACGTCATATGCCTGAGTTGCTGTACCTGTCAGCGTCGCATCGAAGGTCAGCGTGCTGCCCTCTTCCTGCGTCGCATCAGTGATGCTGATCACTGGGGTATCATTGTCTGGGTTTGGACCTGGGCCGGTACCGTCATCAACGATGGTACCTGTCGCCGTGTTCGCAGCTGTCATGCTGCTAGTCTGACCACTGATCTGGAAGGTCTCACGGCCTTCAAGTGTGCTGTCATCTGTTGTTTGTACTGCGATGTTCAAGCCCGTTGCATCCGCAGGGACTGTCACTGTACTTCCGCTTAGCGTTAGGGTCTGGCCGTTCTGCGCACCACCGACAACGGTCACTGTCATCGCATTGGTGTAATCCACACCCGCTTCTGCTGAGAGTGGGTTCGAGTCGCTCAATGCTAGATCAACATCGTATGCAATCTCTGCATCACCCGTTAGCGTTGCATTGAAAGTTAGCACATCGCCTTCGTTCTGCTCTGCATCCGCAATGCTGATCACAGGTGTGTCGTTATCAACATCTGAACCTGGATCATCACCGTCTGTACCGGTGCCATCATCTGTGATAGTACCTGTCGCTGTGTTAGCGGCTGTCATGCTGCTTGTCTGACCGCTGATCTGGAAGGTCTCTGCGCCTTCAAGTGTGTCATCGCTGGTTGTTGCTACCGCAATGCTTAGACCCGTTGCATCTGCTGGGACTGTTACCGTGCTGCCAGATAGGGTCAGTGTCTGACCGTTCTGTGCACCACCGACAACGGTCACTGTCATCGCATTGGTGTAATCCACACCTGCTTCTGCTGAGAGTGGGTTAGAGTCACTCAACGCTAGATCAACGTCATATGCCTGAGTTGCTGTACCTGTCAGCGTCGCATCGAAGGTCAGCGTGCTGCCCTCTTCCTGCGTCGCATCAGTGATGCTGATCACTGGGGTATCATTGTCTGGGTTTGGACCTGGGCCGGTACCGTCATCAACGATGGTACCTGTCGCCGTGTTCGCAGCTGTCATGCTGCTAGTCTGACCACTGATCTGGAAGGTCTCACGGCCTTCAAGTGTGCTGTCGTCTGTTGTTTGTACTGCGATGTTCAAGCCCGTTGCATCCGCAGGGACTGTCACTGTACTTCCGCTTAGCGTTAGGGTCTGGCCGTTCTGCGCACCACCGACAACGGTCACTGTCATCGCATTGGTGTAATCCACACCCGCTTCTGCTGAGAGTGGGTTCGAGTCGCTCAATGCTAGATCAACATCGTATGCAATCTCTGCATCACCCGTTAGCGTTGCATTGAAAGTTAGCACATCGCCTTCGTTCTGCTCTGCATCCGCAATGCTGATCACAGGTGTGTCGTTATCAACATCTGAACCTGGATCATCACCGTCTGTACCGGTGCCATCATCTGTGATAGTACCTGTCGCTGTGTTAGCGGCTGTCATGCTGCTTGTCTGACCGCTGATCTGGAAGGTCTCTGCGCCTTCAAGTGTGTCATCGCTGGTTGTTGCTACCGCAATGCTTAGACCCGTTGCATCTGCTGGGACTGTTACCGTGCTGCCAGATAGGGTCAGTGTCTGACCGTTCTGTGCACCACCGACAACGGTCACTGTCATCGCATTGGTGTAATCCACACCTGCTTCTGCTGAGAGTGGGTTAGAGTCACTCAACGCTAGATCAACGTCATATGCCTGAGTTGCTGTACCTGTCAGCGTCGCATCGAAGGTCAGCGTGCTGCCCTCTTCCTGCGTCGCATCAGTGATGCTGATCACTGGGGTATCATTGTCTGGGTTTGGACCTGGGCCGGTACCGTCATCAACGATGGTACCTGTCGCCGTGTTCGCAGCTGTCATGCTGCTAGTCTGACCACTGATCTGGAAGGTCTCACGGCCTTCAAGTGTGCTGTCATCTGTTGTTTGTACTGCGATGTTCAAGCCCGTTGCATCCGCAGGGACTGTCACTGTACTTCCGCTTAGCGTTAGGGTCTGGCCGTTCTGCGCACCACCGACAACGGTCACTGTCATCGCATTGGTGTAATCCACACCCGCTTCTGCTGAGAGTGGGTTAGAGTCGCTCAATGCTAGATCAACATCGTATGCAATCTCTGCATCACCCGTTAGCGTTGCATTGAAAGTTAGGACATCGCCTTCGTTCTGCTCAGCATCCGCAATGCTGATCACAGGTGTGTCGTTATCAACATCTGAACCTGGATCATCACCGTCTGTACCGGTGCCATCATCTGTGATAGTACCTGTCGCTGTGTTAGCGGCTGTCATGCTGCTTGTCTGACCGCTGATCTGGAAGGTCTCTGCGCCTTCAAGTGTGTCATCGCTGGTTGTTGCTACCGCAATGCTTAGACCCGTTGCATCTGCTGGGACTGTTACCGTGCTGCCAGATAGGGTCAGTGTCTGACCGTTCTGTGCACCACCGACAACGGTCACTGTCATCGCATTGGTGTAATCCACACCTGCTTCTGCTGAGAGTGGGTTAGAGTCACTCAACGCTAGATCAACGTCATATGCCTGAGTTGCTGTACCTGTCAGCGTCGCATCGAAGGTCAGCGTGCTGCCCTCTTCCTGCGTCGCATCAGTGATGCTGATCACTGGGGTATCATTGTCTGGGTTTGGACCTGGGCCGGTACCGTCATCAACGATGGTACCTGTCGCCGTGTTCGCAGCTGTCATGCTGCTAGTCTGACCACTGATCTGGAAGGTCTCACGGCCTTCAAGTGTGCTGTCATCTGTTGTTTGTACTGCGATGTTCAAGCCCGTTGCATCCGCAGGGACTGTCACTGTACTTCCGCTTAGCGTTAGGGTCTGGCCGTTCTGCGCACCACCGACAACGGTCACTGTCATCGCATTGGTGTAATCCACACCCGCTTCTGCTGAGAGTGGGTTAGAGTCGCTCAATGCTAGATCAACATCGTATGCAATCTCTGCATCACCCGTTAGCGTTGCATTGAAAGTTAGGACATCGCCTTCGTTCTGCTCAGCATCCGCAATGCTGATCACAGGTGTGTCGTTATCAACATCTGAACCTGGATCATCACCGTCTGTACCGGTGCCATCATCTGTGATAGTACCTGTCGCTGTGTTAGCGGCTGTCATGCTGCTTGTCTGACCGCTGATCTGGAAGGTCTCTGCGCCTTCAAGTGTGTCATCGCTGGTTGTTGCTACCGCAATGCTTAGACCCGTTGCATCTGCTGGGACTGTTACCGTGCTGCCAGATAGGGTCAGTGTCTGACCGTTCTGTGCACCACCGACAACGGTCACTGTCATCGCATTGGTGTAATCCACACCTGCTTCTGCTGAGAGTGGGTTAGAGTCACTCAACGCTAGATCAACGTCATATGCCTGAGTTGCTGTACCTGTCAGCGTCGCATCGAAGGTCAGCGTGCTGCCCTCTTCCTGCGTCGCATCAGTGATGCTGATCACTGGGGTATCATTGTCTGGGTTTGGACCTGGGCCGGTACCGTCATCAACGATGGTACCTGTCGCCGTGTTCGCAGCTGTCATGCTGCTAGTCTGACCACTGATCTGGAAGGTCTCACGGCCTTCAAGTGTGCTGTCGTCTGTTGTTTGTACTGCGATGTTCAAGCCCGTTGCATCCGCAGGGACTGTCACTGTACTTCCGCTTAGCGTTAGGGTCTGGCCGTTCTGCGCACCACCGACAACGGTCACTGTCATCGCATTGGTGTAATCCACACCCGCTTCTGCTGAGAGTGGGTTCGAGTCGCTCAATGCTAGATCAACATCGTAAGCAATCTCTGCATCACCCGTTAGCGTTGCATTGAAAGTTAGGACATCGCCTTCGTTCTGCTCAGCATCCGCAATGCTGATCACAGGTGTGTCGTTATCAACATCTGAACCTGGATCATCACCGTCTGTACCGGTGCCATCATCTGTGATAGTACCTGTCGCTGTGTTAGCGGCTGTCATGCTGCTTGTCTGACCGCTGATCTGGAAGGTCTCTGCGCCTTCAAGTGTGTCATCGCTGGTTGTTGCTACCGCAATGCTTAGACCCGTTGCATCTGCTGGGACTGTCACCGTGCTGCCAGATAGGGTCAGTGTCTGACCGTTCTGTGCACCACCGACAACGGTCACTGTCATCGCATTGGTGTAATCCACACCTGCTTCTGCTGAGAGTGGGTTCGAGTCGCTCAACGCTAGATCAACGTCGTAATCAACAACAGAAACGCCAGCAAAAGAAGCATTAAATACCAGTGTACTTCCTTCCTCCTGTGTAGCATCAGAAATAGTTACAACGGGTGCTCCTCCGTCAACAATGCTACCAATAGCTATATCAGCTACAGCCATGCTGCTCGTTTGACCACTAATATTAAATGTTTCAACACCCTCAAAAGGGATATCCGCTGTCGTCTGTACTGATACATTTAAGCCTGTCGCATCTGCTGGGACTGTCACCGTGCTGCCAGATAGGGTCAGTGTCTGACCATTCTGCGCACCACCGACAACTGTAACTGTCATCGCATTGGTGTAATCCACACCCGCTTCTGCTGAGAGTGGGTTCGAGTCGCTCAACGCTAGATCAACGTCGTATGCCTGAGTTGCTGTACCCGTCAGCGTCGCATTGAAGGTAAGAACGTCACCTTCATTTTGACTAGCATCTGCGATGCTGATCACTGGGGTATCATTGTCTGGGTTTGGACCTGGGCCGGTACCGTCATCAACGATGGTACCTGTCGCCGTGTTCGCAGCTGTCATGCTGCTAGTCTGACCACTGATCTGGAAGGTCTCACGGCCTTCAAGTGTGCTGTCGTCTGTTGTTTGTACTGCGATGTTCAAGCCCGTTGCATCCGCAGGGACTGTCACTGTACTTCCGCTTAGCGTTAGGGTCTGGCCGTTCTGCGCACCACCGACAACGGTCACTGTCATCGCATTGGTGTAATCCACACCCGCTTCTGCTGAGAGTGGGTTCGAGTCGCTCAATGCTAGATCAACATCGTATGCAATCTCTGCATCACCCGTTAGCGTTGCATTGAAAGTTAGCACATCGCCTTCGTTCTGCTCTGCATCCGCAATGCTGATCACAGGTGTGTCGTTATCAACATCTGAACCTGGATCATCACCGTCTGTACCGGTGCCATCATCTGTGATAGTACCTGTCGCTGTGTTAGCGGCTGTCATGCTGCTTGTCTGACCGCTGATCTGGAAGGTCTCTGCGCCTTCAAGTGTGTCATCGCTGGTTGTTGCTACCGCAATGCTTAGACCCGTTGCATCTGCTGGGACTGTTACCGTGCTGCCAGATAGGGTCAGTGTCTGACCGTTCTGTGCACCACCGACAACGGTCACTGTCATCGCATTGGTGTAATCCACACCTGCTTCTGCTGAGAGTGGGTTAGAGTCACTCAACGCTAGATCAACGTCATATGCCTGAGTTGCTGTACCTGTCAGCGTCGCATCGAAGGTCAGCGTGCTGCCCTCTTCCTGCGTCGCATCAGTGATGCTGATCACTGGGGTATCATTGTCTGGGTTTGGACCTGGGCCGGTACCGTCATCAACGATGGTACCTGTCGCCGTGTTCGCAGCTGTCATGCTGCTAGTCTGACCACTGATCTGGAAGGTCTCACGGCCTTCAAGTGTGCTGTCATCTGTTGTTTGTACTGCGATGTTCAAGCCCGTTGCATCCGCAGGGACTGTCACTGTACTTCCGCTTAGCGTTAGGGTCTGGCCGTTCTGCGCACCACCGACAACGGTCACTGTCATCGCATTGGTGTAATCCACACCCGCTTCTGCTGAGAGTGGGTTAGAGTCGCTCAATGCTAGATCAACATCGTATGCAATCTCTGCATCACCCGTTAGCGTTGCATTGAAAGTTAGGACATCGCCTTCGTTCTGCTCAGCATCCGCAATGCTGATCACAGGTGTGTCGTTATCAACATCTGAACCTGGATCATCACCGTCTGTACCGGTGCCATCATCTGTGATAGTACCTGTCGCTGTGTTAGCGGCTGTCATGCTGCTTGTCTGACCGCTGATCTGGAAGGTCTCTGCGCCTTCAAGTGTGTCATCGCTGGTTGTTGCTACCGCAATGCTTAGACCCGTTGCATCTGCTGGGACTGTTACCGTGCTGCCAGATAGGGTCAGTGTCTGACCGTTCTGTGCACCACCGACAACGGTCACTGTCATCGCATTGGTGTAATCCACACCTGCTTCTGCTGAGAGTGGGTTAGAGTCACTCAACGCTAGATCAACGTCATATGCCTGAGTTGCTGTACCTGTCAGCGTCGCATCGAAGGTCAGCGTGCTGCCCTCTTCCTGCGTCGCATCAGTGATGCTGATCACTGGGGTATCATTGTCTGGGTTTGGACCTGGGCCGGTACCGTCATCAACGATGGTACCTGTCGCCGTGTTCGCAGCTGTCATGCTGCTAGTCTGACCACTGATCTGGAAGGTCTCACGGCCTTCAAGTGTGCTGTCATCTGTTGTTTGTACTGCGATGTTCAAGCCCGTTGCATCCGCAGGGACTGTCACTGTACTTCCGCTTAGCGTTAGGGTCTGGCCGTTCTGCGCACCACCGACAACGGTCACTGTCATCGCATTGGTGTAATCCACACCCGCTTCTGCTGAGAGTGGGTTAGAGTCGCTCAATGCTAGATCAACATCGTATGCAATCTCTGCATCACCCGTTAGCGTTGCATTGAAAGTTAGGACATCGCCTTCGTTCTGCTCAGCATCCGCAATGCTGATCACAGGTGTGTCGTTATCAACATCTGAACCTGGATCATCACCGTCTGTACCGGTGCCATCATCTGTGATAGTACCTGTCGCTGTGTTAGCGGCTGTCATGCTGCTTGTCTGACCGCTGATCTGGAAGGTCTCTGCGCCTTCAAGTGTGTCATCGCTGGTTGTTGCTACCGCAATGCTTAGACCCGTTGCATCTGCTGGGACTGTTACCGTGCTGCCAGATAGGGTCAGTGTCTGACCGTTCTGTGCACCACCGACAACGGTCACTGTCATCGCATTGGTGTAATCCACACCTGCTTCTGCTGAGAGTGGGTTAGAGTCACTCAACGCTAGATCAACGTCATATGCCTGAGTTGCTGTACCTGTCAGCGTCGCATCGAAGGTCAGCGTGCTGCCCTCTTCCTGCGTCGCATCAGTGATGCTGATCACTGGGGTATCATTGTCTGGGTTTGGACCTGGGCCGGTACCGTCATCAACGATGGTACCTGTCGCCGTGTTCGCAGCTGTCATGCTGCTAGTCTGACCACTGATCTGGAAGGTCTCACGGCCTTCAAGTGTGCTGTCATCTGTTGTTTGTACTGCGATGTTCAAGCCCGTTGCATCCGCAGGGACTGTCACTGTACTTCCGCTTAGCGTTAGGGTCTGGCCGTTCTGCGCACCACCGACAACGGTCACTGTCATCGCATTGGTGTAATCCACACCCGCTTCTGCTGAGAGTGGGTTAGAGTCGCTCAATGCTAGATCAACATCGTATGCAATCTCTGCATCACCCGTTAGCGTTGCATTGAAAGTTAGGACATCGCCTTCGTTCTGCTCAGCATCCGCAATGCTGATCACTGGGGTCGGATCATTATCTTCAATACGCCCTTCAGCTTGAAGAACGCCAGTATCAACATTGCCATTGATGTTAGACAATATGACATTCAAATTTTCAAAGGTGCCAACACCGCCTTCATATAACGTATCATCGAAGGTCGGAATGGTAATAATTGCCTGTAGCTCTCCAGCTGGAATTGTGAATGAACCTGACAATTGCACGTTTGCAAAAAGATCCTGCAATTCTGCTGAGCCAAGAACGATATTAAAATCACCTGACACATTTATAGTTGAGGCTTTATCTAACGTCACCTGAAAAGCTAACTGGTTACCCTCGACAACCGTCGCACCTGAAAACTCCCCATCATTCAATGATGAAATAGAGATTACAGGCTTAATAAAGACTGACTCACCCTCATACACTGGCCCTTGACCATCACCCTGCCCAAAACCAGATGTTTCATAACCCGCATTCGGATCTACTTCTTGCGCGGTACGTTCTATATTAACTGTGCTAGAACCTTCGTTTCCGTCACCGCCTGCACCTGGAGCATCACCGCCAGCCGCAGTTTCTTCTGCAACTTCTGTCGGATCGGCACCCGCTAAAATTGCAGCTTGTATAGCTTCAACATCAGCTGTTGCTTCTGTTAGATCAAAATCTTCTGCTTCAGTGAATGTTTCGCTATTGGCTAACCAGTTCTGTCCGCCGTCTAATTTAACGGGCTCGCCGCCTTCCATTGCTATCTCAATTGACGCGTCCGGCGCAACACGAACCATCTCATCCGCATGCACCTCATCTCCTAGAGCTAAAACCCGCTCTGTACCATCTGCTTTTATAGCTACTGCGCGACCAATTAAATGTGAAACTGTACCAATAACGCTCATGTTTCTAATCCTTATTACAAAAGATCTTTGGGTGATTACACCCTTTATAGTTGTACCGAACAATAAAAACTATTGTACCGAGGTACAGGTGCCATTTTTTTCTAGAAAATTGAATGACATAGATATGATCCAATTTAAATAAATTTACTCACTATAAACAGCCTTTATGTATACATTCTGAATAACTTTTAACCAAGCAACCTCCTGGTTTGTACATGTATTAACCAACCTCACAACTCTTTTAAAAAATTGCTAGAAATCGCTTGACGGTTACAGGCTGCGTCATTAAGATACGCCGCACTTTCGAGGTGTTGTTCCCTGATAGCTCAGTTGGTAGAGCAGTAGACTGTTAATCTATTGGTCGCTGGTTCGAGTCCAGCTCAGGGAGCCAATAACTTGAAAGTACAACTGAAGATCCCTGATAGCTCAGTTGGTAGAGCAGTAGACTGTTAATCTATTGGTCGCTGGTTCGAGTCCAGCTCAGGGAGCCATCTTTTAAAGATGAGTGTCGGAGTGTAGCGCAGCTTGGTAGCGCATCTGGTTTGGGACCAGAGGGTCGTAGGTTCGAATCCTATCACTCCGACCACTTTAAATTCTTGGCACCGCTTGCTTACTGCAAGTTAAGTCGGAGTGTAGCGCAGCTTGGTAGCGCATCTGGTTTGGGACCAGAGGGTCGTAGGTTCGAATCCTATCACTCCGACCACTTTCCCCTTTTATATTCTTCAATCCAAACCTTAAGTTATATTTCCGTTTTTATATTAAAAAGCGCAGAATCCACATTCCACGCCCTCACTTTTCTATACATTTTCCTCTTCGTAGAACCTGGTCAAAACTTTCACCAACGACTCTACATCTTTAACACCCGCCATTTCTCTTATTGAATGCATAGCAAATTGCGGCACACCTATATCTAGTGTTTTAACCCCAATTTCGGCAGAAGTGATTGGACCAATAGTACTTCCGCACGCCATATCACTACGCACAACAAAAGACTGTACCGGCACATCAACCTGCTGAGCTAAATCACGAAACAAACCACTCGTTTCACTATTCGTCGCGTACCTTTGATTAGCATTAAGCTTAATCACCGGCCCAGCATTTATTAGCGGCCCATGGTTAGCATCGTGCTTATCCGCAAAATTAGGGTGAATACCATGAGCATTATCGGCCGAAATCATCATCGAACGACTTATCATTCTTACCCTCGATTCCACATCCGGCACAAGCCTCTCAATCACTTGACTCAGCATTGGACCTTGAGCACCCGCAGCACTCATACTCCCTACCTCTTCATGGTCATTACAGACCAAGAGCATCCCTTCATCACTATTCGCAGCAACCAAAGACTCTAGCCCCATAAAGCAACTAAGCAGATTATCTAAACGTGCAGATAAGACAAACTCCTCAGACATCCCTAACAATGCGGGCGGCTGAACATCATATAGAGATATCTCATAATCCAGCATTTGCGCAACATCATCTACACCCTCTTCCCCCAACTGCTGGGTAAGCATGGCTTTAAAATCACACTTCTCATCACCTTGACCCAAGATAGCAGGAAGATACGTCTGCGCATTGATCGAGCGACCCTTATTAGCTTCCCTATCTAAATGAATGGCTAGACTAGGAATAACGGCAACTGGTTTTTTAAAATCAACTAACGCTTTACAGCGCACGCCTTCAGCATTTAGATAACTAACACGCCCAGCCATGGATAAATCACGATCAAACCAAGGATTAAGTAACGCACCACCATATACCTCAACACCTAACTGCTGATATCCATTACGGTACAACTCTGGCTCTGGCTTGACCTTTAAACATGGCGAATCCGTGTGAGCGCCCACCATTCTAAATCCAGATTCAGTTAAAGGTTTATTAGCAGGCATCACCCATGCAACGATTGAAGAGCCATTTCTAATCGAAAAATACCGCCCCCCTTTTTCAACTGACCACTCATCCGCCTCCCTCAACTCGGAGAATCCCATAGAGGCAAGTCGATCCACCATCGAGTTTACAGCGTGATAAGGTGTAGGAGATTGATGCAAAAACTTTATTAAATTAGCGATACAACTAGACATAGAAAACCTTTTACTCATTTATTCTGCGGCCTTAAAATCGATCAATTCTACTTTAAATATTAACGTAGAGTTCGCTGGAATATCCTGCGACGGGCTCACCGCACCATATGCAAGCTCTGGCGGAATATACAACATCCAAGAACTCCCTTTATTCATTAATGAAAGACCTTGAGTCCATCCCTTGATTACACGATTAAGCGGAAACTCTGTAGGCTTTCCTCTTTTATAAGAGCTATCGAACACATAACCATCGACACGCGCTCCCTCATAATTAACCGTCACAATATCAGTCACAGTAGGCCTATCCCCTTGCCCTTCATTGATAATCTTGTACTGCAACCCGGAGGCAGTCACCTCTACACCCTCCTCCAAAGCATTTTTAGCTAAAAAAGCCTCACCCTCCTTACGCACATCATCGTTTAGCGCCTTTTCGATAAGCTGCTTACGAAATTCTTTCTCAGCTGCATCATCACCACAGCCTGCTAATAATGTAGATATTACAACCAACACAGAAAGGCTAAAAATTCGTTTCATTATTCATTCCATTAACAATAGATAGATGTTTATAAGCAATTGATTTTACAACAGAGCCACTCATGTCTACACTCAACTGACCTGACTGGGGAACTTATTACCCCTAAATAGAGTCACAACTGAATCCAGAGCTTATAAAGTTAAGACTTACATTATGCATAGATCGCTGTTAAAGCCACTTTTCATTACTGCGTTTTCTCTACTTATTCCTATCACCGCCAACGCACTCAGCACCCCGCTGAAATCCGAACCGGTACACAAACAAACGCTATTAGAGATCACTGAATCGCTTAAACTTGGCCACTATAATCGCATAAAGCTAAACGATACACTTTCGAGCCAAATTTTTGATCAATACCTCAAAGACCTTGATCCCTCTCGCAGCTATTTCTACCAAAGCGACATAGACGATTTCGAAAAGTACCGCCTAACCATTGATGACAATATCAAAAAAGGCGATCTAAATGATGCATACTTTATCTTCAACCGCTTTCAAAAACGGATTGAAGATCGCTTAAAGTTCACTATCAAAGAGCTTGAAGAGGGCAAAGAATTTGACTTTAGTGTCGACGAAAGCCTAGACACAGATCGAGAAAGCGCTCCCTGGATCAACAACATAGAGGAGATGAACGCATTATGGGATCGCCGCCTAAAAAGCGCACTTCTCAACCTGAAACTTGCAGATAAAGATGATGACGATGCGCGAAAAGTGCTTATTAAGCGCTACAACAATCAACTTAAACGCGCCCTTCAGGTCAACAGTGAAGATGTTTTTCAAACATTTGCCAACGCATTCACTAAACAATACGATCCGCACACGCAATATTTCTCACCCCGCAAGTCAGAAAATTTCAAAATAAATATGAGCTTATCCCTAGAAGGGATTGGCGCAGTCCTAAAAAGCGAAAATGAATTTACTCAGATCGTACGCTTAGTACCCGCTGGCCCCGCTGACAAGACAGGTCAACTCAAAGCAACGGATCGTATCGTCGGTGTTGGACAAGGTGATGAGGGTGAAATCGAAGACGTAATAGGCTGGCGCCTTGATGATGTAGTGCAACTAATTCGTGGCGCTAAAGGAACCACTGTACGCTTGGAAATCAAAAGTTCAGAGCAAGAAGAAATACCGTCAAAAATTGTAAAAATTGTTCGAAACAAAGTAAAACTCGAAGAACAATCAGCGCAAAAAAGAGTACTTGAAGTAAAACACTTAGGTAGAGACTTCAGACTTGGCGTTATTGAAATCCCAGCGTTTTATATCGATTTCGCAGCACTGCAACGCGGTGACGAAGATTACAAAAGCACGTCACGAGACGTTGAAAAGCTCATAAAAGAACTTGATAACGAAAACATTGATGGGCTAATTATAGATCTTAGAAACAATGGCGGCGGCTCACTCAGAGAAGCAAACGACACTGTAGGCCTATTCATCAAACATGGCCCAACCGTTCAAGTCAAAAACTCATCAGGTCGAGTAGAAGTACTACGAGATCGAGACCCTAAAGTTGCCTATTCAGGACCCGTTTCCGTATTAGTTAACCGCCTATCTGCCTCCGCTTCGGAGATATTTGCCGGCGCAATGCAAGACTATAACCGCGGTATCGTTATTGGCGGGCAGACATTCGGCAAGGGCACCGTACAAACACTACTTCCTTTAAATCATGGCCAACTAAAGCTTACTCATGCGAAGTTTTACCGCATATCCGGAGAAAGCACACAAAACAAAGGCGTGCATCCAGATATTGACTTCCCAACACTCTATGACCCTGAAATCATTGGCGAAAGCGCTTTAGAGCAAGCCCTTTCTTGGGACAAAGTCCGCTCAGCTCCACATGGGACTTATCCTAGCGTTAAAGCATTTCTTAACCAGGTCGACAAACGCCACCAATCGCGCAGCATGACCAATCCTGATTTCGTATTTATGCGCGAACAAGTTGAACGACTAAATGAGGTGAGAAAAGAAAGCAGCCTAATCCCCCTACAAGAAACCGCACTCAAGAAAGAACGAGATAGCGCTGAAAAGTGGCAACTTGACGCTGAAAACCGTCGCAGAGCGCAAAAGAAACTCCCCCCTATATCGAAACTTTCTGAACTGGAAGACGAGCAGAAAAAGGACAGTCAAGGACGCCCTATCAATCCCGAAGCTGAAGCGATGCTAGTTGAAAGCGGACGCATTCTATTAGATGCTGTGTTTATGCAGCTACAATACTCTGCCGCCCAAGCTAAAGCTGAAGAGAACAAGAAGTAACAGAAAACCGCCGTGTAGCGTTTTGACATAAGGGATTTTAGGATGAATACCAAAAAGCTCATCATGATTGGCGTTATTGTTCCAGTCGTACTGGCCTTATTATCCGGCGGTGGTTACCTTGTCTATAATGAGATGCAGGGCCAGCACGCACAAAACCTAAAAGACTTAGAAAAATTTGGCTTTACCGTACTTCCAACCAACACCCATTCGGAGTCAACAGGGGAACTAGGCGTCAAACAACTCCCTGCCACTTTCGCTGAAGATAAACTTACACCGACCCAAAAAGTGATCCGAGGCTTAATGGACGACAACGAACAGCTTATAGAGGAGCAACGCGCCCTCAATGAGCAAATAGAAACCCTAAAGCAAGAAGTTGCAGCACTACAAAACTATAAGAAACTTAATGAACACTTTGCACCACTCACTATTATCGAAGAAGTCGCCGCGGTCGAAAGACAGCTAAAGAAACTATTGCTCGATATGCCCGATGCTCGCCGCTTTTCCAACCTGCAGATTGAAGCCATGTCAGCATCCGCAGGGAACGAATACAAGAAATTCATTGGCGGCAAGCGCCTTATCCTTTCAGATAACGAGCGCGAACTACTCGTAAAAGACTACATGCCTGAGTTTTCATTTTGCGTGGGTGATGGAATAGAGATCGCGGCCAACTCTCCGCGAGAAGAACGATTAATCACAACCTACTTCCGCAAACAGGATCAAAGCCTCTTGCCGCTTAACCTTAAAGCTGATCTTGATACTGTCATTAAGCCTTGCCAAACAGCGCTATACGCACGCTTGAGCAATTACGACAAACCTCTCTGAATCCACCATAAAAAACCGCATTCAAAGCAAAGAACTCTGTAATTCATACTGATTTACTGTATAATGCGCGCTCAAATTCTATCGAATTGGGCGCTACTCCGGTCAAAACGCTCTCTTTGAAATACTTAAACTGACCCTGTAAAACCGGAATTACAGGCTGAAGCGCTGCACTCTCCACTCTTTTCACAAATGTGGAATGTAGCCCTTACTTATAGGACATTTTCAATGAGCGAAAGCTTTGCTGATCTGTTTGAAGAATCCCTTCAATCACTAGACATGACTCCAGGTAAACTTGTAATCGGTGAAGTTGTCGATATCGACAGCGACTGGGTTACTGTACATGCTGGTCTTAAATCTGAAGCAATCATCCCGCGTTCTCAGTTCCTTAACGATGCTAACGAACTAGAAATCAAAATCGGTGACGACGTTAAAGTTGCACTAGAAGCGGTTGAAGATGGTTTCGGTGAGACTCGTCTGTCTCGTGAAAAAGCGAAACGCGCTGAAGCTTGGGAAGTTCTGCAGACTAAATTTGAAGCTGAAGAAACTGTTAAAGGTTACATCAGCGGCAAAGTTAAAGGCGGCTTCACTGTTAGCATCAACAACATCCAGGGTTTCCTACCTGGTTCTTTGGTTGATGTTCGTCCAGTTCGTGATGTTGATCACCTGGAAGGTAAAGAGCTTGAATTCAAACTGATCAAACTAGATCCTAAGCGTAACAACATTGTTGTTTCTCGCCGTGCGGTTCTACAGGAAGCTAACAGCGCTCAACGCGATGAGTTGCTAGCTACTCTGGAAGAAGGTCAGGAAGTTAAAGGTTTCGTTAAGAACCTAACTAACTACGGTGCATTCATCGATCTAGGCGGCGTTGACGGCCTACTTCACATCACAGACATGGCGTGGAAGCGTATTTCTCACCCATCTGAGATGCTGAACCCAGGTGATGAAATCACAGTTAAGATCATCAAGTTCGACAAAGAATCTGGTCGTATCTCTCTTGGTCTTAAGCAGCTGTCTATGGATCCATGGGCACTGATCAAAGAACGTTACCCAGCAGGCGCTAAATGCCAGGCACGTATCACTAACCTTACTGACTACGGTTGCTTCGCATCTATCGAAGATGGCGTTGAAGGTCTAGTACACGTTTCTGAAATGTCTTGGACTAACAAAAACATCCACCCATCAAAAGTTGTAAACATTGGTGACGAAGTGGAAGTTATGATCCTTGATGTTGACGAAGAGCGTCGCCGTATCTCTCTTGGTATTAAGCAGTGTACTGCTAATCCTTGGGTTACTTTCGCTGAGCAATTTGCTGCGAACGACAAAGTTACTGGTACTATCAAAACTATCACTGACTTCGGTATCTTCGTTGGTCTACAGGACGAGCTTGACGGCCTAGTTCACATGTCTGACATCACTTGGGAAGCTGATGCTGAAGCAGCTCTACGCCAGTTCAAGAAAGGCGAAGAAGTTGAAGCAGTTATCCTTTCTATCGATGCAGAGAAAGAGCGTATCTCTCTTGGTATTAAACAGCTTGAAAGCGACCCATTCGCTGAATACGCTGCAGCAAACGACAAAGGCACTATCGTAAACGGTAAAGTTATCTCCGTTGAAGCGAAAGCAGCTGTAATCGAACTTGCTGAAGGTATCGAAGGTACTCTGAAAGTATCTGAGATCTCTGTTGACCGTATCGATGATGCAGCAACTGTACTAAGTGTTGGTGACGCTGTTGAAGCTAAGATCATCACTATGGATCGTCGTAACCGCGTAATCAACCTGTCTATCAAAGCGAAAGAACAGGCTGAAGAAAAAGCAGCAATCTCTGCTGTACGCAATGCTGAAGTTGAAGTATCTGGCCCAACTACAATTGGTGACTTGATCAAAGCTCAGCTAGACAACCAGAAGTAAGATATCTTTAAGCCTCTCTTGAGGCTTAAACCAAAAAACCGCAAACAGTTATCTGCTTGCGGTTTTTTATTATGCTTAGCTTAAGAAAACATTTTTACGACCAATTACACTTACTTATAACAACTCCCGTACCTATGGATGCATAGCTTTAGTTCACACAACTGTAAAATGATCTTAAACAATAAGAGAAACAACTAAATTTTAGAGTTCAAACAAGGGGAGTCTTTCGAGGATTTATTCAATAACATAATCGACAAAATCTTCTTCATCGATCTCATTATCTTTTACTTCGTACCAGCTAAGAACCGATGCTCCCGCTTCAATGACTGTCGCTTGATCACCGCTCACAAGAGGATGCCATTCGGGTAGATCTTTACCCTCATGCACTAAGCGATAAGCACAACTTGGGGGCAACCAATGAAAAGCATCGACATCTTTAGGGGTCAGTTTGACGCAATCCGGTACAAGCGTGCAGCGCTCTTCATACTTCGTACAACGGCAGGTATCAAAATCCAGTAAGTTGCATACAACCGTTGTATAAAAAACTTCTTTTGTATCTTCGTCTTCTAACTTGTGCAAACAACACAGGGCACAGCCATCACAAAGAGACTCCCACTGACGAGCGCTCATCTCTTCTAAGCTGGTACTACGCCAAAAAACCTCTTGAGCAGACACTTAACGTACACCGCTTTCTGGTCGGTCTTTATGCAGATCGAGCATGTAATCATCTTTAGGCGGAGGCATCTGCAAGTAGTACCCCTGCTCTTCCAAACCCGCTAAAACCTTTTCTGTATCAACACGAGCAAGCTTTCTATCCGCTTTCAATGGGATATCCATTACCAACTTAGGCGGCCCAAACATCTCTAGCAGTGCATCTGGCACTTTAGTTAACTCATCTTTTTTATCCACATAAAGATACATCTCATCTTTACGCAAACTTGAATAAACAGAACAAATTATCATTAGTTGTACCTTTCTAATCAGAATGTCTCAAACGTTCAATATTTACTAGCTCATCCAATAAAGCCGGACCAATTAGCTGCTGACGCCAAACGGTCATCTGATCGGGTAATTGATATTCACCGCCATCAACTCCTGATCGGATTAACAACTCGAGCTCTTTACGTCTAAGTAATATTTCCGGAGCAATCTTATGCTCCTCAGCAGAATGTCGCGCAATGGATTTTAATTTTTTGAGATGCTTATTCCAAAAAAAATGAAGTGGCTTAGCAATAGGTTCTGGTTTGCTCGCCTTCGCACTTTCCATCCCCCCTTGCAGGAAGCTCAAAATACGTTCACCATCCGTCCTAAGTACTCTTTTTTTAATCTCATCTAAGCGCGATAATTCCGATAAATTTCGCGGCCAATTCTCGATAATCTGTAGAATCGCCTGATTACGCAATATTCGATTACGCGGAACATCACGATCTCGAGCAACCCGCTCACGCCAAGCAGTTAGATCTCGTAATGCGGCCAATTTATGTTCAGGGCAGCGCCACATTTGCGTGAAGCGTTTGTAATAGCCGTAGCCCTCAACATCATCAACTAAGGCGTTTTCCAGCATCGCACTGTTTTCCTGGATAGCCCATTCATACGTATCCCTTTCAGTCAGCTCTTTTTCTTGCATAGCATAAATCTCAGGCAAATAAGCGACATCAAGCGCAGCGTAGTGCTCCTGACTGGATGTTAAAGGACGTTGGAGCCAGTTTGACGTTGTCTCGTGCTTTTCCATTCGAACATCAAGCTTCTCCTCTAACATTCTTTGCAGGCCCATCGAGAAACCCCAGTTTAATAATGCAGCACCCAGCTGCGTATCAAAAACGGGCTCAGGCAATACACCTATCTCTTTCAGGAACAGCTCCAAATCTTCCGTTGCAGCATGCATTAACTTAATCACTGACCTATTTTGAAACAATTCAGCTAATGCACTAAAGTCGGAAATATCCAAAGGATCTATCAGATAACACTGATGATCATCGGCAACCTGTATCAGGCCCGCAATAGGGTAAAAAGTTTCAACACGCTGAAACTCCGTATCTAAAGCGATCAGAGGCAGTTGGCGCCATTGACTACAATAGCGTTCAAGGTCAGCTTCTGAAGAGATCCATATAGGATTATTTGCAGAAGCTTCAAGTGTCTTCCAGTTGTAGTCCAACAAGTTTTCTATCCTCAAATCAACGAGCGACGGCCCGCCATAGCGTGCGCTAAGGTCCCACCATCCACAAACTCTAATTCACCACCAACAGGAACACCGTGAGCAATACGAGAAACTTTAATCCCCAGCTCTTTAACTTGCGCGGCAATAAAATGCGCGGTCGCTTCACCTTCAACAGTAGGGTTTGTTGCTAAGATGATTTCATCTATTTCAGACGATTCAATATGCGCTAACAGCTTATCAATCCCTAAATCCTCAGGGCCTACACCATCAATAGGCGACAAATGTCCAGACAATACAAAATACAGACCGTTATACCCACCGGTTTGCTCTATAGCTAAGACATCTACCGGTGACTCTAATACGCATAAAATCGATTTATCGCGACTCTCTGACTGACAAATATCACAAAGCTCTTGCTCGGATAGTGTCCGACACTGACGACAATGCCCCACCTCTGAAACGGCCGTTTTTAATATTTCAGATAGCGTCAAAGCCCCTTCAGAATCTCGCTCCAACAAATGAAAAGCCATACGCTGGGCTGACTTCGGGCCTACACCTGGCAAACACCGCAGCGCAGTAATTAATTGCTGAATTAATGGACTAAACGACATAACTTAAAACGGCATATTAAATCCAGGAGGCATACCCATACCACCTGTAGCATCAGCCATTTTTTCTTGGGTATAAGCTTCGATCTTACGAACCGCATCATTCACAGCTGCAGCAACCAAATCTTCCAAAATCTCTTTATCTTCTTCCATCAAGCTGTCATCAATATTGATGCTTTTGACATCATGGCGACCATTCATAACCACTTTAACAAGACCCGCACCAGACTCACCGGTCTGCTCAGCCAGAGCAATTTGCTCCTGTGCCTTCTGTAGGTTTTCTTGCATCTTTTGGGCCTGTTTCATCAGGTTTCCCATTCCACCTTTCATCATCAAAGTCCTCTATATTCAATCGATGGGGATCACAGAAGATAGTTCGATCTGCGCATCAAAATTTTCTTGTAATAGTTTAACTGTTTCATCATTACGTATCGACGTAATCGCCGTTGCATGACGCTCTTCACGCTTTCTATTGAGATACTGTGCAGGCGTTTCTTGTTTCTGCTCGCCCTGAATAAAAAGCACTTCAACTGGACCGCTAAAGTATTCACTTAGAGCATCACCTATACGCTGCTGCTGAACTTCATTCAACATCGTTTTTTGATCTTTAGTGTAATGCAACGTCATCACACCGTTTTCAACCTGCTCAAGCGAAAGGTGCGTTGCCAAACTCTCTGTCATACCACTAAGGCCAATACTACGACTAATATGCACCCAATGATTAAGCGCAATGGCATTAATCTCTTGAGGGCAACGCTCTATATCAACATGACTTTTGGCTATCTCTAACGGTGCAAGCTCAGACGCTAAATCAACCGCTTTCTCGTTAGCCTCTGCAGGAACCGGTGATTCAACTAAACGCTGCGGAGGCTCTGTAGATGGCGGCGCTTCAGCTACAGCAACATCCCAAGGAGGAGCATCACCTTGCTCTGCTACTTCAGGTTGGGACTTTTTTGCGGGGATTCCCTCATTTCCCATTGAAGCATAATCATCCTCGTAGGATGGCGGAGGCTCTTGAGCATAAGAAGGGCTTGGCTGCTCCATTGATGAATCAACTGCAGGAGACTCAACAACCGGTCGATCAGTATGTGTAGTATCGACTGCTGAAGAAACTGAAGATGACGTATCTGGAGCAACAACAGACGCTTGCTCATTAGATACAACGGCTTGGGTCTCGGCAGGCGCAGCAGCAGAATGATTGAGAGAAACACTTCTTGGTTTTGCGCCTGCAGGCCTAAACGCTAACATCCGAAGCAAAACCATTTCCAGACCTTCTCGTGGGTCTGGAACAAAGGGAAGATCTTTACGCCCCATTAGAGCGACTTGGTAGTACAATTGGATATCTTCTGCCGTTAACTTACCCGCTAAATCCGTAATGTAAGTCATATCCCCCATACTATTATCCACAGCATCAGGAATCGTCTGGGCAAGTGCAATGCGATGAAGCACGCTGATAAGATCACCCAAGACAGTGTTATAGTCCGGTGAAAATTGCGCTAAATCAGTCACCGCCGCCATCAGCGCCTTCGCATCACCAAGCGCGAGACAATCTAGCATCTGGTAAACCAAGCGTTGGTCTATCGTCCCAAGCATGGCCCGAACATCGGTTTCATTAATAACACCCGCACCAAATGCAATTGCTTGATCCGTCAGACTCATCGCATCACGCATCGAGCCATCAGCAGAACGTGCGAGTAACCACAATGCAGGTTCTTCAAACGTGATACGTTCTTCACCAAGCACATGAGTAAGATGACTTACAATGCGCTCAGGAATTAAATTCTTGAGATTAAACTGCAAACAACGAGAAAGAATGGTGATCGGTAATTTCTGAGGATCTGTCGTTGCTAATAAAAACTTAACATGTGGTGGCGGCTCCTCTAATGTCTTTAACAAGGCATTAAAAGAGTGTGTAGAAAGCATGTGAACTTCATCAATCAAGTAGACTTTGTAACGCCCATGGGTCGGCGCATATTGCACATTCTCCATTAATTCACGCGTGTCTTCTACTTTCGTTCTCGAGGCAGCATCCACTTCAATTAGATCAACGAATCGCCCTTCTGCTATCTCCCTACAAGCGGAACATTCACCACAAGGTGTAGAAGATACGCCGGTTTCACAATTGAGAGATTTAGCAAATAAACGGGCAATAGACGTTTTGCCTACCCCACGAGTCCCTGTAAATAGATAGGCATGATGAAGCCTGTCATCATCCAGCGCATTAACGAGCGCTTTCAGAACATGCTCTTGCCCTACCATCTCTTGAAATCTTGCGGGGCGCCACTTACGCGCCAGAACCTGATAACTCATTAATGTGTGCAGCTTATTGTCGAAAATTCAGTGCTCTATGCTACCTTTTGCGCTGTATATGTGCCAGTTAAACCTTGCGCTTTATTAAGCAGCTCACCATCGCGCCACTGACTTAAAAATCATTAATTCCATGAGAAAGAAGCCGTTCAACTTCACTACAAGGCAATGGTCTAGCAAATAAGAAGCCTTGCGCCTTATCACACGCCATCTTCTCCAAAATATTAAGCTGATCATGGGTTTCAACGCCTTCAGCCACGACCTGTATATTTAAGGTGTGAGCCATCTGAATAATCGTCGCCATTATCGCTTGCTCTGCTACATTATCGGCTAATTCAGCAATGAACGTTTTATCGACTTTAAGAATATCAACGGGTAAGCGCCGCAAATAGTTCAACGAAGAATAGCCACTGCCAAAATCGTCTAACTCTATCTGCAGTCCCTGTTCACGCAATTTCTGCAGAATAGGCAATGCTTTCTGGACATTTTCAATAACAGCTGTTTCTGTTATTTCAAAACTTAAGTAATCAGAGATCTCTCTATTTGCCGACAGCTCTTTTTGAATGTGTGGAATTAGATCAGGATGCGTTAACTGTTTGGGTGATAAATTAACCGAAACTCGCTGTCCTTCTACCAACAGCCCTTTTTCCAACCAAGTGACTATCTGGCTGCAAACTTGAGAGATCACCCAACTCCCGATTGGGACAATAAAACCACTGCTTTCAGCTACCGGAATAAAATCGGCAGGAGAGATCTGGCCTTTATCACTGCTATTCCACCTGAGCAAAGCCTCAAGGCCGATTATCTGGCGAGACTCCAAACACACTTTAGGCTGATAATAGATCTCAAGTTCATTATTTTCTAATGCATTACGAAGGCTCGATTTAATTTCGATCAATTCGATATTTTTTCGGTTCAGCTCAGGATCAAAAAAGCATATCTGATCTCGCCCTTTGCTCTTCGCACTATACATTGCCGCATCCGCATGCTGTATTAAGGTCTTAGCGTCACTCGCATCATTCGGGTAAACCGCTATACCTATACTTGCGCCAATATAAACGTCTGTATTTTTAAGATTAAATGGTTTTTTTAAGGCATCAAGAACATTTGACGCGATAACAAGCGCCATATTCCCCTCAAAAATCCCGGGAAGTATTAAGATAAACTCATCCCCTCCCCAGCGCACAACAGTATCCGTACGGCGAACCTGTTCCTGAATTCTTCTCGCCGCTTCAATTAGTAACTGATCACCGTATTCATGCCCAAGAGAATCGTTAACATGCTTAAAGAAATCCAAATCGATAAAGACAAGCGCTAAAGACTCCTGATGACGATCAGATAACTCCATATCGTGATTCAGCCGCTCTTGGCAAAGCGTACGATTAGCCAAATTGGTTAACGAATCGTAATAAGCTAAGTTACGAAGCGAATCTTCGGTTTTCTTCTGTTCTGTAATATCAGTGAAAACACCAAAATAACCACTGATATTATCCTGTTCATCCAAAATTGACTTAACGGTGAGCCACTCAGGATATATCTCACCTGACTTCTTTCTATTCCAGATCTCACCCGACCAAATACCTGTAGCTTCCAGCGTTCGCCACATGCTTTCATAGAATGAAGGTGACTGATTATGTGAGTTAAGTATATTTGGAGCCTTGCCAACCACCTCGTCCAGGCTATAACCCGTAACGCTCTCAAAAGCAGGGTTAGCATCAACGATTAGATTATTTTGATCGGTAACGATAATGCCATCATGTGTAGTTTCAAAAATATATCGCGCCAAACGAAGCTCTTTCTCTTGAGCGGCACGCTCAGTCATGTCAGTCGCTATGGTACAAACACCGTAGATAGCCCCCTCATCGTCAAACAAAGGAAATCTTTCATAATAAAAAGTACGAATTTTACTGTTAAATTTAAAGGTTCTCTCTGAGCTAAAGTGCTGACCAGTTTCGAGCACTTTTTCATCGCCGTCCATTGCCGATTGAGCAACATCACCCGGTAAAAATTCACTTGGGAAGTGACCTAAGAGATCATCAAGTTCAACCCCACCCATAAATTTTAAGTAGGCATTATTGGCCCGCAAATAGCGGCCTGCTTTGTCTCGTACGATAATAAGTGATGGAGAGTTTTCAAAAAGCTCATCCAACAAATCAGCATTAGCCGCTTGCTGGGAATGACTTGCTGATATTCTTAATTCCATTCGCTTGAAAGCTCGCCCCAGCTCACCTAACTCATCATTTCCCGTCCACACCTCAATATTGCCACTGCCATTAGAAAAAGACTTTGTCGCCAAAACAAGCTGACTAATTCGCGAAGTCACAATACGATTTAAAACAAAAGTCAGGGTGATCGTGAGCAAAACGATGGCTGCTGCAATGGCTGCTGCAACAACCTGTAACTCTTTATAGGTTTCACTACGCACGCCTTTGGCACTCATTTCGAGCAATAACACCCCCTGTTCCGTGCCCTGCTGCGCTACTGAATTAAACAAATTTATCGACGCCAAAGTATAAAGCGCTTGCTCTTGTCGATTGTAAAAATGCACTGTTTCTTTTGTGCTCTGAACTTTATCAATGAGTGCAGTGCTAATATGAATATCTACTAAGTTAGTGTGACTCTCGCCTATCTGCTCCGTGCGTGAGGAAAACAGAACAATATTCGCCGCTGAAAAAACGATAAGCTGCTTTATGTCCTCAGGACGAACATTTAGTGCTAACTCTCGCTGTACACCGCTTACGTCTTGTTTCTGTACGAAATACTCTAAAGAGTTTTTCAGCCTAGTTACGGCATGATTTGCTTCAATGGTAAGCGTTTCCTCATTTTGACTTTCGATCACTGGCGTAATCAAAAAAACGCTCAAGGGGATTATGACCGCTGCAACTATAGCGATCGTCGTGGGTATAAGTAGCTTAAGAGGAAATGAAAAAGACATAGGACTGTTACTATAACTGTATTCGTTGAGGTTCGCAGACATAACTTACAAATAATGTATCTACTGCCAATTGTATTAAAAAGTAAGCTTTAACTGTCAGGCAGTTGTACGCTTCATGCTCTCGATAACAGCACCTATAAACTATCATTAATTACAGTCTAAAAATCACACTTTACTATATCGCCCAAAAAAGATCAGCGCCACCGCTAAACGCTTGTTTGATAACAACCCAAAATCAATCATTTTGTAAATATAAGCGGTTTAAATACAAACTAAACTCGCCAGTATCAAGAATTATGTTTAAAATTATCAATCATCGAACTCAGATTAAGTAACTATGTTCAAAAAAAGGCCATCCAAATCAGAACTGCGAGATCAGCTTGATGCTGAGGTTCACCAGTTTCTGAAACAAGGAGGTAAAATTGAGCAAGTTGAGATGGGTGAGTCCGGCTTAGTTGATGGTCGTTATAACTTACATAAAACGGGCTATAATGGCAGTCCCCCTGCCGCCCAAGAGCGCACGCCCGTTCATAGCTTATTGGCCACAATCGATTCTCGACGCAAAAGCAAATCAACACATACGCCGAATAGGCAAAGAACACGCGCCCCTCGCAAGAAAGTTATCTACGATGATTTCGGTGATCCCATAAGAACTATTTGGATTGAAGACTAGGCCTATAACTTTACGGACTACACTAAGCCGATCAAGTTCTGTAAGCTCCCCTTTACACCTATGGTAAGCATGGATATTTAAGCACAGGATTGCTGTTTAATTTATGAAAAGTTTTAAGTCCAAAGAATTAATCATCACTTTCGCTGCGTTAACTATCTGCTGCGCTGTTCTAGCCCTTGGTCTCTCTATCGCTTTTAAAATACAAGAAGCGCAAGTTAACTGGAATAAAGCAACCGAAACGGACACCCGTGCCACAGCGGCACTAAGCAATATCCAAAATCACCTTGGCTATGGCGGCACCCTTTATAAATTCAGAAACGCTCTTTTGCATCAACAATACAGCGAGTTCTCATCCTTAAAGGGATCATTTTCTAAATTCCAACAATCGATTCACTACTATCAGCAGTTTGCTCACTCGCCCTCAGAAAAAAATGCACTCGCTTTACTTAACAATGTAGCAAGCCAGTACCAAACTAAATTTGAGCTTATACATACACAGGTTCAGCAAGAAAACACGTTCAACCAGGGCAGCCAGCAACTCCTGATTGAGGACAAACCGGCGATACAAGCTATAGCATTGCTCGAAAGCTCTCTCGCAATTCGCCGTAACAGCATTAAATCGATGACAGATGCATCTTTTTCAAATGTCGTTAATCAACTGACTCTTGGCATACTCATCATCCCGGCCATTGTGCTATTTGCTATCGCTTTGGTTGTATTCTTACGAAAACTAACGTCAATCAATCAACGGTTAAATGACACTCACCGCTCACTTGATGCGTTATTTGAAGCGGTACCAGACGCGATCATAACAGCAAATCAACATGGGCAATTATTGAGAGTAAATAAGCAGGCCCTCGATTTATTCGGATATTCGCAACAGGAATTTAGTGAACTAAATATCGAAGCGTTGATGCCAAATCGATTTAGACAAGCGCACACATCCTACCGTGACAGTTACTTTAAACAGCCATCACCAAGGGCGATGGAAAACAGCAATACACTTCATATTATTAATAAATCTGGAGATGAGATACCTGTAGAGATCAGTCTTAGCAATACGAAAGAGAATGGTGAATATATTGCAGTCGCGACAATTAGAGACATCTCGGTCAGGAAAGAACAAGAAAGCATTATTCAAGCAAGCCAAACCCGCCTTGCTGAAGCACAACGTATCGCCAAAGCTAGGCAGCTGGTCAATCAACTTTAAAACAGGCGAAACTATTTGGTCGAATGAAGTTTACACGATTCTTAAACTTGATAAGTCCCAAACAACGCCTTCGCTCGAACTCTATCTAAGTAGCAGCTGCGATTCCGAAAAGGATGAACTCCGTAAAATCATCTCATCTCTTAAGCACTCAGAAAACAGATACAATATCATCAGAAAACGTTGCTTAAGCGCAAACGAACATCGCTTTGTAAGAGAGGAAGGTGAAGTTCAACGCGATGAGAATGGAAAAATTACTCACGCATTAGGCACAATAAGAGACATAACGGAAGCCGTACATACTCGAGAAAAGCTCGAACAAGCCGCTGTAGTATTTGAACATACTAGCGATGCGGTCTTAATCACGGATAAAGAACACCGGATCATCGCGGTAAATAATGCCTTCTGTAGTATCACAGGCTACAGTGAAAATGAATCGCTGGGCAAAGATGCTGGTTTTACTAAATCAGGACAGCACAAGCATAGCTTTTATCGAGATATGACCTTATCCCTAGACCAAGAAGGCAATTGGCAGGGTGAAATTTGGGATCGCCGTAAAGACGGTGAAATTTATCCTAAGTGGTTATCAATAAACAGCGTATACAATGATCGCGGCAACCTGCTCTACTATGTTGGCGTGTTTTCCGATATCAGCCACATAAAATCGACAGAAGATAAGTTAAGACATCTAGCTTTACACGATTCATTAACTGGCTTACCAAATAGACTGTCCTTTAATGAGCACCTTGATCGTGTCATTAAGCATGCTGACAGAAACCGATTAAACTCTGCTGTACTGTTTTTAGATCTTGACCGTTTTAAAACAATTAATGATTCACTAGGTCATCCCGTCGGAGATGCGCTGCTGATTGAAGTAGCGACACGACTAAAAGCATGCCTGCGAAATGAAGACACTATAGCAAGGCTAGGCGGCGATGAATTCACGATCATTATGGAAGATATTCTCATCCCAGAGGATGCTGCAAAAGTTGCTGAAAAAATCATTCGATCACTTTCAGCTCCAGTAGAAATTGATGACCACCAATTTTATGCCACAACAAGTATCGGCATTAGCCTTTACCCCAAAGATGGCACAAATGTAACGGAGCTCGTCAAAAATGCAGATGCCGCCATGTATAGAGCAAAAGAATCAGGCCGCAATTGTTATGAATTCTATTCTTCAGAGTTAGCCACTACGGCCGTTGCTCGGTTAGAGCTTGAAGGTGAGCTACGCAAAGCCATCGATAATAAAGAGTTTATTTTACATTATCAGCCGCAATTCAATTTAAAGACTGAAGAGATAACAGGTGCAGAGGCGCTTATCCGCTGGACTCATCCAGATAGAGGCCTGATATATCCAGACGAATTCATTCCCCTTGCTGAAGAAACAGGTCTGATTAATCAAATTGGCGAAATAGCACTACGCAAAGCCTGCCAGCAGCTAAAACTATGGCACAGTAAAGGCTGGATGATTCCTAAAATTAGCGTTAACGTCGCAGGACAGCAAATCCATAATGGTCAATTTTTGCCATTAATAAAAGAGACACTCTCCATTGCGAATATTCATCCAAGCTCTATCGAGATAGAGCTTACTGAAACAACGCTAATGCACAATACAGAAGAGACAATTAAAGCCTTATCACAATTGAAGTCAATGGGAGTAACGATCTCAATTGATGATTTCGGTACGGGGTACTCCTCTTTGAGCTATCTTAAAACACTGCCTATACAACGCATAAAGATTGACCGTTCTTTCGTGCAAGATACCCCTTCAGATACCAACGATATTGCAATAACGCGCGCAATTATCGCGCTGAGCAGCGCACTAGACTTAGATGTTATTGCAGAAGGTGTAGAAACCCAGGAACAGCTGCAGTTCTTAATGTCTGAAAACTGCATCCAAGCGCAAGGGTATTTATTTAGCAAGCCTCTACCGGCGAAACAACTCTTTGAAAAATATGAGCATGTAGCACATCAGCCTAGTGATTACTCCAGCCCCGCAGAACATAGCTTATGGGCAACCTCATCACCCCCGCATTTAAATTAAATCATCCAAGCCCACGTTAAATAAGCACACCCAATTAAGAAGGGGCAATTAAGCAGGGATAAGGAGATAGCATAAGCGTTAGATGTTTTTTTGATGATGTTTATGCCACATATCTATAAAACGTCCGCAAGACGGGGCATTTCAAGCCTATCCATGAAATAATACGCACCGGTCAGTATAAACGAACAAACAATGCGAGCTTATCTATGAATTCTATTACTATTACACGCCCTGATGATTGGCATATTCACCTCCGAGATGGCATTCAACTAAAAGACACAGTTCGCGATGTTAGCCGCTACATGGGCCGCGCCATCATCATGCCTAACCTAGTACCTCCAGTGACCAATACCAAAGAGACCCTTGGTTACCATCAACGTATTATGGCCCAAGAACCTCAGGGTAATTTTGAGCCGTTAATGGTGCTTTACCTCACCGATAATACGCAGCCAGAAGAGATAGCCAAAGCTAAAGCTACCGGTAAAATTTTCGCAGCAAAGCTTTATCCTGCCGGAGCCACAACGAACTCCGACTCGGGTGTCACTTCTATTAAAAATATCTACCCTGTTTTAGAAGCGATGCAAGAAGCAGGCATGCTGCTATTAGTGCACGGGGAAGTTACAGATTCATCAATTGATATTTTTGATCGCGAAAAAATCTTTATCGACACAATCTTAAAAGAAGTAGTAGACGATTTTCCTAATCTTAAAATTGTCCTTGAACACATAACAACTAAAGACGCAGCAGAATTCGTAGCGGCCGCTGGTGACAATGTCGCCGCGACTATTACTGCACACCACTTACTTTTTAATCGCAATCATATGTTGGCAGGAGGCATTCGCCCTCACTTTTATTGCCTACCGATTTTAAAAAGAAACATTCACCAAGAAGCGCTCATTAAAGCAGCCACATCAGGAAGCAAAAAGTTCTTTCTTGGTACCGATTCCGCTCCCCATATGAAACACGCTAAAGAAGCAGCCTGTGGTTGCGCGGGTTCATACACTGCACACGCCGCTATTGAACTCTATGCAGAGGCATTTGAAGCAGCAGGCGCACTGGATAAGCTAGAGGCATTCGCTAGTTTTAATGGTCCAGACTTTTATGGCCTTCCCCGTAATACGGATACCATTACACTGATTAACGAAAGCTGGGACGTTCCCGCAACATACCCGCTAGGAGAGGAGAATGTCGTTCCTATTCGTGCAGGTGAGCAAATCAGCTGGGCAGTAAAGTAACCACCTCGCTGACTATTAAACAATTCAAGGGCTGCCACGGTAGCCCTTTATTGTTTAATAGCGACATAGGCAGCTAACGCCGCCGACGCAGCAACACTACTTTGCTGCCCCTTCATTCGTTGATAATGCTGAATATTTTGTAACAGATATTCTTGATGATCAGCCTCTGCTAGATCCCACATCTGTTCTCCTACTGGAGATATCCGTTTAGGCTCACTAGTAGAAATATGGATCAATTCATAATATCGACCGGCATCTTTAACTAAGCGCTCGGCAACCAAGCCTAGCCCCAAATAATCCATTTCCACACGCACTTTATTTAGCTGTCGAACAGGACAAAGTAAAAACTCTAATTTAGCCTCTGGGTTATTTCGTAGTACCGCTGAAACCAATTCAACCGTTAAATCACCTCCAACACCTGCAATAATCAATAACTGCTTATTGTCTGTCTTTGGTAACGATAAGTGCATTAAATCTGCAACATGCGTCTGCCATCTTGAAGCATCAGCGCCCGATGAGATTAGGTCCTGCTCTAATTTCAAAATAATGGGCCCGACAACATCCAGAAAATGCACTAAAGCCGAGCAGTCACGAGTCAAAATTGCTTTGCCTAAATAGCCATGATCACAACAACAATCCCATATATGCTCATAAGGACTTTGGATCATTTCGAGTAACGCATTCAAACGTATAGGTAACTTCAATATAAGACCTTTAGCTGTAGATTTTTGGATAATAAAACTTTAAAAAAGCGTAACTTCAAAATCAGTTCAATGGCTTCCTGAATTTAAGCGTAAATCTATCACTAAACTTATCTATCGATGGATGAACAGAATCATAAATAAGACCATCTTCAGCCCTAGCATGAAGATCAGACCAAGCCTCTAACTCAAAACCAGCATCAAGCGCTTCCTTAATAATCCGTACAGGATCTACTCTACGCCAGCGTTCAACAGCGTAAGGTTCCATGTGACGTCGGGTATGATCAATAACACCATACACACCACCAGGTTTAAGTGATGCATAGACCTCTTTGTTAAGTAACATTCGACTCTGCGGTGTCATGTTATGCATATTTCTAAAGGTCAGTACCATATCCAAATCTTTTAGATCGAAACCGATCTTGTCGTAGTAACGAATAAAGCGATGCATTTTTGAAGGCTGCCAAGCATGATTACCATCATTGACGTAGTTTAAATGCCCCTTCCCCCATGCTTTAACCTCATCGGACATGAAATTTAAGCCCATCGCGAGATGAAGTTCTCCTTTTTCTTTCAAAACATTACCGAGGATTTTGGTATACCACCCGCCACCTGGGAAAAGCTCTAACACCCTCATATCTTCTTTGAGGCCAAAGAACTGCAATGTTTCTAAAGGCTTCCGCCTTACATCACGCAACTTTTCTTCTGGTGTTCTAATATTGTCTTCGATCGCTTTTTGAACCCCTTCACTCGATGCCAAAGCGTTTGTTATCCCTTGCACGCTTATGATCAAGAGTAATAACCATCTACTTTTAAACATTATCAAAAACCTCATCAGCCATTTAGGTGTGTGAATAATTACTTTTCAATCACTATTTAAGACAGGTGCTCAGTTCATCCAACAACCAACGAATACCAGCGTCGACTCCCTGTAAAGGGTGCCAATAAGCGGTTAAATGAATCTGATGACCAGGTTGCTCTAACGGCAACCAGCTCAATTCATCCGTCACATAATGCGCCGCTACCCGCTCCGATACCGCTACGACCCAATCACTCTCCTCTAAAATTCTTGTCGTTGCCCCAAAGCCATTCACTGTCAGTGCTACATCTCGTGATAAACCTTGGCTTGCCAAATAAGAATCAATATAACCCTGGCCATCACCCAGCATCGTTATGCGTACTTGAGGCTGCCGAGCAAATGCTTCAAGTTCTACATAATTGCCTCTTAGTAAGGGGTGATCTCGTTTCGCTAATACCCCAAAACGTTCATGACCCCAAAAACTTCTTCGCAGGTCCAAAGGTTCACCAGGCCAGTTAGCAATACCTGTTATCAGATCAAGCTGACCCGCTAACAGAGCTTCTCGAGGGTTGTCAGGCTGCAACTTCATCTCAAAGCTAACGTTCCAAGCGTTTTCTCTCGATAGTCTTATGAGTTGCGGCAGCACAACAAGTTCAAAATGAGGGTTAGAAGCGATACGAAAAACACGTTCATGCTTACAAGGATCAAAACGACTGCTATCGCCCACGGCTTCATCTAACAGTTTTAATGCACTCAAAATCGCTTCAGCCAACTGCTGCGCTCTAGCGCTGGGTAACATTTTTCCATCTTGGGAAGAGAAGAGAGGGTCACCTAGCTGCTCCCTCAAACGTCTTAAGGCATGACTAGTAGCAGGCTGAGATAGATGCATTAGATCTGCAGACTTAGTGACTGATTGCGTTTTCCAAAGGCAGGCAAATAACCTTAGTAAATTTAAGTCTAGATTATGCAAATTAGTATGCATGATATGAATACTTTGATTAATTAAATGAAATTTAATTATATCCAAAATTCAGGCATGATCTAGCATCCTTCAACATTAGGTGAATTATGACCGCCCTTCCAAAAGCCCGCTTTGCTACATCACTATATTTACTGGTTATTAGCAGCTCCTACCCTATTGCTAGCTGGTTAGCCGATAAAGTTGATCCCTTAATGACAGTCCTCTGCCGTTTTTGGATAGCGGGTGCCGCATTAGGTCTTATATACCTTGTACGAAATACTAAATTACCAACCCTGCCGAAAGGGAGTGAATGGTGGCGTTTACTCCTGCTTGCTGCGCCATTAGCGCTGTATTTCATCTCAACATTTACCGCTGCAAAGACGCAATCACCTGTTATTCTAGCGGTTCTATTTACCTTGGCCCCTTTAACGCCAATTCTCGTCGGTTTCCTAAGAAACCAACGAGCGCCTACACAGATTATTGTCAGCATGCTATTAGGCGCTGGCGCTGCTATTTACCTGGCCTTGGGCGGTAATTTTGATAGCTTACACCAGACAAAAGATGAGCCTTGGCTATATATCTATATCCTTAGCTGTCTGTTGTTTACGGCTAATCCAATTTTAATTAAGACGTTCGGGCAAGAGATGCCCCTATTATGGCGCTCTATATGGATACTTCTGTTATCAGGCGCTGTTATGCTAGTCGTGCTGTTGATAAGCCTTACGTTTAAACTCGAACTTATCCAAACAGCAGTCCCTAGTACAGAAGCCTGGGTATCTATTATATGGATCAGCCTTGTTTGTACCGCCGTGCCAATGTTTTTATACCAATACGCCGCACACAGTTTAAGCAGTATTGAGCTAGGTGGCTGGCACTATGGCTTACCGGTCCTTGTTATGCTCGAACAGGCGATCTGGGTCGGTAGAGGGTTATCTAGTAATGAAATTAGTTCCGCCCTACTGATCATTATTGCACTAGTACTTTTAACGACACCCATAAAGTTATTTAAAGGCTGTAAGAAAGAACCTTGTGCATCATCTAGCAATTGATATTAAAACAGCATAAAAAAACGCGCCTATAGGCGCGTTTTTGATATAAATTAATAGGAAGAGTTAGTCTCTTGGAATACTGCCCATAAGCGCTTTTGTTTCCATAAACTCTTCCATACCATAACGGCCCCACTCTCGGCCATTACCTGACTGCTTATACCCACCAAACGGGGCTTTTGCATCAGCGGGTGCACCATTAAGATGAACCATTCCGGTACGCATCTGAGCGGCAACCGCTTTAGCACGTTCAAGATCAGCAGAATAAACACTACCAGAAAGGCCATAGATACTGTCGTTGGCAATGGCAATCGCTTCTTCTTCACTCTTATAAGTCATAATGCTTACAACAGGGCCAAAGATCTCTTCTCTAGCGATAGTCATTTCAGGCGTAACACCAGCAAATACTGTTGGTTGCACATAACAGCCTTTATCCAAGCCATCGGGAAGACCTACACCGCCTGCAATTAACTCCGCACCTTCATCAATACCTTTTTGAATAAGTGCTTGAACTCTCTGCCATTGAAGCTGTGAAACAACAGGCCCCATTGCAGTATCTTCAGCCATAGGATCACCGGTACGTACCGATTGAGCAGCCGCTTGAGCAATTTCAATCGTTTCAGCTAAACGATCTTCTGGAACCAATAAACGAGTTTGAGCATTACAAGATTGACCTGTATTGCCCATCACTCCTTTAACACTGCGCTTTATCACTTTCGCAAAATCGGCATCGTCTAAAATAATATTGGCAGATTTACCACCCAACTCTAGGGACACTTTCTTCAAATTTTCAGCAGCAGCAATTGAAACTAGCTTTCCAGCTTCTGTAGAACCCGTGAAGGAGATTAAATCTAATTTTGGATGTGCACTTAAGGCTGCGCCAACAATAGGACCGTCACCATCGACAAGGTTGAAAACACCCGCTGGGACACCTGCTTCATCAAGAATTTCAGCAAAGATATGCGCGGTACGAGGAGCAACTTCACTTGGCTTCAACACCATTGTGCAGCCCGCAGCGATTGCTGGTGCGACTTTACAAGTGATCTGATTCAACGGCCAGTTCCACGGTGTAATCATACCGCAAACACCTATAGGCTCTTTAACAACCGTCGTCGATCCCATCACTTCATTGAAATCTGTCTTTTTCAAAACACTTAACGCCACTTTAATATGACCAAGGCCAGCCATTACCTGGGCCTGACGAGAGAAGCCAATTGGTGCCCCCATCTCTTCAGTCGTTGCAATCGCCAGCTCTTCAGCCCGCGCAGCGTAGCACTCAACAATACGTTCCAACAGAGCAATACGTTCAGCCTTATCGGTCTTACTAAAAGACTCAAAAGCCAAGACAGCGGCATCAACTGCAGTATCCACATCGACCTGAGTACCCAGACATATCTGAGAGACAACTTCATCTGTCGCAGGATTAAAAACATCGAGTACATCAGAGCCATTAGGCTCGACCCATTGACCGTTGATATAAAACTTCTTCAGATTATGCATAAGACTTAAAATCCTATAAATACGTTAACGCTAATAATAAGGGAATACCTTTACACATTTAGCACTATAAGGCCAATAAAATTGCGACACAAACCTTACCGAACTTGAGTGCATAAAAAAGCCGCTAGATAGCGGCTAATTTTAGAACGATAAATTAGATGAACGTTATAAACCCAATACGGCAGCTAATAAACCGATGAGGCCACCAAATACACCACCCCATACCACTAGCCAACCTAAATGCTCTTTAATCATCCGCTGGATAATCTCTTTCACAAGCTGCGGGGTTAATTCATCTAAGCGCTGCTGGACAATTGATTCTACTTTCACTCTCATTTCAGCCATTACATCAGGGCTTTCCAGCTCATCTCTCAGCATTTTTATAAAATGCTCATCACGAGTCATCTCCTCGATAGAAGATTTCATTTTCTCAACAAAAGGCTGTCGTAGCGGTTCCAATGCATCAGTACCACCAACCATCGCCAACATCCCGCCAAATGAGGATGCCTGAATCACCTCAATCAAAGAATCAAACGTAGGTGAAAAGTCGACCTTTTCAATAACGGGAGCTAAATGCAGGTCTGGCTGCTGACCATTATCTGAGCCTAAGAAACGCTCGATATTTTCTTCGGTGAAAAACTGCTCCATCAGAAGCGTCTTTATCCCCAATTTAAAATCTTCAAAACGTGCAGGAATAACCCCAGAGCCATATAGACCGGGTACTTTTTCAAATAGCATATGAACAGCTAACCAATTGGTTAACGCACCAGACAAGGCAAACAACCCGATTGTCAGTAATATGCCATCATCAGCAATAAAACCTGCCGCAAAGGCGCATGCGGCCAACAAATTGGTAAGTAAGCTTTTGTTCATAAAAAGGGCTCCATAAGGTTTTTCGCATCATATTGAAATACATGCGTTTTTAAAAGGGCCCAGCGCAAACAGAAGCCTAATTTAGGCTAAAAAAAGTAAATACAGCAGCAACAGCTACCCTGCTCGGTACTGAAGTATCAAACCAATTACTTCATGATCACTGGCAACAGCAGAAAGCGATTCTTCTAGCGTGCGGCGCTGAGGGAGAGGAATATTAAATTTATCTCGAAGTAACTGTTTAACCTCAATATCTGATGCAGGATCAATTGCTTTACCCGCAAAGATATTGATGCGTTCTAAAATGAAAGATTTATCCATTAATTTTCAAGTTCACTTAGTCAAATAGGGACTTAATTAATCATTGCGCGAAACTGATTGCAGGCATGCCCTGCAGGATAGTTTTTTGCCAAAAAGATATGCATTGAATCGGCAGACATTAGCCCAGTAATACGCTTCCAAGCTTGTCGTTTTGACTGGTATTCAGTCGTTATAGGCTCGTAACAAGCCCATTGATCATAGTCCATACCTTCGAACTTTGATACACATAGATTATCACTAAGATTTCTTAGCATGAGAATCACTCCATTGATGCTTTAATTACCAACTTCTATCGCCAAGTTACCATAGTAAAAAATACTAACATTTCGGCTAAAACTGAAAAAAACTACATAAAGCTAAGAAGCAAAGAGGAATTAAGCTATAAACAGAGAGGCAGTTACTGACAGGTATTTTTCGTGTGAAGACGTGTAAAGATAAAAATTAAAGCTAATTTAAATAAAAAGAGCATGAATTTATCATGCTCTCCTCAATTTTAATTCTCTCGAATTAAAATAAATATTCTGTCTTATACAGGGCGAATGTTTTCAGCCTGTGGGCCTTTCTGGCCTTGAGTAACAGAGAACTCAACCTGCTGGCCTTCAGCAAGAGTTTTGAAGCCATCACCCTGGATTGCAGAGAAATGAGCGAAAACGTCTGGACCAGACTGCTGCTCGATGAAACCAAAACCTTTCTCTTCGTTAAACCACTTAACAGTACCAGTTGTAGTATTAGACATGTTCGTATCCTATTTTTTAATAAATAATTGACTCATGATTGAGCCGTTTGGCGCGATTTTTTACTTTTACTTATGAAAAACAGGACGAGGAATTCAAGAAACACTTCGAAATGGTTGTGCATAAATAGCGGAGAAATATCAAGCTGGTCGGATAATATACAGCCCACATCATAATGTCAAAGATTATTACCTTTAATTATTGATTACCCTTACTTACAGAATAATTAAGAACGACGAACGATTATTCTAATAGTCATTTTCAACATGCATTAAAACAAAAGCTCACTCACTGAACCCCTAGCGTAAATAAAACGCTAGGGAAAACGCAAGAAAGCACCTTGGATACCATTTCACAAGATATTCAAAATGGCTTCAGCACTACTCACTTCAAATTGCTTTGGTTCCTCAATATGAAGATCCATAACTACACCATCATCGATGACCATGGCATAACGTTTAGAACGGATGCCACCAAAAGAACCACTGTCCATCTCTAAACCCATTGCGGTCGTCAGGCCTGCTCCACCATCTGCGATCATCGTAATCTGCTCAGCATTTTGCATATCAGCCCATGCCTTCATTACAAAAGCATCATTAACAGAAAGGCAGGCAATCATATCTACCCCTTTAGCTAAAATCTCATCAGCTTTAACGATGAAGCCTGGCAGATGGGAAGCAGAGCACGTCGGTGTAAACGCACCTGGTAATGCAAAAAGAACAACTTTTTTACCCGCCACTAATTGATCAGCTTCAATTGATGACGTTTCACCTGCACGAACACTGCTAATGCTCACGGATGGAATTTTATCGCCTACTTTAATCATAATCTGGCCCCAAAATAGAAGTGAATTAACTGTAGCATGTGAATACTCAAACCGTATTTTTTATAAAATAAAAAAGACCCTCAATACAATTTAAATACTCATTTTCCCAATAAAAACGCCTATAATGCGCTTAAGAGATAACTCTTACACTGAAGATAATTAAGGTAGCACAATGAATCGTAAGAAAAAGATTTTTCAAATTCTTAAAAAACGTGCAAAACAAGCCAATGCAAAGCGTGCACCGCAGAGCAATAAGCCCCGCTACATAGCAAAAGCAGACAGAGAACAAATAAGTAGCGACGATGGGACAAGCACATCAACGGCAGAGAGCAATTCGTAGCTTCTACCCTGCTTACAAACACAATCCAAATTACACCGAACAACTATTATGAATAAGCAGCAAGGCACTAGCCTTCGCCTTTAAAGCCGCCTCTTTATCCCCTTGAACATGAGCCAAGGTAATGGCACCTTCTTTTAATAAGTGCACAGCATCCAATAACAACTTGGTCGTATTTTCATGCAAGTCCAAGGTGTCTAGTTGAGTCTTGATTAGCATCTTAACTCTCGACTTATGCGCTTTACACTGCTTGTGAATTTGGCACGTTGTATTACCGTATTCGCCACTCACATTGATAAAAAAGCATCCCGAAAACGGCTGCAGTTCGTCTACTCGATCATTAAACCAATCATCCAGCGCATCGAACAGCGCTTCGATTCTTGCAGCACCACCGTCAGCTTGATTAAGCCTTCTAGCGAGCCAATCATAAAAACAATCATCTCGATACTTAAGCGTCGCAATAACCAGCTCATCTTTACTCGTAAAATGATGGTAAAGCGTTTTTTTTGCGACACCTGAATACTGCAGTATTTCATTAATACCCACAGCATGAATCCCTTTTGTATAAAAAAGTTCAAACGCCCGGGTGATTAGTAAATTCCGCTTGGATTCCACAGAAAGCATTTCCTTGAAAGTGAGTTGTGAAAGGAACACTGAAATCTTGACATAGGTAGACCAACCTGTCTACTATTTAGAAGTAGACCGATCTGTCTACTCGTTACTTTGTCACGGTGAAGATCTAAAAGGAGAAAGTTATGCTTAATTTTATGAATAAATTAAAAGGCGATGGCGCAACGCTTCCTCCTCTTCCAAGCAAACAAGCTCTCCTCATTGCTTGGCTAGGGGGATTCTTAACAATAGCGGTGATTGCAGGGCTTGCTCAAAGCTTAGAAGTCACGCTGATATTGGGTTCATTCGGGGCTTCTTGTGTACTCGTTTTTGGTTTTCCAGATGCTCCCTTTTCCCAACCAAGAAACGTAATCGCGGGTCACTTCTTAAGCTCACTAGTGGGGTTATGCATCTTAGCCTTATGTGGGGCAACATGGTGGGCGGTCGCTTTAGCCGTTGCCACGGCCATCGTATTGATGATGGCAACAAGAACCACACACCCACCAGCAGGCTCTAATCCCGTTATTGTATTTATGATTCAACCGTCCTGGGACTTTTTACTCTTTCCTACTCTCAGCGGTGCTGTACTTATTGTAGGGGTAGCATTGATCTATCTAAATATCAGTCGTCAAACAAACTATCCAAAATACTGGTAAGCCTTACTTCATTGAAAAACTTAACTAATCTAAATCACAATATTTGATGGTATCTGCTGAATCTGAAGTAGCACCCCTTTATTGAGTGTTATAGCCATATGCTTGTGTTCCCCAAAGCGGAACAGTGGATAAGCTATGTTTATAGCTTCCCGAAGTTTCTTTCGTTGAATACGATACATACATCAAGGTTTGAGATTGAGCATCTAAAATACGACGTATTTTTAGTGATTTGAAAAGAATACTTTTCGATTTTTTAAACACCACCTCACCCGACTTTGATTTATCAACCTGTTTGATCATATCAGGGCTAATCGCCCCAGTTTGGCGACAAGCAATAGAGCCATCACTCGGGTCTGCAAAATCTAAATCAGCTTCGATACTAGCAATATGACAGGTAACACCTGTCACGATAGGATCAACAAGCACGCTGATTTTAATATCCTTTGTCGTCAACAAACCTAAAGACACATCGCCGACTTCATCGTCGCTACAACCCGACATTAATAGCAATGACGCAATAACAACTAAATACCTCTTAACGCTAATACCTTGTTCAGCAAACATGAATTAATCCATCTTAGTTAAGCACTGTGTGTTTTTTTATTGGCGAAGGCCATATAGGATTATGAGAGAACAGTATTGTAATCACAATAACATCAAAACCGCCCCATTGGTTTTGATGGTGGAGTGGAAGAATGAGCAACTGGTTTTGCATAAATATTGGTGACGGTATGTTTGCTGATCAACCTCTTGAAGCGCTACAAAAACAGTTTGAACAATACACTCAACAAGAAGGTAACAGCCAACTTATGGCCGCATTCTTTCGTCATGAATCCGAAGGAAGTCTTCACTGTAACGTCAAAGTCTACTTAACCCCTAGCGCTGTTGATTTCGCCAATGCTCGCAACGCATCCTCATGCATGAAGCCCGGGCCTGAAGGTTTAAGCCTGCTCTCTGGCTCTATAGATGTTTGACAAGAACAGTTCCCTCACTATCACGACTAGGATCTCTCTCATGGACTTCACACAAGCGCAAGAATACTGTCTTTCCCGCCCAGAAGCGTCGATAGATTATCCCTTTGGCCCTGATGTCGCGGTATTCAAAATTAAAAATAAGATGTTTGGCCTATTAAGCACGAGTGGTCCCAAAGGAAAGGAGCTAGGCCCCAACTATGCAGGTCATGCTTTTATAAATCTCAAATGCGATCCAGAAGAAGCCACAATGCTAAGAGATATATTCCCTGAAGTATTACCTGGCTACCATATGTCTAAGAAACACTGGAATAGTGTCGTACTTGTCGACTCTATGCCTGAGAAAGAGATAGAACGATTGATAGATCGCTCTTACGGGTTAGTTGTAAAAGGACTTAAAAAAGCAGAAAGGCTCCAGTTAGAACTGCACTACCCTTTGGAAGAACTTTATAAATAAGCAACTTTATAAATAAGCAACTAAGGACGACATAAGGTGCCGCTCTTTAAGCCGTGCCATCACCACTGCTTCGATTCAGCAAAAACCAAAAATTTAACCCTATCATCAATCCAACAAAAGAAAATAATTGGAATGTTTGATAAAACCCCACTGATCCAGCCACCTCTGCCGCAGGCCAAATTAGCAACATAGGAATATCTGCTACAAACACGCCCCCCAACGTCAGTGTAAAAAAGTTCACTCTTTGTTTTTTAACCAGTAATCGGTAGAAGCGATAACCAATAAAAAACATATATACATAGGCGACGGCCAAACTAGCGATAGACATCCCAATGAACAAACCAACGAACGTCAAAACACCCTGATCAAAATTAAAACCGGCAAGATCGGCATAAAACGCATATGCCACAAAGGCCAAAGGGGTTATTAAAGGGGCTAAAGCTAATGCTCTGCTTTCATTATTCATTTGCTACCAGATCTCAAAATTCAATTAATAGAGATATTAGTAGAAATAAAAAAGAAAAGACTTGAGGAGGATTAAGTTGAATCGTTTTTTCCGCTAAGTGTCCTCTCCTCCTAATCCGCTATTTCGACAAATTAGGAAGAGAGTCTTGTATATAAAGAATTTCGTAAACTGAGAGTCTACTTTATTAAGAAATTGCTAAGTTATATCAACTTACTTATGCGCTAAAGCATTCTCAGGCTTACATTGAGAAATTCGTTCCTTCTCTTCATCAAGAATATCCTGCGTAAACTGGCTCATAAAACAGCAGCAGATGCCTTCGCCAATCATTGTACGTGGGCCTAACGGATGGCCAATATGTTTATACACACCATGTGAATGGCCATGATCGTGCGAATGGCTATGATCATGACTGTGCCCGTGAGCGTGGCTATGGTCATGACTGTGCGAATGGCCATGATCATGTGAATGCTCAGCGCTTTTATCCTGATCGTCATTCGGATCGAATTCAGCATGATGATGATGAATATCAACCTCACCCGCGGCTAAACGACGCTGAAAAGATTCCATTAAACTTTCATCTCCACTAGGCGCGGTATCATCCAATATCTCACGTACCCTGACCTCAAAAGCATCAATCACTTTTTCATGGTCATTCAGATAAGGCGTTTTAATGAATTCAATACTTGGGTTATCCCCAGCCACCTTATCCACATAGCCGAAGATTCGTTTAATTAACCGGCCTGTAAACAAGAAATAAGGTGCAACGACAATACGCTTAAAACCAAGTTTCATTAAGCGTTCTAAACCCACACCGACAGAGGGATAGGTTACTCCGGAATAAACCGTATCAGCCCAACCAAAGCCCATATTTTCATTCACGATTCGTGTTAGTTTCGCCGCTTCGGCATTCGCTTCCGTATCAGACGTCCCACGACCGACAACAACTAACATAGTGTCATATAAACTTTCTGGAGGATTCTCAGGGTCCAAACCTAGCGATTCATAGATACGTGCCTGAAAAGCGTCGATCATCGCAGGGTGTAAACCTAGCTCTTTGCCATAATGAACAGCAACTCCGTCGTTCTGCTCTGCATAAGTTGTTAAAACAGAAGGGATATCATTTTTAGCATGCGTGGCCGCGAACAACATACCTGGTACGGCATAAATATCTTCAACCCCTTGCTCAAGCAAAGCGTTCAGTCCCATATGGATATTAGGCGCAGAAAACTCTAGAAAGCCATACTCCACTGGCAGATCAGGAAATCGTTTTTTTAATCCTGCTGCCACTCGGCCAAATTCACGTTCTGCATCTTTATCACGGCTACCGTGACCGCATACCATAATACCTTTTTTAGGCACTGGGCTATCTCCAATAAATCATAAGAAAATCTGCTGAATTCTACTCTACTGTGCTCGAAACACAGCGTTTTTGATAGATCAATTCAACGTTAAAATATACTCATCTATAACTTGCTGTAATTTATCAACGACAACACTGTTATCTTTATCAATAATTCCTGATCGTACCAGGCTATATCCTGCAAACTCAGCAGAGCTGCTGCGTTCAGTAATGACTCGAAGCAAGACTCCCCTTTGTGCAAAAAACTCATACATAGTGAGTGCTACACTCGTTTCTATCCACCAGCTGCTAAAAAGCCCAAATACGCTTTCGGTGCTACTAGTACTCATTCTAATCGCTTGTTTATTAAAAGTGAGTCGCTCAATCAACGGGGTAAATAAAGCGAGGGTAGCTTTACTATTCTGCTGAACTTTTTCTCTAGCCTCAACGTGCCAGCCTTGGTCACCCAATGCTACCATCGCGACATCTTGAGCCGGACCATTAACCGCCCAAGGACCTAGATGTGAAGCTATTTTTTTTATTAAGTCTGGCGCACCAAACAAAAAACCTAAACGTACACCCGCAAGACCGAAAAACTTACCAAATGACCTTAATACCAACAGGTTATCTAATTGCAAAAACGTATCATAATAAGATAAAACGCTCTGTTCTGGGCTTAGATCAATAAAGGCCTCATCAATGATTATATGGCCTCCTTTCGGCATTCTTTCCGCCCAAGCTAACAACTGCTTAGCCGTAAAACATAAACCTGAAGGGTTATTGGGATTAATTACGACCAGATGAAATGGTTTCCCTTCGGATAGACGCTTCTCAATTATATTGACCGCATTGGCTCGACTATCGGCTGAATAAAAACAACATTCATAACCATGCTTATTCCAACTATGTCGATGCTCTTGATAACCGATTTCAGGTAATAAAACCGTTAGAGCGGGTAAAAATCTTGGTAAACATTCAATAACCTGCTGAGAGCCGCTACAGGCCAAAAAGCTTTTATGGCCATAATAACGAATGACCGCCTCATCAAAAGCAGGCTTCTGATAAGGCAAACGCTGAAAACTATTAACATTCAACGACGGCAGAGGATAAGCGCAAGGATTAATACCTGTGGATAGATCAATCCAATTTTCAATCGGAATATCATACCGAACACTCGCGGAAATAAGATCACCGCCATGAATCAAATCACTCACAAGCTAGCACTCTGTATAGACACCGTCACTGCCATCAATATATAAATCACGGTAAACCAAAACATCAAAACACGATTGACCAGCTCACAAGCATCTCTCACACTCTTTTCCGATGGCGCACTCCCCGTTTCAGGCCCTAAAGCTGGACGATCTTGTAGCTCTCCATGATAAATAGCCGCCCCACCCAACGAAACGTTAATAGCACCAGCACCTGATGCCATAACCGGACCTGCATTAGGGCTTTTCCAAGATTTCGCCTGCTGCCGCCATGCGTTAACCGCAATCGCAGTATGACCTAACAACGCATAACTTAATGCCGTTAATCGAGCAGGAACATAATTCAGAAGATCATCCATACGCGCTGCACACCAGCCAAACTGCAGATAACGTTCGTTTTTATATCCCCACATGGCATCCAACGTATTACTAAGTCGGTACAGAATAACGCCCGGAATACCCAATAAACAAAACCAGAAGATCGCTGAAAAAATAGCATCAGCACCATTCTCTAATACGGATTCTGTTGCTGCCGAAGCGATCGCTTGCTCACTTAGCTCAGATGTATCGCGACTAACAATCATACCTACCGCATGGCGGGCAGAAGGTAGATCCTCCGCCTGCAGTGGATCTGAAATTGCTTTTGCGTGCCCTAATAAGCTCTGCCAACCGATACATAGATACAGAACAATTCCACCTAAAACAGCTGCAATAAATGGATAGCTCTCAAGTAAAAATTGCGACAAAACCGCGATCAGTACTAAAGGTAATACAGCCAGGGACCAAGCGATAACCCCAGAAGACCTACCTTTCGTACCCGCAGCGGTAACAGCCGTTACTTTACTCTCTTGCGGCGAGTTAAAACGCTTTTCTAACGCCGCAGCAAGATTGCCAAACCCCACCAAAGGGTGAAAACGCCTTGGCTCTTTCAAAAAATAATCTAACACTAAAGCGATCAATACACTGAGAGCTATACTCATGAAGAACTTATCTCATCTAGCGTTAACAGATGCAGCAAAGAGTCTAATGGCATCACTGCTTCGACAGCATCCGCTAAACGGTTGATCTGCTGATCTCTAAATTCTGGATAATCAAATGCTTGCTGCTGATCTAAGCCAGCCCATTTTAGTAATTCTGCTAGCAGTTCAGGCTGATCAAACACCCCGTGAAGATAAGTACCTAGCACTGCGTCATCATCACTTCTGACGCCTTCAGGCTGTGGGTTTCCAGCTTCATCCTCTAACTGAAACAGAGGGTTACCCAATGCTGAACCTTGGCTCATGCCCGCATGGATTTCATAACCTTTCACCGGAATAGCACTATTAAACAGCGTGCCAGTCACATTTCGTAAGCACTTGTTTTCCATTAAAGTTGTTTCTATATCCAATAAGCCAATACCCCGACTGGACCCCGCGCTTGATTCAATCTGATCGGGATCATGAATAAACTGACCTAACATCTGATAACCACCACAAATACCAATCACTTTGCCACCTAAACGTAGATGCCGTTTGATGATATCTTCCCAACCGTTTTCACGGAACCATGCTAAATCGCCACGTACGTTTTTACTGCCCGGCAAGACAATCAAATCAGCCCCTGCAAACTGTGAACTATCCCTTATAAACTCGCAATCCACCTGCGGATGCATACGTAGCACGTCAAAATCCGTATGGTTACTCGCCCGAGGATAAAGGGGCACAGCGACCTTCACTTGTTGATAACTATCGGTACCTTTTTGCTGCTGATTAACCGCATCTTCCGCTTCAATATGTAAGTTAGTGATATAAGGAATCACGGCCAAAACCGGCACACCTGTACGTTCTGTTAACCAATCATTTCCCGGTTGTAACAGAGACACATCGCCGCGAAAGCGGTTAATCACAAACCCTTTCACCCGCGACTTTTCTGACTCACTGAGTAACTCATAAGTCCCCACTAAATGCGCAAAGACACCACCCCGGTCAATATCAGCCACAATAATCACAGGACAATCGATCTCTTCGGCAAACCCCATATTGGCAATATCATGTTCACGGAGGTTAATCTCTGCCGGGCTACCCGCCCCTTCAACAATTACCGCCGTATATTGCTGCTGTAACGTTTGATGACTCTTGACCACTTCCGTCAGTAAACTAGGTTTAAATGCGTGATATTCCGTTGCTTTCATATTGCCAATCGCTTGGCCATTCACAATTACCTGCGCACCTATATCGCTGTTGGGCTTCAGCAGTACCGGATTCATCCCAACTGATGGCGCAAGATAACAGGCCTCCGCTTGCACCGCCTGCGCCCGCCCAATCTCTCCACCTTCCGCTGTCACTGCACTATTAAGCGCCATATTTTGTGGTTTAAAAGGCGCTACTGATAGCTGATGACGCGCTAAAATACGGCACAGCGCTGTCACCAAAATGCTTTTTCCCGCATCTGATGTCGTGCCTTGTACCATTAGCGTGTGTGGACTTTTAAACTGGCTCATTTATCTCTCATTTTGTTGATGCTCACCCCGTGAGCGAATATTTCCGGGCATCTTTTATTCAACCTATCGATTAAAATAACTACTAAGTACCTTCCTGCTGCTCATCTATCTCTAATAACAGGTTTTGCAGGCGCTCTGTATATTCGCCCGGTTCCTGCCACAATCCCCGTTGACTCGCTTCTAGCAACCGCTCAGCCATCTCTTCTAACGCATGCGGGTTATGCTGTTCCAGAAAAGCTCGATTTTGCGCATCAAACACTAAAGCATCGGAGACTTTCTCATACTGATAATCAGCGATGAGGTTTGTTGTCGCATCGTAGGCAAATAGATAATCCACACTTGCGGTCATCTCAAAAGCACCTTTATAACCATGCTCTTGCATCGCAGAGATCCATTTTGGATTAAGAAGACGTGAACGAATCACCCGATTCAGCTCCTCTTTCAGCGTACACACTTTAGGCTTTTGAGGATTTGAATGATCGCTATGATAGACCTGGGGCGCTTCCCCTTTATAGATCTCAACAGCGTTACTCATCCCTCCTTGGAACTGGTAGTAATCATCTGAATCCAGGATATCGTGCTCACGGTTATCCTGATTTTGAACGACAGCCTCTAATGTGGATAACTGATACTGGAACGCTTCAGGAACAGCAACGCCATCATCTTCAAAATCTGGATTATCTACTGTATTTGAAGAGGTACCACTGGAGGAAAAAGCCCCCGTATAGGCATAACCGCCCCAGTTCAGATAAGCCTCTGCAAGATCACTTTTTTGCTCCCAACAGCGCTCATCAATTAAGCCTTGTAGCCCCGCCCCATAAGCACCGGGTTTACTACCAAACACACGGTAACTTGCTTGACGCAGTGCTGACTCTGTAGATAAGCCTTCATCCATTAACTGTTGCTGGCGTTTAGCAATATTCTGCTTAATGGTATTGCCCGTTCCCGGTTCATCAAATTCAGCAATAGCTTGCACTGCGGCATCATATAAACGCATCACATTAGGAAAGGCATCACGGAAAAAACCTGAAACACGCAAGGTCACATCCACCCGTGGACGCCCTAAAAGCTGCGAGCTGATAATCTCAAAATCAACAACACGATTTGAGCCCAGCGCCCAAATAGGTCGAACCCCCATCAATGCAAACGCTTGCGCTATATCATCACCACCGGTTCTCATGGTGGCGGTTCCCCACACAGATAAACCTAAGTTAAGCGGGTAATCACCCTGCTCTTGAAGATGCCGTTCGATCAACGCTTGTGCAGAACGCTCACCAATTGCCCAAGCCGCCGGTGAAGGAATGGAACGATTATCCACAGAGTAAAAATTACGCCCTGTTGGCAAGGTATCTAAACGGCCACGTGTGGGCGCACCACTCGGGCCCGGATTAACAAATACTCCTCCTAGGCCATCTAACAGCGATTGAATTTCCAGTTCGGCACTTTGCTGCAGTGCTCTATAGATCGTCTTACGAACATAGCTAAGCTGCTGCTTAGTTCGTGGAAGTTGCTGTAAAATCGTACAACTAACATCATTTGTGGAAGGTGATTTAAGCACCGTAGCCGTGATCAACTGAACCGCCAGTAATTCTAAGCGCTCCCGAGTATCCGCCTCACTTCGCCAATCACTTGTTGATAGATTATCGAGCAGATCGGGTTTTGCACCCTGCCATGTTTTTGCTCCAGCCTCCAAAGGCTCAAAGCGTTCACCCTTTTGATCCTTTAGATTCAGGTCATCAACGATATTGTGCAGTAAGCCTTGGCTACAAGCATCACTACCACGAGGCAAGCGCAAAAGTGCCACCAGCGTATCGGCTAGTTTTTCTGTATTCGGCAGTTCGCCTAAAATATGTAACCCATGACGAATCTGTGCCTCTTTGATATCACAAAGGTAGGCGTCTAAGTCATTCAGTACCGCATCATCGTCTGTAGGATCAGAACCATTAAGTTCTTCAAGAAGATGGGTGCTTTCTACCTGTTTCAGGATCTCTTCGCGTAGCCACTTCTGACGCTTATCATCCATGCCCATCGCTTGATAATATTCATCCACCAGCCCTTCTAATACTGCCATCTCTCCATAAGTTTCAGCACGCGCCATCGGTGGCATAAGGTGATCGATAATTACAGCCTGAGTGCGCCTTTTCGCCTGCGCGCCCTCACCTGGGTCATTAACAATAAAGGGATAGAAATGCGGCATAGGACCCAAAGCAATATCCGGCCAACACTCATCAGACAGAGCGCTGCCTTTACCCGGTAGCCATTCTAGATTGCCATGTTTACCCACATGAATAACCGCATCGACTTGATAGCACTCACGTAACCAAAAATAGAAGGCTAAATAGTTATGCGGAGGGATCAGATCGGGATCATGATAGTTAGCAACGAGATCAATATTAAAACCACGGGCAGGCTGAATACCCACAAAGGTTTCACCCAAACGGATACCCGATAACATCAAACGTCCCTGACGATATTTAATATCGTTCTCGGGCCCTCCCCACTGTTCTAATACGGCTTGCTGACAAGCTTGCGGCAACCGACTAAAACAACGCTGATAATCCTCTAGCGAGATACTTTGCCAGCAAGGTAGCTGATGCAAGGTATTTGGGTTGTTCGTCACTGCACCTAACAGTTCTTGGATTAACGCATCACCTGATTCAGGCAGCGTTTGTAACGGATAACCCGCCTCTTTCAAGGCTTGCAAGATATTCAGTGCTGAAACAGGTGTATCGAGCCCAACTCCGTTGCCAATACGGCCATCTTTGGTTGGGTAGTTGGCCATAATCATGGCGATACGTTTTTCACTGTTCGGCTTAGTTGCAAGCTGTGTATAACGTTTCGCTAACTGAGCAACAAAGCGAGCACGCTCAGCGTGTAGCTGGTAACGCACTACAGAGACTTGGCTGAGTTCATCGTAATAAGCTTCGCTCTTAAAGCTAAGGGCGCGTGTATGCACACGGCCATCCATCTCAGGAAGCACCACCTGCATAGCAATATCACGACTACGTAAACCCTGTTTATGGGTTTGCCAATCTCGCTCTGTACTACTAGATAAAACTAATTGAAGCACCGGTACTTTGAGTACAAATGGCGAATAGAATTCGCTCGGCTGTGAACATAGATCAGGGCTCGCTACGGTATTAGATGCAAACCCAGTACTGTTAATAATCAAACTGGCCTGGCTCTGTTCTAGCAGTGCATTCACTAACGCCAGTGATTCAGTATCTTTTAACGAAGCGATCGCGATCGGCAGTGGATTAATACCTTGTGCTTCTAGCTCGCAGACCAGCTGATCAAACATCTGCGTATTACCGCTTTGTAGATGACTGCGGTAAAACAGTAACAGTGCGACAGGCGCTTGTAGTCCGTTATTTGTAGACCAACGTTGTTGCCACTCACTAAATGTTGCCTGACCTAAGCTTCTGTTCTCACTCTGTTTAGTTTCATCATCGGCAGAGTCAGTCCCCATATAAAGCATACATTTAGGCAGCGGTTTAGGTTCATGCCATTGTAAGCTCTCCGATAATAAACTCCCTGATAACTCAGACGATCGCCCAACGCATTCACAACTAAGATAGTTCAACAGTTGAAGTGAGTTATCCACACCACCTTCACGCAGGAAACGCCATACTCGCATTGTGTCAGTTTGCGAAAGTGTTGAGGCAGCAAAAAGCTCGGGATCAACTGCATCATCACCCGGAACAATAACAAGCGTTCGTTCACTGTCCGCTGCTGCCCAAGCTTGGAGTCGCTCAAAGCCATATGCCCAATAGCTGGCACCGCCTAAAAGCGACAGCACTACCACCTTACTGCTCTCCAACACTTTATGTTCATAAAGGTCGAACGCTGCGGGCTTGATCAGCTGCATCCAATTAGCCAGACGAACCTCCGGCACTACATTCTTATCCTCTACATCAGCAAAACGCTGAGCAGCCTTGGCCAACGCAGCCAAACTACTATCGGCTGCGGATAAGATAATAATGTCGGCCGGCGACTGGTTTAGATCGATAATACCTTCATCATCGACAAAACCACCGGGCTGTGCGGCAAGTAAGTGCATAAGCTAATTGAGGCTATAAACGCAAAAAACGTTAAACCAATGCATCCTCTAACGCCGTTTTGATAACCGACTCTTCGATACCTTTACCGATGAATACCAACTGGGTTTTTGGCTCATCACTCCCCCAAGGGCGATCGAAATAAACATCCAAACGTTTACCCACAGCTTGAAGCACTTGGCGCATCGGCTTACCCGGCAGTGCAGCAAACCCCTTAGCACGGTAGATATTGAATTCACTCAAAAGGCCTTTAAGCGCAGTTTGTAGTTTTTCACTATCAACTTCACCTAAAGTGATGACAAAAGAATCGAAATGGTCGTGAGCATGATCGTGGTGTTCACCATGCTCATGGTGATGATCATGATGGTTATGCACATCATGGATACGTTCTTCAGCTGCCGCATCAAGACCCATCAATGTATCAAGCTCAGCTTCACCGTGACTGATATAGGTAGTTTTAACTTCACTCGGTACTTTAGCCGCCACAACCCGCTGTACATTGTCTCGCTGAGTTTCATCTAGTAGGTCATTTTTACTGACGACTACAAGATCCGCTGCACTGAGCTGATCATCTAGTAACTCTTGCAAACTAGGATCATGATCTAAACTTTCATCCGCTAAACGCTGCGCTTGAACTTGCTCTGCATCATTGGCAAATCTTCCTGCGGCAACCGCAGGCCCATCAATCACAGTAATGACCGCATCAACCGTACAGTACTCTTTAATACCCGGCCAATTGAATGCCTGAACCAAAGGCTTTGGTAGCGCAAGACCGCTGGTTTCAATCAAGATATGATCAATATCATCACGACGTTCAACCAACTGCTGCATCACAGGAAGAAACTCCTCTTCTACGGTACAACAGATACAGCCATTCGCCAGTTCATAGATGCCGTTGTCACCCGTCGCTTCTGAGCTTGGCTCATCGTCACACTCTAGCGGGCAGCTACGTAGAAGATCGGCATCAATATCTAACTCACCAAATTCATTCACAATAACCGCGATACGTTTACCCGCAGCTTGCTTTAATACATTGGAAAGCAAAGTCGTTTTACCGCTGCCTAGAAAGCCGGTCACTACCGTGGTTGGGATCTTATTCAATTGCATTCTAAATACTCTTAAATTCTGTTCGTTTGGCGCTAATCGCACTTATTGATCAGCAAATAACGATCAATAAATAATGAGTAACAAGCTCAGCTATCGTTTCGTTTAACCGTACGTGGGGTTTCCGGCTTAACTCGCGGCCGATAAACATGAGCCTTATCTTTGGCGTAGAGATAAGACTCTTCAAAATCATCACAATCCAAAACATGCCCTACTAAGATCAGCGCCGTACGGGTAAAACCTTTATCACGTACTTTCTGAACGATATCGCTTAGCGTCCCAACGACTTTATCTTGATCGGGCCACGAGGTGCGGTAACACACAGCGACAGGACAATCCTCTCCGTAATGGGGAATCAGCTCTTCAACAATTTTATGAATACGGGTAACACCCAAATGAATCGCTAAGGTCGCACCGCTTTGCGCTAGCTGTGGAAGGCGCTCACGTTCTGGGAAAGGGGTTTTACCTTCATAACGGGTCATGATGATAGTTTGTGAAACCCCAGAAAGCGTCAGCTCCTTTTTAAGATAAGCCGCAGATGCCGCCACCGCGCTAACGCCTGGAATCACTTCATACTCAATGCCATCGGCTTCTAAACGGCGAATCTGCTCACCAATTGCGCCATATAACGAAGGATCACCGCATTGTAAGCGGGCGACATCTTTACCCTCTTTATGCGCTTGCTGAATATGCAGAGTAATCTCATCTAGATCGATACTAGCGGTATCGATAATCTTCTCCGCTTTACCTTCCACTGACTCAAGCACTTCGCGAGGAATCAATGAGCCTGCATACAATACCACTGGGCATTCTTGAAGAATTCGATGACCTTTCAACGTCATTAACTCAGGATCACCGGGACCTGCACCGATAAAATAAACCTTCATAGTTTCTTACTGTATCCCCGAGGTGTATATACCCACTCTTTGCTGCCATTAACGATATGTTTAGATTCACTGTTACCCACACTCACCATGGTGAACATATCCACATCCTTCGCATCCAACTGATCAAGTCGGATAATACGAATAGATTCATCTTCTCGGGTAAGTTGGCGACCTAACAAAACGGGAGTTTCAGCAGGACGGTACTGCAATAAAATGTCGCGTGCGCTATTCAATTGCCAATCACGCTTTTTCGATACAGGGTTATAAAAAGAGATCACGAAATCACCAGTGCCTGCACTATGAATACGCTTCTCAATGGTCTCCCAAGGGGTTAACAGATCAGAAAGTGAAACTGTACAGAAATCGTGCCCTAACATCGCACCAACACGACTCGCTCCAGCCTGCATTGCCGAGATGCCAGGGATCACTTCAATCTCAACATCTAACCACTCGGGATGAGCTTCTTTGCCTTGCAGTTGCTGATCCAACAACTCAAACACTAAAGTCGCCATCGCATAAATGCCGATATCACCACTAGAGATCAATGCTGTGGTTTTACCACTGGCGGCTAAATCGAGTGCTAAGCGTGCACGACCAATCTCTTCGCCTAAAGGCAGATCATGATGCTGCTTGTTATCACATACGTCGCCCAGTAGATCTAAGTACAAACCATAAGCGACTAGATCACTGCTGGCGTTAATCGCTGACAGCGCTTTGGGTGCGACTAACTGGGCATCACCAGGTCCTGTACCTACTACGTATAACTGTGTCATCTACTTCTCTAATCCAGTTCTATAATCGGGTTTGTGATCTTTATCAGCTAAAAAAGATCAAACTAATATGGTACAAGCTATTCATCTCTAATCTATTCAGCACTAACCAAAATAAGCTCTGGCAATGGCGCAGGTCGCTTTAGTGGTTTTCTTTTTATTCATCACAAGCTCTGTATCGAAGATCGCTATATCACTCTCTTTAGCGCTCTCATTAATACTCTCTTTAGCATTCTCTTTGGAATCAGCTTGGGATCTCCGCTGAGCATCTAACATCTGCTGAGCGCTATACAACGCTGCCGATTCAGCAACGCCGTAAACACCTACCGTTTTAAAAACATATTCAGAACGCGTGCTTAATTTAGATTCAACGCTGCTTAACTGCGTTTTATCCCACGTAAAATAAGGGAGGTCTAGCTTAGCTGCGAGGGAGATCAAACCAACCTCATCCGCTTTAATATCAATACTGCTTAACGAACTTATCTGTTCAATCGAAAGCCCCTCCTGCTCAAGGCAATCCATTAACAAACCTTCCAGCTCTTCTTCAGGGCAGTTGCGCTCACACCCCATACCAACAAAATACTTAGGCTGTAGATAACGATTAGCCGTGGTAATAACAGGTTCCGCACCAATCATATTGGCCACTTGTACTGCCCAATCATTAGCACCACCTTCATGACCCGATAACAGAGGAATAACAAAACGTCCCTGCTCGTCTAAAACCAACACGGCCGGATCTTGATATTTATCCGTAATCACGGGCGCTAATGTGCGGATCACAATGCCAGTCGCGCAGATAAAAACGAGACGTTCGCCCTCACGAAAATAACCCTGAACCTCGGCTGTGAAAGGTTTCGGTTTATGGCTTAATACAGCACCTTCCATCACCTTAATCAGTTTTTCACCTAGGGCTTTGCCAGCATCAGTAAGGCTAATGACTCGAATCACTTTTCCTACCTCTGCCGATGATCATGTGGTGCGATAACAAACAAAGAAAAATACGGACCATGATCTAAATCGAGCTCCGTTACATCAGCAACAACCTGCTGATTATCACGACCAATATATTCTAGATACTGGGCATCAGCGGTTCTACCGGCCTGCTCCAGAAGCGTTAAAATCCTTGATCGTGCTTGCCCAGCTTTCATAATAACTAACGAATCGTGTTGCGCTAACGCCGCTAGAATCTGCTCATCAGAGTGACGTCCATTAATCACCGCGAACGACTCTTTCAACATCGTCAGCGGTTGAACCAATGTTGCCGCCGCCGCATTAACCGACGTTATACCGGGTACCACTTGGCACTCGAAGCTGTCCTCAAGGCGCTCAAGGAGGTAGCTAAACGAACCGTAGAAAAGCGGATCACCTTCACAAAGAAAGATAACATCGAGCCCCTTCTCTAACTTTTTAGCAATTCTTTCAGCCCCTTTATCGTAAGCCTTATTCGCTAAACTCCGCTCATTCAACATGGGCATATAGATCGGAATCTCTTTCGGCAAACTGGTAGCAGCATCAATAGCATCAATCGCGATACTGCGTGCTTGGGAATCCCCTCGTTCATTCGTCAAAAAGCTAAGTACATCCGCACTTTGAATGAGCCGCCACGCTTTGACGGTTAATAACTCAGGATCTCCCGGACCAACACCTACACCAATAAAACGTCCTTTTACCACGTTCATCCTGAATAACTCTCCGATTGGCCTGAGATTGATGCCTTCACAAACTTATATAGATTGACCGGAAGGTTCGGCCTGTACATTAACTGCCCTGCCAGTGTATTCCCCCTGCTAACAGCCAACTGTTGCGTTTCAGCTAAACAATCTGCCGACTCGGAACGCTGCTGCCAAAAATTAAACAGGTACTGTTTGCTATCTTCAGTCACGGCAGAGGCCATTAGCACACCACCGATAGGTAATAGCTCCCATATTTGAGATAGCAGTTTAGGCATTTCACCACCACTTCCCCCGATAAAAACTTTATTTGGGGTAGGTAAACCCTGCAATGCCTGCGGTGCAAAACCTTCTACAACATTAAGATTGCTTACCACACCGAAACGTTGCCGATTTTCATTTAGGCATTTAAGCCGCTCTTCATGGTGTTCCACCGCAAAGATTTCACTATCCGGATTCCAATATGCCAGCTCTACCGCAACACCACCGCAACCTGCACCAATATCCCAAACACAATCGCCCTTCACGACATTTAACATAGAAAGAATGGATAAACGTACTTCACGTTTACTGACCATGCCTCGACCCGCATCTTTATGATCAGTCACAAAGTCGTTATCAGGAATGCCAGGAAATGCGGGTAAAAAACCACGATTAACCCCAGGTTCAATCAGCGTCACATGAAGTGGATCAAAAACAACAGAACGGGATGTTTCTACCAGCTCAGCTGCAGTGCAGCGATGAATCTTCTCTTTTGGATAACCTAACACTTCACATACGGTGAGCGTTGCTTCATCAAAGCCACAATCTAGACACTCTTTTGCCAATGCCTGCGGCGTACTATTTTTATCAGTTAAGATAAGCAAAGGTTGGTTTTGACGTAACCGCGTTCTTAATTTAAGTAGAGGGCGGCCATGCAAGCTCAGTACCTCAACATCTTGCATCGCCATTCCTAAACGATGGCAAGCGGTCTGTAAACTCGATACCGCCGGATAAAAACATAACTGTGCTAATGAGAAATGACGGCTAAACCAACGACCAATGCCATAGAATAATGGATCACCAGACGCTAACACCATGACGCTGTTATTTTGCTCGACTTCTTGAATAATTACCGTTTTAAGCTGTGAAAGCTTAGGCAGCAACAGCGTTCTCTTACCGGTAGGCAGCAGATGATCTACGGTTTCTAACTGTCGTTGTGATCCAATAACAAGATCAACATCTTGCAGTTTAAGTAAGGCATCAGCAGACAGTTCAGCTTCATGGTTCACACCTAAACCAAGGACATGAATACACGCTGGCATTGCCGCAACCATCAGTAATACTCCCCACGAATACAGCGTAAAAGTGCATTACAGCTGGCCGCCGAAACAGCACTTCCTCCCTGACGTCCTAGCAATGTTATGCACTCGATATCTAGCTGCTGATGCAGGTCCCATAACAACTGTTTGGATTCCGCAGCCCCCACAAAACCAACAGGCATGCCAATAATTAGCGCTGGTTTTTCAGCACCTTTCTCTATCATTTCAAGCAAACGAAACAGTGCGGTCGGGGCATTGCCGATCACAACAACACTACCTGCTAACTTTTCACGCCATAACTCAACCGCTGCCATAGAGCGTGTTTCACCGGCCGCTTTTGCTAATTCTGCAGCACGAGGATCATTAAGGTAGCAGCTTGGTGGTTGGGAGATCATCCGCTTAGTAATACCCTGTTTCACCATCTCCACATCGCATAAGACCTCAGCATCTTGACTCAATGCTGCGATCCCAGATTCGCAAGCACCTGAACTAAAACGCACCTCTTTAGCCACCTCTGGAATACCGACACTGTGAACAATGCGCATAACTACTTGCTGCTGTTCACGATCAAAGCTTGCGAGATCTGTCAGAGCCCTGATCTGACGAAAGCTTTCCTGCTCAATCGCCTGAGGGTTAATTTCATACTTTACTGTCACTTTTCAGCCCTCAATTTTCTGACCTCGCATTCCGCTACCAACCCCCAAATTGCTTACCGCATCAACCACACTTGCAACGCTATCCATCAATTGATCCGCTTCGAGCAACATCGGCCTCTGTAACATAAAGACCGGTATGCCCAGCTCCCTTGCTGCCCAAAGCTTTGCTTCAGTCGCTGAACCACCACTATTTTTGCTAATCAATAGATCGATCTTATAAGTCTCTAGAATGTTCTTTTCATCCGCTTGATTAAAAGGACCTATGGCTTTTAACCATTTCATACTCGCCGGCAGATCTGCTTGCGGTGGTGCAGCGGTTCTTAGCACTTGCCGCTGCCCCGTTTTAAGGTTTTGCTGTGCTAGCTGATCGATTAATGCTTGCCCGATCTGACCCGCCGTTAAGAACAATGATTGATAAGCCTCTGTTGCTGCCAACAGAGCAGACCAATCATCAAACAGATGCCAATCATCACCCTCACAAGCCTGCCATTCAGGACGATGGAAACGCCAGCATGGGATACCCGCTTCCGCACAAGCATCGACTGCTGTTGTACTCATCTGCAATGCAAAAGGATGGGTAATATCTAAGACCAAATCAAAGCTATTCTCCTGCAGGTAACGCAGTAAGCCACCGCGTTGACTGAAGCCGCCGCTAATCACCTCACAGGCTAATTCTGGCACACGCACTAAACCCGCTACGCTGTAGGTCAAAGTGATGCGGTCCAACACACCTCTTTGGTCTAAGGCTTTAACCACTTTACGGGCATCCGATGTACCACCCAATATGAGTACTCTCATGATGAGCTTCCTCTCGATGAGTTCTCTCTCGAAGAACTCTCTTTCGAAGAACTCTCCGACTTAGCATGCCCAACAAATTGCCCTTTACGATCGGTCGCCCACACCTCAATCTCTATGTCTGGCTGAGCAACTTTCAGCATATTTTGCGCTTCACGTAACGCCCGTGAACAAACCTCTTTCGCTAGGTCTAACTGTTGCTCCGTGCATAATTTTAAAACTTCCATGCTGGTATTCGCATGTAAGATTTTATCCACCAACGCTTTATCCGCGCCTTGGGTGATGGCCATCTCAGAAAGATGCTTAAAATCGATACTGGATGAGCGGCTATTAAGATCCATATGACCATTCGCCAACTTACTCACCTTGCCAAAACCACCACAGATGCTCAGTTTACCTACCGGTGCTTTCTTCAGATGTTTCAGCAATGCCCCAATGAAATCGCCCATCTCAATCAACGCCATCTCATTTAACTGGTAATGAGCTTGGATCGCCGCCTCACTGGTACTGCCGGTTGTTGCTGCAATATGCGAAATACCGTTCGAGCGAGCCACATCGACACCCTGACGAATTGAGGCTATATAAGCAGCACATGAGTAAGGGCGAACAATACCCGTCGTACCTAAAATCGATAATCCCCCGAGAATACCCAAACGCGGATTCATTGTTTTAAGCGCAATCTGTTCACCTTTTTCCACCCCAACCGAAACTTCAAAGCCACCTAAATAGCCATACACGTTTGCGGCATTGAGGAGATGCTCGCTCATCATTTTTCTTGGCACAGGATTTATCGCCGCTTCACCCACCTCAAGCACTAAGCCTTCACGCGTTACCGTGCCTACGCCCTCTGCGGGTTTAAAAATCACACCGGGTTCATCCACTAAACGTAACTCTACAAAAACAGTCGCCCCATGGGTCACATCGGGATCATCACCCGCATCTTTAATTGTTGCAGTACGCATACCTTGCGGTACTTTTTCAGTTTGATCAGAAATAAGCATCAGATAACTTTCTATCTTCAGCTCTACCAACTGCCCTCGCGGCAGTAATACTTCTACATTTTCCGGCTGCTTATTGGCAAGTAACGCTTGAGCCGCAGCAACACAACAGGCAGTCGCGCAGCAACCGGTGGTTAAACCGCTGCGTAGTTCCTGTTTCTGTTCGCTACTCTCAGGCCACATATCAATACTTAACTCAAAGAGATTTCAAATTGACCGCTAAAAATTGCGGCTATCGCTTCAGGGTTGGAGGCAAAAAACAGGTGTAGATAACTCGCCGTTAATCCCTTCTCACGATAGATCGCCTCTCCCGGTGCCGGATGCCGTTGACGTTTTCCATGTGCAATTGGCTCTGGCGTAGCATGACTGCGCGAACGATGATGCGCATGCCCCTGCAACGCCCCCTCTGGCAGCATTGCCGTTTGCATACCTTGGCATCCGCGTTTGCCACGCATCGCACCGTGCCCAGCTAAAACCCCACACATCGGGTAAGTTGCATCGTCTAGGTCGGTCAGATCTTGCAGGCAGTACAAAAAACCGCCGCACTCGGCCAAAACGGGCTTACCTGTATCAGCAAAAGCTTTAATTTGTTGTTGAATAGCGTAATTGTCGGATAACGCTTTTGCGTGCAACTCTGGATAACCACCCGGTAGCCACAAAGCATCGACTTCGGGTAATACGGAATCCGATAATGGCGAGAAAAAACTTAATGTCGCCCCCATCTGTTCGAGCAAACGCAAATTCGCATCGTATATAAAACTAAACGCCGCATCTTTAGCGATCGCTATACGCTTACCTTTAAGCAGTGGATCAACTTTCGGTAATTCTGCACTAAAAAACTCAACCGACGCGGGTAGATCAGTAATCAAATTTTGCTCTTTAAGCGGTCCTTTAATCCACTGCGCTCCTAAGCTAAATCGATGTTCAAGTTCCTCACGCACCTCTTCTGCCTGCACTAAACCAAGATGCCGCTCGGGTAGAGAAACGTCAGGATCACGCGCTAAAGTAGCTAATAGCGGCAAGCTCTCAGGCAAAGCCTCTCTAATCAACTCTGCATGCCTTTCCGTACCACAATTATTCGCAATTAAACCTGCTACAGACAGATCATTACGGTAGTTAGCCATTCCCGTTGCCAAGGCTGCCGCTGTCTGCGCCATCCCTTTAACATTCATGACGATGGCAATCGGGATATTAAATCGAGCAGCGAGATCAGCACTTGAAGGATCACCATCAAACATCCCCATCGCACCTTCCACTAAAATAAGATCAGCCTCTTTCGCTGCCTCAAATAGCTTTTGCTGACAATAGTTCTCTCCTGCCATCCACAGATCTAATTGCTCAACATCTTGACCCGATGCTTGCGCCAAGATCTGCGGATCAAGGTAATCAGGCCCCGTTTTGAAAACCCGAACGACTTTACCCTGCTCCTTAAAATAACGTGCTAGCGCCGCGGTAATCGTTGTCTTTCCTTCACCAGAACTTGGTGCTGAAAGAAACAGCGCAGGACAAGAAACTGATTTAAGCATTGTCATTAATACTCTATTCCTGCTTGGGCTTTTACGCCTAGACGAAAAGCATGACGTTCATCGCGTATGCTACTAATCGTATCGGCGATCTCTTCCAGATCATCCGGCATTACACGGCCAGTGATCATCACATTTTGATTTTTAGGGCGGTTACTTAACGCTTCAATAACCGGGGCTAGCTCGAGATATTTATATTTGAACATGTAGCTCATCTCATCAAATACCAGCATCTCATAGCTATCGTCTTGCAACAGTTTTTCTGCAATCGACCAGGCTTTTTCTGCCGCTGCAATATCTTGCTCTTTATCTTGAGTTTCCCACGTAAAACCGTGACCCATCACATGCCAATCAATCAACGCATGATCACGAAACAGCTTAAACTCACCAGTTTCAGTCCGACCTTTAACAAACTGAATTACCGCCGCTTTTTTCCCATGTCCAACACAACGCGCCATCGTACCAAACGCAGAGCTACTCTTACCTTTACCATTACCCTTAAGAAGAATAAGCACGCCGCGTTCCTCGGTCGCACTGGCGATGCGCTTATCGATAACCTCTTTCTTTTTCGCCATACGTTCCTGATGCGTTTTCATTAACATGCTCCTGCTAAAGATAAGTATGTTGCGTTTAATTCTTCGGCAAAACGTAGGCCTTTGCCACGCTTTACGGTGCTCAGTTCTGTGTCAATCCAAACCAGTTCACCGGGCAGCTGAATACCTTCAAGTGAACTACTACTACGGCCATCGGTTAATACATAGCTACGAATATTCAGCTGCGGATTTTGACGCTGTAGTTTGTCTAAGTATATTTTGGCTTGAATAAACACCTCTCGCATAGGCGTACCGCCGCCCGCAGGTAAATTATCCAACCACTCCCCTAGTTCTTTAGGGGCTCTCAATTTGGGCAGTAAGGTATCAACCTTATTATTGCCAAAACCAAACAGGGCTAACTGTTCCCGTGCTAAATAAGCCTGATTAGTGATCTGCAATAACGCCCCTTTGGCATGAGCAAACCCTTCCGCCTGCAGTGTAGAGGCCGAAGTATCCAATAAAACCAGATGCAGTAGATCTTCAGATTGCCTTCTGCTTTTAAACTTAAGCTGTTTTGGCGGCCAACTGGGTAAACTAGCGAGCAAAGTAGCAAACCAGTCTGGACGCTTACTCAACTCAGGTGCGACAACTGAACCTGTTTTAACTGATGAAGAAAATAAATGCTCTTGGTTGTTTTTCGCTAAATCGAGTTCAATAGTTTCAAGGGTTTTCTGTTGCTGAGGCTGCATTGAACCCCATTCGCCTTCAGACAAGCTTTCATTGCTTTCGCTATCTTGTCCTTGCCGTTCTTGCTTTAGCTTTGCCTTACGCTGACTATCATCAGGACGCTGAAAACCGTGATTTTGCTCAGGTGTTGATGGCGGCTGTTGATCATGATTCTGTCGATCGGGCGAAACAGCCTTACGTCGATGTGCCAAAACTAACTCTTCAACCGCATCAATATCTTCAATTGACAGATAGCTACGCTGATTTAACGCGGCATGCGCACATGCAGCGCGGTACCAAACGATATCTCCACGCAAACCATCAACTTGAGCTTCACTGCAACGTTCTGCGATTACCAAGCGTAGTTCATCGTCACAGGTCATCCCTGATAATAGCGAACGAGCCTGCTGTATTCGTGTCACTAAAGCCTGTTGTTCAGCCGCATAGCGCTGACAAAATACCAGTCTATCTTGATCAAACATCTCTCGGCGTTTAACGATCTCCACTCGCTCCCGTGGCTTATATTGATTGCTTAGCTCAACCGACAAACCAAAACGATCATGCAGCTGCGGGCGCAACTCCCCCTCATCGGGATTCATCGTGCCTACTAATAAGAATTCAGAGCGATGGCTATGGCTAATACCATCACGTTCAACACGATTCTCTCCTGAGGCAGCAACATCCAGTAATAGATCTACTAAGTTATCAGGCAGCAGATTAACCTCATCCACATAAAGCACACCGCCATCAGCTTTACTTAATAACCCTGGGCTAAAGCGAACCTTTTTCTCATTCAATACCTGCTCTAAATCTAAGCTACCCAGCAACATCTCTTCACTCGCCCCTAAAGGCAGCGTCACAAATTCAGCGGGGAGTGAGCCACTATCAGCAACAGAATCGTGGGCGGGTAGTAGGTCTGCAAGCCCCCGAGCCAGAGTTGATTTCGCACTACCGCGTGGGCCACTAATAACAACACCGCCAATCGCAGGGTTTATCGCTGCCAAAATGAGCGCTAGTTTAAAATGCTCCTGACCGCACACAGCGCTAAATGGAAAATGTACTTTACTCATCTTTCTGCCTCACTGCTGTTTAGGCCAATGACAATGGTGCTCATCAATAACAAATCTGTGCCGATGCTTCTGCTTCTCATGATAATGAGGGTGAACATGTGGTTCAGGCCCCTCCCATCCCTGGTGTTCATGTTGATGGTGTTCATCATGGTAATGCGGATGTAGATGTTCCATTTCAGGATGTTCATGCCACAGTTCATGCGTATCTTGCGGTTTCCAGACGAAAGCAGCTAACCCTGTTGCGACGATAGCCAACGCTGCAAGCGCCAAGAAGGTTAATGTCATGCCTAATGAACCACCCAAACTACCCGCTAACAGATACCCCACCAGCCACATGCCATGGGTCAATGCAAAATTTGCGGAGAAATAGTCATTACGATCACTCTCCTGACAGGAGTTACGTACAACCCTCCCTGTCGGGATCAAAATCATCGTGCTACCTGCACCGATAAAGAACCACAGTGGAAATAAGCCCTGATAAGTTGGGTCGAATAAACCCGCCAATAAACTCAGAATAAGGATCACACCGCCACTTAACATAACCGGACGATCATTAAATCGTTCCAATAATGAGGGCAAAGCAAACGCTGCAACCATAGAGCCAATGCCCGCGGCTAACATTAATAAAGGCACAAGTTCTTCAGCTAAACCTAATACCGCACGGACATAAACGACGGAATTCACAATGACCATAGCACCAGCTGCAGATAACGCCAGATTCAACAGCAATACCCCACGTAACCGTGGTGTACGTAGATAACTTCTAATACCAAAACTAACATGGTGCCAAGCACCGCCTATACGGTCACTTCCTCTACTGATGGGCATCGTCACACACAGAAGAAAACATGCTGCTAATACAAAGCCTGCACTGTTCACTTGAAACAGCAGATCATAAGAGACAAAAAGCAATAAAAACGCAGCAAGTGCCGGGCTTAATAAACTTTCCATCTCCATTGCGAGTCGTGATAGCGATAGTGCTTGTGTATACGTTTTTTCCTCCGGCAAGATATCTGGCAGTAACGCCTGATAAACAGGGGTATAACCCGCAGCCAGAGCATTCAAAAAGAAAATCACCGTAAACAACTGCCACACTTCCTGGCAAAAAGGCAACACGCCTACCATCAAGGCCCGGCCTATATTAAGCCCAGCCAACCAGGTTTTTCGTGGTAAGCGGTGTGCATAGCCCCCCACAACCGGTGCAACAATTAGATAAGCGACCATTTTAATCGCAAGCGTAAAACCAAGTACTAGCCCAGCATCACTGGGGTTCAAATCAAATGCGAGTAAAGCCAACGCCACTGTCGCCAAACCAGTACCCACTAACGATACTAACTGACCCAAAAACAACCAGCGAAAATCAGGAATAGATAAAGGTTTAAGAATAGCGATCATGCGCGTTCATTCTCTGGTATTCGTTCAGCGGCTCTTTTGCTAACAACCTCAGGCACTATTTCAATCGTCGGCACAGCGTCTTTATCTGGCCCACCAGCCGCAATAAGCTTAGCCTCTTCCAAACGAACCTCTCGCGTCGCCAATTGATCCAAGAAATCCGCATCGTGAGAGATAATAATCATCGCCTGCGGCAATGTTTTCAACGTATCGATCAAGTGTTGGCGCGCCTTAGTATCTAAGGCATTACTCGGCTCATCCAGTAATAGCACCTCGGGCTCCATCGCCAGCACGGCCGCTAACGTAATCATCCGTTTCTCACCGCCTGAAAGCTGATGAGTAATCCGCTCTTCAAAGCCGGCCATTCCTAAAGAGGCTAACGTATCAGAGGCAATTTGAAGTGCTTCAGCCCGGCTTTTTCCCAGATTTAGTGGCCCAAATGCCACATCTTCAATCACCGTCGGGCAAAACAGTTGGTCATCAGGGTCTTGAAAGAGAAAGCCAGCTCTGGCCCGTACATCAACAAAAGACTTTTCATCCTTACGCACTTCACCGAAAGCATAAATCTCGCCCGACTTCGCTTTTTTAAGGCCAACAAGAAGATGAAGCAGGGTTGTTTTTCCCGCACCGTTAGCACCAGTTAACGCGACCCTTTCACCGCTATTAAGATGAAAATCAACATTGTCGAGCACTAAGCCACGGCGAGGATAGCGATAGCTCAAACCCCTGACTTTTAACAAAGTATCCATCATAAAAAGTTAAGCCCTACCAGCACGCAAAGAAAAGGGATGAACAACGCCATGAAACGATAATCATGAGCACCTAAGGCCATCTCATCAAACAGATAAAACTGACCTTTGTAACCGCGACACTTCATCGCATCCATAATACGTTCGGAACGCTCCAAAGAGTGCACTAACAGCATGCCGATTAGATAACCAATTGAGCGCCACGTATGCATATCGGTTCTCAATACAAACGCCCGAGCCTGCATCGCACGGCGCATCCGTTTATATTCCTGCCCGATCACATCAAGATAACGAACCGTAAACAGCAGTAGATGAACCAATTTATCAGGAACTCGAAGATGAGCCATCGCATGGCCCAACGTCGTTGCACTTAATGTCCCCACCAAAGCTAACAGAGATAATACGACCGCATGCGCCTTCAATAGAATCATTAACGCATGCAGAAAACCCGCTTTACTGGCCGACAAACCCGCCACCGTAAACAGGGCTTCTCCCGGTGTTGTGAATGGCAGCAATATGATCAAAAAGATCATAAACATATCCATCGCTATCACCCGCCGCAGGGTACGCTTAACATTCAACTGCGCTAGCAATGCCAGCACTAAGCCCGTTAACGCAGCGATACTCAATACCCAAAAGTTTTCAGAAAGCACCGTCACAAATGCAAATGCCGTGACCAATACCACACGCAGACGTGGATCAAGCTTATCGATCAACGATCGGTCATGCTTAACCTTTTGCCCTTTCCATGACGTGCCGCTGTGCTCTAAAAACTGAGGCATCTGCCTAACCCTGACCTTGTTTTGCTATAGAGCTCTGCTGCTTTTCTAATTGCCGCTGACGCCACCAAATGCCGATACCGCAAAGCCCAAAGATATAACCGATACCGCCTATGATATCTTGCAATGAGGCTTTCTCTTTATACTCGGCAATCTCTTTACGAAGGGGCTTTACTTGCTTTGCTACCGCTTTCTCGATCATCTGCTGCAGCGCAATCTGATCACCTGAATACGCTAACGGTGTTGATATTGCCCGTTTAGCCTCGCTCGGCAATGCATCCCCTCCCGGCAGATCATCAGGAAGCTCGTCGGCAGGGAGCACCATCTCAAGCACGTGACCCGAACTTAAATTAGCAAAAAACTGGTGATCGATCCGCTGAGCAGCAGTAAAGACAAACAAGCCTTCACTGTCCGTTGCGACAAGACCTAAGGTATTACCTTGCCTATCGGTGACGGTAATTTGGGTACCCTCTGCTGCCATATCACCATTAGAGAATCCAACTTCGCCCTCTATCTGGTTACCAATAGCATAAACACCGCCCACTACATTATGAGCCAAAGCGGAAGGTACACTAAAACTGAGCAGGGCCGTGATCAGCCAACCCTTTAGCCATAAGCCTTTATGCATAATCCGTCTCATCCTTAATATGCAGAAATTCAGGTTTCACTTTTCTAAGCAACAACACCGCTGCGGCCGTCACACCACCTTCAACAATCATCACAGGTATATGCGCCACAAAGGTTGCTTTAGCCGCTAATAGAAAAGCCTCACCTGAGAGCATCAATGAGAAAGCGACCATAATGGTCGTCAAAACAATAGATCCCGCCCCGCCAATCGCTCCCCAGATAGCAGCCACACGGGGTGATGAAGCACTAATCCCATGACCACAAAGGTAATAAACCATCACCGCAGGTAACGCGATATTGACGGCATTCACCCCCAGCACCAGAAATCCCCCAAAGCCAAAGAAAACCGCTTGCAGGAAAAGCGCCACCAACAACGCAGGAAAAGCGGCCCAACCCAAGGCTAGACCGATCAATCCATTTAAGATCAGGTGGACGCTAGAAAAACCGATCGGCAAATGAATATAAGACGCGATGAAAAAGGCTGCTGATAGAACACCTACTTGCGGCAGATGATCGTAATCCATTCTCTTAAGCCCCAAAGCAACACCTGCAACGGTCAGCGCAGCGCCAACCGCCAAAACAGGTACAGCCAATGCTCCATCAACAATATGCATAACGACTCCTTATCTGCGAGGCAGCTTACTTCGAAGGCTGACTATTTTGTGAAGGTGTAACTTCATGCGCTTGCACCCAGATAACTGCATCTTGCGAAAGCTCTTTGCCGTTATATTCGGTATCAGCACCGACACCCAGTGCCGCAAATCCCCAATGCCCCGCTGCTGGGATACCAAAAGTAAACGTACCATTGGCATCGGCAAAGATGGTCATGGTTACAAATAGGTCCGCAGGCAGATCAATATTGGATTGATCTGAAAAACGGTTATTTTTCATATCCGGTTGATAATTGACATATTCGACTTCAATTTCAGCGAAAGGCACAGCCTTTCCATGGCTTTTCACGACACCGGTAAAAGTCCCACCTGCAAAAATTGCATAAGGTTTTGTTAGCGGGACAATCTCTGCTGCCAGACCAAGTTCTTCATTCCAATCGGTCGGTAAGCCGCCGACATTCACGATGGTTTTAGTGATCTGCTGAATATAGATATCTTCAGACGCTTCCATATACGGTGCCATCTGCATGACAAAAACATAATCACCTAAACCACGAAGCTTTACGTCTGCTTCATAAGAATCACCTTGGTTATCCGCGCTACTCCATTTAGAAGGCTTAACATCCGCTAGCAGATCGGTTTTTTTGCCCTTTTTGATCATGTAAAACTGTTCAGGTGTTTCCACCGTCATCACATGGCCACTATCCGCAGGATGGGTAAAAGGCATTTTTAAATTGATAAGTCCGCCGCGATCACGCACAAGATCGGGAGTGTACACCATCTGAAAATGCGCCAACGTAGGGGTCGACACAAAGCTAGATGATAGAAGAACAGTGGCAAGTGCCAAAGATCTGGATATTTTATTAAACACAACAAACGCTCCAACAAGTTAAGTGTCGGAGTTGGGAGGATAAGTATATTCAGCCCAGCTGAACTATTACTCGGTGAAGCCCTCCGCAACACCATGGTAAACATTTTATCGAGCTGGTATCCGGACTCATTGGCGAGTTTCTCAACGAGAACCTGATAAAATCAGGTCATAAGAACTCCATTATTTTACCTTCCCACACCTCACATTTACCTTTTCACAATGAAAGTAAAAAGTTTGATGCAGTGGTACCTAAAATAACTTATCCAATTTACCGTTGCGGGGGCAGTGTCGGGATTGCCTAAAGCCTTGTAAATTTAACAACTTAGCTCTAGATCGCACCGACTTCCCGGATCAGATTTAATCATAAATCCAATCTGCACTATGTGCGGCAAGATAAGGCGTCAACAATACCTATGCAATCAAGGCTTTGCAATTGAGCAGTTTTCGTTTTGCCATGAATTTTTTACAGGCTAAATCGGCTTTATTTCATCCTAAAAAAAGGATCTGCCGCTAATGATCGAATGAGAACTGATCTACCCCCTAACCTCGGTCCCCTTTTCGCTTTATAATAGCGCCAAATTAATTAGCAAAGAACGCACCCATGCTTTACGTACTTCCAGAAACAACCGGCGATATTATCGTTCTCCAAGCCAACGAATCACTCTCTCAAGCGGACTACACCGATACCTTTCTACCGCTGTTTGATCACGTAAAAAATACCCACCCAGAAGTACGTTTGCTCATCACTTTCGCACCGGGCTTTGAAGGATTTGAAGCGGGCGCCGTTTGGGAAGACCTAAAATTTGGTTCCACTCACGCCAATGATTTTCATCGCATCGCCATTGTCGGTGGCCCTGAATGGATGGAATGGATCAGCAAAGTTTCCGAGCTTTTCATGCAAGGCGAAATTCGTCACTACAAAGTGACTCAGCTACTAGAAGCCCTTCGTTGGATCAACGATGAAGGTGAGGACGATGAGGAAGAGGAAAAGCTAAACCCCTTTGGTGGCTAGTATTCCTTTAAGTAGCGCTACTTTAAATAACATCCCATAAGACACATTTGATACACTGCATTTACATTAAATAGAGAGTAATCATGCTAAAAGCGTTTCGCATCATCAGTCTGTTAGAAGGCTTATCCTACATAGCAATTTTAAGCGTCACGCTTGGCTTTATTAGTAGAGATCATGTATCAACATTAGGAATGACTCATGGCATCCTTTTCATGGTGTACATCATGCTCGCCATGAGCGTATCCGGCGATAAAAAATGGCCTTCATGGAAACTGGGACTTGTTATCCTCGCTTCATTAGTTCCCTTTGCATTTATTCCAACGGAAGTGTTTTTGCGTAAAGATGAGCAGAAAACAACCCAAGAGCAACAAGAACCAGCCGTCTGATTTCCTTTGTAGGAGGGGCCAGATCTTAGTTTCTCTGTGGTAGGGACTACTGGCCGCGATTCTTTTCAACCACCCCTCGACCAATACTGACAAGGGTGTTGTGCAGCAACACAGCAGTTTCAGCTCCATACCGTCACCTTGAGATAAGCAGCAAGGCTTCACGCTTATAAGCTCTTCCCTGTTGTTTTTACGAAAGAAGTATTAGTATAAGCTCGCTTGATTGATCTGCAATCAAGTTTAATTAATTCTCAGGGCGGGGCGAAATTCCCCACCGGCGGTATGTCAAAGCTATTTAATTAGACGAGACAAGCCCGCGAGCGCTCAATTTATTGAGGTCAGCAGATCTGGTGACTTAGGCCATGTTTTCCACATGAATAACCCCTAACATTCCAGAGCCGACGGTTAAAGTCCGGATGAGAGAGAATAGAAAAACCTGCATATAAATGCGGGTATTTTTCGTTTGGCCTAAAAACCACTCTTCGAAGCCCTGATTCTGGTGTTTTTTATTGGAGTTAACCATGAATCAGCTATCACTATTATCGTCATTTGGCGATCCAATCGAACGTGTTGAAAAAGCCTTAGCAGCACTACAGCAAGGTCAAGGTGTATTACTACTGGATGATGAAGATCGCGAAAATGAAGGCGACATCATTTATTCAGCCGAACACCTAACAGCAAAACAAATGGCATTAATGATCCGCGAATGCAGCGGCATTGTTTGTTTATGCTTAACCGATGCTCAAGCCAATAAACTTGACCTCCCACCCATGGTGGTCGACAACAACAGTGCAAACCAAACCGCTTTTACGGTATCGATTGAAGCTAAAGAAGGGGTAACAACAGGTGTATCTGCTAATGATCGCGTGACTACAGTTAAAGCCGCAACGGCAGTAAACGCTAAAGCAAGTGACCTGGCGCGCCCTGGGCACGTATTCCCTTTACGTGCTCGCGCGGGTGGAGTAATGACAAGACGGGGTCACACTGAGGGCACTGTCGATCTAATGCAAATGGCAGGTCTTTCACCAGCGGGCGTGCTATGCGAAGTCACCAATGAAGATGGCACTATGGCCAAAGCCCCTGAAATTGTTGCTTTTGGTTTAAAGCATGCGATGCCCGTTCTTACAATTGAAGATATGGTTATGTATCGCCAACTTCATGATTTGAAGTTAGCATAAACGGTATTCAAATAAGCATTATTGCAAGGGTGTAACTTGCAAACCGAGCACACAAAAATCTCATCAGACCTCTTTGTGTGCTCCCTCAACACCTCAAGCACCTTCCATGTCCGCCATACTTACAACCCGCACTAAACTATAAATAGCCCTGTATCGCCCCCCTTCCTAACGCATTATGATTCAGCACACCTGTGAAAGGGATCGCAGGTCGCGATTTGTGTAATAAGTACAATGATTAACATCAAGATTTGAAGCCAACGGCTTTCGCCCTCAAGGGGAAACAACAGCTCTTCCCCTTAAGAATCCCCTAGCCGCCTTTCCTTGCCTACGGTTCCCTGTGTTTCTCGATGGCTAAGGCATGGATCTAAACTCGCTGCGCTCAGACAACGATCCACGTAACCCTTAGCAATCTGCGATACTCGGCTGCGTCAAAGGGGGGGTGGTTTGTGCCAATGTTTTCCCAGTGCTAAATAGGAGGCTTTAACCCATTTAACGTCTCCTATTTAGGACGATCTTTTTTTATCGATTCGTGCCTCTTTTCCGCTAGTGGAACCAGCATATTTTCCAGCATGACCTGTACTTTCTCAGCATTATTTTTCGATAAATTTTTAATTGTTCCAGTAAAAGAGGATAAACATACGATATCCGACTCAGGTATATTTAATGCAGTTACAAAACCTTCAATAAAACCTGTCAAATACTGCTCGCGCTCAAACAACACACCACTTTCTGGATACTCTTGATAATCCCATTCCACCTGATACTGCTTGCCTTGATTAACCGAAAGAATCTGAGGCAAGTACGGCTTTGAACTCATGCTATCCCCTTTATTTATACTCACTACTTTCGCTATGCATCGTCAGAAAATCGATAATGCGTTGCTCTAGGTAGTAGCGAGGTTTTAATAAAGAACCTCCATCAATAAAGCCGACATGTCCGCCATGTTGATGCAGTTCATAAGTGACATCTGCGGAGCATTGATCAGCTGAAGGAATCACTTCTTCATTCATAAACGGATCATCAGCGGCGTGTATGACTAAGGTGGGTCGCTTTATTTTTTGCAGATAACTAAACCCGCTGGCTTTTGCGTAGTAATCATCGACACCATCAAAGCCATGCAGTGGCGCAGTGACCTTATGGTCAAATTGATAAAACGTTTTCAGGGTATCAACTTGCTGCAACGTGACAGATGCTTGATCAACAACGGTCCCTTGATTGAATTTATCGGTAAGCTTCTCGCGAAGTGCCTTAATCAGATGCCATTGATAAAGCGTCGAAAAGCCTTTTTCTAGCCGTTTAGCGCAAGCTGATAGTTGCAGTGGAGCTGAGACAACCACCGCGCGATCTATCGCGCTATCCGCTTGTAACTCACCAAGGTACTTGGTCAACGCATTACCACCTAAGCTATAACCTACTGCGCAGAGTTTTGCTTGAGGAAACTGCTGCTGGAGATACGCGAAGGTTTCACTCATATCTTGAGTATCGCCACTATGATAACTGCGAGCTAAGCGGTTCGGTTCACCTGAACAACCCCGATGATGATGCACAACCGCGCATAGACCCAATCGATGACAATCTCGTAGTAAGCGGCGAACATAGTGCGAACCGGAGCTACCTTCCAATCCATGCAAAATAACAATGATGCTATCGGGGCTTTTACCAGTGCTCTTATCAATGCGATGTGGATCGCCCACCCAATCAAGGTCAATAAAATCACCATCACTGAGTTCCAATCGCTGCCGCGATAGTTCTGGGGGATCCACCATTGTTAGTACAGGTAGGATCGTTTGTAGGTGTGGGTTTTTGGCCCACAAAGGGGGCGTAAACGAGCCTGTCATGACAGAGTTACTGGCCTTTTGTTTTTTATGCGTGACAAATTCACGTCTAATTTTAAATCTTTAAAGCCAAAGGCTTTCGCCCTCAAGGGGAAACAACAGCTCTTCCCCTTAAGAATACACTTATCTTAAAAACAGCCGCCTGTTCTTTGTCTCACTTCGTTCGATCCCCTGTGTTTCTCTAACTCATTGGGACGGATAAAAACTCGCCTTTTATATATTAAGAAGGCTCAAACAAACATCCATCTATTCCAATGAGTTATGCGATACTCGGCTGCGTCAAAGGTGAGAGGGTTCGTGCCATCCGGCGACTTTTCAATTGAATCAGGAGCAATGAGTGTTTAACGCGGCACTCTGCGGCAATGTTGTAGCGCAGTGCTAAAATTATCCAACAGCTGCACCTTGTTATGAAACTGACTCGTATCTATCTCTGACACCATCGCCAACACATTTATTTTACCGTTAATTAAGTTTCGTTAGCCAAATTTGCGCTAAACTAGCGCTCCTACAACATTGCCCATCGCTAGGCCACAATATGACAGACACCTCCGACCATAACAGCAGCACCGAAACCGATCAGAGCAGCTACTATATCCTCAATCGTGAATACTTCACTGAGTGCTTTGACGAATCTGCTGATACTACTAACAGCCTCAAAAAATACAGTAAGGCGATAATACTGGTCATTTTAGCCTGTGTATTTTTTGCCACAGAGTTTGAAGCCTATGTCGCATGGTTTCTACTCGCCCTAGGCGTTGTCGAACTGCTATCTATTCGCTATAAACGAAGTTGGTGGGTAGCCCGTCAAATGATCAGTCGCAGAGCCGGTAGCCAAGTCAACATTCGGATTGACGATCAAGGCATCTATAGCGACAGCGCTCACCACCAGCAAAGCATCCTCTGGGACGAAATTGATGAACTAAAGACCACTGAGAAAGGCTTTATAATCATCCATAAGGGTGGCACTAACTACCTTTCAAGAAAAGGCCTGGATAAGGGTTATTTGGATTTAGTAATCGATAAATCAAGCGCTATGGTCTAACTAAGTAAGGCTATCAATTAAAATGGGGACGTACTCCATTTTTTCATATTCAAAGCCAAGGGCTTTCGCCCTCAAGGGGAAACAACAGCTCTTCCCCTTAATAATCCCCTAGCCGCCTTTCCTTGCCTGCGGTTCCCTGTGTTTCTCGATGGCTAAGGCATGGTTCTAAACTCGCTGCGCTCAGACAACGATCCATGTAACCCTAGCAATCTCCGATACTCGGCTGCGTCAAAGGTGAGAGAGTTTGTGCCACTAAGTTGGTTATCAATTGTTATTATTGCTTTAGCGCTTTGCTAAGCGGCAATAAAAAGCAGGCTAGAATTAGCGAGGAACGAGCAAAGGCCAGCTTTTTTTGTCCGTTTGAGCAACTTGTTATAGGGCTATGGCATCAAAAGCTTCTTGCAATTCGGGGTTCTCTATTTCTACCCTAGGCTGATTGCCCTGAGCCATATCAAAATTATTTTTTTCAAGACGGTCTAGTTTAAAATACTCGTAAGTGAATGCTCCTTTAGAACTGCCATTTACAACCGAATACTTCAACATAACTTTACGACCAACTTGCCCTGCTATCAGTAGTAAATGAGAGTCATAATTATCCAAGTTGGGGTGAATGATTTTATAGTACCTTGAGCGCAGTAGTGTTCCGGTATGACCAGCATTTATTCCTTCAAGAAAGTCGACTTTTGACTTTTTTATATTCATGTTACAGCGCTTGCATGAGGCTGAAAGGTTTTTGCCTTTAAACATCTGCTTTGGAAATATTGACTTTGGTAGGATATGTTCGATATCTATAACCATTCGAAACTCTCCATGCATATTCCTACCGCAATAGCAGCATCTATCTTCTGTCTTTATTAATCCAAAATTTTTAATTTTACCTTTTAAAGAAGTTAATGATGGGTTTTTATCCCACGCGGTGTGGCCAATGATAGATGCTTCCTGCATAGACCTTTTCTCTTCGGCAGTAAATGATGGTCTATTAGGCATTAGAAGTCCTTGAGTTGTTGACTTTTTTTATTATCTCATTAACACCTTCTAAAAAAGTAATCTGCCTAGGGTCGTAAACTTTGTTTTTATACCCCTCTATGATTTGCAATGCATGGTTATATTCAATTTTATTAGCGTCAAAGTCATTTATTGTTTCTACCATTTTATTAGATAAAAACCTATTCTCAGGAGTAATCACACCGAAGACCTCAGAAAGCAACTCTTCATTGTTACTTGTCTTTTCGTCAACCTCTAAAATAACTCCATTTCTTGGGGTAAATATTTTGTATAAATCGTTATCTAATGGAATTATTTGAGGTGAATGTGAGGCCACATAAATCTTGGGTTGAAATAAGTAAAAAACATCCAGAATCATATCTATATATTTACGCTGCCATCTGGGGTGTAAGCTATTTTCAGGCTCGTCAATTAAAATCACAGTATCTTTATCAATATATGAAGAAATATGAACCAACATTGAGATAATCATCATTTCACCTGAGCTAGCATTAGCTAATGGTATTTCAGAATTTTCTTTATACAAGTAAGTTCTGAATCTTTTTATAATTTTATATTTTTTTAATATTCTCTCGTATCGTATAAATGCCGACAAAGCAGAGCCTGAGACATTGTTGTTTTCTTTAGTTACTGCCCATAGGTTTATAGCGACAACTGATTCTTGATAAAATGGTTCCTGATATTTTTTTATTAAACTTAAAACATCATAAAGCCGTTCATCTTCTTTAGCTGCAACATATAGCGATTCTATGTTGTCCGACTCAAATCCTTCAACCTTGATTCCTATTCTCGGCGAATATTTTGCATATTCCAAAGCGTTTATTAGATATTTAACCCTATCAACATCACCATATGAGTCGCCTAACAATGATTTTTTGATTGCTCGTTCAACCATGCTTCGGCCTTGGCGTCCACCATAGAAGTGAAACTTCCTTCGTCTCGAAGTGAATTTATCATGAATAGAAGTTGCTATCGCTATGACAGTTTTATTGTCATTTAGGTAGTCTATAGAAAGCTCATTCAAAAGAGCACTTTTACCAGTTCCGTTTTCGCCAATAATAATTTTGATATTAGAACTTGTATTTTTAAGATTAAAGTTATTACCCATCTACCTGAATTACCACCAATTTAGAGTGCCCCATAACGCCCACTTAAGCGAACAAAAATTGTTGGCTATAATGTGTAGCGGAGCGAAACGTAGCCAACTGTTTTTGTTCCGTTTAAAGTGCTTGTTATATTTACCCATCGCATAGGTAATCAACTATTTTTTTTCAAATAGACTTGAGTCGCTACAGTTACAAAGAAAATAAAACTTCCTCCTAAAGCTAGCCACATAGTCCAATTAAAAAATGACCAAGATAATACTGCTCTATATCCCGACTCTCTTATTAGTCCACTCCAATCATCAAATGCACTGATTAACCCAGGAGTAATTGAAAGTAATATGACCATTAATAAGGGAAGTACGATTACTGCAGTCCAGCCGGGCGTGCGCTTTCCAACACCCTTCATGCTCCAACTTCCACTGGTAGTAGAAAGAGTACCGATATAAACCGAAAGTGCACCAAAGATAAAAGTTAAAAGATGCGAGTAATCTTTATCCTCGATTAATTTATACAACCAAAAGGCAGATGAAACTAACAACAGCACAACCGTATATTTTATTATTCTCAGAAACAACTCAAACGCTCCGATTTACAAGGTGAATATAACATTTGTATATACGGGGATCCGTATATCTACCCGCGATTATATTTATAAAAAACAGATGTAGTTATTTGAAAAGGAAAGAGAAACAAGAGAGATGCATCTTCATCTTCCGTGACAAACCGCGCAGGCCTATTAACAATTGATATACACTTACCTATAAAAGAAGGCTCCGTATATCTACCCGAGCCAGACATCCATCTGTCTGATTTACTTACATTTGTAACTTAGTCTAGGTAGCAAAACAAGCATTCTTCCGGCCTCTTTAGATGGTAAAACCAGCACTGTTATTGCTATCTAAAAAATATACTGGAAATATAAACAGTCAATTTAGACCTAAAACTTGGCACAAACCATCCTCCTTTGACGCTGCCGAGTATCGCAGATTGCTAAGGGTTACATGGATCGTTGTCTGAGCGCAGCGAGTTTAGAGCCATACCTTAGCCATCGAGAAACACAGGGAACCGCAGGCAAGGAAAGGCGGCTAGGGGATTTTTAAGGGGAAGAGCTGTTGTTTCCCCTTGAGGGCGAAGCCTTTGGCTTTAAAGATTAAGCATTACTTGTATAAAAACAGATTTTATTACTATCTAAATCCCTGACATAAGCCGAATGCATGTTAGAACGAATGCGAGGCTCACCTTCACTAACACCGCCTAAATCAAGTGCTCTTTGATGTAAGCGATCCACTTCTTCAATTGAATCGACATGAAACCCAAGCATAGTCCCATTCCCGTTCGATGCGGGCTCTTCATCAAAGGGCTCTGCGATGGCAAACATGAAGTCTTTATTTCCCCAAAGGGTCATTCGTCCCTCATCATGAATTTTGCTTAAACCACACCCATCAAATAACTCATCATAGAACGCGACTGCCTTTTCTTTGTTATTTGTTCCAAAAACAAAATAATTCATTTTCATATTCAATACTCTACATTGGGTAGCGGAGATGCATAACATCTTGATGTACAAGGGCCTGAGTGGAGCGTAAAGTGAGACTGGAAACCACTTACTAAACGATTATACGCGCCTAGGCCTTTTGAAGTTTTTCCGTGCCAGTTCAACTTTTTCCCTGAACACACATCCTTCAGAGTGGTCATTTATAAGCCCCATTGCCTGCATAAAAGCATAGAGGGTCGTGGGGCCTACGAACTTCCACCCCTTCTTTTTTAACGCCTTTGACATTGCAATGGATTCTTCTGACGTTGATGCAGTCTGAGGTTCAAGCAAACTATTCTCGTCGGGCTCGAATCGCCAAAAATAGGCAGCGAGTGAACCTTCCTGTTGTACAAGTTCCCGTGCTCTTCTTGCATTGTTGATGACAGCTTCAATCTTCCCTCTATGCCTAACAATTCCTTTATTCTCTAGCAATCGCTCAATATCTGATTCATTGTAATTTGCCACCACATTGAAATCGAAATTTGAAAACGCTGCTCGAAAGTTATCTCGTTTAGCCAGAATCGTTCGCCAACTCAGACCGGATTGAAAACTTTCAAGGCATAGTTTTTCAAACAGTCTATTATCGTCGTCAACTGGATAGCCCCATTCATTATCGTGATACTCAAAGAACTCAGGAGCGGCCGAACACCAGCTGCAACGAAGTTCTCCATCAGGACCTTGAACTGTAGAACTCATCGTTACTCATCCTCAATTAGCTAGAAGAAAGTCCAGACGTTGATCTGTTCTTTTAGGATCAATTTCAAGGATTTCTGCCGTAACAACTTTCTCAATCACAAACGGGTCTTGATTAACTCGATTCTCGAGAACCTCTCTCGATTCACCATGAACAAGAATAGATCCGCCTAGACCGGGTTGAAGGCTCCCAACCATTAAGAAAACCTGATCGTCAAAACCACACTTTATCCAACGATTATGCGCCTCCATAAAATCACTGGCCTGACTCTTATTTTTTGAGAACCGTAGAAGAACGACAAACATTAATGCACCTCCGATTGAGTATTGGTTGCGACGGTTAAGGAGGCTAGCCACTCATTCAGACGGTTTACCTCACTGTAAATAAACTTCTCATCTTGGAATGCACTAGAAAGGGTTGCTATTCCTTGACTGAGTGCTAACAAGTGCATTGCCAGTTCATCGGCCTCATCAGAATGGCCCAATTGCTCAAATTGTCGACGCAACCAGGTTCTAAATAACGTAAACAGCTCGTTAGCATGCTCTTTTTCGGGATGAGCAAGCTTCGAAAGCTCACTGCAAAGCGTCCCTACCGGACAACCATAACGTTTAATTTTGGCCCGATTCATTACTAAAATATTGATGAAACTGCGGATACGATCCATCGGGGTCTCGCCTTCTAGCGCCCAGCTTTCAAGCATTGAGTTCGTACGAACAAGTCGATGACCGATGACCTCATCTAGGATTTCGTCTTTTGTCTTGAAGTGGTAATAAAAGTTTCCTCGGGAAATACCTAGAGCTTCGGCTATTTGCGCAAAAGATGTGTGCTCAAACCCCTGCTCGTAAAACAGCTGATCAGCCTTATCGACAATACGATCTCGGGTTAGCTTATTGGCCACCAAAACACCTCCGAACATCAACCAAAAAAATAGGACAACCGTCCTATTTAAAATATTAGGACAATTGACCTAGAAGATCAAGAGTGAACGATAGGTAAGATTAAAAATGCGAGTTTATATCCGTTCCACTGAATTTGAGAAACGCAGAGTATGGAACGAAGCGACACAAGGAAAGGCGGCTTTTTTACGAGAAAATATTCTTAAGGGGAGAGCTCTGTTGTCTCCCCTTAAAGGCTGAAAGCCTATAAATAGAAAACATCAGAAACATCAATAACATCGCCGCGAGTCGCGCCTCCCACAAAGCACTTCCCAAAAAGAACCTCTCATAAAAAAGGTCTCACTTTGAACAACTAACCTTATAAGCCTGTCATCTCTAGCCGCCCTCTGAAACTTAAAGCAATTACTTTTTTACAAGTCAACGACACTTCAGCATTTGGGTTACTCAACAGTTTTCGACCCGTTTTTCTAATCTGCCTCAAGGCCCATTTAACTCCAGGCCGCGCACCAACGGGTGATACTGGCCTAGGAACGAGTTCAATAAGTTCAGTGCAGCTATAAGCTTTCTCTAACATCTGACCTATGATGTCTATCGTACGGTCATTAATTTGAATACCTTCGGATACATCCTGTCCATAAAAAGCTTTTAAAATGGCACGCGCGTACTTTTGATCGTCTTGAGGTATAGACATTTAATTCTCTCCATAGAATATCTTAAGGGCATCCTTCCCTCGTGTTTCCAAAATATAATAAATTTTTGATTGCTTCAGCTTATCTGTAAAAAAGATCCTCTCTCTATTGTCGGACTCTCTATGATAAACAGCAAAGTAGTTTTTATGGGTAAGTAACTTTGATTCAAGGATACTATTAGACAATGCATTTTTAGCCATTGCTATATCCTTAATATCAGGCGATGCTTCGCCGTACAGTTGATTAAGATAATCAACTGTACTTATACCCCAGAGTTTGAATTCTTCTCTTGTATCAGCCTTTTGTAAGCTTACATACTCTTTTCCACTTTTTAAGAGAAAAAAATCGCCGGCAAGAATCTGATCATCATGTTTAACATCAAGCGCGAGGAATGAACCATCTAATGGTAAGCGAACAGAAGTGAGGGGCTGCTTATTACTCGTTACACAACCAGAAATAACAAAGATAAAAAAAGCAGTAAAAAAAATCCTTTTAATTATCGCCATGCAATCAAGTCCTTTGATTATAATTATTAGCGGCCCCATTCAAACATGCTAACTTATTGGATTCAACAATCCCTTGTAGAATCCATAGAGAAACAAACTTCACTCAGGGACTGAGCTACTTCAGGTAAGAAAGAGACTATCGGAGTCGCGCCTCCCACAAAACACCCCCCACATAAACACCTCTCACATGCATTTCCCACACAGCACCTCCCACAGCACCTCCCACAGCACTCATAAATTATAACAGTGCACATATTGTAGGAGGACCGACCCGGCGCGATTTGTTAGCGAACAATCTCGATATTACTTCAGCCGTTCGATGATCAATGCGATCCCCTGCCCGCCTCCGATGCACATGGTGATTAATCCGAAACGTCCATCTATGCGATCTAATTCGGCCATCGCTTTAACGATGATAATTGAACCTGTTGCGCCCACCGGGTGGCCTAGTGCTACTGCGCCGCCGTTCGGATTTACTTTATCCACAGGCATCTCTAGCAGCTCGGTGACCGCCATCGCTTGCGCTGCAAAGGCTTCATTCGATTCGATAACATCCATATCTTGAATACTCAGTCCCGCATTATTCAGTGCCTGCTTAACCGCGGGAACAGGTCCTAATCCCATCAATCTAGGTTCAACACCTGCAAACGCATAACTGAAGATGCGACAGCGCGGGGATAGGCCTCGCTGCTGCGCTTCTTGCATTGTGGTCATCACTACCGCGGCGCCACCATCGTTAAGACCCGAGGCATTTCCTGGCGTTACAATGCCATCTTTTTTAAAGGCGGGTCTTAACTTAGCCAAACTCTCTTGGGTTGTGCCTGCTCTTGGGTGCTCATCGCTATCAAAAACAAAGGTTTTACGGCCTTGTTTTACCTTTATCGCTACGATCTGATCTTTAAAGTAACCCTTATCAATTGCAGCACAGGCTCGGCTGTGGCTCTCTTCTGAAAATCGATCCAGATCTTCGCGGCTGTACCCTTGCTGTGCAGCAATATTCTCGGCGGTTATCCCCATATGTCCGCTATCGAACGGGTCACTGAGAATACCTAACGTCAGATCTACAATCTTACTGTCGCCCATACGGCTGCCATTACGCGCATCCGGCATCAAATAGGCGCCACGACTCATACTTTCGGCCCCACCCGCCAAAGCGACTTTGCTATCGCCCATCAATAACAGCTGTGCCGCTGAGATCACCGACTGAACTGAAGATCCACAGAGTCGGTTAACATTCACAGCTGCTGATGATTCCCGCAAACCCGATTGCAACGCGATATCTCTGGCTAGGTATGCATCTTGAGGGCAGGTAGTAATGATATGACCGAACACGGAGTGATCGATCTCACTCGCCGGTATCCCCGAGCGGCGAATCGCCTCTTTGGCCGCGGCGGTGCCAAGTTCAGCGGGCGACAAACTAGACAAACTTCCCCCAAACGATCCAATGGCCGTTCGCACACCATCAACAATAACTACATCGCTTAATTTCATACGGATTATCCTTTATTTTGCGCTTAACGACCCAGCATTGGGCGAGCAATCACTTCTTTCATAATTTCAGAGGTACCGGCATAAATCGTCTGCACACGGGCATCGACATAGAATCGTGAGATTGGATATTCGCTGGTGTAACCATAGCCACCAAAGAGCTGTAGACACTGATCGGCAGCCGTACACTGCATCTCGGTGGAACTGAGTTTAAGCAGTGCAGCATCCTCTACGGTCATCGCGCCCTGGATATGTTTATCCATACATTGCTGATAATAAGCACGGCACAGCTCTAACTGGGTTTTGATCTCTGCTAATTTAAAACGGGTATTTTGAAAGCTTCCTACCGTCTGGCCAAAGGCCTTACGTTCCTGAACATAGTCCAAGGTCAGTGCTAAAGCGCCATCGGTGGCAAAAATCGCTTGAGTAGCACAGCCCAACCGTTCTCTTGGTAGCTCTTCCATCAGGTAAAAGAAGCCACGATTTTCCTCGCCTAATAGCGCATCAGCGGGTAGCCGCAGGTTATCGAAAAATAACTCAGCGGTATCACTGCTATGCTGACCAATCTTGCGAATTCCTTTGCCACGCGAGAACCCCGGCAACGACGTATCAACCAGAAAAAGGGAGATCCCTTTTGCACCAGCAGAAGGATTTGTCGAAGCACAGACAATCACCAAATCGGCCAATAAGCCATTGGTTATAAACGTTTTTGAGCCGTTGATCACCCATTCGTCACCCTCCCTTACCGCACTTGTGCGTAGCGCTGCTAGATCACTCCCTGACCCCGGTTCTGTCATGGCGATAGCCCCCACAACATCACCACTCACCATTTTAGGCAACCACCGTTGTTTCTGAGCATCACTACCTTGATGAAAGATATAAGGGGCAACAATATTGGAATGAATATTGTAGCTACTGGCTAAACCGCCATAGCCCATTTGTGCCATCTCACCCAAGACCATTTGAGCAATTTCAAATGAAGCACTCGCCGCACCATAAGCTTCGGGCAGATCAACACAAAGCATGCCGGCTTGACCGAGGGTATGCCAAATAGATCTTGGCATAACCTCGTTTTGCTCCCACGTTTCATAATGGGGAGCCACCTCTTTTTGCAGTGCTCGCTGGGTCATATCCCGAAACAGCGCTAACTCTTCACTATCTGTATTGCTCATTATCAGTTCCTTACATAACGGCATTCAAAGACAGCCGTAACCAACCGGATCATTTTGTATTGTGCTCGAGTATCCGGTTAAGCCCGACAGCAAAGCTATGACTGATAAAGACAATCTGTTTGATAAAAACGACCATATCGCATCAGTTAGCTACGGGTGATCAATCATGCCCACTACTTTTTTGTACCTAAAACAGCAACAGGGTATGCTCTCTTCACGCGGGGAAATCACGACTTACTATGAAAAAGAAACTAGTCTCTAATCACTACATCCAAGCTTGCCTCCATGGCGCGACGAAACAGGGTTATGACCCACAAGCGCTGCTAACCCGCGCAGCCGTGCCTGCCGAATTGATGCATAAACCCAAAGCACGTATTACTGAAGTTCAACTCGCTAATCTCATCAAAGCGGTGTGGCGCGCCACCGGTGATGAATTTATGGGACTTACTGAACGCCCTTGTAAGAACGGTGTGTTTGCCCTAATGATGGAATCCCAGTTCCAGCTAAAAACCCTCGGGGCGATGCTGCAACAAAGTGTGCGCTTTTATAATGCGGTTCAGGATGAGATAGCGTTCGCCATGACGATCGATGGCGACCAGGTGGATATGAGTATTACCTTGATACGACCAGAGTTAGATCCTGATCACCTGCTGCAAGAGTTTCTACTCCTGATGTGGCAGCGATTCAGCAGCTGGCTTATCAACAGCCAACTCACCATCCACTCCACCCGATTCAATTATCCCGCCCCAGCGCATTCCGAAGAGTATCTTCCGATGTTTGGCGAACAACTGCAGTTTGATCAGCCCACAGCGGGATTTACCTTCAGCAGCAAAATGCTGAATCTGCCACGGGTACGAGATCTGATGGAGCTTGAATGTTTTTTGCGCCAATCCCCTCTTGAGGTCTTACGCCGCGTTGGTGAAAACAATAGTCTTAGCATTCAAGTTCAACGCCTCATTCTAAACAAAGGCGTAGAACAAGCAGCCACACTAGAAGAGGTCGCTTGCTGCCTGCATATGACCTCTCGGACATTACGTCGTAAGTTAAAAGAGGAAGGGAGCAGCTACCAACAGATCAAAGATCGCGTCCGCTGTGACATTGCTATTCGCTTACTCACAGAGGAGTCTCTCACCGTCGCTGAAACCAGCGAACTGATCGGTTTCACCGAACAAGCAGCATTCTGCCGAGCGTTCAAAAACTGGACCGGTGTCGCTCCCAGTGCGTATCAAACCAGCAGTGTTTAATGTCGGCCACAACTTCCCCTGACCGCTTTTATCAAATGCTTTGGACAGTTTCATCATTGTTTATGCCAATGCTTGCAGACACTCTTATTAGCAAACAACAATAAGAAGGCTGACAACAATGCTACCGGAAGTTGAAATTGCCACATTAAATACCATCGGTGATGGTTTACGCCGCTCCGCCAAACGCTTCTCCAACAAAGAAGCGATCATCTTCAATCAACGTCGTTGGACCTATCTGCAACTAGACAACGCCGTCAACCGCGTAGCCAACCACCTGTTACAAAGCGGCTTGAAAAAAGGCGATCGTGTTGCGGCCTACGGCAAAAACTCAGATGCTTATCTCGTGTTATTTCTGGCCTGTGCTCGTACAGGTATTATCCATGTCCCTATTAATTTTGCGTTAGTAAGCGACGAACTACTCTATCTGTTAAAGCAATCAGGTGCGGCCGCCATCTATATGGATGAAGAGCTCATGGCCAATGTCGATGCGATCTTAAAAGATACGGCCATTACCACAACCGGTACACTTCAGGCTCAGCATTTATCTTCATCAATGGCTGATATTCTGCAAATTAGTCAATCGGATGCCTCTCCTCTACCACCAGAAATAATGGTAAAAGATACCGATATAGCACAGATCCTTTACACCTCGGGCACGACCTCTCACCCCAAGGGAGCGATACATACACACCGTGGGTTTATGGCGGAATATAATAGCTGCATTCAGCACTTAAACCTGACATCGCAAGACCGCTCTCTCGCTGCTCTCCCCCTTTATCATTCGGCACAAATGCATGTATTTACAATGCCTGCACTGATGATCGGGGCGATGAACTATATCTTGCAAGCACCTCAGCCAAGCCTCGTATTTGAGGCAATAAGCAATGAAAACCTCAATTCCGTATTTGCCCCTCCCACGGTTTGGATTGGGCTATTACGTGATATTGGTTTCGATCAGCACGATCTCAGTTCGCTCGTAAATATCTACTACGGCGCTTCAATCATGCCTGAACCGATCGTTACTGAACTACAACAACGCCTTCCGGGTTGCCTTTTATTTAATTGCTATGGCCAGAGCGAAATGGCTCCTTTGGCAACCGTCCTCTCCCCTGAGGAACAAGAGGGACGCCTAGCCTCTATCGGTAAGCCCATAATGTCGGTCGAAACACGAATTGTAGACCCAATCACCATGAAAGATTGCCCTCCCGGTGAAAGAGGCGAAATCATCCACCGCTCTCCTCATCTCATGATTGGGTATTGGGAAAAGCCAGAAGAAACCACCGAAGCCTTTTCCGGTGGCTGGTTTCACTCGGGAGACTTGGCTTATGCCGATGACGAGGGTTATATCTATATCGTTGATCGGATAAAAGATGTGGTGAACACTGGCGGTATCCTTGTTGCCAGCCGAGATGTGGAAGAAGCCCTTTATCTGCACCCCGCCGTTGCCGAAGTTGCCGTTATTGGAACCCCGCATGATAAATGGATAGAAGCCATCACAGCAGTCATCGTTCTAAAAGAGGATGCATCGGCAGACAGCGATGAGTTAACCCGCCACTGTCACAACAGCCTTGCTCCGTTTAAAGTCCCTAAATCCTTTATTTTTACCCCAGAGCTACCAAAAAATACCGCTGGAAAACTGTTGAAGCGAACCTTGAGAGAGCAGTTCAACTGACCTTAACAGTAGAACCATCGCCGCGAGTCGCGCCTCCCACAACACACATGAACTAAAGCAAGATACTGTTATAGCTTGACTGTTATTGCTTGTGGGAGAGCCTTCGCTGCGTGTCGCGCTTCCCACAACACACATAAATTAAAGCAAGATACTGCTGTATCTTGTGGGAGGGCCGACTCGGCGCGATTTTTTAGTTCATATATCCTCTTCCCAAAGGAAAGCCATCTATTTAGAAGGCAAGCTGCCACCTTAGAAAGGTTCTCTTAAATAGAACAGTTAATTCTCAATAATTCATTTTTTAAGATCACCTTAGTCCTGTAAAGTTTATCCCTGTTTTTCAATAATTGGTTCGTTGAAATGTTTACTGAGCTAACAAAAAACCGAGTATATATCGCGGGTATCTGCAGCATCATTGTGACCGTCGGTGTAGCACGTTTCTCCTACAGTTTATTACTACCGATCATGCAGGAGGGTGCAGGTCTGTCAGAATCCGGTGGGGGTTGGTTAGCAACAACAAACTTCATGGGCTACTTGGCTGGCGTACTGCTGGCAGCCAGTCTTCATAATCTAAATTACAAATACAACTTACACCGAGTCTATCTTCTATTAAGTGTTATCACCTCGGTCGCCATGGTAATGACAACCGATATTATTACTTGGGCTCTGTTACGATTTATAGCGGGTGTCTGTGCCTCTGGGGGTATGATCATTGCCTCTGGCCTTATCCTTAAATGGCTAGTTAGCCATGAACATCGTGCGGAGTTAGGCATTCACTTCGCGGGTGCAGGGTTAAGCATCATTACCACCTCACTACTAGTAGAAGCGATGCTGAGTATGTCTGCTGATTGGCAGCAACAGTGGATTGCATTAGCGATGTTGGCTGCAATATTCGCTATACCCGCTTGGTTATGGATGCCACACCCCTCCACAAAAACTCAAATAGGCGTGGCCGCAAAAGACAACCCACCAGGAAAAACCTTCACACGGCTCATGATGCTAGCTTACTTTTGTGCGGGTTATGGCTACGTTGTCAGCTCTACATTTATCGTCGATATTGTTGAGGGCGTCGAAGGCCTACAAGGGCAAGGAGGACTTGCGTTTATATTAGTAGGAATAGCAGCAACCCCAGCAGCGATTGTATGGGATCGAATCGCGCGTAAAATAGGTTATCTCAAAGCCTTATTCGCAGCATACATTCTGCAAGCTATAGGCATTATTCTGCCCGCTCTTAATGACACTCTGCCTGTTATTTTATTAAGTACGCTTCTCTTTGGCGGCACATTTGTCGCGTGTGTCTGCTTAGTATTAACGATGGCGGGCAAATTTTTTCCAAGCAACCCGGCAAAGTTTATGGGGACAATGACCTTAGCCTACGGCGTCGCACAAATTGCCGCACCGGTATTCACAGGGTATCTTGCTGAAGCATTAGGGAATTACAATCTTGGTCTGTACTTATCAACAATTGTAATGCTTGTAGGCGCGATGATTTTACTTCGGCTGTTAAGTATTGAAAAACGCATGGTGGATAAAACGGCTTAGCACGAGGTCTAAGCCGCTATTCAGCGATTATAGAGTTCTTATTAAACGAGAGGCATATCCCGTTTTTAGGCCTTCTTAACGAAAGCAGCTGTTACCATCATATCGCCAGCACCATCGACTTTGCAGTCAAGTTGATGGTCTTTCCCTTCTACTATTCTCTTGATAACCGCTTTGGTACCGATCTTTAGCACCATTGAACTGCCTTTTACCTTCAGATCCTTGATCATCGTTAGCTTATCGCCCTCTTGTAACAAGGTTCCGTTTGAATCTTTGACTTTGATAACGTCTTCTTCGTCAGCAACTTCAGACGGGTTCCATTCGTGTGTACATTCAGGACAGATCAGTAGCTCTTGATCTTGGTAAACAAATTCAGAACCGCATTGTGGGCAAGCAGGGAGAGACATAGTAATAACTTCTTAAAATTAATTTGGCCTTATGGTAATAGTGGGATTATGTTTTGGCGAGTATTTTTAACTAAATTCAGTGTATGTTGTTAATAAGTTGAACCCTAAGTCTATCCACTCAACGACTTTGAACTGTGTAAAACATAAACATCACAGGCATCTACCCTTATGAAAAACCTCATCCTTCTAGGCACCCTGCTACTCTCAACGCTCGCACTCGCCGATGATGCCGAGTGGAAACCAATCGAGGGCGTATATGCACTCACAAGTGCAAACCTTGTAGATCCTGATCCAAATGAATCAAACGATAGCCATCTACGAGTAAACTTGGTGGGCCAAAACGCCAAGGCGTTATATCAGGCAATGCAGACGCTTCCGGTTACCGATGAGTGCACAGGTTCTCTGGCTAAAAACATTGGCGAGATGCAATGCCTCTATTACCAACCTGACAATAAATATGAGTGCCACTTTTCAATCGAAATCGCCACGCAAAAGGTTAAATACGGTTTACCTTGTTAAACATCAAGGCTATTTACTGCCTGTAAAGATTGATAAGAATGCCCATTTCGGAGCTTTGCAAAAGCGGCGGCTAGCATAGCTTTTGATCTAGCTATTAACCTGGCTGTTCACCTAATTAGGTACCTGTCTTAAGCTCCTGTTGCATAAAATCAAGGAAGGCTCGACTCGCTTTAGACAGATAATGATTTTTCTTCCAGCCTAGGCCTACATGCAAAGGAATCGATGGTTTAAAGGGTATCGAGACCAGTTCATCATCCAGATCTATAATCATCGAAAGCGCCGTACTGATCCCCACCCCATTCACAACAAGCGACTTTAGCAGTTCGACTAAATTTGTTTCGAACCGAATATCCAATGAGCGATTATTCTGACGACAATAATGACTCACCGCTTCGCGTAAAAAGTAGCCCTCTCTAAACAGAACTAAAGGCTCCTGACAGAACTGCTCGAGCGACACAGCACTAGCCTTGGCGAAAACATGATTATGCGGCACACAAGCCACGACTTCCTCATCAAACAGCTCGACCACCCGAATCTGTTCATGCGCGCGATCGCTTCGAATTAACGCTAAATCCAGCTCACCATTAATCAACATATCCTGCAGTGACGCGGTTCCGGCTTCAATCAAATTAACCCTAACACCAGGATAACGGGTCTTAAATGCGGTCAAAGCAGCCGGTAAATAATAAGAGCTGAGCATACTCGGCGCACCAAACTGGACGACACCGGCTTCAACACCCTTTAGTTCTAATAGCTCTTGTTCAGCTTCGTTGACAGATTCTAAAATCAGCCCTGCATGCTTATAAAGTACCTGACCGTCTGCTGTAAGGGTCATTTTACGCTCTGCGCGATTAATCAGTTTCAGCTCCGTCTCATCCTCTAACTTACGGATCGACATACTTAATGCAGACTGAGCAATGCCTAACTGCATAGCCGCTTGGGTAAAATTACCCACCTGAGCCAGTACCGTGAAATAACGTAGGCGTTTAATATCCATCATGGCAACCTGAACAACTATCAATTTTAGTGATCGAATTTATACAATCTATATATTGTACTTATTGACAGCCTCCCGCTACCTTTTATCTATAAATAAATTCGCCACTCGCATGAGGCTTAACATGAGCAACAACCGCACTCCGTTCCAATGGGATGACCCTTTATTTTTAGACGCTCAATTAACCGAAGAGGAGCGTATGGTTCGTGATGCGGCCCGCGATTATGCCCAAGGCAGCCTAATGCCTAGGGTACTGGAAGCTAACCGTAATGAAGTATTCGATACGACAATCATGCGAGAGCTTGGTGAATTAGGGCTCCTCGGGGCGACACTGCCAGAGAAGTACGGGTGCGCCAATGTCAGTTATACCTGCTATGGGCTGATTGCCCGTGAAATTGAACGTGTAGATAGCGGTTACCGCTCGGCCATGAGCGTACAATCGTCGTTAGTCATGCACCCCATCCATAGTTATGGTTCTGAAGACCAGCGCATGAAGTACCTACCCAAATTAGCAAGTGGCGAATGGATCGGTTGCTTCGGTCTTACCGAACCCGATGCAGGATCTGATCCAGATGGCATGAAAACTCGGGCAGAAAAAGTCGCCGGAGGTTACCGCCTTAACGGCAGTAAGATGTGGATTACTAACAGCCCCGTGGCTGATGTATTCGTTGTTTGGGCCAAACTCGATGGTGTCATTCGAGGTTTCATCCTTGAGAAAGGAATGGAGGGACTATCGGCACCTAAGATTGAAGGAAAATTCAGCCTCCGCGCTTCAATCACCGGTGAAATTGTAATGGATGATGTGTTCGTATCTGAAGAGCATATCCTTCCTAATGTAGAAGGCCTAAAAGGGCCATTTGGTTGTTTAAATAAAGCACGCTTTGGTATCGCTTGGGGGTCTTTAGGTGCAGCCGAATTTTGTTGGCACGCAGCACGCCAGTACACGCTTGATCGCCAACAGTTTGGACGCCCGCTCGCCGCGACCCAACTGGTACAGAAGAAGCTCGCGGATATGCAGACAGAGATCAGTTTAGGATTACAAAGTTGCCTTCGCATGGGGCATTTAATGGATAATGAAAACTGCCCGGTGGAACTAATTTCACTCCTAAAGCGTAATAATTGCGGTAAATCCCTTGAGATAGCGCGTACTGCCCGTGATATGCATGGGGGTAATGGAATTTCCGATGAGTTCCATATTATTCGTCACGTCATGAATCTAGAGGCGGTTAACACTTACGAAGGCACTCATGATGTTCACGCCCTCATATTAGGGCGGGCGATTACAGGCATACAGGCGTTTTGCTAATGGCGCCCACCACTCCCTTGAAAGGAGCGCTACAGGGAATCCGTGTACTGGATCTAAGCCGGATATTAGCGGGCCCTTGGGCGACTCAGATGCTGGCTGATTTCGGTGCTGACGTCATTAAAATCGAACGTCCAGATTGCGGGGATGACACCCGCACTTGGGGCCCACCATTCATTAAAGATAGCCAAGGCAATGAAACCGACGATGCGGCTTACTTCCACGCCGCTAATCGCGGTAAGCGCTCGCTTGCAATTGATATCACCAGTCACGAAGGGCAACAGATAATACGTAACCTTGTCGCCCAATGTGATGTCGTTGTCGAAAACTATAAAGTCGGTGGGCTTAAAAAGTATGGGCTTGATTATGAGAACCTCCACGCGATTAACCCCAAACTTGTCTATTGCTCCATTACGGGTTTTGGACAGAGCGGTCCCTACAAAGATCGCGCAGGCTATGACTTTATGATCCAAGCCATGGGGGGACTCATGAGCGTGACGGGCGAACCCGCTGGTCATCCGATGAAAGCTGGTGTAGCGCAAGTCGATGTAATGACAGGTCTATATGCCTGCAACGCTATTCAAGCCGCACTTTTCCATCGTGAACGAAATGGTGAAGGCCAATATATAGATTTAGCCCTACTCGACGTACAAGTGGCTACTTTAGCTAATCAAGCGATGAACTACTTAGCAAGCAATGAACCGCCTACGCGACTAGGTAATGCGCATCCAAATATTGTGCCCTATCAAGCCTTTGCAACAACGGATGGTTTTATCATCTTAGCGATAGGTAATGATTCGCAGTTTACTCACTTTTGTAAACTCGCGGGACAAGCAGATCTTGCTTCAGATCCTGATTTTTCGACCAACCAAAATCGAGTCATTAATCGCGAAAAGCTTATTCCACTCATCGAACAAATCATGAACAAACATAGCGACGAATGGTGGCTAGAGAACTTATCAACTAGAGGCATACCTTGCGGCCCCATCAACACCATTGACCAAGTATTCGCTGATCCTCAAGTACATCATAGAGAGATGCAAGTTAGCCTTAAACATCCCAAAGCGGGCACCAGCCCTTCGGTCGCTAACCCCATCAAGTTTTCAGAAACGCCCGTAAACTATCATTTAGCGCCCCCAACACTAGGGCAACATAGCTCGAAAATTTTAAGCGAACTACTTGACCTCCCCGCAGATAAGATTGAGGAGCTAAAAGCGCGCGGCATTATCGAATGAATAGTCGGAGGTCATGGTGGTGCGGCCTTATAAGCTAGGGGAACGAGGCCGTCCCCTTAGATAGAATCACGCTTATATGAAGTGAGTAGGATGTTAATTTAGATAGGCAAACTAAACAGGTAATACACCCATCCAGCGCTCAAAGCGAAACAGAGTAGCAACGCGATTGCATTAACGTTATCTCTAGGCTTTGCGTTGCCTAAATCGGGCTTCGTACCCGTAACCATAGAAGCAACTAACTTTTCCTTGAACAAAACACTATGGGCTAAAACACCTAGAATGTGAAACCCTACCAAGCACTGCAAGATGATCTGAACAGTATGATGAATTTCAGCACCTAAGCTCGCAAGTTCGTCACTCACACTTGCGTAAAATGGCCCTTCCCATAACACATCATCTGAGGTGACTAAACCAGAAGCCACTTGCAGCATAAGGAACATAATCAGCATGACTACCATTATGCCGCCCGCAGGATTATGTCCATAAAAGTGCTCAGGCTTCTTCTGATACACTGATTTCAGATAACTTAATCCTTTGATAGGCGACACAACAAAGGAGCAAAAGCGAGCATAAAAAGTGCCCACCACGCCCCATAAAATACGAAAAGAGATTAAACCTGAAAGAAGGTAGCCACTATAAAAGTGCCACTTCATTAAGCCGTCATCCCAGCTACCGCTGTAAATGAGAAAGGCGAAAAGTAAAACTAACACCCAGTGGAAAATTCGAGTGGGAAGATCCCAAATTTTAACCGTCAATTTGCTACTTCCTATGACATTCAAAATACTGAAAAAGTAGCCTCATTATAAACAAGGCTACTCCAAGTCATTTATTTCGCTTTGTATTCTTTGTGGCAGCCTTTGCATGATTTACCTAAAGGCCCAATCGCTTCACGCAGAGCATCAACCCCTTTACCAGCATTTTCTGCCATTGTTTCAGTGGCTGCTACCCAAGCTTTATGCTTTTCACCAATATCCGAGTCAGCCTGCCAGATAGCTGCTTTTGCTTTTGTCTGACCAGATAGGCCCTCTGCATCCATATCAGAACCTTTTGGCCACATAAGTGAGTTATCCATTGCAGCAGCACTGTTCAAATTATTAGCGATAGCTTGTGCTAGTTCCGCATCATAATCACGTTCGCCCTTAGCCATTTCACCCAAGACACCCATATTAAATTTAACCATCTGGAAGTAACCTTGGCGGCCTTCAATCTGGTCTTCAAAAGGGAAATCTTCTGCCATTACCGGTGCGGCAGTGATCGCTAATAATGTTGCACATAAAGCGGCTTTAACAAACATTTTCATAACTCGACACTCCTCGTCTCATTAAAAATAAACAGTCCTAATAATATCACCCATCACCAAATTAGAAGAACCTAATATTTGTTATTTATATGTAAAGTTATGTAAAAGCAGTGTGATTTGATGCTAATAAAAACAAAAAAACCGGGCCAATGGCCCGGTCCTTTTCGACTTTTAACGCGTTGCTTTCAGTGATGAAAGACTTATTTTGGCTCTAGGCTTGATGGCACCTGCCCGTCAAAGTATTCACGGGTCATGCTGAATACAACAGGGCTAAGTAGCGCGAGCGCAATCAAGTTTGGAATCGCCATCATTGCATTCAATGTATCAGCGAGTAGCCAAACGAAATCTAGACCAACCATTGTGCCTACAGGCACGGCTAGGATCCAAAGAATACGGAACGGCATGATGATCTTTACGCCAAATAGGTATTCTGCACAACGCTCGCCGTAAACACTCCACCCCAAAATAGTCGTGAAGGCAAAAACCGCAAGAGAGATCGCAACAATATAATTACCTACGCCAGGAAGTGCTTCAGCAAAGGCTGCCGACGTCAGTGCTGCGCCTGATTCACCCGATGTCCAAACACCCGATGTGATAATCACCAAACCAGTAATCGAACAGATAATGATCGTATCTAGGAAAGTACCTAACATAGCGATAAGACCCTGACGCACAGGATCATTTGTTTGAGATGCAGCATGAGCAATCGGTGCTGAACCTAGACCCGCTTCGTTGGAGAAAACGCCACGCGCCACACCGAAACGAATAGCAGCCCAAACTGCAGCCCCCGCGAAACCACCTTCAGCAGCAGACTCTGTAAATGCGTATGTAAAGATCAACTCGAGTGCAGCAGGAATCGCATCAGCATTAATAGCCAGTACAACCAAACCCGCCGTCAGGTAACCGATTGCCATAATAGGCACAAGTGAACCTGCTACCGCACCAATACGCTTAATACCACCAAGCAGTACCGCCGCAGTTAACACCATCAAAATGACACCCGTTAACCAAAGTGGCATATTGAAATTTGACTCTAGGACTGCCGCAACTGAGTTTGACTGTACGGTATTACCTATTCCGAAACCTGCGATCGTACCGAAGATCGCAAACAACGTACCCATCCAAGCCCATTTTTTACCTAGGCCGTTTTTGATGTAGTACATCGGGCCACCAACATGGTTGCCATTCTCATCAACTTCACGATATTTAACGGCAAGCACCGCTTCTGCGAACTTGGTTGCCATTCCGACTAAGGCTGTACACCACATCCAAAATAGCGCGCCTGGGCCACCCAGAAATACCGCCGTTGCAACACCGGCAATATTACCCGTACCGACGGTTGCTGACATCGCTGTCATCAAGGCCTGGAATGGTGAAATTTCACCCTCTTTCTTCTCTGAATCAGTCGCTTTACGACCGCTCCACATCAATTTAAAACCTGTACCCAATTTAAAAATTGGCATCAGTTTTAGGCCTAGCTGTAGAAATAAACCTACACCTAGAATCAACACTAGCATCATGGGTCCCCATACAATGCCGTTAATTGTGTTGATAATATTGGTTAATGCTTCCATTACTCGTCCTCGATATTGTTGTCTTAATTGAGGTTTGATTACTCTTGGGAGTATTTTCTAATTATTAACATCCAGCATGACCACATGCCTTACCGCACATGCCCACTCACTCTATCCATAGCGAAACAATGGTTCCTAGATCCGCAAAATGCTCTGCTACCTAACCACTCCCAACTATCACAGCACGGATCGGTTCTGTAGAGATCATCTATTTCCTGCCAAGGGTAACGATAAAAAAACCATCGTTTCGATGCCACGAATAGAAGTGCGCAATACGATAGGGGAAATCATCTAGAAAATGGCTTTGAAAAAAATGGATATGCCGAACAAAAAACTTCAGATATTCAACAAAACAGGGGAAATGCCTAAACACTATAAAAACGCCCCCAAATTCAGCGATTTAAATAATATTTTGACAAATAAGCAGTTGTTTCCACTGCAACATGAGCGCTTTCAAAGCCGATAGCAATAGAGAGCCAGGAAAAGGCTTGAAGAATAGAAGCATCAAAAAGCGGCATTTCAGCGGCTAAATTAGCATAAACATAGCGTGATAGAGGTATAAATAGCGGAAAATGAGCGCTGGAAATAATGGCTTTCCTGCGCGCCCTTTTTATTTAAATCTAAGCTTTAACGACCTGCATTATATTGTATGGGTAAAGATAATGTCTCTCTCACCTCTTCCATCACAATATAACTCTTAGAGTTTTTAACACCTGGTAAGGTTAATAGCATATCACCCAATAACGCCCGATATTCAGACATATCGTTGATACGTGCTTTCAGTAGATAGTCAGCATCACCGGATACTAGATGACATTCTAAAATATAGGGTAACTCTTCAACCGCTTTGTTGAAGGTCTGAAATGCATCGGGGGTTTGATAAGAGAGAGAGATCTCAACAAACACCAGCATGTGATAATCCAATAACTGAGGGTTCAAGCGAGCATAATATCCTTCGATATATCCCTCTTTCTCAAGCCGTTTCACACGCTCAATACAAGGTGTAGAGCTTAGCCCAACTTTTTCAGCAAGATCGACATAACTAATACGTCCATCTGCTTGTAGCGTACGAAGTATGCTCACATCTAAACGATCTAGTGTGCGCTTTTTATTATTATCCATACAAGTTATTCCACTACAAAATCAAGAGATACCAGATGATAACTCTGTATTATAAAAAAATTCAAAGCCATTTCATGCCTAAAACCAAATAAACTAGTGTTTTCTCATTAACAAAATAAATCCGAAAAATGAGGTGACACTATGAAGGTATTGATTTTAGGTGCAGGCGTGGTTGGCGTAACAAGCGCTTGGTATTTAGCCAAGGCGGGCCATGAAGTAACTATAATCGATCGCCAAGTAGATGTCGCGTTAGAAACAAGTTATGCCAATGCAGGTCAGATCTCTCCGGGTTATTCTGCACCATGGGCAGGGCCTGGTGTGCCATTAAAAGCGGTAAAATGGCTGATGCAGGATTTAGCCCCCTTTATGATTAGTGGCAAAGAGGTCGACACGCAAACCTTAGGTTGGATGACCAAAATGGTAACCAACTGTACCGAAAGTGCTTATCACACCAACAAAGCACGGATGATGCGTTTGGCTGAATACAGTCGTGATTGCTTTATCGACCTACGCTCTGAGTTAAACATCGATTACGATCAGCGCTCCCAAGGTACATTGCAACTGTTCCGCACTGATAAACAAGTAAAAGACGCGAAGAAAGATATCTCCGTCCTTGAAGAGTGCGGCGTTAACTTTCAGGTACTTGATACAGCAGGCTGCATTGAGCACGAACCAGCACTGGCTAACGTCAGCGAAAAAATTGTTGGCGGACTTCGTCTACCCGGTGATGAAACCGGTGACTGTTTCAAATTCACCAACGCCCTTGCCGACGAGTGTAAAAAGATGGGGGTTAAGTTTGAGATGAAAACAGATATCCTCAACATTAATACCTCTGGTGATGAGATTGTCAGTGTCAGCACCTCTCGAGGAAAAATGACATCAGATGCATATCTCGTCGCTTTGGGCAGCTATTCAACACCGATGCTTTCTAAGATCGATCTTAAAGTGCCTGTTTATCCAATTAAAGGCTATTCACTTACCTTACCGATTATTGATCCAGCTAAAGCCCCTGTATCCACAATCATGGATGAAACTTACAAAGTGGCCGTCACTCGCTTTGAAGATCGAATTCGCGTCGGTGGAACCGCAGAAATCGCTTCTTACAACAAAGAACTTGAAGAGAAACGTAGAGCCAATGTTGAGTTTGTTGTAGGTGACCTATTCCCTGGGGGTGGAGATCTAGAACATGCAGAGTTCTGGACTGGCTTACGCCCAATGACACCGGATGGAACACCTATATTAGGTGAGACAAAATACTCCAATCTGTTCCTAAACACCGGCCATGGCACACTGGGCTGGACGATGTCTTTAGGGTCAGGCAAATACGTAGCCGACATCATTAGCCAAAAAGCTCCTGATATTGAAAACGAAGGCTTATCTATCGCGCGCTACGGCTAAAAGAACACACTTCCACTTTATTGTCATTTAAACCTATTTAATGTTGGTGCCTATAGACAGGGACCGACCTTTTTATGAACTAAGGAATATACAATGAGCAACAAATCCATTATTTCTACAGAGAAAGCACCCGCTGCTATTGGTACTTATTCACAAGCGGTTAAAGCTGGCAACACCGTTTACCTTTCTGGTCAGATCCCACTTAATCCAGAAACAATGGAGATGGTAACAGAGTCATTTGAAGCCCAAGCAGTTCAAGTTTTTGAAAACCTGAAAGCCGTTGCTGATGCCGCTGGCGGTACCGTGAATGATTTCGTTAAAATCACTGTTTTACTATCTGATCTTGCATACTTTGGCCAAGTGAATGAAATCATGGCAAAGTACTTTGAAGCACCGTACCCTGCACGCGCAGCTTATGCTGTAAAAGCACTGCCAAAAGATGCAGATATCGAAATCGAAGCGATTATGGTGGTTTAAAAAACCACCCAGTTTACACAGCAGATCGTACAATAGCCTGTAGATTAGGAGTCACACCCAATGGCAAGACCCGCCACCGCAACTATAAATTTCGACGCGATTCTTCATAACTATCGCTTAGCGAAATCAGTGACTCCTGATCAACGAGCACTCGCCATTATCAAAGCTAACGCTTATGGTCATGGTGCAGTTGAAGTGGCCAACGCTATCGCCGATGAGGTCGACGGCTTTGGCGTCGCCTGTATTGAAGAAGCGACCGAACTACGTGAAGCCGGTATAACAAAGCCGATCTTGCTATTAGAGGGTTTCTTTAGCGCCGATGAACTCAAGTATATTAGTGAGCAGTCACTATGGTGCGCGATTCATAGCCTAGAGCAGATTGATGCTATTGCAAATGCGGACTTCACGAAGCCGATTAATATCTGGCTTAAAATGGATAGTGGTATGCACCGTCTTGGTGTACAGCCTGCTGACTTCCAACAGGCCTTTGATAAACTCAAAGCGCTACCACAAGTCGCGGATATAGTATTAATGAGCCATCTGTCATCTGCCGATGAACCGGAACTATCCGTAACCGCTGAACAGATACGTGTATTTGATACAGCCACAAAGGCCCTAGATGCAGAGATCAGCCTGGCTAACTCTGCTGGCACGCTTGCTCACACTGATGCACGCCGAGATTGGCTACGCCCCGGTATTATGTTGTACGGCGCCACACCCTTTGCCCAGTCACAAGCTTTAGCAGATCAATTAAAACCAGCGATGACATTAAGCTCCGAAGTGATCGCAGTGCGAGACTTAACTCCTGGAGAAGCCGTAGGCTATAGCTGCACTTGGCGATGTGAACGACCTACCCGCGTGGGTACCGTCGCGATGGGCTATGCCGATGGCTACCCCCGTCATGCTAAAAACGGAACCCCCGTCATAGTTGATGGCCAACCAAGCAAAATCATTGGGCGTGTATCAATGGATATGTTAACCGTTGATCTTACCGATATTCCCGATGCAAACGTTGGCAGCTACGTCGAACTTTGGGGCGAAAACCTGGCTGCTTCAGAGGTCGCTACCTATTGCGACACTATTCCCTATACCTTGTTTACCGGCATAACCCGCCGCGTACATAAAAAATATATTTAAGGACGTTTTATTAATGACTATCGAACGTATTGAATCCACCGATCGAATGAGTCGAATCGTAAAGCACAACAGTACTGTCTATCTGTGCGGACAAACAGCTGGAGAAGCCCAGTGGGATATCGCTGAACAAACTCAGCGCTGCTTAGACAAAATTGATGATCTACTTGCGAAAGCAGGCAGTAGTCGTAATGAGCTTTTGTCTGTCACCATCTATATTCGTGATATGAAAGATTTTGCAGCGATGAACGCTGTATGGGATGCGTGGGTAGCAAACTGCGAGAAACCAGCCCGCGCATGTGTCGAAGCGCGTATGGCCCGTCCGGAAATTTTGGTTGAACTTACCGTGACCGCAGCGTACGAATAAGCACGATTTAGAGGGCCGCTGGCCCTCTTCAGTTTTGCCTCCCCTCTCCATTACGTCACGACCCTTTATAGCCTATTTACCAAGCACCTATTTCCCTAACTATTTCCCTAACTATTTACCTAGTTGTCCAAGTATTTTACTGAGCTATACTTTTGATAAGTCGCTTACCTTGGGAACGCATAGTGAAGTTTGCTGTATCTCTTTTGGCCTGCCTAATCATCAGTTATATCTCCCCCGCTTATGCAGAGCATGAGCTAACCGTGTCATACCTCTACAATCAGTCCTCGTTACAACTTAAAGGCGTCCAAACCTCTGATGGCTATCAATTTAAAACCTTAAGTCATAAGACAACCAAACAACCTATCGAAATTGTCACGCTAGATTGGCCTCCCTATATCAGCCAACAGCTTTGCAATAAAGGCTGGGCATTCCAACTGGCTATTGCTGTTCTGACTAGCCAAGGCTACGACGTCAACATTCGTTTTCTTCCTTGGTCTCGTGCAGTACTGGCTACAGAACAAGGAAAAGTCGATATCCTATTCCCAGAGTATTTTATTGAAGAGAGTGCGCCATCAGATTTTGTGACCGATGTGCCAAGGCATGAATTACTCGCGCTTTCACGCCCATTACCCGGTGGGAATATCGTTTTCATGAAACGTAAAGAGACTAAAAACCATTACAATGGCCACTTAGATAGCATTAAAGACTTACGTATCGGGGTAGTGCGCGGCTATCAAAACTTTCCTGAATTTGATGCCTTGGTGGACAGCGGAAAATTATCTGTTTTAGAAGCCAATAGCGATCTACACCTGATGAAGCTGCTCATCGGAAAACGTGTTGATCTCGTTATCGGTGACCCTAAGGTTCTGCGACACACTGTCGCGCACTCACAGATGCCGCAAGTCACTAAAAATAAGATCTTAAATAATATTGAGGAGGTGCAACCCGAATTACAATACAACCCGCTTTTCTTTGCTGTTAGTAAAAACCGCAAAAATTGGTCAGTACTGTTAAACAGCATCAACCAAGGGCTGCATCAAATGACGCGTAGCGGTGAGATAAACCGAATAATCAAACAAGGCAGTCAATGCCACTAAGACAGGTTATCTTTGTACACCACCCTATTTCGACCTTGGTCTTTCGCGTCATAGAGTGCGATATCCGCTTTCTTCACCGCATCTTTGAATAGATGCCCCTTTTTCCATTCTGCAAAACCGATACTGACCGTCACCATCAATTCATGATCTTCATAAGGCACAACGAGTTTAGCGACTGATTCACGCAACCTTTCTAGAATCGTTTCTACTTGATTAGATTCTGTAACGGGTAATACCAGCAAAAACTCTTCACCTCCCATGCGACCGAATAGATCACTCTCTCGGAGATGCCCTTCAACTTCACGAGAAAACACCTTCAAAACCTGATCACCAGCTACATGGCTATAGGTATCATTAAGCTTTTTAAAGAAATCTAGATCCAACATCGCAACAAATGCACAACCACCGTCAAATCCATCCCATAAATTAGTGGCATTCTCCATTAAGGCTCGTCGATTCAAAATTCCGGTCAGTGGATCAGTATTTGCCTGTTTATGTAGCGTACCTTCTCTCGCTTTTCGTGCTGAAATATCACTCATCGCTGAGAAAACGGCCTTGTTACCTTCTAACTCTATTAAGGTTGCGGAGAAAAGAGCCCAAAAAGGCTCTCCTTGGCTATTCAATAGTTCACATTCAAAATCTGTCACTACCCCGAAGCGCTTAAGCCGATCCAACATTCTTTCCCGATCATCTTGATGGAGATAAAACGCTGATGTGTTAATTTCAGGCACTTCATGGGGACTTAACATAAACTGCTGAAACCATAGCCGGTTGGCACTGATGATTGAGCCATCAAAACGGCTTATAACATAAGGGATAGGTAAGGCATCCAAAATAGATTCTAAATGTTTGGTTCGTTGATTTAAGCTAGCTGTACGCTCAGTAACGGTCTCCTCTAACGCTTCATTTTGTGCCGCTAACGACTCATACATATTGGCATTCACTAAGCTAATAATAAATTGAGAGAGCAACAGACTTAGCGTTTGCTGGCGCTTAGCACTAAACAAATTTCGCTTACTCGAATGTTCAAGCAGTACAACAGAAGTAATTTCTCCCCTGTACACTAGCGGTAATGCAAGTAACGAGCGGACTTTGTTCTGCAACATGTAAGGATTTGTCACAAAATCACCGTCATTAAGCGCATCACTCAAGGTTAAGACCTCACCGCTATTTTTGCAGTAATTAAGCACCGCATCAGGCAATGGAGAAACGCAATCAACCAACTCAGAGAAATGCTCATTAGCCAATTCAGCCTCTAACAGCCACCCACCTTCATTAGAAACAAAATAACTAACTTTTTCAGCACCCGATACTTTAGCCGACCACTCCATAAAACGCTTTTTTAACCGTGCTGGATGAATCTCACTTGAGATATGATGCGAGCCTGACACAACAGAGCGCCAATCAAAGTGCTCTTCAACAGGAACGGTTTTCCTCGCCTGTCTCCCAGCAATAAAACATTCTAATTCCGTCGCTTTAGCTGCAGCTCCCCAGCTAGTGTATAAACTGGTCGACTCCTTGATATAAGCCAGTCCTAGCGCTTCTTGACCTAAACTCAGGCGGTATTTACCCATCCGTTCATTAGCTAATGCCCGCAATAATACCGGCTGATGCTCTTCATCTTGGCACTCAATCGCTCGCTCATAAGCGCTAAACGCTGTAAGCCTCTCCCCTTGTAAAACTCCCTCTTCCGCATCAACTAAGCTTTGTATGATCAAGAAATTCTTCGAATTGACCTGGCACCAAACATCTAGCTTCGCGCGCGCTTGGATATACCAATCATCCCAGTGCTTAGGTAGTTCATCCCCAGACTGCTGGCGTAAAGCAAGAATACTCATCATGTTAAAAAACAGGTACACCGCTTCGTGGTATATTCCTTCATCAAGATCTTCAGGTGTTAATAATTCAGATAACGAAACATCTAACGCAGCTCGAAAATTCCCAAAGAGATACCCCTGCAGTAAACGCCCAAGTAATCGATCATACTTGCCGCACATATAGTTCGTTTCTTGAAAATGCTTTAATGCATCCGCTTCATAAGCGGGCTTATGATCAAGGCTACCCCAGTTATCAAGCTCACCGGTCAATACATGCAGTAGATTTAATTGCAGCTGACTTAGGTAAACCTGCGCGGGTTGTTTAATCTGCTCACAGGTATCAACGACCGTTGAAGTTCGCTGAATAAGCGATTTAATAGAAGAGGTCGACAACAAATCGGCATAAAAACCAAAAATATAAGCGTGAACTCCCCAGTAATAATCGCCCCTCTCCAGACAGGTATGGTAGGCATCATCGCGAAGCGTAGCACTCACTCTCAAAGGTTCCTGCCAGGGCAAAATAAAATTCGCGCGCATCATTTTTAAACGCCCCTCCACCAACGGCGGAGATGGGAAACGTTCGGCAACCAACCGAGAACAGCGATCAGCTTCAAATGCTGTAGAGTAGTCCTTCAATACTTTAGTGCACATCAAGGCATACATCATGTAGATGTAGCTGGAGTGCTGACTATTACCATGCACGATCGTTAACTTTAAAAGTTGTAAAATCGTAACGGGAAATAACAAAGATCCAGAGTTATAACAACAGGGTTGCATTGCAATCAGGATAGTTAGAATATCCTGAATCCGTTGATCGCTAACCTCTGAACGTTTCACCAAAGCGGTAAAATCATTTTCACTCAACAATCCCTGAATTTCAGCAATCGACTGTCCGATCTCATCCATACTTGGTTCAGCTGGCAGCGCATAGCCCAGCTCATCCAAGCCAAGTAACGCTTGTTGTATCGCTCTGTCTAATTGTCCATAGCGGGTATATTGAGTAATCAATACCGTATTCAATCTTAGGTTTTGTTTTGCGCTTAAATCTACGGAGGAAATCTTTTCTAATGCGAGTTCTCCCTCTTCATACTCACCTGCTAAGTAGTAGCATTCCAATCGATCAAGCGCTGCATCAGCATGCTGCTCACCCAGATCTACCTCATACGAATCCACGATATTGAAAAGGGTATTAAGGTACTCTAAGGCGGGATAATAGGCCGTTGCCGTGATCGCTTTTTTAGCGGCAAGCATATTAAGTTCCGTCAGTATCAGCTTTTCACAATTATCAAGCAGTTCAACAGATTGGTTTAAATGGTGAGACAGAATGAAACAATTTTCATCCCAAGCCACTTGATCCAACTTCCGCAGTAAAATAATTCCGATTCGATAATGTAGTTGCTGCTTCTGCTCAGGGTCTAATAAGCTATAAGCAGCTTGCTGAACACGGTCATGAAGAAACCGTAAGCTATCTAAAGACTGCTTTTTACTCGATGGATCTTGCGATGAGATCAATAACCCGGCATTGAGTGCCGGCTCCAGTGCAGCACCAAGTTGTTCAGCTGAATACAACGTTCTTAGCAAAGCACCATCGAAATAAGCCCCCAAACATGCGGCTTGCTGTAAAAGGTACTGTGTATCAGCAGGTAGTCGGCTAATTTTTTGCACCATAAGCTCGACTACATTATCAGTTATGCTCTGCTGTTCTATTTCATCAATCGACCAAATCCAACACCGACTTTGTAAGTTAAACGTTAGTAAACCTGATTGATAAAGCTCCTGTAAAAACTGCCGGAAGAAAAAGGGATTCCCCCCAGTTTTATCATGCACTAACGAACTTAGCTGGCTCACCTTACTTGTCCGCAGACGTAAGGCATCGGCGATAACAAGGCCTACATCATTAACTCTTAACGGGGGTAACTCGACCTGATTTATACGCAGGGAGTTCTCTCCAAGGCTCGCCAACATTTTGATAAATGGATGGCGTTGATCCACTTCATTATCACGATAAGCCCCCAGCACAAGACAGTGATGGCTTGCAGTATCTCCTAACATCAGCTGCAACAGGTTGATACTGGCTAAATCAGCCCATTGAAGGTCATCAATAAACACAACTAACGGTTTGTGTTCGGTACAGATCGCATGGATAAACTGTAAAAATACTCGATTAAAGCGGTTTTGCTGCTCATCCCCCCCAAGCGCTGGTAGCTCAGGTTGAGGACCTAACAAAGAAGAGAGTTCAGGTATTAGATCGATGATGATCTGCGCATTAGGAAATAACGCCGCATTGAGTTTCTCTTTCCAAGCATCGATACCCTCCTGAGGCAAAGTAAGGATATTACGAATAAAATGGCCAAAAGCCTGACCAATAGCGCAGTAAGGAGCCGTGTTATCTAATTGATCAAATTTGCCAAATACAAACAATCCATTCGACAGTAAAATGGGTTTCTGCACTTCATAAACCAATGAAGATTTACCAACACCTGAATAACCTGCAATCAACAGTGCTTCAGAGGGGCCTTCCGTCACGCGATGAAAAGCTGCCATCAGCAACTCAACTTCACTTTCTCGGCCATACAAACGCTGTGGGATGACCAATCTTTCTGACACGTCTTGTGTAGCTGGGGTAAATACCGCTAAATGTTCACCTGTTTTATTCAGCAGCAACTCAAAATCATTCAATAGACCTATAGCACTGAGATACCTTTCGTCGGGCTCTTTACTAAGTAATTTATTCACTATCTGTGCAAAACAGATCAATAAAGGCTCATCACTTGAATCAAAATCAATCGTTAAAGGTTTAGCAATATGAGCATATGCAATCTCATCGTCACTACATTTATCCGCAAAAGGCTTATTAGCGGTTAGTAACCAATACAAAATACAACCTAACGAATACAGGTCGGTACGGTGATCCAACTGATGCTTACACTGATACCCCTGTTCTGGGGCCAAGTAATGAGGGTTACTCTGAACGGGTCTGAAGCGATTTATACCGCTACTTTCTAAGCTATATTTAATAGCGCTTGAGTAATCAACTAAATAGGCATTTTCTAAACTAGCATCCACAAACCAGCTAGCAGGATTTAATGATAAACACAGTACATGTTGTGAATGAATAGCGGCCAACTTCGCGGCTAACACTTGTGACAAGGTGATTTTTTGATGGAGAGATAGCGACTTGGGATCAATATCAGTTAAAGGAATAGATACCGGCAGTTGTAGACGTACGCAGTTCGACGAATCCCCTTGCCAGTTGAGATAAGTCACATGACTATCAACCTGCTCTGCAATACTTATCTCATGCTTATACAACCGTGCTTTTTCAATATCCGTCAATGAAGCGGTATAGCTTTTTTCTAGATGGAGACGATCACCTTTTAGCCTCGTAGCTATGCTAAAAGGTTGGTCTCTATCAATACTAAAACTATTACTTTGCTGGCTCATATAAAGACTCTGAAAAGAAAACTCAGGGCCTCATCCTAAGGCGTTGCTTTCTACGGCTTCGGTTCATCAGCTAACCTCGACACCTATCCTTAATGTTAATAATTAATAGGTATCACCACTAATGGCAAACCTTTTTCACCTAGTCATCGCCCTTTTGGACCAATGGATAGTGATTGAGTGCCATTTTTGACTTTATGCATACACAAACCCCGACCACCTCTGGTGAACAAAGACTTACTATATAAAGTAGCCTCATCCGTATAAACAATCGAATTAAGATGCAATGAGCATCTAATGTCCAGAGTAACAACCATCAAATTCGCCGTTTTACTCGTTATACACACACCGACATAATGGACTGATAGATAAGGATTAAATACGTTAACGGATAAGCAGGTTCCTTACTTAACGCATCTTTACAGACCATAAACCCAACTTAACTATCACGCTGGGCATACTAGAGAAAATCATCTCTTGAGTTATTGCCATGAAATACAACCATCGCCCTTGGTCAACACCCATTGTTATCGCCAGCGGATTAGTCATTGTGGTTAGCGGGGTTATGCTCTTCTTCCATTTAGGGGAAGATCTGGTCAAAGCCGCACATGAGTGGATTGGTATCGTGATGGCGGGTGGTATCTTGCTGCACATCCATTTCCATTGGCGCAGCTTTACACAGTATTTTAAAAAACCCGTTGGTTTTACCGTGATCGCTCTAATACTGCTTGCCAGTACAGTTTTAATAACTGTGTCAGGCAGTAATGAGCCCCATCCGGCAAAACAATTGGTTGAGCAATATTCCTCAAAATCGTTAATCCAGATCGCCTCTTTCGAAAATCGCCCGCTTGAGCAGATTATTATTGATCTAGAGATCGAAAAAATAACCGTAGAATCACCAACTCTAAGCTTACAAGAGATTGCTACAGCGAACAGCGTCCACATATTTGATCTTCTGCCGCTGCTCTTTAGCGCCAGATAAGAACACAGGGGCCATAGGCCCCTGTGTTCTTAAGCGGTAAAATCCTTAAAGAAGGTTTACTGGGTAATCTAGAATCAAACGCACATCATTGATACGTGGAATTGAATCACCATCAACGTGCGCAACGCGAAGCTGAACACTTAGGTCTTTCGCTTTACCGCTCTGTACCGTGTATTTAGCATCAAAGTTAGTCTCGCGACGCTTACCATCAGTAACAGAACCCGTATCAATATCCCAAGCCTGAGTATGACGAGCCATTAAATGCAGACCTGGTAGTGCAGGCACATCGTAATCAACACGGAACTGAAGTGCTTGAATATCGTTCGCATTGAAGTCTAATAGCTGTACGGCACCGTATGTAAAGAACTGAGAATCGTCTTGACCGCCCCACTGCATGTTATAGCCATCATCACCACCGACCGTTTGGTAGTTAACAGTATATGCCATTGCACCTTTAGCAAAACGCGCAGTTAAGCTGGTAAGGTTACTATCATAATCAGCTAAAAGATTACCGTCGTTCTCACCACGCATATGGATGGCATCCAGCGTCACATCGTAATCAGACAGCTTAGTAGGGTACGTTACATTGAAGAAAGATTGCTTCTTATAATCATCTGCCACAGCATACTGAACTTGCGCTTTAACACCGTTTTCAAATGTGTAGCCACCACCAATAGAAGTGATGCCGTAGTCTTCACCACCAGCAGAGTAATCAGAAAAATCTTGGCTATTATTTTTCGACGCTTCATCAGAATAGAACGCATATAGGTTCAAGCTATCTAAAGCGATATCACCGTAAACAGCTTGGGTGCTAGGCGCAGACAAACGAGATTGAAGATCGTTTAACAGCGGCGTCATCATAACCATGCGACCCGCGCGCAGGTTAACATTGTCCAGAGGCTTAAATTTAACGTATAAGTTTTCAACCGCTGTGTAGCCATCGCCATCTTCATCCAACACATCGGATGACTTTAGTGTTTTGCTGTCACTGAGTTCAACAACTTGTGTAATGGTCGCATCAAAGCCGATCATGCCACCAAAATAAGGGGATGAAACGTTTAGTTTAAACGCCTGACCCGCTGCTTCAGTATCGTTATCTCCTTTCCAATCACGGTTCATGTAGAACGTACGAAGGTCTAGATCAACTTTGAAACCATCTTGTGCTTCTGCAGCAATAATGGAATTACTTGCCACGGCACAAAGAGCCAAAGCAGCTACGCTTAGTTTTTTCTGGAACATAATAATGTAACAAACCTAAATTATACTTATGAAGGCGCATATTTTAGGCAAACCAAACCAGTAATATTTTTTGTATTTTGGGCAAATACAGATGATTTAACTGCGAATTCTTCAGCGTTCAGGCTATACATTCAAAAATAACAATTGCCGTCAAAACGCTAACAATTTAGGCCTTATAACGCTCTTTAAATGCGATACATAAATCAGTTTTTTTTGATGTTAAGCGTCAGAAAACGCTTTTCACTGGTAGACGGTTTATCTCTAGTAACCAGTAAATAAATACTGTCAGCATTCACATCTCATCAACAAAACATGCAATTACTTAAGAACTGTTTGAACGTTGTATTGAGATTGAGGTTGCGTGCTCGAAGATGAGCGCCAGTCTGTTAGACCATATTTAAGCAAAATATCCGACAACTCCCCTGACGCGCGTAAACGACTAATTCCATCACTCAGTAGCTTTGCATACAGACGGGAACTATCCAGCGCGGGCGAAAATGCTAAATAAGATTTCATGGGCTCACTTGCCCGACCAGCAACCTTAAAATGATGCTTAAGCCCCTGCCTATTAGCGATGTACCAGAAAACGGGATCTGCCTCGACCAATACATCAATGCGTTGACGCTCAAGCATTTGAATGCCGCGTTTTAATGGATGGTCACTCCCCCCCAGTAGCGTGATGCGCGCAGAGCCGCTCTCTTGAATGTACCCCCTAAGTTCATCACCATAGTCATAACCACTAATAGCCCCCAGCTGAACCGTTTTTAAAGAATCCAAACCGGTATATCGCCACTCACTATCTATATGTACAAAGAAAGTATTCCCCAATAACGCAAGTTCTTGCTCAGGGAATACAAAATCAGGGGCATCCCCTCTAAAAGCACCAATGATTGCATTGATATGCCCTTTACGCCCCTCCTGTATCGCCCGCGCCCAATTCATCTCAACATATTGAACCTCATGCCCGTACTCGGCAAAAACTCGCTGGGCAACCTCAACCATAAATCCAGGCAGCTCACTGCTAGATTGGCAATTAAACGGGCACCAAGGATCGGCGGCAATGATCAACTTTTCAGCACGTGCCACTGAAGAACAAGCAATAGAAAACAAAACCAGTAATAAAAACTTTTTGAGAAAGGGCATGATCAAAAACCGCAATAAAACATAAGCTCAATCTAATACAGGTTTTTACTTACCACAAGACTGATAAGTATCACTTTCTATTATCCTTTTTGCTAAGACCCTATTTCTTTCAGGTATTTAGGACGGATTTTTTTTGCTATAAAGAAGAAAACAAACCGATCGGTTTGCACTATTTAGTCTAGCTAAGCAAATACCTAAGGATGGGATAATGAAACAAGTCGAACGTTACTCGCGCAAGCTGCGCACCCTGCTTTCCAAAGAAAATATCGAAAACTGGAGCACCGCCCGAGACAAAAAGCAGTTCTGCTTGTCCCTTGTCGATAATCCCATCCATTCAGATATTGAGAAGAAGATCCTCAGCGAAACTCTAAATAGCCTAATAAAGAAAAAAGCAGATGATCGCTTTAGCGAATACAAGGTGGGAGATAAAGTCTCAATCTTACAACGCGGAAAACGCTACCCCGCTACGATTACTGGGCAGCACTGCAAAGACAGCCTAGCGGTAGCTCCTCACCAACCTCTTCCACAATCAAAAACAAACGAGCAATCACTCACCTTTAAACGTGCACGCGAACAAGTATTTACGCGAATGGATGGTAAAACGTTTAGTAGGTTATATGTGGACAAGTAATCACAGCAAAGTACTGTAGGAACAAAAAACCACGACAGACATCGTTTTAAAGCCTTAATAGAATCTATTAATTCGGGCTATCGTCGTAGGCTCCAATGTGGTCTCGCTGCGCTCGGCTCGACTGCCCGTAAATTTCTATATCGCAGAATGCAAAAAGCCCCGCATTCGCGAGGCTTCTTTAAATTCTGGTAGGACTAGGCAGATTATTCCCCTGCGGGCTATCGTCGCAAGCTCCGATGTGGTCTCGCTTCGCTCGGCTCGACTGCCTTCGGCAGTTCTCATCTGCCCGTTAATTTCTATATTGTAAAATGCAAAAAGCCCCGCATTCGCGAGGCTCTTTTAAATTCTGGTAGGACTAGGCAGATTATTCCCCTGCGGGCTATCGTCGCAAGCTCCGATGTGGTCTCGCTTCGCTCGGCTCGACTGCCTTCGGCAGTTCTCATCTGCCCGTTAATTTCTATATTGCAGAATACAAAAAGCCCCGCATTCGCGAGGCTTCTTTAAATTCTGGTAGGACTAGGCAGATTATTCCCCTGCGGGCTATCGTCGCAAGCTCCGATGTGGTCTCGCTTCGCTCGGCTCGACTGCCTTCGGCAGTTCTCATCTGCCCGTTAATTTCTACATCGCAGAATGCAAAAAGCCCCGCATTCGCGAGGCTTCTTTAAATTCTGGTAGGACTAGGCAGATTCGAACTGCCGACCTCTACCATGTCAAGGTAGCGCTCTAACCAACTGAGCTATAGTCCTATAACGTCATCTACCTTGCGGCAGTGAAGTGAGGCGTATTATATGCTTTGATATTGATCTTGCAAGCATTTCTTAACGGTATAGAGACTTCGTTCAAATTCCATGAAGAATAAAACATTCCTGTAGCTTTCCATATACTGCAAAACGACAAACGCCCTCGTTTAACTGCGATGACGACGGGGGTACTTCCTCTCTAGAGATGAAACCAAAGCTTGTATTCCAAAGATTATAATCCCTGCGAGAAAGCTCCCCCCCATAATGGAAAGGCCTTTTGTGAAATCCTCTAACATCAAGATATACATCCCATATAGCTGAAGCGCACCGACAACTATGAATAAAACCATTGAAATGATGCGAACAAAAAACAAAAGAATATACATCTAAAAATCCTAAGTACGGTATTACTTAATAGGGCCAATCAAGCATCGAGATGCTCGGAAAATTTCATATCTTATTTAGGGGCAGAATCAATTTTCACTCTCTTCATTATGCAGAAGACTCAGTATAAGAAATAAGCTAGCGCCCAAATATAACACTGTGTACTCAAGCTAACACTCCATTTCCTCTATCGAATCTTAGCAATGTAACCGATGTTACAGATCAACTTCACGATCCCCCCTAACCTATTCTCTCCACTTTTAAAGGAGATGAACGATGGTTATCCCACGTAAATTAAAAATCGCACTTCTAAGCACATTCATTACCCTCTCGGCCCCCGCTTATTCTGCTGATGAACTTGATGACTCAACGATCATGGCTATTTTTGATCAAGCTAACACGGTCGATATTTGGATCGCACGCATTGGCAGCATGAAAGGCCATTCCACTGAAGTAAAACAACTAGCAAAAATGGTAATGACAGATCACCAACTGGTCCAGCAGATGGGAAGAGAGTTGGCTAAAGCAGAAGGCTTAGCCATCACGCCGCCCCGCAATGATGGCAGTGCTCAAGACCTAGCCGATACCATTGCATTACTTCAATCGAAAGAGGGCGAAGAGTTTGACAAAGCCTATTTAAAACGCGAAATAGCATTTCATAAAGGCGTAATAAACGCGATTGATTCAACCTTGTTACCCTCAATTAAGAATCCCGAATTTAAAGCGCTGGTTAAGAAAGTACTTCCGGGCTTTAAACACCATTTACAGGCGACTCAAAATGCAGCGCAAAAACTAGGGTATTAGGTAATCTATCCCCTAACGTGCTGGGTTGTCATTAAGGATGCAGCCCATCACGTTGATAGTTTCACCGCTAACGCATCAACCTTAAGCAGCCCAACCCTACCTCGCCCTGTTGTTACTAGCCCTTCAGCACTCATCTCACTTAAAATACGCGCGATGACCTCGCGAGTTGTCCCTAAACGTCCAGCAATCTCTTGCTGTGTCATCGTCACAACATTTTCATTGGATGCTTGAGTCAACAGGAGATTTGCTAACCTTTGCGACAAGTTCCAGCCTTGAAGCTGCTCAACCTCAGTCATTAATTTGAATACGGCCGATGACAAGGCGTCTATGGTCAGATTTTGGATAGCGACTTCGGTTTGAAATAGCTGTTTATACATAGATCCATGAATCACACTGATCTCTGTATCTTCTTCAGCGCTTACCCAAGCGGGATAAAGTAGCTGATTAAAAAGGCAGTTGATCGCAAAGACACAGGTTTCGCCAGGTTTGATTAAATAAAATGTAGATTCATGACCGCTCGGGGTATACGTAAAAACACGAAGACAACCTTTCGTGACAATATAGGCCCCCGATACTTTATCGCCTTTACGAATCGGCAGTGTATTTTTCTTTGCTTGCAAAGCATGAGCTGATTTTTCTAACCGCTCACGATTGACCTCAGATATCGCTAAAATATCCGATAATGCAGTTTCATTAACGCAGGGTGATTTAGCTTTCAAATGTCTCTCACCTTTTAACGATATTTATCGAACAAACCAATATAGCTCTTCTTTATCGCTACTCTTTGTCTCTACTCTTTGCCTCTGTTCTTTGCCGCTGTTCCTTGCCACTATTCTTATCGCCATTGTTTATCAAAAGCAACTTAGTTTACATGAGGACGAAAACCGCGACTTGAACTAACCTGCCTTCGAGAGACGCTTACTGCTTAATGATTTCAAGAACGCAACGATGTCATCTACTTGCGTATCCGTAAGATCTGGATTTTCTAATAGATCTAGGGTACTTCCCGACCAGATAAATTCCCGTGAGTGCGATCGACCAAGCTGGGCTTGCGACATAATTTTCACAACATCCCGTAGCTCTTTAACAGAACCATTATGCAACCATGGCCCGGTGAGCTCTACATTTCGTAATGTGGGTACCCGCCAGACTTTCTCTTTAGGCGGAAGTCCCCCAAAGCCATACTTTTTGATCAACGGAGTTTCATTTGCCGGAAATATTCGAAAGGGGAGCCCGGGATTAAAAACACTGGCCGCACTAAAATTCGGACCAAAATGACAATGTGTGCAGCCTACTTCTGAAAACAGCGCCATACCATTTAACTGCTGCTGAGATAATGCACTTCTATCTCCTCTCACAAAATCGTCATAGGGTGAATCATTCGTTATTAAGGTGCGTTCGAAACTGGCAATGGCCTGCGTTATTTTCTCAATTGTTATGTCTGTTTCGCCTGTGAACGCAGCGCTAAACAGTGCTTCATATTTCGGCTGCTCTTTTACTCTATCCACTATCGCTTGCGATGATTCCATACCCATCTCGATAGGATTAAGAAAAGGTTTTAATGCCTGCTCTTCGAGCGATACCGCACGCCCATCCCAAAAGAATCGTTTCTGGAACGCTGTATTCCAAACCGTTGGCGCATTCTTATCGCCTTTCTGCTGCCTAATGCCCGTAGATACCGAAGCCCCATCGGCTCCAGCATGCTCATATAACCGATGGCAAGATTCACAAGCCAAGGACCGATCAGCAGACAAATTTTTATCAAAAAAAAGTGTTTCGCCTAACCTCACTTTCGAAGGCGTCGTGGGGTTATCACTAGGCGCTGGGGCCGTATTCGGCAGGCTCAGCCAATGATACTCACCACTTTGTGATGCCTGTTCTGCAAATGGAAAACGATCAGGAGCATGATTAAGCGATCGATCGCTTTGTGTATCCGATAATGAAAAGAAACTTTCAGGTACTGAATTTAGAAAGGCAATAACAGTGATTTTTATGCCTAAAAACACCACCAAGACAAACAAGCAGATGACAACAAACCATCTCACTTCCTGACGTGGTTTGTGAATATTGCCACCGACACTCATTACCTGAGGTTTCTTTTTCATCACCAGCCCCTCTTAAGACGCATCTGCAAAGAAGAGATCACCAGGCGATACTGTTTTCACCTCCGTAATACTGTCAAAGGGCAGACCTAGACGCTGATGTGCACGTTCTACCGATTCGGCATCTTGCGCTAATGTCAGACAGAAGGCTTTACCTGCTTCTACCCCAGTAAAAATTTGTAAGGGAACGACCGATTCTTGTGCGCAGATATCTTTATAATTCACATAGAAATCGGCGAATTCTTCCGGCGAGATACTTTCTGGAAATGTCTCAGTTTTAACATCGTGGGTATCCACGAAAAGCTTCATTTTTTGCATTTTTTCTCTCCTATAAAACCAGTATGTAAAAGGTATTACAGGCGACTAGAACCTTCTGTAACAAATGCTACAGAGAGAAAAATAACTAAATTTAGAAGCTCTCGAGATAAGTAAGATCAGTTTGATAAGGTGGGCGTGCGATTAATGAGTATACCTAAGCCCCACGATTACAGTGAAGTCACTCACTAATCAACTAATGCATTTTCTATTGCATAACGAGTAAGCCCTGCTGCAGTATGAATATCCAGTTTTTGTTTAATATTTTGACGATGCGTTTCAACCGTACGTACTGAGATATCTAAAGCACGCGCGATCTCTTTGTTGCTGTTACCTTCCGCCACCAGCTTAAGCACATCTTTTTCTCGCCCAGTTAATGCTTCTTGCACTACATCTGGCTGTGCGTTTCGTTCCTGATCAAACTGGCTAAATAAAGTTTGTGAAGCTCCAGAGCTAAAATAAGTACCGCCACGATAGACCGTCTCGATAGCAGAAATAAGCTCTGAAGATGAGACATCTTTTAAAACATACCCCGCAGCACCGCACTTGATCAATTTGACGATATACTCTCGATCATCATGCATACTTAAAATAAGTACTTTTACATCAGGCAGCTCTTGGTGGAAGCGCTCAGCCGCCTCGAATCCATTCATCACTGGCATAGAAATATCCATCAGTACGACATCCGGCTTCAGCTCCGCTGCCATCGACAACGCTTGTTTGCCGTCATTAGCCATACCGACGACTTCTAGCGTGGGCTCCCCTTCAAGACGAGCGTTTATCCCGTCTAGCACTAAAGGGTGGTCATCTACCAATACAACTCGGATTCTTTTTTCAATCATCTTTAGGTTTTCCGTCAACTATATAATTGCAAAACCAGCTCTAATTTTAGTACCGAAACCCGCTCTGCTTTTTAGACTAAAGCGCCCACTTAGCAATTCCGTCCTTTCACGCATATTCAAAAGCCCTATGCCCGATTCAGTCTTATCAGGCACAAACCCCACCCCATCATCGGAAACCTCAACCCAAATATGGCCCTCTCTCGACCAAATTCTTACACCGACATGTTCAGCTTGTGCATGCTTTTCAATGTTAGTTAGCGCTTCTTGCACGATTCGATACAAGCTAATCTCAATATCATCAGGCAGTCGTCTTTCTGGCAATTCCAAGCGAACGTTCATATCAATTTCTGTTCGTTCAGCAAAGTCCGATGTCATGCTATAAAGGGCTGATTCTAAACCCAAGTCATCTAATTGAATCGGCCTCAGATCATGCGATATACGTCGCACTTCTTGAATCGCCATATTCAAAACATCACACCCTTTACTGATATCATTCACGGCTGAATCATCATCTTTGCCTAACTTATCCCTCGCAAGTTCCAGTCGGAATTTAACTGACACCATCAGCTGGTTGATTCCATCGTGCAGCTCTCGTGCAAAATTTCGTCGCTGACTCACTTGAAACTGTACATAACGATGGGCAAGCTCACGTAAACGTACATCCGCTAATTGCGAAGCATGCATATTAATAGCGACGCCCACAAGAGCGATAATGATAATCGTACCCGATAGAATAACCACAACAGTGAAGAAGGTATTCCGTATATTACGCGTAACTTTAAGACGTGTAGCCGCCACCTCTTTAGCTATATCATCGATATAAAGCCCCGTCCCCATCATCCAATTAAACTTGGGGACCTGCACTACAAAACTAAGTTTTTCTTCCAACTCATCTTTAGAGGGCTTCTGCCATAAATAGCGATAAAAGCCGCCCCCTTTTTCCGCCAAATCGATCAAATCACGTACAACATACTTACCATTTGCATCTTGCAAGCCCATTAAATTTTGGCCTACAAGCTGCGGCTGTATAGGGTGAACTAGGTTAGTTCCCTCACGGTCATAAACAAAAAAATAACCATCTTCACCATAAGTTAAACTCTGTAATATGCGTTTTACTTCATACTCGGCGTAAAGGTCTCCAGGCTTCGCATCCTTGACCAAGTGCTCGATAGAGTTCATCGCTAAAGCAACATAATGACGCAGCTCTTGATGCTTAGATCGAAGAAGGTTTTCTTCAAACGTGTTGATCTCTTGCTCAGAAAGAATTCGCGCTTGATTCAAGCTGATCATCGTAATCGCAATCGTTACTACGATGAGAGGCAAGATAGATAAGAGTAATATTTTTGCTTTTAAAGAAGCGGAAACATGTTTCATAAAATCTAAAAACGACCCTAAAGGTAAAAAGCGGCTTAGTACTCAGTCGATTGATATATCACTATAATTATCAGTATAAAGCACTCTTAAGGAGAACACCCGATGGATTTCTCATTGTGGAAAGACGCAGCAACTGTCGCCACTAAAGCGATACAAAGTGGCGCGCTTCAAAGCTTAGATACATCATTAACATCCGTCAGTGATGCCCACCTCTCTTTCCATATACATCAACTAAGCTACCTCGCCAAAAAGCCGACATCATCTAAAGGGAAACACCCGATTAGCAATCCTTTTTTACCCCATGATCCCGCGCTTTATATCGGTGACATTGGCAGCAAACATAAATGCTTATTGAATAAATATAATGTCCTTGATGATCACCTTTTACTGGTCACTAAAGCTTTTGAAGAACAACAATCGGTCCTAACCCTAGACGATTTTTCCGCTCTTCAGCTATGTATGTCAGAGGGACCCGCATTGGCATTTTATAACAGCGGCGCGAAAGCTGGGGCCAGTCAACAACATAAACATATACAATTAATCCAACTGCCAAAAGCAGTTGAGCAACTCATACCATTCGCACCCGAATTTAAAGATCTGCACGATGAAGTACCGCGGACACTGCCTTCTCTACCCTTCCAACATGCGGCTATCGCCTTGCCAAGCAAGCTATTCACACACGATAAAAACCAACACCAAGATGCAGCTATTCAACTCAAGCATCTGTACGACAGATTACGAATGACTTTAGGTATTGAAGTAAAAGGAGATCAAATAGAGAAAGCTTACAATCTTCTACTAACCCAAGAATGGATGCTCTTGGTGCCGAGAACAAGGGAGTGTTTTGCAGATATCTCGCTAAATTCCTTAGCATTTTGTGGTTCGATATTGGTGAAAGACGAAAAACAAGCCCAGCATATTATTCACGCTGGGCTTGCTAATGCATTACACGAAGTAAGCTAAAGAGATCTTGATATTCGAGCCTGCTGGGCGTATCAAAATCTCCCCATTTTCTTACTTAGAAATGCTGTTTAGGTAAGCTTTATCAGAGATCTCTGTCCAAGCACGAGCCTTACGCATGTACTCAGCCTGAGATTCCTGAATACGCTTAGCCAAAGGATCTTTTGCCGCACGTTCTGCTAGCAATTCACCGTTTACTTTACGCATTGCATCGATAACATCTGTCGGGAAAGATTTCACCTGAATATTCGGGAACTCTTTCTTCATGCTATCCCAACTTACACCTGATTCATGGTGCGTTTGGATATACATATCGTAAGCAGATGTACGCATGGCAGTTTTCAAGATTTGTTGAAGATCTGCAGGCAGCTTCTCAAACTTTTTCTTGTTAACCATAAACTGCAATTCACTTGCAGGCTCATGCCAACCGGTATAGTAGATCGGTGCAATTTTGTGGAAACCCATACGAATATCTAACGATGGGCCAACCCACTCAACGGCATCAACCGTACGACGTTCAAGTGCCGTATAAAGATCACCAGGGGCGATATTTACAGGTTTAGCACCTAACTTAGCCCAAACCTCTCCAGCAAAACCTGGAATACGGATTTTTAGACCTTTAACATCATCCAGTGAATTGATCTCTTTTTGAAACCAACCACCCATCTGAACACCAGTATTACCGCCTGGGAATGAGTACATACCAAACTTGCCGTATACTTCATTCATCAGATCCTGGCCTTCGCCATGATAGAACCAGCCGTACTGCTCAGGCGCAGTCATGCCAAATGGCATGGTGGTAAAATAAAGCGTATTAGGCACTTTACCTTTCCAGTAGTAAGACGCTGAATGACCAATATCATATTGGCCTGCTCTCACCATATCAAAAACACCAAATGGTGCTTTATGTTTATTCGCTGAATCGATTGTAATTTTTAGGCGACCGTTAGACATAGAGTCTGCAAGCGCAGCCATATTCTTAGTCGTTTCACCTAAAATTGGGGTATTAGGGCCCCATGTTTCAGCAAGTTTTAAGCGATATACTTTATCTTCTGCTTGCGCAAAAGAAGTAGCAAACATCGCGCAGCAAAGCGATACGCCGGTAAACAGTTTATTATATTTTTTCGTGGACATTTATTTATCCTTTCCCTTCATTTAATCCTGCGTTTATACCCTTCCATAGTAATACGATGAGCCCCTAGTCTCAATTAATTAACATGTTATTTTGATAAAAAAATGCCCCGTAAAACGGGGCAGTCCAATCAGTTCTCATACATGAGAAAGGACAATGGGAATGAACCATAATTCGGGCCGTTTCCGGCCCTGAGAGATGAGAGTGATAGCGGCCACTCAACCGTAAAAAACAACGAAACCCGATTAAGTAAGCCCATAGAATGCAGGGAATAAAAGAATCGAAATTACCACCGCAACCTGCATGATGATAAACGGCATGACACCACGATAAATATCCATTGTTTTAACTTGAGGAGGGGCAACCCCTTTCAAGTAGAACAAACTAAATCCAAATGGAGGTGTTAAGAAACTGGTTTGCAAATTCATAGCAATAAGAATCGCAAACCATACTGGCGCAATACCTAACGCATCAGCAACCGGCGCTAGTATTGGAACAATGATAAAGCTAATTTCAACAAAATCGATGAAGAAGCCCAATATCAAAATCGCCAACATAGACAAGATCAAGAAGCCTTGAGCACCACCTGGCAGATCGGTCAGAACCTCCTCAACGATATAATCACCACCTGTATAGGTAAACGCCATAGAAAACGCCGTTGCACCCAATAAGATAGCAAATACCATGGCTGTAACTTTAATCGTCTCTTTAGAGGATTCAAAAACCATCTTCCAACTAAACTGCCGATACATCGCCGCAAGCACAATCGCACCTACACCACCCAAAGCAGACGACTCTGTCGGCGTTGCTATTCCCGCAAAAATCGAACCTAAAACAATCAGAATCAGCGCTAACGGTGGAACAATCGCTTTTAATGCTTTTATATACTGTTCACGCTTGTTCTCAACATCATCATCTAGTGGAAGCGCGGGTGCAGCTTCCGGCTTCACGTAGCTATAGATCAGGATGTAAATAACATAAACACCAATCAAGATAAGACCTGGACCAACAGCGGCTTTAAATAGATCGCCTACTGGGATACCAAGAACATCACCAAGAATAATTAAGATAATTGAGGGTGGGATAATCTGTCCCAACGTACCGGAGGCACAAATCGTACCGCAAGCCAAAGACTTGTCGTATTTGTACTTCAACATGACAGGTAACGAGATCAGACCCATCGCAACAACAGATGCACCAACAACCCCCGTCGATGCGGCAAGAAGAGCACCAACCAAAACAGTAGAGATCGCTAGACCACCACGAACGCCACCAAACAACTTACCCATTGACTCTAAAAGCTGCTCAGCCAACTGAGTTTTCTGTAATACGATCCCCATAAAGATAAACAAGGGAACCGCCATCAATACCGTATTTTCCATGATGCTTTGAATACGGAACGGCATAAAAGCAAACATTTCAGCGCCTTCGGCAAATACACCGAAGATCAACGCAACACCACCAAAAGTAAAAGCAACGGGGAAACCAACAAGCAGCATCAACAGAGCCACTGCAAACATGACAATACCAATCATTTATATGCCCTCTTAATGTTGTGGTGGTTGATAATCATCGCCCTGGCTATGGCCCAAGTAGATGTTTAAAGATTTAAGGAAAAGACCGACACCACTAATAAACATGGCAAAAAATGCAAAAGGGATCACAGACTTTATTAACCAACGATAGGGCAAACCACCTGGATCTCCAGATGTCTCACCTAGTTCAAATGATTCGCGGGCGAAATCTACGCCGTACCATGCGACAAGCCCACAAAAAGGAAGCAGTAAAACTAAACAACCAAGCATATCAATCAGTGCTTTAGTTTTAGCACTTAAACGTTCATAGATAAGATCTACACGAACGTGTCCACCCGCTTTAAGCGTATAGGGAACACCTAACATAAATACTGCGGCATAAAGATGCCATTCCATCTCTTGCATCCCTATCGAGACATCATTAAAAACATAGCGCATTACAACGTCGATAAAGACGTTAAAGAGCATAAATACAAACAGGACTGCAGAGATCTTACCCATCAGCTCAGAAAAGCTGTTGATCACTTGCTCCAGTCTCAATAGAAACATGTGGGCTCCTAGAAAATTAGATGTTGGCACCCCGAACCGGGATGACGCCCGGGATGCCAACGAGGGGGTTCTTCGACTTTAAAACCGACAGTTATTTAAGGTCGGCCTTTTCTAAGCCAACCTTATACACTGTTCTCTTACTTAGACAAACTGTTTAAGTAAGCTTTATCTGATATATCAGTCCACGCACGTGATTTGCCCATGTAAGCAGACTGTGAATCTAGGATTTTCTTAGCAAGAGGATCTGCTGCAGCTTTTTCAGCTAGTAGCTCGTCGTTCGCTTTACGCATGGCAGAAATTACATCCGCAGGGAAGGATTTAACCTCTATATCAGGAAATTCTGTTTTCATACTCGCCCAGTTTTCACCAGAAGCGTGGTAAGACTGGATGTACATATCATATGCGGCAGTGCGCATTGCAGTTTTTAGAATCTGCTGCAGATCTGCTGGCAGTTTCTCAAACTTCTTCTTATTGATTAGGAACTGCAACTCTGTTGCAGGCTCATGCCAACCTGTGTAGTAGTACGGTGCAATTTTATGGAAGCCCATACGTAGATCAAGAGAAGGACCTACCCACTCCAACGCATCAATCGTGCGACGCTCTAGTGCAGTATAAAGTTCGCCCGCTGGGATATTCGTAGGTTTAGCACCTAGCTTTGCAAGTACTTCGCCCGCAAAACCAGGAATACGCATTTTCAGACCTTTTAGGTCATCCAAGGTATTAATCTCTTTCTGGAACCAACCGCCCATCTGGTTACCGGTGTTACCACCTGGGAAGGACATTAGATTGAATTTACCGTATACCTCATCCATTAGCTCCTGACCGCCGCCGTGGTAGAACCAACCATACTGCTCAGGTGCTGTCATACCGAAAGGCATTGTTGTGAAATATAGCGTGTTAGGGACTTTACCTTTCCAATAATAAGACGCTGAATGTCCCATGTCGTACTGACCAGAACGCACCATATCAAACACACCGAAAGGTGCTTTGTGCTTGTTCGAAGAATCGATAGTAATTTTTAAACGGCCATTAGACATTTTATCTGCCAAGTCAGCCATGTTCTTAGTTGCATCACCAAAAATTGGGAAATTTGTTGGCCATGTTTCCGCAAGTTTAAGTTTATAAACTTTATCAGCCGCCATTGCAGGCATTGCAAGTACAGCACTACATGCTGCTGCAGCTACCAATGTCTTTGTATAAGTCATTTTGAACATTTTTATTTTCGTCCTCTATCTGCACTGCCCTGCCTGGGCAACCGTCAAAATAAGGTAGGTCGTATTGAAGAATCTTTCTGCTCTTCTCTAACTACGTCCACAAGTAACATCCACTAACGATATGTCAGCTTAAACAGTGTGGCACAGCATGGTGACCCAACCTATTAGGATTACTGCGCAATAGGCGAGCTGAGAATACGTAGAGCGCACTACGTAGTTATACGTAGAAAACCTACCGCAACGCAGTAATAGCTAATACAGCATTCAATAATACTGATTCATTTAAAAACAACGGAAGCTTTGAGAAGAACATAACGCTGTAATATTTTTCTATGAAAATAATACACAGAGACCAACTACGTACTATAGTGTCTGTATACATGGATTCAGTATTTAACCGCTAAAGGGAAGTAGCATGAATACGCTCAACAATACTCCTGTCTCAAGAAAAATTGGTTTTTTAGCATTCTCCTTAATCGCCTTACTCCTGATCACTGCGGCAACCGCTATTGTATCGATGGCAAAGATAGGCAATGAGCTTGAAAGTATCGCTCACAAAGATATGCCTCTGATTGAAAAAATCACCAAAATCACAGAGCATCAATTAGAACAAGCGATCCATTTTGAGCGCGCCCTTCACTTCGGTACTGTCGGCATCCTTAAAGAAAAAGACGGTAAGAGCGACAACTCTCACTATAAAAAAATCTTTACCACTGAGCGTGAAAAATTCCTTTCCTTGGGTGACCAAGTTAGTCGCGAATTAAAAGAATCCCAAACACAAGTAAAAAAAATTCTAGATACGCAAACTCAAGCCAGTATTGGGTTTAATCTATTCCCCGTGTATGCAGACGAGATCACTGAGTTCCAATTAATGGCAGAAGAACTCAATACCATTAATAAAGAACATAAGGAGCTCGAACTCAACGGCATAGCCTCATTAGCAGCTATTGAAAACCGAGAACTAGACCGATCGGAGAAGCTCGCATTGCAAGTTGAAAAAGAGGAAGACCACCTCACGACACACCTAGAAAACTTGCTAACAACAATAGAAGAATTCACGCTAGAAGCCTCTGAAACAGCGCTACAGCAGGAAAAATCAGCCATCAATATCATTGTCACCGTGTTAGTACTCGCCATTGCGGTAGGCATTGTGATTAGCATGCTCATTACACGCAATATTACTTCCCGCCTTAATGGAGCGGTTGAAAGCATGAACGCGGTTGCAGAGGGTGATTTAACCAAAGAGGTGTCTGTGTCTGGGAAGGATGAAATCTCACGTATGCTCATCGCGCTAGAAGGGACACGTGAAAACCTTCGTTCAATCATTGGTAATATTTCTGAAACCGCGAGCCAACTCTCAGTTACCTCTGAACAAGTTTCCACTGCTATGTCGGAGAGCAGCAGTCATGTGCAAGGCCAACAATCACAAACTGAAACATTAGCGACTTCGATGCAACAGATGAATGCTACAACGACTGAAATATCTCAGAATATTCATCAAATGAATGATTCTGTGGGCCACGCAGAACAAGAGCTGCAAGTTAGTAACCAAATTCTAATAGATACCGTTGAACATACCGCACAGCTATCTACCCAAATAGAAAACTCAGCCCAAACCATCCAAGCATTAGACAGTAGCGTTTTAAATATCAGCTCAGTATTAAGAGTCATTACTGATATTGCAGAACAAACCAATCTTCTGGCCCTGAATGCAGCAATAGAAGCAGCTCGTGCCGGGGACCAAGGCCGTGGTTTTGCAGTAGTTGCTGATGAAGTTCGTCAACTAGCATCCCGCACGCAATCTTCAACAGCAGAGATATCTAATATTATTACAGAGCTACAAGCAGGATCAGGGAGAGTCGTGAAAACCATGAAAGACATCCAGCTTAAAGCTACCTCTCTCGTAGAAGGGGCAAATCATTCGCAACAAGCATTATCATCCGTGGCCTCTCAGATGGAAACTATTAACAATATGACCAATCAGATCGCCGCAGCATCAGAAGAACAAAGCCTCGTTACCGAAGACTCCTCACGCAACGTAACCTACATAAACGATATAGGTCATCAAAACTCTTCCTCTATCGAAGAGACCTCGCAAGCCAGCCTAAATCTTGCCAACATGGCAGAACAACTCAAGAACAGTGTGACCGTATTTCGAGTGTGATGCTCAAATCCTTAAGCCGTTGAACAAAACGGCTTAAGGGCTCCCCGCTCTTTCTAACCCGATAAAAAATGGCTGTGGTCTAACTCCCATCCAATGTAACTGCCTACAACAATATAGATCTCACCGGAATTGATTTCGATTGACACAAGTAGAATAAACGCTCTACCCTAAAAGTAGAACAATTATTCTACTGGCGATATTTCGATGACTCATGACCAAATAGCATCACGACTAGAGCAAGCATTTAGCAAAGAGGGTTTTGCTGAACCCAGTGTCGCTAAGCTCAAGCAAGCGGCCGGAGTAAGCTTGAGGACACTGTATCGCTACTTTCCCTCTAAAGAAGCGATGGTCATCGGCGCTCTGCAACATCGACATACACGCTACTTAACGTTCTTAACCGAAGGCGAGCCCCTATCTGGAGAGGACTCCATTCGACACCTTTTCCATCGACTTTCGCTTTGGATGGAACACTTTGCTCCCAATGGCTGCATGTCCATGAATGCGTTTGTCGCATTCCCAAACAACCCATTTATTCAAGAGCTTGTGACATCCCATAAACAAGAGATGGCAGCTACCCTTGCCCGCCGTAGCGGTTGTGAAAGTATTGCGGATGAACTTCTCATTATTCATGAAGGCGCTTCCGCCGCCTGGCCGATACTGGGTAAACAAGCGATTCGTTCGGCTGAAAAAGCAGCACTACAACTCATCCAAGGAAACGCCAATGAATGAACGACAAAAAACAATGCGCGGTGTACAGCTAATTGGTCATGGCGGCCCAGAAATGCTCTCGCTACGTCATGATATACCAGTTCCCAGCATAGGCCCTCAAGAGGTCCTAATCCGCGTTTCAGCCGCAGGCATCAACAATACCGATATCAACACGCGAACAGGCTGGTATTCGAAAAATGATGGTGCAAGTGCCGATGCCGGATGGGCAGGCACTGCCCTTCAATTACCCCGTATCCAAGGAGCAGACGTATGCGGTCATATTGTTGCGGTTGGTAGAGAGATTAACAAGTATCGTATCGGCGAACGCATTCTTGTCGAACCCTGCATTTGGGAAGTAAACGGTAACGAGTTATCGCAACCTTGGTACTTTGGCTCCGAATGCGATGGCGGTTTTGCTGAATACACCCGCATCACCGCTAAACATGCTCATAAGATAGACAGTCTCCTTTCTGATATTGAACTGGCCTCTTTCCCTTGTTCTTATTCAACAGCGGAAAATATGCTAACCCGAGCGAACGTGACCCAAAATGATCACGTTTTAATTACCGGAGCATCAGGCGGTGTCGGTTCTGCGGCTATTCAGTTAGCAAAAGCAAGAGGGGCTTACGTAATCGCGATCACTAGCCCTGGAAAGTCGAAACAGTTACTCGAGTTAGGCGCTGATAAAACAATTTTCAGGGACTGTAATTTGCCCCAAGAACTCGGAACCAGTGACATTGATGTCGTAATCGATTTAGTCGCTGGCAAACAATGGCCTCACTACTTAGAGGTTCTACGTCCCAAAGGGCGTTACGCTGTATCGGGTGCTATCGCGGGCCCCATTGTAGAATTAGATGTGCGAACACTATACCTGAAAGACTTAAGTTTATTCGGCTGTACCAGTTTAGAACCAGGCGTTTTTCACCGGCTAATCAAGCTCATTGAAGCGGGCGCAATATCTCCCGTTATTGCTCAATCATTCCCTTTAGAAGAGATAGGATTAGCTCAACAGCTTTTTTTAGAAAAGTCGCACATAGGGAAGATGGTATTAACCCTTTAAAAAACCGAGACACGCTTAAATCACACCCAATTCATCAAATGCTCTGCAATTTAAGCGGCACAATTTTAAAAAACATAACAAATGAACTAAAACGCCACTATTCTCAGCGTTCAATATCGCTTAAATTAGGGAAAACACTAATAAATTACCGTTTAGGTAATAAAATGTGACGAGTTAAGGCGCTCTTTCGCATACAAAGCAGCGCCCAAAAAGATTAAGCAGCAGGAGTTGATGATGCAGTTTCAGGGTACCGATAAATACGTAGCGACCGATGATCTAAGAATGGCGGTTAACGCTGCAATAACCCTAGAACGCCCCCTTTTAATCAAAGGCGAACCCGGCACAGGTAAGACCATGCTAGCGGAAGAAGTCGCTGAGGCGTTAGGCAAAAAACTTCTATGCTGGCACATAAAGTCCACCACTAAGGCGCAACAAGGCCTATACGAGTACGACGCGGTATCTCGTCTGAGAGATTCTCAACTTGGCGAAGAACGCGTGCATGACATCGCGAATTACATAAAGAAAGGGATGTTGTGGCAAGCCTTTGAGGCTGATGAGCAAGTTGTTCTGCTTATCGATGAAATTGACAAAGCGGATATTGAATTCCCTAATGACCTGTTGGTAGAACTCGATAAAATGGAATTTAGCGTTTACGAAACAGGTGAACGCATTGTCGCCAAACATCGCCCAATCATTATCATCACATCCAACAATGAAAAAGAGCTGCCCGATGCGTTCCTTCGCCGCTGTTTTTTCCATTACATTCAATTTCCTGATCGCGAAACAATGGAAGAGATCGTTAAGGTTCATTATCCCGACCTACAGCAAAGTTTAGTCAAAGAGGCCTTAGAAATATTCTTTGAAGTACGAACGGTGAATGGTCTGAAGAAAAAACCGTCTACTTCTGAATTAATCGATTGGTTAAAACTGCTCATGGCAGACGACATCCCCGCTGACGTACTCGCAAACGGTGATAACAATAATGCGGTGCCTCTGCTGCACGGTGCTCTTCTAAAGAACGAGCAGGATGTACATATGTTAGAGCGCTTGGCCTTTATGACTCGTCGAGCACAACGTTAGGCGACGAGCAGACTATGTTAATCGATTTTTTTAGCACACTTCGGAAGGCTGAAGTACCTGTAACCATTAAGGAGCTTCTTGTTTTACTTGAAGCGCTTCAACGGAAGGTTGCTTTTGCCAATCTAGATGATTTCTATCTATTAGCGCGCCTTTGCTTAGTCAAAGATGAAAAGTTCTTTGACCGATTTGACCGGGCTTTTGGTCACTACTTTAAAGGCTTGGATGATCTTAAGCTGTTTCCTGACAATGAGATTCCGGAAGACTGGCTACGCTCGGAGTTTCTAAAAAACTTAAGCGAAGAGGAAAAAGCGCAAATAGAAGCATTAGGGGGACTCGATAAGCTTCTTGAAACCCTAAATGATCGCCTAAAAGAGCAGCATGACCGCCACGCAGGCGGGAATAAATGGATTGGTACGGGAGGCACCTCTCCATTTGGGCATAGCGGCTATAACCCTGAAGGGGTTCGCATTGGCGGAGAAAGTAAGCATAAACGCGCCGTTAAAGTTTGGGAAAAGCGCCAATTCAAAAACTTGGACGATCAAGTTGAATTAGGCACCCGAAATATGAAAGTTGCCTTAAGAAAGCTTCGTAAGTTTGCGCGCACCGGTTCTGCCGAAGAATTAGATTTAACCGATACCATTAAATCTACCGCAGAAAATGCAGGCTTACTGGATATCAAAATGGTGCCCGAGCGCCATAATGCCGCAAAAGTCTTACTTTTCTTAGATATTGGCGGTTCAATGGATCCCTATATTCACCTTTGCGAACAGCTGTTTTCTGCTGCGCGAAGTGAGTTTAAGCACCTTGAATATTATTACTTCCATAATTGTATTTATGAAAAACTATGGAAAAACAATAACCGCCGTTTTGATGAAACCGTATCTACTCTCGATGTTCTCCACACCTATGGAAAAGACTATAGAGTCATTTTCATAGGTGATGCTGCTATGTCGCCATATGAACTCTTCAGCCGTTACGGAAGCGTAGAGCATATGAACGAAGAAACAGGCACCGAGTGGCTACAACGGGTTTTAGATACATGGGAAAAAGCCGTATGGCTCAATCCTAGTCACGAACGTGGTTGGAAGTACACCCAGACCACCGAAGCGATCAAACAGCAACTCGATGGCCACATGTACCCTCTTACGTTGGAAGGTCTTGAAAACGCCATCAAATATATCTCTAAATAATTGTAGTTTTTTAGATCTACAGCCTACTTTTTTTGAGCTAAATCATAATCTTAACTAAAGTAGGCATCCAACAATTAGTGTTTCCTGATATGATCCCTACCCATATTTCCCTTAAAGCTATAAGGATTATGGCTTGTTGTAAATGAGGCGATAAAAGTTAGCTTTATCCCAACCTTACACTCAAAACCACATAGCTATTGACCGGAATTACATGAGATCAAAAAGCCTAATATGGTATTCTGATCTGCTCCCTTTGTTATTGATTTGTTTGCAGAGAGAAAGCGATGCGCAATGTGCTATTAGGTGCTAAATATCTAGCACTTGAAACATCTTCCAACCAGATTACTCGCACGAATATTCAGCAAGCTCTTAGGGGCCTTCAAGCGGCTGATCAGAAGCACTTTGATCAATTATCAGAATTAGTTGGTTACGCCAACAGCCATACTAAAAAAGAGCTTTTCACCGCTGAAGCACTCGAGAGCGCTGCAGAACAACCTCGCCTCCCTTATGCTGCCGACGTTCTTGCCCTACTTAGAGAGTTAAAAGAAATAGGTATCGATGCATCGAGCAACATTTCCAATATATTTTGTGATATTGCCCAACGTAAAGGAAGCTACCAATCCATTATCGCCAGCATTTCTGAGATACAAGCACTGCTAAAAACACAGATCTATGATCAAGATGACGCGGTCGAGGCCGTCAGCGATGCGGTAATGAAAATGGCGTGGAGCGATAAATCCAATAGACCTCGAGCCATCTTTTCATTCTTAGGCCCTCCTGCGACAGGCAAAACCTACTTGGCAGAACTGATTGGCCAAGGGTTACAAGGATATAAATTACGCTCCTTCGACATGACACAGTACACCTCGGAGAAAGAGGGGTTTGCTCTGGTTGGTTTGCGCAAAGGCTTTGAAAGCGCCGGTGAAGGCCAATTAACGAGCTTTGTGAAAGAAAACCCGAAATCCATCATTGTTTTTGATGAAATCGAAAAATCCCATACTCGCGTGCAAACCTCATTATTGCGTTTATTGTCTGCTGGCTACCTCAAAGATGAGTTCAGCGGTGAAGATATTGATTTCAGAGACAGCATTGTTGTTTTCACTTCAAACCTAGGTAGTAATCTGTATAGCAACCGTAACTTCACCGCTCAAACAGAACAAAATCCGCACAGAGCGAGAGAGACCTTACTTCAGGTTATCCGCCAAGAAACAAAGATAGAAAGTGGGCACAGTGTTGCGGCTATCCCGCCAGAGCTGATGTCTCGTTTATCTCAAGGAAGCGTAGTGCTGTTTAAGCGCTTATCGCTAGACGGGCTGTCCAAAATAGCGTCGAAGTTACTCAAAGATGAAAGCAATGCGTTTCAGAGCAAGCTTGGGTTATCTGTATCATTCTCCGATATAGATCAACTTGTTCATATGCTTGTACTTGGTTTCGCGCCGAATTTCGATACGAGAGAGGTCAAAGCTCGGCTGGGTGATTATGTATACGACCCAATTACCGACTACTTAATAAAACACCCTGAAGTTGCCGTTGAAAACATCCAGATTCAACTAGATCAAGACACACATAGTTTTTTAAATGGCCTCGAATTAAGCACGCTTCCTAATCAGCTTTCTGCCAAACATCAGCGTATCTTTTTTGAACACGATATCACCCACACAAATAACCAGCTAACACTGACTTACACCCAAGCTCGTATAGAGAAACTTGCAAGAGAAGATGATTTTTCCGATGCTTCAGGTATTCAAATAGATCTGCCTGATATCTCATTTTCCCAGATTGCCGGGCACCATAAAATCAAAGCGCGTTTGCAAGAAGTCGTACAACTGATTAAACAGAGTGACTATCTTGCTAAGCAAGGAGTACAGCCGCCAAAAGGCATGTTGCTTTACGGTGTACCTGGAACAGGCAAAACCTTACTCGCGAAAGCGTTTGCTCATGAAGCCGACCTGCCCTTTTTAGCTTGCTCTGGTAACGACTTGCTCAACGAGGAATTTATTCGCTCGCTATTTGCCCGTGCCCGGGAATACGCACCCGCAATAATATTTATCGATGAGATTGATGCGCTCCCTAAACGTGGCGTCGCTGGCCCACATGCTGATGCATTGGTTAATCGCCTTCTAGTTGAGATCGATGGATTTAACGATAGCGATGATATTTTTATTATCGCAGCAACCAATCGTAAGGAGCTGATAGATTCTGCGGTACTACGATCAGGACGTATAGACCTTCACCACGAAGTACCTCAACTCGATAAAGATGCACGCCGTTGGTTTATAGAACAGATGCTAGAAAAGCCGGTCTTCGATTCTACTATCGATGTTGAGCAAATTGTGCTGTTAACAGCTGGCTTAAGCGGTGCTGACCTGCAGAAAATTTCACGAGAAACCATCCTTTTCGCACTACGCGAAGGGATTGACTCTATCGGTGAAGCGACACTGCTTGAACAAGTTAATATTCTTAAGTATGGCCATCAGCTAGATCTGGACGATTGCAAAGCACAACTTCAAGAAACTGCTTACCATGAGGCAGCGCATGCCGTTGTTTCACGACTGCTTCTGCCCGAACGCAAGATCGAACAGATTACCGTAATTGCCCGTTCTGACTTCCTTGGTATGGTTTCATACGATCACGAACAAGATCATGATTACACTCGAGATTTTCTCTTTAATCTGACCTGTGTTGCCTTAGCGGGTCGCGCAGCTCAAGTTAAGAAATTTTCAGATAAAGGCTTAGACAGCGGCGCATCTGGCGATCTCAAACAGGCAATGCATTATGCCTGGTTAGCTATCGCACAGTGGGGTATGGATGATGAGCTTTACAACATAAGTATCCCATCACTGCAGGAGCACACCTCCTGCATGGTGTATCAAGAAACGCTAGAGAAACGAATCACCACTTGGATCAAGTTGGCAACAGAAAAGACCGATCACTTGCTGGAGCAGCATTGGCATAAAATCACCGCTGTTGCAGAGCAAGTACTGCTTGATGAAGTGTTAGATGAAAAAACTTTGATTACTTTAATGGAGAAGAATTGATGGCTATTGAGCTAAAAAAAATCATTCGTATTCTGGATGGACTAGATCTTAATTACGACCAACGCGACGAAGAAACGCTTGTATTGGGCAACCAGGAAGGTGAAGACAAAGTTTTTATCATCATCAAGCTATTAGAAGATGGCGAATTCCTAAGCATGCGTACCCTAAAGCATCTTGATGATCTAGTAGCCGAAGCGGATGAAGATAAACGTACCGCCTTACTAAACTGGATGTTGAACCAAAACTACACCCGCAAACTAGGCCAATGGGAGTACGATCCAGAAGACCACGATCACCATATCTCTATTGGCTTCCCTATCGAAGATGGCGATTTAACAGAAAAGCAGTTCATGCGTATGTTCACTGTTATCGCTAAAAGCGTCGATTCCATCAAACCAATGAAAGCAGTCCTTGGTTTAGTTGATAGCGCTGAAGATGAAAAAGAGCGTAAGCGCCAAGAGCTATTAGCGCAACTAGCAGCGCTAGATTCTGAGCCAGCAGGCATTTAATTTAGTTAGATAATGAACAAACCCAGTACAGTTTAGTGATGATCCTGTACTGGGTCATAGCTTTGGATGGTAAAGCAGTGGCAACGACAATAGCGCAACTCGCAGTTCTTCTTGATGATATCGGCTGGAAATATAAATCCCACCCGAGCGACAGTAATGCAAAAGAGGGCTATATCTATTCGGGTTTCCCTACCAAGGAATACAAGGATAAAGATGGCGATAATTACGCATCTGTTCTCTTCTCCGTGCAAGAAAACGGTGAGTTAATAAAGTTCATCATCCCTAAGCTTTATAACTGTATTGATCGCAATTACAGACGTGCTTTTTTCGAAGTGGCAATCCGCAACTCCTTTGAAAAAAAGCTCTGTTTCTATGACTACGACCACCGCGATGGTGAGATCAGAATGATTGTCGATATGCCATTAGAAGATGCTTCAATCACAAAGCAGCAGATCACTCGAATTGTTAAAGCCCTTTTAAAACTGATCGACACCAATGACAAAACGGTACGAGCTGCCGTTGAAGAAGGCCGTTTACCGCTGATCGATTACAAATCTGATTTAAGCCACGAGATTTCAAAGATGGATCCGGACCAACAGCTGGAACTATTGGTCGAGATAAAACGACGTAATCAAGGCAAGAGCGAGTGATGAAAACTAAAATGAGAAAGAATCAGGAATTTCGCAATTTCAAAATGGGTATTGCCTATTTTTTGGTTGTTGCACTTATTCTTTTCATTGGAATGATTGTGCTACTCAGCGCACCGGGTACGCTAAAACAGGTCAACTTCGCCCAATGGTCGACAATATCTGACTCTATCAACTTAATTATCGGTCTCCCTATCGCCTTTGCAGGCGCCTATGTGGCTATTTCCATCGCTTCTAGAGCCGCAGATATCGCGGCAAGACAGCAAACCCAAGAGAACCATGTATATTACGAAGGTCTCCATGAACAGCTGATCGATAACTATTATGGTATTACCCAAGCAGCTAACCGCTTGGTCTCAGCATCTAACCGGTTTGAAGAAGCTTTTTACTCATCACTTCGAAAAGAAACCTCTGATAAATATTCGGTAATCAACTTTATTGATGATGAGCATAAAATCAGCTACATCCAAGATATGCTGGTCGCGAACAAACATGGCGTTACTGATACGTTAGAAACACTCCACGCCGATATCAAAAACCACATACAGCAGCTTATTGAAGCCATAGAGCTAGCGTTCAAATACTCATCGGTAAATGAAACGTGGAACGTATCCGTTCAAGACCCAAGCAAACAGAACCTACTCGTCAAAGCTTGTACTGAGGGTTATTTCACCGGAAGGTTCGCCGACAGTGAAAGCACCTATAATTGGCTACACGATGCAAAAACCGTGGTGATGGAGCGTTTAGATCTACAAGAGGTCAGTCAATCTATATCAGAAGAGAGTAACCACCCTCTACTGCCATTTTGCTTCTATATCTCAGAGCTGAATGAATTTAAAAAACAATCAAAGAAAACCTTTGGAAGCTGGAGCCCTGAAGTACTTCTGGCAGGATACTTCCTAATGACACACTACTGCCAACAGCAATCTTCGGCGGTGTATTTTAATTCTGGCGCACTGTTCTTAGTTGACCTGATTACCAACCTTCCGACCTCTGAACACATTAAGCTCGCCTTTTCAAAACGCCAGCTGCAGACTGAAACATTCGCAGGTAATGATACATCAATTTCAGAAGAGCAGAGCCTATACCAGCAAGCCCAAAGCGCTTATGAGCAGTTAGATAACGATAATAAAAAGCTCTTTTCCATGTTGGCTGAAAATATCCAGCTAAACCATTATTCACCACAGATAAGCAAAACCAAATCCCTGCTAGAAAAGCTATTAAACAACCACCAGCCGAACCAGCATATACCGGTACTACATATAAAGTTAGAGCTTCTATCTGATACCGATAACAGTGACGAAGATTATAGAGAACAGAAACCACTCTAATAATTCGGCTAATTAAAGCGGTTAGCCTTGACAGCGCTGTCTATCATAGCCACATTTACAGTTATATTAGAATCGTGCCACCGGAATAGTTATGAGTCACTTAGACACTCAAGAAATCGTAAAACAGCTTGCAGACCTTACCGGCGCTTTAACAACCGAAAAAGATCATACCAAGCTTTTAGACAGAATTATTCTTGGGTGCATGTACTTAACCAATGCAGATGGCGGCACGCTATATACACTGAATGAAGAAAATGAGAACGAACTCGCTTTCACTATTCTGCATAACCGCTCTCTCGGGATTCACCGTAAGCCGAGGGACCTGCCTGCGATACAGTTATTCAATTCGCAGCAGCAAGCGTCAAAGCTAGTCGTAGTACAAACATTTGTTCAGCGGGAAACCATCAACATCCCTGATGCCTACGACTGTACTGAGTATGATTTTTCCGGTACTCGGAATTTTGACAAGCAACTCAGTTACCACTCAAAATCATTTCTCTGTGTCCCCCTACAGGACCATGAAGGCGAGATAATTGGTGTACTGCAGCTTATCAACGCTGTTGATCATGAAGGAAACGTTATTGCCTTCCCTGAAACTCAACAACATCTGGTTGAATCCTTAGCCTCTTTAGCCGCAACAGTCCTAACAAAACGCCGTTTAATTGATGCCCAACGCCAACTGTTTGAATCGTTCATTAAGTTAATTGGTAGGGCCATTGACCACAAGTCACCCGTCACCGGGAAACATTGTGAACAAGTGCCCGAAATAGCCATGCTATTGGCCGATGCGGTTAATAACGCTCATCAAGGCACATTTGCTGATACCTGTTTCAATGACATTGAGATGTATGAATTACGGATCTCGGCATGGCTTCACGATTGCGGCAAAATAACGACGCCCGAATATATAATTGACAAAGCCACCAAACTACATACGATGTTTGATCGTATCGCGTTAATAGAATCTCGTTTCCGTGAGTATAAACAGCACTTAGAGATTGAGTACCTTAGACAAAGTACGACGCTCAATACCGATCAGTGCGAAAAAGCGCTTACACATCTATCACAACGACAGCAGCAAATTGACGCGGACATAGATTTCATTCGCCGTTCAAATACCGGATCAGAATTCATGGCCGATGAAGATACTGCACGTATCCTCAGTATTGCAGAGATCAGCTGGGTAGACGCAGAAGGCAATCTCCGTCAATTACTCACCAAAGATGAAACCGATAACCTTTGTATTCGTAAAGGAACCCTGACAGAAAATGAACGTCAGGTTATGAGGGATCATATTAAAGTATCAATAGATATGCTGGAATCGTTGAACTATCCGAAGCAGCTTCAAGAAGTACCCGAGATAGCCTGTAACCATCACGAACATATGGACGGTAGCGGTTATCCTCGCGGTTTAAAAGCGGATGCTCTCTCTACTCGGGCACGTATCATGTGCATAGCCGATATTTTTGAAGCCCTGACATCCCCTGATCGTCCTTATAAAAAAGGCATGCTACTTTCTCAAGCGATGACGATTCTGGGTCGAATGGTGCAAGATAATCATTTAGATGCTGACCTATTCAAGCTCTTCGTCCATAGCGGAACCTATCTGAAATACGCAGAACAACATATGACCCCTAGGCAAATTGATGAATTCGAGATCTCAGCTTTACCAGGCTTGGACTAGAGGCCTGAACTAGGACTTTGAACTATAAATTTAGACAATAGACCAAGCCTGCCAACAAGAAGTCTTATTTGCTCATATGGCTATAAACAGCATCCCACCCCTCGTCAGGTGGCGTACTCGTCATATCGGATATACGTTGTAGATAGATAGCGGCCATTGCATCAGTCTCGTGTAAGGTAAGATATTCCTTAAAAAGATTTTCCGCTTCTAGCCACCTTCGTGAAGAATACAGCTCAATACCTTCATGAAACAGATCCACGGCTTGTTTCTGCTCGGATGTCGCTTTGCCCAGCAAAGTAATAGGTTCAAATATTTCTACCGCTTCTCGCCGCCCTTTAACCTGCACTTTGTCTAGGCGTCGATATAAGTATTCAGGTACTTTTGCAACCAACTCCCCGCTAACCAACAAAGGGGTTCCGTAATATTTGGTCAGTCCTTCCAAACGAGATGCTAAATTAACTGCATCTCCCATGACGGTATAAGCCATACGGAATGAAGATCCCATATTGCCAACATTCATAGGTCCGCTATTAATCCCCATACCAACACGCACCGGCGGTAAGCCTTTCATTTCTAATTCTTTATTAAGCTCTGGCATGATATCCAACATTTTCAAGGCCGCTTCTAGTGCATGCCGAGCATGTTGTTCATCTTTTAAGGGAGCCCCCCAAAATGCCATAACAGCATCACCTATATATTTATCCACTGTGCCACGCTGCTCATGAATCACTTTCGTCATTCCCGTCAGATAAATATTCATAAGCTGCGTTAATTGTTGAGGGTTCAGCTGCTCAGACAAGCTAGTAAAACCCCGAACATCAGAGAAGAATACGCTCATATCTCTACTTTCACCCGAAAGCTGTACCGACTGGTCTTGTTGACCAAGCTCTTCGACAACCTCGGGGGGGATATATTGACCAAACTGATTAGCCAATTGCGCTATATTTCTTGTTTCGAAAAAGTAACCGGTGGTTTGTTGAAAAAGGTACAAGACCGAGATAAGCACCAAGGTATATCCCAGCGGGATGACCCATAACATTTCATGCCAAGCATATAAATTAAAGGCAACCAATATTGCACTTATGACCAATGTCACAATCGTTGAAGCAAGCACTGAAACCCGTGGGATCAACACGGAAAGCAACAGACCGCTCAGAATAAGCTGAACGAGTTCCACTCCGAGTGTGTAATCAGGCTGATGCTGTATCCGCTCATCAAGCATGCCTGACAGTATATTTGCGTGCACCTCAACACCAGAATAACGATTACTCATGGGTGTTACCCTAAGATCAAGTAACCCTGCAGCGCTAGTACCCACCATAATAATGGCCCCATCTAATGCAGCAGGGTCAGCGGTACCCTGAATAACCTCGGTAGCTGAAATATAGGGAAAGCTTCCTTGTGGACCTCGATAGGGAACCAAAACAGCGCCATGCTGATCCACAGGAATACGCATACCTGCCACTTCAACAGCCACGAGCGCTTTACGCTCCCCCGTTGCATCACTTTCCACAATCGGCTGCACTTGCTCCTCCCCAAACAGCGCAAGCATCATTGACAGTGCTAAGGATGGAAAATATTCTCCTTGAAAACGCTGAAGAACAGGCACTCGCCGGTAGACACCATCAGAATCGACCATCGGGTTATCAAAAAAGCCATTCCATACACTCACGCTTTGCAGCTCATCTAAGCTCGAAATAACGCCGTTAGCTTCAGGAATAGGTAAGGTTGCTAAAACGGGATCTTCAGGTACTACGGGGTTGCCAGGATGGCCAACATGTAACAACTTAGTACTTCGGTCAAACAGATAGCCGAGTACCACAGGACGATCAGAAATAGCTTGCGAGAATTGCTGATCGGAGTTCAACGCGAGCAGCAAATCTTCGATACTTTGCTCACCATCACCCTCCTTTAACAGCTGCCTCATTTGCTGAAGATCTATGCTCTGATCTGCTTCCGAAAAAACCATATCAAAGCCAACAATGGCGACTCCATAATGGTCAAATAACTGATCGAGCATTTTAGCTAATTTTACGCGATTCCAAGGCCACCTTCCCTCAGCTGCAAGGCTCGCCTCATCTACATCAACAATCACAATACGCGGATCTTTCTCAGTAGATAAAAACTGACGTAAACGCATATCGTAAAGATCATATTCAAAGCGCTCAAGCAAGTCAGAACGCTCACCAGTTATGACCGGAATGACCATTAGAAAAGTGAGCGCAAAGCCTAAGAATGTACGTATCCAACGCTGCTTCATCGCTTACTCCGCAATTACTCTTCGCAGTTGATCGAAGTCTATATCGCCCTTTAACACCTTTAAAATGCCATCTTGCAGTAAGCTACGCATATTGTCATTTTCTGCCTGAAGGCGGATCTCACCGATCGTGGCACCCTCATTAATTTTCTCTGCCATGGTTGGCGTAGAAACCAACAGCTCATGAATTCCAGTTCGGCCTCGATAGCCTGTATGGTTGCACTCGGCACAACCAACCGCTTTATACAGTTTAACTTTATCCCCTAGCCCCAGCTCAGCAGCATGCTTACCGTATCGCCGGGTTAAATAATCAATTTCTTCCTGTTTGGCCTTATAAGGTTTACGGCAACTTTGACATAAGGTTCTTACAAGTCGCTGGGCCAATACGCCAAGTAATGCATCTGAAAAACTGACAGGGTCTATACCCAGATCCAACAGTCGAGTAATGGTCTCCGGCGCAGAATTGGTATGCAGAGTAGATAGCACTAAGTGTCCGGTTAGTGATGCTTCAATGGCAGAATGTGCCGTTTCCTTATCACGCATCTCGCCAATTAAAATAATATCGGGATCTGCACGCAGAAAAGCCCTCAGTGCTGCCGCAAAAGTAAAGCCAGTCTTAGGTTGAATCTGTACTTGCTGCAACCCAGGCTGGGTGATTTCCACCGGATCTTCAGCCGTCCAAATTTTCTTTTCTGGTGTATTAAGCGTGGCCAGTAAGGCGTGTAGTGTTGTCGTTTTACCTGAACCGGTAGGACCTACAACCAATAAAATCCCATGGGGGTGTTCGAGCAGTTCCTTCAAGCCTTCTGCATTTCTAGGCGATAAGTTTAGTTCATCATAAGAGACAGGATCGCCACTCTGCAGTAAACGCATAACGACACCTTCGCCATTCACCGTCGGGATAGTCGCTACACGTACCTCTAGCGGCTGCCCCTGTAGCCTTACCGCGAACTTACCATCTTGGGGCAAGCGTTTTTCAGCAATATCTAGGCGAGACATAATTTTAATACGCGAAACGGTCGCTTTAGCATGGGTCGCTGGTACCTGAATTATCTCTTGGCACACACCATCAATCCTCATGCGCACGCTTGTCGGCACCTTTCCTTTTCCAGGCTCTATATGTATATCTGATGCACGTAACCTTTTTGCATCCAGAAGCACACGATTTACCAAACGAACAACGGTAGAATCCTCTTCAGAGACCTCTTCTGCTTCACTACTACTATCATCAACCTCCAGATCCTGATTATCATCAAGCTCATCAAGGATACTGCTAAGATTGGCGCCTTCGCTGGCATTATTGGTAGACACAACACCGAGATATTGATGAATATCGTCGAGTAAGCCAACGCAGATTTGAGCATCATGCTGTCCCACTACGTTTTTAATCTCGATCAAACGCTTTGTATCATTAGGGTCATCAATCAAGATAAAAACAGTTTCATTGCCCTGCTCTGACAGCAGTACAATATTACTATTCTTTAAATAGGCTTTATTAACCTGTTCGCACAAAGGGTGCAGGAAGTATTTTTCAGGGTTATAGCCAATAAAAGGGACTTGGTAGAAGCACTCTAATGATTGGCCTATCTGCTGACTGGTTAATCGTGCATGATCTCTGAGCAGTCGAGTGAGAGGCGTTCTTTGATCCGCTTTACTTTCTAACTGAGTAAACGCCTTTTCTTCTATCAGCCCCTGCTCAATCAGAAAATCAAAGGGATGTTCTGTGCAGCCAAAATCATAGCGAAACTTCTGCCCCACCAACTCTGCAAACTGCTTACCCCGTTTTAAATCTATCGCAGAAAAGTACTTGCCGTCCCGTCTATTAATAATCTGCAGCACGCCCAATAATACATCTTGATATAAGATAGGCAGCACCAACATTGAACGACTCGTAAACTCAATATTTTTTTCAAAGGAGGCATTAAAACGTAAGGCAGGATGAATGTTCTGCAGCTCAGTGCTATCTGTAACATCTTTAATCACAACGGGCTGTTTGCTCAGTGCCACATAGCCTGCAATTGAAGAGGCCGTAATAGGTACTCTGATCTCTTGCAAATCTTGACCCGTTTTAAAACGAGAAACGATATCCTTGCTCGAACGGTTTCGTTGATATACGGTGATACGCTGAGCATTAAAAAGCGCCAATAGTGTTTTTTCAACTAATGGGTATGCATCTTCAAAGCGTTTTGCCTGATATATTTTGCTCAGGACTTTGGTTAAGCGTGAATAAAACTGCTGAGTATCCTTTTCTATCGCTTTTGTCATGCCTAACTACCATAATGTAATTGTAATTATTATCTTGATTTTAGATAGCCACGTTCGAGGTGGGAAGTGAAAATCGAAATTTTAGGTTGTAGCGGTGGTATCGGCCAAGGCCTTAAAACTACAACATTTCTAATAGATGATTCGCTACTGGTAGATGCAGGTACCGGTATCGAATTGCTAACCATGGAAAGAATGTTAGCCATTAGAGATGTGGTCATCACCCATGCTCATATTGATCATATTATTGGCCTACCCCTCATGCTGGCTACCATCTATGATCAACATCAGGAACCCATCCATATTCATGCGCTGCCAGACGTTATTGAAGCGCTTGAAAATCATATATTCAATTGGACGATCTGGCCTGATTACACTTGCTTACCTGAGCAAAACCCAATCATCCATTTACATAAAATCTCTGTAGGCGATTCACTCACGCTACAAGAAAAAACAATCGAGGTACTACCGGCCGAACACCCAACGCCTACCGTTGGCTACTTGGTCTCCGATGAGCATGCGTCCTTTGCCTTTAGTGGCGATTCAGGAATCAATGATAGTCTGTGGCCAATCCTAAACACGAAAAAACCCGATCTTCTAATTATTGACGTTTCGTTTACCGACGAAGTCGATGAACTTGCTCGCCTTAGTGGCCATCTCACACCCAGCCACTTAAAACAGCAACTAACGCAATTGGATCATCATGCACGAATAATGATCACTCACTTAAAACCGGGCTTTGAAGATACTATTATGCAGCAATGCCGCCAGCTTTTACCCGAGTGGCAGATCGATCGATTACACCATAATGATGTAATCAACCTAGGTAATTAACTGCCTGTTACGACCAATAAAGCTCACTATTGATAGTTAGCTTAAAAACTACGGAGACGCTGTACCCTCTAATAAGATCGTTCCACTTATCGTTGCAGTGGTTCCGGTAGATGCATTAGTACCAGAAGCACCATAACTTGTGATTGCACCTTCACCAGCACTCCCGACAAAATCGATAGTCATTCTCCCTGACAGGTCTGTTGTACCACCACTACAGCTTCCGCCAGTACAAGTACCCGAAAGTTTTACTTCATTTCCATTCAAGATATTGCTCAAAGAAAGGTTAGCACCTGGATCTTCGCGAAGTTTGTAATCACCACCTGAGACATTTGCTTCAATGCCTATTTCAAGCAGCTTTTGTGTATCAAAATCTACTCTAAAGTAAGTACCGCTGTATACATGCCCGTTGGTACCACCCCCACCGACAAAATCATTTAAGGTGCCGGTAGCCCCTGTTTCTATTTGTGGACTTGTATACCCTCCAGCGGTCGATTCCAAACGGTAGACAAAATCACCGGTTTTACTGGTCATCACAGAGTTCGGTGTTAATGCATCAGCAAACATAAAATGGAAACTACCGGTTGTTTCAGACTGCACACCATTTTCAATAACCGTAAATCCCGTTGCCCAGCGCCCCCACGTAACCTTTGAACCGCCTAAAGTTTTGTTTGAGTTATTCACCACATTACCGGCATTAGACGGTCCAGACATAGTACAGGGGGAGCAGTTCTCTGAAGAAGTCCCGCTTTGGTCGATATAGATTAAGCCTGTGACTAGGTCTCCCGTACCTATAGATCCATCAACCGTAATAGCCGATTGCCCATTCACCTCTACACGACCTGAACTAGCGCGCAGGCCCTTATCAGGATCATTTTCAGCAAAGGCTAAAGCAACCACACTTCCAGCCGGCGCCGCTGTACCAAGGCCGGTTGGATCTGGAGCCGCGATAACAACCGCTTGCGAACCCTCTGAGGTTGGATTAGAAGCAGGAACCGACCCACTATTAGTGTCGCTTGTTGTCGTTGTTGAGGAATCTAAAGAGAGACCACTGGTTGAAGACGTAGTATCTGAAGAACTCTGCTCTGAAGAAGCGCTCTCATCCGTCGTATTTCCCGACGCCCCCGACTCTTCACTACCTTGCGTTGAACTGTCCTCGCTTTCACCCTCGGTGCCAGAATCTTCTGCTTCTTCGGATGGCTCTTCTGATGATTCTTTGTTTTCTTCTCCCCCAGCCTGTTCAGCAGGAGGGGTTTTAAAAACAGAGATTGCCCCTTTAGGGCCCGTTAGCTGAAACGAACGTCCCTTTGCAATATCACGATTAGCGCCCTGCTTTGCAGCCACATTAATCTTACCACTGGCAACAGAACCACTTACGCTGTCACCCACTTTATTAATACTAAAATCAGTTCCTCGTATACCAATTGTAGCGACCACAGCGTCTAACTTATAATCCTCTTTATCCACCTTGCCGATCTGGCCAGAGATTGTACGCATCCCGCCCTTCAGCAGCTTATAGATCGCTTTACCCTCTTCGGGTTTATCGCTCTCAAATTGATACTCAGCAATTTTAAATTCGGTATCCGGTTTTAAAGACAATCTTGAACCGTCAGAAAAACGAATCTGCAAGCGGCCTTTTGAGCCTGTTTTCAGTAAGTCATCCGCATAAACATCTGACTTTCGCTTTAACTTTCGTTCGCCACTTGAATCAGACACCGCTGTATTTTGACCAAAGCTCAAAATAACAGAGCCAATACTTTGCTGAGCCGCAAAAGATATATTTGATAAAAGTAAAAGTAGCGAAGCACACAATAATGATTTCATAGCAACATGCCTCACTGGAAGTTATACCGTACGCCCAGCATCACTTGTTGCCGGTCATAGTCATATAGTTCAATATTAGAGTTAGCTTTAGTAAAACTGTAGTTCGCTAACAAGGTCCAAGCAGGTTGCAATACCCATTCAAGGTTAAAATTTAACATCGCAAAATCATCTTTTCTTTTGATGTTATAAATCCAATCTTCACCCTGGTAGTCGCTCACCTGATAAGTCAATGCAGGCGTAAAGGTTAAATCTTTTAGAGGGGTTAACTGAACCCCTAAGTTACCACCATAAAAAATACGATCGACCTGCCCATTAGCCAAAACCCCAGATACTTTGGGGTCTTCGCTGCCAACAAAGCCTCCGGCAAAGTAAAGCGGGCTCCATGAGCCTTCCCCAGCAAAAAGATAGTTTGCACCGACATTAAATTGGTTAGCGTCTTTCCAGGTTTGAGTTTGGTAATTTAAATTATTCATTCCTACGAACGCCTTTACCAAACTATGAGTGCTTAACTGTTTGCTCCAAACCCCATTGACACCGATCAGCGTTCGATAATCTTCATTAGCTAACTGATATTGCTGAAACATAAAGTTAATAAGGTATTGTTCAGTGTCCGCTTTCCAAAGATGGCCGCCATTAAAACTAATATTCTTATAGTCCTGCTCACTCTCTGTGTCGTAATAACGCAGATCTGCATTGACACCAAAAGTGAGCGACTTATCAGGACGATAAGCATGATCGATATTTGCACCGGCTCTTAGCTGATAATAAGGATCTCCCCGGCCAAGCGCATTATCACTTAAGGTCACGATATTCGTCTGACCACCAGGTCCGGAATTAATATTGCTGTCATAACCCGCCCAAAGCTCAACAAAGCTATTAAATTTCGTAGGGGGTACTGTGGTTTTTTTATCCATCAGCGCCAAAAATTTTTGAATACGTACTTGAACTTCAATAGGAGGATTTAACTTGCGCACCTGCTCAAATAACAGTTTTGCCTTCTCAAACTGCTCAAGAAGATAATAACCACGCGCTAACTCTAATGTGGCTAATGCATTTTGGGGTTCAAGAAAACGAACACGTTCAAGTGCAAACACACCTTCACTGATCTCACCACTATCAATCGCAGCAATGCCGTATTGCAGATCAAAAGCAGGATCCCCTTCAAGATCTGCCAAGTGCCGCAGTGACAGTTGGTAAGCTTGCTTATACTTACCTTGTTCAATAAGGTCAGAAAGCTCACTTGTAGCGTTCGCTTCTACGGTTAAGGGCAAACACAACAAACCTATTGTAAGATACCCAGATAATCTCCTGAACACCCGTCACTCCAGCTCAAATTAATAAATTGATTCAAACACTATCAGTCTTTATTCAGTAGTTCTATCTTAAACCCCTATTATTTATACCAATATCTTATAAGGGTAAATCATGGATAGGTCGGTGGACCCGCAGGAGATCCGGGTGTCTGTGGGTCTGTTCCAATTGAAGTATTATTAATATCCAATGCTGGAATAGTTCCTCCCGCTGTTTCAGACATCAGATCAGGACCTAAACCTTCTAGTTTTTCAAACAAGTCAAATGCAGTTTTTCGTATTTTTAAACTACTGCCATTACCACCTAAAAAGAAATAACGCCCTGATTGAATGGGGGCACGTACACTACCACTGGCAAGGACTATTTCACCCTCCAACACATAACCATACAAACCGATCTTGGAACGGGTTGTTTCCTTGCAAGACTTATCACAGTAAAAAAGAGAGTAATGCGTCCCACGAACGCCTATGGTCGCAATAGGGGTCTTAACTTGATAATTTTCAACATTCGCATCGCTGATCGCGCCCGTGATCGTACGTAACCCGCCTTTTAACAAACGGTAAACTGAACGGCCCTTTTCAGGTGATGAATTTTGGTATCGGTACTCAGCGACTCGAAATATCGTTTCCGGTCGTAAAGAGAGACGAGAATTGTCTGTAAAACGAAGCTGCAGCTGACCCTTGCTTCCCGTCATAATTTGATCATTTTGATAAATATCAGATTTACGCTTAAGCGAACGGTGCTCTTGATTAGACTGTTGAGCAACATTCTTGCCAATACTCAACACCACCGATGCCGCTTTATCCTGAGCGGCGACATTCGAAGTAAAAAAAATTACTAAGAACATAAACGTAATCGATTGCTTAGCCATTTATCCTTCTCCCTTCGCGACGGCTCTATAGTAAGGCTCTTTGGTAAAAGTAACCTGCCACCCTATTTATAAGCAGTGTAGTCAAGACTAGCTAACAAAACTATGATGCTTCAATGTTTGCAGCTCATCCCTAAGTCTCGCAGCCACTTCAAACTCCAAGTTCTTCGCCGCCTCATACATTTTATCTTCAATGCGTGCCATTGCCTTAGCTAGCTCTTTCGGCGACATCTGCGCTGGATCTACTTGATAATCACCGGTCTCTTCAGCCACTTTCTTCGCTGCTCGTGTCGCTTTACGCCCTGGTATAGTACTTGCGCCTTCCATGATATCGGCAACCGATTTGCTAATACCTTTCGGTACGATGCCATGCTCTTCGTTATACGCAATCTGTTTCTTACGGCGCCTCTCGGTTTCATCCATTGCGCGTTGCATGGAACCCGTTATTCGATCGGCATAAAGAATTGCACGACCATTTACATTTCGTGCGGCACGACCAATGGTTTGAATCATAGAGGTTTCTGAACGCAAGAAACCCTCTTTATCTGCATCAAGAATCGTCACCAGGGACACCTCTGGCATATCGATCCCTTCACGCAGTAAGTTAATACCCACTAACACATCAAACTCACCGATACGGAGGTCTCTTATGATTTCAACACGCTCAACGGTATCAATATCTGAATGCAGATAACGCACCCTTACGTCATGTTCATCAAGATATTCAGTCAAGTCCTCAGCCATTCTTTTAGTTAAAACAGTAACAATAACGCGTTCGTTTTTGATAACCACTTTACGAATTTCAGACAACAAGTCATCGACTTGCGTTGACGCTGGGCGCACCTCAACCTGAGGATCGACCAACCCTGTAGGTCGAACAACTTGCTCAATAACCGCCTGCTGATTCGCCGCTTCATATTTACTTGGGGTGGCAGAAACAAAAATCATCTGCGGTGATTCTTGCTCCCACTCTTCAAACTTCATTGGACGATTATCCAATGCGGAGGGCAAGCGGAAGCCATATTCAACCAAGGTTTCTTTTCTCGAACGATCTCCTCTATACATCGCACCAATTTGCGGCACCGTCACATGAGACTCATCAAGTACTAATAAAGCGTTATCCGGAAGGTAATCAAACAGGGTCGGTGGCGCTGCGCCAGGCTCTCGATTGGATAAATAGCGCGAGTAGTTTTCAATACCTGAACAGTAGCCTAGCTCCATGATCATCTCCATATCATAGAGTGTTCTCTGCTCTAGCCGTTGCGCTTCTACCAGCTTCTGATTATCACGCAACTGCGCTAAGCGATCACGCAGTTCGTCTTTAATTTTTTCAACGGCAGCAAGAAGCGTCTCACGAGGTGTAACGTAGTGCGACTTAGGATAAATGGTCGCACGTGGAACCCGACGTAATACCTCACCTGTCAATGGATCGAAGTAACTAATCTCCTCGATCTCTTCATCAAACAACTGAATGCGAACCGCTTCTTGCTCAGATTCAGCAGGAAACACATCAATAACATCGCCACGCACTCTGTATGTGCCTCGGTGCAACTCAATATCGTTACGGGTATATTGCAGCTCAGCTAAGCGACGAAGAATAGCTCGCTGATCAATCATATCGCCGCGATCAATATGTAACATCATCCCTAGATATGATTTGGGATCACCCAAACCATATATAGCGGAAACCGTAGCAACGATAATGGCATCATCCCTTTCGAGTAGAGCTTTAGTCGCGGAAAGGCGCATCTGTTCAATATGATCATTAACAGAGGCATCTTTATCTATAAAGGTATCCGAAGAAGGGACATAAGCTTCTGGCTGATAATAATCATAATAAGAAACAAAATACTCAACCGCGTTATCTGGAAAGAACTCTTTGAATTCACCATATAGCTGAGCCGCCAACGTCTTATTATGTACCATAACAATAGTCGGTCGTTGAACTTGAGCAATGACATTAGCCACTGTAAACGTTTTACCAGAACCCGTTACACCCAGCAAAGTCTGAGAGGCCAAGCCCGACTCGATACCATCAACCAGTTCTGCTATCGCTTGAGGCTGATCGCCTGCAGGATCAAACTTGGAGTGGACTTTAAAACGCTCTTTCATTACTGCAACCATACTGAGATTAAACCTCGCATTATATCGCAGCATCGCTTTTTTATCGTTTTAAATTACTCATTTCTCACCGACTGATGAGGCAATAAAGTTTCCTTTAGGGGATTTATGCACAATATATTGATCTAAAAAGGTGTTTTTTCGCCCAAACAGGATTCATGCAGGCTTTTCTTTGCTGTATTATTAGCGGGTTTGGAAATACTCGGCTCGATAATCTGAGTATCTCTGCTGATTAATGTCGCTACCTACATAAGTAGATCTAATGTGGATTTACAACAGATATAGTAGGTATGTTTATTGAGGATCTTAGGCTTGAACGTTCAACTTTCAGACCGCGTCAACAACATCAAACCTTCACCTACGCTGGCGGTAACCAACCGTGCAGCTGAACTGCGCGCGGCAGGTAAGAACATTATTGGCCTGGGTGCTGGTGAGCCAGATTTTGATACGCCCGATCATATCAAACAGGCTGCCATCCAGGCGCTAAATGAAGGTTTCACAAAATACACCGCTGTAGACGGTACGCCTGCCTTAAAGAAAGCGATTATTAATAAATTCAAGAATGACAATGGTCTTGAATACGATGCTAAGCAAATTTTAGTTTCTTGTGGTGGTAAGCAGAGCTTCTTTAACCTTTCACTAGCACTGCTAGACAAAGGCGATGAAGTTATCGTGCCCGCTCCTTATTGGGTGTCTTACCCTGATATGGTGATTATGGCAGACGCGACCCCCGTCGTTGTCACAACCACGCAGGAACAGCGCTTCAAAATGACAGCGGAACAGCTTGAAGCCGCTATCACAGACAAAACGCGTCTAGTCGTGCTCAACAGCCCCTCTAACCCAACAGGGGTTGCATACTCTGCCGATGAATTGAAAGCCTTAGGTGAAGTGCTTCTAAAACACCCGAACGTTCTTATCGCGACAGATGATATGTACGAGCACATTCGTTTCAATGACGAACCGTTTGTAAATATCTTAAATGCATGTCCTGAGCTATACGACCGCACTATCGTACTTAACGGCGTATCCAAAGCTTACTCGATGACCGGCTGGCGTATCGGCTATGCAGCAGGGCCTGCTACATTGATCGGCGCGATGAAAAAGATCCAATCACAAAGCACATCAAATCCAACATCGATTGCTCAAGTAGCGGCACAAGCCGCACTAGAAGGGTCGCAGGATTGCGTTGCTGAAATGGTTATTGCATTTAAAGCTCGCCATGAGTTTGTCGTATCAACGCTAAATGCGATCGATGGTGTGAGCTGCATCCCAGCTGACGGTACATTTTATGCATTTCCTAGTTTTCAAGAAATCATCGACAGTGATGATCGCTTTGAAGACGACATCGCCCTGGCTGAATTCTTATTGACCGAAGCCGGCGTAGCACTGGTACCGGGCTCAGCCTTTGGTGCACCAGGAAACATGCGCTTATCATTTGCCACCAGCATGGAAGTTCTTGAAGATGCGCTAAGCCGCATTAGTAAAGCACTAAGCGTCTAAGCTATCGCTGTTAATAAAACCGAGCTTTTGCTCGGTTTTTTTCTATCTAATGGAACCAAATAAACACAAAAGCATCAGAAGTAAGTGATAATTTACGGGAGTCATATAAATGCTGGACACACTACGCTGCTTTAGCCGATCTTCATGGTACTGGCTAGGTATGATAATAATCGGACTCGCTATGGAGGGGATCGCCCTTTTCTATCAATACGGTCTAGATTATGGTCCATGCGTTCTTTGTATCCACATACGCATCTGGGTCATGGCACTTATCCTGATCGCCATCCTTGGATTGGTATTTAGGAAGTCTGCAACACTCTCCAAATTCTCACACTTAGCCACCTTTGCAGTCAGCATTGGCTTTACCGAGCGCTCTTGGCAAACTTTAGCCGTGGAAAGAGGCTGGGTTATAGACAGTTGCAGTATGGATAGTGGCCTGCCGGACTGGTTTGCACTTGATAAATGGATCCCACATATATTTGAGCCTTGGGAGCCCTGTGGCTATACACCGGAGCTACTCTGGAATATCACCATGGCAGAAGGTTTGATGGCCTTTTCCGTGCTATTCCTTGTTAGCTCTTTAACATATAGCCTTCTTCAATTTCGCAGCCATCGCTAAACGAACACCCCCTCCTCTAGATTAGAGTTCCTTCCCCTCCTAAACAAGGCCTCTAATCTAGACTACTAAAACACAACTGAACGATTCAGTCAGTGATAAAAGTCCTTTCTGCTACTGACTAAACCACCAGCATATTCAACAATGCCTATACTCACTTCTCAGCGTACGGCAACGATATGAATGTTTCTGCTAAAACGATGAAAAAACTACTCAATCTGTACCCTCCCTATCTAGGAGCGGGCGTAAAAGTAGAAAATATAAGTCCGAACTGGAATGAGGTGCGCGTTTCCATGGCTGTACGATGGTATAACCGAAATGCGGTAGGTACGCATTTTGGCGGCAGCATCTATTCAATGATAGATCCACATATCATGCTGATCCTAATGAAAAGACTTGGGTCCGACTACTGGATCTGGGATAAATCCGCTGATATAGATTTTATAAAAGCCACAAAGAAAAAAATTACGGCTCATATTTTTATTAGTGATGAAGAAATTGAAAAAATAAAAACACTTGCATCCACCGGACAAAAACAACTCCCCCAATTCACAATAGATATTATCGATAGCGATCAAGAGCTTATCGCACGTGTAAATAAAGTGATCTATATAAAAAAGAAAAACGCCTAACAGCTGAATTAAATTGTCACTTCATCCCCCTCTTTCTGTCACTGACTAACCTACCCTTTGCAGACTACATTTACGCCTGACTTTGCCGAAAGCCGGGCCTAATCCCCCCTGGTTTTTCCTAAACAAAAATAACAATAAAAACAGTCCCGGAGCCTTCTGTGAAAAAAATTCTCTCGCCCATAATACGGCTGATGGACAAAATGCCTTATCTGTATAAGTTCATTCTTGTCAGTATGATTTTTATTATTCCTCTCGTTATGCTCGCTACCTTACAAATTCAACATTTAAGGGCGGATATCCGCGATACCGAAACAAGCATAAACGCGCTAAAACAGCTAAAAAGCGGCCTACTTCTGCAAAAAAAGCTGAGTACATACAGAGATTTACGGTTTATCACTGGTTTTTTGGCGTCAAATTCAGATTCCGCATACGCAGACACCATAAAACAATTGCAAAAAGAACTTCCTGACCTTTTGGCAGACACACCCGAGCGATTAAAGCGCTGGAAAGAAATTGACGCTACAAAATTTTCTACACTGCACTTGGACATTGAAAACCGTTTTAGACACTTCAATCAAATAAATACTTTATTAGCACAGCACAACCGAACATCGAGCTTTAAATCAGGTATCACCCGTGATGCCGACGCCCGCATATATCTATTGATGCACAACCTCCTCAATGAAATACCCAGTTCCTTAGAACGCATGGGAGAAACCAGAGATTTTGTAGCCCATGCTTTACAGACAGGTTACTTAGGCTCAGCAGCAATTGACCACTTAAATCAGCTCTACGATCATCTTGAGCGGCATGCCGCAACCTTTAATGCAACCACTCAAGCGCTAAGCGATATCGAACAGATGGATAAAAGCCTGATCGAGCAAGCCGCTCATTCAAGAGATGCCATCAAAGCGTTTGCAAATAAGCTCGATACGGAAATAATCATCGGTGAACGAATGGATCAAAGCTGGGAGTCGTACTTTGAATCATCTCTTCAGTATTTAGCAGCCCTCACCCACTTCGCAGAAAGCAGCACAAATTACACATCCAATCTGCTTGAAATGAGGCTAGAGAATCAAAATCGTAAATTAATCGTTCTCTTATCTAGCCTCACATTGGCAGGCTTGCTCGCGGGCTATTTTTACCTAGGCTTTAATATCTCAGTCCAAAGCAATATGGGGAAGGTACTTCACGCCGCTAATCGCATGGCTCAAGGCGATCTAACCACTGAAATCTCACTACAGACAAAAGATGAAATGGCTCAACTCGGGCGTCAATTTAATGAGATGTCGCACCGAATTCACCAAGTCATAGGCCAAGTTAAGCAGACCGCTAGTAGCGTCGCCGAGCATTCTGACAATTTAGACCAAACCGCACAAAATTCAAGCGCTGCGGCCGAAGAACAAAAAAGCCAAACCCGTGAAATGGCAACAATTGTAGAAGAGATGGCCGTCTTGGCAGAACGGGTAGGTCGTGAGATACAAGCGGCGTCTAAAGAAGCCAGCCAAGCCAACAATTTAGCAGAGACCAGCGGTCAGCAGATTCAGAGCGCACTTCAGCAAGTGGAATTGCTTGCACAGGACATTAGCGAATCTAGTCAAACGATCGATCAACTTGCCGCGCAAAGCTACAACATTGTAAAAGTACTCGATGTTATAAAAGGGATCGCTGAACAAACAAATTTATTGGCGCTTAACGCAGCAATAGAAGCCGCGCGAGCAGGTGATATGGGCAGAGGCTTTGCCGTGGTGGCTGATGAGGTACGTAGCCTCGCGCAACGAACCCACAGCTCGACCGAAGAGATCGAATTGATGATCAACGATTTCCGCAAAGGTGTTGATAGCGCTGTTTCATTCATGGCGCGTAGTGGCAAGAAAGCTAAAATAACCGTTTCGGAATCAGAAGCGATTGGCACCGCTTTAACTGATATTACGGCATCAGTGTCTACCATTTCCGAAATGAACAAACGGATTGCGCTCTATTCTGAAGAACAATCCGCCAATGCACTTAGCATTCGCCAAAGTATTACAAAGGTAAGCCAAGCCAGCGAGCTAACCGCAGAGGGATCGGGAGATACTGCGCTTGCTTGCGGACAAATGTCCGACCTTTCCAATCAATTAAAGCAACTCGTCACGGCTTTCAAGGTTTGAGTCGACATAAAAAAGCCCGCTAAAAAGCGGGCAAAATAACAGGATGTTACTAAATAGAGGACTAATAGGTGTATGTAGGAACCGTTAAACGGTTAGAACGAGAAGAGCTCAGCATTTTCTTAATCACTGCTTTGAATGACTGCCAAGCAGTAGCAAACACTTCGCTACGCTGCTCTTTAGCCTGAGCAATGTAATACGCCGTATCTACATCACCTGAAGCATTAAGACGCACTGAAAGTTCCTGTTCGTTTTTCATACATACACCAAATTAAATCAACAAAATCGAAAACAAAAATAAAGCCCCGCCATTCAAACAAATATCAATTCTAAATTTAACTACAGATGAAAACTGATAACACTCTGTAATTAAAGAGAAACAAATCACTTGTTGATTAACGTTGAGACACATACTAAAGTCTAAACCAGACTTGCACAAACGACAGTTTCTCACCAAATAGATGAATATATCTAATCTATTTACTATTGGAGTTAATTATCAGACGCTTACCCCCATTAAATGCCCTACGCAGCTTCGAAGCGGCCGCTAGGCATGGCAGCTTCAATAAAGCAGCAGAAGAGCTTTTTGTGACGCCGTCAGCAATTAGCCATCAAATCAAAACCCTTGAAGAATTTTTGGGTGTAGCCTTATTTAAACGAGTTAAACGTCGTGTTGACCTTACTCCGCCAGGCGAACGCTATTTGCTATCCATCCAATCAGCATTAGATGAGATTGATGACGCTACCCGCAAGTTAACGGCAACGCCAAATTCAGGGGCCGTCAATTTAAGTGTCGCACCCGCCTTCTTAACTCGCTGGCTGGTTCCAAGAATCAATCAATTTCAGTCATTAAATCCCGATGTAGAGTTGCGACTTACTGCTTCCATGAAGCAAATAGACTTCCGCTATAGCGATATGGACATGGCGGTTTTCTATGGCGATGGTAACTGGCCAGACCTCCATTGCCACCACCTTCGTAACGTTCACTCTGTGCCGGTCTGCAGCCCCAAATTACTTGAGGGAAAGAGCAGCATCGAAACAGCCAAAGATCTATTGCAATACACACTAATCCATATTTCTAAACGCGATAAAGAGTGGCAATCTCTACTTAGGCAAGCAGGGGTAAATAAAACCGATAAGGCAAGAAACATGACATTCTCCAGTACATCTCTCGCCTTAGGTGCCGCGATGGAGGGCCTTGGCATAGCGCTGGCGGATAGAGGCCTGGCAGAACGAGAATTGGAATACGGCCAACTGGTGTGCCCTTTAGATATCTCACTTGATACGCAAAAGGCCTTCTACCTTGTTTACCAGAAAGGACGCCCATTAACAGAAAGCATGCAAGCGTTTAGGGATTGGATACTGGATGAGATGCAAACCGAACAACGAATTCTTAAACAAACAGAACTCGATGAAGCTAGCATTTAACCTGTTATTAACCCTGCTTCTAGTAAAGTCGCCATAAAATTCAGAATAAACGTCTTATGACGGTAGGGATTTCATCCTTAATAAAAACTTTAAAGAACAGATTGTTGCAAATCTTTACATAATAACCCGTTGAGGCTGTCACTGATCGGTCTACAATATCCGCCTCTAAATTTAAAGCAGAGATAAAAAAGATGCGTAAGTTTACCAACACCTACCTTTCTCTTGTGTTAGCTGTAGCAGCCACACTTCTATCCTTACCGATCTCTGCTCAAGGATTACCTGCTGAGGTAATCACGGTCACGAGTAAGACGCTGGATAAAACTATTTCAGCGGTAGGAAACTTACGCGCAAATGAATCGATCATGCTTCGCCCAGAGCAAAGCGGCCGAATAAATAAAATTTTATTCTCTGAAGGTGGAAAGGTTGAGAAAGGCGCTCCTTTATTTGTGCTCGATAGCTCCATCTATATCGCGGAATTAAAATCTGCCCAAGCCCGGGTACAACTAAGCCGCGTAGATTATGACCGTGCGAAAAGCTTGCTAAGAAAAAAAGTCGGATCTGTTCAGGAGCGCGATAGTACTTTAGCGCAGCTACGCGTTGACCAAGCCCAAGAGGCATTGGCGCAAGCGCGTTTAGACAAAATGACAATCAAAGCACCCTTTACTGGTTATACCGGTTTACGCTTAGTGAGCCCGGGTGATTATGTCAACCAGGGGGAAAACCTAGTCGAATTAACCGACTTAAGCACCCTAAAACTCGATCTACGCGTGCCTGAAATCTATCTATCGGAGCTTCAACCTGGGCGAGAGCTAGAAGTGAATGTAGATGCACTGCCTGGTAACGTTATCAAAGGTAAAGTTACTGCGATCTCCCCAAGTTCAGATAGCAATGCTCACAATATCGAAATCCGCGCATCCATTCCAAACACCGATGGCAAGCTTCGCCCGGGGCTATTTGCCAAAGTATCTTTGTTAGTAGATCAACAAACCACCGTTGTTATTCCTGAGCAAGCGATCATCCCCAAAGATGGTCTATTTTTTGTCATGACCGTTACGGAAGAGAACAAAGTTGCGATGGCCCCCGTAAAAATGGGACAACGTCGCCCTGGGGTAGTACAAATTATCGAAGGTCTTAATAACGGTGATGTATTGATCACCGCAGGACAGATCAAATTATTCCCTGGTATGCCAGTCACCCCTATTTTTGTTGATGGTAGCCAACAAAAACCAGCTGAAAAACAGGGCGAATAAGTTATGGTACTTTCCGAAATAAGCATCAAACGTCCGGTTCTCGCAACCGTCATGAGCATACTTATCCTACTAGTAGGGTTTATCGCTTATGATCGCCTTACCGTTCGCGAATACCCAAAAATTGACCTCCCTGTGGTCACTGTAGAAACCACCTACCCTGGTGCTAGTGCGTCTATTATAGAAACGCAGGTCACGCAGATTATTGAAGATTCCCTATCCGGCATAGAGGGAATCGACTTCATGAACTCGATCAGCCGCACAGAGAATTCTCAAATCAGTATCACCTTTAAAATAGATCGTGATCCGGATTCTGCTGCTGCCGATGTACGTGACCGTGTCAGCCGTGTCAGCGGCCAGTTACCTGATGATATAGATCCTCCGGTCGTTGCCAAAACAGAAGCAGATGCTCAACCTATTATCTGGTTAGCCTTTAACTCTGATCGCCATAATATTATGGAAGTAACCGAGATAGCGGATCAACGCGTCAAAGATCAGCTACAGACGGTATCAGGCGTTGCCAACGTACTTATCTTTGGTGAACGTAAATACTCCATGCGTATCTGGTTAGATCCCGCACGTATGGCAGCTTACAAGGTTATCCCCAAAGACATTGAACAAACACTTAGCAATCAGAATGTTGAGATCCCTGCTGGCCGTATCGAAAGTAAAGAGCGTGAATTTACGCTACTCGCTAAGACCGACGTCAATGATATTGAAGCCTTTAAACAACTTATTATACGAAATGAAAACGGCTATCCCGTTCGTATTCAAGATGTCGCAAGAGTAGAGATCGCCCCTGAAAGTATCCGCCGTATCACTCGTTACAAAGGCGAAAGCGCGGTTGCTTTAGGCGTAGTGAAGCAATCGACTGCAAACCCTCTAGATGTATCAAACGGCATTAGAGACACCCTTGATAAGGTCCGCCCTACACTACCTGAAGGGATGAATGTAGAAGTGGCTTATGACTCTTCTATTTTCATTGCTGAATCGATTAAGTCCGTTTATGAAACCCTGCTTCAAGCTGGTGCATTGGTCGTTTTAGTACTCTTTTTCTTTCTTAGGAACATCCGCGCAACCCTAATTCCAGTCGTTACGATTCCGCTTTCACTGGTCGGTGCTTTCGCGATGATGTACTGGATGGACTTCAGCATCAACACACTCACACTACTGGCTTTAGTCCTGGCCATCGGCCTAGTCGTTGATGACGCGATCGTTATGCTAGAAAACATCTACCGCCATGTAGAGAATGGACTGGATCCGATTCAAGCCGCGTTCAAAGGAGCCAAAGAGATCGGTTTTGCTGTACTTGCAACCACCGTTGTTCTCGTCGCCGTGTTTGCACCAGTGGCCTTTTCGGAAGGACGTACCGGTAAGCTTTTTACCGAATTTGCCCTGACCTTAGCGGGTGCCGTTGTCGTTTCCACGTTCGTCGCCCTAACCCTTTCACCGATGATGTCATCACGCTTACTAAAGCATGAAAAAAGACATAGCGCCTTTTTCAATCTGATTGAAGGTTTTTTACAAGGCCTTACTCATGGATACGAACGCCTGCTAGGCAAACTACTAAAATCTCGGTTACTCGCCATTGTCATTATGCTGGTAAGCTTTGGTGGCGCTGCATTTTATTACATGCAACTACCACAAGAACTCGCACCTTATGAAGATCGCGGCACCATCCTTAACTTTGCGCTAGCGCCAGATGGCGCAACGGTCGACTATATCGATCGTTACACTCGTCAAATAGAGGGAACCATCAGCAAAACACCGGAAACTGATCGTTATTTTGCGGTTGTAGGCTTCCCATCTGAAACCAACGCAATGGTTTTCCAGGGCCTTGATCGCTGGGAGGAACGTAATAGAAAGCAACAAGCGATATCGGCGGAGCAGACACCAAAACTTTATGGTGGCATACCGGGCATCATGAGTTTCTCCCTGAACTTACCTTCGCTTGGGCAAAGCTTTATCTCTCGCCCAGTCGAGTTCATCGTAAAAACCAATGGCACTTACGAGGATCTCAAAAAGATCACCGATCAGCTGATGGCTAAAATTCATGGTAACAAAGGGTTTGCTCAACCGGATTCCGATCTCAAACTTAACAAACCCGAACTTCAAATAGATGTTAAACGTGACAAACTTTCTGAAATGGCGGTAGATGTTTCAGATTTAGGCCGTACGCTAGAAACCTATATGGCAGGCCGAGAAGTAACTCGCTTTAAACGCCAAGGAGAACAATACGAGGTGATTGTTAAAGTTGACGATCAACAACGCCGTGATCCAAGCGACTTGACCGACCTTTACATGCGTACTCAAAATGGAGATATGGTGCAACTATCTAATTTAGTTGCTATAAACGAAACCGTTGCGCCTCGCGAATTGAACCACTTCGATAAAGTTAAAGCTGTAAAAATCCAAACACAGCTCGCACCGAACTACAGTCTAGGGGAAGCGTTAACATTTTTAGAGCAGAGTTTAACTGAGATCGCACCACAAGCAACTTACGACTACACAGGCCCTTCTCGAGAGTTCAAAACATCGAGCAGCAGCATGCAGATCACCTTCTTGCTAGCCTTAGTAATCGTATTCTTGGTACTGGCGGCCCAGTTTGAAAGCTTCAAAAATCCATTGATTATTATGCTTTCAGTTCCTCCTGCCATCTTCGGTGCTTTATTTGCGCTACATTACAGTGGCGGTTCTCTGAGCGTGTATAGCCAGATAGGCTTAATTACACTAGTTGGCCTGGTTACCAAACATGGTATCCTGATTGTAGAGTTCGCCAATCAATTACAAGATCAAGGGCGTGATTTAAGAAGTTCAGTCATAGAAGCGGCTTCCTTACGGCTACGTCCAATATTAATGACAACAGGTGCAACGGTACTTGGTGCAATCCCATTGGCAATTGCCTTTGGCGCAGGCGCTGAATCTCGTCAGCAAATTGGCTGGGTTATTGTCGGCGGAATGACATTTGGTACACTTTTAACATTATTTGTCATTCCTACTGTCTATAGTTATTTAGGTAAGCGAACTTTCAAGGAAGTTCAACCGGAACAGGTTTAAGGACGCTCATTTCATGAATATAAAACAGTTATTTCACGTTTCATGCTTAACACTAGCAGTGGGCACATCAGCATTCTCCACAGCAAACGCTGGACAACTCGCTGACATTTACCAACTCGCCCTTGCAAATGATCCACAGTTAAAAGCAGCTCAAGCCTCTTTTAATGCGGGCAAAGAGGTTGAAGTACAAAGTAAAGCAGCCTTGCTACCCAATTTAAGCCTAAGCGCCAATACCACGGCGTTTGACACTGACACAAGCAACTACAACAACCATGGCTATACTTTGGCTTTGAGCCAACCGGTGTTTAATGCCGCCTCATGGTTTACCTTTAAACAGGGTAAGGCTTTATCGCAACAGGCCGGTTTAAGGTTCGATCTTGAGCAACAAAATCTGATCCAACGTACGGTTGAAGCTTATTTAGGTGTATTACGCGCCAAAAGCGACTTGCAAACATCAGAAGCACAAGAAAGAGCGATTAAACGCCGTCTAGACCAAGTAAACGCGCAATTTGAAGTGGGTTTAATCGCCAATACTGATGTACAAGAAGCGCAAGCATCTTATGATAATGCCCGTGTCGCGCGTATTTCTGCCGAAGGTGATTTAGACAATAGTTATGAAGCGCTAGAGCGCTTAACAGGTAAAAGTTTCAACGTCATTAATAGCTTGTCCAGCGACTACCCAATAGAAGAACCGGTTCCAGCTCAATCACAGCCTTGGTTAGAGAAAGCCCGCGCAAGTAATTTGAGTCTAAAAATCGCTGATTTAAGTTCAGAAGCCGCACGCAGAGCAGCCCAAGCAGGTCGAGCGGGACACTATCCAACGCTGAACCTAACAGCGAACTATGATTATGATAAAGGTACCGCAATCAGTAATCAGGGGGCTGACACATCCTCTATTGGCCTTTCACTATCAGTACCTTTATTTTCAGGTGGTTCCGTTAGTTCTAAATCACGCGAATTGGAACAAAACCTAATTGAAACTCAATTTAACCGTGAAAATACTTTACGAGAAGTCACGCAGTCCACTCGTAGCCTGCTACGAGACCTTCGCACTGGTTCGCTGAGTGTTCAAGCGCTTAAGCAAAGTACAAAATCAAGCGAGACAGCCCTTCAGGCTACCGAAGAGGGGTACAAGGTGGGTACGCGAAATGTAGTTGACGTTCTTCAAGCAGAACAGCAACTGTACTCATCTCAGCGAGATTATGCAGCGGCACGGTTTAACTTCGTCCAGAATCTAATCACCTTTAAGCAGCAGATCGGTACGCTAAATCCAGAGGACATCAACGAACTGGATAGCTGGTTACAATAAAACAAAGAAACCTATGAAAAAATGGGTGCAATGCACCCATTTTTTTTCATAAACCCACTATGCTCTATGGGTTATCCCATATTTATTTCGATAACTAACAAACGCTACACTGTTATTTGCATCGACCAATTATTTGCATAGACCAATAACGCTACGACTCACGGAACAGTTTCTGCAAGGAGTTCATTTTGAAACAGCTATTAATCGCAACACTAATGGCAACGCTATCTTTCACTGCGGTGGCAGCTAACGACAAACCTTTGCCAGCCGTACTTGTCCATAAAGTGGCCACCACCGATTTAACACCCACGTTTAAACTTGTCGGTCGTATTGAAGCAACGGAAAGAGTGAATTTGCTAGCGCGCGTTTCTGGCTTTTTAGAAGAGCGCTCGTTCATCGAAGGTCGAGATATTGAAGCGGGGCAGGTTTTGTTTCGTATCGAAAAAAACAACTATGAGATTGCGCTAAAACAAGCAGAAGCGGATCTAGCTTCAGCGAAAGCTGGCCTTAAAAACACCCAAGCTAACCTTAACCGCAACAGCCAACTGAGAAAGCGTAAAGCTATTTCGCAAGCACAATTCGACCAAGCCGTTGCCGATAGAGATCAAGCAAAAGCGCAAGTGCTCAAAGCAGAAGCGGGTTTAAGCAAAGCGAAGTTAGATCTCAGCTATACAGAAGTCAGATCACCGTTCAGTGGCCGTATAGGCAAGGCTGAATTTTCAGTCGGCGATCTGATCAGCCCGGAAAGCGGAAAGCTAGCAACCGTTGTAAAAATTGATGACGTTTATGTCGAAATGGCGGTAAGCGAAAAGCTAATGCTAGATGCTCGCCGTAAAGGTATCGATTTAGATAATCCTCCTGTCGCCCCCCGTCTTATACTGTCCGATGGCAGCGTATACGAACAGCCGGGAAGCTTCAATTTCATCTCACCCGAAGTGGATCGAAACACCGATACCATTACGTTGAGAGCAAGCTTCCCAAATCCTAAATTACTGCTGTTACCGGGTGAATTTGTCCATGTAGAGATCAAGAGAAAACAAGCTGAAACGGGCATTCAAATTCCTCAATCTGCCGTACAACGAGATCGCGACGGTTACTTTGTATTAGTCGTAAACGCAGAGAAAAATGTCAGTATGAGACGTGTAGAGATGGGCCCTCAAGTTGAAGGACAATGGCAAGTCATTAATGGACTAAGCGTTGACGATCTAATTATTACTGAAGGCCTCCAAAAAGTTAAACCTGGCATTCAGGTTAATGCGGTAGAGGAATAAACCATGTTCTCTATCTTTTTTATCAACAGACCAAAATTTGCTCTCGTTATATCGATTGTACTGATGATCGCTGGGGGCCTCGCGATCTACAGCCTTCCTGTCGCACAATTTCCCGATATAACACCGCCAAAAGTCCAAGTTAAAGCGACCTACCCAGGTGCTAATGCCGAAGTTGTTGAACAAGCGGTCGCCACTCCGATAGAAGCGCAAGTAAACGGTGTGGATAATATGCTCTATATGTCATCCACTGCCTCAAATGATGGTGGCTACACCTTAGATATTACGTTTGCCGTGGGTACCGACCCAGATCAAGCAGCGATAAACGTCCAAAACCGAGTAGCGCTTGCAGAATCGTTTCTTCCTCAAGAGGTAGTGCGCCAAGGGGTTACAACAAAGAAACAGGCCACTAACATGCTGTTAGTTATCAACCTGTTTTCTCCTGAAGGCACTTATGATGAACTGTTCCTTAGTAACTATGCCTCTCTGTACGTACAAGACTCGCTCGCTCGTATCAACGGTGTAGGTTCCGCATCGCAATTTAGTCCGATGAATTACGGAATGCGAGTGTGGCTCGACCCTGATCGTTTGAAAGCTCTAGAATTAGCGCCATCGGACATCACGAATGCAATTCAACAACAAAATATACAAGCGGCTGTCGGTATTATCGGCCAACCACCGCTCACCCAAACGCAACAATTTCAATATAACTTACGTGCAAAAGGGCGTTTAGAAAGCGTCGAAGAGTTTGAGAATATCATTCTACGAACCGGAGCAAGTGGTGCTTCTGTTAGGTTACGTGATGTCGCCAGAGTAGAGCTTGGATCACAAAGCTACAGCGCCTCTGCCGTTATGAATGGCAACCCTTCCGCAACTATTGCTATCTACCAAAGCCCAGGAGCAAACGCGCTAGATGTCGCTGATCAAGTTTATTCCGAGCTAGAAAGATTAAGTCAGCGCTTCCCTGACGACGTAGAATACGCGGTGCTGTATGACACAACGCTATCAGTTAAAGCATCATTACAAGAAGTTATCGAAACGCTATTTATCACCTTCGGGCTCGTGGTATTAGTCACCTTCCTATTTTTGGCTGATTGGCGTGCGACTCTTATTCCTTCGGCAACCATCCCTGTATCTCTTATTGCAACGTTTGCAGTGCTGTCCGTGCTAGGGTTTAGCATCAATACAATCTCGCTATTCGCTTTAATTCTAGCCATCGGCATCGTAGTGGATGACGCCATAGTCGTGGTCGAAAACGTGAAACGGCACATGCAAGAAGGGCTATCCGCCAAAGAAGCAACCGCCGTGTCGATGAAAGAGGTCATCGGTCCGGTTATTGCGACAACGTTGGTGCTACTTGCGGTGTTCGTCCCCGTTGCTTTTATGCCGGGCATTACAGGTAAACTGTATACAGAGTTCGCCGTCACTATCTCTGTTGCCGTTTGTTTCTCATCCCTCAATGCGCTAACACTCTCGCCGGCGCTATGTGCACTATTACTAAAACCCGCGGCTGAACCGAGTGGTTTATTTAAGAAGTTTGATCAACTCGTCAATTGGACACGCCTTGGCTACGTCAATAAAGTCGCCTTTCTTAACCGTCGTCTCCTATTGAGCATGGGGCTGTTGGTAGCGATGGGCGGTGGTGTTTATCACATGTTCAGTACCACACCGACCGGATTTTTACCCTACGAAGACAACGGCGCATTTTTTATAAACGTGCAACTGCCTGATGGCGCTTCTCTGAATCGTACAGACGAAATTGTTGCCCAGATTGATTACATTCTTTCGGAGCAACCCGGCATAGAAAATAGAATTGGCATCAAAGGTTTTAGTATCCTAGGAGGTGCTGCACCTAACGCGGCGTTAGCAATACCGGTACTAACACACTGGGATGAACGTAAAGCCCCAGAGTTAGCTTGGTATAAAATACTTGGGCAACTCAATGAAAAACTAGCCACCATCCCAGGTGCCAATATAATGGCCTTCCCCACTCCGCCTATTCCTGGATTGGGTAATGCTGCAGGTCTAGAAGCTAATATTCTTGATCTGAGAAACGGCTCGCCTCAGGAACTCGCCCAAGCGGTCAATGCCCTCATATTTGCAGCCAATCAACAAGCGGAGTTTAGCCGTGTTTACTCTACTTATTCAGCTAATGTGCCTCAATTAGAGCTCATTGTTGACCGTGATAAGGCCCTTGCATTAGGGGTTTCGATGAGCGATCTATTCAGTACGCTTCAGGCGCAGTTGGGTACTCAGTATGTGAATGATTTCAACATATTTGGCCGTAACTACCGCGTCATGATTCAGGCTGATTCTGAATTTAGGGACAATGTTGAAGATCTAAACGGTCTCAATGTTAAAAGTAATCAAGGTTACTTCATACCTGTCAGCGCCCTGATTGAAGTCAAACCTGTGCTTGGCCCGCAAACACTAACACGCTACAACCAATCACGTTCCGCGGCGGTTACCGCCATGTTAGGGGAAAGCATTTCAAGTGGTGAAGGCATCCAGCTGTTAGAACAGCTCGCCCTTGAAACACTACCCGATGGTTACATCTTGGAGTGGACAGGGAGCACACAACAAGAGCAAGAGGCTGGCGGCTATGTCATTATCATCATGTCTTTAGCTATTCTATTCGCCTACTTATTCTTGGTCGCTCAATATGAGAGCTGGACCATCCCTGTCGCTGTCATGCTCTCCATTACAGTTGCATTATTGGGTGCGATTCTACCGCTATGGTTGATCCCGGGTTTGACTAATAATCTCTATGCCCAGATAGGTATCGTCATGCTGATCGGCTTGGCCAGTAAATCCGCCATTCTTATTGTTGAATTTGCAAAACAGCTGAGGGAGCAAGGTAAGAGTATCATTGATGCAGCAAACGAAGCGGCTAACTTACGTTATCGCGCAGTATTGATGACTGCATTTTCGTTTATTTTGGGCGTACTACCACTGGTAACGGCGAGTGGCGCGGGTGCAGCCAGTCGGTTATCTATAGGTTTTGTCGTATTGGGAGGCATGTTATTCGCCACGGTGATTGGGATTTTCTTTATCCCTGCACTGTTTGTCGCCATGCAAACCTTACGTGAAAAGGTTAAGGGTGCTCCGAAACCTAACCCCATCAACCCTGCGGACGCTGACTAAGAGACCCAATAAGATGAAAAAAACGTCAATCAGCACTCTAGGGCTACTTGGCACAGGATTGCTGGTAGCAGCGCTTAGCGGTTGTAAACCGGCGGATACGATTCCTGAAGCAGCACGAGTATGCGAAGAACCAAGAACGCACATGTGCACTCGGGATTACCGACCTGCGTGTGGTTTTAGCTCATCTACAGATGCCAAAACATATTCAAATGCTTGCACAGCTTGTACCCACCCAAAAGTTAAATGGGTGATTGAAGGAAGCTGTCAGTAACAGGAATATTTTTAACTTATTTAAGGCCTCTATCGGAAACGTTAAAGGCCTTTTTACTCACTTACCCTAGCCGCTTCCCATCCCTGAATGGCCGCTTTACGTGCACTCCCCCAACGAAAGTTACCTACCTCGCCTGTTTCTCTTATCACCCGGTGGCAAGGGATTAAAAAACCGATCTGATTTGAAGCAACCGCCGTACCCACTGCTCTGGAGGCTTTAGGTGATCCAATCATAGTCGCGAGCTGAGAGTACGACACAAGCTGCCCCTCCTCGACTGCTAGTAGAGCCTCCCATACTTTTAGTTGAAAATTGGTACCCTTCAAAACAAGATGTAAAGGCTGTTTATTACTTTTAGTTTGGAAGATCTGATCGATATAGGTCGTCGCTCCCTTATCATCACGCTGAAACGAAGCACCGATCCAACGTTCACGCAGGGTTTCTTCTATCTCATATTGGGGACACTGACAAAAGGCCATATGACAGATACCCCGATCGGTCCATCCTATATAAGCTAGTCCAAAAGGGGAAACCGCGTAGCCATGATGAATCAACAACCCCATTCCTAAAGACTTTATTTCACCGGGCGTCATCGCTTCACAGCTAATCAGCAAGTCATGTAAACGACTTGGACCAGACAAACCTAAGTCATGGGCGGTATCTAAAACAGTTCGTGATTGAGTCAGCATCTGCTTAGCCCTCTGTTTGGTCAGAAACTGAACAAACCGTTTCGGTGAAACCCCTACCCAACGACTAAAAAGTCTCTGCAAATGATGCTCACTAATACCAGCATATTTAGCTAAATCCGACAGTGACGGCTGTTCCTCAGCATGCTCACACAAAAACGCTATCGCACGCTCAATACGCAGATAATCGGCCGTACCTTCTGAAAAAGAATTATCCATTGACCACCTTGGCATTTATTAATCGTTTCAGTGAAAAACCAGTCACAAATGAGGTGCCGATGATAATCATGACGGCACCTACCAACGTATGCCAACCGACCTTTTCATCCAGGAAAAGATATCCCCATAGAACCCCAAACACAGGGACAATAAATGTCACCGTTAAAGCAGATGGTGGCCCAATATCTTGAACCAAACGAAAATATAAGAGATAAGCAACACCGCTACACACAATGCCAAGGAGAAGAACAGCGTAAGTAACCTCGAGGGTTAATGCATGCGGAGCAGGAAAAAATAGGATGATTGGCAAAAGCACAACTGTCGCTCCCCACATACTCCCGTGGGCATTATTAAAAGGATCTACAGACTTTGCTTGTCGAGCATAAGTCGTCGCCAAGCCGTAACAGGCAGCAGCTCCGAGCACAGCTAAAATGGGCAGCATAATACTAGGCTGCATAATAACAGGATCAAAACCCAATAAGACCGCAACACCCACAATGCCTAAGAATAACCCTAACCCACACTTAGCGCTCATCCATTGGCGCTCCCATATTGAGACGAAGACGATTCCCCAAATAGGAGCAGTGGCATTCACAATAGACAAAATGGATGCGGGTAAATTGAGCGCAGCATAACAAAACAACAAAAATGGCAACGCCGAGTTTAAAGATCCCACAAAAAGATAATGACGCCAGTTTTCTTTAAGCTGAAATGATCTTTTAAAAATAAGCGCAATAATCGATAAAAACAGAGCAGCCAAACCTACCCGCAATTCAGCTACCAGCGGCGCGCCTAAAACAGGTGATGCTATTTTCATAAACAGAAAAGAACCTCCCCAGATAGCGGCTAATATTACTAGCCTTAGAATACTTTGCAGATCCATAAACACGAACGTCCTAAATAAAGAAGGTAAGATAAAAGCGTAATCTAATCGGACCATTCTATGGCGCGCATTTCATTGGAACCACCCGTTTCTTGCTAAATTTATCCTATAGGGGAATATTGCTCTACGGCTATACACTTTCACAACAAAATCTGTTCCTTTCGACCGAAGCAGAGTAGCCTTAATTCTTAGTTTTACGCGAAGAGACGCTTCTATGAACGAAACAAAGATTGCTGAATCGATGGACTATTTGGCCAGAATAGATCCTGACATTAAGCACGCATTGCCTAACGTTGGGCCACCACCTCCCCGCATAAGACCGGTAGGATTCGAAACTTTCTTCACGACAATTGTAAGCCAACAAATATCAACCGCGGCAGCAAGCGCCATCATGGCTCGAGTACGAGTTCGCCTTCCTTCTTTAACAGCTGAAACTGTACTTCTCACTCCTCCTGAAGCGCTAAGAGAGGATGGCCTTTCTTATCGTAAAATTGAATATGCCAAAGACTTAGCAAACGCGATTACGGAGGGAACATTTTCAATCAATGCATTAAAGCAGCTAGATGATCAGACTGCGATCGATCAAATAACAACGCTCAGAGGATTTGGCCGTTGGAGTGCAGAGATCTATCTAATGTTTTCCTTACAACGACAAGATATTTTTCCTGCCGATGATCTTGCCATACAAATTGGGCTACAAAAATTAAAAAACCTCGATGATAAACCTAGCGCTAAAACGGCACGACAGCTAACAGAGCATTGGGCACCTCAACGCAGTACAGGCGCACTATTTCTATGGCATTATTATCATGGCGCGCCGAATTAAAGACTAAGATCAAGAAAAAGTAACAATAGTAATATCAACCGAGTACAAGCGCTTCAATTTGCTCTAAACTAGAATCAATGTTTGTTTAGGAAACACCCTTGAGTCTAAGCTAATTCAAGTGTCAGTTTCCGTTACTGATGGCAACGGTGGGATGGGAAGAGAACGCCAGACATTTAGTACATATTTCTATCTACTTGGCTTTTGTGTGATTTTTTTCGCGTTTACAATGACGTCTGTATACTCGTATCTGCAATACTCTCACATCAGAACCACCTTAGTAGAAACCACAAAGAATAATGATGCTCAGCTGCGCGCTGCAATGGCTATGCGCGTATCAGTCAGAGAACGCGCCATCCTGCTTTGGCACATGACCTTGCAAGAAGATTTTTTTGAGCGAGACACCCTGTTCCAAAAATTCTATCAGCATGGTTCTGATTATCATCAGTCACGCAGCGCCATGCTGTCCGCTACACTCACGCCCGATGAAAAAAACATCATGGCGCTTTTGGATCAAGAAACAACAAAACGTGCACCTGTCTTGCGCCGTTTTGCTGAACAACTAATGGAAGATGATCTTTCAAATTATACTCAACCATTAAATCAAGTGTTAACGGATCAAATCGCTGTCGCCAACCTGCTAGATAGCTTAATCGCCTTACAGCAATCACAAAACGAGTTCGCCCGAGAAAACTCATCCTCCCAAATGGACTCACTCCTCTCACGGCTTATTTCAATCGTTATCCTCATCATTACTGCAGGATTTCTCTTTGCCAGCTACGTCATTATAAATACCTCCAAACAGAGCCGCCTGCTGACTAGAGTAAACGATGAATTAGAGCACTTAGCTTGTCACGATGATCTCACTGGTTTACCCAACCGTATGTACCTCCTTCGTCAGTTAGAGATGGTGATCTCATCCTCGCAACGAACCAAAACACCCGCAGCAATCATGTTTATCGATATAGATAACTTTAAAGCGATCAATGACAATTTTGGACATGATGTCGGCGATCAGTGCCTCATGGACCTTTCCAGCAGAATGGATAAGGCATTAAGAGGATCAGATATCTTGGGGCGCTTAGGCGGCGATGAATTTCTAGTTGTTTTAGCTGATATAAATTCAACCACGCAAGCGGTAGTGGTTGCTCACAAACTACTGCAAATATTAGATACACAAATTGAAATGAAGGATGAGAGTGTCACTATATCTGCCAGTATCGGTATCTATGTTTTCTCAAATGAAAAGGTAAATGCGGAAGACGCTATTACTTTAGCGGATAAGGCGATGTATAAAGCGAAGAAGTCAGGTAAAAATCAATACTGTATCATTTAATTCTTCTCTCTTTTGAGTCTCTGGTCTTATTGTTCCTCGCCTCAAAACTGTTAAAATTGCGCTCCTGTTTATTTAGGTGCCAATCATGTCTGATATATCTTCTCTTACTGAACTTCTTCGCCAAAGTGGTGGTCAATTCCGTTTCTTCGATATGGGAAGAAGAGTACAAAAGTTTTCAGTCGAACAGTTTGAGAAGATAGAAAACCAACAAACCCCATACCCATACCCGTACCTTCAACACGCTTGGGTTGCTTTAATGGTTTGGAATCCCAAAAACAAAGCGCAAGGGGCTGCTTGGTTTTTAAAATTACCGCTGGACGAACAGGGTTACCTGATCCAAGCTGTGCGTGACGATCTTTTATCTCGCCTCCTTAAAAATGCCGGTGGTGTTTTAAAGCACGAGCAAAGCGGTGAGATGCCGGAAGATGCACTAAAAGATAATCCTTTTTCATTCAAACCTGATCAAGAGAAAATGGCACTCTTTCACGCCTACTCCACGCTGACCTCAAAAGAGCCCGCCTCTCAGTATTTTGAACCCGCGCAACAGTACTTTGCAGGACAAGTTGGTTTTGATCAGTGGCAGTCTCTAGGCTTCCAAGGCATTGCCGATTTAGTGATTCGCCACGAAAGTGGGAATAACAGCAAAATACTCACACAGTCTATTCCACTACTGCCTGACGTTCCTTTTGAAGTACTTTGTACTTGCCTAGAAAGCATCGAACCAGACCACAAATTATACGATGCCCTTTGCCTCCGGGCTGAACAAACGCTTGAGCGTGGTAGCGCAAACGCTAACCACATTGCAGCCCTTACCCGTGGTCTTTCAAACGGCAAAAACAGCCCTCGTAAACAAGCGCTTATTCATGCAATTTTAGAAAGTGATTTCGCCCTAGAACCTGAAGTCATCATCTCAATTGCCACACGTTGCCACGAGAACCTCCAAGAGATAGCAACACTCCAGCTATTCCTTGAAAAATTAGCCATCGGCAAAGCAGGTCAGTCTGGATTTTCGAGAATTCTATCGGACCTCATGTTTATGCCGGCACTACGTGCATTAATCCTAATGCAGTTCAGAAACGAAGATCGTAGCGATGCTTTAACACAAGCCATTGGCGAGATGTTTGGTTCAAACTTTGGTTAAGTCTGTTAAGAGGAGCAATCGCTAGACTGCTCCTCTTGGCAAATTGTTCGTGTTCTAACATAGGTCTGCTGAATGATTTGAGCATCGTTACTCGCGCGATGCCGAACAATATTCAGTTCTTCTTCGACCAGCGCTTTTACCTCGTGCCAAATATTCATCTGCCCCTCGGATAAAATCATTTCTAAAGCACTCATCCGAAATTGCATTGGCACGCCCGCACGATAGAACAACTTGATAATCCATGTCTGATCTACAACCCAGCCATCGCTATAAACCGTTTGGTTATACAAAAGCCGATTAAGGTCAGCCGCAACTTTCTCGGAGGGTGCACCATAATCAATTAAATTCTGACGTGGAATATTATGATAGCTCTCGGCCTCTGAGCTCCAATGGACCCAATCCTGTTTTGGCTGAATAAGACTGCAATATTTTTCACCGCCCGCCAGCGCTACACCTACCTCTATAGGATAACTATCCGAACCGAAGCCTGATGCTTCTATATCGATAATATGAGGACAAACGATACGTGCGATGGGTTTCCTCCTGAAATTTTCTCTTAAATATCATAGTACTATCGGCAGAATTTCCTACAACTAAATTTTTTCTGACTATACTTACCTTTAAATACAGTACAGAGGGAAGAATTAACCCGGTACAGATAAGAGCAATCAATTAAAACAACAACAGCTCTTATCCATTGTTAGTTTTTAGGAAGGGAAAATTGACATGCATTATCTAATTCTTATATTGGTTTTATACCTATTTTGGCTGCTGTTATCAGGCCATCTGACCCTCTTCTTTCTATCCCTTGGGCTAATATCGGTTCTTCTTATCGCCTGGCTTCAACATCGCATGGATCAAATTGACCGTGAACCCGCCCTACTCAAAATAACCCTTAAGCTATTTCGCTACGCGGGTTGGTTAAGTTGGAATGTGCTGCTATCAAACATCGATGTTGTGCGTCGAATTTGGGATCCAAAGCTGCCTATTGATCCGGTATGGGAACGACTCGATATTCATGTAAAAAGCGCGCGTGAGAAAACCCTTTACGCAAACTCAATTACGCTGACGCCAGGTACGTTAACCACTGACATCAAAGATGATCATTTCCTTATACATACACTCACTCCGGAAGGAATGAAGCAGCTCCGTGAAGGAGAAATGGAGAAACAGATCAAACGGTTGAGGATATAACTATGCTATTTGCAGCCGTCGTCGCCATTATTGTCACTATGGGGCTAGCTCTCATTAGAGCCTGCTTGGGACCGACCGCCTATGACAGAATGCTTGCCACCAATATGGTTGGGACCAAAGCGGTACTGCTTATCGCCGTTGGCGGGCATGCGTTGGGCTGGTCAGGCTATGCTGATATAGCGCTTCTCTATGCAATGATTAACTTTATCAGCAGTATCGCTGTCATGCGTTTTTTTGAATACCAGAAAACCCTGCCTAGCCAGGAGGATGAATAGCGATGGACACACTCCTTAACTTCCTCAGCGCATCATGTTTTCTGATTGGCGGCTTTTTATGCATTACAGGTGGCGTGGGGCTTTTACGTTTTCCCGATTTCTTTACTCGCGTTCATGCTGCCGGTGTTACTGAAACACTGGCGACCCCCTTGCTAATCACCGGCATTATTTTAAATCAACCCGATCTATCCCTAGATAGTATAAAACTATTGATGATCATGCTCATTGTATTAGCCACCAACCCAACTGCATCCCATGCAATGACCAAGGCAGCTTTACATGGCGGTCTAGTTCCATTTACTCGCTCAAAAGGGGATGCTGAAAAAGAAGCTAAAAAGCAGACTTCCCAAAAAAATTCTTCAGAAACTGGAGGTGATATATCGACACCTTAATGGATATATCATTACTAGCCATGCTTTGCGTGACGGCCATTGCAGCCATTCGAATTAGGGATCTGTTTGCTGTCACAATGTTATTTGGCATATATAGTTTTCTGACCGCCACATTTTTCTTAAGTCTCGATGCGATCGATGTTGCCTTTACAGAAGCCGCTGTAGGTGCCGGTATAACAACAGTATTGATGCTAGCGACCTTACGCTTAACCGGACGTTACGAGCGTAAACCAAAACACAATATATTCATCCCCTTGATCGTTGTGTCCATCACCGGTGCCGCATTAGTGTACGGTACTTTGGATGCCCCGTTACTGGGTGACCCTAATGCACCGGCACAACAACATGTCTCTCCTCGTTATATCGAGGAAAGCCCAAAAGAGATTGGCATCCCTAATATGGTGACATCCGTCTTAGCCAGCTATCGTGGCTACGACACGCTGGGTGAAACCTTTGTGATTTTCTGCGCTGGGCTTGCCGTTATTATTATTCTCGGTATCCAAGACAGTGGTGAAGTTCACCCCGGCCGATCGGCCATCGGGGATCAGTTAGTGCTCAGAGTTGTGGTAAAGGTACTTTTACCTTTTATCCTATTGTTTGCATTATATGTTCAACTCCATGGTGATTATGGTGCAGGGGGGGGCTTCCAAGCAGGTATTATTTTTGCCAGTGGATTTATCCTTTATGATCTCGTCTTCGGTGAAGGCGATGCTCGTCTGATCATTCCACCTACGTTTTTAAAACGTATGGCAGCATTGGGCGTTTTGCTTTATGCCAGTGTTGGTCTCTACAGTTTATTCAATGGCAAAGCGTTTCTCGATTACAGCGCCCTCTCTGACAATCCAACGTCGGCGCAACATATCGGCATTTTTCTTGTTGAGCTAGGTGTAGGCATCACCGTCTTCTCTGTTGCCTTAACTATATTTTTTGCCTTTTCAGGCCGTGCCCAAATCACAGTAAAAACGGATAGGAGGCCTCCTCTATGAGTAATGTCGCAGGCCTTTTTAACTATTGGGTGGTTATTTTCCTAATGATGGCAGGTTTTTTTGTTGTTATCTCACAAGGAAATTTAGTTAAAAAAATCATTGGGTTAAGTCTATTCCAAGCTTCTGCTTTTATTCTATATATCAGCATTGGTCACGTCAGTGGAGGCGAAGTGCCTATCTATGTTGAAGGTAGCAACCTTTATTCCAATCCACTTCCGCATGTGCTCATTCTGACAGCCATTGTTGTATCGGTATCAACAACCGCTGTCGGTTTAGCCATTATCATTCGAATTAAAGAAACCTATAACACCGTTGAAGAGGATGAAATCCAGGTTATTGATAACAGAAAAGATGACGAGGATGAGCCTGTAGTAGTAGAAGAAAAACACTCATCGGAATACAAAGAGGATCGATCATGAGTCTTGTCGATCATCTACCAATCCTCATCATTATCATTCCATTGATAGCTGCACCTTTATGCGTACTCTTTGATAGTGCAAAAGCAAGCTGGTTACTGGCATTAGCTGCGTGTATTTCAAGCTTTATTGGTTCGATAAAGCTCCTCAATACAATTACTTTATCTGGTCCGATTAGCTATTCGCTGGGCGGTTGGCAACCTCCGTGGGGAATTGAATATAGGCTAGATCTGCTCAGCATTATTCTTTTGTTATTACTGACTAGCATTGCGAGTTTGGTTGTTCTCTTCGCTCGCTATTCAGTAGAACAGGAGATCAGTAAAAATAGGATTGTGCCTTTTTACGCCACACTTTTACTCGCCATTGCTGGATTAAGCGGTATCTGTATCAGCGGCGATGTATTCAATTTGTTTGTTTTCTTAGAAATTTCATCGATAGCTTCATACACGCTGATTAGCTTGGGCAAAGATCGGCGCGCACTCAATGCGGCCTTCAAATATTTAGTGATGGGTACAATTGGCGCGACGTTTATCCTAATCGGGATCGGCTTTTTATATATGCAGACCGGCACCCTTAATATGCAGGATCTCTCCGAACGCCTGCCGTCACTTTACGACAACCGAACCATAAGGGCCGGTTTCGCATTTTTAACCGTTGGGGTTTGTTTAAAGCTAGCACTGTTCCCTTTGCATTTATGGTTACCCAACGCTTACGCCTATGCCCCTTCTGTTGTCAGTGCTTTTTTGGCCGCCACCGCCACAAAAGTAGCGGTCTATATGTTGCTGCGCTTTTTGTTGACCGTCTTCGATTTCAATTTTTCCCTAAACACGATGCCACTTGACGTGATTCTCATCGCCTTAGGGTCTGTCGCTATTGTATCGTCCTCGTTAGTGGCGATATTTCAAGTCAATCTTAAACGCCTTTTAGCCTACTCAAGCATCGCGCAGTTAGGCTATATCTCACTCTCTATTGGTTTAGCAAGCAAGCTAGGTATCGCATCAGCCATCATTCATCTCTTTAATCATGCGTTGATGAAAGGCGCGCTATTTCTAGCACTAGGCGCAATGATTTACAAAGTTGGCGGTGCAGAATTAAAACATTGCCAAGGAATGCTGAAACGGATGCCACTCACCTCCTTAGCAATCATTATCGGCGGACTCAGTTTAATTGGCATCCCTGGCACCGCCGGTTTTATCAGCAAATGGTCCATGATCAATGCCAGCCTAGAGGCCGGACTTTGGCCACTCGCACTGTTGATCCTTTTCGGATCATTACTCGCGATTATCTATGTATGGAAAATGGTTGAAGCGATTACCTTGCAGCCCTCAACATCAACAGCAACCGCCCCTTTAACACGAGATGAAGCCCCGTTGACGATGCTTGTTCCCATTTGGGCACTGGTGATTGCCAATATCTATTACGGTATCAATACAGAATTAACCGTATCACTTGCCCAAAGAGCGGCAAATATTCTGGTTGGAGGCTACTAATATGGAGCTTTCAATTACCCTAATGCTAGCGTTATTAATTGTTCCACTTGCGGTCGCTCTAACGCTGCCGTTTTTTAATTCGTCCCCCAATTTACGTGAAGCCGTCACGCTTTTAGGTTCAATCGTTCTGCTCATATGCGCGGCAATGTTTTACCAAACGATTGATTTTGAAAATCCCCCACAGCTCATTTTAGCGATCCCGCTACCTAACTATCCGATCCTGTTCAGCCCTGACCCTTTGGGCATCATGTTTTCATTGCTTGTCAGTACCCTGTGGCCCATCACATCACTCTATGCCATCGGGTATATGCGCCAGCATAAAGAGCTGAATCAAACACGATTTTACTGTTTCTTTGCCCTCTCTATCGCCGTCACCCAAGCGATAGCACTATCCGGCAACATGCTAACGTTGTTTATTTTTTATGAGATGCTAACACTGGCAACCTTCCCTCTTGTGACCCACGCGGGGTCGAAACAAGCCAAGCAAGCCGGCCGCCTGTATCTCGGCATTTTAATGGGAACATCCATCATGTTCCTATTGCTCGCCACAATATGGAGTGCCAATATCGCGGGTACCTTAGCATTCCAAGCAGACGGGATTTTTCCAGCAGATACTGACCCACTCTTACTTAATATACTGCTACTGCTATTTGTTTTTGGTACTGCGAAGGCTGCTCTTATGCCTTTCCATCGCTGGCTACCTGCAGCGATGGTTGCCCCTGTACCCGTATCGGCATTACTTCATGCGGTTGCTGTGGTTAAAGCCGGGGTATTTACACTGCTAAAGGTCGCCATCTACCTGTTTGGCATCGATAATATATCCCTACTACCAGCGGCTGATTTTTTGGCCTATCTAGCGGGTTTCACCATAGTGGCCGCATCATTGATCGCGTTAAAACAGGACAACATTAAGGCGCGATTAGCCTATTCCACCATCGGCCAACTAAGCTACATTATTTTGGGGACTATGCTCGCCACGAGCAGTAGCATTATGGGAAGTTCGATGCATATCGTGACCCATGCTTTCGGAAAGATAACCCTATTCTTCTGCGCCGGGGCTATTTTACTCGCGACACATAAAACACGTGTCAGCGAATTGAATGGCATTGGAAAGCAGATTCCTATTACGCTTTGCTGTTTTACATTAGCCGCGTTATCCACAATAGGCCTTCCTCCCTTTGCCGGAATGTGGAGTAAGTGGTGGCTGGTACAAGGCACCATCGAAAGCGGGCAATTGATCCTGACAGCCTCACTATTGATCAGCTCGCTACTCAACTTGATCTACCTGTTAGAGATCCCGCTACGGGCGTTTTTCTTTCAACAATCAACCACTGCTTTAACGTTCAAAGAGCCCCTATCTCCGCATTTATTGGCCATTGGAACAACGACTCTACTTTGCTTGCTGTTATTCCTAACACCAGATCCTGTGTACCATCTTATTAATCTAATCGATAAAGGGCTTTAGTCATGAAAACACCGAGACTAAATGAACCTAAAAACATTCGCAGACTCGTCCAAGCCCTAGTCATCTGCTGTGTGATTTTATTTGCATTAGATGGCGTTATTCATCGTCATACATCCCACCCTTGGGAAGAGATGTTTGGTTTTTACGGTGTTTACGGCTTTGTTTCTTGTGTCATTTTAGTACTACTCGCCAAAGAGCTTCGCAAACTGTTAATGCGCGATGAACACTACTATGAGGAAGAAATGAAACAAACCATAGATCGAAACGGGGAGGAAAGCAGTAATGAATGATCTATTACAAACTTTCGCTCCCCTACCTCCAGCGAGTATTCTTTATCTTGGTGCGATTCTGACTATCGTAATCAGTCATAAGCTCAGAGCGACCACCTTACTTCTCACGGTCGTACTCAGTGCGATCAACCTTAGTTTATTTCCGGCTGAATTTAGTACCCAATCAACCATTATGGGTATGGAACTCACGCCTACACGCATAGATCGTTTATCCATTTTATTTGGCTACCTTTTTCACTTAGCGGCATTTATCGGTGTGATCTACGCACTCCATCAACGCGATAAATTACAAGACTTAGCAGCGCTATCCTATGCAGCCAGTGCTGTAGGAGCGGTATTTTCCGGGGATTTATTAACACTGTTTATATATTGGGAACTGCTCGCCTTAACATCAACATTACTCGTATTTACTCGCAGAACTGACAGATCAGCAAAAGCTGGGATGAGGTATCTCTGTTTTCAGGTTGGATCTGGAGTATTACTGCTAGCAGGCGCCATCAGCTATATAAATGCGGGTCATAGCTTAGACTTCAACCATATAGGGCTCGAATCGCCCGGCGGCGTGCTTATTTTAATAGCCTTTGGCATAAAAAGCGCTTTCCCAATGCTCCATAGCTGGCTCACAGATGCCTATCCAGAGTCCACACCCATTGGTACCGTATTCCTTACCGCATTTACCACAAAAGTTGCCATCTACGCCTTAGCAAGAGGCTTCGCCGGTACGGAGTTGCTCATATATATCGGAGCAATCATGGCCTGCTTCCCGATTTTTTACGCGGTAATTGAAAACGATCTGCGCCGCGTTTTAGCCTATAGCCTGATAAACCAATTAGGATTCATGGTGGTAGGGATCGGAATAGGCTCGGAACTTGCGATCAATGGCACAGTTGCCCATGCTTTTAATGATGTCATTTTTAAAGGCTTATTAATGATGAGCATGGGAGCCGTACTTCAAGTCACAGGAGAAATTAGAGGTTCTGAACTAGGCGGACTTTATCAAAAAATGCCAAAAACGGCTTGGCTTTGCATGATCGGTGCCGCCTCAATATCTGCTTTTCCTCTTTTCAGCGGCTTTGTGAGCAAATCAATTATTGTGACAGCAGTAATGACCGAAGGATATACGGTCATCTGGTTAGCCCTACTCTTTGCCAGTGCAGGGGTGTTTCATCATGCGGGGATCAAAATCCCGTTTTTTGCCTTTTTCTATAAACCTTCCAAGTTTGTCGAGTCTGCTCACGAACCACCCAACAATATGTTAATCGCTATGACGATAGCTGCTGTTCTATGCATTACGATAGGCTGCTTCCCACAATTGCTTTATGCGCACTTACCATACGAACTCGATTACAGTGCCTATGATGCAAGCCATGTTTTAGCTCAGCTTCAACTACTGGCATTCTCAGCTCTAGCGTTCACCTGGTTAAAACTGGCACATATTTATCCACCTGAATTAAGATCTGCAAACCTAGATATCGAATGGCTCTATCGGCGTTTATTACCCCGCTGGGCAAAAGTTTTCAGTGATAAAGTTCAGTTTATCCGCACCAGATACAGCCAATTGATTAACAGAAAATGCCGTTCTCTTATCTCGTTACTGGCAACCCATCACGGCTCTCATGGTCTGATGGCAAGAACCTGGCCAACCGGCAGCATGGTACTCGCTGTTGCGGTTTTACTTGGACTAACACTCACTATGTACTATTTTTAAATAACCATCGAAAAACCATACAGTTAGCATGGTATAATTATTGTAAAGAACAGGTTTAAATAAGGTTACTTTACAAAGTAACCCACAACATAATTATTTTGCGAGTATGTTGTTGTAATGGAAAACTCGAGCTTTATCGGATTAATAAATAACGTGGCCTTACTATTGGCCATGGGTGTTGTCTATGATTCGCTAGGCCTTCACAACTTACGGTCGTATTACTTACGAGATGCCATCAGCGGCATCTTAGTGGGCCTCCTAGGCATTGCAGTGATGATGACGCCATGGGAACTAATCCCTGGTGTCTTTTTCGATGCACGCTGGGTGCTTATCTGCCTCTGTGGACTTTTCTTTGGCATCATTCCAACCGCAATTGCTGTATGCATGATGGTTCCATTACGCCTTTATCAAGGTGGTGATGGGATGTATGTAGGGTCTGCCGCCATTATTCTACCCGCTATAACAGGTCTCTTATGGCGATACTTCAGTGATAAACACGGTAAAGCTATCAACTGGCTGAGCATGTATTTATTAGGCCTAGTCGTACAAGTTACGATCATCTGCCTTATGTATTTCATGCCCGAACACCTTCGCTTTAAAATAATCACAGCCATCGCTCCAACCCTTCTAATCTTTTACCCGATTGGGACAATGCTCTTAGGTCTCATCCTCCGCCGTCAGGAAGATAGGCGCCAAGCTGAACAAGCGCTACGGGAAAACAGGCAGATTCTTAATAGAGAGCGAGGCATGCTCCGTGGTGTAATCGATGCCCTGCCAGATCACATCTCGATTAAAGATAAAGAGGGTAAATATCTCGGCTGCAATAAAGCGTTCCAAACCTATGTCGCCATGGATGAAACAGACATTATTGGAAAAAAAGATAACGAACTCTTTGATCAGCATGCCGAATTTGATACCGATGACGAGGACGACCGCGTCATTAACGATAATAGCGTAGAGCAATACGAATCGTGGGTCACAGATAAGAATGGCGAATCCTTACTGTTCGAAACGCTAAAAACCACTTTTCGTGATATGGATGGCGATGTCCAAGGTTTAGTCGGTATCAGCCGAGATATTACTGAAAAACGAAAAACCGAAGAACACATTTTAACGCTCTCTCAAGCGATTGAACAAAGTCCAGTATCCGTCGTAATAACCTCTCCGGTCGGGGACATTGAATATGTAAACAGCACCTTTGAAACGGTAACAGGCTACGCTAAAGAGGAGGTGATCGGGCATAACTCTCGTATGCTGAAATCAGGAAAAACACCTCAAGGGCGCTTTAGTGAACTATGGGAAAAATTAAGTGCGGGCCTATCTTGGCGTGGAGAGTTCCAAAACCAGCGTAAAAACGGTGAGATATTTTGGGAAGAAGCCCATATAGCTCCTGTATTTGACGCTGCGAACAATATCAAACATTTCCTCGCTGTTAAGCAAGATATCACCCAACAGAAAGCACAAGAGGAGAAGATCCTACATCAAGCCCACTTCGATAGTTTAACGGACCTTCCCAACCGCTTCTTAGCGATGAACCGTTTAGAAACAATGTTAACCAATGCGCATCGTAGTGGTAATCAAGTCGCTGTACTGTTTCTGGATATGGACGATTTCAAGAAAGTTAACGATACCTTAGGCCACGGTACTGGGGATAAAATCCTGGTTGAAGCCGCACATCGATTAAGGGACTGCATACGTGAAGGGGATACTGTTGGCCGTTTAGGTGGTGATGAATTTATCGTGCTACTAGACAATCTGCGCGATTCTACCCAAGCGCTACCGATAGCACTTAACTTACTGCAACAATTCCGTACAGCGCTTTCCGTTGAAGGTCGTGAGATCCTACTCACCATGAGTATAGGCATCTCAATCTATCCACTTGACGGCTCCACACCTGCTGAACTTTTAAGGAATGCTGATTCGGCCATGTATCATTCTAAAGCGGAAGGCCGTAATAGTTGCCATTACTTTACCCAAGAGATGAACATTGGTGCTGAACGGCGCTTACTTCTAGAAGATAAGTTGCACGGTGCGCTGGCACGAAAAGAGCTGTATGTGCTTTATCAACCGGTTATTGATCTACAAAGCCGACAGATTGTCGGAGCGGAAGCCCTGCTTCGCTGGCATTCGAAAGAGCTTGGTCTGGTTTCACCGGTCGAATTTATTCCGATTGCTGAACATACCGGTTTAATCATTGAAATTGGCCAATTCGTACTGTCAGAAGCCTTAGAGCAAACACAGAAATGGATGAAAGAGTTATCACCGACCTTTCATATCGCGGTTAACTTATCCCCGCGCCAGTTCCGGGACGCTACGCTTGTCGATTCAATCCATGAAAAAATGCTTCACTACGGTATTAGCGGCAAGAATATCGAATTAGAAATTACTGAAGGCGTATTGATGTCTCAACACGCTGATATCGATAATGCCATCGCGCAGTTAAATGAGTTGGGTATCTCAATCTCAATGGATGATTTCGGTACAGGCTATTCCTCTCTTAGCTATCTCAGAAGCTATCCTTTCGACACACTAAAAATTGACCGTAGTTTTATAAACGATATCTCAATCGACCCTGCTGACCTTGAACTGGTGAATGCCACTATTGATATGGCGCACGGATTAGGCTTAAAAGTTGTCGCCGAAGGTGTAGAAACCGAAGAGCAGATGCGTCTTCTACAAGCGCATCATTGTGAATACGCCCAAGGGTTTTATTTTAGTAAACCCATTAGTGCAGAACTGTTAGAAACAAAGCTGAAACAGCAGCAAGAAGCTAACCTTTGCTAATAGAGGAAAATATACCTTTTGTGAGCTTAATCAGGTCGGCGGCTGACATCTCAATCTCAAGTCCGCGCCGACCGGCGCTCATAAAAATAGTATTGTGCTCTTTCGCAGATTGATCTAGGACTAATGGCAAACGCTTTTTCTGTCCTAAAGGGCTAATACCGCCGACAACATAGCCCGTAGCGCGTTCTGCATCCAGCGGGTTAGCCATTACCACCTTTTTAACTTTTAAAGCAGAGGCGATCGCTTTTAGGTCCAATTGACCTGAAACAGGTACAACGCCCACGGCTAATTTTTTATTATCGCCATTCAAGGCGACTAATAAAGTTTTGAAAACCTGAGCAGGCTCAATGCCTAAAACTCGCGCAGCTTCATCGCCATAAGATTCAGCTTTAGGGTCATGTGTATATTCATGAATTATGTGATCGACTTTAGCTTTCACCGCGGCATTGATTGCTGGGGTCATTTTATATTCCAATAAAAATCACACATAACGATAAAAACTGGTTATGTATGGCTATCTAATTTTTCATAAGAATATCAGCTAAATCGATGATATCAACGATGGTACCTTCGCCTTTGCTGACTCTAATCACTTTATCTTTTAATTTAATGATCTCTGTCGCAGCACTTTCTGCAGGTAAGCGTGACAACAATGAGTCGGGCAAAGAGGAGGATTGCTCACGTAACTCATTATCCAATACTTCACCACGCGCTACTTTTTTCTGCCAACCTGGAGGCAGTTCCCCACCCCTTTCTAGCTTCTTACGAAGGCCTTGCGGGAGCTCCTTTTTCTGACCTTTATACTTACCGGTTTCAGAGGACGCATTTTCATTATAATAATCTTTGATAATATCCCGCTCATCAGAAGAGAAGATATCGTCTAAAATTGATTCATTTTCGCTTACCAAAGCACGTTCTTCAGTCGCCGTTGTTTGTGCTTTTTTACTCTCTTTCATCTGCATTTTTTGAGCTTTTTTCTGCTCTTTGTCTCCTGCCCATTCAGGTTTAGCAGCATAACTATTAGCAACAAGCCCTAACAATGCCAATGCAACAATAAGCTTTTTCATATCAATTACTTCCTACTAATCTTTGAGCCTTCTAAAGACAGGTTGTACATCAATCCCTTATTAGAAAAAATAAACCCAATAACCGGATCTTTAATCGTACTCGTATCTATCTCTCCACCGGCACCAATGGTGACTAAAGCCACACTTCCATCAACACCGGCTTCCCAACCGTCGCTATTTTTAAACTGACGTAAAGCGCTATCGGTCATAAACAAAATAATCTCAGTTTTCACCTGAGCACCTAACTGAAAACCAATTGAAGCAGCAGCAATAGAGTAATACCCGGTGGTTTTACCCTTTTCGATTAATTTCCCTTCTCCATACTCACCGCCTATGCCAAAACCAGCCTTATAAACCTCGGGAAAAACCAACGCCCCTTTCGCTTGTTGAAGCAAGCGTTTGCCCGCCGAGCTATGTTTATAAAACGCCTGTAATGCTTCGGATGTTTTTGCATTAATTTCAGCATTAGAAGCAGAATTCGCTCCTGTTGACATCAAAGCTGCAAGTAGCACAAGCAATCCTAACCTTAACTGTTTAAACATTTACCTATCCTTAAAAGTGGCAACATGATTAATTAAAGTTTAGGAGCCCTTCGTCCTTGGCGCAAAGGTTGGAGAACAGCTTCCAAACCATTGATACGGATCTCCAGCATCAACTCCAGTAATGAGCCAAGCTCCCCTTTAGGAAAGCCCTTTTTAGCGAACCAAAGTAGATACTCTTCGGGTAGATCTAATAGGACTCGCCCCTGATATTTACCAAAGGGCATCTGCATATTTGCTAATTTAAGTAGATGTTTCTTTTCTAAATCCAAATCCCACTCCAAATCTCACGCTAAATTAACCAATTACTGTACCCTTACACACAAAGAACAAATGACTATTCATCGTCACAAAGAGGCATTATTCTTACTTAAGCACCGCTGCAGAATTCCTAGAAAGCCCCACAGACTAAATATAATAAAGGGACAAGAATAATGGCTGCCGATAAACAATACCAACCTATTAAATGCGATATCCATGATCGTTTTGAATTAGCCTGCATGCGCGAAATCGTAGACATTGTCACATGGACTGAAAAAGACCAAAAACACTCTGAGAAATTACGTTTCCTCGACCTAGAGTACACCAAGGAAGGGGAATTTCTCATTGCCGAGAACCAGAGTAAAGATAGATTAACAATTCGCTTAGATACCATTACAAGCACACTACCCGACTAAGGATTCTTACAATGTCAGATATACAACTTAGTGCGATTAACATATTCCCAATCAAATCCATGGCCGGTGTTTCACTCTCTTCCGCTTTTGTCGGTGATGCGGGCATCGCTTTTGATCGACGCTTTATGCTGAGTGACACCGAAGGCGAGCTCTTATCGGCACGACAACTGCCCGCCATGTTGCATTTTCAAGCCCTCCTTAAAGAAGATGGGATAGAAATAATTGCCCCTGACGGCGATCACTTAACTTTGAACTATCCTGAGCTTTTTCAAAACTACAAACAGGTACGCGTTTGGGGAACCGAGATAAATGCACAACATTGTGGCATCCAATTCGATGAATGGTTTAGCCAGAAGCTGGGACAGGAATGTGAATTACTCTACTTCGGAGAACAATCTGAACGCTTCACCGCTAACCGGCCGGACAAAGCGGTCACTTTCGCAGATGGTTACCCTCTGTTAATTACTTCCGAAGCATCGCTTGAAGACCTGAATCATCGCAGCCAAGCACCTGTCACGATGGCGCATTTCCGTAGCAACATCGTGGTAAAACATTGCGAAGCATTTGCAGAGGATAGTTGGAAGAGAATTCGTATTGGCGAAGTAGAATTTGAAGTCGTAAAGCCCTGTTCACGCTGCGTATTAACAACCTACGACCCGGTTTCTTTACAACAGGTCGCAAAAGGCGAGCCGATCAAAACATTAGCAGACTACAGAATGGCAAATAATGAAGTGTATTTCGGCCAAAACTTAGTGCCTCTCAATCAAGGACAGATAAAAGAGGGAGACACTATAGAGATACTGGAAACACAACTACCTGAAAACTACCCGGATAATACATCGGTACAATCTATTGCTTCAGAAGCCATCACGACCCAAGCTAAAACAGAACAATCTTGGGATAATAATCAGACGCTATCTCTGCGGTGTATCGCAAAAGTGCAAGAAACCGTTGATGTCATCACTTTCAGATTTTCGCTGCCCGACCATTATCAAGCATCCTATCTTGCTGGGCAGTTCATTACGCTCAACTTGACCATTGATGGCCAATCAGTATCCCGTTGTTACACCCTATCTTCCTCCCCTGCTCGTCACTGTGATATTGCCATTACCGTAAAAAAAGTAACCCATGGGCTTGTTTCCAACTGGCTACATGAAAACCTAAACGTAGGTGACACAGTAGAAGCACTGGCACCGCAAGGGGAATTTAACCAAAGTAATGGCGGTGACAACCCCGTCCTACTGCTTTCTGCTGGCAGCGGTATAACACCAATGCTATCGATTGCACGCGAGCTTTCGGATAGATCCAGTGATCGAGATATTATCTTTTACCATCAAGCGCGTACCGAGTCAGATCTTATTTGTGAAGATGAGCTTCTCTGGCTAGCCAAGCAAAACCCTAAGCTTCACCTACTATTTAGCCTTAGCCAACCAGAAAGTGATTGGCAAGGCATCAAAGGTCGCATTAGTAAGGAACAACTCAAGCAACATATTCCTGATCTCTCCGAGCGCACCATATTGTGCTGCGGCCCTGAAGGGTTCATGGAGCATGCAAAAGAGTTTTGTCAGCAGCTGGGGCACAACGAAAAGAACTGGTTTGAAGAGAGCTTCGGCCAGCCTCCCGGCATTGAGCTCAACGCTAATACCGAAACATTCCAACTAACCTTAAACGGCACCACGATTGAAGGTAATAACCAAAGTACTCTGTTAGAGCAAGCCGAAGACTCTGGAGTTAAGATTCCTGCTGGTTGTCGTTCAGGTGTTTGCGGCGCCTGTAAAGTAACACTGCTGTCCGGAGAGATGCATCGGAGTTCAGAGATCCCCCTTAGCGAAGAAGAAAAACAGACTGGGGTTATTCTGGCCTGTAGCTGTATTCCAGAAACCGATTGCGAGATCTCTTTCTAAAGATACCTACTCTTAAACCACAGGCACAAAAAAGCCCGGTAATTAACCGGGCTTTTAAAAAATCGTTCTGAAATTAAGCTACTTTAAGATCAGCAACTTTTTTAGCAGCTTCTTCAGCCATTTCAGTTACTTGCTTGCTAGACTCTTCAACTGTCGCAACGTAAGCATCTTTAGCTTCAGTCATCGCAACAACGCTTTTCTCAGCAGTTTCAGTCATTTTAGCTTCAACAGACTTATAGAATTTAACCTGTAGGTCTAGAGCAGATTTAGGGTCTTTGCATTCGCACAAAGTTTTGAACTGTTCAACAGAAGCATTCGCTAGTTCTTCAACGTATGCTTTCTGAAGAGCAACTAACGTCTCAACTGTTTTAGTGTTAACTTCTACAAGGTTTTGCATAGGCTTGAAAAGGTTAGCAACTTCTTGAGAAAGTTCTGGTTTGAAAAAATCAGCGAAAGGGTTATTAGCAGCGTACATAGTTTTGTCTCCAAAAGTTATTCATGCTGCGTTGCAGCAATCCATTGGTGCCTAAGATAAAACTTGGACGTTTTTTAGTCAAGTACTTTTTTGTGCAGTGCACAAAAAAAGATAACTAACTACAATTTTTTGCTAAAAAACGGTCCAACTGATTTGCAAATGCCTGCCGGTCAGATTGACTAAACGTGCCTGGACCACCCGTATCAACACCAGAGTTTCGCAGCGTTTCCATAAAGTCACGCATCGATAACCTCTGTTTGATATTCTCTGGGGTATACAACTCCCCACGGGGATTAATAGCGACACCCTTTTTATCAATCACTTCCGACGCAAGAGGAATATCTTGGGTCACAACCAAATCACCCACCTCCATCTTTTCCACAATATGGTTATCAGCAACATCAAACCCTTGTGGAACTTGGACCGCATTAATAAGCGGCGATGGCGGCGTTGCTAAATACTGATTCGCAACTAAAGTAACCGGTACTTTTTTACGTTCTGCTGCCCTAAAAAGAATCTCTTTGATCACTTTTGGACAAGCGTCAGCATCAACCCAAATATGCATATACTTCCTCTACCCTTGTGAGAATAAAACAGGTTCATGACAATAATACTGCAATTGCAAAATGCATATGCGTAATAAAAGAAAAAATGACGACTTTGCATAACCTATAACGATATTGGTTCTACAATACCAACAACCTACTGCACCAACCTCGTCCTCACGACCGTAGCCACGCACCAAAATGAACGACAATAGAGTAGCAAGAACCTAAATTCGGGCGATAATGTTCATGAGATATGGCCACACATCTTAAAAATACGCCTTATATCGCAGTTTAAAAAGACTGGCTCAAGATTTGCTCTGTTCCATAAAGGTTAGTTTTTTGAGGAGCAAAATATGTTGCTACTATCGTTCGGACACCAAATACTCAGTCGTTTACCTTTAATAGCGTCAGGAATCATCCTAAGTGCAAGCTGGCTATCTTTAGCTACTGGACTCTATCTTGGCCTACAACAGGTTATTTGGTTGCTCATACCGATTAGCTACTTTCAACTTAGCTATATTCTGCTGTGCCAACGCCGTTGGACAAACCTCACCCATGTCATCGCCGCGTTTGCTCAGCAAGATTTGCAGTTCCGCGCTCAACATATCAGCGCAGATAAACCACTACGAGAAATCACATTAAAGCTTTATAGCATCTCACGAAACTATGAGGAACTAGACGGTCTCTCTAATCAGCTTTGTAATGAGATGAAATTCTCGACCAAAGAACTGGAGAATTTAGCACACCACACAGCTACAGCAGCGTCTGAACAACAGAACCAACTACTGACGATCGCCAGCGCCTCTGAAGAGATGAGCCAAACCGTACAGATTATTCGTGAGCACGTGCATCAAACCTATAGTAGCGCTCAAAATTCCCAGCAACTAAGCGCGCAAGGCAGCAGTGAAGCGAACCAACTGAGCGATTCAATCGGTGATGTTCGCCATCAATTTCAAGATACCAGCAAAAAGATTGAGCTACTGTCTCAAGAAGCAAGCGCCATCCAAACCTTCGTAAGCACCATCGAAGAGGTCGCAGCACAGACCAATCTTCTCGCACTAAATGCTGCCATAGAAGCCGCTCGCGCTGGTGAAGCTGGCAGAGGTTTTGCCGTTGTTGCCGATGAAGTACGCCAATTAGCTGGCAAAACCGAGAAGGCAACAGGCGATATCACACGCTTAGTGACCTCCATGCTCAGCCGTGTGACTGAAGTGACGAACAGCATGCAACAAAGTGAAGACGCTCTACAAGCAGGCGCGACCAGCTGTAGTCATATGCAAACACTACTGCTTCAAGTTGAAAGCGGAAGTGATAACAGCCTGACACTTATCGAAGAGGTGAATCATTCAATCGACGAACATGCGGCCGCCAGTAATGAACTGAGTGAAAAGCTCACCCATATTGGCGAACTCCTTCAACAACATAGCCAACAGGCAAGTTCATTAACCGAGCTCACCGGTTATCTAGAAAAGTTAGCCAATAAAGCGGCTACACGGGAGGCTAACGCATGATTGAACTCATTATTTTAAGTACGTTGATTCTCATCGTATTGGCTGCCAATGTCCATCACCGAAATAAGCTGGCTAGAAGACGTCAATTAAAACGCCTGCGTGGCATTAAACAACTATCACAATTACTGGAGCTGATCCAAAAAATACAGCGCCACCGTGGGCTTTGTGCAAATCTAACAGGAGACAACTTACACGAACAGCGACATATAAATAACGAAATAACGCATCTCTGGTCTCCTCTCGTTGGTCCTGAGTACGACGGAAATGTAAACCGGATACAACACCAGCAACAACGTTGGCAAGAGATCAGCAACACCCCAGAAAACAGCTTTATGGCCCATTGCTGGCTCATCGAAAAGTTACTTTATGAGCTAACCATCATCGCCGACACCTGCTCGCTCACCGCACTGGATCCGCAGAATAATAACCAAGATCTATGGCAAAACGTTTTGCAGCGCCCTCACTTCGCCGAAATCTTAGGACGATTACGCGCATTAGGCAACAAAGCGGCATCCTTAGGCGAATGCCCTGCCGATATTCGTGTACAACTGCTTTTTCAGCTACAAAACCTAGAGCAAATTCAGCCCGACGATTCAGACATCTCCCCTATTCTAACCTTTATTGAGGATGAGATATTGGCGCCGGAGACCATCCAAATCACACCACAACATTACTTTACCCGTTTAACCCAAGCGATCGATGAACAGCTACAGATCACGCGCGAGCACCTTAGCCAACTTAATTAGCAGTAAAGATAATCTAACCCAATGCCTCCCGCCAGGAGAAGGCCGAAAAATGCCTTCTCCTAAAACGCCCACTCCCCTACAATCAACACCATCACTCACTATTAACGGATAGCGCAATGCCCAAGGCATCGGAACTTAAAAAAGGAATGGTCTTAGAGATCAACAGCAACTATTACTCGGTACACAGTATCGATGTGCGTAGCCCAAGTTCACGCGGCGCCAACACCTTATATAAAGTGCGCTTTAATCAGCTACCCGGTGGCGGTAAGTACGAAGAAACCTTTATCGGTACCGACATTGTCAAAGAGGTCGTACTCGAACGCAGGAAGTGCTCCTATCTCTACCGTGAAGATGATACGTTTACCTTTATGGACAGTGAGGATTACAACCAATATCTTCTGAATTCAGCGGCGATCGAAGCACAGCTTCCGTATCTTCAAGACGGCATGGAAAATATCCAAGCGATGATGATTGATGGTGAAGTGCTAACTATTCAGATCCCTAGCAGCGTGGTATTAACCGTTGCAGAGTGTGTACCCGGCATGCAATCAGCTAGCGCGACGGGCCGCACCAAACCGGCAATTTTATCTAACGGCTTAGAAGTACAAGTGCCTGAATATATAAAAGAGGGTGAACGCGTTAAGGTAAACACAGAAACAGGCAAATTCATGGAACGTGCCTAATTTTTAACTGATAAAAAAGGTAAAACACAAGGATGACATCCCAACATACGCCAAAACGTATCGGCCAAGGCATGTGGGCGGTAGCCTGGGTAATGCTATTAGGGCTGCTCTACCTTTTCTTCGAAGACCAAGTAAAAGAAAAATATAATCCCAACCATGATTTAGTCACCGACAGCTCCGCTGAAGTCATCTTGAAACGTAACCGCTCGGGGCACTATGTCGCCCCTGGGGAGATAAACGGCACCCCCGTCATATTCCTACTCGACACAGGCGCAACGACGATCAGCATCCCCGAAGCAGTCGCGGAGCGAATCGGCTTAGAAAGGGGCTTTCGTTCAGAAGTGAGCACCGCTAACGGCAATATCGATGTTTACAACAGTCGACTCGACAGTGTGCAACTTGGCGGCATCACACTGCATAATATCCGGGGTCATATTAACCCCTACATGGAAGGTGAAACCGTGTTATTAGGGATGAGCTTTATGCAACATTTAGAGATTATTCAGAAAGGAGATACACTGACGTTGAGGCGTTAAGGGGGACCTAACGCATATTGGTAACTAAACACTTGCAGTGCTAAAATCGAAATTTAATCACTTTAGCTAAGGAGGGCACTTTGATTAAATCCATACAGATAATTTTGTTATCACTTCTTGCGCATTCCGCGCTAGCTGAACAGCTCCTCATATCCCCAAATTTATATATAGAATACGAACGCCCCAAATTAATTTTCCATTCTGGCAAAAGTATTCTCATCAAATATGAAGATTGGTCCTTTAGTCATGAAGACACTGATCCCGAAACGATCTATCAAGGCATAGACCTTTCTGGGCTTGAACATGATTATATAGAAAGCATTTTCATCCCCTCGCTAAGAGATAACTTCCCTCCATGGTTGGCAGCTCTATCTAAAGAACAAGCTGAATTTTTTATACCTATAGATGCGAGAACTAGCGTCAAAGAATTTAGTAAGATCAAACTGTACTCCTCGTATATAGATAAATCGCAAGAAGGAAACATTTTCATTCTTGAAGAACGATCTGTTCACCACATTCAAATGCAAGGTAATAAAGACTTTCATACTAAACTGCTGATGAACATCAAGGAGAGATAAATGAATTTAGATGTGACCGATCAAGGGATTTTGAGGTCTTTCTTAATTAAGCTATATGGGTCTCAGGTTAATAAGTGGCCTATGAATGAAAAAATGCTTAATACAACCTATTACTTGTTACATGAATCATCAAAATGTTCTGACCTAATGGATCTAGTACCTAGACCTTACACTCCTGGCAAATCTGCTGTCCAATATCTGTCAAAACAAGCAAGAGATATACTACTGCGGCAGCTTAAAGCAAGAGAGCAACACTACTTATCGTGCGTTAGAACGGCTGCTTATTCCTTAAAGCATAGGTTCCTAGAAACAGCTGCTGGGCTTTAGATACTTGAGGTTCTGGAAATAAGGCTATTCAGAAAGGAGAGGCACTGACATTGAGGCGGTAATTTCAGGCAAGGGATAACTCAAAACCAATCGCCGCGGGTCGCGCCTCCCACAGTTCCTCTCACAGTTCCCACCAAAGCATCCCACAAGTTTAGTCTTTCTCCACATGCTCCAGTAGCAACAACACCACCGATCTGAGCTGGCGCATTAGCTGCTTTCGCCCCTGGCCTCGTAACTCCAAGGTCGCCCAACTTTTTTGTTGAAGATTGCGTTCAATCAGCAAAACAAAATCTTCATTGTGTAAAAACACTTGCAATGCTTGATCATCTACTTGGTTAAGAAAAACCAGTATCTGCTTATGAATAGCGTAAGCGCAGCTTTCATAGCTGCGGTTATGCTGGCAAAAAGCGATCAAATCAGATTGGTCATGCGCCGTAAGCGTGGGAAGGTATTCTGCGTGCTGTAACAAACCACAAACGACAGGCGGTTCAAGATCCGTTAAGTCATCACTTAAGCGATAGTTCAGTTGCTCAATAAAGCGCTGTCTTAACTGCTGTTGTAATCGCTTAGCAGGCTCAGATTGTGCGGTAATAACCAATGCAGCATGGCTACCACTGACACTATCCCTTGTAGAACCTAAACGGATGGTTTCAAAGTCCATATGCTGCCAATACTTCAATAGCTCAGCGCTGGCAGCAAAACTAGCGCCCATGTAATCCCATCCTAAAGAATCGGCCTCACGAGTGATCTGAGCCAACAACGTTGAACCCAAACCGTTTCGCTGCAGAGCTGGGTGTATCGCAATACGCATCACTCGCCCGCACTTAAGGCTCGCTGCCTCTTTTGCACCCTCTTGCGCGACTAATGTTTGAGGAAGCAGATGCCCGCGCGGCCTTCGTTGCCCAGACCAGATCGCATCCACCAGCTCGGTAGGCAAAGGTCCCTCTTCAGCAATCAAAGCGGCTCCTGCAACCAAGCCATCAATTTTTAGCAACCAGATATGTAGATTTGGGCTATCCAATAACACCCGAAGATCACCTGGTGAAGTACGATAATGCGCTAGCACCAATAGGCCAAATAACTGCCGTAAAATATCGTAATCCTCAATCAATTGATCACGATTAAACTTCTCTACCAGAGGAGTCTGGCCCTTTTGTCTCAGCTGTTCAAACGCACTGATTAATACTTCACCCTCGACCGCTTCAGCATTAAGCAATAATAGGTTAAAGACCAACTGCTCTAATGGATCGTTATCTGCCCAACGGATCGGCTGTTTTAGATGAACGCTTTTCCAATTGGGAGCCTCCGTTTCCAGCACCTGCTTAAAACGGACACTAAAGCCTTGCCCTGTACCTTCGTAACCATGGATAGTTGATGCAAACGCAATACGCGGAAACTTGCGCAACAAAGCAGTCAATACAGGCACAGGAATAGCCGCGGCTTCATCGACCAACAGCACTTGTCCCTCTCCGCTTTCATGAAGGGCAATTTCCGGCTCGACAAAACGAATGCAGTGATCGCCTTTACGTAGCAATCCCTTACTGTATTCATAATCAGGCAGAAGCTGATGCGCCATCAAAAAGATCTCTTCAGCCGCATTAAAGTCCGGCGCGGTCACCACTATACCTTCGTAATCAAGACCTGATAACTGGGCTGCGGCGATCCCCAAAGCGACTGACTTACCGCGCCCCCGATCCGCCGTTAATACCGCTGGACGGCGGCCACGACGAAACTGACTTAAAATCAATTCGACTGCATGCTGTTGATCCGATGTTTTATTCGGCAGTATCGGTTCTTCTTCCAACAATGCGGGCGGTTTACTATCGGGTAGCTCTATTTCAACCCCTGAGGTAATCTCTCGTTCGCGGTAGATCACCGTATAAGCATCGTCTTCTAACAACATCGTAATGCGGCTGATAAAGCGGCGCCCCGCATCACTAGTGGCATAGGGGTGGGCTACTAAACTCTTATGCTCTGGGTCATCATAGTCAGCCCACTCGTTAAGATCAGGACAGATCAGTACCAATAAGCCACCGCCTGCTAACGTTCCACAAACCTGGCCGAAGCTATTAGGGTTAAAACCATCCCAGGCATTAAATACTAATGATTTAAAAGTACGTCCCAATAGCTGATGCGTTTTGGAAACAGGTAGTGGTGTAATGCCCTCCGGTGCGTGATCAGCAATCCATACAAGATCAGGCAGAGATGTCAGTGTACTCGCTTGGTTTTCACACCAATCCAGCGAACCGCTGACGACCAGTAAACGACGGTGATTATGGACTTCAGCATCATCTTGAAGATGACTAATTAACGAGTGTATAACCGCCATAATCCCTCTCTATCTGAATACAATAAAAAAGGCTGGAGAGGCATAGACAATCCTTCCGATTAATCTATCTCAATCCAGCCTTTCATCGATCTAAACATCACACCGAATAGGTAACGGAAGGCTCCAATCCACTTTCAGCATAAGCACTGTATTGATCACCGCCTTTATCTATAGCGATAAGCAACTGCTCATTCGCCACGTCAAACAGTCGATCAGCGGTTAATAAGCGGGTCGGTTGTAAGGTAGCCACACCAATACTCAGTGTCACAACTCCATTTTCTACTTCACCTTCATTAGGGATCTCAAGTTCACGAATAGATAAGGTGCAACGCTCGGCTAACTGAACCACCAGCTCATTTGTCGAAGGTAAAATAAAGCCAAAAAGATGATCATCTAAACGGGCAATCATATCGCCTGGGCGACCCACCGACGACTTCAACGTTTCAGAAACCCGTTGCAGCAAAATATCCGCTGCTTCTATACCGTAGTGATCGGTATAGGGTTTAAAGCCATCGATACGCAACAGAATCATCGTTAAGGGCGAGAATTCACGCACCGCACGTCGACACTCAACATCAAGCGCTTCATCAAAATGAATACGATTGACCAAACCCGTCAGAGGATCATGCCAAGAGGTATCAATCATCTGACCCGCGAGCACTTCCTGCTCTTCCCGCATCGCTTTTAAATGGTTACCAATTCGTTTTAAGTATGAACCCATCAAATAAGAGAGTAATAACCCCGTGATTAAAAACATAACCGAGGTATAGTTCATCTTGTCTGAGAGATAACTTTCGCTCGCTGCGAAATTAAGGGTTAGCGGAGTATTGTTAAGTAGATCGATCGAACTATCGAAGATGGCATCCGCTGCCACGTCGTGCGGTTGTGATGAAAACAGCCCCTTCGCCCCTCCATCTGTCGTAGCAGATAACGTAATTGATACGCCCTCGTCGACGGATTCTAATAAGCTTTGCTCTATCACTTTCTCTAGATTGATCAATATAATAATACGATCTTGATCACCCACTGGCGCAGCAGCCATAACATACGATCGCTCCTGCTGACTCAACGCAATAGACTGTATAGCCTGGGGATCCATCTCTTCTATTTGCATGATAAAAGAGGAGGTCTCTGCAGAGGTTGTTAAAAAGTCATTTTTATCGACGATAAGATGATGAAGCGTTTCACCTTTTTTCCATAGGACGCCTTCAAGCGCCCCAGCCCTGCTTGCTATTGTAGCAGCAGCATTGCGAAAATCGGTTTCTGTATTCGGCTCAGAAAGCTGTAAGTAAGCTTGCAACGAATCGAGAGCATATAAATTCTGTCGTAGCTGCTGCTCAAATAAGGCGACATCTTGCGCAACTTTTACCTGAAAACTTTGAATAGCTGCTTCACGTTCCTGCTTAAACATAAAGAGGAAAATAAGCAGGGAAAACATAACACCACAAAGTCCGAATACCGTTGCGATATCGAGCCGTTTTTGGCCTTTCCCCTTAGTGGACATTTCGTCTGCAGCAGACATTAAAAAGCTCCGAATAATCAACCAGTAAGGTTCAGTAAAACCTTTTTCATTAACTCTTGCAACGATAGTGCACCTACGCTGTTTTTTCCAGCACTTCTGCCCGCAAGGCACAAGATATCTATGAGGTCTGGTATAGTTAAGCCCCTCATTCATAAAACGTAGGTCAAATGTGAGTAAAGCCGCCAAAAAGATCGCCATCTTTGTCGATGTTCAAAATATTTACTACACCACACGACAAGCCTTCGGCTGCCCTTTTAACTTTCGTAAATTTTGGAAAATCATCAGTCAGGAAGGCGAGATCTGTCACGCCTTTGCATATGCCATAGAGAGTAATAACGATGGCCAGCGTAAGTTCCAAGATGCCCTGCGTCATATCGGCTTTGATGTAAAACTGAAACCCTATATCCAGCGTAAAGATGGCTCAGCCAAAGGAGATTGGGATGTAGGTATTACCATTGATATTATGGAGGTTTCTCCCGAGGTGGATACGATCATTTTGCTCTCAGGCGACGGCGACTTTGATCTGCTACTTAAAAAGGTACGTGATAAGTACCAAGTCACAACCGAAGTCTATGGGGTACAAGCATTAACCGCGAAATCCCTGATTAATGCCGCTGATATCTATAAGCCGATCTTGCCGCAACTGCTTGTTTGTTAGTAACAATCTCCTAAAGAAAACCCACAACAGATATTGGCGGCTTACCAAAACTACGATATTCTCCATGCTATGAATTCAATCAACACCGCCATCCAAGGCACTAGTCAGCCAATCCCTACTACACTGCGACGCCGTGTATCGATTGCCTGTGCCTATCTGGGTGTTGATATCCGACAACGCTAAACTAAAAAGCGTATCACCACTTAAGAAGCCGCAGGTTAACGCCTGCGGCTTTTTTTATGCCTAAAAAACACGACATCACACGTAAATACAGGAGAACACCATGGAAACCTATCTCCAAGAAAAGACACAGCACATCATGCCCATCACCCCAAGACCAGATATCTGCTTTATCAAAGGAGACGGTCACTATCTATTCGATCAAACCGGCAAAGCCTACCTAGATCTAGTACAAGGCTGGGCGGTCAACACCTTAGGTCATAGCCCAACAGTGATTCAGCAAGCGCTGCAGATCCAATCTCAAAAGCTACTCAATCCAGGTCCTGCCTTCTACAACCAACCGATGTTAGATCTAGCGCAAACACTGTGTCAGCACTCCGTCTTTGACCAAGCTTTCTTTGCCAATAGCGGTGCAGAAGCCAATGAAGGGGCAATTAAATTAGCCAGAAAATGGGGGCAAAAACATAAACAGGGCGCGTTCAAAATTATAACGTTCGATAACGGCTTCCATGGCAGAACCTTAGCCACCATGTCGGCCACGGGGAAAGCCGAATTTGCCCCTCTATTTGAACCCAAAGTCAGCGGATTTAAGAAAGTCCCTTTTAATAACTTATCGGCTACCGAACAGGCTGTGGATAACCATACCGTTGCGATTATGTTAGAGCTGGTGCAAGGCGAAGCGGGTGTTGTTCCCGCAAACACCGATTTTGTAGAGGGGATCGCACAACTCTGCAAACAACATAACTTACTGTTAATAATCGATGAAGTGCAAACGGGTGTGGCTAGGACCGGCAGTCTATTTGCTTATCAACAATACCCTATTACCCCAGACATAATGACTTTAGGCAAAGGTCTTGGAGGTGGTGTACCGATCTCTGCTCTATTGGTGAGCCAAACGGTGAGTTGCTTTGACTATGGCGACCAAGGAGGAACGTTCAATGGTAACCCTCTCATGTGCGCAGTCGCTAACGCAGTATTAAGCGAGGTGTTATCCCCTAACTTCATCCCCCATATCCAGGAGATCAGCCTTTACTTTCAACAAGCCTTAATCAATCTCAGCGAAACTTTTGATCTGGGCGAAGCCAGAGGCAAAGGCCTACTACTGGCCTTAGACAGTGGCAGATACTCCGCACCAGAGATTGTGCATCAAGCAAGAGCCTTAGGCTTATTACTGAATGCTCCAAGAGAAAACACCCTTAGGTTTATGCCCGCATTAACCATCGATAAAACTGAAATAGATAAAGGAGTCGCTATGCTGCATAGCATCTTCAGCTCTCTCATTGCTAGAGCCGCTCGCCGCTAACGCGGTTTCAGGCGTTTCTAAAATAAATATCAGCGCTTAAGGTGCCCCGCCTTTCTCTAGGCTATAATCGCCTGCAATCGATTGATGAATAACCGAAAAACGCGTTAAAAAGGACAAAGGATGTTTCTTAAAAAGCTTGAAGGCGGAGAGTTCCGCTTTGGTGAAGGACGTATCAGTGGCTATATCGCCGTAACACTGGCCATACTGAGTCTACTGGGTGTGCTTGCATTCCACTTCCCAGAATACCTAACCACACCGGATCTACGCGCCGCCTATGATGTTGATCTTATACGCGGCATTATGTTTGTTGCGCTGATTATCTCCGGCAGTTTAGGCTTGCTCAACTTTGTTCGAAATACCAATAAGCGCGCCGCCATCTTCGCGTGGTCGATTATCACGGTGGCTATCGCTTTAGGTGGGCATAGAGTAGAAGTAACCGAATTTGAACAGGGTAATACCTATCTGGGTTTAGATTGGTTTATCTTAGATCTACTCGGCTCTACCCTCATTTTCATCTTTATTGAAAAGATCATTCCGCACCGGAAACAAGCCGTGCTTCGACCGGAGTGGCAGACAGACCTGCACCACTTTTTTGTCAACCACCTGATTGTTGGTTTTGTTCTGCTCGCGGCCAATCAGTTTGTCAGCAATGCGTTCGGTTGGGCCGTAGAGAGAGGTTCGCAAGAGTGGGTGCAGAACTTCAATTGGATAAGCCAGCTATTTTTAGTACTGCTCGTCGCTGATCTGGTGCAATACACCCTGCACCGCGTCTATCACGAAGCACCCTTCTTTTGGCGTTTTCATGCGATCCACCACAGTGCAAAAACCATGGATTGGCTGGCAGGATCACGTCAACACATTGCCGAGCTAACGCTAACCCGCTGCTGCGTGCTTGCCCCTATATTTGTACTCGGTTTTGATAAAAGCGTGATCGATGCCTACATCATTATCGTCGGCTTCCAAGCGGTACTTAACCATACCAACGCCCAGATCAATTTTGGCTGGTTACAATACCTGATTGTGACGCCACAATTTCACCATTGGCACCACTCATCCGACAAGGCAGCGATCGATCGAAACTATGCTGCCCACTTCTCTTTCATCGACTATATCTTTGGAACAGCGGTTAAAGGCCAAAAAGAGTGGCCAGAAGCTTATGGCGTGGTAGGTGACTACGTACCCGATGGTTGGGTAAAACAGCAGGTGTTTCCCCTAAAAGGAAATAAGTAAACATCAGCGCAGTGACTTAACAAAAGGCGGTGTCGTTTGTGGGAGGGACCACCTGTGGGAGGCGCGACCCGCGGCGATTCCTTATTCTTTTGGCCTTTGGCCCTCAAGGGGAAACAACAGCTCTTCCCCTTAAGAATGCCTTCTCTTAAAAACAGCCACCTATCCTTGTCTCACTTCGTTCGATACCCTGTGTTTTTCAAGCCACTCTTATTAAGTGGGGCATGGATATAAACTCGCACTTTCCTATATAAAGAGGAGCAAACAACGATCCATGTAACCCTTAGCTATCTGCGATACTCGGCTGCGTCAAAGGGGATGATTAGTGCCAACCCATCCTACATCACCCTAATAGCTTATCTGCATCCGCTAGCTGATGCTGACTAAAGACCTGAATACCATTGGCGATTAATAACGCCGCTGTAACACCGACGCCCTCTATTTTAGTCCCCGAGAACTCACCATTGTAGATAGCTGAACTCCCGCACGAAGGACTGAAATCGGCGAGTACAGCAACTTCGATATGTTGTTTTTTGCACAACGCCAACGCATTCTCGGCCCCCTTCAGAAACATACCGGTCACATCAGCAGCGGTATTTTCAATCACTCTAACGCTACCTGAAAGCACATCGTTGCCATCGCCACCCAATATTTCGGCAGGCGCTCTTGGGATACTCATGCCCGCGCTCACTTCAGGGCAGATAGAGATCACTCGCCCCTCTGCAATCCAGCGCTGAAGAATCTCATGTTGGCTCAATAGGGAGTTGCCATCATAGCGGACTTTATCGCCTAGTAAGCAGGCACTGATGAGTACTTTTTTCATGCCAAATAATTATCCTGTTTGCAGTAATTTTTTAATAGGCCTTTAACCCTAAGAGGAGGCTTTGTTCCATTAGGATGGAGTGAATTAAGTTTGATCTTCAAAAGCGTTTTGATCCTCATTATTAGTGCTATGCGGGGGAATCTTTTGTGGGAGGGGCCACCTGTGGAGAATCTTTGTGGGAGGGGCCACTGGCCGCGATTCCTTATTCTTTTGGCCTTTCGCCCCTCAAGGGGAAACAACAGCTCTTCCCCTTAAGAATCCCCTAGCCGCCTATCCTTGTTTCGCTACGCTCAATCCCCTGTGTTTCTCAATAGCTAAGGTATGGATCTAAACTCGCTGCGCTCAAACAACGATCCATGTAACCCTTAGCAATCTGCGATACTCGGCTGCGTCAAAGGTGTGGGTCCCTGCCAATTTCAAGTTAATAGCCAGTTACAGAGTTTAATGGCAGCTACTAATTTTAATAACCACTTACTAACTTGAATAACAGCTAAGCTGGTTTTTCTTCGTTTGCTAACACCCCCAAGAACTTTGCGAAGCGTCTCTCTCTTGTCTCTGTTTTCTTCGCACTTAATAGTCCATGGGCGATCACATACCGACTCGATTTGGTCAGTGTTGCATAAAACTGTTTCGCTGTAGGGTCGTCGTTTAGCGCAGCAAGGAAATCTTCTGGCACTTCCATCTCGCTGGCGGTATAAGCATTTTCCCAACGTCCATCTGCTTTTGCAGCCCGAACATGGGCCAATCCAGCCTCCTCCATCCGGCCTTCATCGATTAAGCGCTCCACATGTTCCCTGTTCTTTTTCGACCAGTTACTGCGTGCAGTTCTAGGTGTGATCCGCTGTAGATAGGCTTGGTCATCAATTGATTTCTTAACACCGTCGATCCAGCCCCAGCACAGCGCCTCAACCACAACATCATTCCAGGTGACGCTCGGAATGCCCGTCTGCTTTTTAAATATCTTCACCCACAGTTCGGTTTCGCTGTTGTGGTTGGTCTTGAGCCACTGGGCGAGGTCGTTTGGTGAGGTAAAGGTTAGGGTTTTGGTTGGATCGGGTTGAGGCATGGGGAGGGAGTCTCTTGGGTTTATAGGTCAACGCTAGTAGCCTGTATTGTGCGTTGAACTTCTTATTATTGCTATGCATTTACATACCGGTTTACATGAAGATTATTCCATTTTGCCGGTCTTTGGTCCTCTTTATTGGGTACCATGTGGGAGGGGCCACTGGCCGCGATTCCTTATTCTTTTGGGCTTTCGCCCTCAAGGGGAAACAACAGCTCTTCCCCTTAAGTATCCCCTAGCAGCGTTTCTTTAGTTTCACACAATCCCCAAATACTTAGTTACCAAGTCAGCAACAGAGCGTTTTGCATTGCGTTCTATCGTTTTTCTGCCTTGGGTTCGACGCCATACATATTCGTGAACATCATTCTCAGTGATATTTTGTAGAATTTTTACTGGTCGCTGAAAACAACCATGCTCCTTAAAAAAACTCTCTGAAACGTAACCTGTTACCTCACAGAGAAAGACATCATTGTAACGCGTGCGAACAAAAGCTATGTCTCCTGCCTGCATTACAGAAACCCAGTAACGTATTGCGACATCACAGCGCCGTTTTCCCTGCTGATTTTCATCAATAAGACCTTTTTCAATTAGCTCTTTCTTTATTGACATAACCTTTTCAGAAAGCTCTTGGTCGCTAATGCTCTTCTCGGGAAAGATTAAATTCGCATATCGAAGAGCTAGTTCTTTGTCACCACAAGTTCCGTGAATGCTGTGAATATACTCCTTATCTCTATTAAGCTCTTGCCCCTCTAAAATGTTTTTATCCATTCTTAAAAACCAAATATTTTTCACGGGTTCTCCTTTTTCCTCGTGGGTGCCAATACTTAAATAACCGGCTCAACTTAGATATGTTCAGCGCCGAAGGCTCATAGTTAATTAACTTGCTCTAGGGTAGCAAGACAAGCCTTTTGAATATAATGCAAAAAATTTGGCCGCTGAAATTCAAGTTTATTAATGGAATGTTGCAACTGAATCCGATGGATTATTATCACTGTACGCATCAATAATATATGTATTCGTCATTTTGCTTTCCGGTTTCTTTCAAAACGTGACTCACGCGGGCATCTTCTTATGAAAATAAAACAATTACAGCAAGTGCATTTTCTGCTTTGTTTATCCTTTTATGAAACATAGATTAGGTCTTGTATTGCCTATAGAAATCTCGCTTTAAGTGCAACATACAAGACCTGACCTCTCCCTACTATTTTCGTACAATGCGGGAGGCGCGACCCGCGGCGATTTTTCTATTTATAGGCCTTCCGCCCTCAAGGGGAAACAACAGCTCTTCCCCTTAAGAATCCCCTAGCCACCTATCCTTGTTTCGCTACGCTCAATCCCCTGTGTTTCTCAATTGCTAAGGCATGGATCTAAACTCGCTCCGCTCAAACAACGATCCATGTAACCCTTAGCAATCTCCGATACTCGGCTGCGTCAAAGGGGGGGGGGGGGTGTGCCAACGAAACGCCTCAATAACGGGCCAGAAAAAGCCGCAGGCTTTTGGAGGTCCGACTCAGCTTGCTGGCGGGCATTGATTGATTTGTTAAGTGCCGATAACCATTTTGGCACCGTATGTTAATCCTATTTTAACTGCTGTAGATGCTGTATCTTTCCCAAGCTCCTTGATCCCTTTGCTCAACTGCTCTCCCAAAGACACCTTAGATTGAAGCTCATCAGGTACAGCGTTGAGGACTTCAAGACCTTTGGGAGTTAGCGTTACACCTTCAAAACTGATTGGGCGACTAGGGTTCTTACACCATAGGTAGCCGGCTTGTATTAGCCACTCCATAGCTTCTTCTGCAATCTGATATTCGATCTCAGCAAGATCGAAGTAACCATCAGAGTCGTCCCCCATTGCTTCTTTGATTGTAATGCCGACATCCATTTTTGAAATGGTCACTCGGATAGGGAATTCTTTGTAGCACTGACCGAATATTTCAGCAACTGCTATGTTGAAGGCTTCTATATTATTCATAGGTATTTAACAGCTAAATATATTTCAAAAAACGAGAAACTGAGCTAACCAGCTAAAATAAAAGGATTTTTATCGTTAATAAGCATCTATGGCTTTGTAGAAAAGCGGCAAGTTGTCGTGTTTCTACATCGAGAATGGGAAATGACTATTGTGTAAGAATCATTTCTAATTAATCCGTTAATCGCTAGCACCTAAGAATCTCCTTGATTCCTTCATACTGCCATAGCCACTAAGGTGTGGATACCGTTTTTTTGCCCCTTTTTTATGTAGTAAACACCATTAAAAAAGCCCGCTTAAATGTTTAGGCGGGCTTTCTCTATCTGCACGAATGCAGAGTGTATTTAACGCTAACTTGCTTAACGCTTGCTAATACCGTTACGTCCTGGAAAGTCTGAAGCGAGTTCTCTGGCATTGGGCATTTTAAGCCACAGTCTATAAAGGTGGCGTCTACGTTCTAGTTCATCGTGATCTTCAAAGCTGGTGCGGGAGTGGAAGATGGTGTAGTTATTGGCGAATTGGATATCGCCCGGTTCCATCATCATATCTAAACGGATATCTGGATCGTTTAAGATCGAATCGACTAGGTCTAGTGCTTCCACTTCGACGCTCGATAATGGCAATCCTGCTTTTTCCTGAGCGATCTCTATATATTGGCGTAGGTAGCGTGCGCTTAACTTGCCCTTGTGGTGGCTAAAGATAGGTGTCAGGCCTGCGTCGCCATCATCCAGGTGTTCGAGTAGGAAGAGACGATGAAGAAGACCGAGATATTCAGGGTGTTTTTCTAGGATCTCATTATAGAGCGTCATCGCACTGGATAGGCTGCTCATCCCGCCGGATTTCGCTTTGCGTAGGCAAAGTAGACCCACTACATCGGACAGGTCGGCGTGATATGGCAGGTACTCGTTGGTCTCATACACACGAACACTTTTTGTGTCTTCTTCGCCAATGTTTCTTACATGGCCTAGCATGTCACCGTTTATATTTTGGGAAACCGGTGTGCCCATGTGCAAGCCTAGACCGTAGTAGATAATAGCGGCGTCATCATCGCTATATCGCTCAATGGGTAGGCCACGAATAACGATAAAGCCCTTACCGTTTTCTAATTCCTCATTGAAGTAATCGATCTCTTTTGCGAGTTCCGTAATCGGGAAATCATCTTTCGTGAAGTCTGGGGCTTTCAGCCCTTTTTGTTTCACACTCTCTAAGGCCTTTTCGAGAACGTTAATGGATTCATCAGACCAGTGATAGATCCAAGTCCCATCATCCTTTATATCCTTTCCTTTCCACGCGGATGGGCCTTCATTTTTTATTTTATGAATAACGCTCATTATCTATTCCTCTAAAAAGCCAGATTATTGTTATTTGATGCCGACTATCACAGCCAATGATTCCACCAGCAGAGCTATGGCAAGCCAAGTGGAGAGATGACGCTAAAAACTATAATCCTGGCCATCCATTTAAAAAAATACATAATAGTTATACTCAGCCATATAAAAAACAATATAGTTATCATTCCTGAAGAAGTTCTGTAGGGCTTCTATCAGGCTTTCTATACCGTTCTGGGAGCGACAAGATGACACTCAAACAGCTAAAGTTTTTTCTTAAGATTGCGGAGTTAGGTAGCGTTTCTGCTGCGGCTCGTGAACTGTTTATCGCTCAACCCGCTTTGAGTAACCATGTCTCAGCGCTAGAAAAAGAGTTGGAGGTTGAGCTATTTACCCGAACGGTCAAAGGCGTTCAGCTCACCCCTGCGGGTGAAAAGCTGGTACACCACGCGGGCTTGATCCTACGCCAGGTTGAAAGTAGCCGTGCCGATGTTATCTCCGATACGGTTTCGCCTCGGGGGGAGGTGCGGTTGGTAATGGATGCTTCTAAAGCTTATACCCTGTTGCCGCTATTACTGACCGAAGCGGAACGGCGCTTCCCCGAGGTCCAGCTGCATATCTCGGATGCAATGAGTTTGGTGGCCGCGCAACATATCGCCGATGGTAAAGTTGACCTTGGCTTGATCCCAAATGCAGCAGATCTCAGTAAAGTTGAGGTGCTACCGGTCTATCGTGAATCGATGTACCTGGTGGGTAAAAACCTGAAAACAAAGCATGAAGCAGAACATAAACCAGCACATAAACCAGAGCACGATGATCAAACTATCCTATTTGAGCAGCTATCAAAATACCCGCTGGTAGCACCCGCCCGACCGCACAACGTGCGTATGCATATAGAGCAAACGGCGATGGAAGCGCGCTGGCCTCTGAATATCCGCTACGAACAGAACACGGGATTAGGTTTACGCTGTCTGGTTAACAACGGCATTGCCAATGCCATTATGCCCCGAGATGTGATGAATGCGGAGCTGCAACGGGGTGAATTGGAGGCGCTAAAAATCGTTAACCCGAGTATCGATAGGATTCACTCGCTGGTACGGCTAACGGACCGCCCCGTGACAACGGCTTACAGAGCAATGGAAGGGCTAATTATCGAAGTGATCGCCACCTTATGTGAACAGGGCCTGCTTGATGGCGAGGCCCTTCAGCAACCCACTTAACCGTTAAGCAACCTGCTCTGCTGTTTTATCCGCATTGCGACTAAACGCAGTCAACATCGCTTGTAGTGCTGCAGCCGAAGTATCTTCGTGAGTCGCAACCGCATACTCTACCTTGCCATTCACCGCGACACAGATGGACGCCAGCGCTTGGGCATCGGTTCCAGAACCGATCGAATGTTCATCAAACTGGCTAACGTCAATCGTGCATTGATACTCAGCACAAAGGGCATCGCATAGGGCTTCTAGTGCACCCGCGCCTTTACCCGAAAATGGTGTATCGCCGATGCTGAATTGCGCACTGACTTGATTGGATTCGGTGTGCAACTCGTAATTACCCAACTGCCATTGGCTTGGCACGGCCACAAAAAATTGTTCGTAGATCGCTTTTATTGAATCCGGCGATACTTCGATCCCTTGCTCTTCTGCGGCACTTTGTACTTTTTTACTTAATGGCGTGTGCATCCATTTTGGCAATTCAATCCCGAAATCACGCTCTAGCACTAGGGCAACGCCGCCTTTACCGCTTTGGCTGTTGATACGTACTACCGCTTCATATTCACGACCTATATCGCGCGGATCAATCGGCAGATACGCCACATCCCAATGCAGTTGGTTGTTGTCTTTGTGATAATTAACCGACTTACGAATCGCATCCTGGTGACTGCCAGAAAACGCGGTATAGACAAGCTCGCCTGCCCAAGGGTGGCGTGCGGCAACAGGCAGTTCATTACAATATTCCACAACCTCAATGATCTCTGGAATATTTGAAAAATCCAATTCTGGATCAACACCTTGTGAATAAAGGTTCATCGCCATGGTGATAATGTCCATATTACCGGTACGCTCACCATTACCCATCAAAGTGCCTTCAACACGATCAGCACCAGCCATTACACCCAACTCGGCCGCTGCAACACCACAGCCACGGTCATTATGAGTATGCAAACTAATACGTACCTGATCTCGTTGCGCTAGATGACGACAGAAATATTCGATCTGATCGGCGAAAACATTCGGTGATGACATCTCTACCGTGGCAGGCAGGTTGATAACCACTTGCTGCCCGGTTTCTGGTCTCCACTCGGCGATGACGGCATCGCATACTTCAACGGCATAATCCATCTCGGTGCCGGTAAAGCTTTCGGGGGAATACTGAAACTCCCACTGAGTCACCGGATAATTGGCCGCGTAGTCGCGCACCCAACGCGCCCCTTGAACAGCGATCTGTTTAATCTCATCACGGCTCATGTTAAAAACTTGTTCACGCTGTACAACCGATGTCGAGTTATACACATGCACGTTGGCTTTTTTAGCCCCTTCTAACGCTTCGTAGGTACGTTTGATCAACTCCTCTCGCGCTTGCGTCAACACCTGAATGGTAACGCCTTCGGGGATACGATCCTCTTCGATCAACTTACGCACAAAATCAAAATCGGGCTTGGACGCAGAGGGAAATCCAACTTCGATCTCCTTAAATCCTAGCTTGACCAACAAGGTAAACATTTTGGTTTTCTGCTCAACCGACATAGGATTGATCAGCGCTTGATTACCGTCTCGCAGATCAACACTACACCAATCCGGTGCTTTATTTATCTCTTGATCTGGCCAGGTACGGTCAGTCAAACGGACAGTTTCAAAACGACGATATTTGCGATGATCAAACATAACGCTTTCCCATGTTAAGTCGGTATCTATAAAGAAGAGTTTGAAATAAAACCCGCCGCCTAAATTCACGTGTAATTGAGGCGGCGGGGTACTAAATCCGGTACTTGTTCAGTTTGTGCTTGTGGCACTGAAGAAAGGTTCGATAAACCTTATTAAGCTGGCTACAACCACTCTTGGTGATCTCACCCTTAGATGCTGATTGGCATCTAATTTTTAACCTATCTGCTTGCTTTACGCTCTTGCTAAGCAAGCCCTCAACCGATGAAGATAAGTTTATAGCTCATCTTGCGCAATTACCGATCTAAATAGCTGCCAATAACAAAAATTGCGCAACAAAACACAAGCATATAAACTAAAAACTAAAAAATAATTGCTAACAAAAGAAAAGATATGAAAACTTCTGTCTCACTTGATCGTTTTGATTTAAAAATATTGCACGAACTGCAACAAAACGGCGATCTATCGAACCAAGATTTAGCCGAGCGTGTTGGACTGACAGCCGCGCCTTGCTCTCGCCGTGTAAAGGCGCTTGAAGAATCTGGGGTAATACGGGATAAGGTTATTCGCCTTAATGAAAGAGCCGTCGATCTAAATCTCTTTGCTCTGCTGCATATCAGTATGGACAAGCATATCCCCGAGCGCTTTGAAGAGTTTGAACGCACCATCCAAACACTACCCGAAGTAATGGAGTGCTACTTGATCACTGGCCATGATGCTGACTACCAACTCAAAGTTGCTGTGCCAGATATGGACCGATATCAAGATATCCTGTTAGGAAAGATCACCCGTATACGTGGCGTAACGGGTGTTAAGTCAGCGTTTATCATGCGGAAAGTGGTTGATAGCACAGCGATGCCGCTAGATTATGTTGAACGCTAACACACCTTATAAAGGCTGCATCAGGCTATCTAAATGTTATAAACAAATAGGTTTATATAACGCTGACTATTTTTAGAACCACAAAGATCCAATTCCTGGCGGCAAACGTAATAACGATCTATAGGCTATACTGTTATGTTTGAAAGAACATTCAATATTAAAACCATCAATTAGCAATCATCCACACAATCGGAGTAACGGAATACAAAATGCCTACTTGGCCAAGTACAGATGAAACCTTACGGCACGTTCTTGATATTGTTGCTGATGGGGTTTGGAATTGGGATGTGTTAACAGGGCACGTATCCAGAAGTGCGGGCTGGTATCGTATGCTAGGTTACGATGTTGATAGCCTAAATCAAGACGTTCTCACGTGGGAAAATGTTATCCATCCCGATGATTATCCCAACGTCATGGCACATTTTGAAGATTATGTGAAAGATCGCATTCCCGCATACCGAATTCAGTACCGTTGTTTGAAAGCAGACGGGACTTACCTGTGGATAGAAGATTCAGGAAAAATAGTAGAACGCTTGCCCGATAACAGCCCAGCCAGAATGATAGGCGCCCATACCAATATCGACGAACTGAGAACGACTCAAGAAAAACTAGCTCAGCAATCTCAGCTCATCGTCGGTGATTACGCCGATTTAGAGCACTTGATTAAAGTACGAACAGAAGAGCTTGCCGAACTAAATGAAACGCTACAAGAAAAGGTTCTAGAAGTAGAACAACTCGCCAGCCGCGACATGCTTACCGGTATCTATAACCGCCGTATGTTTGAACAACTTATCGACATAGAGATTAAACGCGCAAAACGCTACTCACAACCAATGTCGGTGATCCTCGCTGATATCGATCTATTTAAACAGGTTAATGATATCTATGGGCATAGCATGGGGGATAAAGTGCTAACCAGCGTCGCAGAAACACTACAAGAGCATATTCGCGAAAGCGATATACTCGCTCGCTGGGGAGGTGAAGAGTTCGCCATTATTCTACCTAACACCGAAGCAGATACGGCGCTAGAGATGGCAGAAAGGCTACGGCATTACATTGCTGAGATGCGTAACGAAAATAACATACAGGTCACATGTAGTTTTGGCGTGACCGAATACAATACAGAAGATAGTGGGGATAGCATCTTCTCACGCATGGATCAGGCACTTTACCAAGCCAAAGACTGTAACAGGAATAACGTTAAGTTGATGCCCAACCATTAGATAGAAAGCCACTAAATAGAAAATGACACTAAAGTCATCTCTACCAGTGTAAGAGGCTTTAGCAATTAGAGCCCCTTGTACTTAGGCGACTATTCGTACTCTATCACTCAGCCAAACTAAATTTTGCCGCTTTTGGCATGACTGCTTTAGTGCCCTGCCTTTTTTCTGATTTGTTCAAGATATAGTCATTCAATTTTTTAGCGGTACGAACCACAACATCCCACTTCCACTCAGACACTAAACCTAAGCTCTCTTTATGCTTTTCTTCTAAAGCTTTTGAGTGTTTTTCCGTACTGTTATTTGTTTGGCACTCGCTCAATCCTTTACTGCTATTGCCTCGCAACTCCAACTGGATCAAGCCCCAGCCCTCAGCACGCGAACGTGTCGCCCCCTTAAACTTTCTAGAGGTGACTACTTGCTTGGTGATCACAAAGTTATCAGATGCTTCTACCGGCCATAACATCAAATGGGCTGACTTACCCTGCTGAGACGAAAAACCGTTTAGCTGGTAGTATTCAACCACTTCGGCCGTACTGTGAAACTGCACAAGTTCAGCATCTGGCTCAGAGTATTTCTGATAAACCTTACACTTCAATTCATTGAAAATCAGATCTAAAATGATCTCATAATCCCCGTCTACCGCATAAAAATTACACTTAGGCATGATCTCTCCATTTAACTATAGAATGTGCTGGACTCAGAGATTGCAAGAATGAAGGAATGCCAAGAAACCATCCGAAAAGCTATCCAAGGCTGCATATAAAAAAGGGATCATACGCGAGTATCCACGGTAAAGAACCAAACGACGCATCTAATATTGCGAAAACTGAATTCTGGCGGATAATAGCCCCACCTTTTTTGATAAACGCTACCCTGACAGCTTATGCGCCTAGACCGATTTACCTGCCGAAGTACCGAGCTAACGAAAGAGGAAGCCCAAACTTCTATTCAGAACGGCTTAGTGTGCGTTAATGGCATTGCTATATTAGACCCTTCGGTGCAAGTGCATGAAAATAATCACATTACGCTTAACGATCAACCGTTAACCCCTCGCCCTCCACGCTACCTGATGATGCATAAACCTAAAGATACGATCTGCTCAAATATTGATGAGGCCTATCCATCTCTTTTCAACGGTTTAAATATCGAAAAAAAATCGGAGCTACATATTGCAGGCCGCCTTGATGCAGATACCACCGGTTTAGTGTTAATCACCGATGATGGACACTGGTCCTTTGGCATCACAAACCCTAACAAACAATGTAAAAAGGTTTATCACGTCACCTTACGCAACCCTATCAGCTCCGATGTAAAAGAAGCGTTAACGGAGGGCATTATGCTGCAAGGAGAAAGTAAACCTACACGACCAGCCGAGCTCTCTATCATTCAAAGCCACGAAGTGATGCTAACGATTACCGAGGGAAGGTATCATCAAGTTAAGCGTATGTTTGCAGCAGTCGGTAATAAAGTTATCAATCTGCATCGTGTCAAAATTGGTCACATTCAACTGGATCTGAATGTAGGGGAATGGCGTTTTCTTACAGAGCAAGAGATCAGATCATTCGATCAATAGTTTATTTCTAGTAATGGTCCACGTCAGTCAATAGTCCCCGCCTAGCAATCATAGACAATGACGCAAAATTCACAGCCCAGGCCGTGAACAAATTTGTTACCCATATTTACCGTTTATGTCACTAGTTATTGACGTATAAACCCGCCAAAATTTACCTATCCCATTTATGCGTCTATCGTTAAATAGCGCAATACGCAGTCGCTGTAGTTTGCTTTAGTTTAAAGATCGCTTTAGCTTAGCGGTCGTTTTTATCTATTTCTGCGCAGTAATATCCTTAAATAGACCTAGCCAAGAGTCATTTATGAATCAACCAAACAACCCTATTGTTATTAGCGGCTATGGACTTTGGACTCCAGAGTACTCCATCTCTAATGAGGAGCTTGTAGAGGCATATAATAGCTATGCTACTGCATTCAACAGTCGACACCAAAATGAAATCGAAGCGGGCTCCGTAAAAGAGAAACCACTCTCCAGCGCAGAATTCATTACCAAGGCTTCGGGTATAAAAAGTCGTTATGTGTACCGCAAAGAAGGTGCATTAGACCCTGAGAGAATGCGTCCCTACATAGAACCACGTGACAATGACCAGCTCTCGCATCAAGCAGAGATGGCTATAAATGCCGCAAAAAAAGCGATGATTTCCGCCAATAAAAAAGCAGCGGATATCGATGCCGTGATTATCGGTTGCTCTTACACCCAACGTGCTTATCCGGCGATTGCGATTGAAGTTCAAAATGAACTTGGTATCGAAGGCTTTGGTTTTGATATGCTCGTTGCGTGCTCTTCAGCAACATTTGCTTTGCAACGCGCTTATGAAATGCTGATGGCCGACACTGCAAAAACCGTCCTGGTCATTAATCCAGAGCTCACTTCACCGCAAAATAATTGGCGAGATCGCGACAGTCACTTTATTTTTGGTGACGTATCTGTTGCGACCATTATGGAACGTGCAGACACTTGCCAATCGTCCCACAGTTACGAAGTACTTAGCACAAAATCAGTTACCCAATTCTCAAACAATATCCGCTCAAACTTCGGCTATCTATCGTATACCGATGATTCCGAGCCCTTTGGGGATGATAAGTTCTTTATCCAGAACGGACGTAAAGTGTTTAAAGAGGTCTGCCCAATGGCCGCAGAACACTTAACTCAGCAGTTAGAGACACTTGGTATTGAAAACCATGCAGTCAAACGCTGGTGGCTGCATCAAGCCAATATCAATATGAACGTGCTTATAGGCAAGCGTTTACTCGGCAGAGAAGCCAATGCAGATGAAGCCCCCATTGTTCTAGACCAATATGCCAACACGGCCTCGGCGGGCTCATTAATCGCCTTCAACCTTCATCAAAATGATTTAAAGTCGGGTGATATCGGCGTGATATGCTCTTTTGGCGCGGGTTATTCAATCGGTAGCTTGGTCATTAAAAAACGCTGAAGGTAGACAGGTTTATACCGATTAAAACAGCCATTGTGATTGAGCACTATTGAGAGATATAGATTTTAAATGATTCCTCTAAATTAAACTCAATCTCCCGTATCCGCTCGATGGCTGTTTCATCGATAACTTGATCGACACTGAGCAAGAGAATGCCCTCTTCGCTGATCAAGTCTCGACTCAATTTCATATTCTTCCGCAACTGATCACTATGAATAACCTTATCATTCAAGGCATCGCCTGATTGACTCAATAGCTCAACCACTTCAGATAGTGCGTTAACAGCATCTTGATTGTAACGCTCAGGCGCTACGTCTTGCATATATGATATTGCTTCCGCGGTACTGTAATGACGTTCATCATAAGCCCCTAAAACAAGCTCAACATAATCATTTACCACACAAAGGATTTGAGCCCTCAAGCTGATCTCAGCTTTGCCTAGCCCCTTAGGGTAGCCACTGCCATCTAGATACTCTTTATGTTGAATAATAATCTGACCTGCCGGGTACAAAGGACGAACCATTAAGCACGCGGCTTGCGCTAAAACAGGATGATTCTGATATATCCGTTGCTGCTCTGCGGCTAACTTTAGATAAGGAACTTGTAACAGGTTATCGGTAAAACTTAATTTGCCGATCTGGCGTAATTGCCAAGCATAGTAAAGCTGCTTTAGTTCAGAACCCGTAATATCCAAACGCGAAGCTACGGTCACCAGAATGCGGTTTAGCCTTTGGTTATTACTCGAGGCTTTAACCCCTAAACGGCGCGCAGTCAGCGTGGAAAACATCCTTACAACAGAACGATAGCTTGATTTAAGGCTGCGATTTGCCAGCTTTAGCTGCTCTGTTCGCGCTTGTACTTTTGCATCTAACGATTTATTTAATGCTTCTAGCGCATCATTTTTTTCTTGTGTTTCTGCACTTAATCGCTGATTTTCTTTTTTAAGACTCGCCAGTTCAAAACCTTTCTTAACCACTTTCAAGACATCATCGTCCTCCCATGGTTTGAGCATAAACCGACTAACTTTACCCCGATTGATGGCATCGATGGTTGCCTGGGCGTCAGAATAACCCGATATAACAATACGCTCTGTTTCCGGGCACAGCTCCGCTACCTGCTCTAAAAAGCATTCGCCTCCCATTTCAGGCATGCGCATATCACTTATAACAATATCAACCGGTTGTTCTTTTAAAAGATCAAGCGCTTCTAAAGGAGATTCCGAGGTGAAAATCTGACACTTCAATACTCTCAACAAACGTTTTAACGAACTTAAAACGGCAGCTTCATCGTCCACAAGCAAAATGCTGTTATCGCTGTATTCCATCGTTTAATACATCCCTGAATTTTCCATCATCAATGGCGTCTATTTCTTTTACATGACTTATTCGGGGGCTTCAAGCACAACAGGAAGTACAACGGTAAAGCAGCTACCCACGCCCTCTTCACTAGAAACCCGAATATCACCTTTATGCTCTTCTACAATAATGCCATATGAGATTGCTAACCCTAAACCGGTGCCCTCGCCAACCGCTTTGGTGGTAAAGAAAGGGTCAAACAGTTTCCCAACGTCATCCTTAGAGATACCACAGCCACTATCTTGGACACTGATCTCAATACAGCCGTTTTCCAAACAACTAGTGACTTTGATTATCCCTTTGCCATCAATCGCGTGGCCAGCATTAAGAAAGAGATTTAATAACACTTGTTTAATTTGTCCTGGTAAACAATAAGTATGCGGCAGCTCTCCCAGCTCAACAGCAACCTGACAATGGTATTTCAGTTCGTTATTTACCACCTTCAATGTACTGCTGATGCAATCGTTAATATCCGCCAATTGCATCACTTCGCCCTGTTCTACGTGGGAAAACGCTTTTAACCCTTTAACGATCTCTTTAACCCTAATTGATCCTTCATGCGTGTCTTTGAGAAGATCACCTAAATCTTCATTCATAAACTCAAGATCAAACTCTTCAATTAATTGGTTGATTCGCTGAAATTGCTGCTTTCGTTCAGCAGAATCTGTGATTTTAAATAGATCTTGATATTCAGCCACTAACGTTTTGTAGTTATTAACATAGGTTTCTAAGGTCGTGAGATTACTGATGACAAACCCAAGCGGGTTATTAATTTCATGAGCAACGCCTGCAGCTAAAACACCGACTGACGCCATTTTTTCGGATTGTAATAACTTTGCCTGCGTATCTTGTATGTCACGATTTGCTTTCTCAAGCTGGCCATTTTTCTCAACTAGTTCTTGGGTACGACGAGTCACTCGATCTTCTAAAGAGTGATTTAGCTCCTTTAATTGGCCTTCAAACTCATCACGACGTTGACTCACCTCTTGCAGATTAGCCGCCATGGCATTAAACGCTTTTGCCACCTCGGCAATTTCATCCTGACCTTTTACAGGAATTTGAACGGCAAGGTTCCCCGCTGAGATTGTTTTGGCAGCATCACTGAGGGATTTTAATTGCCGCGTTAAATAAGTGCCTAAGATCAGCGAGAACAACGCCACCATAAACATCTCTAACGCAGCAATAGACGCACTTTTATTTTTCGCTTCATCAATCGTTGCCGTCAGACTATTGATATCCAAGCCTATTTCAACTCGGCCATACACAACACCGCTCTCACTTATCTCGGCATAAGTATCAAAAATACTATCGGAAACATCCTCAACCATTACATCGGCTTGAAACACGCGCGCAAGCACGGATTTCTCCCCTGCTTGCGCAAATAATTGATCTTCAGGCCCTAAAACCCGGGCATAAACCAAATCCGGGTTTTTCAGTACTTCATTAACGAATGACTCTAAAGAAGCCAAATCATAGCTCAATACAGCATCTTTTGAGGTCGTAGCGAACAACGTTGCTGTTGTAGACGCTCGCTTTGACAGCCCTTCATAGTTGGTTGTTCTTAGGTAGTCCAACGTCATAGATATCAACAGAAGCAACAACAAGGCTTCAATACTGGCAATACCTAAAATAGTTTTAAGTCTTAGTGACACGGATACAACCCTTATATAACACCTGCGTTACTGTAAAAGATGATCTAATAATTTTATATTTAGCCCACGAACATCATCCCAATCTTCATTGTGTGCACGCTCTAGCGCTTTAAAGTTAATCGTTTTCAGCAACACCTGCCCTTCAGGATCTGAAGCCATCTCCATTAAAGCTTGCTGCACTTTAATTTTGACATCATTATCGACACGGGGGTGTACTGCTATTGCATGCGGTGTATAGCCAGGCGTAGACCATAAAACACGTAAGTTCTCACGAACCTCCGGTGCGGTATTATTATAGGTTCTCATTACCCCCCCGCCCGCTGGGAATAACCCCCTAGACACCGTTAAATAAACAGAATCATGCGATGAAACATATTTGGGTATGATATTTATGCCATCCTTACTCATTTTTGCACGCGGTAAAACACTGGCAGCAAAGGCGGCAGGCGATGGAAATGACAGCGTTTCTCCTGCAAGCTGATCTAAGGCGGTTAATGGACTATCCTTTGCTACCACAATAATGCCTTTGATCTTCTTATCTTTCTGCTTAGCGATCGCCTCATAACCGGGCTTCTGATGAAACACGGTATAATGATAGGGGTTCATATAAGCGATATCATATTCTCCCTCAAGCAAGCGCTTCTCAAATGTAGGGATATCGTTAGCGGTACTAAATTGTATTTTCACCCCAACCTTTTTACTAAGGTAGCTATTAATTGGGGTCCATAATTTCGCCAATTTCTTAGCCGATTGTTGAGGGACAATACCGAAACTTAACGTTTCTGCCTGGACGACAGAGGACAACAATGTGACTGAAAGCAACAGACAAGACAACATAGTTTTCATGGGCAACTCCTTGCATAATCTGACAATTGTGCATTTTTGAGTATATTAAGATCGACTTCTGCTAAAAAAAGATCCGTAGAAATATTATCAGGGTTTTCCTGAACCAACGATTTAGCTATTTTTAATTGATAAAGCACCACATCTTCTTCATTACTATTTTCTGGCGATGCTTGATAGCGAATACTATCGACAATTTTTTGCTCGAACCCCCAGAGCTTGAGCAAAAAACTACCGGCAAGGTCTGGCGCTATACTTAGCTCTCGCTCTGCTATCACCAATTCGCCGATATTATGTAATAACCCTGTAAAGTAGGCTCGTTCGATCTCCGGCTTTTTTAGGCCTGATAGATTAGCTAATTCGGTACACTTTTCAGCCACACGCTCAGCATTTACAAACAAACGATTGTGCAGATCAGAGTCACTTTGTGTTGTATACAATTCAAAGAACAAAACCAGCTTTCTGACTAAATCATGCCCTAACCTCACAACCGCATCATGCGCAGAGTATACGGGTGAGATGGCACCCCAAAATGCAGAATTAGCTAGCTGTAATATTTTAGAGAGGACCGCAACATCATGACTCATCAGTTCAGCCACGCGCGCATAATCGGGTTCTTCGACGGAATCTAAATAGGTAACAAGCGCGTTATAATTAGTCGGTAGTATTGGCAAACTATCTAACTCTCCAATCGCGATACGCTGGTCCTCGGCTAATTGAAAAGACCTTAAACAAACAGCCCTTTCAACAACTTCTACGATCTCTTCTAGCTCAAATGGCTTTGATAAAAGCAAATGAGCAACACCTGATGACTCAACAACTGTTTCATGGCTAATATCACCAGAAAGAATCACTCGGACAGTTTCGGGGTATAAATCTTTTACGTTCTGTAAAAAATCAGCGCCATCGATTTCTGGCATTTTTTTATCAACCACGACCACCCACGGGGCCGTTTCCGACATCAATTCCAGTGCATGGCAAGGTGATGATTCAAACACCATTTTCCAACCCTTCAAACGTAAACGCAGCGCTCTTCTTAAAGCACCCAGAACCTGCGACTCATCATCGATAAAATAAACTGCCGCTTGATCCATATCCATTGCAGAGATTCCCATATATTGACTAAACGTTTACGTGACTTGGTTTGGCAATATCGCCCCAAGCATTTTGTGCTAACAATTTGCTAAAGCTTTCCGCGGTAATGGGAGGGCTGAAATAATAGCCCTGCACTTCATCACAATTCATTTGTTGCAGCACATTAAGCTGGTCAACGGTTTCAACCCCTTCAGCAACAACTCGAAGCCCTAAGTCATGAGACATTGTAATCATGTTTTTTACGAGGCTCTTTTTCTCACTAACATCAGACAGTTCAGAGACAAATGAACGATCTACTTTTAAAGTATCAACGGGCAAACGGGTCAGGTAGTTAAGTGAAGAATAGCCCGTGCCGAAATCATCAATCGCAATCTTTACCCCTAAGTTTTGAATCTCCTCCAAGACACTAATACTGTGTTCGATGTCTTGCATAAGAAACGTTTCCGTAACTTCCAGCTCTAGGTATTCTGGAGATAAGCCACTATAGTCGATCACTTCCTTCACTTTAGCAGCAAGGTCTTTCTCCGTAAGTTGCCGGCCCGATACATTGACCGACATAATAAACTTAGGAAGCCCCTCTTTTTGCCAGTAAGAACACTGCAAACTCGCTGTTGATAAAACCCAATCGCCAATTGGCCCTATTAATCCAGTTAATTCGGCCAGCGGAATAAAACGGTCTGGAGAAATCATTCCTCTTTCTGAATGTTGCCAACGAATTAAAGCTTCAGCACCTAAAATATCTCCGGTTAATAAAGAGATCTTCGGTTGGTAATAAAGTGAAAACTCTTCTCGTTTTAGAGCATGACACAACTCACTCTGCAAACTAATCACATCGTCTTGACTTCGATCCATCTTTTGCTGATATTGAAGGTAACAGTCAACCCCCTTCTCTTTACTATAGTTTGCTGCAATTTGCGCTTCTCTCACAAGCGTTTCTACTTTGCTTGTGCCACCAGCAGCAACGGTATAGCCTGCACTAAATGTTAGCATCACTTCCCGTTCGTCAAATGTGATCAACTGCTTAAACGGAGAGATGATCAAATCAATCAAATCTAATGCAGATTGCTCAGACAGTACCCGCGGTACAGCAAGGAGAAAGGCGGCACCATTCATCGAGCTTAATTTCACACCTTTAGGTGCTTTTTCAATGAGAATTGATTTTATATGTCGTAGTAATTCATCCGACTTTTGATATCCAAAGCTATCGTTAAAATGACGGAAATGGCGAATATCTAAGTAGATTAATGAGACTGCTTTCTGATCACTTAGCCTCTGTTGGATATCATTCATGAACGTTGTTTGAATCGAAACAGATCCAGTATCTCGCTCATTTTTTTTAGCGACAACACCTGCAAGCGGGGTTAGCGTTAACTCAACCTTCCAGTGAAGGTAAGCGCTAGGAGTGCAAATCACGCGTAGCCGATCGTTAGTGGAGGGATCAATCCGTTCGATTTCAGTCTTATCAGATAAACAGAGGTTTTGCTTATCCTGTATCGATAGATAAGGTAATAACGAGGTGAGCTTAGCGCCAATAATCTGAAAGGGCTCGCATCGAAAAAAACTTTCAGCCCCTTCAAAACATTCTAAAACTTCACCCTTCTCATTTAGGGTTATATTTGCTGATAATGGATAAGGCGTTTCATTACATTCAACTTTTGATTCTGAGCAGTCGATAAAGGCTTGTTCAACCGTTTCAATCAATAGGGCTTCATCCCAAGGCTTTTCTAAAAACTTATGTACAGCCCCACTGTTCAACGCAGAAATAACAGACTCAAGATCAGCATAACCGCTTAAAATGATCCCCATCGTTTCGGGATGTCTTTTTTTAATCTCAATGAGGAGCTCTCCTCCCGTCATATGAGGCATCCTATAATCAGAAACAACAACGGGAAAAAACTTTTGTTCAACTATTCGCAGCGCTTCTTCAGGGCTATTAGCAGTCGTAACTTGATAGCCATTGCGATGAAATATCCGTTTAAGCGATCGCAGTATTGAAGATTCATCATCAACCAGTAAAAGAGACTTTTCCATTTCCTATACCCCAATGCCTATCGTTTAAACGAAGATCAAAAAAATTTATTTAACCGTTAGCGATTAACCCGACTGAAGGTCCCAGCAACTTCTCGATAACGGCCAATAGTTCAGAATTAGCGAAAGGCTTCTGTAAACATGCGTCCGCCCCACAAGCCAGAGCTTCTTCCAAGCGATCCTCATCTAATGCCGAAATAACTAGAATACGTGTATCGCTAATCCCTTCACTGCTTCTTACAAACTTAATAACCTCATAACCATCGATACCTGGCATGCTCAAATCCAACGTCATTAATGCAGGTCTTTCTTTTACTAACTGGCTACCCGCTCTAAAACCATCATATGCCAACGATGTTTGATAACCGGCACCACGGAGTACTCGCTGAATTGCTTTGGCTATTTGCGCCTCGTCGTCCACGATCAATATTCGACCACTATTCACCTTTTCACATGCTTTAAGCTCATCAGGAATAGGTATGTTGTAGCGGTGAAGAAATGTTAAGAATGCCTCTTCGGTAACCCGATTATTACCTCGGCCGGGTAACTTGAAGCCTTCAAGATCACCTTTTTCAATCCAACGTATAACCGTTCTCAGGTTTACATCACAAAATTTTGCGATATCCCCTGTTGAAAATGTCTTCATCGGTTTAACACCTTAATTTATCCACCTTAGGTTTAAATATTGGCTCTCTTGTATAAATAGTATGCTTAATAACAATAAACACAAATGTCTCATTTGTCACTAAAATACACATAAACAATCATAAGAACACTCACCCAAAAAAGTAACATACTGTTTTATAAGGAATAATAAAATAACTCATAAATGACATTTGCGACATTTGTTTATTCTGACTATATTACATGCAGACCTCACAGGCCCTAAATGTAATTTCATAAGGATATTTATGACGACCTTTGACTCAGATCTCTCCAGCGAGAACGTTGATTTGGATACCCAACATACCCAATTCACGGTTCTATGTGTCGACGATGAAGTCAGTGTCCTGAAATCATTAAAGCGCCTGTTGAGGTCACCTAATTATCGAATACTCACGGCGGATGGTGGTCACGAAGGATTAAAAATCATTGAGCAAGAAACGATCGATATCGTTATTTCAGATATGCGGATGCCAAATATGGATGGTGCGGAGTTTCTAAGTGAGGTTGCAGAATGCTCTCCTGAAACAGTCCGGTTATTACTCACGGGCTATTCTGACATGAACTCTACAATTGCCGCCGTCAATAAAGGGAAAATCTCTCGCTATCTACAAAAACCTTGGAATAATGATGAGTTGCTATTAACAATTGAACAGTGCACTGAAAAGTTAAAACTAGAAAATGAAAACCGACGCTTAGTTGAAGAGATTGAAACAAAAAATCAATCGCTCGCTTCACTTAACAACTCATTAGAGAACAAAGTTAAGCAAAGAACTCAGCAGATCAATGCAGCTCTCAGCAAGTTAAAATCCACCAATATTCTGGTAAAGAACAATTTAAATGCGACCATCCGTTCTTTTTATAATTTGATCAGTCTCAATCCTCATTTAGGCGGCGAAGTCACCATAAAGATTAGTGAACTATGCGCATTAATTGCCGACCAAACGATGCAGACACCGAAAGAAATAAAGGATGTAAAACTAGCAGGACTGCTATGTGAACTCGGACTATTGGGCCTGGATGAATCGATATGGAACACGCCTTTCGAGGAGTTATCCCTGCCGCTGAAGGAACAATATATGCGTTCTTCCCAGCAAGCTTTTATGGCACTTAGCCCCGCGACGCCACTTAAAAACGTCTCAACGATTATACTTCATCAGCATGAAGCGTACTCGGGTGATGGTTTGCCTGATCGATTAAATGCAGACCAAATACCATTAGGTTCAAGAATACTTGCCGTAGCAAGAGACTATGTCTATGCCACTTCAGGACGACTTCATACTGTTCGGTTAAGTTCCCAAGGAGCTATTGAATACCTCACCAAACGTGCCAATCAATGGTATGACCCTGAAATTATCAATCTATTACCAACAGTAGTAAAGCAAACAGACCATAAAACTTTGGCTAAAAACGAGAGGGTCATCCCTTTCAATGATATCACCCCAGGCATGTCTCTTTCACGTGATGTACTCAACCACAACAACATGTTACTCCTGCCTGAAGGGCATATATTCAACCATGATTCACTAGCACGTTTAAGCAATTTTCTAATAGCAGACGATAACCCGATTGAAATATTTGTTCTAACCTAGGAGCACTCTGATGAGAAATGTCATGATCATTGACGATGAAACCAAAGTGTTAAAAGCACTTCAGCGTCATCTAGTACGCAATAACTGGAGGGTTATTACTTTTAATCACCCTATGACTGCCTTAGATTATGCCAAGTACGGTTTGTTTCCTGTGGTCATTTCAGACTATAGAATGCCAGAGATAAACGGTGTGGATTTTTTAATGCGGTTTCAGAAGTTGCAGCCCTACTCATTTAAAATCATGCTGAGCGGTCAAGCTGACCAGCAGGCAATGACTGACGCAATAAATTATGCGGAAATTGACCGTTTTTTACATAAACCTTGGGACAATCAACAACTTATTCATGAGATGGAACAAGGCTTAGCAACATTTAAACAACATATGAGTCATGCTAGATCGTCCAATAAAAAAGCAATGACAAAGGCCGAATTCTTACAATGGAATGAAAGATTACTCGAACAGATGAGCCCTGGCATAACAAAAGTACGAAAGAATGCGTTGGGCTGGATTGAAAGCGAATAATAAAAAGAAGGAGCAACACCATGAAAGGCGTAGTGTTTAATGTTCTAGAAGAGATGGTCATCGAGCAATGCGGAATGCTTGCTTGGAATGAAATACTTGAAGCGCAGGAAATTGAGGGTATATACACCGCTGGCGAAAGCTACCCCGACGAAGAACTATTTGGACTTGTGGGTAGTATTTCAGCGAAAACGGAGATTCCAGCTGAAACGTTAGTCGGAGCCTTTGGAGAGCGTTTATTCAAAGGGCTATCAGAACGAAACCCCGTGTTTATTGAAGCAGAAAGTACACTCAAAGGCTTTTTGAAAAGCGTACACGATGTGATCCACATTGAAGTGCGCAAATTATACGAAAATCCCAACCTACCAGACTTTGAGTATGAAGAAGATGCAGATAACACACTGCTGATGCGCTACCGCTCCCCCAGAAAACTCTGTATTTTAGCTGAAGGGTTAATCAGAGGAGCGGCCTATCATTATGATACAGCTATTGAGATCGAGCACCCCGTCTGTATGCATAAAGGCGCTGACCACTGCGACCTGATCGTGAGATTCTTATAATGACGATAGAAGATAAAAATAATCCATATATAGCCGCATATGAACGCGAGAAGCGTGCGCGTTTAAAGGCAGAAGAGATATTAGAAAGTAAATCTCGTGAGTTATTTTTGAAGAATGAACGTCTTCAAGAGAGTTATGAACTTTTACAAAAACAACAAACAGCAATGCTGCAAAATGAAAAGCTGGCCACGCTAGGTACCTTAGCAGCAGGCATGGCGCACGAAATTAATAATCCGTTAGCCTTTGTTAAAAGTAACATTGAATCCTTAACTCAATACCATGCCTCTTATGCTCGTTTTGCAACCTTTGTTAACAGTATCTCTTCTCACTTACCTGATGAGTTTCAATCGCAATTAAAAGCACTGCAGCAAGAGGAGGACATTGAGTTTATACAAGAAGACCTACCTGAGCTTATGTCAGATACGGTTGAGGGGCTGACTCGTGTTAGAGATATCGTCATGAATTTACGCAGTTTTGCGCGTACTCAATCAACCGATCGATGCACTGCAAATTTAGTTGAAGGCATTCAAAGCACATTAAAGCTTTTGCATAGTGAACTTAACAATGATGTTAACCTTAAATTAGATCTACAGCCCGTTCAGGATATTTCGTGTAATCCCAACGAGCTAAATCAAGTATTCCTTAACTTAATAATCAACGCTAAACAGGCAACAGAAGGACTCGAAAGACCTACAATTGCCATATCCAGTAGTACAGTGCAGTCAGAAATTATCATAAAAATATCTGATAACGGCCAAGGTATGAGCAAAAAAGTACTGAAAGAAGTTTTTGTACCTTTTTTCACAACAAAACCCGTGGGTGAAGGCACTGGGATGGGGCTTTCTATCGCCTATGGAATAATCAAAGACCATAACGGTGAAATCAATGTCAGTAGTGTAGAAGGTAAAGGGACTGTTTTTACGATAAAACTACCGATAAACTGATTTCATCAGACCAAATGATGCGTGCTGTTTTATGACAGAAAAATACTTAACGAAGGACTCATAAGTTTATGCTAAGCAACGCCATTATCAACATTACTAATTTACGTCTACGCACCTATATTGGTTTTAACCCTGACGAAATGGAAAAACAGCAAGATGTTGTTATAAATATTGAGATTCAATATCCCGCGAGTAACGGTTTTGCTGACGATGACGTTGAGCAAGCTCTCAACTATAAAACCATTACCAAGGATGTTATTCAGCATGTTGAAGAGGGGCGCTTCCTGCTGTTAGAAAAACTTGTATCCGATGTATTGGATATTTGTAGTGCTCACCCCTGGACGCGTTATGCAAAAGTAACTATCGACAAACCCCATGCGCTTCGATTTGCAGATTCTGTATCGCTATCTCTAGAATGGAGAAAAGACCAATAATTTCAATAAACTAAAGGGATTTAAGAGTCAAAATCTAGAGCCAATAAAACGATAAAGCTGTACAGGCGTGAAAAATCCTCATGCCGCTTTTACTTTTTTTTCTTGAATTTTTCTTATTCCATTCTAGGCTTCCCCCTATATCCAAAAAAGATGGATCAACATATCTCAGGGAGAGAACTAGATGGATATCAATCAAATCAATCTGATTATTCGAAAAGTTGTCAACGATGACAATGCTTCGCGCTGGTTTAACTCGCAAGATAAGAAATCCTTTAGTCAGTCCCTCCTAGAACCAATCAACGAACATGAAGTCGTTATCTCTATATTGGTTGAGGTAGTCGATGAACTCCTTCAGCGTAAAGCGGAAGACATGTACGCCAATTACCAGATAGGCGACGGTGTCACCATTCTAGAAAGCGGTCATTGCATTCCCGCAACAGTAATAGAACACCAAGATGACTCGAAGCTAATCGTGCAGTTGGATACTATTTTTTCTGATGGTCACTTTGAAAAAGACCTTTCGGGCAAAACGATCGATTTCCACTGCTCCCATGATCGCGTCTATGTTCATTTAGAAGGCCGCTCTCTTAGCCGCTTAGTGAGCGGACGAAAGTTTATCGATTATTCACCTGAGCATTTAAAAGAAGAGATGGCACGACTAACCGGATAAACTGGCTAGCCGCGCTTGATCTGCGCTAGTTGCCTAAAAATAGCTATCTACAAATAGCTACCTAAAAAATAGCTACCTACAAATAGTTATCTAAAATTAGCTATCTAAAAACAGAGGCGTAGGTGCATCCATAACCGCAGCGATGCTAGAAACGATCTCTCGCTCAATAGCATTCACACTGCCATCTTGATAAATACAGCGCTTAAACCCCGTCAGTAAACGCGGTTTTAGATTAGGGTAAGCGCAAGCCAATATATTCACCGATTCCATAAAACGCTCTAAATTGCAGTCATCGAGGGGTAATATTCTAATATTATAAAGCCCAGCAGACCCAGAGCCTCGGTTAAATGCACGTTCAGCATCCGCCTCAGTATCGTGCCCATAATGCGCTAGCAGTGATAGGACGAGTTGGTACTCATCACTCACTTGAGAGGCTTCCTTAAATTTGGGCTTGCGAGCCTTATCAACTTCGAACTCCCCCGCTAAGAAATGCCTAACTAACTGGAATAAACACCATTCGAATAGATCGGTCTTTTTATCCGCTCGTATCAGCAACATCAGCGTACGCTTAAACGTTTTATATTGATCGGCAGAGATACACTTCAAAGCGGGTAGCAACAATTCAATGAGGGGTAATCTGATGTTCTCATGCAACTTATCCACAGTGGGTGAAAGCTGCATTACTAACTTGGCAATCCCTTTGAAGTCACTCTGGTTTATCAAAGCAATTTGCCGTGTACGTAGTTCCTCCTCTCCATGTAAAAGAAGTGAATAACACAAGGCAATCGCACCAAAAGGCTCATGCGCTTGCTGGTATAACAGCTCAGGGATCTCCTCTATCTCATTGCGAACCTGATCTAAAATACTCTCTTGTGCGCTTAACTGTTCAGGGTCTATCCCCGCAGAAATCGCTGCACCTGTTATAGCGGTTTGCGTGAAAGTGTCACGCTTTTGCTGCCTTTCAACATCATCTTCGCTTTGCTTTCTCTCACGGGTTTCACTGCTTCGGTAGAGATAATTACCGTCCCAATCGGGATCAACCTTTAGAATGCGATCAACCAATGGGGGGTGAGTCGCCATCATATCGCTTAACTTATGGATCGCTTGCCCAAAGAAAAGATGGCTCACTTCACTACGATGAGCATTATTTATCTCAGTACCACTACTGTATCCACCAATCAGCTTTAGGGCATTACCGATACTATCAGGGTTCCGAGTAAACTGGACCGCACTTGCATCCGCAAGAAACTCTCGCTGCCTACTCACCGCCGCCTTGATCAAATTACCAAAAAACGTACCTAACCAACCAATAGCCATTAACGCAATCCCGACCACTGCAATGCGCCCATCAGACCGACGGCTACTACCACTACTCCGGGCTAACATCTCACCGACCAACCCAATAAACACAATACCGTGCAGCAAAGCGATGAGACGTAAATTTAAGCGCATATCACCATTGAGGATATGACTAAATTCATGTGCAATAACGCCTTGTAATTCATCCCTTTTAAAGTGCAGCGCGCAGCCTTTGGTCACCCCGATAACGGCATCCGCTGGACCATTACCGGCAGCAAAAGCATTAATACCGAGCTCATGCTCTAACAGATAAACAGCAGGCACAGGCATGCCCGACGCTAGCGCCATCTCTTCGACAACATTGAGTACTTGCTGGTAATCTGAATTGTCATCGTTAGGAAAGAGACGAACGCCCCCTAAAGATTCTGCAACCGCCTTCCCGCCGGCGCTCAGCTGAAACCATTTATACAAGATGGCGCATAAAACAGCCCCACCAACCGCCAAACTGATCAGCCCAAATGTCTGCCATGAAAACAACCCGGCGATGGTATTTGTATCGGTGTAGGCAACAACGCTTAGACCGCGCTGCATAGTGTCATCTTGGGTTAAAAACCAAACAGCCAAGCCAATAATAAGGTTTGTTAACCCAATTAGGCTTAACACTGCTAACGTGAAGAGCGCAACAAGCCATCCCGTATTTCGCCGGGCTTTATCCTGTTGAGTAAAAAAATCCATTTAGCTTACACTCAAATCAAATGAACCGTTAAAACCCAACTTTCGGTGCCACTTGAATCTGCTCGCTATCGGCAAATTCGAGCAAAGAAGCATCTTTAGGATGACCAAACATCCCAGCAAAAAACACCGGCGGAAACGATTGACGATAAGTATTGAAAGCGGTCACCGCATCATTAAAAGCTTGACGGGAAAACGCTACACGATTTTCAGTTGATGTTAGCTCTTCTGACAGCTGCATCATATTTTCATTGGCTTTTAGATCCGGATAATCTTCCATCACAATATTCATACGCCCCAAAGCACTCTGCAATGCATTTTCAGCGCCTGATAGCTGCTGGATTGCATCATCTGTCAATGTGGCAGCAGCCCCTTTTAAAAGCGCGGAAGCTTCATTACGGGCATTAATTACGGCTTCTAGCGTTTCGCGCTCATGGGTCATATAGCCTTTTGCTGTCTCCACCAAATTGGGAATCAGGTCATATCGACGCTTCAATTGAACCTCAATTTGTGAAAATGCATTCTGATGACGATTTTTTAAGGTCACTAATCGATTATAGATACTCACTACATAAAAAACCGAACCAAGCACGATCACCAAAAATACAATTGTACTGACTTCCATCGTCTAACTCCTTAGGTTTGCAACAGCCCTAGAACACCTAGTAACTGGCATGACAAGACTCCTCATCTTTCGACTATAAAACAGATTAATGAATGAAGGTAGCCGTGATAACTATATTGTGATTTTTTCATCGCCAAGCACTGTTTCAATGCTCAGGCTGTGCTACCTTTATTTGAATCGATAAGAATTATTAGTAGAGTGAACTGAGTATGGAAGAGAATAAATTTCGACTTGTAACCCGCAGTGATTTTGATGGCCTTGTATGCGCCGTGCTACTGAAACATTTAGATCTAATCGACGATATCAAATTTGTTCACCCTAAAGATATGCAGGATGGAAAAGTTGATATATCTAATCGAGATATCACAACAAACCTTCCTTACGTCCCAGAAGCCCACCTTTCCTTCGACCACCACCTATCGGAAACAATCCGTAATGAAGGCCAAAGAGATAACCATATTATACTGCCCGATGTTCCCTCAGCGGCCCGTGTAGTTTGGCAACATTATGGCGGCCATGATGCTTTCCCGCAGAGCTGGGATGAGATGATGGAAGCGGTAGATAAAGGTGATTCTGCACAATTCGAAAAAGAAGAGGTCCTAAATGCCGAAGGCTGGGTACTCCTTAACTTCCTTATGGACGCTAGAACGGGCCTAGGCAGGTTCCGTGAGTTCCGCATCTCTAACTACGACCTCATGATGGATCTCATCGATTACTGTAAAAATCATAGTATCGAACAGATTCTAGCCTTACCGGATGTTAAAGAACGCGTAGATCTATATTTCGAACAGGAAGAAAAGTTTAAAGAACAGATACAGCGCTGCTCCACAGTACACAAAAACCTAGTCGTCCTAGATCTTCGTAATGAAGAAACGATTTGGGCTGGCAACCGCTTCATGATTTACGCGCTCTATCCACAATGTAACATTTCAATCCATGTTATGTGGGGACTGAAGAAACAGAACACCGTCTTTGCGACGGGTAAATCAATCTTTGACCGTGGTTCTAAAACCAATGTTGGGGAACTCATGCTAGCGAATGGCGGCGGTGGTCACCAAGCAGCCGGAACGTGCCAAGTTAGCAATGATGAATCGGAAAACGCATTAACTGAGCTAATCAAGCAGATCAATAGTGACGGTTAGCGCTAAATGTCTCTAACAAAAACCTGGCATCGCCAGGTTTTTGTTTATCTACAATTAACGATTTATATTCCCTCCTGCAACTCTTTTATCAACTGACTCGCAGACTCCGCTTTACAACCATTTCTATTTTGCCCCACCCACAACGGCGTAAAATCATCCTTTCCTTGTGACTCTGCAGCAGCACGCAACGGCGCAATTGCCGACGTAGCAAATGGGAAAACCGGTGCCTCTTCAACCATGTCACCTAGCTCCTGCATGACCCGATTGCGTATACCACGCGCGGGCCTACCTGAGAAAATATTTGTCACCGCCGTCGTTGCATCTGAATCCATCAATGCCTGCTTGTGGATAGAACTAGTTTTAGCCTCATCACACAACAAAAAGGAGGTCCCTACTTGAACTGCTTCTGCACCTAAGGCTAAAGCGGCCTTAACATCTTTCGCTGTAGCGATGCCCCCAGCTGCAATAACAGGCACAGACAAACACTCACTTAGTTGTGAGACTAATGCAAAGGTTCCAACTTGAGTCGATAGATCTGACGACAGAAACATCCCCCGATGCCCTCCCGCCTCTGCTCCTTGAGCAATCACCGCTTCAACCCCCTGCTCTTCTAACCAAAGTCCCTCTGCAACCGTGGTGGCACTAGATAATATCGTACTCCCCCAACCTTTAACTCTATTCAAAAGTTCAGGCTCAGGTAATCCGAAATGAAAGCTGATAACGGCAGGTGCATAAGGCTCTATCAAATCCGCAATTTCGTGACTAAAAGGCAGTCGAGTTGCGGCGTTAGTACTGTTAGGCACCAACCCCAGTTCATTGTAATAAGGCTGCAAGCATGCAGACCATCGATCCAAAGCCTGCTGCTCAACGGTAGGCATATCGTGGCAAAAGAAATTCAGATTGAACGGGCGCGAAGAATGCTTTCTGAATTCAACAATCTCAGAGACAATCTGATCAGGGGATAACATACCGCAAGGGATTGATCCTAGTGCACCACTATCAGAAACCGCTAGCGCTAACTCCCAGTTTTGTACACCTGCCATTGGCGCCTGCACGATAGGTACATCTATATTTAATAAACGTTGTAGGCTCATAATTCATCCCCATAGTTAAACTGGTTGGACCTAAAGTTTATAGCCACACCCCATTATTACTAACGATTTATAAAGAACGGTTCGTTCACTTAAAATGATATCAACAAGCGATATGATATATTTTAACTGAAACAGACTATTGAACATTCTCTACAACGACGCACATTACTTGCCAACTTCATTGTTAGCTGCAGTAAAACAGGGCAAACGCTGTAACAGCAGCCCTAGAATGATCAGTACTAATCCAATGACTGTCGCACGATGAATCATCTCCCCTAGAAAGTACTGAATAAAAAACAATGAGAGTAAAGGCGATAAAAAAATCATATTACTAATTAACGCAGTGCTCTCTGCTTTCTTCATTGCAAAAAGCCACAAAACAAATGTCACCCCCATCTCAAACAACCCAACATAACCGGCCAAAAACCAACCTTTAGCTGACGGTAGCATCCATGCCTGCTGCCACGTCAATAACACTGCAATCAACGGTAAACCTATCGAAAAGCATATAAACAAACCGACAACCGGATGATCTTTGCTTTTTGTATTAAAAATCCAATAAAGCGCCCACACGAGAGTACTGAGTAATGCCAAGCCAACACCCAACGGGCTAGAGAAATTTAGTGACGAAAAATCTCCCTCGGTACTGATCACCAACACACCAAAGTAGGCTAAACACAATGAAACCCAATCAATCCGACGAAGGCGCTGACCCAAAAAAGGAACCGCTAACACACTCAACATAATCGCCCATGTATAGTTTAAGGATTGCGCTTGCTGTGCTGGCAGCAAATCATAGGCTTGAAATAAGATAATGTAGTACAAGAAAGGATTAAGAAAACCGAGTTTACCGTATTGAACCGGGTTCGCTGTAATAGCAGGCAACACCTCCCCAAGTCGCTTAAAAACAACCAGACAAAGCCCTAAAAAAAACCAACTTACCAACGCGGCAAAAAAAACGAGTTGCGTCGAAGTAAAAACAACCAATGCTAATTTGAAAGCAGTAGCAACGGTGGACCATAGAAAAACCGCTGCCAATCCATACAAGACTGCATGCTTCTGATTCTTAAGCATAAGTCAAAATTCCTTATCAAGACTAAAACAGATCTAAACCGGCGAAGAATACAGCAAAAAAATTAAAAACAAGGGAACTAATAAGGCTGTATCAAATCTATAACATCGTTGAATTCAGCAGGGACATATTTATCCTGTATTAAAAACAGCCCTCTTCAGAAAAGGAAACCTAAATGCCACGCTTTATCTACGTTATGGATCCGATGTGCAGCTGGTGTTGGGCTTTCAACACATCGATAAGTGCATTAAAACATAAATACCCTCATTTTGATTGGACCTATCTTATGGGAGGGCTGGCGCCAGATAGCAATGAAACCATGGCTGAAGAGATGCAGTTAAAATTACAATCCATATGGCAGCATATCGAACAGGCCACCGGCACTACTTTCAATCATGATTTTTGGTCCAATAACACCCCTAGGCGGAGTACATACCCAGCCTGCAGGGCAGTCATAGCGGCAGAACAGCTAATGCCTGGTGCCGGTGAAGAGATGATAAGCCTTCTCCAAGAGAGCTATTACCTGAAGGCTAAAAACCCTTCCAATAACGATCTACTCATAGATTTAGCCCAAGATATAAAATTAGACAAAGATCTATTTAGAGAAAGGCTCCGACACCCTGATACCCAATTGGAGCTAGAACAACAGATCAAACAAGGTTACGCCCTTGGCGCGCAAGGCTTTCCCAGTCTTTTTATCGAATCTAATGGACAGATTTCAGCGTTAAGCTACGGTTATTGTGACAAGGAAACACTGGAAGGAAGGATTGAAAAGGCAGTAACGACTATAGATAGTAACGACTGAAGTGTGAAGAATAACGGCGAGGCTGATAGTACAACCTCGCCAAACGTTTTTAGTCGCGAACGACTGAAACGTCCTCTGCCTGCAACCCTTTGTCGCTTTCACGTACGTGGAAACGTACCTTTTGACCTTCCGCTAAAGAGCGGTGGCCACGACCACGGATATTGCGGAAATGAACAAATACATCGTCATCTTCACCACGAGTGATGAATCCGAAACCTTTTGACACGTTAAACCACTTTACTGTGCCCTGTTCGCGATCGTCATTTTCATCAATATACTCTTCTTCAGCGCCATTAAACGCAGAAGCCCCAGATTGAGTATTGTTTCCAGACGCAGCAAAAAAAGATGCAGCAAATGTCACAACAAACACAACTGCTAACGCAGCAATATTAGATAACTCAACTTCAATACCAGCTACCGAACCCAACAAAACAGGCACCAACACAGCGGCGATAGCACTCACAATCAGACTACGAATCAACTGATTAACCCTCATTTATTATATTGTCATTTATCACATTAAAAGCACTTGGATTGGCGGTATAAACAAATATTCCCACCAACTAGAGAGGTATATCTAATTTCATGATTTTTTTCAATAGCTTATATCAATAAAGCGACTAATAACCCTCATACGTTTAATATCCAGGTCTGATAAACTATGCTAAAACACAGGTTGTAGTTAAAAGCGGAAACAAAAATGACCGAACAAGAACGAATAGATGAATTAGAAACACGTGTTGCATTTCAGGAAGATACGCTAGATAAATTGAATCATATTGTTTCCACTCAAGAGTTAGAGATTCAAAAACTCACTCGTATGATGAAAATTTTTAACCAACAAGTTAAAAACTTAACAAATGATGTGCCAAGCAGCAGGCCTGAGGACGAACCCCCTCCTCCCCATTACTAAGGTAAGCGGTTTATGATCTCATTGATACAGCGGACAATTCACGCTCTAGGGGGCGCATTTGTAAACTTAGTCACCCGTCCGAAGCTAGTTAACCCACAACAGTTACTGCCTGCCTCATCCCCCTCAGATCAGGTCTACTATATCCTTGAGTCAGATAGGCTCAGTCACAAATTACTGCTTAAAAACCTGCTTCGTAAACAGCAGAGAACGATCAATGATAATCAAATCCTGCTAGCCGACTCTAAAGGTCTTGCCCCTCTCCGTGAAGTTTTAATCGATCTTATTAATACCCAAACCAGCAACACAAACTTGAACATTCTCATTGTGCCTGTTGCGATTTTTCACGGTCGACTTCCTAATAGAGAGAAATCATGGCTAAACATTTTATACGCTGAAACGTGGCATAAGGCAGGCGTTTTAGGCAGCTTTTTCCAATTACTGGTCAATGGCCGTCAAACCCTCGTTAGAATAGACAAACCGCTTATTTTAAAAGAGCTAACAGACGATGATAGCTCGGAAGCTGTTGCCCGGAAGGCATCACGAATACTTCGCACTCACTTTACCATTATTCGCCAATCGATTATTGGACCTGACCTATCCCATCGCCGAACGCTGATCAACCTTGTGCTTAATCACCCTGAAGTACAACAAGCAATTGATGAGCAAGCGAAAGAACGAGGCACAAGTAGGCATCGCATAGAGAGACACTGCGTACGCAACCTCGATAAGATTGCGGCGAACTTCAGCCCCACAACAGCTCGCCTACTAGACCCGATCCTCAATTGGCTTTGGGAGCGCTTATACCGTGATGTCCGCATCCATAATATTGATAAAGTTCAGGATATTGCTAAAAGCCACCAGCTTATCTATTTACCCTGTCACCGCAGCCACATGGACTACTTATTATTGTCTTGGGCGCTCTATCGTCATGGACTGATGATTCCGCATGTAGCCGCTGGCGAAAACCTAAACATTCCTATTATTGGCTCGATACTAAAACGGGGCGGAGCCATTTTTATGCGCCGTCAATTTCATGGTGACCCACTTTATACCTGCTTGTATAAAGTTTACCTTGAACAGATGACTCATAGAGGCCACTCACTCGAGTACTTCATTGAAGGTGGACGGAGCAGAACAGGCAGATTGCTACCTGCAAAGACCGGGCTCCTATCGATGAGTATCGAGTCTTATAGAGAAAATCCTCAAAAACCGGTTGCCCTCATCCCTATCTGGGTTGGGTACGATCGATTGGTCGAAAGCAAAAGCTACAGACAAGAGCTCGCAGGAAACCAAAAACAAAAAGAATCTGTTGCGGATACATTCAGCACCCTCAGCATTCTACGTGAAAACTTTGGCGATACCCTGTTAAGCTTCGGAGAACCCGTTCTTTTGGAGGAACACACCGATAACAATATCCCTCTTAGAGATGATGTTCGCGCTGTCGCTTCTAAAGTGATGATCCGGATAAACCAAGCGTCAGGGATTACTCAAAGCAGCCTTCTTGCCACCTGTTTACTCGGTGGCAGTCAGCTGCAATCAATCGCTGAACTTAGCGATAAAAGCTCACGATTACTCAATCTGCTAAAACATTTAACCCCTCACTGCCCATTAACACCGGAAGGCAAACCCTCTGACTGGATAAATGAAGCGGCAGAGATGGGCCAGCTTAATCAAAAATTGAACCTAATAGAATTAAGCCAAGAGCAAGCACAAGAGATGTGTGTCTATCGCAACAACATTCAACATATGCTTATTTTGCCTTGCATGTATCTACTACTGGCTCATCGACTGCCGAACGCTAAAGCACAAAATATAAACCGCACTATCCGTATGATCTATCCGTTTATACAATCTGAGCTGTTCTTAGGTTGGAAAGAGGATGAACTTACAGAAGTTCTACGCGCGACTCGTGAAACGTTACTGGCGCAAAATTTACTTGAAGACAACGGCAACAATGGCTGGAAGACTACATCCAACGCATTAGTTAATACATTGATTCTGACCGCCGAACCTATCCTGCTGCGTTACTACATCGTACTACGCGTATTAGCACGATATGACGAAATCAGTAACGACGACTTAATCGAGATCAGCCAAAACATTGCCGAACATATTCATAAAGAATATGGCTATAGCACACCCGAATACAAAGACCGAAGAGTGCTAGAATCTTTTATTGAGCAATTGAGCGAACTTGAATACATCAAAAAGGATGAAAGCAGATTAACCTGTAGCTTTGATGCAAACTCACTCTTCGCGCAAGCAACAAAGATACTAAAACCGCATATGATCTCGTTAGTTGACTCTAAGCTAAAATAGGCTGGTTGTGATAAACCGCAAAAGCACAGATAGCTTACAAAGCAGGGATCATTGTTTTTTGGGGAGAGGACCTAATTTTCGAGCTTTTTCAATGTGTATATATCGTAGCGACTGGACTTTCCCTCAAACTGAAGAGAAGGTTTTCTGTCAGCTAAAAAAGGGGCTTTTCTTGGGCGCTTAACGACAACGCGATTTTCCGCTATGGCCAAGGCTGCATCTAGCAATTGATCAGCATCAAGATCATCACCAACAATCGGCCGAAAGCAGCGCATCTCTTTTTTTACTAGCGCACTTTTATCATTATGTGGAAACATCGGATCCAGATAGACTACCTGAAAGCTTTGTCCCGCCTCTGACTGCTCTGTCATCCATTCGATACTGTTAGCGTGATGCAAAGTCATACGCTGGATAATATCCATAACATCAATAGAGAACGAGCCACGATATAGTCCATCCTCCAACAGCAAGTGAATGATGGGCGAGCGTTCTAGTAGCGTCATTTCGCAACCAAGCGTTGCTAAGACAAATGCATCTTTACCAAGGCCGGCGGTCGCATCTAATACCGTTGGTTTTATACTTCCTTTTAATCCAACCGCTTTTGCAATCATCTGCCCCTTCCCGCCACCAAACTGACGACGGTGAGCTACAGCACCTGACACAAAATCTGCAGAAGTTGCCCCCGGAGCTTTCTTACCTGTCGGCTGCAAAGAGACCCCAAGCTCAGACACCTGTAAAAGCAAATCAAAATCAGAGCGTTGCTTCTCAACGATCACAGGTAACGACAACCGTTCAGCTAATAACGCTGTCCGCTCCACTGAAGCTCTATCCATTGCAATGATTGCAATCACCCCGTCAGGGTATTGAGATGTAATAGCATGATTCAAAGAAGTAACAGACATAGAGAGTTCCAACAATTACCCTGTGGTGAACCACAGTAATAATAGAAAAGCGCCCAGAATCATACGATAAACAACAAAGGGTTGCATACCGATCTTATCAAGCCATTTTAAGAAAAAATGAATACAACTAAATGCGCTAATACCGGCAATAAGGGTACCCAAAGCAACCATCGCCCAAGGGGCACTATCGCCCTGCGCATACAGATCCAACCCTTTAATGAGGCCTGCTCCCAAAATAACAGGAATAGAAAGCAAAAACGAAAAACGGGCGGCGGCCTGTCGCTCAAACCCCAACATCAATGCAGCTGAAATAGTTATCCCGCTTCTAGAAGTCCCTGGTATCAACGCGATCGCTTGCGCGCAACCAACAACCAACGCGTCCTTAAACGTTAAATCAGTAATATTTTTAGTTTCGACTCGAAACAGATCTGCCCAGCAAAGAACCGCGCCAAATATAAGCGTTGTACCCGCAATTACCAAAATAGAACGGAGGTTATGGTCAATAAAGTCGTTTAATACCAAGCCTGTGATCAATGCAGGAATTGTCGCAATAATAGTCAACCACGCCAGATTAGCATCATCGCTACGACCACCCCTAAAGCTAGCAAGCCATGCATTAAGCATAACAAAAAGATCCTTACGAAAATAAGCAACCACTGCCAGCAAGGTGCCCACATGCACACCCACATCAAACGCCAACCCCTGATCCGGCCAACCAAAAAGTTGCGATGGCAAAATAAGGTGAGCAGAACTACTAATCGGTAGAAATTCCGTCAATCCCTGAAGTAAGGCCAAAATTATGACCTGAAAAAGTTCCATTTATTGCTGATCCTTCTTTTTCCAAGCGACTTCGTCGCGGAGATAAACAGGTAAAGCAAGTTCTGGAGATATTGCATCTCCTCGGCCCCATGCAACAGCGGCTAACGCTAGCATCGCCGAAGAGGATGGATAATAGATTTCAGAACTTACAACGACAGAGCGTTTGGTTTCTTCTGGCATATCATCAATGTAACGCCATCCACTACCGACTGCTAAATAGCCTTCACCTTGAAGCTGAAGAGCGCCAGGCGCACTTACCTGTTCACTCAGCTCAGTTATAGGCAAGCCATCTTCCATCGCATAACTTGCTACATAAATTTCATTCATACGCGCATCTAAGGCGGTCACAACATTTGTTGCTCCCTCCTTTTCAGCTGCGGCTACAGCTAATGCTTCTAATGTCGAAATAGGCAACACCGGCAGATCGGCGCCATAAGCTAAACCTTGTGCAACACCCGTGGCGATCCTAATACCCGCAAATGACCCAGGCCCCCGTCCAAAAGCAACAGCATCCAAACTAGAGACTGACAAACCAGCCTCAGCAAGCATAGCTTCTACCATAGGCAGTAATTGCTGAGTATGCTGTCTAGGAATGATTCGGAAATCCTCTCGAACCGCTCCGTCAACACTCAACGCGACAGAGCAAGCATCTGTAGACGTATCTAAAGCTAAAATTTTTGACATGAAATCAATTCGCTTAAGCTAAGAAAATAAAAAGGAAAGGCATTAATAGCTAACCGGTGCGGATTCTACTCTTGTCACGCCACGATTTCATCAGGATGACTCTAAATTAAGTCATCACCCCAACGCGGCATCAACGCCTGTTCAATATTTAATTGATTCAAAATTCGTGCAACAACAAAATCCACCATCTCTTCAACCGTCGTTGGCTTATTATAAAAGCCGGGACTCGCTGGAATCACAACGGCTCCCATTCGCGTTAGCTTTAGCATATGTTCTAAATGGATCTCTGAATAAGGAGCCTCTCGAGGCACTAAAATTAACTGCCTTCTCTCCTTTAGCGCTACGTCTGCAGCACGCTCAATTAAGTTATTGCTTGCCCCTGTCGCTATAGCTGAAAGCGATCCAGTACTACATGGGCAAACAACCATTTTACTCGGCGCGCCCGACCCTGAAGCCACCGGAGCCATCCATTGCTCTCGACCAAATACCCGCAACTGCCCCTCTTTCGCAGAATATAACTGCGCGAGAAACGCTTCCTGCTCTGACGGCGTACCCGGCAATTTGAGATCAGTTTCTGTGTTTATGACAATTTGTGCGGCACGAGAGATCATGACAAATACCTGCTTATCCGCCATCAATAAGCATTGCAACAAACGCAACCCGTATTGTGCACCCGATGCTCCCGTCAACGCTAAAGATACGGTTTCTCTCATCTAACTATGCCTCCAATGCCGTCAGTAAACGCTTATGGATTCCATCAAAACCACCATTACTCATGATCACCACGTGACAATCAGCGTCTAAATCCTTTTTCAAATCATCGATTAATGCTTCGGTCTCGGAGTAAACCGCAGAAGGAACTGTACTTTTCTCGACAATATTTTGTAACGACCAGTCCATTCCTTTGGGCTGATACCAATAAACAGCATCCGCGTTCGTTACAGACTCAGCCAATAATGCTTGATGAGTGCCGAGACGCATCGTATTTGAACGCGGTTCAATAACCGCAACAACCTTCTGCGCCCCCACCTGCGCTCGAATACCTTGCAAGGTCGTTTCAATGGCTGTCGGATGATGGGCAAAATCGTCATAGACCTTTATGCCATTGACCGTACCAATCAGCTCCATACGACGTTTCACGCCAGCAAACTCATTTAATGCTTCAATGGCATGATGGGGCTGAACACCCACATTTCGAGAGGCAGCAATAGCTGCAAGACCATTATAAACATTATGCTTTCCTGTCATCGCCCAAGAGACCACACCAGCAGCTACGCCGTTATGCAATACTTCGAAGCGCGTACCATCTTCATTTAACAACACGGCTTGCCACTCACACTCGCTCTCTGGTGCATTGATAGCCGTTCGCGAAACATCACTCCAAACCCCCATATCGATAACCTGATCTAGAGCATCTTCCCCTTGTGGAAAAATTATTTGCCCATTCTCCGGTACGATCCTTACAACATGGTGAAACTGTCTCTGAATAGCCTCTAAATCGGGAAAAATATCTGCATGATCGTACTCAAGGTTATTCATTACCAACGTGCGAGGATGGTAATGCACAAATTTCGAACGCTTATCAAAAAATGCCGTATCGTACTCATCCGCCTCAATAACAAAGAAGGGTGATTCACCAACGCGAGCAGAAACACCAAAGTCTAGCGGTACTCCTCCAATCAAAAAGCCCGGCTGCATACCCGCATGATCTAAAATCCACGCTAACATCGTAGAGGTTGTCGTTTTCCCGTGCGTGCCCGCCACAGCAAGTACCCATTTGTCTTTTAACAGGTGTTCAGATAACCATTGAGGGCCAGAGGTGTAATTTAACCCCTTATTCAACATGTACTCGATAGCGGGATTTCCTCGAGACATGGCATTACCCACCACAATCAGGTCTGGCTCTGGATTAAACTGTTCAGGATCATAGCCCTGAATCAACTCAATCCCTTGAGATTCCAGCTGTGTACTCATTGGCGGGTAAACATTCTGATCCGATCCAGTAACCCGATGCCCCAACTGCTTTGCCAATATTGCCAAAGACCCCATAAAGGTCCCACAGATGCCTAAAATGTGAATATGCAACGCACAAACTCCGGTTCATTGATAACAAAACAACTAAACTTTTCTATCGCACTATCATACCAGTTTTAGCATTACGATGACCCCAGTAGACCGCTGCAAAAAAAATAACCGATTTAAGCCTTTTAAATTGGCTCCAAACAATGCAATTCATATAACTTTAACGTAAAATTCCGACCCAACTTTCCAACCACTCTATTTGAGAGAAAATACTAGAATGCTTCTGCTGAGCCAGTTCCTGAAACAACAGGAAACCGAAGACAAATTAGTCGATTTGATTGGCACTTTAATGCTTGCCTGTAAAGAAGTTGCGATCCAACTTCGAGAAGGCGAATTAGCCGGAGTTTTGGGGTCTGCTGACATCACCAATATTCAGGGCGAAACCCAGAAGAAGATGGATGTTATTTCCAACGACCTCCTTAAAAAATTCTTACTCGATAACCCTCTTGTTGCAGGGATTGCATCAGAAGAGGAAGACCACCCTGTCGGGGGTAACCCTGAAGGCAAGTACTTAGTGATCTTCGACCCATTAGATGGTTCTTCAAATATAGATATCAATGTATCTGTCGGCACGATCTTCTCTGTGCTTGAACTAGAAGAAGGGATGGACCCAAGTACAGACGAAGCCTATCTTCAATGTGGTCGTAAGCAAGTAGCAGCTGGCTATGTTCTCTATGGACAGTCTTCTATCCTCTCTTTAACAACGGGGCACGGCGTAAATTTCTTTACCCTTGCTCATACCGGCGATTTCATTTTAACAAGAGAGCAGATTAGCATCCCGAAAGACACGAAAGAGTTTGCTATTAACATGTCAAACCATCGTTTCTGGGAAGAAGAGATGCGTAACTACATCGGCGATCTTCTTCAAGGTGAAGAGGGAACCCGAGAGAAAAATTACAATATGCGTTGGATCGCTTCAATGGTTGCAGAAGTACATCGCGTACTAACCCGCGGCGGTATTTTTGCTTACCCATGGGATAGTCGAGATCCAAATAAGCCTGGCAAACTTCGTCTTATGTATGAAGGTAATCCTATGAGTATGCTTATAGAGCAAGCCGGCGGCATATCTAGCACGTGCTATAAAAACATCCTAGACCTTGAACCACAGCATATACATCAGCGCTGCTCTGTTGCGCTTGGGTCTAGCAACGAAGTTGACACTCTACTGACCTACCATTCGGATTCTAGCGATGGTCGTGCAGCAAAATTAAACACATAAACAAGCAGAGTCATCTTTAAGTAGTATTCATAAGCTCGCTACGCTGTGATTATAATTCGGGCTTAGATATAACCTTTTAAAAAACTGTTTACAGGAAGACAATCATGGGCTTCGCACAAGTACCAGCAGGTAAAGATCTACCAAACGATCTGTACGTAATTATTGAAATCCCGGCAGAAAGCTCTCCGGTTAAATACGAGATTGAGAAAGAAGAAGACGCAATCTTTGTTGACCGTTTTATGGCTGCGCCGATGTTCTACCCAGCAAACTACGGTTATATCAACAATACGCTTGCTGATGACGGTGACGCGCTAGACGTACTAGTAATGACACCTTACCCAGTAATCGCAGGCTCAGTAATTCGTTGCCGCCCTGTTGGCGTATTAAACATGACTGATGAAGCGGGCGAAGACGCAAAACTAGTTGCTGTACCTCACGACAAGCTTACTAAAGCTTATCGCGATGTTAACGACATTGAAGATCTTCCACAGCTAGAGCTAGACCGCATCAAGCACTTCTTTGAAAACTACAAAGGCCTAGAAGAAGGCAAATGGGTTAAAGTTGAAGGCTGGGGTAATGCTGAAGCAGCTCGCGAAGCAATTGTTGTAGCAGCTAAAGCTTACGAAGACGCTAAGTAAATCTAGCATCTCACATTAAAAAGCCTCGCTATTGCGGGGCTTTTTATTAGCTAACCCTATCCGCCCCCTTGCAAATTACACCAACCCTCTTCCCGTCTGAGTAAAAAAAGATATACTAAGGCCAGCTGTCTCAGGAAAACATTAAATATTGAGGTGAATAATGACACTTCGTAAGCTTATTACGTGCACGTTTGCTCTATTAGTCGCTAATATGGCGTTTGCAGATACTAACAGTCTATTTGTGCAAAACTACCTTAATTCCTTTGCCAGCCGAGATGCTCAAGGTATTTACAACCTGATTCACTGGGAAGGGATGGATAAAAGCTCTAAGCGCTCATTACAAAAATACATTAAGTCTGGATTCAAAGGGCGTCAAATTCGCCGTATATTCATTGAACCTTTAGCAAATTCTGCCGTACCTTCTTACGTCCAAGACGGCAAAACCTATCAACTGAACCTGCAGCCTACCGGCCAACTCAACATTGTGTACATCAGCAACAAAGGAAAAAGAACAACGACACAACTGTTTGTTGGAGATCATAACGGTAAGTTAAAAATTGGCAGCGCGGTTGTCGCACCTGAGTCTCTAGCCTGTAACAACAAAGACACTGATAAAAGCTGCTAACCAACCTGCAGTATTAGGTTGCGTCAACAAGGCGCAACCCACTCCCACCCCAATAGCTTCCCGACACTTCTCCTGAAGTATGAACCGTCTGATTATTACAATTAAAATACGTGAAAATAATTCTATTGCTCAAAAGAGCAATCTAATTAAAATCAGAGAACGTCGAATAGAAATGGAAGCTACATGGCCGAAATAGTAATTCTAGCAATCAGTGTCCCACTTTTAATTGTGTGGATCCTAAGCCTTAGAAAACCTGAAGAGATAAGCGAACAAAACTGAAGCACCACTCAACGGCGCTTCCAGTTACATTAATGATCTAACTCTTCAAACAGCTCAACGAACTGCAACGTCAGCTTGTGCTTTGGCGCCATATGAATCAATGGCCGTGTTTCATCATGCGACTCTTTCATTTTAACCGATGATGATATCTTAGCACGCAAAACTGGCAGATCATCATCTAACAACTCTTCAACAATCCGCTTTGGCAGACTCGCTCTCGGCTGATACTGATTAACCACAATCCCTTCTACGACCAACGCTTCGTTATGGTCTTCTCTTGTTTCGTGCACATTTGCCAACAAACTATATAAAGCTTGGCGGGCAAACTCATCACAATCAAAAGGAATTAAGCAGCGTTCTGCCGCTACTAGCGCGGATAACGTATAAAAATTGAAAGCCGGAGGAGTATCAATATAAACAGCGTCATATTCCTGGGAGAGTTTATCTAAAGCATCTCTCAACTTATAAATCTTATGCTTAGACTCCAGTTTAGATTGCAAGTCACCAAGGTCTGGATTCGCTGGCATTAAACTTAAATTATCATATTGTGTCGCGTGGATATAATAGTCGGGGCCATTAGGCTTCATCTGAAAAGTCAGCGCCTGCTGAAAGAAATCTTTTATGTCAGGCGACACATCAAGATAATCTTCCCCTAATAGATAATGGCTAGAGTTGCATTGGGGGTCCAAGTCAATCACCAAAGTACGCAAGCCTCGAGCCGCACTAATTGCCGCTAAATTAACAGCAATACTCGACTTACCCACGCCACCTTTTTGATTGAATACAACGCGTTTAATCATTGTCACTTCCCTCTTCCCTCAACCGCAAACAAAAACACCATTACTGCATTGCAATATCCATAATTATGAAGCCAACGTCAACAATCTTGTTGCTAAAAGGCAAAAACCGCTACCAAAGCAGACAATATTAAAAAAGCCTAATACATAAACGCAGTAAATATTCATTTTATATTCATGCTTAGCAGGGATTTAGAAGGCATTTTCGCTAAAAATGTGGCAAAACAGCAAAAACTTGCTAAGTTATAGACAACTTTAAAAGACTACGGCAAACTATAGCAGTTGATTAAGTTGCTCTGCCCATTTTCAGGAAAAAGACATGGCAAAAATCCTGCTACTAAACGGTCCAAATTTAAACCTTCTGGGTAAACGAGAACCCGAGGTTTATGGTACCGATACACTAGATGATATTTGCCAACGCCTAACCAAGCAGGCACATGATCAGGGCCATGAGTTATTACACTGCCAAAGCAATCGCGAATACGTATTGCTTGAACGGATTCACACGGCTCAAGATGAAGGCGTAGCTTTCATTATAATTAACCCGGCAGCTTTCACCCACTCAAGCATCGCACTACGCGACGCATTACTGGGAGTGAACATTCCTTTCATAGAAGTTCACTTATCCAATGTGCATGCGCGAGAAACCTTCCGTCACCACTCTTATCTTTCAGATGTGGCCAAAGGTGTAATATGTGGACTGGGCGCACAAGGGTACGAATTTGCTTTGCAATCGGCTACACGTCAGATTGCTTAATATCTAATTATCGTTAGTTTTAGAGAGACATAAATCAGAATGGACATTCGTAAAGTCAAAAAACTGATTGAACTGTTGGAAGAATCCAACATCAACGAAATCGAAATTAAAGAAGGTGAGGAATCTGTACGCATCAGCCGCGGTTCTCAAGTTGTTGCTGCACCTTACCCAGCTGCAGCACCTATGCCTGCCCCAGTTGCGGCACCTGTAGCAGCCCCTGCAGCAGTCGAAGCAACGAGCGATGCGCCAAAGACATCTGGCCACGTAGTAAAATCTCCAATGGTCGGCACATTCTACACTGCGCCATCACCAAGCTCTCCTGCATTTATCGAAGTGGGCAAGACTGTGAAAGTTGGTGACGTAATCTGCATCGTCGAAGCGATGAAGATGATGAACCAGATTGAAGCTGATAAAGCTGGCGTAATTGAAGCCATTCTTGTTGAAGATGGCCAACCGGTTGAATACGACCAACCGCTTGTTACTATCGTTTAAGCCTCATAATGCAAAAGCAAGGATCACCATTCGATGCTCGATAAAGTAGTCATTGCGAACCGAGGCGAAATTGCGCTTCGTATTCTGCGCGCTTGTAAAGAGCTGGGTATCAAAACTGTTGCTATCCACTCTCAAGCCGATAAAGATCTGATGCATGTCCGCCTAGCAGATGAAGCTGTCTGCATAGGCCCGGCACCATCTACAAAAAGTTACTTAAACGTACCCTCTATCATTAGTGCTGCTGAAGTAACTGATGCCGTAGGTATTCACCCTGGTTATGGTTTCTTAGCTGAAAACGCTGATTTTGCTGAACAAGTTGAACGTTCTGGCTTTACGTTTATCGGCCCTAAAGCAGAAACTATCCGCTTAATGGGCGATAAAGTGTCAGCGATTGAAGCGATGAAAGAAGCAGGCGTACCTACCGTACCCGGCTCTGACGGCGCACTATCTGATGACGCAGAAGAGATTCATAAGATTGCTAAGCGTATCGGCTACCCTGTGATAATCAAAGCAGCGGCAGGCGGTGGTGGACGCGGCATGCGCGTTGTGCATTCGGAAGCATCTCTAATCAGTTCAATTCATGTAACACAATCTGAAGCCGCTGCAGCCTTTGGCGACGACACTGTTTATATGGAGAAGTTTTTAGAGAACCCTCGCCATGTTGAAGTCCAGGTTTTAGCAGACGGCCAAGGCAATGCTGTACACCTTTTCGATCGTGATTGCTCTATGCAGCGTCGCCATCAAAAAGTGGTCGAGGAAGCACCTGCCCCCCACCTTGACCCTGATGCACGCGCTCAAGTGCTACAAGCATGTGTGGATGCCTGCATTGAAATTGGTTATCGCGGCGCTGGTACTTTTGAGTTCTTATATGAGAACGGCGGCTTTTATTTCATCGAGATGAATACCCGTGTACAGGTCGAACACCCAGTGACAGAGATGATCACCGGTGTCGATATCGTTAAAGAGCAGTTACGTATCGCCTCTGGCCTACCACTCTCTCTTAAACAAGAAGATATCAAAGTACAGGGACATTCATTTGAATGCCGTATTAACGCAGAAGATCCAAAAACGTTTCTTCCAAGCCCTGGCACAATCAAGCACTTCCACGCCCCTGGCGGCAACGGTATTCGCGTAGATTCTCATATCTACAATGGCTACACGGTTCCACCACACTACGACTCACTCATCGCCAAAGTAATTAGTTATGGCGAAGATCGTGAGACTGCATTAAAGCGCATGAGCATTGCTCTTGACGAAATGCTTGTTGATGGGATTCGTAGCAACATTCCGCTACAGCAAGATATTATGAACGATGGAAAATTCCAAGAAGGTGGAGTCAACATCCACTATCTAGAGAAGAAGCTAGGTTTATAATTTTTTATCTTCATACTAAAAACCCGCTAAATAGCGGGTTTTTTATTGCCTAAACGCCTCTCCCATCTATTCATACACCCCCTGATGACTGGTACTATAATGTAATCTAACTGCTTGATATGGAAGAAAGCGAATGCCTTGGCTGCAGATTAAAATCAATACTACTCCCGAACGCTCTGAACCTTACGAAGATCTACTTTTGAGTGCTGGATGCGCAGCCGTTACCTTTGAAGACACCGAAGACCAACCCATATTCGAACCAGACCTTGGCACTACACCACTCTGGAGCAATACAACGATTACGGGGCTATTCGCAGCAGAACATAATCTTGAAGAGACCCTAAAATTCATCAACCAAGGCCATGATCAGCTCTTTCCAAACCTGCCTGCCCCCAGCATCAGAGCAGAGATTCTTGAAGACAAGGACTGGGAAAGAGAATGGATGGACAACTACCATCCGATGCAGTTCGGTTCACGTCTTTGGGTTTGCCCAAGCTGGAAAGAAACCCCAGATCCAAGCGCTGTCAATCTGATGCTTGATCCAGGCCTCGCCTTTGGTACAGGAACCCATCCGACCACTGCCCTCTGTTTAGAGTGGCTTGACAAGCAAACCTTAGATAATGAATTTGTCATCGATTACGGTTGTGGCTCAGGCATTTTAGGCATCGCGGCCCTTTTACTGGGTGCCAACAAAGCGATCGGCGTTGATATTGACCCCCAAGCACTTCAGGCGACAAAAGATAACTTGCTTCGCAACCAACTACCTGACGATATACTGCATGTGTATCTACCTGAAAACACGCCGCAACAACCTGCTGATACGCTAGTAGCGAACATTCTGGCAGGCCCATTAGTCCAGTTAGCCCCGACACTTTCATCCCTCATTAAAGATAATGGCCGACTTTGCCTTTCAGGACTGTTAAGCCCTCAAGAAAATGAGATTCGTGAAGCTTACTCGACTTGGTTTGATCTCGACCCCATTGCCGAAAAAGAGGGCTGGATTCGCGTAACAGGCACGAAGCGCAGTTAAACTATGTCTAGCGACAACATCATCACCCAATGCCCTGGCTGCAAAACTCAATTTAGAGTCACACCAGGGCAACTAAAAGTAGCTAATGGGCAAGTACGCTGCGGTGCATGCTTAGAAGTATTCCCCGCACTACCTTATAACCACTACGATGAGCCGCTTGAAACTTTAGAAACTATTGATAAGCAATCTCTGGATAAAGCAAACAGCATTTCATTTAAAAAAGATCCAGATAATATCCCTCGCTCAAAAATCAGCCAAGCAACCCCAGCACAATCCAATTCAACCCCACCAACCCCAAAGCCTGAAAATATTTCAGCAGCCGTAACCTCTGAAAGTGAAAACCAACATAACGTTCAACTGGATATTAAAACGGCACCAGAAGCGTCCGACGCAACACCTACCCTAACGATTCAAAGAGAGGCGGTCGTACTTTCCAACCCCAAACCAAATAAAGAAGAAAATACTCTCCTTTGGTTTTGCATATTGTGTTTTGCATCGCTTGCGCTATTTACCCAGTACGCTTGGTTCAACCGTGCCGAACTGTACTGGAATGAACAATACAACCCAATCTATAACATTCTATGTGACCATGTAGATTGCCAAATAAACCAACGCAGTAATCTCGAGAAAATAACCAACCAACAACTGGTAATAAAACCTCACAAACAGCTTGAAGACGCGATCACTGCACATATTATCCTTCTCAACAGCGCAAGCTTCGAACAACCCTACCCAGCCTTAAGCTTGTCTTTTTCTGATTTAAAAGGCAGACCCATCGCAAACAGGGCATTTCAACCCGGCACTTATCTTAATACTATAAATAAAGTCGAGTTAATGCCCATAAACCAACCTGTGCAACTTTCTTTAGAGATCATGTCCCCAGGCAGTCGCGCGGTTAGCTACACCCTGGAACTGCTAGCGCCAGAATCATAAAAAATCAAGGGCGAATTGTACAAAAAATCATCAAAAAAACCTTGGAGAGCGTAGTCCATAGGAGTATGATTATTCGCCTCCCAGATAGCCCAATTTACAGCGTCATTCGTGATGCTGGGGGTATTTATTAATCGTTTTAAGGCGCAGCATGTTTCATATTGGCCCATACACCATTGACAGTCAGGTTATTCTGGCACCAATGGCAGGTGTAACTGACCGGCCTTTTCGCCAGTTATGCAAGCGAATGGGAGCAGGCTTAGTCGTATCAGAGATGGTTACATCAGATACTCGATTGTGGAAATCAAGAAAATCCGCTTATCGCTTAAACCATGCAGGAGAAGTCGAACCCCGTTCGATACAAATTGCAGGTGGTGATCCTGAAATGATGGCTGAAGCTGCCATTATGAATGTACAGCGAGGCGCCCAAATTATTGATATCAATATGGGATGCCCCGCCAAAAAAGTATGCAATAAAGCAGCGGGATCAGCTCTACTCAAAGATGAACCGCTGGTTCGCAACATTCTAAGTGCAGTCACTGCCGCGGTAGATGTGCCTGTCACGCTAAAAATACGAACAGGTTGGGATAGTAGCAATAAAAATGCACTGTCAATTGCTCGTATTGCAGAAGATGCAGGTATACAAGCGCTCGCAGTACACGGCCGTACGCGTAGTTGCGGATATAAAGGAGAAGCAGAATACGACACTATCGCCAGTATAAATGAAGCTATTTCAATCCCCGTGTTTGCTAATGGAGATATAACTTCACCCGAAAAGGCACAACAAGTGCTGAATCATACTGGTTGTTCTGCCGTAATGATTGGAAGAGCAGCTCAAGGTAAACCTTGGCTATTCAGAGAGATTGATCATTACCTTAGAACAGGTACAATTCTGCCCCCTCCTCAGTTGGAAGAGATTAGGGAAATACTGTTAGCGCACTTGCACGAACTACACAGTTTCTATGGAGATTACTTAGGCGTTCGTATCGCCCGTAAACATGTAGGCTGGTATTTGCAAGATAAACCTGACGGCAAGAGTTTTCGCAAAACATTTAATATCATTGAAACAGCAGCAGAGCAGGCCACCTCTATCGAAAAATATTTCGATAATGCATCAAATAATGGCGTGGCCGCTTAATAGATTGGATAATTAGTACTGTGGAATATAAAGAAATTAAACAACCAACATTCGTTCCCAACACAGCAGAAGCTGCGAACCATACTTTGCGAGATAACGTAGAGCAGTCATTAAATAGTTACTTCCGTCAACTTGATGGACAGCCAGTGACTGACGTTTACCAGATGGTTCTTTCTGAAATAGAAGCCCCTCTGTTTGAAACCGTTATGACTTACACTAAAGACAACCAGACTAAAGCATCTCAGCTTCTAGGTTTAAATCGCGGTACGCTGCGTAAAAAACTTAAGCAATACGGCTTGCTTTAATCTTCATTTTTTTAGACTACTCGGAATCCAGAAACAATGGCAGAGAACATCACTCCCGTTCGCCGTGCTTTGATCAGCGTATCTGACAAATCAGGTATCGTTGAATTTGCACAAGCCCTAAACGCTCGCGGCGTTGAGATCCTTTCTACCGGTGGCACTTATAAGCTACTTAAAGAAAACAATATCCCCGCAGTTGAAGTATCCGATTACACCGGTTTTCCTGAAATGATGGATGGCCGTGTAAAAACTTTGCACCCTAAAGTGCATGGTGGAATTTTAGGTCGTCGCGGCCAGGATGATGGCATCATGTCAGAGCATGACATTCAGCCAATTGATATGGTTGTTGTTAACCTATATCCATTTGCTGCAACCATCGCTCGCCCGGATTGCGATCTACCAATGGCGATTGAAAATATCGATATTGGTGGCCCGACAATGGTTCGCTCTGCTGCCAAAAACCACAAAGATGTTGCTATTGTCGTTAATGCATCTGATTACGATAGCATCGTTAGTGAACTTGACCAGCAAGAAGGCCTTACTCATGCGACTCGCTTTGATTTAGCAGTGAAGGCTTTTGAGCATACTGCGGGTTATGACGGTATGATTGCCAACTACTTAGGCGCTATTGTAGAAAGCGAAGAGGAAAAACCTGCAACATTCCCTCGTACATTTAATACTCAGTTCATCAAAGCACAAGATATGCGCTACGGTGAAAACCCTCATCAACGTGCAGCATTCTACGTTGAAGCAGAACCGGCTGAAGCGTCTGTTGCTACAGCTCGCCAACTGCAAGGTAAAGAGCTTTCTTTCAATAATGTTGCAGATACGGATGCAGCACTTGAATGCGTAAAACCATTCAATGAACCTGCTTGTGTTATCGTTAAACATGCAAACCCTTGCGGTGTAGCTGTTGGCGGCGATATTTTGGAAGCATACAATCGTGCATTCCAGACAGATCCTACATCTGCCTTTGGCGGCATTATTGCATTCAACAGAGAGCTAGATGCTAAAACAGCTGAAGCGATCGTTGCTCGCCAATTTGTAGAAGTTATCATTGCCCCGAAAGTAACACAGGGTGCGTCTGACGTTATTGCTTCCAAGCCCAACGTTCGTCTACTTCAGTGTGGAGAATGGTCTGCCGACCGCGCACACAGTTTCGACTATAAGCGCGTAAACGGTGGTTTATTAGTACAGGACCGAGATCTAGGACGCGTTGACGCTTCCGAGTTAAAAGTCGTCACTAAAATCCAACCCACTGAACAAGAAATTCGCGACCTGTTGTTCTGCTGGGAAGTTGCCAAAGCAGTTAAATCCAATGCGATTGTTTACGCTAAAGACGGCCAAACCATCGGTATTGGCGCAGGCCAAATGAGCCGAGTCTATAGTGCAAAAATCGCTGGTATTAAAGCCGCGGATGAAGGACTAGAAGTAAAAGGATCCGTTATGGCATCCGATGCTTTCTTCCCATTCCGTGATGGCATTGATTCAGCAGCAGCTGCTGGCATCAAAGCGGTCATCCAACCTGGCGGTTCTATGCGTGATCAAGAAGTTATTGACGCAGCTGATGAACATAGCATGGCGATGGTCTTCACGGGTATGCGCCACTTCCGTCACTAAGCACATATAGCAATGAGCCTGTTAGCAGGTTTACTGAAATCAGGCTTATTGCCCAAAACCCCGGCCTAGTAACACTAGTCACGGGGTTTACTGTTTGAGGAATAGATAAATGAATGTAATGATTATTGGTTCCGGTGGTCGAGAGCACGCACTCGCGTGGTCTGCGGCGCAAGACTCAAATGTACAACAGATTTTTGTTGCACCTGGTAATGCAGCGACCGCACAAGAAAACAAAATGCAGAATGTAGCAATTGATGTTATGGACCTAGAAGGCCTATCAACATTTGCTAAAGAGAACAGTGTAGATCTAACGATTGTTGGCCCTGAAGCACCACTAGTTGCGGGCATTGTAGATCACTTCCAAAAAGATGACTTACGTATCTTTGGCCCGACAGAAGGTGCAGCTCAGCTAGAAGGCTCTAAAGCGTTCACTAAGGACTTCTTAGCTCGTCAGAAAATCCCGACGGCTGAATATGAAAATTTCACAGAGATAGAGCCAGCATTAGCCTATGTTCGCGAAAAAGGCGCTCCTATCGTTGTCAAAGCGGACGGCCTTGCTGCGGGTAAAGGCGTTATCGTTGCGATGACACTGCAAGAAGCTGAAGATGCAATCAAAGACATGCTGGCGGGTAACGCCTTCGGCGAAGCTGGCAGCCGCGTCGTCATCGAGGAATTCTTAGAGGGTGAAGAAGCATCCTACATTGTTATCGTAGATGGTGACAATGTTCTACCAATGGCGACAAGCCAAGACCATAAACGCGTTGGTAATGGTGACACAGGTCCTAACACCGGCGGTATGGGTGCATACTCACCTGCGCCAGTTGTGACACCTGAAATCGACAAGCGAATCATGGATGAAGTTATTATGCCGACCGTGAACGGCATGAAAGCTGAAGGCAATGAATACACCGGCTTCCTCTATGCAGGATTAATGATCCAGGAAGACGGCACACCTAAAGTTATCGAATACAACTGCCGTTTCGGTGATCCAGAAACACAACCTATTATGTTGCGTTTGAAGTCTAGCCTTGTCGATATGTGCAATGCAGCGCTGGATAAGAAATTAGACCAAACAACAGCGGAATGGGACGATCGTAAATCTGTTGGCGTTGTTATGGCTGCCGGCGGTTATCCTGGCGATTACGGCAAAGGCGATGTGATTAGCTTCCCTTCTGAGTGCCCGGAAGGAACAAAAGTGTTTCACGCTGGAACCAAACTGGTTGATGGCAATGTCGTAACAGCGGGGGGTCGAGTACTATGTGTCACTGCACTTGGAGATACTGTTACTGAAGCTCAGCAAAGAGCCTATGAGCTTTTAAAAGAGGTAAATTGGGAAGGTGCATACTTCCGGACAGACATTGCTTACCGCGCAATAGCACGAGAGCAACAGAGTTAAGCCTCTGTCAGTAATACGACCTATAAGCCCTGATTAACTCAGGGCTTTTTTATTTACGCCGCCCACACTAAAGTACTTCAGTAGAAAAATAACACTCACACTTGCCACGCCTGAAAGCATAGGCATAAGGCTCACCCAGTACCCTACCTGCAGCAGCCAAAACGGGATAAAGGCAATACCAACACTTATGCTTAAAGCAAGAAGTTTGGTGCCAAAAGAAACGTTTATCAAAACGACACCCCAAGACAGTGTCATTAACAAACCAATTATAATTGCCCAGATAGGAAGAGAAGGCGTTAAAGTAAACCCTCGATTTAGCGCATGAAAAATATATGCATGAATTTCTGTCGAGGAGAAAAACTGATTTTCGCCTATCTCCAATTCAGCTTCGAGGTGAGATTCGTCCACACCGATAAAGACTGCCTTATTTCGTAGACGGCTATGGGGAATGCTCCCCTCTATTATTTGCCACAGTGAATAACGCTCCACGTTCTCTGCAAACTGCTGTATTCCCAGCGGCAAAAACAGCTCATAATCTCGGCTCCAGCGTTTTGAAAAACCCACGTGCAAATAAGGAGACCTTAACCCAGAAAAGTCATCCGCTTTCACCGGTGCAAACGTATGAAGTGTTGCTAACGAAAAACTAGGCCAGCGCGGAAAAGCGATGCCAGCATGAAGATAACTACGCCGAAAAAGGCCATCAGAATCGACAGACAGGTCAGCATGACCTAAGTCGGCTCCGGCTAAGTCCGTCCGCCCCAAAGGGCCTAACTCTTGCCCTCCTTCAGCAATTAAAGGCAGCACCACACGCCCGTTTTTTTCAATTGCTCGTAATAATAACTCGTCACTCAACGGATCATCAGCCACCGGAGAGATAAAGGCTACGTTATACGCAATAGCAGAAGCCTCAGCCATTGTTAATTCATTAATAACCGCTGCATGTACCGAGCGTTTTAGAGGCCACGACGATAAACGTTGTAAGCTTGTTTGATCAATATCGATAATAGCGATCTCGTCACTTTTGACACTTTCAGCTTGGTAATGAATGGCTAAAAAGTCATATACAACGCGATCAAACCAAACGGTTAGCGAAGAAAAGCCAACCGTTACAACCAGAAAAAGCGGAGGGAGAAATAAGATTAATAATCTATATCCCTTCAGCATCACAACAATAGCAACACTGTAGCAGCACCAGTGAAGATAAGTGGCCACCAGTTTTCAATAGGTTGCTCAATCTGCTGTGGGGCTGTCCACTCCCCTGCATAATCATCCGTATCAAATGCTCTAACGCGCATATAATATGTGCCTGGTTCAGGCTTACTGATTGCTAGCTCAGCTTTATCCGTTTGCTCATCGATAATAATCTTGTTAAATGCATCATCCGACGCAAGCTGTACTTGGAAATATTTAACATCCGGCTCTTCCTGCCAGCTAAAGAACAATTCATCTTCACTACTAACTGGAGGTTTAACCTCCGGTTTAGGTGGCACCGGTTTAACTGTAAAACGGCCAACAAAACCTACAGGTCCAATTTTGCCTTGTGAAGTAACGCTAGTGACTCGCCAAAAATAATTACCAGGCTCACTCACTTCTGTTGAGAATTTAGTGTCTGATATATCAGTGTAATTTTGTAGCGCACTTAAAAACTTCTCATCTTTGGCAATATCAACGACAAAACTGGCCGCTAATTCAGGTCGGGACCAGGCGAACTCAATATTACCTACGTAAATAGAGTCAGAAGGCCGAGGCGCCTGCCTAATAGGGGGAAAGGGGCGAGCATCGACACGAATGGGTTGTACCGCCGAAAACCCTTGCAGGCCTTTTGCACTTATCGCGCTTACACGGAGCCAGTATTCTTTATCCTCTAAAGATGCTGGCAGGCCCATCTTGGGCTGCGTAGATACTGAATCATATACAATGGCAGTAAAGTCTCTGTCAGGAGAAATTTGCCCTCGATACTTCGCTGCTCCTGTTAAGGCGCTCCAAGAGATTTTCGCCGGAAGATAACGAATAGCAGCATTGAATTCAGGCACCTGCGGAGCAGCAAGTAATTTTTTTGGTTTTTCTGGCGCGGAATCCTTCTTAGTTACCGTACCATAACCTTGGCGGATAGAAGTGCTTCCTAAAGTATTTCCTACGCCGATTTTACCTTGTGTAACTTCAGCAGCCGTACTATCTGATCTTGCACGAACTCGATAAGTCGTACCTTTAGTCGTTGCAAAAGCAGCTGGCGTCTCAATCAAAAACTGCGAACCGGGAACTTTCGCGGGGTTTGCTCTAATCTCAGCCTCACCTTCTTCGAGAAAAACTTTAATATCGACAACCTTGCGCTTGTTCCCCACCACGGTGGCTTGCTCAATTCTCAGCAAGCTATTTTCTAGAATCAATACCTGTGTACCATCATCAAACTCTAATAAAACAGATGACTGTACGGACGTTTTTATCTGATCACCTTGAGATAGGCTCTGACCGCGAACCAACGGCAAATGCGCTTTAGCACTACCAGCATTCATCAAAACTTGCGCCGTGACCGTACCACTAACATCCAAGATTTTAATATCTGATCGGTGCTCACTAATAAGAGAGCGAGGTATTTTTAAAACCGTTCCTGGTGCCATCAACTTATCATTGCTGACATTATTCATTCGCTCTATTGTTTTCCATTCACGCCAGTCGGTTAACAACTCATGTGCAATAGTCCAAACCGATTCACCGGGTTGCATTGGATAAGCCCACTCACCCTCTGTATCTGATAATGCAGATATAGGAAATATAATGGCGAGTAGTAATGCTAAACTTTGTTTTAATTTCATCACGTTGGATAACATCCTGTTTGCACGTTCTTATCAGCAGAAGAAAAACCAGATCAATCTGGCATTGTCCCATTAATCAATCTTTGTCACCAGTATTGAAAAACGCATGTTTGAATATGACAAGATCAGTTATATGCGTATAATCATCTGCTTTATAATCGTCTGACATGCCTTAATCCATGCTGAAAATCGAAGTAAATCCTAGAAAAAAAATGCTACGCACCACAATTAGCACGCTGATTTCAACCTCGATCCTAGTTGGTTGTGGTCCCCTGGTACAAAAACCAACGGCTGAGACCTCAGCAAGTACGGAACAGGGTAACAATCAAGGCTATTGCTATAACGGTGGTAGGGCTAGCAAATATAGCTGTGACCCCGACAAAGCATCGACGCAAGCCGATATGCGTATCACTGAAGTCGATGAAGTATGGATGAGCGCAAAACTTGCCGAAGTACGCACGTGGATGGAAAAAGAGAAGCAAGCGATCATAAACGGAAAAAAATCATCCCCCACTGCGGCTGGCGATTTGGCAGAAATCAAAGTATCTGATTCAAAAGAATTTATATCTACAGTCAGCATAGCAACACCGACACCACAACATAGCTCCCCTGAATTAATCAAGATCCTCCGCTTAAGCCAGCAAGGCCAGCACCAAAAAGCATTAGCCAGCATCAATACAGTGATCGCTGACAACCCAAATATGGCTTCTGCGCAGCTGACAAAAGGCATCATTTCAAGCAACATGGGCAATAAAAGCGCAGCCAAAGCAATCTTCAAGCGCTTAATGCAAGACTACCCAGATCGTCCCGAAGCCTTTAATAACCTAGCCGTGATTTATTCAGAAGAGGGTAACTTTCCTCAAGCGATTGAAACACTTCAACAAGCCTTTCAGACTCACCCAAGTTATGCCCAAGTTCACAGCAACCTAAAAGAACTATATGCAACACTTGCCTCGCAAGCTTATAGCAAAGCATTGGATCTAGGCAGTGAATCTGAAAGTCCTGATCTAGCAATGATCAACCGAGTGCCTACGAGTTTATCTAGCAGCACAGAAAAACTAATTGTTGTAGGTAACCCAAAGCCCGTTCATAAACCAATTCAAATAGCCTCCAATAGCATCCATAACACGCCAGCAGCTGAAATAAGACAGAGCGTTAAAGTAACAAAAGAGCCCGAGGTAAAAGCGTCATCTGAAGAAACAAGTTCAGTAACGCAGGCAAATGAAACAGTTGAGGTTGTCTCCTTAACTGAAAAGCCAGAACAGAAGATAGCTGAAGCAACCCCAGCCAAACCGCAGCCAACTGAAACAACGCCCCTAAAAGAGAGCACAGACAAGCCTCAAGCGGTAGCTAAGATTTCAGCTAACAGCGATGCAGCTTCACTGCCCGATGCACAGCAGGTAGAGAATAGCTTAAGCAACTGGGCAAACGCTTGGAGCAGCAAAGACCACCAAGGTTACATATCGGCTTATACAAAATTGTATAGACCCAATGCAAAGCTCAGCCATAACCAGTGGGTCAAACAGCGTGAGCAACGCATTAATAAACCTAAGTTTATCCGAGTAGATCTTAATAAAATCAGCGTAAAACTTTTAAGAGAAAACTTAGCCGAAGCTCGCTTTGAACAACGCTACCAATCAGACACTTATAAAGATGCCGTCAGGAAACGCATGATTCTGGTAAAAGCTGATGGCCAATGGAAAATAAGCCTAGAGAAAAGCTTAGGCTTAATTAAATAGGGGTTATATCGAATTAAACAAGCCCCTATCTGACTATCTGAGATAGGGCTTGTTAACAAACTCACAGTAAATCTACTGCCCGCCTCGTTTCAAAACAACAGTACCATCCGCCGCTTCCGATGCAATTTTCCAACCCGTTGATGTTAAGGTGAGCTCTAAACGTTTAGTCGTTTCATCAGCATAACCTGGTTTCTCAAAGCGCTGGTAAAATTCGGCTCTATACCAATGGGAGTTCAAGCGCGTATATTTTGCTTTCCCAAGCTTAAGCTTTATCCACTTTGGTGATAGCAACCGTTCCTTTCGGAATGCCCGCCACTCCTCAAGGGACATCGTGACACCATATAAGGTAGTTTTCTGTAGGTAACTACCAATATAACTATCCCAATTTTGAGTCTGCCAAGCCTTACCCCAATTTTCGACGACCTTACGTACTTCACCTTCGTTATTTAGACGGGCAACAGAACCTACAACCTTTTGTTGCGGGACTACTTTTAGACTAGAAGATGAATCGCTTACCACTTCAGCAGAAACAATATTTAGAGCGGGTTTTCGTTTAATGCGCTCCAACTCTCGATTTTCAGTATCGACTGCTGATCTCCCCGCTTTCTTTAGTTTCGCATTATTAACCACCGTAGACAGTTCAGCTAACAACGCTGGATTGGCCGTATCGGTAATAGATGTAGAAACTGTTTTTTTCTTATCGGCAACTAGAGGAGGAGAAGCATTATTAGTGCTAACAACGTCAGTACTAGCAACCTCACTACTGGTAACCTCAGCCTTATCAACGCTAGTCTCAGCTTTGGTTTCTGGCTCGTCAATTGCAGCTAGATCTTTTCCCACGGGCTGAGGCTGTTTAGAATCGACACGCACCGATTCTATTTTTTCTTGTCGAACATCAGCGGTTACAGAGGTCGCATTATCTTCTTTCTGTAAAAGGTACCAACCCGCGAAACCTGCGCAGGAAAGTAAAACCACAGAAACAAAGGCAACCTTACTAGGCACAAATGCTGGAGCCGCACTTACCTCTTGCTCTTCTTGGTAATACCCATCAAGTTTCGCAGCTAGAGATGGCGTTGATTTAAGCACAGACACTAGTTCTGGACTGCTCACTAGCAAAACTGTGACCGCAGACCCCTCTTCATTACAAATAGAAGGTAATCCCAATAAATACGTAAGTGCCGGGATATCAATGGTTTCAACATTAATGATAAGCAGCAGCTTTCTGTCATCGTTTAACTGAGACTTCAACTGCTGCTGAATAAATGAAGCACCTGGCTCAACAGATAGGTAATTTGATAATTCAAGTTGTAACCCCTGTAAATCAAGTACCCCATTGCACTCTAGGTATTCTGGATGGTACTGCTTTACCTGCTCAACCAAGCCTTCCATCCAAACCTTACGGCCATCAATCCGGATGACTTGGTGATCATCTAAATTACTTAAAAGCAGATCAGAAGATGATAAACCTGAATCAGTCAAAAAAAACTCCTCTTAACTTAAGGGGTACCACGTGACGGCTTACCTTCATAAGCGATTCGCCAGCGATTATCTTCAAACGTCCAATATTGACGTTTAACAGAGCGACCTTGTAAGTTGCTGCTTTTGTAATCTTGTTCGAAGGTAGCAACAACTAGGTCAGGGTTATCAGGGTAACGGTAGATGCTAAGGTCGTTTAAGCCGATATCTATAAACTGCTTATTAGCATTAACCCGTTTTTTGTAACTTGCGAACTGCTTAAATGTTCTTTTTCCATCATCATAAGCCGAAGCGTAATTGCCAATATATCGTTGATGGTCAAGGCTCTCCCAGTCCGCTGCCCAGCGTTCAATTAAGTTATTGAATCGATCACTTTGGGCCAACCAGTCTTTCTTATGAATCCAGCGAATATTGTGACCGACAAGAACCGGAGTATTTTGAAAGTTTATTTGCGTATCAAGGTCGATAAAATCTGGGTTCGTTAACGAAATACACCCTTCACTTGCCTTGGGTGGACGGCTGTATGTTTCAACAGGAGATCCGTGTAACCAGATTCCACTCCCTGTACGTCCAAGTCGCTTATCCCAAACGTTAGGATAGTTTAGTGGTAACGCGCCAGACCCATATCGTGGTGGCAAATTTGCATCTTCAAGACGGCTAGTAATAAAGTAAACACCTACGGGGGTTTTCAGATCACCCCGCTTCTCTTTACCAATCCCGCCGCGTCCATAGGATGCATAAAAGTCTTTTATTAATACAGGAATGCCATTGCGGTTTTCAAAGAGAAACAATCGTGACAAGCGAGTATCAACAACAATAGCGTGTTTTTGAGAGGCTGATAGTTTAAGCATATCCGCAGGCAGCATATCCGCCGCAGGCTTTTCCATCTCCATCAACAAACGCACTTTTGCTTCAGAAATTAGCCCAGCAATTTTTTTCTGATGGCTATTCGCTTTAACACTGCTAAGGGGTTCGCCTTGAGCTTGGGCTGCAAGGATATCGGCATAAACTAATTGAGCTAACCGAAAATCAGGGCGGCGTTCGGTCAACTGTTTCAGATCAACCAACGCCGAATCAAGTTCGTGACTACTAAGATTTTTTAGGCCACTGAGTAGCAACTCTTCGTTACCTTCAGACAGCCCGTATGGAGCGTCTAAACGTTCTTCAGCGAATGCATTTACCAATGAAAAACATGCTGTTATTGCAACGAGAGAACAGACTAATCCCTTTTTCATTTGCCTCAATAACCCTAATACTTATTTAACCAATGATTATAACCATATTCACTCGGAATAGGACTTAATTTACTCTGATACGGCATATCTTTATTAAAAAAAGCAGTTTTTTTTGTATCCGCACTACGTTTACGACTAGAAGCCGACCAACTTTAGGTTTTTGCTCGACTTTTCGGCACTTTTATTCCATCTCGCAGGTGCAAAAACACCCCCTCACAAATAAAAAAATTGAATTATCTCTTCGGAAATTTGCCAAAACATGTGCTATTCCAAAGGTATGAGTTTTAAAAAAGACTCATAAACAACACCAGAGTTCAAATTAACCGCCAGATGCGATCCATTTATCGGTTAAACGCGAATTCACACTGCTGTTTTCCTGTAGAGCACTAACGGAGGACCCCGTGATGTTTAAACAGATGGAAAGCTACGATACTCAACGTTTACATTTCTGCCACGATGCGGAAACAGACCTAAAAGCGATCATTGCTATTCATTCCACTGGCCGTGGACCCGCTATTGGTGGCTGCCGCTTCATCCCCTATAGTCAAGAAAATGATGCCATTACAGATGCCATTAGACTGGCAAGAGGTATGAGCTATAAGGCAGCACTCGCAGGGCTACCACATGGTGGCGCTAAGTCGGTTTTAATCATGCCTGAATACGACTTCGATCGTGCAGCTTTAATGCAAAGTTTCGGGCAGTTTATTAATACCTTGAATGGCGAATATATCACCGCAATGGATAGCGGCACTCAAGTCACAGATATGGATCAAATTAGTCGAACAACCCGCTGGGTAACCTGTACAAGCATGAGTGGAGATCCTTCTCCATATACCGCGTTAGGGGTTTTCGAAGGCATCAAAGCATCAACCAAGTTCAAGCTAGGCAAAGATAATCTATCTGGTGTCCACGTTAGCATTCAAGGTTTGGGTCATGTGGGTTATGAGGTTGCTAGATTACTGCATCAAGCCGGAGCTCGCTTAACCGTCACTGATTTAGATAACGAACGTATTAAACTTTGCCAACAAAACTTCTCTGCTCACGCCGTTGACCCTGACGAAATCTATAAAGTGAATGCTGATGTATTCTGCCCATGTGGCTTAGGCGCGATTATCAATACTCAACATATTCAACAACTAAAAGTCGCGATCATTGCCGGTTCAGCTAACAACCAACTCGCTGAAGATAAACACGGCGATATGCTTAACGATAAAGGCATATTGTATTCCCCTGACTATCTAATAAATGCTGGCGGCTTGATTTTTGTAGCCCTCCAATACGCCAATCAACCTCATGCCATCATCAAACAAAAAGTCCTTCAGATACACCACTCTTTACTACAAATATATCAAGAAGCTGAACGCAGCAATTCCAGTATTCATCGCATAGCGGATCAAAAAGCCGAAGCGATTATTTCTGCTTCTGAAAAACTTCACTCAGCAGCCTAACCCACAGGTTAACGCTGCAGGAGGCTAGAAAAATGAAAACATTGCCACCGATTCAGTATTTAGACCAAGAAGGCCAACCATCACAACCCTGCCCAGAATGGTGCAACAAACCTGATTGGTTACTGCGTTGCTATCACTACATGGTACTTGCTCGTCAATTTGATACAAAAGCGATTGCTCTACAGCGTACGGGACAACTGGGTACCTATGCTTCCCTTCTCGGCTCTGAAGGTATTGATGTACCTGTAGCACTGAGCATGAAACCCTCTGATGTTTTAGTCCCTTATTATCGTAACCATGCCTGCCAAATCATTAGAGGCATGCCTCTAGAGGAAGCCTTTCTATATTGGGGTGGCGATGAGCGCGGTAATTCATCTGATCAAATGGGAGAGGACTTTCCTAACGCGGTCCCTATCGCTACACAGAGCTTGCATGCTTGTGGCGTAGCATCAGCGTTTAAAATTCGCAATCAGAAACGTGCCGCGGTGACGTTCATCGGTGATGGTGGCACATCTAAAGGGGACTTTATGGAAGCCCTAAATGTTGCTGGCGTTTGGCAATTACCCGTTGTGTTTATTATCAATAATAACCAATGGGCCATATCGATTCCCCGTCAAATCCAATCAGCGGTAGCCCAACTCGCTGATAAAGCAGTTGCGGCCGGTATCCCAGGCATTCAAGTAGATGGTAATGATCCAATAGCCATGCACGAAGCTATTAATAATGCACTAAATCGGGCGCATGAAGGCAAAGGAGCGACCTTAATTGAAGCCATAAGTTATCGTCTAGGCGACCATACGACAGCTGACGATGCGACTAGGTATCGTTCTAATGATGAGCTCAAAGCTGCTTGGGAACGCGATCCTATTAAACGCTTAAGGAACTTTCTTGCCCTACAAAATTTCTGGGATGAATCCAAAGAGCAGGCTTTACTCCAAGAAACCCATCAATTAGTCCAAGAGGCCGCCAATAAATATATTGAAATATCACCTCAGAAAATTGATTCAATTTTTGATTACCTTTATGCCGAACCCAACAACCAGTTAATCGAACAAAAAGACTGGGCCATCGTCAAAGCGATGCAAGGGGGAAGCCACTATGAAGGAGAATCGTCATGAAACACAATGTCTGCCTGCTTGAAGCAGTAAATTTAGCACTGGCTTCTGAAATGAGAAAAGACAAAGAAGTGGTCATTCTGGGTGAGGATGTTGGTGTTAATGGTGGTGTTTTTAGGGCCACTGCAAATCTTCGTGATGAATTTGGGCTGAAAAGGGTGATGGATACTCCGCTTGCAGAAACCATGATAGCGGGCGTCAGTATAGGCATGGCAAGCCAAGGACTTAAACCTATTGCTGAAATCCAATTTATGGGCTTTATCTTCCCTGCGCTCGAACAAATTATTTGTCATGCAGCTCGATTAAGAAATAGGACACGAGGCCGCCTAAGCTGTCCCCTTGTGATAAGGGCACCCTTCGGTGGAGGAATTCACGCACCAGAACATCACTCAGAAAGTACTGAGGCATTGCTCGCTCATATACCGGGTTTAAAAGTTGTCGTTCCCTCTTCACCGGCTCGCGCTTACGGTTTGCTACTGGCCGCTATTCGAGATCCCGACCCGGTCATATTTTTAGAACCCAAACGGATCTATCGCAGTCAGCAACAGGAGATCGAAGACAACGCTAATGCATTACCTATAGGCAGTTGCTTCACCTTAAGAGAGGGCAGCGACATCACGCTGGTTAGTTGGGGAGCAATGATCACAGAAACACTCTCAGCCGCCGAGGCCCTGGCCGATGAAGGGGTGAATTGTGAAGTTATTGATGTTGCAACAATTAGCCCCCTAGATGTTGAAACAATTCTGATATCAGTACGTAAAACGGGCCGTTTAGTCATTATCCATGAAGCCCCGAGAACAGGGGGAGTGGGGGCTGATATCTCAGCCATTGTTGCCGAACAAGCATTGCTTGATCTACAAGCACCGGTTGTAAGAGTAACGGGATACGACACGGTCATGCCCTACTTCAGATTAGAAAAGCATTATCTGCCAAACAGCCAAGACATCATTGATGCGGTCAAACAAACAGTGGAGTTTGTATGAAATATTTCAAATTACCCGACCTAGGGGAAGGCTTACCAGAAGCAGAAATAATAGAATGGCACATAACGGAAGGTCAGTGTGTGGAAACCGATCAAATCCTTGTTTCTGTTGAAACCGCCAAAGCAATTATTGAAGTGCCCTCGCCCCAAACAGGCAAAGTCACTCATCTATTTGGGCAACCCGGTGACACAATTCATACTGGCGAACCCCTTCTGGAGTTTGAGGGAGATGAAGAAAGTGATGCCGGAACCGTCGTTGGCGAGATCCCTCAAGCTCAAGAACAGACCGCCACCACCGATGAATTTATCATCGGTTCGCCGAACAGTAGTAGCCATATAAGGAATGAAAACAAGGCGACCCCTGCAGTACGCGCGCTTGCTAAGCGCTTAAATATTGACTTAAACCAAATAAAAGGCAGCGGCCAGAATGGCCTTATAACGCCTTCAGACGTTGAAAAATCAGCCAAACTAGATAGAACACACGGTAAAGCGAGCCCCTTAAAGGGGGTTCGCAAACACATGGCCCTCGCCATGATTAAGTCTCATCAAGAAATAGTCCCCGTGACCATTAATGAAGACGCCAATATCGATATTTGGCCAGAGAGTACCGACATCACATTTAGACTAATCCACGCGATCGCTCAAGCCTGTAAGAAGGTGCCTGAATTTAACGCATGGTTTGATAGTTCATCCCTCAGTAGAAGGATGCATTCAACAATAACCCTCGGTGTTGCAGTGGATACTCCACAAGGACTTTTTGTTCCCGTTTTAAGGGATATAGGTAACCGAGATCAGGCAGATCTGAGAAACGGCCTAAATTTACTTCGTGAAGATGTGAAGAATCGAACAATCCCAGCGAAAGAACTACAAGGCGCAACGATTACCCTGAGTAATTTTGGCACTATTGCGGGGCGATACGCCAACCCGATTATTGTCCCGCCTCAGGTCGCTATTCTAGGAGCCGGAGTGATCAGGCAAGAGCCCAGGGTCGTAAACAATGAGATCATCATTCAACGAATAATGCCCCTGTCACTAAGCTTTGATCATAGAGCACTGACCGGCGGAGAGGCCGCTCGTTTTTTAATGGCCATTCTAAATGACCTACAACAAGAAACGACATAATCCCTTATAAATCATGAGATTATATTTTTTAGAAAATTAAACAAAGAAAGATAAACAAATATCCAGAGTTCGAAATTGTGAACTACAATTACAATAAGTAGGAAGATTTTTATATAGAGTTAACCCGTAGCCCATAGCAAAACTAGGCTGAAGAAAGGTGATGTGTATGAGTATCTTTGACCACTATAAAGCCCGCTATGATTCTGTTCAGCAAGAAGAATACAGCTTGGACGAATATCTCCAATTATGTAAGCAAGACCCAACAATCTATGCGGATGCATCTGAACGAATGTTAAAAGCCATCGGTGAACCAGAGATGGTTGATACTGCGGCCGATCCAAGATTAAGTAGAATTTTTTCGAATAAGCTCATAAAGCGCTACCCTGCTTTTAGTGAATTCTACGGTATGGAAGATGCTATAGAAAACATTGTTTCCTACTTTAAACACGCTGCTCAAGGGCTCGAAGAGCGTAAACAAATACTCTATTTATTAGGCCCCGTTGGGGGCGGTAAATCGTCTCTTGCTGAACGCTTAAAGTATCTAATGCAGAATATCCCGTTCTATGCGATTAAAGACTCCCCTGTCTTTGAATCTCCACTTGGGCTTTTTAAACCAGAAGAAGATGGCGAGATTCTAGAGCAAGAATACGGTATTCCGCGCCGCTACGTTAAAGGCATCATGTCCCCTTGGGCTGTAAAAAGGATGCATGAATATGGAGGAGACCTTTCTAAATTCAGGGTTGTAAAACTTTATCCTTCAATTCTAGATCAAATAGCGATTGCGAAAACCGAACCTGGTGACGAAAACAACCAAGACATTTCAAGCCTCGTCGGTAAAGTGGATATTCGAAAACTTGAGGATTTCCCACAGCACGACCCCGACGCATATAGCTTTTCTGGCGCATTATGTAGAGCAAACCAGGGGATGATGGAGTTTGTAGAGATGTTCAAAGCGCCTATTAAGGTACTTCATCCACTACTGACTGCGACCCAAGAAGGCAACTACAATAGCACCGAAGGAATGGGAGCCATTCCATACGATGGTATTTTGTTAGCGCACTCAAATGAATCTGAGTGGCAAACCTTTAAAAATAATAAAACAAACGAAGCTTTTATAGATCGTATCTATATTGTGAAAGTGCCTTACTGCTGCCGCATAGCCGAAGAGATTCATATCTATGAAAAACTCCTCGAAAACAGCTCATTATATAACGCCCCATGCGCCCCAGACACACTCAATATGCTGGCGCAATTCACCGTTTTATCACGCATGAAAGCACCAGAAAACTCCAGCTTATTCTCAAAAATGCGTGTATACGATGGTGAAAATCTTAAAGATACCGACCCGAAAGCAAAATCGATGCAAGAGTATAAAGATGCTGCAGGAGTCGATGAAGCGATGGATGGATTATCCACTCGATTTGCTTTTAAGATATTGTCCAAAGTTTTCAACTTTGATCCATCTGAAGTAGCGGCTAATCCAGTACATCTTTTATATGTGCTAGAAAAAGAGATTGAGCAACAACAGTTTCCTGCTGAAACACAAGAGCGTTATCTTGGCTTTTTAAAAGAGTATATAGCGCCAAAATATATAGAATTCCTTGGTAAAGAAGTACAAACCGCATACTTAGAATCCTACTCGGAATATGGTCAAAATATTTTTGACCGATACGTCACCTATGCGGACTTTTGGATTCAAGATCAGGAATATCGAGATCCTGAAACGGGTGACATATTAGATCGCCAAGCAATCAACGAAGAACTAGAAAAAATTGAAAAACCTGCGGGTATAAGTAACCCGAAAGACTTCCGACACGAAATAGTTAATTTTGTCCTACGTGCCCGCGCCAATAACAATGGCAAAAATCCATCGTGGATGGGCTACGAAAAAATGCGTTCCGTTATCGAGAAAAAGATGTTCTCCAATACAGAGGACCTCCTACCTGTTATTTCCTTTAATGCCAAAGGATCTAGCGATGAGCAAAACAAGCATGGTGAATTCGTTAAACGGATGATTAAACGCGGCTACACTGAAAAACAAGTTCGTTTACTGTCTGAATGGTATATCCGAGTCAGAAAATCGCAGTAAAAACGAACGGGCAATATAACGCCATACAATCGGGCAAAGGCCTGCCCGATTGATAAGTACATCTTATTGTACGGGCCGTCTTCGGGGATAAGAAGTATGAGTTACATCATAGATCGCCGCCTCAACTCAAAAAACAAAAGCACGGTGAATCGCCAGCGCTTTCTTCGTCGCTATAAGAAGCATATCAAAGATGCCGTAGAAGATGCCGTTAATACCCGTTCAATCAAAGAGATTGACCAGGGAGGCAATGTAACGATCCCAAGAAGAGATATCTCTGAGCCTGTTTTTCATCACGGTGAAGGAGGTATTAAAAACAAAGTATTCCCGGGCAATAAAGAATTTGTTGTAGGTGATGAGTTTCAACGCCCGCAAGGAGGCTCAGGTGGGGGATCGGGACAAGGTAAAGCAAGTAATCAAGGAGAGGGAGAGGACGAATTTACGTTCCAGATAAATCAAGAAGAGTTCTTAGATTTCATGTTTGATGGCCTAGAACTGCCCTATCTCGTCAAAAAGCAGCTAAACAATACAACACAATACGAAACAAGGCGCGCAGGCTTCACCAATGCGGGCAGCCCAGACAAAATACATATTGTCCGTTCATTGAAAGCCGCGCACGCACGCAGAATCGCCCTATCGGGCAAGGACCGCCGAAAAATCAGAGCCCTCAAGAAAGAGATTTCAGAACTGGAACCTCTGCTACCAAATGACGAGATAAAAAAGACAATCCATGCGCTTCACAAAGAGATTGAATCGCTGAATAAAAAGCTTAAAAGCGTACCATTTTTGGATGACTTTGATATCAAGTACAACAACCTTATCAAAGTCCCAGTCCCCTCAAGTAAAGCAGTTATGTTTTGTATCATGGACGTCTCTGGTTCAATGACACAAAGCATAAAAGATATGGCAAAGCGCTTTTTTATTTTGCTGTATCTATTTCTTAAAAGGAATTACAAACAAATTGAGGTCGTTTTTGTTCGTCACCATACGCATGCTAAAGAGGTGGATGAAGAAGAGTTTTTCTATTCGAGAGAAACCGGTGGCACCATAGTTTCTAGTGCACTCGACCTCACATCTGAAATAATCGAAAAACGTTACTCTCCTTCTGATTGGAATATTTATGTCGCCCAAGCCTCAGATGGTGATAACTGGGATGGTGATTCCAGTAAGTGCTCTCAGGTTTTAAGTAACAGTATTCTCAATACCGTGCAATATTTTGCATATGTTGAAATCACGACTGGGCCACACCAGAACTTATGGCATGAATATGAAAAATTAAGCTCAGCTTGGGCTGAATGCTTTGCTATGCAACAGATCAGAGAACCTGCCGATATTTTTCCTGTGTTTCGTAGTTTATTTGAGAAAAAAGTTGAGGGGGCCACATGAATAAACAACCCATCTCTACCGGCTCAGAATGGACCTTTGAACTCATCGCCAAATATGATCAAGAAATTGGCCGTATTGCAGCAGAATTTGGATTGGACACCTACCCCAACCAAATTGAAGTGATCACATCAGAACAGATGATGGACGCCTACGCATCGATTGGTATGCCACTCAATTACAATCACTGGTCGTTTGGTAAACAGTTTGTAGAAACGCACCAAAATTATAAACGCGGTCGTATGGGATTGGCTTATGAGATAGTCATAAATTCCAACCCCTGCATCTCGTATCTGATGGAAGAAAATACGATTACGATGCAAGCACTTGTCATCGCACACGCTTGCTACGGGCATAATTCATTCTTTAAAGGAAATTATCTCTTTAAAACGTGGACAGATGCATCGGCCATCATTGACTACTTACTCTTCGCCAAGAGCTACATTAGCCAATGCGAAGAACGCCACGGCGTCAGTGCTGTCGAAGAATTGTTAGATTCCTGCCACGCCTTAATGAACTACGGCGTAAATCGATACGTACGCCCACAACCACTCACGACAGATGAAGAAAAAGAGCGCCAACAGGCCCGAGAAGAATATATTCAACGCCATATTAACGACCTATGGAATACTATTCCCAAAAAAGAGGAAGAAGCCAATCCTGAAGCCGTATTATTCCCAAAAGACCCGGAAGAAAACATACTCTATTTCATAGAGAAAAATGCTCCGTTACTAGAACCCTGGCAACGAGAGATTGTCCGAATAGTCAGAAAAGTCGCCCAATATTTTTACCCTCAAAAACAAACCCAAGTAATGAACGAAGGTTGGGCTTGCTTTTGGCACTACACATTACTCCACCAACTCCATGATGAAGGTTTAGTCACCGATGGCTTTATGATGGAATTTCTCCATTCACATACTAGCGTTGTCTATCAACCGCCATTCGATAGCCCATATTTTAATGGATTAAACCCCTACACTTTGGGTTACAACATGATGCAAGATATAAAACGAATCTGTGAAAATCCGACGCCAGAAGATCGAGAATGGTTCCCTGATATTGCAGGAACCGACTGGAAAAAAACGCTCGATTACGCCATGCGGAATTACAAAGACGAAAGTTTCATTCTTCAGTTCCTTTCACCTCACTTAATCCGAGAGCTCAGGCTCTTTACCATTATGGATGATGCAGAAAAACCGAATTTAGCGGTCACAGCCATTCATAACGAATCAGGATATAGGCAGGTACGTGAAGATTTGGCCGCTCAATACAATTTAGGTAATAGAGAGCCCAACATCCAAGTATACAGCGTAGATGTGCGCGGGGATCGAAGTTTAACCCTCAGGCACTTCATGCATAACAAGCAACCACTTAGTGATGTTTCAGGGGAGGTTTTGCGCCATATTCACCGTCTATGGGGCTTCGACATCCATCTTGAATCGATTCACACTGATGGCACAGTATCAGTAAGATACCATTGCCCAGAGCAATCACCATTAGAAGAGTCTGGCACTTTAATTTAAGTGTTTTAGCCGAAAAATTCTCTTATACTGCTAGAAATTAAAGTTTCTTGTGAGATGAATATGGATTGTCTGTTTTGTAAAATCATTAATAAAGAGATACCTGCTCAAATTATTTACGAAGATGATCAGGTTATTGCCTTTAATGACATCAGCCCACAAGCACCTACGCACGCATTAATTATCCCTCGCAAGCACATTTCAACCCTCAATGACATTGAAGAGGGTGATTCTGCGCTGGTGGGGCATATGGTAAAAAGCGCTGCAACAATAGCAAAACAACTAGGTTTTTCTGAAAACGGCTATCGTACCGTTTTCAATTGCAATCAGGATGGTGGGCAAACCGTCTATCATATCCATTTACACTTATTGGGTGGCAAAGCGATGGGCTGGCCTCCCTATCAAGACCAGCTAAAAACAGCCATTGAGCAATGACCACTCAGTTTAGGTTAAGCCCAATAAGATAGACTTATTGGGCAATCTTATAACCTTTAATCTATACACTCTGTAATTGGAAGTAGTATCCAAAGAGAATATAATTACAGCCAATATTGAAGCGTTCAGCATCATCACAGAGAATCAGCAATACCTATGTTAGAGGAAAATCAGCTCCAAGCTGAGAATAATCACGGATTAGAACAGAATGACTCTTCTTCCTTCTCTGCACCTTTTCGCCATAAAGGGTATAGAAAGGCATTAGACGCTCTGCGTGAAGCTCTCAATAAAGAAAACTCCGTCATTCTTAAAGGCGTAGAAGGCACAGGTAAAACCACCTTAGTGTCTGAACTGATTGGTGAATATCAGCATAAAGGTGTGCCTGTTGTATCTTTCACAACAGCGATCAATAAGACATCTCAATTCTACGCAAAGCTTGCCGATTCTCTTTCAGTCCCCAAACAAAAGAAAGAACTTATTCGTGCCCTCCGCAATACAAAAGATGCTGGGCAATACTGTTTAGTGGTGATAGATCAGGAAGCGATTCACTCTTCTCCTGAAGTTGCTGAAGCTTTAAAGCAGTTATGCCAAACCTCAGAAACAACTGCTGGCGCAATAAAACTAGTCATAATCCGTAAGGATTACCTAGTCATTCATACAGAAGGGACACCCGAAGCGGACTTTCATAATTGGATTAAAACTGAAGTCACGCTAGACCCATTGCACACCGATGATATCGAGGGATACATTTACTATCTCTCTACAGTGAAAGGCATACAGCCAACACCGTATGAAATCGGCACAGATTTTATGATGATTGAGCAAACAGAGGGCCGCATTAGCCGTCTTAAAGCGTTGCTACTCCCTTTGATTCATAAAGATGTGATTACAATGCGGGATTTCAGTAACACCGAACGCAATATGAAACCCCTTCATTCAAACCATTCAGTGACAATTGCTATCGCTTTTGCTTTTATCTTAGCCTTGGGCGTCGGTATAAATCATTTCATTTTTTCTGAGAAGCCACCCTCGATAGCAACTCCCTCGAAAGAACAAACTCAAGCTCTTCCGCCGGTTTTTGCAGAAGCTCCAGCCTCCACGCCTGAGCCAGTAGCGACGAACAAAATAATACCGCCAAGTAGAACCACCGTAGCAATCTCAGATGCATCAACCTCAGTAGTAGATGATAGCGACCCATCATTACTGCCTGTACTTGAAGCAAGCAATACTCAAGACAACACCGAAACAGTCAAGCAGGAAACTACTTCGATAATACCTATATCGGCACCTACGGCAGAAGAAGAAACGCCTGCACCTATTGCAGCCATCGAGACAAGTAGTGCTGATAGTATTGATAAATCTCAAATAGCCATCCAAGACCTAACGGAATTACCCCAAGATCAGTTTCAAACCGAAGTGAAAATAAAATTACTTCTGTTAGAGCAGGAGTTAACTGAAGCCGTCGTTGAAAATAACCGGCTTAAACTCGCCTTATTAGAAGCAAAGGCAGAACAACAGCAGAAACAATTAATCAATAAAGCCCCTACGCCTTCAGCTATTAAAGAGACTATAGAGACACCAGACGAACTACCAGCTACCAAAAGCGAACTTATCGTTGATATCCCCCCTAAAGACGATGCAGCTTTACCTATAGCAGGGGCTGCAACCGATACCGATACCGATACCGATACCGATACCGATACCGATACCGATACCGATACCGATACCGATACCGATACCATCGAGGAAAATTCAAACGGTGTGTCTCCTGAAACCAATTCCGATGAGATAGCGGCGGTAGCGCCCCAGATCGAAACGACGAAACCAGATCAAGCAACAGATGCGGCTATTGCTGTGGTAGAACATTGGCAAGAAGCGTGGCAAGCACAAAACCATGATGCCTATATCGCTTACTATGCGCCAGGCTTTAATGGTGCATATAAAACACACCAACGCTGGTTGAAGAAACGTTTTGATGCCCTCAATAAACCTAAATGGATTAAGCTAAATCGAGATGTTTTCACAAACATTCAACAAACAGAAACCCAAGTAAAATTGGATTTCTGGCTTAGCTATGAAGCCGCTAATGGCTACAAAGATAACACCTTAAAGCGCCTGACTATCGAATTTATTGAAGGCGAATGGCTTATTAAAAAAGAGCAGAATATAAAAGTTAAACCGCTTCTATAATTATGATGATCAGTATCGTTATGGCTAATAACCATTAACAATACTGCTCTTTATTCAATGTAGGTTCTGTGGGAAGTCAGCCGCATGTTTAGAGATCCACTCTAATGCGGCTTCCTCAGAAGTTAACTCTCGCCCCTCCTCTTTCAGTATTTTCTGCCGATACTCCTCGATATAACAAATCTGTTCTACCATCCTGACAGCATAAGCCGTTGCCAAATCAGCAAAACCTATACCTACAATATATCCATCCCCTTGCCCTTTACACCAAACCACATGACCAATTGTCTTAAAGGGTGGATATTCCAATGATATCTCTACCTCAACGGCTTCCCCGACTGTCATCAATTGATCCGATTCACAAGACAATCCACCCGCACTCACATCATGCGTGGTAACGCTCTGGGCATGATATCTATGGGAAGCTGCATGGCTACAGATCTGAATCGGGATGCTGGCAGGGTGTCTAATAAAACGACGAGGCATACAACTCTCCTCTCAATACACTCCTATTAAGTGTAGACCTTGCTATAAAAATAGGGGGCTAAATGCCCCCTATTTATTAAAAAACATGTTCTTGCTAGAAACGATGGCTCACCCTCTAGCCAACAATTCCCGAAGATCGATAATCGATGCATTTGCACGCGATATATAGTTAGCCATCACCAACGAGTGATTGGCAAACAATCCAAAACCGCCACCATTTAGAATCGTAGGGCTCCACACTGTTTCTTGGGTCGCTTCTAGTTCTCTAATAATTTGACGTAAACTAACCCGAGCATTTTTCTTATCTAGTACCGGACCAAAATCATGCTCTATCGCTTTTAGAATGTGCAAGAGAGCCCAAGCTGAACCGCGTGCCTCATAAAAGACATCATCAATTTCCAACCATGGCGTTTTAACTTCTGTCTCATTAGCAGATATTGTTGATTGTTCGGCAGCAGGATCACCTGCTAAATCGGTATTCAGACGTTTCTGACCAACACTCGCACTCAAACGCTGAGATAAACTCCCTAAACGCGTTTGTACATCTCCCAACCAGTTATTAAGATTATCTGCCCTAGCATAGAACTGTGCTTCAGACTGTTCTGTGTTTGATAGCGCGGCCTGATAACTTAAAAGTGCTTCTAACCCCTCTTTATATTGGGATTCAGTTGAAGGTAAAAGCCAGCTATTTGAATCAAAATGAAACCGTGGTTCGGCAACCGTTAATGCGGAATACTCAACAGATTGAGACTGCGAGCGACTGAAATCCTTACGCATAGCACGCGCAAAATCGCGCGACTGCACAAGTACACCAAATTCCCAATTACTAATATTATCTAACCAGATCCCAGGCGGAATTTTGTCATTACTGATGTAACCACCCGGCTTATGAAGCAAAGTATCCATCACACGGTGCAAGGTATAAACAGACGTATAGCCCGTTGAAAGCTCAACACCTTGGTTTTCAGCATCTGCTTTTGCTTCGGAAGCTGGATCAAAAGCATTAGGCATAATGCTCCAATAAACACCTAAGGGTAGCGAGACAACGATCACAAGCAACACTGCCGCAACGAAAGCCCTACTAATTTTGCCTCCAGGCATGTTATCCCAAAAGTCTAAAAACCAATCAATCAATAATCCCATGTAGGAGCTCCTCAATTCTTCACACTAAAGCACAGTATGCATTCACCTTAATTGCATACTGTGCCATCAATTCCATTGCTTCACTTTGAAAAGCTTCCTTGTCAAATTTAGAATAAGCCAAGCCTTTAAAAGCAGGTACTGTAACCACGTTCATTATTCTACCCTCTATAGCTTCACTCATACTATTAGAATTATATTGTCACCGGCAAAAGGGCAAAATTTCTTAATTTTCAGGGAAATCTAAAGATTGACGAAGCAAAAAGCATTTTTAGCAAGTAAAAAACAATAAAAAAGGAAGTACCTCAAAGGCAAATCAATTATTAGATAATTATTCATTTTTTTTCAAACTCGGCGCTCAATTACCTAAAGTGGTTTGCTATAGTGAACAGATACAATTTTCAACTGCAACGGACAGCGGTATAAGGTAAGTGTTTATGATAAAAAACGATGGGATTAAACCACTCAAAATACTATTCACTATTCTATCGATAATCTTATTATCCGCACTTATCGTATTCAGCTATGCACTTTGGAAGGATGTAAAAAGTACCGAGTTTGAAAAGCTGTTTAAACAAAACCAAACACTAATAAACCAAAGCCGTAGTTTTTTTGATCATCAAACCCGACTTATTGTTAAAACAGTACAGTCACGTTTTATCACTCCAAAATTACAGTCGCGATCATTGATCAATGTATTTGACTATTTGATCTCCGCTACAGATGAAGCGATTGTATACTCACTTATTGATCTACAAGGCAACGCATTAATCAGCAAAGGAAGCATTACAGCCCCCAAGCTTTCCTCACAAAGCGCGACAGTCATTGAACGTGTTAGAACCAGTCAGACAGCGCAAATTGGCTATTTACATAGAGCAGGCATTCTCGGCGAATCTTATCTGCCTTTTTACGTTCCTGTTTTGAATGATAAAAAAGAAGTTCAGAATATTGTCGTCGCCTTCTATAAAGTACAAGGCGAACAATCTCTGATGAAGAACTTCATCAGCCCTGATGGCAATACTATCTGGCTCTTGGGTGAGCGAGGACAAGTACGTATGTCCTACCCTGTACCCAAAGGATTTGTGTCAGACCTTTTTGGATGGCGCCTCTCGACCGAAACAGCTTCAAACATCCAATATAATTTACAATCAGGTAAAACCAAGCAAGGTATTGAATTAGAAGTAAAAGGGGAACAAGTTCTTGCCAACGTTGGCTATATACCTGAATACCAACTTATCACGTTAAATTCACACCCCGTAGCAAAACTGTGGACGGCATGGCTTGAACGAATGCAGCCTGTTGCGATTGTATTCGTACTGTTTCTGTTTGCTGCCCTACTCGCTTATCGCATCGCATTACAACTTAGCCGTAAAATGACTGAAGCTCGCCAAAAGGCAGAAGGTAATGTTCACAAACTTTCAAAAGCTATCGAACAAAGCCCTAACAGCGTAGTGATTACCGATAATAACTGGAGTATTGAATACGCTAATAGCCATTTTGATCTTGCCAATGCAAGACCTAATGCCCGCGACGAGGCTAAAGGGCATAACATTATTGATTATCCTCCCTACACAATTTTAACCGATGATTTGCCCAAAATTAGCAAAGAGATAACACTGAGCGGCAACTGGTTTGGCGAACGAAAAACCGAGTATGATGGTAAATGGTATTCCTTTTCTATCAGCCATATTACAAACCCCAGCGATGAAATCACTCATTACGTCACGGTGGTGCAAGATATTAGCGGCCGAAAACAAGCTGAAGCTAAGCTATACAAACAAGCGAACTTTGATCCGCTTACAGGCCTGCCAAACCGAAGACGGGCCAATGAAAACCTTACAAGAGAATTGCAGAACGCTTGGAAAACCAAAAAACAGGTCGCAGTTCTCTATTTAGATATTGATAATTTCAAAAACGTGAATTATACATTTGGTCATATGATCGGTGACCAATTACTTCAGCTCGTTGCGGGCAGGCTGGTAAAAAGCTGCAAAGGAAAAGCTCAAATTTGTCATATTAGTGGTGACGAATTCTTAGTCTACACCACGTATACCGAGAACGATGAAGTTGAAGCGCTAGCCAGTAAAATTTTGCGTGATGTGGAAACGCCAGTACTGATTGAAGGCAAGCAGATTTTCATCTCTGTCAGCATTGGTATTTCTCGCTACCCTGAAGACAATAACGATGTCGTTGGCCTGGTTAAATTCGCTGATATAGCACTTTTTGAATCCAAGAAAGATGGCCGCAATCGTTACAGCTTTTTCGATCATGAGTTAGAGCGTCGCTTAAAACGTAAACACACAATTGAAACCGAACTCAGGTTAGCTTTAGACCGCAATGAAATTTACATGGCTTACCAAAGTAAAAATGATATTGATACAGGCCGCATCATGGGTTTTGAGGCCCTAATGCGCTGGAATAGCTCGATATTAGGCCCTGTTGGTCCCTTTGAATTCATTGAAATTGCTGAAGAGATTGGCGTAATTAATGAACTCGGAGAATTTGCTTTACGCCAAGCATGTACAGACTTAATAGAGTTTCAAAAGTTTTGTGACCGACCATTACGTATGGCCGTTAATTTATCCGTAAGACAACTTAACGATGATAGCGTCGTAAATATGGTCTCAAATGTCATTAATGACAGCGGTATAAAACCGGCAAACCTCGAATTAGAGATCACAGAAAGTTTATTAGCTGAAAATATAAATAAACTTTTACCACGTTTAGAAAAACTGCTTGATTTAGGAACTTCGCTTACGATCGACGATTTTGGAACGGGCTACAGTTCGCTGAGTTACTTAACCACCTTCCCAGTTTCCACCCTAAAAGTTGACCGTGCATTTGTTAAAGATATGGTAACCAATCAAGGCGATGCCACCTTAACACATACCATCATTACAATGGCTCATGCACTGCAAATGAAAGTGGTCGCTGAAGGAATTGAAGATGAAGAACAGTTAGCGATGCTAAGAGATTTTGGTTGCGATATTGGACAAGGCTATCTATTTAACAAGCCGATTACAGCTAAAGAGATGGAGACATTAATAGAAACGGAACACCTACCCAGTACAGTAGGCTTTCGAAGCCAAAGTTACAAAGACAACCTGATTTAACAGATTCAGCCTAATCAAAAAAAGGGCTTTGATACAGCCCTTTTGCAGCAACAAACACAATCATATAAGCGTTGGCTTAGCTTCTGGATACTGCTTACGGATATAATTTAATTCCCCGTTTTCCAGTAAAGACACAAAAATATCCACCAAACGCTTATCCAAATGAGTCCCAGCAATCCGCTTTAATTCGTCAACCGCCTCTTGGTCGCTCCAAGCACTTTTATAGCTACGTTTAGAGACCAGTGCATCAAATACATCAACAACTGCAACGATACGCGCAGCCAAAGGTATTTCATCACCTACCAGCCCTTTTGGGTAACCTGAACCATCAACCTTCTCATGGTGATACTGCGCGATATCACGCGCCATATTAAAAAATGCACTCTCACCTAAAATTTTTGAGCCCGCAGAAGGGTGCAATCTCATAACCTCCCACTCATCATCATCTAAGGGGCCTGGTTTATTCAAAATGCGATCGGGCGTGGTTATTTTTCCCACATCATGCATCATACTGGAATAACCTAAGCGCCGAATAACTTCAGGAGATAAACCAATCGCCTTACCGAGCTCTTCACAGTACTCTTTAACCCGATTTATGTGATTGCCGGTATCTAGATCTTTATAATCGCAAACTAACGCTAACTTTTTTATCGTTTCAATATTAGCTTCATAGAGTTCCTGAGTTCGCTCACGTACCCGATCCTCTAGATAGCTATTTACTTCACTTAATTCTCGGTTAAGGCGTTGCTGCTCTTTATACAAATGACGAGTTCTTAGATGAGAACCTATACGAGCACGTAGCTCCTCGTGACTAAACGGCTTAGTAATATAATCACTCGCACCATCGTTCAACAGTTCGCATAAAAGATCTTCTTGATCATGCTGGGTAACGACAATCAATGGAATCTGATCGTAGGTTGAGCAAGAACGCACTAAATGCGTAAACTCGTGCCCATCCATTTCAGGCATTTCCATATCCGTCATTATAAGATCGAAATCATCATGCTGTCGCAAGGTAGCCCAAGCTTCATGACCATTAGAACAAAGCACGGGGTCACAACCGAGCTGTTCAAGCATCTGACCGTATAATGCAAGCAGAGCAACACTATCTTCTGCAACAAGTACCTTAAAGCGCTGCCCAGCAATATGCTGACTGAACTGCAACGTTTCCTTTCGCTGAATAACATTCTCAACACGTTCTAAAAGGAAAGTCTGAGTGCAGTTTTTGAGAATAAAATCGGTAACGCCCGCTTGAAAACAGCAACGTTTTAATTCCATAGACCGGATAGAAGAGACAACAATGATAGGAACCAGTAAAAACTCAGGTTGGGATTTTATCTTTCCAGATAAAGCAACACACTCGGTATCAGGGAGCTCTGCTCCCATAAGAATAAGGTCTGGTATCTCAAAATTGAGTGCCTTAAAGCAGCTCTCCCCCGTTTGGTGAAGCTTAACCCTATACCCAGCCCCTTCAAGCACTGCTTTATAAAACGTCCGTATTGTTGAACTGCCATCAACCACAAAGATGGTTTGCTGCATCCTATCTCTCCCAAAAGGAACACCTACTTAATATAGGTCATTTATACCATTATATCCCTACTAAAAAACAGACCATTTTGTTTGAATTACTTTACTGAACAAGCCTAATTATCTGAAATCGCCAGCATCACGCGCCTCTAATGGCGTTTTAAATACCTAATATTTTCATAGCCTTAACTATAACTGATATATATCAGTGGCATTTATGCTGCACCGCGTCATAATCAAGTAATAGACTAAAGTTATCCTTTTATTCTTCCTTAGCATTATAAATGGGTAGCTGCATGTTACTTTTTGATAAAGATTCAGAGGCCTCAATGGTTATTCAAGATAAACCACCACTTCATGATCAACTCGAATTTTTCATACAGCAAGCTGAAAAAGCACGTCCGATTCGAACCGCTGTTGCACATCCAGTCGACAGCAATAGCTTAATCGGTGCCGTCGAAGCAGCTGAGCATGACCTGATCATTCCAACGCTAGTAGGTCCTGAAACTAAAATCCGAGCGGTTGCGGAAGAGCAAAATCTAAACATCAGCAATTTTGAAATCATAAATACAGAACACAGTCACGCCGCCGCTGAAATTGCCTGTGAAATGGTCAAAAGAGGTGAGTCAGAAGCACTGATGAAGGGCCACCTCGGCACGTCAGAGCTACTGCGCGCAGTTGTGCATAAAACTAAAGGGATTCGTACAGAGCGTCGATTAAGTCACGTATTCGTATTTGATGTACCAAATTACCACAAGCCGTTAGTTATCACTGATGCCGCTATTAATATCGTTCCTGACCTTCATTGCAAACGTGATATCACACAAAACGCTATCGACTTCTGTCGTGCTCTTGGTGTTGAAACCCCCAAAGTAGCCGTACTATCAGCGGTAGAGAAAGTTAAGCCAAACATTCAAAGCACCATTGATGCCGCTGCATTATGTAAAATGGCCGATCGAGAGCAATTAACAGGTGGAATCATCGACGGGCCCTTAGCGTTTGATAATGCTATATCGCAACAAGCCGCGATTGATAAACACATCGTTTCAACGGTATCAGGTGACGCAGATATTTTACTGGCTCCAGACCTGGAAGCCGCTAACATGATCGCTAAACAGCTAATTTATTTGGCTAATGCAAAATCGGCTGGTATCGCTTTAGGTGCGAAAGTACCTATCATCCTAACAAGTCGATCAGATAAAACATTGGCCCGTTTAGCCTCGTGCGCCCTAGCTTCCCATATGGTCCACCATAGAAATAAATAAGATGCAGACAATACTGACAGTCAACGGAGGCTCTTCGAGCCTAAAGTGCGCGTTGTTTGAATTGATCCAAGGTAATTTAACGCTTAAATATAGTTTTAAGCTTGGTAATATTTTAAATACCGCATCTTTCAGCGCCTACGATGCAGAAGGAAAAATGCTAGAAAACGGTGCGCCCGATTTCTCTTCCGTAAAACCGGAAGAGCGCCACCAAGCGAGCCTTCAAACTATTTTAAATTGGCTCCAGCAAGCCCTGCCTGACAACCAATTGCAAGCAATCGGTCATCGCATTGTACATGGCGGAAATACTTTCAGTATGCCTTGCCTGATTGATGATCAGGTTATAGAACAGCTTTCTGCATTCATTCCACTTGCACCGTTGCATCAACCTTATAATATCCGGCTGATCAGTGCATGTAGAAAACTAGCGCCATCGCTGCCTCAAATTGCCTGCTTTGATACGATGTTTCATGCAGGGCAATCTAAGTTAGAGCAAAACTATGCTTTACCTAAAAAGTATACTGATGAAGGAATTCATCGATATGGTTTTCACGGTTTATCTTACGAATTCATTCAACGACAACTCTCTCAGCTAAACGATACACCTCTCAATACCATTGTCTGCCATCTAGGCGCAGGGGCCAGCATGTGCGCTATCAAAAATGGACAATCTATTGCATCATCGATGGGTTTCACCGCCGTCGATGGTCTTCCAATGGGTAGTCGTTGCGGCAGTATTGACCCTGGCGTTTTACTCTATCTTCAACGGCACCACCATATGAGTGCGGACGAGTTGGAGACGTTGATTTACAAACAGAGCGGCTGGTTAGGCGTCTCTGGTATTAGTTCTGATATGCTGGAGCTACATAATGAAAATAGCCCAGAAGCGGAACATGCAATAGAGATGTTTTGTTACAGGGCTGCTTTAGAGGTTGGGCGCCTATCGGCAGCATTAGAAGGCCTAGAGCAGATAGTTTTCACCGGTGGCGTTGGTGAAAATGATGCGGATGTCAGAGAACGCATTCTGAACCGCTGCAGATGGCTCGGAGCAACATTCTCACCCCAAGCGAATCAAAACGGGGAGCCGTTAATCTGCAAAAGCGGATCTAAAATAAAAATCAGAGTCATACCCACGAACGAAGAAGCAATGCTTGCTATTCATTCGCTAGAGATGACGCAATAACCCGATTCACCTGTGTTTTTCTATTGAAAAACCAGGTGTAATTGATAATTCAGGGCTTACTTAACCGGAATAGTCACAGACTCCATCTGCAAAGATTTTCTTCAAATAATTTTGCTGTTGAGTACTAAATAGAACATTCCCATAAGTAGCATCATCTAAAGCAACATCAACCGATTTCAAAGGACAGGCTATCAGCTCAGTCGTAAACGGCTCGCCAGCGGCTTCACGTGGGTTAGCATGAATAGGGAACGCCTTAGAACACACCCCTTCTCTTAAGCGGGATTCTCTATGGCCCGCCCCTTGCCAGACCTTATTATCCTCTTGAGCAACAAGTTCATATTCTTTATCCCAACAAGCATCCTCAGCTGTCCGGGGTTTTCGCCCTTCGCTCAACCACAGATCTAACTCTGTTACAGCTTTAACAGCCATAACATTAAGCTGTTTTTCATCTGACTTTTCATTCCCTGAAGGCATCAAGCCCCATATACTAAATTGAGAAAGAGGACTGTTAGCTTTTCGCATCCGCTCGCGAAAAACGAACGACTGTCTAGCATCATGAATATTTAACTGCGGCTCTAAATACAAAAGCAATGAAATCGCAGGTTTATTCCAAACACCATCAAAGATCAAACCAGCTTCTTTAGCCCGTTTAATGGCAGTAAGACTGATTTTAGTTCTAGGAGCTATTTCATCTCCCAAATCTGCAGTTCCGTTATGATGACTCCATACGGATTGCTTATCGTTCCGTCCAAACCAATACTTAACTGTAGAAGGCACACTACTATCTGGCAACAAAGTAATAAGGTTTTGTGTGCCTTTTATAAAATCAGAAGCGCTCGTTAATTTTATATTTCCATAAACAAAAGACCCAAAAGATATGTTACCCAATCCCAAAGCGCCATAAGGGTAATAAGGTGCATATTCACGCTTCATATCTTTTGATGCTTTCCACCCTCCCACTTTTGCATTGATATCTAAAAACATATCAACACTTATGTCACCGTTTCTTAAGGCCCGTAATCCGTACTGCACACCGGTATTATCATATGTTCTATGTGCAAAACCATCTTCGGAAGAGCCATAAATGTTCTTACCATCATCCCAGTGCGTCCAATGAGTCTGTGACAGCTGCTCAGCATCATGTTTCAACCACACTTGATGGTTATCTATAAAGGGCAAATACATCTGAGGATTAAACACAATCGGAGTAATGCCTCGCCAACCATCGACGCAAACAGAGCTTCCCGGATAAGCATCAGCCATCATAGGAATACCACTTCCATCAACACTATATCGACTTTGATAGCCATCAAGCGCGTTAAATCCTTCAATAAGGCCTCGATGTGACCAGTAACGCCAAAAACTGGTTCCCTTACTCATCTTTGCTGAGCTGCGATCGAAATAATATTCCAATAACTCACAATCACCAACACCAGGGATCTGCGTTAGCAAATCTGGGAAAAGATGGCTGGCTATCATCCCATCGAGTAACGCGGGGTGTCTCTTCATATTATATATTTGCTGAATAGCGCCTCCTGAGCCCCCAACTCCTAGCGTTTTATCTGGCCGGCCATATTCTGAAACCACTTGTTCCTTTAACATAACGGCCGTTTCCCCTAATAAAGGTAAATTGTAAGAAGTATCAGTCCCCATACCGCTTGAACCTGTTAACAAGTAACCCTTACTAAGTAATTCGGAATTAAATAAACTAATAAAGTGCCGATTCTCAGCGGCATTCTCACCTAACAACTTTATAGATAGTCCCCCCGATTGCTGATGCCCTAAACCGATTCCCCCCAAGAAGAACATGATCAAGCGTTTATTCCATAAAGTTCGATCAATCCCCCCTATAGAGTGATCTAAATTATCAACAATAGGCCAAGCAGTTAAACCAGTGACGCCGTAGATGAAACGATTAATGACTCCTCTCTCAAATCGAACAACAAAAGGCTTATCCCCATTTCCCTGAGTTAAATATGCAATATCCTCGGGCAGCTCTTTCGACTGTATCTGCTCCAGTGATAACTGAACAAAAAGGCCATCTACATTTCGATAATAATAAACGACACTCATTGGTGCCCCACAATACTGGCTATACCCCTTTTTAAATTCCAAAAACAACCACTGTTTATAAACAGGCTGACCTTTCTCTTCCTGATTATCCACAAGAGGCTCTCCCATCCCCGCTCGCGCAGTAGCACATGTAAACGGCTGTTGTAGAACATTCGTACTCGCAACCGGTCCGACATCACCGGCTTTGACGGGAAAAGTATTATTCGGCAATATCGGCTTAACTGTGGAGCACCCTTCTAAAAAGATGATAAATAAAAATAAAATAAACAAGCTCCGTAAATAGATAACAGAGCCCTGCTTAACACCGGTTACCTGAAGCAGCTTCAACGCAGAAGTCATTTACCAACCTCCTTATTTAAGGCAACCGTCTCTCCTAATAACCAATAATTTGCATGGGCCAATGCAACATTCACCTGTTGACGTGACAGAGAATCCCCAGCGGGACAGTCCACTCCCTGCAAACAATAATCTAACTGGTATCCGGCACCTGGAAGTAAATGCAATAATGAAGCACCACAATTGACGGCATCCCCTTGCTTCTTCATCACTATCTTTGCTCTTTTTGCATAAATGCTGCACGCTAGGATAGATTGCTGCGCAGGAACTCTTCGGTCTCGTCCTCCATGCAGCAAAAACATAGGGGGAGGCGTTTTAGCAGAAACAGCTATTCGCGCCAACAAGCTCGTTTCGTGTAATATCAAATTATCATCTGAAACATCTTCTAGCTTTTGCTTCAATATCCTTTCCAATACGGCACGACTTTCTTCATAGCCTCCCTCTTTCAAAATTTTTAAACGTAAACTAGCGCTATCAAGTATCGGGTATAACATAACGCTTCGAGCGATTAAATCTGGAGACTCTGTCATCAACCAGCCAGCCATCAATGCCCCAGAACCTTGTGCCAATAAAGAAATCTTTCCTTCTTGATCACCAAACTGTTGCTGGTTTTTGCTAACCCACTTCAACGCAGCCGCGGCATCGCCTTTGATCCCGCTCCATCCAGCATTGCTACATTCCTTTGTCGTGTCACCTTCACCTAACAACCTATAAAACGGCATGTAGACAGTAAAACCTTGGTTAGTAAATTCAGGAATGCGACTCTCCAGAGCAAGGGAATGAAATCCTCTTTGGTGTCCTCCACCGCCATGAAAAACCAACAAAGATTTTCCTTTTTTGCTTAGTGGATTAGCTTTATAAATTCGCATTTGCAACTCACATCTCCCTGAGCCTTTTCGCAAATGAAGGGGTTCTGTTCGCGGTAAAAATACCTTCTCTTCAGAAACTGACACCACGTTATAAATACGAGTTGTCATAAAAGGTTGTTCAAAACTATATTGCCTTACTAAAGGCAGACGAAAGCGGCTAGCTGGATTCAATGTCCATGCCCTTTTCAATTCTAAAGATTGATCCCTTCCTAAGCGCTCTGAGAAAACATAATCTTGGCAGAAACGATGATAGCGTGTTAGCTGAAACTGCACCGGCTGTTGGCAAAACAGGTCACCATAAAACCGCCTTTGAGGTGTTTGTTCATCTTGTCCATACCAAACTTCATCACGCAATGGCGCTGCGACACAGCTCCCTTGTGTATAGGTATATAAGCTCTTATGCCCCATAGGAGCTTGCGCAGCCCTGCTAATCTGACAAGCCGCTGCTTCTCTAGCTGAATTGCGTAATAAACGTTTCTCTTCATCCGTCATGACCAATTCCCAAAAACTTCCGCAACCAGAAAGGGACAACGACAATAAGATAAACACTAAAAATATTAGATAGCGGCGCATGAGTTCTCTCCCTGAATAACATCCACCTTTAAAGGATCTCTTTGACTAAATCTCGCTTGATAAGCCAAATCGTATTCCCCCGTAGTAGGGTCTACACGATAAATACTCGTTGTCATTTGATCGGCGATAATATCGAACAAAAAGAACCCTATTGTTTCACTGCACTGCCAATAAGCAGGATTACGATTAGCCTGCTTAATCTTGTTCGACTTTGCTCCTGCTCCTGAAATAACAAAGTGGGTTTTACCACAGCGCTCATTGGGTGCTAGCCATTGCATATTGTGGTCATGCCCGGCTAGATACATATCTACTTTTCCGCACATGTGTTGATCAAAAAAATCACGATAATAGGTGCCAGCAACCCGCTGAAATAAATACTTATTTAATTTTGGAAAATACTTCTTTAGCTTTTCAGCGTAATCCCCCACCGAGTCATAATTGCCTGCATTCCCATGCTTACCATTAGATAAATATGGATGATGAGCATATGCAAACTTCCACTGAGCACGACTATTATGTAGACCTGCTGACAGCCAATTACCCATGTTCTTGCTGTACAAGCCAATTCGGTAACGAGGCACAAAATCAGGCGCACTTGTTAGTGGGGTAGAATCTAAAGCAAACAATGAAATAAGAGGCTGAGGGTTTTGATTAGGCTGGCGCCTTATTTTTTGCCCCTGCAACGGGGCTGCAATTTCATAATATCGGTCCGGCATCGTCCAAATATCACTATAAGCTTGATAATCAACCTCTATCTGACCTCGTGCATTAAACCCACCATCGCCTGGCGATAAACCACTAGAATCATGATTCCCTAACACCATAAAAAAAGGCAGACTTAAACGGGTATAAGCACGCTCAAATTTCTCTTCAAATTGAATATCATTAACACTTTTTGGGCCAGCGTTATAAATGTTATCGCCCATACCCAATACAAAATCACAAGAAAGAGCCTTACAGACCTCTGCAATAGCATCTCCAACATAACGTTGTGATCGACTTCCGGTGCCGGCATCACCCATTGCCACGATTCTTACCCGATCGAGATGCTCTAAATTCGTAGAATATAAAAAATCAAATGGGTAGCTATCAAATTGGCCATCATTAACAACCAAACGAATACGATAGTCTCCAGGCTGATCAATCTTCAACCGTACTCTTGGGGATAATGGAGAGGCAGTGGACAAAATTTCGCGCCTAGAGGAGCGAAGGCCCATATTTTGAGAGGGATTAATGTTATCAGGCACTGTTAAAGCCGCCTTACTTGCTTCTGGTTTTTCTAAGATCCACCAACGATAGCTTAAAGGGAGCCCTGAAAGGCTAATACTCTCAGAGGCGTCAATCAGAACATCCTCCCCTAGATAAACAAACGCTTGTTTGAATTTAGCATATGCTACTGGATCATTTTTTACATTTAATGTGCTCCTTTTAACATTTATAACTTCATCATACGTGCTAAAAAAAGTACTACAGCCTGCCAGAAAAACCAGTAAATACAGTGCACAGACAATCCTTGCAAGTCGCATCCTTGAGCCTCCATGAATACAAATACCACAGAGAAATTGGCCTTACTGCGATCCAGCAATGAAAACCCAAAATAAACACTCCGTGTTTGAATATTCATATTTAACACAACTACAAAGTGAATCAACAACCTATTTATTAATAAAGCCTTAATAATGATTAAAATAGGTGATTTGAAGCAATATCTAATAGAACAATGATGTCTGGCCCACCAAATAAAAAAGAATAGCCCTACTCATCAAACAGTAAGGATGAAGACTAATAGCCCTCTATATACGAAAGCTGCTACCGCCTAATACTTAAAAATAATACTGCGCCTTAAACCAAAGACTAGGACTAGCATTTCATAAACAATCAACTACATTTAGCCTACAACTTACGGAAGGGAAAGATCATGCCAAAATATATGTTGACCTATATTGGTGGCAATCAGCCGTCGACAGCTGAAGAGGGAAAAGCGCACTTTGCTAAATATATGTCTTGGTTACAAGCACTAGGTGACTCGGCCTTAAGCCCCGCTAACTCACTCAAGCAAAGCGTGCTGGTTAATCCAGATGGTTCGGTGACGGAAGAAAGTGCGACAAATATGTCGGGGTTTACACTGATCACAGCGGATTCGTTAGAAGCCGCTGTGAATGTTGCCAAGAGGTGCCCTTTTTTAGAGATCGGAGGGCAATTAGAGGTATCAGAAATTGTTGATATGCCCCCGCCTAAATAGGGCTAACTTTTCGCTTTACGAGGCGCTTTTTTCTTAGCGCCTTTTTTATTCTGAGCATCCTTTTTACGTTTTTTAACACCTGCTGCTTTACCGGATGCTTTCAGCTTTTTAGGACCTTTGTAGTTGCCAACCAGCCCTTCGATCAGTTTACGGCGAAAACGCGTTTTTATATAACGTTCAATTGAAGACATTAAATTCCATTCGCTCGCATCGACAAGCGAAATAGCACTTCCTTCAAGGCCTGCCCGCCCAGTACGACCCACTCGGTGCAAATAAATATCACCTTTACGTGGCATCTCGAAATTTATAACCAGATCAACGCCATCTACATCTAACCCTCGAGAAGCTAAGTCGGTGGTCACTAAGACATTAGTCGTTCCTTTATGAAAACCCTCAATCGTTGCAAAACGGCCCTTTTGCTGTACGTCACCATGCAATAAAGCGGCTTTAAGTTTATGGTAACGAAGGTAGCCATCTAAGCGCTTTGCTAAGGTTTTACTGTTACAAAAAACAATTGCTTTGTTATAGCTTTCATTTTGTAACAACCAAACCAGCTGCTTATCTTTATGGGCAACATCATCTGATAACGTTAAATACTGTGTGATCGTATCCGCCGCTTCACGCTTCTGCCCCACCTGAATCCATTCCGCTTGATCTAAGATATCCCCCGCCATTGAGCGAATAGCCGTTGGCAAGGTTGCAGAGATCAATAATGTTTGACGAGCGTCGGGACATAACGTGATGATCTGATCGAGGCTATCTTTAAAACCTGTTTCAAGCATTCGATCAGCTTCATCCAGAACAAGAAAGTCCAAACTATCAAATTCTATAGAGCCGTTCTCTATATGGGGAAGTAATCGACCAGGGGTAGCGATAACAATATCAGCTGACGCTAACTTCCTCTCTTGAACTTTAAAGTCTTGCCCACCCACCAACGATACCGCCTTCAATTCTAACGAAGCGGTTAATTTTTCAAACTGGCGTGTTATCTGTTCAGACAACTCCCTAACTGGCACAAGCACTAACGCACGGGGCTGCTTTTTAGGTGAGCTTTCACCCACCATGCTCTGAATAATAGGTATAAGGTACGCCGCTGTTTTACCGCTCCCCGTCGGGGCACTTACCAGCAGGTCTTGCCCTTCCAGTAACAATGGCACAGCGCGTTGCTGCACCTCCGTTGCCTCCAGATAACCTGAGGCTGCTATGTTACTTTCAAGTTCAGGATGCAATGCGATATCAGTAAACATTAGGTACTCTCATTAACAACAAAAGCGATGAGTTGGATTAAACACCAGATCTCATCGCCTTGAAAAACTCATACATCGTCAATAACATACAAGTTCATAGGATTGATTGGGGCACTGCTAAACTCGCTGTCGTACTGCTTCAAACAAGCAAATACCTGTAGCTACGGAAACATTTAAGCTACTCACTTCGCCAGCCATTGGTATTTTAACCAATTGATCACAATGTTCCCGGGTTAATCGGCGCATTCCTTGTCCCTCAGCCCCCATAATAAGCGCCATAGGACCACTCAAATTTGCTTGATAAACATCTAGATCAGTCTCACCTGCTGTACCTGTCGTCCAGATACCGCGCTGCTGTAAACTTTTAAGTGTTCGCGCAAGGTTTGTCACCAAAATATAAGGGATCGCTTCAGCGGCACCGCAAGCTACTTTTGCTGCTGTAGCATTTAAAGGAGCAGATTTGTCTTTAGGCGCAATGACCGCTTGCACACCTGCAGCATCAGCGGTACGTAAGCAGGCACCCAAGTTATGAGGGTCTGTCACACCATCAAGCACCAGTAAAAATGGAGGCTCGTCTAAGCTATCTAGTAATTGCTCTAAATATTTTTCATTACGGGTCGGTATAGGTTTACAGAACGCAACCACCCCTTGATGAACACCACCTTCAACAAGGCCTTCAAGCTCACGTTTAGTGACCTGTTCCACCTGAATTTTGTGGCTCATCGCCGTTTCAAATAGACCCTGCATCCGTTCATCATTGCGGCCTTTGAGAATCAATATTCTCTGCACGCGTTTAGGATCACGCTTTAAAACAGTATTAATCGCATGGATACCAAATAGATGTTCATACTGCATATTTAACGTTCCCCAACCCAGTCACCGGCCTGCTCTTTCACCAAAGTAGCCAGTAGATCAATAAAACCACTCTGTGCATTCAACGCAGATATATAATCATAGCGCTCACCACCTGCTTCTAAAAATACATCTCTATTCTCTATCGCTATCTCTTCTAACGTTTCTAAACAATCAGCAGAGAAAGCTGGGCAAGTAATATGCAATGCTTTAACCCCTTTAGCCGGCAAGGCCTCTAAGGTTTTGTCCGTATAAGGCTGCATCCACTGCGCGGGGCCAAAACGGGATTGAAATGTTGTCATCCATTCGCTGTCGGCCAAACCCATTTTTTCAGCCAACAACGCTGATGTTTGGTGACATTGATCCGGATAAGGGTCCCCTTTATCTGCATACTCTTTTGGGATGCCATGGTAAGACAAGATTAATTTATCTGCGCTACCCTTCTCACGTTTAAATACCTCTATATGATCGGCTAATGCAGAAATATAAGCGGGATGGTCATAGTAAGAATTTACTATACGAATATCGAGAACACAGCGCTGTTTCAATTGATACTTAGCAGCTAAATCATAGATAGGTGCGGTTGTTGTCGCTGAGTATTGAGGATACATCGGCACTAACAAAACTTTTTTATACCCACTCTCAGATAACTTTTCCAAGCGCTGGGTCAAACCTGGCTTGCCATAAGTCATTGCAGAAAAGACTTCAGGAGCATGGTCCCCATACTGTTTCTGTAATAGCAGATGCAGCTCCGCTACCTGCTTATCCAATATTTTGCGCATTGGGGAATCATCTTCCCAAATACTGGCGTAGGCTTTGGCCACTTTTTTAGGACGAACATTTAAAATGATGCCATTCAGCACGGAAAGCCATAACAGACGGCGTAACCCTTTGCCTTCTACAACCCGTTGATCAGAAAGAAATTCTTTTAAATAACGCCGTACAGCACTAGGCTCTGCTTTGTCGGGTGTACCAAGGTTAACTAATACGACCGCTGTTTTTCCTGGTTGACTCATTCAATAACATTCCTTCTACATAGACCGGAGATTATCCCGAAACTATCAGCAAAAGCCCATAGGCATTGTAAATTGCAGGCATAAAAAAACCGTACCTCTTCAGATACGGTTTTTTAAAACGATCAGATCAGCAGATTATGCGTTATCTAAAGCGGCAAACACTTTATCACGGATATCTTCTACAGAACCTACGCCCGCTACATAAACATAGGCAGGGGCAGCAGATGCATTTTCTTCAGCCCATCCTTTGTAATAAGTGATAAGGGGTGCAGTTTGATCATGATAAACATTTAAGCGGTCACGAACGGTATCTTCAGCATCATCTACGCGCTGAATTAGCTCTTCACCTGTCACATCATCTTTACCTTCCACTTTAGGTGGATTAAAAACGACGTGATAAGTACGACCTGAACCAAGGTGTACACGACGGCCAGCCATACGCTTAACGATCTCTTCGTCGGCAACATCAATTTCTACTACCGCATCAATCTTCACACCCGCATCTTTCAATGCATCAGCCTGAGGAATGGTGCGAGGGAAACCGTCAAACAAAAAACCTTTCTCACAATCTGCTTCAGCAATGCGCTCTTTAACCAGACCGATGATCAAATCATCAGATACAAGCTGGCCTGCGTCCATTACTTCTTTGGCTTTCACGCCCAGAGGGGTACCCGCTTTAACAGCAGCACGTAACATATCGCCAGTAGATATCTGAGGAATGCCATACTTTTCAGTGATGTACTGTGCCTGAGTACCTTTACCTGCGCCTGGTGCGCCCAGAAGGATCATACGCATACAGGAGACTCCTAACTTAGTAAGTTTATAATTTAAAAAAATTGTTACATTCCCGACATCTCATGGAAGATCGAAAACGTGAAATTATTATTCTGTAAAAAACGCTAATGCCGGACAATACCATGCATCTGGTATCGAACAATTCGACATTAGCACTACCGACCCTGAACTAAAGTCCGGCGATAGGACTACAATAACCCGCTAATCAAGTATAAAACGCTAGATTATAAGACCTTAGGCATATAACCAATATTCGGTCGATTATATGCCGCCAGCTACTGTACATGATCAACCAGTATTTCGCATCCCCGCTGAAATTCCCGCCATAGTCACCATCAACGCTTGCTCTAAACGCTGATCTGGTTGGTTGCGATCACGATTCAACAGCTCAGCCTGCAAAAAATGCAAAGGATCTATATAAGGGTTACGTACATCGATCGACTGTCTGATCACAGGACTACTATGCAGTAATGAATCCTGTCCTTTAATACTATTGATAATCGACACAATATTCAGCAAGCGCCCTCTTAAGCTTGAACCTAAGATACGTAACTCTTGGGATACCAGTCGCTCATCATAATAAGCAGAGATATTAGTATCACTTTTAGCTAATACCATCTCCAACATATCGATGGTCGAGCGGAAAAAAGGCCATTGCTGATACATCTGTTTAACGAGTTCAGCACTGCTATTATTCATCGCCTCCTCTAATGCTTTATCACTGCCCAACCACGCAGGGAGCATTAAACGAATTTGTGTCCAAGCAAAAATCCAAGGAATAGCACGCAAACTTTCGACGCCGCCATCTTGCTTACGTTTAGCTGGACGAGAACCCAATGGCAATTTTGCCAACTCCTGCTCTGGCGTCGCTGCTCGGAAGTAAGGTACAAACATAGAGTCCTCACGCACTATCGCTCGGTACTCAGCTAAACCACGCTGCGCCATCACATCCATCTGCTCTCGCCATGCTTTCTCAGGCCCCGGAGCTGGGTTTAGCGTTGCTTCTAATACCGCACCTGTGCATAACTCCAAATTACGCACAGCTAAATCAGGCATTCCGTATTTAAAGCGGATCATCTCACCCTGCTCAGTTAAACGCAGACTATGATCTACAGAACCAGGTGGCTGAGCTAAAATAGCCGTATGGCTTGGACCACCGCCCCGTCCTACCGTACCACCACGACCATGAAACAACGTCAGATGAACGCCATGATCTTTGCATAACTGCGTCAACGCTTCTTGCGCTTTAAACTGTCCCCAAGCAGCAGCAAGTTGGCCTGCATCTTTGGAGGAGTCAGAGTAGCCTATCATTACCTCCTGATGACCCTCAGTATACGCTTTGTACCAATCGACATTTAATAAAGCATCGATGCAATCACGCGCACTATCTAAATCCGATAAGGTTTCGAACAGCGGCACAACGCGCATATTATGGCTAATACCCATTTCGCGCAGCAGTAAAATAACCGCCAACACATCCGATGGCTGGCTCGCCATTGAGATGACATAAGAGCCCAATGCATTTTTATCCGCCGTTGCCACCTCTTGGCATGTATCCAGTACCTCTTGGACCTCTGCTGATGGAACCCAATCATTAGGCAGTAACGGGCGACGGCTCTGTAGCTCTTTTAGAAGAAAGCTCTGCCGCCCCTCTTCACTCCATCCATTATAGGAACCGAGCCCATAAAACTGTGATAACTCTTCAAATACTTGTGCATGACGATCTGAGCTCTGGCGAATATCAAGCTTAACTAAAGTGAGGCCGAAACATGAAATACGGCGAATGATATCTTCCAATGCGCTTTCAGCAATAATACCCATGCCGCATTCTTGGAGTGAGCGGTAGCAAAGCATCAACGGCGCTAACAGCTCATCTTCTCGAACTAATACTTCATCATCCTGTTCAGCTTTACCGCTGAGCTGTCGAGCTACCCAATTTTTGGTTGCTACAAGCTTTTCACGGACATCACCTAAGAGTTTCCTGTACGGTTCCGAACATTCACCGACGCGCTCTCGCAACTCTTTACTTGCTTGAGACATAGATAACTCAGCTCGCAGAGCATCGATATCATTCAGATACAGATCTGCAGCCATCCATCGAGATAATAGTAAGACCTCCGATGTGACTTTCGCCGTAACATTTGGATTACCGTCTCTGTCTCCTCCCATCCATGATGCAAACCGGATAGGAGAGCAATCCAATGGAAGATTTTCACCTAATGTTTCATGCAGTTGGGCATCTAGTCGGCGTAGGAACTTTGGAACGGCTGTCCAAAGGGAGTTTTCAATAACAGCGAACCCCCATTTAGCCTCATCTACAGGCGTAGGACGTTGCTGGCGTATTTCATCGGTATGCCAAATCTGACGAATGAGCTCATCTAAACGTAATTGAGCATTCTCCTCTCCTCGATCTAAACGACGCAGGCAATCAGCAATATCATCATATTTTTGAATTAATGTGCGGCGATTAACTTCGGTTGGGTGAGCCGTAAGAACAAGATCAATTTGCGTTTTGCTCAACGTTTCTGCCACTTTCTGCGGAGAAAAGCCTTTCTGGCGCAGTTGAGCAAATAAGGTGCAGAGAGAATCAGGAGTACAGACATCTGTCACTTCTAGATGACGACGTACACGGTGATGCTCTTCCGCTATATTGGCTAAGTTCAAAAACTGGGTAAAAGCACGTGATAAAGGAAGTACATCGTCTTCACTCAAATCATGCAGTGCTTGTAGCAACTCTTCATGCTCCGGCTGCGCTTCATTTCGCCCCGCCTTCGCTAACTGTCGTACTGTTTCAATTTTAGCGAATAGCTCTTCACCTAAATGAGATTTAATGGTCTCACCTAAGCTCGTACCTAGCATTCGAACATCATCGCGTAACGCTTCGTGCAGATCGGTCATATACCCCTCCTGACGCAGAAAATAGCATCTGATTAATTCGATGCTACCGCATTAAAAAGAATAAAAACACTGACAATTCAGGCTATTAGTCTCAGCATTTGATAGGTATTAAGTAGGTAGATATTGGGTAAGTACAACTGAAATTTATAAAAAACAACTAGGGCAGTCGTTTTTGAAGGGCTTGAAGCTTTTCTTCAGCATTCCATTCATTATCAAAGGCGATCTCCTGAGTAGATATCGGAGAGTCCACAAAATAAAGTTTAATTCGAAAGTTCTCATCTAACTGGGCGTTACGATCAAACACAAGTTCCAGTTTTTTAATTTTTGAAAAATCGTAACGCTGAAATCCGGTAGGGCCAACCACCGCAATCTGATGCAGCTGGTCATCCACGAGTAAACGGGGCGTACCTTTAAGGTCCTCGGTAATCACAAAGCCTTCGGCTTGCAATCGTTTGATCTGCTGATCACTACGCTGCCAATTCCAATAACCCAAGCCGGCTATTATGACAAATGCAATCAAAAACCAATGCAAAGATGCCACACTACAACCCCTTCTTTTTAGCCTGATCCCAATATTGATCAAGCTCATCCAATGTAAACGCATCCCAACGTTTACCCGATGCAATCACCTGCTCTTCGACAAAACCAAATCGACGCTCAAACTTCAAGTTTGTACCGCGAACAGCGTCCTCTGGATTAACGCCTAAATGACGTGCCAAATTAACCTGAGCAAATATCATATCACCCATTTCATCAGCAACAGCGGCTTGATCCCCTGAGCGAATAGCCTCTCTGAGCTCTGACAGTTCCTCTTCAATTTTATCGAGCACCAACTCAGCATCATTCCAATCAAAACCAACCTGCGAAGCTCGTTTTTGCAATTTAACCGCTCGTGTTAAACCCGGAAGCGCTTTAGGAACATCGTCTAGCACCTTACTCAGCCCTACAACCCCTTTACTATCACGTTCCTGTTGTTTGATTTGCTCCCAGTTCCTCTTAATTTCTGTATCCGTTAACGCACTCTCAGCCGGTGCAGAATGCAAGGTACCATCAGGAAAAACATGAGGATGGCGGCGCACTAACTTGGCAACAAGGTTAGAAACAACCGTGGAGAAATCAAAACGCTCCTCCTCTTTGCCTAATTGGGCATAGAAGATAACTTGAAACAGCAGATCACCCAGCTCATCGTTCAGATGCGTCCAATCTTTCCGTTCAATAGCATCCGCAACCTCGTAAGCCTCTTCGAGCGTATGAGGCACAATTGAATCAAAGCTTTGCTTGAGATCCCAAGGGCAACCCCCTTCAGGATCTCGCAAACGAGACATCAGATAGACAAGATCTTCTATACTGTATTCTTGAGACGTTTTTATGGACAAAGTACAAACCCTACAGGTTAATTAGCGCCCGCACGCTGACGATGAACTTCCATCACATTCGGTACTTGATTAATCTTATCCATTAAACGCCCTAGCAGATCGAGACTTGAGATCTCTACTGTTAATGTCAGGCGAGCAATGTTCTCATGTTTATCCGATATCGTATTAGCCGCGATAATATTGACATCATCCGCGGCCATAATCAGCATGACATCGCGCAATAAACCAGACCGGTCAAATGCCTCTATAAAGATATCAACAGGGTACGTTGTCTCATTGCCATCTCCCCAATCAACTTCAATGATCCGTTCCGGTTCTTTCTCTTGCAACTGAATGAGGTTAATACAATCTTCACGGTGAACCGACACACCCCGTCCCTGAGTGATATAACCTGATATCTGATCACCGAGTACTGGCTTACAACAACTAGCCATTGTGGTTAGTAGATTACCCACCCCTCTAATACGCAGTCCTTCTGGGCGAGCTTCTGCTTCGTGTGATGAAGGAAGCGCTAAATCTAGTTGTTCTTCCTGCTCTCCTGCAAGAATTTGGCGTTGCGCCGCATTAATAATCTGCGATAAACGTAGATCACCTGCACCTAAAGCCGCATACATATCTTCGACAGTTTTGTAATTTACTTCTTCACAGATAGTGGCGAAGTTTAGCTCTTCGAGATCGATTGCTAGGCGCTTAAACTCTTTTACAACAATGCCACGACCGGCATCAGCGTTTTGCTCTTTGGCTTGAAACTTAAACCAATGAGCAACCTTAGCGCGCGCACGAGGTGTGGTCACAAAACCTAGGTTCATATTTAACCAATCACGACGCGGGCGCTCCTCGCTACCGGTCATAATTTCCACTTGATCACCGGTCTGTAAACGACGATTTAACGGTACGATTCGCCCATTAATCTTTGCGCCTCGACAGCGATGACCAATTTCCGTATGAACTCGATATGCAAAATCAACGGGAGTCGCTCCTTTTGGCATATCAATGACGTGCCCGTCAGGGGTAAAAATGTACAACCTGTCTTGGACAACATCACCACGCAGCATTTCACCAAAACCTTCGCTTTCACCAAGGTCATCATGCCACTCCAATACTTGACGCAACCAAGCAATCTTGTCTTCATAAGCATCGCTGCTCTGCTTGGTATCTGTACCCTTATAAAGATGGTGAGCACATACCCCTAACTCAGCCTCTTCATGCATATCAAAGGTACGAATCTGAATCTCTAATACTTTTCCATCTGGGCCAAATACAGCCGTATGTAGTGAGCGATAACCATTAGGTTTCGGCGATGCTATATAATCATCAAACTCATGCGGTATATTTCGCCATAGACTATGCACAATACCGAGTACAGCATAACAATCTCGGCTTTGAGGCACTAATATTCGTACTGCACGAACATCATAGACTTGGCTAAACTCAATATTCTTGCGCTGCATTTTGCGCCAAATACTGTAGATATGTTTAGCGCGACCATTCACTTCGCCATCAATATTGACGCTTTCTAACTCACTCTCTAAACGCACAACGACTTGATCAATATAATCCTGACGATCGAGACGTTTTTCATCCAGTAACTGAGCTATGCCTTTATAATCATTGGGCTTGAGGTAACGGAAAGATAAATCTTCCAACTCCCATTTGATATGCCCTATACCTAAGCGATGCGCTAATGGGGCATAAATATCAAATACTTCACGCGCAACAAGATAACGTTTACGACGAGAGCCATCTTTGACACCACGAATAGCACACGTACGTTCTGCTATTTTGATCAGTGCAACACGCACATCATCAATCATAGCGACCAGCATTTTTCGAACATTGTCCATTTGAGTAGTATCACTACCCAAAACGTTCTCATCTATCCGTGGGTTTTTACGACTGCCGATAGCAGCCATTTGAAGGACGCCCATGATCAACTGAGCAATAGGCTTACCAAATTGCTTGCGTACACGCTCGATAGGGAGTTTGCGTTCTCGAACAGCACGATATAAAAGAGCTGCGAGCAGTGATTCTTGATCTTGATGAAGGTCAGCCAGAATCTGCGCCATCTCTAGACCTGTCCGGAAACTACCCTGGGTATTTTCCGACCAAACATCTACAGAATCATCTGTGCTACTTTGCGCTTGCATCGACATTTCGCAAGCACGTCTTATCGCGTCGATATCATCAACATCTGTTAAATCTTGAAGGTGCTCAAGCCATTGCTCGAGATCCACCGAACCATCGTCTTTAATGGGTTGATCCTGACGAACCTTAACCATGATGAACCTTAGCCATGAAAAATCCTGTTTCCAACATTCACTTTACCGCTTGTGTTATTTTTATTGTTATGGACAGAAAATATGGGCAAATTCCTTTTTTTCAACCCAAATCCTGCGGCGCATATTCTATTCTTAATAAGCTTAAAGCGCTAATTTGTTTCTACCATCGTGTACTGCTGTTAAATAAAGAGATGATCTGTATCGGTTCATCAACAATTAAAAAAAAAGCCCCAACGGGGCTTCTTTGACCATCTACAGGCCTTTTAACCGTTAAAAACACCGGTAGATAAATAACGATCACCTCGATCACAGATGATGCACACAATAACTGCATTTTCTAACGTTTCAGCTAACCGCAAAGCGCCTGCTACTGAACCGCCTGAAGAAACCCCACAAAAAATACCCTCTTCCTGCGCAAGCGCCTTCATCGTCTCTTCTGCCTCTTCTTGACCAATATCTAAAACATGATCAACTCGACTCTCATCAAAAATCTTAGGCAAATACTCCTGTGGCCAACGGCGGATACCGGGAATCTGAGCGCCTTCACTCGGTTGTAATCCAACAATCTGAACATCAAGGTTCTGCTCTTTTAGATAGCGAGAGGTTCCCATGATCGTACCTGTTGTGCCCATTGAGCTAACGAAGTGCGTAATCTGACCTTCTGTTTGCTGCCAGATTTCCGGACCTGTTCCTTGATAATGAGCTTCCGGATTATCCATATTAGAAAACTGATCAAGAACGATACCCTCACCCCGCTCTTGCATCGCCAATGCAAGGTCACGTGCACCTTCCATCCCTTCCTCTTTAGTAACAGGAATCAACTCAGCACCATAAGCCGTCATCGATGCTTTACGCTCTTCACTGGAATTATCGGGCATGATCAATTTCATTTTGTAACCTTTAATCGCCGACGCCATCGCTAACGCGATACCCGTATTACCGGAAGTGGCTTCAATTAAAGTATCACCAGGCTTTATCTGACCACGCTCCTCAGCATGCTGAATCATGCTTAAAGCAGGACGATCCTTTACCGAACCAGCAGGATTGTTTCCCTCTAACTTACATAAAATAACATTGCCATTTCCCTGGCCAATCCGCTGTAAACGCACCAAAGGGGTTTTGCCAACATAGTCTTCAATAGTAGGAAACTGAACGTCCATAAAATACTCACAGTGTAGGAAAGGGTGCAAACAATAAGCTATAAAAAGAACAGCTCTTATACCCTATAAGAAGACTCGGAATTCTACCGCTGGTTCCCTAAAAGCTCAAGAAATCTACATCTCTCACAAAAACAGTTTCAATTATTGATTTTCATCAGGTAAAAAACCACTTAGAATGAAAATAATTAATAATCATTATCAATCACATTAGATTTACCAATTAATATGACAGAAATTGAACTGTATTATTTATCTCAACTCTTTCGCACGTATTCCGTGGGTCTCTGCCTCGGTGTCTCAAGTATAGCAATGACTTTTTACTATTTCGTTGTTCATAAAGGGCACACTACCGTCGAGGAAAATAAGATGATGCATATTGTCTATCGCGTGCTAAGGATTGGTATGGTGCTGGCGATCCTCTCTGAAATCATGTTGTTCATATATAACTATCATATTCATAACTTTATCTATTGGACGGATAATCCGGAGCTATTAATGAGACTGACAATTTTTAGTGTCATTCTTTTTAACGCCTTAGCGATGCAATACAGAAAGATAACCATGTGGCTAGGGCCCGTTTTTGCCGGTGGCTCTTGGTATGCATACTTTTTCTTCAGCATTTGGATTGAAACCGAGAGCACTTACCCTATACTTTTTGCTGGCTACCTCTGCTGGCTTTCAGGTGTAGCAGCATTCTTGGCCGCTCTTCGCTATACGCTGACCCGTAAACCCCTCGCTACTGATACAACACATTCAACGGCGGAGGCTTAATACGGTGTCAGAAAAACCAAAGCAGCCCTCTCCCGTGCTGAAAGGCGGGCTCGTCGTTTTAGGATTATCGCTCTGCGTCTTGGTCTATCAGGCTTATCAGAGTTTCTGGTTGCCCTACGATGGCTACGGTGATGCCGATATGAGTTATCTGAACAACGAATTGCCGACCAGTCTGAGTGGAGGAGACCTCACTCATTTCCACTCCAAAGAGATGGCTTTTGAACAAGAAGCTCCAAACCTTTCCTGGGGACTATCTGCAGCATTTGATCGGGGCGATGGTGTATTTGAGCGAGCATTTACCCCAAGCATTGCCAGTAATTGGCGTAATGATGCCGATGGTTTGGGCCCTGTTTTTAATCATGTATCCTGTGAATCTTGTCATCAGGCGGATGGTCGGGCCAAGCCCCCAGAGAATACGGATGAGATGATCGAAGGCGGGTTTGTACGTGTATCTATTCCAGGTACTGGTCCTTATGGCGAACCACTTAGCCCCGAAGGATACGGCCCACAAATAAGTGATCGTGCCATAGACGGTGTCCAACCAGAAGCTACTGTCAGAGTAAAATGGATCGAGCAATCAGGACAATTCCCGGATGGTGAAACATACAGTCTGCGCAGACCTGAATTTTTACTATCCGATCTTGCTTATGGCCCGATTCCCAAGAACGCGACTTTAGAGATGCGTCTAGCCCCACCGGTATTTGGCTTGGGCTTACTGGAAGCGATTCCCGAAGAAACGATACTCAGTTGGGCTGACCCTGAAGACCGTAATGGGGACGGCATTTCAGGCCGACCTAATTATGTTTGGGATTTGGAACGTGGCGGTAAGATTCTCGGACGTTTCTCTTGGAAAGCCAATGCCTTTGATATTCGTCAACAGTCTGCGATCGCTGCTTATCACGACATGGGGATCAACAACGAACTATTCCTCTACCGACACGATGAAAGCAATAAAACCCATAAAGCCCGTCAGAATTGCGAGCCTCAGCAACGCGCCTGCCTTGCTGCCTTAGATAGTCTTGAATTTGAGCTCAGACCTGACCAACTGCGTGATGTCACAACGTACTTACAGCTACTCGGAGTCGTCTATCGTCGAAATATGGATAATCCTGATGTTCAACATGGGGAGCGCTTGTTTCACAGTAGCGGCTGTGCAAATTGCCATAAATCAGAAGTACTTACAGGTGAACACGAAATCTCACGTTTAGAAAATCAACTCATCCGCCCCTATTCTGACTTACTACTGCATGATATGGGGGAAGGACTATCAGGGCGACGAGATTTCGAAGCAAACAAGCAAGAATGGCGTACAGCACCTTTATGGGGAATAGGTGTGACTAAAACAGTGAATGGTCATACGAACTTCCTTCATGATGGTCGAGCAAGGAGCATTGAAGAGGCGATTCTTTGGCACGGAGGAGAGGCTGAAAAAGCAAAACAAGCCTATATGATATTACCGAAAAACCAACGCCGTTTGATGATCGAATTTATCAATAATTTATAAACTTTTTGAAAGCAGAGCTCTTTTCGGGCTCTGCTGAACCGGTACCCCCAATCAGAAAAGACACCGCAATATCGTTCAATACTGACGACAAATAAAACGCCATTATAAGCCCAAGAAACTTTTTAATCCTATATCCATACACCAAGGATCATCGATGGCTACGGTTTTACTTTCAATGTCCCTCTTTGCCCTAATCGGAGCGATTACCCCTGGGCCTGTTAACATTATTGCCACCAGCTCTGGTGCCACCTTTGGCTATCTACGGACACTTCCGCATATACTAGGCGCAACAATATCCTATACATTGATAGTATTCTTGGTAGGCACGGGATTAAACCAACTGCTCACCGATACTCCAACAATAACTGAAATTCTTAAGTACCTGGGTAGTAGTTTTCTACTCTACATGGCATACAAAATAGCGACATCCAAAGGCGACAACCAAGGTAATGACGATAAAAGTTCACCTCCTAGCTTTATTCAAGGTGCTCTTTGCCAAGGCCTAAATCCTAAGGCATGGCTTGTTTCGATGTCAGGTGTTAGCGTTTTTGTACTCACACAAATCGCTACAGACACCCTTTACTACCTACTAGCCTATACAATCATTTCTTTTGTATTATGCTTTGTTGGTATTAGCACTTGGGCGATGGCAGGGCATCTGATTAGGGAATTCCTTGCAGATCCAAAACGGCAACGCACCTTTAATCGGTTGATGGGGATTCTTCTCAGCCTTACTGTTGTATCGATTTTATTTGGTTAACTAAGGAACCTGCGAATAAGTCGATTTACTGCCCACTGAGAAAGCTTGGGACTTATTCGTAGGTTCCCTAACAGAGCGAGTAGTGCTTATGGTTCAAGATAAGTCGTTACACTTTACGCGCAGCGGAGCCCTGCCGTTCATCGAAATGCGTTCAGCAAGCCGCTCCGCCGCCTGCTTTCATACCCACTCCCATGACGAGTTCACATTTGGCGTAATTGATACTGGTAGCGGCAATTATCATAATCTCAATCAAAAAAATCATATTAACCGCGGTACCACTGTCACAATAAATCCCGGAGATGCCCACTCTTGCAACCCTGACGAGGGTGAATGGTCTTACCGAATGCTATTTGTTGATACCGCCTGGATTGCAGAACTACAGCAGGAACTATTTAAGTGTGAAGGTATGGATTACCTCCCTTTCCCCGACTTATACGATACAAGCAGCCCTAGCTTTTATCAGTTTGACCAGATTTTTGAACTTTTACTTCGCCCCCATGACCGATTAGCGGCAGAAAGCACGCTCGTAGAGTTTCTACGGAGTCACTTCGCCAAAGGCTTCAATCTAAAAAGTAGAGAGCAAACAAGAGAAAACTTCCATATTCGTCGTATCCAAGAGCTCATCATGGATAAACTGGATAGCAATTGGTCACTGGAGCAATTTAGCCAAGAAACAGGCCTCAGCCGCTATCACCTTATTCGTAGTTTTAAAGATCACTATGGCCAATCTCCCCATGCTTATCAGTTAGATCAACGTATCAAAAAAGCCAAAGCACTCCTCCGACAAGGCAAGCGATTGTCCGATGTAGCACTGCAATTAGGCTTCTCCGATCAAAGCCACTTCCAGCGCAATTTTAAAAAACGAGTGGCTGTCACACCAAAACAGTACCAATCATTTTTTAAATGATGCTTAAACTGACCACCCAGATCAGCGACTTATCCACCGAAAAGGAAGCGAATAATGCCTAAAGAAAAGAGAGAGGGGCCGATCCAAGCAAGACTAATGGGGGTTTTAGCAGCGATGTTCTTCGCAGTACCTACAACGGTTATTCTCTGGCTAGGTATTAATAAAGAACTGGCACTATGGGGAGCGCCAGACGCCTATATAGGCAGTAGTGGTTTTTGGCTAATTATCGCTGCATTTTTCAGCGTTGCCATGATATTCCCACACCTTTTCCCCACCATGCTAGGAAAGGCGTGGAGGTTTATCACCTACTGGCTCTGACAACATGATTGCATCACAGTAGTTAAGAAGTACTAGCGCACGCCCCTTAATCACACGAAACCGTTCGATCTTCTGCCCACAATCGTAACTGCGCTACTTTTTCAGCCATAACCACAGAGAGAGGCTGAGTCTTACGTAGCTCTCCTATCAACAACGCTTGATCTAACTCTCGTTCCTGACCATGCGCTGCGTAGAATGAAGAGATAACCGCTTGCTCTATCTCAGCACCTGAAAAACCTTCACTCTCATCAACGAGTCGCGCAAAATCAAATTCTGCAGGATTGGCTTTTTGTTTCTTAAGATGAATATCAAAAATCGTAAAACGCACCTCTTCGGTAGGAAGGTCGACAAAAAAGATCTCGTCAAAACGGCCTTTACGAATTAATTCAGGCGGTAATGCTTGAATATCGTTTGCAGTAGCAACAATAAAAACAGACTCTTTTTTCTCAGCCATCCACGTTAATAAGGTACCAAGCATACGTGTAGCCGGCCCACTATCGTCGCCATCACTTGAGATACCTTTTTCAATTTCATCCAGCCACATAACACAAGGTGCCATCACTTCAGCCGTTTGTAATGCATCTCTTAAGTTTTTTTCCGTTTCGCCATAATACTTATTGTATAAACTGCCAAAGTCCAAACGAAGCAACGGCACTTGCCAACTTCCAGCCACCGCTTTTGCCGCTAAACTTTTTCCGCAGCCTTGCACGCCTAATAACAGCATCCCTTTTGGGGCGGGCAGATTGCTGCTAGCAGCCCCACCTTTAAAGAACACCTGGCGCTCGTTCAACCAACCTTTCAGCTTAGAAAACCCAGCGATATCAGAAAACTTAGCCGTATCATATTCAAAGTGAAGATTTCCCTCTTCACTCAATAACTTATATTTTGCTTCGTTTATTTGAGGAAGGTCGCTCTCTGTTATCGCGCCATCATCAAAAATAGCGTTGCGAGCTAATCGGCGCACATCAGTGCGAGTTAAGCCAGCAAGATTGCTAATCAGTAACTGTAAGTAATCAGAATTCGCTTGAACTTTAACGCCGCTCTGTTTCATCCAAGTCTGCGCTTCTTCCCGAACAATTTTCTCAATTTCAGTACGATTAGGAAGCGCCACATCTAGTTTTGCGGTTAACTTCCTCAGTTCGACAGGCACAGTGAGAGCATGGCTCAATAAAATCATCGTATGCCCTAGCTGATCAAATTGAAGAGCGATATCCTTCAGTAATCGAATATGCATAGGTTCATCGAGAAAAGGGTGGATATCCGCTAGAACATAGATACCAGGTGTAGACACCGATTTAATATGCTGCAAGGCGTCCGTAGGAGACGAAAACAATTTTTGAGGCGCCATCTCACGGTCAATCCGTTGAATCCCTTCTGTTAACGTCCACTTAAATAGAGGTCTTGCATGCAGAGGCTTTAAATCATGTAAAACATCCACAACTTGATTTTCTTCTGTACTCTCAATCACTATCAAAGGTACTTCCGATTTAATTAAAACCTCTAACTCGTGTGACAACATACTTTACTTTCCCTAGTTATAAATAGTGAGTACTTAATTTCCAAGACACTTGAATGGGTAATTTAAGCGGTAACGTTAATAAGTACAACACTAGCAAATGGCAGCCATGTTTATGCTGCCTGTCGAGTAATATAGAGAGTAAATACACTCATTAACTCAACTGTGTTCGAATACTTATCTCCCCCTCAAGGGTCCGATGAACTGGGCAGCGGTCAGCTATTTCCATCAGCCTTTGACGCTGTTCATCTGTTAAATCGCCAGAGAGCGTAATCTGACGAATAAACTGGTCAACTTTACCACTACTTTGCTCACAGGTTGTGCAATCTTGAGCGTGTACTTTGTCATGGCTAACATCCACCTGAACATGCGCTAAAGGAATCTTTTTCTGACGCGCATACATCCGAATAGTCATGGATGTACATGCACCCAAACCTGCCGCGACAAGTTGATAAGGGGTGGGGCCTAAATAGCTTCCCCCATAAGCGATAGGCTCATCCGCAATAAAATGATGTCCTGCAGCGCTTATATCTTGAGTAAAGCTATTGGGATCAGTTTCACTCACACGCGTAAGGCCTTCCGGAGCGTTCATCAATTTTGGCAGCAGTGTCACATCAATATAACGTTGCACCCACGCAGAGATAAGTTCAGCGGCATATTCAGCATCCTCTGTTCGACTTAACAAATGGTCTGCGTCATCTAAGGTAACAAAGCTTTTCGGATGCTTAGCCATCTGAAACAAACGAGCTGCATTGTCTAAACTTACCGTTTCATCCAACGGTGCATGCATGACTAATAGCGCTTTTTTAAGACCTCCAACACTGCGTTCAAGTGGTACCTGTGAGATATCTTCAATAAAATCACGCTTAATAGTAAACGTTCGACCGCCCAACTTAACTTCAGCCTTACCTTCACTGCAGATTTCACCGACATGCTCACTGAAATTATGTATAACGTGTTCAGGATCCGCCGGCGCGCCTAACGTAACAACCGCTTTTGCTTCAGGAATACTTCCTGCAGCAGCCAAAATAGCAGCACCACCCAAGGAGTGGCCTATCAACAACTGTGGCGCTTGATAGGTTTTACGCAGATAGTCTACGGCTAAAAGTAGATCTTTAACGTTTGAACTGAATCCCGTATTGGCAAATTCACCGCCGGAATGACCTAAACCGGTGAAATCAAATCGAAGTACCGCGATCCCTAATGATGCGAGTCTTTGTGCAATACGCCTCGCGGCCGGAATATCTTTTGAACACGTGAAGCAGTGGGCGAATAACGCAAAAGCGGCCGGTTTCCCAACGGGAAGATCTAGCCTTGCAGCTAGCGTTGAACCATCATGTCCAACAAATTCCAATCGTTCAGTCTTCATTTCCGATCTCCTTGAAGGTAAACCTTATTATGATTGTTAGAGTATTACCCAATGGCACCTTAAGAACTATTCGCATATTGCTATGAGCATCATAGGTTCTGCTTATGACAATAAAAAAGGGCAGATTATCCAAATCTGCCCTTTTTAAATCTTACCTCCAGTCACGCTGCGGTTGGCTGAACTGCTATTTTCTTACGGGTAATTAACCAGCCAATAATCGGTAGCACAATCATCAAGCCTTGCGTTAACAACGACTCGATACTTGGGAAAACACCAAGCCAACTGATCGTTGGGAATCCCTCCAGCCAAGTATTGCTCATCCAACCCGATACCTGAAGTTCCAAAGTTGCTTTGCCGGCAAAGATGATCGAGAGTGCAAACAGCAGCCCTGCTGTACCGGTAAAAAACTGTTTGAGTGGTAACCGCACTGATAGTTGAAAGATCATCACGTAGATAACTAACAGGCCTATCAAAGCCAATCCAAAGCCGGATGCAATAGCATCGTATGCCCCCTCGGCATCACTGATTAATGCCTGATAGAACAGGATGGTTTCAGCCCCCTCTCGATACACCGCAAAAAATGCAACGGAGACAATAGCCCATAAACTTCCGCTGCTCACAGCATCGCCCATTTTGTCACTGATAAAACCTTGCCATTGTTGCATTTCACGACGGGCAAATAGCCATACGCTCACATAACTGAGCAAAACTGCCGCGACGATCATTGTCATCCCTTCCAAGATTTCTCTTGCCGCACCGCTATTGGCAATCAATCCTTGTAACACCCAAGCAGTAATCACACTAGCGACCAGCGCTGCACCAGTACCCGCCCAGATATAGACAACTTTATCCGCAGCACCTGCTTTACGCAGATAAGCAATTAATGCTGCGATAACCAGCAACGCTTCGACTCCTTCGCGAAGAAGAATCAACAGAGACTGCACCACGATTTCCCAGAAACTGGCATTCTCATTACTGATCATCGGAGCCTCAACTAAAAGTCCCCTCAGTTCCAACCAGCGCTGCGCTACAACATCCTTTGAATGACCTTTTACCGCACTATTAATAAGACGGGTAAAATTTAATTCAATTTGAAGCATCGTATCTTGATCCGCCTGCCCTACAGCAAACTCAAGCCCTTCACCCTCAAAACCACCAAAATACAATTGGGAATATTCATTACCAAACTTAATTGCTTGAGCAGGATCGTAAGCCTCTGTGACCAGATCACCTCTGGCTAATAGTTGCTGCATAACAACCTGATAGTCATTTGCAGCCTGAGCGGTAGAAGCAAAAGCGCCGCAGAGCACTAGCACCCAACCTCGTATAAGATTTATCGTCATATCATCGCCACTAAACGTTTAACATCTTTAACAAAGCGCTCTCTATTTTCGGAGGAATCCTGACCTTCAAAACGGATCGCACAGTAACATTCAATTATTTGTCTAAGCACGGGATAAAGCTCAGGTTCCGCCGCTTTTACCCTGACCAACCATTCACTTGGACACTCGTGATCCCCACAGGCAAGCTGTAGTTTGTCAAAACGTTTATTCAACCTTTGGAATGCCCGCGAAACCGGATCAATTTTCGATTGGCGAACTTGCAGAAATAACGCATAGACACAGGCTAAACTCAGCAACCCGATGACACTGATCCCAAGTAGGTTTTTCCAATCAACTTTGCGTAAGCCGGACTTTTTTAACAGTTCCACTTGTCGATCAGGATTATAATTAAGTACCCACGTTTCCATCCCAGAGCTAAGTTTTTTCAACCAACCCCAGCCTGAAGTATTGGTTGATTTACTTTGTTCAGCTTTTACTTGTTGTTTCTGCTCAACAGGTTTTGGCGACTCAGCGTTAACCGCAGAATTACTGCTCTTGGGCATTACCGGTTTAGCCGCCTGTTTCTGACTAACGGTTTGCGTGCTTAGGTTTTTTCTTTCTGGAGGTACAACCAGATCCTTCGCTTCAATCCGCTGCCAACCTTTATCGTCGGTCCAAGCCTCTACCCAAACATGCGCGTGCTCTTGCTTCACGATGACAAAATCTGTTAACGCAATTAAGCTGCCTCCTCGATAACCCGTAATCAAACGCGTAGGTATGCCAGCTGCTCGTAATACCATGGCGGTACTGGAAGCTAAGTGCTCAATCGTGCCTGCTTTATCATCAAAGAAATAACGATCCAAGCTATACATCCCCTCCTCTATATCAGAGGTCAGCGTCATCTTATAATCACTACTAGCAAGATGAGTATAGAAAGCATCAATCCTTTCCCTAGGGTTATCATGATCGATGAGCAAGGCCTCACCAAATGCTTTCAAACGAGGGTTAGTGCCTTCAGGGAAAGAGAGATAAGCACTAAATGCTTTAGCTGAAGGACGACGACCTCCCGTGTATTCAAGCCAAGCGTAAATATCGTATTTAAACTCCCAGCTAATTTTACGAATACCCAACAACTGCATATCTTTAGAAATGAGTGCTTCGGGAGTTTGACCACTGGGCATATCAAGCGAATACAACCAATGCCCGGCATGAGGAGACACACGTGCTTCGTAATGCACTCGATCGCGTTTACTTGTTAACGTCTCATCGACGGCATCACGACCTCGATAAGCCCCTTTTAATAGATTACTACGCTTATCCCAGTTTTGAGGTAAAGACCAAACCGTGCCATCGTAATCACTAAAAACAGGGCCTCGCCAATACATTCGACTTTTATAGGGGACAGTGCCACTGAACTCAGCGACCAGAACCGGAGCATCACTCTTCTTCAAGCGACTCACCTGCCCGGCTTTTAACGTGCCTTTAAGGCCGATATCTCGTGCATCCTGATCAATCGCTAACTCGATAGGTAGGCCGATGGCTATCCCTAAATCCCATAATGGCCCCTGCACTCTTGGCATAGTAATAAATAAGACAATAGTGATTGGCAGCGCCATTAGCGAAATAGCAACGCTTTTTTTAGCAAGACCTGCTACGTTCAGCTTCCTCTCACTGTCATTTATCAGTAACAAGCAAGCAAGCGTTAAAAACCCTATCAGCAGGAGATAGGCCAACGCAGGAAGACTAGGTAGATACAAACTACTCAACGCAGCGATTAAAACGCTCGCTAGTGTAACAATTCGGTATTCTCTGTCGGAATCAGACTCAACCCATTTAAGCAGAAGAACACTGATTAAAATGGTAATGATGGCCTCAGCGCTCAACCAACGAGCAGCACTATAATGAATAAGCCCAACTGCAAGTACCAACACGATCGCTAGCGTAATCCAACGCAATCCACTGCGACTCCGTACCTGGTTATGCAAGACAACCAGCAACAGCAATACAGGCAATAGCAGCGTTGGTAGCAAGCCAATGGACGGAAGAATGCTCAACAGCAGAAGAAACAGACTAATACCCTGAGCTCTTGAAGAGAAGAACCTATTCATAAGCGGCTCTCCTCTGGCATCACCGCCAATTCGCTAAGGCATAGCTGGGCATGCTGCCCATTACGTTGAGGCTTAATCTCGATATCAGGTAAACGCAGACCAAACTCACGGCCAGACTGCTGACATTCCAAGACCCAGTGACATAAACAACCGATGCGTTGTTCATAATCCATCCCTTGCGTAGCCTGCCACTCTAGCCAAAGGCTCGGATCACCGTCCGCTCCATCAAAATGCTTCACTTGTAGCTGTTGACGACGAGCCATCGCACGCCAATCAATACGTTTGATATTATCGCCAGCTTGATACTCTCTTAGCCCGTCCAACTCCTCAGCTTCTGACTGGCTATGCGCTTCGCGTCCTAGCTGTACTTCCTTTATGTCCAGTATGCTTTCTGCCGCCGGATAAACCAGTACTTCAGGTAAAGAACCGATCGAACGTTTCACAACAAACAAACCCAACGGCCAAATGCAACTAATGACCAAAGGGCGCGCGTTATAAGGCCCTCGACGATCCGTTTCTATATCGACCTGCCAGATCCGTTCTTCGCCTGCATCAAGATGGTAGAACTGACTGCCTCCCATCACCTGAAGATACAGATGGTCGCTACCTGCCAACTCCTTTACAGAGATCTGATAGTGCAGTTTTTCACCACAGTGCACAGGCTTAACCCGGATATTCAGCACCTCTATATGGCTAAGATTGCGTACACAAAACCATACTGAAAGTAGAAAAGCCGCGCTTAAAAAGAAACTCAAAGTAAAGATCAGATTATTACTGAAGTTAATCGCTATCAAAAAAAGCAATAAGATCATCAGCATAAAGCCGATACCAAGCCCTGTTGGTAAAATACGCCAGTTTTTCATCGCGGAACAGCTACGTTATCAAGGATAAGCTTTCCGTTTTCAACAGGATCACTATTACCGCTAATTTTCTGAAGGCGATGTCCTGAAACATAAGGAAAGACAGCTTGAATATGAGCAGGTAGCAGATGTGTGGCACCATCAAGCCAAGCCCAAGCCTTTGCGGCATTTAACAATGCCAAACCAGCCCTCGTAGAAAGGCCATTCACAAAATGATGGCTCTCACGGCTGTACTGCAAAAGCTCATATAAATAAGTTAAGGCCGTATCACTGCACTCAACGTTCTTTACCTGTGCTTGATAGGCCTCTAATTGCGCAGCATTTATTTGCGCGTCAATTTTCTCCAACAGTTCCCGACGGCTCTCCCCTGCCAGAATTTCCATTTCAGCGGTTTTGACCGGATAGCCCATTTCGATACGAATAAGAAACCGGTCTAATTGTGATTCAGGAAGCGGCGCGGTCCCAATCTGCTCTGCTGGGTTTTGAGTCGCTATGACAAAAAACGGCGTTGGCAGTTTACGGGTTTCACCTTCCAAACTAACCTGCTGCTCTTCCATCGCTTCTAGCAAGGCGCTCTGAGTCTTGGGTGTTGCGCGATTAATCTCATCCGCCAATAAGAACTGCGTAAAAATGGGCCCTTCAATAAAATGAAATGACTGGCTTTGAGCTTGATAGATCGATGCACCTAATAAATCAGCGGGTAACAAGTCATTAGTAAACTGTACACGGTTGTAATCTAAACCCAGTACCTTGGCCAAAGAGTGAGAAAGCACCGTTTTCCCCATACCGGGAAGATCTTCTAAAAGCAGATGCCCGTTCGCCAACATGCAGGTAAGAGACAGTTTAATCTGCAGATGTTTACCCAAAATCAGTTGATTTAATTGCTGATAAACAGACTGCATCTCTTCGCGAACTGCATCAGTTTCTAGATGTACCTTAAGTGATGTCACAAGCTTATCCTGTTAATTGCATATCTATAGCAAATACCGCCGGCGTAACCGGCAATAGATGGCTTAGAGGGATTTTAAAAATTTAATGATTGCTTCTCGATCAGACAGCGCAAGTTGAGTAAAGCGTTGCTTTGATAATTCAGCCTCACCGCCATGCCATAAAATTGCTTCTTCAAGATTGCGAGCCCGGCCATCATGCATAAAGCGGGTATGTCCATTAACGGTTTCAACCATACCAATGCCCCATAACGGTGGGGTACGCCACTCATAGCCATCAGCATCAAAGGATGGACGATTATCCGCTAACAGTGGGCCCATATCATGGAGAAGGAAATCTGAATAAGGGTGAATCGTCTGATTATGAAGTCGCCTTTGACGCTGCTCTGTGCCGGTGACAAAGGTCTCACGGTGACAAGATTCACAACCGCTATCTTTGAACAGTTTTTCACCGCGAATCACATCAGGGTTATCCAGATAATCACGGCCCGGTACACCGAGAAATTCCAGATAAGTAGTAACCGCATTCATCTGTTTCTCAGTCATTTCAACCGGAGCATCCGTCGTACCAGAAAGGGCTTGTTTACAATCCCCCTGAGCAACTGTGCAATTCTCTACCGGAAACAGAGGGTTCGTGACCCCCATATCATTCACAGCAGCATCCATTCCTTGATGATTCAATGTCGGGGTTTCAGCCTTCCAGCCATATTTGCCGAGCATGTACTTATTGAACTCAACGCTCCACACATTGTTGGCCTTACCAGAAATGCCGTCACCGTCTTTGTCATCAGGGTCAGCGTATGTGAGCATGTCTTGTTCGGTAATGGCATCAATAAGACCCATACCGATCATAAATGGCGCAATACGTGGTGATATCATGGCATCATCACCAAGCGGTCCGTAATTCTGCTCAGGAAAACTGTACACAGGTTTCTGTAAGCGATACTCCATACCGTCAGCGTACTGTCCAATAATTTCTTGGTATGCAATGTCGATTTTCACTTCAGGTTTATGCCCAGGGATGGCGTTATCCGCGAGCTGTCCACCATAAACGGGATGAGGTTTGGGGCCACCATGTTCATCGGCTCCCGGAATTGATACCCGGAAAAGCAAACCATCGGCAGGTTTACCAAATTCTACTGGTGGGGCGGCACGACCATCTTCAACATGACAACCTTCACATGCAGTTGAGTTAAAAAGAGGACCAACCCCATCCGCATCAGCACGATAACCACTGGCTACAGCGGGAGAGAAAGGGCGTTCAAAAACGCCGTCACCGTCATCAAAGGTCGCTTGTAATTGCCAGGGCAGATTTTGTGCTTCAGTGATAAACGAGATATCACCAAAGAAAAAATGGGTCAGATCGCCACCAGAGAGTGCCTTGGGATCTTTATCTTTCAGGTAATCCAACGCACCCCAATCATCACCATAACCAGACAGCGGTTTGATTTTAGATTCGTAGTAGGTGTAACCGAGAACACCCAGACTAATAGCCAGAGCGCCCAAACCAAGTTTGAGGGTTATACGGGAAGATTTAGGTGTTTTTTCAGACGTACCTGAAACAACAGAGGAAGTCATGCATGGCTCCAAATTATAATGTGTATTAGTTCTTTTCCAACGATCTGTTTTAATCAGATCTGCTTAATGAGAAGCACGACCAACCACGCCATCCCCGGGCGCTGATAAGCAATACAATCTCAGGAAGTAGGAAAGTCACTAACACCACACCACCCTTTGATGCTGGGCCAGAAACCATTCTTACTGTTCGAGCTTAAAACACTGTCAAAGTTAAAAAGCGATATACGGATATTGACAGATAATGTAGCTCATAAATAAAGGCGTGAATTTTAATAAAATTTTATCTTATTTACAAATGATAATCGCTTCTTCTTTATGGTTTTTTACTGTCTATACTGCAATGCATGCCTAAAAGGAGCGGTATATGACAGGGTTCACTACACTCAAAGCACTGACCTCATTAACCAAGCTATACACGGGTTATGCATATAGCCTGGCGTTTATCTTTCAGAGCAGTTTGGTCTTGATTTTAGCTGTAATAACGACAATTGGTTATGCTCTATTAAAACAACACCTCTATCGCAACCAACAACAAAGCGCTTTAAATACAGTTAGACATACTTACGGTGGACGCAGCCGTAGAGGCAGCACCTTCACGGCAACTTAAAACGTTCACTCCACCTGAAGCCACCGATATAAGATAGTATGAACCCGATGCAGGTGCTGTTAATAACGTATAGCCCTCACCTTCATCAAGCTCGTACTTATATTCTGAACTTGTATTGCCAGATACTGTTCCAACAGAGCCATCAAGCCCAAAAGTACTTAAAGCAACACTTGCAGCGCTGCTCTGGAATTTCCAGCCAAAATCTGCCGAAAGTGAAGGAGCATTGTTACCCCAACCATCACGGTATACAGGTGCACCAGTTTCAAAATCGACATCCAAAATATAGGGCCCTGACCAATTTTCATTACTAGTATTACCGCATTCAGTATTACTAATCGCATCTACTTTAGACTTCAGCACCAACCAATCCAAATGATCAGGATAATCAGAGCAATCATCATAATAGTTAGAAAGTGCTTCTCTAATATTATCGCGGCGTTCTTTAGTTAAATCATAACGCGCCTGATTACTCTCATGCACCACAAATTCAGTTGCTAATGAAGCAATCAAGCCCATTACAGCGACAACAACGACTAACTCCAGCAAGGTAAAACCATGCTGTTTGTTTACAACATTTTTCATTATGGATTCACCCTTAGAATATGAACGATATCATCACCAGAACCTCTGCTACTGTCTTTCCCATAACTCAACAAGACAAGACAGTCTTTGCCTCCTGTACACTCAGGAATATCAGCATTAGTATAATTTTTGACATATTCATAAGGCTTACCGGCAAACTTTCGAGGAACAAAATCACCTTCGGATAAAACCACCATACACTCGGTTGGGGAGCTTTCAGTTTCTCTCTCGAATGTATCAGACAAACCTACGAAAGTGTCTGCAGCAGAAACAATACCTAAATCACAATCAGTTTTACTTATTCGCTCATGAGATCCCATTTCCAGATATGGGCCATGCCACCCCCGCCCTGTATTTATATTCCACGGAAGAACGGCAACTCCCCCACTAACTGGAGAGTCAAACAACCACGATAGATCGTGATTATTTGTACTACCCGGAAAGACTCCTTCTTTTGGAAAATACCCTGTATCTTCCTTAAATCGATAAACTGCTGAGGCAATACGCTTCATCTCAACAGCAACGAGCTGAGCCTCTGCTTGTTGCTCATAGCCATCCATTGCTACCGCTGCAATACCCGCCATAGTCGCCAACAGTGAAACAACCACCAGCAATTCGATCAGGGTAAAACCTTTTTGCTTATTGTTTTGTTTTGGTAATGAACTGGTACTCATGACATTGCCTCCCCAGCTACAGACTCTGCGGTAACACTGGAACGCTGTAATATCTGAGGGATCTGAAGCGTTCCCAAACACTCCTGTTCAACCAAGCCCAGAACACGTTCCACTTCATCAATATCAGTAAGGCCGGCTTTTAACTTCTCTATAGCTGAACGGCGAAGATCTGCAACCCCCATTGACTCAGCGTACGCTTCTACATCACTGTCATTTGCACCCTCAATAATGAGACGTTCAAGAGCTTTAGTGACAGACATTACTTGGAATACGCCAATGCGCCCCTTATAACCGGTAGGACTACTCTCCCCTGCTTTGGCTCGATAGAGCTGTAAGCCTGCCAACTCATCTTCTCGAAATCCAATAGCAAGTAACCGATCTTTAGCGACCTCATCGCGCTCCCTTGTAACGGGGTCAAGTTTACGCAGCAAACGCTGACTCACAATTAGGCTAATCGTTGACGCGATGTTATAGGGGTCAATTCCCATATTGCGTAACCGCGATATCACTTTAGGTGCTGACGTAGCATGCAAAGTAGAAAGAACCAGATGCCCGGTATGCGCCGCTTTAATAGCAGAATCTATGGTTTCTTTATCACGCATCTCGCCTAACATAATCACATCGGGGTCTTGACGAAGAATGGTGCGTGCAACGTTAGCAAAGGTAATCCCCTGCTTATTGCTAATATTGATCTGGTTAACCCCAGGAAGATTAATCTCTATAGGATCTTCTATTGTGTAAATATTACGCTGCTGACTATTGAGCTGTTTTAACAAGGTATACAACGTAACGGTTTTACCGCTACCCGTTGGCCCTGTGATTAAAATCATTCCCTGCTGACGTTTAGACGCCGTTTGTGCCAAGGAGATCTGTGCTTGTTCCATCCCTAACAGATCTAAACTGAGTAAATCCTCAGGTAGATACAACATACGTAACACAATGGTTTCACCATAAAGTGTCGGTGTCACTGAACAACGAAAGTCCAAACCCACTTTATCAGTTACCATCATGCGGAAGCGGCCGCTTTGCGTACCACGGTGTTCGGCGATATCTAAACCTGAAATAACCTTTAAGCGTATTGATAAAAGATTACCAAACCCGCGAGGCATACTGGTCAGCTCACGCATGACACCATCCACACGGATACGGATTCTCAGCTTTTCCTCATAAGGCTCAAAATGAATGTCTGAAGCGCCTTCTCGCACGGCATCCAATAATAGGCCATTTAAAAAGGCAGGAGCAGTCTGATCGTTATAGGTATCAACACCTAAATCATATTGTTCTATGTCTGTTTCATTCGCAGCAAACACCAGATCATCTGCTTTAACGTCGTACTTAGCTAATTCAAATTGCATGTTTATTCTCCCGACCTTAACCCGCAGAAACCTGCATCATTGCTTTGAAAAAGGCGTAGTAAACACCGCCCACTAATCCACCGACCATCAATGTCATTGCCGGTTCAATCATGGCAATCATTCGCTTGATACGTGCTTCAGCCTGCTCTTGGTAGTAACGCCCGAGTTCCAGCATTACATGCTCTAGCTCACCACTTCGTTCACCGATACCCGCCATATGTTGCACCATCAAAGGGATACTCCGCTGACTTAAACCCACCGCTAAACTACGACCCGCTAAAATTTCGTCACCCGCATGGGTAAAACAGTTAGCCAAGCGCTGGTTGCCCATAACCGAGCTCACCACACGTAAAGATTCCAACACAGTCAAACCACTGCTAAGCAACATTGACATGGTCCAACCCATCTGGGCCATTCCTGATGTTTTGATTGAGTTACCTACCATTGGGAGATTAATTAAGACACGATCAATCACAAATTTACCCGCTTTGGTCGTATAGGCAGCAAGAATGGTGAATATCACTACACCCACAGCCACACCAAGGTAAAAACCGTAGTCAATCAACCATGCCGAAATATCCAACATTACTTGGGTTGCCGCAGGTAAGCTTTGGGATTTACCTTCCAGCATGACCGCAAATTTAGGCACAATACTGATCGCCAAGAACAGCGTGACTCCAATCGCAGCGGTGATGACCAACACGGGGTAGATCAAACTAGATACAAACTGCCGCTTTAATGCTGCGCTGCGCTCTAGCGATTCCGCTAAACGCTCCAACGTCATCTGTAATTCACCAGAGGCTTCACCTGAGGCGACTAATTTTGCAACGATAGGAGGGAATTTATTGCCCTGTTTTTCAATCGCATTCGCAAAGCTGCTGCCCCCTTGAATCGCAACCAGGATATTAATCAAGCTATTACGTAACTGGACCTTTTCAGTCATTTCAGAGCACAATTCTAAGCCTTGCATTAAGGTATTACCCGAACGCAGCATGAGCGACATCTGGCGAAAAAATATCACCTGATCCGCTGCTCCAGCGCTGATATAACGTTTGATTGAGATCAAACTGAATAGTCTTGCGATAAAGGCAAACAAACTAAACTTCTGCCCGCCTGCTTCGAGTTTAAGAACGTGTAAAGACTTGGATCGCAGTAGTGCTGAGGCTTCAGCGGCGCTATTAGATTCAATAGAGCCTTGCCGTTCACGTCCTTGCGGGTCCAACGCTTTATAGTTGAACTTCATTAGATAGTTTCTCCTAATACAGATGCATTGCTTCTTGAAGGCTCGTCGTGCCTTCCAGCACTTTAGCTCTAGCGTCTTGCCAGAGAGTACTCAGCAGACCTGCACCCGCAGCGGCTTCTGCTATCTGTTCCTCTTCAGCACCTGTATGAATCAATAACTCGATCTCTTTATTGATCCACAAGGTCTCATAGATACCCACACGTCCCCGATAGCCACTACCGGTGCACTGAGGGCATCCTTTGTTGCGATACAGTGTGATCTCATCACTCTGCTGCAACTGAAGAATTTCACGATCTCGCTGATCAGGTGTGTAAGCTTCCTTACAGTGAGAACATAAACGGCGTAATAATCGCTGGGCTAAGACACCAGCAAGTGTTGATGAAATTAAATAACGCGGACAACCAATATCGATAAGACGGTTGACGGTCGCTACTGCGCTGTTTGTATGCAGGGTTGAGAGCACCATATGCCCAGTCATCGCTGCACGCACAGCTGTTTCGGCGGTTTCATTGTCTCGAATCTCACCGACCAACATCACATCTGGGTCATGTCGTAAAAATGATCTCAACGCATTAGAAAAACTGACTTTTTCAGATACTTGAACCTGAGTCGTATCCTCTACCACCTGCTCTATTGGATCTTCCACGGTGAGAATATTTAGCTGCGATGCATCTAATTCACGCAAGGAGGCATAGAGGGTTGTACTTTTTCCGCTTCCCGTCGGGCCGGTGACCAAAATAATACCGTGAGGTTTGGCTAAGGCTTGCTGCATAGAACTCAAAATATGATCTGGCATACCTAAGTCCGATAAGGTCTGCCCGGCGGTGTTTTGCCCTAAGACCCTTAGCGTGGCCTTTTCTCCCCAGCGACTTGGAATAGTCGCAACGCGCAGCTCAATTTCGTCAACTTCAAACCAATCTTGAATGTTGTAGCTAAAGCCGCCATCTTGAGCCATATTTTGTTCAGCAATATCTAAGCCTGCTAAGACTTTAATACGCGTCATTAAGGTTTCAGATAGCTCTTTACTAATCAACCGATCATAGCTTTGCATCTTGCCATCAACACGCATCCGCAAGAGCATGCCGGTTTCTCGCGGTTCAAAATGAAGATCCGTTGCTGAACGGATATAAGCTTCCTTCATGATGTCGTCAATGATATTGACCGCATTCATCGCAGCATCATAGACATTGAAATGCTGGCGAATAATTGACTCTATCAACATAGGATCAGCCAGTGCAGGCGTAACACGTTTACCTAACACGCGCTGTACCGTATCCAATCCCATACGATCATCAGGATCAGACTGTAAAACGTAAAGCTCACCTTGATACTCAACAGGCACAAACAAACGCCTTAACAAGGTTTCCGCATTAAAAGGGTTAAGAAAATTAGGATCAATTTTGATCATATCTCGATCTAAAAACTGCATAGATCGACTTTCAGCTAACGCTTGATATAGGGCAGTTTGAGGGTAACGCCCGGTTCGACAAAGCAGTTCCAGTAGATCAATGCCTGCACGACGCGCACTGCTTTTTAACTCGGGTAACATAAGCGGATCGATCAGGCCCGCCTGAGTACCTGCATTAAGTAGCGCAGTTTCTTGAGCAGCCATTATTGGCCACCTAGCATGCGTTCAAAAGAACCTATATCTCTACACAATGTACGTCCTGATTCTAAGGAGATCTTCTTGGCTGCCACTAATCTAGCTAAAGCTTGATCCAATGTTTGCATTCCCTGACGAGTACTACTTTCCATCACCGAGTAAATCTGCTTTGATTTAGCCGATTCAATTAAATTAGCCACGGCGGTGTTTACCATCAATATCTCAGCAACAACTGCCCGGCCTTTGCCATTCATTGTTGGCACCAAGTTTTGTGCTACAACAGCCTTTAATGCCTGGGCAATACGCTGCCTGGCGACCCCTTGCTCATTACCTGGAAAACTACCGATAAGACGCTCAACCACACCCACCGCATCATTAGTGTGCAATGTTGAAAACACAAGATGTCCAGTTTCTGCTGCAGTTAATGCCGTCCGCATGGTTTCCAAATCACGCATTTCACCCACCATAATGACATCAGGATCTTCACGTAAAGAGGCTTTTACGGCGCTAGCAAAATCAGGAACATCGGTATAAAGCTCACGCTGATGGACGATCGACTGTTTATTTTCATGCACAAACTCAACAGGATCTTCGACCGTCAAAATATGTTTAGCTTGGTGCTCGTTAATACTATTGAGTATGGCCGTTAAAGTGGTTGATTTACCTGACCCGGTAGCCCCACAAACCAAAACAAGTCCGCTTTTCAGCTCAGCTAAACAATCCATCTGCGGCGGTAAACCCAATTCGCGGGTGGTTTTTAAACCACCATCCAAAAAACGGATCGCCAACGCGGTATTTCCTTGCTCTCGATAGGCATTAACACGAAAGCGGTAACCCATTGTCGTTGAAAAGCCCATATCAAGTGTCATTTCATTGGCAAATTGCTCACGCTGAAAATCAGACATCAAGGCAAACGCCATCTCATCGACTAATTCAGAAGAATAAGCTTCTTCATCAAGCCTACTAATATGGCCGTGTATTCGATAAGTTGCAGGTAAACCGGTGGAGATGTGAAGATCAGACGCTTCCAATTTCACACAGTCATCCATCAACTGCTGAATCCGCTTAAGGCTATTCATATCGACTCCTAAATTCGCAACTCTAATTCAACCGACAAAAGACTATTCTGCTCGTTTAAAAGTTCGACATTCATATCAGTTACATAGATTTGATAACTCAGTGTATCTAAACCTTCAACAAAACGAACAAGGTTCATAAATTGACCACTTAGCGCCAATTTAAAGGTCGGACGCCCTTGTAAATATCCTCTCAACTCGGTTCCACTTAATGAGCTTAAATCGATGCTTGATCGCAACTCACTTGTTTGCATTCGAGATAAGCGTAATTGATTTGCATAAGCCAACTGAGTCAGTTCTAATTTCAAAGCCTCACGGGCAGCCGCATCCCCCACAGGCAAAAGTGCGGCTGCATATTCTTGTAACGATAACTCTTGCTTTTTTAACTGTATTACTAGCTTAGAAAGTACTTGTTTACTGATGCCATGCTCTAATTCCGGGGGCTTAAAATCTCCGATCCTTTTTTCAATACGATCAGCCTTACGATTAGCTAGCTTTTCTATCTGAAACATCATCTGCCAAGTGGTGGCTGCATAGAATAAATATCCAGCCACAACACCAAAAAACAACAACATCAGAACCTGTTTTTTTTCGACCGCAGAAAACCCGTTATACTTACCTTTAATCCAATTCATTACATAACCTTGTGACGCAGAGATATATTCACTTGATAAAGCAGCGAATAATTTTCATTACTGCCACTTATTGCTGAAACATCAGAACTAAACACTTGATAATCAAGAGGCTGCATCACTTTATTTAAGGCAGTAACAAACTTCTGCCCTTCAGTATCACTACGGGATTGAGCAGCCACTAATATTAGACTGTCTGATTGCGCAATCGATTGAACAGCAACACCTTCAGGTGTAACCAAAATTAAGGATTTGAGTAAAATTTTGATTAAATTTTTTTCACGCGGGAAGTCATTTTCCAGACTTAATAATAATTCAGAATTCAGATCGTTCTCTCGCTTAGCCTCTTTGATTTGCGCTTTTAACTGCGCTTGACTTGCGATTATTCCCGTGAACTGCTGTTTTAATTTACTATCTTTTTCAAAGCGGGCATTTAAATCATCTAAGCGCTGTTGTTGATGCCACATATTCCAATGCATCCAACCAATAAAACCAGACATCAGAAACAAAACACCTACTGCTGAGGTAATCTTAAAAAACTTTGGCGTCAGAAGCTTTTTCCAAAACGATGACTCTACATCCCGCGCAGGAAGCCAGCTTAAACGAGCTTTAGCAGTATGGTTAAAGAAGTGATCCGCAGCCCCTGCTATTCCAAGTAAAGCTTCATTTTCAAAGTGATCTGGCTTCGGAATATCAAGACCATCAAAAGTTAACGCCTCAATTTCTAAAGAGGTAGAGTTTGATAAGATAAAGAGCAGTTCATCTTTCTCTTTACCTTGAAAATTGACAAACAATTTATTCAAATCAGCGGGAAGCACACCTAAGAGGCGCTGAACTTCATCTTGCCGAATTGCACCATGTTGCCGCTCCTCAACACGGATTTCACTGACCGAACTAGGAGTACCGCCAATAAAAGCCAACTGTTCTTGATGAATCTCAATTAATGCCTGCTGTTGATCTACACACCGCTGAGACAAAATAGAAAAACTACTACCGACTGAAGGATAAAAAGCTTGCAGCTTGATTCCATTGAGATTAAACGCCCCTACCCAGCGACTGCGAACAGATTTACTCATTCCGCTAACGAGCCATTTGTGCGCGCTATCACCATCATCAGCGGCACTCAACAAAGCCTCATCACTCAACCCTTGCAACACCTGAGGTTCTTCGGCTTGCCAGCCATAGGCCAAATCATCATCAACAGCTATTAACTTCCCTTGTAGAACAAAGCATTCCTCTAATTGCTCTTTAGAAATATAATTAAGCTGAACAGCCAAATCCCCAAACCTTAATAAACCGTCCTGCCCACCCTGACTTTGCCGAACCTGCAATTCCTCTACTATTTCATCTCGCTGATAAGGAGTAAGGTATCCTCTCTCTACCAACATAGAGCCAATGAGCCAGTGCTTATTCTGCTGGGTAAGCGTACCTTCCAACTCCCAGCGAATTAACTCTCGCATCTCATCATCACTTCGGGGGCGGAGAGGACTAACAGGAAGCTCTATAATGGAAGAGATCACACTGGGTGTAACTAGAATCGCTTGTTTAGGTAGGCTTTTGTGCAGTTTTTTAAGCTGTTCAACAACTTCAGCTATAGCACGCGTAAAGTCCACATTCCGTGACTCCGCCGCCGCACCCAATACAGCACTATGGCGAGCATTCCTGATAATAGCGCCACGCAAGCCAAAGCTGCCTGACTGGAAAGCCAGCAAATGATAGCCCTTACCAGCACCAGGTAAACGCATGCCCCCAATAAGCGATTTAAGCTTACCATCCTTGCGTTCTGCTGCTATTAGCTCAGGGTCATCATCCTGACAACTATCACCTATATTCGCCGGCGAAATGTTTTTTTTCATCCCTGAAGCAGCATGAAAATCATTTTCTTGGGGATCACTTTCTAGGTTTTCAAAAGGGTTGATCAAATCATCATATTCAGATAGATCTAACGACACCTCTTGCTCCTCGATCTCTATGCGTTTTTTTGACCAACCAAAAAGCTTCTTCAGAGAAAATTTCAACACTCACCACCGACTTAATTCAGGCACTATTTATTAACGGGAGACGCTGCAACAATGACTACACGCGGGCCTTTCGCATAGTTATAAATATGCATGACATAAAAAGTAGCTTGCGTATTTAGCTCTAGCTCATTTAACATTTCAGCGGCTTCATGAGTAACATAAGCCCCTAACACCACGCCCTTCTCTTCACCCACAAAGACGCTATGACTGATATTCGGCAGCTCAGCCTCCCCCTGCCAAAACTGCAGAGCATCATAAGCCAATGTAAATTCCCCTAGCTCTGGCTTAGACATTAACTGAGCTTGAAAGCTGACAGATTTTGGCTGAAACATTAAGCGATGCTTTTTTGTAGCCATTTCAGATGAAACTTGATTTAACGCGACAAATTCAACCCAATTAACAAGGCGATAAGATGCATCATCACCTCCTTGAGCGGCGACACTCAGCTGTGAATAAAAAACCAAAAAACAAAAAACAATAACGCGCATTACTCCTCCTTGACTGAACACTAAAAAAGCCGATCAGATTTCCCTGACCGGCTTACACACTATCCGGTCAAACCGAATTAGATTGTGTTACGCGTACCGTCCCACTCACCCAATTCCTCTTCTTTAGTATCACCTGCACCATCAACAACACCAGCAAAAGACACCTGATCCTTAGCCACAGGCGCAGCCCAAGTATTTGCAGAAGTCGCCGTAGCATTTGCAACATGGAACAGGCCGATGAAACGGTTATATTGCTGCTCAGACACATGGCGATATACTGGCACAGATGTCATGCCACCTAACTCATTTGCATTAAACAAGTTAGATGAAGGACCAAAACCAACAGCCAACATCACAGGTGCAACAGCACCCGTGTCTGCACCCGCTGTAGATGTAACTACAGAACCATCAAAAGACGCATTTCCGTATTCACCTGGACCCAAAATACGCTCAACAGAACCACTCCAGTAGGCTACAATCGCACTATCATTTACATCCACACTCTGGCCACAACCATTGCCTGCCGCACCATTAAAGATATTACCTGCCACAACAGCATTCCCACGACTGGCGATAGTTGCCTGCAAAGCACCAGCAGCAGGGTTACAGCCGCCTGCCGCCACATCGTCAGGCAAAGAAGTAGTATCTGAAACGATATAACGTAACTCAGACATACCTATATCACCCATTGCACCAGCCACATCCGCAACCAAAGTACCTGCAACTACATCACCAATTGCCAAAATTTCTCCATCAGCATTTGGCAGCAAAGAAGCTGCTGCTGCAGAAGCAGTATCAGCAGCAGTAGTAGACAATAGAGAGTCAAAGTTATTTGGAAGAGCGTTTTTATTCAAAACACGATAAGTACGAATACCTTTATTCAGCTCATCCATCATCGCAACGTGAGCTGCTGCTGAAGCACGCGCATCAGTATCCTGAAGGGCGATAGTTGCTGTGCCAGCAATTGCCGCAAGAATAGCCACTACAACCAATAGCTCAAGCAGCGTAAAACCACCTTGCTTTGCTTTTAGATTACGGAATTTCGAACGCAGCTCTGCATCTTGGATATCATTTTCTTTAACATCAGCAAAACGAGCCATTAGCGCTTCGCGCTTTTCCATTAGTGATTTCAACATTTTTTATAACTTCCAGTTTCTAAAACAGATTTTGGGTTAAGACTGTTGATGTAAGAGCTGACTCTCCCCTAGAGAGCTGTGGCATCTCACCCAGTCCGATTTAGAACGCATCCATTAGTGCCGCTTCTACCGCGAAGCCGAGACCACCCGTCTCGCACCTTTTCAGAGCAATTCCTTTTACTCCTACTGCAGATTTACTGCATGTCCGATTTCATCAGACCAAAATTAAAAAAAGCACTTTCCCTTAAGACAAAAGATCTCTTTTTAATAAAGCTTTTATTGGTGACTCTGCCGCTAAAGCATTGTCACAATCCAGCACATAGCGATACTGCTTACCGCAATGCAAAATAACTTCTTTTTGCCCGCGACGGAGAATCTTAATCTCCACACTAATATCGCCGTAACCGTCATGACTAAACAGATCCGCATAAAGCTCGATAAACTGACCCAGCACCTCTTTGTGCTGATCCAATTTTTCCAACTGAGCATTACTCGTGTTCAACTGAGCTTCCATCTGATTCACACCACGACCTTATTTTTTTCTTAATAACCCAGTCATCTGAGTCAATATTAGTAGGTAAGCATCCGTGCTTTAATCTCCAATCAATCTAAGTGCGAATCATTATCATTAATATTATATTCTATGTCAACACTTAGTATTAATTTTTTTAAAAAAGCAAGATATCAATCTTTATATTTGAGACTGGAACCCTGCTGATCAGGATCGATGGCAAACTCAACAGAATACCCACTCTCCAACGTCAGGCGTCGCTCAGCATCCGCCCTTGGAAAAACAAACATCTGAATACGATCTTCACCGGAAGGCTCAACAATCGGAGCAGCCTTTACTGCCGCCTGTTTTGGCAGACAACCAACAAGTAACAACACCACTAAAGCAGTAAGAACAGCACGCATTACTTCACCCTCTGATGATTATAGGTAGAGATAATCTGACTAAAGGGCCGATCAGACAGAAGATACAGCGCAGCCCCATCTCCCCAACCACCAAATGGCATTAACATATTTCGACTGCCTGCTGCCGCCAACCATCCACCAGGAACTGATGAAAGATCCAGAGACTGTTCAGTATTAGAATGATTACGCACTTTTAATAAAGAGACATACAACCCCCGTTTTTGCCAACCACCTATAGGCCAAACACTCAACGCTGGGTTATCAAATACAAAGGAGAGCGGCGAGGTTGTCATCGGCACATCCACCAATCCATTCGGACGTACAACATCTTTATCTCCACGCCCAACTTTAGCCGCATAACGTGTCAACTCAACATAATCAGCCAACTGATATTGCTGCACAGGCGACTGATCCACGTCGTTAACATTCGCATGGGCGTCGTACTGTATCTCAGCCACTTCACGCGATTTATCCGCCGACTCATCAGGCGACATAAGCACATGAGGGGTTATCAACATCACGTACTGTGAATCTGCCTCCACTTCTTCTTTAGTGCGAAACATTTCACCCAATAGCGGAACATCTCCGAGCAAAGGAACCACAGTATCTTTATTACTATCTTCGCGATTAATCATGCCACCCAGCGCAATCGTATGACCATCTTTTGCGACTACAATCGTACGTACGTTTGCCTCCTGAACGGAATCCAAGGCAACGGTTTCTATCTGATTAGTCGCATTATTATAAAAAGGAAAATTAAGCCCATCCTTTTCAATCGTTGAGGTATCTTGCAAAATATCGATCGTTACGGTTCTGTCAGCATTCACGCTAGGTAATAAAATCAACGTATTACCCACCTTCCGACGCTCAGTCTCAAGCGTCGTTGTTGTAGTCGAGGTACGATCACCGTTCTGATCCGCCGCTGAAAATGTCGTATCTACATCCAACGACACCGGAATAACTTGCTCTTCGCCAATAAACAACCTTGCAGGCCTATTATTGGATGCGAGAACGATAGGCTTAGCAACCACCTCCGCCTGATTGTTTTTTTCTAACAGCTCAATTCGGGCGCTGACATAGTTACTAAAAAACTCATAAAAGCCACCATCATCACTGTTAAAGCCGAAATTGGTTCCCTTTACACCCGTCGCTGTACTTTTATCGTTAAAACTAAACTCAAAATCTTGGCTGTAAGACTCACCGACATCTATACGAACAATCTTCATCTCCAACAATACTTGTGGCGTTGGGCGATCGCTGCGTTTTATCAATTCTGCAATTTCGGACAAGGCATTCTCGTCACTTGTCCGCACGAACAAAAGATTATGGATTCTATTAGTCGCGATAAAGATAGGCGTTTCGACACCCGCCAATCGATTTGCCTTATCCTTGGCTAAACTTTGGCTATCCCCCAAGGCCCTTAAAGAACCTGATGACAACGTCTCTTCTTGAAACCTCTTACCCTCATCAACATCTGCACTATCGAAATCCTCCTTCTCAAAAGCATCACTATCCCGATTAGAATCAGAATCCTCTTTAATGGTGGTTGCGTCATCCGCTTCTTCGATCTCCAAACCATCAAAATCATCATTCTCTTTATGCAGCTTTAACCGAACCCTTTCACCAAATAAGCTCTGAATTGTCACCGCCGTTGTATTGACATTTTGATGTCGTAAAGTAAAAGTTCGAATAATGTCATCTTTATAAACTACAATATCGTCCTGATACTGCTGCTCTGTCATGATGATATAGCTGTTTCCCGCTTTACTATAGCGATACCAAAGCCCAGCTACTCTGGAGATCATATCGACAGCATGTTTAAGCTCAGTATTTTGAAGCAGCAACGTTATCTGGTTATCACTCGCCTCTTTTGTAACAGCAATATTTGCACCGGTCATCGAAGACAAGATCTTAGCCGCATCTTTGATCTCAGCATTTTTAAACTCCACAAAGTCGATCTGCGCAGCAGCTACCCCACCTCCCGTCAGTGCCAAGAAGCTATAAAAGACTAGACATGAAATAAACCCTTTCACTGCACTACCACCTTTTCTCCCAAGCTCCCAAACTCAACGATGAGATTCAATGCGTTTATCTCCACCACCCTAATCACCATCTCACCATTATTCTGTCTCAAACCCACTTGATCCCCTTCGTGCACTACAAAAGTCCCCTGACCTGCAATATCAAGAAGCCCTGCTTTTTCGCCATCAGATTTTAGGAATCCTTTAAACTGCATTGCAGGAAAAGCACCCAAATCGACCTTCGCTTTACTCATAATAGGTTGACCCACTGTTGGCTCAGTAACCGAAGACTCTTTAACATTTGCCCGAGGAATAAAACGCGGCTTATCGGGCTGCACCCCCTCAGACCGGACAACCTTTTCAAAAGGATCTCGCGGATTACGATGCATCTGGCTATCAAGTTGTTTATTTATTTCAGCGTAATAATCCTCAAGCACTTTTAGGTTTCCACCCAAACTTGTGGCCCTAAGGTAATCAGAACCCCCGACCTCTAGGCCCTTTTCCAGGACTTCAGCGGACACGCAAAAAGAAAACAACACGAGCAATACAAATAGATACTTCCTCACCCAATCACCCCTGAACCATTGCACAGCAGAAAGGAGCTTATTCTAAACAAACTCTTGAAAAAAACAATATTGCGAATCATTATCTATTGCATTAACAGTTAGTAATCGAGACATTAAAATGCAAAAGGATTTAGCCTTAGCAGGGCTACGCGCTATTTTAGGATCATTTTTTATCGTTCACGCTTGCGACAAACTCGGCATATATGGTCTTTCAGCACTATGGGAAGTTGACAACTTAACGAATCACTCCATCCTTTCACTTTCGCCTTTTTCAGAGCTTGTACATTCAATTTTCAACTTCCTAACACCTCTTCAAGCATTCTGGCTAGCAACAATTGCCGCTTGCGGTGAATTGATTGCTGGATGGTTCTTGATACTTGGAGTATTCAATCGCCTTGCAGGGCTCTTTCTTAGCATCATGATGGCCGTTGCTGTGTACTTTCACTTCCCTTATGGTTTTTATGGAGATGAAGGAGGATATGAATGGGCAATGCTATGTCTAGCAGGTAGCCAGGCTATAATGTTTATGGGCGCTGGACGGCTTTCCCTATATGAACTCTACCTAGCTATATCTACCGAGCGCAGTCAGGCAACTTAGATCTCTTCCATACCTACAGCCGGGACTGAACACCTCTCACTCTCGGCAATTTAATTATTAAAAGAAAAAACCTTACCTTACGCGCATCAGCAGAAGCTCAGTGAGATTTATCGCCGACTTTTCATAACCTAAATCGGCTGCAAACCGATAATATGCCTCCGCCCCGTCCAAGCTACGAGACACCCCCATGCCCTTTTCATACAACACCCCTAAACTGTTATAAGCTGGCAGATAACCAAGCAGCGCAGACCGGTAATAATATTCACGCGCCACCCGATAGTTCACCGAAGAGACGCCACTTTTATACAGATAACCTATACGAAATAGCACTTCAGCAGAAAGATCAAAACGGCCACCCGCCTGCTTCAATACCTGTTTATACTTGCGAGAGTCCAGCATCTTCCTTATTCGCTGATCCAGTGCTTTATCTATAGGATCATAAGAGACCTCGCTTGCAAGAAAACTTAGCGAGACCAAATCATCATAGCCATGCTGCAATAACAACTCGACAGCATTCACCATTGATATAGCAACCCCCTCTCCTTTCATATGCATTACGGCTAAAGGCTTAACCGCAGAACGATCACCCCGCGATACGGCTTTCGAGCGCCACATAATCGCCTCAGCAAACTCTTTTTTCTCGTATGAAACATCTGCCAGCAGAAGCACAGCAGGAAGGTAAGACTGATTTGCCGAGCGGATCAACCACTCCCGAGCCTCAATAGAGGAAGTCGTTTCATGGAGAAACTTACCCAATTCAAACTGAGCCTCCGCATTCCCTAGATTTGCAGCTTTCTCCCACAGTTCAACAGATAATTCAGGGCGCAACTTAGCCAGCATTAAAAATGCTGGAAGCCAATTCTGAAGGATCAACTTATCCAGTAATTGAACTGATTTTTCCTCATTAGAAAAAGGAGGAAGCAGGTATAACTTCGCCAATAAGAACAGCGCTTCGGGGCGCTCTCGCTGAGCTAAACGCAGCAGTAATTTTTCGGCTAAAATGGGATTATACAGCTGCTGTTCTTTATTTAGGTACAAATGAATAAGACGCCAAGTCGCAGCTATATCACCTGCCCCGGCCGCTGTCGTCAACTGCTCGAAGTAATGCCCCGACAACGTCTCTTGCCTTAGTTCCCACACGCTCTTAAAGTGGGAATCAGACACCAATACCGATGGCATTTCACTACTATTTATGACTGGGCTGAACAACAGAAAAAACAGCCCTAAAGTACGAATCAGCAAGGCCGAACTAGGCTAAAACAAACGAAAAGAGCAAACAAAGTAAACTAGCGCCCCCTAAAACGACCAAAGGGAATTCAAGACTAGCTTTAGAAATACGAATATTCATTAAAACCTCCCATCCGTTAATGGTAACAATTATCATTTAAATAAAACCAAATGTAAATGATTCTTATTAAGCTCAAGTAAAATAGTAACCCCAAATACTCAACGAGACCGCTATTACTCTGTATAATCGGCATTAACAATCATGTTTAGAAGTCCAACCAATATGCTGCTCTAGGGGGCAATATGTTTGAGTTACCCATATTAGATCTTAAAAGTATTGTTTCTCCTGAAGAGTGGGAAGCTCGCGTTAATCTCGCTGCCTGTTATCGCCTAGTTGAAAACTTAGGCTGGGGCGACCTTATCTATACCCATATATCTGCCAAAGTTCCCGGCACCGAGCATTACCTAGTTAATGCGTTTGGCTTAAGTTTTGACGAAGTGACTGCATCTAACCTTGTAAAGGTTGATCTAGAAGGGAATATCCTCGATGAAACCCCTTTTGACATTAACCCTGCGGGCTTCACTATTCACAGCGCCGTCCACGAAGCACGCCCCGACGCTCATTGCGTTATCCATCTGCACACCAATGAGACCATTGCAGTATCCACTCTAAAAGAGGGCTTGCTACCCCTATCTCAATACTCTTGCTTCGCCCTTGCGTCTCTCGGACATCATAGTTACGAAGGCCTCGCGGTTAATCTAGAAGAGAAGAAACGATTACAAGCTGACGTGAGTACAAACAATTTCCTTTTGCTGCCTAATCATGGCGCACTGACAGTCGGCCCAACAGTGGGTGATGCATTCATGCACATGTACGACCTTCAACGCGCATGTGAAGTACAGTTAATGATTCAATCTACAGGTTCAGATGCAATACCGGTTGAATCTGAAATTGTTGCGGGCATTAAGAAACAAGCAAATGTAGTACATTCTGGCTCCACAGGGGGTCAAAAATCTTGGCCCGCTATGTTACGTAAAGCTTACCGTCTCGATCCGGGGTTTGCTCTGTAGTTTTATTCTGTAGTTAAGCACTATCGCTACCAACACTCGGATTAGTAATTAAAGGTTAGAAAATGAAAGTTAATCGCGTAGAAATATTTGATATTCACTGTCCTGATCGCCCTGCTTGGAACCCTATATTCGTTCGTGTTCATACCGATGAAGGTATAAGCGGCGTGGGCGAAGCGGGTCTTGCCTATGATTTAGGCCATAGCGCTGCAGCCCACATGATTAAAGAGTTTGCTGAAGAGATGCTACTAGGTCGAGATCCTTTCCAAACAGAAGACCTGTGGAGCCTTATGCTTCGTGGCAGTTTCTGGGGATTAGGCGGCGGCCCAATTATCTATTCAGCAATGAGCGCTATAGACACAGCACTATGGGATATCAAAGGCAAAGCACTTGGCGTACCGGTTTATCAGCTATTAGGCGGTAAAGTAAACGACAAACTTCGCACTTACGCTAGCCAGTTACAGTTCGATTGGGATGATGAGTTTAAAGCATTAACCGATCCGGAAGATTATGCTCGCGCTGCTGAAAAAGCATTAGCACAAGGCTACGATGCGGTAAAAGTTGATCCAATAATGTATGACGCTCAGGGCGAAACTTACTTCGACCGCACTAAATTATTCAACAATAAAGATATGAAAATGTTCCGCGATCGCCTGATGGCTATTCGTGATGTCATGGGTGAAGATGGCGACATTATCTTCGAATGCCACAGCCTACCCGGCGCATCGACAGCGATTCAACTCGGCGAGATTGTCGAGGAAGCCCGCTGCATGTATTTCGAAGAGCCAGTTAATTACCTCAACTCAGAACTTCATAAACGTGTTGCTGATAAAGTTAATGTACCTATTGCAGGTGGTGAACGTCTTTATAATCGCTGGGGTGTACGCCCTTATTTAGAAGATCAGAGCCTTGATGTACTTCAACCTGATATCGGTCTATGTGGCGGATTCACCGAAACGAAAAAAGTATGTGACTATGCGGATGTCTACGATGTGCGAATTCAAGCACATGTATGCGGCGGCCCCGTCGCAACGGCAGCGTCTCTTCATTTAGAGACTGCGATTCCAAACTTCCTAATTCATGAACATCACACGTACGCGATTAAACAATGGAATCGTGAGCTTTGTATTCAGGACCCGCAACCGGTTGATGGTTTCTTCCAAGTATCTGAAGCACCAGGAATAGGTATCGAGCTGAATGACGAGGTTGTTATGCGTTCCCCAAGAATAGAAGTGAAGTAACCTCCATTTCAGTTAAAAAAGGCCCTGCGATTTTCACAGGGCCTTTTTTATTAGTAAAAGAAGTACTAATCAAATTGATAGATACGCTTTGCATTTTCATAAACCAGCATATCTTTCTCAAATCCCTTCCACTTCATCTCTTTTAAATATCGCTGCCATAGCGTTGCATAATCACATGAGAGTTCAGATACCGGAAAGTTACTGGCTAACATCACTCTTGTAAGCCCAAATTGTCTGATAGCAAAACTAATCAATGGTTTTATAGAATCACTGACCCAATTACGATTAAACATCTCCCAGCCAGAGCACTTAATATAGCATTCAGGATGGTGGGCAAGACTCATTATCGAATTCATCCAGTTTTCAGAGAGCTGTTGCGGTGACCCCGTATGATTAAGAACAACCTTGAGTTGAGGTAAATCACCCAGAACACGGCTAAGCGCAGCAACAGCGCTTTGATCCGCCAAAGGAAATTGAGCCTCAAAAAGCAAGCCTTCCTCAGCGAGTAAAGCCAAGTTTCGATGAACAACTTCATCACTTAATATTGTCTCTGCCGCATCATCGAGAATATAACGAATACCAACAAATGACCTATATTGAGAAAGCTCAGCGACTTGATCTTTAAATGCTTCAGACCTGATATCTGCAAAAGCGACGCTGCGGAAAGGTAGCTGACAATGACCTTCTAACCAAGCGAGTTCTCTCCAAGGCGCATTGTTATCAAAACCGGCCTCTATATGGACAAAACCTTCCAAGGCGACAGTCTCATCAAGCGACAGATCAGATTCAGCATAATCCCGATTGATGGTGGATTTATCTGGCCAATGAGGCTCATTCTCACTTTTTAGCCAATCATAGTCACCTTCTTGGAGATCAAACAGGTGTATGTGCGGATCAATCACTTTACTCATAGTAAGGTTATTCCTGAAAGCAATTACTAGGAATCATTGTGCAGTATAACCGCCATCAATTACCTGTAAACTCCCCGTAATAAATTTTGCTTGTTCACTTGCCAAAAAAAGTATCAATGCTGCGACTTCTTCAGGTTGCCCAATACGTCCTAATGGCTGCAGGGCAGCCTCTTCAGCATGAACAGCGGCCTTATCGGCTCCACTTTTTGCACAGTAGCTATCGATCGCTTGATGGTAAAGAGGCGTTTCTATTGTGCCAGGACACACCGCATTGGCTCGAATACCAAAACTTGCATAATCTAGTGCAGTGGTCTTTGCCATAGACGCTAATGCAGCTTTACTCATGTTATAGGCAAATGAATTCGTTTTTCCGACGATAGATTGATCAGATCCCACTAAAATGATCGCACCCGATTGCTGCACCTTCATAACAGGCAGAACCGCTTTAACAAGATAAAATGCACCTTTTACATTAATACCTATGACCCGTTCAAAGTCTTCGTCGGACGTATTTTCTATATTTGCTGAAAAATGCACCCCCGCATTAGACACGAGCGCATCAATTCTCCCCGATGCGGAGACAACCTTCGTAATCGCTTGTTCAACCTGATCAGATTGCGAAACATCACAAGCAATAAACTGGTAGGACTCATGAGCCAAATCTGCTGGCTGCAGATCAAGATTGAATACGTTATAGCCGGCCGCTAAAAACTGCTCAACAACAGATCGGCCAATGCCAACCGAACCACCCGTAATAACGCACACTCTACTCATCTAGTCACTTTCCATAATAATTAAACATTACTTTCAGCGATAACAAACGCTACTACGTACTCTTTCTCGTCACTGTAGCTCAGTTGTAGAGAATCGATAGACAGCTCTTTCGCTCGAGCAGCGGCACCTAAAGATAATTCAACAAGAGGGCGACCATAACTATCCTTAGATATTTCCATATGCTGCCAACTAACACCGCGACCTATCCCAGTACCTAATGCCTTTGCAATCGCCTCTTTTGCAGCAAACCGTTTCGCTAAAAACAACGCTGAATCAGTTTTGCTGGTACATAAGCCCAATTCTAAAGGCGTTAATATTCTATCGGCCAATTTAGGCGTGCGGAGTAACGCTTTGCGCATACGCTCAATCTGCAGAATATCTGTACCAACACCAATAATCATTTATTCAAAGCATCTCTTTGCGGCTGAATACGCGCTTGAGTTTGCAGCATCTGCTGCTTCATTTCGGCAACCGCTTCTTTAAGGCCTACAAATAAAGCCCGTGCAATAATACCGTGCCCAATATTCAGTTCATTCATTTCTGGAATTTCAGCAATCTGCTCAACATTGTGATAATTCAGGCCATGCCCAGCATTTACAATAATACCTTTTTGGTAAGCATAGGACGCTGCCTCGCGAATCCTTTTAAGCTCAGCCGCCTGCTCTTCTGCCGACTCTGCATCAGCATAGCCACCCGTATGTAGCTCAATCACAGGTGCACCACAGCGTATAGTTGCATCAATCTGCGTCAGTTCAGGATCGATAAATAATGACACCTCAATACCAGCCCCCGCTAAACGGGTACATGCATCTTTAATACGCCTCTCTTGGCCGGCTACATCCAAGCCACCTTCCGTTGTCAGTTCTTCACGCTTTTCCGGCACTAAACAACAATGCGCAGGCTGTACTTTTTCAGCAATGGCTATCATCTCTTCGGTAACAGCCATTTCAAAATTCATTCGTGTCTGCAAGGTTTCCTTAAGCAAATAGACATCTCGATCTTGTATATGACGACGGTCTTCACGTAGATGAATAGTGATGCCATCAGCACCAGCCTCTTCTGCTAAAGCAGCAGCTTGAACCGTATCTGGGTAACGTGTACCGCGAGCCTGACGAATAGTCGCGACATGATCAATATTTACACCTAACAACAGGCGGGAAGGTTCTATCACACTTAGCTCCTTACATTTTTTGGAACAGTTCTCGACTGCGTAGTGGTTTATATCCAAGCAGATGATCAATTAGCAAACGCATCAACCTTTTGGAAGCGCGCTTCACGCTCACATCTTCATAGTTGTCTGACGAAATTGCCAGTAATTGCCAACCATAGAAACAACGTCTGCGCTCTTTCTCTTCTGGTGCTCCATTAAGAGTAACAAAGCCCTGCTCAGGATTTAATAGGTAGATTTTATCCGGCTGCTTATTACTTAAATCAGGCAGGTGACCAAGATCATTTAGTAAGCGATGTTCGAACGTTCTTAAAGCACCTTGGATATCGTTACCTGAAATCAATTCGTTTAAAACATATTGATAGTAAACGTATAGTTGGGGATGTGCATCGAATGGCTGCAGTGTACGTGCAAGTAGTTCATTGACGTACAAACCACACAACAGCGCATCGCCTTTTAAAAACATCATCGCTGCAACCGGCTCCGCTTGCGTCAATGTCTTTAGCTCATTACGGCCACGCCAGGCAATTTGAATGGGGACAAAAGGTTGTACAGATGCGCGAATTTTAGAGTTTGGTCGACGTGCCCCCTGTACTACAGCGGGGACTTTACCATGCTCTAAAGTGAAAAAATCAACCAGAAGACTGGTATCACGATAAGGGCGGCTATGTAATACATATGCCGCCTGCTGATCAGTTAACGCCATAGTTGTTACGTATTATCGTAACCTAAGCTACGTAAGGCACGTTCATCATCAGCCCAACCTCGACGGACTTTTACCCACAGGTTAAGCATCACTTTACAATCAAACATACGCTCCATATCCATTCGTGAATCGCGTCCAACCGTCTTAATCCTTGATCCTTTATCACCAATAACAATACGTTTCTGACCATCGCGTTCCACCAAAATTAGCGCACTTACATGAAGTACACCATTTTTTGCGTATTTGAACTCTTCAATCTCAACCGTAGTGCCGTAAGGAATCTCATCGCCCAGATTACGCATTAACTTCTCACGTACCATTTCAGCAACCATAAAGCGTGAGCTTTTATCGGTGACTTGATCTTCCGGGAAGTGATGCATACCTTTAGGCATGTGCTTAGCTATAAGTTCTTCTAACTGTTCAACGTTGTGACCATCTTTAGCTGAAAGCGGCACCATCTCAGCGAAGTCCATTCTACCGGCATGAGATTGCATCTGAGGTAGCAATGATGCTTTATCTTTGAGTTGGTCAATCTTATTCACTGCAAGAATAACTGGGCAGCGAACGTTTTTAACTTTATCTAAAACTAACTGATCTTCTTCGGTCCAGGCGGTACGGTCAACAATAAATACGACCAAGTCGACGTCACGCAGTGCATCAGAGGCAGCCTTATTCATATAGCGATTAAGCGCTTTCTTACCTTCATCCTTATGTAACCCGGGTGTATCAACATAAACGATTTGCAGGTCACCTTCGGTCTTAATGCCCATGATCTGGTGTCGAGTCGTCTGTGGTTTACGAGACGTAATGCTTAACTTCTGACCAAGGATGTGATTCATTAATGTTGATTTACCAACATTAGGCCGACCAACGATCGCGACAAAGCCGCAACGCTGATCTGGATTTTGAGGTTGCTCCGATAACAGGTGCATTAGATCTTCAGCCATTTTATTTCTCCACCTGTAGGGCAATTAATGCATTTTTAGCAGCTTCTTGTTCCGCTTGACGACGACTATTGCCGATGCCTTTTGCTACTTTTTTAAGGCCATCAACTCGGCAGTCTATATAGAAAGTTTGCGCGTGTGCTTCACCCTCTACATTCATCAATTCGTATTCAGGTAATGCTAAACGTCTGGATTGTAAAAATTCCTGCAATCGCGTTTTAGAATCTTTCATCGATTCATTGAGATCGAGTTTTTCTAAACGCTCCTTAAACCACGACAAAATAAAACCGCGGGCGGTATCCATATTTGAATCAAGGTAAATAGCGCCGATAATAGCTTCCACGGCATCCGCCAAAATAGAATCTCGGCGGTAGCCTCCGCTTTTTAGCTCACCACTTCCTAAACGAAGGTAATCGCCTAAGCCAAGCTCTCGTGCAACTTCAGATAAAGTCACGCCCTTAACCATACGCGCGCGAAGGCGACTTAACTCACCCTCTTTGGCTTTTGGAAAGCGCTCAAAAAGATCATCTGCGATGACAAAGTTTAAGATTGAATCGCCCAAAAACTCTAGACGTTCATTATTCTTCTTACCGCAACTACGATGCGTAAGCGCTAATTCAAAAAGCGCCTCATCAGTAAAACTGTGGCCAATACGACGGGATAATTCAGATGCTGGTTTTATCAAGGTGCTATTGCTTCATATTGCTTTTCAAATTTAACCATCGCGTCAACGTTATAAAACATAGGAACGCGGATTTCATAATCAAGGGTGAAACGAATAACACCCTCTTTCTTAGTAATAACCAAGGAGTCCTTGTTCGGTAACTTCACCTGATTAATACGGAATTTTTTACTTAAATCTAACTTAATGCTGCTAACACTTTTTTTAAGCTCATCGCGATCAGTACTTACTTGCGTCAATACCGAATCAATCGTATTAAAATCCAGATAAGACGGATAAAGCTTGAAAGCGACAGAGAAGAAAAAACCTGCCACGATCAGAACAATGAGTACTGAGAAAAAAGATGCGCCTGCTTGCTGCTTACGAGTAGATCTCATTAGATTCTCCCTTATTCAATCACACGTACATCGCCAAAACTTGGCCAGCTCAAAAACGTTGGCCAATGCATCCACACCGCAAACGCCTTACCAACTAACAATTCCTCGGGTACAAACCCCCAATAGCGACTGTCATTACTATTATCACGGTTATCACCAACCATAAAGTACTGACCCGCTGGAACGGTCCATTCCATATTCTGAGATGGGCGCATTAAATCCTTATAGATCTGATGCTGCACACCACTTAAATTCTCTTGCATGATCAATCGTTCCGGCCGATTTGGCGGTAATTGAGCTAGCAACTGCTGCGCCTGTGCTGCGCCATTAACGTATAACGTCTTATTCTGATAACGAATAACATCACCAGGTAAACCTACTACCCTTTTAATATAGTTAATCGACGGCTGTTTGGGATACTTAAATACAATAACATCCCCTCGTTCAGGCTCATTCATAGAAACTATCTTGGTATTTAAGACCGGTAGTCGAAGACCATAGTGAAACTTATTCACCAATATAAAGTCACCAATCTTTAACGTTGGTAGCATAGAACCCGAAGGTATTTGAAACGGTTCGACTAAAAAAGAACGTAAGATAAGTACGACGAGTAACACAGGAAACATAGAACGTCCTGTATCAACCCAACTCGATTCTCGATTAATTTCAGCTACAACCGTCTCAGGCAGTTCACCTTCTGCCTGAGCTTGTGCTGATGCCAAACGCTCTTTGCGTTTTGGCTGCAACGAGATTTTATCGAAAAACCACACTAGCCCTGACACGAAAGTCAGTACAACTAAAATTAGCGCGAAATCAAAATCCATCTGTTACTGTCCATCCACCGTCAAATTAACTATCTACTTTCAAAACTGCTAGGAACGCGTCTTGAGGTATTTCAACATTACCTACCTGCTTCATACGCTTCTTACCTGCTTTCTGTTTCGCAAGCAGCTTCTTCTTACGGCTAACATCACCACCATAACATTTGGCTAATACGTTTTTACGCAAAGCTTTAACCGTTGTACGGGCAATGATTTTACCGCCTAGCGCTGCCTGTATTGCTACATCAAACATTTGACGAGGAATCACTTCCTTCATCTTTTCACAGATCTGACGGCCCTTAAACTGAGCATTATCGCGGTGAAGAATAACAGCCAACGCATCAACTTTATCGCCATTAATGAGTATATCCATACGCACTAATTTTGCTTCTTCAAAACGCACGAAGTTATACTCCAATGAAGCATAACCACGGCTTACTGACTTCAAACGATCGAAGAAATCTAGCACAACTTCAGCCATCGGCAGCTCATAGCTAAGCTGAACTTGGGTCCCCACATAGTTCATCTCTTTCTGAACACCGCGCTTTTCAACACAAAGACCAATCACCGGTCCAAGGTAATCCTGAGGAACCAGTATGTTGGCTTCGACAATAGGCTCACGCATTTCACGAATCGAACCTGGGTCAGGAAGCTTAGATGGGCTGTCAATGCTAACGACATCGCCATTTTCGAGTTCTAGTTCATAAACCACTGTTGGTGCTGTAGTGATAAGATCTAGATTGTATTCTCTCTCTAAGCGCTCTTGGATAATCTCCATATGCAGCATTCCTAAGAAGCCACAACGGAAACCAAAACCAAGCGCGTCAGATGTCTCAGGTTCGAAGAACAGTGAAGCGTCATTTAGGGTTAACTTATCTAGCGCTTCGCGGAAATCCTGATAATCATCAGAGCTAGTTGGGAACAATCCAGAATAAACCTGCGGCTGTACCTTTTGAAATCCAGGTAACATCTCAACTTCTGGCGTTTTCTGATGCGTCACAGTATCGCCGACAGGCGCACCATGAATATCCTTCACACCCGCAACGAGATAACCTACTTCGCCCGCTCTAAGAACACCGGTTTCTTTCTCTTTTGGTGTAAAAATGCCAATGGAGTCTGCCTGATAATGCTGACCCGTCGATTTAAATAAGATCCTATCTTTCTTTCTAAGCGTCCCTTGGGTAACTCGAACAAGGGAAACAACACCTAAATAATTATCGAACCAAGAATCGATAATCAACGCTTGTAGAGGCGCATCGACATCGCCTTCCGGTGGAGGGACATCTCTAACCAGATGTTCTAAAACATCAAGAACACCTAAGCCGCTCTTTGCTGAGCAAGTAACCGCCTCAGTCGCATCAATACCAATAACTTCTTCAATCTCCATACGAACCCTTTCAGGTTCAGCCTGAGGGAGATCAATTTTATTCAAGACAGGAACTACTTCTAAGCCTTGCTCAATAGCGGTATAGCAGTTCGCAACTGATTGCGCCTCAACCCCTTGAGCAGCGTCAACAACAAGTAATGCGCCTTCACAAGCCGCCAGCGAACGTGAAACCTCATAAGAGAAATCAACATGCCCTGGTGTATCGATGAAATTAAGCTGATAGGTATTACCATCACTCGCCGTAAAGTCTAGCGTAACGCTCTGCGCCTTGATTGTAATACCACGCTCACGCTCTATATCCATAGAATCTAGGACTTGAGCTTCCATTTCTCGATCACTCAACCCTCCACACATTTGGATAAAACGGTCGGCCAATGTGGATTTACCATGATCGATATGGGCAATAATTGAAAAATTTCGTATATGTTTAAGGCTGCTCACTTGACGGCTACCATTACTCTATAACTCGCTGGAAAGGCGCAAGTTTACAGCATTTGCTTAACATGAGCCATGAAAAATCGAGCCCATACTTCTCAGCATTTTCTTCAAAGGGGAAGCCAGCATCAAAGCACAAAAAAGGGGTGCTTCAGCACCCCTCCAACCTTCAATCCGTATTACTTAGCAATTTTAATAGGAATGAACATAGGACTGCCTCGCCTAACAATTCTCATCGGTAGAGAACGTCCACTCGGCAGCGCCTTACTCACACGCTGAAAATCAGTAACCGAAGCGATCTGTTTACCATTGAGCATAGTAATCACATCTCCTACCATCAATCCGGCCTCTGAAGCAGCACCTGGCATCACACGACGAACAACAACTCCCTGTTCAACTTGCCACTTATCCTTGCGTTGTTTATCCAGCTCAGAGACATCAACCCCTAAACGATTACCTGTATCAAGCTCCGGCTTAGTTTTACCAACACCTGCCAGTTGTTCTGGTGTTGGCAAAGTTCCTATCTCAACACGAAGGGTTTTTGCTTTACCTGAGCGCACAATATCAACGGTAGCTTTTTTACCAGGTTTAACGCGACCAACATGATGAGGAAGATCCGCAGAACGAATGACCTCAAAGCCTTCAAAACGAAGAATAACATCGCCAGCTTGCAACCCGGCCTTTTGCGCGGGGCTATCTGGAAGTACTTTAGCAACCAAAGCACCTGCCGGCTTATCTAAACCAAATGACTCTGCTAAGTCACGGTTAACCTCTTGAATGATTACACCCAACCAGCCTCGCGTAACAAAACCATCCGTCCGAAGCTGTTCCGCCACATCCATTGCAACATCGATAGGAATAGCAAAAGACAAACCCATAAAACCACCAGATCGGGTATAAATCTGAGAATTTATACCTACAACCTCGCCCTCTAGATTAAAAAGTGGTCCTCCCGAGTTACCAGGATTAATAGCCACATCCGTCTGAATGAAAGGAACGTAGGTTTCTGTAGCAAGCGCACGCTTCTTGGCGCTGACAATCCCTGCCGTTACACTATGATCGAAACCAAAAGGTGATCCAATAGCAAGCACCCACTCACCGACCTCTACCGCTTCGGATTTTCCCAGTGCCACAGTTGGGAGATCATTGGCTTCTATTTTCAACAACGCAACATCTGAGCGTTTGTCAGAACCAATAACTTCAGCCTCTAATTCTCGTCTATCCGCCAAACGCACAATCACTTTGTCTGCGTCTGCAATAACATGATGGTTAGTCAATAAATAACCATCATCAGAAATAATAAAACCAGAACCTAGCGATTGCGGTGATCTACGCTTAGGCCCATCACCTTGGCCTGATTCCGGCATACGGAAAAAATGTCTAAAAATCTCCGGTATTTCTTCGCCATTAGGTCCCATGAAAGGAGTCGACTGCGAGTTTACTTTCTGCTCGGTGCTGATATTAACAACAGCGGGGGCCGCTTGCTTTACCAAACTTCTAAAACCGGGAAGGTCAGCAGCCCATAGGGCGGAGGAGGAAATTAAGATAAAAAAAGCAAAAATGAGTTTAGGGATACTTCTCATAAACAATCACCGGTTTCTATCAAAAGATTAAATGAATCTTAAATAGCTCTTTTAAATAACTCTCATCAACGTAGGCTGGTACTTACACGAACGGAAAAAAGAGGTGCTGCCATAACGCACAAACACAAAGCCTAATATCAAAGAAAGAAACGATATTAAAATAACGTAACCTTCGGACAATTGCGCAAATTCGGCCAACAATGCACCAACAAAGAGGGCAAGTAGAGGTATCAGGTACATAAAGATAGTCGCTTTAATGAAAGACCCTTCTTCTATGCCAATCAGTACATCATCATCTTCAGTAACAACAAGATTATTTGGATTATTTACTTTAAAAACAAAACGCTTCCCTTGACCCACAGATGCGAGCAGTTTCTGCCCACAACCATTTCTTGCCGCACAACTAGAACAAGCACTTTGCTTTACCGTCTCGACCCACACTCCTTGTGAGTCGACATTAACAACCTTGCCATTTTCCTCTATCATTTTCTCTCTACAGAAGAAGCAATTCGTTCAGCAATCATCATTGGCACATCACCAACAACCGTTACAAACTGGTCACCTAAGCGCTTACCAACGGCAACCATATCACCTGACTGCGCAACACCTTCTGGTACAGTCTGGTGACCATAATCTTCGACACACACAGTGAATGAATTTCGTCCATTACTGAAAACTTGCACTTCAGCATGCGCCATAACATCCCTGCGTAGATCTGAGAACCCTTCTGGAAGCCATGAAGCTTGCCAGCTAGACTCCGGCTCATTCAACATATGTTTATGTTGATCAATATAACGTTCAATACCCTGTGAAAGTCGAATAATTTCCGGCTCACTACTCTGGGAAGGCATAGCTGAACGATTACCGAACTGTGCACGTACTATATCGTTAGAAACCGTCCCTGCGGGCAACGTGTAACTAGGACGAGTATCTGCAATAGTTTCGTTTTGCGGCTGATTAATATTTTGCGCGCCCAAGATAACCATCGCAGTCACGGAAGCTGCGGCAGCCATGCTGGCGATTGGCTTCCAGAAATAATGCTTCTTACCTTCATCTGTCACAGATGATGCTTCATCCTCTTGCGCTACTTCAAGTTCTGGCTCTAGCTCAAGGGCGGACATGACATTAGCACTGATATCGATATCAAGCTCACTCACCTCTTCATTACGCATAACAGAACGGATAAGGTGGTAGCGTTGCCAAGCTTCAGATAGCTCTGGTTCACTCTCTATCCGATCCAAAGTACGACGTAACTCAAAATCAGCTACCTCACCATCCATAAGCGCTGAAACAGACTCATTAGAGCGATCAGTCATAACGGTTTACCTCAAAATTCTTCATTTCTACAATCAGCTCGCCATCAAAGGCATTATTTCTTTATCTATCGCTTCACGAGCTCTAAATATACGTGACCTTACCGTGCCAACAGGGCAATCCATAACGTCTGCAATCTCTTCGTAACTCATGCCATCAAACTCACGTAGCGTCAGTGCGACTCGTAAATCTTCTGGCAACTTATTCAAGGATCGCTTAATAACTAACTCAAGCTCATCCTTATAAAGTTGATTCTCTGGCGTAGCGATATCCTTCAATTGATTATCACCTTCAAAGAACTGGGCATCATCAACATCAACATCAGCAGGCCTTCGTCCTCGTGCCACTAGATGGTTTTTAGCCGTATTAATTGCAATACGATAAATCCACGTATAAAAAGCACTGTCGCCACGAAACTTTGGTAACGCGCGATACGCCTTAATAAACGTTTCTTGCGCCACATCTTGCGCTTCATGATGGTCGTAAACATAACGCCCAATTAACGCAATGATCTTATGCTGATACTTTTTTACCAAAAGATCGAAAGCTCGTTTATCTCCCGCTTTAACGCGTTCAACAAGTTGCTGGTCAACTACTGTTTGGCTCTCATTCGACACTCGATATTCCTTAATATTCATTCCATGAGACGTTTAACTCTAATCATAGAGGTAAATATAACGACTGTATCCCATTTACTAAAACAACATATCAACCTCATTAAGAGTGCCTGGACACTTATTATGAGCACAGAAAGCAGATGAAGTTCCCCCAACTTATAAAAAAATGCTAAATTCCATCTTCGCTTACATTGAATAACTGTAAAAATTTAAATCAAGCGTAGAATAACAAGCTTTTCAGCCCCTAAGAAACCGAATAATTACAAAGAGCAGCTACATGAAGCAACACCATCACTATGATGCCTTAATTATTGGCAGCGGAGCAGCAGGCTTAACCATGGCTCTGCACCTGTCTCAAAATGCACGTGTTGCAGTTCTTAGTAAAAGAGCCCTGAAAAGCGGTTCGACGTGGTTGGCACAGGGCGGGATAGCTGCAGTATTGGACACTACCGATAGTACCCAAGCGCATATGCAAGACACGATGTCTGCTGGCGGAAACCTGAGCCACCCTGATGCGGTGGAGTTCACTGTTTCTCATGGCAAAGAGAGCATTGAGTGGTTAATACAACAAGGTGTTCATTTTACCCAAGACAGCGATGACTACCACTTGACTAAAGAGGGAGGTCATTCCCATAGACGAATTATTCATTCAGCTGATGCGACCGGCAAGGCGCTTCAAAGCACATTGATTGAACGCGCAATAGCCTCACCCAATATAGATCTTTATGAAGACCATATAGCCGTAGATTTAATCACTCGAAGAAAACTAGGCCTAGCTCACAACCGCTGTGTAGGCGCATATATCCTGAATGAAAAAACAGGCCATGTAGAAGTATTTCAAGCCCCCCATGTGGTATTAGCAACCGGTGGCGCATCAAAAGCTTACCTTTATACAAGCAACTCTGATGGCGCAACAGGTGATGGCATCGCCATGGCATGGAGAGCGGGCTGCCGAGTAGGCAACATGGAATTCAACCAATTCCATCCAACCTGCCTATATCACCCTCAAGCAAAGTCTTTTTTGATTACGGAAGCGGTTCGCGGGGAAGGAGGCAAACTCATTCTTCCGAACGGCAAACCGTTTATGCACAAATTTGATAAGCGAGGAGAGCTAGCACCTCGAGATATCGTTGCTAGAGCGATCGATCATGAGATGAAACGACTTGGTTGCGACTGCCTATTCCTTGATATATCACACAAGCCCGCAGAATTCGTTCGCAGTCACTTCCCTACCATCTATAAGCGCTGTTTGAAGTTAGGTATAGATATCACCAAAGAACCTATTCCTGTAGTCCCAGCTGCGCACTATACCTGCGGCGGCATTGTTACCGATGAGAAAGGACGCACCGACATTGCAGGGCTCTACGCGATTGGCGAAACATCCTTTACAGGTCTACACGGAGCTAACCGTCTCGCAAGCAACTCTTTACTCGAATGCTTAGTTTATGCAAAGTCAGCATCTCAAGATGTTTTTAATTCCCTAACAACACCCTTAGATGAATCGATCATTCCCGCTTGGGATGAAACCCAAGTCACTGATTCCGACGAAGATGTTATTATTTCTCATAACTGGGACGAGATCAGACGCTTTATGTGGGACTACGTCGGCATTGTTCGTACCGACAAACGACTCCAACGAGCCAAACACAGAATTGATCTACTTCACCAAGAAATAAGTGAATATTACAGCCATTATAAAATTAGCAACGACCTTTTAGAGCTTCGCAACTTAGCGGTTGTCGCCGATCTAATTATCCGCTCGGCCATGCTTAGACAGGAAAGCAGAGGGCTCCATTACACTCTTGATTACCCTGATCTTGGGCCTGAAGCTTTAGACACAATACTCACCCCGATAAACTTTGCTTGGAATTAAGATGACATCTGGGTAGACGCGTGCAAACTTAATACGCGCAGCCGTCTAAAATCACTTTTACTGCATGCATCACTGAATACAATAACCGGCTGAGCATAAAAGCGCTCTTCTACATCACATAATAAACAGACAACGAAGGGAAGCACCACTTTCTGTTTAATCCTAACGACAGTAAGATCGCTGCCATTAACTAGCTGCAACCTCATAGAGGCTACTTCTGCATTCCAAGTAATAGCAGTGATCGATACTGGTAGGTTTTGCAGCACTATTTGGCGCCTAAAACCCAGAAATATCGTTAGAAGAAAAACAGTGCTAAGCACTTTATAACTGAGAGGAATGACTGATACAGCAACTGCCGCAAAACATAGCAAATGCACTCCATCATATAGATACGATAGAGTGCGAGACATTCGAAGAGAACAATTATTTAGGCTGAACACGCTCCAGAATAACCCTCACAATCCGTTGCAAGTCTGGATCAGAAGGAACATCTCGCTCCATCAACCAGAGAAAAAGGTCTTGGTCTTCACAGGCCAGCAGCTTAACAAAGCTATCTTGATCTTCCTTATCGAGGTCAGCAAAAGCCTCCTCAACAAACGGAACGAACAAGACATCAAGCTCTAGCATCCCTCTACGACTCTGCCATCTCAATCGGCGAATATCATCTTCTGTATACATTTAATTAAATAATTCCTATAACAGCAATTCAGGAGCTCTCATTATCGTTCAGAAAGCAGATGGATTATATAACCATTCAGTCATATTCCCATGATTTATGTTAAGAAAGGAATAAGCAGCTAAAAAACACTTCCCTAACTCATCATAAACATGATGCTCAATAGCCCAAGCCTTATTTCCAGCTGCACTATTTCCAACCCACAACGCCCCCCCCGATCATTGCTGACCGGGGGGCTTCTCTTAATTAAATGCTTGGCGATGACCTACAATAAGTTGAAAGCTACGCTTCCACTCGCTTTGCGACGCCTATGGCGCTTCAACCTGGCACCTACGGTGCATCGGTTGTCACATGGGTCCCATGTTCGAGTAGGCTTACCCTAAATATCACGCATAAAAAAAGGCCCATCCCTAAGGATGAGCCTTCTTTCGTAATTAAATGCTTGGCGATGACCTACTCTCACATGGGGAAACCCCACACTACCATCGGCGATGTTGCGTTTCACGTCTGAGTTCGGGATGGGATCAGGTGGTTCCACAACTCTATGGTCGCCAAGCAAAACTGTCACAATCGGGATTTAAATTCATTTTGATTTAGAGGGAGTCGCTAGACTCAACCTTGTATTTCTATACGCGCTAATTCGTTACTTTCTATCATTATTTGTCTGTATTGAACAAATCACTTGCCAAACGCCTTGGGCGTTATATGGTCAAGCCTCACGGGCAATTAGTATTGGTTAGCTCAACGCCTCACAGCGCTTCCACACCCAACCTATCAACGTCGTAGTCTTCAACGGCCCTTTAGGGGAATCAAGTTCCCAGTGAGATCTCATCTTGAAGGAAGCTTCCCGCTTAGATGCTTTCAGCGGTTATCTCGTCCGAACGTAGCTACCCGGCAATGCAATTGGCATCACAACCGGTACACCAGAGGTTCGTTCACTCCGGTCCTCTCGTACTAGGAGCAACTCTTCTCAAATCTCAAACGCCCACGGCAGATAGGGACCGAACTGTCTCACGACGTTCTAAACCCAGCTCGCGTACCACTTTAAATGGCGAACAGCCATACCCTTGGGACCGGCTTCAGCCCCAGGATGTGATGAGCCGACATCGAGGTGCCAAACACCGCCGTCGATGTGAACTCTTGGGCGGTATCAGCCTGTTATCCCCGGAGTACCTTTTATCCGTTGAGCGATGGCCCTTCCATACAGAACCACCGGATCACTAGAACCTACTTTCGTACCTGCTCGATGTGTCTATCTCGCAGTCAAGCACCCTTCTACTCTTGCGCTCATTGCATGATTTCCGACCATGCTGAGGGTACCTTCGTGCTCCTCCGTTACTCTTTGGGAGGAGACCGCCCCAGTCAAACTACCCACCACACAATGTCCCTGATCCCGCTAAGGGACCTAGGTTAGAACCTCAATATTACCAGGCTGGTATTTCAAGATTGGCTCCACTCTATCTGGCGACAGAGTTTCAAAGCCTCCCAGCTATCCTACACAAGTAATATCAAAGTCCACTGTGAAGCTGTAGTAAAGGTTCACGGGGTCTTTCCGTCTAGCCGCGGGTATACGGCATCTTAACCGCAATTTCAATTTCACTGAGTCTCGGGTGGAGACAGTGTGGCCATCGTTACGCCATTCGTGCAGGTCGGAACTTACCCGACAAGGAATTTCGCTACCTTAGGACCGTTATAGTTACGGCCGCCGTTTACCGGGGCTTCGATCAAGAGCTTCGCGCAAGCGCTAACCCCATCAATTAACCTTCCGGCACCGGGCAGGCGTCACACCCTATACGTCCTCTTTCGAGTTTGCAGAGTGCTATGTTTTTAATAAACAGTCGCAGCCACCTGGTATCTTCGACCGGCCTCAGCTTAGGGAGCAAGTCCCATCACCAAAACCGGCGCACCTTCTCCCGAAGTTACGGTGCCATTTTGCCTAGTTCCTTCACCCGAGTTTTCTCATACGCCTTAGTATTCTCTACCTGACCACCTGTGTCGGTTTGGGGTACGGTTACTTATAACCTGAAGCTTAGAGGTTTTTCCTGGAAGCATGGCATCAACTACTTCATTCCATAAAGGAACTCGTCATCGGTTCTCAGCCTAACAAGGACCCGGATTTACCTAAGTCCTTAGCCTACAACCTTAAACACGGACAACCAACGCCGTGCTAGTCTAGCCTACTCCGTCACCCCATCGCAGTTATAATCAGTACAGGAATATTAACCTGTTTCCCATCGGATACGCTCTTCAGCCTCTCCTTAGGGGCCGACTCACCCTGCCACGAAAAGCGTTGGACAGGAACCCTTGGTCTTCCGGCGGGGAGGGTTTTCACCTCCCTTATCGTTACTCATGTCAGCATTCGCACTTCTGATATGTCCACGATGCCTTACGGCTTTCGCTTCAACCACTTACAGAACGCTCCTCTACCATGCACAAAGTGCATCCGTAGCTTCGGTGTTATGCTTAGCCCCGTTATATCTTCCGCGCGGGCCGACTCGACTAGTGAGCTATTACGCTTTCTTTAAAGGGTGGCTGCTTCTAAGCCAACCTCCTAGCTGTCTAAGCCTTCCCACATCGTTTCCCACTTAGCATAAACTTTGGGACCTTAGCTGACGGTCTGGGTTGTTTCCCTTTCCACGACGGACGTTAGCACCCGCCGTGTGTCTCCCGTGATTGAACTCATGGGTATTCGGAGTTTGCATCGGGTTGGTAAGTCGGGATGACCCCCTAGCCGAAACAGTGCTCTACCCCCCATGGTTAGACACGAGGCACTACCTAAATAGTTTTCGAGGAGAACCAGCTATCTCCGAGTTTGATTAGCCTTTCACTCCTATCCACAAGTCATCCGCTGGCTTTTCAACGACAGTCGGTTCGGTCCTCCAATGCATGTTACTGCATCTTCAACCTGCCCATGGATAGATCACTCGGTTTCGGGTCTACTCCTAGCGACTGGACGCCCTATTAAGACTCGGTTTCCCTACGGCTCCGCAAATGCTTAACCTTGCCACTAAAAGTAAGTCGCTGACCCATTATACAAAAGGTACGCAGTCACCGTCCGAAAACGGCTCCCACTGCTTGTACGTACACGGTTTCAGGATCTATTTCACTCCCCTCACAGGGGTTCTTTTCGCCTTTCCCTCACGGTACTGGTTCACTATCGGTCAGTCAGGAGTATTTAGCCTTGGAGGATGGTCCCCCCATATTCAGACAGGATATCACGTGTCCCGTCCTACTCGTTTTCACAATATATAAGCCTTCAAATACGGGGCTATCACCCACTATGGCCACACTTTCCAGAGTGTTCTTCTAACTACAATATTGCTTAAGGGCTAATCCGCGTTCGCTCGCCGCTACTTACGGAATCTCGGTTGATTTCTTTTCCTCCGGGTACTTAGATGTTTCAGTTCCCCGGGTTCGCCTCTAATGCGCTATGTATTCACGCAAAAGATACCTATAAATAGGTGGGTTTCCCCATTCGGAAATGTTGGGATCAAAGCTCGTTTACCAGCTCCCCCAACCTTATCGCAGGTTACAACGTCCTTCATCGCCTCTGACTGCCTAGGCATCCACCGTGCACGCTTAGTCACTTGACCATATAACCCGAAGGCGTCTGGAATCATAGTAACTTGTTAGTACAGTAACGATAGATTTCGCCGAATTGGCGCTTGTATATGAAAAATACAAGTCAATCTAAATCAATGAATCTAAATCCAAATTGTTAAAGAGCGTTTAAAGCAAAAAAGCTTTAAAAGATAATGTCGTAGTAGACGATTATGTTTTAAAACTCTTCTCTCTACAGTAAGAGTAATGGTGGAGCTATGCGGGATCGAACCGCAGACCTCCTGCGTGCAAAGCAGGCGCTCTCCCAGCTGAGCTATAGCCCCATTTCAACAGTGAGGCCATTATTTGGTAGGCCTGAGTGGACTTGAACCACCGACCTCACCCTTATCAGGGGTGCGCTCTAACCAGCTGAGCTACAAGCCTACACTGTTACTCTTAACGTCTCTGATCAGATAATTCGTGTGAACGCTTGCCGAGAATCGGCTTTCGTTTAAGGAGGTGATCCAGCCCCAGGTTCCCCTAGGGCTACCTTGTTACGACTTCACCCCAGTCATGAACCACACCGTGGTAACCGCCCTCCCGAAGGTTAAGCTAGCTACTTCTGGTGCAATCCACTCCCATGGTGTGACGGGCGGTGTGTACAAGGCCCGGGAACGTATTCACCGTGGCATTCTGATCCACGATTACTAGCGATTCCGACTTCATGGAGTCGAGTTGCAGACTCCAATCCGGACTACGACCGGTTTTATGAGATTAGCTTACCTTCGCAGGTTCGCGGCCCTCTGTACCGGCCATTGTAGCACGTGTGTAGCCCAACTCGTAAGGGCCATGATGACTTGACGTCGTCCCCACCTTCCTCCGGTTTGTCACCGGCAGTCTCCTTAGAGTTCCCACCATTACGTGCTGGCAAATAAGGACAAGGGTTGCGCTCGTTACGGGACTTAACCCAACATTTCACAACACGAGCTGACGACAGCCATGCAGCACCTGTCTCAGAGTTCCCGAAGGCACGAAACTATCTCTAGTAACTTCTCTGGATGTCAAGAGTTGGTAAGGTTCTTCGCGTTGCGTCGAATTAAACCACATGCTCCACCGCTTGTGCGGGCCCCCGTCAATTCATTTGAGTTTTAACCTTGCGGCCGTACTCCCCAGGCGGTCTACTTATCGCGTTAGCTTCGCCACTAAGAGATCAAGTCTCCCAACGGCTAGTAGACATCGTTTACGGCGTGGACTACCAGGGTATCTAATCCTGTTTGCTCCCCACGCTTTCGCACCTCAGTGTCAATATCGGTCCAGGTAGTCGCCTTCGCCACTGGTGTTCCTTCCTATATCTACGCATTTCACCGCTACACAGGAAATTCCACTACCCTCTACCGTATTCTAGATTGGCAGTATCAGGTGCAGTTCCAAGGTTGAGCCCTGGGCTTTCACATCTGACTGACCAATCCACCTACGCGCGCTTTACGCCCAGTAATTCCGATTAACGCTCGGACCCTCCGTATTACCGCGGCTGCTGGCACGGAGTTAGCCGGTCCTTCTTCTGCAGTTAACGTCACAGCTAGCAGTTATTAACTACTAACCTTTCCTCACTGCTGAAAGTGCTTTACAACCCTAGGGCCTTCTTCACACACGCGGCATGGCTGCATCAGGCTTGCGCCCATTGTGCAATATTCCCCACTGCTGCCTCCCGTAGGAGTCTGGACCGTGTCTCAGTTCCAGTGTGGCTGATCATCCTCTCAGACCAGCTAGAGATCGTCGCCTTGGTGAGCCATTACCTCACCAACTAGCTAATCTCACGCAGGCTCATCCAATAGTGCAAGGTCCGAAGATCCCCTGCTTTCCCCCGAAGGGCGTATGCGGTATTAGACCAAATTTCTCTGGCTTATCCCCCGCTACTGGGTAGATTCCTACGCGTTACTCACCCGTCCGCCGCTCGTCAGCATCTAGCAAGCTAGATCTGTTACCGCTCGACTTGCATGTGTTAGGCCTGCCGCCAGCGTTCAATCTGAGCCATGATCAAACTCTTCAGTTTAAATCATATGTGCTATCAGGAATGTGATAGCGAGCTCTAGTACTAAACAACCGGATTACATTCGAAAATGTAAAACCTTTTTGTAAATCGCTTAAATGAATTCACTTGGTTGCTTGTTCTAGATAAAGTCTTTGCTTCATCTCAACAAGCGCCCACACGAATTATCTGATCAAATTGTTAAAGAGCGTTGCTTGGAGCTACTTAACGCTGCGAAGCGTTTCGTCTCAAGCGAGGCGCATATTCTACTTTGCGCCGCTTCAAAGTCAACCGTTATTTTGTGTTTTTGTGAATTAATTTTCAATCAATTCACACACTCAAACGAACCTTGAAACCTTCTCCGTAAATCCTGGAAAAACTTAAGCTTTTCAGTGACTTACTTTGAGCCTTTTTCAGTACTGAAACCTGCGTTTCCGCTGTCTCCCTGAGCAAGGACGGCGAATTATAGACACTTCCCGAACCACGTCAACAGACAATTTAAAAAAACCTCACTTTTTTGTAAAAAAATGCCATTTTTATCTAAAACCCAGCAAAAGCGATCAATAAAGCACCAGAGACGCTTAATTCCTGTACAGCAGATACAAAAAAGCGCCGCCTATGTGAATAAGCAGCGCTTCTTTCAGTTAGGTAATTAGCGATTAAGGTCTTATCACCAACACATCGCAGCTTGCTCTATCAACCACCTTTGTAGTTACTGAGCCCAACATCATTTTTTCTACTGTGCTGTGTTTACGCGCACAGATGACTATCAAGTCACAACTCAACTCCTTTGACGCATCCAATATCGCCTTCGCAGGGTGAGCTAAACTAACCTTTACATTACAACGATCCTGACCAACATTTACATTGCCGAGATCCTCGAGTTTGGCTGTTACACTTTCTACTGCACTATCAATGGCACCTTTGGGAAAATAAGAAGCCACCATTGGCATCTCATATCCAGTCATTACATTGATCAACCACACTTCATCATCTGCATTGATATATTTTGCCATTGCTCGTAACGATTTCGCTGCACTACTCTCATCCTCAAGATCGATAGGCATCAAGATTCTTTTCATTATATCTTCACCCCATTTCCGCGCTTAAACCACGTTTACGTTGCAGGTAGCCCATCCCTAATAGTAGTAACAACACAGGAATCCATACTAGCTGCTTGGCAGGTCTTTCAGCTTTCATTTCTATTGATTTAATTTCCCAATCGAAATCAATACCAGCCTTCTCTGCCTCACTCCCGAACGAGACCATGTCGACAAGCACTTTCTCTTCATCTTTTTTAAGTAACAATCCAGCTTCGATCAACCGCTCTTCACCATTGCCGGCTCCAGCCAAAGGCAGTTCGACAGTTTTCTCTACAAAATCACCATCGATAGTCTCTCCTGCTACATTCAACCGTAACACACCATTATCAGTGGTATTTTCTGCTGCCGCGTTAATTGCGCTTGCTGGTAATATATCTAAGGGTGGATATACCTCATCCCACACCAAACCTGGCCGAAACATTAATAGTGCGATCCCTAGTAATAGCACTGTTTCATACCAACGGCTTTTCACTAACCAATACCCTTGAGTGGCTGCCGCGAATACCAACATAGCCACCAGCGCCCCAAATACAGTCATCATCAAATGAAGAGGCCCTTCAATGCCAATCAGAATCAGCTCGGTATTAAAGATAAACATAAATGGTAATACTGCTGTCCGTATATCGTAGGTGAACCCTTGCACACCCGTCCGAATTGGATCAGAACGTGCAATCGCAGCAGCAGCAAATGCTGCCAAGCCAACGGGCGGAGTATCATCCGCCAAAATGCCGAAATAGAATACAAACAGGTGTACTGCGATTAAAGGCACAATCAGACCGTGCTCCGCCCCCAAAGTAACGATGACCGGCGCCATCAGCGTCGAAACCACAATATAGTTAGCGGTTGTAGGCAGACCCATTCCCAAAATCAGGCTGATAACGGCCGTAAACAGCAGCATCATAAATATACTACCGCCCGATATGAACTCTACAAATTCGGTCATGACCAATCCGATGCCTGTCAACGTAACGGTCCCAACAACGATGCCCGCAGCGGCTGTAGCGACACCAATACCAATCATATTCCTTGAACCGGTCACCAATCCATTCAATAGATCTTCAGCACCATGCTTAATAGAACAAACCCATTCAGATTCAGCCCTATAAATTGATTTCAACGGTTTATGTGTCAGCACAATAAAAACCATGAACAGCGTTGCCCAAAAAGCGGACAAACCAGGTGAAAACCGCTCAACCGTTAAGCACCAAACCAATACCACCACAGGTAATAGAAAATAAAGCCCGGACTTTACCGTGGGCCCGGTTTCAGGCAACACGACAATTTCTGCATTTGGATCATCCAAAACTAAATCAGGAAATGACGCCGAATACCTAACTAAAAACAGATACGTACCTAAAATCACTACGCCGGCAATGGCATAAGACCAATTCCCCATTAGAGCCTTTGTCCAGCCAAGACCGTAATAGACAACCAAAGAAACGACACAAACCCCTACTGCGATAGCAAACCAGACCATCAGTTTCTGGGCAAATGTTGCTTTATTATTTGTTGGCAAGCCTGTCATGCCCGCCTTCATCGCTTCTAAATGTACGATATAGATTAAGGCAATATAAGAGATAAGTGCAGGCAAGATGGCATGCTGAATTACCTCAATATAGGAGATACCAACATACTCAACCATCAAGAACGCAGCGGCCCCCATTATAGGAGGTGTCAGCTGGCCGTTGGTTGACGCCGCAACTTCTACCGCTCCCGCTTTATATGCTGGAAATCCAACACGCTTCATTAAAGGAATCGTAAATGTACCCGTTGTCACCACATTGGCTATGGATGAGCCCGACACCAATCCACTCAAACCAGAAGAGACAACAGCCGCCTTAGCAGGCCCTCCTCTCATATGCCCCAATAATGAAAAAGCAACCTGAGTAAAATAATTACCTGCGCCAGCCTTATCTAACAGCGAGCCAAACAAAACAAATAAAAATACAAATCCGGTTGATACACCTAAAGCAACACCGAAGACCCCTTCAGAGGTCAACCACTGATGCGACATTGCTTTATTTAAGCTTGCCCCTTTATGTGAAATCACATCAGGCATGTAGGGGCCAAGAAAGGTATATAGCAAAAACACACCAGCTACGACCATAAGTGGTGGCCCTAATGCTCTTCGAGTAGCCTCTAAAAGCAACAACATCCCGCACACAGCCACGGCCACATCAACCGTAATTGGAGCACCCGCACGATCAGCAAGCTGCTGATGAAAAAGGACAAGGTAACTAGCACTAAATGCCGCCAGCGATGCAAACAACCAATCGATCCAAGGAATCTGCTTTATAGATGATTTTTTAAACGCTGGAAATGCCGTAAAAGCTAAAAAAATTGCGAAACTAAGATGAATTGCCCGCGCTTGGCTATCATTAAAAACAGCAAAATCGAATATAAAAGGCAAAGGGGAAGCGTACCACAATTGAAACAGTGCCCAGGCCAATGCAATAGCCCACAAAAATTTACCCGGCATACCATCTGGTGACCTTGCCCCCGAATCAGCCTGAGCCACCATATCTTTTACATCAACAGATTCGGTCTTTTCCATACCGCTATTAGCTTCAGCCACTTAATTCTCCGCCTAGCAACTTTATATCTATATATCCGATTTCAAATAGCAAAACGGGGACATAATGTCCCCGCTTAGGCACTAAACGCCCTTATAGCAGACCTGCTTCTTTATAATATTTCACTGCACCTGGATGCAGAGGAGCAGACAAACCATCTTTAATCATCTGCTCTTTCTTCAAGTTAGCAAAAGCAGGATGTAATTTACGGAAAGTATCAAAATTTTCAAACACCGCTTTCACGACTTCATAAACCACGTTTTCAGGTACATTAACAGAGGAAACAAAAGTGGCACCAACACCAAATGTTGCCGCATCTTTATCATTTCCTCGGTACATACCTGCCGGAATGGTCGCTGTACGATAATAACTATTGTCAGTTATTAACTTTTCAACCGCTTCGCCGCCCACATTCACGAGCACGCTGTCACAGGAGGTAGTTGCTTCTTTAATTGCGCCGCTAGGATGACCAACGGTATAGATCATCACATCAATTTTGTTATCGCATAGCGCGCTTGCCTGCTCAGAAGCCTTTAATTCAGAAGTCAAAGAGAAGTCCTTAGCGGTCCATCCCTTAGCGGCCATCAGCACCTCCATCGTTCCGCGCTGACCTGAACCTGGGTTACCGATATTGACTCGTTTACCTTTAATATCATCGAAGTTTTTAATGCCGCTATCTGCTCGCGCAACAACGGTGAATGGCTCTGGGTGAACAGAAAAAACCGCTCGCAAATCTTTATTAGCCCCTGCATCTTTAAACTTGCTCGTGCCATTGTATGCATGGAATTGCCAATCAGATTGCGCAACCCCCATATCCAATTCACCAGCACGAATAGTATTTAAGTTATAAACAGATCCCCCCGTAGACTCAACGGAACAACGAATACCATGGGCTTTTCGATTTTTATTAACCAAACGACAGATTGCACCACCTGTTGGGTAATATACGCCTGTAACGCCACCGGTTCCGATGGTAATAAATTCCTGCGCAGAAGCTGCGGTTGAGCCCCCCATCGCCGCCAAGCCAACGCCTACCGCCAACAAACTAGAGGTTACCGTCTTACAAAATGTCATAACTAACTCCTTGGATTGTTTTTATAATCAACATCAATCACAAATATGTCGTATTGGTTTTTATCAGTTTAAGACTAGACCTATTTCTAAACGCTTACCAAATATCGCTTATTAAAGATCCCCAATCGATAAACCTTTCACGATCGATATTTATAAATATCACCCTCTTCTATCGTACGGCAACGCTATTTAACGACTAACAATTATGAATCAGCAATTTTGGATGAATACCCTAAAATATTGCTTAAAAGCAGGCTTTTTCTCGGCAAAAAACCCTATTTAAGCCAATGAAATTTAATGCTTTTTGGGTAGAAGCTTAAAGAAACAATTCCTCACACTTAACAAGGGAAAAATACAATTGCCAGACACTTGCTCCGCTGAACAGCTAAAGTTAGAGTTAATTCAGAATCATAAACTCTTGGAAGAATCACTATGTACGAAATCCCAAATCTCCAGAGCAGTGATAGTAAACCTAGCGCAATTGCAGTTCTTACCAGCGGAGGCGACTCTCCAGGAATGAACCCTGCAATAAGGGGAGTCGTAAGAGCGGCGCTTCACCAAGGGATTAAAGTTTACGGCGTTAACAAAGGCTATAGTGGGCTTATCATCGGTGATATGGCTGAGATGGATTCAGCGTCAGTCACCAATATTGTTCAACGCGGCGGAACACTGCTCAAAAGTGATCGCTGTCTCGCCTTTAAAGATCCTGCGGTTAGATACCAAGCGGCCGAAGTCCTTAAAGAAAAGGGAATTGAAGGACTGGTTGTCATCGGTGGTGACGGCTCACTCACGGGAGCCCACCTTCTCACTCAGGAAAATGATATTAAAGTAATTGGGCTTCCAGGGACTATTGATAATGATATTTACGGTACCGACGACACCATAGGTTTTGACACCGCCGTCAATACTGCTCTGGATGCTATCGACAAAATACGTGACACCGCACTGTCCCACGAAAATTTATTCTTAGTTGAGGTTATGGGCCGAAACTCCGGATTTATCGCAACTCATGTGGGCATTGCATGCGGAGCGGAGATGATTATTGCGCCAGAATACGAAATTCAAGCGGAATCCATCTGTTTCCAGCTAGCCAACAATCGCTTACAAGGAAAAGGCTCCAGCGGCATCATCGTCGTCGCCGAAGGCCCTAAACCCGGCCTAACGACTCACCTAGCCAAACAATTAAACCAACACCAACTTGATCCTAAAGTATGCATTCTCGGACATATTCAACGAGGAGGTAGCCCATCCGGCCACGATCGCGTTTTAGCATCTTGCCTAGGTGCATCTGCTGTCGATTACTTATGCGCAGGCTTCAACGATGTGATGATTGGTGTCCGAAACGGAAAAATCACAGAGACACCACTCCACCAGATTATTGAAAAAAATAAAAAATTAGACAATCGGCTATTCGAACGAGCACAACTCCTACACAAATGAGAGCTTGACCGATCAATAGACTCGATAATGACAATGATTCACATAGTTTTCCGATGACCAAAATCAGCAACAATGCGCTAGATGATCTTTATAGATCTCAAGTCATAAACACCGGCATCACCTCAGATAGGGCTCAGATAGCGGTCATCAAACAGCTACAGCACTGTCTTGACGTACTTAACACCCAGCCAACCTCAACATTAAAAAAATGGCATCACAAACGACAAGCTAAACGCAATAAGTCATCTTTAGGCGTTTATATATGGGGGCCTGTAGGACGAGGCAAAACCATGCTTATGGATCTGTTTTGCCGATGCCTAAACAAAGAGAACTATTTAAGACTACATTTTCATCGTTTTATGGAGATGATTCATCAACAACTATTTATTCATTCTGGCGAAGCCGACCCACTTAAGCATATCGCGCAAGAATTGAGTGAACAGTATGACGTCATCTGTTTTGATGAGTTTTTTGTTTCAGATATTGGTGATGCGATGCTTTTAGGTCGCCTATATCAGGCTCTCTTCGATCAAGGCACCTTTATTATAAGTACCTCAAATACAGAACCGTCACAGCTTTACTACGATGGCCTGCATCGTGATCGTTTTTTGCCAACAATTAAACTGATCTACAGTCGGATGCAATCTATCCATTTAGATAGCGGTATAGATCACCGTCATCGCACACTAACCCATCAAAAAGCCTTTTTTGTATCCAACAAAAAAGCCCTAGCTCGCATTTATAATCAACTGACGGCTCATCATCTAGAAAATCACACCACGAAAGAGGTTCTGCTCAGTAATCGAAAGATTCGCTGTAACGCAAGACAAGGAAAGACCATCTGGTTTAATTTCTCCGATTTATGCCAAGGGCCTAGATCATCACGAGACTACATCGAACTAGCATCTGACTATCAACATATCATTTTAAGTGAGGTTCCCCAGTTCAAAGGGAGCAAAAGGGAACAGATAAAGGCCAGAGGCACAGAGGACGGAAGCGGGGAACTGAACACAACCGGTTTGAGAAATGTAACTCAAAACAACCTGGATGATGCAGCAAGGCGCTTTATTAGCTTAGTGGACGAATTATACGACTGCCAAGTCAACCTGTTTATCAGCGCCCATTGCGAGATGAAGCTGCTTTATCAGGGGGAATTACTATCCCATCCGTTCAAGAGAACACTCAGCCGACTACATGAGATGTCTTCAGCTGAATATCAAAAACTGCCTATTGAACTCATTACCGAACAAATGGATTACTCTGCATCTCAACACCAAAGGTTGAACTTGGTCCATGACCAGGGATGAATTCCACAGCCTCACCCAAAGGAAACAGCTTATTTTTAATTGATGAGATTAGTTCCTGATGATCCCCTTGCGGAAAGTCCGTTCGGCCAATCGAGCCATGAAACAGCACATCTCCCACTAATGCCATTTGATCATCTTTGTTGTAAAAAACAACATGTCCTGGCGTATGCCCTGGGCAATGAACGACATCAAAAGAGCTATCACCTACTTGCACCTTATCACCATCATTCAACCAACGATCGGGTGTAAAACCTTCACAGGGAGGAAAATTAAACATGGCACATTGCTGCGCCATGCCATCAATCCAAAATTGATCACCCTGATGCGGCCCTTCAATTGGCAAACCAACGCTCTCTGCTAATTCAGCGGTCCCTCCCGCATGATCAATATGAGCATGAGTCAGCATTATTTTCTCAAGCGTAACCCCCTCCTCTTCCACCGCTTTCAATATGCGACCTAAATCGCCACCTGGATCAACAACGGCCGCTTTTTTTGTGTTTTCACACCAAAGCAAAGTGCAATTTTGCTGAAAAGGAGTAACTGGAATAATACGATATTTCATATTAATCTCTATGATATTCAAGAGTGAATCACCATTATATCAGGAGAATTAATCGCATTCGATTGATCCAGTCAGCTTCAATAGGGCCCCAAAAACTATAATGAATACTTTATTCTTATCCTAGAGGGCTTGTTTTCCTGACACTTTCTATTCACAGTGTTTAAAAATCTGGAAATAAAACCTCATCAGATCAGCAAAATACCACCTCTTGAAGTAAAGGTAATAGAGCAACGATTATGAAAAAAAATAAACATGAAGCAGAACTAGTTAAAGAAGCATTGCGCGTGGGTGCCGTATATTTTGAAAAAAGAGGGGCGGGAAAATTTGAAGCAACAGATAGCGCTTCAAACAAATTAACAGCGATCTACCGCTTACTTGTTCAAGATGGCCTTATACAAGCCCTTGCAAAGGACCAAGATAACGAGATCAACATGAAGCACAAGCTAGCACTTTGGATGGAAAGACAACTACCTGAAGGGCATCCATTAAAGCAAAAATAGACAGACTCTCTTTCGGTAGCCCAGCCATCCACTAGGGATCTGTGACTTTGCGCCCCAAGATTTCTCATGGTTTGCCATTATCGAGAGAGGATCTATTCGCTGGAAAACGACTAAACAGTTTTGCCTAAACACATAGATTCCTTCTAAACATTCAGACTCTGTTCAGCCTAGGTACAATATTAGCAGCAATATCCACGTTTGCTATATACAGTTTTGGAATTAAGACTAATGGCAATATCAACAAACTCATTATATTCTTTGCCTACTCTACCCGTTCAAGACTAATATCTCTGTATAAGCTCAGTATTAACAAGGCAGTATTCTAATGAATTTTGAAGCAAACGAAATATCTCCGAATAACAGGACTGACTTTCTAGAATGCCTCCGTCTGATTGAGCGACTACACCGCCGCATCCTTGATATTTTAAAATTTCGTTTAGAAGCCTTAGGCTATGTTGATATCAATAGTGTTCAAGCACTTCTACTGCACAACATTGGCGATAGAGAGATGACTGCAGGAGAGTTAAGAACTCGAGGTTACTATCTTGGATCAAACGTGTCTTACAACCTAAAGAAGATGGTAGGCAATGGCTATATAAAGCAGGAGCGCTCCGAGCACGACTTACGTTCAGTCAGAATCAAGCTTAGCCAAAAAGGCCTAGCCATCCACGCCCTTATCGCTGAGCTATTTGATCAACATCTTGAACTTATTAATGCGGAACAGCTCATCCAAGATAGCGAACTCAATACACTACGCTCTCAACTAAGGCAGCTAGAAACATTCTGGGACCAACAAGTGAGTTGCTACTAGGTCCAAGCAGGCGGGCTCAAGCGATCGACTTCTGATTCAAGATATACGTGCAATGATTTTCCGCAAACTGTTCGATTGGCTCGGGACGCCCAAATAGATAGCCTTGAAATGAATCACACTTCCTTTGATTAAGAAAATCAACCTGCTCTTCATATTCAACACCTTCGGCGATCACATTCAGCCTAAGATTTTGTCCCATCGCGATAATTGTCTGCACGATTTCTGCATCATCTGGATCTGTTGCTATATCTCTAATAAAAGAATGATCAATTTTTATTTGATCTAATGGCAAACGCTTTAAATGCAGCAGTGAAGAATAGCCTGTACCGAAATCATCGAGGGCGAAGCGAATACCTAAATCTCGTAAGCGCTGCATTTTCTCAATCGTATCTTCGATATCGATCAGCACTAAGCTTTCCGTTAACTCCAGCTTCAAAAGATTAGGATCAACACCATACATATCGATACAGCTTTGCATTTCCTCTACAAAATTTTCTTGGCAGAACTGTCGCGCACTCACATTCACCGCTAATGATAGATGTTTTGTCGCGACGTCATCCTGCCATAACTGTAGCTGCAGGCATGCCCTACGCAATACCCAATCACCTATAGGTACAATCAACCCCGTACTTTCAGCCAGAGGGATAAATTCAGCGGGAGAGACAACCCCTCTTTGCGGATGAACCCAACGGAGCAAAACCTCAGCCCCGATTAAAGTATTGCCATGGTACTGGGCCTGAAAGTAGAGCGTTAATTGCTTTTGCGGTAACGCCTTTCGTAAATCAGCTTCTAATTCAGTCAATGTACACAAGGTTTTTTCTGCATCAGGATCAAAAAACTTATAGGTATCTTTTCCTGACTCTTTTGCCTGATACATGGCCATATCCGACCGTTTCATCACTTCATCTGTACTATCATCTGCATTGAACAGCGCCACACCGACACTACAGGAGCTGTGATGAACGCCCCCTTCTAGCACGAACTCACCATGCAGAGACGAAATAACCTTTGATACAATCTGCTTTACCTGAGAGATAAGTGCAGTCTCATCCACGCCAAGGTTTTCGAGGATGATAATAAATTCATCTCCCCCTAATCGCGCTACCATATCAGCATTGCGAACACACCGACTTAAACGCTTGGCCACCTCGACAAGCAGCTGATCACCCAGATCGTGACCTTTGGTATCGTTTAAATTTTTAAAATTATCAAGATCAATAAATAAGACCGCGCCTAACTGTTTTGTTATACGCGCTGAATGTAGTGCACTGTCCAACCTTTCTTGCAACGAACGGCGATTAGGCAAACCTGTAAGGGCATCATAAAAAGCCAATTTATGGATGTCCGCTTCATCTTTCTTCCGCTGAGTAATATCAGTGAAGGCGCCAACATAGTTGGTAATTCCACCAGCTTCGCTTTGTACTGCCGTGATCGTCAGGTACTGGGGGTACAGTTCACCTGATTTTCGCTTATTCCAGATTTCACCTTGCCAATAATTGTGATCTTTAAGGCTTTTAGCCATGTCGAGATAAAACGCTTCCTGATGCTTGCCTGATTGCAATACAGCAGGGGTCTGCCCAACAACCTCCTCCGAGTTATAGCCAGTCACACGAGTAAAGGCGTTATTTACACGCAAAATCCTATGCCGCTCATCTGTAATCATCATCCCTTCTTGTGAATCAAATGCTGTCGCGGCTATATGTAACTCTTGCTCTGCTTTTTTTTCGCTCGCTGATATCTCGCGAAAGAACAATAAAGCGCTCAGGTTGTCCACCAACGGCCTGCTTCTTCGATACAGACAACTCAAATTCACCATCTCTGTCACCTATTGGCAAAAAAACCTGAACACCTCTAGAGACATTTTCTTTTTGCGCTACTCTTAATGCTTCAATTACTTTCGCAGCGGACTCATAGGGCATAACATCAAAAACAGTATTTCCCAGCAACTCCTCTTCCGGCGCCACCAAATCATCTTTAGATGCGGTATGACAAGCGTAATAGCGACCATTAATATCCATTTCAAACAGTAAGTCAGGGATCGCCGCAAACGTTGCTTCCAACTTCTGCATTGAAAGTGCACTTCTATGCTCACTTTCTCGCAACGCCTGCACCGTTTTTCTACGCTCAAATTGGTGTGACAGAAGAACACCCAACGCCACGGTCGCCAATGGAAAAAGAAACATAACTGGAAGGAATATACCGTTTAAAACTTCCTTATACGCAGCATTAGGTAATACCGTTAGGCATAGCATCATTCCACTATGAACCACGACCCCCATCACATAAAGCTCATTCCATTTTATTGAAATGTCATCCCCTACATTCACTTGATGACGCCAACGAAAAAACAGCCCAATCATAACGGAGACTGGAATGATCAATACACCAGCAAGTGCTCCCTGCCCTCCTTCAAACAACCGGAAGCAGATGGTCATCACTGCAGCGATGACTGAAGGAATAACACCAAAAAAGAGCCCTGAAACGGACAATAAAATAGAGCGCGCATCAATAATAACCCCACTCACAAGCGAGAGAGGCATCGACATAATCGTTATGCCGATCAAACCAATCAGTAAGCCCGCAACACATTTAGTCCAAAAAGACAGGCGCGATCTTCTAAGTGAAAAAGCATCATAAAGTACGCCCATAGCCAGTAAGAGCGCAACATTATTTACCAGAGTGATAAAGGTTGTACTATTTATTACCCTCTCATACCGCCCAACCGGTTGGTAACAAGAACGCAAGAATGTTGTAAAAAAGAGTATATGACATTGATGCACAGGCAGATGATTGGAATAGTGCATTAAATGCTAAACACTCACACGTCACATCGCTATAGGCAGATAGCTTAAACACACACCAAAACTATTGATATAGATCAACAAGAGAACAACTGTGTGCTTTATGTACTTAGATCATGCCTTGGAGTCATCGCCTTTTTTCTTTTGAGCTTCACTATATTGCTCATCTAATTGACCATATTGCCTTTGATACGCTTCCGGATCTGAGCGCCATAATCGATATAACTTACGATCATGTGCAGCCATTGGAGGCGGATTCTCACGTCGGCGTTTAAGCGCATTAAGCGTGACGGGAATAAAAGCAAATAGAACCAACAGAGTGACCAATAAGTACTTCAGTAATTCCTCTGTCATCTGTCCCCCTCTTGAAATAAAAAAGCCGCTTAGAAAAGCGGCTTTAAGATACAGTTAATATTATACCTTATGGTAAATCTCTGCACCGCTATCTTTGAACTCAGCGGATTTTTCTTTCATACCCTGATCAGCGGCTGCTTGCATGGCAGCAACCTCGGTATCATCAAGATTACGTACTTCTTGTGATATTTTCATGGAACAAAACTTAGGTCCACACATAGAACAGAAGTGCGCAACTTTAGCGGACTCTTTCGGCAAGGTTTCATCGTGATAAGAGCGCGCAGTATCAGGATCAAGACCAATATTAAACTGATCTTCCCAACGGAACTCAAAGCGCGCTTTAGACATCGCATTATCACGAATCTGTGCACCCGGATGCCCTTTCGCTAAATCAGCTGCATGAGCCGCAATCTTGTAAGTGATAATACCGGTTTTAACATCATCTTTATTCGGCAAGCCCAAATGCTCTTTAGGCGTTACGTAACAAAGCATCGCACAGCCATACCAACCGATCATCGCCGCACCAATCCCCGAAGTGATGTGGTCATAGCCAGGCGCAATATCTGTCGTCAATGGGCCAAGCGTATAGAAAGGTGCCTCATGACACTCCTCTAACTGCTTATCCATATTTTCTTTGATCATATGCATAGGCACATGACCCGGACCTTCAATCATCACCTGTACATCATGCTTCCAAGCAACTTTAGTTAATTCACCCAAAGTCTCTAGTTCTGAGAATTGCGCTTCATCATTAGCATCATAAACAGACCCTGGGCGCAGACCATCACCTAACGAAAAGGAAACATCGTATGCCTTACAGATCTCACAAATCTCTTCGAAATGCGTATATAAAAAGTTTTCTTCATGGTGCGCTAGACACCATTTCGCCATAATTGAGCCACCACGAGAAACAATACCCGTCATACGTTTCGCCGTCATTGGAACGTAACGTAACAAGACACCTGCGTGAATGGTAAAATAATCCACTCCCTGCTCAGCTTGCTCAATTAATGTATCTCTGAACACTTCCCAGTTTAAATCTTCGGCAACGCCATTTACCTTTTCTAACGCTTGGTAAATCGGCACAGTACCGATTGGCACAGGCGAATTACGCATGATCCACTCACGTGTCTCATGAATGTTTTTACCTGTCGATAGATCCATGATCGTATCGGATCCCCAGCGAATTCCCCAGGTCATTTTTTCAACTTCTTCCTCAATAGATGAGGTCAACGCTGAATTGCCGATATTACCGTTAATTTTCACCAAGAAATTGCGGCCAATAATCATCGGCTCTACTTCTGGATGATTAATGTTTGCCGGTATGATTGCACGCCCTTCTGCCACTTCCTTCCGTACAAATTCAGGGGTAATTTCATCCGGAAGCTTAGCGCCAAAGCTATGCCCTGGGTGTTGCTGAGCAACAACATTACCTTCAGCTTTAGCTTTAGCCAGCTTCATATTTTCACGAATGGCAATATATTCCATTTCAGGCGTGATAATGCCCTTACGCGCATAATGAAGCTGCGTTACATTCGCGCCATCTTTTGCTCTCAATGGCTGACGCGTTAATTCAAAACGTAGGTGATCTAACCTAAGATCCTGCTCACGCACACGACCATATTCAGAACTTAACCCTGCTAACTGTTCTGTATCACCACGCTCTGCAATCCAATTTGCTCGTAGTGGTTTCAAACCTTTACGAACATCAATGTTGGCATCAGGATCGGTATAAGGCCCGGACGTATCATAAACATATAAAGGGTCATTCTTCTCCCCACCCATATCGGTAGGAGTATCATCTAGCGTAATTTCACGCATAGGTACACGAATATCTGGACGTGAACCTTCCACATAAACTTTTTGTGATTTAGGAAAAGGCTGAACTGAATCCCGATCAACCTGTGCAGTTTGACTCAACGCTTGCTGCTCTGACATTTTATTCTCTGACATCGTCCAACCTATCATTATTATAAAATCATAAAATTTGGTTCACTAACCAAATCTTATGAAAGTGATTTACCGGGCCGTGACCTGAACCCACATTTAACTGATCAGCCGCCGAAATAGCTGATGATATATATTTCTTTGCACTAGCAACGGCATCACTAGGCGATTGCCCATGTGCGATAAAAGCGGTGATAGCAGAAGCTAAAGTACATCCCGTGCCATGTGTATTTTTGGTATTGATTCTTGTACTCGCTAACTCAACAAAACATGTGCCATCAAAAAAAACATCTGGGGAGTTTCCCCCTTCAAGATGGCCTCCTTTAATCAATACATTCTTAACGCCAAACTGGTGAATATCTCGTGCAGCGCTCTTCATTTCACATATCGATGTCGGCTCAGATTTGCCCAATAACGCGGCTACTTCTGGCAGGTTTGGCGTTACTAAATACGAGATAGGTAACAGGGAATCAATCAGTACACTAACAGCATCAGGAGAGAGTAATGCATTTCCACTTTTAGAAATCATTACGGGATCAACGATCAGTTTTATATCATTGAGAGTCGCCAAATAATCAGCTACCGCTTTTACCATCGTAGCATCACCTAACATACCCGTTTTAACTGCACCGATATCAATATCAGAGAACACCGCATCCATTTGCTCAACAACGAATGTAGGAGCAACCGGAAAAACACTGTTCACCGCTATTGTATTTTGTGCAGTTAATGCAGTAATGACAGAAGCGCCATAGACACCTAATGCTGAAAACGTTTTTAAATCAGCTTGTATTCCAGCACCCCCACCGGAATCAGATCCAGCGATGGTCAGCACATTAGGTATTGATAAGTGATTAATAGACAAAGCTCACCTCTAAGTAATGGAGGTCAGCAAAATTTGATAATTGCATATTTTTCATCGACATCTCGATTTCCTACGCCGGAACAAACCGGATCAGGTTCAACGGGTATAGTCTCAGCCCAACAGGGCACCCCGACCAAGAACAAACACTAGTTTAATTTCTAGCCGACCTATCTGTCTAGTGCCGACCCACTATCTTGACGTGAAAGCGGTAAAGAATTTACAAAAACACGCCGTAAAGACAAAAATCAGGAATTTTTCTTATATTTTTTTAAAAGAATACCGTCATAATTAACCACATGGATCTCCTGTTCATGGAAAGAATACTAAGGACGGCCAAGACAAGCGGATAGGATGCAGGATGCATTAAACAAGGACACTCCCTCGGGATACCGCAAGGAATATGGATGCCAATTAAGAAGGCGCTTCTAGGATGGAAGCGCCTTTTTTATTTCCAACGTTGCACAGAACTAACAAACAATTTTTCTGCAACAAACTTTCAAGTTTCAGTAAAATTAGGAATTTTTCTTATATCTATCTGATAGAGAAAGGCCATAATTGTACACATGGATCTCCTGTTCAAGGACAGAATAGTAAGGACGGCCTAGATAAGCGGATAGGATGCAGGATGCATTAAAAGGACACTCCCTCGGGATACCGCAAGGAATACGGATGCCAATCAAGGAGGCCCTTCTAAGGATAGAAGGGCCTTTTTTTATGTCTATCATTTCATTAACGAAAATCATTATTTTTTCGTAGCTAATATTTCAAGAGATGACATTAATTAGGAATTTTTCCTATATAAATTTCCCATAGGAAAGCCATAATTAAAAACGTGGATCTCCTGTTCATGGAACGAATACGAAGGATGGCCTCGAGAAGCGGAAAGGATGGCATTGAAGCCCTAGGACAATTACCGCAAGGATTATGGAAGCCAGCGATGAGGATGTATCAAGGATGACACATCCTCTTCATCGCTAACTTTTCACCCTCCCCTCATTCAGAACACAACAATTTCAAGCAGATGTCGCAATAAAGGCGCTACTTTTCCAAATATCATCAACTATCGTTTCAATCGGCTGATGGCACCCTGCAGCGATCCACTGAGCTAACGCTGTTGCTAAATCTGGAAATTCTTGGGGCTCAGGCATTGGCAGCTCAAGCCAATCAACTAAACGCGTGGAATTAAGGTCATTAATCACAACACCTAAGCCTAAATGAGCAAGCACTTCCGCATTAGATTCCTGCTCTGCTTGCCCCTTCTGCGGAATCGTTAATATCTTCTTGCCATACTGTATTGCTTCGCTCAATAGACCAAACCCTGAATTGCAAATCACGCCTGAGCATTCCGCTAAATCTTTATGGAAACCCTCTCGTGAAAAAGGTCTTAAATGAATATTATCTCGATCTGAGGGCTGTTCAATCGCAGTATAAATATAAAAATCATGATCAACATAGGAAGACAATGCTAATTCGATCGTTTGCGCATCATCATGGGGTAGGTAAACCACCACCTTACTTTCCCCTTTAACCGGCTTAAAGAGTGGAGGCTGAATTAAGGGAGGGCAGATTGCATGATCAAAATGATGCCAATGGATTCCCACTGCAAGTTTAGCCGGCGCGAAACTCTTGATCTGATTTCTAAAGAAAAAACCCATCTTTGAATCTGGCAATTTATGCAAAAAAGCATATTGATGCGCAATCCCGACACTTGGCACGCCTTTCAATTTAGCCGCCCAAGCAGTGACAGGTTCAAAATCAGTAATGACTAGATCATAAGCATCTAGATCTAAAGCAAAAATATCTTTAACTAATTTAGCAGGATTGTTACCTACAAGCGTTCTCCATTTAGCAACCTTACTACCGTCCATATAAAAAGTTAGTCCCTGCCGGCACTGGTAGTCACCAAATGGCTCCATATTAAATAACGCTTCAGGCTCCCTGCCACTAAATAGATAATCCACTTTGACCCCAGCCCGTTCTAGCGCGGGAGCCATAACACGAGCACGCGTGATATGCCCATTACCGGTCGCTTGTACGCCATATAAGACTTTCATCGTTCCACTCACACCAAAACAGGAAAGAGATGGATAGCGAACAAGGCACTACTAACCCCGAGCAGTGCTCCGGCAGCAATATCACTTGGATAATGCACACCCAATAAAATACGAGAGATCCCTACTACCGCGGCGCAAGCGTAAGCTAACTCAGCATAAGCGGGGTAAAAATTCATCACTAATGTCGCAAAAACAAAGGCCGCAGCGGAATGCCCAGAAGGAAAGCTGAATTTGTCAGAAGGGACAATATAAGCGTTTACAGGCAACGCATCACATTGTCTATCGCGCTTAATTGTATTCTTTAGGGTCAAATAAAGAGGAAGTTCGATCACGTAGGCAAATAGACCTACCAGTAAAAAACTCAAGCCGGTGCTAGGCTCAAAAACTGCGAGAAACATTCCGACAAAAAGATAAAAACCGCCATCCCCTAATCGAGAAATCTGGCGACTCACCATCGCAAACTGCGGTGCTCTTGGTAGCCCTAAGCACCAATTAAAAGCAAATAGATCAAATGTGGTTAAAATTTTTATAGCACTCATCTTCTCAGTCTCCAAGTACTCTCAATACTCTTGGATAATGAGCGTACAAGGTGACACTAAAGTGAATGCAAACTTACATTTTTATGACAAGAAAAAACGATCAAAGAACAGCAGCGGCCATCTCACGAGTAAACTGTCGATCAAACCACTGCGCTGCCATTTCAACCACCAGCTCTGGCTTCAAAAAAGGAACCATATGCCCCTCCCTCTCCATCACCAAAAGCTCCATAGGCTGAGAGCAATAATTCATCACTCGTTTAGAGTAACTCACAGGCAACACCTCATCTTGATCACCATGTAAAATAGCAGCGGCGAAATCATACTCGTGACTGACGATATTACAGCGGTGATTAAATAGGCTGGATAAGGTGCGTAACGGGTAGTCAAATACAATTAAAGGATCTTGATTAATTTCCTGTCCTGCAGGATGCCCTTTAAGCAGCTGTTCAAAATCAACAAACGACTTAAGCGGCACTTTAAAACCAGGCAACATTAAAGATGAAGCCCACGTCCAATTCCAGCTCATGCGATATGACAGATCCGGAGCAACATCTGGTACCAGCAACGTGCCACATAGGACGGCACAGAGCCTATCGTCCTTTTCTGCCGCAGCCATTGCTAATAACGCACCAATGGAATATCCGTAAATACCAAAAGGCCCCTCAAAACGCTGCTGCAATACATCCAACACCTCTGAGACCGCTTCACACATCTGTTCTACTGAATAATCCCCTCTTGAACCCGCTGAATAGCCATGCCCTAAAGGATCGATGCCAACGACGTTATATCCCTGATGCGATAAACGCGCTAACAACTCTGCATAGAGTTCACAATAAGTTCCAATTCCAGGCAGGAATAGAATTGTCGGTGCATCAGGAGAATGCTCATATAGTTCACAATGAACGGCGCGTTCCCCAACACAAAAAGCGGTTCGCTCTTGCAAGTACTGCTCAACGTTCAGTTTATCTCGCAGATTCACTCTAAACGCACTATTTTCTTGGGATAAAACAGGAGGCCTTATCTGTACAGTCATATTATTTCTCTGGCTATCGCTGGCATTGCTTACAAAAAACGGTAGAGCGCTGCCCTAATCGCACTTCAGTCAAAGGAGAAAGACAATTCACACAAGGCTCCCCTTTTCGCCCATATGCATTCAATTTCTGTTGAAAGTATCCTGGTTTACCATCGCTACCAACAAAATCTTTGAGGGTAGTACCTCCCTGCTCAATGGCAACAGACAACACCTTTTTGATCTCTTTTACAAATACTTCTAGTCGCTCAGCTGATATATTACCCGCAGCACGACGAGGATCTATCGCGGCCGAGAATAGTGCTTCTGTTGCATATATATTGCCAACACCGACAACGACTTTACTATCCATAATTAATTGCTTTATCGCTGCTTTTCGCCCTTTGCAACAAGCGTGTAAATACGCAGCATTAAACTCTTCACTTAACGGTTCTGGGCCTAATTTGTATAACAACTCATGATGCTCACCTTCAGGCTGCCATAAGACAGAACCAAAACGGCGCGGATCCGTTAATCTCAGCGCTTTGCCATCGCTAAAGCAAAAATCCACATGGTCGTGTTTCTGAACTTCTTTACCTTGATCAACGACTCTGAGACTGCCCGACATCCCCAGGTGCACCATGACCTGACCACCATCAACCTTAATCAGAATATATTTCCCTCTACGGGAAACATCGAGAACAGATTGACCTTCAATTCGTTGCCCGAGAAAATCCGGCACTGGCCATCTTAAATTAGGATTTCTTACTTTAAGCTGCGTGATCTTATGACCTACAATATGGGGACTTATTCCACGACAGGTGGTTTCTACTTCGGGCAGTTCAGGCATGCGGTATTGGGCCAACCTATTTAAGATAAAACAGTAATATAGGCCATCAGACTAACATAAAAATGACTAATTAAACGTTTAAGCTAATCTACAGCAGCAATTAAGCATGTTACATTTCATCCTCAATTATCAAGCAGCTATATATATTCTATGGACTTTATCTGGATTCTCTTCGCTTTCGTTTGCGGTTACAGCCTAAGATTAATCAACATGCCACCGCTTATCGGTTACCTTTTTGCCGGTTTCTTCCTACATTTCATTGGCATTGAGCCTGTAGACAGTTTAGATACGCTAGCTAATCTCGGCATCACCCTAATGCTTTTTACGATTGGTTTAAAACTTAACGTCAAGGATCTGCTTAAAAAAGAAGTATGGGCAAGCAGCCTTTCACATATGACACTCTGGTCAATCCTTATTGGCTCGCTCTTTCTTCTATTGTCCGTAGTTTCAGCTCCCTTTTTCACCGACCTAGATCTTAAATCAGCGGCGCTAATAGGCTTCGCCCTGAGCTTTAGCAGCACCGTATGTATCGTAAAACTCCTCGAAGAGAGCGGAGAGATGAAAACGCGTCATGGCCAACTCGCTATCGGCGTATTGGTTATGCAAGATATTGTTGCGGTGCTTTTCCTCGCTTTTGCCACAGGAAAGGTGCCTTCAATATGGGCGCTCGCCCTGTTTGGGCTAATATTGATACGTCCTCTCCTCAATCACCTACTCATGCGAGCAGGCCATGGGGAGCTCCTTCCCTTAGCTGGCTTCTTCCTTGCGTTAGGAGGCTATGAGCTATTTACGTTAGTGGGTGTCAAAGGAGATCTTGGTGCCCTCATCCTAGGCATGCTATTAAGCACACATCCAAAAGCGAGCGAGTTAACAAAGTCATTACTAAGCTTTAAAGATCTATTCTTAATCGGTTTTTTCTTATCCATAGGCTTCACCGCCCTGCCCGATTGGTCGATGCTTGGCATGGCAACTATCCTTGCCATACTCATACCGCTTAAATACATTATGTTCTTCTTCATGTTCACTCGCTTAGATCTTCGCGGTCGAACCTCTTACTTATGCGCCCTCGCCTTAAGCAACTTTAGTGAATTTGGCCTTATTGTCGCGTACTTATGCGTTGATAATGGCTGGCTCGCCAAAGAGTGGTTAGTCATATTAGCCCTATCCGTTTCCCTGTCTTTCATTATTACCAGCATTGTCTATCGCTCAGCACACAGCTTTTATTTACGCCATAAAGACAAGATCAAAAGTTATGAAAGCAGCACCCCTTTGGCGAGTGACATTTTCGTACAACCTAAAGATTCTGAGATTTTAGTGATCGGACTTGGCCGTGTAGGCAAAGGTGCCTTTAAGGCGCTGCACAGTATGGTGGGCGACAAAGTCTGGGGCATGGATGCAGATCGCAACCGTATTAAGCGCTTTCAGGAAAAAGGATTACATGTTTTCTATGGGGATGGTGAAGATGCCGACCTTTGGAGCAACATGAAAACCAAAGATATCAAACTCATTCTTTTAGCCCTGCCATCCATTGATGATATTTTAAATATTTCCGAGCAGCTACATAGTGCGGGTTACCTTGGCGAGATCGCGGCGATTGCACGTTTCCCCGATGAGCACGAGAAATTAGTAAACGGTGGTATCGATAAAGTTTTCAACTTCTACACTGAAGCTGGGTTTGGTTTCGCTGAAGAAAGCTTGCAGTTAATAGGGCATTCCAAAGCATCTCCTAATCTCTAATCCTAAGGGCTAGGTGAGGCAAAGCCTCTTCTAGCCTAGAAACGACAGACAATAAAAAACCCAGCAGAAGCTGGGTTTTTTTAAGAAAAGAAAATCTTATTTGATTTTAGATTCTTTATATTCAACGTGTTTACGAACTACTGGATCGTACTTCTTGAACACCATCTTTTCAGGAGTGTTACGCTTGTTCTTATCAGTAGTGTAAAAGTGACCTGTACCGGCAGAAGAAACCAGTTTGATCTTCTCGCGAGAGCCTTTAGCCATGATTCAGTTCCTTATACTTTGATGCCGTTGGCACGAACATCAGCAAGAACTGCGTCGATACCTTTTTTGTCGATAATACGCATACCTTTAGCAGATACACGAATGCGAACAAATTTCTGCTCACTTTCTACCCAAAAACGATGCCAATGCAGGTTTGGAAGAAAACGGCGACGAGTTTTACGCTGTGAGTGGGAAACATTGTTTCCTGTAACTGGGCGCTTGCCAGTTACCATACAAACTTTAGACATATTAATAGCCTTATTGATTAATGGTTACGTTTCCATCCATTAAATTTATTGAAATAACCTTGAGCCTCAACAACACTATTTCAGTGCATTATTAGCTCTTGGATAGATCTGCACTCATCAGATCCCAAGCTATTCCTCAGGCGGAGCGTCCCGTAACTGAACAAACTACCGTACCGGAGTGTGGATAGAAGGTCGCGGATTATACACAAGCCTCTACACTGAAGCCAGCATTTGCTCACTTTATTTACAACAAACCTCTCTCCGCAAAAGACACCACCTCCTGATCACCGATAACCATATGATCAATCACACGAACATCAATCATCGCTAGTGCATCCACTAAGCGCTCAGTTATTCGCTGATCGGCAGCACTCGGTTCGGCAATACCTGATGGATGGTTATGCGCAAAGATCACCGCCGCCGCATTGTTCATGAGTGCACTCGACACAATCTCTCTTGGATAGACAGTCGCTGCATTTATTGTTCCCCAAAAAAGCTCTTCGAATTTAATCAACCGATGCTTATTATCAAGAAACAAACACGCAAACACCTCACGGTTATAATGACGAAGCTTCAAGCTTAGATAAGAACGAACCTGCTCAGGGCTTTCCATCGCATCCCCTTTGAGTAACGAGGTATGCAAATGACGCTTACCCATTTCAAGCACCGCTTGCAATTGAGCATACTTAGCCTGCCCAAGACCATGGGCCTGACAGAATGTTTGCTGATCGCTTTCCAGCAACGCCCTTAAAGAGCCAAATCGTTCTAATAATTCTCGCGCTAGATCGACCGCACTTTTACCTTGAACACCGGTTCGTAGAAAAATCGCCAGCAATTCGGCATCCGAAAGCGACACCGCTCCCTTCTCTAATAACTTCTCCCTAGGGCGCTCCGATGCAGGCCAATTTGCTATAGACATATCAACTCCTTTTAATTTTCCATCATTCCCTGATGAATTCGTGTAAAAACACTCTATACAATCTACGAAACTTTCACTGAAAATGGTATGGTTAGCCTCCCAAATATGCTGCGGTGTATTTGGTAACTTAACTCACAACCGTACAGAATTCAGTAGCCAGCCAGTATGCAGAGACTTACTAACAAACAAATCATTTTAGGTATAACTGGCGGTATCGCCGCGTACAAAAGTGCCGAGCTAACTCGACTTCTAAAGAGTGCAGGCGCAGATGTTCGGGTTGTCATGACCCCTTCGGCCACAGAGTTTATTACCCCCTTAACCTTACAAGCCCTATCAGGCAATCCCGTTCATCTCCACCTTCTGAATGCCGAAGCCGAAGCAGGTATGGGGCATATTGAACTGGCCAAGTGGGCAGATATGGTATTAATTGCACCTGCCAGTGCAAACTTCATGGCTCGATTAGCATCAGGTCAAGGCGATGACCTCTTAACCACTTTATGCTTAGCAACTGAAGCTCCTATCTGCCTAGCCCCAGCAATGAATCAAGCCATGTGGCGCGATAATGGCACCCAAAACAATACCGCCACGCTAACAAAACGCGATGTTAAGCTTTTTGGTCCTGGCGTGGGTGAGCAAGCATGTGGTGATAATGGACCTGGGAGAATGCTCGAACCCGAAGAGATTGCCAATCACGCTGCTGAGCAATTCGAATCAGGTGCATTAACAGGTAAAACAGTTTTCATTACTGCGGGCCCAACGCGGGAACCACTCGATCCTGTACGTTATATATCCAACCATAGTTCAGGAAAAATGGGATATGCGCTTGCAGAAGCAGCCATTGAAGCGGGCGCTAAAGTTAAGCTGATAAGCGGGCCTGTCAATCTCCCTGCACCTGCTCGTTTGGAATGTATCTCTGTAGAAAGCGCGCAAGATATGCTCGAAGCGGCTCAAACGGATTTAGCACTGTGCGATATTTTCATTGCCGCCGCTGCGGTTGCCGATTATCGACCTACAGCCATCTCTGAGCACAAAATAAAGAAAGGCTCAGAAGAGATAATGGAACTTCATTTAGTCAAAAACCCCGACATTGTCGCCACAGTTGCTGCCAGCTCACCAAAACCTTTCACCGTTGGTTTTGCAGCGGAAACTAGAGACATCTTAGATTATGCCCGCAGTAAATTAGCGCGTAAAAACTTAGATCTCATCATCGCTAATGATGTTTCCAGAAGCGACATAGGCTTCAACAGCGATGAAAATGCTGTCACTGTCGTTTCCCACTCGGGTGCTGAAACATTGCCGCAAACGTCAAAACGTAAACTCGCTACGTTACTAATCGATAAAATTGCAGCCCAATATCATCATAAAGCCTAACCAGCCATGGTATTGCGCCCCAACATTCAAATTTTATGCAAATTAAAGGATTAACATGCGTTACGCTCTAACCAACCTTGATCATGCTATTTTCCGCGCTTACGATGTTCGCGGCATCGTCGGCACAGCCTTAACTGATGCAACGGTTTACCACCTTGGCCGCGCATTTGCGACAGAGTGCAAATCTCAAAATATTGATCATGTAAATGTCGGTGCTGATGGCCGTCTTTCTAGCCCGTCATTAAAAAAGATTTTCAGTGAAGGTCTGATGGATGGGGGCTGCCGCGTAACCGATGTAGGCTATGTTCCAACACCAACGCTGTATTACTCTGCCCATCAAGATGATCAATGTACCGGCGTCATGATTACAGGCAGCCACAACCCGGCCGATTACAACGGCTTTAAGATGATGATTAATGGGCATACATTATCTGGCGATGAGATTCAGAACCTAAAGAACATCATCATTAGCCAAGCCTATACCGAAGGCGAAGGCTCATTCGAAGAACTTGATATCCGCCAGCCTTACCTAGATCGCATTCTTGGCGACATCAGTCTCAAGAAAAAGTTAAAAGTCGTTGTCGATTGCGGTAATGGTATCCCAGGCGAACTGGCTCCTCAGCTGATTGAGAAACTGGGCTGCGAAATTATTCCGATGTTCTGCGAAGTGGATGGAACCTTTCCTAACCACCACCCTGATCCAGGCAAGCCGAAGAACCTACAAGACGCGATCAGCATGGTTAAAGAAAGCGGCGCAGACCTAGGGCTTGCATTTGATGGCGATGGCGACCGAGTCGGCGTAATCACTAACGAAGGCAACATCATCTACCCTGATCGTGTCATGATGCTCTTCTCCGAAGAGATTTTGAAACGCAACCCTGGTGCCGAGATCATCTTCGACGTCAAATGTTCCCGCTTACTTGCCAAAGTCATTGAAGAAGCTGGCGGCAAAGCCACAATGTGGCGAACAGGGCACTCTTTAATCAAACAAAAAATCAAACAATCAGGCGCACTGCTTGGCGGCGAGATGAGCGGCCACATATTCTTCAAAGAGCGCTGGTACGGTTTTGATGATGCGCTGTATAGCGCAGCACGCCTACTTGAGATTCTTACAAACACAGAGAAAACAGCAGAAGAGATTTTTGCAAAATACCCTGAAGATGTAAGCACACCAGAGCTTAATATCACGGTCACAGACGAAAATAAATTTGATATCGTCACAGCCCTCCAAGCAAAAACATTTGCCGGCGGCAACGCAAACCATATTGATGGTGTTCGTGTTGATTACCCTGATGGCTGGGGCCTTATCCGCGCATCAAATACCACGCCGGTTTTAGTTTTGCGCTTCGAAGCAGAAACAGAATCAGCGCTACAACGAATAAGAGGTGAGTTTGAACAGAAGCTGCATGAAGTTGATAACAGCCTGATCATTCCACACGAGTAATTGAAATATTCGCGGCCAAACAATTCCCATATTGCCTGGCCGCGCAAGCAACCTTTCTAAGGATCAACTATGCCATTAACGCGCAAAGATGCCATGACAACCGCTCACGTTCTAAGTGAAGCGATGCCCTATATTCAGCGTTTCGTTGGAAAAACAATCATCATCAAATATGGCGGTAACGCCATGATCGATGAGAAGTTACAAAACAGTTTTGCCCGCGATATTGTCATGATGAAGCTCATCGGAATTAATCCAATTGTTGTCCACGGTGGCGGACCACAAATTGGGAAACTGCTTGATGATCTAAGCATTGAATCCCATTTTATAAATGGTATGCGTGTAACCGATACTAAAACGATGGATGTCGTCGAAATGGTATTAGGTGGTGCAGTCAACAAACAAATTGTTGGACTTATCAACAACAACGGCGGTCAAGCGATCGGCCTAACAGGTAAAGACGGCAAGTTACTTCAAGCCAAAAAAATGCGGGTTGAGCATAAAACACCCGAAATGGAAGTACCTGAAATAATCGACATAGGTCATGTGGGCGAAGTATCAAGCGTCAATGTCCGCGTTCTCGACATGCTGGTAAACTCCGACATCATCCCTGTTATTGCCCCTATCGGCGTAGGCGAAGATGGTGCTTCATACAATATCAATGCCGACCTTGTGGCGGGTAAGGTTGCAGAAGTCATGCAAGCGGAAAAGCTGATCTTACTAACCAACATTGAAGGCCTAATGGATAAAGAAGGCTCAATCCTGACAGGCTTAACTACGCAACAGGTCGATGACTTAATCGCTGACGGCACGATTTATGGTGGTATGCTCCCGAAAATTGGCTGCGCATTAAGTGCAGTAAAAAATGGTGTCACCAGCGCTCACATTATCGATGGCCGTGTTGAACACTCCTGCATGCTAGAGATCTTTACCGACGAAGGTGTTGGTACGTTAATTACCAACCGCGGCTAAGGATAACAATAGAATGAGTGAAACAGAGAAACTTTCCCGCCGTGAGCAGATTTTGCAATGCCTTGCCCACATGCTGGAAAATCCAGGACAAAAAATAACAACGGCAGCTCTCGCAAAGGAAGTTGGTGTATCTGAAGCAGCACTTTATCGACACTTTCCAAGTAAAGCCCGCATGTTTGAAGGCCTTATCGGCTTCATTGAAGAAACGGTTTTTAGTAGGGTTACCGCTATAGCTCAAGTTGAAGCTGATGGCATCAAGCAGTGCGAACAAGTACTCACCTTACTGCTTGCATTTGTTGAACGTAATCCTGGCATGGCTCGCATTCTCACGGGAGATGCATTAACCGGTGAAACAGACCGCTTACGCCAACGCATAAATCAATTTTTTGAGCGATTAGAAACACAGCTTAAACAGATAATGCGAGAAGCGGAGGCGAAAAATGGATTACGTACGGTTGCACCAGCAGGCGCTTCTGCAAATCTAATATTGGCATCTGCGGAAGGCCGTATCCGTCAATTTGTACGTACTGAGTTCCGCAAAAAACCTACCGAGCAATGGCAAGATCAATGGCCACGGCTAGCGACAGGTGTGTTCCGCGAAGCGTAGTTCATAAGCAAGGGAGATTAATCATCTCCCTTTGTATCTAACAACGAGCTATTTCACCGCAAGCTAACGCTTCCTTAGTGCCCCAATACGCTCACCCACCAGCCTAGTGGAATACATGGATCTTATCCTAGAACAGATAGCATTATTCACTTTATCACTGGTAGCAAATACGCTATCTGCGATGGCTGGCGGAGGAGCAGGATTACTCCAACTACCCGTTTTACTATTTTTAGGCCTCAGCTTTAGTACGGCTCTAGCCACACATAAAATCGCCAGCGTTGCGCTCGGTATTGGCGCGACGCTGAGGCATATGCGGGAAGGAACCCTTGATTATCGCTTCTGCAGCTTCATTCTTGTATGCGGCTTACCCGGCGTTATTCTTGGTGCGGACATTATCTTAAAAATACCGGAGGGCTGGACTATTTTCAGTCTAGGCTGCCTAACTTCAGGCCTAGGCATCTACTCAATCGGCCAACGATCTTTGGGCCTGAAAGCAGAGCCTAAAAATAGAGATCGCAAAGGTCTGTTTATTGGCGGCCTGATCTTGTTAGTGATCGGCATTCTCAACGGCTCACTCACCTCTGGAACGGGGCTATTCGTGACCCTATGGCTTGTGCGCTGGTTTGGATTAGACTACAAAACCGCGGTCACTTATGTGTTAATTCTGGTAGGACTTTTTTGGAATTCTGCAGGAGCGATTACGGTCTCTTTACAGCAAACGCCTCGATGGGATTGGCTACCTGCACTATTAGTAGGTGCGACTTTAGGTTCTTATTTAGGTGCGCATTTGGCCATTACACAAGGCAACAAGTTAGTAAAACGAGCTTTTGAAACACTCACCGTTTTAGTAGGAATCAAACTTATTGGTGACGGCTTGCAGATACTCGCCCTTGTTTGATAGCAACAGGCATGGCATCACAATGCCCTTCTTTACTATCGCAAGGCTGTTCAACACTTGGCTTTGCCATCATTAAACGTGTCTGCGTACGTAGACGCAATAATTCAGAAGCGGTTACCAAGCGAATGCCAAGCTGCTCAAGAATAGGCAAAGCTTCCTTTAAATAAGCAACCGTTTCAGGATAGGGATGACCAATAACGACAGCATGGCCTTGCGTGACAGCCAACGACAGAGCTTGCTTGAACTGGTTATGAATATAAGACCAGCGCTGCTGATTATCCAAGAACACATCACGGACCAAATATGGAATGCCATGTTCGTGAGCAACCTTCCAAGCCACTGTATTCGATGTGGTCATACTATCTAAGAAAAACATCTTTCGTTCTCGGACGATAGACATCACCTGTCCCATCTTATTCCGATCTTCCGTCAACAAACTTCCCATGTGGTTATTCATACCCACAGCAAAGGGAATCGCATCAAGGTTACCGTTTAAAATATGCGAAAACTGACCAGCATCATGCGCCTGAGTTAGTGCACCCGGCCCAAGTCTTAACCCCGCTTTATTCTCCATTGGCGCATGAAGAATTACCTCTTTTCCTAAATGATGGGCTGTTTTCGCTAATTCAAAAGAGTGAGGTGTATGAGGTAAAAAAGCATAAGTAATAGCGCCAGGAAGATTAATCGCAGCCAGACCTTTACGCCGATTATCCCCAATATCGTCGATAACGATCGCCATGACTGGCTGATCGTTAGTAAGCGTCTGACCCGCAATCGCATTGCCTACAAAAGACACAAAAAGACAGGACAGCAGCGATAATTTACCGGTAACCCGAAGCATTAGTTTTGCACAATCACAATAGCTTTCAATAGGTTCAGCGCCTCATATAGCTGATAATCTCTCGCAGCTAAATTATCGACGCCTGCAGAATCAACATCCTTCATATCATCTCCATTTTCTAGATGACCGCTTAAGTCACTCTCTTTCAAAAACTCGGGGCTATCTTTACGTAACGTAATTTCCGCATCATTAACCTCTATATCGGGCTTAATTCCCTGAGCTTGAATAGAGCGACCTGCTGGCGTGTAATAACGCGCTGTCGTTAACTTTAATGCGCGCTCTTTGGTTAATGGTAATACGGTCTGCACTGAACCTTTACCAAAACTAGGCAATCCCATGATAATCGCTCTTTTCTGGTCTTGCAGCGCACCTGCGACAATTTCAGAGGCCGACGCAGACCCACCATTGATTAACACAACCATAGGCAGCTCAGGTATTAACGTATCGCTTGTGGCACTAAATCGCTGCTCGGTATCAGACATACGGCCCTTCGTGTATACGATAAGCCCTTCACTAAGGAAAGTATCCCCAATATCAACTGCCGCTTGCAGAACACCGCCGGGGTTATTTCTTAAATCAAGCACCACGCCCTTTAACTCATTGCTCATCAGGCGTTTAAGGTGCTTATTCACTTCTTTACCCGAATCTACTTGGAACTGTGAGACCCTAAGGTAGGCAATATGATCATCCAGCATCCGACTCTTTACACTGGCGACTTGAATGACATCTCGAACCACTTCAATTTCAAGCGGTTTCTCTTCCCCTTCACGTACGACTGTTAACACAATCTTACTTCCAGGCTTGCCACGCATTAATTCGACGGCATCATTAAGATCCATGCCCTGCACAGCATGATCATCCAATTTAGTAATTAGATCCCCTGCTTTAACACCCGCTCGCTGAGCTGGCGTATCATCGATAGGCGTTATCACACGTACAAAACCGTCTTCAATACCAACTTCAATACCCAGGCCGCCAAACTCGCCACTGGTGTGTGCCTGCAAGCTTTCAAATTCACTTGGTTCAAGGTAAGCAGAATGTGGATCAAGACCTGCAATCATGCCTCGCAGAGCATCCTCTAAAAGTTTTGCATCATCGATAGGTTCAACATAAGAGGATTTGATGCGCTGAAATACTTCGGTAAACAACCGTAACTCATCCAGTGGCAACGTTTTCTCTGGAGCACTTAATTCCGCTTCAGATTCAGGTGCTTCGGCGGCAGCAAGCGGCAATGAAAGGCAGCTACCTAATGCAGCGGCCATGATAACCCGCTTAAAAATGCCAGACTGAAACACTGATTTCATAATTCATTCCCTTATCTATTAGCGACTTAACCAGCGCTTGGGGTTACTAGGTTTACCTTTATAACGCACCGCAAAGTAGAGACCATTAACATCCTTGCCTCCACTACGACCTACGGTAGCTACTACATCACCGGCTGAAACCCAATCACCGGTTTCGAGCATTAAGCTTTGATTGTAGCCATACAAACTCATGTAGCCAGAACCATGATCGATTATCAAGACCAAACCATAGCCTCTCAACCAATCAGAAAAGACCACTCTACCATGATGGACAGCCTTAACAGGAGCAGCCTCTTTAGCACCAATCCAGATGCCATCATAACGAATATTATTCTGAACGGTTCCAAAACTCTGTTTCACTCTACCTTTTATCGGCCAAGGTAGCTTACCTTTTAGCTGCGAGAATTTTTTATCATCCTTTACCAACGAGGCAAAATTCAAACTTTTTTCAATTTCTCGCAATACTGCCTGCAGTCGTTTCTGATCTAACTGAAGCTGCTTTAGTTTCGTCTTATCAGAGGAGAGCGTCTTCTTTAGTTTAGTCAGTGTTTCTTTACGCTTCGTCCTTGACTGCCTCAAGGCAAGTACTTCGCCTTTCAGCTCATCACGCTTAACAAGCATCTGCTGCTCAGTATCCGTTAACTCTCGCTCTGTGCCCGATAACAGCGCTAACTTCTCTTTAAATTGCAGCATATCGCTACGTAGCTCTTCATTGACAAAATCGTAGTAACGAATCACACGATCAAGCGTTTCAGGATCTCTCTGTGTTAACAACAGTTGTAAGCGTGCCTGATTACCCATTTTATACTGCTGATTAATCTGTTTTTCTATCAGAACGGCTCGTTTCTTTAACTCCGCCTTGAGCTTATCTCGTTTAATCTCAAGACCATCAGCATGCTTTCCTAAGCCACTTAACAGTTTGTCGAGTCTCTGTATTTCGCGCGCAAGTTTACCTATTTTAATTTCACTTTCACGCAGCGATGAACTTAATTGACGTGACTCACCTTCCTGCTTACGCATATTTTTTTGCAGCGTAGAAATACGCCCAGTTAACTGCTTAACCTGTTTTTCGGTCAGAGCCTGCTTATCAGCAGCTTGAAGCCCAGCAGAGCTGGTTGCGAGAAGCAAAAGCGTGAGAAATAAATAAACGTAACGTTGCATATAAGTATCAATAAAAAAAGGGATAACATGTTATCCCTTTTGAGTGTTTATTCAGAATGAAAGCAAAGAAGTTCCATCCATATCTTCTGGCGGCTCAAGGTCCATCAGCGCCAATAGTGTTGGTGCCAAATCGCACAATGCCCCATCCGCTAAATTCAAGCTGTTTTTTCTAGGCCCATCATAGATTAGGGCAACAGGCCAGATAGTATGAGAGGTATGCGGCTGCCCAGTTTCAGGATTTACCATCAACTCAACGTTGCCATGATCAGCAGTGATAAGCGCTTCCCCATCCACCTCTTTTAAGGCTTCTAGCACTTGTTTGATGCTATTATCAACCACCTCACACGCTTGTACAGCTGCATCAAATTTGCCGGTATGACCAACCATATCGCCATTAGCATAGTTACAAACGATTAAATCGTATTTACCGCTTTTGATAGCCTCCACCAGCTTAGCTGTGACTTCAGGAGCGCTCATCTCTGGCTGCAAGTCATAAGTAGCGACATCCGGAGAAGGTACCAAGATACGATCTTCACCTGGATAAACCTCTTCTTGACCACCATTAAAGAAGAATGTCACATGGGCATACTTTTCTGTTTCAGCAATACGCAGTTGCGTGCGGCCTAAACCTGACAGGTATTCCCCAAGATCATTAGAGATCTCTTGCGGTGGGTATGCGCAGTCAGCTTTGATATCTGATGCGTATTGCGTCAGCATGACAAAACTAGAAAGCTGCGGCACTTTACCTCTAACAAAGCCCGAAAACTGATCCCCTTCAGTGAAAGCACGGGTAATTTCGCGCGCACGGTCAGGACGGAAATTGGCACAGATAAGTGCATCACCATCATCAACAGTTCCAACAGGCCCCTGCTCATTTACGATAACGGTTGCTTGTACAAATTCATCGTTCTCATCGCGAGAATAAGCAGCGGTTAATGCCTCAAGCGCACTAGATGCAGAGCATGGCGCGACACCCATGGCCATCGCATCATAACCTAGCTGAACTCGATCCCATCGGTTATCTCTATCCATGCTGAAATAACGCCCGGCTACCGAAGCGATAGCGCCCACACCTAATTCGGCAAGTTTCTGCTCAATCAAAGCAATTGAAGGCTCTGCTGAGCGCGGCGGCATATCTCGCCCGTCTAATATTCCATGGATATAAAGCTTTTTAGCGCCACGCTGAACCGCCATTTCTAGCAACGCACAAATATGCCCTTCATGGCTATGCACACCACCTGGAGAGAGAAGACCAAAGATATGTACCGCTTTACCTGCGGAAATTGCAGCATCCATCCCGTTAATAAGGGCAGTATTCTCGAAGAAATCACCATCCTCAATCGCCTTAGAAATACGGGTAAAATTTTGGTAAACAACTCGACCAGCGCCAATATTCATATGACCCACTTCGGAGTTACCCATCTGCCCTTCAGGCAGCCCAACAGCCATACCAGAAGTTTGAATTCGAGCATTGGGGTTACTCGCGAGAAGAGTATCCCAAACGGGTGTATTCGCTGCTTGAATAGCGGAGGACTCTGAACTTTCGATGCCATAGCCATCAAGAATAAGAAGAGCTTTCGTTGCGCGCTTTAGTGTCATATCTGCCGGATTCTGTATTAAACGGATAAAATGAACGCTGATTTTACGTTGAAAGCCTTCATAAGGCTATGAATCAGCCCTATCAAAGCAATAAATCCAACTAATTCACCATTTTCGCCCATATATCCCCTTATACCGTCAAAAAACGCAAGGTATACTATTGCCCCTCATAGTGGATCAATAGCATCCGTGATTGTTTTTTATTGGCTGCCAATTAAGTGGCCCTATTGGATACGTAATGGAACAAGTAATCGAGTTTGTTAGCAATCATCCGTTTATGGTTGCAGCTTGGGTTCTCACCTTAGTGATGTTTTTAGTTTTTGAGCGCAGCAAAGCAGGCAAAGCCGTTACTCCTGCCCAAGCGACTAATCTTATAAACAAAGAAAACGCCATTATTGTTGATATTCGCCCTAAAAAAGAGTGGGCGACTGGGCATATAACGGGTGCTAAACACATTCCACTGTCTGATCTAGACCGTCGAATGGACGAACTGTCTAAATATCAGCAACGCCCAATCATCGTTGTTTGCAATTTAGGCCAAGCGGCTGGATCTGCAACTAAAAAGCTCAAAGCATCCGGCTTTGAAAATGCCGTTCGACTTTCTGGCGGCATGACCGAGTGGAAGGGCCAAAGCCTTCCAATCGTGAAGTAATATCAGATGAAAGATGTCACTATTTATACAACAGCTTGGTGCCCTTTCTGTATTCGCGCCAAAATGTTGCTCGACAAAAAACAGATTAAATACACCGAAATCAAAGTGGATGGCGATCAAGAGAAGCGCCAAGAGATGACCAAGCTAAGCGGCGGTCGTACAGTTCCACAGATTTTTATTGGTGAAACACCTATTGGTGGCTGTGATGAAATGTTTGCCCTTGAACGCCAAGGCGAACTTGATGCACTAATAAGCGCCAACTAAATTATAACTCTAAGGACTCAACATGGCTGATAACGAACAAAATACAGCATCTCAAGAAGAGCAAGGCCCACAATTTTCAGTACAACGCGTTTACATTAAAGATGCATCTTTTGAATCGCCAAATGCGCCTGAAATATTCATGAGCCCATGGCAGCCTGAAGTCGGCCTAGAGATGAACACGCAGACAAATCAAGTCGGCGATAACGCTTTTGAAGTTGTACTAACGTTAACCGTTACTGTTAAAAATGATGAGAAAACTGCATTTTTAGTAGAACTTCAGCAAGGCGGCATCTTTGCAATCTCCGGTTTAGGTGAGCAAGAGATGCATCACACGCTAGGCGCTTTCTGCCCAAGCATCCTTTTCCCATATGCGCGAGAAGCAATTGATGCAATGGTTGTTAAAGCAAGCTTCCCAGCACTGATGCTGGCACCTGTTAACTTTGACGCACTCTACGCTCAACAGATGGCTCAAGCTCAGCAGCAATCTGGCGAAGAAGCACAGCACTAAGGCTTAGTTAGAGTACTGTAGCAGCATAAAAAACGGAGCCTAAGCTCCGTTTTTTATGCCTTAAGATCTAAAGCTATTTGGACACACCATTTACTGTCGCAACAGCACCTGCATTTCGTTTTGCTTTGTATTTCAACCAGCGCACCAAATCTGTCCACATTTTATCGATATCTCTCTTTTTAGGCATAATACCCGCGTAAGGTAGCTCTATCGTCACGACCGGAATATTTTTTACAAACCAACCATAATTCCCCAAAGAACCTGGATAAGTGCCTAACTGCCTCAGATGTAAAGGACCTAACTTACGGGGCGGCTGAATACCACCATCAAAGTCGAGAATGCCATGAGGGGCATGTACAGAAACAATCACAGTAGGCTTATAGGAATCGATCAATTCGTGAATAACACGACTTTCTGGCTCACTTAACGGTTGGTGACCGGGGTAATACCTTAATCGTTTCTTAGCACGTTTCTGCCAATGCGCTAACGGCTCTGGAAACTCTGGGGCAGGCCTAAAGTTCCGATTTAAATCGACTTTATTAGCATTAACACGAGTAGATTTTCTCTGCAAAAGCCCATCAGGATTCAGGACCGGTAAGAAGTGCCAGTCAAAGGCGCCACTGTGATAGCGCTGCAGTGTTTTCAACCATTTAAATGTCACACTCACACTAGAGTATTCATCACCATGAATACCGCCGATAAATAATATGCGTGGGGCATCTTTGTTCCCTTCGCTTGCAGGAAAATGTGTTTCTAAGATGGCTCTACCATTTACGGAGTAGTATCGAGGTGGAAGGTATTCGAGCTTAAGACACTCTTTGGTTGATACACTCGCAAGCTTTCGCCCTACTTGCTGACATACTTTATCAACATCAGGATGAACGACCTCACCTGAGACACTTTGAAAAGGAAAGAGAAGCGCAGACAAACAACACGCTAAAGACAGCGATATGGAAAAACGTTTAAACATATTAATGGCCAAAACGACCCAATCTGGTCACAAATTAATCAAGCTGCGTATTCTAGCATGATTTTAATGAAAGGCTTTGTAGAATATCTTCCGCCTTACCCGCCGCCAAAACGCCATCTATCGCATTTGCCGCGATAGGCACAATACTCACAAGCGCAGTCGGGGGAATCGTCACCTTCTCGGTTATTGGCAAATCCACATGATCCGACAGCATAACCACCGGCAATACCTGACCCTTTAATGCCTGTATATTAATTTGCTGATCTGCAACACCATATAACGAAACGGTTCGCTCTTGATGGTCTATCACATTTAGACAAAAAAGCTCTCCCCCTGACTCAGATAAGTAGGAATCGATCTTAGTGATGATAAAAGCATATTGCATAGATCAACCTATTATTAAGCATCCAATTGCATTGAGTGATATTAGCTATCAACAGCTCCGACAAAACCCTGTTGTCGCCATGCCTCATATACAACAATAGCACAAGCATTTGAGAGATTGAGACTACGGCTATCTGCCCCCATAGGTAATCTCAACCACTGCTCACTAGGCAGCCCCTCCCTAACCTCTGGCGGTAGGCCTCGAGTTTCAGGTCCAAGCAATAGCACATCCCCCGCTTGAAAATCAGCATCTACATGCATCACCGTCCCTTTTGTTGTCAGCGCCCACACCTTACGCGGCTGAATCGCAGCCAAACAACTGTCTAAATCCGGATGAATCTTAACCGCAGCAAACTCATGATAATCCAAACCCGCACGCCGCAGACGTTTATCATCAAGCTCAAAGCCTAGGGGCTCCACTAAATGTAGATGAAAACCAGTGTTCGCACATAAACGGATAATATTTCCCGTATTCGGCGGAATTTCAGGCTCAAAAAGAACGACATGTAACATAAAAAATCCCCACAGCATTTATGCAGCGGGGATTATATAGGAAATATAAGTTGAAGGTTGTTCTACAAGGTGGCAACAATCAGATTAAGCAACATCTTCCTGATCGTCATCCATTCCTAGCTCTTTAATTTTACGTGTCAGAGTATTTCGCCCCCAACCCAATAATTCTGCTGCTTCACGACGACGACCAGCGGTATGTTTCAACGCAGTCTCAATCATAATTTTTTCAAATGCAGGAACCGCTGTATCTAAGAGTTCTCGCTGACCTAAGCTCAACTGCTGATCAGCCCAATTTCTTAATGCTTGCTCCCAATTACCACCAGAAACAAATTCACCACCGCTTTGCTCCATCAATTCAGGCGGTAGATCGTCGATCAACACTTCTCGCCCTGTGGCCATCACTGTTAACCAGCGACAAGTATTCTCAAGCTGTCGAACATTTCCAGGCCACGCTAGATTACAGATGTATTGCTCTGTGTCACTTGCTAACAGCTTCGGCTCCACACTCAGCTCTTCAGCTGATGTATTCAAAAAATGTCGCGCTAAACGTGGAATATCTTCACGCCGCTGTGACAAGGTCGGCAGATGAACGCGTATAACATTTAAGCGATGAAAAAGATCTTCTCGAAAACGCCCCTGCTCAACCAGCTTTTCTAAATTCTGATGAGTCGCAGCAATGATACGGACATCAACCTTGACCGCGGTATGACCACCAACGCGGTAGAATTCACTATCCGCCAATACCCTTAACAATCTCGTCTGTGCATCCGCGGGCATATCACCTATTTCATCAAGAAAAAGCGTACCGCCATCCGCTTGTTCAAATCGTCCCCGCCTCGCTGCTGCTGCGCCTGTGAAAGCCCCTTTTTCATGACCAAACAACTCTGACTCAATCAAATCCGCCGGTATCGCGGCCATATTCAGCGGAATAAATGGCCTCTCCTTCCTAGGACTATGCTTATGCAACGCATGCGCGACTAACTCTTTACCTGTACCCGATTCGCCATTAATCAATACGGTAATGTTTGATTGAGAAAGGCGACCTATCGCACGAAAAACCTCCTGCATCGCCGGAGCCTCACCAATGATTTCAGTGCTATCTTCCATCACTTGCTCGGCGACCTGCTCTCGCTGCTCTATAGCATGCGCTAATGCACGCTTAGTGAGCGCTACCGCCTCATCAACATCAAACGGTTTAGGTAGATACTCAAAGGCTCCTCCCTGATAAGATGCAACCGCCGAATCTAAATCAGAATGAGCCGTCATAATAATAATCGGCACCTCTGGGTGACTCTCCTGAATGCGCTCTAGAAGCTGAAGACCATCAGTACCAGGCATCCTTATATCACTAATGATAGCGTCCGGAGCGTCTACCTCTAAACGGGACAGAAGTGAATCAGCTGTTTCAAATACATCTATATATAACCCCTCTGCTGACAACGCTTTTTCCAGCACCCAGCGTATAGAGCGATCATCATCGACAATCCAAATATTACCTTGCTGATTCATTATTAAGCTCCAAAGGGATTAGTAATTGAAATTTTGTTTCACCCGGCCTGGTATCGCACTCGATTAGACCTTGATGCTGATTAATAATGGATTGCGCTATGGACAACCCAAGCCCCGTACCTTCTGCACGACCACTGACCATGGGATAAAAAATCTTACTTAAAATATCTTCAGGAATGCCCGGGCCGTTATCAACGATTTCGACACAACATACCAACCGATGCTTCTCTGCACCCAACGTAACCTGCCTAAAAGCACGTGTTTTAATCTTTATGGTGGGTCTGCCAATCTCAGCACTTTGCATCGCCTGCATACTGTTACGCAAAATATTAAGCACGGCCTGGATCAACTGCTCTGCATCACCAATAAATTCAGGAATACTCGGATCATAATCACGCTCCAACGCGATTCCACCTTTTGTCTCAGCTTCGACCAACTGGCAGACACGCTCCAAAATCGCATGAATATTTACGCTTTCTAATTTGGGTAACTTACGCGGCCCCAACAAACGGTCGACCAAATTACGAAGACGATCAGCCTCTTCGATAATGACATGGGTATAGTCATGGAGGTTGGGATCATGCAGTTCACGCTCCAATAACTGAGCTGCCCCTCGAATCCCACCTAATGGGTTTTTTATCTCATGCGCTAAACCCCGAATAAGCGATCTAGCGGTTGCATGCTGAGTCAATAGATCCTCTTCACGCTCAATCCTCATCAGGCGATCTCTAGCCTCGATTTCGATTAACAGCTGCTTGCCACCCGATAGAAAGAGCGGATTAATGCTGTAATCAACCGTAAGCTGATTCCCACTGAGCGTCACTATTTTTGCTTCACGGTGCGTATACGGGTGACCCGTTGCTAAACATGCATTTAGGTCTTCACGCTCATCTTTACAAAGCGCAAACCACTCAGTAATGCATAACTGACTTAGACGGCGAGAACTCGCTTGTAATAACATCTCAGCGGCCGGATTAGCATACTCGACTACCATACCCTCATTCAGCAGGACCACCGCCGTAGAGAGATTTTCTAAAATATGTTTATGCAATTCTATGTTTGGCATCGACCTTCTACTCTGTAACCATTGGATTATCTATTGCAAGAAGCAAACCAAGTTTAATTAATGCGTCAAAATTGCCACAGAGCGCACCATTACTACTAACTCCCTCTTATTAGTTTAGCTAACCAGAATAAAAGCGCACCATATTAGTGCAAAACCATAATTTAACATGCACTAAAACTAACACCAGTACTTTACCTAGAGACAAGCTATCCACATGCGGCCTGACAGCCGAAGAAAAAAAAGACCTGTTCTGGTCGACACCCACTCCGAATAAACAGGGCCATGAGGATGAATAATTAATACACAAGAACGGACAACACAGACACTCTAAACAACACCCGTGCCATAAGTTTCATTACTAAACAACTTATGGGAACGAACAGAAATGGAGACTAACTGAAGAACTGTTAAAGGATATAGCAAGCGCCAAAGAGCAAACGCAGCTTAGACAACAGAAACAAAAAAGCCTCCACAAGGGAGGCTTTTTCTTAGAAGAGATCTAACTTATACAGAGTAGTACAGGTCAAATTCAACTGGGTGAGTAGTCATGTTCACTTGCTCAACTTCTTCACGCTTAAGAGCAACAAAAGCATCAAGCATGTCATCAGTGAATACGCCACCTGCTGTTAGGAACTCACGATCATTCTCTAGAGCGTCCAAAGCTTCTTCTAGAGAAGATGCAACTTGTGGAATCTCAGCAGCTTCTTCAGCTGGTAGATCATATAGATCTTTATCAGCAGCATCGCCAGGATGGATCTTGTTCTTAACACCGTCAAGACCTGCCATCATTAGTGCAGCAAAGCACAAGTATGGGTTAGCAGATGGATCAGGGAAACGCGCTTCAACACGACGCGCTTTAGGGTTTGTCACGTATGGGATACGGATAGACGCAGAACGGTTACGAGCAGAGTAAGCTAGCATAACTGGTGCTTCAAAACCCGGTACAAGACGCTTGTATGCGTTTGTAGAAGAGTTAGTTAGCGCGTTAAGTGCTTTGGCGTGCTTGATAATACCGCCAATGTAGTAAAGAGCAGTTTCAGACATGCCTGCATATGTATCACCAGCGAACAAGTTAACACCGTCTTTAGAAAGAGACATGTGAACGTGCATACCAGAACCGTTATCACCCACAAGAGGCTTAGGCATGAAAGTAGCAGTTTTGCCGTAAGCGTGTGCAACGTTGTGTACGCAGTACTTAAGAACCTGTACTTCGTCTGCTTTAGCTGTAAGCGTGTTTGGACCAACACCAATCTCACACTGACCAGCAGTTGCAACTTCGTGATGGTGAACTTCAATATGTAGATCCATCGCTTCCATCGCGTCACACATAGCGCCACGTAGATCATGCAAAGAATCGATTGGTGGTACTGGGAAGTAACCGCCTTTAACGCGTGGACGGTGACCAGTGTTACCACCTTCAACGTTGTGACTAGAAGCCCAAGACGCTTCTTCAGATGCAATTGTGTAACCACAACCACTGATGTCAGCGTGCCATTTAACTTCGTCAAAAACGAAGAATTCTGGCTCAGGACCAAACATAGCTGTATCAGCAATACCTGTTGATTTTAGGTATTCTTCAGCACGTTTAGCAACAGAACGCGGATCACGCTCGTAACCCATACCCGTTGCAGGCTCAACAATGTCACAACGAACAATAACAGTCGTTGCTTCAGAGAATGGATCCAGCACACTTGCACTGTCATCCGGCATAAGAATCATGTCGGAATCGTTAATACCTTTCCAACCTGAGATGGATGAACCATCGAACATTTTGCCTTCTTCAAAGAAGTCGTCACCCATATCGGAAACAGGGATGGTAACGTGCTGCTCTTTACCATGAGAATCAGTGAAACGCATATCGATCCACTTAGCTTCGCTTTCTTTGATCAGATTCAGAGTCTTCTCTGACATGTGACTTTCTCCACTTTAATAATTACCAGGCTGAGTTCGCTCAACCTTGAGAAATCAGAATTAACATCGGTGTGTATATTAGCAACAACTATGCCAAAAGATCATCATGGTGATCTTCCAGTAAATACAGGCATTACAGTGGTTTCGCGACAAGCAAAACGCACCAAAATCGATCATATCGAAATAATGCGCACCAAAATAGGGCAATGCCATTTGTCTTAAGAATATCTCACGCCCCTAACAGGGTAATCATACTCCAACCCATGCATAAAAACCTAGCTATAAAGCCGAGTTTTCAGCGTTAAAACAACCCAGATCAATAGCCTTTAGAGCAACTTGCAAATTAAAAGCATAATAAGCGGCATTTTGGTTAAGAAATATGCAGTATTTTCTGCACAAACCCGTATAATTCCGCATTCGCAAAAATATCTCACAGGTACACACACGTGATCGAACAGCTAAGAAACATAGCCATCATTGCGCACGTCGACCATGGTAAAACCACTCTAGTAGACAAACTACTAGCACAGTCGGGAACCTTGGGCCGTCGTGATGAAGGCACAGAACGCATCATGGACTCCAATGATCAGGAGAAAGAGCGCGGCATTACCATTTTGGCAAAAAACACTGCCATTACATGGAACGACTACCGCATCAACATTGTTGATACTCCTGGACACGCGGACTTCGGTGGCGAAGTAGAACGCGTACTGTCTATGGTCGACTGTGTGTGCCTACTCGTTGATGCCGTTGACGGCCCAATGCCGCAAACACGCTTCGTTACGCAAAAAGCGTTCGACCAAGGCTTACGTCCAATCGTTGTGGTCAATAAAGTTGACCGCCCTGGCTCACGTCCTGACTGGGTTATTGATCAAGTTTTCGAACTTTTTGATAGCCTTGGCGCAACGGATGAGCAATTAGATTTCCCTATCGTTTACGCATCGGCGTTAAATGGTATTGCTGGCCTTGAGCCAGATGAGATGGCAGATGATATGACACCGCTTTTCGAAGCAGTTGTTGAGCATGTATCTCCTCCTCAGGTAGATCTAGACGGCCCACTACAAATGCAGATATCTGCATTAGATTACAACAGCTACCTAGGTGTTATCGGTGTAGGCCGCATTAAACGTGGCAGCGTATCAACTAACGCTCAAGTTAAAGTAATCGACCGCGAAGGCAAAATTCGTGGTGGTCGTATCCTTAAGATCATGGGCTACCATGGTCTAGAGCGTGTTGAAGTTGAAACCGCTCAAGCGGGTGACATCGTCTGCATCACAGGTATTGACGAGCTAAACATCTCTGACACTATCTGTAATCCAGATACCGTTGAAGCGCTTCCTGCTCTGAGTGTTGATGAACCAACGGTCTCCATGACATTCCAGGTTAACAACTCCCCATTCGCAGGCCAGGATGGTAAATTCGTAACTAGCCGTAACATCAAAGAGCGTCTAGATCGCGAACTTATCCACAACGTAGCTTTGCGCGTTGAAGAAGGCGACTCCCCTGAGAAATTCAAAGTCTCAGGTCGTGGCGAGCTTCACCTTTCTGTACTTATTGAAACAATGCGCCGCGAAGGCTTTGAGCTGGGCGTATCTCGACCTGAAGTAGTTCAGAAAGAGGTTGATGGCGAAATTCATGAGCCTTATGAAGATGTGATGATTGATGTTGAAGATGAACATCAAGGCGCAATCATTGAGGAACTTGGTAAACGCAAAGGCGATATGACCAATATGGAAGTTGATGGCAAAGGGCGTTCACGTCTAAGCTTCATCATCCCATCTCGTGGACTTATCGGCTTCCGTTCTCTATTCCTGACAATGACTTCAGGTACTGGCATCATGACATCTGTATTCGACCATTACGGTCCTGTTAAAGCAGGCGAAGTCGAAAGCAGAAACAACGGTGTACTCGTATCGATGGTTACCGGTAAAGCGCTTGGCTACTCTCTTTGGAACCTGCAAAGCCGTGGCCGCCTATGTATCGAGCCTAACGTTGATGTATATGAAGGCATGCTTCTTGGTATTCACAGCCGTAGCAACGACTTAGCAGTAAACCCAATCAAAGGTAAGCAGCTAACAAACGTACGTGCATCAGGTACCGATGAAAACATCCAGTTGACACCACCTGTCAAATTTACACTGGAGCAAGCACTCGACTTCATCGAAGACGATGAGCTAGTTGAAGTAACACCAAACTTCATCCGCCTACGTAAAAAACTACTTAAAGAAAACGAGCGTAAACGCGCTAAGAAATAAGTTTTCTTTCTACAAAAAAAGGCAGCCTTGATGGCTGCCTTTTTTATTGCACCAATAGATTGCGCTGCCTACTCTCTTTATACTAGCTAGTATAGCCTCATAATGACGGAGAGATGATGCGCACTCTATATCCCGAAATACACCCTTACAAAGAGCAACAATTAAAGGTTTCAGCGCTTCATAGTCTTTATATTGAAGAAAGCGGTAATCCACAGGGCATTCCCGTCGTGTTTATTCATGGTGGGCCTGGCGGCGGAACCGGTATACCTCATCGTAGCTTCTTCGATCCCGAGAAATACCGCATCATTTTATTCGATCAACGCGGCTGCGGGCGATCAACACCCCACTCTGAATTACAAGAAAACAACACACAAAATTTAATAGCTGATCTAGAAAAGATACGCATCCATTTAAACGTGGAGCAATGGTTATTATTTGGTGGCTCATGGGGGTCAACGTTAAGCCTTCTCTACGCCCAAGCGCATCCAAGCAAGGTCCTTGGATTGATTCTCCGTGGCATCTTTTTATGCCGGGAACAAGATATACAGTGGTTTTATCAGAAAGGCGCTAGCGCAATCTTTCCCGATTATTGGAAAGAGTACGAAGAACCGATTCCGCATAACGAACGCAGCGACATGCTTCAAGCTTACTATAAGCGCTTAACTTCAAAAAATGAGATCGCACGGATGTCAGCAGCCAAAGCCTGGTCAATTTGGGAGGGGCGCTGCTCAACACTTGACCCAAACAACGACATCGTCGACCATTTTTCAGACCCACACTTCGCATTAGCGATGGCACGCATTGAAGCCCACTACTTCATCAACAAAGCATTCGTTGGAGACAATCAAATCATTGATGACTGCCATAAGTTAAAAGATCTACCTATCACCATCGTTCATGGTCGATACGATATAGTTTGCCCAATAGAACAAGCATTTACCCTATACCAAGCGCTGCCAAATTCAGAACTGCATATTGTTAGAGATGCGGGACACTCTGCTTTTGAAAAAGGCATTACCGATAACTTAGTCAGAGCGACAGATAACTTTGCGCGCTCACAGGCATAACCGAAACGATAGAATAAATGAAAGCACTAATACAACGAGTCAGCAGCGCCTCAGTGGATGTTAACGGAGAGCGCATTGGAGAGATCAACAAAGGTATTTTAGTATTGCTCGGTGTTGAACGAGAGGACAACAATGCCGCTGCGGATAAATTACTGAAGAAAATAATAAACTATCGAATATTCCCCGATGAAGAGGGAAAAATGAATCTCAACCTGCAACAAATTAATGGCGAATTACTGATCGTATCTCAGTTCACACTGGTCGCAGATACAAAAAAAGGGTTACGCCCTGGATTTTCATCTGGTGCCTCACCCGAACTTGGGGAAGCACTTTATCAATACGTCATACAGGAAGCTAACAAGAAAATCCCTAATGTAGCGACCGGCCAATATGGCGCAGATATGAAAGTTAGCCTCGTGAATGACGGCCCCGTGACTTTTTGGCTAGAAAGTTAACCGTTCTGGTAACGTTTTATAAGATGCTTTGCAGAAGTATCATGATCCAATGGCTTGCTCATACGGGCAGCCTTGTAGTGATCGTTGAAAATACTAAAATAGGAAGAGAGCACTTCTGAGCCATTGTGATCACCAGCTTGCGCAAGCATCGCTGCGGCAACCTCTGCCGTACACAACTGCCCCTCAACTGCCGCCTTCCTTAACTTATAACTAGATGCGCCTGAGATCTTCGGCTGAATAACAGGAAGATGCTGAAGATAGCGACTATGACGAAACATCCTTCGCGCCTGTCGCCAAGTACCATCCAAAATAATAAAAACGGGCTTACGTGCCGCTTTGGGAGTAAATTCAACCATACGCTCCTGATAGTCATCGCCTTCAGGAAAAACAATATAAGGATCTAAGTCAGGATCAGATAGAGCAGCAAGCAACTCTGCGCAAGGCTCAGTTCTAGACCACTTGAAACGACGCGTACCCTCGATACAATCCTCAATTAAGCGCCCAGTATTTGTAGGCTTAAACGACTCATTATGGTGCATAAGCAGGAAGAATTGTACGGGCGAACGATAAGCGACCTTAAACTGACAAATACAAACCCGAGTAGACAGCAGACACTCAGAACAACGATCGACCCGAGAACCACGAGCAACAAAAGGCTTTGAATGTGGAGATATTTGATACATATTTTACGGCAACTATTTACTGCAACAAAGAAGCTGAACCCGCTGTGCTCGATTTAAAGAGCTGACTATCTGCGCCCCAGTCGAGCGTCATCGCCCCACGGTGAATAAGATGAAGCACTTGATGAAGCTCATCATAGTTTAAAATACTAACAGCGACGGGCTCATCTCCTCCGGTAAAGAAAAGCATCCGGTAGCGCCCATCTTGATGACTAATATCTAGACGACATAAAAGATCTGAATTATTCGCAACGACATTAGATTGCTCCCTCTCGACCTGCAAGCTTTGCTGGGCGCTTTCATGATGGAATTGAGCAAGGTCAGCCTTATGCGCAATTGGCGCATCAGCAATATCGCCAGACGTTTTTTCAATTAAACCACCGGCAGCAGCAAGCAATCTAAGAACAAGCTTTCTTGTCAGCCAAAAATCGATACGTTGCTGACCGTTACTATGATTACCAATCAATAAGATTCGATCTTCTAACTGATCATAGGTAAATGTAAAAGCTGCGATATTTAACATCAAAAAGTCTCTTAGTTTCAAAAACGCCAACTAAATTCAATTAATAATGGACCGGCCGGATCGAAATCAAACAATTAGTCTAAACTAAGCCATTGAATAGATTTAGAAATTGCGGGCCAGTTCTGATTAAAGTAACTTGTATGATAACAGCTATTTGGAAATGACTATATGCCATCAACACCAACCACCTCTACCAGCTACGTCATACCAGCGAGACCAGAAGCACTCATTAATATTACGGAAGAGCTACGTACTAGCGACCCTGACGTAGTCAAAATATGTCAGTACATAAAAGAGGATGTAGCCCTCTATACCTCTATACTCAGCACTATTAATTCAGCTTATTACGGTGTTGGCCAAAATATCACCTCTATCGAACGCGCTGTCTCATTACTAGGCGTGAAAAGAGTATTCAATATCGTTCAACTGGCTGCATTGAAAAATAGTCTCGCCAATGTCGGCCCAATGGAAAGATTCTGGGATACCGCAACGGAAGTCGCAAGAATATCGGCAGCGCTGTCTAAACAATTTACAACAATGGACAGCGACGCGGCTTACACCCTAGGCATGCTTCACGATAGTGGAATCCCACTAATGATACTGGCAAAGCCTGATTTTAAGGACTTTCTGCGCACATTAAACGGTAGCAGCCTGGTTGAGATACACGATGCAGAGATAGCTGAGTACGGCGTCAGTCACTATCACCTAAGCGCAGAATTAGCCAAAAAATGGAATATTGAAAACAGTACCGCAGAAGCAATAAGGCGCCAAGCAGTTTACGAATCAACCTTTGCCGAACCCGCTGATGACAATGAACATATGAGAATAAAACTATGCCTTTTGCTGCTAGCACGCGATATTAGTGATGCCTATCGTCATTTCTGGAGAATTCCAGACCCAAGCACCCCTCTTATAAATTTAATACCCGTTCTCAACTTTCTGGGCATAAGCGATTTTGATTACGCCGACCTGAAGGAAGACATCGTAAACCAACTCAGCCTGCAGCAGTAATAACCATCGATTTACGCCTCGCCCCACAGCGAGGCTTTTTGTTAGTTTCCAGATCAAAGCTATTCCTAACCACGTACTATATAAGCAAGACTTGCTTATAACCTTCACCCCTTTCTTTGAATGCATTAAGTCGTAAGAAAAACACTTCCCTAACTCATCATAAACATGATGCTCAATAGCCCAAGCCTTATTTCCAGCTGCACTATTTCCAACCCACAACGCCCCCCCCGATCATTGCTGACCGGGGGGCTTCTCTTAATTAAATGCTTGGCGATGACCTACAATAAGTTGAAAGCTACGCTTCCACTCGCTTTGCGACGCCTATGGCGCTTCAACCTGGCACCTACGGTGCATCGGTTGTCACATGGGTCCCATGTTCGAGTAGGCTTACCCTAAATATCACGCATAAAAAAAGGCCCATCCCTAAGGATGAGCCTTCTTTCGTAATTAAATGCTTGGCGATGACCTACTCTCACATGGGGAAACCCCACACTACCATCGGCGATGTTGCGTTTCACGTCTGAGTTCGGGATGGGATCAGGTGGTTCCACAACTCTATGGTCGCCAAGCAAAACTGTCACAATCGGGATTTAAATTCATTTTGATTTAGAGGGAGTCGCTAGACTCAACCTTGTATTTCTATACGCGCTAATTCGTTACTTTCTATCATTATTTGTCTGTATTGAACAAATCACTTGCCAAACGCCTTGGGCGTTATATGGTCAAGCCTCACGGGCAATTAGTATTGGTTAGCTCAACGCCTCACAGCGCTTCCACACCCAACCTATCAACGTCGTAGTCTTCAACGGCCCTTTAGGGGAATCAAGTTCCCAGTGAGATCTCATCTTGAAGGAAGCTTCCCGCTTAGATGCTTTCAGCGGTTATCTCGTCCGAACGTAGCTACCCGGCAATGCAATTGGCATCACAACCGGTACACCAGAGGTTCGTTCACTCCGGTCCTCTCGTACTAGGAGCAACTCTTCTCAAATCTCAAACGCCCACGGCAGATAGGGACCGAACTGTCTCACGACGTTCTAAACCCAGCTCGCGTACCACTTTAAATGGCGAACAGCCATACCCTTGGGACCGGCTTCAGCCCCAGGATGTGATGAGCCGACATCGAGGTGCCAAACACCGCCGTCGATGTGAACTCTTGGGCGGTATCAGCCTGTTATCCCCGGAGTACCTTTTATCCGTTGAGCGATGGCCCTTCCATACAGAACCACCGGATCACTAGAACCTACTTTCGTACCTGCTCGATGTGTCTATCTCGCAGTCAAGCACCCTTCTACTCTTGCGCTCATTGCATGATTTCCGACCATGCTGAGGGTACCTTCGTGCTCCTCCGTTACTCTTTGGGAGGAGACCGCCCCAGTCAAACTACCCACCACACAATGTCCCTGATCCCGCTAAGGGACCTAGGTTAGAACCTCAATATTACCAGGCTGGTATTTCAAGATTGGCTCCACTCTATCTGGCGACAGAGTTTCAAAGCCTCCCAGCTATCCTACACAAGTAATATCAAAGTCCACTGTGAAGCTGTAGTAAAGGTTCACGGGGTCTTTCCGTCTAGCCGCGGGTATACGGCATCTTAACCGCAATTTCAATTTCACTGAGTCTCGGGTGGAGACAGTGTGGCCATCGTTACGCCATTCGTGCAGGTCGGAACTTACCCGACAAGGAATTTCGCTACCTTAGGACCGTTATAGTTACGGCCGCCGTTTACCGGGGCTTCGATCAAGAGCTTCGCGCAAGCGCTAACCCCATCAATTAACCTTCCGGCACCGGGCAGGCGTCACACCCTATACGTCCTCTTTCGAGTTTGCAGAGTGCTATGTTTTTAATAAACAGTCGCAGCCACCTGGTATCTTCGACCGGCCTCAGCTTAGGGAGCAAGTCCCATCACCAAAACCGGCGCACCTTCTCCCGAAGTTACGGTGCCATTTTGCCTAGTTCCTTCACCCGAGTTTTCTCATACGCCTTAGTATTCTCTACCTGACCACCTGTGTCGGTTTGGGGTACGGTTACTTATAACCTGAAGCTTAGAGGTTTTTCCTGGAAGCATGGCATCAACTACTTCATTCCATAAAGGAACTCGTCATCGGTTCTCAGCCTAACAAGGACCCGGATTTACCTAAGTCCTTAGCCTACAACCTTAAACACGGACAACCAACGCCGTGCTAGTCTAGCCTACTCCGTCACCCCATCGCAGTTATAATCAGTACAGGAATATTAACCTGTTTCCCATCGGATACGCTCTTCAGCCTCTCCTTAGGGGCCGACTCACCCTGCCACGAAAAGCGTTGGACAGGAACCCTTGGTCTTCCGGCGGGGAGGGTTTTCACCTCCCTTATCGTTACTCATGTCAGCATTCGCACTTCTGATATGTCCACGATGCCTTACGGCTTTCGCTTCAACCACTTACAGAACGCTCCTCTACCATGCACAAAGTGCATCCGTAGCTTCGGTGTTATGCTTAGCCCCGTTATATCTTCCGCGCGGGCCGACTCGACTAGTGAGCTATTACGCTTTCTTTAAAGGGTGGCTGCTTCTAAGCCAACCTCCTAGCTGTCTAAGCCTTCCCACATCGTTTCCCACTTAGCATAAACTTTGGGACCTTAGCTGACGGTCTGGGTTGTTTCCCTTTCCACGACGGACGTTAGCACCCGCCGTGTGTCTCCCGTGATTGAACTCATGGGTATTCGGAGTTTGCATCGGGTTGGTAAGTCGGGATGACCCCCTAGCCGAAACAGTGCTCTACCCCCCATGGTTAGACACGAGGCACTACCTAAATAGTTTTCGAGGAGAACCAGCTATCTCCGAGTTTGATTAGCCTTTCACTCCTATCCACAAGTCATCCGCTGGCTTTTCAACGACAGTCGGTTCGGTCCTCCAATGCATGTTACTGCATCTTCAACCTGCCCATGGATAGATCACTCGGTTTCGGGTCTACTCCTAGCGACTGGACGCCCTATTAAGACTCGGTTTCCCTACGGCTCCGCAAATGCTTAACCTTGCCACTAAAAGTAAGTCGCTGACCCATTATACAAAAGGTACGCAGTCACCGTCCGAAAACGGCTCCCACTGCTTGTACGTACACGGTTTCAGGATCTATTTCACTCCCCTCACAGGGGTTCTTTTCGCCTTTCCCTCACGGTACTGGTTCACTATCGGTCAGTCAGGAGTATTTAGCCTTGGAGGATGGTCCCCCCATATTCAGACAGGATATCACGTGTCCCGTCCTACTCGTTTTCACAATATATAAGCCTTCAAATACGGGGCTATCACCCACTATGGCCACACTTTCCAGAGTGTTCTTCTAACTACAATATTGCTTAAGGGCTAATCCGCGTTCGCTCGCCGCTACTTACGGAATCTCGGTTGATTTCTTTTCCTCCGGGTACTTAGATGTTTCAGTTCCCCGGGTTCGCCTCTAATGCGCTATGTATTCACGCAAAAGATACCTATAAATAGGTGGGTTTCCCCATTCGGAAATGTTGGGATCAAAGCTCGTTTACCAGCTCCCCCAACCTTATCGCAGGTTACAACGTCCTTCATCGCCTCTGACTGCCTAGGCATCCACCGTGCACGCTTAGTCACTTGACCATATAACCCGAAGGCGTCTGGAATCATAGTAACTTGTTAGTACAGTAACGATAGATTTCGCCGAATTGGCGCTTGTATATGAAAAATACAAGTCAATCTAAATCAATGAATCTAAATCCAAATTGTTAAAGAGCGTTTAAAGCAAAAAAGCTTTAAAAGATAATGTCGTAGTAGACGATTATGTTTTAAAACTCTTCTCTCTACAGTAAGAGTAATGGTGGAGCTATGCGGGATCGAACCGCAGACCTCCTGCGTGCAAAGCAGGCGCTCTCCCAGCTGAGCTATAGCCCCATTTCAACAGTGAGGCCATTATTTGGTAGGCCTGAGTGGACTTGAACCACCGACCTCACCCTTATCAGGGGTGCGCTCTAACCAGCTGAGCTACAAGCCTACACTGTTACTCTTAACGTCTCTGATCAGATAATTCGTGTGAACGCTTGCCGAGAATCGGCTTTCGTTTAAGGAGGTGATCCAGCCCCAGGTTCCCCTAGGGCTACCTTGTTACGACTTCACCCCAGTCATGAACCACACCGTGGTAACCGCCCTCCCGAAGGTTAAGCTAGCTACTTCTGGTGCAATCCACTCCCATGGTGTGACGGGCGGTGTGTACAAGGCCCGGGAACGTATTCACCGTGGCATTCTGATCCACGATTACTAGCGATTCCGACTTCATGGAGTCGAGTTGCAGACTCCAATCCGGACTACGACCGGTTTTATGAGATTAGCTTACCTTCGCAGGTTCGCGGCCCTCTGTACCGGCCATTGTAGCACGTGTGTAGCCCAACTCGTAAGGGCCATGATGACTTGACGTCGTCCCCACCTTCCTCCGGTTTGTCACCGGCAGTCTCCTTAGAGTTCCCACCATTACGTGCTGGCAAATAAGGACAAGGGTTGCGCTCGTTACGGGACTTAACCCAACATTTCACAACACGAGCTGACGACAGCCATGCAGCACCTGTCTCAGAGTTCCCGAAGGCACGAAACTATCTCTAGTAACTTCTCTGGATGTCAAGAGTTGGTAAGGTTCTTCGCGTTGCGTCGAATTAAACCACATGCTCCACCGCTTGTGCGGGCCCCCGTCAATTCATTTGAGTTTTAACCTTGCGGCCGTACTCCCCAGGCGGTCTACTTATCGCGTTAGCTTCGCCACTAAGAGATCAAGTCTCCCAACGGCTAGTAGACATCGTTTACGGCGTGGACTACCAGGGTATCTAATCCTGTTTGCTCCCCACGCTTTCGCACCTCAGTGTCAATATCGGTCCAGGTAGTCGCCTTCGCCACTGGTGTTCCTTCCTATATCTACGCATTTCACCGCTACACAGGAAATTCCACTACCCTCTACCGTATTCTAGATTGGCAGTATCAGGTGCAGTTCCAAGGTTGAGCCCTGGGCTTTCACATCTGACTGACCAATCCACCTACGCGCGCTTTACGCCCAGTAATTCCGATTAACGCTCGGACCCTCCGTATTACCGCGGCTGCTGGCACGGAGTTAGCCGGTCCTTCTTCTGCAGTTAACGTCACAGCTAGCAGTTATTAACTACTAACCTTTCCTCACTGCTGAAAGTGCTTTACAACCCTAGGGCCTTCTTCACACACGCGGCATGGCTGCATCAGGCTTGCGCCCATTGTGCAATATTCCCCACTGCTGCCTCCCGTAGGAGTCTGGACCGTGTCTCAGTTCCAGTGTGGCTGATCATCCTCTCAGACCAGCTAGAGATCGTCGCCTTGGTGAGCCATTACCTCACCAACTAGCTAATCTCACGCAGGCTCATCCAATAGTGCAAGGTCCGAAGATCCCCTGCTTTCCCCCGAAGGGCGTATGCGGTATTAGACCAAATTTCTCTGGCTTATCCCCCGCTACTGGGTAGATTCCTACGCGTTACTCACCCGTCCGCCGCTCGTCAGCATCTAGCAAGCTAGATCTGTTACCGCTCGACTTGCATGTGTTAGGCCTGCCGCCAGCGTTCAATCTGAGCCATGATCAAACTCTTCAGTTTAAATCATATGTGCTATCAGGAATGTGATAGCGAGCTCTAGTACTAAACAACCGGATTACATTCGAAAATGTAAAACCTTTTTGTAAATCGCTTAAATGAATTCACTTGGTTGCTTGTTCTAGATAAAGTCTTTGCTTCATCTCAACAAGCGCCCACACGAATTATCTGATCAAATTGTTAAAGAGCGTTGCTTGGAGCTACTTAACGCTGCGAAGCGTTTCGTCTCAAGCGAGGCGCATATTCTACTTTGCGCCGCTTCAAAGTCAACCGTTATTTTGTGTTTTTGTGAATTAATTTTCAATCAATTCACACACTCAAACGAACCTTGAAACCTTCTCCGTAAATCCTGGAAAAACTTAAGCTTTTCAGTGACTTACTTTGAGCCTTTTTCAGTACTGAAACCTGCGTTTCCGCTGTCTCCCTGAGCAAGGACGGCGAATTATAGACACTTCCCGAACCACGTCAACAGACAATTTAAAAAAACCTCACTTTTTTGTAAAAAAATGCCATTTTTATCTAAAACCCAGCAAAAGCGATCAATAAAGCACCAGAGACGCTTAATTCCTGTACAGCAGATACAAAAAAGCGCCGCTTATATGAATAAGCAGCGCTTCTTTGTATCTATAAATAGGCATTTCATTTCAAGCTGACGATCCATCACATCTTAGGACGATCACCTAGGCTCTATTACTAAACGCCAATAATTAGGTAGGCACTCTGAAGTGCTGAATATCAATCTGTTGAATTTCTGCCGGAACGATAGGCTCATTAAAAAAGTTAACAGCAACACGCGCAAAACGCGAAGGACTGTCAGTAACTAAAAACTCCACAACGCCCGACTGTTGTGACACATCATTCAATAACTCCGCCTCTGCAAGAGACCGTTTCACCGCCATTGCTGTTGTTTCTGCAGAATCAACCAAAGCAACATCGGGCCCTACCACTTCGGCAATCACATTCTTCAAAGCAGGAAAGTGAGTACAACCAAGAACCAACGTATCAATATTAGCCTGCGAGTCACTTAACAATGGGCTTAAACACTTAGCGACTATCTGCTTTACCAGATCGCCTTCGTGCCAACCCTCTTCTGCCAAAGCAACGAACAAAGAACAAGGCTGCGCAACAACTGACGCATCAGGCAGCCGTTGGAGTATTGCGTTCTGATAAGCCTCATTGCTTACCGTACCCTCGGTTGCAATAACACCGATTTTATTATTTCTCGTTGCTTCACAACTAGCATCAGCACCAGGGCCAACAACTCCCATCACTTTTAACTGCGGATATAACTTCTGTAATGGCTCTACCGCAACCGCTGAAGCAGTATTACATGCAATTACCAATAGCTTAATCTTCCGTTCGATTAATGCTTTTGCCGCTTGCTCAGCATAACGCGTTACCGATACTGCACTTTTGGTCCCGTATGGCACCCTAGCCGTATCACCGAGGTAAATTAAATTCTCACTAGGCAGATGTTCTCTTATAGCATTTAAAACAGTCAGCCCACCGACACCTGAATCAAATACACCTATAGGCAACGCTGATGCCTGCGAACTACTCATCGTTTATTTTTTTTCTTCTTGTTCATTTTTTTTAGCTGTTTCACATGGTCGCGGAAACGTTCTTTCTTCGCTAATTGACGCGAACTCAAAGGATTGACCTTACCCTCAAACGGATTGTCACTCGACTTAAATTCAAATCGAATAGGCGTCCCCTTTATAGCAAGCACCTTAATGAACTTATTCTCCAGGTATCGCTTATAAGAGCCTGGTAACGATTTGGTTTGATTACCATGAATGACAATAATCGGAGGGTTCGATCCACCCTGGTGGGCATAGCGCAATTTAATACGACGATTATTAATCGCTGGCGGCTGATGATCCGCCACAATATCTTCTAATAAACGTGTTAGTTTACTCGTGGACCATTTAGCCATGGCACAGTCATATGCTTCCTCTACGGAGTCATACATATTACCCACACCACTACCGTGCAAGGCCGAGATAAAGTGCATACGTGCAAAGTCTGCAAATTCGAGCTTACGTTCTATCTGCTCTTTAACATCCGCCTTTTCCTCTGCTGTCATTCCATCCCATTTATTGATGGCGATAACCAATGAGCGGCCTGTGTCTATCACAAAGCTCAACATATGCATGTCCTGCTCTGTAATGCCATCACGCGCATCGATCACCAAAACAACTACATGCGCATCTTTCACCGCCTGCAAGGTCTTAACAATTGAAAACTTTTCGACTGCTTCTCTAATGTTTTTGCGTCGACGAATACCAGCAGTATCGATCAGAGTATAGTTTCTATCATCTCGCTCATACGGGATATATACGCTATCCCGGGTAGTCCCCGCCTTGTCGAATACAACAACACGATCCTCACCTAGCAAACGGTTCACTAAGGTAGACTTGCCGACGTTAGGGCGCCCAACAACGGCTATTTTGATACCCTTTTGAACTTGAGCAAGCGTCTCTTCCGACTCTTCTCTTAGCTCAGGCAACTCTTCAAGCACATACTCGATAAGGGAAGTCACGCCACGGCCATGCGCTGCGGCTATTGCAAGTGGATGCCCTATACCTAAAGAGAAAAAGTCTCCAATTACGATATCCGGATTAAGACCATCAGTCTTATTGACCACCAAATAACAAGGCTTATCGGTACGTCGAAGATAATTCGCAATCATCTCATCTGCGGGATTTAAGCCGGCGCGTCCATCAACCAAAAAAAGGATAATGTCAGCTTCCTCAACAGCCTGAAGGGATTGCTTGGCCATCTCATAATCGATGCCCTGCTCATCACCTGTAATGCCACCAGTATCAATAACAATATAATCTTGATCTTCACCCAGCAGCTGGCCTTCGCCATACTTCCGGTCACGCGTCAGACCCGGAAGATCGGCAACTAAAGCATCTCTCGTTTTGGTGAGACGGTTAAATAAAGTGGATTTGCCGACATTTGGACGGCCAACTAGCGCTATTACCGGAAGCATGTACCCTTCACCCCTGCCATTGTTGCAGGTAAAACAAAACGGCGGCTAATTGCCAAGCAAGAAGCCGCCAGAATTACTGTATTTAATTTACTGTATGCTCAACGCAGCCAAACGACCACTGTTACTTAACACATACAAAACATCATCTTTTACGACCATATCACCATATACACCGGACGAATCCAGCTTATAGCGAGCCACAAAATGCCCATCAGTTTGCGACATGAAGTGTATATAACCTTCATAATCCGCCACTGCGACCTCTGAATCGATCGTTACGGGTGCTGAAATAGCACGGTTCTCAAGCTCAGATTGGCGCCAAACACTTGCACTACTGCCACGATCGAACGCCTGAACCGCGTCATTAGATTCGCTGACGTAAATATTACCAAAACCTTCAGCCAATGAGTGGTAACTCGATACATCTTGAGCCCAAACCACTTGCGCACGGAATGGGTTGATAGCCACTAAGCGGCCTTGATAACTGGTCACATACAACATTCGATCTACAAGCAACGGACGACCATCGATATCAACCATACGCTCAAGTTCAGAACGACCTTTCGGTAAAGCGACTCGGTTTTCCCAAATAGCTGAACCTTTGACATTATCGATAGCAACCATTTTACCGCTGGCAAACCCAGCAAACGTAACATCGCTCGCAACAATAGGTGAGCTTGTACCACGTAAAGTCAAACGCGGAACCTGACTATCATAAACCCAACGTTTTTCACCTGTAATCAGATCAAAGGCAACGACCTTGCCATTAATCAGCTGAAATACAGCCAACTCCTGATTGAACTGGCCTGCCGAAGTTACTTCCGAATTCACATTGGCGCGCCACTGCTCCGAGCCATCTTCAGAGGAAAGGACAATTACTTCACCCTCTTCGCTTGCCACAGCGACATAACCACTGCCCGCACCTACTCCGCCTACAATTGGAATCTCAAGTTCAACCTGCCACAATTTTTTTCCTGACTCACGATTAAAGCCATACACAGAGCCATCTTTATCAGAGGCAAAAATCTTTTCGCCATCAATTGCGGGTTTAAACTGATGATATTTACTACCTGGACCAGAACCGACTGACGCTGACCAAAGTACAGATACTTTCTTTTCAGCATCAAACGAAACAAGAGGATTAGGCTTAACTTCTTCAGCATCGTCACCCCAAAATCCGCAACCTGCAATGATCGCTGAAAAAAGGCCTACAGTGGCAATTCGGTACAAGCTTTTCATTTAACTACCCTCAGCCGCAAGATCGTTAAGCTTCATTTCTAATACAGGTCGATTATTTGCCGTCGTTGCATCAAATGCTTTTTGATAAGACTGACGTGCTAATTCAATATCGCCTTTTAAAAGGAACAAGTCACCTTTTAGCTCATTTAAGCTAACAGCATAACCACCCACCGGCAGGGAGCTGACTAAGCTAAGGGATTTTTCAACATCGCCCTGATCCGCCAAAATACGTGCCTTACGCATTGTCGCAAGAATAAACATGGATTCGGTTGGTTGATTAGCCAATGCCCAATCAAGCTCAGCAACAGCCTTAGTCAACTCACCTTGGTCTACTGCTACACGCGCCATAATCAAAGCAGCATAATTAGCATAGGCCGTTCCCTCATAATCAGCCTTTAGCTGATCGTGTAGATGATTTGCTGTTGCCAGCTTAGCCTCATCCTGCTGAGGACCTATAGCGCCCACAACTGAATCTAATAGATTCTGATATAAAATAGATGCGTTATCTGCGTGGGTCGCCTGCTGTTGTTGCCACCCTTTCCAGCCAAGTACCGCTGCCAATGCAACAGCTATCCCAAGAAGCAAGGATTTACCATTCTCATCCCACCACGCCTTAAGGGCTTGAACTTGTTCTTCTTCGGTGCGTAGCTCTGCCACCTTAAACTCCTGTACTTAGTATCTATTTCAAGAAATTATAATTAAGCGCTGTAACAATCTGTAATCTTCTCTACCATTTGCGCTTCACTCAAATCAAACGCTGGTTCGTCTTGGTGCCAAATTGTACCGCAAAGTGTTCGATTTTCAGACTGTTTTACCAACAGAACAACTGGCGCTCCAGATTGTTGCGCTTTTTGCTTAATATTTTTAAGGCCGCCACAGTGAATTCTTACACGTAAACCGGGTATTTGATCTCGCAGGCGATCAGCTAAAAGAACAACTTCCGACTGCATTCCTTTTACCTCAGCAGAGAGATAAAGATCAAAAGGTAATTTAACCTTATCAGGGATCAGATCCAATATTTCAAGCAGTAAAATCAGACGCTCAACACCCATTGCAAAGCCTACAGCAGGCGTAGCTCGCCCACCCAACTGCTGTACAAGACCGTCATAACGACCGCCAGCACAAACAGTCCCTTGAGCACCCAGCTTATCAGTGACCCACTCAAAAACAGTTTTACAATAGTAATCTAAACCACGCACTAAACGAGGATTAATCTCGTAGGAAATCCCCGCTGCATCCAATATGGACGTCAACTCAGAGAAATGGCTGCGAGATTCTTCATCAAGATAATCACTCAACACCGGCGCATCATTTAAGACAACCTGCGTATCAGGATCTTTGCTATCTAAAATTCTAAGCGGGTTTGAATCCAGACGACGAAGGCTATCTTCATCTAACTGATCTTTTCTAGCGCTTAAGTACTCAACCAAAGCGGCTTTATAGTCCGCTCTTGCCTCATTACTGCCAAGCGAATTTAGCTGCAAGGTGACCGAATCCAATAAACCTAAGTGCTTCCACAAACGCGCACTTAGCAATATAACCTCGGCATCTATATCAGCATTAGCCATACCAAAAGTTTCCACCCCTATCTGGTGAAACTGACGGTAGCGACCTTTCTGTGGACGCTCGTAACGAAACATCGGCCCCTGATACCAGAAGCGCTGCATCTGATTAAATAGCAGGCCATGTTCCTCGGCAGCCCTGACACAGCTAGCAGTCCCTTCAGGCCGTAACGTTAAACTATCGCCATTACGATCTTCGAAGGTATACATCTCCTTCTCTACAATATCGGTTACTTCGCCGATAGAGCGCTTAAAAAGACTCGTCTGCTCTACAATAGGCATGCGAAGCTCGCTATACCCATAGGCAGAAAGCACATCTTTTACTGTATTTTCTAGATACTGCCACACGGGTGACTGCTCGGGCAGGATATCGTTCATCCCACGAATGGCTTTTATTTTGGCCAAGACTAAAACCTTTAGAAACGTAATTTATTCAGAAACAGGTAAACTTAAACGCACTACATTTTTACGATTATAGGGCGTCAAATCAAATGGTTTACCGTTATAGCGGAAAGCACCTACGGCATCAGCAGCACCGATTAATACACTCAGTGGAGGCTTGCCCGTAACATTTACACTTTGGCCTTTACCCCTAAGGTTATTAAAAAGGTTTTTGCCATCTGCATCTTTAATTGAAACCCAGCACTCGGCAACGAAATCAGCCGATACAGAGATATCTGCTAATAGATCCACTGCCGGTACAGCTACAGCGGTTTCAGTCGGCTCAACTGTCGAAGCCACTTCGTTTTTATCAATCGCCTGCTGAAGCTTTTTTATTTCATTCGAAGACAGATACTGCGGTTCTGACTCGGCTGCAGCATCAGAGGATTCCACTGGTGCCTCGCCAGCTGGGCTATCATCTAAGGCGGGCAACGCCAATTGAGCCTGGCCATTCTCCAGCACTGTTGCAGGCTCACTAGAAGGTTCAGCTACATTTTCTGAAGCAGAATCTTCCGCCGAGGTAAAATCAAAGCTGCCGCCATACTGAGTTTGCCACCACCAAACAGACACACCAATAATGGCTAACACGAAGACCCAACTTGATAATTTCATCACGGGGTCATTCATTTTTACTTGCTGTCTTACTTTACTAACTGGGCGTATCTGACCTCTACACGAGCCTTCTCCATGCAAATCTTCAAATTCGCAGACCAACTCATCGCCGTTATCTAAACCAAGTAGCTTTGCATATGAGCGAATATAACCTCGAGCAAAAACCATACTAGGCAGACCATCAAGGCTCCCCCGCTCTATGGAATCTATATAATCAGCAGGTAAATTTAGATCCGTAGCAGCCTGCTCTAAAGAAATAGACAAAGATTCACGAGCAGACACCAGGCGCGCGCCCCACTGCTCTGCCAACAATTCAGGTTGGCACTCTTGTTCTTCGTTGCTCAACGCGCGGACTCCTCATACTCCCGATACTCAACTGAATTCGGGTATAGATTTTTTAAGATTAAGGCAAACGTAGCTGAACGTGTTACCTGTCTATTTTGTCGTGCCAATCTTATACCGACCCAAAGGCTTTTTGCATAGTGATCTATACGTCGCTTCTCAACCAACTCAAGAAAACGATCAAAATATTGTTCAGCTTCGATGTAATTACCTTCCAATAAAAGTAATTCAGAAAGCTCCACCAAAGACACAGGCCGATTCGCAGTCACTTGGAGTGCACGCTGAAAAGCGTGCTTGGCTGCATCCGCTCGCTGCAGTAGGCGATAACAACGACCTAAGTTTTCAAATGCTTGAGAGCGCCTATTATAAAAAGGATCTTCCGTTGCGCGCGCCAACTCTTCACACGCTTCTGCGTAACGCTCATTAGCGAAAAGAAATGCGCCAAAATTATTATGCATCATGGCCGAATCGGGCGCCATTGCAGTTGCTTTACGAAAATAACGCTCTGCTAAAACATCATCGCCTTCCAGCTGAAAAGCCAGCGCAATGCCATTATGAGCTTCAGCATAAGAACTATTTAAAGCGATAGCCCGTTGGAATGAGTTTTTAGCATCTGAGGTATTGCCCGTTTGAAGATACTCAAAGCCAAGGCGAGAATAAGCCTCGTAAGCCAGAGTTTTATTCTCACTGTCGGAACCTTTCGTGGTACAACCAGCGACTACCAGCACCATAATTAGAGCGAGTCCTAGTCTGATTCCTCTCACGCGCATATCCCTCTTATTGCGTTCGTTATTATTTATTGAGATTCTTGTTGTACAACCGGTATATATTTCTGACTACGGCGAGTTCGATCAGCCACCTGGCCAACCAATTGGCCACACGCAGCATCTATCTCATCACCACGCGTACGTCGTACGGTTGTTACAATACCACCATGAACGATTATCTCTTTAAATGCCAGAATTCTTTCCTCTGACGGTCGCTCATAGCCTGAATTAGGGAACGGGTTAAATGGGATTATATTTAACTTAGAAGGCATGCGACGTAATATTTTTAGCAACTGCTTAGCATGCTCAGGCTTATCATTAACACCATTGATAAGCGTATATTCAACAGTAATAACACGTTTATCACTAAGGCTCTCTAAATAACGATTACAAGCGGCCACCAACTCTTTAATTGGGTAGCGCTTATTAATTGGAACGAGAATATCCCTAAGATCATCATTCGGCGCATGCAGTGACACCGCCAGCGAAACATCAGTCACTTCGCGAAGTTTATCAATTGCTGGAACAACACCTGCTGTTGAAAGCGTCACTCTACGCTTTGACAAACAATAAGCATTATCTTCCATCATCAACGTCATCGCATCGACAACGTTATCAAAATTCATTAACGGCTCCCCCATTCCCATCATGACAACGTTAGACACAACCCGCTGAGATGTTGTGTTGTAATCGCCATAGGAGCGAATAGCAATACGAAGCTGCCCGATGATTTCAGCCGCCGTCAAATTACTATTAAAGCCTTGCTTACCTGTAGAACAGAAACTGCAATCCAGTGAGCACCCAACCTGTGAAGAAACACAAAGCGTTTTACGATCACCATCCGGGATCAATACCGCTTCAACACTTGAACCACTATCTGTACGGATCACCCATTTTTTTGTGCCGTCTTTAGAGACTTTCTCTAATAACACTTCGGGCTCGCGTATTTCAGCAACCTCTTCAAGCTTTACGCGTAATGCTTTACTGATATTTGTCATCTCTTCGAAGCTAGTTGCTCCGTGCTGATGAATCCATTTCAAAACTTGGGTGGCGCGGAATTTCTTTTCGCCAATCTCTTCGAAATAAGCACCGAGTTTTTCTGGTGACATTCCCAGTAAATTAGTTTTCTTTGTGGATTCAGTCATGGATGACATTGCTCATAGTAGGGGTAAATCAATAGACTGCTAACAATAAATATAGATTGTTAGCAGTCCGTTCGGCAATTACTTACCGAAGAAGTATGCGATCTCACGCTCAGCAGACGCTGGAGAGTCAGAACCGTGCACAGCATTCGCATCAATAGACTGAGCGAAATCGCGACGGATAGTTCCTTCAGCGGCTTCTTGTGGGTTAGTTGCACCCATAAGTTCGCGGTTTAAAGCGATAGCGTTTTCGCCCTCTAACACCTGTACAACAACAGGACCAGAAGTCATAAACTTAACTAGATCACCAAAGAAAGGACGCTCTTTGTGCTCTGCGTAGAAACCTTCTGCTTCAGCTTGTGAAAGCTGCTTTAGCTGCATTTCAACAATTTTAAGACCGTTTGACTCAAAACGAGAAACGATTTTACCAATTACATTTTTAGCAACCGCATCAGGTTTGATGATAGAGAACGTACGTTCAAGTGCCATGATTAAAGCTCCAAAATTAAATAAGTTAGAAAGAGTTATCCGAAAACCTTTACATACCTGTTACAACGCCAAACAGGCCATCAGCCGAATATTAAACTGCAATAGGGCTTTCGGATAACCCCTAAAAATTCAGCGCGCAATTATACGCTAGAGTGAGGACAGAAGACAGTGCTTACGAAAACAAGAAAACCCGGCAATACCGGGCTTTCAGTCGAGGCCTTACAGCACTCAGTCCATCTCTTCTATCCAGGCCATTTGAATGCCCTCTAGAATCTTTTCACCGCAACGATCAGGATCATCCTCGAACTCTTCCAGATCCATTACTTTTTGATATAGATCCGGGAAACTGATTGTCATAGGGTCTTGATCCGGGTATTTCTCAGAGAGTTCTATTGCGATATCGAGCACATCAACCCACTGCAGACTCATACAACACTCCTTCTAGTGACGTTCAGAAACCTGGTTAATCGTATACTTTGGAATCTCAACAACAAGATCCTCATCTGCAACAACAGACTGACAGCTTAGGCGAGATTCAGGCTCTAAGCCCCAAGCTTTATCCAACATATCATCCTCAAGCTCATCAGACTCTTCCATAGAGTCAAAGCCCTCACGAACGATGACATGGCATGTCGTACATGCACAGGACTTTTCACATGCATGCTCAATCTCAATACCGTGCGCAAGCGCCGCATCACATACCGTAACTCCAGACTCAGCCTCTATAACCTTGCCTTCAGGACACAACTCATCATGTGGCAGAAAGATAATCTGCGGCATTACTTACTCTCCCCAATCTCATCAACACTATGCCCCTGTAACGCTTTCTGAATATTATAATCCATGCGACGGGCAGCATACTCATCAGATGCTTTTGATAATGCAGCAACCCCTCGCTCAATCGCGACAAGATCACTGCCATTTCGCAGCACAACTAACTTCTCTATCTCAGATTCAAGATCTGAATACTCATCATCACTCAACAACTGCCTACCATCCGCAACCAATGCTTCTCTAAGAGAAACAATAAGTCGGTCAGCATCAACCTGCTGCTCACGCAAAGCACGTGCATCTTTATCTTCAGCGGCATTCAAATAAGACGCCTTCAGCATCTCGGCAATTTCAGCATCACCCAAGCCATAGGAGGGCTTCACTTGAATACTACTTTCCACACCCGAAGCAAGCTCCTTAGCATGCACACCCAACAGGCCATCTGCATCAACCTGAAAGGTCACGCGAATTTTAGCTGCACCGGCTGCCATCGGCGGAATCCCACGCAGTACAAACTGCGCTAAAGAACGACAATCCTGAACCAACTCTCTTTCACCCTGCACAACATGAATAGACATCGCAGTCTGGCCATCTTGGTAAGTCGTAAACTCTTGAGCACGTGCAACCGGAATAGAGGTATTACGATGGATAACTTTTTCAGTTAACCCTCCCATCGTTTCAAGCCCCAAGGACAGCGGAATCACATCCAGCAATAACATATCACTATCAGGTTTATTACCCGCCAGCACATCTGCTTGAATAGAAGCACCAACAGCCACAACCTGATCAGGGTCTATATCAATATGAGGCTTTCTTGCAAAAAACTGCTCAACCTCTTCTCTTACCAACGGCACACGAGTAGATCCGCCCACCATAACCACTTCTAATACATCAGAGGGTTCAACAGCTGCATCTTTCAATGTCCGCTTGCAAGCCCGTATAGTTCGCTTAACAAGAGGCTTTATCAGAGAATCAAAAAGCTCACGCGTTACAGTTAAAGATCTGCTATCACCCGACAAATCAACACTAACAACCGCCTCATCAAGCAAGCTCAACTGCTCTTTGATTGATTTAGCCTTCTCCATTAGATAGCGCGAAATGGAATTATCACTTACCTCTATCGCCAATTCTTGCGATATCCATTCAGCCAAAGCAAGATCCAGATCGTCGCCACCAAGCGCACTATCACCGCCAGTGGACAACACTTCAAACACGCCTTTATTCAAACGAAGAATTGAAATATCAAAGGTGCCGCCACCTAAATCATAAACAGCGACAACCCCTTCCTTCCCCTGATCAAGACCATAGGCAACAGCAGCAGCGGTTGGCTCATTCAGCAACCGAAGCACTTTAATATCCGCTATCTTAGCTGCATCTTTAGTCGCCTGCCGCTGAGCATCATCAAAATAAGCCGGAACAGTGATAACCGCACCGACTAATTCCCCACCCAATGCCTCTTCCGCACGCCCAACAAGATTAGCAAGAATATCAGCCGAAACTTGAACAGGGCTTTTATTGCCAGCGACTGTTTTAATAAATGGCATACCACCGGAAGACGCGTCAAACTGATAGGGCGCCTCATCACCTAACGTTTTAAGATCAGCGACTCCTCGCCCCATCAAACGCTTTACCGAGATAATGGTATTGTCGGGGTCTGAAGCTGCATATGATCTTGCCTCAGAACCCACTAAGTGATTACCACATGGCATATAACGCACAACTGACGGAAGGAGATACTCTCCATCAAGATCGGGGATAGTGACTGCCTCACCACTCTTTACCGAAGCAACGAGAGAGTTAGTTGTCCCTAAATCAATACCTACTGCCAACTTATGCTGATGCGGAGCTTCACTCTGCCCCGGCTCTGCTATTTGTAATAGCGCCATAAAATCGTATCAACCATCAAGCCGATCTTCGAGACGTTCAATCTCAACAATCAGCTTTTCTAAAAATTGCATTTTACGCACAGTTTCAGCGGCCTTTTCAAAAGCATCTGATTGATACTGCTGTGCAAACTGTTCCCGAAAAGCGACCAGCATCTGAGAGACCTCAGCCTGCAAGGACTCCAATTCTTCGAAAGGCTCGTCTTGCTCCGGGATATCTTCAAGCTGCTCTCGTAATTCCATCTGTTGCATTAGAAACATTGGGTCGATAGGTGTCGATGATTCGCTCATCGTATCGATACCATTAAGCTGCAGAAGATACTGCGCTCTCAACAAAGGCGATCGCAAAGTAGCAACCCCCTCATTCAGAAACGACATATACTGAACAGCCATACGCTGTTCCCGCTCTGAGAGATGAGCGTACCGATCCGGGTGTAATGTTTTCTGTAGCTCTCGTGAGCGATCAGCCAAAGCTGACTGATCGATATGAAATGATACCGGCAGGCCGATAAATTCAAAATAATTTTTATTGATATCCATCACACTGCCGACATGTTTCAGACGTTAAAACTTTCACCGCAACCGCATTCACTAGAGACATTCGGGTTATTAAATTTAAACCCTTCATTCAGTCCCTCTTTTACGAAATCCAGCTCAGTACCATCCAAGTAAAGCAAACTTTTTGGATCGATAACGATTTTAACATCTTGAGGACCACTAAAGATCTGATCTTCATCTTGAACATCATCAACAAATTCAAGAACATAAGCCATGCCAGAACAACCTGAGGTACGCACCCCTAAACGAATGCCCGCTCCGTGCCCTCGCTTTTCCATATAGCGCGCAACATGTTCAGCTGCCGCATCAGTCATGGTAATAGCCATAAACGCTTACTTCTCCTAAATAAGTAGTCTCACGACTACTTATCTTGCTTCTCTTTATAGTCAGCAACTGCCGCTTTAATCGCATCTTCCGCAAGTACAGAGCAGTGAATTTTTACAGGAGGCAACGCCAACTCTTCCGCGATCGTTGTATTCTTTAACTCCGCAGCTTCCTCTAAAGACATACCTTTAACCCACTCAGTCACAAGCGAACTTGAAGCAATAGCAGACCCACAGCCATACGTCTTAAATTTGGCATCTTCAATAATACCTTCATCACTTACCTGAATCTGTAAGCGCATAACATCACCACAAGCTGGCGCTCCAACCATACCTGTACCAACGTTGTTATCTTTATCATTCATTTTGCCCACATTACGAGGATTCTCGTAATGATCGATAACTTTCTCACTATAAGCCATAACGACCTCCAAAAACCTTCAGTGTTGAATTAGTGATGAACCCATTCAACTTTGCTCAGATCAACACCGTCTTGAAACATATCCCACAACGGTGAAAGCTCACGTAATTTACCTACCGCGTCCGCAATCTGCGACACAGCATAATCCACCTCTTCCTCGGTCGTAAAACGCCCAAAAGAGAAGCGAATCGAGCTATGCGCTAACTCGTCATTCAATCCCAATGCACGTAATACGTAAGAAGGCTCCAAGCTAGCAGAAGTACAAGCTGAACCAGAAGAGACAGCTAAGTCTTTCAAAGACATCAGCAATGATTCACCTTCAACGAAAGCAAAACTAATATTCAAGTTACCCGGAATACGCTGATCTTTTGAACCATTTAAGTAAACCTCTTCCATGCCATCAATGCCGGCAAGGAAACGGTCACGCAAGGCCACAATCGCCTTAGTATCTTTCAGCAGATCTTCTTTACAGATACGCGCCGCTTCACCCATCCCAACAATCTGGTGGGTTGGCAACGTACCTGAACGCATACCACGTTCATGACCACCGCCGTGAATTTGCGCTTCTAGACGCACACGTGGCTTACGACGAACAAATAGTGCCCCAATACCTTTAGGCCCATACATTTTATGAGCTGAGAAAGACATTAAATCCACCTTTGCCTTGGCTAGATCAATCTCAATCTTGCCCGCACTTTGTGCAGCATCAACGTGAAAAATAATTCCCTTAGAACGCGTTAACTCACCGATTGCTTCGATATCAGTGATCGTACCGATCTCATTATTCACATGCATAAGTGAAACAACGATTGTATCTTCACGAATCGCTTCAGCAACAGCCTGCGGCTCAATCAAACCATCCGAATTTGGCGTAAGATATGTAACCTCAAAACCTTCACGCTCTAACTGACGGCAAGGATCCAGCACAGCTTTATGCTCAATCTTGGAAGTGATAATGTGCTTACCTTTCTTCTGATAGAAGTGAGCAGCACCTTTAATCGCTAAGTTATCAGACTCGGTAGCACCAGAGGTCCATACGATTTCACGGGGATCCGCATTAATCAAATCAGCCACTTGACGGCGAGCAATTTCAACCGCTTCCTCAGCCTTCCAACCAAATAGGTGAGAACGAGAAGCAGGGTTACCAAAATTACCATCCATCGTGAGACATTCAGCCATTTTAACAGCAACACGCTGATCGGCAGGTGTTGTAGCGGAATAATCCAGATAAATCGGTGTTTTCATTTATAATCTCCGAACGTACTTATACGGCTGCTTTATCAGAAATTGTAGCCGCATCTGATCCAATCAGAACCTGATCAATATGAATACGATCCTGACGATCTGAAATATCTTGCACATCTTTTCTAGCAACCATATTTGCTAGCGATATGCCTCTTAAAAAACTATGAATTTGGTCACTTAAATCACACCACAAGTGATGCGTCAAACAAGTCTCTCCACCCTGGCAATCGCCATTGCGATGACAACCCGTAGCGTCCACCGATTCATTAACCGCATCAATAACTTCAGCAACATTTATCTCTGCCTGCTCACGGTTCAGCTGATAACCACCACCTGGACCACGCACACTACGCACCAATTCATTTCGACGTAGCTTTGCAAAGAGTTGTTCGAGATATGATAAAGATATGCCTTGCCTTTCAGAGATATCAGCCAAACTAATCGGCCCTTTACCTTCGTGCAAAGCTAAATCCAGCATAGCGGTAACCGCATATCGCCCCTTAGTTGTCAGTCGCATATTTCACCCCGATACGCGTTAGCATTTCGGAGCATTATGCAATACCCGACTAAAAAGGTCAACTAAATAACCAACCAATTACCTTGGTCTTTCCATTCATGATGAGCGAATTCTAACACGAATTAGCAGCAACCCCACGCACCAGATCAAAGATTAGCTCTTAACCTGTTTCTGAGTGGCCGTTAAGATACCACGCAAAACATTAACCTCAACCTTATCAGGCAAAGATCTTAAATAAAGTCTTCGCAAACGCGGCATAAGCTGGCGAGGATTATCCGGATCAAGAAAATCGATATCCACAAGCGTTTGCTCCATATGCGCGAACAATCGCTCCAGATCCGCACTCTCTGCAAGATCTATATCCCAATCCGTTCCCCACTGCGGCTTCGCTTGCGCATTTTGATCTGCATACAAAGAAGCCATACGCAGCTCATAAGTAATCACCTGCACCGCAGCAGCAAGGTTAAGGGAGCTAAACTCCTCATTAGAAGGGATATGGACGTGATGATGACACAGGTGCAACTCTTCATTTGTCAGACCACGATCTTCACGCCCAAACACAATTGCAATTTTCTTATCAACATCAAGCGGCGCGACAATAGAAGCTAACTCCCTAGGATCAACAACTGGCCAAGGAATATGACGTCCTCTCGCACTTGTACCGACAACCAGCTGACAATCAGCTATAGCCTGCTCCAATGTTTCATGTACAACCGCCGATTCCAATAAATCAGTTGCGCCAGCCGCCCGCGCATCAGCATTAGCATGAGGGAACTTCTTAGGGGCAACCAAATGCAGCTCTTCAAATTTCATATTTTTCATTGCTCGCGCAACACCACCAATATTTCCTGGGTGGGTGGTATTCACAAGCACTATACGAACATTAACTGACATCAATTAACCCTTAAATCTATTAAAAAATGCATTTTAACAGACCTATGACGATCAATTCAGCTACTAAACGAAAGCTTTTATTCACAGACTCCCTTATCCTCAGGTATAATGCTCGTTTAATTTCGTTCAGTCTTCAGGTTCCCATCACATGCAACCCATGGTTAATATTGCTCTGCGCGCAGCACGCGTCGCAGGAGAACAGATCGCACGCGCCGTTGAACGCTTAGACCTTGTAAAATCAGAACAAGCTGATGTTGCAAAATTGATTAGCGATACGTGCAAGAAAGCCGAATTAAGCATTGCACAAGCAATCCACAAGGCTTACCCAAATCATAAAGTGATTGGCGAATACACAGGCGAGCACGCCCCTATAGGTGAAGGCCCTGAATTCAGCTGGAATATCAATCCAATTGATAGCATCTCCAATTTTTCAAACGGCCTACCGGCATTTGCCTTGAGCATTGCAGGGCAACAAAATGGCCGCATGGAGCATGCACTTATATTAAACCCGATCACGGGCGAAGAGTTCACAGCAAGCCGCGGCCATGGCGCGCAGCTAAATGGAAAACGCTTACGCGTCAGCAATCACAAAACCATTGATACTGCACTTATTGGAACAGGCTTCTTTAACCGCACTAGCGACAAAGCCCATCTTGATACGTATTTAGATATTTTCCGCAGCATTACCACCACAGGCGGCACTATCTACAACGGCGGCTCACCTGCACTAAACCTTGCTTATATCGCGGCAGGACGTATCGATGGTTATTACCAGATTGGTCTTAATTATTCAGAGATGGAAGCAGGACTTCTTTTAGTACAAGAAGCTGGCGGCCTTGTTGGCGATTTCAAAGGAAGCAACGAGTTTCGCCAAAACGGAAATCTAATTTCCGGCAACCCAAAAATGTTCAAGGCCCTTATTCAAGCACTTCAGCCATCCCTTTCTGAAGACTTAAAATAAACCGCTCGAACACAAAACAACAGACACAAAAAAACCGGCAAAAGCCGGTTTTTTTTATGCCCGCAAACCTTACACTTCGTAAGGGTTGCGTAGCACAATTGTCTCTATACGATCAGGACCTGTAGAGATAATATCCACAGGCGCTTCAACCAATACTTCAAGACGCTTGATATAAGCCACCGCAGCCGCAGGCAACTCTTCCAAAGACTGAGCACCTACTGTTGTTTCTGACCAACCTGGCATCGTCTCATAAACTGGCTCAACCGCTTCGTAATCTTCACTACCACTCAACGAAGTAACAACATTACCAGCTGCATCCTTGTAACCCACACAGATACTGATCTCTTCCATGCCATCAAGTACATCCAGCTTTGTTAGACAGATACCCGATACCGAGTTGATTTGAATAGCATGCTTCAGCGCTACCGCATCAAACCAACCACAACGACGTGAACGACCGGTAGTCGAACCAAATTCATGACCACGCTCAGCTAAACCTTGACCTACATCGCAATGCAGCTCAGTTGGGAAAGGACCACCACCTACACGCGTCGTATAAGCTTTCGTAATACCTAAGATATAGTCAAGGTACAAAGGACCAAAACCACTACCCGTAGAGGTACCGCCAGCCGTTGTATTTGAAGAGGTCACATAAGGATAAGTACCGTGATCGATATCCAGCAACGAACCCTGCGCACCTTCAAACATGATGTTATCGCCTGACTTACGCAAATCATGCAACATAGCAGTTACATCCGCCACCATCGGCGCTAACTGCTCACCCATAGCCAACGCTTCATCAAGCACTGTCTGATAATCAACCGGCTCAACCTTGTAGTAATGCTCAAGCTGGAAGTTATGATAAGCAACAACCTCTTCCAACTTCGCAGCAAAACGCTCTTTATCTAGAAGATCAGCTAAACGCAAACCACGGCGTGCAACTTTATCTTCATAAGCAGGGCCAATACCCCGACCCGTTGTGCCAATTTTTGCATTTCCACGCGCTAACTCACGCGCCTGATCCAATGCAACATGGTACGGAAGAATCAAAGGACATGAAGGACTTAAACGCAAGCGCTCACGAACAGGAACACCCGCATCCTCTAAACCTTTAATCTCTTTCAACAGCGCTTCCGGCGAAAGCACCACACCATTACCAATCATACACACGACATTTTCGCGTAATATACCCGATGGTATTAGGTGCAAAACAGTTTTTTCACCATCAATAACCAACGTGTGACCCGCATTATGACCGCCTTGAAAGCGCGCCACTGCGGAAGCTTGGTCTGTTAGCAGATCTACGATCTTGCCTTTACCTTCATCACCCCACTGGGTACCCAGAACAACTACGTTTTTGCCCATTGCTGCCTACTTGAGATTACTTAATAAATTTAATACAAGTTACAGGTCAGTAACGACCCATTCGCCATCACACTGCTCCAATTGAGCGGTGCATTTTTCTGCCGGTTCAGCACCGGATAAAGCATATAAAACTGTCACACCCTCTGCACGAAGCTGCTTCACTTTCGCTAATAAAGCAGCATCTTCTACAGCTGGAGCCAACACCTTTTGAGTATCCGTTAATTGCTCACCAGAAAGCTCAACCAATGTTTTTAAATCTGCACTAAAACCTGTTGCTGGACGAGCGCGGCCAAAATCACGACCTATCTCATCATAACGACCGCCCTTCGCTATCGCCTGACCAAATGCCGGCGAATAAGCCGCAAACACAACACCAGTATGATAGTTATATCCACGTAACTCACTTAGATCAAAGTACTGATCCAAATTAGGGAAGCGCAACGCTATACGATCGGTTAGTTGCTGCAAATACTCGATCGCATCCAATACCAACTGCGGTGCACTCGCAAACAACTGACGCGCGCGCCCCAATACTTCAACACCACCATTAAGGCGTGGAAGCTCAAGCAAACACTGCTTAATGACCGCCTCTGCATTTAACGCCGAGATAAAAGTCTCTAGCTCTGGAAGCGCTTTACGCTGCAAGATATCTAAATACTGATCTTTTTGCTCAGGTGTTAATTCTGCGATCTCCATCAATCCAGTAAATACACCAACATGCCCCAGATCAATACTTAATTCATGATCAACACCTGCTGCCTGCATCGTCTCGACCATCAAGGAGACAACCTCAACATCACTCTCGATACCCGAGTGACCAAACAATTCAGCACCCACTTGCAAAGGATTACGAGATGCTAACGGCTGGGTCGGTAACGCATGAACAACAGATCCCGCATAACAGAGACGAGTCACACCGGATTCACGTAAGCGATGCGCATCAATACGCGCAACTTGAGGTGTAATATCTGCACGCACACCAACGGTATGACCACTTAGCTGATCTGTTACTTTTACCGTATTAAGCTCTAAATCTCGTCCTACACCCGTTAATAACGATTCAAGGTGCTCAAACACAGGAGGCATAACAAGCTCATAGCCCCAATGCTCATACAGATCCAATAAACGCCTACGTACAATCTCAACGCGACGGGCTTGCGGTGGAAGTAGTTCTTGCACACCTTCCGGAAGCAGCCAACGATCTGCCAATGCCATGCGGTACTCCGTATCTCTCAAAACCATATACTGGATGAACCAATATATTATAAATTCTATTTAGTGAACTGCATAAAGGGCCACAAGCCCCAAAACCATACTGCCAAGACCGATCAATCTAAGTGAACGGTCACTGACCAACGCCAGCTGCTGAACTAAGTTGCGCCAACGCTGTGGATAAAGAAATGGAATAATGCCCTCAAGAATAAGCATTAGGCAAAAACCAACAGCTAATCCATTAAGTAGCTCAGAAGACATAAACTTACCTAATATTCCCAATCATATCGCACAAAAAAACCGGGCTGTAACCCGGTTGCGATATTCTAACACGGAATCAGGGGAATGCCTTCCCCTGAACCGTTTTTTTGTACATTTTTACGTCAGTAAATTCTACTTTACTGCCGGCTGGCCTAAGTACTTAAAGAAATCACTGTCTGGTTTCAAGACAAGTACATCGCCACTCTTACCAAAAGACTCACGATAGGCCTGCAAGCTTCGGTAAAAAGAGTAGAACTCAGGATTACCAGAATAAGCCTGTGCATAGTTATTGGCCGCTATCGCATCCCCTTCACCACGCAACTCTTCTGACTCACGATAAGCCTCAGCAGCAATAACTGTTTTCTGGCGATCCGCATCGGCACGAATACCTTCTGCTAACTCCTTACCACGCGAACGAATATCGCGCGCTTCAAGCTCACGCTCAGAACGCATACGCCCATAAACCGATTCAGAAACCTCTTGCGGTAGGTCAATACGCTTCACACGCACATCAACTACTTCAACACCTAACTCCTGAATTGCGATAGCACTCAGATTGCTAGTCAGCTCACGCATTAGCTCTTCACGCTCACCAGAGACAACCTCGGTCACTGTTCGCTCACCAAACTGGTTACGCAAGCCAGTATCAACGCGGTCAGAGAGAAGCTGCGCCGCTTTAAACTCGTCACCTGATGTTGCGGTATAGAACTTCTGCACATCCGATACACGCCACTTAACAAAAGAATCAACCGTCAATCGCTTCTTCTCTAAAGTTAAGTACGACTGCGGTCGCGCATCCAACGTTAGGATTCGAGAATCAAATTTACGCACTTTGTTCACAAATGGAATTTTAAAGTGCAAACCCGGAGGCACATCAGCTTCTGCAACCTCACCAAACTTAAGCAATACTGCACGCTCAGTTTCTTTAACGATGTACAGGGAGCTTTGCGCAATCAATACCAATATGGCAAAGATGATTAAGCCCACTAAAGATTTAGATTGCATTATCGACCTCCGCTACGCGTACTTTGTCTCTGACGAAGCTGATCAACCACCTGATCGGTGACCTCTCGCAAACTCTGACTATCTAGACGAACCGGCCCATTAGCATCACCAGATACTGGGCGATTCTGCATAAGCTTATCAAGTGGCAGATACATCATATTATTGCCACCCTCAACATCGACCAATACTTTCGGATTTTCTGAAAGCACCTGCTCCATAGTGTCTAGATAAAGACGCTCACGTGTTACCTCTGGCGCTTTCTCATACTCAGTTAACAATGCGGTAAAACGTTTCGCATCACCTTCTGAACGAGCAACCACCTGCTCACGATAGGCACTAGCCTCTTCGAGCACACGCTGAGCCTGACCTCGCGCCTCTGGAACAACGCCATTAGCATAAGATTCAGCTTCGTTTTTCACTCGCTGCTCATCTTCTCGCGCCTTGATCACATCATCGAAAGCATCCTGCACCTGATTCGGCGCTTTTGTTTCTTTAATATTGACCTTAGAGATCTGTAAGCCTGTACCGTAATTGGCCATATAGCTTTGCAAACGCGTTTGAACTTGATCGGATAACGCTTCACGTCCCTGAGTCAGGATATCGTGCATGTTAGTCGAACCCACCACATGACGAAGGGCTGATTCAGCTGCGTGTGATAAACTAGCCTCTGGATCTCGAACCGTTAGGACGAAATCTTTCGTATCAGAAATAACGTATTGAACCGTCATATTCACATCTACGATATTTTCATCCTTAGTCAGCATAAGCGCACTATGATCACGCGTTCGAACGCGCGTCACATTTACTTTCTGAACAAGATCAATCAATGGCGGGTTCCACTGCAGACCAGGCCCTACAGTTTCACTGTATTTACCTAAGCGCAGCACTACGCCTCGCTCCTGCTGGTCGACCGTATAGACACCCATACCAGCCCACACCAACACAGCAATAAGAACAACCACCCAGAAGAAACCAGCACCAGAAGAGGAGCTTGAGCCACCATCATCTCCGCCGGAACCACCGCTTGCGCGCTTACCAGAACCGCCGAAGATACCATTCAGCTTATCTTGTAACTTGCGTAGCGCCTCGTCTAGGTCTGGTGGACCCTGATCGCCACCGCCTTTATTACCCCCACGGTTATTGTTATTACCACCGCCCCAAGGGTCTTTATTATCACCATTACCACCAGGCTCATTCCAAGCCATACGTCACTCCGTATAAAACAACTAGTTAGGTAAATTAAAACACATAAACTCAATTCGAATTATTCGTCTGATCTTACCACTTCCCTCACTAAAGACGAGGATTGCTACGTAAGAGCAGATAAAATCCGATTATCTATCAATAAGGGTTGACCTCTTTAGGAAAACATCGCTCCTGAGACATCCCTAATCGACTTAGAATCTGCAACATATCTTTTTTCTGTATACGCACTTCAAGAATAATAGATCCTTTTTCATCTACCTGTTCCGAAAGTACGGCACCACTCTCATACAAACGCGCCCTGAAATTCCCCTCAGCGGGTTGTAAGGCAACGTTATCATGAAACACATCGTCTGCCAGCAACTCATTGACAGCTTGGAACAATAGATCATGCCCCTCCCCTGTCACCGCAGACAACCACACACGAGTTGGCTTACCATCCTCGTTTCGATCAATACGTGCTTCACGCCCTTCTAGAAGGTCTATTTTATTGTAAACCTCTAGTACCGGCACTTCATCAGCGCCGATCTCACTCAACACATGCTCAACTTCCGCGACATGATCATGTCGATCATCATCATGACTATCAATCACATGTAACAGCAAGGTCGCTTCAATCGTTTCTTGCAGTGTCGCCCGAAAAGCCTCAACAAGCTTATGTGGCAGATGACGAATAAACCCTACTGTATCCGCCAAAATCGCTGGACCTACATCCTCAACCTCTACACGACGTAGCGTTGGATCCAACGTTGCAAACAACTGGTCAGCTGCATAAACCTCAGACGTTGTCAGATGATTAAACAACGTCGACTTGCCAGCATTGGTATACCCAACCAATGATAGCGTTGGCACCTCTGCTCGCTTTCTCGAACGACGCCCTTGATCACGCTGCTTTCGAACTTTTTCTAAACGCTTATGAATAGATTTTATTCGCGCACGCAACAGTCGTCGATCGGTTTCTAACTGTGTCTCACCTGGCCCACGGAGACCAATACCACCTTTCTGGCGTTCCAAATGTGTCCAACCTCGCACAAGGCGAGTAGACATATGATCCAACTGAGCCAGTTCAACCTGCAACTTACCCTCATGGGTACGTGCACGCTGGGCAAATATATCAAGAATAAGCCCAGTGCGATCAAGTACCCTGTTTTGAATCTCACGCTCAATATTACGCTCTTGAGCAGGGCTCAACGCATGATTAAAAATCACAACTTGAGCATCGTGATGCTCAACCAGCATTTTTAACTCATCTAGCTTACCTTGACCTATAAAAAACTTAGGATTTGGATGCGCAAGCGACCCGGTAAGAAACTCAACCGGGTCAGCTCCTGCAGATAACGCTAGCTCTTCGAGCTCTTTTGGGCTTTCTTGATCGGCTTCCGCCGCCAAATTCATGTGTACTAATATGGCGCGTTCGCCACTCTTCGGTCGCTCAAAGAACAATTATTATCAGTCCTCTGCTTTCATTTCATCAGCAGACGGCAGTTTCACAGGGCGTGCTGGCACGACTGTTGAAATTGCATGCTTGTAAACCATCTGGCTTACGGTATTTTTCAACAGAATGACAAACTGGTCGAAAGATTCGATCTGACCTTGCAGTTTAATTCCATTAACTAAAAAAATAGACACCGGAATGCGCTCTTTACGTAGCGCATTCAGATAAGGGTCTTGTAACGATTGCCCTTTTGACATTTGCAAACTCCTTCCCGAGAAATATTTTATATTTTGTCGTTATAGTATGGCTGGCGGCGCACAATTCGCCTCACTACTGCTGCATAACAACTCATATACAGCATTTTTGCAGTCCAGCATGACATTATATAATGCCACCTTCTATTAATTTCAAGGCATTAGATAATAGTTTTGGGTCATGAGTGTCCATCCAGGCAAGATTTTCCCAACTTCTCAGCCATGTAACTTGCCTTTTTGCTAGCTGCCGAGTCGCAACAACCCCTTTAAATTTCATGGTGTCGTAATCCCAGGTACCCGCAAAATATTCCCACACTTGCCGATAGCCAACACAGCGCACCGATGGCATTTGTAAATTAAGATCACCTCTATCCCAAAGAGTCTTCACTTCATCAACGAAGCCCTGATCTAGCATAATATCAAAACGCTGGGCGATTCTATCATGCAACTCAGATCGCGCTGTTGGCATGACAGCCATCGGTATGATCTTAAAATCAGGCTTTTGCGCCTCTTGCTCTGCCCACAGCTCGGTCATCGTACGACCAGAAATCTCGTAAACTTCAAGTGCCCGCTGTAAACGCTGCGAATCATTCGGGTTTAAACGGGCAGCTGAATCAGGATCAACTTCCGCTAATCTCCTGTGGATTGTATCCCAACCTTCAGCCTGCGCCTGATTCAAAATACGCTCACGCACGTCAGGGTCTGCTTTTGGTAAAGAAGCCAAACCATTCTTAAGCGCATGAAAATAAAGCATTGTCCCACCCGTCAAAAGCGGAATTTTACCTGCAGCTCTTATCTCCTCGATCAATGCGAGTGCATCACGGCGAAATTCAGCAGCAGAATACGCTTCATCAGGGTCACGAATATCGATCAATCGGTGTGGATATTTAGACAACAACTCTGCATCGGGCTTAGCGGTACCAATATCCATGCCCCGATAGATCATTGCTGAATCTACACTCACAATCTCACAAGGCAACTGATCATAGAGCTTCATCGCCAGATCAGTTTTACCCGATGCGGTAGGACCCATTAAAAAAACAACTGGCAAACTACTCAAAATATCCCCTACTGCCCACGCATAAATAATTTATCAAGATCAGACATACTCATCTGACTCCACGTAGGCCGACCATGATTACATTGACCACTACGCTCGGTATTTTCCATATCCCGCAGCAACGCATTCATTTCCGGTAACGTTAACTGTCGATTCGCTCGTACGGCTCCATGGCACGCCATCGTCGCTAACAGCTCATTAATATGCTGTTCAATACGTTTGCTTTCACCATAAACCAGCATATCCGCAAGCACATCACGTATTAATTGTTCGATATTACCCTTCGCAAGCGAAACGGGAACTTGACGCACCACAAGCGTCTCCTCACCCATTCGAGCTAGCTCAAACCCCAAACGTTTAAATGTTTGAGACTGTTCTTCCGAACAATCCGCCTCACGATCACTCACCGCTAAACTTAACGGCACTAACAGAGGTTGCGATCGAACAACATCTTCTTCGAATGATTGTTTCATCCGCTCGTATACAATACGTTCATGCGCGGCGTGCATATCAACAACGATTAACCCTTGCTCATTTTCCGCTAGGATATAGACACCATGGAGCTGTGCAATAGCGTAGCCCATAGGCGGACACTTATCACTTTCATGCCCTTGCACATCTGACGCAGCCTCCGCATTTTGATCTGGGTGTAAGGCGCCATATCCACTCACCTGCTCTCTGACTTGGTGAATAGATGGATTAGAAGAGGCATAATTTGCTCCAGCAAACCCAGCCGTTTGGCCGACGGATGGCCCAGAAGGCGCATTTTGCCTAAAAGCCATACGACCCTGCTCATAGTTCTGTTCAGTGGCAACCGCAGGAGACTGAAGCCCAAGTTCGGACGAATTTTGGCCCGATTGGGATTCTGCAGATGAAGGCAGCTGATCCTGTGGACGCATATCCGCGATCATTCGATGCAATGTTCTAAAAAGGAAGTCATGTACTAAACGGCTTTCCCTAAACCGCACCTCATGTTTCGTTGGATGGACATTCACATCCACCAGCGCTGGATCTAACTCGAGATAAAGTACATACGCTGGGAAACGGCCATGATACAACACATCCGCATAGGCTTGTCGTACCGCATGCGTGACCACGCGATCACGAATCATCCGGCCATTAACAAAGAAATACTGCAGATCCGCCTGACTACGAGAAAATGTTGGCAAGCCGACCCAGCCCCATAAACGCAACCCTGAGGCCTCCGCAGCAACATCTACTTTAAGAGCGTTATCAATAAATGCAGATCCGCAAATACTCGCCACACGGCGCTCTTGCTCTATCTCGCTATCGGCTTGGCGCAGTTGATGAATAACCTTTCCATTGTGCCTAAGCTGAAACGCCACATCAAAACGGCTTAATGCTAAACGTTTTACCACCTCATCTAGATGGCGGAACTCAGTTTTTTCTGTTTTTAAAAATTTCCGACGTGCTGGGGTATTAAAAAACAGATCTTTAACCTCAACCGTCGTACCTTCAGGATGGGCGGCAGGCTCCAATATCGCCTCCATATCACGCCCCTCCGTCTGAACTTGCCAAGCATTATCTTGCTCGGCTTGCCGAGAGGTTAACGACAGGCGCGAAACAGAGCTGATACTGGCTAAGGCTTCTCCCCTAAACCCCAAACTCCCGACCGCTTCAAGATCTTCGAGCGCGCGTATTTTTGACGTAGCGTGTCGACTCAACGCTAACGAAAGATCATTTTTTTCAATCCCCGATCCGTTATCACGGATACGCATTAACTTTACGCCGCCTTGCTCCACCTCCACATCCACTTTATTCGCCCCAGCATCAAGACTATTTTCGAGGATCTCTTTGATAACCGAAGCTGGACGTTCAACAACCTCACCCGCCGCGATTTGGTTGGCAAGGCGCGGGGATAGTAGATGTATACGAGACATGAAATTTCCTTTAACTGGCAGGTATCCGTAAAACCTGCCCAATTTTAATACGATCGCTTTTAAGACTGTTTACTTTACGCAACGACGCTAAAGAAACACCATTCTTAGATGCAATAACAGAAAGGGTATCACCACGAACAACTTTGTAGCTACGGTTATCCTTGGCTTTACGTTGCGCGACATAAGTCAACGCAGGAGGCTTTCTCTCAAAATGCTGAGTTATACCTTTATACACAGCATCCGCCATCTTTTTTTGATAACTTCGAGTTTTCAATTTTGCCGCTTCACCAGGGTTTGAGATAAACCCCGTCTCTACCAAAATTGAAGGTATATCTGGAGATTTCAAAACAACGAAACCTGCTTGTTCAACATGTGACTTATGCATTCGGGCAAAACGTTTGATATTGCCATGTATCCCTTTGGCAATGGAGCGACTGTCTTCTCGGCTGGCGGTCATCGACATATCTAAAAGAACACTCGCTAGAACATTGTCTTTATCATCCAAACTAACACTACCAACCCCTCCGATCAGGTCAGCGCTATTTTCTTTACGCGCCAACCAACGTCCCATTTCACTACTTGCTCCTCGGGAGGATAGCACCCATACCGATGCCCCGCGCGCGCGATGGTCTTTAAAAGCATCAGCATGAATAGAGACAAACAGATCAGCATTATGCTTACGTGCAGCCTTGGTGCGTCCTCTCAAACTAATATAGTAATCACCCGTTCGAGTTAGCTTCCCTTTATAACCTGGGGTTTGATCTAAACGGCGCTTCAGTTCTTTGGCTATGGCCAAAACCACATCTTTTTCGCGTACTCTGCCACTGCCTATCGCACCAGGATCATCTCCGCCATGCCCGGCATCAATCGCAATAACAATATCTCGCCCAGCCACAGCCTTAGGCTTTGCCGTTTTTTTCGCTTTTACCAAGGAATCTTTTTCATAAAGATCAAGAACTAAACGGTGGCCATACTTCTGGTTAGGTTTTAACTCAAAACTTTTTGGTCGAACGGCACGCTTCAAATCCAAAACCAAACGCAAAGTTTTACCGTTTTTTCCAGAGCGAATACGTTGAACAGGGCTTTTATCTAAGCCTAACTTGGTTAAATCTGCGGTGAGTTTGGCATTTTCGACATCTAAAACAATTCGATGAGGATTACTTAATGTAAACACCTTATGAGCAGAGGGGCCTGAAAGGTCAAATACCAAGCGCACATGATCTGGCGCTAGCCACATACGAACCTTTTTTACATCACCAGCCTGCGTGACTGCAGCAACGCATAAAAACAGCAATCCCAGCAAGCCACTTACCAGCTTAGGAAACATGATTATCCGCATAAAGCTTTAGCAAACCCCTTCATAAACACCCTAAACAATCGAGATACAGCTCTTGCCATCTCTTTACACTGCTACTCACACAACACAAAAAGTAAAAAAGCTCGCATATTAAAATACATACTATATAGCCTTTACCAATCTATCGGCCATTTTTTGCCCTTTTTCAGTTTGCGGCGTCCACTGCACCGTTCGGCCATAACCATCTAACTCAATATTTAACAGCATATCCGCAACTGGCAGCATACCTTCACCCCTGTTAGGCCATTCAACCAAACAAAGTGCAGCCTCATCAAAATAATCTCGTATGCCTAAATACTCTAGTTCTTCAGGATCGGACAACCGGTAGAGGTCAAAGTGATAGATACGTTGCTCACCGACATCATAGGGCTCCACCAGCGTATAAGTTGGACTCTTAACGGAACCTTTATGCCCCATCCCTTGCAATACGCCTCGACTCAACGTGGTCTTACCCATACCAAGATCGCCCAATAGAAAAATCACCCCTGATCCACCCGATGCATGCGCAATAGCATGCCCAAATGCGGTCATCGATGCTTCATTCGGCAAACTAACTTTATAATCACTACTCATCGCTAATCGTTACTACTCGTACTTACCGTTAATAACGGCTGAAATCGCTAAAAAAAGATCTGAAGCTAATAAACCAGCCTCACCCTGAATACCGGCTCTCATATCTGCCGCTTTCGCATGAATATAAACACCCACGCGTGCCGCACTTTCTGGTGATAACCCTTGAGACAATAACGCACCACAAATTCCAGATAGCACATCACCCATACCACCAACGGCCATCCCTGGGTTCCCTTCGCTACAGAGATAACAAGCCTCTCCCGCTGAAACAAGAGAGCCTGCACCTTTAAGAATCACAGTTCCTCCACAGTGGCGCTGCAGACGCTCTACACTGGCAAAACGATCTCTCTCAATCAGCGCGACTGTCTCCCCTAACATTCGCGCGGCCTCACCTGGATGAGGCGTAAAGATCCAATGACCCTTCTGCGCTTGGTCTGTTTTACGCAAGCGATCGTTCGATGCCATCAAATTCAGCGCATCGGCATCCAGCACCATCGGCTTCTTCGCGGCAACCGCAGCATACAGCATCTGATCCGACCAAGCATTTTGTCCAAGCCCAGGCCCCAATACAATAACATCCGCCTTATCCAAAAGCGGATTGAGGTCCGCGCCCCCTCTGACACCCTTAACCATTACTTCTGGGCAGCGACTCAACGAAGCTGTTACATGCTCTGGATGCGTCGCTAAGGACACAAGGCCCGCCCCGCTTCTAATCGCTGCTTCGGCGGCAAGTAACGCAGCCCCTCCCATACCTAGGTTTCCACCAATCACCAATACGTGGCCGAAACAACCTTTATGTGCGCGTTTATCACGCGCTGGCAGGCATTCCTTAAGATCACGATCTGTGGTGCGAAACAAATTTACAGGCACACAATCATAAACATCTTCAGGCAATTTCAAATCATCAAAAAGCAACTCACCGCAATATTCAACAGCCTCAAAGGTAAATAACCCGCGCTTCATACCAATAAAGCTCAAGGTCACATCCGCCTTAACCGCAACCCCTAAAACCGCTCCCGTATCGGCACACAAACCTGAGGGGATATCCACCGAAAAAACAGCACTTGGTGATCGATTCATTTGCGCTATAGCTTGTTCAAAGAGGCCGTAAACGGGACCTGAAAGACCTGTTCCAAGCAATGCATCTACAATCAGCTCACCCGAAAAAAACATTCCTGCTTGGTAGATTTCATAATCGAAGTTAATCTCTTCGAGTAACTCCCATGCCTCCTTAGCCTCACCATGAAGAGAGGTAATAAAAGCATCATCACCGACACAAACAAGCTGAACATCAAACCCTTTTTGAATAGCAAGCAACGCGACAACAAAACCATCGCCCCCATTATTACCGCCACCGCACATGATGGTTAAACGTCGAACTTTAGGAAAACGCTCAACGATTTCCGCAAAAACAGCATGACCAGCACGCTGCATAAGCTTTATTCCGGGAATATCAAATTTATTAATCGCTGTGCTATCAAGCACACGCGTTTGCTCAGCTGTGTATAATGGCGCTGGAAGTTCTGCTCTATTAACCGACATCGATATAAAGCCATCTTTGTTTCATTAGATTTATACAACATTATGAGGAATCTTCCCCTTAGAGGGCAAGTCTGATTCTATGCCTGAATTATCAACAGCAATGCTCACTGAACTCAGCACTAAGATAAAAGAGTGGGCCTTGGAGCTCGGTTTTCAGCAGTGCGGTATTACTGATTGTGATCTTCATGCGGAACAGGCGCACTATGAGCAATGGATTGAACGCGGCTATCACGGTGAAATGGGATATCTTAATAACCATTTAGATAAACGCTTCTCAGCTGACAGCTTACTACCGGGCACCCAGCGCGTGATCTGCGTTCGTATGGACTATCTTCCGCCCGAGACCCATGCCATCAATGTATTAGATGATGGAAGTAGCGCTTATATATCAAGATACACTTTAGGACGAGATTACCATAAGCTCATTCGAAAGCGCCTTACACAGTTAGGCAAAAGAATCGAAAACGAAGTTGGTGAAAGCGTTTTTCGAGCCTTCGTGGATAGCGCTCCTATACTAGAGCGCCCTTTAGCAGAAAAAGCAGGCATCGGTTGGCGAGGCAAACACACGCTCATTCTCAACAGACATGCTGGATCTATGTTTTTCCTCGGTGAGTTACTCATTGATCTACCGCTACCAATTGATCCCCCGACAGCGGAGGAGCATTGTGGGAACTGCACCGCCTGTCTAGACGTATGCCCAACCCAAGCCTTTCCTCAGCCACATCTATTAGATGCACGACGCTGTATCTCTTATTTAACGATTGAGCTAAGTGGATCAATTCCCGAAGAGTTAAGATCAAAAATGGGAAATAGGATTTTTGGTTGCGATGATTGCCAATTAATCTGCCCTTGGAATCGTTTTGCCGATTTCACCAACGAAACAGACTTCCACCCACGCCAAAAGCTAGACAAACAAGAGCTGATCGAGCTATTTAGCTGGGATGAAGCCACTTTCCTTAAAAAGACAGAAGGATCAGCCATTCGACGTACGGGCCACATAGGATGGCTAAGAAACATTGCCGTTGCGCTGGGCAATAGCAAAGGAGGAAATGAAGTAATACAGGCCCTGGAAGACAAACTCAATCACGATTCAGACATCGTTCGAGAGCATGCAAGCTGGGCGATTGAACAACTAAAAAGTACTAAAAACGTGAATGTGCTACCTATTCAGCAGCACCCTCGCCGCCCTAAAATCAATCTTTGATTTAGAGTTTTATAAAATGCTCACGATAATATTTAAGCTCATCAATTGAATCTTTAATATCATCCATCGCTAAATGCGAGCCTTTTTTCACAACGCCTGCAGCCACTTCAGGCTTCCAGCGTTTAGCTAACTCTTTAAGCGAGCTCACATCCAAATTTCTATAATGAAAAAAAGCTTCTAGTTCAGGCATGTACTTGTCAAGAAAACGACGATCCTGACCAATACTATTACCGCACATTGGCGATTCACCAGGGTTCAGATACTGCTTTAAAAAGTTAAGCGTCTCCTGCTCAGCCTGATTCTCAGTCACCACACTGTCTTTTACCCGCTGGGTTAAACCTGATTTACCATGCTGATTCGTACACCACTCGTCCATGCCGTCTAACAATTCATCCGGTTGATGAATAGCCAACATAGGACCTTCCGCTAAAATATTTAGATCTGAATCCGTTACGATGGTCGCAATTTCAATTATCACGTCCGTTTTCGGCTCTAAACCGGTCATTTCTAGATCAATCCAGACCAAATTGCCCTTATTTTCCACTAATCACCTCCAAAGTTGACGCAGGCACTACACTTTCCCTTAGAATACCCTACCTTGGACTGGTTAGCAGGACCAATTAATCTATGGATTCGATAAAACGGGGATATTTAGCGACTCGACCTCTTAGCGTAAACAGAATTAAGAGAGCATCGTTAACACACTATGGCGAAACGTAAACTCACTCGCCGCCAAAGCTGGCGCATTCAAAAAATTCAAGAAGAACGTGCCGCTCGCGCATCCAAAAAAGATACCGCTATCGATCAGCAACTCGACAGCAGCGACCTTGGCCCTGAGCAACATGGGCTAATCATCTCTCATTTCGGTAGAACGGTTGATGTCGAAGCGTCCGAAGGTGAACGGCAAGGCGAAATTTTACGTTGTCACATGCGCACCAATTTAGGCCAACTGGTTACCGGTGATCGCGTCATCTGGCGAGAGGGCAAAGAGAGCGGCGTTGTCGTTGCAAAACTTGATCGCAAAAGCGAACTGCTTCGCCCAAACCCTTACGGTGAGATGAAACCTGTTGCTGCAAATATCGATTTCATCGTTATCACTGTCGCAGTAGAACCTACTCCCCATGCAAATCTTATAGATCGCTATCTCGTTGCCGCGGAGCTTAGTGGTATCGAACCGGTCATCCTGCTCAATAAAACCGATCTATTAAACGAAGAGAATCGCCATAAAATCGAAGCAATGCTACAGCGATATCGCGACATAGATTATGAGGTTCTTTTAGCATCTAGTGCCCATGAAGAGGGACTTGCCGACCTTAAAGCAAAGCTAGATCAACGTATTAGTGTTTTTGTCGGCCAATCAGGTGTAGGTAAATCATCCCTAATTAATACCCTGCTTCCCGGCATCGATCTAAAAGTAGGAGAGCTGTCAGCTCAAACCAAAAAAGGCCGCCACACCACAACAACGGCCAGACTATTTCACTTCCCTGACGGCGGAGACCTGATCGATTCTCCCGGAATTAGAGAGTTCGGCTTATGGCATATCGAACCTGATGACGTTATAAATGGCTTTAGAGAACTACAGCCACTAGCCGGTATGTGCCGATTCCGTGACTGCAATCATGAAAAAGAACCCGGATGTGCGCTGAAAAATGCAGTAGAAGATGGCACAATCAGCGAACATCGCTGGAAAAGCTATAAACACATACTTTGCTCTATTGAAGAGCAAAATAGTTAAATACAGTCCATAATCAAAAAGAAGAAATAGGACGGAGTATAAATGTCAGAATCCCCATACGGTGCAGAGTCTTGGGTTGAATACCTAAAAGATCGTCCTTTGCCTGTAAGAAACAGCGTGTTACGTCGCCTTCAACGCAAACTGCGTGATGATATGGTAACGCTGCAGGAGCTGAACAAAACAATAAAATCCGATCCCGTCTTATGCTTGCACATGGTTCGCAAAGCATCAGACCTTCACAACAAAGTAGACTCTAAAGTCACCAGCATTGACCATGCTATCAACTCCCTTGGCCTAGACAATATTGAAGCCGTTGTTAAGGCAACAACACCCTTAAAGTTAAACCCTTCCAGTGTTGCCCAAAAAATGTACTTCCGCTATATCGCGGTCAGCCATCATGCAGCAACACAGGTTGAATCATGGATAAAGCGACGTAAAGCGCCCTTCGCTGAAGAAACATACCTTGCATCACTCTTCTACGGTGTCGGTCACTGGATGCTATGGCAACACGCTGCGCTTCACATGAGCGAGATACAGATAAAGCTACGCGAAGAAAAAACAGACGTCGTACTGGCTGAAACAGATATTCTTGGCTGCACTATTCAAGAGATATCGCGAGGACTGATTGAATACTGGGGGATCTCAGAGTTGGCCATGGTCAGTCTAGAGCATGAAACTTCCCCCAATAAAAAAACACTGGCTCAGCTACATCAAAGAGCATTGGGTGATCCTCGCCTAACCGACGAAGACCTTAGGGATATAAATCACCTAGTTCAAGAAAAGTTCTTCCCTGTAAAACTGGCTAACTGGATCGCCCTAACGGCTAATCTTGGTTGGAACCAAACCAAGACAATGAAAATCATTGATATTATCAACGATTATCTAAAAGGCGAGATTGCTGAAACAATCAATACCCTGCATGTAAACTGTGCCAGATCAGCTCGCGGCTACCATGTAGCCGGCACGATGGCTCCAGCAGCGGAAATGCTATTACTTCCGTCAAACAAGATGGTCAATTACCGTCTGTCGGCCAAAGAAGCGAATCTCTTATCAGCAACACTTCCAGCCGTTACAAAACCGGAAGCGGATATAGTTACACCCGAGGTGATTCCCGAAGAACAGCCTCAAGAAACGATTATCCTCGAAGATAAACCTGAATATCTTGATAAACATATCTTTGATCAGATCGCCGAACGCTTCTTAAAAGGTTACAACCTCTACACCCAGCCTAAACATGTTTTCCAAGGGTTAATTCAAGGCTTAAATCGCGGCTTAGGCTTCGAACGCGTATCAATGTTTCTGGTCAACAATAAGGCGCACCAACTTAAAACCGCCTTCTCTGTCGGTTTTGAGGAAGAGCATCCTATTGCCGCTTTTCAATACGATCTGCAAATACCCAGCTTATTCAAAAAGCTACGGGAAAAACCGGGCTGCATATTAATCAAGCCCGAAAATAGAGAACAGATGCTCCATATGCTTCCTGAGATCTATCATCCTTGGGGAAATCCCAATGGCTTTTTATTAATGTCGGTCTTTTTCGGTAGTACCCCTATCGCCATTATTCACGCTGATTACGGCACCTCAGGGCCGGAAGTTTCGGACTTCCACCATGAGCGATTTAGGTATCTATGCTCTGCGGCTACGCTTAGCTTGAAAAAAATGAAAAAGTAATCCCACCTACAGCTAAGTGCTCTATATTCACTTAGCTAGGGAGAAAACTTTTAAGCCTATCACCAACCCCGTATGATCATGCCCTCGCTATATTTTTTGGAGTCTCAAAATCATGTTGCCCCTTTTAATTGAAGCCAACGAGCTGTACCAACACATCGACGATCCAAATCTATTAATCATTGATCTGTCGAGTGAAGAAAATTACCAAAAGGGCCACATACCAGGTGCCATAAACTTACCCTCATCCAGACTTTTGTGTGGTGAGCTACCGGTACCCAATAAAAGACTTAGCGCTACACAATTAGAAACCTTATGCCAAGACATTGGCTTGACCGAACAAAGCCTTGTTGTTGCCTATGATGATCAGATGGGCCCTTGGGCTGGCCGATTGATTTGGACACTTAATATCGCGGGGCACCAAAACTGCTCAATGCTAAATGGCCAGCTTAATAGCTGGAAAGAAGCAGGATTGAGACTTGATCTGGCGACAAGCACACCAACGCCATCACAGTTTTCAATCGACATTAACGAAACGCTTTCCATGGATACTGAAGAGATCATCAAATCGCTCTCTGATCCACATACCACCATTTGGGATGCACGGAGCTCAGAAGAGTTTAGTGGTGAAAAAGTCATTAATGCCAAAAAAGGGGGACATATCCCCGGCGCTCAACATTTTGAATGGACAGACTGCCTAATAAGCACCGATAATCTACGCATTAAACCCGCAGCTGAATTACTTTCAGCACTAGAAGCAAGCGGCATAACCCCCGACAACACTATCGTAACGCACTGCCAAGCACATCGACGTTCAGGCTTAACTTATTTCGTCGCTCGTTATCTAGGCTTCCAAGATATTCGCTGTTACGACGGCTCTTGGTTTGAATGGGGCAATCTTTCTGATACACCTGTGGAGAAGTAATGAAAACCCTCAAAGATAAGCTGTTTATACTTTTTCAGCACATTGTACCTCAACACCTTCTATCTCGATTAGTCGGTAAAATAGCTGACTGCGAAACCCCCTGGGTCAAAAACAGCTTTATAAAATGGTTCAACAAGAACTATCAGATCAACATGTCTGAAGCTCAAGAAGAGATTCCAACCAATTACCCAAGCTTTAATGCTTTCTTCACACGGGCATTGAAAGAGGGAGCTAGACCGATAGATCAGACAGCGGGGGGGATTGTAAGCCCTGCAGACGGCGCTATAAGTCAATTAGGCCCAATAGATCATGGCCGCATCTTTCAAGCTAAGGGACGTGGTTATGGCCTGACGACGCTACTCGGTGGCGATCAAGATCGAGCAGCTGATTTTATCGATGGTCAATTTGCTACCGTGTACCTATCGCCTAAAGATTACCATCGCGTCCATATGCCGGTTACAGGCACGCTCACCCACACAATTTATGTGCCTGGAGATCTATTCTCCGTCAATCAAACAACGGCACAAGGTGTTGACCAACTATTTGCTCGTAATGAGCGCCTCGTCGCGTTCTTCGATACTGAGCACGGCCCTATGGCAATGATCCTCGTTGGCGCCATGATCGTAGCAGGAATCGAAACGGTATGGTCCGGTCAAGAAGCACCGCTGCTTAAGCAACCTATACATAAAAGCTTTACCAAGCTGGAAAATACGCCTATCACACTTGAAAAAGGTGAAGAGATGGGGCGTTTCAAACTAGGCTCAACCGTCATTCTCCTTTTTGGTAAAGACAGCATCGATTGGAACGAGAGCTTAACAGCCAATAGCCCTGTTACATTAGGGGAAGCGCTTGCCCACACGGCAACAACGACTGAAGCGCCAAATGCGTAAATAACCTTAGTCTTTATCTGCTGTCCTTAAGTATGTTTTGGCGTACACTGACAGCAGTTCACTATTGCAGTAGGTACAGAAGACACAATGAGCAGTCTGATTACATTACTAGAAGAAAGAGATATCCAACTTAGTACGGACAAAACCAGCGTACAAAGTAGCAGCGGCAAAACAACCCAGGTTATTCCGCTTATTCATCAACGCACACTCTCAATCCAAGGGCCTGACACTGAGAAATTTTTACAAGGCCAATTAAGCTGTGATGTTTCTGAAGTGTTCAGTCGCGGAAGCTCTCTCGGCTCCCACTGCAACATCAAAGGTCATATGCTAAGTCTCTTCCGCGTCATAAAAGCGGGCGAAGATAAAGCGTGGCTACGCATGAGCCATGATATTTTTGAAAGTGCTAGCGCCAATCTCAAAAAGTATATGGTTTTTTCTAAAGCGGAAGCGAGCGAAATTACCGATCAAGTATCAGGACTTGGCTTAATAGGACCGGGTGCCCAAGCGATTGTCGAAAAATGTTTCGGCCACAGCCCAAGTGAAGATAATGGAATTATCTCACTCAGTAACGGCATTGTTGTCCGCGTTCCTGGCAACCGTTACGAGATCTGGATGGAAACAGACGCTCTTACCGCCCTATTAGCAGATCTTCCTTTAGAAGTAGGCATTGGCAGTACAAACGATTGGGTACTGAGCGAGATCGACGCAGGTATTGCAGACCTTCGTGCGGCAACGCAAGAAGCGTTTATTCCTCAAATGACGAACTTCCAAGCGGTTGGAGGCATTAGTTTTACTAAGGGCTGTTATACCGGACAAGAGATCGTTACGCGCTTACAACACCGCGGCCAACTTAAAAAACCGATGTATATTGCCGAGGTTGATGCTAATGAACCGCCACTTCCCGGACAAGTGATTAGTGCACCCGATAAACCGAAAGCGGGACAGGTAGTGATCTCTGCTCAATGTGGAGAAGGCAGGTACCGCATGCTCGCGGTCCTGGTTAAAACCCTTGCTGAAAATGAAGCTCTATCCCTTGCTAGCGATAAGATTGAATTGCAGCCGCTGCCATACGAGCTAGATCCTAAGCTTTTCCAACCAAAATAATTGCACAAATAACTAGCAATAGTTGACCTTATATATAAATAGCGCGACACTCCCTTGAGTCCTTAGAAAAAACTACGCCAAGGGAGAGGCGCTAAGGTGAAAAGCACGGGTCAAAGCAGTCTAATAACACCCCTATTACTAACCGGCATGACCGCTACGCTTAGCGTCATGCTGTTGCTCTACATTCACGTCACCTCAAAAAACACCGTACAAAAATATGTTCCATGGGTAGATGCATCCATGGAGATCAAGTTCGAAACTGCCCTTGCACACTTATGGTTTGAAGAGATCCTCTCGGGAGATACTAACGAATCAATATCGACCGTTAACAACCATCTAGATATGGCTAAATGGTATGCCATTGCCATATTAGACGGGGGCAGCAATCAGCAAGGACATTACTTACCCTTAAAAGATAAAGCGCTTCGCCTCCAAGTGAACCAACTGCTTTATAAAGTGCAAAGCTTCCACAAGGCCACCCAAGTACGCTTTAATCTTGCTGCATCTGCTGGCAGCCCCCTAGATCAAGAGTTCGATAACCTTTTTAACGAAGTCATGCAAGGCGCAACGGAATTAGAGACGGCGCTCAAGCGCCATATAGCGAATGAAAACAGCTCTCAAAGTACGTTATTGGTGATGCTGTTTATCGCCATCTGTAGCATGACACTTATCTCAGGCTATTCCATATGGCGATTTGCTGACAATCGAGTGCGTTATCTGAAGCAGCTCTCTTCAGCGAACCAACAGATTTCGGAACAAAATGAGAAATTACGCCAACTCGCTCACACCGACCAGCTCACTGGATTACCCAACCGCAAGATGCTAGAAACGATTACTAGCCAGGCCCTCAGCCGAGTGGGACGCAACAACACCTTTATCGCTTTAACCTTCATCGATCTCGATTTCTTTAAACCCATTAATGACCAATACGGCCACAACATCGGCGACAAAGTGTTAATCAACTTTACAACGGCGATCAATATGCAGCTACGTGAAGGTGATACCCTGTCTAGATTGGCCGGAGATGAATTTATTCTGCTCATAGAGGCCGATTCGGAATCAGAATTGAAGAACGCACTTGATAAGATAATGAAACGGGTACAATACCGTTTAGAGCAACCTATTATCAGTTCCCCTACAGAGATTCATATACGTTGCAGCGCGGGGACCGCGATCGCTCCTAAAGACGCAATAGAGTTTGAGACATTACTTCACTGCGCCGACCAAGCGATGTACGACAGTAAAAAGAATGGTCGCGGACAACACTGCTACTACCAAGCAGCCCCTAACTGTCAAACAGAGCTACTTCTCACGCCAACTGAGTCCGCATTGGAAGCGTCCAACGAATAGGCTGCCTCTGGTTTATTTCAAGATAATGATTAGCTTTACTGAAATGCTGACAACCAAAGAAGCCACGATAGGATGACAAGGGCGATGGGTGAGGCGCTTCCAATACACAATGGCGCTCTCGATCGATGCTTTTCCCCTTTTTCTGGGCATAACCGCCCCAAAGTAAAAAAACGACGTTCTCACAACGCTCGTTCACCGTGCGAATAATCTTATCAGTAAACAGCTCCCACCCCTTCCCTTGGTGGGCTCCTGCAGCACCCTGTTCGACAGTAAGTACACTATTCAGCAGTAAAACGCCCTGCTTAGCCCACGACTCCAAAAAACCATGATCAACAGGCTCAATATTCAGATCGCTGTATAGCTCTTTATAAATATTAACGAGTGATGGAGGCACTTTAATATCAGGCATAACAGAGAAGCACAAACCATGCGCCTGTCCTGGCTGATGATATGGATCCTGACCCAAAATAACGACCTTAACATCCTCTAACGGCGTTATTTCTAACGCAGAGAACCAGTGACAATCATCAGGATAAATCTGCTTTCCTTGCGCCTTTTCGGAAGCCAAAAATTGCTGAAGCTCGCGCATATAAGGTTTATCAAATTCGCCCGCTAAAGCATCACGCCAACTCAACGCATTCTCAAGCACCATTACTAACCGCCACAATTTTTCACTTCACCAGGTTTTAAAGAGATCGAATCTGTAATGACACGACCATGCCACAAAGAGAAATAACGAACACGACCAGGCGCATGAGAAACCACACCGGAGATGACAATGACGACAAAATAAATAACTGCATTAGGCTGATCAAACCACCAAAGCATCGTCGACAACAACGCTAACTTCACTCCAATCGCTGTACCGCGCAGCTGAACTAGCCAGATTCCGTCGGCATATATCTCGAGCAGCATCATAACCAAGCCGCTGAAAACCGTCATATACAAAAACGGTACCCAAGCGGCTACAGGCTGGGCATATAAATACCCACCCGCCAATCCACAGATACCTATCAAATGGACAGTGCGACTCAAAATACTTATCCAGCGCTTCCCTGGAATTGTTCTTTTTTCTTGAGGAAATAACCAATTCATCGACTCATTATATCCCCACTCAACAAAAACAACACACCCTGAAAGATTCGCTAGAAGCTTCATTTATAGACAGGCACAAAAAAGGCCCTTATCGGGCCTTTTTAGCAAGTTAACAATTTAACCGCGCGGTCTCATTGCAGGGAAAAGAATAACATCTCGAATCGATGGCGAATCAGTGAACAGCATCACCAAGCGATCAATACCAATACCCTCGCCTGCTGTTGGTGGCAATCCGTATTCTAGCGCATTGATGTAATCTTCATCGTAATGCATCGCTTCATCATCACCCGCATCCTTCTCAGCAACCTGGGCACGGAAGCGTTCAGCTTGATCTTCAGAGTCATTTAACTCCGAGAAGCCATTTGCTAACTCACGACCGGCAACGAAGAACTCAAAACGATCTGTCACAAACGGGTCATTATCACTGCGGCGTGCCAACGGTGAAACTTCTGTTGGATATTCAGTGATAAATGTAGGCTGCTGCAAACGGTGCTCGACAGTTTTCTCGAAAATTTCGATCTGAACTTTGCCTAGTCCCCAACTATCTTTAACGTCAATATCTAAACGTTCAGCGATTTGACGAGCAGCATGCTCATCGGCCAATGCCTCAGCGGTAATATCATCGTTGTAATGCAAGATAGAATCAAAAACACTTAAGCGCTGGAACGGTTTCGCCATGTCATACTCAAACGTCTCGAGAATCTCACCCTCTTCGTTACGCACGGTATTAACAATCGTTGTCGTTCCCAACACATCTTGTGCGACAGTACGCAACATATCTTCGGTCAAATCCATCAAATCACGATAATCAGCATAAGCCTGATAGAACTCGATCATTGTAAATTCTGGATTATGACGAGTAGATAGACCTTCATTACGGAAGTTACGGTTAATTTCGAAAACTCGCTCAAAACCACCAACAACTAGACGCTTCAGGTAAAGCTCTGGCGCAATACGCAAGTACATATCACGATCAAGTGCATTATGATGAGTCACAAATGGACGCGCCGTAGCACCACCCGGAATAACTTGTAGCATCGGCGTTTCAGCTTCGATGAAACGACGCTCTGTTAAGAAATTACGGATACCAGAAACAACCTTAGAACGAATCTCAAAAACCCGACGTGAATCTTGGTTAGTGATCAAATCTACATAACGTTGACGGTAACGTACTTCTGTATCCTGCAGCCCTTTGTGCTTATCAGGTAACGGACGTAAATTTTTGGTCAATAACTGGTATTCGCCCATATCAACGTAAAGATCACCTTTACCTGATTTATGTAAAATACCAGTGACACCGATGATATCCCCTAAGTCCAAACGCTTAGCGAACTTACGCGCTTCTTTATTCACGTAGAATTGAACACGCCCAGTCATATCCTGAACAACGCCAAAAGCGCCGCGGTTCAGCATGACACGTCCAGCAATGCTGACAGTGATCGCTGCTTCCTCTAGCTCCTCTTTGGTCTTATCGCCATACTGATCTTGTAGATCTTGAGCATAAGAGTCGCGACGGAAGCTATTTGGATATGCATTTCCCTCTTCGCGAAGTCCGTTTAACTTCTCACGGCGCTCTGCGATAAGACGGTTCTCATCTTGCTTCTGAGTATTATCAGACATCGGTGTGGTAAACCTTTAAATTCGTTAACAAGTATTCCCAGCTTACAATCGACCTAAGCATCTATTGTAAAACCAGAACAGGGCGGTTTAGGTTGTCATAAACTGAACAACCAAACTCACCATTATTACAACTCTTCCGCTTACAAGCCGGCTTTAAGGCTAGCTTCGATAAACAGATCTAAATCACCATCTAGCACTTTATCGCAGTTCGAACTCTGCACGTTAGTACGTAGATCTTTAATACGTTGATCATCTAAAACATAGGAACGAATCTGACTGCCCCAGCCAATATCCGCCTTTGAATCTTCTAGCTCTTGAGCAGCTTCGCTACGTTTAAGCATCTCCATCTCGTAGAGTTTTGCCCGTAACTGCTTCATACATGTGTCTTTGTTTTGATGCTGTGAACGCTGACTCTGGCTCTGCACGACGATACCTGACGGCTCATGCGTAATACGTACAGCAGATTCTGTCCGGTTAACGTGCTGACCACCCGCCCCCGATGCACGATAAACATCCACGCGCAGATCAGCAGGGTTGATATCAATTTCAATATTATCGTCGATTTCAGGTGATACGAACACTGAAGAGAAAGACGTATGACGACGGCCACCTGAATCAAACGGGGATTTACGCACTAAACGATGAACACCCGTTTCTGTACGTAACCAACCAAACGCATACTCACCTTGGAAACTAATTGTTGCTGACTTAATACCTGCAACATCACCAGCAGAACATTCCAATAGCTCCGTTTTAAAGCCTTTATCTTCACCCCAACGTAGATACATACGCAGCATCATCTCAGCCCAATCTTGAGCTTCAGTACCACCAGAACCCGATTGAATATCAAGATAAGCGTTATTAGGATCTGCTTCGCCAGCAAACATGCGACGGAACTCTAATTTTTCCAGCCGTCCCATCATCTCTGCAACGTCATTCTCAACTTCGGCTACAGTATCCTCATCGTCCTCTTCCACCGCCATATCAAGCAGATCGCGAGTATCTTCAACGCCCGTCGTGAGTTCATCGATTGTTTCGACAATCATCTCCAATGCGGCACGCTCTTTACCAAGCTGCTGTGCATATTCAGGATTTTCCCATACAGCAGGATCCTCCAACTCACGAGAGACCTCTTCAAGGCGTTCTTTTTTAACTTCATAATCAAGAAATCCACGCAGATCGCTGGTACGATCGTTGATATCTTTTAAGGCGTTAAGAATCGGGTTAATTTCCATGATAAAGAATCGCAGCTGGCCGTTTAAAAAAGGGCAGTATTTTATCGAAATTCAGCCTATAACACTACCAATTTAAGCCCAATCAGCGCTTTTATTGAAGTTATTCGAAGCTAGCCTCCAAGATGAACGAATACATTACTTTCGCAACGCTTTAGAATAGACAGATAACGACTAACCGGAATAGATAATGCAGATCAGATCATTACTCCTTTTCGCTGGACTGTTTTTTAGCCCAAGCCTTTATGCCTTCACCGGTTCCGAGTCGTTATCACTGATTGATCTAACCGATTCGCTATACGGCGTTCTCGCCCTACTTATCTTCGTTATTGGTTATATTTTCGTACTCGGAGAGGAGTTTATCCACCTACGAAAATCAAAACCCATCATGGTCGCAGCAGGCTTAATTTGGTTACTAACCGGTGTCGCTTACACACTCAGCGGTGATCATGTCACTGCCGGGTTGGCCGCTCGCCAATATATTTTGGAGTATGCAGAACTATTCCTCTTCCTTTTAGCGGCTATGACCTTTATCACCACGATGGAGGAGCGTTTAGTATTTGCAGCGTTACGCTCATGGTTAGTCGTTCAGCGTTTTTCCTTACGGAAAATTTATTGGATCACCGGCCTTTTAGCTTTCTGCATATCGCCTATCGCCGACAATCTATCAACAGCCCTACTCATGGGCGCTGTTGTATTAGCCGTCGGTAATTCCTACCATCAATTTGTGACTGTCGGATGCATCAATATTGTTATCGCCGCTAATGCTGGAGGGGCCTTCAGCCCCTTTGGCGATATAACAACCTTGATGGTATGGCAGAAAGGTCTGGTTCAATTTGAGGACTTTCTAAACTTATTCTTACCCGCTCTGATTACTTGGGTCATACCTGCAATACTGATGAGTCGCGTCATTGAGGCTGGCCCACCTTCAGGCGAAACTGAGCGTCTACATATGAAAAAAGGGGCGATCACTATCATCTTTATTTTCCTGTTTACGATCGCGCTCTCAGTCATGGCGCACAGTATTCTGCACCTTCCTCCAGTACTTGGCATGATGACGGGGCTTGGGATACTCAAACTGTTTGGTTTTTATATCAGCAAGCATGAGCCATTTACGCAAGACCAAGGTCATATCCGTCATCACCATGCTGAAAATCTTACCACTCATGAGAAAAGCAAAGGCGATCATGGTGACGTTATTCGCCGCTTTAATATTTTTAAAGTCGTCGAACGGTCATCTTGGGATACGTTAATGTTTTTCTACGGTGTAGTCCTTTGTGTGGGCGGACTGGCAACCTTAGGCTACCTCACCTTGCTATCAGAATGGATGTATACCGGCTTAGGTACAACGACCGCCAATATTCTTGTTGGCCTAGCCTCAGCATTGGTAGATAACATCCCTGTAATGTTTGCGGTACTAAGTATGGAACCCAACATGGACTTACAACAATGGCTACTCGTTACCCTGACCGCGGGGGTCGGCGGATCACTCCTATCGGTAGGTTCCGCAGCGGGCATTGCTCTTATGGGGCAAGCCCAGGGGGTATACACATTTATGAGTCACTTGAAGTGGAGCTGGGCTATCTTACTAGGGTATGCGGCGGGCATTTATACCCACCTCTATATTGGTAACGTATTATAAGCCCCTTGATGGGACTAACTAATTCCAAATTCAACAAGCACTTGTTTGCACCACTGCTCTACTCGCTCGGTCGTCTCACCGTGCTGACAGTCTTCATCAATTGCCAAGCCTACGAATTTACTTTTATCTTCATTCAATGCTTTAGACGCTTCAAAATCATAACCTTCAACTGGCCAATAGCCCACAAGCTCGGCTCCGCGTTCCTGCATACGGTCATGTAACAATCCCATCGCATCTAAAAACCACTCGCCATAACCAATTTGATCTCCGAGACCAAATACAGCGCATTTTTTTCCTGCAACGTCCGCAGCATCAAGGACCTGCCATAGATCAGACCAATCCTCCTGCAATTCACCGAAATCCCAAGTGGGTATACCTAAAATAAGATGGGAGTATTCAGCAATACTATCTAAACCATCAGCAGCAATATCAATTCGATGGATTCTATCCAGCCCTATATTCTCGGCAATTAGCTCAGCAACACTTTCAGTATTCCCTGTGGTAGAACCATAAAAAAGACCGATTGATCTACTCATTAAACTATCCAATGCTAAAAAACAAAAAAAGCAGCCCATGGCTGCTTTAATTAGAAATAAAAGTTACTTATTAAAAGCGTCAAATGTAGAGTGCGCGACATCTTCAATTTCTGTACGCGCTTCTTGTAGCGCTTTTAAATTCTGTTCGCTTGCGCACTTCAACGTATCTTCCAGCTCTTTCGCATAACTACGTTGCAAATCGATCAGATCACTGGGTGACTGACACTTTTGCATCTCTTTAGTTTGCTGAATAGTCGCTTCGATACAGGATTTAGTACATTCCATCTGCTGGCGAGTTAACTCTTCCAACATTTTCGTCTGAATATTGACTAATTCTTTAAACGGTCCCATGGAATCCGTTATTTTTTTATTCATATCTTGAAACATAATCACCACCTTCCCTACTCGCTCGTAAGAGAAACAACACTGCGCCTCATAATAAACCATAATGTGCGCAGGATTTGTTAAAATCATCCCTTATAATAAAGCACTCTATGGTTACAATGGCAAAGCTTATATTGCCTCTATCATACCAAATATCAACAAAAAGGATGTGGAAAAATGCGCCTGTTACATACAATGCTTCGTGTAACCGAGTTACAACGATCAATCGACTTCTATACCCACACCTTAGGCATGCAATTATTACGCAGTAAAGATTACCCTGAAGGCCGCTTTACGCTGGCGTTTCTAGGTTATGGCAGCGAAGCAGAACATACCGCTCTGGAGCTAACACATAACTGGGATACTGATAGCTATGAATTAGGGAATGCCTATGGCCATATAGCCATCGAAGTTGATGATGTTTACAGCGCCTGTGAAGCCATTAAAAGTAGAGGTGGTGAAATTGTTCGCGAAGCAGGGCCGATGAAACACAGCACAACCATTCTTGCCTTCGCGAAAGACCCAGATGGCTATATGGTTGAATTATTAGGTAAAGACCGTCACGACTAACCACTGACGACTCGAACTGGTATTCCTTTACACTCGCCATGGATCCTTATGCAACCAGATAACCCGCGAATCCTCATTGTTGAAGATGAACCCAGTATCGCAGACAACATCGCTTTTGCACTGCAACTGGACGGATTCAGCAGTGAACATCAACTACTTGCTTCCACGGCCTTATCACAGCTGCATACGCAAACCTTTGAGCTCGTGATTATCGATGTCGGCTTACCCGATTTTAATGGCTTTGAGTTATGCAAAAGGATTCGTGAATTCTCCAACATCCCTATCATATTCTTAACTGCACGCTCTGATGAGATAGACAGGATTTTAGGTTTAGAGTTAGGTGCAGATGATTACGTTACTAAACCTTTTAGCCCACGTGAATTAAGCACTCGCGTAAAAACAGTCCTCCGACGCGTAACGCCATCTAACGTATCTAATCATCCAGAATCAGCCCATAACACTACAACAGCCAACCCCTTTCAAGTGGATCATGAGCGCGCAGCAATCACTTACTGTCACCATAAGTTGGAACTAACTCGTATTGAATATTTCCTTTTAAGTAAATTAATAGAACACCCTGAACGGGTATTCTCACGCGAGCAGTTAATGCAAGCCGCCTGGGATAATCCTGAACACAGTTTAGACCGGGCAGTGGACACCCATATAAAAGGGCTACGCGCAAAACTGAATAAAGTATCTTCAACCCACCAGCCCATTAAAACCCATCGTGGGTTAGGCTATAGCCTGGAGCTAAACAAATGAAATTCGGCCTAAAACTATTTCTTGGCTACTTTGCCATTTTAGGGTTAGGCATCTACTTCTTTTTGAATTCTATGTTGTTAGAGATAAAACCCGGTTTACGGCAATCCATGGAAACCGCTTTGATCGATACAGCAAACCTACTGGCGGAACTGGTTGCACCAAAAAGTAGCGATTCAGCTATACAGATAGACCGATTAAAACCCGCGGTCAAAAACACGTTAGCGCGCCCTATAAATGCAACGATCTGGTCCCATAAACAAGCAGGCACTGAACTGCGCATCTATGTCACCAACGCTAAAGGACGAGTCATCTATGACTCAGCTGATCGCGATCTGGGGGCAGATTTCTCAAAATGGAACGATGTCTATCTAACCTTAAAAGGGAAATATGGTGCCCGCAGCACCCAAGAGGACAAGCAAGATCGCTTTAGTTCAGTCATGTATATAGGCGCTCCTATCTATACGACCAATAATAGCGGCCACCAATCTCTAGTAGGAGTACTCTCTGTCGGAAAATCCAACATTAGCGTTGATCCTTTCTGGCAGGTTGCACGGGACAATATTCGTTCAAAAGGGCTCTGGCTTCTACTTGCTTCCGCACTCGCCGGTGCGTTGTTAGCAACATGGCTCAGCCTGAATATTCACAGGCTCGTCGAATACGCTAACAAAATAAGCCGCGGGCAAAACGTTAAAACTCCGAAAGTTAACGATCCAGATCTGTCTAAACTGGCAACCGCAATGGAGGAGATGCGCGCTGCTCTCGATGGCAAGGAGTATGTAGAAGAGTACACTTTAACACTGACCCATGAGATGAAAAGCCCATTAACAACACTAAAGGGAGCCGCTGAACTCATCGGATTGGCAGAAGACCCAACCATAAGAGACCAGCTAGCGACGAATATCAGCCAGCAAACAGAACGCTTACAGGCGCTGGTCGATCAAGTACTTGCGTTAGCCCGCTTAGAAAACCTAGGCCAGCTAAGCAACCCTTGTCAGCTAAACCTTAGCCAGATTATCGAAGATGAGAGCACGCAATTAAAAATACGGTTCGATCAAAAAGGAATCGAACTCCAGACAAATCTAGAACCCGTAAACTCGATAAGCGGTGATCGGCTACTGCTTAGCCAAGCGATTCGAAATTTGCTTGAAAACGCCTTGGATTTCAGCCCTCACGGGAGCCTTATTCAGATTCAGCTACGGACAATAAATCATCGCATTGAATTAACAATCGAAGATCAAGGTAGCGGTATTCCGTCCTATGCTGAGGACAAAATCTGGCAGCGCTTTTACTCCCTGCCACGACCCGAAAATGGGCAAAAAAGCACGGGATTAGGTTTAAGCTTTGTCCAGCAAATTGCCCAACTACACCAAGCGAGTGTTACTCTTACAAATCGAAAGAATGGCGGCGTTAAAGCAACAATTACGTTTCCGCTTAACCACTAACTAGGTGCTTCATCACTAACTAGGGGCATCGACCTGATGCTGACGCTTCTGGCGACTTCCTAGCAGCGCATATACCCCACTTAATATTACGATAGCCCCTCCCGCTAACGTCCAAATATCTGGCGTCTCATTAAAAACGACGATCCCCAATAACAATGCAAACAATAAACGCGTATATCTGAAAGGGGTTACCACTGACACTTCACCTGTTCTCATCGCAATCGTGAGCGAATTATAAGCAAGCACACCAAAAATCACTGATCCAAGAACATATAAACAAGCCTCTTGTTCAAAAAGCATCATAAGCACTTTAATAATGCTCCCTTCAGCAATCGTTCCTTCAATAATCGCCCCTCCCAAAACAGGCCCTTGCACTAGTTGCAAAATAAGACCTGTCGGAATCAAAACAAAAAAACCATAAACACCTAAATGCGTATTACTTAATTGCTCAGACGCGCCCCTCGTCGCAAGATCTCTTCCTGCAAAGCCCAGCGTGCTTAAAACTGCGAATAAAGAAGCGGGATCAAAATCATCCAAACCTGGCCGAATAATCATCAACACCCCACAAAAGCCAACCAAAATAGCTGACCAACGTGATAACCCTACTCGCTCTTTAAAAATAAGTGAGGCTCCCAGCACAACGACCAAGGGGGTGGCTTGCAAGATAGCCGATGCACTCGACAGGGGGGTTAATGTAATCGCCAACGCAAAACACAATCGCCCAACAACCTCACAAAAAGCTCTAACGACAATCGGCTTAGATAACACCTCTGGACGCAGTACAGACTCCCCTTTGCGCCAAGTTAATAACACAAATACGATCATCCCTCCCAATCCAAACAGCGCTAATACAGTGCCAAGAGGAATGACCTCTGCAGCCGCCTTTATAAACATATCCTCTATCGCAAAAGCAGCCATCGCCAGCACCATAAAAGCACTGCCTCTTAAATTACCCAATTCAACCCCCTTTCCAAATAGTCTAAAAATAGACCTTATAAAAACTCAGCAACCAAAACGCCTCTGAAAAGGCGTTTTCGGCCGCGACACATCTCCTTGATAGCTAAGTGAGGCATTGCGAGGGGAGTTACGGGTATTGTTTATCAGCTCATCCGTAGCAACGGCTTTGGGTTGCTCAACAGCCTGCCCCTGTATCTTTTCATATTGTGTCACTGAATGAGGATCGTTAAACGCTACAGAATCAAAACCGCACCGCATCAGGTAATTCACTTGATCGGGCAAAATGGCCCCACATGCACGTAACTCGCCGCTAAAACTGAATCGTTCTCGCAGCAGTGCACCAGTAGAAAAACCGGTACCGTCCATAAAGCTTGAAAACCTGATCGCAATGATAGGCACCAAACTAACCGCCACATTGATATCTTCAAGCTCGACCTGATGATCAAGCAACAAACCTGGCAATGTGCTGAAACCTAAAAACTGAGGAAAAAACGTGTTCCAAAGCGGTGCTGGCAACAGATATTTATCACCATGTTTAGGGACAAAAGAGCTCCTCCCCGCTTCATCATCCAAAATCGCTAATTCTTCCGCTACGATATGCCAATCATCATTAACAACCCTTCCTTTCTTAATAATCTGTGGCATAAACCGCCTCCTTGAATGGGCCTTTTCCAAGACGCTCATAAGTAGAAGAGAATGTCTCACCCTCATCTACTCTCTGGGCGACATAGACCTGTATTATTTTATCGATGGCAGGTGCGATCTTTTCCAATGGCAGTGATGGACCGAGCACTTTGCCTATGGCCGATTCATATCCAGTCTTACCGCCCAAAGTTATTTGATAGAACTCTTCACCCTTTTTATCGATACCCAAAATACCGATATTCGCAATATGATGATGGGCACAGGCATTAATGCATCCAGAGATCCTGAGTGAAATATCCCCCAATCCATAGACTTTTTTCAAATCACTAAAGCGCTGCTGTATCGCTGTATTCACCGGTAAGGAACGTGCATTTGCTAACCCACAAAAGTCACCACCAGGACAACAGACCGTATCACTCAAGGTACCAACGGTTGGGGTTACCAATTGCTTAGGTTCACTCTCCAACCAAAGCTCATAGAGGTCAGAGCACCTAACATCAGCAAGAACGATATTTTGCTGCTGTGTCGTTCTAACCTCACCAAACGAGTATCGATCAGCGAGAGTTGCAATATGCCTTAATTGCTCAGTTGTAATATCACCTGGCGCTTGTGAAATATGCTTCAAAGAGAGCGTAACAATACGATAACCAGACACCTTATGGGGACGAACATTGCGCGCCAGCCATTGCTGATAAGCGATAGGATATTGATCTATGGGCTCCATATCATCGGATAAAATCTGATAACTAGGTGAGCTGAAGAAAGAGCGAGCATAACCAATCTCCTCATCGCTTAGCTGAGGATCGATATGAAAATTCCTTTCGAACTCCTGCTCAACTTGCGCTGTAAACTGCTTCGAACCTAAAGCCGACACTAGAATTTTAATACGGGCTTTGTATTTATTATCACGCCGACCATATTGGTTATAAACGCGTAAGATAGCCTTCAGATACCCCAGTAGATACCGCTGTGGAAGAAAGTTTCGAATTAAACTCGCCAACATAGGCGTACGGCCTAAACCGCCCCCCGTCCAAACCTGAAAACCTAACTCCCCTTCTTCGGAACGAACCACTTTCAAGCCGATATCATGCAGTCTAATCGACGCCCTATCCTCTTCAGCACCGATAACAGCAATCTTAAATTTGCGCGGTAAAAAGGCAAACTCGGGATGCAGTGAGGACCACTGCCGAATAATTTCGCAATAAGGTCTCGGATCAATGACCTCGTCGCAAGCAACGCCCGCCAAAGGGTCGGATGTCGTATTTCGTATACAGTTTCCACTTGTTTGGATCGCGTGCATCTCCACACGCTCCAACTGGGCCAAAATAGCTGGCACCTCATTAAGTGCAACCCAATTAAACTGCACATTTTGTCGCGTAGTGATGTGACAGTAGCCCCGATCATACTCCTGGCAGATGGTCGCCAACGCCCTCAACTGATCCGAAGAAAGCATCCCGTAAGGTATAGCAACCCTAAGCATCGGCGCATGCTTCTGAACATAAAGGCCATTTTGCAACCGTAAAGGCAAAAAGGCTTCCTCACTAAGTTCACCGCTAAGGAAACGATCCATCTGTCCTTTAAATTGAATAACTCGGTTACGAACAACCTCTCGATCTAAATCATCGTACTGATACATGCCGGATCAAATCTCTTATGAACAACCAAAACAGGGTCACAAGGGTAATTTGAAACAACAGATAGGCACAGGCACAAGAAATTAAATAAAAATAGGCACAGTTATCCCGTCATTAAAAGCACACACAAAACACATACTTCACACATCAAGCACTCACATCCCCTTTATAAACTAACTCCAAGTTATTAATTCTTGGAGCGACCTTATGTCTAAACGCATTACACTTAAGCTAATTATTATTAGTTTTCTCGGTTTACTACTCTGGATTCCCCTACTTTTAGAGCAAGGCGTAATCTACGAACGAATGAGTTTTCGATCACAAGTGGTCAGTGATATCGCCAGCAAATGGACGGGCCAGCAAACGATTACAGGGCCTATAGCGGTTATTCCTTGGCAGATGGAGTATCAAGAAAACCGCTGGAGTGAGAAAGATAAAATATACAAAGTGATTACCCAGAAGAAGAGCGGGAAATACTTACTGCTACCGACCCAACTCAACAGTCAGGCCGATATTAAGAACGACACCCGGAGTCGAGGTATCTATCAGATCCCTGTCTATAGTGGTTCGATTAGTATCAATGCAGAATTTTCTAATTCAGCATTGCTCAAATACAAACAACAGATCGAAAAAAAATACAAAGGGCAACTTCGCTGGGGGCAAGCTAAGGTCGCCGTCTTAATCTCAGATATGCGAGGTATCGTTTCCGAACCGGATGCAACATGGGAAAACAGTGCGCTTAAATTTATCGCTGGTAGCGCTATTAAAGCCAATATCCAAGGTATCAGCGCTGAAATACCCAACTTCATTACGGAGAAGCTAAAAAACACCACGCTGTCACTCAGCATGCCGATTAAAGGGATGGAAAAACTGCTCCTGACACCTACAGGCGAGAATAGCCATATCAGTATGAGTTCGGACTGGCCGCATCCTAGTTTTACCGGACGCCACTTACCAACGGATTATCAAATATCGGAGGAAGGCTTTACCTCTAATTGGAATACATCCCCATTTGCAGGAGACCTAAAAGCCGTTTTAAATGAATGCCAAACAAACAGCTACTGCAACCTTAATAGCTATGCCGTCGGCGCGGAGTTTATTGACCCCGTCGATATGTATTCTCAAGCAGAGCGCGCAATAAAGTATGGTCTCCTTTTCATTGCGGTTACCTTTATGCTGTTCTTTCTTTTCGAAGTGTTAAAAAAGCTACAGATACACCCAATTCAATATGGCATGGTAGGTATGGCGCTGGCGTTGTTTTACCTTCTGTTGCTCTCACTGAGCGAGCATATACCTTTCATATGGGCCTACACGATTGCCACAATCGCTTGTAGCAGCCTACTCGGCTTTTATCTAAGCTCCGTACTTAAAAGTACGCAACGGGGGGGCTGGTTCGCCGCAGGAATTACGGCGCTATACGGCTTGCTATATATGATTATCTCATCTGAGAACTTCGCACTTTTGATGGGCTCTATTCTCATTTTCTCAACACTTGCTATCGGCATGCTCACCACTCGTAAAGTGGATTGGTACCAACTGAATTCTGGTATCGATAAAAAGCACAATAGCGATCAACACAGCAACAATGTGGCTGAGAACGCTAAAGAGAACCCGTTGCCACAATAACAATACTTTTTTTGTGAGAACAAACCGATAATGCAGAAACAAGAAATCGTTTCTGCATTATCGACTTTAAGAGAGAGACTCTGCTCCTGATTGGCAATTACGCCCTGAGTCTTTAGCGATATACAGATGATCATCTGCTCGCTTTATTACAGCATCAATATTTAGGTCGCTTTTCTTCGCAATCGCTAAGCCTATACTGAGCGTGATTGATATCTTGTGTTTCTTAATTTTAAAAGGCTTATCCGCAATTAACTTTAAGATTCGATCAGCAATTCCTTTAAGGTCCTCAATGCGAACGTCTGGTAGCAAGACCATAAACTCTTCACCGCCATAACGCCCAAGCTGAGAATAAACCCTTAACTCTCCCTGCAAGCGGTGTACAACCCGTTTTAACAACTCATCCCCTATCTGATGACCGTAGTTATCATTGATTTTCTTAAAGTAATCAAGATCCAGCATCATCAATCCAAAGCTGTGTTCAGAATCACCCATTCGAGAAAAACGCTCCCACTCAGCCTCCATCAATCGGGTGATTTCTGCTCGGTTATTTATATTCGTTACGGGATCAATCGTCGCCAGCTGCTCTAACTGCTGTTGCTGAGTGATCATTTGCTTAGCAGATCGCTTCATAAAGCAAAACGCAATCGTAAACACCGCCATTAAGATAATGCCTAACCCTAATGTAAACGATAAAACGCCCTCGCTGACCTCCTCCCTGAATCGCGTCATATCTTGATAGATTTCGAAAACACCGATCACCTTATTATCCTTATCAAATAAGGGCACGTAACTTTCAACTACATCGACATCAAAACGTGTTTCATTGGTCAGATCATGTATCTGTTCGGTGGTTTGAATACTTGAGCTGTTACCGCCCGACAGCGCAATATTAAGATGAGCATTGCCTTCCAACGTTCGCCCAATCACATTGATATCAGTGCTATAGACGATTAGGCCAGATAGAGAGAAAAGTTTTATTTTCACAATACTGTATGGGCGTAGAAAGGCACGTAGGTCTTCATCTAACGAACCTAAACTTCCTATTTCTTGTGCGGGTGATGCCAAGGCACGCTGCAATGCAACACGGCGTGCATGAGCAATCGAAGCCGCTAAATTACTAGCATTAGATTCCGCTAATCGAATGACGTAACGCTCATATAGCTTAAACGAGGCATAACTACTAACGACCAGTAATAGCGCTGAAGCTAACACAGCAATACTACAGAAACGCTTTAAAAAAACGCTATGAGAAGTAGAGAGCGTTCTTGGGCTCATAAAAAAAATCGCCTTTAATGCTTACCCGTCGGGGTAACTGCTTATCGCCCCTGACGAGTTATGGAACGACCACTAATATTGCCTGAGTATGCATTAAAGACCCATACACCTATAGATGTATAGCATCAGTGTTTTTTAAGAAACCGTGTAAACTCTTCAGCAGGTACAGGTTTACTGGTTAAAAAACCTTGGTAATGATTGCATTTCTTACTAGATAAGAAGGCCAACTGCTCTTGCGTCTCTACACCCTCAGCCAATACAGCTAACCCTAAACTATGCCCCATACCCACGATTGTCGATGCGATGATCATATCGTCTTTATCTTTCGGTATATCATCAACAAATGACTTATCGATCTTTAAAACATCAATCGGGAATTTTTTAAGGTAGGCCAGTGAAGAATAGCCTGTACCGAAATCATCAATGGCGATACGTACCCCTAAACGACGCAAGCCATTTAACAGATCGATAGACTCCTGTTCGCGCTCCATCAAAGCACTCTCTGTGATCTCTAACTCAAGATATTCTGGCGCAAGACCACTACCCTGCAGGACCGCTTCAATATTTTGTTTAATATCTGAATGCCTTAATTGAACGGCTGAAAGGTTAACCGCCATCGAAATGGGTTCAAAACCTTGCTCAATCCATTGTTGAGCCTGTGCACAACTTTGCTGCAATACGAAAGCACCGATCCCTTTAATTAGACCGGTCTGCTCAGCCATGGAAATAAACTCGACGGGGGGAATTAACCCACGCTCAGGATCTTGCCACCTGACGAGTGCTTCTGCACCCACTACATCGCCCGATTCAATATCGATCTGTGGCTGGTAATAAACAACGAGTTCATTTTCTGCAATGGCTTTTACGAGCCTCGCTTCGAGCTCTAAACGGTTTCTAGCATCCCGTGTTAACGCTTCAGTAAAATACTGGAATCGGCCTCGCCCCTCAGATTTAGCACGATAAAGAGCCGCATCGGCATGCTGTAACAGCGCTTCTGCGTCTTCGGTCTGGCTTGGGTAGATACTAATACCTATAGAGGCGCCAATAGCAACAGAGCAACCGTTACTTAAATCCCAGGTTTTTGTTAGGGCTGAAATAATCTCATTCGCCACCTTACCGGCATCTTCTGTTCGATGGATACCATCCAATAAAATAGCAAACTCATCTCCCCCCATTCGACAAACACTGTCCGCTTCTCGCAATTGGTTTTGCAGGGTTTTCGCTACCTGCTGGAGTAACTCATCACCGGCGGCATGGCCAAAGCTATCATTCACATCTTTAAAGCGATCCAGATCCAACAACAACAGTGCTAATTGCTCTTTTTGCCGCTTAGCAATACTTAAAGAGCCTTCCAAACGCGCTTGTAACATCAACCGGTTTGGCAAACCGGTTAACATGTCATGATGCGCAAGGTAGGCAAGTTTCTGTTCTGATTCTTTTAAACGTGAAATATCCGCAAACACACCGACATAGTGAGATATATGACCCGCATCATCCAAGACACTACTGACACTCAACAACTCAGGATAGGTCGTACCATCTTTACGACGATTCCAGATCTCTCCCTGCCAACTCCCCGTCTCGAGTATCGATGACCACATCTCTTGATAAAAAAGCGTGTCATGCCGTCCTGAATTCAGCATATTAGCTGGCTGGCCCAATACCTCCTCTTCACTGTATCCGGTTAACGCACAAAAAGCGGCGTTAACCATTTGAATCGTCCCTTGAGGGTCCGTAATCATCACCCCCTCATTGGTACTGCCGAAAACAGCGGCGGCTTGACGAAGACGATCATTATCTAATTTTTGCTGGGTGACATCACGAAGAAAAACAAAGAAACGACCACCACGGCCGGGCCAGTACGTCGCATTAATCTCAACGTCATAAACCGTGCCGTCTTTTCGTTGATGCTTCGTAAAAAACAGTTCACCACCATGTTTTATAAGCCCTTCAATCCTGCCTTTAGTCGCCTCGGGCGTTTCGAGCACATCTAAATCGCCGATACGCATCGCCATTAGCTCTTCACGGCTAAAACCAGACATATTGACGTAAGATTCATTTACGTCGATCAGCTTACCGCTAGTATCCACGATCCAAAAGCCATCTAGCGCAGTAGTAATAACCCCAAAATAGGTCTCAGCACTCTCTTTCAACGCAGAAACCGTCTGTTTCTGCTCGGTAATATCCTCTAAAACAACAAGAAAGCCCTTCTCCATCATCATGCCAGAAAAACGAACAGTCTTTACCTTTCGCAACTTACAGCTAACAACATGTTCATAGGGCTCGATTCGGCCACCTTCGTTTTCTGCCTGCTTAACCGTCTTCCACCAATGTTCTATCGCATAGGCTCTCTGCTCTGGTTTCACGTAAGCCAAATCGAACCATGTGGTTAAATTTGGCAGATCATCGGCGGTATACCCAAACACAGTAGTAAATCGATTATTTAAACTAATAAGGTCGCCATTGTGATCGACGTAGGCCATCGCAACAGGAGATTCCATAAATAAGCGCCGAAAACGCTCTTCACTTTCGCGCATTAAGGCTACTGCATGCTCACTTTCAGTCACATCGGTTAGGATACAATGCGTTCGTAAATCACCACTTACAGGTTCAAGACCAATCTGCCCGGTAACACGAACAATGGCACTTTCTTCTCCCTCTCTAGGTAGTTCGAATAAAGGACCGTTGACGGAACCTGATTGCAAAAAACGAGGAAACTCTTTACTCAGTGTGGTGTTAGAGCACGATGTTAAAAAGCTACTGAAAGGCTTCCCAATCACTTTTTCTCGCGTGCACCTCAACATATCGAGCCACGCCTTGTTAACCACCTGGATATTACCTTCCATATCTAGGGACTGATAAGCTAGCGGGGCATTCTCAAACAATGATTGAAAGCGCTGTTCACTTTCCTTTAATAATCGAGTCGCCTCAACTCTCTCAGTCAGATCCCTCGCAACGGCGACCACATACTCTTTAGCACCAAAAGAAACTAAGCGCGCTTTAACTTCGGTTGGATATTCTGAACCATCTTTGCGTCTGTGAGCCGTTTCAATCAACAACTCTCCTTGCTCCCGAAGCTTAGGAATATGCTGATTAATCCACTGCTCTATGCTTGTCATTGACAGGGAGAAATCGGTCACCCTAAGTTCTAGAACTTCAGATAAAGGCATCCGCAAATTAATTGATGCTTGTGCATTAGCATCGAGAATACGACCATCATCCGCATCAATGACAAAAACTGCATCACTGATTTGCTCAACCAAGCTTTGATAAAAAGCCTTTTGCTCCACATCACGTAAGCGTGCTTCTGTATGCCTTAGATCTTTACTCTTACGTTCAAGGGTTTCTTGTAGATACTCTATGTAAGAGCCCTGTAGTGATTTAGCAATGTCATGACGCGTTAGAATACCAGCTAGATTCCCTTCACCATCAACAACAACCAGGCGGCGTATCCTGCTCTTTTCCATCAAACGACTAGCCATCTGCAGAGGTACTTCAGCCTTTACTGTCTGCAATGGGCTGGTCATCTCATCAGCAACACTTCGTTCACTAATGGTTATATCTTCTCTCGCCAAACGAACCATATCCCTTTCGGTCAAGATACCTATTGGCTTGTTTTCCCTCGTAAGAACAACACAGCTGATATGCTCTGTACTCATCAGCAGCAAAGCATCTTGAAGCGAAGCTGAATAATCTAATGAATGAACCTGAGAAGTCATTGAGCTTGCAACTGTTTTTAGCTCGACGAGATACTCCATCCCCATGTGATGAAGGAAATCACCCTCACTCACTAGACCAATAAGCGCGCCACTATCGTCGACGACAACAAGATGTCGTACCCGATTTTCACTCATTAATTGATAAGCATTGCCGTATCCCATGTTAGCGGACACCGACAAAACAGGTTTACTCATCACTTCCGCTAACCGTAAACCCGACACCTTTTTCTTGGCAGCCATCAACTGAATAGCATCTTGCTCGGTAAAAATACCAACAGGCCGGTCTGCCTCATCAATCGCGACAACACTGCTAATTGAGCGATTCTGCATTAACGTTAAGACTTCTTGCAAAGCAGCCATTGGCGAGAAAGTAACAACATCTGGCGTTAAAATGGTTTTAAGTGGTGCAGAATCAATTTCGATGACATTCAGGTTCATATAAATGCTACTTATCAAGATCAAAGTTTTAAGCGTAGTCGATTATAACGATGAGCAATTTAGAAAACATTGATATAGCCCATTTTTATTGAGCAACCGCTAATAATGTATTCATAATCCATATTTGTTATTATTGACCCATAGCAACAGAATATAGACTCATAGTGGTACTAACAGTGGCTATTGGTATAGAATCCCGCCCATAAATTAGCAACTACTAAATTAATGGTTAAAGTAAGACAAACTCAATGGCAAAAAGCGTCGCGAGTTATCCCTATTGAGAATCAACATTTTTTATCCAATATAGGTATAATCACGACCTCTCTCGAACCCTAACTAAATTTTAAGTGGGCAACACTCGATGAAGAAACAGATTCTTTTAGCTGCAAGCTTGATGTTAAGCATTGGTACAACTGAACTGATGGCCGCCGATCTAGGCAAAGGCACACTCGCTTTTGACAAAAAAGATTACGCCACCGCGTTTGAAGAGCTGAAATCGTTTGCAAAAGAAGGCAACCCTGATGCCATGAATATGGTCGGCCAGATGTATGAAAACGGCTGGGGTGTGGATAAAGACGTTGAAAAAGCACGTCGATTCTATAATCGCGGCGCTTCTTTGGGCCATATGGACAGTGTGAATAGCCTGCGATCACTGAAAAACGAAGAATACAAAGTGGAATTAACAACGGTTCAGCCTTCTGCTGAAGCTGGGAACGCTGAAGCTCAAAACCGTTTAGGTGAAATGGCTGAATTCGGCTACGGTATGCCTCGTAATCCAGATAAAGCGATCGAATGGTACCTTAAAGCAGCAGACCAGGGATCAGTAACCGCCCAACATAATATTGGTCGTAGCTACAATTTCGGCACGGGTGTAGAGCAAAACTTTGCAGAAGCCGAGCGCTGGTACCGTAAAGCAGCTGAGCAAGGCCACACTGAAGCAATGTTTTTCTTGGGTACGCTGTATTCTAACGATCACGGCTCTGAAGCGGGAAAAAACACCAACATTTTAGCCTACGCTTGGATGCATAATGCCGCTGAACTAGGCAACCGCACTGCCGTTGAGATAGAAAAGCGTCTCGTCATGAAGCTTAATACTAGCGAACTAGCAGAAGCTAAAGAACTTGCCGTGGAATATCGCCAACAATACATTGGCAAGTAATAACTGAGTCACTCAGTAACTACAGCAAAGCAGTTGCAACTCGAATGAAAGGCGATCCAAGTGATCGCCTTTTTCTTAATTTTCCATCACTGCTTAAGCCTTTCTATTTTGAACAATTCTATTCTTTTAGCCCTGAGTTAATTTCATTCAAGCATTTTTGAGATTGGTGATATAATGACCAACCTTACGATCTTTGGCACAAGGAATGCGCTTAGTAACGTAATGAATTAAGTATTTTTTTTACTGGTGAGCAAACGAAGATTTGCCATCTCAAGCATCACAGTTCTATACGACGAAAATAGCCTATGAATAGCGTGCAAACGCCCCCATCAGATGTCACCAGCATCAACCCTGTTAGTAACCGAAATACGCTGATTACCGCCATTGCGGCTGGAGTATTTGCCTACAGCCTTTATTGGTTGAACAGTAATGAATCATCCATGCAGATGTGGCTGATGCTCATTGGTGGTTTACTCGGCCTAGCCCTGTACCATGCCTCATTTGGCTTCACTACCGCGTGGCGAAACTTCATCATCAACCGCCGGGGACGTGGTTTACGGGCTCAAATGCTGATGTTGGCGGTTGCAGTTTGCTTATTCTTCCCCGCACTAGGTGCAGGCGAGCTGTTCGGTGAAGAGGTACGTGGATATGTCCGCCCCTTAGGCTTTTCCGTCCTAATCGGTGCATTTATTTTTGGAATCGGCATGCAGCTCGGTAACGGCTGCGCTTCAGGAAACTTATACCATGCAGGCGGCGGACAACTACGTGCTATTCCTAGCATGTTTGGCTTTATGGTCGGGGGCCTATGGGCGACAGCAGACTACGAATGGTGGATGGAACTCCCACAACTAGCGCCGGTTTCTCTGATAGAAGAGAACGGCATTCTCGGCGCGATCATTCTCAATCTGGTGATTTTTGCAGCGATTGCTAGCTTTACTGCGTGGCTAGAAAAAAGGACCCATGGCGAAGTAGAAACCGATCGTCCCTTACGCGACATCACTAACTGGCGCAGATACCTCCAAGGCCCTTGGCCTTTCATTTGGGGGGCATTAGTTCTAGCCCTTTTAAATTTCGCCACATTAGCATTAACAGGACGCCCTTGGGCTGTCGCTGTGGCCTACCCTTTATGGGGTGCCAAACTTGCCATGCTGTTAGAGATGGAATTAGAATTTGATTTCTGGACATACTGGTTACAACCCGGTCGCGAAATAGCGCTAGAGGAATCATTGAGTAGCGACGTTAATTCAGTGATGAATGCGGGTGTGCTGTTAGGTGCTTTCCTTGCTGCGGCCATGGCCGGTAAGTTTTCATTCCAATGGCGCTTACCCTTTCTACATTGGATCGCAGCATTACTCGGTGGAGTCATGCTTGGCTATGGCGCAACCATAGCATTTGGCTGTAATATCGGCGCGTATTTTGGAGGTATTGCTTCCGGAAGTTTACATGGCTGGCTGTGGCTAGTCGCCGCATTTGCTGGGAGCTATGTAGGGAGCTATCTTCGCCCTCTATTTAAACTTGATACTAAAACATCAACCCGAAGCGCGTGCTAAATTCATTAACTCAGAGCTAACACTAACAGCGAATATTCGATGACTCGATCATTTAAAGAAACTTATTCAGATGTAACCGTTGCCAGCCCGCTTAAACGTTTAGGCGCTTTCATCTATGACATGCTGCTCATCATCTCACTGTTGATGGTTGCAACCGGTGTCGTGACCACTGCATTTAATGCAGGTGAAGCCGTTGAAGGACCGTTATTCCAGTCTTTTTTGTTTGTACTCACCTACCTTTTCTTGTCCTTCTTCTGGATGAGAAATGGGCAAACACTAGGGATGCTCGCATGGCGTTTACGCGTTCAAACCACTGAAGGACACCGCCTCAATTTCGGCCAGTGCTTACTACGCTATATTGTAGGAATAATATCCTTAGGCGCAGCGGGCGTAGGCTTTCTTTGGATGTTTGTTAGTAAAAACAAGATGACGTGGCATGATTTAGCATCGGGAACACACGTCGTTGAACTTCCCAAAAATGCTAAAATCTTAGAATAATAGCCTTAAAAGAATGATAAATAGGCAACCTAAGGTTAGGTTGCCTTACTTCTGAGTCCGCCTCAACAGGTTCCAGCTCTTGTTGGTAAAACAAGGGTATCATCGATGCATTACTTCGCCCGATTGAGCAACCAAAACCCTAAACCGATACAGATTGCGATAGGAATCATCACCGCGACAAAAGGAGGGAAACCAAATACCGCACTCGTTGGACCTAAAATATCTTGGGTCAACTTAAACGCCAGTCCCACAATAATCCCGGTAATCAAACGCTGCCCTAAGGTTACGCTTCTTAGCGGACCGAAGATAAATGACATCGCCACTAAGACCAGTGCAAATATCGCCAGCGGAAGTAAGAGCTTAGTCCAGAAAGCGATACGATACTGAGCTGACGCCAATCCTTGCTCATCAAGATAGGCGCTGTAAGCCAGCAACCCTGACATAGAAAGATTCGTGGGTTTTACCATGACCACTTGCAGGAGCTCTGGTGTTAACCCGCTGCGCCATACTTCACTGTCGATCACGGCCGTTGAAAGCGAACCGATCTCCTCTTCAGGTAAGCCCTCAGCCACAGCAAACCGTGTTTCTTCAATATTAGTAAGCGTCCACTGCGAACCATCAAAGCGTGCTTCCTCTGCAAAGCTAGAGCGAGCTAAGGTCAAATCATCATTAAATTCATAACGGGTTAGCCCGCGTACCGACCCATCTGGAATAACGGCGTTAATATGCAGAAAGGTCATCTCATCACGGTGCCAAACACGGCTAGCATCATAGATAGCGCCATCTCCAGTCAGCATGACTTGACGATGACTTTGTGCACTCTGCTCTGTATGCGGAACAACAAATTCCCCTAAGCCCAATGCTATAACGATGATTAAGAGCACAGGCTTCATCACTGAAACAATGATCCCCAAGGTCGAAATACCCGCAGCACGCATCACTGTTAGTTCAGAACTAGAAGCCAAAATGCCCAGCCCCATTAGGCAACCGATCAAACTTGATAAAGGAATAAATTCGTAAAGGCGACGCGGTGCCGTTAGCAATACATATTGAACAGCACTCGCGAAGGTATAGTTGCCTCCAACCTCTTTCAACTCTTCAACCAATGCAAAGAGCATATCCAACCCGGCGACCACGAGAAGTACGATTAAAAAACCGCCTAACACATGTTTAGCTACGTAAAGATCTAATATTTTCATGCGGCTTTCTTCCAAGGAAGACGTAACTTAGGCATCGGTATCTGGTTATATAAGCGACTCCAGAAACCACCAAACAGAATCATATTGACCGCCAATGCGGTAAAACCTAAATGAACCATCCAGATCGCTATCGGGCTCGATTCACCTTCACTTACTTGACTCGTCACACTGCTCAAAATTGAGATATACGCTAGATAGATCAGTATCGATGGCACCAAACGAGCAAAGCGACCTTGTCTTGGGTTAACTCGACTCAATGGCACCGCCAATAGAGTCACCACAATTGCTAACACGGGCAGTGAAAGACGCCAATTCAGTTGTGCGCGCTGCTCTGGCTCTACTGAAGACCACAAAACTGAGGTAGGTAGCGCTTCGACATTATCATAACGAATTTCACTGTTTTTACGCTCAATTTCACTTCCGTAGCGAGCAAACCCTAACTCGATATAATCCCCAAGCCCTGGCACGCCTTCGTAGCGATACCCCTCCTCAAGCACTAAAAAGCGTTGGCCTCGATCCGCATCCGTCATGGTATTACCACTTTGCGCAAGTGTGATCTGTAAACGTTGATTGCTCTTGTTACGATCCGCCATAAAGATCATGCCTAGTTGGCCATCCTTACCGACCGAATCGGTATAGGTCACACGCGCACTATCCTTTTGCCGCTGGAAGCGTCCAGGTACAAGACTCTCAAGCTCACTACGGTTTTCTTGCTGATCGAAAATTTTATTTGTTTCAGAGGCGCCATAAGGGGATATCACTGACGATAAAACGCCAACAATCACCGCGACCAGTAGTGCTGGCCCCATTGAATAAGCAACCAAACGCCGTCTGCTCATACCGCAGGCTTCTAATACCGTCATCTCACTTTCAAGATAAAGCCTGCCATAGCCCAACAAGAAACCAAGAAACAGTCCCAAAGGCAGTATCAATTCAAGAAAGCCTGGCAGGCGATACAGCATAATAGAAAACAGCACACCGGGATCTAACTCTCCCATGGCTGCTCGAGAAAGGTACTTAACAAAGCGCCCGCTCATAATAATGATAAGCAAAACAGAACTGACAGCGAGCATGCTGAGCAGTACTTCACGCGCTAAATAGCGAAAAACGATCACTCTATGTCCTTGCGAAAACTGTTACTGACACAAAAATGGTTTATATTATTGGGCTTTAACATCAAACAAAGCGGATAGTTACAAAAACCGGCTTCATTAGTTTGTAAAACCGATACCGAAAACCTATTTAGTATCTGGTCACTCAACTATATAGTATCCGGCATTATCCTTTAATCCGCAGACAATGTCTTGTTCAGACGTACACACGCTACAAGTTGGAGCCAACATGGATTTTGAAATTGTAAACGGTGATATAGCATCACTCGAAACTGAATGCCTTATTATTGCTATCGAAGCTGATGCCAGCCTATCACCTGCCGCCAAAGCTGCCGACGAAGCGAGTTCTGGTTATATCAGCGAGATTCTGAAAGGCGGCGATATCAGCGGCAAAAATGCACAGACCTTGTTACTACATAAAGTACCTGGTCTTGCTGCGAAACGCGTGCTCCTTTTAGGCTTTGGTAAAGAAGACGACCGTAACAATCGCAACTTCCGTAAAGCTATCACGGCCGCGATGGGCGTTGTCAAAAGCACGGGCGTGGCAACAGTGGTTTTCGCCCTAGATTGCACCTTGTCAGACGATAGCGATCAATATCGCCAACTACGTCACTTAGTTGAATGGAGCGGTGCTGAGCTCTACAACTATGATGAAACTAAGAGTAAAAAAGCCGACCCACTAAAACTTGAACAAATCGCCATCTTCGTAAACGAAGAGAATGCTGACCTTGCTGAAACGTCACTATTGGATGGCACCTCCATCGTTAATGGCATGAGCATCGCTCGAGATCTGGGTAACTTACCAGGCAATATTTGTACACCTACGTATCTAGCGGACCAAGCACTAGAGCTAGATGATGAATTTGAAGACCTAACAACGACCATCGTTGATGAAGAAGAGATGGCTGAGCTAGGAATGCACTGCCTACTTTCTGTCGGTACAGGTAGCGATCAACCATCAAAGCTTATCGTGATGGAATACAAAGGCGGCCCTGAGGGTGAAAAACCACACGTACTCGTTGGTAAAGGCATCACCTTCGATACAGGTGGTATCTCTCTGAAGCCTGGCGGCGGCATGGATGAGATGAAATTTGATATGTGTGGTGCAGCCAGCGTTTTCGGTGCCATGACAGCACTATGCGAAATGGCACTGCCGATCAATGTCGTGGGCATTGTTGCAGCGGCAGAAAACATGCCAAGCGGCAATGCAACTAAACCTGGTGACATCGTTACAACCATGTCAGGGCAAACAGTTGAGATTCTTAATACCGATGCTGAAGGCCGTTTAGTCTTATGTGACGCACTCACCTATGCGGGTCGTTTTGAGCCGGCTTCAGTAGTCGATATCGCAACATTAACGGGTGCTTGCATCATCGCGCTAGGCCACCACGCCACTGGCGTATTATCAAATAACGATGATTTAGCTCAAGAGCTAATCCAAGCCGGTAATCAAGCGTCTGATAAAGCTTGGCAGCTACCGCTTTGGGATGAATTCCAAGAGCAACTGGATTCAAACTTTGCCGACATCGCCAATATTGGTGGACGTCCTGCGGGCACTATTACCGCAGCGTGCTTCCTATCCCGTTTTACTAAAGAGTATCGCTGGGCACACTTAGATATTGCGGGTGTCGCTTGGCATAGTGGCGGAAAAGCAAAAGGCGCAACAGGCCGCTGTGTTCCTCTACTGACACAATACTTGCTAAACCAAGCAGCAGACGAAGAATAATCGAGCGGACCGAATACAGATGACCAGTAAAGCTGATTTTTACGTCTTGCCTTCTAGCGACCCGGATGCCCGGGCTCGCTTTCTTTGCCGTTTGGTTGAGAAAATTCGCGCCTTAGGCCATGAGATTTTCATCCAAGCGAGCAATGAAACTGAAGCTCAACGTATCGATCAGCTGCTCTGGGAATACCGCCCAGAATCGTTTATCCCTCATAGCCTTATAGATGAGAAAGATAATGCGGGCGTCAAAATTGGTTGGGATCAGCAACGCCCTCACCATAAAGATGTTTACGTTAATCTCGACTTATCGATCCCCGAGGATGCACTGGAGTTCGATCGCATCCTCGAAGTTGTTGTGCAAAGTGAGGACATACTTACCGCAACGCGTGCTAACTATAAGGTATACCAAAGCAGCGGCGTTCAAATTGATATGCACGATATGCGCAAGAAAAACTAACCTCAAAGCGCAATCGATGAATAAAAAAGCTTATAAAACACTTCAAGGCAATAGGTTCACGCAACACATTCATGCGACACATTCATGCGACACATTCATGCGACAACAGTCCCATGTGAGCCATCGCATTTATGGGCTCTAGTTTCTTCAATTAAAAACTTAAGCCAACGCATAAAGGGCGTCCCACCCGTTCCCTGCTGATCATTACAACGGCGCGCAATATATTTAATCGCCCAGTGATAATGGACCTCACGAAAACAGGCCATCAGCTCTAAAACAGCATCAAACTTTTCATCACTCGCACACATTTTAATGTCTTGCATCGCTCGAACTTCTGCCAGCAATAATCGATGATCATGCGGCATATATTGACGCATGTCGTATAGGTGGCGAGTCAATTTATTATCCTGATGGGGAATCTTCATAAACTCAGTCAGTAGTGGCATGATCGAACTTTGCGCCCCGGTTTCGCCACGAAAGCTGATCGGTTCGATATTTACGCCTTGATAAACAACGTCCTTAAACTGACCAATATATGGGCGAAATTTAGCAAAATAGAGATCATCCGACATCTTGTCGGGGATACGTTGTAACACCTGAATAATCTTCGTCATCGCAACAGCAACTCTATCTAAAGCACTATCTACCTGTTTAGCGGTAAGATCCTGCGGCCCTTTATTTAATGTAGCCTTCAGTCCTACTACTGCATCGACAATATCGGCAGCGAGTGCCTCGATCTCCACATGAACTAAGATAAACCAGTGCTCATCATAAAGGTGCACAAAATTTTGCAGCGTATCAATATTGCCTAACTCGACAGGCTTTTTAAGATCGAATCGCTTCCAGTTATACAGAGCATAACCGTCATAACTCAATATTGGCGGACGCTGTAGTAACGTCGCGATTTTGCATAAAGGGCGGGCAAGGTTGGTTGGCAGTGCATGGCAGGCAGGCTGACCTACCTGATTAATATAACCCGAGGCAATAAACCCTAAACGTACGTAGTACAAACACGCTTGCGGCCAGAGATCATCAGGAATATTGATATACGGCCAATCGGGCACATGCACTTTGAGCAAATAGTCCCGAGCATCGTTCTCTAGCAGAAGACTTGGCAGTGAACGGCCCACCTGATCAAGCACCTCAAAAGGCTCACCTAGAGTCAGTTCACTAGCGGGATCTGCGCAAGCTAAAAAACCACGTGTGGCATAACATGACTTCATGATTATCCCTCCACATCATATTTGAATTCCTTTTATTATAGATAAGGAATTCATCACTATTCCCTGAAGTAGGCCCAAATGAAATGCGTCCACTGTGTCGAAACATCCCTACACAGAGGAAGATCACACCAAAATAGCCCAAAACATCGTTCGCAATCCCTCGCCAGCCACTAGGTTTAACCTGTATAATGCCGGGTTTATTTGTGCTTCCCAAACATTCGGGAAGGCCGACATATACTGATTTTCAGAAAATACTTTTCGGAAGAACTAGAGCGCCATGGAAACTACTTACCAGCCGCAAGAGATCGAAAAATCCTGGTACAAAACCTGGGAAGACAATAACTACTTCGCCCCATCAGGTGAAGGTGACTCCTACTGCATCATGATTCCGCCGCCAAACGTCACTGGCAGCCTGCACATGGGTCACGCTTTCCAGCACACCATCATGGACGCCCTAACACGCTACAAGCGCATGCAAGGTAAAAATACCTTATGGCAGGTCGGTACAGACCATGCAGGCATTGCTACGCAGATGGTTGTTGAGCGTAAGTTGGCTGCCGAAAGCGAGCAGACACGTCATGACCTAGGCCGCGATGCGTTCATCGAAAAGATCTGGGAATGGAAAGAGGAATCAGGCGGCACCATTACCAATCAAATGCGCCGTTTAGGTAACTCTGTAGATTGGCCAAGCGAACGTTTCACTATGGATTCGGGCTTCTACCATGCGGTACAAGAAGTGTTTATTCGCTTATATGACGAAGGCCTGGTTTACCGTGGTAAACGCTTAGTCAACTGGGATCCAAAACTTCACACTGCGATCTCAGATCTTGAAGTAGAGAACAAAGAGACCAAGGGCAAAATGTGGTACCTACGCTACCCATTAGCCGATGGTGCTAAAACTGCAACCGGTGACGAGTTCCTGGTTGTCGGTACTACACGTCCAGAAACCATGCTGGGTGATACAGGCGTTGCGGTTAACCCGGATGATGAACGCTACAAAGACCTAATCGGTAAAGAGATCATTCTTCCGCTTGTTGGCCGCCGAATCCCTATCGTAGGCGATGAACATGCCGATATGGAGAAAGGTACGGGTTGCGTAAAAATCACGCCTGCACATGACTTCAACGATAATGAAGTTGGCAAGCGCTGCAATCTGCCAATGATCAACATCCTAACCTTCAATGCAGATATTCGTGATGAAGGTGAAGGCTTTAACACTGACGGCACGCCAAATAACAACCTTGAAACGACTATTCCAGAAAAATACCGCGGTATGGAACGTTTCGCAGCGCGTCGTCAGATTGTCGCTGATTTCGAAGAAGCCGGTCTACTGGTTAAAATCGAAGAGAACGACATGACCGTACCTTACGGGGACCGTGGTGGTGTAGTTATCGAACCGATGCTGACTGACCAATGGTTTGCCGATGCTAAAACTCTGGCAAAACCTGCGGTCGATGCGGTGGCTAATGGCGATATTAAATTTGTCCCTCAGCAGTATGAGAACATGTACAACGCTTGGATGAATGATATCCAAGACTGGTGTATCTCACGTCAGCTTTGGTGGGGCCATCGTATTCCTGCTTTCTATGACAACGAAGGTAATGTTTATGTTGCTAACGATAAAGAGAGAGCGCGCGAAAAATACAATCTAGACCCTGAGTTAGAACTTCGCCAAGACGATGACGTCTTGGATACATGGTTCAGCTCTGCACTATGGACGTTCGGAACACTCGGTTGGCCTGAAAACACGCAGCGCCTACAGACATTCCACCCAACCGATGTACTGGTTACCGGTTTCGACATTATCTTCTTCTGGGTTGCCCGCATGATCATGATGACCATGCACTTCATGAAAGATGAAGATGGTAAACCACAAGTACCGTTCAAAACCGTTTACGTTACCGGCCTAATCCGTGACGAAAATGGCGACAAGATGTCGAAATCCAAAGGTAACGTACTTGATCCATTGGATATGATCGATGGTATCGAGCTCGATTCTCTGCTGGAAAAACGTACCGGTAATATGATGCAGCCTCAACAGGCAGCTAAAATCGGCAAACGTACAGAGAAAGAGTTCCCAGAAGGTATTCAAGCCCACGGTACCGATGCCCTTCGTTTCACTCTTGCTGCGCTGGCCTCTACTGGCCGTGACATCAATTGGGATATGAAACGTCTGGAAGGTTACCGTAACTTCTGTAACAAAATCTGGAACGCAGCGCGCTACGTTCTGATGAATACAGAGGGCGAAGATTGCGGCCAAAATGCAGCAGATAATGCCGCAATGGAGCTATCTTTAGCGGATCGTTGGATCGCAAGCCGTCTACAAGAAGTTGAAGCGGAAGTGGTCAAACACTTTGATGAATACCGTTTCGATATGGCATCTAAAACCCTGTATGACTTCATCTGGAACGAATATTGCGGTTGGTACTTAGAACTATCTAAGCCGGTATTGTGGGACGAGGACGCATCAGCAGAAGCAAAGCGTGGTACGCGTTACACCTTAGTACGCGTACTTGAAGTGTTACTTCGCCTTGCTCACCCAATCATGCCGTACATTACGGAAGAGATCTGGCAGCAAGTGAAAGGTCTGGCAGGCAAAGATGGCGATACCATCATGAACCAGCCGTATCCTGTTGCGAGCACCGGCAAACACGATGCTGCCGCAGAAGCTGAGATCGAATGGCTTAAAGGTGTTATCACCGGTGTACGTAACATCCGTGGTGAAATGGGCATATCCCCAGCTAAAGAGCTAACTGTACTACTACAAAACGGTAGCCCTGAAGATCTAACACGCCTTGAAGCGAACCGTACTTTCTTAAGCAAGCTAGCGGCACTGGAAAGCATCACATGGCTAAATGCGGGTGATGAAGCACCAATGTCCGCAACACAGCTTGTTGGTGATATGGAAGTACTCGTGCCAATGGCAGGCCTGATCAACAAAGATGCCGAGCTAGCCCGTCTACAGAAAGAACTAGACAAGCTACAGAAAGATATCGGCCGTGTTAAAGGCAAACTAAGCAACGAGAAGTTTGTATCTAATGCCCCTGAAGCGGTTATCGCCAAAGAGCGCGAAAAGATGGAAACTGCGCAATCTGCATTTGATAAACTGCAAGAGCAATACGCGAAGATCGAAGCGCTTTAATTAAATGCTTCGCTTATAGCAGAAAAAGCCCAGACATTGCTCTGGGCTTTTTTGTGTGTGATAAGCACAATATATCGACCAGTGGCCCCTCCCACAAGTAGCCGCTCCCACAAGCGGCCCCTCGCACAAGCGCCCCTTCCACAAAAGGCTTTTGCATAAATGGCGACGTTCACAGAAGGCTATTCCCAAAGAAAGCCCTCTTGAAATAAATATTTCTAAGGGTGGTAAAGATATTTATGGTAGATCGTACGATATTTGTTCGAGGCTTTTACACGGTCGAGCGCGGCCTGCCAGCGCTCGATAACGCTATCTGGGATATCTTTTGAACAAGCGATATACAGTGGGAACTCCAGCAGTTTAACCGATGTTTGCGTCAATGCATCAGCGGGCATATCCATTTTCTTTAAATAGTAGGCAACACCTAAAGGCCCAGTATTCACCAGTAATTCGGCTCGGTCATTAAACAGGAGTGCGAACTGCCGCTCTCTAGACGTTAATTTAATCACATTCGTAACGCCCAATGCTTCAACCGAATCAGCCACCAATCCTTTGTAAGGCACGGTGACACTGGCCGCTTTAATATCTTCAATATCTCTATACGATTTAGGGTTTCCTCTGCGCTTATAAAAATACACCGCTTGATCAGAGATAGGACCTATCCACTTATACTTCCCTTCCCGTTCAGGCGTACGAAAAATGGAAAAATACATAATATTCGGCAACGTATCCAACATTCGATCACCACGAGGGCCAGGAAAGATCTCTATTGGATAAGCATCCCCTAATTCATCGAGAACTGCCCGTACAACCTCCGTTGAAAACCCTTTTATCTCTAACCCTTCTTCGTAATTATAAGGCGCCCAATCCTCAGTAATTAACTTCAGATCAGGTTGAGCATTGACCAACGATGAGATAAAAATCAGAGACAAAAAAACCAGCCAAATAGGTAGATAAACCTTCGGAAGAAAGCCCTTAGCCCTTGGCCAAGAAAAATAACAAACCCTATTTATATAGGACTTTATATCGATCAGAACCATCGAATGAGAACCCCCCATCTAACTTTCTCTCTCATAAACGAAGACAGTCAATGCTAAGTATAGTCAACAGATCAAGTTCTCACCCACATACGCTCTACTTGTTATCTTGTGATAGCATCAAGCGATCTAATCCACTGAAAGGAAAAACTATGTTAACAATCTACGGAAGCCCACAATCGAGTGCAGGTCGTTGTTTCTGGTGTTTAGAGGAAGCGGGCGTTGAATATAGCGCTAAGTCGATCGACTTCCGTGCCGGTGAACATAAATCCGAAGCCTTCCTTAAAGTGAACCCAAACGGGAAAGTACCGGCATTAACGGATGGTGATTTTACCATTTGGGAATCCCTCGCGATCAGCAACTATGTTGCCGAAGCCTATAAGCCAGAGTTACTTGGTAATGATGTGCAGGAACGCGGCCTTGTTAGCCAGTGGAGTATCTGGTCTGTTGCTGATCTGCAACACCCGCTTATCCAAGCTTTTATCCAGATGGTGTTTGTGCCAGAACCTAAGCGCGACCAATCGATTATCGATAAAGCCTTTGAGAAGCTACCACCGCTACTTAATACGCTTGAGAACTCATTAGAAGGCCTTAGTTTCCTCGTCGCAGAGCGCTTTACGCTGGCGGATCTGAATGTCTCCTTTGTGGTTGGTATCTGCGATGACGTTAAGTTTGATCTCTCCGAGTACAAAAACATCAACGCATGGCGCGAGCGCATTGAAGCCCGTGAAGGCACACAGAAGTATCGTGCGCTTTGTAAATAGCGCTTCAGTTGCCTTAGTTCAATCCGAAAGCCCAGAACATGTTCTGGGCTTTTTTGTGTTTGCCGTATCCGTGGTGTGTGAAATATCTGTTTGTGGATGGTGCACTTCTGAGAGGGATCTTTTGTGGGAGGGGCCACTGGCCGCGATATTTTACCTTTACTCTTTGGGCTTTCGCCCCTCAAGGGGAAACAACAGCTTTTCCCCTTAAGAATCCCCTAGCCGCCTTTCCTTGCCTTCGGTTCCCTGTGTTTCTCGATGGTTACTTATAAACAAGAATGGAATGGCTATAACTCCTTGTTTATAAATAAAGAGTCTCAAACAAATAGCCATTTAACCCTTAGCCTTCTGCGATACTCGGCTGCGTCAAAGGTGTGAGGCCGTGCTCACTGGCAACGCATTCGGTTCCTATACAATGTAAAACCTGATCGAGTAGCTTTTTTAATTTCTGGTCCAAATTATTTGCTGAGGTAATATATATGCAGGACTCGATAAAACACTAGGGATAGTATGACAGCACCAATTAAAGAAACCGGTACCTTATTAAGCAGCTTAGAGAAGAGAAGCTTTCTTCTAACTTATGCTGCGGCCTTTATTGCTCTCCTTGCACCAGCAGGCTATCTGATTGGCGTCGGTTATCAAGCGGGATATCTATCGACCTTCGGCATAACGACGGATGCATTCCCATTATCGGTTACCGATGCATACGTCTATGGCTATTACACGGTCTCTTTTTACCTCATAGAACTTATTCCATTTTTCACTGACATTACCAGCTGGCAATACGTTGGAGCAGTACTCTGTGCACTAATATTGTTTGTATACGCAATAGCCAAAATCGCGCGCTACGAGCATCCTGATCCCCAAAAGAACAAACCTCTACCTCCGTTTTTAATTCGAATTAAGGTTTTTTTAAACCCAAATACAAATGATTTCACTCTTGCGATCAAGCTCGTAGCCGAACTCTCTACAAAGATAGGGAAAGCTGCTTATTTTACCATTATCTTGCTAACGGTCTGGATCAGCATCACAGTTTTCAGTACTCATAAAGGGCAGATACATGCAGAGAAAAACAGATCGAGTTTTCTTAGTAAATCCTGCTTCTTTCAAGAACATAATCAGATATCAAACTGCGTTAAGATCTATGATTCTCAAAACAACTTAATAGCAGAAGGAATCCTTGTTGCCCTTAACGACAAACGTTATGGCATATTTAATCAACAAGGCTCGCTTATTTCAGAACTACCAAAAGACGCTAGCATTATTCGAGGCTTTAAAGCCTCGACAACCGAGGCCTCTCAATAGGAAAAAATCGCGGCCAGTGGCCCCTCCTACAGGGAGCGTCGAGGTGAGATTTTTTTTATTCCTGCGGCAATCCAGCGGTGACTGCTGACCAAAAGAATACCGGCGATAATCAACCCTGCACCGATGATGAAGTTGGGCTCGATCAATTCATTTAGCCACCAGCTGCCGAGTAAAACGCCAAACAGGGGGGTCATAAAAGAGAGGATACCCAGCTGTGAGGCTTGGTAGCGGGTGAGGAGCCAAAACCAGAGTAAAAAGGCGAGGAAAGCGACTCCCACACCATGAAAGATAAGGCTCGCGATCACTTCTGGGGTTGGGTTAATTGTGGTTTGGTCGGTCCAGAAGGACCAGATGCCTAAGACAATAAAGGCCATGGAAAGCTGGTAGAACAAGATCTGTTTAGCGGGTAACACAGATAATCCGGTGGCCCTTACCACCACGGTTGTCGCACCCCATGCTGCACCGGCAAGTAGAGCCAGTAAGTCACCCCATAACACAGTGGCGGTAAGGGCATGTTCCTCGTCACCACCCAAAAATGCGATGGCCATCCCTAGGAAGGCCAGGATAATGCCACACCACTGTAGGACGTTCATCCGTTCAGTTGGGATTTTTATATGCAGACCGATCGCCGCAAATATTGGCGAGGTATAAAGCAGCACAATAGTATGCGAAGCACTGGTGTATTTTAAGGCTTCGCCTAGAAAGAGAAATTCTATAGTAAAAAGACTGCCGATCCAGAATGCAGGAATACGGTTCTCTGGCGCTAACTTTACTTGCGAGCTTTTTGTTTGAATCAGTAAGATCAGTAGAAACGCTGCAATGCCGTAGCGTAACGCGATTTGAAACACTGGCGCAATATCATCTGCCACCGCTTTTAGGACAACCTGCTGTGAGGCCATAACAATACAAAACAGTACCATGCAGCTAAAAGCGAATAGTTCCAATGGTTGGCGCGTAGCCATGCGAATTCCCTATCAAAAAATTAGTTCGCTATTATGTGGCTATTAAGGAGGCATGTCGCCTTAAGAGTAAGAGTTCAACAGAAAAATTAGACCAAGCACTTAAGTATTTACTTCACTGAGGCCGATAGCTCGTCAAGACGCCCTTCATTATAAAGCCGACTCAATTCAGCCATGAACCGTTCTGATGCCGCAGTGGGTTTAAAATTACTACCCCCTGCAATCCAGATGGTTTCATAAGCAACGACATTACCCAGCACAGCGGCACGTTTAATGTCAGGATGATTTGGGAAAGCTGAATCCTCAAGGCACGATGTATACCATGCTGAACTATAGCGTTTACTCAACACATCGACGGCTTGGGCTTCATCACTAATCGGCACTAAATTAGTAAAACCTTGTTCCTTTAAAAATGTTTGGTGGGAGGTTTGGGCCCATACCAATATCCGTTTGAGGCCTTTGGCATGTTCAAGGCTATTAACAGTGCCTGACAACGTAATGAAGCAGAGAGGGTCTTTTCTTAATAACCCTTGCCAACTAAAAAATCGCTCTCTCTCTATTGTTCGAGTAAGAGGGAACAATAAATAATCGTGGGATTTCTTCGCCTCTGCAATCGCCCTCAGCCAAGGCACGACTCTAAACTCAATATTAACATTCGCCCGTTCAGCGGCTTCACGAAAGAGATCGGGATAGATCCCTTCCGCTCTATTATTATCAAGGCTTAGTAAGCCAGCGGACATCTCTGTCGAAATCAGTCTTATCGTTTGATCTGCGATCGAAACGGTCGACAAGCTAGCAGCCACGATAAAACTAAATACCCATGCTGATGCACGCAATTTGTTCACAAAGCTCTCCAACAACGACGCGCTAAGCTTCTGAATCTGATAACTCACTAGCGCTGTCGTTATTGTAGCATTCAATAATAATCTCACATGAAGATACAGATCAGTCCGCGGGCGATCCTTCTGTGAATCTATCATGAACTTTATGGCATGAACTTAAAGGGCTCATAAACTTAAAAGACTCATGAGTTACGCAACTGCAACCTTGCCTTCAGGCTAAAAGAGCTGTTTGCCACCCATACCCCCAATACGACGATAGAAAAACCAAACCAATCTATCGCTGTCGGTATTTGATCGAATAAAGGCCATGCCACTAAGGCAGCAGCCACCGGGATACCATAAAACACGCTAGCAACCTGACTGGCACTGTTCTGCTGAAGCATAATATAGAGCAAGCTTAAGGCGCCAATTGAAACCCCTACTGCCATCCAAAACATTGAAATAACTAACTCTAGATGCCACGTTAATTCACCACTCTCAAATAACCAGCTTAACAGTAATAACGGGGGTATCATTGCTAGCACCTGCACTGCTCCACCACTGATAAGGTTCATATCGCTACAATGTTTTTTCTGAATAAGTTGCCCTAACGAGAGCCCCAACAGAGCAATGACTGCACAGCTAATATTTATCCAATTATTGCCCTCTGTTGTCAGACCATCGATGACAACTAATACAACCCCAACAACCCCTAGTAATAAGCCAAGCCATCGTTGCGCTGTAACCTTCTCACTTAAATAAAAACCTGCCAACACGGTGACGAGCAGCGGTTGAAGCGCAATGATCAAGGCGCTAACTGCTGGTTTCATGCCCAGATAGACGGCATAAAACAGACCAGCGGAGAAGACGCCTTGCATCAACAAACCACTCAAAATCAGCCACCCAAGCTTAGATGGCATCGCTGCATCTAGCAGATAGGCAGCCACCAGCAATAATCCGCCCGCCAAAATAAAGCGCCAAAGCAAAAACGTAAATGGCTCGCTATAGAGCAAGCCCAATTTGGCGCCGACAAACCCAGAACCGTATATCAACACGAACAGTAACGGCAGCATTAAACGTTGAGCCGATCTTCCAGTTGTCATCTGATCTAACATATCCTCTCTCCTCCGCCTTAGGCTGCATTCGCCTAATTACGCAACTTTTTAACTACACAATACAATCTGTACATACCAGTAGGTACAGATTGCATTCCTAAAAAAACGGCTTTCAAAACTAGGACCCAGCCCGTTTTAATTAACCGCTTTTTAACGTCTATTTTTCTCTAGTACTAATTTAAATGGCTAACTTAAATAATTGACCTAAAAAACTAACCTAAATAGCTGTCTTAAATAACTGGCTCAAGATGCTACTGTCTTTTGGCTTTGTAGAAGACAGATAAAACTTTCACAAGCCTCTGCGACCATCTGCTCTTCTGTCAGAGCACGCCCTAAGACAAAGCTTCCTTGCAACATACTCAGTGTCGCAACAGCGAGATTATCCACCTGACAGTTTTTGTTAAGTTCACCTTGTTTCTGTGCTTGAGTATAAAGCGCACATAACTGTTGGTTTAACACCTTAAAGTAACGCTGTAACGGCGCTTTCAACAACTCATCTTCCAATGAAGGGTCTTGAACAATCCGCCCCATTCGACAACCTTTTAAAGCCGAACGCGGCAAACGCAAGTAAGCACTAACTTTCGCTAACCAATCACCTTCTGTGCTGTTTAATACCATCTCAAATTCTGTAATAAGCTCATCAGCACGAGATTCCATCGCCGCGATTGCTAAATCTTTCTTACTTTTAAAGTGATGATAGAAACTCCCTTTACCGACGCCACTACGCTCTAGCACGTGGTTAGGGCTTGTCGCATCATAGCCTCTCTCCCACAACAATAGCTTCATTGTGTCGATCAATAGATCTCGAGTCGCTGCCATAAAGATTTTTCCTAGATAGTTACAATTCGCACAAACATACTAGTAGGTACAAAACTTATAATCAAGAAATATATCTACCAATACACCTACCCCTTTCGATCTATCAAAAAAACATGCCACACAATTCAAAACGTTTAACTGGTAAAAATGAAGGGGATCAACAACTCAAAGAGCAGGTTTTGTCTGCACTAGCCAAACAGATCATTTACATGACTTAAATGAAATTAGCTTTCCAAGTTATCTTCTGTAACAGGGCCATTTTTAACGCTTGCGATCGCGCTTGATTCGATAACCTTCTGCTGAATAGCGCTATAGGTTTCTATCGCAACCCGGCGCTCAATTGGAATCGTGTGGGTATTTAATTGAGAGTATTTTTGCGCTGCTAAAATAAATTCAGATTGCTGTAACAAGGTGCTCTGCAGACTTTCGATTGCATCTACCAACGTCTGCTCTGAGTACTGTTCAAGCCGCTCATGGGCTAGCATCTCATGCCCTTCATGACTGATATCAACAAGATAAGATGGCTTAATAGATATACGGTTGGCATTCGCTAATACAGAAGGCACAGAAACTTCTTCTAACGTATTTAGTACAGACGTTACGGTTTCCAATTGATTCACAGATATGCCCTGTAAAAACGCCATAGGTACACTCCTTTCATCTCAACGCTATTGCCTATTTCTGTCCTAGTAGAAAGAAACACGGCCCATTTCTACGACATGCTTCTTGATGAATAAGTTCAAACAGGCACGAGAGTGCATAGAAAACACCCTATAAGCTTTTCCACAAAACAAACCAGTTGGTCTATATTTACAAAGTGGAAACATCTTCACGGCAAGCAAAGGACGGCCGCCTAATATTTATTATAGGTAGCAAACATTGTTTATATCTTTCAGACTTTATAGCCTTACCCTTTATCTGTTTCTGGCTTCACTTATTCCCTACGTTAATGCGGAAACAACAGAACAAGACGAGAAAACAACTAACACCTTAGTAATCGGCGCGGACTCTTGGCCCCCTTTTCGTTTTATTAAGGGTAATGCTGTCTCAGGCATTGATAGCGAGTTAATGAAAAAGCTCGCTAAAAAAATGGGGTTCACACTTCGTTACCAACTGTGTCCCTGGAAACGTTGTTTGAAAATGATGGAAAACGGACAGATCGATGGCATGAGCGGTTTAGCCTGGCGCGAAGAGCGTGCTAAATATATCACTTATACAACCCCTTCCTATTACCAATGCAGCACGCAGTTCTACCTCGTTTATGGCAAAACGCGACGTATTAGCAAACACCGGGACCTACACGCAATGACGATCGGGATGGTCAGTGGATCTGCCTATTACGAAGCATTCGACAAAGATACAGCGATCAATAAAAAAAGCGTGACCCAAGAAGCAGTGCTACCTGATCTGTTACTGGAAGGGCGTATCAATGCATTTATAGGCACAGATTGTCAGGCGGATTATGAACTGCAGCTCCGTGGGCTAACCAATCAAGTCACTAAAGCGCGATTCAAACCGGGAAATAGCGTCGATCTCTATTTCGGCCTCTCGTCTAAGTCGCCTTGGGTAAAACGTAAAGCTGAGTTTGATAAAGCACTACAAGAGATTAATGCAGAGGACTTTCAACATAGAGCCCTGGATCTTATAACCCCTATTTCCGCCCATAAATAGTATCCAAACATAAATAATCGGCCTACAAATAGGCTCTAAGTATCTGCCTCATAGAGCCTAGCCACCCAACTCTCTTCTGCTTTATAGCCGCTCTAGTAGCGTTGCGGTATCCAAAACTTCCGCATAGGCGAACCCTAATGCTGACATAAAAGACGCATGTACCTGCTTAGCAGGCACCGTTACACCATTAAAAGTCTGCTCAACAGTCGCACAGGCATCTTGTGCGACTATAACCTCGTACCCATAATCGGCAGCAGCCCTTGTCGCGGCATCAATGCACATATGGCTCATCGCACCAATCATAATAACGCGCTGTATTTCCAATTCGTCCAAAAGAGATTTTAAATCGGTGCCCTTAAAACTATTGGCGCTGTGTTTTAAAATAACCGGCTCGCCTTCCTGCGCAGCAACACTAGTATGAATCTTTGCACCGTCAGAACCCGCTACAAAAAAAGGAGCATCATGCGATTCAAACTCGTGCCGAATATGCACGACAGGTAAGTTTTTATGACGGAATCGCTCTAGCAGCATAGCTCCATTAGCCGCCGCCAAATCTATCCCTTCTAGCTCCCATTTCCCTTCTGGAAAATAATCATTTTGGTAATCAACCAATAGTAATGCTGTATTTTTCATCGTCTAAATTCCTATCAAGTTTGATATTACGTATTGCTACCTCCCTATTTTTTCTGAATTTGCCATTTTATACTGGAGTCAAATTTGGCTTATAACGAGCAAAAACTGACAAATGATTATTCACATTGGTATAGCCCACTATCCTGGAGTGATGGAATCAGCCGTAGCGGGTTTAAAAGAGTTGTTTCTGCTAGCGAACCGTATCTGCAGCGAGTATGAGCTTGAGCAGCGTTTCGAATGCGAAGTAGTATTTTTTAAGGAGGATAACCACGCTTCCCCTACCCTCCCTGACGTGCAGATCGTTATCATCCCTCCATGCCTTGAAGGCGAATACCATAAACACCCCTCTAGCGATCTACTGTCGTGGTTATCCAACCGTCACAAACAGGGGAGCCTTATCTGTTCAGTTTGTGCGGGAGTCTTTATCCTAGCGAGAACAGGCCTACTGGAAGGTCGACCTGCCACCACGCACTGGCATCTTGCTGATGATTTTAGCCAACGCTATCCGGAGGTCTGTTTAGAAAGCCACAAAATCTTGATCAACGATGGTGACATTATTAGTGCAGGCGGATTAATGGCGTGGCTAGATTTAGGATTAGAGCTGGTTGCTCAATTCACTCATCCTAAAGTGATGCGACAACTCGGTAAAAGCTTGGTCGTGGATACAGGCCAAAGAGAGCAGCGTTATTATCGCACTTTCGTGCCTAAGCTTGATCATGGCAGTGCCCCAATTCTCAAAGTACAGCATCATCTACAGAAACATTTTCAACAGCCTATCTCCGTCCCGCAGATGGCAGAGATCTGTATTCTCACCGAGCGGACATTCTTACGGCAGTTTGTTAATGCGACCGGCATAAAGCCTAACCAATACCTACAGCAACTGCGTATACAAAAAGCATGTGAATTTCTGGAAAGTACACAAGAGACAGTCGAGCGCGTGGCTTTACGCGTAGGCTATGAAGATATCAGTGCTTTTAGAAAAGTATTTATCAAAATAACAGGATTAACACCGCGCGATTTTCGAATGCGTTTCGGCAATCGAAAATTTGAATAAATGTTCACATATACAACAAGGCAAACATCTTTTTTTAAATACAAAAAACTTACCCCAGCTTTCTGTGGATAACTTTGTATATTATTTTGGGACAACCCTCTTAAACCCCATAAAACAAAGGCTTCAAAGGATCTGGTTATTTTTTAACCCTGTGATTTGTTTTTTGTAAAAAGATTCTATGATGCGCCTGTGTCAAGTCTTTACAGTGTAAAAAAGACCATTTTTATCGCTGTTTTTTAATCATAAAAATGAGCGCTCTATCCCGGTAACTAAACTTTATTCTCTTTTTATACAATCAAACCGAAAGCTTACACGCCTTTAGATACAGCAACATTACTGAATAGATCTTCCCTGCTAGTATTGCCTGCGGGGTCTACTGGTAGCACCATATATGGTGGATAGATCTACAAAGTAGCAGCCAGCATTCTTTAACTAGCGGTAGATTTTTTCAGCCCAACGCGTTAAACCTGCGGTCACGCTACCAAAATGGTCACCATCAATAACGTCGATATCTCCTAACATGGAGGCGATTGCTTGACGCACTGCTGGCGACTTTGTCGTGCCACCTGTCACGTATACTAAATCAGGAGTGCACTGAGCTTGGCACAAGACTTCACGCATAAGATCTATTATTTTCGCAACAGGCCTCTCTATTGCCAGTTCATAAAGGTCTCTATCCACTTTATGCGTTAGGCTTTTCTCCAAATAGCCTAGATTCACCTCATACAAAGTCTCATCCGACAAACCGATCTTCGCTAACTCGGCACTTCGAACCAGTTGGTAGTTTTGTTTCTGCTCCTGCAGCTTTAATAGCAGTGCTAGCTTTGCGGGCTCCACGGCATCTCGTTTCATCTGCTGCATTAGCGAGATATTCTGCTGGCTATTAAAGTCAACTTGCGAAGGAATATCATTGATAGAAACCGCATTCCAATAGGGTTGCGAAGGTAAAGGCAAACCGTTTTTTAATTTACCTCCCATCCCCAATACTGGCATAAGAGCACGATAAGCGAGATTAATATCAAGATCATTACCGCCAATACGGGCACCACTATGACCAAGAAAATCCGCTTGCCGGTCGGCTTTATTTCTAAAGTCAGGCCCCATCTTTACAACTGAACAGTCGGTTGTCCCTCCGCCAACATCAACGACGAGTACCGTTTTATTACCGGTTAACCGAGCTTCATAGTCGATTCCAGCAGCGAGTGGCTCATAGAGTAGCTCTGTCGATTCAAACCCTGCCCGTTCAGCAGCTCTCAACAAAATGCCGCACGCTTGCTGGTTGGCTGCCTCACCACCGCTACCTTGGAAATTAACCGGACGTCCTATTACCGTCTGTTTAATCTCGCTTTGTAGACGCATCTCAGCTGCTTGCTTAATTTGAAACATCATTGCTGTGACAATGTCTTCAAAGAACGCAAGATGCTGTGCCTGGAGACCACTGACACCCAAAAAAGATTTTGGAGATTTAATGAAATAACCTTCTTCAGGTAACTCTATATAGTTTTCAATCGCTTCTTCTCCAACAAACAATGTTTGTTCATGAGAGAGGATGCCAAGAGATAAACGAGTTGAAGAGGCTAAACGTAACTGATTAACGCGCGCCTTCATGTAAGAATCGCGTTGGTTAGCATCGCCTATCTGACGAGCAACACCTTCACATATGAGATCTCTTGATAATGCATATAGCGTCGAAGGTAAGAAACATTGATCTTTATATAAAGGGACTAACTCTATACTCTGCTCTGAGTTCATTACCCCAATAGCGCAGTTAGAGCTTCCATAGTCAAAGCCGGCAATCATAATCGTTCTTCAGAAAAAAATGGCCGCGAAAGGTAGCATGTTTTGTGTGCTAAGTAAGCTGATTTGTTGCTCAATCTATTAAGACATTAATGATCATACACCTGTAATCATACAACAGTGATCAGCTAACCTTTTTAATAACCGCTATTAATAGCGGCGCGGTATTGGCACCAACTCAAAACCACCAAACCGATCATCCCCACGCTCATATAAATCATACTGTTCCAATGCCAAGACATCCCAAACACTATGCGTGGAAAAGTGAGGCGGAATGCGATAAATCGTGTTGCTCAGTTTTTCTGGTCTATATTGAGCATTAGGCGGGTTAAGTAATAACTCTATTAACTGCTCTTCGCCCCAACGATAAGCCTTATTAGGCAGGTCATAACCTTGTACAATAATCTGTTCACGATAGGAAGGAACTATTAACGAAAGCCGATGACATTTGGCTTTCTTTTCAATACAGAGAAGCCCCTTATCAACATCCAAAATATAATATTCATTGTCTACTTGGTTTCGATAGCTGCCGGCGGAGCAAGCCGTCATCATCAATACAATAAATACGCTTATGATGCTTCCTAACATGCGAAGTACAGTTTGCCCCTTGTTCATTCATCCATTCCTTTGTTTTCTTCTTTTCAACGCCATGGCGTAACATTTCTGTCACATTAAACAACTGTTTTAATCGAGTATTCAATGTAATATAAATATAGGTCATTTTTTCTACAACTTTTCGGTGCCGTAGTCGCTATGAACGCATGCATCACTATAAAACAACATTGCAAAGCGCTATTTATAGTTTCGATGCTCGCTATTTTGCTAGCCCTTTCACTGCCAGCAAACGCTACACCTTCTATCGAGTTCACTGCTCAAGAAAAAGAATTTATTGCATCCCACTCCTATATCCGAGTAGGAGTAGAGACGGATTGGGCCCCCATCGATTTTATGAAAGATGGACGCCATCAGGGGCTTGCTAGCGATTACCTTAAACTTATATCAGAGCGTACCGGCTTAAAGTTCCAAGCCATTAGCGGGTTTACATGGGATGAATTACTGACCATGCAACTTGACCAGCGCATTGACCTGTTACCTGCAATTTATTGGAGTGCTAAGCGAGAACTACGCATGCACTTCACCTCGCCCTATATAAAACTAAGACATTACGCTTTCACCCATTCAGGCCGAACGGATATAAGAGGCATGGACGACCTGTTTGGGAAAATACTCGCGGTCCCCAAAGGGTATTCTTACCTAGATCAATTAGAAAAAGACCATGCTGGCATCAATATTTTGCTGGTTAATACAACCATTGAAGCTATTGATGCTGTTGTCACTGGACAAGCCGATGCCATTATTGAAAGTACAGCTCTGATCAGCCATTTTTTAAATGAAAATAACATACACGGCCTTAAACCGACCTTCGCTGTTGATTTTGGCATCAATGAAGTCCATATGGCTGCTAGAGCAGGCATGCCTGTATTAGCTGACATTATTCAGAAGGCATTAAATACAGTCACCATTGAGGAAAGCAAAAAACTCACTGAGCGCTGGCTAAACATATCGTTCCCTACTCCTAGTGAAAACTCGGCGCTGTTTAATATCCAAGAACAACAATATTTAAATCAAAAAAAGAGTATCAAAACCTGTATTGACCCTAATTGGCTCCCTTTTGAGGGGTTTGTTAACGATAAGCACAGCGGAATTTCTTCAGAGTATTTAAGCTATTTTTCTCAGCAGATCGGGATTCCTATCGATGTCGTAAAAACCACCTCATGGGAGGAATCTCTCAAGTTCGTTCGTTTACGCCATTGCGATATGTTAGCGCTCGCGAGTAATCGCCCCGACCGTCGAAAATTCCTCACTTTTACACAGCCTTATATCAAGACATCACTGGCACTAGCGACCCAGCAAGATCAATTATTCTTTACCAGCTTCAATGACTTAGAAAACAAATACATTGGCATTATTAAGGGCTACTCCCCTGGGAAAATCATCCATAAGAAATACCCTAAGATTAAATTAGTTGAACTCGATAGCATCAAAGAAGGGTTAGAAAAAGTCCGACAAGGCAAACTCTTAGGTTTTTTAGATTCGGTTCCAACACTAAGCTACCACATCCAAAACGAGTTTCCGGGTGACCTTAAGATCAGTGGTAAATTTGATTATGACTGGAGCGTTGGCATTGCAGCGAGAAACGACGAACCTTTACTCGCCAATATTTTTAATAAAGTGATTCAATCCACACCGGAAAGTATTCACAGCCGCATTCGAAACAACTGGTTAGGGGTTCGCTATGAACAAGCGATTGATCATAGCCTGATTTGGAAGCTACTTCTCGGCTTCAGCATTATCTTACTTCTTGTGATCTTACGATATCGGCAGCTTAGCCTGCATAGAAACGAAATATCAGACAAAAATACAGAACTCGCCTTTATCAACGAACAACTTGAAGCGCAGAAAGAAACGGCTCAACACATGGCGAACCACGATCTTTTGACCGGACTTCCCAACCGTTCTCACCTATTAGATCGTCTAGGGCATGCCATTGATCTTGCATCTAGGCAGACTAGTCAAGTAGCCGTTCTATTTATCGATCTCGATCGTTTTAAATATGTAAATGACTCTCTCGGTCACCATATTGGTGACGAACTCTTATGCCAAGTAGGTAACAACATAGATGAACGACTACGAAGAACAGATACCTTAGCGCGTATTGGCGGGGATGAATTCGTCGTGGTTTTAGAATCATTCGAAGATGAACAGTCCCCTGCTCGCATAGCGCAAGATATCATCGATACTGTTCAACATCCTTTTAAGGTCATGGGTCATACGCTTAATGTAAGCGCAAGTATTGGTATCGCACTCTATCCTGATGATAGTGAAGATATACACACCCTAATAAAGCATGCCGATATCGCCATGTATCGTGCCAAAGAGCTAGGAAGGAATCGCTTCCGCTACTATACCCAGTCACTATCAGAACGAACTGAAAAGCGTTTAAAAACAGATGCCGCACTTCGAGAAGCACTGACGTTGAATCAGTTTTCACTGCATTTCCAACCCATCATTGATCTGCACAGCTGCACGGTTAGCCATGCGGAAGCCTTGATACGTTGGGATCACCCTGATATGGGTATGATCTCTCCTGAATATTTCATCCCGATCGCTGAAGAAAATGGCTTGATCCACGAGATTGGGCTCTGGGTACTCCGTGAAGCATGTATCTGCTTTAAAGAGTGGCAAAGCCAAGGGCTTAATCTCAACGCGGTTTCGATTAATGTTTCCAGTATCCAATTTCAAAAAGGGAATTTAGCGGACACTTTCAAATCGATATTAGACGAGGAAAACGTAAAGGCCTCTTGTATCGATATAGAGATCACAGAACGCTATTTAATGGATCAAACAGAACGCAACATTCTTTATTTAAACACCCTAAAAAACGCAGGACACACGATATCAGTAGATGACTTTGGCGTAGGTTACTCCTCCATGAGCTATATGAAGCGCTTACCATTGAATATCATTAAGATTGATCGCTCATTTATCAGTGATATCCCTGAAGATAAAAACGATATCCAGATATCCCAAGCGATTATCGCGCTCTCACATAACCTTGGTTATAAAGCCACGGCTGAAGGTGTAGAAAAAGAGGAACAATTCAACTTCCTTATAGAAACAGGATGTAACTATGCACAAGGCTATTACTTCAGTCGACCTGTAGCAAATGACCAATTTATCCACTGTGTGAAGCGTTTAAACAAGAAACTAGAGATGGAAACGGCCATCCCCCTGACTTAATTGAAGCATAGCGCCTATCTATTCCTTCTGAATACTCTTAATTAAACGCCTCAGATTGAGCATCCAGTGGTTCTCCCCAAAAACTGTGGATAAGTATGTAGACTAATTATGGACATCCTCCACAAAGCCCGTATTACATAGCCCCGGAGCAACTGACTACTTTTTAACCCTGTTGGTTACCCGTTGATGAAAAAATCAAATGCAACCTTTTTTTAAAAATTATTAAAAAAACATCGTCGGCTACAACAACCTGTACAAAATGCAGTTTTTACAAGTAATTAACTCATTATTTTTACCCCCACTTTCTGTGGATAAGTATGTTAGCTACTTATGACTACTCCTTGTAGAGCCCATAACTAGGGGCCTTAAAGAAACTGTTTGTTTTTTATCCCTAAAGAATAAGTTTAGAAAAAATACGAGATATTAGACTTTTTATTGATTTGTTAAGCCGTAATGTAGTAATTCTATCCACCGTAATAAACCGACTGGACTTTCAACTACCTATGTCACTAACGTTATTATCCCTGTTTATTCCTACCTTCTTCTTTGTATCTATCACGCCAGGAATGTGTATGACCTTGGCACTTAGTTTAGGAATTTCCATTGGAGTGAAACGAAGCTTACATATGATGTGGGGCGAACTGATCGGCGTGGGGCTAGTAGCAACATCCGCTGCACTGGGTGTTGCCACATTAATGCTTAAATACCCTGATGCCTTTACCTTTCTTAAACTAGGAGGCGGTGCCTACTTATGCTGGATAGGCTACGAAATGTTTCGTTCTCGAGGAAAATTAGTCTTAACAGAACCGGGAGAAGAGAAAACCAACATTTCAGGGAAGCAATTAGCCCTTAATGGCTTTCTTACGGCGGTGGCAAATCCAAAGGGCTGGGCATTTTTTGTCACGCTTCTTCCCCCTTTTATTGATGCATCGTTGCCCATGGTCCCTCAACTTGCCATTTTAGTTGCGATGATTTTACTTTTAGAATTTGTCTGCCTAATCATCTATGCCAGTGGCGGGAAACTTTTACGTCATCTATTGATGGAACGAAATAACGTAAGGCTAATGAACAGAATTGCTGGCACTTTAATGGTCGCTGTCGGATTATGGCTTGCACTTGGAAAATGATCGAGCATCAAAAAGAATGCTTCTCAACGAAGAAACAGAGACGAAATTACCCACTAAAATTATGCGGCTTGCGCCTTACTTAAACAAAAAGCAGAAGTAACTTGCAGATTGAATTTTGCCGGCAATTCGCACAGAGAATCGACCTCCGTCGCAGAAATCGTGCGCTCGAACCTTTCAATAATTTCTACTAGATTATAACCATTCTGAGGTGCTACTCGAAGAAGAGGAAGCTTAGTGTCTAAGCAAATATCTTCAACCAATAGATCATTTTTTTGATGTTTCTTATTCTCGTAATGATGATCATCTAGCTCGACGGCACACACAATCTTCTTCGTGTTTACATCACAAACGATATAATCAAATTGTCTGCCTAATAAAGGCCTTAATGCTTTTCGCTTTGCCCGCTCAGATTTCACTGCAGTTGCCTCAAAGACATCTAACATCGGTACTTTGCAATAAATTGTATATTGCCCACCGACAGCCTTTTCTAATACTGAAGTAAACATTTTTTCTTTATGCGATAAACCTTGATCAAGCGTTTTGGCACTAAGTTTTTTCTTTAATAAAAAAACCAGACAAACGATGGCGAATAGACCCGCGGCTAGATAAAACCACAATTGTTCGATCACGCTGTAAACCTTGTATATTGGGAGGCGGCAATAGTACCCACAGTCATAGAAGAAAGCATCCATATTTTAAACAACATAAGCATTTCAATGCCAAAGTATAGATTTTAGCGGTGCCTTATTTGTTACATTGGTCACTCTCTCAACAGACAGCACTAAAGCACATTACCGATTACTGGTAACTGAATACTGGCGGAGAACCTAACTCAAGTTGTTGTTCAATCATCGCGGGGATTGGTAGCTCTTTTGGGTTATTCCAAAGGTGCAATTCAATAGAGTGTAAGACGGTATAGTCATAAGAGTAATGTCCAACATAACCTTTTTCACGAACACCTAAAGTACCTAAAATGGTGACCGTTCTGCCCGGTCGATATACAAACGGATCAACAAAATCGCCCACATAAGCCCTAAATCGCCCTAAACTCTTTTTATGTGTTTGTGGCTCTCCACGACTATTCAATGGAAAATAAATAATTTCAATCTGTGTTCGATCGGTGAAATTCACTGTTTTAGCGATCACTCCTCCCCAGAGCGCTTGATAATTAGTCGGTTCTAAATCCATATCCCCAACCTCGTCAAAAGGAAGAAGTTCCACCTTGCTGGCGCTCTCTAACTTTTCGGGAAACGTATTACATCCAACTAAAAGAAACCCCAAAAAAATGACGCTAATAATAAACCGCATAGCAACTGTCCATTCACGTAATGCTTATCTAAAGCATAGGACAGTATCTGCATCTGCGTTTTATCAAAAATTATAGTTTAGGTAAGAGACCTATTTATCACTTTCGCTAGATACGGTGTTGGCTTACCCAAATGATAGCCTTGAGAATAAGTAATCCCCGCTTTAGCAACAAGCTTAAACACCTCTTCGCTCTCCCAACCCAGGCGAATTTTAATAAATTTTTATACTAGCTATACAACCGGTAAGGCTAAATACCGGGCTAGCCTTATAATTGAGAATACTCTAGCCACGTAAGATGGAGACGAAGATCAAGTTCATACTGATGATATTGTGGCTCCATATACAAACATAGCTGGTAGAAAGCTTTGTTATGATCCATCTCTTTTATATGTGCTAGTTCATGCACCACAATCATGCGTAAGAACTCTTCAGGCATAGATTTAAAACGACTGTCGATAAGAATCTCTTTTTTAGCTTTAAGCTTCCCACCTTGCACACGTGAAACGCGGCTATGAGTACCTAATGCATTTAAAGCAGAAACCTTATCGCTATATTGTACTTTACTAAGAGGAGAGGATTTACGCATAAAGCGTTTTTTCAAATCCATAGCGTAATCATACAGTGCACGATTACTCTGGATCGAATGACGATGAGGATACTTTTGAGTCAATAACTCTCTCATCCTATCCTCATCAAGGAGTTTTTGGGCCTGGGTTCTAATATTTTCAGGGTAATGATTCAGATACTTAAGCACAGTTATTAATCTAACAGATAGAACGTCTGCAGCCATCACGCCCGCAAGAACAATGATGGCTACTGATTAGAAGAATTATACTTTTTTAATAAGCAGTACCATTCCTTCGGCCCCATGAATTTCTATTAAGGTGCCAGCTTTAAGATCCTGCTGAGCGACAATCTTCCAAAACGTATCGCCTATTTGCAGCTTACCTTGGCCGTTCTCAACATCATGTTCTAAAGTCAACGTTCGTCCAATCAACTGAGCAGCACGATTATTAATCATTCCTGCATCATCATTCTCTGAGCTAACGCTAAAAAACTTCCAAAAAACAATAGATGCAACAACCGATAACAGCGCAAACAGAAGGAATTGTATCTGCCAATCAACGACAATACCAAGCGCCATTAACAGCGCGACCCCCAGCGCTGAAATAGAAATACCGATCATAAACCCTGCAGCACCGAGGGCTTCACCACCCAATAATAAAAGTGCCAAAATAATCCAATGCCAGTATGTAAGTGATTCGAGTTGCTCAACCATCTATGAACCTACTTTCGTTTCTTTGAGTAATTCGCTAATACCCGCAATCGAACCAATCACACTGCTTGCTTCAAGAGGCATCATAACAACTTTAGCATTATCGCTTGCACCTATACCTTGTAGTGCCTCTGTATATTTCTGTGCCACAAAATAATTTAGCGCCTGTGGATTTCCTTGGGCGATCGCTTCAGAAACCACTTTGGTTGCTCTCGCTTCCGCCATCGCCAGTCGTTCCCTAGATTCCGCTTCACGGAAAGCCGCCTCTTTTTCACCTTCCGCGGTCAAAATTGCCGCACGTTTTTCACCTTCAGCAACCTGAATTGCTGCTTCACGCTCACCCTCGGCAGTAAGAATCGCTGCACGTTTTTCTCGTTCAGCTTTCATCTGATTAGCCATCGCTTCAACAAGATCATGAGGAGGCGAAATATCTCTGATTTCGACTCGAGTTACTTTAACTCCCCACGGGTCGGTCACTTCATCGACTTTATTCAGCAAAAGGCTATTAATACTATCGCGATTCGACAACATCTCATCCAATTCCATCGATCCTAATACTGCACGGATATTTGTCATCACTAAATTCTGCATCGCCCGATACAGATCATTAACCTCATAGCTTGCTTGAGCTGCATCTAACACTTGATAGAAACAAACCGCATCCGTAGTGACCTGTGCATTATCCGCACTGATAACTTCTTGTGGCGGTACATCCAGTACTTGCTCCATCATATTTTGTTTTGTGCCCACTCGGTCGACAAAAGGAATAATGAGGTTCAAACCAGGGCGGAGAGTTTTGGTATAACGGCCGAACCTTTCAGTTGTCCAGTTATAGCCTTGCGGGACCATTTTAACCCCAGAAAAAATAAATATTAGTGCGAGCACGACAACAACGGCCGCTGTAATTTCAAATCCGAACATGACAATCTCCATTTGGGAACTGACGAATTTAGTCCCTTATATTCTCAGAATTTCAAAACAGTGTTATGACAATAGAGCATGGTAATACTGATTGGAAAGAACTGAAACAACGATTAGTCAGATTACGATAAAATGAAGTGACTGCCCAACAGAAAGGCATATTTAGGGATAGCGCTATAAAGAAAGCAAAGTAAGGAAGCGTCGCGAAACCGCTTCCTTGGTTCAAAACTGTATAAGAAGTTTATTACTTAGCTTTTTTAAGCAGCTTCTTAAGCCCTTTCAACTTAGTTTCGTGCTTAGCAATTTTTGCTTTACGTGCTTTGATCTCTTTCTTAACTTCTTTTGTTTTAACTTTAGCCATCTGAAAAATCCCCTTACCTATTTATAATGTGAGAAGAACATTTACAATCCGTTAGTTACCCTTCTTCTTGATCATGTTCTGCAAGAAAACCACGTATAAAACGACGTATCTCTCGTGCGGCGCTGGTGTCTAGTTCTTCGCACAACGAGACAAATTCATCTCTCTGTTCATCATTAATACGAATAACCAACTGGCTGTTTTTCTTTTTCGCTTTTGTCTTCTTTTTTTCAGTCATGTCATGCGATCTCAAACATCTTCTGATTGCAAGAATACAGCAAATACAACGCATCCCCAACGCACATCTAAAGCACATCGAATGTATATACATTATTTTATATAGATTATTTACCTTTAGGTCAAAAGAATTCTAAAAAATTCATAAAAATTAAATATATAGACAATAACAATGCTCCGTTTATAGCTAAGGGGCATAGACTTATTTAAACAACTGTTTAAAATCCAAGCAACATACTACAAAAACAAGGATGTTTAATATGTTTAAATGGATCGCTTTCAGCTCAGCCTTACTCGTCTCAAGCACTGCAATCGCCGATTGGCAATTAAATAATACGGAATCTGATTTTAGTTTTTCTTCTATTAAAAAAGATAAAGTCATAGAAACCCACCGCTTTCAACATTTCAGCAGCTCAATTAACGATCAAGGTGAAGCTAAACTTACCCTTGACCTCACCTCGATTGATAGCGGAATAGAGATCCGCGACCAACGAATGAAAGATCTCCTATTCGAGACTAGTGAATACAGCACCTCTACATTTTTGGCTCAGCTAGATATGAAGCATTTAGGATTACAGAAAATAGGTGATGTTACTCGTCAGAAAGTAACTGGCGTTCTCAACTTACACGGCATTGAAAAAGAGGTCTCAGCCGATGTAAATATCATTAAACTTTCAGATTCCAAGATGATTGTTTCCTCACTGAGCCCAATTTCTATCCAGGCATCTGACTTTTCCCTAGATGGAGGAATCACTACGCTTAAAGATATAGCTAAACTTCCCTCTATCTCTTTTTCAGTTCCTGTCAGTTTCCATTTAACCTATACAAAATAATCCATCCCGGGCGAGAGCCCGGGCACTTGCTGCACTGCCTGTGATAAAATCACCTTTTCTGCTTTCCACTACAGTACAGGTCAAAATGGAAATACTAAGCACGACTTTTGGCAGCGTAAAGTTATCTCGTTTCCCTCGCCGAGCAAAAGAACAACTCCGAGCTTGGGACGCTGCTGATGAATACATCCTGCAACAGATTACTGACAGCAACCTTATAAATGAAAACACTCGTACGCTCATTATTAATGACCAATTTGGTGCACTGAGCATTTCATTACAGCAGTTTTCTCCAGAAGCGATCAGTGACTCTTGGCTATCTCATCGGGGCACTCTGGCTAACGCCGATGACAACAATATAGATAGTGATGCAGTAAAACTTCACACTAGCCTTGAATATCCTCAAACCCAATTCGATCTTGTTTTGCTGAAAATCCCCAAAAGCCTCGCTATGTTAGAGGATCAACTATGCCGCTTAAAACCTCTTCTGCATGAAGATAGCGTTATTGTTGCGGGAGGAATGGTAAAATCGATTCACAACTCTACACTGAAGCTATTTGAAAATATTATTGGTTCCACAAAAACCTCTTTGGCCCGAAAGAAAGCTCGCTTAATATTCCCTAAAGTAGACCTACTGCAGAAAAGCACCTTATCGCCCTTTCCTTCAGTTTACACACTAGAAAATACTGCTTACAAAATCAGTAATCACGCCGCTGTTTTTTCGCGTGATAGCTTAGACATAGGGACACGCTTTTTCCTACAACACATTCCTTCATCGAATGGCTACCAAAACATTATCGATCTTGGATGTGGCAATGGCGTAGTAGGGTTAATCGCAGCTGATAAAAATCCAGATGCGTCTATTAGCTTCGTTGACGAATCGTTTATGGCAGTTGCATCAGCACAAGAAAATTTTGAATCTACTTTTGGTCAAGAACGCAAAGCTACCTACCTTGCAACCGATTGTTTACAAGGTTTAGATAAGAACCAATATGATTTAGTTCTAAACAATCCCCCTTTCCATCAACAAAACGTTGTTGGTGACTTTATTGCCAAACAGATGTTTCGTGAATCAAACAACGTGCTAAAAAAAGGTGGAGAGTTATGGGTCATTGGCAATCGCCACTTAGGTTATCATCAAATCCTTAAGAGAATTTTTGGTAACTGCGAAACCATTGCAAGCAACAAAAAATTTGTCATTCTAAAAGCGATCAAATCTCTTCGATAAAACAACACCTCCTCCGTGGTGATCACACAGTTCTGTCGCTGAATCTGATACGTATTCAAACATCGATCAGCAGCAGATGAAACACGATGGCATTTTAACAGTCACCTATCCATAAATTTTGCTGGGTTGATAATCTGTGCAGTGGCGGGGTTTAGCTTGTAACATACTCATTAACGTTTAATACAGAATGTAGCTATAAATCAATTAACCCTAACCATAGCCCTGCTTCCTAAATTAAAGTCAGCTTCAAACACCTAAAACAAGGAGATCAAGATGTCTGCGTTTCTTGCTTTACACATACTTTCCGCCATTATTTGGGTCGGCGGCATGTTTTTCGCTTACCAATGCCTCCGCCCTGTCGCTGCTCAGATACTCGAACCGCCTTTACGACTACAACTCTGGTCAGGAGTCTTTTCAATCTTTTTCAAATGGGTATGGATTTCAATTGCGGTATTGGTTATCAGCGGGCACGGTATGATTGCTCTTTTAGGCGGCTTTTCTAATATCGGCATGCACATACATATGATGCTGGGGACTGGCTATTTAATGATGGCTATCTTTGGACACTTGTACTTCAACCCTTTTCGTAAGCTTAAAGTAGCTATAGCTAAAGAAAGTTGGCCTGAAGCAGCTGAACAGTTAAATAAAATTAGGCTGATTGTTGCCGTTAACTTAACGCTTGGGCTTATAACGGCAACGATAGCAACAGCAGGAAAATACCTTTTTTAACGATAGAGCTACATATTTGATCATAGGTCGACATCCTAAGGTGTCGACCTAAAGATTAGCTATTCATTGCTATTGGCATAGGAATATAATCGCCAATTTCATCAGGGTTTTGGTCCAATACAGCTTCCCACCCCTCCTCTCCTGGCTTCATTTCGTCAGGCAACCCCCAAAGATCTCCACACCAAAAAGCGGCGATCCAGCGTTGGCCATAACGAACTTTGTAAAAGCCTCGTTCTCTACTTTCACTCACGGTCATCTCCTTTATTTTTATATAAGGTAGTTACTCATTAGCAAGCTCTCGTACCAAAACCTGCCTCAACCTCAGAACCAGTGTACACAATATAACCAGACATTAAACAAGGTTTAGCCTAAGGTGTAACACCGAAGAATTTACACACGTGGAAGCGTTAAGAGGGATAATTATACTCAGACACAAAAAAAGACCACCTAAGTGATCTTTTTCAGCAAGATAATTTACCGACTTTTGAGGAAGGTGACATCAACCTCTGGAGTGGTATATACAAATTACTTCTTTTGATCTTCGTTCATCAAATCGCGAACTTTAAAGAATCCCCAGACCATTGCTGCAGTCATACCAACAATCATTGCCAAGCTAGGAACCAATACTTCCATACTATATACATCAACCATTACGACACCCTCGCAAAATTATTCCGTAATACTCGTAGTTATTGGAAGCTAGATTACCCTTTTACACATTAGTGAATATTGATGTAGCTCAAGAAACTGTCTACTGATGAAAATGAAATAATTTTATATTGATCTCATCCCATTTGAATAAATGCTCAGAATGAACCATAACTTTACTATCGATTATTTCCGATTTCGTATCGGGGACAGTTGGTATCCGCATGGACCGCACCAAAAAACCGGTTTAGGAGTAATGAAGTATGTCTTATCAAGTACGCGCCTGGACAAGTGAACAACTACAAAAAATGAACTCGGCAACATTTATGGTCGACTTCTTAGATACATTTAAGATCTCGCCTTTGATATTGCAGTCTGATGATGCGACAGAGCACACTCGTGCCATCTTAATCAGAGTTGAGCAACAACTTAACCGTTAAGCGCTTTTAATCGAGTATTGGGCTTAGAAATAAGCCCTTCTTTTTGTCTAAACAATTCAACCTCTAGTAATTCGCCCCTCCCCCTCAACCATTGAAGTATTTCCCACCTAGGCATAATCAACGCTTTTTCTGACGTAACAACACAAAATATTCAACTCACACTTCAAATAAACACTTCAACTTATCAAAAACAGCTTTCGAGTGATTTTAAATTAGTTTCAAACAATTAATAGCTAATTAAAACAAATAAAACTCATACAAAACAAAACCATCAAAAACCCTTTTAATTCAACAAGTTAAGCATAAAAAAACCTGCCTTTTATAAAATCTCAAAAAATATTATTTTCTCTATATTTTTCAACAACTTACAGAAACAAAATCATCACAACTAACTTGCAATAAAGCAATATTTAATATAGACTTATCAATAGACAATAAAGATACTTCATTAACGAGGATGTGACGATGCAAGAAAAGGAAGTGAGATTACTATTTAAGGCTGGCGTATTCGATTCATGCCAAGCAATTCCTATCTCAATGGCACGTGGTTGGACGCTGAAATTTGTCACTAAACAGGACGAAGTCTTTACGCTGGAACTACAACGTTCAAAATCGGAGCGTGAATTTAAAAGTCTGGATGGAGCAGCCGCGGTAGCTAAACGTATCGGTTTTGAATGGCTAAAAGTGCAGATTGGTGATTTGGAGTGGCAGGAAAAGGTCAAATAGCAGGCATAAAAAAAGCCGTAAAAACGGCTTAGTAACTGTATGGGCTAGCTAGTTGAAAGCTACTTATCTAGCGCATCTTTAATTTTTTGGTCTGTTTTATATTGGCTTAGCGCATAAACCGACCATATGGCTGCGGGAATCCAGCCAACAAGTGTGATCTGTAGCACTAAACAGATTATGCCCGCGATTGGACGCCCTATAGTAAAAAACTGCAGCCATGGAATGAGTATGGCAAGAATTAAACGCATCTGTGTCTCCAATAACGATGTCTGTATAACTATATATCGTGCAACAATAGCTCAAGTAGGTTGCTCGAAGATCTATATACCTAGTGCCTTTCTAAGCACTTCAGGCCTCAGCTGATACTATAGATCAACTCTACCCGCCGACAGTTCCTCTTCTGTAGCGTCCCTCACTTCCATTACTTCGACATCAAAATTCAATTCAAGGCCAGCAAAAGGGTGGTTAGCATCCACAGTCACCTCTTGTTCATCAATTTTAGTTATTGCAACAAATTGAGGTTCACCCTGCTCATCTTCCATCTGACAAACCATACCTTCGCTAAGCTCAGTAAAACCCGCGAACGAAGCGCGATCAACAAGAGAGACTTTCGCTTCATCTCTCTGTCCATACCCCTGTTCTGGTGCAACTTTTACTTCAAACTTGTCACCCACTTCATGATCTGTCATCGCGGCCTCTAAGCCGGGAACGATATTCTGATGTCCATGCAAGTATGGCAATGGATTACCATCACGGGACCCATCTAACACTTCGCCATCCGCATTGACTAATGCATAATGAAACGAAACAACTTTGTCTTTTGTAATTTTCATGTATATCTCCAACGTTAGATAGCCAGCTGCTTTATCATCCAGCTGCCTAGCGCTTCTATCTCTTCTAAAACGACTTCGTGCCCCATCGGAAAAGTGTGCCACTCAGTCTCATAATTCATTTCGTGTAAAGCAGAAATTGCTTGTTCACCCAATTGTAATGCAACAACTTCATCCATAGCGCCATGTGCGACCCATATAGGTAATGCCGCATTTGCTGGCGCTTTAGCGCTATTAATCTCTTCAAAAGTAGCCATATAAGTCGACAAGGCTACAAGACCGGCCAACGGCTTTGAGTAAGTCAAAGCCGCATGGTAGACCACTGCTCCTCCTTGAGAGAAGCCCGCCAAAAGAATCTTGTCAGCAGGAATACCTTCCGCTATTTGCTCATCAATAAGCGATTGAATCCTTTGACTAGAAGCGATCAGCGCTGCTTTATCTACTTTTCGGTCGATATTCATTTCCAAAATATCGTACCACGCACGCATTGGCATGCCGCCATTGACGGTAACGGGCATCTCTTCCGCATGGGGAAAAAGAAAACGAACGGATAATGATTCAGGTAATTTCAGATAAGGAATAATCGGTTTAAAATCATGACCATCAGCCCCCAATCCATGCAACCAAATAACACAAGCATTTGGTGTATTGCTAGGCTCTACTCGGACCATAGTAGCATCTGTTTCTGAGCTCATGGTTGTAACCTCTGAACCTGCCAACCGGTGGCGGTTAAGTTAAATTGAAAGCGATCATGTAAACGATTTTCACGCCCCTGCCAAAATTCAATACGAGACGGCTTTAAAATATAGCCCCCCCATTCTGGAGGATGAGGAATATTACCATCCGCATGAGCGCTTTCTAGATCATGGACTGCTTGCTCTAGCTTCTCCCTACTTTCTACGGGATGACTCTGACATGATGCAGCAGCACTTAAACGACTCCCTAAAGGGCGTTCATTAAAATACTTTTCACCCTGAGCCTTAGCTAACTTTTCGACCGTACCTTGAATACGAACTTGGCGCTCTAATCCATACCAGTAAAACATAAGTTCAGCCTTGGGATTCTCAGCTAGGTCAGCCCCCTTCTGGCTGCGATAATCCGTATACCACGCAAACCCCTCGTCATCGAAATGCTTTAAAAGCACAATACGAGCTGAAGGCATGCCAGATTTATCAGCGGTCGCCAATGTCATTGACGTCGCATCATCCGGTGAGACCTCCATGGCGGCTTCCATCCATTTTGAAAATTGTGCGATAGGGTCTTCTTCTAAATCATGCTCTAGCAACGGTTGTGCTAAATATTCTCGGCGCGTAGCTGTCAAATCGCCTTTCGTCTTCATAAATATCTCTTTTAACGGTCTCAATTAGGCGCACTATAACATTGAGAGAACATGTGAATAAATTAAACACGCATGATATCGACAAGGAATCTAAATGCTATTTCATCGATACCGTTCAATCACACGCACAACACTTTCTCGATACCCCTCACCAAACAAGACTAGATGATTCAGTAAATGCCATAGGTTATAAAGATCAACCCTTCCTCTCCAACCATTTTCTACTGGGTTGGTTTGCTCATATGAGTCATAAAATTCTGTAGAAAAGCCGCCAAACAAATGAGTCATAGCAATATCAGCTTCCGGCCACCCCCAATAAACAGCTGGGTCAATAAGTACAGGCTTCCCTACCTTATCTTGATAAACATTGCCGCTCCATAAATCGCCATGAAGTAGCACAGGCCTCTGTCGGGGTATCAAGTCAGGTAAGCGCCGGCAAATAGTCTCTAATGCCCGTACATCCTTAATATCAAGCAAGCCTCGCGCTAAACAGATTTCAGCTAGAAAGAGGTATCGACAATTAATGTAAAATTCGTACCCGTCACTTGTAGCTGTATTCGGTTGGCGTGTAGCGCCGCAATAGGTATCAATATCAAAGCCAAAATGCGCTTTTTCTTGCTGATGCAGAAGCCCTAACGAGCGACCTAACAGCGATTGATAATTGATACATTTTTGCACCGGTTCCAAGTATTCCAACACTAAAACTTGGTGATCTACGTAGATCACTTCTGGAACAGAGAGAACCCCACTATCGTTTAACGCCTCGAGCCCAGTAGCTTCTGCCCTGAATATATCAAATATGGGTTTCAACATTGTTTTAACAAATAAAGAGCGACCATCTGATAATAAAACACGTTCACTATTTGCAGTATCACCACCAGCAATAGGCATCCTACGAATGATATTAACTCTCTGATTCTCAAGCCACTGCTCAAAATCTCGCACGATTAGATACTCTCCCGTTACTTGTATCTACTTAACTAAAACCTTTATAGTTTGAAGCTACACTTTCTACGTCCGCTTAAGGGATTTTATGCGCTTCATCCTCATCTTCGCAGTTTTAATTCTTTCTACTGGCTGCATGGACAAAAATGCCAAGCCATTCGACATGAAGAATCTAGCAAAATCAGATATTGACATGGTCTCGGATGTAAACCTAAAAGAGTGGCGAAAACTCACCCGAGAGCTGACAATTAAACTGTACAAGCGTAATCCTAAAGAGCTTCAAAAAACACCGGGCATGACGGTAGAAAAGCGTCTAGATCAGCTCTTCCCTGCGCAACGTTTAGCAACAGGCTTTGCTGAGCTGAACAATCTAGATGGTACTGCTGCTGTCCCCTTAGCATTTTCAGAAACCTTCCATGGCGACAGGGTATTTGCCTTAATGGCGGGTATTACGGGCATGTTAGATGCAGCCTATGATGGGAAAAAAGAGATTTTCTTTCTTGATGATCTCAATCAACAGAAACTATACAACTCTGCTCGTAATTTAGAATCGGTCGCTTGGCACCTAAACAATCGAAAAGACTCCCAAGGCCAATTATATATTTTGAGCAATGGTATATCGGAAGAGGGTATCAGTAATTACAGCTACGAACGTATTCTAGGGAAGCTAATTGGAATTCAAGACCTAATGGCGCGGATTATCTCAGATAAAACCAATCGTACGATTAATCGTGTCGTTCAAGGAGCGGCTTCTATGACCTTCTTACCTATATAGCTCATAGCCTTTATTTAATAAGTATCGATCTATTGGTACAGCAATGAAAACACCAACAGAGCGATGGAACATCACTCTGTTCGACACTTCATTATTTACCCACAACTCTGCAATGGACTGTTAATCCGTATTTCGGAGACTTTATGATTGTCGTTCAAGCATAAGGTTATATCTGCTCGTCCTGGCATCTCCTCCAGCATATGCCGAGTCAAACGTTCATAATGCTGAATAAAACGTTGAATCTGCTCTTCATCCATAATACGTAGATGCTCAGTTGGCTGCTGAGTATCGTAGATATATTTTACCCGCTCCGCTAATTTCTTTTCTTGCAAGGAACGCCACTCAAATACAGCATCCATACTAGGCACTTTCAACATAATCAGCACTTCGATCATGGAGAAAAGTTCTTGATATGGGCCAGATAACTGAGCATTGACATAGTCGCGCCAAAGTCCATTTTTATCTTTTTGGCGCTCTAACTCATTAATAGCTCCTTTCAAAGCTTCCGGTGATTGCGGATCTGCACCAACACACCAACCCTCTAGAACAATTACATCTGCGGGTCCCACCCACTCTTGCCATACTGCCGCCTGACAACGATCATCTGTCGACTTATCAAATACAGGTATTTTAGTGACTGTATTTTCATCACTCGTCTTTAGAGAGTTTAAAATCTCAATACCAAGATCTACATCATGAGTTCCTGGGACACCGCGGGTACGCAATAATGGATGAACTGTTTCAGAAAGCTCTACCCGTTCATCGTATGTTTTATAAAGGTCATCAATTGAGAATCCAACCACGTTGAGATTAAATCCCTCGGTCAAGATCACTTCTACTAGATTGAACAGGGTCGATTTACCGGCCCCTTGAGCGCCATTGATACCAATCACCAAAGGCCCATTCTTCTGCCGCTTTCGACAAGCAAGCCAGGCCCCTAAGGGAACGTAAATAGCTTCGAACATATCCACAAGGCCAATATCTACTTTCAATGATTCAAGCGTAGATGCAAAAGCTTTCTCAACGGCAGTTACCGCTTCCTCTCGTTCACGATAACTCAAACAAAGCTGATCTTGTGGCCAACGGGTTAATACGCTCATCCTGACTCCTAATATGGTGGGAATACACTACTCGTTTCTGTGTTCGCGAAGCCAATGCTGAATTCGCTCAATATGGCCAGCTTCCATCAAAGAGGGTACATGACCAATCCCCGGGACACTGAAGAGTTCTAGTTTATCGTTTGCTTGCATGGTACGCACGGTTTCCTCTTGCAGAACATCCGATTCCTCTCCCCATATCAACAGCTGTGGGATTGAAATTGCAGACCAGATAGGCCAGAGATTAATGTCTTCTTTACTTGCACTCTTCGTTGTTTCTGCAATCACTGGATCATAATGCAGACGATAACCTTCATCTCCGTCAGGTTTTGCTCCACACTTCGCTAAATGGAGCCATTGAGCATCGGTGAGGTTTTGAAATGATTGATAGGTCTGACGCATATACGCTTCAACTTCAGCTAAACTATTGAAACGCTGTTCACCTAAATAGTCAGAGATTCTTTGCAAAGCTGTTGCAGGTACAAGACCGCCGATGTCATTGAGCACCAGATGCTTAATCGGGGAATCAGGTAATGCCGCCAAGCACATACCAATGATCCCCCCCATCGAGGTCCCAACCCAATCTACTTGCTCCACATTTAAGCGAGCAATTAACGTCGTCATATCATTTAAATATTGCGGCAACCCATATTCCTGACCTGCAGGCAACCAATCGCTTTCTCCTCTGCCAACAATATCAGGACATATAACCCGATAATCTCGCGCCAACACCCGCGCTAACTCATCAAAATCACGACTATTTCTAGCTAGACCGTGCACACAGATAATAACGCGTTCGTTATCTTGACTACCCCACTCATGGTAAACCATATTATGAAATCCAGTCGCGTTTAAACAACGTACACTTGAAGTATGCATCTAGCCTCCAGGTTATGACTCATTGATATCAAGAAGTTAGCATAAGAGTATTGGTTCTCGCGAACAATGTTGCTTGTTCAACGCTCCGAAAGGGCAAACTAGCGAGCTTTTACATAAAAAGGAACAACTCATGAGATACTCCAGAGTGTAAAGATACGAAACGATTACTGAACATCAACATAGGATTCGGCTAATATTGCCGTTAAGCACGACCTAATACTGGCTTTCAATTAGATGATGAGCGTAGCATGAGCAACACAACAACGAGTAAAGTTAACCATCTAAAATGGGTCCTCCCCATCGTTATCATTGGGGTGGCGATCGCTACATTTGTCATCCTCAAAATGAATAAGCCACAAGCCCCCTCTAGGCCCGTCCAAGAAAAAATATGGAGTGTTCGCACCATTGCAGCTGAGCCCGGCATCCATCAACCCTCTCTTAAGCTATACGGCAAGGTTGAATCGCCGCGCATGAGTAAAGTCACCGCTGCTGTGACTGCTTTTGTGGGCGCTGTCCACATTGATGAAGGCAACGCAATCTCCCCAAATCAATTACTGATTCAACTTGATGATAGTGATGCCAAGCTTCTTGTCACTCAACGACAAGCGGATGTTGACAACTACGTTGCACAAGTAGAAACAGAAAAAGTTCGCCACAATGCGGATTTAAAAGCATTAAAGATTGAAAAGAATCTACAACAGCTAAGTTATAAGACAGTAAAGCGCTACGAAAACCTCATTAAGCGGAAATTAACCAGCCAAGAAAAACTTGATGCCTCACGTAGAGACTACCAGCAGCAAGCGCTAGCCCTCACACAACGAGAGCAATCCATTGCCGATCATCCCAACCGTTTACGTCAATTAGAATCCCAGCTACTTAGAGCAAACAGCTTGCTTGACGCAGCAAAGCTAGATCTATCACGTACGCAGATTAAAGCACCATACAGTGGAAGAGTAGCAAGTTTGAGTGTGGCTCCTGGGGATAGAGTACGCTCGGGTGATCCCCTTTTAGGCTTATACAGTTTGGATCGTTTGGAGATCAGAGCACAAATCCCCAATCGAATTCTTCCCATACTAAGAGCCTCTAAATCAGCACAAGGTATTATCGCTAACGGCCAGATAGATGGCGAAGTCATTTCGCTGCGATTGGATAGAATCGCCGCAGAAGTCAATAACGGCCGCGCAGGGGTAGATGGTCTTTTCAGCATACAGAATCAAGCATACTTCCCAGAACCAGGCCGCTCTATTGAGATCAATGTGAGTCTACCTGGTGTTGAGCAGGCGATCCCATTACCTCCGATGGCGCTTTACGGATTAGATAGAATTTACCGAGTGGTTGATGAACGTCTAGAGGCGATCCAGGTTAATCGTATTGGAGATAGTATTGATTTCCAAGGAAACCCGGTCGTACTCGTAACCAGCAATCAAATTCAACCCAACGATCGACTTGTGACCACCCAGTTACCCAATGCCATTACCGGTCTACGTGTAAAAGAGTTCTCTTCATCAACCGCGAATCCAGCGGCCGAGCCTATCCTCGCAAAGCAATCAAACCAAAGCAGCCCCGCTAATAAAGGGTCTGTAAATGAATAACTATCAAGGCCCACTACATAACCTTACCGCAGCATTTACAAGCCATCGAGTTGCTGCAAACCTTTTCATGCTTTTGATGATCCTTGCTGGCGTATGGGGCATCAAAAAGCTAAACACCCAGTTTTTCCCCTCTTTTGAATTAGACGTCATTACCGTACAAATTGTCTGGAGTGGCGCAGCAGCGGAGGATATCGCTAGCTCTATTATTTTACCTGTAGAAGAGGAGCTAAAATCCCTGACCGGCATTGATACATTATATTCTACAGCGCAACAGGGATCCGCTTCGATTCGAATGGAAGTTGACGAGGATACTGATGTTGATTACCTGCTTGATGAGGTGAAGCAAAAGATCGACAGTGTCCGAGGAGAACTGCCCAGTGACGTTGAAGAGCCTTTAGTGCAACGTATCATCCGCTACGAACAGATCGCCAGCCTTATCATTAGTAGCAAAAACGGTTCTCTAGAAGAACTCCGCCCTTTCGCCCAACGGTTTGAACAAGAGTTACTCGATCTTGGGATTAACAAAATCGACTTCACAGGGCTACCTGACAAGCAGATAAGCATTGAGCTGCCGGCTGCGCAACTTCATGAGCTAGATATGACCATGGCTCAAGTCGCTAACAATATTCGTTTAAGAAGCCTAGATCTACCCGCAGGGACCGCAGCAAAAGGCGACGGCTCACGACAGATCCGCAGCCTCAATCAACAACGTGATGTGGAAGGTTTTCGTCAACTACCTGTTATTACGGACAAAGACGGCAGACTGGTACGCTTAGGCGATATTGCAGACGTATCTTTAGCCGTCAAAGACAAACAAGTACTCCTAAAATATCAAGGTAATCCAGCCGTCATGCTGCAACTGCGCCGCACGGAAACACAGGACACCCTTGAATCAGCTGAAATTTTGAATCAATGGCTCGATAAAACACGTCCGAAAATGCCATCTGATATTCAAATGGTCACTTATGACGAACGTTGGCAGCCGGTTAAGCAGCGTATTAATTTACTCTTAAAAAATGGTCTTAGCGGACTGTTACTCGTTGTCTGCATCCTATTTTTATTCCTAAATGCTCGGGTCGCCTTTTGGGTCACCGTTGGCATTCCTGTCTCCTTTATGGCCACCCTCGCTGTTCTCTATGCTATTGGCGGCAGCATCAACATGATTAGCCTATTTGGTCTTATCATGGCACTGGGCATTATCGTCGATGACGCCATCGTCGTGGGCGAGGATACACTAACCCATGTACAGATGGGTGAAAGCGGGCTCCACGCTGCCATTGGCGGTGCGCACCGAATGCTAGCCCCTGTCATGGCCTCCTCTCTAACCACCATCGCCGCCTTCCTACCTCTATTACTTATCGGAGGGACCATTGGCAACATCCTTATCGATATCCCAACGGTGGTTATTTGCGTGATTTTAGCGTCCCTGGTGGAGTGCTTCTTGATCCTTCCTGGGCATCTACATCACAGCATCAAAAATGTCGCGGACTTAGACCCGTCAAAGCTACGCATTCGTTTAGAAAACGGTTTCAACCACTTTAAAAATGGCCCCTTTAGAAACCTAGTAACAAAAGCGGTTCAATTCCGCTGGACAACTATCGCGGCTGCGTTTGGACTGTTTATCATTGCCATTGCCTTAATCTCTGGCGGCCGAATTAAATTCACATTTTTCCCCGCGGTTGAACGCGACACAATGACAGCCAATGTCCAGTTCAGTGCCGGTACAGACTCAGCTCAAGTGGATCAATTTATTCGTCACTTAGATATGACGCTTGCTGAAACCGATGAAGCCTTGGGTGGCGACAATGTAAAAGTAGCCTTTCAGAGACTTCGTAGCGCCTCATTTACACGTAACTCTGTCTCAGGTAATAGCGGTGACGAATTCGGCTCGTTACTCGTAGAATTAAAGCCTGGTGATGGCAGAGAAACCAGTACGTCTGAATTTAACCGAGCCTGGCGCGAACGCATTACCGTGCCAGCCGGTATTGAAAAGTTTTCGATTGATGTCGCCAAAAGTGGCCCTCCTGGCAAACCGATTGAAGTTAAACTGTCAGGTACTGACATTCACAACATCAAGCAGGCGTCTTTAGCGCTACAAGACTTGCTTAAAGGCTATGTTGGACTCACTAATATTGATGATGACCTCCCCTTTGGGAAATCACAGCTCATTTACGAACTAACACCATCAGGTAAAACAGCAGGTTTAACACTGGATGCAGTAGGGCGTCAGCTACGAGCGGCCTTCGACGGTTTAGAAGTACAAAACTTCTATCAAAACAGAGATGAAATTGAAGTTCGCATCCAGCTTCCCGAAGCAGAGCGCGATCGCCTAAGCGTTATAGAACAGCTGCCTATCGTTCTTCCTGACGGCGGTACTACTCCGCTCAGTAATATTGTCACGTTCCGTGCTAAACAAGGCTTAGATACATTGACCCGCGTCGACGGGCAGCTCTCAATTAAAGTTACAGCCGACTTAGATGAAGCGGCCGCCAATGCCGATGAGATCATTGCAGATCTGAAAACAGAAAAACTCGAGCAACTGCTTGGTGAATATGGCGTCACCGCAAGCTTTGAAGGTAAAAATAAAAGTCAGCGTGAAACCTTGGCTGATATGCAATTAGGCCTCATGCTTGCTCTCACACTTATTTTCATCATTCTTGCTTGGGTCTTCGCTTCCTACAGCTGGCCGATTGCCGTCATGCTCGCGATCCCTTTAGGTTTAACGGGTGCTATTTTAGGCCATGGCATTATGGGGCTAAGCATGACGATCCTATCCCTGTTTGGCTGTTTCGGTCTTTCTGGGATAGTTATCAACGATTCGATCGTCTTAGTCACGTTTTATAAGGGATTACGGAAAAAAGGGATGGCTGTTGAAGAAGCGATTGTCGAAGCTGCATGCCAACGTCTGCGAGCCGTACTTTTAACCTCGCTAACCACCATTGCGGGTCTCACACCGATTCTCTTTGAAACATCGCTACAAGCTCAATTCCTGATACCCATGGCCGTGGCTATTGTGTTTGGACTAGCTTACGGCACCGTATTAATTCTGCTGTTTGTGCCCGCGACTCTGACGGTCATCGAATCAACTCGCGCAAAGCTAGGATTGAAAAGCCCTGATCTGCCAGATAAACAGGTGGCTATTTAAACGCCCATACACTTCTTAAACGCCTCTGTACTTCAGGCTTATTTCAATTGCGCATTGATATAAGTCTGAAGACACTCTAATGCTTGATGATCAATACTCAATAGAGACAAGCCAAATTGGACGCATTGCTGAGACTGACGTCGACTGTAGACCACCCGACAATGGCAATGGACGGCCTGTGCTTCTAGCCCGAAATGAAGATAGAGTTCCAGCGGAGCACCTTCCACGGGCGGTTTCATTGCGACCATATCTTCGCCGCCTTCAACTAACATGCCACCCACGCTCAAATTAATCAGCATGACCTCTACGCTATCACTCGAATGCGTAATCAGTTCGGCGGGGATTGCGACATTGACCCTAGGATATATTCGTCTTTCTGGATTCATAACAACGCCTATTAGGAGGCTGGCGACATCATCGCTCCTCCAACAAAATAAGAACGAGCAGATCCTTTGCTAAAGCAACGGGATAACAACCCAAAATCCTTTAATTCAAACGGTTGTTCATCTCTATTTGTTAGCATAGTGCGATTTAACAACAAGGTAAAACCCAGATGGGAAGCTAAGTAATTTGCTACAAAATAATTCATACAATTTACATGGCTATTAGCGTTTACCTGATCCAATGCGCTTATTCGCAGAACGGCAAGGATTCAGGTATAATTTGGCCCCTAAATTTCTGCATTTTTGTTTTCGCAAATAGCCCTACATGGGAACTCAAGGACCAGTATGAATCGCGATCTAAGTCTGCTACAGCCCTATCCTTTTGAAAAACTGACAGCCCTAAAAGCTGAAGTATCTCCACCGGCGGATCTTGATCACATTGCATTATCTATTGGTGAACCTAAACACCCATCGCCACCTTTTGTTCAAGAATGCCTAATTAACAACATGGCTAAACTGGCAAACTATCCAACGACCAAAGGCTTACCCGAGCTACGTCAAGCGATAGCAGACTGGTGTACATCACGCTTTAAATTAGCTGAAAACAGCTTGAGCGCAGAAGACAATGTACTTCCCGTCAACGGCACCCGTGAAGCTATTTTTGCTTTTACTCAAGCCGCGGTAGAACGTAAAAACGATGCATTGGTTATCTCACCCAATCCGTTTTACCAAATATATGAGGGTGCCGCTTACCTATCGGGTGCAGAACCATACTACCTAAACTGTTTAGAAGAGAATGGCTTCATCCCAGATTATGATGCAGTCAGTGAAGATGTTTGGCAGCGCTGCCAGCTACTTTTCCTTTGCTCGCCAAGTAATCCAACAGGTGCAGTAACTGACCTCGATACACTCAAAAAGCTAATCGCGTTATCAGATAAGTACAACTTTATCGTTGCCTCGGATGAGTGTTATTCTGAAATATACCTTGACGAAGAGAGACCACCCGTTGGCCTTCTTCAAGCCTGCGCTGAGCTAGGACGTGATGATTATAAAAACTGTATTGTCATGCACAGCTTATCTAAACGCTCCAATCTCCCGGGATTACGTTCCGGCTTCATCGCTGGAGATGCAACGTTACTCAAGCCCTTCTTAGCCTATAGAACCTACCACGGCTCTTCTATGCCAATTCAGCATCAACTCGCCTCTATTGAAGCTTGGGGAGATGAAGACCACGTGCTAGATAACCGGGACCTTTATCGACACAAATTTGATGCCGTCATCCGTATTTTAGAACCCGTGATGGATGTTAAAAAACCTGACGCTAGTTTCTATCTATGGGCTAAAACACCTATCGCTGATGATAAGTTTGCGCAAGGACTATTTGCCTCACAGAACGTCACCGTGCTACCAGGCCGCTACCTTTCTCGTGATACCGATAACACATTGCCTGGTGCAGGTTATGTGCGTATGGCGCTTGTGGCAACGGTAGAAGAATGCGTTGAAGCGGCAGAACGTATCCGCGCGTATATCGAATCACTGTAATAAAGAGGGAGATCATTATGGTTACAATGTACGGCATCCCAAACTGCGATACGATTAAGAAAGCACGCAAATGGCTTGAAGCGCATCAAATTGAATACCGCTTCCATGACTATCGCAAAGAAGGCTTAGACAAAAGCCAGCTTGAAGCATGGGCAGCTGAACTTGGCTGGGAACTATTGCTGAACAAACGCGGTACAACTTGGCGACAGCAACCCGATGAAGTGAAGAACACCATTAATGAAGCCTCAGCAATTGAATTGATGCTTCAACATCCTGCCATGATAAAGCGCCCGCTTCTAGATATTGGAACCGAGCGTAAGGTAGGGTTTAAAGATACCGAGTATTCCGACCTGCTTGGCTAAAAGCGCCTCAGGCAAAACGAATTTTAGAATTTTATATCTGGAGATCAACATGGCAAATTTTGCATTCGGTTTAGGCGTAGGCACTAAATCCTCAGCTGGTGAATTACTTGAAGTTTACTACAACACACCTTTACTTAACGCTGATGATGCAATCGTAACAGCTGTTGCAGAAAAAATTGGTTACGAAGGCGGCAACGCTGCAATCGAAATCAAAGAATCACAGTTAAAATCGCTTGAAGCGGCGTTCCTGTCAGTAGGCGCAGAAGATCAAGCCGAAATCGTTGAGATCTTAGAAGGCACGCAACAAGCACTGGTTGTATGTATTCTAGAAAACGATGAAGGCCCGACATCCACTGCTGAAGCTTATTTAAAGCTAACACTGCTTTCTCAGCGCATGGTTAAGCCTCACGGTATCAATCTAACAGGCATCTTTGGTTTACTACCTAACGTTGCTTGGACGAACGAAGGCGCTGTGTCTCTAGATGATCTGCCGAAACGTCAACTTGCTGCTCGCGCTCAAGGCCGTATTCTTAGCGTAAACTCTGTTGATAAATTCCCTAAAATGACTGATTACGTTGTGCCTGCTGGCATCCGTATTGGTGATGCTTCACGCGTTCGTTTAGGCGCGCATGTGGGCGAAGGCACAACTGTTATGCATGAAGGCTTTGTTAACTTTAACGCAGGCACTTTAGGCGTAAGCATGGTTGAAGGTCGAATTTCTGCAGGCGTTGTCGTCGGCAATGGCTCTGATCTAGGTGGCGGCTGCTCTACGATGGGTACGCTTTCTGGTGGTAACAACGTCGTCATCTCTGTCGGCGAAAACTGCTTACTGGGTGCAAATGCGGGCTTAGGCTTACCAATGGGTGATCGCTGCACACTAGAAGCTGGCTTATACGTAACAGCGGGCTCTAAAGTCACGGTCCTTGATGATCAGAACAACGAAGTCAGCACCGTCAAAGCAGCTGAATTAGCTGGCAAGCCAGATCTGTTATTCCGCCGTAACTCACAAAACGGTCGCATCGAAGTTAAAACAAACAAGTCGGCTATTGAGCTCAATGAAGAGCTACATAAACACAACTAAGCGATCTTAAATCCGAGAAGGCTCTCCTGATAACAGCCCTGTAGTTTTAGGAGATGCTTTATCGTTTTTAAAATTTCGTATAGTGCGCTGCGGCGCACTTTTCATTACTAAAGACACGAGTCATCAATATGAGCCAGAAACACTCAGCGACAATCGAACTTGCAAAAGATCTTATTAACCGCCGCTCGGTCACCCCAGAAGATGCCGGCTGCCAAGATATGATGATCGAACGCTTAGAAGCTCTCGGCTTTAAAATTGAACGACTCCCGTTTGAAGACGTTAAAAACTTTTGGGCGCGTCGTGGCGATTCAGGGCCTCTCTTCTGTTTCGCTGGCCATACTGATGTTGTTCCTTCAGGGCCAGAAGAGCGCTGGGAGTTCCCTCCTTTCGAAGCAACCATTGAGCAAGGCATGCTATGTGGTCGTGGCGCCGCCGACATGAAAGGCAGCATAGCCTCTTTTATGACGGCCCTTGAACGCTTTATAACACACCACCCTGATCACCAAGGCTCGATTGCCCTCTTAATCACAAGCGATGAAGAAGGCCCTTGGATAAACGGTACAACACGCGTTATAGATCACTTAGAAGCACGAAATGAAAAAATGGATTGGTGCATTGTCGGTGAACCATCAAGTACCGAACATGTCGGCGATGTCATTAAAAACGGACGCCGCGGCTCACTGGGCGCGACGCTGACAATTCGTGGCATTCAAGGCCACGTAGCCTATCCACACCTTGTCAAAAACCCAATCCACATGGCAGCACCAGCCCTGGCTGCACTCGCTGCTGAAGTTTGGGATGAAGGCAACGACTTTTTCCCTCCAACAAGCTTTCAAATCTCCAATGTGAATGGCGGGACGGGTGTCACAAACGTTGTACCTGGTCACGTAGATGTAATGTTCAACTTCCGTTTTTCAACAGAAGTGACCGCAGAAGAACTCAAAATTCGTGTAAGAGATATTTTAGATAGCCATAACTTAGACTGGGATATCGATTGGACACTATCCGGCAACCCATTCTTGACCGCTGAAGGTAATCTTGTCGAAGCTTGTCAGCAATCGATTCATGCAATTACTGGCATAACCACTGAGCTATCGACCTCAGGCGGCACTTCTGATGGACGCTTTATTGCCCCAACTGGCGCACAAGTTGTAGAACTAGGTCCGATTAACGCGACTATCCACAAAGTCAATGAACGCGTTAGTTGCAAAGACTTAGATACACTATCAGATCTTTATGAAAATATTTTAGCGCGCCTGCTGACAGACGCTTAGGAATCATTGCTTCATGCTACTCATCTGCCCTGTCTGCAAAGCAGCCCTGATTCAACAGGAGAGAAACCTCCGCTGTGAGAATAATCACAGCTTCGATGCTGCAAAGCAGGGCTATTGGAATCTTTTATTAGCACATAAGAAGCGCTCCAAAGATCCTGGTGATAATCCTGAGATGGTACAAGCCCGCCGGCAGTTTTTAGAACAAAGCTTCTATCAACCCTTATCTGATCGCATTAATCAGTTAGCGAGTAAGGCACTTAACAATATAACCGAACCCAACATCCTCGATATGGGATGCGGGGAAGGCTATTACACCGCTAGACTCGCAGAGTTTATTGACAGTAATTGTCAGTCACATGCTTCAATTACCGGCTTAGATATATCTAAACATGCAGTTAAAGCCGCAACGCAGCGAAACAAAACAATTACCTGGTTAGTCGCCTCCGGTGCTGATATCCCGCTACCTGAACAAAGCTTAGATCTTCAGCTTATTCTCTTTAGTCGCTTAATGCCTGAAGCATTCGCTAAACCAATGAAACCAGGCAGCACCTTATTAGTTGCCTGGCCCGGTGAACAGCATCTCATTGAATTGCGCCAATTAATCTACAAAGAGGTTAATACCAGTCACTTCGACCCCATCAAAACACTTGACGAGTATTTTGAGTTATCTCATAGAGAGCCTGTAAGCTACAAATTCACTCTAGAATCCAGCGAACAAATTGAGTCTCTACTTGGTATGACCCCTCACAGCCAGCGTTTACGCCCTGAAGCCAAATCGAGCATTAGCCAACTAGAAAAACTTGAGCTGACAGTCGATGTTAATCTCGGCCTTTTCACACGCAGATGAACAATAAGTTAAGAAACTGGCTCTATCGTCGGGCCGACAATCCTAGACAAAACCTTGCCATACTTGGGGTCGGCTTTGTTGTTTTCTTTGTCGGGCTATTGATCCTTGGGACAGCAGAATTCGCATTACAAAGCTCGATAGTTCAAGAAATTCTTGGACTGGTAGGCTTGATCATCTTAAGCGCCGGCATCATACTGGCAGCCATCGGCTACCTAAGCCTAAGCGTTTTACGCATCATCCGTTTTATAAGCGACGATAACCATGACAAATAGCCGACACCCCGATATAGAAATATACGTTAAAAACTGCTCTTTAGAAGCGATTCAAGACTGGCTAAAGTCACTTTCGGATCAGATGACATGTAACACCTCAAAAAATACCATTCATGAATTCACGCTAACCTTTCAAGGCAATAACGTTGAGACATTAGTTCATGAAAAAGTCGCAGGCAAAGCCTGGACGAGCGTCTGGCTAAAATCAGACCAAACTCCTTGGGTGAATGATCTGGAATGTGCGCGCGCAGCCGCTGGCGCAATGGATGCTCAAATACGCTGTGTAGTTTCTGGCTGGGAAGATGGCGATGATCCAGACGAGTACTGGAAAATTGAAAACGGTACTGAAGAAAAAATACAGTGGAGAACCTAAACTAGGCTAACTCCAGCAACTGAAACTTAACGCCTAATCAAAGCCCACTATGCAGCAGCTCGAATCTGCTGCTTAGAGGCTTCAATCTCATCGATGATAAGCTGCCCCGTTGACATCAAAGCCACCTTGGCATATTCATCAGACGCTATAGACTGCTGCCTAGGTGTATTGCTATGGCTGTATAGATAGCCATTTACATAAGCAAAATCACCGACCAAACCATCATGCACCGCTACATTTAGGCGTTCAGTTACCTGGCCATCATGTAGTTCATTAACATCCGGATATACCGTAGCGCTTTCAGGCAGCTTAAAGTCGCCCCCCTCCACTACAGCATCTGGTTTCATCAAAGCCTGATTAGAATGAATCAAACTCAGCAACATCGAGAACTGCGCACCACTGCCACTTTGAACCGCCTGGCTCAATGTGGAGGTATAGCCCTCAATTCTATTTTGAATCTGCTCAGTTCTCATTCGACTCTTTTTTCTTACAAAACAGTGATAATGTTGTCATGTTTTTATCGACCAACAGCTAGAATTCTTTACTACAAATTCATAAAAACTTTAGGAAATACAAAACAATGGGAAGATGGCGCCCCCCTCAACCACGCAGTTCAAAATATATAACTGCAGAAGGTTATGCTCGATTGAATGAAGAGCTAAAGTATTTATGGAAGGTAAAACGCCCGGAGATAACCCAGTCTGTAAAAGAAGCTGCGGCCCAAGGTGACCGTTCAGAAAATGCTGAATACATCTATGGTAAAAAACAACTTCGTGAAATTGATAGGAGAGTCCGTTACCTTTCAAAACGCCTAGATGATATGACTGTCGTGGATCGCGCGCCGGAAGCGGACAAACAAGATACTGTATTTTTCGGGGCCTGGGTTACTCTTTTAGATGAAGACGACCAAGAGAGAAAACACCGCATAGTGGGTCCGGATGAAATAGATGCTGGCTCGGCTTATATCTCTATGGACTCCCCCCTTGCTCGTCTTCTTTTAAAGAAGCAACTCGGTGATGAGATCTGCCTAAGAAAGCCGGATGATAGCGAAAGCTACTATGAAATTATTGCAATCGAATACAACCCCTAAGGCTCAAAAGCAGCCTTAGGTTTTTTTATCACTATACATACGCCTATCGGCTTCTTCTATCCAGTGCTCTAATGGCTGGGTCTCATCATTAATCAACACAGAACCTATACTCACACTTAGCCCTTGCGCCGTCATCTGATCAGCCAAGCGTGCAGAGATTCGATCTAACTGCTCTACTGTCTCCGCTGCAACCATCATCACAAATTCATCACCCGATAAGCGCGCAGCAATGTCGTTTTCTCTAACAACAGCCTCTATCGCCTCTCCTAAGCGCCTTAAAGCATCATCTCCAGCCGTATGGCCATGATGATCATTAATCCCCTTAAGGCCATCCATATCCATATACAGAAGCCCTAAGGACAGCTCTGAACGCTTAGCCAATGCCAAACACTGCTGAGCGACTGAATAAAAGCCTCTACGGTTATAAAGACCTGTTAACTCATCTGTCATGGCAAGATTGGATATCACTTGGTATTGAGACAGTATTTCCAGATCTGCTTCGATCAGATCTCGCAACTCACCAACAAGATCAACATAATCCGTTTTATAATCCGTGGAATTAAAATCCATGACACAGATAGTGCCGAAAGGCTCACCTGTCGGCCAAACGACTGGCAATCCTAAATATGATCTAAAACCGTCATTACTAACCTCGGGGTTTGTATCCCAACGACTCTCAGTAGGTGCATCCTGAACATAAAGCGTCTTCTGCTGCTCAACCACTTTTTTACAAAAAATATTGGTATCCAAGGGAATAACAACGCCTGCATCGTAAGGGTTAGACTCTTGATCACTTGAGATCACAACCTGATAGCCTTCAGGGGCGTACTGCACAATAAAACCTGCCGGCGCATTAAAAACCCGCGCCATAACGTCCACCGTTTTCTGCCATTTAGCTAAAGGGACTAACCCTTCGTCTTCATCTAGCACCCATTGTTCAGGAGTCAGCATCTCTATTCCTTATAAAACACCCGAGCCATTTAACTACTCAAAAACTCTTATCCCTTTAAAGATATAGGCATACAAAATGTAAGCAATAATTGCTTTAGACTGAAAAGACATAAGCAAAAAACATATAGAATAAAAATTAACTAAGAAAAAACTAAACGCAGCGACAGATTCTTTCAGGCATAAAAAAACCAGCGCTCGGCTGGATTCTATAAGTGGTGGGTCGTATAGGATTACTATGCCCTTCGGGCCAGCGTCGCAAGCTCCGCTGTTCTCCACAGGCTTCGCCTTCGAGTCGAACCTATGACCAATTGGTTAAAAGCCAACTGCTCTACCGACTGAGCTAACGACCCACATTAAATAGCGAAAGGTTATCGCGAAAAGGATTCAAGAGTGGTGGGTCGTATAGGATTACTATGCCCTTCGGGCCAGCGTCGCAAGCTCCGCTGTTCTCCACAGGCTTCGCCTTCGAGTCGAACCTTTAACGGTTCTCACCCTATACTCAACGCAGATTCTTTCAAGCATAAAAAAACCAGCGCTAGGCTGGATTCTATAAGTGGTGGGTCGTATAGGATTCGAACCTATGACCAATTGGTTAAAAGCCAACTGCTCTACCGACTGAGCTAACGACCCACATTAAATAGCGAAAGGTTATCGCGAAAAGGATTCAAGAGTGGTGGGTCGTATAGGATTCGAACCTATGACCAATTGGTTAAAAGCCAACTGCTCTACCGACTGAGCTAACGACCCAACTCTTAAATTGGCTCCCTGAGCTGGACTCGAACCAGCGACCAATAGATTAACAGTCTACTGCTCTACCAACTGAGCTATCAGGGAACTCTAGTTCCAATAAATGGCGGAGGGATAGGGATTCGAACCCTAGGGCCCTCTCGGACCGCTGGTTTTCAAGACCAGTGCTTTCGACCACTCAGCCATCCCTCCGCAGGAACGGCGCGTATATTATCGTAATGAGTTTTGGTGTCAACTAATTACGTAATATTTTCTCAAAAAAGACGATTATTTTAAAAACTATTTCCATAATGGAATTAAGCGGTTACATAGTGAACAGAAACACACCAGGATTGGTCAAAATCGTACAGATATCAACCAACCCTAAATCCGATCACATATTCGGGTAATTCGGTCCGCCCATCCCTTCAGGTGTTACCCAAGTGATGTTCTGTGCCGGATCTTTAATATCACAGGTCTTACAGTGTAAGCAGTTCTGTGAATTGATCTGGAAGCGCTGACCGCCATTCTCTTCGTCATCAACGATCTCATAAACCCCTGCTGGACAATAACGCTGAGCGGGTTCTGCGAACGTGCTCAGATTAGGTCCCATTGGGATACTGCTATCTTTAAGCTGAAGGTGACAAGGCTGATCTTCTTCGTGGTTGGTGTTCGATAAGAACACCGACGACAACTTATCAAAGCTTAACTTACCATCCGGCTTTGGATACTCGATCGGTGTGAAGTTTGATGCAGGCTGGAGCTGTGCATGATCTTCATGATTATCATGTAAGGTAATCGGCAGCTTACCGCCAAAGATGTTTTGATCGATGTAGTTGAATGCACCGCCTAAGATCGCACCAAACTTATGCATGGCCGGACCAAAGTTGCGTGAACGGAACAGCTCATCGTGCAACCATGATTCTTCAAACAATTCAGCGTAACGGGTGAGATCTTTACCACCTTCACAGCCAGATGATAGCGCTTCGAACATAGCTTCAGCGGCAATCATGCCGGATTTCATGGCTGTATGCGTACCTTTGATCTTACTGAAGTTCAACGTACCGGCGTTACAACCAACTACCATGCCACCAGGGAAAGTCATACGTGGTAGAGAGTTAAAGCCGCCTTTCGTAATCGCGCGAGCACCATAAGAGACACGCGTACCGCCATCAAGGTGTTTCTTCAACACAGGATGGTGTTTAAGACGCTGGAACTCGTCAAACGGGCTGGTGTAAGGGTTGGCATAATTCAGATCAACGATCAGGCCAACCACCACCTGGTTGTTATCTGTGTGGTAAAGGAAGAAACCACCACTGGTATCTTTATCTAACGGCCAGCCAGAACCATGAACCACTAATCCTGGTTTATGTTGCTCTGCTGGAATATCCCACAACTCTTTAATCCCGATACCGTAATGCTGCGCATCCGCTTTGGTATTTAAGTTGAAGTTTTGAATCAACTCTTTGCCTAAGTGGCCACGGCAACCTTCAGAGAAGACCGTGTATTTAGCATGTAGCTCCATGCCAGGCATAAAGCTATCCTTCTGCTCACCGGCTTCGGTTAAGCCCATATCGCCTGTCGCAATGCCCTTTACGCTGCCATCAGCGTGGTAAAGTACTTCTGCTGCGGCAAAGCCTGGGAAGATCTCTACGCCTAACTCTTCTGCACGTTCCGCTAACCAGCGGCTAACATTCCCTAAGCTAACAATGTAGTTACCATTGTTATGCATTGTTTTAGGCACAAATGCATTGGGGATCTTGGTGCCGTTTTCAGCATCTTTAAGAAGGAATACTTCATCTTCTGTTACCGCCGTCGTCAGCGGTGCGCCTTGCTCTTTCCAATCGGGAAACAGTTCGTCTAAGGCGCGGCTTTCAATCACTGCACCCGATAAAATATGGGCGCCGACTTCAGAGCCTTTTTCTACTACGCAGACAGTGATCTCTTGCTCTTTTTCCTGCGCTAGTTGCATCATGCGGCAAGCAGTGGATAAGCCCGCTGGGCCTGCACCTACGATTACAACATCAAATTCCATGGACTCTCTAGTCACATCGCTCATGATATCCCCCTCACAGAACAATCATCACCCTGCACTAACATATGCACCATTAAAATTGCTCCTCTTTTAATAACATGGTTGTCTCTCCACCAGACAATAATGCCGGCAACAAACCCTCTATTCTAGGGAGCATTTGCTCTGCAAAAAAACGCGCAGATACAATCTTAGCTTGTAAGAATTCTGAATCAGCTCCCTCTTGAGAAAGTTTTGTTTGGGCGATCATGGCTGACTTTGTTAGCAACCAGCCACCGCATAAGTAACCCATCAACATCATATAACTCACACTCGCACTTCCCGCTGCGGAGGCATCTTTACCTGCACACTCCAATACCCAGCGCTTAGCCGCTCTTGCCGATAGCAAAGCTCTTTGCAAGGCATCCACAACGCCTTGCAACTCTGGAGCCTCAACTGCATCTAAATCACCTGAAATTTCGTTTAGCAGGCTCTCTAACGCAACACCTCCATCTGCCAATGTTTTCCGTCCGACAAGATCAAGTGCCTGAATACCGGTAGTCCCTTCATAAATCGTTAGAATCCGAGCATCACGATAATACTGTGCAACGCCCGTTTCTTCGATAAAGCCCATTCCCCCGTGAACTTGCACAGCCAGATAAGTTAGCTCTTGAGATAACTCAGTAACCCAGCCTTTTACAATTGGCGTCAATAAATCAGTTCTCGATTGATGCTGCGCTTTAAGCTCACCAGTCGTAGCGTTAGCTGCATGATCACTTTCCGCTCTCGCCACATAAACCAGCGCCCTCATTGCTTGCGTACAAGACTTCATCTGCATCAGCATGCGGCGAACATCTGGATGTTTAAAAATACTCACTCGTGAGCCATCCCGTAACGTACCCTGAATGCGTTCTTTGGCGTACTGCAAGGCATGCTGATAAGCGCGTTCAGAGACAGCTAGCCCTTGAAGACCGACACCTTGACGCGCATCATTCATCATTGTAAACATACAAGCCAAGCCATTATTTTCTTCACCCACCAGATAGCCAATGGCGCCCTCATTTTCACCAAAACTCATAACGCACGTAGGGCTACCATGAATACCCAGTTTATGTTCAAGTGACACCGAATATGCATCATTACGTTGGTTAGTAACATTGCCAGATGAATCAAGTAAGAACTTTGGTACAACAAATAAAGAGATACCTTTCACACCTTCCGGCGCATTAGGCAAACGAGCCAGCACAAGATGAACAATATTCTTAGTCATCTGATGATCACCCCAGGTGATAAAGATCTTCTGACCATGAATACGGTAGTGATCCCCCTCAGGAATCGCCTTAGCTTTAAGCGCTGCCAGATCTGTTCCTGCATCTGGCTCCGTCAAATTCATTGTCCCCGTCCATTCACCACTAATAAGTTTTGGTAAATAATCGGACTGCAGCTGGGTGTTACCATGGGTTTCAATAGCCTCAATCGCACCTTGAGTGAGCAATGGGCACAATGACCATGCCAGATTGGCAGATTGCCACACCTCATTAACCGCCGTGCCCAATACATTGGGGAGACCCTGCCCACCAAACTCTGGATTGCCCGACAATGAAGGCCAGCCTCCTTCACAGAACTGCCGATACGCATCCGAAAATCCAGGAGTTTCCTGCACACTATTATCTTGAACCGAAGCGCCAAGCTGATCACCTATACCGTTCAATGGTGCTAGCTGCTCACTTCCTAATTTAGAGGCTTCATCTAAGACAGACTCAGCTAAACCTTCAGAAAAGTCACCTAGCCCAGCGTCATTGCAGATACGTCCAAGCCCAACTAACTCATTAAGGACAAATACACCGTCTTGATAGGGGTAAAGGTAATCGCTCATGCCGTTATTGCTCCGCTTTGCGGTACAAGCACTGGTCTTGCCCACATTATTATTCTTGGGGAATTACTATTATCGCATTGGGGAATGCTGTAAATATGATCTATTTACAGCCCCCATCCGGCAATAACATTAAAAACCTCAATGAATAACAAAAACAATCACGCACATTCAGAACAACCGGATAACATGGCCTTAAGCCACACTATGAATTCTCTAATTGCTGGCAATAGGTGTCACTACGACGATACTCGCCCGGCGTCATCCCGGTCCACTTTTTAAATGAACGAAAAAAAGCCGAAGGTTCATCAAACCCCATAAGGCCTGCAACATCATTGATAGACAGCTGAGGGGAATTCATATAATTCAGGGCTGCCATTTTGCGACTTTCATCCTTGATTTTCTGGTAGGAAGTATCCTCTTCCAGCAAGCGGCGACGAAGTGTCGAAACCGACATATGCAGACGATAAGCGACCTCTTCAGCGCTCGGCAGCTCCTGGCTAAAGTCCTTACCAATTAAAGCAACCACTTGCGATTTCAAACTTGTGTCATCATCAACCATAACGATCAGCTGATAAGGCGCTGTTTTTAAGAAGCTCCGAAGCGTTTCTGGTGTTTGCACAATAGGGAAGTCTAGATAGCGTGCGGGAAACACAATAGCATTATCGTGTTGATCAAATTTCACTTCAGATTGAAACAGCGTTTTATACTGCGCGATATCATCAGGTTCTGAGAACGAAAAATAAGCAGCCTTAAGCTCTAAACGCTTGCCGATAAGCCAACAGAGGAAATGGTGCCACATTGACAAAGATGTTCGAATTCGCCCAGGAATTTCATCTTCCAGCAACTCATCCATCGAAACGCCAGCAGCATCCGTTGTCGTAAAGGATACTTTTGCGTAGCGCCCTTTACGCACCAAAAAAGGCTTAACCTGAGTGCCGCGACAGATCTCATGAAAATCACTGGCTCGATAGATCGCTTTTTCCAATGTCGTACAGTGAATTAAGCAATGGCACATCATTCGGAAAGTACCATTTGGCACTTTTCCTCCACTCAACATGCCAAAATATTCATCTTGCGCAATGTAATAGATACGCTGATAGAGCAGCCCAAACTTTTCAGCTGGAAACTCGGTCTGACTACCGACTTCTGAAGGATCAATACCTACATGAGTCAATAATTGTTCGACACTAAAGCCCTGTTCTTCAACAAGCTGCAACAGATGCCGAACATAACCCACCGGCACAGTAATTTTACGCTCCATAACTCAGAAACCTAATCTAATAATTAACATGAAACGCATTCCCCGTTTTATTGTTGACTAAATATGCAACTATTTTCAACCCTAAAGAACAATTTTGTTAATAATTCTGGAGCCTATTGTTATTGAGAATAAAAGCTCACCCATAGAGTATGTGTATCGTTCCGCACTCTAATTTGCTGCTAGAGCGCCTGATAACAGGCCATTTACTTAAATATCAGCTATGTTAGAGGCAACACTAATTAGCGCCTTTTAAAAAAATAACAACGCTAGGTGAACGAAATGGCAATAAAAAACAGGATTTTGCAGCGCAGCAAAAACCAAACTCCGGCATTCACACGCCGATTACTTCCTCTGCTTGTGGGTACTGCCATAAGCATCAATCAGGCCCAAGCGGTCGAATTTAATCTCGGTGAAATTGAAGGTCGTTTCGATTCACAGATCTCTGTTGGCGCTAGCTGGAGAACTGATGCTGCTGCGGCCTCTGTTGTTTCAAAAGGCAATGGAGGAACAAGTGCTGGCTCAGGAAGTTACGATGATGGAAACCAAAACTTTAAAAAAGGCGAAACCTTTTCACAAATTGTTAAAGGCGTCCACGACTTAGAACTCAGCTATGAAGATATGGGCATTTTTACTAGAGCAAAATACTGGTATGACGCTGAGTTAGAATCAGGCTCCCGTGCTCATGGTCATGCACCGAATAAATACGACCCAGGTGCAGAATTAAATGATTCCGGCTTTAATGATTATGCAAAATTTTCTGGCTTCGAAGTTTTAGACGCATACTGGTACGGTGCCTTCGATCTAGGTGAAAAACCATTAGATGTCCGAATTGGTCGCCAAGTTGTTAACTGGGGCGAAAGTACATTTATACAAGGCGGCTTGAATGCCATCAATCCATTTGACGTGAATGCCTTTAGGAGGGCAGGAGCAGAAGTCAAAGAAGGCTTGCTCCCAGTAAACATGGCATTTGCATCACTCGGGTTAACAGATAACTTAAGTATCGAAGGTTTCTATCAACTGAAATGGGAACCTACTGCAATCGATGGTTGCGGCACCTATTTCTCAAATAATGATTTTGCTGCCGAAGGCTGCGACGGCATTCGCATACAAACAACAAATGGTGCTTTAGCTGGTCTCTTAGGTGTAAACGTATCAGATCAAGATTATTTCAATACTCTTTCCGGCGGTGGTGTTTGGGCAGCTACAGGCATAGATCCAGTTGTGGCTAGAAATGCCAACGGCCGCAGAGAAGCAGATAATGACGGCCAGTTCGGTTTTTCCTTGAAATACTTTGCAGAAGAGCTAAATTCAACCGAATTCGGACTTTATTTTGCTAAATACCATAGCCGCCTCCCTGTAACTAGTGGAGTGAACACTTCAACTTCAGCAGCCAGCATAATCGGTAGTCTAGGCGGTAATGCTCTAGCTGCTGGCGTTGTATCCGCCTTCGACTCTCAATACTTCATTGAGTATCCCGAAGACATTGAGATGATAGGCTTAAGCTTCAATACGAGCATAGGAGAGATTGCTTGGTCAGGCGAAATCAGCCATAAACAAGACGTACCTGTACAGATAAACGGCCCGCTACTTGTAGGAGCAATCCTTCAACAAAACATCGGTGGTGTAGGCAATACAGCAGCAGACAATCTCATTGCTTCTGCTGGATTGGGCGGAGAAATAGCAGGCTATACTCCCTTCGATATTACCCAAGTTCAAACTAGCTTTATTAAATTTTACGACCAAGTGTTAGGAGCAAGTCGACTAGCTCTGATAGGTGAAGCAGCTTGGACACATGTACATGGATTAGACGAAGGAGCGAATGCGCTTAAATACGGTAAGAATGGAGCTTATGGTTACCAAGCAGGTGCTACTGAAGGGTTCGTAACCCAAGACTCTTACGGTTACGTATTACGTGCAAACCTCAACTATCCTAATGCATTTGCTGGGGTGAACTTAACACCTCAAATCAGCTTTAAGCACGGGCTTGAAGGATACGGCCCCCAACCTGGCGCAGCATTTAACGAAGGTGAAAAAACACTCGGCCTTAGCTTAACGGCTGACTATCTAAATAAGTATTCTTTCCAAGCATCGTATACTGATTACTTCGGTGGTGACTTCAACTCAATTGAAGACCGCGACTTCTTTTCACTCAGCGCATCTGTTTCTTTCTGAGAAACGGTTGATAGATGGAGATATCATCAATGTTTAACACAAAAAAACTGCTGCTGAGTACGGCGCTAATCATGGCCTCCTCTGCTACATTTGCAGCGACAACACCTGAAAACGCAGCGAAGCTGGGTGCTTCATTGACACCAGTCGGTGCAGAAAAAGCAGGTAACAGCGCAGGAACAATTCCTGAATGGAATGGTGGCTTGGCGATGTCAGATGATCGTTATACCAACCCATTTGCTGACGAAAAACCATTATTCACAATCACAGCAGCTAATGCTGAGCAATACAAAGAGAATCTAACACCTGGCCAACTGGCAATGCTGCAGCGCTATAAAGACAGCTTCTCTATCCCTGTCTACCCGAGTCATCGTACCGCTGCACTACCGAGCGATGTATATGAGGCTGCTAAAGCAAATGCCACATCTGCGACGCTGACTGATGGAGGGAACGGGCTTGATGGTTTTAATACCGCTATACCCTTCCCGATTCCAGCCGATGGTTTAGAGGTGATATGGAATCATATGACTCGCTATCGCGGTGGCGCCTTGGAACGCACATTTGTCCAAGTACCCGTCCAAGCCAACGGTAGCTACACTGCAGTTAAAATTAATGAAAAGATGTCATGGCCAACATCCCTAAAAGGGGGAGCGGATGCGAAGAAAGACCAAAACATTTTGTTCTACTTCGTTCAACAAGTTAAAGCACCTTCCCGCTTGACCGGTAACGTTCTTCTCGTTCATGAAACAATGAACCAGATCACACAGCCCCGCCAAGCATGGACCTACAATGCGGGCCAACGCCGCGTTCGCCGTGCACCACAGATCGCTTATGATGCTCCGGGTACAGCAAGCGACGGGCAACGTACAACAGACAATTTAGATCTATTTAATGGCGCTCCTGACCGTTATAACTGGAACCTTGTAGGCAAGGAGGAAGTTTATATCCCTTACAACAGCTTTAAGCTGGCAGACAGGGGCCTAAAATATGACGACATCCTAAAACCGGGCCACATGAACCCAGAACATACGCGCTACGAACTGCATCGTGTATGGAAGGTTGAAGCGACTCTTAAAGAGGGTGAACGCCATATTTATGCAAAACGCACATTCTATATAGATGAAGACACATGGCAGATTGCGGTTGTTGACCATTACGATGGCCGCGGCGAGCTATGGCGTGTTGCAGAAGCGCACCAGTTTCAATACCGCGACGCAAACGTGCCTTGGTTGGTTGCTGAGACGTTATATGACCTACAATCAGGCCGCTACCTCGTTGGCAGCCTAACAAATGAAGAGGGTGATGGTTTCGACTTTACCCAACGCTTCAAGCATAAAGACTTTACGCCTCAAGCGATTCGTCGTTTAGGTAAATAGTTTCTAATCCGAGCTTGTCAGATAATGTTGCCTCCTCATCAATTGGGGAGGCTTTTTTTATTTTAAAAGCTTTTATCTTTGACGATGGACTAGGATAATAAGGAATAGCAATCCTGCTGTACGACATCACCTAACTCCGGAAGTCAAAATCATGGCCGAGATCGGCAAATACAATACCCTTGAAGTCATCAAAGAAAGAGATTTTGGCGTTTACCTGGACGCTGGTGATCTAGGGGAGATTCTTTTACCTAAACGCTACTGCCCTGAAGACTTAGAAGTAGGTCATAAGATTCGCGTTTTCATCCATTTAGATACTGATGACTATCTCATTGCAACAACAGACACCCCACTCTCCATCGTGGGTGAGTTTGCCATGCTAAAAGTATCTGAAGTAAACAATATCGGCGCCTTCATGGACTGGGGCCTCCCGAAAGATGTTCTGCTCCCCTTCAGTGAACAAAAAAACCGCCCCGTAGAAGTTGATAAACGCTACCTAGTTCATCTCTATCTAGATAAGCACACCAACCGCATTGTCGCTTCAACGAAAGTAGATCGCTTTTTGGACAAGACTCCGCCGAACTACACCGCGGGAGAAGAGGTTCAACTTGTTGTTGCTAACCGAACTGATTTAGGCCAAAAAGTGATTGTGAATCACGCTCACTGGGGCATGATCTTTAAAAGCGATGTATTAAAAACGATTTATCCTGGCCAAAAATTCAAAGGATATATCAAAGAAGTCCGTGCAGATGGCAAAATTAATATCTCAATGCAGAAGCCTGGCTACAGCAAAGTAATTGACACTACTGATAAAATAATCGAAATGATGGAAGAGCAAGATGGCTTTATCACAGTCAATGATAAATCGTCACCCGAAACTATCTTCCAGTTATTTGGCATCAGTAAAAAAGCTTTTAAAAAAGCTGTGGGCGCCCTACTGAAGCAAGGAAAAATCACCACTGAGCCTGGTGGCCTTCGTCTTAAAGACTAATCTTGCCGTAAAGACCTCTCTGGATAACAGACACAAAAAAACGCACTAAAAAGTGCGTTTTTTATTGTTTAATTCACAACAATCAAGCTGAAACCCATGCCTCTAGCTCATCAGCACCACCAATCAGCTCACCATCAATAAAGATCTGTGGGGTTGTTCCCCGACCAGAAACGGCTTGTAGCGAACTAAAACTCACACCATTACTACCCAATACAATCTCTTCATACTTGTAGCCATTATCAGCTAAAACCTTTTTAGCTCTTGTACAATGACCACAGCCTGGCTTACTAATAACCGTTACGCGCTTAGGCTGCTCCGCTTGTGGGTTGATATAATCCAACATAGTATCGCCATCAGACACTTGGAAAGGATCGCCTGGAAGATCCGGCTCGATAAACATTTTTTCAATCACGCCATCTTTGACGAGCATCGAATAACGCCAAGAACGCTTACCAAAACCTAGATCTTGCTTATCGACCAACATCCCCATCGCTTCGCTAAAATCGCCATTACCATCAGGCAAGAAAGTTATGTTCTCAGCTTTCTGATCTTCAGACCATGCATTCATGACAAAGGTATCATTTACCGATAAGCAGATGATGTCATCAACACCATTCGCAGAAAATACAGGTGCCAATTCGTTATAACGAGGTAGGTGTGTACTTGAACAGGTCGGTGTAAAAGCGCCTGGCAAAGCAAAAACAATCACCGTCTTACCTTTAAAAAGTTGATCCGTTGTCACATCAACCCAATCATTTCCTTGACGCGTATGGAAAGTAACTTGTGGTACGCTCTGACCTTCTTTGCTCTGCAACATAGTATTGCCCTCTATAGGTACTTAATTCATATACGCCGTGTGACGTTGTTGATCCTACTATAAAGCCCATCACTCAATTGTTAAAATTAAATAAAACTAGAGCGTTAATAAATTTAAGCTATTTTATGTTTTTATACTCAAAGCTAAGATTTTAGTCTTGCCTGATAAAATGTTATCAGCTGGTCAAAAGGCATAGGACGGCCTAGATAGAAACCTTGTACATAATCACAACCATACTTCTTCAAGAGCGCAAGCTGCTCTTCCGTCTCAACGCCTTCAGCAACAACCTTTATCCCTAAGGTTTGTCCCATTTTAATGATCACTTCCACCAGCGTTCGGTCTTGTTCATCATCAATAATATCCGTTACAAAACTACGATCAATCTTGAGATAATCCACTGGATAGTGCCGTAAGTAATTAATCGCAGAATAACCTGTACCGAAATCATCAATCGAGAATGCGATTCCTTTATTCCTCAAACGATTAATTTTGTCCAACTGACTATCTCCTCCATCCATCAGAAGAGATTCCGTTATTTCGAACACTAAATTCTTACGGTTAACTTCATGACGATCAATTATTTCAAGCCAACGTTGGTCTGCATCTTTGGGAAAAAACTCAGCAACAGAACGGTTAACCGAAATTTGAATATTGATATTTTGCGCACTCATTTTATTGGATAAGTGACATGCTTCATCCAAGATCCATTCACCAAGCGCGCGAATAGCACCGGTTTGTTCTGCAATCGGAATAAAATCAACGGGAGAGATAACACCACGATCAGGGTGCATCCAACGTACCAAAGCCTCACACTTGCTCATAACACCACTATCCGTTGCCATAATTGGCTGAAAGAATAGTTCAAACTGCCCTTTTCGGATTCCCTCTAGAATCTCATTATGAACTTGGACATGGCGTTTGACCTCAAGGCTCAACTCATCATTGAAAAAATAAATTCTGTTTTTACCTGCACGCTTAGCTTCGTACATGGCCCGATCAGCATTCTGCAGCAAAGCCTCCATGGTTTGCCCATCTTGAGGATACATCGCTATGCCTAAACTATGTGTCACCGATAGATACTGCCCTTCGATCAGGTACGGTTCACCCAGCTCTAATTGCAGCTTTTCTGCAAGTAATTCAGCCTGTGTAGCAGACTCCAGATCATTAAGCACAATGACGAATTCGTCGCCCGCCAAACGAGCAAGCAGATCATCACTTCGCACGATTTTTTGCATACGATCAGAAAACAGCCTTAATAGTTCATCACCGGCATGATGCCCCCAATTATCATTAACCTCTTTAAAATAATCGAGATCGATAAAGAACAAGGCGAATTTATGCTGTCTACGTTTATGCTCTTGAATCATCGCCGTAAATTTCTGGCCAAAATGATAACGATTTGAAAGCCCCGTCAGCCCGTCATAACTCGCTCTATAATTAGCCGTATCAATGGCAACGAGCTTTTCTCTATAGTTAGACGTAATAAGATAAGCAGCCATGGCCGTGACAAGACTTACAAGCAATCCGACAAACCAATAAGACAACACTTGCTTATCATCAACCTGCCAACCCTTCTTCATACTCGCGGCCATCTGCCAGCGACCATGCGGCAGAATCACATCAACAGTGACGGCATCATCTTTAAATGTTGCTTCGCTCCCAAAGAAGGTATCTCCCATATCGCCTTTACCATCTTTGCCGCGAATCGCTATATCTAAGCCCCAAAGAGATTCTGATAAACCGGCTTTAAAAAACAGGTCCTGATCGTCAATCACGCCAGAAACAATTCCCCATAAAACATCACGATCCTCTCCGATAAACACAGGCACACGCGCAATTAATGCGGTCCCTCCCTGCACTAAATTTACCGGCCCAGTTAAAATAATTTCATTTCGAGCAATCGATTCTTGAACGGCCGGTAACTGGCTAGGAATCTCTCGATAGTCGATTCCTAGCGCAGCGTTATTTCCTTCAGAGGGGTGTATGTTTGTAATAATAAGATCAGGCGCTAACGCCAGATGACGAATACTTAGGTTAGTAAGGAGGAACTCATCGACTAAACGAGAAAATTCATATTGAGTAATATCAGAATTGATCGCTATTTCAGCTTTTAACCCACGCAAAACGACAAGATGAGCGTTGATCTCGCCCTCTAAGCGAGCACCGAGAGTCAAAAGATTAACAAACGCTTGGTGTTTTAGGTTTTCACGAACGCGCTCAAATTCATGGTTAATAAAAATGGCGGATATCATTAATACCACACCAAAAACCATAAATGACAAAGCCAAAGATCGACGGGTAAGCAGCTTTAACGCCCGTTGAAACATAAGGTTTAACACGCTCCGAATAAAATATGCAGTAAAAAAACAAAAGTGCAGTAAGTTATACAGTTTTATCGATCTAGAGAAAAGCTACTTTCTTAGCTGAAAGTATAAGAAAACCAACCATTCACGCTAAGTGTCCAAGATCGCGTGCTCGCGCTCCTGAGCGGCATAGAGCAGACAATCACCTAGCGCGATGTCTGGCCGCGTTGTGATCATAAACAACTTAAGCCGCTGGGCAGTTAACAATTGATTGCCCTTGATCGTAAAAAAATCATCAAACACATTTCGACCTTGCGCATCATTCACCCGTAAGCTCTGCTCAACATCTGATCCTCTTAACCACGCGATTAAAACCCCTGCTTCGACGGTATCAAAATTATAACGATCTAGCGCACTCGGTACGGTCAGGTCTGTACCTAAAACATAACTATCTGAATAAGCAATTTTTGTATTTTCGATTAATTCTAAACGGACAGGGTGCCTATAGAGGTCCATACGGTGACCCGCTTCCAGCGACATGACATCCTCTTGAAAAAGATACTTTTGAAGCCCATTCCATGCAATTTCATCAGACCCATCATCCTGAGCCCCTCCACATTCAATCGTCACAACCGGGCAGCGCCGAGTACTGGTTTCCATCAATGCACCCAACCGAAGATCCGTAACAATCAAACGATCACAAAACAAAGACACTAACGCCTCATGTGAAGGGTTCTCAAAGGTTACCACCCCAAAATCTGGACTATGTCCGGAGGTGTTATGAATATCTAAAATACATTCGGGTTTATAAGTTTGAAATTGAGTAAGAATCTCTTCTGCCAATTGACCTGGCTCATCATAATAAGGGGGCAAAAAACATCTATTCATATCCCTCTGATCGGGATAAACACGATATTTAAATAAAGGTTCGATCAACGCGGCTGGAATCGATGGGATAAAACAGACCAAATTACATAAAGGCTTCTGCCCCAATTTCAGCCACCGATGAAGCGCTCTAAAACCAGAGGGTTCATTTCCATGCAACAGCGTAACCAAACCACGCGTAATATCTTGTCGAAGCCCATCAACATATATCATTAGAGGCTCTCTGACAGTCTTCAACAGCATTTCTGGCGTTTCTTTAAGCTGTTCCTGCGATGGATTAATTAATATTTTCATTTATGCCCCTTTACGTGCACTTAAACACCACTGCGAAACCGGTATATTCTGCGCTGAGAACATCATATATCTTTGCATCATCCGTTTAAGTGCCTGTGAAGCGTTACTCCCCCTACAGAGCCTCTGATATTCTTTTCTCTGCCAGATAGCGCCATTAGTGCCGGTAAGAATCCGCTTTTCGATAATGCCCAAATAATAATCAACCTCTTCCTTTTCAACACCTAACTCGAGCAATCCCTTTCTAGCTGTCGAGAATAAGCTTTTGGCAACTGAAAGGAGTGACCTCTTCTGTAGACCCTCGCCACTTTCAATATTTGGCCACATCAACTGAGCACATATCCCTTTTTCCGCTGCCTCATAGAAATTGCGAGACAAAACAGCAAATGGAAAAGCGGGTATTAACTCTTGCATATTCTCCTTTAAACCACGCGTTAAACCAATGGCGAAGGCGGCATTTGCGGCCATATCACAAGGGGTAGGGCCTGCCGGCATTGCACGCATCTCAATTCGAAAATGACCACCCGCCTGTGGATCATATACCGCCCTATTCCAGGGCCAAACGCTTCCTGCATGCACCCTTAGTTCAGTCAAGTCAGCAGCGCCGCTCTTTATATCAATATCAGAGGAACGATCATCACCATAAATGGGCAATATAACAGGATGTACGTGCACCATTTCAGCAAACAGTTCGTATACCCCTTCCCTGATCCAGCCATTTCCAAAATCAACCCTAGAGGGCACTCCTCGCTTACAATCCTCATGAGAACGTCCATCAATCGCCTGGCTAAACAAAGGTATCCGTGTTTCATGCCACAGTTTATGACCCAGCATAAATGGAGAATTAGCCGCCAGTCCCACCATAATCGGGGTTATTAATTGGCACGCGTTAAAAGTATCGGCAAACTCTGCTGGAGGAACTCGCAGGTGCACTTGCATAGAGCTGTTAGCACCTTCCAGAGTAACATCATGCGAACGTAACGATAGAGAATCGTCTCCCTCTATACGAATTCGAAACATCCTCCCTCGCAGATGCTGTAGGGATTGGGTCAATGCAAAAAATCGAGACTCGTCAGTCATCGCTTTGATGCCAAAATCAGAACGTTTTAACGTGGGTAAGATACCGATAGGAAGCGCACTGCCGCTCTCCGCTATCAGCTGTTCATTTACATGCTCAATAGCAAACAGCATCTCACTCTCAATTGCACTAAATGGCTTACCCAATACGGAGACAGGTGACAAATTATATTCTAAATTAAAGCGATTCAGCTCTAACGCAAGTTGCTTGTTGCCACTTCGCTCAATCACTTCTCTATTTAACAGCAAAGGACGTATATATTTATCGACTAAATAAAGCTCTAACTCGGCCCCTATTGTCACAGGACCTTCCGCAAATTGTTGAGCACTCAACATACGTTTTAAGCTAGTTAGATTGTCCAGCAGCCGTTGCTGAAAACACTGAAAATCCTCAGACACAAAACGATGAGAATTGATTTCTTGTCCCATAAGCCCCTTCAGGAACGGTTCATTCAATTATTGTAAGATTAGCCAGCTTCCCAAAAACTACCAATATAAAGTCTGTTATTGATTCAAAAGCCCTCTCCATCAACTACGCCTTAATCATCTTTTAATATAGAATGTTTGTTATGACTTAATGTGAGCTAGCCAATGTCTACCGAAAATATCGCTTGCCACTGCTGCGACCTTCTCATTGAGATGCCAGCGCTTGAACCTGGTTCCAAAGCGATATGCCCTCGATGCGGGCATCAAATATCTTCGGCAACGCATAACCCAATCGATAAAGCATCAGCTTTTGCTTTCAGTGCACTCCTCTTCCTATTTTTATCTCTACCTTTTCCGTTTTTGGCGTTTCAATCACAAGGGCGAGAACAACAGGTCTCTTTAATCACAAGCAGCTACGACCTTTTCACACTTGGCTTTCCGCTACTGGCGATACTGCTTAGCGTTTTTATCCTTTTAATCCCAGCGTTACTATTAAGTGCTTATCTATGCGTGTTAATCCCGCTACGCTTAGGTAAAGTTCACAAATTGAGTTTTTTACTCACTCGCCTTATCGTGAGCCTCCATCCTTGGGGGATGGCTGAGGTTTTTTTAATTGGCGTATTGGTCAGTTTGGTCAAAATCGCAGGAATGGCGGATATAGTCATTGGCATGTCCTTTTGGGCCTACGTCCTTTTTTCCTTATCTCTCATAGCGACAATTACCACCATTGATAAGATGCAGCTTTGGAAGGCCCTCGATACTGCCAACCGTATCCAGAGGTCTTCATCTAAACACCCACCAAGATCAGCAACAGCGCTGCAACACAATCTACAAAGCTGTCATTGCTGTGGACTAATACATCCATTAGAGACAAAAAGTTGCCAGCGATGCCATAAGAATCTACATTCACGAATACCCTTTAGTCTTCAAAAAACATGGGCTTATCTCATCACAGGAATAATTCTATATATTCCCGCCAACCTATATCCCATTATGCATACCCGCTTACTCGGTTCAGATGAACCCAGCACTATTTTAGGTGGCGTCGTTTTATTATGGCAGCACGGCTCTTATCCGATTGCGTTGATTGTATTTATTGCCAGCATATTAGTTCCGATTGCCAAGATGCTTGCGCTTTTTTGGCTCGCCTATAGTGTTCAGGCAGACCACCAGCATCGTATTGAAGAGAGAGTATGGATGTACAGAATGACTGAACTCATTGGCCGATGGTCAATGATTGATGTCTTTGTGGTGGCGGTCCTTGTTGCACTAGTTCAACTAGGAGGGCTTGTAAATATAGTGCCTGGCATCGCAGTTACCGCATTCGCCTCCGTTGTGATTTTTACTATGCTATCCGCCTTGAGCTTTGACCCGAGGCTAATTTGGGATAACCTAACATCGCAAGAAAAAAGTGCCGTTCAACAAGGTACTGAGCCACTAAACGATCTTTTGGATGACGCACGACAATGATGTTAACGCACTCGGCTTGCAGCCTTTTTTCCCTCTCAGCTAAGTCTCTAATGCCATGAAAAAGGATAGTCACTCCTCCAATCAACCTGTTATCTCGCACAAGCGTTCACTTTCCAGCATATGGGTTCTTCCTCTTCTTGCATTATGCCTCGGAGGTTGGATGGTCTACCAAGATTGGGCAAATAGAGGGCAGCTTATCACCATCAGTTTTATCACTGCCGATGGGATTGAAGCAGGCAAGACTAAAATCAAAGTTCGAAATGTTGAGGTCGGAAAAGTTGAATCAGTGCAACTTAACTATCCTGATAACAACGTTCTAACGAAAGTTAGAATAGAACCCGAGGCTGAAGCTCTTTTACAGGAGAACACTAAGTTTTGGGTCGTACGCCCACGTGTCGGTGCTGGCGGTGTTAGCGGGTTAGGGACACTGTTATCAGGTGCTTATATAGAGATGAGCCCAGGAGACAAAGGCAAACAACCCAAGCAATACACAGGCCTAGAAGAACCACCCGTCACATCTGCTACTGAACCAGGCTTACGATTAGAGCTTATCAGTGATAATGCCCACTCTCTCAGTGTAGGCGATACTGTGCTGTACCGTGGCTTTCCTGTAGGTCGAATTGAACGTGTTAATTTCGATGCAATGGCCCGTCAAGCAATCTATGGTGTATTCATCAAAGCTCCATATGATCAATTAGTTAGCGAAGATAGTCGTTTCTGGAACATGAGCGGGATCAATCTAAATTTATCTGCCAATGGCGTTAATGTTCAAACAGGCACATTAGATACTCTCTTTACGGGGGGAATTACTTTCGATGTTCTAGATGGGGAGCGCCGAGGAGAGACGGCCAGAGATGGCGACCGTTTCCGCCTTTACTCTGATTTCAATAGCGTCAAAGAACGCCCTTACGCATTTTATAACGAATATCTCCTGCTTTTTGATCAGTCCGTGCGCGGTTTAGTAGCTGGCGCACCTGTTGAATTCAGAGGGGTGCGAATCGGTACTGTGGAACATATTTCTTTCCAAATCTCAGAGATAACGGAGGATACTGATCCTCGCATCCCTGTCATCATCCGCTTAGAGCCCGGTAGACTGGGCTTCAAAGATGAAGCCAAAATTCTCAACGATGCCCGCAAAAAGCTTAATTACTGGGTTGAGAAGGGAATGCGAGCCAGCCTAAAATCAGGCAATCTCATAACCGGCAGTCTATTCGTCGATTTGGACTTATATCCCGACTCAGCTAAAGCCTCTGTCACAACGCTAGAAAATTACCCAGTGATTCCCACGGTGTCAGGAGGATTCGCTCAAATAGAAAACAAATTAATCGCCGTTTTAAATAAAATAGAACAACTCAAAATCGAACCTGCCATTGAAGAATTAACGACAACACTTCAATCTAGTCACGCAGCGATCAACCAACTCAACAAAACCCTTGCTCAGATAGAACAATTAACAAAAAACAAAAACACCCAATCGTTACCTAAAGAGCTAAAAGCAACCCTCGCAGAAGTAAAAAATGCAGCAAAAGGCCTATCACCGGATAGTCGCCTATATATTGAAATGAACAGCTCATTAATATCACTTCAAAAAACCTTGCGACAACTTCAACCTGTATTGAAAACAATAGATGAAAAGCCCAACGCCTTAATTTTTGATGCTCAAAAAGGGCCCGATTTGATTCCTGGAGGGAAGCATGAAAATTAATACGACCGGCTTAATCATACTCTCAAGCTTCTTGTTACTAGCCCAAGGTTGTGCGCAACAGAGTAGCCGCACCTCAAATCACTTTTATCTATTGAATAGTAATAGCCAAGCGATTAGCAAAAACAACTCAACACATATTTTAGGTATTAGGCCGGTGACTGTTGCCAACTACATCAACAACTCAGGTATTGCTCTACAAACCAGTAGCAACAAAATAGTCATTGCTAACCACCACCTATGGGCAGAGCAACCCAGCTTAGCCGTGACACGCGTATTGCATAGCGAACTAAATGCTCTGTTAACTCAAAGCCGAGTTGATAACGGTCAATTTGGTAGCCGCGATGATTGGCAACACATACTCACGATTCATATCGATCAATTTCATGGAACCGAGAATGGACAAGCAGTTTTAAGTGGCGATTGGCAACTTGAATCTAAAGGTTCCGTTATTGTTAATCAGCGTTTTAATCTATCAGCTCCTATTGATGAACCTGGCTACGCCTCATTAGTCAATCAACTACAGCAACTACTGTCCCTGCTTGCACGAAAACAAGCTGAACAAATTTCAATCAAAACAGATCAAGAATAAGATAGAATTGATGCTATACAAAAGTCGCAAAAGCTAGGCTCAAATCAATCCATGTGTGTTAAATGTGGTCTATAATACCTAGCTATACTGTCTCAAAACGACTTAAACATTCTATTTTCGGTTAGTACTATGGATAACAATATCGCGTCTTTAGGACTGAGTAGCTCTTTTGCCGCTCCTAGAAATACGGGCCCTGATGCCACATCTCAGCAGCGCCCCCAAGTTAACGACCTTCTAGCGCCAACATCCCAAAATAGCGTGGAACTGAACCGTGACATTCCGGCGACTAGCCAAATACCCGAAGTAAACAATCAGCTAGAAACACGCACAAATCAGCCAAATCGTGCAGAAGAGCGTACAGATCCTATCGCCCAACAGCGCCAAATCGAATCTTTCCTAGCTGAGCAGACTGGCGAAGATGAGGAAACGTTCCGTGGTATCGACATCCAAACGGCCCTAGACCTACAAGAAAGCTTCAGAGAGCGACCTGCGCAATCGGATCAATCAACTATTTCGTCACCAGCAAGCAATCAAAACTCTCCACAACCGGTTGATGCCAACGACCAACAAACTCAAGAGCTACAGCAGCGCCTACAGAGCCGTTTAGCAGAGCAACTACCTAATGATCCTGGCACTGAGTTCCCTCAGCTTATTGAAACTGTTGCCTAAAACTACTCTCATCTAAGTCTTCTTGTAACGGCCTAGTTCTAACTAGGCTTTTTCATTTACCATTTCTCAAAAACGCTCTACTTTCTATAAGATAACTGATGAAACTTTTCGAAGACTTTAGACTCTAAGGCTGGATTACTTTGGAGATGTTATCGATAAGGTAGCAATGTAACGTTTTTTGTATCAACATCGGTTAATGGACGCTGCTGACTAGGAAGTATTAATGAAAACGGCTCAAGTACCTATCTACCACTCTCTTCGATTCCAAATAACCGTTGTTATCACTGTATTGCTAAGCGTACTTGCAATAAATACAGTGTTTTCATTCTACAGCGAAAACCAACGTCGCGATGACTATATAGCACTTCAGAGTTCTGGAACGACACAACAGCTATTTCATTCTTTAATAAACCGCAGCAAACAATATGCAGAAGCGGCCCCCCGAGACTGGGAGACATACTTTCGAGATCTCGGCATGTACGGCCAAGGTTTAAATGACACTATTTTCAAACTCGATGAAGCGATCTCAACCTTAACTTCGCTTCCCCAAGTACAAAAGCAGTGGCAAGCCTACGCATTAGAGATCAACCGAACCAAAGGTGATGATCCTGCTCAGCCAAAATTAGAGGCGGTCGCTCGCTGGGTTATCGCAAATGAAACCGCACTCAACGATATGTCAGTACGGATCAGCAATAAAACCCAAGCGATTTTAGATCAACAGCTAAAACAACAACGACAGATCAATATAGTTTTATTGTTCCTTTCCCTATTCGTTGGTTTAGCAACCCTTATTGCATTAAACAAACTGTTTAGCCGCCCATTAAAAAACATAATTACGCGTTTACAAAATTTGGCCCAAGGTGAAACCCGTTCAGAAGAGCAAGTAAATAGCCGTAATGAGATGGGAACTATTTACTCTGCGATTGATGATCTTGCCCTTAACTTAAATACGACGTTTAACCTGACGCGTAGCGTAAACCAAGCGACTAGCATCGATAATGCCCTTTGTTTCGTTTACGAAGAATACAAACAACGATTACCCATCGACGCCCTATGTCTAATACGTGACAGTAATGATTCACAGTCACTACTGTTAGATAGAATCCACACGGATACTAAACTCAGCCTGCAAGAGAACAGTTCGTTCAACAAACACAACTGTGAGCTGGGTGTGATGGCTGAAAAGCCAGAACCTATTCTATGGCAAGACAGTTCAGACTGGGATGATAAACACTCCGCCTTGGTACAATACCTCCATAATGCGGGTATTAATTCTGCACTTTTCTTCCCGTTTAACAATCAAAGCGGCTCAATTTTACTCTTCGCAAGCTGCCAACCATCTGCTTTTAACGACAAGCATTTACAACTTTTAAAAAATGCAGGAGGCCAGCTTCAACACGCCTTTGAAAAAACAGAGCTGGTTGAGAGCTTAGTCATTTCAGCAGTCAGCGGGTTATCTAAACTTGCGGAAAGCCGTGATCCTGAAACGGGCGATCATCTTGATCGTATGTCGCAATATTCGATGATTTTGGCAGAAGAGCTCAGCTATAACAGCCCCTACCAAAACCAAATAGATAGTCGCTACATACGAGATATCCTCCGTTTCTCGCCTATGCACGACATCGGCAAGGTAGGCATTGCAGATAGCATTCTACTGAAACCAGGCAGGCTCACCCCTGAAGAACGCCATGAGATGGAGTTTCATCCAGCTATCGGTGGAGAAGTATTAAAACGCTGTGAAGAACAGCTTAATGCAAGTGGCCACAGTATGTTTTCAACCGGGATAGAGATTGCTGAAGGGCATCATGAAAAGTGGGATGGCAGTGGCTACCCCCATGGCTGGAAAGGGGAAGAGATTCCTCTATCTGCTCGAATTGTTGCCGTTGCGGATGTATTTGATGCGCTTACGTCAAAGCGGCCATATAAAGAAGCTTGGTCTGTCGATAAAGCCCTGACGCTCTTTAATGAGGAGTCTGGCAAACACTTTGATCCTGAAGTTGTCAGTGCGTTTCACCGTGCCATGCCAAAAATCATGCAGGTTTATGAACGCCTAAAGCACGTCTAGCAAGTGTGATGACTGGTAATCATTGTTTTACAACACCTTGTTTTACAAAACCTTGCAATTCAGATTAAAAGCTAAGGAACCAATGGACAAAGCAAACTACCCAAAACGCATTTTTACCGGGACGGTAGCCCAACGCTATGGCCTTGAAACCGCAATTGACAAATCGCCTATCGATCAGCCTCTATATCTATCTTTCGAAGGACTGGAAGGCGACCAATGCGCTGATGCACACCATCATGGCGGTTTAGAACGAGCATTACATCAGTATCCACTTGAACACTATGCATTCTGGCAAGAAAGGTATGGCGCTGAAATAGCTTGGCTAGCTCCCGGTATGGGGGAAAATATCAGCTCAATAGGCATGACCGAAGAAACTGTATATCTTGGTGATCGTTATCAGTGGGGCGACTCGATTATAGAGATCAGTCAACCTCGCTCTCCCTGCTTCAAGCTGAATAAACGTTGGGAAATCACCAACTTTGCACAAAGCATGCAGGATCTCAGCCGTTGTGGATGGCTATACAGAGTCATTCAACCCGGTACCGTCTGTGTTAATTCCCCTCTTATCCTCCTTGAGCGAGAACAAAATGCCATGACCATCGCTGAGGTTTGCTATCACTTTTTTACTCATCCTCTGAGTCAAGATGGCCTAATAAAATTGAAACGGCAGAAACAGCTGTCATCCAGCTGGATGGCTAAAGTAGATGCCCGCCTTGCAAGCAAGGCAGTTGAAAATTGGAATTTCCGTTTATTTGGTCGCAACGATATAACAGACAATGAACCTTTATCCTAACCATCCAACGACCTGCTAGAGAAGCGTTGATTGAAAGCCCATGGTTTCCAATCAACGCCTAAGCATTAAAGCCCTGCGGCTAAACGAGTTCCTTGGTCAATCGCTCGCTTCGCATCTAACTCTGCTGCGACATCAGCCCCGCCAATTAGATGCACGGGTAGTGATGAGTTTATCTGATCCGCTAATTCCCGGCGTGGCTCTTGCCCAGCACAGATAATCACATTATCAACATCAAGTAGCTTCTCCTCACCATCGACTAAAAGGTGCAAGCCCAAGTCATCAATTCTCAGATATTCACACTTGTTGAGCATCTTGACACCTTTCTTTGCCAAGTCCGCACGATGAATCCAACCTGTCGTTTTACCTAACTGAGCGCCAACTTTACTTTTCTTACGCTGTAGCAAGTACACCTCTCTGGCTGCTGGCTCAAAAACCTGTTCCATCTGTTCAACACCACCGCGCGCACCCATTGTCATATCTACACCCCATTCCTTCATAAAGGCGGGGATATTCAAACTGGTCGATTCGCCCTGATGGATAAGCACCTCAGATATATCAAAACCGATACCACCTGCACCGATAACAGCTACTTTCTGACCGACTTCCGCACCAGACATCACATCAAGATAGTTCAATACTTTAGGGTGATCGATCCCCTCCATATTGGGTTTACGAGGAGAGATGCCTGTCGCAATAACAACTTCATCGAAGCCTGCGCTTTCTAACATTTCAGCGCTAACCAACGTATTCAGTTTCAGCTCAACGCCCGTAAGCTCTACTTGTTTAGCAAAGTATCTTAAGGTCTCGTAAAACTCCTCTTTCCCGGGAATGCGCTTAGCAACATTAAACTGCCCGCCAATTTCGGAAGCGGCATCAAACAATGTCACTTTGTGTCCTCGCTTAGCAGCGGTGGTAGCACAAGCTAAGCCCGCAGGCCCCGCCCCCACAACAGCAACCTTTTTACTGTGCGCTGCTGGAGCAATAAGCAGTTCTGTTTCATGGCATGCACGAGGATTAACAAGACAACTTGTTAGTTTTCCTGCAAAGATATGATCGAGGCAGGCCTGATTACAGCCAATACAAGTGTTGATCTCATCCGCCCGATCTTCTTGTGCTTTAACAACAAACTCAGGATCTGCCAGGAATGGACGCGCCATCGACACCATATCGGCATCACCACGGGCGAGAACTGATTCAGCCACATCTGGCATATTGATACGGTTAGACGTAATCAACGGAACACTTAACGCTGCACGGACTTTTGCCGTCGCCCATGTAAATGCCGCTCGGGGTACTTTGGTTGCTATAGTCGGGATTCGTGCTTCATGCCAGCCGATACCTGTATTAATGATGGTGGCACCTGCATCTTCCACGGCTTTACCGAGCTGCACCACCTCATCAAAACTACTACCGCCCTCAACAAGGTCTAATACCGAGAGGCGATAGATAATGATGAATTCAGCACCAACCGCCTCACGCACGCGACGAATTATTTCAAGAGGAAAGCGGATACGTTGCTCGTACTCTCCTCCCCAATCATCATCACGCTTATTTGTTCGCGTAGCGATGAACTGGTTCAATAGATAGCCTTCTGATCCCATAATTTCAACGCCGTCATATCCCGCTTCTTTAGCAAGGGATGCACAGCGCACGAAATCACTAATCTGCTGTTCGATATCCTCTTCCGTCAACTCTTTTGGCGGAAAGGGGTTGATCGGGGCTTGTAGCGCCGAAGGAGCAACCGGTTGAGGATTATATGCATAACGTCCGGTGTGCAAAATCTGCATGCAGATTTTACTACCCTCAGCATGAACAGCAGAGGTTACCACTTTGTGATTTTCCACATCCTCTGCAGAGGTCATTTGTGCAGCATGACCATGCACCGCACCGACTGTATTCGGGCCTATACCACCGGTAACGATCATTGCGACACCGCCGCGGGCACGTTCTGCATAGAACGCAGCCATTCGCTGAAAACCGTTTGGTGCTTCTTCGAGCCCTAAGTGCATTGAGCCCATTAAGACCCTATTTTTTAACGTCGTAAAACCTAAATCTAAAGGCTGCAACAAGTGAGGATATGGATGAGTGCTCATGATTAAATTCTCGTCAAAATTAGTTTTTTATTGTAGCTTTTTTAGTTTTTCGGTTTTTGAAGCGGTGCAGTCACTTTTCTCAACGGCTCAAATTCGGGTGCTTTACCTGACATTTTAGCGCTAAATATTTGCATCATATCGCTCGGCTGAAACATCCCTGCTTGCCACGTAGCCATATAGCTAAGGCTATCTGCCATACTGTGATCGCGGGCATAGTTAATCATCTGCTTGCAACCCGTGACAGCCAATGGAGATCGCCCAGCAATTTCATGTGCAACCGCCATTACCCCTTCCAATAATGACCCTTCATCAGGAAAAGTTCGGTTCACCAGGCCTGAGCGTAATGCTTCTTCAGCCTGCATTTTTCGACCTGTATAAGCGAGTTCACGGGCTAGCCCTGGTGCAATTAATTGAGGAAGTCGCTGTAAAGTCCCTAAATCCGCCGTCATTCCTAATTCGGTTTCTTTAATTGTAAAGAAAGAATCCTCTGTGCAATAACGAATATCCGCAGCGCACACCAGATCCAACGCTCCACCTATACACCCTCCTTGGATAGCGCAGAGCACTGGGATTCTTATGTCTTCTAGTACCGAAAAGCACTGCTGTAACTGGTGCACCAACCGGCGCATCGCTTCGGCACGACGACCCGCTTCACCATTAAACATTTGTGGATCGGGCTGTGTAAAAACCTCTAAATCCATCCCGGCACAAAAGTGCTTCCCTGTAGAAGAGATCACTAAAACACGCGCTTGTGCTTCGATATCTATCTGCTTAATCGCTTCAGGAAATTCGCGCCAGAAATCACGGCTCATCGAATTATAGGCATCGGGGCGATTCAGTTGTAAATGCGCAATATGATTCTCAACACTTAAGGTAAAGGTTTCGTAGCTCATCTTTCATCCATTTTTATTATTCATTACACACTGCGTAATGATTGCTAAGAAACCACAACTCAAGCAATCTAGACAGCGTCAAGATAACCTTAAGATAATAATCTATTTTGACACTGTCAAGATTGATTGTTAGATTGCCGCCATGACTGAATCAAAAAAACCTTATCACCACGGTGATTTAAGAGAAAAACTACTCAATGCCGCGACCGACTTAATTGCACTCGGGGGCATAGAGAACCTGTCGATACGTAAACTTGCAGACAAAGTCGGTGTTTCAAGAACAGCCCCGTATCACCACTTCAAAGATAAAAACGAGCTTCTCTGTGCCATCGCAGAGCAAGGCTTTTTAAAACAAGATCAATTAGTTACATCCATATCAACTCTTTACCCTGATCTACCGGCAAACGAATTATTCGAGCAGTACGTGCTGACCTATATTCGCTTTGCCCATGACAATAGCGAAACATACGATCTCATGTATGGCCGTGACATTTGGAAATCAGGACAGCCCACTGATTCCCTAAAACTTATTTCAAAAAACTGTTTCCGTTTATGGTTAGAGTGGGTCGAGGCGCTACAAATCGAGGGAATATTCGATGCATCGCAACCTCCACTTCGTATCGCTCAAGCGAGTTGGGCTGCTCTCCATGGTTTATGTCGTTTATTTAATGATGGAATCTATATAAATCGTGATGATGTTGATGACATCGCAAAAACAACAGTCAATATGCTGATTAGCTCTCACCGTTAAAGCGTTAGGATTTAAGTGATGACACAAATTCAATTCAGCCACGCCAACGGTTTCCCTGGAAGCAGCTATAACTACCTATTTAGTTTGATGCCCGAATATCAAATCAACCACGTTGAGAAGATGGGACACGGCGATTATCCACTCAATAACGATCTCAAGAACTACGCTGCCGAACTCATCCAAGATATTGAGCAAAGCCAAGACAAACCCGTGATAGGGATGGGGCACTCTGCAGGTGCGATCGTCACGCTAATTGCCGCGGGGCTTCGACCCGATCTATTTCAACACGTTGTTTTACTGGACCCCGTCCTGTTTAGTAAGCGAAAGCGCTATGCTTTGAAATTAGCACGTAAAATGGGCTTTATTGACAAAATAACGCCCGCAGCCCGCGCGGCGAACCGCAGAGCAACCTTCCTAAACCGCGAAGAAGCTAGAGACTATTTTTCGAACAAGTCTTTATTCAAAAACTTCCACCCTCGTTGCTTTTCCGACTACATAGAACATGGATTAAGCGATGCAAATACGGGTGTAGAGTTATCCATTTCACCTGAGATTGAAGCAGACATCTTCCGTAATGTCCTACTCGAGGCTCCCAAATACCTCAAACAAGTAAGCGGCACCGTTATCTATGGTACGGAAAGCGATCTATTCGAAAAAAGTGAGAAAAACTGGTGGCGTAAAAACTTCCCTAACATGACGCTGCTTCCCTTTGATGGAGGCCACTTATTTCCTTTTGAATCACCGGACCAAACCGCCGCAGTCCTTCGTGAAATTATTGAGGAACAACTAAGCCGTTAGCGGGTCAATACTTTTGCTACGCTTAGCATTACGCTTCAAAGCCGACACTACATGGAGAACCGGCCATGGCACTTCGATTAACTCTTAAGAACATCGTCCTCACCGCATCAATCTATTCTATCGCCTCCCCCCTTCATGCGGGGATGACAGAAGTGATCGCCGTTGACGCGCAAAAATCTAAAAATGAGCAGTATAACTTTGCGGTAACCCTCCGCCATACCGATACAGGCTGGGAACACTTCGCTAACAAATGGGATGTTATCGGAGCTGACGGTGTTGTTTATGGGACTCGGATTCTCCACCATCCTCATGTTGAAGAACAACCGTTTACCCGAAGCCTTACTGGAGTATCGATCCCTAAGGATGTCAAAGTAATATTTATTCATAGCTACGATACGATTCATGGCAGAAGCGATCAAGAATACAAGGTTGAATTACCTCAGTAAGGTATAATGACATACTTAAATATTGCTTCCGCGGAATTGATGTCTGTGACCAACAACAGTAGTGATAAAAAAGCTGATACAAACAGAACGGATGGAGAGGTCTTTTTTTCCACAAGTGACGTAGCTGTTGTTGCAACTCAACTTCGCGCAGCAAACACTGAGTATGAAGCACTCTTTTCTAATTTGGGCACCCAAATCTATTCCAGTATCAGGCGTACTGCATCCGCTGCCGATAAATACAGCATCACTTTACAATATATCACTGATGCGATTACCGCCTTTGGACAGAGCTTTCCTGACAATCAAAAACTTGCCTGCGATAAAGGTTGCCACCACTGTTGTTATTTCCCAATTGATACCTCTCAGCAAGTCATAGACAACCTTGTTATCCACCTGAAAAGCAATTACTGCGAAGACGAAATAGCAACCTTAAAAGACGCTCTCAGAGAGAATATCACAGCGAGAAAAGCGCCATTATATAGAGCCCCCTGCCCTTTTTTAGATTCGGCTAACGCATGCAGCATCTATCATCAACGACCACTGTCTTGCCGCTGGTTTAGCTCACCAGATGCCGCGTTATGCGAACAATCAATCTCTGATGGCCGTGCTATTCAACAACATCCGATCCATACTCGAATCTATCAAGCCGCATCTACTGCATTGCTCGCAGACCAAAAAAACGCCACAGGCTCAGATCAACAGTTAGCATTCATTCCTACACTACTCGCGCAGCTATGAAACTAGAGAGGACTGTCTAGAAAAAAACGACCTAGATATACCTAGTGCAGCGGATCTGTTTAAGCCTCCTCGTTGTGGATAAAACTAATCACTCGTCATGAGATATTATAAAAAAGTAAAAATATCTAAAAATTCAGGATGACGACTACTTAAGCTTCCACTAGACTTTCTTACAGACTTGCCTCAATACCCTATAAGGATCAGATAGTTATGGAGTTTCAGGATTACCTCACCATTCTTGCTAAACGAGATGGTTCCGATCTATACCTAACCACTGGCGCGCCGCCTTGCGCTAAATTTGAAGGCAAGCTCACTCCCCTTAGTAAAGAGCCCTATAAGCCTGGTGATGTAGAAGCCGTCGCACGTGAACTGATGGATGACCAACAACAAGCAGCGTTTGAAGATGAGCTAGAGATGAACTTAGCTTACTCAATCCCTAAGGTTGGTCGCTTCCGTATCAATATTTTCAAACAACGAAATCAGTACTCTTTAGTCGCCCGAAATATCAAAGCTGACATTCCTAAAATGGCCGACCTAGGACTTCCTCGTGTCCTTGAAGACGTTATTATGGAAAAACGCGGACTCGTTCTTTTTGTTGGCGCGACAGGTTCGGGTAAGTCCACATCGTTGGCGGCGCTCATCGACCATCGAAATCGAAATAGCGGTGGTCATATCATCACCATCGAAGACCCGGTGGAGTTTGTGCACAACCACCGTAAATCGCTGATCAATCAACGAGAGGTAGGCGTAGATACTCGTAATTTCCACAACGCCTTAAAAAACGCACTTAGACAAGCCCCTGATGTCATTCTAATTGGTGAGATTCGTGATCAAGAAACCATGGAACAATGCCTAACTTATGCTGAAACAGGCCACCTTGCTATCTCGACCCTACATGCAAACAATGCGAACCAAGCGATCGATCGCATTATCAACTTCTTCCCTCAAGCTCGCCACAAACAGATCTTTCATGACCTGGCTTTAAACCTTAAAGCAATTGTTTCGCAGCGCTTAATTCCAACCAAAGAGGGCAAACGCTGTGCTGCTATAGAAATTCTTCTTGGCACATCGACGATTCAAGAGCTGATAATGAAAGGGGAAATTAAAGAGATCAAAGAAGTAATGTCTAAAGCATCAGAAGCGACTGGCATGCAAACTTTTGATGACTCTCTCTATAAACTTTTTAAACAAGGTGTAATTACTGAAGATCAGGCCTTGATCAACTCAGATTCACCGAATGATATGCGTCTGCGAATGAATCTAGCCGTCGTAGAAAAAGAGGGTAACGAAGAGGTACCTGCACAAGAGCAAGAAGTACTTGATGAAGAAAACCCTCTCGCAGGCATCCGCTTACTGGATGAAGACGAAGAGGTGTAATACACCTCAGAGCCCCACCTAAAGCACGACATGGGTGGGGAAAGCTACAGACATTAGCCGCTCGTTTTAAAAAACCTAGCCTTTAGCAAAGGGCCCTTTCAAATAACAGCTACTGTCACGCAAAATCTAGAGTTACCACCAATCGCCGCTCAGTCGAAGCAACTGGAGGCGAACGATGTACAATGCCTCCCCCCTCATTACCGAACCACCCCTCTCCTTTAAGTAATAATACATCACCCGCTTTAGCCGATTGGATCTGCCCAGAATAAAGACCGGACTCTTCATCAGACAAACCATTACTTCCTTTCCCTAACTTGCTTCGGTCGATATCAAAATCGTTAAGCCATTCGCTTCCCGTGCCCCTATAAGTTGAAACTAGCCTACAACCTAACTTATCCACATGAAAACGAGGGCACATCGCCCGATCCAGCAGCTGTACCCTTAAACCAACCTCTTCAAGATCAAATAAGCAGGCATACATATCAATGAGTAACGCCAAATCTGCTATGAACTCTGCTTTTTTGGAATACTCAGGGAAGAGATCGTTAAGTGCTAGCTCTATAGCGTGCACCGAAATAACAGACCGTATGCTCAGATGTTTTCTTTCTTTAGCTAAAGCTTGGCAATAAAGCACCACATCATCGCTTAAACAGCGGTGATAATTCACCAAATTAACTTGCTCATCAAAAATTGATGTTAACACTTCCGGATGTAGACCTTCCGCAACATGCTGTACCTGATTAATCTGCTCGACGCATCTGTCTGTCATCTTTTCCTGCACTGACCTCTCCACATTCTGAGCTACTAAAAACCACAAATGATATATTATAATATAACAACCAAGTATTAAGAATGCGAAACCCATTACATAAATGAATCATGCCTGTGAAACGCTATAAATTGACATAAAAAAAGCCCCATCCAAAGGACGGGGCAATATAGCTAAAAGGGTGGAGAAGGTTTTCGGTTAGAGACGTTCGATAACGGTAGAGATGCCTTGGCCCATCCCGATACACATCGTTGCAAGACCCAAAGTACCGTCTTGCTGCTCCAGAACATTCATCAAGGTATTCGTGATACGTGTACCAGAACAACCTAACGGATGACCTAGTGCGATTGCACCGCCTTTCAAGTTCACTTTATCGTCCATCTTATCAAGCAACTTAAGGCCTTTAAGCACGGATAAACCTTGTGCAGCAAAGGCTTCATTCAACTCAACATAATCAATATCATCAATCGATAAACCCGCACGTTTTAATGCTTTCTGCGTAGCAGGCACAGGTCCATATCCCATAATCGATGGATCACAACCCGCTACAGCCATGCTAACAATACGTGCACGCGGCTTTAAGCCGAGCGTTTCAGCTTTAGCAGCCGACATGATCAGCATTGCCGAAGCACCGTCGGAGAAAGCCGATGATGTTCCTGCCGTTACCGTGCCTACTTTTGGTACAAAGACCGGTTTTAATGCACTTAGCGTTTCAACCGTGGTTTCTGGGCGAATAACTTCATCCGCCTCTAGCAGTGACTTAAAGCCATTTTCATCGTGCCCTTCAACAGCAATAATCTCGCTATCCCATAAACCATCAAGGTGTGCTTGATGCGCTAGACGATGAGAACGTGCAGCAAACTCATCTTGCATCTCACGGCTAATGCCATTCATTTTGCCCAGCATCTCCGCAGTAACACCCATCATCATCGCAGCTTTAGCAACCTGCTTAGACATTTCGGGGTTCACGTCAACACCGTGCATGATAGAGACATGACCCATGTGCTCTACACCACCCGCGAGGAATACATCACCATTACCGGTCATAATGTTCTGCGCACCGGCATGCAGAGCAGCCATTGATGAACCACATAAGCGGTTAATTGTCTGGCCGGCAACCGTATGAGGTATACCTGCTAATACCGCAGCATTACGACCAATATTAAAGCCTTGCTCTTTGGTCTGGTTAACACAGCCCCACATCACATCTTCAATATCAGCAGGATTAAGCGCCGCGTTACGCTCCAGTAGTGCGCGCATTGTCGCAGCGGAAAGCGCTTCGGCACGGACATTACGGAAAGAGCCATTCTTAGATTTACCCATCGGGGTACGTACACCATCAACGATGACTACGTCATTTGGTTTCAAGTTCATTGTTCTACCCCTTAGCCTTTGGCTTCTGGAAAGTATTTATCGCCAGCAGCGGCCATCTGTTTCATTTTTTCAGTCGGCTGATATAGCGGACCTAAGGCTTCATATTTCTTTGCCATCTCACAGAATTTATCCAAACCAATCTGATCTAGGTAATGCAACGCACCACCACGGAAAGGAGGGAAACCTATGCCGTAAATAAGACCCATATCCGCTTCAGCTGCACTATCAACAATGCCATCTTCTAAACAGCGAACAGTTTCGATGCATAACGGAATCATCATGCGCTCAATGATCTCTTCATCGGTAAAGTCACGAGATTCAGAGACCACTTCCGCCAATAGGGCAGGAACCTCTTCGTCAACGAGCTTCTTAGGCTTGCCTTTACGATCAAGTTCGTAGCGATAGAAACCTTTATTATTTTTCTGACCAAAGCGCTCAAGTGAATACATACGATCGATCGCATTCTCACCTTCATGCTGCATACGATCAGGGAAGCCCGCAGCCATAACAGCATCTGCATGATGTGCGGTATCAATACCAACAACATCCAAAAGGTATGCAGGCCCCATTGGCCAACCAAAGCGTTCCATCACTTTATCTACTTTCTGGAAATCCGCACCATCAGATACTAACGCGCTGAAACCTCCAAAATAGGGGAACAAAACACGGTTCACAAGGAAGCCTGGGCAGTCGTTAACCACAATAGGGGTTTTACCCATCGCTTTAGCGTATGCCACCGTTCGAGCCACAGCTTCTTCTGATGTTTTCTCACCACGAATAACTTCCACCAATGGCATTAATGGCACAGGATTAAAGAAGTGCATGCCACAGAAGTTTTCAGGTTTTTTCAGTGCTGTTGCTAGCTCTGTAATTGAAATAGTAGAGGTATTAGACGTTAAGATCGCGCCTTCCGGAAGCTGGGATTCAACTTCGGCAAGTACCGCCTTTTTAACATTCGGGTTTTCAACAACCGCTTCGACGACTAAATCAACGTTACCAAAATCACCGTAATTAAGCGTTGGCGTAATGCTATTAAGCACTTGCGCCATCTTCATACTATCCATACGGCCACGTGACACGCGCTTATTCAGCAATTTAGTTGCTTCATCAAGGCCCAGCTGGAGCGCTGCGTCATTGATATCTTTCATCAAAATCGGCGTGCCTTTTGACGCGGACTGATAAGCAACACCGCCACCCATAATGCCCGCCCCTAGCACAGCGGCTTTTTTCACCGGTTCAGCTTGGCGTTCAAAACTCTTGCTGACTTTCTTAATATATTGGTCTTTCATAAATAGACCAACTAGCGCAGCACAAACCTCAGTCTTTGCAACTTTAACAAAGCCTTTTGCTTCAACTTCGACCGCTTTATCACGCGGCAAATTAGCATGTTTTTGAATCGTTTTAAGCGCGGCCATTGGCGCAGGATAATGAGGCCCTGCTTTACCACCAATAACGCCTTTCGCCGATTCAAAGGCCATCATCTGTTCGACTTGATTCAATTTGATCGGATTAATCTTCTCATCACGACGCGCTTGATAATCAAACTTGCCGGCAATACAGCCCTTCAATAGATCCAATGCAGCATCTTTAACCATCGCCGTTGCTACAACCGCATCAACACCGCCATCGGACAACGCAGCAGCAGGACGTTTTTCACTACCGCCACAAACCCACTCGTTAGCATTATCAACACCGATCAAGCGCGGTAAACGAATCGTGCCACCCCAACCAGGGTAGATACCCAGTTTTACTTCTGGCAGGCCTACTTTAGCTTGGTCTCCCATAACGCGATAATCTGTCGCTAGGCATAGTTCAAAACCGCCACCGAGTGCCAAACCATTTATCGCCGTCACTGTTGGACAAGGCAGATCTTCAATGCCATTAAAAATTTGATGAATATCCAGAAGACCTTCGACTATTTGCTCTTCTGTCGCAGAAAACATCTGCATAAATTCAGTAATATCAGCACCGACAATAAAGCTGTCTTTCGCACTGGAGAAAATTACACCTCGAATACCATCCACATCACGCAGAGTCTCTACGACGGTACGCAGTTCCGCTAAGGTACTTTGATCGAGCTTATTGACTGAATCGCCTTTACGATCGAAAACCACATCGTAGATTCCGTCTTCGATCGACTGCACGTTAATCGTTTGTCCTTCGAAAAGCATCTAAGTTGCTCCGTTTTATTATTTTTAGCTCAAACTTGTATAAAGCCTGAGCAGTTTTTAATGAATGGGGAAATATTAGATTTTTTGTTCCAGTTCAGGAACGGCATCAAATAGATCCGCAACAAGCCCATAATCTGCCACCTGAAAGATAGGCGCTTCTTCGTCTTTATTGATCGCAACAATGACTTTTGAGTCTTTCATCCCCGCTAAATGCTGTATTGCACCAGAAATACCTACGGCAATATAAAGTTCAGGCGCCACCATTTTCCCTGTCTGACCTACCTGCATATCATTGGGTACAAAACCAGCATCAACCGCTGCCCTAGATGCCCCTACCGCTGCCCCGAGTTTGTCAGCAACTGAATACAATAGATCAAAATTTTCACCATTACCCATGCCGCGTCCACCCGACACAACAACAGATGCTGCAGTGAGTTCTGGACGATCACTGACCGCTAACTCTTCGCTAATAAAGCAAGATACCCCTGCATCACAAGCTTCAGCCACGACAGCGATCTCTGCACTGTTCCCATCTGCGACAACCGCATCAAACGCGGTACCACGCACAGTGATCACTTTCACCTTATCCGATGATTGCACGGTTGCTACTGCATTTCCTGCATAGATTGGACGTTCAAAAGTATCCGCTGAAACAACGGCACTGATATCTGAAATTTGATTAACGTCTAACAATGCAGCCACTCGCGGCAGATAGTTTTTAGCCGTCGTCGTTGAAGACGCTAAAATGTGGCTATAGTTTGCGGCAATGCTCACAATTAAAGCGCTTATGTTTTCCGCTAGCTGGTGTTCATAAGCGGTATTATCAGCCAGCAAAACCTTCGAAACAGCGGTCACACGAGCCGCTTCGTCAGCAACCACTTGGCAGTTGTGACCCGCGACCAATAGATGAATATCACCACCTATTGCTTCAGCAGCAGACAGCGTATTTAGAGTAACGGGTTTGAGTTGCGCATTATCATGCTCTGCAATTACTAATATGGTCATGGTAATGCCTCCTTAAATCACTTTTGCTTCGTTACGCAGTTTTTCCACTAGTTCATCAACTGAACTAACTTTTACACCGGCCTGGCGCTCAGCGGGCGGATCAACACGTAGCAGAGAAATATTACTTCCAACCGTAACGCCTAACTCATCAGGAGTAATCACCGTCAAAGGCTTACGCTTAGCTTTCATGATATTAGGTAGAGATGCATAACGAGGCTCATTCAATCTCAGGTCCGTTGTAACAATGGCAGGCATTGCTAATTCAACCGTTTGTAAACCACCGTCAATTTCACGAGTAACTTGAACTTTATCTTCAGAGATATTGACCGCCGATGCGAATGTTCCCTGCGGTCGATTTAGCAAGGCAGCCAGCATTTGCCCAGTTTGATTATTATCGGAATCAATCGCTTGCTTACCTAAAACAACCAACCCTGGCGTCTCTTGCTCAACGACTTTTGCCAATAATTTCGCGACAGAAAGTGAATCAGGGCTATCGGGTGTATCAATACGTATGCCACGATCACAGCCCAATGCTAATGCTGTGCGAATCTGCTCATCGCAACTCTTACTACCCACAGAAACAACCACAACTTCATCGGCTGTGCCTGCTTCTTTTAAACGAACCGCTTCCTCTATCGCTATTTCGCAAAAAGGATTTAGTGCCATTTTTACATTAGCAAGGTCGACGTCACTGTTATCCGCTTTAACACGGGCTTTAACGTTGTAATCAATCACTCGCTTTACGGCAACCAGTACTTTCATAACCGCCTCTTTTCATTGTTATTCGGCTAACGGAGAGATACAGAGTCTCCGCTTTGTTTTCAATATAAGTTAAATACTAGTACCCAGCCGAAATTCAACAATAACAAAAAGCAGCTACTTCACTGACAAAAAATAGCATAAGACCTGAAAGCCCCATGTTTACTGAGCATCCAAAAAATATAATTGCAAACAAATCCAATCAGCCAAACAAAAAAATGCTAACCACATAATGCTCAGGTATTCCGCACTAAAAAAACAACATGAGCTTTCACGCCCAGCAGCATCTTAATGTCATGAAACCGACAACACTTAGGAACATTAATTCCTAAGTGCTGCACAACGTGTATTAAACTAATCATTTACCCTCTGGGCTATCTACCTAGCCACCATTACTCAAAACACTAGCGCTGAAAATGCGCAATTTTATCCAAGTAATTTTTTTTGCTGCCCTCTATATTACATTTAAGTCTACATACGGCTTACAATGCGTAACGCGGTGAATTTAAATGAAGCAAGATAATCAATTTCAGTTCTATAAAAGCCAACACCTCGATCAGGTGACGGTTTTACAAGCAGAGATGAATGACTTTTCATACGGCAAGCATGCCCATGATGAATATTCATTCGGGGTAACTCTGGCTGGTCGGCAGGATTTCTTTGCGAGTCGTGAATTTCACCGTAGTCATCCCGGCAATATCATCATATTCAATCCGGGTGAAGTGCATGATGGTCAATCTGGTGTAGATGATAAACTGCAATACCGAATGCTTTACGTTCACCCAGACCAGTTAGAACCAATGCTTCACAGTGCAGGCATCGCGCAAAGTCGTGACTTTCAGATCACCGACACCATGTTAGATGACCCTCTACTACGCCAACATATACTCAATATTACGTGGTTAATTGAGAGCCGAAGTGACAATAAGCTTCATCAAGAATGTGAGCTTTATCAAATTGCATTACGTATTTCACAACGTTACGGTGAATGTTCAACGAGCAACAAAGGCCGTAAAGCTGACCCTTTATTACTTCAAGCTCGCGACTTTATCCATGATAATATTCTCATGGATATGTCATTAGATGAGTTAAGCCAGCACGCGAATCTGTCAAAATATCACTTTTTACGCATGTTCAGGCAGCAATTTGGGATTACCCCACATCAATATATTTTGAATTGCCGTATCAACCGCGCCCGCGAAGATCTTGAATCAGGAACACCTCTCGATGATGTCGTATATGAATACGGCTTTAGTGACCTTAGCCACTTTAACCGTCGCTTCAAGCCTGTCTATGGTATGACTCCTCGGCAATACCAGCAGCACTGTCTTAAGTCTTAATTTAAACATCCACTTTCATAACCCACTCACAACTTCCGGGGTCATCTCTATGGTTGAAATACTCGCGTATGCGTTCGGCATTATGTACACACCGGGTCCAGCAAATTTACTAAGCCTGAATGCTGGTTTGAATGGTCAAATTCGTTCTACGCTACACTTTAGCTTAGGAGTAGCATTCGCTATGTTGCTGCTTTTTCTATTATTTGGTTATACCGGGGCCTGGCTCATTAGCTCTAACTATCAGATTCTAATTAGCTGTATGGGAAGTATTTATATCATTTATTTAGCGCATAAAGTTGCTTGGAACCAACAACAACCAATGACTGCTGAGCAATCTATTCAATCAGAAATAACAAATAAGCACTTAAACTTCAATTCAGGACTCATTGCTCAATTACTTAACCCTAAATCGTTTATTGCCATTTTACCGATAGCTACCGTCCAGTTCCCCGAAGCTCAAATATCAGGATATGCCATTCTAGTTTGGTCCCTCTTGCTCTCAGGTTTAGCTTTTGGAGCTCCCACCACCTACCTTTTCATGGGAGCCCGTCTTGGAAAGCTAATACGCAATCCTCGTTATTTCTGCTTCTTAAATCGATGTATGGCCTTGCTACTCTTGTATGTAGCGCTTGATATTTTATACAGCCACGTTTTCTTGAAATGGCTATAGTACATGGCTGTTTAAAGGTATTTTTTCAAGGTAAAAGCACCTCGTAGCTCTCCAATAGAAAAGCCTGTTGCCTTATCATCGGGATAAAGCACCTCTAATCTCTCTTTCAACTCTGGCTTAATCTTCGTACCATGACACGCTAAACATTGATCACTAACAGGAATTGCTTTCATCATCCTAAATATTTTTCGGCCTTCGCTATCCACTAAGACTTGTGAAAAACCTAACGTCTTTAAATTAGCACCTTGCTTAGCTTTACTATCAAACTGCTCAAGCACCGCCAACTCCCAATCATCAGGCGCATTATCGGAATTACGCAATTTCAGACTTGTTCGGCTTACATCCCAAGTAGACGCTTCAGACACCAAGGATGTTAAATTTTGCGCCTTGGTATTACACACAGTAATAGCTGCTGAAGCCCCGCCCTCTTCTTTTGCCTTTTTCAGCTCACCACCTAAAGTGGAAGCCAACTTCATTATCACCTGTTTCGCCTCACCTTGAAGCTTAGGGATATCCACACTGAAATTTTCCGCTTGAACAGGTGACGCAGCAATTAAACCCATCGCTAAAATTAGAACTTTCATCTTTGGCGCCTCTTCTATTGCAACACTGATTAAATAGAAGCGATTATATATATTTGCCTAATTTAGTAAAGACTTATATAAAAAGACCGGCCAATGGCCGGTAATAGGTTTGAAGGTAATAAAGAAAAGCGAGTAGTGAGTAACTACACTCAGAAAATAACTGATAAATTAGAACTAGTTACTTCGTTTTCCCTTGCAGAAATGCAGTAAAGGCTTCTTTTGCTTCTGCCGAAAACAAACTTTCATAAAAGAGTTTTCCCTCTTCATCCATCACACGATGCAATTGCTGCAAGTACTCTTTTTTCATTAATTGTTTAGATGTCGTGACTGAGTTTTGCGGTAATGTTGATAACATTTCAGCTCTGCTTCGAGCTTGCACCAACAGATTTTCATTCGGAACTATTTGATTGATAACACCTAACCTTTCCGCTTTATTCGCATCGAACGGCACACCCTCTACCATTAATTCAAAAGCAACCCTGTGACCCAACATCGCGGGGAAAAGCAAGGTAGATCCACCTTCTGGAACCAGACCCAATTTAATAAAAGGCATCTGACAACGAAGATCCTCACCTGCAACCACCAGATCACAATGCAAGAGCATGGTTGTACCTATACCAACCGCATTCCCTTGCACCGCAGCAACAACAGGCTTAGGAAAGCTCGCAAGCGTATGTAAAAAATCAATGATAATCTGTATCGCATCAGGGTTATCGGCTGAAGCGACAAAGTCCATAATATCGTTACCCGCAGAGAAGCTACTGCCAGCGCCACGTAGTATCACGACATTAATAGATTTATCTTCCGTCGCCGCACGCAGGAAATCAGTCGCCTGCTGATACATAGCAAGCGTAAGCGAATTTTTTTTCTCAGGGCGATTAAGCACAACTTCTAAAACAGATCCATTTTGCTCTGCCAATACTAAATTCGTCATATTACTCTCTTATTTCGCCCCAGAAGCATGCGAGTTACTATCTTGAAAAATAAAATGCTCAGGCAAATAAACCTTTACCATCTCACTACTTTGCCCCCAGGTATGGCAACTGTTCAGCATGAACTTAGCGCCCTCTTTAAGGACATTGCCTTCGCCCTTTACGGCACTGCTAGGCCATAACGTTTGTATCGCTGTCGTCGCTACAACCGGTAGTAGTTCATTCATATGTGTACAGCCTTCCACGCCCCCTAGCAGGGCTTTCACCTCTTTTTGCCAACCGGGTCCGATACGGGTACCTTCCAGTTTTCTAAAAGCCATTTCAATACGGGCACAAATTTGAAAAGGCGCTTCATCTATAGAAGACTCGACCTGATGAATAAGCAGCTTCTTATCCAACGTTACGCGTAAGCTAATATCATGAAACGCCTCACCACCTGCAACATACCCTCCTCTTTCAGGGTTTTCGACGTCATAGGTTTTAACATCAGTCATGCGAGCTTCGATATCCCACAACTCGTCATCCCTCAAGAAGCCATTACAAATAACCGTTCTTGAATGATGAGCCTTGCGGCGTACCGGCTTAGATAACGGCATCTAATGTCGCCCCTTATGCGGCATCTGATGCTGGGGTTTTCAGCATACGCCTAAGCACTTTACCAACATTCGATTTAGGCAGGTCGTCTGCAAATTCAACTTGTTTGGGCACTTTATAGCGCGTTAATTTATCTTTACACCAATCTCTTACTTCTTCACGCGTCAATGCTGAATTACTACTGACAACAAACACTTTAACTGTTTCCCCAGCCTTTTCATCTGGAACACCGATTGCGGCACATTCAATGACATCTGGGTGCTGTGTAATCACATCCTCAACTTCATTCGGGTAAACATTAAAGCCAGACACTATAATCATATCTTTTGCACGATCGACAATCCGGAAATATCCTTCTTCATCCACCGTGGCAATATCACCCGTAATGAAGTATCCATCATCGGTAAATGAGGACGCGGTTTCTTTATCCCGATGCCAATAGCCTTTCATCACTTGAGGGCCTTTAACACAGAGCTCTCCCGCTTCACCAACCGCAACATCTTCGCCATCAGTGCCAATCACTCTGATATCAGTATGCGCCATCGGTAATCCAATCGTTCCAATACGGTTGTCACTTGGCGGGTTGAAACAAACTGCAGGTGATGTCTCCGTTAGACCATACCCTTCAATCACTTCACAGCCGGTTTTAGACTGCCACAACTCTGCTGTGGATAAGTTTAACGCCATCCCTCCGGACGCTGTAAATTTTAGATTAGAGAAATCTAGAGTAGGGAATTTCTCATTATTGCATAGCGCAACGAACAGAGTGTTTAAGCCGACAAAGGTACTCATATTCCATTTACTAAGCTCTTTTACAAAGCCCGGAATATCACGGGGGTTTGGTATAAGAACACTATGTCCACCCAGAAGAGAAACAACCTGAGCAACGGTAAATGCATAGATATGATATAGCGGTAATGGCGAGATAACAGTTTCGGTCCAATCCACACCTGGAACGGTCAAACGCTTTTCCGCCTGAAGCATGTTTGAGATTAAATTAGCGTGCGTAAGAATCGCTCCTTTTGAAACGCCTGTTGTTCCGCCAGTGTATTGCAGTACAGCCGTTTCTCCCGCATCAATATCCACCGGCTGAGGAGATTCGCCCAAATACTTTAAAAGTGCGGAACGCAATGGAATAGCATCTGGCAGATAGAAATTGGGTTCCATCTTTTTAAGGTACTTAACCGCAGCATTTAACAGGTTACGCTTAACAAAACCGTGCAGATCTCCAACTTGCGTAACAAACAAGTGCTCAATTTGAGTATTGGCAATAATCTTCTCTGCATTGTGCGCCATACTTTTGTGAATAATTAGCGCTTTAGCTCCCGAATCACAAAACTGGTGCTCCATCTCTTTGGAGGTATAAAGAGGGTTAGTATTAACAACCACCAGCCCCGCTCTTAATATCCCGTATAGGACAACTGGATATTGAATCAAATTTGGTAGCTGTATAGCGACGCGATCACCAGGCTGCAAGCCTGTCTCTTTCTGCAGATAAACCGCAAATGCAGCAGACAAGCGATCAAGCTCATTATAATCTAGGGTACGACCAAAACTGGTAAACGCGGGTTTGGCCCCGAACTGCTGGCAGGTATAAGCAAGAACATCAGGAATAGTTTCAAAACCGTATGGGTTTATATCCGCTGGTATTATATTCGCGGTAGGTAACTGCTGCACCATCGCAGGCTCCTCGTATAATTATTGTTATAGAGAACGTATTCGGTTCTAGTCAATCATTGGGACAATCAGAAAAGCATGTGGACTAACATCCACATGCTTTTAGTTTAGGAGGCTTTTAGGCTCAAGCAACAGGAAATAGCACCGCCAATTTAGTTGCAAGCATAATATCGCCATCAGCCTGAATTCGGCCTGTCATAAACGCTTGCATGCCGTCCGTCTCTCCCGACATTACCTCTTCCAGCGTGCCACTGTCCATTTTAAGCGTGACCGTAGCATCATCACTATTGCCTTCGGCAACGGCGCAATTACCATCTTGAACTGTTACAAACCATTCACCGCCATCACTTATTTCATACTGAAAAACGGCATCAGTTCCCGCCGCTGCAGATGGATTAAAACGCTGTTCCATCTGTGTAAAAATTGCATTTAAATCAGCCATTCCAGAAACCTCTTTTGTATTCTTTAATTTATATCGTTTTGCATTTAGTTTAAGCAGACCCTTTAACAAGGTCCGGCCCACCGGGTTATTCAGCGCTTTTTTCATTGTATCGACTCCACGTCAAACCCGATTTAAAAAGCGAAATCATCCTGATCTAAAGCCATCAAGTTCTCTGCACCCGACTGCATAGTGACAACCAATGATCGAGTTCTAGGTAGAATTCTTTCAAAATAAAATTTTGCTGTTGTCAGTTTCGCCTGATAGAACGCGGCATCACCTTCACCAGCGGCTAATTTTTCTTGAGCAACCTTAGCCATTCGAGCCCAAAAATAACCTAGTACTACATATCCGGAGTACATCAAATAGTCTACAGACGCTGCGCCCACTTCATCTCGATTCTGCATCGCCTTCATACCGACGTTCATCGTTAATTCGCCCCACTCCTTATTCAGATCAACGAGGGGCTGAGTGAAGGCCTGCATTTCCGCATTATCTGATTGGGCCTGACAGAACTTGTGCATTATTTTTGTGAAGCCCTTTAAAGCTTCCCCTTGTGTCATCAAGACTTTGCGGCCCAACAGGTCTAATGCTTGAATCTGGGTCGTGCCTTCGTACAACATGGAGATACGACTATCACGAACGTTCTGCTCCATTCCCCATTCAGCAATAAATCCATGACCACCAAAGATCTGTAAACCATGATTGGCAGATTCAAAGCCAACCTCTGTTAAGAACGCTTTCGCGATAGGCGTGAGGAAAGCCAACAAAGCATCAGCTTCTGCTTTCTCTTCACCCTCAGTGAGTTTCACTTTATCCACCAGCTGTGCACAGTAATAAATCATTGCACGACCGGCCTCAGCAAACGCTTTTTGGGTCAGCAACATTTTACGAACTTCAGGGTGAACAATAATGGGGTCTGCAGCTTTTTCAGGGCATGCTGGGCCATTTAATGCCCGCATCTGCAAACGGTCTTTTGCATAAGTGAGTGAATTTTGAAAGCCCCACTCAGCATGCGCTAAACCTTGTAGTGCGGTACCTAGGCGAGCAGTATTCATAAAGGTAAACATACAGTTTAAACCTTTATTCGCTTGCCCTATTAGGTAACCGGTCGCACCATCAAAATTCATGACGCAAGTTGAATTACCATGAATACCCATCTTGTGTTCTAGCGAGCCACAACTTACGCCATTGGGTTGGCCTAGTGTTTCGGGAAGATGTTTAGGTACGATAAATAGCGAGATACCTTTGGTCCCTTCAGGCGCATCTGGCAACCGAGCCAAAACAATATGAATGATATTATCAGCCATATCATGCTCGCCTGCAGAAATGAAAATCTTCGTGCCTGAAACTTTATAGCTACCATCTGCTTGAGGCTCAGCCTTAGTTCTCAACATACCCAAGTCGGTACCACAATGCGGCTCTGTCAGACACATCGTGCCGGTCCACTCACCCGATATTAGCTTAGTGAGGTAAGTTTCTTTTTGTTCATCTGTACCATGCGCATCGATGGTGTTCATCGCACCATGACTCAAACCTGGGTACATACTCCAAGACCAGTTAGCAGTACCAACCATCTCGTTAATAATGATACCCATCGACTCCGGCAAGCCTTGGCCACCCCACTCTTCTTCATGTGCTAAAGAGGGCCAGCCACCTTCAACAAACTGCTGATATGCTTCTTTAAAACCATCAGGAGTTGTCACAACGCCATCATTCCAAGTACAGCCTTGCTGATCTCCTACTTGATTTAATGGCCCGATAACACGCTCAGCAAACTTAGCGCCCTCTTCCATAATTGCTGACACCATATCCGGTGTAGCTTCTTCACAGCCGGGTAGACTCTGATAATGGCTCTCTGCATCTAGCACTTCGTTAAGTACGAAATTCATATCACGGAGGGGTGCTTTGTATTCTGGCATAACCTTTGTCCTCAATATTATTTTTATAGCTTCCCGGCGTTACCGCGAAGCAGTAGCGGCTGTAAAAAAAATGGCCGCTATATTCATTACTTGTATTAAAGGATGGTTGAAAGAAGCTAATTCGCCAATGACAAAACCTACCATTATCAATGACAAAAAATACCAAACACTCCAAGCAGCCCGAAAACATTAAGCTGCAAAGCACCAAAAACTAACATTCTCACGCACAATAAATAACATAAAAAGTCACCACTTTTTGCAGCGCAAAAAAAACCAGCCTTTCGGCTGGTTTCTTTAAAACTAGGCTTTACTAGTTAATATAGTTAAATAAGCTCAAATCCTGAACTTTAGCGAAGCTTGCATAGGAAGCCTGCAGAGCCGTTTCCTGCAATGCGAAACGACTAATTGCCTCGTTATAATCAAGATCTTCGAAAGAGGATAATGCTTCTGTAGTGAATAGTTTGTAGTCCTCATTCACCAAATCCTGTTGCTCCAGCGCATTTAGACGGCCACCAATACCAGCTCGTGAACCAATATTTTTCTCTTCAATGCCCTCTAAATTCTTCAACACATTATCTAATTGTTTATTGAATAGCTCTTTTCCTTTCTCTGTTGAAAAGTCTGCATTATTCAAAGCATCTTTCAAATCTAAAGCTGTATTTAGTATATTGTGCTGATCAAATACATCCAATGTTGCCGAACCAACATTAGCAGCACTGACATCTAACTCTACCCCTGCAATTTTAATCGTTGGCGCATTAGGGTTGGTCGATAAATCATATGCATTTAAACTCACAGCAGGATCTTCTGCTGTCACAAACTGTCCATCTTTATCAGTAACGGTTAATAAACCACCCGCAGCAACAGCAAGTGTTAACGGCGCATTTGCTCCCATATAATTGCCGAAAGCTTCAGCATCACCATTATTAATATCGATATTAGAAATAATAGGTAATGTTTGATTCAAGTCCGCTTCAACATAACCCGGTACTTTTGCTACTTTCTCAAATATTTCAAAACCTGAGTCAGTCGATGCAATTTTATTCTCTGGGCCGACCTGAAGGAAACGGCGACCATCATCACCATTAAACTCGTAACGACCATTACTATTGTTATAAGTATAAGGTTGCGTAAAACCTTTATTTCCAGAAAATAGATATTCTCCTTGAACATCTTTAGTATTCATAAGGCTTTCAAGTGACTTTAATATTTCACTGACTTCCGAAGAAATCGCACTTCGATCCCCATCGCTCAATACACCGTTTTTCCCTTGCAGCGTAAGCTCTTTAAGGCGTATTGATTGGTTATTAATCTGCTCGATTGTGTTTTCTTCAAGACGTAAACGGCGCTCAGCAACATCAATATTTCCTGAAAACTGCTCGGTTCTTGCAATCTCTTTTTTGAATTTCTGAATTTGCGCAGACGCTAAAGGATCATCAGAAGGCTGGAGTACATTCTTACCCGTAGATAACTGTTGCTGAGTACGAAATATATCCGCACTACCCTTATTGATATTATCGATATTACTTAGAAAAACCTGTTGAGTAGAGATTCTCATGATTTATCTCCTTAAACACTCTGCAACAGTGTGTCAAATATGGTTTGAGCCGCACGAATCAACTGAGCTGACGCTTGGTAAGCTTGTTGATATTGAACAAGCTTAGCGGCCTCTTCATCTAAATTAACTCCCGCTATGCTCGAACGCTGCTGCTTATTTGAGTCAAGCACAGCCTTTCCTGCTTGAGCATTGACCTGAGCAACGGCGGCTTCAGTCCCTACACGCTCTACTGTCTGACCATACTTATCTTGATAGGATGCACCTTCAATCGACTTCGCAAATTGCAAATCAGACATTAATAATGCATTACGATTATCGGAAACCCCATCCGTATTCGGGTTTATGGTAAATGTATCGTTCAAATCGGGTTTATTTTTAATCGTTACTTCATATCCCTGTAGCGCAATAGATTGACCTGAAGTGAACGCACCAACCTGACGATCACCTTGCGCATCAGTCAATTGATAATAGGCAACATCGCTAGAGCTATCATTATCAATAGTAAAAACATCACCATTGGCTACCCCTGCAATATCCATGGTAATGCCAAAACTAGCCGTTAAATCAAGCTGAGCATCACCGATAGCACCAACACCCGTGACTGTAGTGGGGGGTGTAGCAGAGTCAGTAACATTAAAAGCGCCACCAACAGCAGTCACTGTAACTGGATAAGTAATACCGGATGTAACCGAAAAATCAGCCACTTGCACATTAGAAGCTGTTCCCGTATTTGCGACAGCCCCTGTAGCTTCTAACGGCGAAAGAAAGTTCATCGTTAAAGGCGGCGTTAACTCGCCGACAACCGCAGCTTGAGCTGCATAGTCTTTATCCGTAATGCTCACAGAAACAACGCCAGTACCCGTGTTCCCAGAGTCCTCTGACGTAGCTAAGGGCGACCCCAGTGCTAACTGTCGAGCATTATTTAAAACCGTATCAATTTCTGAAGCAGCATTTCGGGTAGGTCTGATAAGGAACTTATCACCTTGAGAGAACGAGCTATTTGAATCTAACTGAAGGGTAAACCCATCTATACGTAGCGTCAGATCCCCTGTTGTATTATCGAGATAAAATTCCCCATCCTGATCTACTTCTGAGGCATTGGTTGGAGCAGGCCCATTCGCATTAAGGTCACCTTGCGTCCAACGCACATTATCATTGCCCCGAACAAGCGTAAAAGAGTTATCACTATTAAAAATCAGCTCATATTCAGTTGCTTCTATCTTAGATACATCATTAATAATCACGGTACCGTTAGAGGAAGATAGATTATCCCGTTCTGCCAAAACACGGTTTGTGGTTGCTGAAGCGGCATTAATATCGGTAAACATTAATCCACCAGCATTACCATCCAAATCCATGCCTTTTTCATGCTGTGAATTCATTGTATCCGCAAATACCAATGCAATTCTGCCAAGCTCATCCAACGTTTCGTTCAGAGTATTACTTCGGTAATCCAGCATTCCGCCAACATGGCCACCAGATACTTGATTGGTAATATCGCCTACTGTATTACCAATCTGGATACCTAGATTAAGCTGACTACTATCAGCAGGGCTAACGATTGTAGAAAGAGTATTAGCGCTTTGCCCAACAACCAAAGGCTCGCCATTACCGATAAAAACACTGACTTCATTCGTGGTTCCATCTTCAATCGTATTGAACCCGATGAGCGTCGATAACTCTTCTAGCTTGGCATCTCGCTGGTCCAACAGTTCGCTTGATATACTGCCAGCGGCTTTAGCAATACGAATATCATCATTAAGTTGGGCTATATTTTGCGCGATCGTATTAATTGAAGCGACGTTACTTTCCAAACGCCCATTAATAGTATCGTTTTGTCGACGAACATTGGCATCAAGATCATTAAAACGCTGCACCAATGCTTCCGACTGCGCTATGAACAGCTCACGATTAGGCAAACTGACGGGGTCATCTACTGCCGTTTGTAACGCACCGAAATAATCATCCATCGCTTTAGATATGCTAGTCACATCCGAAGCCATCAAATTATCTAGTTCATTGGCATAGTCTTCAAACACATCATAGCTGCTATAAGTCGCACTATCAGCCCAGATCTGACGATTCAAAAATGCATCAGCAACACGATCGATATCATCAATGGTTACCCCACCCTGACCTTCACGTGCTTGGAACACTGGTCGCTGGCGTGTGTATCCCTCAGTATTAACATTACTGATATTTTGACCAGTGACTGATAATGCGGTCTGGTTCGCCTGTAAACTCTGCGTACCTAATGTAAGTAAACCAAAACTTGACATGTTTGACTCCTTTGAGGATCAAATTCGATCTAGATAAAGCAACCACTCAGGAGAGCTAAGTAATAACTTATCGGCTATCAACTAACTCTCTTTAGAAGAGGGGGTTCGGCTAGCGAGTAATTCGCCCTCAAATATATTTTTAATCTTTTCAGCATATTTAGGATCAGTTGCGTAACCCGCATCCTGTAATTGCCTGACATAATCATAAGGATCACCAGCACTCTCAATCGCCATCTGATAGCGCGAACTACCTTTCAAGAAACTGACATAATCCCTAAAACTATCTTCATAACTTTCGTAACTACGAAACGCTGCATTTTCACGCTGCGCAACACCACCTCTAAACTCTAAAGTAGACACTTGCGCACTAGCCCCATCCCAACGTCGATCAGCTTTAATGTTAAAAAGGTTATTACTATTACTACCATCGGGAGAACGCACCATATGTCGCCCCCAGCCTGTTTCCAGCGCCGATTGAGCGAGTAAAACCCGCGGATCAACACCTAATTCACCTGCAACTTTCTCCGCTAAAGGCATCAATTTTTCAACGAATTCTTCAGGTGATTCAAAACGATCAGGGAGATCCGCTTGAGGCGAAGCTTTAACCTCACTTAATTGCTGAAAAACCTCTTTAACTGTTGACTGCTGCTCCTCCGTCAAAGTAATGCCTGGTGGATTCTCTTGACCTTCAGCTTTCGCTAGCAAAGCAGAAGCTGCAATAGCTGCCGCTTGATCAAACGCTTGATTAAGTTGACGACTTTGAATATCCAAAGGTTTTAACTCAACCTTGGTGGGTTCTTGAACCTTTCCCCCAAGCTGTCTAACTAATACATCCGTTAAGCCTATCCCTTGGTTGCTCGACATCTCCATTGCGATCTGATTGTCGTACATCCCTTGAAACAGCTTTGTTTGACTGCTATTCATAAAATTGTCTTCACCAAATGCGGCATTCGCATCGCGCATGGATTTCAACAACATGTTGACGAATAACTGTTCAAACTGCTGGGCAGCTAGGCGTAAGCCTTCATCACTATCGGTTCTAGCTTTTGCTTTAAGCTTCTGCAGCTCCGCCAGATCAGAATAGAGCTGAGCATTACTGCCGCTACCTGTTTTAATCATTAGATAACCACCAATTCTGCTTTAAGTGCTCCGGCTTGTTTTAATGCCTCTAAGATAGCCATTAAGTCACCTGGAGCCGCACCAACACGGTTGACTGCTTCTACAATATCCTGAAGATCAGTACCTGGTGAAAACTCAAACATATGACCTGAACCCTCATCAACTTCTATACCGGTGCGAGGCGTTACAACAGTCTGCCCACCACCTAGCGCATTAGGCTGGTCAACATTGATCTCTTCAGCAATAGCAACCGTTAAGCCACCATGAGTAATCGCTACGGGTGAAACACGGACATTCTGACCAATAATAATTGTCCCTGTACGTGAGTTAATCACCACTTTGGCAGCATCTTTAGCTGGCTCAACATTTAGATTTTCCAAGACTGATAGAAATGAGACTCGCTGAGAAGGATCACGCGGTGCACGAACCCGAATAGATGTCGCATCCATAGACGCTGCCATTTGCGGGCCTAATAGATGATTAATTTGCTCAGCAACTCGTCGTGACGTAGTAAAGTCGGGACGATTTAAATTCAAAACTAAGCTGTCACCCTGAGCAAAAGCAGTAGGCACGGAACGTTCAACTGTCGCCCCATTTGGAATTCGGCCAACACTAGGGACATTTAAAGACAGCCTTGAACCATCCGCACCTTGAACACCAAAACCAGATACCACTAGGTTGCCTTGTGCAACGGCATAAACCTGTCCGTCAGCCCCTTTTAGAGGAGACATCAACAAGCTTCCCCCTCTCAAACTTTTAGCATCACCCAAAGCAGAGACAGTAATATCAATTTTCTGTCCCGGCTTTGAGAACGCTGGCAGATCAGCATGAATAGCTACAGCTGCTATATTTTTCGATGATGGATTTGTTGAAGAGGGAATCGCCACACCAAAATTATTCAGCATGTTTCGGAATGTTTGCGAAGTGAATGACGTCTTATCACCTGTGCCATCCAAACCAACTACCAATCCGTATCCTACTAATTGGTTGGAGCGAACACCTGAGATACTCACCATATCTTTCAGTCGGCCCGCTTCGACAACACTTGAAAGCAGTACACAAGCTACGAGGAATAACGCTTTTTTCATCTTCCCTCTCCTTAGAATGGCATTAATGCACTAATAAAAAACTTAGACACCCAGCCCATAACATTTGTGTCATTGACTGCTCCGGTGCCACTATAAGCAATACGTGCATCTGCAAGCTTAGTAGACATCACCGTATTATCAGAACCGATATCTTGCGGCCTCACCATTCCGCTGATTCGGATATACTCATCACCTTGATTCAGCGTTAGCCATTTCTCGCCTTTAATTAGCAACACGCCACTAGGCAGAACATCGTGCACTGTAACCGTGATGTTACCGGTTAAATTATTGCTCATATCCGACTTCCCTTCGCCATCAAATTCAGACGTAGGCCCATTGATCGTCGCACTCAACGGTCGACCGTTAATATCAACAGTTTTGCCCAAAATCGTAGGCTGAGCCAACGTCAAACTACTGCTTTTATCTAATTCAGTTTTGGCACTCTTTTGCGAACTTGTGCTCTCTTGCAATGTAATCGTTAAAATATCGCCGATACGGTGCGCTCGACCATCACCGTAGAGATTAATGCTCGTGGCAGAATTATAAATCGAACCATTAACAGCGGCTGGCTGAATAAGGCCTTGAGGCCTTACTGGTGCATATTCAGGATTATTCGGTTTAGCCGCTTTCTGAACACAACCCGTAAGTAACACAGTAAGAGCAAGAAAACCGATGACCAATTTATTCATAGTATTAACCTCTAAGCTCTACATTAAAGCTGCTGGCTTACGAAGGAGAGCATCTCATCCGCGGTAGAAATTACTTTAGAATTCATCTCATAAGCTCGCTGAGTGGTAATCATATCGACCAGTTCTTGTACTGAATTGACGTTCGAACCCTCCAGTGAACCTTGGATTAATTGCCCAGTACCGTTCTCACCCGGGTTACTGACCAAAGCTGCGCCACTCGCCGCTGACTCTTGGTATAAATTTTGTCCTAAAGAAAGCAGCCCTTGAGGGTTTACAAAATCAGCTAACTGGATCTGGCCAATATCAGTAGGCGTTGTGTTCCCCGCAGTTGTTACCTGAACAATACCGTCCGTACTAATAGAGAAATTAATAACTTCTCCAGGCAGCGTAATGGCTGGAGCTACTTGATAGCCTTCAGCTGTAACTAACTCGTTATCGGCATTGAGGTGCAACTGACCATTACGGGTATAAGCAGCATCACCGTTAGGCAACGTAACCTGTAGAAAGCCTCTACCATTGATCGCTACATCGAAGGCCTCATCCGTTATCTCGATTTCACCGGTGCCAAACAGCTTTTGAGTGCCTACGGTACGAACACCTAGCCCTACCTGTAAGCCTGAAGGCAATTGCGCCTCTTCTGCGGTTTGAGCACCCGGCTGGCGGCGAATTTGATACATCAAGTCTTCGAAAACAACCTGATCTTTTTTAAAACCAACCGTAGAAACGTTTGCTAGGTTGTTCGATATAACTTTCAGGTTAGTATCCTGCGCCGTCATACCTGTTTTAGCTACATTCAGTGCACCGTGCATCTATCTATCCTCGGTTGGTTCTTATGACATTTTCAAAATTGATGCAGCCGTTTCAGAGTTCTCTTCGGCTGTTTTCATCATTTTGATTTGCATTTCAAATTGACGTGAGGAGCTAATAATTCCTGTCAATTCACTTACGGCATTCACATTACTCGATTCAATATAACCTGAGCGCACCCTAACATTAGGATCTGGCAGCAACGGCTCCTGCCCCCCGGTTGTCATCAAACCATCAGGCCCTTTAAATAAAGTTTTTGGATCGGGGTTAACCAATTTCAGCTGATCAGCAACTAAAAGCTCCGCAGCGTTTTCACCTAACGGCCTAATAGTAATTATTCCATTTGTTGAAATATCGATATTCTCAAATGGCGGTAAAGTAATTGGAATTCCGCCATTGCCCATTACCGGCAAACCACTGCCCGTAACCAACTGATTAGCGGCATTGATCTGCAGAGAACCGGCACGGGTATACCCTTCTGTGCCGTCCGCACGTATAACTGAAAGCCAACCATCACCAGCCACCGCGACATCTAGCTTTCGACCGGTGTCAATTAAGGTTCCACTTGTTACATCCGTTGCAGGACGCTCAGTTTGAGCATAAACACGTGAAGCATGACCTTCCCCAAACACTTGCATAGCACGGGCTTGCGCCAAATCAGACTTAAAACCTGTCGTGTTTGCATTTGCAAGGTTATTGGCATGAGATTGCTGTGCGAGCATGTTCTCTCTCGCACCACTCATCGCTAAATACAGAACCTTATCCATCTATTACTTCCAGCATTTGGCGGCTTTGCCGCACTTCTTTTGTAAAAAGATACTTATCTATACCTTTTACACTGCAATGCCTGTGCCAAAACAAAAAAAGGCCGCATAAGCGGCCTTTTAAAAATAAAGAAAAGATTAAATCTGCAATATATTCTGCGTAACAGTATTCAACGTTTCTAGCGTCTTAGAGTTTGCCTGGAAATTACGCTGAGCCTCAATCAATGAAACCAACTCCGCGGATAGATCCACGTTAGACTGCTCAAGTGCCGCTGATTGAAGCGTACCGTTCAAACCGGTGCCTGGCGGGTTAACAATCGCATCTCCGGATGTCAGAGTAGCAGACCACTCCGTATCACCTGAAGGGGATAACCCAGACTGATTTTCAAACGTTGCAATGGCAACCACACCCAAATCTTGGTTTTGGCCGTTAGAGAAGCTAGCAACCATCTCCCCCGTTCCACTGAAAGTCACCCCAATAAGATCACCTTTGGTATAACCATCTTGTGCTGATGCCTTCACAATAGATGCTGAAGCGAATTGGGTCGTGTTAGCGATATCTAAATTTATAACGGTTGTCGTATCCGCAGGGTCAGCCCCTGTAATAGTGATAGCCGGAACGACAGCATTCGCAGAAAACTGGTTACCATTAATACCTGTAAGCAAACCATTAGATGGATTGAACTTGACCAAAATCGGCCCAGGTTCAGAACCAGTTCCGGCCTCACCTGGATCTAATGCTTTACCAATATCCAACTGTTCTGACCCATTCAAGTAGGCATACATGCGGTACACCCCTTGGAACGAGTTATCACCATCTTTCACCACCGCCGCAGTAAAAGGCGTACCCGCTGCAGCGCCTGATGTCTCAGTGATCGTTATCGCTTCGCCTGGAGTGATATCACCGGCTTCCGCTTTATAAGTCACTACAATCTGCTTGTTCACATTATCGTATATGACCGATTCAACATCCGGGTTTGCATCTAAGATCTTAGCTTCAGTAGATGAAATCGCCTGACCTATCTGATCATCTGTAGAACCAATACCTAAAGCAGGAATTGAAACCCCGCCAACCTCTAATACGATCGGAGCAGCCAACGGCACCTCTGTCGCATCAATTGGGAAAGTATAAGTTTCATTTGCCGCGATCTCTGTTGTTTCCAACACAGAAGCACCAGCACCAGAGACTTGAACCAGATCAGGCTCTGGGAATTCAGATTTAAAGCGAAGAGTTATATCGCCGGCATTAGGAGAATCCGTAATCAACTCACCAATACGAGGGTCACCAGTGACAGGATCCGTAAGCTTATCCAATACTGCCTGCTGAGCCGCTTGCTGTGCAGGCGTTAAGCTAGTGTCCGGAACAGCAACCCCTGCACCACCAAGCAATAAAGCCGCTTGCTCTGCAATAGTGATTGTCACACCTGAAATTGTAATATCATTTGCACCTGGCGCAGGTAATGTAACAGCTTGTTGTGCTTGCTGCGGACGAGCTTCAGCCATATTAAATTTGATTGTATGCTCATTACCTAAGCTATCAAATGTTCTCACCGTCGTACTATAGGTAAATGAACCCGGCTCATCTTTATCGTAATCAGCCAACAGAGTCTTCGCATCTTCACGAGAATCGATATTAAAGGATAGATCGATATCTTCTGTTGCCTTTGGCGGACTCTCTTTTTGCGTTACCGCAAGGTTGCCGATTGGCAAACGGTTACCTTCAGAATCTAGCCCGTACCCTTGCAAAAACTTACCGGTTTTAGAAACCATAAAGCCATTCTTGTCTAGCTCAAACGATCCAGCACGCGTGTAAGTTGTACCACCTTGGCCATCATCTAGCTGAAAAAAACCTGAGCCGTTGATCGCCAAATCAAGGTTGTTATTGGTAAACTCAATTGTACCTGCCTGAAAGTCCTGAGCTATATCAGTAACAGTTACACCAGCCCCTGCGACATTTGACGAACCCGCGCCAACCACAGCCGTCGCATAAATATCACCGAACTCGGTACGCGAAGACTTGAAGCCAACAGTACTCGCATTGGCTATGTTATTACCCGTTACGTCTAGGTCTGTTGTTGCTGCCTTCAGACCGGTTACTGCTGTATTAAAACCTGCCATTATCCTGTCCTCACACGCCGATCTGTTTTACGTCGCTGGCATCAAAAGTGCCCGCATTCGTATTTACTTTCATGCCGATACCATTTTCACCTAAAGTAACGCTGTTCACTTTATAAGCGATGTTGGTATCGATCGCTTTATATTCATCGTCATCCAAACGCTCAACCGTAAAGGTGTAATCCCCTGGCGGATGCTCTGGATTACCATCTTCATCGAACTTCATCTGCCATGCGAACTCATGTTCACCTTGAGAAACCGCACCAAGCTGCATAGTGTCAACTAAAGAACCGCTTGAGTTATAAACCTTTATCCTCACATCTGAAGCACTTGTCTCTAGATTAAAAGAGCCATGAGCATAAGGGTTCGCTTGAGTCCCTACCTCTGACGTGTCACCAGGTATGTATACAGATTGACCAACCATCGCTGACGCTTGCAATGCTGCTTGACTACCCAACATCGATTGCGCCATCTGATTCACAGATGTATTTAGCTGATTAATACTCTCGACTTGAGACATTGTCGCTATCTGTTGCATAAAATCAGTTGTATCAGCAGGACTGGATGGGTCCTGATTCTGCAATTGCGCAATCATCAAACGCATGAACATATCGCTATCTTCATCCGTCTGGCTCTTTGCCGTACTTGCCTTTTGATTAGCCGTATTTATCTGATCAAAGACATTTTGATTTACACCATTTACATTACTCATGGCGATTAGCCCCGCGCCTTATTCATTATTGCTGCCCAAGTCTGATAGTTTGTTGAAGCATCTGCTTAGCAGTATTCATTATCTCTGTATTGATCTGAAAAGAACGGGATGCAGAAATCATATCTGCCATCTCTTCGACCACATTAACATTCGGGTAATACACGAAACCTTTCTCATCAGCCATAGGATGAGCTGGGTTATATTCTTGACGTAACTCAGCCTGACTCTCAACGATCCCAAGCACTTGCACACCTTGGCCTGCGGCTATCCCAGCTTCATTATCTGGCTGAGCCAAAGGGTCAGCTTGTTGAACAGCAAACACTGGCTTACGTGCACGATAAGTCTCGTCGACACTCGAACTAACACTCTCTGCGTTAGCCATATTACTCGCCGTTGTATTCAGGCGAATGGTCTGCGCATTCATCGCTGACCCTGCAATACCAAAGACATTACTTAACGACATGCTTATTCACCCTTTATGGCTGATTTCAGCCCTGTAAATTTCTTATTTAGGAACTGAAAGGAGGTCTGATAATCCAATGCATTTTCAGTGTAACGCGCCATTTCCTGCTGAACCTCGACCGTATTTCCATCAACAGATGCTTGATTCGGGATCCTAAACATCATCTCTGCAGCCAAATCCGGCTCTAGTAATTCAGTTTTATGGCCTTGCGCTGTCGCTACTTGCTTAACCTGAAGCTTAGTTGCATTATTCAAAACTTGGGAAAATTCCAAATCACGCGCTTTAAAGTTTGGCGTATCCGCGTTGGCAATATTATTGGCTAAAACTTCTGCACGACGGGCACGATGCAATAATGCATCATCATGTATACCCAGTGCCGCATCAAAACTTATAGCCATATCGCTTTCCTCTTTATAGTTAGCCCTAATAAATGCACAAGGTATACCAACTATAAAAAATCCTTTATTTTCAAAGAATTAAAAAATAATCTTTAATTTAACCAATGAAATATCTAGTAAAAAACGGCAATTACAAACCGTTAAGTTGCCGCCCGGCAAAGCGGAAAGCGGAAAGCGGAAAGCGGAAAGCGGAAAATAAAAAAACCGCATGCTGAAAACAACATACGGCCCTTACTTCACGATTAATTATTCTACCTATATAGCCTGATAAATAATCCCTGGCCGACAGTGAATCATCTGATATTTATCGGACAAGCCTGACAAGAATTCAGAAGCACCTAAAACCAAATAGCCACCAGGCTTTAAAACCCCATGCATTTTTGTCAGTATCTCTGTCTTCTTTTCGCTGGAAAAGTAGATCAATACATTTCGACAAAAAATCACATCAAATTTACCCATCGCAGAATACTGCCCAAGTAGATTGATACTTTGAAAACGGACCCGAGACTTAATATCCGGTTTTACCGCCCACCCGCCATTCGGCGTTTCTCTAAAATGTTGGGTAAGGCGCTCCTGAGACAATCCTCGACCAATAGCAAGCATCTCATACTCACCACGTCTTGCTTGCTCAAGCACCTGAGTGGATATATCGGTAGCAATTATCTCCTCAGATGAAAGCTTTCCAGGGCTTTTTTTCTTGAACTCATCCAATGTCATGCTAATGGAATATGGTTCTTGACCCGTTGAACATGCAGCCGACCAAATCCGCACTTTTGAACTCGGTCCATTTCCCACCATCTCTGGCAGTATACGATCTCGCAAGATATCGAAAGGATGCACATCACGAAACCATAAAGTCTCGTTCGTTGTCATTGCATCGATCACTTGTTCACGTAAACGTTTAGAAGCAGGGCTCTGTAGCTTCACTATCAGCTCTTTCAAACCTGGACAGTTCTGCTCTTGAACGATTTTCCCTAATCGACTTTGCACTAGGTACTGCTTATGTTTTGCAAGCAGAATACCGCTATTGTCTTCCAAAAAACGGCTAAAAAGCTCGAAATCCGAATCCGTAATAGTAAAACTTGAACGGGCAGTAGTACTCATGAAGAGTAAAGACTCCTATGTACGCTCAACTTGCTGAATACGTTGCACAACAGCTGTAGCAAGGTCATCAGGGTTAAATTTAGCAAGGAAACCGTCGGCTCCAACCTTCTTGACCATGGAAACGTTAAAGCCGCCAGAAAGTGAAGTATGAAGAACAACATGCATTCCTTTCATACGCTCATCATCACGGATCATCGACGTTAAGGTATAACCATCCATTTCAGGCATCTCAATATCAGATATAACCATCAGGAAGTTAGTCGTAACATCTGTACCCCTATCAGCCATCTCACATAACAAATCCCAGGCCATTCGGCCGTTATTACAAGACGTAACCTTTATCCCCAACCCTTCCAAACTACGTTGCATCTGATTACGCGCTACAGAAGAGTCATCAACAATCAAAATTTGATAGTCACGCGCTTTCTCTCGCACCTTATCATCAGCTACATCTTTACTAACTTCAGTAGGCATCGGATATAGATCAGCAAGGATCTGCTCTACATCCAAAATTTCAATCAACTTGCCTTCATACTCAAAGATTGCAGTTAGATAATTTTCAACACCGATCTCAGTCGGTGGAGCCATTATCTGATCCCACTGAGTATTCAGAATACGATCAACTTTCCTCACTAAGAAAGCCAATGTTCGACGGTTGTACTCAGCAACAATCAAAAAGCAGTCTTGGCGCTCCCCGTGAGGAACCGTTTCACGACCTACCGCTTCAGATAAGTCCAACACAGGAATAGTTTCACCGCGAATATGTGCCATACCCTTGATTGCAGAAGTCTGCCTTGGAACTTCAGTTAGCTCCGGGCACTGCAGCACTTCGCGCACTTTAAACACGTTAATACCGTATTGCTGCTCCGACTCTAAAGCAAACAACAGTAATTCAAGTCTGTTCTGCCCCACCATCTGGGTACGCAGGTTTACACTATCTAGGATACCTGACATGATCTAACAATCCCGTAGAGATTAAATCGATTTTATTTTTTAACACGCCGTTCCATTAACTTAACGTTAGTAACAACAATGTGAATATATACAATTTAACACGACTTTTCCTTCTCACCACTTTTCTTTTGAATCCCGCTAGTCTTTTTGCAGCTAGTGAGGCAGAAAAATTAGAGCAAGAAGCTCTGATGTACTTGCAAGAACATTACCTCAATGCGATGCCCGTTGCGCGTACAGAGATCAAACTTAACCCGATTAGCCGAAAAATCAAACTAAAAACCTGCCTTGCTCCGTTTGAATTTCAAACACCTAAAGGAAACGGCAGTAGAATAACCTTCCGTGCCCGCTGCCCCTCGCCGCTATGGCAGCTGTTTATCGCAGCTGAAGTCAAACAGTTTGGTTTAGCCGTTATTGCGCATACTAGCTTACCACGCAACACCTATTTAAAAAGCCAACACTTACAACAAAAAGAAGTTAATTTAACATCGCTTAGGTCTGCCTATTTTGTCCAACCCAGCGAAATTATTGGCTGGACAAGTAAAAGAAGTATAGCTGCTGGAAGCATAATCACCGCACCAATGCTAAAACCACCCCTAGCTGTTTCAAAAGGTAACGCTTTAATCATCCAAGCCAAGAGAAATGGCGTAACCATCCGGGCCTCTGGCACCGCTTTGGAAAACGGGATAATTGGACAACAAATAAAAGTCCGCAACGATCGCTCTGGCAATATTATCAAGGCGACAGTCATTGAAGCAGGGCTCGTACAAACACCTTAAATATACCAACTGACACAAATTGGATTGAAAAAAGACCTGCTGCTATACTTAGTTTTATAATTATTTTTAAGAAAAGTTTATTTTTTTCTTAAAGTTCTGCAAATAGCCGCCGATAAGCTGGTTCAGATACAAGTTTGAGGACGGAAAAATGATTAATGATCTCACGAGCCTGTCAGCCTCACAGACGGCAAACTCTCGTGCACGGACAAGCGAACAGGGTAATGCTGCCAAATCTGGCGGTGGTACTGCTGCTACACAGTCCCCGTCCAATAAAGGTGATACAGTTAACCTCAGCAATGCAGCTCAGACATTGCAGAATGTTGAGAAACAACTGGCCAACACACCTGATGTGGACAGCGAGCGAGTCGAACGTCTTAAGCTGGAAATAGAGAGCGGCAATTATCAGATTAATGCAGAACGCGTAGCTGAGAAGATGCTGAACTTTGACAACCTATTATAAAGCTCTGACATGACTGAACAACAATACATAGAACTTGATACCCTGCTTAAGCAGGGTATTTTGCTTTTAGAATCATTAAGCAATATTTATGATACTGAACTAGAAGCGCTTAGCAGCAAAGATCTAGATAAACTTAGCGACACCACACAAGAGAAAATGTCGCTTCTGAACAACTTTCATAACTTCACACTTGAACGCGTGGAACTGCTTAAGTCTTTCGGCTATGAATTTGAAATTGGTGACTACAAGCTGCCAGACAACTTACCTGAAAGCAACGCTTTAACATCATCAGTGACTGAAAACTACACACTGATCAAACAGTATTTAAAAGAGCTACAGCAGAAAAACAAACGTAACGAACAAGCTATCTATAGAAACCAGCAAAATGTCACCCAACTGCTCGCCATTGTTCGCGGCCACAAAAAGCAGGACCAACTTTACAATAAAGCAGGTAGCTCTGGATTGTATAAAGCTCAAAGCCGAATTGGAAAAGCCTAACATTCAGCCTACTCTTCGAATGACAAGTTCGTGACTCTTGTAAAAATTAACGCTAAAATCGCCTCGAAAAGAAACACTTAGCGTACGGTCCCAGTAGCTCAGCTGGATAGAGCGGTCCCCTCCTAAGGGACAGGCCAGGGGTTCGAATCCTCTCTGGGACACCACTAAAATTGCCTTATCGAAGTAAATTACCTAAAGAGCCACTTGGCAGCAATGACACATCATGACTGAGATAATGCTTTAATTGATACTGCTTATCTTGCTCCACCCCCTCCAATGACAATCGTTCGGAAAGCTTGAGATATCGAGCAACCATTTTAAGACGCTCCGCACGCTTATCTTCACTATCTCGTGCAGACTCAAGGAACAACTGCGCCAAGTTAAGTAACGCACTGACGTTAGCCGTATCGTACTCGGTGGCCAATCCAAAATACTTTAACGCTTGAGGCATTTTCCCAGATAAATAATGCTTTACACCCAGGCGATTAACTTTAAGGCTCATGTCCGGATCATGTTTCTTACCAGGAGGTACGCTGCGCTTCGCAACAGCTGGTTCAAGAATCGGAACAGCGTCGCCCATTACATGCAGTAACTCTCGATCCAGATCTAAAGGAGCTTCTAATTCTGCATTGATACGCTGAGCATCTCGAGTGCATTTGTTTGCCTCATCCGTATCACCAACCTGATTATATATCTCACTTTTTAACAGTGATGCCTTCACTTGAAGCGCTCTATCTCGAGGAAAAGCCTGATAAGCTTGCTTAATCGTATTTTCACACTCATTCAGCAACTCAACGGCAACCGCCCCTTCTGCTCCCTGCATTTCAAGACGCTTAACATTTGCCAAACGTAGAAAAGGTTCTGGGCTTTTATAACAACTACGCTTTCCTAATGTAATCGACTTCTTATAAGCCCCTCCGGCAACATCTAACCGCTTAGTCTTAGTTGCCAGCTGACCCAGCACCATTTGACGCGGGATACCCAAAGGCGATTTCTGAGTAGCATCCACTACAACCTCGCAAGCTTTATCTAAGTCACCATTTTTTTCATGACTGCTCGACAAAAGGTCATAAGCAGCGATGAACAACGGATACTCTTCTATAAGCTCGCCAAGCAACGCTTTAGCCTCTTTTATTCGATTTAAAGCCAGCAACGATTCCGCCCAATTCAAGCCAGCCTCTTTATCGTGCGTTTTCCAGTATTGCTTTTCCGCTATATCAGCCGCTTCTTTAGGTTTACCAAACTGATTTAGTAATCGAGCAAGAATTATTTGCGATTCATCATATTCAGTATCATAACTTGCAAAATTATTACGGCAAAAGCTGATCGCAGTTGGATAATCCCCAACGTCCAGAGCATCATCAACAGGCTTAAAAATCGCTTTGCGGTGGAGAATACTATCCAGACGATGCTTGAGTTCATCTATTGAAAAAGGCTTCATAATGAGTTCGTCAGGATGGCTATCAATTGCATGCAGAATCACCTCCTGCGATGCATCACTGGTCATAAAGACCCAGCAAGCACTCGGTTTTATAAACCCCTTATAACGACACTCTTCGAGCAGTTGAATACCGGTAAAGCGGTCATTAACATTATGACCAAGTAAAATCACATCGTAATTATTTTCGGAGATCTCTGGCAGGACACGATCATTAATTGTAATCGCTTTAAGATTGACCACCCCAAGACTTCTTAGCATATAGAAAATAGTCGAACGCATGTTGCCACTACTTTCAATAAGCAACACTTGTTTGTCAGAATAATCTATTTTGGCCACTCGTCCATCCATTGTTTCGCTATACCTATACACGCAGTATAAAAGCGGAACCCTCAAGACAAAAGCATTTACTGCAAACAAAAAAAAGCACCAGGTGTAGGGTGAAACACTTGGTGCCAAGACAGTTCTATGCTGTGTAGCTATCCTATCCTTAGACCAATCAAACACGAATGATCCAGATCAAGAAAAAACAACCTCAGTAAGCGTAGTCTGAATGTACTGAGACAATATGATGAGTTTCCACATCTTGCCTTTCAGGTACACTAAACAAAAACTTATAAAAACAGATACCTATGACTACTGCGTATATCACCCATGAGGACTGCGGTCTGCATAATATGGGCCCCGAACATCCAGAAAGCCCTGTACGTTTACTTGCGATCCGCAAAGTATTAGAGAAAACGGGTCTGATGCATGAACTAGAACAGATCCAATCTGTACACATCTTACCCGAGCAAATACAACTAGCTCATGCGCACCTTCACCAAAAACGCTTAGAGATGAAACTTCCTGAGCACGGCGTGGTGTACACAGACGAAGATACAGCGCTATGCCCTGACTCTCTCCACGCAGCCAGCCTTGCTGCAGGATCTGCCGTTATGGCCGTAAATCGAGTCATTTCTGGAAATTCACAAAACGCCTTCTGCGCAGTTCGCCCTCCAGGGCATCATGCAGAACATAACATTCCCATGGGCTTTTGTTTTTATAACAATGTTGCAATCGCAGCAATGCATGCTCTACTACAGCCGGGCATAGAGCGCGTTGCCATCTTTGATTTTGACGTGCACCACGGCAACGGTACCGTCGATATTTTCAAAGATAGACCCGAAGTACTTGTGTGCTCAACATTTCAGCACCCGTTCTATCCAGAACGTTATAGCGATATTACGCGCGACCACATCATCAACTGCCCTATGGAAGCACATAGCGATGGCATGGTCTTTAGGAAACTTGTGGAATCTCGTTGGCTACCTGCCATTCAAGCGCATAAACCAGATATGATTTTAATATCGGCGGGGTTTGATGCTCATCACGAAGACCCCATGGCAGATATAAAACTAAATGAAGAGGATTATCGCTGGGTTACACAGTTATTGATGGACTCAGCCAAGACCTACAGCCAAAATCGCGTCGTCTCAGTACTTGAAGGTGGCTACAATCCAGTATCACTTGCCTTTAGTGTTCAAGCGCACCTGGAAGTACTAGCAGGTCATTAAGGCAGGCTACTAAATACAAAAAAGGCTGCCATAGGCAGCCTTTTTTAATATTCACAGCTTATTAGCTTACGAACTTGATCATCACGCCAGCAGCAATCGCAGATCCGATTACACCTGCAACGTTTGGCCCCATCGCATGCATCAACAAGAAGTTTTGAGCGTTGTACTCAAGACCAATCTTGTTAGAAACACGTGCAGCCATAGGTACCGCTGATACGCCCGCTGAACCGATAAGCGGGTTGATAGCATTACCACCCATCATCTTGTTCATTATCTTAGCCATCAAGACGCCTGCAGCTGTACCGATACAGAATGCAACGATACCCAAAGACATAATACCCAATGTCTGAAGATCCAAGAACTTATCCGCTGATAGTTTAGAACCAACAGACAAGCCTAAGAAAATGGTTACAACGTTGATCAACGCATTTTGAGCAGTATCACTCAAGCGATCAACCACACCACATTCGCGCATCAAGTTACCAAAACAGAACATACCCAACAGTGGTGCCGCATCAGGAAGCAGAAGCGCAACCAGAATCAACAAAACAATTGGGAATAGGATCTTTTCAAGCTTCGTTACGTGACGCAACTGATGCATCGTAATCTTACGCTCAGCTTCAGTCGTCAACGCACGCATAATCGGTGGCTGAATCAGAGGCACTAGCGCCATATACGAGTATGCTGCAACAGCAATAGCACCCAACAAATGCGGAGCTAATAGACTAGTTACGTAGATAGCCGTAGGACCATCAGCACCACCAATGATACCAATTGCAGCAGCTTCCTGGATATTAAAGTCCATCAAACCCATAGAGGTAAGACCAACCGCACCCAAAACAGTTGCAAAGATACCAAACTGAGCCGCAGCACCTAAGAACAACGTGCGTGGGTTAGCAAGTAGCGGACCGAAATCGGTCATCGCACCAACACCCATGAAGATCAGTAGAGGCGCAGCAGTTGAACCAATCGCCACGCTGTAGAAGTTATACAACATACCGTTAGCATAACCGCCATCTAAAGCAGCATTGATTGCAGCCTGATGCTCAGCAGCAGATGAATTGTGATAAGCATGCAGAATATCATGTGAATCGATGCTGCTTATGTTCAAGGCAGCAGCCATAGCATTCATTACTTCCGGCACAGCAAAATGCGCAGCATTCTCTACCGCCGAGTATGCAAGCCCTGCTTCAGGAATGTTTGCCATAATGCCACCAAAACCTATTGGCACAAGCAGTAGCGGCTCGAAATTCTTTTTAATGGCTAAGAACAAAAGTAATAAGCCAACAAAAATCATTACGACCTGACCACCACTGATGTTATAAGCACCAGAAGCAACAAACAGTTCGATTAGTTTTTCCATCAAACAGTACCCTTACGCCAGAGTCAGCAGAGTGTCGCCAACCTGAACAGCGTCACCTTCGTTCACGTCAACAGAAACAACTGTGCCTGCACGAGCTGCACGAACTTCTGTTTCCATCTTCATCGCTTCAAGGATAACCAGTACGTCACCTTCTTGAACAGCCTGACCTGGAGCTACTTCAACTTTCCAGATATTGCCTGCCAGAGGCGCTGCAACATCTTCGCCTTCACCAGCAGGAGCCGCTGGTGCCGCCGCTGCAGGAGCAGCCGCTGGTGCCACAGCAGAGATATCACCGCCTTCAGTAACTTGTACAACGTAGTTCTGACCGTTAACAGTGATCGTGTAAACTTCTGGTCCAGATTTCTTCGGTGCAGACATCGCTAGTGCGTCCTCTAATGTAGGTGCAGGTTCAAATGCATCAGGGTTGTTACGGTTTTCTAAGAACTTAAGGCCAATCTGAGGGAACAACGCGTAAGTAAGAACATCATCAATTTCGTTCTCACCAGCAGTTAACTCGATACCTTTTTCTGTTGCTAAGTTTTTAAGCTCAGTAACAAGTTTATCCATTTCTGGCTCTAAAAGGTCGGCAGGGCGGCATGTGATTGCTTCACCACCATCCAACACTCGAGCCTGCAGCTCGGCATTGTATGAAGAAGGAGCCGCACCGTATTCACCTTTTAAAATACCTTGTACTTCTTTAGAGATCGTTTTGTAACGCTCTCCCATTAGTACGTTAATGACAGCTTGAGTACCAACAATTTGAGAAGTTGGCGTAACTAGTGGGATCCAACCTAGATCTTCACGAACACGTGGGATCTCAGCCAATACTTCATCAAACTTATCCGCTGCGCCCTGCTCTTTAAGCTGACCTTCCATGTTCGTTAACATGCCACCAGGTACTTGAGCAACGAGGATACGAGAATCGGTACCACGTAAAGAACCTTCGAACTTGGCATACTTTTTACGAACTTCACGGAAATAAGCAGCTATCTCTTCTAACTGAAGTAGATCCAGGCCAGTATCACGATCCGTTCCTGCCAATGCCGCTACAACAGATTCTGTCGCAGTATGACCATAAGTCATAGACATAGATGAGATCGCAGTGTCTACACGGTCAATGCCCGCTTCAACAGCTTTCAGGATAGTCATATCCGATAGACCTGAAGTCGCATGTGCATGCAGCTGAACTTCTAGGTCCGTTTGAGCTTTAAGGCGAGATACAAGGTCAAATGCGTCATATGGCGTCAAGATACCAGACATATCTTTGATCGCGATAGAATCAGCACCTTTATCTTCCAACGTCTTAGCATATTCAACCCACATGTCCGTGGTATGAACTTCACTCTTCGTGAAAGACAATGTGCCTTGAGCGTGCTTGCCTGTTGCCTTAACCGCTTTGATAGCAGTTTCCAGGTTGCGTGGATCATTCATCGCATCGAAGATACGGAATACGTCCACACCATTTGTTGCAGCACGTTCTACGAACTTGTTAACAACATCATCTGCATAGTGACGGTAACCTAACAGGTTCTGTCCGCGCAGTAGCATCTGCTGTTTAGTGTTTGGCATTGCCTGCTTAAGCAGACGGATACGTTCCCACGGATCTTCTCCGATAAAACGAATACATGAGTCAAATGTTGCGCCGCCCCAGCTTTCTAGGGACCAAAAGCCTACTTTATCCAGCTTTTCCGCGATCGGCAGCATGTCTTCAACTCGCATACGGGTAGCGAATAGCGACTGGTGTGCGTCACGTAGAACTACGTCAGTAATGCCAAGCGGTTTCTTTGCGTCGGTCATGGGTAATGGCCTTCTGTCGATTAATGCAGATTATTCTTTATTTATCCGTTCTTGTTTATGAACGGTATTTATGAACTGCAGCTGTCATAACAGCAACAAGCTCATCATTATTGCTAGCCGCAGCGGCTGCAGGTGCAGCTTTCTTTGCTTTTGGCTGAGCCGGTGCTTCAGGGAAATACTTCCCAACAAGCGCGGACATTCCTGTAGTAGCAAATACCAACACCGTCAGAAAGACAGCTACGAAGCCCATACCAAAGACCATTAATTCAAGGCCGTCTGATACCAAATTTTCCATCTAATGGATGCTCCTGTACTTATCGAAACCCATTCGCTAATGATTGGCTTTTGGCCCGTTTACCCACTGATAAACGCTCACTAACGTATGTACTGGTTGCAAATGGACCACAATTAAACCCGAAAAGTCGATTTCTGGCAATAAATTGAGGCGTTTTTTCGCTTAAAGGAGGGTATGAATCAAAAGTTAGCTACTACCTTTGATCCATATTTAAGAAAAAAGGATTAGTCTGCACTACCCGGGCGGTAGACTTTCACATTAGGGAAGCCTCTCTCCTGCATTTGATGTGCATGCATCTGGCTCATCACTCCTTTTTCGCAGTACAAAAGATACTCTTTCTCTTCTGAGAAATTATCTGCTGCTGCAGCTAATGCAAAAAATGGTACCAACTGTATTTCACAACCCGGCAAATTCAAAGGTTTCTTCTCTTGCTCATGAGGCGCTCGAATATCAACCACAATTTGATTATCGCCCACCTTTGTTAACGCTTCGACCTCAGCATGCACATTCACATCTTCGACAATTTCATCGATACTGATGACCTGACGACGCTCCAATGCTCGTTCTAGAACCTCATAATCAAAATCAAGTTCTTCTTTTTCAACACGATCTTTTTTTGCACAAGTCGTTGGTCGATCAGATATAACGCCACAATACTCAGGCATATTTTTGGCAAAATCGTATGCACCGATCTCCCTAGTAATATCGATAATATCCTGCTTATCCATCGTTACTAACGGTCTGACAACCAACTTCTCTGTCGCAGAATCTATAATCGCTAAATTAGGTAAGGTCTGGCTAGAGACTTGAGCAATACTTTCACCTGTGACCAACGCATCAATACCCATTCGATCAGACACCTTCTCGCCTGCTCGCATCATCATTCGCTTCAATACAACTCCCATATGGGAATGATGTACCGATTGCAAAATTTCCCCTACTACCTCATCAAATGGAATAGTAATAAACTTCACGCGCGCAGATGAGCCATATCGCTGCCACAAATACAAAGCAACCTGCTTAACCCCAATCTCATGGGCATGTCCACCCAAATTAAAAAACAAGAAATGCGTTTTACAACCGCGACGCATCGACATATAGCTAGCAACAATGGAATCAAATCCACCTGATATTAACGACAGCGTAGCCTCCTGGGTTCCTAATGGAAATCCCCCCAAGCCCTTATAAATATTAGTTACTACATGCAGCGTTTCATTACGAATTTCTAAATCAACATACAAATCTGGATTATGAACATCAACACCAACGGCTTCCGAATGCTGATTTAACCCCCCACCAACGTAACGCTCGACATCGATAGAACGAAATTCGTGCTTACCCGATCGTTTAACCCTTACTTTAAATGTTTTGCCCTTTAGCGCTTGCGCATAAACCTCATGCGCCTTTTCATAAATGTCGTGAAAATCACCCAACGGAAACTCAGTCACCTCAACAAAGCTATGAATACCCGGCGTACGAGACAACAAATCCACAACCTGGACTGCAACTTCAGAATCTGTACCTTTATATTCAACTTCCAATTTATCCCAATGTCCTCGCACCTTGACCAGATCTTCATCTATCCGGCGAGTCATATTTTGTAAGTTACTCTGTAAACGCTGAATTAAGCGTTTGCGAACAGGGCGACTTTTAATCGTAATTTCAGGAAATAAGCGAATAGAGAACTTCATAGTTGGGAGCTCAATAAAAATGACAGATTATGGATTAGATAAGTATAAAGCGAAGGGGATTACAGATACAGCTTAGATGGCGCGCCCGAGAGGATTCGAACCTCTGACCGCCTGGTTCGTAGCCAGGTACTCTATCCAGCTGAGCTACGGGCGCATATCTAAAAACGTTCTGGAGTGGCGCGCCCGAGAGGATTCGAACCTCTGACCGCCTGGTTCGTAGCCAGGTACTCTATCCAGCTGAGCTACGGGCGCATTCCAGAAACATAAGACCGTTGTACTTGATTGGCGCGCCCGAGAGGATTCGAACCTCTGACCGCCTGGTTCGTAGCCAGGTACTCTATCCAGCTGAGCTACGGGCGCATTAATCAAGTGGCGGTGAGCGAGGGATTCGAACCCTCGATAAGATTTCTCCTATACGCCCTTAGCAGGGGCGCGCCTTCAGCCACTCGGCCAGCTCACCAACAACGGCGCGTAATATACCTAACTGATTTTAAAAAGGAAAGAAAAAGATTCGAAAATTATTCCTGATTCCCTTCTTCAGCCTTTTCACGCTGAATTCGCTGATATATTTCTTCACGATGAACAGACACATCCTTAGGTGCATTCACACCAATACGTACCTGATTACCTTTAACGCCAAGAACTGTGACAGTGACTTCATCACCAACCATAAGAGTTTCGCCCACGCGGCGAGTAAGAATTAACATGATGTAGGATCTCCTTTGTACATCCAAGGCTAACTTGCACTAAAGCAAGCCACACATACTGGCATTCATCCAAATCCCTGCCAGAACGCTGCCCATGCAATAACAGCTAACCTAACTATAGACCAGCATCTAACTATAAGTTTAATTATTCACTTACAGAATCATTTGCATCAAGATCAAACGCCGAGTGCAAAGCACGAACCGCCAGCTCAAGATACTTTTCAGCGATAACAACAGAAACTTTAATTTCAGATGTAGAAATCATCTGAATATTAATATTTTCATCAGCCAAAGCATCAAACATTTTACTTGCCACACCTGCATGAGAGCGCATACCAACCCCCACAATAGAAACTTTGGCAATTTTATTATCACCAACAACTTCTCGCGCACCAAGCTCCGTAGCTACTTGATTGAGCACCTGCTCAGTAGCCTCATAATCATTACGATGAACCGTAAATGTAAAATCGGTTGTATTATCAGCAGCAACATTCTGCACAATAACATCAACTTCTATATTTGCACGACTAACCGGCCCTAAAATCTTAGAAGCCACCCCAGGCACATCAGGCACACCCATTACGGTTAGTTTTGCTTCATCACGATTGAACGCGATACCTGAAATAATTGGCTTTTCCACAGCTGAATCATCCTCTATGGTAATCAATGTACCCGGCCCTTCCTGAAAGCTATGCAGCACTCTTAGAGGAACCTTATATTTACCGGCAAACTCTACGGCTCGAATTTGTAAAACTTTCGATCCTAAGCTAGCCATCTCTAGCATCTCTTCAAAGGTAATCACATCTAAACGCTGTGCACCTTCAACCACACGTGGATCTGTCGTATAAACGCCATCAACGTCTGTATAGATCTGGCACTCATCTGCTTTCAACGCTGCGGCCAGTGCCACGCCTGTCGTATCAGAGCCTCCTCGCCCCAAGGTTGTGATATTCCCATCCGGGTCAACACCTTGAAAACCAGCGACAACAATAACACGCCCTTCCGCCAAGTCTTGCTGCATAGAAGAGACTTCAATATCTTGAATTCTAGCCTTAGTATGCGAGGAATCGGTCACTATTTTGACTTGCCCCCCCGTATAAGATCGAGCTGGCACGCATCGTTTTTCCAGAGCCATACACAGCAACGCAATCGTAACTTGCTCTCCTGTCGAGACCAAAACATCCATTTCACGGGGACTTTGAGCGCCGGGCTGTATCTCTTTGGCCAAACCAATTAATCGATTCGTCTCACCACTCATGGCTGAAACAACTACAACAATGTCATGACCTTGCTCTTTAAAGCGCTTAATCTTTTCTGCTACCGCATCAATACGATCCACACTACCAACAGAAGTGCCACCATATTTCTGAACATAAAGTGCCATAACGCTTACCCTGCTAGATTAACTATAAAGCAGCTTCAACTAATGTTGACACTGATTCTAACGCCGCAGGTAATGCCTGCTGATCAACACCACCACCTTGCGCAAAATCAGGGCGACCGCCACCTTTACCACCAATTTTAGCGGTTAAGTCCTTGATGATATCTCCCGCTTTGACCTGAGAGACAAGATCCTTGGTAACACCGGCAGCTAACGCAATTTTGTCGTCAGCAACAGTCGCCAACACAACCACACCACTGCCTAGTTTATTTTTCAGCTGATCGATTGTGTCGCGTAAAGCCTTTGGCTCAACGCCATCAAGCTGAGCGGCTAAAACTTTAACCCCCTTCACCTCAATGGCACTACCAATAAGATCAGATCCTTTAGCAGCGGCTAACTTTGCCTTCATCTGTTCTAATGCTTTTTCCAGCTGACGTGATTTAGCCTGCTGTTCTTGGAGCTTAGATTCTAATTGCTGCTTTTGCTCAGCATAAAAAGATAGTGCACCTGCACCTGTTACCGCTTCTATACGGCGAACACCTGCAGCCACGCCCCCTTCTGAAGTGATTTTCAACAGACCAATATCACCTGTACGACGAGCATGCGTACCACCACAAAGCTCTACGGAGAAGTCACCACCCATTGATAAAACACGAACGACATCATCATATTTCTCACCAAAAAGCGCTGCTGCACCTTTTTCCTTAGCTTCATCGATCGCCATAATTTCAGTAACAACATCTGTATTACTGCGAATTTGATCATTAACAATCTTTTCTACTTCCGCTAATTGCTCAGCAGAGACCGCTTCAAAGTGAGAGAAATCAAAACGCAAACGCTGCTCATCATTCAAAGAGCCTTTTTGCTGAACATGCTCTCCCAAGACAACACGAAGTGCCTCGTGTAAAAGGTGAGTCGCAGAATGGTTTAGTGCGATAGCTTGACGACGCGCATCATCAACACACGTTGCAACTTTCGCGCCCACGACAAATGAACCACTATCAACGGTCCCATGATGAAGATTATTTTTACCCTCTTTGGTGCAATTGCTAACAGAAAAAGAACCCTCCTCTAGCGAGAGCGTCCCGGTATCACCAACTTGCCCACCTGACTCGGCATAGAAAGGTGTTTCATCTAAAACGACTAAGCCTGAATCACCAGCGTTTAGCTCATCAACAGACTCGCCATCTTTAAACAAAGCAACGATGGTTGAAGCATTACCCGAAAGGTGCTCATAACCAGTAAAGCTGGTTTCACCTTCTAATTTGATAGCATCATTATAATCTACCGTAAATTTCCCAGCAGCACGTGCTCTCTCACGCTGTGCTTCCATTGCCTGCTGAAAGCCGTCTTCATCAACACTTAACTCCAGCTCTCGAGCAACATCCGCAGTCAAATCAAACGGAAAACCGTAGGTGTCATACAGCTTAAAGACTGTTTCGCCCGGAATTACCGAACCGTCTAAACCATCAATTGCTTCTTGCAGTAAACGCATACCATGATCAAGTGTTTTCGCAAACTGCTCTTCTTCTTTCAATAAGACTCGTTGAACTTGCGCCTGCTTTTCAGCTAACTCAGGGTAAGCTTCTCCCATCTCGCTAACTAACGCTGCAACTAACGTATTAAAGAAAGGCCCCGTTGCGCCAAGCTTATTACCATGACGCACAGCTCTTCGAATTATACGTCTTAAAACATAGCCTGCGCCTTCATTCGAGGGCAATACCCCATCGACAATCAAGAACGAACAAGAACGAATATGATCTGCAATTACCCTGAGAGACTTATTGTCTAAATCAGTACTGCCTACAGCGTTAGCTGTCGCTTTCAATAAACTCTGGAAAAGATCAATTTCATAATTTGAGTGAACATTCTGCATAACTGCTGCAATACGTTCTAATCCCATACCAGTATCGACAGAAGGCTTAGGCAATGGCGTCATTTCACCATCTGCACTTCGGTTGTATTGCATAAATACAACGTTCCAAATCTCAATATAACGGTCGCCGTCTTCTTCAGGACTCCCCGGAGGGCCGCCCCAAACATCTGCACCGTGGTCAAAAAATATTTCAGTACAAGGGCCGCATGGACCTGTATCACCCATAGACCAAAAGTTATCTTCATCTAATTTTGAAAAACGATCAGGATCAACACCAATTTCGTCTTTCCAGATACGCTCCGCTTCTTCGTCTGAATGGTGAACAGTCACCCACAAACGATCTTTAGGCAGGCCCATCACTTCAGTCAGAAATATCCAAGCAAACTGAATAGCGTCTCGCTTGAAATAATCACCAAAGCTGAAATTACCCAGCATTTCAAAAAATGTATGATGACGTGCGGTATAACCAACATTTTCTAGGTCATTATGCTTACCGCCAGCACGAACACAGCGTTGCGAGCTGGTCGCACGTGAGTAATTACGTTTATCACTGCCCAAAAAGACATCTTTAAACTGAACCATACCCGCATTGGTAAACATCAATGTAGGATCATTAGCAGGTATTAGTGAGCTACTTGATACTATTTCATGGCCTTGCTTATTAAAGTAATCTAAAAAAGCTTGGCGAATTTCAGCGCTTGTCATGTATTTCATTAGATGAACCGTATGCGTGTCCGTTCAGGTAAACCTGCTCCTGAGCCTCAATTAGACTCAAATGCAGAAAAGTAACCACAAATAAGGGCGCCATAGTATATATCGTGCGTAAAAATTGTTCGAATATTTTTGAACAAGCGGCCACTAATAGAACAATTAGCAGAGGTGGATAACCAACAAACAATAAAAAGAATCTAATCCTCGCTCAGAAAAACCTCTTCTGCATGCTTAATTTCATCAATATTAAACCCTCTTTGACTCATAAAACGCATTCTTCGAGAACGCTCTTTATAATCTAGCTCTTTACTCGAAGCGCTGTATTTTCGAGCATATAATTCATTAGCCAACTGATACCAATCATTCTCTTGCGCTTCCAGAACCTCTTGCACTAAATCACTTTGAACCCCTTTGCTTTTTAGATCAAAACGAATGCGGATCTGCCCGTGACCCTGAGCAACGCGCATACGAATAAAGCTCTCCGTAAAACGTCGGTCACATAGATAACCTGATTCCTCCAGACGCATAAGTATAGGTTCTATTTCAACATCTACGCTATACGACTTTAATTTCTTCAACAGCTCTACACGGCAGTATTCACGCCGTGCGAGCAAAGCAATCGCTTTATTCCAAACATCCTTTTCTGTCACTTGCTTATCCATCTTTCCTCTCAGCAACCTTTATTCTACGACCCCAATAAAAAAGCCCCCTAAACACTTTGCATAGGAGGCCTGACAGAGCTAAAGCAATACTTAAATCAGATCAAGATTTTCTGACTTATCATCTACCTCTTCATTTTCTGGCCCCGAAGCCAACAAACGCTTTCTCAATTCGGTCTCGATTTCAATCGCTATCGCTGAGTTCTCCTCTAAGTACTTAGCAGCATTAGCCTTACCCTGACCGATTTTATCGCCATTATAGGCATACCAAGCACCAGACTTATCCACCAAGCCTTCTTTCACGCCTAAATCGATAACCTCGCCCATATGGTAAATACCTTTACCATACATAATTTGGAACTCGGCCTGACGGAACGGAGGAGACACCTTATTCTTAACAACCTTAACTCGCGTTTCATTGCCGATAATCTCGTCGCCTTGCTTAACAGCACCCGTACGACGGATATCCAAACGAACAGAAGAATAGAATTTAAGTGCATTACCGCCTGTTGTCGTTTCAGGGTTACCAAACATAACCCCAATTTTCATACGAATCTGGTTAATGAAAACCAATAGGCAGTTCGAAGTCTTAACATTTCCGGTTAATTTACGCAGCGCTTGAGACATTAAACGCGCCTGTAGACCTACATGAGTATCACCCATATCGCCTTCAATTTCGGCCTTAGGTGTTAACGCAGCTACAGAATCGACAATAATAACATCGACGGCATTGGAGCGAACCAGCATATCCGTAATTTCAAGCGCTTGCTCACCTGTATCAGGCTGAGAAACCAGTAAATTATCAACATCAACGCCCAGCTTTTCTGCATAGATAGGGTCTAACGCATGCTCTGCATCGACGAAAGCGCATGTTTTACCTTCTTTCTGTGCTTCGGCGACAACTTGTAACGTCAACGTTGTTTTACCAGATGATTCAGGACCATAAATTTCGACAATACGCCCGTATGGCAAGCCACCTATACCTAATGCTATATCCAACCCGAGAGATCCGGTAGATACCGAAGGGATCGCCTCGCGCGGTTGATCACCCATACGCATTACTGCGCCTTTACCAAACTGCCTTTCAATTTGGCCTAATGCTGCATCTAGCGCTTTTTTACGATTCGCGTCCATCTTCAACCCTGTCTTAGTCATTTCACATTGCGTTGAAATACTGTATGTATGGACAGTATTATTTCATATCATTTATGGATTGCAACCCTCAAGCAGACAACTTCTTTAAAATACCTTGCAATGCCACCCTAACTGCTTGTTTTCTCACACTTTCACGATCACCATCAAAACAGCATTTCCGCACCTCGGTCTCCTGCCCTGCTTCACCCCAAGCAAACCACACCGTGCCAACAGGCTTTTCAACACTACCGCCACCAGGACCTGCTACTCCACTTATAGATACCGAGATAGAAGCAGAACTCTTCGCCAACACACCTTCAGCCATCGCTTTAACGACTTGCTCTGACACCGCACCATGATTCTTAATTATTTCAGCGCTAATCCCTAACATCTCCTCTTTGGCAGCATTGCTATAAGTAACAAAACCACGATCAAACCAAACAGAACTACCCGCAATAGACGTCAGCTCTTGCGCTACCCACCCACCCGTACACGACTCGGCCGTGGCAATGACGGCCGATCGACGTTGGGCCAATTGGGCAATATCTTCTAATAACATTTCCATCGCACTCTCCTAGAACCTCTTACGCATTCAGAATAACTCTTTTTTTCATAGATATAACATCTACAAATCAGCAAGCTACCTGATCTATGTTGTAAAATTCTTTTGACGTACAATGCGTCGACACTTTGCTGAAGTTACAGCATAAAACCTTTTAATAAAGACAGCATATTCTGATGATTAAACAGGTATCTTCAACACACACCGATAATGAAAGATACAAATATCATTAAATATCAACATATTACAAACACCCCCTGCATTTACCTCATTAATTACTACACTTTTGATTACAGAGGCCCAGCATTACATGAAGCTTCACAGGATTTCGAATTTAACCACTACACACCTATCGCCTAGAATGAGGAGTATTCACTAAATCAATACTCCTAATTTGCGTGATGCGATAGCGGCCACTCACCTGCCCCGACCTAAAGGACTAGCTCAAATTCGCCGCTGTTCATAATAGGCTTTTCAATATCAGTTTAAGGAATAGCAATTTTTAAGACCTGCCACTCCGGAAAAACTTGATTACTCGTAGGTAATCTCTTATAAAGAAGTATCAAAGATAAGCTTCAGAACCGACAGGCACGTCAACTATGTCTGGATAAATGCAATATCGGCTAAGGGCCGGTAGTTTAAACGACACTAACATGCAAAAGTATGCCGGTGCCGTAAACCATTCAAAACAAATCAATGACAACCAAGGCTACTATCACTTTTCCGGACCTCACGGAGCTCCTGCCACCATCAATTTTTCCAACGATCAAGCCTAAGCGGGCAACTTTTCTCACCATGGCACAGGGCCTACCTTCACAGGTATGAGCAATCGCTACAAGATATTGACCCAGATGTCTAACTACCTTGGTGGGGCTGGACAGCTGGAACCGGCCTTCCTGATTCATTCTTGGCAACAGCATTCAACGATTCTGAGAATCCACTGTTAAATGCTAACATTCGATTAAGCCCGCCGCATGTCAGCAATCAAATAGACCAAATCACGACCAGCCCCCTCTGCTGATGCAGACGGCGATGACGTGTAACGCTAAAGGAAGCTGTGGACTTCCTTATTTATGAAGTTACTAACTTCGAAGATTTCAACGACAATCTCGAAAACATACGTGATGCGCTGCACAGCTACGTCGGTGGCAGCATGGTAAATGCAGCCTTCTATGCTTATGACCCGATTTTTTTTATTCTCATCATTGTATGATCGACCGGATATGGACGTTATGGCAGCAAAATAACGGTATTGAAAACTTCCCAACCGGCTTGCACCATGTAGTCCTAGAGCCTTTCGGGCTAACAGCTGCCGAAGTTTTAAATACTCAGGAGCTAGATTACGAATACGCAGATAACATGATCGAAATCGACCTGTCATCAAGTAAAATTGCGGGGTAATTCTGTGATTGAGCAAAGAGTTTTGTTGCCGGATATCAACATAAGTAATGTCAAATCGGATTTTAAAGAAGCTTATTTAGAATTCTAAGGCCTGAATCACTTTCGACCGTCTTATACCGCATGACTCGTTTCATATTCCAGACCTTACTCAGAATCAACCTACTCAATTTAGCGCATCCACCTTTCCGTTGAGTCTTAATAAACGTTCTCATTCGATACAATGCCGCCCATCTATTACCTCTTTGTAATAATAGTAATGGCGGTGGTAAATAGTCACTCAGGCATTGATCTTCAATGTACATAATCTGGATTTCATCCTTGATTTTTTTCATTTCCCCTAAAAATCTGATTAGCCCCACCACCTACCCTTTTCTATTTGTACAACCACCCTTGAAGCCACTTTGTAAGCATGGGCATCACTGGATAGTTCATTAGACTTGAAATGACAATGACTTCAAAAAATAAAGCCAATTCAAATGGTAACTCTTCAAACTCAGGAATAATCCAATGAAATAGTTGCCCAACAGAAATTATTAATGGATATACAGCGGCAATACCTATAAGAACCCGCTTGTAAAATGGCGGCTGCTTCGCCATTAACTTTTCTTTATCGAAGAAAAATTCCAACCCTTGATGACGGCTAATTCTGTAAGGTACTTCTGTATATTGTTCCGCTTCTGACAAATATTTTCTTAATACATCTGACTCTATCCAATGCTGTAAATTTTGGTTTGAGTCAAATTGAAAAACCGTAAAATACTCATTCTCGACGTCCTCTATTTTTTTGGAGGACACGCTAATGAATCCTTTAAACTTTCTGATCTCAGAAATTATTCTTTCCTGCCAATTTTCAAAATCAGATTGACGGTTATTCTTTACTTTGTCAGATACTACGACTGATACTATATTGTTTAGTTTTTTCATATGCGCTAGGCCTGTCGATAAAACAATGGTTTATTTGTTAGTAACCAATGCCCGCTTCCATCGCAATGCGGTAAGCATTTAGTGTCAACCATTCATCAAACTTTGCCCAATCCTTATAGTCCTGCATGCGCTTAGCTACTTCTTCACCTAGCGTTTCCATCGTTGCTCCCGCTTGAAAGGAATCACTCACTGCCGCAATTAGATCTTTCAGGAATTTCTGTTGCTCCATCACAGATGCATGCTCTAATACGCTTCCGCCACCAAAGTCATGGCTAGTCAACAAAACATCAAACTCCAGTTGGTTGATTGCCTCCAGAGAATTTATCCAAGAGGTTGGCTTGAAGTCTGGCAATGTCAAGTAACCCACACGTTTAGCAACGACGAGGTCGGAAACAAAAACTGCTTTAAGTGTAGGAATTCTTGTTACCGTCATCCCGTGCCCATGATTAGCGCCAAAATGCAGCAACTCCAAAGTTTGATTGCCTATTGGAATAACTGAACGTTCTCCATCCCAAACTAATGTTGGCTTAGTTACTTGGTCGCTAGGCATGAGGTGCTCAACGGTATCGGAATGTGCAACAATTTGTGCGCCATTTTTGGCAAAAATAGCCGCACCTGAAATATGATCCCAATGATTATGGCTGTAAATGACGTATTTGATGGGCTTGTCAGTACGCTCACGAATTTCTTTGAACATAGCTTTTGAGAAAGCTGCGTTTGTAGGGTCAAAAACAACAACACCCCCATCTGCTATCCAAAAGCCGCTTGCGTATTCGCTGCTAAGATCAACCGCACTGTATAGTCCATTACCCGCATCTCTAATGGTTAAATCTACCTTTCCCCATTGCGCAGAGGCGTTTAAAGGGTGCAACAAACTAAAGATGGCCAGTATCATTAGTGACTGTTTTGATATCGATGAAAATAGCCATGTTTTAAACTGAAGACTTTTGGCAGTTGATATTCGTTTAGTTAAGCCAGATAAAAGCTTTTTCATTTTTCTCTCCTCGATTGTTGAAATGCATTAAGCGTAAGTACGCGCATCTAAGGTGGCACCATGCATAGAGCCATTGAATGACGCCAAATACGACTTTGCGGTATCACTTGCAGACAGACCTCCGTCAGTATCCATGCCCATCATGGCCATGGTCTCTTTAACAAAAATCGGAGACACCACATTCAGCCGGAAGCTATCCAGCTCCAGGGCAGCAGCTTTAACAAAGCTTTCCAGTGCGCCATTCACCATGCTGACCGCTACGCTGCCTTGCATGGGTTCACGCGATAACACGCCAGAGGTTAAGGTGATGGAGCCGCCCTGATTGATATAACCGCGACCTAGACGTACCAAATTAACCTGCCCCATCAATTTATTGCTGAGTGCCAATTGATATTCATCATCAGGCAACTGATCAAACGGCCCGAAGTTCGCCACTCCCACTGTTGAAATAACCGCGTCAACATTGCCTACTTCAGCGAACATTGACCTGATTGACTCCGTATTACCGAGATCAACTCTTACATCGCCATTCGAGTATCCCGCCACAATTAACTCGTGATTCTCAGCTAAACGACCAGCTACTGCTTTGCCGATAGTGCCTGAGGCACCAATGAGTAGAGTTTTCATAGTTTGCTCCTTACTGTTTTTTGACCGCTCTTCGTATGCTCTTGAAGGAGTCTTCAACGAGCTACGAAGACCACCTATTTATTTACGAGAACATTGGTAGCACTATAACCAATAACTTTTATGTGAAAAATAACCCGGCTGCGAAAACACTATTCTTATTAAAAGAAAAATAGAGCTCGTTAAAGCGTGACTGGAATCGCTAGACTCTCATTACGCTTCGCTGAACTTTCGCCCTAACGCTCCCACCCTCCGGTCAGTTGGGCGATTTCTAGTGAAACGGCAATCAAAATATATCTCCTTACTGACTGCCTGCTTTAATGACACTTAAATGACTCAATTTCTTGTAAACCAAGGAATTTAGAATCTAAACGTCAAGCTTGAGATAAAGTACTGAGTGTCTCTCCCTCCCGCATCCTCAATCACATCCCCTGCTGCGGCAAATGCATAAGAGGCCGCCAGCTTGAGGTTGTGGTTAACCTCCCACGTCGCTGCGACATCCAGCACATAACCAATAAACCGTTTATCTGAAGTATCTCCTGCTACGAGTGGAACACCAGGGCTAACATAAACTGCATCACTGGTGTTTTGTCGCCACAGAAAATTGGAACGAAGCCGAACGCGAAGATCCTTCGATGGGAAGAGATCAATCATCGTTTGCAGCTCATAAAGGTTACGCGGCGTATACAACACGCCCGCTTCAGCTAGATAATTCAAATCAAGAAATAGCGCATCGAATGTGCCGAGCTTATTGTCATTAAGATCACTGTCGCCGCTGGCAATGTTAGCTCTGACCCCAAAGGTTGGCTGCCAGCTATCAACTGAGAGCCGGTAGTAGTTTTCTGTCACCAATGCCCAGGCTTGAATGTCTGCACCGTTAAAACGGCCTCCTTGATAAAACCCTTCGTAGCTATAACGCCAAGCGCCGTGCTCCCCCACCCATCGTAGCCCCAGCGTATGCCGCTCCTCGTCCCCAACACCTTGATTGAATGATGAGTTATTGCGATCTATACCGATATAAAAACTATCGAGATAATCGGAACCGAGTGTTAATAACTTTGCGCCATAAATACCCCAGACCTTCGCCCCATTGCTGGCACTATCTTCAAAGGCATCCTCTTTAGGCTGTACTTCTCGGCCTACAAAAAGGTCAACACCGGGGTGGGATGGCGGACGATACTGAACTCTCAAAGCATCAAATGAGCACCGTTGATTCGGCCCTTCTCTAATACCCAATTGCTTGGCAGAATCGAGATATATTTCTTGCCTACCCGCACGCAGTTCAAATGCACCGGCATGGGTATCAACACACGCTTGTTGCACATCAACGTCTGACTCGTTTACGGGTGATGGGCCACCTAACCGGCCACTTTCGCTATACGCACCCAGTTACACAAAGGAACGAATATTTTCTTTCCATTGCACATCACCGTGAACTAGAAATCGATTAAGAAAAACGTTGCTGTTCTCGCGACTGCCAAGACCAAATAGCTGATTAGACGATGACTCCACCTTGAAACGGCATTCTCCACCGAGCGACAAGTAAGGATAATTCTGGTCGCCAGACAATGGGATTCGCTTAATACGCGACAGGCTACTTGCTTCGCGCTGCGCCTGGGTGAGGTCTGAATAGTCCTCTTTCCAACGAAAAAATTGATAGTGCTCTGTCGCTGCTAGCGTTGGTTCTGATTCTTACTCAACCGATGCTGCGGATGCTAGCGTCGGCAAGAACGCCAGCACCGCCATCATAGTGTTGATGCGCATCATGGCTTAACGCTGTAGTCCATTTCCAACGGCGCGGCTCCCTCATAGGGCCCAATCAGCTGCTCTAGTTGCAAACGGAAGCGCTCAACGAGTTCACGCTTCAACATAAATCGATGAAAATCTGCTGGTGAGGTGTTGTAGTGCTGTATCGATTTATAGCCACCAGATGATTCAACATCCATGCGTACGGGGAATTGCAGCCATTTACTCTGGAATTCCTTAGAGAGCATCCAGTTTAAATAGAGTTTAGCCGCCGCTTTATTTTTTGCGTCATTAGGAATGGCTGCAACTTGGAACCACGTTAAGAAGTAATCCTCTTCAGGTAATACAAGGCGTGTATCGCTGCCTTCCCACGGTACAAATGCCCAAGATGTTGTAAAACTTGCTCCGTACCAGCCGTTATTAATAGCAACATAAGGCATTGATGTACCACGAACCCATGTTGGCTCAGTAGCAACTAATTTTTCTAGGTACTCCCAACCGTATTTTTCTTTCAGATTCCAAAACTGGTACAAGACTGCATCATCCGTATGCGGATAAGTCAGAATGATTTTTCCCTTCAACGCTGGGTCAAGATAATCCAAAGCGTCACGTGGAGCCTTTCTTTCATCAATGACTTTGTTATTAAACACATTGGTAAAAGCTACCCCAAATAGACCCACCCAATTTCCGTGTGGATCTTTGTAATCAGGATAAACTTTCTCCCAGTTTTTGGGCTTGTAACGCTCCAACAATCCACGCTCGGCGTAGTAATCAAAATCGTGTAATGTTTGCAGCTGTATTATATCTGGAACATTGGCTTTGCTGTCTTCTTTGCGCGCATTGTCATAACGTGAGGCGTGATAAAAACTCAGATCCACACTGTGTGTGAGTTTGATCTTGGGAAACCGTTTTTTGAACATATTCAGGTAGTAGTCAGCTTGATCGTCCTTATCCCCGCCTGCTCGAAGTACAAGCTCACCGCCTTCGGCAACCGCTGCCGCGTAAAGCTCGTCCAGAGACCGCGTCTCGATTTCCGTTGCAAATGCGTTTGGCGCAATCAGCACTAATGTGATCAACGTAGATAGCAGTTTTTTCATCGTTTTCTCCTTGATGTGATTATTTATTACGGTCGCTTAGACGTAGGCTGGCGCGTCAAGCGTAATGCCGTGCATCATTCCGGTTACCGCAGCGACATAGGCCTTTGCCGTATCAGCTGCGGATAAACCACTCGCTGTATCCATCCCCATCATGGCCATGGTCTCTTTAACAAAAATCGGAGACACCGCATTCAGCCGGAAGCTATCCAGCTCCAAAGCAGCGGCTTTAACAAAACTTTCCAGTGCGCCATTAACCATGCTGACCGCGACACTGCCTTGCATGGGCTCCCGCGACAACACACCCGAAGTTAAGGTGATGGAACCACCTTTATTGATATAACCGCGGCCCAGGCGTACCAAATTGATCTGCCCCATCAATTTATTGCTGAGTGCCAATTGATATTCATCATCAGGCAACTGATCAAACGGCCCGAAGTTCGCGAGTCCCACGGTTGAAACAACCGCGTCAACATTGCCTACTTCAGCGAACATGGACCTGATTGACTCCGTATTACCGAGATCAACTATTACATCGCCATCCGAGTATCCCGCCACAATTAACTCGTGATTCTCGGCTAAACGACCAGCTACTGCTTTGCCGATAGTGCCTGTAGCACCAATGAGTAGAATTTTCATAGTTTGCTCCTTATTGTTTTTTGACCACTCTTCGTATGCTCTTGAAAGAGTTTCAACGAGCTACGAAGACCACCTATTGATTAACGAGAACATTGGTAGCACTATAACTATTAACTTCTATGTGAAAAATAAACTAATTGTGAAAACACTATTCTCATGAAAAGAAAAATAGATCTCATTAAAGCGATTCGTACCTTTCTCGTGGTCGCAGAAGAACAAAGCTTTAGTCAGGCTGCTCGGCAGCTTGGCGTGGTGGTATCAGCTGTCAGCCGACAGGTTTCCGACTTGGAAGCACACTTTAATTGCCAACTGCTCTACAGAACCACACGCGCAATGCATCTGACTGCTGAAGGAAGTTTCTATCTGGAAGAACTTAAAGTGCTGATCGACCGCCTTGAAACTCTTGAAGGTAGAGCCGATAAGAACCAAGAGCAGCTAGCAGGTCACCTCCGAATTACGGCCCCTCCAGGAGCAGAGCGGCTAGGGATTACTCGATTGGTTAGCGAGTTCGTTAAACTACACCCCGATGTAAAGGTCACTAGTCTAATGGTTAACCGCTACGTGAATCTAATTGAAGAAGGGATTGACCTAGCCGTTCGCGTACATGAACTGCCAGACTCCAGATTGATCGCTCGCCGATTCACTGAACTGAATGTACTGTATGTTGCCAGCCCAGATTATTTGGCCCTGCATGGCACTCCCACACACCCTAAAGAACTTACTCAACATAATTGTGTTACCAACAGCTCCATCCGTACTCCTGGTCGATGGCGGTATTTTGAAGATGGCAATGAACGTCATGTGAATGTAACAGGAGCAATAGAAGTCAACCAAGGTATCACTGCAGCAGAGTATGCAGCTGCCGGGCACGGTATCGCATTCTTACCTGACTTTTTGGTTCAGTTGCACCTCGACAGTGGTGAACTCGTATCCATTCTGGATCAGTTTCGGGGAGATCCTGCTCCTGTCTCACTTGTTTACCCTTCCAATCGTATGAAGAACCCAGCTTTAAACGAATTGATTCGACATATGCTCACTAGCCAGCCAAGCTCAGATTAATACAGGCTAGACGTTCATCACCCTTGTCGAGTGACTGGCACCCTCTCAACCCCTGACGCTCCAGCCCTCCGGGCTGCTTGATTGCGACTACACCGCCAACAAGGATATCTCCCCCAACACCTTCCCTAATTCCCAGCAGCCTCCCTCCTACTAAGGAGCGCGGGCGCTGCGCTCGCTCTATAACAAGAAAGGAAAACTTCATGAGAAAGACAATTTATGAAACCAACTATGACCGGCTGATTAAGCTGGGTGTTATTACTAATGAGGGGGCTGTAACCGACCAATATCGCCGCAGCCAGGTAGCAGGGCTGATGGATTAGGTGGTCGAGCGATTACCACATCTCGACGGTGCTTCCAGCAATGATGAAGGCATTGCAGTGTCGTTAGCACATTACTTTGAGCAGTAACGGCGATATGTGCAAAGATCCTGAAATGGTGGTGCTTATCTACCCGTCGCAGCGGATGGCGGAAGCCTTCACCTTTAAAACGTCGATACCACCGATCTATCAGCAAGTGTTTCCAGAATCTGGGAAGCTCTATCCTCAGCTGCGAAAGGAACTGAATTTCTTTCTACGACAATGGCTAAACAATCTAATTGAACAGAGTCATTCACTATAAAGGTAAGCTATCAACAAAGACATCAATAGCACTCTGGAGATGGAGAAGCATTACCTATCATCAGATGGCGCCTCCTGCCTATCACCCTCTTTTATCCACTGCTCAATAACCGACAGTCGCCAACCGATTAATCGGCCATTCTTATCCAACCATATCGGTTAGGGAAACTCCTTTGCGTTACGCCAACGCCAAATTGTGACTGCACTGACTCCTAACATGGCTGCAACTTCCACTTGCCGAACAATTCGGTCTACGGGTTACCGGACACTCTGGTTTTGCATCCACCTTCTTCACTCTTAGTGTTTTGTTGAGTGGATAGCCTACCGACTACAGTCTTTTTCTCTACAAATAAGTTTTCGTTTGCAAAAGAAAATGTTTATTACTATGGCTACGCTCCCATCAAAGTATCAAGGTAGTCAGCCCATTTTTATACCCACTTTCGGCACTCCGGCTCAAATTTATATAGATCGTAAGTCCCTTCAATGCCCATGCGGCTGTGCCCTAAAATGGCCTCTGCTACCTCATTTGGACATCCCATCCGCGACAAACCCGTTCGAACCGTTCGAACCGTTCGACGTAAATCGTGGGGCGTCCAATGCGCCATTTTTATCATTCTGTTAATCGAACGTAGTCGCCAGGCTTGCTCAGTCAGTGTTTTTTTTGCTGGATAGGCCGCCCTGCTTTCTGAGATAGAAATAAACACTCACCTGTTACAAGCTTCAACTGTTCCAGAAATGTGATCGCTTGTGTAGGTAGCTGGACAGTACGGTCAATGCCCGCTTTAGTGTCATTAAGTTGCCACACGCCTTCAGCCATAGCTTTAACCACAGGTTCTGATACTGCACCATGATCCTTAATAATTTCAGCGCTAACCCCTAACATCTCCTCTTTGGCAGCATTGCTATAAGTAACAAAACCACGATCAAACCAAACAGAACTACCCGCAATAGACGTCAGCTCTTGCGCTACCCACCCGTACACGACTCGGCCGTGGCAATGACTGCCGATCGACACTGAGCTAATTGGGCAATATCTTCTAATAACACTTCCATCGCACTCTCCTAGGCCATGAGCAGATATAGAACAGCTCGACTTTTACATACGAATAACATCAATAAATCAGTAAACCTACTGATCTATGTTGTAAAATTCTTTTGACGTACAATGCGTCGACACTTTGCTGAAATTACAGCATAAAACCTTTTAATAAAGACAGCATATTCTGATGGTTAAACAGGCATCTTCAACACACACACCTATGATGCAGCAATATTTACGCATCAAAGCCCAACATCCTGATCAATTAGTATTTTACCGGATGGGCGATTTCTATGAGCTGTTTTTCGAGGACGCCAAAAAAGCTTCTGCTTTATTAGATATATCACTTACAGCGCGAGGCAAGTCTGCCGGTGAACCTATCCCTATGGCAGGCATTCCCTATCATGCAGCTGAAGCCTATGTTGGAAAAATAGTACGCGCGGGTGAATCCGTCGTCATCTGTGAACAAATTGGCGATCCTGCTACCAGCAAAGGGCCCGTTGAGCGTGCTGTAGCTCGAATAATTACGCCTGGCACAATAAGCGACGAGGCTTTACTAGATGAAAACAGAGATAACTTCTTAGTTGCCATCAACCAAGTCGGGGAAGTTTACGGGCTTGCCATTGTTGATATCGCTTCTGGTAGATTTAGCCTACTTGAAGTTCACACACCCGATGCCCTATTAAGTGAGCTTGAACGCATTCGCCCTTCAGAAACACTCTTTAATGAAGATTCGAATATTCAAAATATCATTGGCCCTCTTAAGAGCAGTCGCCCACAAGCCCCCTGGCACTTTGAAGCAGACACAGCTCAAAATTTATTATGCCAACAGTTTAAAGTAAAAGATCTAAGCGGATTTGGGTGCGAACAACACCCTATTGCTATATCAGCAGCGGGCTGCTTACTTCAATACGCCAAAGACACCCAACGAACGGCCCTACCTCACATTCGCAGAATTCAAGTTGAGCAGCACGATGATTGCGTCGCCTTAGATGCAGCAACCCGTAAAAACCTCGAAATCGACCAAAATCTTTCCGGGGGTTTCGATAACACGCTTGCCAAAGTCATCGACAAGTGCAAAACCCCTATGGGCAGCCGCCTTCTTCGCCGCTGGCTTCACAGACCGCTCCAAAACAGAGGAGTATTACTCGCAAGACAGGCCTCAATACAGTGGCTGATCGAAAACTACCGCTTTGAAGATATTGCGCAAAACCTTAAAAACATTGGCGATAGTGAACGCATACTTGCTCGCATAGCGCTCAGATCAGCTCGTCCTCGTGATCTAGAGAGGCTCCGCAATGCGCTTAACACACTACCTCAACTGCAGCAGAGTATTGCCCAGTCCGATGCTCCTCTTATTTCAGAACTGGCACAAAGCATTTCTGAGTTCCCTAATCTGTCCGACCTACTGAGCCGAGCCATTATAGATAATCCACCCGTCATTATTCGTGACGGCGGTGTGATAGCTCAGGGATTTGATACAGAGCTCGACGAGCTACGAGGCCTCAGCGAAAACGCAGGGGAATATCTTTTAGCACTAGAGCAAAAGGAAAGAGAGCGTACAGGCATTGCCACATTGAAGGTTGGCTATAACCGTGTACACGGCTACTTTATCGAGATCGGCAAAGCACAAAAAGGGGAATTACCGGCAGAATATATTCGCCGTCAAACATTAAAAAATGCAGAGCGCTATATCACCCCAGAACTAAAAGAGTTCGAAGACAAAGCACTTTCAGCAAAGAGCAGGGCATTGACTAGAGAGAAAGCCCTCTACGATGAGCTATTAGAGACGCTCGCGCAAGAATTACCCGTACTGCAAGATTCAGCTGCAGCCACAGCCGAATTAGATGCCTTGAACAACTTAGCCGAGCGCGCGACAACATTAGATTACGTACCGCCAAAACTAACAGACACCCCCCAAATCAAAATCCAGCGTGGTCGTCACCCTGTCGTAGAAAACGTCTTAGACGACCCATTTGTGGCTAACGATCTTGATTTAGATACTGACAGGAAGATGCTAATTATTACCGGACCTAATATGGGCGGTAAATCAACATACATGCGCCAAGCTGCACTGATTACACTACTAGCACACATAGGTAGTTATGTCCCAGCAAGTTCAGCCACAATTGGTATTGTTGATAGAATTTTCACCCGAATGGGGTCATCCGATGATCTAGCTGGCGGTCGCTCAACATTTATGGTCGAAATGACAGAAACGGCCAATATCATGCATAACGCGACCGAACGCAGTTTAGTATTAATGGATGAAGTTGGCCGCGGAACCAGCACTTTTGATGGATTATCACTTGCGTGGGCATGCGCCGAAAACTTAGCACGTGAAACGCGATCCTTTACACTATTTGCAACGCATTATTTTGAGCTAACAAGTTTACCGGAACAAACGACCAGCGTCTTTAACGTGCATTTAACAGCCGTTGAGCATAACGATCACATTGTTTTTCTACATGAAATTAAAGAAGGACCTGCTAGCCAGAGCTATGGTCTTCAAGTAGCACAACTTGCAGGTGTGCCACTACATGTAATACAGCAGGCAAAAACCAAACTTTTACAACTAGAGCAGGATGTAACTGTCGCAGCTCAACTTTCAACACCCCCCCCTCCAATACAAAACGATATGTTTACAGCCCCTACCCACAAAGCTGTAAAAGAGCTAAAAAAAATATCACCTGATGAGCTCAGCCCTAGACAAGCCCTTGATCTCATCTATCAACTAAAGTCTCTCGTTTAAACCATAAAAAAACCGCCAAAAGGCGGTTTTTTTATGGTTTATTTAAGTGATTACTGCTGAAGCAGATCTTCTCCACTCAAACCATTCTTCTCAACGATATCTCTCAGCTTCCTTAGTGCTTCGACCTGAATCTGACGAACACGCTCTCTGGTTAAGCCAATCTCATGACCAACCTCTTCAAGCGTGCTCATCTCGTATCCTCGAAGACCAAAGCGGCGAGATAGCACCTCTGAATGTTTTTCAGGAAGAGCATCCAACCATTTATCTAAGTTGCCACTAATATTAGAACTTTGTAATAACGTTGCAGGATCGGAGGACACCGCATCCGGGATGGTATCCAACAAGGACTTGTCAGAATCTTTGCCCATCGGTGTATCAACTGAAGTCACGCGTTCATTCAGTCCAAGCATACGCTCAACATTTTCTACTGGTTTATCAACCAGTTCAGCGATCTCCTCAGGAGAGGGCTCATGATCTAACTTCTGAGCCAATTCGCGTGCAGCTCTAAGATATACATTTAATTCTTTAACGACATGAATCGGCAATCGGATGGTCCGCGTTTGATTCATAATTGCGCGTTCGATAGTCTGACGTATCCACCAGGTCGCGTAGGTAGAGAAACGAAATCCTCGTTCAGGATCAAATTTTTCTACCGCCCGAATAAGACCTAAATTGCCTTCTTCTATCAGATCTAACAGCGTTAAACCACGATTGATATAGCGGCGAGCAATCTTGACAACGAGCCGTAAATTACTCTCTATCATGCGCTTACGCGCAGCCTCGTCACCTTTTAATGCTAAACGGGAAAAGTACACCTCTTCCTCAGCACTCAGCAGTGGCGAGAAACCAATTTCATTTAAGTACAGTTGAGTAGCATCTAGATTTTTAGCATTCAGCAGATCCTTATGGGCCATACTGCCACGACCACGACCGCTATTTAGGAAATCTGGCTCTTCTTTTTTAGAGGCCTTCTTCTCAACAGGGGCTGCTGTCTGCTGTTCATCCTTTTCCAACGTTACTTCCTGCATATCCGTATTGCAGTCATTATCGATATTATCCATAACCTATCCCTTAAACTGTAGTGCTCTTAAGCGATCTTATATTCTTATTGTTATATTTTTATAATTATCGTTTGGGCAGGTACTTCAGAGGGTCAACAGGTTTACCATCGCGTCTTATTTCAAAATGCAGCATAACTCGATCGGCACCACTACTTCCCATCTCTGCAATTTTCTGCCCTGTTTTAACCATATCATTTTCTTTTACTAAAACACGACTATTATGTGCATAAGCACTTAAAAACTGCTGATTGTGGTCAACAATGACTAAATTTCCGTAACCTAGTAAGCCATTTCCAGCATAAACGACCTTGCCATTGGCTGCTGCAGAGATACTCTTCCCTTTAGATCCCGAAATATTAATCCCTTTATTTACTAAGCCTTTTGTTTTAAATCTACCTATAACCTTTCCAGATACAGGCCATTTCCACCTAATTGGCCCAACACTCTTTGTTTGATTATTAACCGCTGACTTTACTGAAGTAGGTTTAGACTTACTTTTTGGTTGAGTTGCCGAACTCGCGCTTTTATTCACATTAGATGACGAGGAATTTTGGGCAACATTCTTCGATTTAGAAACGATTGGCGCTGGCTTAGATGCTTTTACAGCATCTCGTGACGAGGTGATAATGGGCTTAGGGGCAGAGATAGAAGAGTCACGCACGATTGAATTAGAAGCAGCCTTTTTACCTGCTGCAGCTTTAAGACTTAATTTCTGACCAGGATAGATACTGTAAGTTGTGCCTATATTGTTCTTAGCAGCTAACTGCCTGTAATCCATCCCATAACGAAACGCGATAGAATAGAGCGTATCACCTTTTTTGACTACATATTGAGAGGGGCTTGGAGATGGAGCCGTTGCTACTGATCGATCACTGACTGGAGCATAGGTTTTCCCTCCGCATCCAGAAAGCATTCCAACGATTGACAGTATTACACACCATCTCTGCAGCACTCAGTTACACTCCAGACCTTCGCCCCATTCTTTCAATTAAAATAACCATAGCAGCGCCTAACAACATAAGGCCCACAGCATACAAAAGGAAAGCTGGCTGCCCAGTTAACGATTCAAAAGAAAGTGGTGAAATGTTTTCTTGTACTAAAGGCACTTCTTTACCATGCCTATCTATAGAGTAAGCGGTCGTATATTTCCAAGGCCAAACCTTATTCAACGACCCCAACATAAACCCTCCTAAGAGGGACAGCGTAGCGGTTTTAAAAGAACTAAACATCCAGCTTAGCACCCTTGAAAAGCTCAATAACCCAATCGCGCAACCACCTGCAAACAAACCTAGGGTCACCAGTTCTACATTTTTAATCGCCATCAGAATAGGTGTATACATACCCAGCAATAGCAAAATAAAGCTTCCAGAGATACCCGGTAATATCATCGCACAAATTGCAACCATTCCAGATAAAAAGACGAACAACGGTGTTGCCTCAATGGAGGTCGGTGTAATCGATGTAACAAGATAGGCAACTATCGTTCCCACAAAAAACGAAGTATAAGTATTTCGATCCCAGTGCTCTATATGCCGACAGACAGACCACACCGACGCAAGAATCAATCCGAAGAAGAATGACCATAATAGCTCTGGATACTCCGCCAACCAATACAATACAACGCGAGAGATCGTCAGCAAGCTAATCAATATCCCTGCTAACAAAGTAAACAGAAAAGTACCATTAACATGCTTCCAAACAGCTACAGGGCCTTGCCGAAAGAGCATAACTAACGCAGCGGGTCCAAACTGCTTTAACGAATAAATCAACTCTTCGTAAATACCTGTCATAAATGCGATGGTCCCACCAGACACACCAGGAACTGCATCAGCAGCCCCCATCATCATCCCCTTTCCAGAGAGCGCCAAATAATCACGCAATGAACGCGTTTCCTGCATACTCAAACTCCCTTAACGTATTGTGCCGCTGAGTAATGGCACAAACTTAACGCACTCTAAAACGTCTGTAGTAAATTCATCTTCAGACAGTCTTACGACTAACTTTAATTCCTGATTTTCACTGCCTCCGACGGGGATGATTAACCGCCCACCAATGGCTAACTGCTGTTTAAGCTCTTCCGGCACTTCTTCTGGCGCACATGCAGCTAAAATACCATCGAAAGGGGCCTTTGAGGACCACCCCATACCGCCATCAGTATGTTTAAGCTGGATATTTTTGAGACCAATACGCTTCAAGCGCTCTCTGGCCTTCTCTTGCAAAGGCCTAATACGCTCCACACTAAACAACTCCCCCACTAAAGGGGCCAGTATTGATGTCTGATAACCGGACCCCGTACCTACCTCTAAAACTCGCTTTAATGGCCCTTCAGCCAATAAGGACTCGGTCATTCTCGCCACGATAAACGGCTGAGAGATAGTTTGGTTAAAGCCTATAGGTAAAGCAGTGTCCTCATAAGCTCTATGAGATAGCGCTTCATCAATAAAAATATGCCTTGGTGTCTGACGCATCACGTCAAGAACGCGCTCATCAAGAATACCTTGGTCTCGCAACCTATTAACCAACCGATCACGAGTTCGCTGGGAAGTCATTCCAATACCGCGTAATTGTGGGTCGTTCAAAAACTAATCTCCAACCAGTCTGCAATATTATCCATACCTGAATATTCCGTCATATCCACATGTAGAGGCGTAATAGAAACACAACGTTCCTCTAAGGCAAAAAAATCTGTCCCGGGCTCTTTATCTGCGGCAGGCCCAGCACCCGCAATCCAATAACGCACTTTACCCCGAGGATCTTCAGAAGCAATCGGTTTATCTGCACTAGAGCGATGTCCCAATCGCGTGACATGAATACCGGCAAACTCCTGCGGCGAACAATCTGGCACGTTAACATTCAAAATAGTTCTCGGTGCTATATTTAACCGCTCAATATTTGCAACAATCTCTTTAGCAACCTGAGCTGCACCATCATATGATTCTGGATGAAAACTACCAGATGATATAGCGATCGCAGGCAAACGAAAATGCCGCCCCTCCATTGCCGCTGCAACGGTGCCGGAATAGATGACATCATCACCCAAATTAGGCCCAGCATTAATGCCCGAAACGACGATATCGGGAACCATCCCTAAAACACCAGAGCCTCCGATGTGAACACAATCGGTAGGCGTCCCGTTAATACTATAAAACCCATTTTCATGTTGAAACACTTCCAAGGGTCTATCTAGCGTTAGGGAGTTGCTCGATGCACTCCTATTACGATCAGGCGCTACAACCAACACTTCACCCAGTTCTTTTAAAGCACCAACAAGTGCTGCAAGTCCTGGGGCATAAACACCATCATCATTTGAGATTAGAATCTTCATTTATACTGTTCTTTACTCTGGCATTGACGTCGTGCACAACTCTCGTAGTACGCTTGTAGCAAATGCTCCCGACGTTAAATCGAACGTTATCCAGCACTCATGATCGTTAATAGACTCAAGTGTCAGATTTCTAGGTTGTAACCGTAACGCTCTTCTCTCTTGCTTTAAACTAAGCGTTTCAAGCAATTCGCAAAGTTCAAACCAGCGGCATAGCTGCGTACGCTCCCACTCTTCGGCCGCTCCAACAGACATCATATCTCCTCGGCCCCACAAAGGACCAGTAAGATTAATGTTCCCGGCCGAAAGCCTAGCATTTAGCTCATCAGAGCTGCTCTCTTCAACAAAACAACTCTGACTTCCTGATATCATCATTGCATCACCATCCAATACACTACCCCATAGATCTTGAGATATACGCTGTGATAGCAACTGATTAAACAACCAAGAACGAACCGCTGAAATATACATCCCTTTCTTATTGCGCTGACGCTCCTGCAGTTCACCTTTTAATAAAGCGATCCCTTTTTCCAAATTACCAAAGGCATGACCAAAGCGCTGTTCACCAAAATAGTTGGGAACGCCACTCTCTTTAATCAAAGATACTCGCGCCTTGAGCTCATCCATATTAGAGACTTGGCGTAAACGCAGCCGAAACTGATTGCCCTTCAGCGTACCCAATCGCAATTTTCGCTGATGGCGCACCGTTTGAAGTACCTCGATACTATCACCACCAAACAGTTTCCAATTAAGGTTACGTTTAATAGGAAATTTGGCGCAAAACCACTGTTCTGTTACAGCATGCCGATCTTTCTTCCCCGCATAACTTACCTCTCGAGGGCTAATTTGAGCAAAATTAGCCAACTGCCGCGCTACCCAATCTGTATTTTCACCGCGCTTGCGAATGTAAAGAAACACATGTTCACCATGCCCTTCAGGCTCAAAACCAAGCTGTTCAATTACTTGAAAATCTTCAGGACAAGAACGTATAACGGCATGACAATTAGGCTCGCCATGCAAATATGCAAAATCTGTAGGTAAGTTCGTCACGCGTATTTAATTCTCTTCTGGCGGCTCAACTAACTGGAAAAAAGTCTCATCTTTACGAATCATGCCCAACTCACTGCGAGCACGTTCCTCTAACGCGGCTTGTCCCTCTTTAAGGTCTTCAACCTCGGCTTCTAACTCACTGTTTCGCTGACTAAGCTCCTGATTGATACTTTTCTGGAGTTCAATCTTGGCATTCAAATCCCAAATATCACGCACGTTGGTTTCACCGAACCACAAACGATACTGCAGTCCAGCAAAAAGAATAATTAAAAAAGCAACCAACCAGCGATACATAGATATTCTATAAGCAAAAAAAGAGGGCCTAAGCCCCCTTTTTATATCAGACTATTAAGCAACAGACTATGCTTAACCCTGACCTTTAATTTCTGACAAACCATTATACACGGCGTTTGCACCTAGCTCTTCTTCAATACGAAGTAGGCGGTTGTACTTAGCAACACGATCAGAACGGCACAAAGAACCCGTTTTAATCTGACCCGCAGCAGTACCTACTGCCAAATCGGCAATGGTCGTATCTTCTGTCTCGCCTGAACGGTGAGATATCACAACGGTAAATCCGGCATCCTTAGCCATCTTGATAGCATCAAGCGTTTCAGATAACGAACCAATCTGGTTGAACTTGATCAGGATTGAGTTACCAATATTTTGCTCAATACCACGACTCAGAATTTTAGTATTGGTTACGAAAAGGTCATCACCTACCAATTGAACTTTTTCACCAATTTTCTTGGTCAAATACGCCCAACCATCCCAATCGGACTCATCCAAACCATCTTCAATAGAAACGATTGGATAGTTCTCTGTCAATGCGGCTAGGTAATCACCAAAACCTTCAGCATCGAACACTTTACCTTCACCAGAAAGATCATATTTCCCATCTTTATAAAACTCAGATGCAGCACAATCTAGCGCCAATGTGACATCTTTACCAAGCTCATAACCTGCATTCGAGATCGCCTCTTTGATCACGACAAGCGCTTCTTCATTAGACGCCAAATTAGGTGCAAAACCACCCTCATCACCTACAGCAGTATTCAGGCCTTTAGATTTCAACACTGCTTTCAAAGCATGAAATATCTCTGCGCCGCAACGTAAGCCATCTGAGAATTTATCAAAATTGACTGGCTGAACCATGAACTCTTGAATATCGACGTTATTATCTGCATGTTCTCCACCATTTAGAATGTTCATCATTGGAACAGGTAGAGAGAACTTGCCAGCCGTACCATTTACTTCTGCGATATGAGCGTAAAGAGGAATACCCTTCTCTACTGCTGCAGCTTTGGCAGCAGCCAAAGAGACAGCTAGGATCGCATTTGCGCCCAAGTTTTCTTTGTTTTCAGTACCATCTAGCTCAAGCATTTTGTTATCTAAAGCACGCTGATCTGTCACATCCATATCGATCAAGGCATCACGAATAACGCCGTTCACTGCTGCAACAGCTTTTAAGACACCTTTACCTAAGTAACGTGCTTTATCACCATCACGTAATTCTAATGCTTCACGAGAACCGGTCGATGCACCTGAAGGAGCACATGCCGAGCCAACTACGCCTGATGCCAGCACGACATCGGCTTCAACGGTTGGGTTACCACGAGAATCCAGTACTTCGCGGGCTTTAATATCAGAAATCTGTGTCATGGGTCAAAACTCCAGAATTTTTCGTTCTGAGGGCTGCGCGCCCCCAATCCTTAAATCGTTTTATTTAGCTTGCTGATCGATAGCGGCCTGAATAAATCCAGTAAATAAGCCATGGCCATCACGCGGCGTAGATGTAAATTCAGGATGAAATTGGCAAGCCACAAACCACGGATGATCAACGACCTCCACCACTTCAACCAATTCACCATCAACCGATCGACCAGAGATACGTAACCCTGCTTCTTCAAGCTTAGCTACATAGTTATTATTCACTTCATAGCGGTGACGATGGCGCTCAGTAATTTCAGTAGAGCCATAAGCAACAGCAGCAGTAGAACCATCAGCAAGCTGACACTTTTGTGCACCCAAGCGCATGGTTCCGCCTAAATCATCAGTTTCACCGCGTGTTTCTACACCGCCTTCAGATGTCATCCATTCCGTAATCAAACCAATAACAGGATGTTCAGCATCTGCTTTAAATTCTGAAGAAGTTGCGCCTTCAATACCTGCCACATTACGTGCAAATTCAATCACAGCAACTTGCATACCAAGGCAGATACCTAAGTACGGAACTTTATTTTCTCGTGCATAACGAACGGCATTTATTTTTCCTTCAACACCCCGCTCTCCGAATCCGCCTGGAACTAGGATCGCACTGGCATCACGTAGAATTTCAACACCTTCTCGCTCAACCTTCTCCGAATCGATACACTCAATTCGCACCTTCTTCTTAAGCGCAATTCCAGCATGAGATAATGCTTCAATCAAAGATTTATAAGCATCCAGAAGCTCCATGTATTTGCCAACCATGGCGATCTTCACTTCGCCTTCTGGATTGAGATGTGCATCAGCAACACGATCCCATTCACTTAAATCAGCATCGTTACACTCAAGATTAAAACGCTCAATAACGATGTCATCTAAGTTCTGGTCAGACAACATACGCGGAATATTGTAAATAGTGTCCGCATCCGGCAATGAAACAACCGCACGCTCTTCAACATTGGTAAACAAAGAAAGCTTACGGCGTGACGAATCTGGAATTGGGAAATCAGAACGACAAACTAAAATATCTGGCTGAATACCAATTGATCGCAACTCTTTAACAGAATGCTGCGATGGTTTGGTTTTAATTTCACCAGCAGTCGCAATATACGGCACTAACGTTAGATGCATAAACATCGCACGTGTAAAACCAAGCTCTGCTTTTAATTGACGCACGGCTTCCATAAATGGCAATGATTCAATATCACCTACCGTTCCACCGATTTCAACCAATGCAACATCGGCGTCGCCAGCACCCTCTATCACTCGACGCTTAATCTCGTCAGTAATATGAGGAATGACTTGTACAGTGCCGCCTAAATAGTCACCACGACGTTCTTTACGAAGTACGTGTTGATAGATGCGCCCTGCTGTGAAGTTGTTACGCTTACTCATGGTTGTACGAATAAAACGTTCGTAGTGCCCAAGGTCGAGGTCAGTTTCCGCACCATCCTCTGTAACAAAAACTTCACCGTGTTGAATGGGGCTCATCGTCCCTGGATCCACATTGATATATGGGTCCAGTTTCAACATAGTTACTTTCAGCCCTCTAGCTTCCAATATAGCAGCTAGAGAAGCGGATGCGATGCCTTTGCCCAATGAGGACACAACACCGCCTGTGACGAAGATATATCGCGTCATGCAGAACCTGTCTGATCGTGTATTAACGAGGAAATTTTAAGGTGGAGATGGCGCTATAGGATAGCAAATCAGCTGCTATCAGACAACGAAAAGGGGCACCATAAAACAGAAAAGCCTGACTTTTCTGAATACCAACCCTCACAAAAGCAAATTCCGGGCACCGCAACCAATTCATCGCCATGAAAAAGCAACGGCCAATCTACTTTTTGCCAACTAGGAATCGCTGCTTCCTGAAGAAGTTTCTTTACAGCTACTGAGTGCTTTTTCCCGTGTGGGCGGCATCGCTCACCACCCTGACGGCGTCTAACCTCGACCCCCTGAAATGAACTTAAACCACTCTCGGCGTGCTCTACGCTTAGCACACCATCACCCAAATCTAGATCACCCGGTTTCACTGGGAAAGAAACTACCTCCCCCCCCTTAAATTTAGGCACTATATATAAGCACTGTTGAAAGCGTCTTAACTGTTGATCTCCAAGATCATAACAGGGGTCAGCATCATGTTTAGCAGAGATCACACTCTTAGTAATCACCTCCAACTGCTGACTATTAATTCTCAGACCAGAAGCCTTGAATAACCAATATCTCAACAACGCTTCACGCCTTCGTTCAGAAAAGCGAACTAGCTGCGCAATATTAAGGCTGCCATTACTTTCTAGACAGACCTCAAGATCACCTTCCATATACTCTTCAAGCAAACGATTTGATTCAGCGATATAAACGGCATTCTGCTGCCAGCGCTCAACCAAGCTCGGCCAACGCTGCTTTAGTAATGGTATGACACTATGTCGCAAATAGTTTCGGTCATAGCGCAGATCAGTATTACTCGGATCATTTATATGATCCAGCCCGACATCTAAAGCTAGCTTTTCTAGAAGCTCACGAGTACAACCCAATAACGGCCGCAATAAATGCCCCGATTCAAAAACCCGATAGGGGACTATCCCCGACAGTCCGACAAGACCTGCCCCTCTTAACATTCGAAATAAAATAGTTTCAGCCTGATCATCTGCGTGATGCCCCATCAACAAACAATCGCCCTCTTCAAGAAGGTGCGCAAAAGCATCGTATCGAGCGGTACGAGCAGCATTCTCCGAGGAGTTTTCAGGAAAAACGTCTAGCCTAGCAAAGGGAAGGGAATTTAGTTCTGCTTGAGATTTTGAGAATTCCGCCCATTCATCTGCCTCTGCTTGCAGGTGATGATGAACATGAACTACTAACACACGAGGTAAAGGAAGCATTCTCGACGCTAGGTACAGCAAGACTTGAGAGTCTAACCCGCCACTATGAGCAATAACCCAACGCTTAACATTCTTTAAAGAGGAGGAGTGGAATGCGAGCGCTTTGGAAAATTTACGCTCGCACTCATTCAACGCTGAATGGTTATTCTTCACCACCAAAACCATAAGCCATCAAACGCTTATAGCGACGCTCTAATAATTCATCAGTCGACAAATCATTTAACTTATCCAACACACCTAACAAGTGACGTTTTAAGTTAGCAGCCGTTAAAGCAGGATCACGGTGAGCACCACCAAGAGGTTCGCTTATGATCTGATCTACTAACCCTAACTCATGCAGTCGCTCAGAGGTAATACCCATTGCCTTAGCAGCATCCGCAGCTCTTTCGGCACTCTTCCACAAGATTGAAGCGCAACCTTCAGGAGAGATAACTGAGTAGGTGGAATAGCTCATCATCATAAGCTCATCACATACACCAATGGCTAATGCACCACCAGAACCACCTTCACCAATGACTGTAGATATAATCGGCGTTTTAAATTGAGACATTTTAGCAAGGTTAAAAGCGATCGCTTCCGACTGACCACGCTCTTCAGCATCGATCCCAGGGTATGCACCCGGAGTGTCGATAAAGGTCATGATTGGCATTTTAAAACGCTCTGCCATCTCCATCATACGTAGCGCTTTGCGATACCCTTCAGGTCGCGGCATACCGAAATTTCGTTTCTGCCTTTCACGAACACCACGGCCCTTCTGATGGCCGATAACCATAACCGGCTTTTCATCTAAGCGGGCGATACCACCCACAATCGCTTGATCATCCGCAAAATGGCGATCGCCATGAATTTCATCGAATTCATCAAAAATATACTCGATATAATCAAGTGTGTACGGGCGCTGAGGATGGCGCGCTAACTGAGATACCTGCCAAGCGGACAGATCTGAGAAAATAGATTCAGTTAACGTGCGGCTTTTATCTTCCAGACGCATGATCTCTTCGGAGATATTTAACTCTGCAGTATCATCTCCAACTAGACGTAGCTCTTCAATTTTTGCCTGTAGTTCAGCAATTGGCTGTTCAAAATCCAGATAGTTAGGATTCATATGACTCATCTATTCTTAAGTGAAAAAATTGTGCAAAGTGTACCTTTTTGAGGCCTCAAGAACCAGACCTAGTAAGTCAAAGAGACCGACTCATGACCAAAACGCTCCATTAATGCGATGAGAAGCTCATCACTAGCCTGCACCTTCCATTGATCGCCAAGGGTCAAAACCGCTTCTGCATCCTTGCGCAAATAACGAATTTTCATCGGAAGATCCCCCCCTATCTTATGCGCATTCAATAGCGCTTCGAACTCTTTCATTCTCCGCCCAGAAAAATGCCCTTCATTGCACACCACCTGCACCCCTGAAGCATACTGTGCTCGGGCTTGAGGAATAGTAAGCACTTTACTGACTCGCACCTTCATCCCCCCAGAGAAATGATCCTCTTGAACCTCTCCTTCGACAATCAGCACCGCGTCCTTTTGTACCATGTCGCGAACAGCGTCATAGGTATCGCCAAATAACGTGACATCAATACGTGCGCTACGATCATCTAATGTAACGAAACAAAGATTGTCACCTTTTTTAGTTTTCTTTAGGCGGATTTCTACCACCAAACCTGCCATTTTCTGCGTTTGGCCGCGCACTGGCTGCAGCTCAACGATACGCTTACTTATAAAGTGCTTTAATTCTGACTCATACTCATCAATGGGGTGGCCTGTTAGGTACAGCCCAAGTGTATCTTTCTCCCCTGTCAGTCGCTCTTTATCTGTCCAGGGCCTAACGCCTTTATAATCATCATATGGATTACGATCTGATTCCGCTTCCGCTTCTCCAAACAGATCGAACATCCCAGCATCTTGATTCTTAGCAGACTGATCTGCCGCTTGAAGCGCATCAGGTATAGCTCGCCATAAAACAGCGCGTTCAGCGCCTAACTTATCTAACGCCCCAGATCGAACCAACGCTTCTAATACACGCTTATTGAGCTTTTTAGCCCCAACTCGCTCACAAAAATCAAACAGATCAACAAAGATTTCCCCAGAGGCACGAGCTTCGACAATCGCTTCAATTGGACCTTCCCCCACCCCTTTGATTGCCCCTAATCCATAGACAATTTCACCGGCATCGTTAACAGTAAACATATAGTCACCACTGTTAACATCAGGCAGGGTTGGCGGGATATTCATCTGCCTACACTCTTCTACAAAGATGACAACCTTATCGGTATTTTGCATATCAGAGGAGAGAACTGCCGCCATGAAAGGCGCAGGATAATGGGTTTTGAGCCAAGCTGTTTGATAAGAAACCAATGCATAGGCGGCAGAGTGCGACTTGTTAAAACCGTAACCGGCGAACTTCTCTACAAGATCGAAGATATTACCGGCTAAGTCTCTGTCAATTCCATTTTGCTCCGAACCTTCTAGGAACGATGCCCTCTGCTTTGCCATCTCTTCCGGCTTTTTCTTACCCATAGCACGGCGCAACATATCTGCACCACCTAAGGTATAACCTGCCATGACCTGAGCAATCTGCATGACTTGCTCTTGATAGAGAATAATCCCGTATGTCGGCTCAAGTACCGGCTGCAAACTATCTAACTGGTAATCAGAATGCGGCCAAGCCATTTCGGCACGACCGTGCTTACGGTTAATGAAATCATCAACCATGCCCGACTGAAGTGGGCCTGGACGGAAGAGAGCCACGAGAGCGACAATATCTTCGAAACGCGACGGTAGAAGGCGCCTTACCAAGTCCTTCATACCACTAGACTCAAGCTGGAATACCGCTGTAGTCTCAGCAGCCTGTAACAGATCAAACGTTTTTCTATCTTCCAGATCTATCAGCGCTATATCTAAAGGTTCTTCGCCATTTTTATCACGAATTCGGTTGACTGTATCCAGCGCCCAATCGATGATTGTTAGGGTCCTCAAACCCAAGAAGTCAAACTTAACTAAGCCCGCCTCTTCAACATCGCCTTTATCAAACTGCGTTACAAGACCATTACCCTCTTCATCGCAATACGTTGCTGCAAAATCAGTAAGCTTTGTCGGTGCGATAACAACGCCCCCAGCATGCTTACCAACGTTACGAGTTACCCCCTCCAACTTGTAAGCCATATCCATGATCTCTTGCGCTTCTGCACTAGAGTTCACGAAGTCACTGAGCATAGGCTCTTGCTGCATCGCCTTGGTTAGCGTTATCCCTACCTCAAAAGGTATTAACTTAGACAGACGATCGGCCAAGCCGAATGGTTTCCCCTGTACTCGCGCAACATCTCGAACAACAGCTTTCGCAGCCATCGTACCGAAAGTAACGATCTGCGACACAGCGTCTCGACCATAGGTGCGCGCTACATAATCGATCACTTTATCACGATTATCCATGCAAAAATCGATATCAAAATCGGGCATAGATACACGTTCTGGGTTCAAAAAACGCTCAAATAGAAGATCATATTCAAGGGGATCTAGATCCGTAATTTTCTGGACGTACGCTACTAACGATCCGGCACCGGAGCCTCGACCCGGGCCCACAGGCACACCGTTTTCCTTACCCCACTTGATAAAATCCATTACGATAAGGAAATAACCGGGGAAACCCATTTGAATTATAATCTCGAGTTCAAACTCAAGACGGTCAATATAAACTTGTCGTTTACTCTGATAATCGGGGTCGGTCTTATCCAGCAAAATAGTTAAGCGTTCTTCAAGGCCGTCATAGGAAACCTTACGAAAATAATCATCCATCAACATCCCTTCAGGAATAGGATATTTCGGAAGATAATAAGTCCCGATCTCGATCTCAATGTTACAACGCTTAGCGATCTCAACAGTATTCGCTACAGCTGAAGGTATATCACTAAAAAGCTCAACCATCTCTTCTTGAGATCTAAAATACTGCTCTTCGCTATACTCTTTAGGACGAGTCGGGTCTTCAAACGCCCGGCCCTGGTTGATACAAACACGGACTTCATGCGCTTCGAAATCATCACGCTTAACAAACATAACCTCATTCGTCGCCACAACAGGGCAACCAAACTGCTGCGCAAGCGCTACAGAACCGTGAACAACCTGCTCATCGCCTGTTCGACCGGTGCGCTGCAATTCAAGGTAAAAGGCATCCGGAAAAATCTTCATCCATCGCTGCAATATCTCTGCCGTCTGATCATTCTCAGATAAGATAGCACGCCCTACTTCTCCCCTTTTACCACCAGATAGCGCGATCAAACCTGCCGACTTTTTTTCTATCCACTCAGGCTTCAATAACGCCATGTCAGGAATAATATTTTGACCTTCGGCGTACGCTTGGGAGATTAGCTCCATCAAGTTAAGGTAACCTTCCGCATTTCTGACCAACAAAGTCAGCCTATATGGCTCCCCTCCTGGCTCATCGGTATTTTCAACCCAGAGATCGGAACCACAAATCGGTTTGATACCATTGCCCGTAGCAGCCTTATAAAACTTAACCAACGCAAAAAAGTTAGTTTGATCCGTCATTGCCACTGCAGGCATATTGTTAGCTTTCGCAGCTGAAACAAGCTCTTTAACTCGAACTAAGCCATCAACGAGGGAAAATTCAGTATGCACACGCAAATGGATGAATTGTGGATCAGACATAGGATTAGATCTAATAGATTAAAAGGTTATTTTTCGAGAAGCTGCTTTACAGGCTTAAAACTTCGACGATGTTCTGCCAAAGGCCCGTGCAATTTCAATGCAGTAAAGTGTAGCGCTGTAGGATAGCCTTTATGTTTGGCAAAGCCATACTCTGGATATAACAGATCCAGCTCCTTCATCTCTCTATCACGAGCCACTTTAGCAATGATTGATGCGGCGCTGATTTCAGCAATTTTACTATCGCCTTTAATAACTGCTTCACTTGGACAAACCAAATCGGGACAACGATTCCCATCAATATATGCAAACTCAGGCGTGATACTTAGACCCTCTACCGCTCTTTTCATAGCCAGCATTGATGCATGTAAAATATTCAGCTGGTCAATCTCGGCTGGAGAGGCTGATGCAATACACCATGATTTAGCTTTACTAATTATCTCGTGATACAAAGATTCACGGCGCTTTTCTGATAATTTTTTTGAATCAGCTAAGCCAGAAATAGGCTGATCTGGGTCCAATATAACAGCTGCTGCGACTACATTACCTACAAGAGGCCCTCGACCAACCTCATCAACACCCGCCACCAATTTCCCAACACTAGAATCCAATTGCCCTTCGTTCATAAAGAAAGCCCCTTGTCATGAAGTAAACGCACTACTGCGTCTGCCGCTTTTTCATCAGCATCCTGATGAAGGGTGCTGTGGATATCAGAAAAACGCGCGCTTAGGTAAGAACGGTAAGCGGAATCATTTAACGCCTTTATAAGCCTTGGCCCTAGCACCTCAGGCGTAACATTATCCTGCAAAATTTCCGGCACTAACTCTTCGTTAGCAAGAAGATTCGGCAGAGATATGTAACGTGATTTAAGCATCCTTGAATAAATAGCATAGGTTAAGCCTGCCATTTTATACGCGACTACCATCGGTTTTTGCAAAATAGTCGCTTCAAGAGTAGCCGTTCCAGAGGCGATCAGAATTGCATTAGCCGCAACCATTGCTTGTCGGGACTGCTTCAGCACCAACCTTATATTAAGATCGGCGAACTCTTCATCTATAATTGTTTTTAGCTCTGCAAATCGCTTTTCATTAGCCGCTGGCAGTAAGAACACTAAATGAGGATCAGTATCAGAAAGCCAACGCGCTGTCTCAAGAAATGGCCTAGCAAGATATTTAACCTCACTCGTGCGACTCCCAGGCAATACAGCAACAACCTTATCGTTAGCCTCTAACCCAAATTGAGATCGAGCATGCTTCAAACTATGATCGTTAGCTATTTGGTCTGCAAGTGGATGCCCTACAAACTCAATTCGCTGCTGGGTTTCTACATAGGATGCAGGCTCAAAAGGGAAAAGCGCCAATACTAAATCAGTCGTTTTCTTAATCGAATAAATACGCTTACGTTTCCATGCCCAAACTGAAGGGCTGACATAATGAACCGTAGCAATGCCTGCTGACTTGAGCGCTCCTTCCATTTTTAAAGTAAAATCCGGAGCATCAATACCAATAAAAACATCAGGCGGGTTATCTAAAAAGTAACGGATTAGTTTTTTACGAAGACGAAGCAATTCGGGTAATCTACCGAGCACCTCAATCAACCCCATGACGGAAAGACGCTCCATAGGGTAATGAGAAACACAGCCCTCAGCGAGCATAAGTTCACCACCAATGCCCTCAAATACAGCATCAGGGTAGCGTTTTTTAAGTGCACGAATTAACCCTGCGCCTAAAATATCTCCCGAAGCTTCACCCGCTACTATGCCTATTCGCAAAGGATTCGGCATACAACACTCCTAGCGAATAATGCCGCGGTTAGAGGACTCTATTGATTGGATAAGAGAGATGACTTCTGGACAGTCTTGCGCTAACAGCCTTAACTCGGCCAGCGCTTCAACCGTAGTAAGTTTCTTACGATAGATAGTTTTGTAAGCGCGCTTCAAATTCATGATAGCTTCGCTAGTAAAGCCTCTTCTTTTTAGGCCTTCAACATTAATACCGTGCGGTTTTGCAGTGTTGCCATTTGCCATTATATAGTCAGGAATATCTTTCAGAACAACTGTACTGGTACCACACATAACATGAGCACCAATACGGCAAAACTGATGGACGGCAGTAAAACCACCTAAGATACTCCAATCACCAACATGCACATGGCCGGCTATTGCCGTATTATTCGCCATAATCACGTGATCACCAACAACGCAATCATGCGCCACATGCGCATAAGCCATAAACAGGTTATCACTACCCACTGTCGTTATCCCGGAATCTTGTATTGTTCCCCGATGGATAGTGACACCTTCGCGGATAACGTTGTTATCCCCAATAACGAGCTGAGTGGGCTCACCCGCATATTTCTTATCTTGACAATCTTCACCGACCGATGCGAATTGAAAAATCCGATTATTTTTACCAATTTTTGTCGGACCTTTAACTACTACGTGCGGACCAATGACGGTCCCTTCTCCGATTTCAACATCAGGGCCAATAAGCGACCATGGACCTACCTCAACGCCATTAGCTAATTTTGCAGAGGGGTCAATAAGAGCACGTGAATCGATCAAGACTTAAACCTTTCTATCAGCACACAAAATAGTTGCAGAACTAACCGTATCACCATCAACAGATGCACGCACGTCAAATTTCCAGATCCCACGTTTCTCAGACAGCACTGTTGCTTCAAGCTTCAGCTGATCACCTGGCACAACAGGTCTCTTAAAACGTAATTTATCCGCACCCACAAAATAATAGATAGAACCATCTTGAGGTTTCTTATCCATTGTCTTAAAACCTAAGATACCCGCTGCCTGAGCCATCGCTTCAACAATTAGCACGCCTGGCATTACCGGGTGATCGGGAAAATGTCCGTTAAAGAAAGGTTCATTAACTGTAACGTTTTTAATCGCAACAATGGATTGTCCTTTTTCTAACTCCAGCACCCTATCCACAAGTAGAAAAGGATAACGATGTGGGAGATATTCCCGAATTTCATTCACATCCATCATTTATTAAGAACCCTTAATATCAGTAATCTTATCTTCAATCGATTTTATTCGGCGCGCCAAATCATCCAACTGCCGAAAACGAACAACATTTTTCTTCCATTGCTTATTAGGTTGCATTCCCGTGCCGGAAGAATAAACTCCCGCTTCGGTGATCGATTTAGTAACAATCGACATAGCGGTAACATGCGTACCTTCAGCAATGGTTATATGGCCTGTAATACCGCAAGCCCCTGCAATGGTACATTGGGCGCCAATTTTAGTGCTTCCGGCAACGGCTGTACATGCAGCAATTGCAGTATTTCTTCCTATATTGACGTTATGAGCAATCTGAATTTGATTATCGAGAATTACACCATCCTCGATTACTGTATCGTCAAGTGCACCGCGGTCAATTGTGGTACAAGCCCCTATCTCTACGTTATCACCAATTCTGACGCCACCTAACTGAGATATTTTATCCCACTTCGCACCATTCTTAGCAAAGCCGAATCCATCAGCACCAATCACCGCACCGCCATGAACAATACAATCATTACCTATCATAACGTCATGATACAACGTCACGTTGGGATGGATAATAGTGCCATTACCTATCCTACAGTCAGCACCGATAACGCAGTTAGCACCTATAACAACATTATCACCTACCACACAAGCTGCGGCCAACCTAACTCCTGATCCAATACAAGCACTACTACTGACAACTGCAGAGTCATCGACTGCTGCATTATCAGATATACCTGGAGAATCAATCACCGACCGCTCGAACATTCGGCTAACTTTTGCATATGCCAAATAGGGATCTTCACAAACAATAGCATTGCCTGAGTAATAACTTTCATCCTCAAGCGCAATAATGACAGCGCCAGCATTGGTCGTCCCTAAATGCTGGCGATAACGAGAGTTTGCAACAAATGACAGTTGATCAGGTTTGGCTGAAGTCAGCGTTGAAAGTGAAGAGACTATATAACTGCTCTCTCCCCTGACCTCTGCAGACAGGTGATTCGCAATTTCTTGAATCGTATAAGATTTACTTGTCATCTATAAAATTAGATCTATTGCTTATTAAGCAATTCAACAACACGCGGGGTTATATCTAACTCTTTCTTCGCAAACAAAGTAGCCTGTTTTGCAACAACCAGATCATAGCCCTCTTTCTCAATTAAGCTACGAATCACTTTATCTAAACGCGGACGCATCTCTTGTATAAAAGCCTGCTCTCTTTGCATCTTTTTCTGTTGTAATGCCTGACCACTGCGTTGATACTCAGCAAAAACTTTTTGGAACTGAATTTTCATTTTCTTTAGCTCGTCAGCCGACGCTAAGTCTTTATTTTTCGTTGCTTTATCACGCGCTGCCTTAACTTGTTTTTCAAGGCTCAGGACCTTTTTCTCTTCTTTCGAGAATTCTGTTTTCAAGCTTTTGCGAAAATCTGCAGCAGCAGAAGAGGCTAACAATGCTTGCTGAACACCCAACACTGCAACCTTTTCTGCATTAGCTGAAACACTTAGCAGTGAAGCCACTGCAAATCCTACCAACATCTTATAATTCATATCTTATCCTTAGAAAGTTTGGCCCAGTGCGAACTGGAATACTTCAGTATCATCCCCTGACTTATCATTAAGAGGCGCAGCAATAGCAAAAGAAAGAGGACCAATAGGTGTTAACCAACTTAGACCAAAACCTGCCGAATACCTCAACTCATCTAACTTGATACCGCTCTCACAGTTGGCCGCCACTGAGACTGAAGAACAATCCGTATCAAACACATTACCGCCATCGACGAAGAGCAAAGTCCTCCAAGCAGAGCGGTCTTTTACAAAAGGCATAGGAAAAATCAACTCAACTCCACCGGTAACCAAAACATCACCACCAAACGGGTCATTCTTGGTATCTCGCGGCCCTAAAGTGTTTTGTTCGTAACCTCTAACCGTTTTAAGCCCACCCGCAAAAAAGTGCTTATAAAACGGATACTCATTTTCACCTAACTCACCGCCATAACCTAAGCGCCCTTTCATCGACAGTATCCAAGAGCGGTCATCATTTAAAGGGCGATACCATTTGGCATTATAGAGTGCTTTATAGTAACTCAAATCACTGCCTGGAAGTCCGACCTCTATAGAAGCACTTTGTGAATAACCTTTAGTAGGGAAGAAACCTCTATTGAGATGGTTATCACTCCAAGAACCTCTTAGATTGAAGTTAAAGTAATCATTTCCTTCATCCAGAATAAATTGGTTAATTTCAGCAGGTGTCTCTGTTGCATTTGTATTAATCGAAACTTGTTCAACATTCAGACCAAAATTTAATCTTTGGAAATCATCAATCGGGTAGCCAAAGTTTACTCCGCCGCCAATCTCATCGGTAGAGAAGGCACTGGTATTATCCTCATCAAAATCCCTTTTACGGTAATAAACATCAAAGCCACGACTAACACCATCCACCGTATAGAAAGGATCAACAAAGCTATATGAATACTCCGTTAAGGAATCACTATTAGATATACCAATACCTACCTTTTTACCCGTCCCTAAAAAGTTGTCCTGCTTTAACTGAAAACCAAGAATAATACCGGAGGTTTGCGAGAAGCCAACACTTGCAGAAAATGAACCTGACTGCTGCTCTTCAACTGAGTATTCCACATCAACAAGATCATCACGGCCGGGTACAGCCGTCGTTTCAACACTGACAGTTTTAAAATAGCCTGTTTTTTCTAAACGCAGCTTAGACTGTTCAATCATTTCATTAGAAGCAATACCCGCTTCCATCTGTTTAAGATGCTGGCGAATAACTTCATCAGCGGTTCGTGTATTACCACGGATACTGATACGTCTTACATAAGTTCGCTTACCTGGATCTACGAAGAACTTAACCGTGACTGTATTATCATCATGTAGTTCTGGCGCAGGCGATACATTGGCAAACATATAGCCGGCATTTCCGATTTCGCTTGCTATCGTTTCTTGTGATTCAGAAATTAAACGACGGGAGAAAATCTGTCCCTCTTCAACCCGAACAACTTTCATTAATTGATCTTCAGGTACAACCATTTCACCTGAAATATCAACCCCACGCACGGTATACTGCTCACCCTCTGTCACATTGACAGTGATGTAGACATGCTTTTTATCTGGGGTAATCGAAACCTGAGTGGAATCGATCGAAAAATTAACATAACCACTGTCTAGATAATAAGATCGAAGTCTTTCTAGATCGCCTGATAATTTCTGTCTCGCGTAACGATCATCTTTTTGGTAAAAAGACCAAAAATGCGGCAATTTAAGAGAGAACAAGTCTTTCAACTCTTCATCGCTATACACTGAATTACCGACAACATTGATATGCTGAATCGTTGCAATCTGGCCTTCTTTTATATTGATATTCAAAGCAACACGGTTGCCCGGCAAAGATTCAACATCTGTATCTATGCTTGCGCCATAGCGCCCTTGGGATGCATACAAACGCACCAAATCTAGTTTAATCTGTTCCAAAGTTGAACGCTTAAAAACATCACCTTCCTGCAATCCAGTCTGTTTCAACCCTTCCAATAGCGCTTCAGACTCAAGCACTTTATTACCATCCAACTTAATTAAACTTACAGATGGGCGCTCAAGAAGTTTAAGCACCAGAACAGAGTCGTCTCGAAGCAACTGGATATCATCAAAATATCCGGATTCGAATAGCTTACGCGAAGCCTTTGCCAGCTGACCAGAGGTTACCTGATCGCCAGCCGTAACTGGAAAATTCCTAAAAACGATTCCCGGGGATACACGCTGCAACCCCTCCAAGCGTATATCGTCGATAACAAATGAAGATGATGCATTAGCTTGCGCTAATGAGACACAAAGAAAAAACGTAACCAGAAGTCCAATGCAGCGTTTCATGAAGTACTTCTTATCCATTATCAAATATTAAATCGACGATGACATGCAATCACAGTCGCATAAAATCATTAAAAAGAGCTATAAACATCAATGTAAACAACATTGCCATCCCTAGCTTCAACCCAAACAACTGAACCCGATCACTTACAGGCTTCCCGCTTAATAGCTCTACAGTATAATAAAGGAGATGCCCACCATCTAATACTGGAATCGGCAATAAATTCAAAATACCCAAACTAATACTTAGATAAGCTAAAAAACTAATGTAAGACTCTAGACCTGACGAAGCAGAGGCACTCGCCACTTTAGCAATGGTTATAGGCCCACTCAAGTTTTTTACTGATATTACGCCCTCAATCATCTTCCAAATGGAATCAAGGGTCAAAGAAATCATCTGTAAAGTTTTATTAAGCGCCTTAGAAACACTCTCAAACACATCGTACTGCAGTAAGCGCTTATACTCTTGTGGCCAATCGACTGGGCTAGCTGCCGCACCAATGTAACCATATTCTTTGCCTTCCTCACTTTTCTTGAGTGCAGGAACAATTGACAACTGTATAACGCTGCCTTGGCGATCGACCTCCAATAGCAAAGGCATATCAGGGCTTGCTTGAACTATCGATACAAAAGCATACCAATCATCCAAAGGAGTCTCATTGACTGACAATACGAGATCGTCTAACGCCAGCCCAGCGGCTTTAGCCCTACCCTCATCGACCAAACGCCCAATACGCGCGGGAACAACCGGCCGCCACGGCACCAAACCCAGCGCTTTGACGGGAGACTCTTTATCCACGTTTACATGCCACTGCTGTAAAGGGATAACATAATCACGTTTAAGCCCAAACGCATCAGAGCGAAGACCGAGTACTAAATCACCCGTTTCACCAACACGGCTTGCAAGTCGTAAGTTAACATCATCCCAGGTTTCAGTAAGCAAACCATCGACAGACACAATTTCACTATTACTAGGCAAGCTTGCATGCGCAGCTAGTGAGCCTCCAGTCACCGAACCAATCACTGGAGCGACAGTCGCTACACCTGAAACAAACATCACCCAATAGGCAAGCACTGCGAAAGCCAGATTAATGAATGGGCCTGCAGCAACAATAGCCATACGCTGCAGCACTGGTTTTCGGTTAAATGTTTGATTTAGCTCATCTGAAGAAACATCACCTTCGCGCTCATCAAGCATTTTGACATACCCACCCAAGGGAATAGCCGCTATCGCATATTCAGTGCCGCGCTTATCTTTCCACGAGTACAGCGCCTTCCCAAACCCAACAGAAAAGCGGAGAACTTTAACACCACAGCGACGGGCAACATAAAAATGCCCCCACTCATGGATAGTCACCAAAATACCTAAAGTAACAATGGTTACGGCAATGGTGTACAAAAGATCAAGAGCCATGATTAAGCAAATACCACGTATTGCATTCCCAACACAAACAAAGGAGACGCCGCCGTCAAACTGTCAATACGATCTAAAACCCCGCCATGCCCAGGCAGTAGCTGGCTACTATCTTTGATGCCACGATGCCGCTTAAGCATACTTTCAAACAGGTCACCCAAAACCGAAACCAACCCCGTCAATAGCGACAAAATAATTAATAAAACCGCTTGCTGAACACTTAACTCGGCGAACACTGCAAAAGCAACTGACACAACAAAACAAGCAACAAGGCCTCCATATAGCCCTTCTCTTGTTTTACCAGGACTAACATGCGGTGCTAACTTTGTTTTCCCAAACCTTTTACCAGAGAAGTAAGCCCCAACATCCGCTCCCCAAACCAATAAGAACAGGAGCAAAATCAATATCTCACCATCAGCCGCAGCCTTCATCCCCACAAAAGCTACCCAACAAGGAATCAGCACAAACACACCGATAACCCCTCTCACCCAGCGAGACTCCCAGACGGAGGTCAACGGAAAGCGAATCACCCACAATAATGCGATTGACCACGCAGCCACCGCTATAGGCAATACGGTATAAACTGACATTTCGGAGTAGATAAGATGCATTAACGCAACAACGGCTGCAGCCGCTAACACATAAAGGCCTCTTGCCTTCTGTGATTTGTAGCCGGAAAGATTCGCCCATTCCCATGCAGCCACTAACACCACAGCATCCATCAGATACATAAACGAAGAAAGCGGCAACCCAAAAACACCAAACAGCGCTAAAGGCGCCAACACTAAAGCAGTAATCACTCGCTGTTTAAGCATTTGCCTCTGCCTCTACTTGCTCACTTGTGCGCCCAAATCGACGTTGCCTAAGCCCAAAATCATTCACAGCAGCCAACAAATGCGTTTTATCAAAATCTGGCCAATATGCATCGGAGAAATACAGCTCAGTATACGCAAACTGCCAAATCAAGAAATTACTTATACGTTTTTCACCACCGGTTCGTATGCATAGATCCGGCTCAGGAAGCCCTGCTACAGACGTTACAGAGGCGAAAAGATCTTCTGTAATATCGTTTACAGCAAGCTCACCTTTTTGGCACTTATCAGCCAAAACCTGAGCGGCTGTAACAATATCCCAACGGCCGCCGTAATTAGCAGCCACATTTAACTGTAGCCCGGTACACTCAGCGGTCAGCGCTTCTACTTTAGCAATCTTATTTTGCAACGAACTACTAAAAGCGGATTTATCGCCGATCACTCGAAGACGTATATTATTCTTTAACAGCTTTTTGGCTTCACGATCCAAAGCAAGCTTAAAGAGCTCCATCAACCCCTTCACCTCTAAAGGCGGACGTTTCCAATTTTCAGAGCTAAAAGCAAACAGAGTTAAGACTTCAACACCTGTTTCTATACATCCTTCGATAGTCGAGCGAACACAGTCAACACCAGCCTTATGCCCCGCAAGGCCAGGCAAGCGGCGTTCTTTGGCCCAACGATTATTGCCATCCATTATGATAGCAATATGACGCGGAGGATTATGACTAGAGGCGGGCTTATTATTAGTAGCTTTCATGCATAAATTCAGCGGCGTTTTGCAACACCGCTGCTTCGATCAAATTTCCATTAGATCTTTTTCTTTTTGCTCTAGAAGTGCATCGACTTCCGCAACAAACTTATCCGTAATTTTCTGAATTTGATCTTCGCCACGGCGCTGATCATCTTCTGTGATCTCTTTCTCTTTCAAAAGATCCTTCAAGTCACCATTGGCGTCTCTGCGAATATTACGCACAGCAACACGAGCACCTTCAGCTTCTTGACGCGCTTGCTTGATGTATCCTTTACGTGTTTCCTCTGTCAAAGGAGGCATAGGAACACGGATATTTTCACCTGCCGTTGCTGGGTTAAGCCCTAGATTGGAGGTCATGATCGCTTTTTCAATCACAGGAACCATTGGCTTTTCCCACGGAATAATAGACAACGTGCGACCGTCTTCCACTGATACGTTAGCAACCTGACTTAGCGGCACATCCGAACCATAATAAGGCACTTGAATACCTTCTAAAATACTTGGATGAGCACGACCAGTACGAATCTTTTTAAAGTTTGTTACTAGAGAATCTAAGCTCTTCTGCATACGCTCAGAAGCATCCTGAGTAATTTCATTCAGCATATTTTTCCCCAACTGTTTCATTACAATCAATCAACGTGCCCTCAGCCCCACCTACGACAAGGTTGGCTAACGCACCTGGTTTATTCATATTAAAAACACGAACAGGCATACTATGATCTCGCGTCAAACAGATCGCTGTAAGATCCATAACACCCAATTGCTGTTCTAAAACCTCATCATAACTAAGATGAAGATACTGTTTAGCCGTTGGATCTTTAACCGGGTCAGCCGTATAGACACCGTCAACCTTTGTCGCTTTCAACACAACATCAGCATCAACTTCGATCCCACGTAAACACGCAGCAGAATCGGTTGTAAAGAATGGATTACCTGTACCTGCAGCAAAGATAACAACGTCACCTTGATTCAGATAACGCATAGCATTACGTCGATCATAATGATCAACAACACCACTCATCGGAATCGCCGACATTACACGAGTGTTAATATTGCTACGCTCAAGAGCATCACGCATCGCTAGCGCATTCATCACAGTAGCAAGCATACCCATATGATCGCCCGTTACACGATCTAAGCCTGCGGCATTTAATGCAGCGCCACGGAAAAGATTTCCGCCGCCAATAACCATACCAACTTGAACCCCTATACCGACTAACTGGCCTATTTCTAAGGCCATACGGTTAAGAACATTTGAGTCGATACCAAAACTTTCTTCACCCATCAGGGCTTCGCCGCTCAATTTGAGCAAGATACGTTTATATTTGGACTGTTTTTCGGTGGATGGCATCCGTTTATCTCCGAAGGAATTGAGATCAGGATAGTGTATCAGGAAAAGAAGCAGTTGCGCATGCAGAACATACGCAACCGGAAGGCTTTACAAAAAATTAGCCATTCAATTGAGCAGCAACTTCAGCAGCAAAGTCTACTTCTTCAACTTCGATACCTTCACCCACTTCAATACGAGTGAATGATGTCACTGTTGCGCCAGCATCTTTAGCAACCTGGCCAACTTTTAGCTCTGGGTTCTTAACAAACGCTTGTTCTACCAAGCTATTCTCAGCCAAGAATTTGTTAATACGACCCATAACCATTTTTTCTGCAATCTCTGCAGGCTTGCTAGCCATATCTGGCTGCGCAAGAATAATCTCTTTTTCTTTAGCTACAGTCTCAGCAGGCATGTCATCTTTACTAACAACCTGAGGATTAACAGCTGTAACATGCATAGCAATATCTTTAGCTGTTTCTTCATTACCGCCATCTAGCTGAACAATCGCAGCAATCTTCTTGTTGCTATGAACGTATGCGCCAACAACACCACCTTCAACAACAAAAGTACGACGAACGCCGATATTTTCGCCGATTTTCTGTACTAGCGCATCGCGAGTATCAGTTAATTCGCCAGCCATCAAAGCTTCAACATCTGTTGCTTTCGCAGCAAAAGCTTTTTCTAGCACAACGTCAGCAAAAGCCAAGAAGCCTTCATCACGCGCGGCAAAGTCAGTTTCAGAGTTAACCTCAACAGCAACTGCATAGCTGTTATCTTCAGCTACCTTGATAACAACAACGCCTTCAGCAGCAGTACGACCAGCTTTTTTAGCTGCTTTCATACCTGATGCTTTACGTAGCTCTTCAATTGCCTTCTCAACATCACCTTCAGTACCCTGAAGCGCTTTTTTACATTCCATCATGCCCAAACCAGTACGGTCGCGCAGTTCTTTAACCATTGCAGCGGAAATCTTCGCCATAATCGAATACCCCTAATATAAAGTCGTGGGTTAATCAAAAAATCCAAAAAAGGGGGCCAAGCCCCCTCTTCTTAAAATCAAAGAGAATAATCAACTGTGTTTACAGTTAAATTACTCAGCCGCAGCTGGAGTCTCTTCAACTTCTACGAATTCGTTTTTGTCGCCAGCACCAGCATCTGAACCTTCCAGACATGCATCTGCAGCAGACTTAACGTAAATCTGGATAGCACGCAACGCATCATCGTTACCTGGGATAACAACATCAACACCATCAGGGTTGCTGTTAGTATCAACTACACCGATAACTGGAATACCAAGCTTATTAGCTTCGTTTACAGCGATACGCTCATGATCAACATCGATAACAAACAAAGCATCAGGCAGGCCGCCCATCTCTTTGATACCACCGATAGAACGCTCAAGCTTTTCCATCTCACGCTGACGCATCAAAGCTTCTTTCTTCGTTAGCTTTTCAAACGTACCATCTTGGCTCTGTGATTCTAGCTCACGAAGGCGACGGATAGACTGACGAATAGTCTTATAGTTAGTCAGCATACCACCTAACCAACGGTGGTTTACGTATGGCATGCTTGCGCGGCTAGCTTCTTCTTTAATGATTTTGCTTGCTGCACGCTTAGTACCAACAAAAAGAACTTTATTTTTGTTAGAAGCCATATTCTGGATGCTATCCAAAGCACCGTTAAGAGCTGGAAGAGTATGCTCTAGGTTGATGATATGGATTTTGTTACGAGCGCCGAAAATGAATTTAGACATTTTCGGGTTCCAGTAACGAGTCTGGTGACCGAAGTGAACGCCTGCTTTAAGCAGGTCACGCATAGTAGTTTTAGCCATTATATTTCCTAATAATTTTTGGGTTAGACCTCCACGGACCCCAACATTCAACCCAAAGGCACCCTGAATATTGTGACGGTACGTGTGTGATATTTTTGCTTATGCAAATTGAGCGCGGATTTATACCACAACCAACGCTTTTTATAAAGCTTATTTCTCTTAACCGCTCTTGATTGATACAATCCTTTTCCTATATCTATTTTATCTGCTGTATTAACAGAATCAAAAGGACATATCGGTAGCTATGAGCATCATTATCAAAACACCTGAAGAGATCGAAAAAATGCGCGTCGCTGGCCGACTAGCAGCAGAAGTACTTGTAATGATCGAGCCACATATCAAATCAGGGGTAACCACCAACGAGCTTAACCAGATCTGTCACGATTATATTGTAAATGAACAACAAGCCATTCCTGCGCCCCTAAACTATCACGGTTTCCCGAAGTCTATCTGCACCTCCGTCAACCAAGTGGTCTGTCACGGCATTCCTAATGACAAACCACTTAAAAGCGGCGACATGATCAATGTTGACATCACTGTTATTAAAGACGGCTATCATGGCGATACCAGCAAAATGTTCTTTGTTGACAAGGAACTACCCCATGCCAAGAGACTTGCGGACATAACACTTGAATGCATGTACCGAGGGATACGACTCGTTAAACCAGGAGCTCGCTTAGGCGATATTGGCCATGCGATACAAACTCATGCCGAAAAGAATCACTATACAGTGGTAAGAGAGTACTGCGGACACGGCATCGGCGCGGAGTTTCATGAAGAACCACAAGTGCTTCATTACGGCAAACAGAATACGGGCGAAATTTTAGAAGAAGGCATGATTTTCACGATCGAACCGATGATCAATGCTGGCAAACGCCAAGTAAAGCTCTCAAAAAAGGATGGCTGGACGGTAGAAACCGCTGACCGCAGACTTTCTGCACAATGGGAGCACACAATCCTTGTAACAGCTGACGGTTATGAAATTTTAACACTAAGACCTGACGATTCGATCTAAACACACTTTAAAGCACTGCGAGTAACAACCCAATGTCTACCACTTTACATCAACAGCTTGCTGAAGAAGAGATCATCAGTCCATCTGATTTTCAACACAAGCTCGCCAATGCGACATCGCCAATTCCCGTCTATAAAGACGCCCTCAGTACGATCCGCGAGAATTTAGATGCACGCTTTAAAGCTGGTGACGACATCCGTAAACTCATTTACGGGCGAGCATGGGAAATTGATCGCATATTACAGACCGCATGGGCCCAGTTCGACTGGCCCTGCGATCAAATAGCACTTATTGCCGTAGGGGGCTATGGCCGTGGAGAGCTTCATCCCCATTCGGACATTGATCTACTTATTTTATTAAGCGACGAATTGGATGCAGAGCACCACCACGATTCAATTAGCGGCTTTCTCACACAACTATGGGATATTAACCTAGACATAGGTTCTAGCGTACGAACGCTCAGCGAGTGCTACAAAGAAGCACAAAATGACATCACAATCGCCACCAATTTAATTGAATCCCGAACACTGGTTGGCAACAACAACCTTCATACCGAGATGTATGACAAGGTCACATCTGAAGGCGCCTGGACCGACAAAGAGTTCTTTTTAGCCAAACTACAAGAGCAAAAATCCCGCCACAAGAAGACCAATAACACCGAATACAATCTCGAACCCAATCTAAAAAATTCACCTGGTGGCCTAAGAGATTTACAAACCATTGGATGGGTCGCTAAACGCCACTTTGGCTCAACCTATATTCGCGACTTAGTAGAAGATGGATTCCTAACCGAAACCGAGCTAGATATCCTAAACAAAGGTGAGCTGTATCTTTGGTCTGTTCGTTATGCGCTTCACATGATCTGCAATCGCCGCGAAGACCGCTTACTTTTCGATCACCAACGGGCGCTAGCAGAGCTCTTCGGCTACGAAGATGAAGACGGCAAACTTGCCGTTGAACAATTCATGAGTAAGTACTATCGCATCGCCATGGCGATGTCAGAATTCAACGACATGCTGCTACAGCATTTCGATGAAGCGATCCTACGCGCAGACGAAGAACAAGTTATCAGCCCTCTCAATAACCGTTTCCAAATCCACAATGACTTTCTTGAAGTCACACATGAAAACGTATTTGAGCATCAGCCATTTGCGCTAATGGAGCTATTCGTTTTACTTGCGCAAACCGAAAACATTAAGGGCGTTCGCGCGTCGACCATCCGCTTAATTCGTGACAATCGACACAAAGTCGACGATGAGTTCCGAAAAGATATTAGAAACACCAGCTTATTCATGGAGTTACTTCGCTCACCTGAACGTGTTTCAACTGAACTCAAGCTAATGACACGCTATGGAATTCTTGGGCGCTACCTACCTCAGTTTGGCCGTATAATTGGCCAAATGCAGCACGACCTTTTTCATATATATACGGTCGATGCACACACTATGAAAGTCATCCAAAAATGCCGCCAATTTCGACACAATGACTTTCGCGAAGAGTTCCCAATAGCACACCGAATTGTCAACCAACTACCCAAAATAGAGCTGCTATATATCGCCGCTCTTTTCCATGACATAGCTAAAGGCCGAGGTGGTGACCACTCTGAACTTGGCGCAGAAGATGTACTCGATTTTTGCAGTGAACACCACCTTGGAAAGTGGGATAGCCATTTGGTTTCTTGGCTCGTTAGAAATCACCTATTGATGTCAATGACCGCTCAACGTAAAGACATTTCAGACCCAGAAGTTATCCACACTTTCGCGCAACAAGTGAGAGACGTGGTACATCTAGATTATCTTTATGTACTCACCATAGCTGACATCAACGCCACCAATCACACGCTATGGAACAGTTGGCGCGCCACTCTAATGCGTAAACTGTACACAGATACAAAACGCGCATTGCGTCGCGGCTTAGAAAATCCAATCAATAAAGAAGACCGTATCGAACAGATACAAAATGAAGCGATCGTCATCCTGAAACGCCAAGGCGTTACACCGGAAAGCTTTACGTCGCTATGGTCATCTATCGGTGATGATTATTTCCTCCGCGAAACATCCCAGAGCATAGCAGAGCATACTAAAGCAATTATTGAGCACACAAAGCCGGATGAGCCTTTAGTACTGATACGGCAAACGTCCCATAGAGTATTTGAAGGCGCAACCGAGATATTTATCTACAGCCAAGATATTAAAAACCTCTTCGCTGCGACGGTTGCTGCAATGGACCAACTTCACCTCAACATACAAGACGCACGCATTATCGTTACCGATAGCGGTGAAGTATTAAACACTTATACTGTTTTATCTGACGACAACACCCCGCTGTCAGAAAACCCAGATCATCTATCTCAGATAAAACAGCGCCTGATTGAAGAACTTGACGACCCCGACGACTATCCCGAGATTATTCAACGCAGAGTCCCTAGGCAGATGAAACTGTTTGCCATGCCTACTCAAGTTTACCTAAGCAATGATCCCATTGCTCAGCAGACAGTTCTTGAGGTAATCACGCCTGACCGGCCGGGACTACTTGCTCGCATCGGAGGAATCTTCGCCGAATACCATCTGTCGGTACGTAAAGCGAAAATTGCCAGTGTCGGCGAAAGAGTGGAAGACTTTTTCTTTATTACCGATGAAACAGGTCTTCCTGTTTCAGACCCGGAGCTATGCAAAAAACTCCAAGATGAGGTCTGCCATCAACTAGATGAGCACATCCAACACGAAAGATAATCAATCTATGGTGCGAGAATAAAATGGATCAAAACAAACAAAATGAAATTGAAGCAGCCGTATTCCGCCGCTTACTAGAACATTTAGATAGCCGAAAAGATGCGCAGAATATCGATTTAATGATACTCGCAGGATTTTGTCGCAACTGCTTAAGCAAGTGGTATAAAGCGGAAGCTGAAAAGCGCGGCGAAGAGGTCGATTACGATAGCGCACGGGAACTAGTATACGGCGAACCATACGATAGCTGGAAAGAGAAACACCAGCTAAAAGCGACGCCTGAACAAATGGCCGCCTTTGAAGCGACCCAAAAGAAGTAAACGCCTAACGACTGACCCAGGCGCGCTGCACCTGGTTCATATCCACTTCCATTGTGGTTGCATAAGTATCTTCTTGAACCGGAAAGGTTTTGACTACTCTTGCTCCCCGAACAATGCCCGATACCGCGGTTTTGAATTGATCACTCTGCAGCACCATATCCTTAACCGTTGTAGTTCCGAACATATACTGACCATGAACCACACCCGCGAGCTCTTGATAAGCCCGCAGTTTTGATGCGCGCATAGCCATCAAAATTTTATGTTGGCGGGTTTGCCCCGGCTGAAGACTGATTGGCGCATACCCGGTAGCCCGAACCCAATTGGGCTCCTTTGGTTCTTCTACGCGCGGAGGGAAATTAATATCAGGCAAGGCCTCAACCACTTCCACCGTTGATTCAACAACAGTTTCGCAGCCTTGAAGCGACAACAAAAAAGCGCTCAGCAAGCCAACAACTGAAAACCGTAAGATCTTTCTTTTTGCCGCAATCATCATACTATCTACCAACAGGTCCACCACGATTTTCAATAATTAAGCCTTGATTCAACGCCTCAACTGGATTGTAACCAGGCGTCCCACCTTCGATACGTTCATTTGATACATGCGACTGCCCAGTGGCAAGCACCTGCCTCGTAGTGGTATCAATAACCCGAGCATTAATAACTATACCATCAGAGTGCTGAGCATAAGTGCCCGTTACTAAGAAATAGATTTTGTAGCGCGTTCGCAACCCTGAAAGACTTTGTTTAGATAGCGGCTGCTTGGTTGATGTTGTTAACCCCGCTGCACGATAATCAATCAAATTAAAGCCATGCTGCTGCAACTGGTAAATCATTCCCTGCTCTAAACGCTCACCAAATCGCCCCACTTTTCTACCATTGTGGAGATTAGTAAACGGTATCACTGCCATAGGAAAACGCTTTACCCTATTCTGCAGCAAACCTGCGTTCATCTGAACAGACATCTGCGCTAACGCTTCACTGATGGGGTCTAACCCATTTGGCTGATTCTCGATTTGAACAACTTGACGCTGCACAAGCATCCGCTCTTTTTCCAGCAACGCATCTTTTTCAGCTATATAAGCCTTTTCAGCTTCTAAATGCGCTTTCTTGCGTTTGTAATATTCGTCTATGGATGCCAGCTCCATCTCTCGAACTTTTGCTTCCATCTGCTCTTCGGTTTTTATCTCTTCAGCTTCAGGCGTACCTTCAACAGCCTTTTGCAGCGTTTCCGTCACGGCACAACCCGTCTGAAAGCAGACCAAAAGCAGCAGTAAAATTTTCTTCATCCAAATATTCCAAACACTCAAGTTAAGAACGACAATCTAACATACTCGACAATACATAGGGAGTACGCCCAAATCGTTTACAATAGAGGTACAATAAAATACTGTTCAAAGGCTAGAATATAACATCCAGCTTTTACTATTAATCGGTCGCCAATTAAATATGTTTAATAAAACGCTGAAGTTTTGCATCACTACTTGTCTACTACTGTTGTCAACAAGCGCCCTTGCCGTCATTGTCGAAGCGGAAGGACAAGCAATTATTGCCAATCGAGATATCACTTCAGCCCGCGAAGCAGCAATCCGAGATGCTTCCCAGCAAGCATCAATGCAAGCAGCCGTTTACGTTTCCAGCAGCCAAGTGGTCCGAGACGGCGTGCTAGAAATCGACAATATGCAGATAAGCACACTTGGGCAAGTATCCAATATTGAGATCGTAGATGAAAAAATAGTCGGCACCGTTTTACATATCCGCATTAAAGCAGACGTTAATATTGATGAAGGCTGCAGCAACGGAATAAGCAATCGTTACATTAAAAAGATCGCCGTAGCCGCCTTCCCGCTTAGCACGCCAAAACAAGCGAACCTTGGCGGATTCCATACCATTAGTAGCGCTTTCCCTACGCAACTGGCTCTCGCTTTTAATCAGCACGGCAGCGTCACCGCGCTTAACGCTGGCAATGTTAGCCTTTTCGCTAACCCTCACCAAGCAAGCACATCGCGATTAGATGACGGAACACTCACTAGCATGCTCAGCACAACAGGACAGATGGATGTTAATTATGTTGTGACGGGAATTATTCGTGATATTTCAATGATTGACCCTAGAACTCACGCTGAGAGCAATTACTTCATCGATCTATATAATAAACTTGATTATAAGAGTAAAAGACATCTGCGTAATTTCGAGATAGATCTCTTCGTCTATGACGGTTTCTCTGGGCATTTAATTAGCCAAAAACATTACCAAACTGCGGGCCTTTGGAATATAGATCGAACCATTTCCACAGGCTTTGATACAGCAGGCTTTGCTAAACAGGATTATGGTAAGAAAGTTAAAGCACTGCAGAACAAGATTGTTAGTAATTTATCGGATGAACTCCAATGCGAACCCTTCAGCAGCCGCATCACTCGCGTAGAAGACAAAACAATTTGGATCAATGCAGGAAAACAACAGGGAATAAAACGTGGAGACAAGCTCACAATTTACAGACGCTCTACGTTTTTTACCCCGCAGATGCAGGCAAATACCCAACTTAGCAATACACAGCAAACCTTGATCATCAATGATGTTCAGCCGGGTTTTTCCTCTGGCCGCATAGGCAATGCTGCTGAATCTAACAATATTCGCCCTGGCGATTTAGCAATCGCCAATTAATTCAAGATACTAAAGATCATCAACGCCCCTATAAACAATAATGACAGGGGCGTTTTATCATAACTATCGACGACTACCGCTGATATTGATTTCAACCCGTCGATTCTGCGATCTACCTACCGATGTTTTATTATCCGCCACTGGGTAGCGCTCACCATATCCACGCGCATTAATTCTAAGTTGAGAAATACCTGATCCAACAAGGTAGTCCGCAACCCGAGCCGCACGGCGTTCTGACAACTGCTGATTATATTCAAACGACCCAGAACTATCCGTAAATCCATCAACATTTAATTCTGTTTTATCGAACTTAACCAATACCTTAGCCACAGAATCCAGTACCGAATAAAAGTTATTAGCTATACGATCTGAATTCAGTGCAAATGTGATATTCCCAGGCATAATCAAACGAATCGAATCACCAATACGCTCAACCTGAACGCCAGTCCCCTGTAGCTCTTGACGCAACAAAGCTTCTTGCTGGTCCATGTAATAGCCAATGCCACCACCTACTGCACCGCCAACCAAAGCCCCCGTTAACGCACCTTTACCACGATCATCTTTACTTGAAACAGCAGCGCCAAGCACCGCTCCAGCAATCGCACCAATTCCTGCACCCTTGGTTGTGTTTCCTACTTTCTGCTCCCCCGTGTAGGGATCGATCGTCTGACACCCTGATAAAATGATCCCTGCAACACAAACCGCGAACAGCTTTTTCATAACAAACTCCATAAAAGTGACTATCAGCCTATGATAACGCTAGTTTTGCTGAATAAACACTGACTAAAAAACAGATAAATAACGGATTCCTGCTAGTCAGTCAGGATAAACCCCGATAAAATAATCAGATCAATTTAGGCAACATTATTTTCAACAAGTTCACTTGAGCCTGTATTTGCCGTCCGTTTAACTAAGCTTCACCCGTCTTGAGGAGATTCAATTGTCCCAGCTTCCTGTCATTGTTGGTTTTGGTGGTATAAACCCTGCTGGACGTGCTTCTTTTCATCACGCATATCGCCGCCTCATCATTGATAAACTCGACCCACAGTCACAAGAAGAAACGCTGACTGATCTAGCCATTCTTACGGGATTAGCAACATCATCAAATGGCCAATATATCAATCAAGATGGCATAGTTTGTAATGCATCTGATCTTATTAAAGACTTACGCAATCAACTATTAGAAAGTACGCTGATTCGTCGCATTGAAAAAAGCTGTTTCGACGTTGAAAACGTGATGTTTAACAAATCAGCATCGCTAAATTGCGGCGATAACACACTTAAATTTCGTCTCCGCAAACGCCAAATGCCTGTCAACATCCCTAATAACTGGCAAGTAACAGAAAGTACTCCTGGGCAATTTGATATTGAAGTAACGGGACAGATGGATGCAATCATTCCTGACACTAAGACAGCCCCGGTCCAGTCTGCGGGACAGCTTCCCAGTGGCTTTGAACCTGGAAAGCTTTATCAATCACGCAACCACCCACGCAATTTACAGATGACCGTCTTTGCCGCATCCGATGCAATTTCATCCAGCGGCATTCCGTTCAAAACCATTACCGATCGCGTTTCTCCTGATCAGATTGCCGTTTATGCTAGCAACTCAATCGGCCAACTTGATGACTTTGGCTTTGGCGGTCTAACAAAGTTCGCCGCGTTAGGAAAACGAACAACATCCAAGCAGATGCCTCTAGGTTACGCTCAGATGCCTGCTGATTTTGTAAATGCCTACGTTTTAGGCAATGTTGGAACTACCGGCGGTGCTCTAGGCGCATGCGCAACCTTTTTATACAATCTTCGCAGCGGCGTAAATGACATAAAATCAGGACGACGAAAAGTAGTATTGGTAGGCGGCAGTGACGCCCCCGTCACTCCTGAGATTATTGAAGGCTTCCGTGCGATGGGAGCGCTTGCTGAAGACAAAGATCTAAAAGCACTGGATAATCTATCCGAGCTTCAGGAAGAGCACTACCGTCAAGCATGTCGCCCATTCGGCAATAACTGTGGATTTACCATTGGAGAAAGCAGCCAGTTCGTTCTTCTCATGAGTGATGACCTAGCAATAGAGCTTGGTGCTGAAATCTATGGGGCGGTTCCTGAAGTATTCGTTAACGCTGATGGACATAAAAAATCGATCTCAGCGCCTGGCGTTGGCAACTATATTACGCTCGCTAAGTCAGCATCATTGCTTCGTAAGATGCTAGGTGACGACTCTCTCCAGCATCGCAGTTTCGTACAAGCTCACGGCACAAGCACTCCTCAAAACCGTGTTACCGAGTCCCATGTTATCAACGAAACAGCCAAAGCATTCTCAATAAAAAGCTGGCCAGTTGCAGCCGTCAAATCTTACTTAGGTCACTCCCAAGGCACCGCTGGAGGCGACCAATTGAGTACATCTCTTGGCACTTGGAAATACGGCTACATTCCTGGCATTTTAACAACACCTGAATTTGCAAGTGATATCCACCAAAGCAATCTATTACTTAGCAATCAACATATAGATGTCGGCGCTACCGGTATGGATTCTGTACTACTAAATTCGAAAGGGTTTGGTGGTAACAATGCTTCAGCACCCGTTTTAGCGCCTCATATCGTTAAACAGATGCTAAGTAAACGCTACTCAAAAAGCCAGCTCTGCGAGTACGAAGCAAAACTTGAAAAGACACGCCTCAGCGCCACAGCTTATGACCAAGCAGCATTGCGAGGCGAAGCAAAACCAATTTATCTATACGATCACAATGTACTGCAAGGCGAAGATTTGCAGATCAGCGATCAACAGATCAAACTGCCAGGTTACACTAACCCCGTGAGTTTAGATCTTTGCAATCCATTTGAAGATATCTGCTAATCACACATAAGGAAATTGCCATGCGAGCGCTCATTATTCTAACCAGCATTTTAAGTTTAAGCGGTTGCATCAGCATGGATGCACTGACATCAAGCGATAAGCCACCTGCTGATAACAGCTATTACTTAATAGATACCAAATACCGTTTCCTCTGTTTAGGTAACAGCAACCGCTGCTACGATATGACAAAGGTTGTTTCATCAAGAACAAAATTAAGACCAATAGAGAAAGAGTACGGAGCTGAAGTAAAAGGCCCGAACTACCCTGTTTCGCTGATGCGCATAGTCATGAATCCAGCAGATAAAAGCTATAAAGCGCTCCCTATTGGTAACGAAGGACGTTATTTCAAAATCCCCAAAAATGAAAAAACCAACGTTGTCTGGGAGACTTTATCCGTTATTCAGAACGACCTGTTCACATTAGGCAATTAACAACAGTTACAAGCCTATTAGCTGCAGCGCTTGACGTGAGGTTGCTGCAGCCACATCCTCTACAGAACATGCCTTTATAGACGCAATACTACTCGCAACATCCAACACTCTCGCAGGCTGATTCACCTCATTTCGGTACATACTTAGAGGCATGTCAGGGGCGTCGGTTTCCAATACAAAAGACTCTAAGGGCAAGATCGAGACAATCTTACGTAGCTTGCTTGCACGCTCATAAGTAACGGTTCCTCCAACCCCCAACCTAAAGCCTAACGATAGGTACTGCCTCGCCTGCTGTTCACTTCCTGAAAATGCATGGACGATTCCCCCCTTCGGCAGTTTAATACGCCGTAGTTCCTTTAACATTTGATCATGCGCTTTTCTAACATGGAGCAACACAGGAAGATCAAAAGTGAGCGCTAACGCCAACTGTTTTTGCAAAAAGAACAACTGCATATCAACGTTAGGATTTTGGATAAAGAGATCTAGGCCGATCTCTCCGATCGCACACACTCCCCCTTGAGCCAGCTCTCGCTCTAATAAACTTAGATCATTATCAGAGTGATGACTTAAAAAGCAGGGGTGCAAACCCAATGCAGCATGCAAAGAGGGACGTGAAGCAACCAAAGCCTGTAAACGTGGCCACTCCTTCGCAGTTACCCCTGGCACCACAATATCTGACACCCCTACAGAGGAGGCTGCATTAATGATATGAGCCCGATCATTATCGAACTGAGGAAAATCAAGATGGCAATGCGTATCGATTAGCTGCATTAACAAAGAGTAGAACGAAGAAAACTTGGCTGCAAGCAGCCAAGCTTATATTTGATTAGTGTTCTCGAGTCGCTCTAAAAGCAACATCAGGCCAACGCTCTTCAGCCAAACTCAAATTAACTCTTGTCGGGGCCAAATAGGTGAGCAAGCCACTACCATCAGTAGCAAGGTTGTCATGATTTTTCTTCTGAAAATCAGCCAACATTTTTTCATCTTCACATTCAGCCCAGCGCGCAGTTTGTACACTGATAGGTTCGTACTTACACTCGACCTTGTATTCATCCTTTAATCGGAAAACAACCACATCAAACTGTAACTGACCTACTGCGCCTAAGATTAAGTCATTATTTTTAAATGGCTGGAACAGCTGAACTGCCCCCTCTTCCGACAATTGCTGCAAACCTTTCTGCAACTGTTTCATTTTCAATGGATCGAGTGGTCTCACTCGACGAAACATCTCAGGCGCAAAATGAGGAATACCTGTAAATTTAAGGTTTTCCCCTGCCGTAAATGTATCCCCTATCTGAATAGTGCCATGATTATGAAGCCCAATAATGTCACCAGACCAAGCTTCTTCAACGTTTTCACGATCGCCGGCAATAAAGGTCACTGCATCAGCAATTTTAACGTCTTTATTAATACGGCTGTGACGCATTTTCATGCCTTTACTGTATTTGCCGGAGCAGATACGCATAAAAGCAATACGATCTCGATGCTTAGGATCCATGTTTGCCTGGATTTTAAATATAAAGCCACTAAACTTCTCTTCAGTTGGATCAACAACACGAGAAGTTGTTGCTCTCGCAATAGGCGAAGGCGCCCATTTAACGAAATCATTTAGCATCTCTCGAACGCCAAAATTTGCTAACGCCGTACCAAAGAACACAGGCGTCAACTTGCCCGAAAGAAAGGCCTCTTGATCATATTCGTGAGTTGCTCCACGGACCAATTCAACCTCTTCAATGAAGTCATCATAAACCTCACCAAGCAGCTCTTTAGCCTCGTCACTTTCGAGCCCTTGAATCTGCACATCTTCTGGAATCGTATGACCTTGCCCTGGCTGGAACACATGAATTGTGTCCGTATAAAGGTTATAAACACCTTTGAATCTTGGTCCCATCTCGATAGGCCAAGTGATAGGTGCCGCCTCAATTTTCAAGACCTCTTCGATCTCATCCAGCAACTCAATAGGATCCCGAATCTCACGATCCACCTTGTTAACAAATGAAAATATCGGCGTATCACGCAGCCGACAAACATCCATTAGTTTAATGGTACGAGCCTCAACACCTTTGGCGCCATCAACAACCATCAATGCAGAATCTACCGCGGTTAAAGTACGATAAGTATCTTCAGAGAAATCCTCATGGCCCGGTGTATCAAGAAGGTTAACCATGCGGTCATTATAGGGAAACTGCATCACTGAGGAAGTGATAGAAATACCACGTTCTTGCTCCATAGACATCCAGTCCGATGTAGCATGGCGATCACTTTTCTTGCCCTTAACCGTTCCCGCTTGCTGAATTAACTGCCCGAACAACAGCAATTTTTCAGTTATTGTTGTCTTACCCGCATCAGGGTGAGAAATAATAGCAAAGGTACGACGTTGATTAACTTCTTCTTGCAGGATACTCATCAGCATAAATCATAGTAGAGGTGAGAGAAGCGGGCATTATACCCCTACTATAAAAAATTACCTTAACTGCGACATTTTGCCTCGCCTGATTTTTAGTTGTCTAATGCTATAATCGCCGCCATGGCCAACCATCGCGATAATTTATTACAGCTTTCCTATATACGTACTGTGACCTTATTTGGTCAGTGCGTTGCCGTTATTTTTGCCATCTATGGGTTACAAGCAGATTTAGATGTATGGCTAATCGGCTCAACACTTGCCGTATTAGCTTTTCTCAACCTGATTACTTACGCACGATTATTCTCACCTTGGCCGGTTACGGAGCCTGAGTTTTTCACGCAACTTATTGCCGATATGTCACTCTATGGCGCCCTACTATTCCATATGGGGGGAGCCACAAATCCGTTTATATTTCTTCTCCTCGTTCCTTTGATCATTGCTTCAGCCACACTATCTAGGCGTTATGTATGGCTAATTTCTGCAATGGTGGTTGCTATTTATAGCTCTCTGCTTTTTTACTATGAGCCGCTGGTTCGCTTAAGTGACAGCCACCAACACCGAATAATGGAACTTTTTGACATACATATCCTAGGTATGTGGATCAATTTCCTGCTAACCGTTCTGGTTGTTACCTACTTTATTGTAAGAATGCGAAGCTCTATGCAACAACAACAAGATAAGCTTGAGCAAGAACGAGAAAAGCATATACAAGACCAACAGCTACTATCGCTTGCAACCATGGCTGCTGGGACAGCGCATGAACTTGGCACCCCATTAAGTACGATGCAGGTGTTACTGAAAGAACTCGAGCATGAATATGCTGACAAACCCGATCTGGTAGACGATTTAAAACTGCTCTACCAACAAACAGAGGTCTGCTCTGGTCGTCTAAAGCAGATGACACAAAGCGTAAAACACGAGCAATCAACCACGCAGCTTTTACCCGCATCTCAATTGGTGAAAGAAACGATTGATCAGCTCATGGTCCAGCGACCAGAAGTCACTAAAACATTCTCCACCATTGCCACCGGAGAGCCGCCTTTACTTAGCTGTACCACTTCTCTACGCCAATCACTGCTAAATCTGCTCAATAATGCAGCGGATGCTGAGCCTAAAAACATCCAAATTGAACTCGACTGGGATCAGCAACAGGTATATTTTCGTATTCATGACTGGGGGCCAGGAATTAGCCTAGAACAAAGTGATAATTTAGGTAAACCTTTTGTAACAACCAAAGGAAAAGGGCTTGGTATCGGTCTTTTTCTAACCGCTACGACATTAGCTCGCTACGCTGGAGATGTTCGCTTATACAATCACCCTGAAGGCGGAACACTAACCGAAGTCACATTACCTATAGAGCCCAAAAATGAATAAGCGTTTTCTTATTGTCGACGATGACCCAGCATTCACCCGCGTTCTTTCACGCGCAATGACACGACGAGAATTTGAAGTACAAGTTGCCCGCAGCGCAGAAGAGGCAGAGCTCACCATCAAAAATTGGCTGCCCGATTTTGCTACGGTTGATCTGAAAATGGAAGGAAACTCAGGCCTAAGCCTGATACCTTTATTAAAAGCAGCAAACCCTTCCATGCGCATTCTTATGCTCACAGGCTATGCAAGTATAGTCACCGCAGTAGAAGCCATTAAACTCGGCGCCACTCAGTATTTGCCCAAGCCTGCCGATGCTGACCAGATCCTAGCGGCGTTGAACAAAGTAGAAGCTGACGCTGATATCGAAGTAACTGAGCAACCGATGTCAGTCAACCGCTTAGAATGGGAACATATTCAGAAAGTACTCAATGAACACGAAGGTAACATTTCAGCAACGGCCAGAGCGTTAGGGATGCATCGCAGAACGCTACAAAGAAAACTATCTAAACGCCCAGTAAAACGATAATAACGATATCACTGATCATCAATATAAGCCTTTGCATCGAAAGCTCTCACCCAATCGGGATGAAAAACCAACATACCCGTTAAAAAAATCCCATTCATCAAGCCTTCAGGGAACATTATCAACGGTAAATAACGAATATACTCGATAAAGACCTTTTCAAAAGTATAGACACCATCCATCACCAACAACAGACTCGTCGCAATACCCGAGACAGCCGACGATACTCCAGCGGCAAAAAAACCACAGATGAACAGAAAAACAAAAAAGTTTTTACCCATTTTATGATCCACCCACCAATGAATCATATAGGTTGTCGCGACCGGAAGCAGCACTGAGCAAACGCCATTTATAAATAAACCATCCCAGCTTTCCTTGCCCAATAAGGCCATACCTAACAACGCAAGCGTCGCCGACAATATCGCCAGATCCCAACCAAACACTAAGGTCATCACCGTCAAGCCAAGAAAATGGATACCTAACCCTGGAGAGATCCCTGCTCGCATAGACCACATGGCCATCAGCAGCACAGTCGCGCCAAATAACATATGCTGTAACACACGATTTGTCATCAGCACTTTCCAAGGGGCATGACGCATCGCTAAAAGCAAAGCTATCACATAGATAACCGCAGCAACAACCACCCAAAAATCACTTAATAGCCCTTGTGAGAAGCTCATAAATACCAACTTATAAAAAATATTCTCCATTTTACATTGAACATTCTTTATGTACGCATATGATAAGTATATTGGTTCACTTTTTGATCCATATCATCTTGCCAAGGACGGTTGCTTAAGTTGGAGTACAGATGAAGATCCTCGTTGTAGATGATGATCGTTTTATTCGTGAAATAATCAGTGCAGTTATTGTCGATGCAGGGCATACGCCTATCACCGCCGGCCGAGATGAGGAAGCGTTACCCATCCTCGCTGAAGGTGGAATTGACTTAATGCTCACCGATGTTGAAATGCCTGGCTTAAATGGCTTTGAACTAACACGAGAAGTTCGTCGGCGATTCCCTGATGATTGGTTTCCAATTATATTCTTAAGTGGTCAATGCGATGAAAAGCACTACGAAGAAGGCATTGACGCAGGTGGGGATGATTATCTAACCAAACCGGTTAGCCCGATTGTTTTAAAAGCTAAAATATTGGCAATGGAACGCATCGCTAATATGAAGAAAGCACTTGATGCTGCCAATTCAAGACTTGAGAAATTAAGCACACAAGACCCTCTAACTAAGATATCTAATCGCAGAGATCTAGAAAACAATCTACTGAAAGAGTGGAAACGAAGCAAACGCAAAACCACTGAACTTGCCGTGATTATGCTCGATATCGATTTCTTCAAACCCTATAACGATAACTACGGCCACCAGCAAGGTGATGAATGCTTAAAAGCTGTCGCCAAGCTACTCAAGCAGTGCTTACACCGCTCTCACGATCTACTTGCCCGTTATGGTGGAGAAGAATTCGTTATCGTATTGCCGGATACAACCGCTGACGGAGCAGCAGAAGTCGCTGCCAAAATCATTAGCGAATTGCAAAATGCCAATTTACCGCATGCCCATTCGAGCGTCGCAGCACATGTTACGGTAAGCATGGGGATTAGCTCCACTCTGAGCAATGCGGAAACGCCTACAAGCCTATTAAAACAAGCAGATGAAGCGCTGTATAAAGCGAAAGAAAATGGTCGAAATAGAAGTGAATTCTACTTACCTGAACAATAGAAGCTGAGCAACAAAGCATCTTCCCTTTGTCCACCAGCACCCAAACTAGGGTAATATGCCTTGCGCATACCCTCTTCAACAAAGCCATAATGACGATAAAGAGAGAGCGCTGAATTATTTGAACGTCGAACTTCTAACATTAAGCGCGAAATCCCCTCCTCTTTTAACTGGGTAATGAGCGCATCAAGCAGGCTCTGCGCAAAGCCTTTACCTTGCTTAGTAGGAGCTACCGCTATTTGTAGCAACTCCGCCTCATCAAGCAAAGTACGAATGAATATAAAACCAATCAATTCCGGATCAAACACACCCAACGACAAGGCACGCTTATGCTGAAGCTGCTGCATTATTTGAGCGTCTGACCACTCGTGGGAAAAACATTTTTTTTGAAGACAACTTAATGCCCGTAGGTCATGCTCACATAATGATTTAATAGCGATCATTACGAAGAGGACAAACCGACGACAAGGGGCTGAAGATCAAGCCAAATCTGTTTTTTAATGCCAGGCAACTGCATCGCTTCAGTAAAACTATGGCTTGCGATCGCCTTAATACCGGATCGAACTTCAAAGCTAATTCCTTTCAGCTCATCAAGAGATTCTTTTCGTGCCAACACCATTTGGGCCGCTGCTTCACCAAATAGCAACACCGCTTTAAACGAAGATGCTTGCAACTCTTTATCAAGCTTATGCTGAACCGCAATAGATGCTTGCTGATGCCCCTGATCTAAAGTTTTGCTGGCAAACATAGGCCAAGGCAACATAAATACATGCCCCTTGTTATCATCAACAGCACCAACAGCGTTCACAATGGCTTGCGCCAATATCTGATAGTTATCAGAAAAAACACCGCCTTGGGGCGGCAAGCTATCAACAATAAGAAAATCGCCTAAACGCTGGAATGCTAATTTGAAGTTAGGCGGCTCATCGGCGATCTCATCAATAGCAGCAATGGATGGCGGAGTTACTACCTGCTCAACATCACCAGCTAAACTAGCTTCCTTCCCTATACTGGAAGAGCTATTTACTTTCTCGTGGCTAGTAGAAACACTTTGTGAAACGGGCTCTACCGATAAGCCTAAAGCTGCTCGCGCTTGAGACATTCCTTGCTGCGCACTTTCAGCACTGGCTTTATTGCTAGCCGGTGCCGAAGTAGAGAGTGCATTAGGCTGCCCTAAGACCGCTCTCGCAGAGATGGCTCGATCTGATTCAAAGGGGATATTGGGAGCAGGATAACTGAAATCATTAATCCAATCAGCGGACGCTGCAGCACCAGGCAAAACGGCACAAGGAAGCCAGCTAGACACACCGATAGCTTCCAAATACTGATGGCGAAGCGTCTCCTGCTCCATATTCACAACGTTATGCCTTTCCTGGGCTAAACTTGAGGGTGCGCTTTCTGGACATTCGCTTCCAACATATTCAACGCATGTATATAAGCTTTCGCCGAAGCGATAATAATATCCGTATCAGCTCCTAGTCCGTTGACGATACGCCCACCTTTTTCTAAACGAACCGTCACTTCACCTTGCGAGTCTGTTCCTTCGGTGACGGCATTCACAGAATAGATCTGCAAACTAGCACCCGACTGAGCGATTGACTCAATGGCTTTAAAAGTAGCATCAACAGGACCACCGCCTTCAGCTTCTGCACTTTTTTCTTCGTCACCCATTTGCATCACAATTTTAGCGCTAGGTGTTTCACCTGTTTGAGAGGTAACCGCTAAGCTACTCAACTTAAATTGCTCGCTGTTCGCCGACGCCCGAGTATCACTGACTAGTGCAACAAGATCTTCATCGAAGATTTCATGCTTTTTATCCGCAAGTTCCTTAAATCGAGAAAACGCATTATTTAGTTCTAGATCAGATGACAGCGTTGTGCCCAGTTCCTCAAGACGACTACGGAATGCGGCTCTGCCAGAATGCTTACCCAAGACCATACGATTGGTATTCCAACCAACATCTTGCGCGGTCATGATCTCGTAAGTTTCACGATGTTTTAGGACGCCATCCTGATGAATACCTGACTCATGGGCAAACGCGTTAGCGCCGACAATCGCCTTATTTGGCTGTACTGGGAATCCAGTTACGCTGGACACCAAACGGGAAGCCGGCACAATTTGAGTAGTATCGATATTCGTTTCAACAGCTAAAGAGTCCTTACGGGTTCTAATAGCCATTACGATCTCTTCCAGCGATGCATTACCTGCCCGCTCACCCAAACCGTTAATAGTACATTCAACTTGGCGCGCACCCGCGCCAACCGCAGCCAGAGAGTTAGCCACAGCCAACCCTAGATCGTTGTGACAATGCACAGAAAAAATAGCTTTATCAGCATTTGGGATACGCTGAATCAACTGGCTGATCGTATGAGCGAACTCACCAGGCACTGCATAACCTACAGTATCGGGGATATTAATTGTTCTAGCACCAGCATCAATGACCTTCTCAATGATTCGGCACATAAAATCTAATTCTGAACGACTTGCATCTTCTAAGGAAAACTCGACATCGTCGATCAAATTACGGGCACGAGTAACAGCCTTAACAGCTTGTTCAACTACCTGATCAGGCTCCATTTGAAGCTTATACTTCATATGAATCGGAGAGGTCGCAATAAAAGTATGAATACGGCCCATTGCTGCATTTTGCAATGCTTCACCTGCACGATCGATGTCGACATCGAGTGCTCGAGATAAAGAACAGATTCGGCTTTCAGTTACCGCTTCGGCAATAGCTTTAACCGACTCAAAATCCCCTTGAGACGCGATAGCAAAACCAGCCTCAATAACATCAACACGCATCTTTTCTAACTGCTTAGCAATACGCAGCTTTTCATCACGCGTCATAGATGCGCCTGGGCTCTGCTCGCCATCACGCAAAGTTGTATCAAAAATTATTACACGGTTATCGTTATTCATCAGGAGCGCTCCAAACCTACTCATCAGCGATCAATACTTATTATTATCGCTGCTCTCTAAATTCTTTACAAAAAACTGGACATAAAAGTGGATATAAGAGAACTATACTCTGCATTGAGAACAACAGTTACCAACGCATAAAAATCACTATTTACTGGAAATAATGATCAGCGTTGTAATACTCTCTTGATAGCTTATGGCTACAGGGATCTGCGTGGTTATCCAGTGACCACCCACTATAGCGCCAGAGCGATGATTTGCAACCAAAGTTTTGCCTCTTCACCTAACAAAAAGAAGGCCATAATGGATAAAAAATTCGATCGCCAAGTAAACCGAAAAGGAACCGCCAGCCAGAAATGGGAAAAGTACGGCGACAGCGACATTTTACCGATGTGGGTTGCTGATACCGATTTCATGTCCCCCCCTTCAGTTATCGAAGCTCTCCATGAACGTATAGATCATGGCGTTTTTGGCTACACTAACGTGCCTACGGAATTAAATCAGCTCGTTATCGAGCGAATGCAATCCCTTTACCAATGGCAGATTAGTAGTGATGATATTGTCTGGCTCCCCGGTCTTGTTTGCGGACTAAACTTGGCCTGCCGCGCGGTTGGTGCAAGCGGCGACACCGTTATTTCACCCAAGCCTGTTTACCCGCCGTTCATGTCCGCCCCTAGACTGTCAGATCGTGAAGTCTGCACGGTTCCACTCAAAGAAAACAATCAACACTTCACGATCGATTTAGATGCTCTGGAAAAAAGCTTAACTGACCGTTCTCGCTTGCTACTTTTCTGTAACCCTCACAATCCTGGCGGTGCGGTCTATCGCCAAGAGGAATTAGAAGCGCTCGCGAGCATAATCATCCAGCATGATCTGTACATATGTTCCGATGAGATCCATTGCGATCTTATTTTAGAGGCCGGCTTACAGCACACCCCAATTGCATCGATAGGCGAAGAGATATCTCGACGAACCATTACGCTGATGGCGCCAAGTAAAACATACAACATCGCGGGATTAGGCTGCTCATTTGCCATTATTACCGACAAACAACTTCGCCAACAATTTATCAACGTTCGTAAAGGAATAGTGCCCGACGTCAACTTGCTTGGGTATACCGCGGCGATTGCTGCGTATAAAGCAGGCGATGAGTGGAATCAACAACAACTAGACTACTTACGCGAAAATAGAGATTACTTGCAACGTGAGATAAACCTTATTCCTGGGCTTAAGTTGCTACCCATTGAAGCGACCTATCTTGCTTGGATCGATATTTCAGGCGCCAAATTAACCAATCCAGCTCATTTTTTTGAACAAGCCGGTGTCGGAATGTCTCCAGGCCGTGACTTTGGGGATGCTAATTATATGCGCTTAAATTTTGGCTGCCCTAGAAGTACATTAGAAGAAGCTATTCGCCGTATTAAAGCAGCTATCATCAATGAGCTACCTGCTTAAATAGAATAGGTTAAGCCCTACTTAATTTCATAATAGGTAGGGCCTATCATCCTGTTATGCCCGAGTGTGATCAAAAGGCATAACCTCCGCAATAGAGACTGCACTATTTGATAGCATTAACAGTCGATCAATGCCGAGAGCAACGCCAGCACAATCCGGCATACCATGCTCTAGCGCATCGACTAACCGCTGATCAAGTGGACGCAGAGGCAACCCAAGCTTTTCCCTTTGAGATTGGTCCAGATCTAGTCGCCTTTGCTGTTCTCGAAAATCAGTGAGCTCATGATAACCATTCGCCAACTCTATTCCATTCACAAATAACTCAAATCTCGCGGCAACTTTGTTGCCATTAGCATTAACGCGAACTTTAGCCAAAGCCGCTTGCGATGCTGGATATTCTGTAACAAACACGGCGGGTAAACGTTTTAACTGCGGCTCAATCACATGAGTAATTAATAAATTTAACCACGTATCTGGATCATTATCCTCCAACTCAATATCAATATGATTAAGCGCTTCATTTTTCAGATAACGAATATCAACAAGCTCAGGACGAAATCCTAGATAACGTTGAAAAAGGTCCGAATAAGTAACTCTCTCAATTTGCTCAACACCAAGAAGAGGCCCAACCAATGCTTCTACTTCATCCATGAGCTGCTGCTCATCATAACCTGGCTGATACCACTCCAGCATGGTAAATTCAGGATTGTGCCGGTGACCATACTCTCCATTGCGAAACACTTTGCTCATCTGATAGATGGCACCACTCCCGGCAGACAACAAGCGTTTCATTGCATATTCCGGAGAGGTTTGTAGATACAGCGTTGATGGTTCACCCCCCATAGCAGGATGATATTGAACCTCAATACTATCAATAAATGGATCACTCACAGCGCAATGAGACATCACTGGTGTATCCACTTCCATTACATCGCGTTTAGCAAAAAAATGCCTAACATATGCAAACATTTCAGCGCGTTTACGTAATGCATCCATCGATGCAGTGGGTTGCCAGTTCGACATCAAATAACCTAATAAAAAGATTCAAAAACCAGAAACAAAAACGGCAGCCTCAGCTGCCGTTTTTTTTACACTATAAAATTTATGCGCGCGAAACGTATTCACCGGTACGCGTATCAATCTTTAAGACTTCACCCTGGTTAATAAACAGAGGAACACGAACAACCGCCCCTGTCGCAAGGGTCGCAGGTTTAGAACCACCTTGCGCGGTGTCACCTTTAAGACCTGGATCAGTTTCTACCACTTCTAACTCAACAAAGTTCGGTGGCGTAACCGCGATCGGGTTACCATTAAAAAGTGTCACCGTTACCGAGTCTTGTTCCTTCAACCAAGGCTTCGCTTCAGAAACAGCATTTTCGTCTGCACCTACCTGTTCAAAGGTATTTGGATCCATAAAGTACCAAAGCTCACCATCGTAGTATGAATACTCCATCGTAGTATCCATAACATCAGCCGCTTCAACGCTCTCACCAGATTTAAAAGTACGCTCCCAAATACGACCCGACATTAAGTTACGTAATTTAACGCGTGTAAAAGCCTGACCTTTACCCGGCTTTACAAATTCCACGTCGACCATTGAACATGGGTCGCCGTCGATCATTACTTTCATACCGTTTTTAAACTGGTTAGAAGAAAAGTTAGCCATAATGTTCTATGCATCTCTTATAATTTGTCATTCAACCAACATACCGTTGGCAGTAAAATTGACACACATTCTACTTGAAAGGAAAATGCGAGCAACTTTCAGCTGCCAATCTATCTAAAAACCTTATGAATTCCTTCCCTAAAGTCTTGCAGATCGACAATAACGCTTCATGGCAGCAGCTATTAAGCCACACCATTAACGACCCTCAACAGCTCATTGATCTACTCGAACTCCCTCAAGATTTTCTTCAGGGAGCTATCAATGGTGCGAGAGAGTTTGCCCTAAAGGTCCCCCAGCCCTACCTGTCAAAAATAAAAAAAGGCGACATAAACGACCCGCTTCTTCGACAAGTTCTACCGATCAACACTGAAACGGAACAAGTCAGTGGTTATATCACTGACCCATTAGCAGAAATGGACGCAAACCATCACGATGGTTTGATTCATAAATACACGGGGCGCGTGCTTATCATTATGACGGGCGCTTGCGCAATCAACTGCCGTTATTGCTTTAGACGACATTTCCCCTACCAAGAGAATCGTTTAGGGCCGGAGCAATGGCAGCAAGTATTAGATTATTTGAAAAGCGATCCCAGCATTAGCGAAGTCATATTGTCAGGGGGCGATCCTTTAGCCACGTCGGATGAACGTTTAGAAAAAATGATCACCGATTTAGAGAGAATTCCTCACCTAAAACGATTACGTATACATACACGTTTGCCTGTGGTTATTCCTCAGCGTATCACGCCTAACTTCGTCTCAATATTACAACGCAGCCGTTTTGATAACGTCATGGTTCTACATGCAAACCATCCCAATGAGATAGACCACCAAACAAGCGAGCTTGTTACTCAGCTTAAAACCGCCAACGTCACCGTCCTTAACCAATCTGTCCTACTCAAAGGCGTAAATGATAGCGTTGAAACATTACAGTATTTAAGCGAAAAATTATTCCACTCAGGTATTTTGCCATACTATCTGTTCACCTTAGACCCAGTAAAAGGTGCTCATCACTTCAATATTAGCGATGAACACGCCATTGAAATTTTCTCCAAGTTACAAGCGTTATTGCCAGGCTACCTCCTGCCCAAACTTGCAAGAGAGATCCCTGACCGCCCTTCCAAAACACTGCTACATAAGTGACCTAACGTGAAAAAACTTCATAATGACCGATAAGCACTTCTAAAAAATATTATCCGGCCGATAACTACTGCATTCGTTAATACTTGAACAGCTAAATAGAGTTAAGTTTCGCGCAACAGAGCTCATAATAGCTCTTGCGCTCCGTTCTCATACCAAAGGCCTCTGATCACGGCCTTCGCTGTTCCTATAGTAGATGGTGGCGCCATGCGTATCACAGCCTCTGAAATAGCACTCGATAGCACAACTCAAAAAAGCAGTCATACTGAAATACGCGAACATATAACCGAAGGTTATGTCCGAGCAGGGGATGCTTTTAATAAAGAAAACCTGGTCTCAGGTAGCCATACCGAAAGAGTAGAGATCAGACAGGTCAGCGACTCTAACAAAGAGGAATCAACTTACGGAGACTTACGCCAGAAACTGGCGCAGCAAGATGAGGGCAAATATAGCTTTGAGCAACTGCTAGCAAAACGAACAAACAGCACCTCATCTAACCTCTTCGAACTGTCTTCTGAAGACAAAATGAAAATTGAGTTACTTAAACAGCTCTTTGAAAGAATCACCGGAAAAACGTTTCATGTCGGCATGTTAGATATCGCTTCTGCTGAAAGTAATACCCCCTCTTCACAAAGCAATGGTATAGGCGAATCGATTGAAGATACAAGCACCCTTGCTATCGGTTCAGGCGATCTAGAGCACGGTTTTGAATACAGTTACCATGAATCCACTAAAACCGAAGAACTCCTTCAATTTTCGGCAAAGGGAAAGGTTAGAACCGATGATGGCCAAGTAATTGATCTTAACCTGAACCTCAACATGAGCCGTTCGACTAGCGACAATCAAAGCCTGCAAATCCGTTTAGGGGCAGCACTAAAAGATCCTCTAGTGATCAATTTTTCCGGCAAAGCGGCTGAATTAACAAATAACACGTTAAATTTTGACATTGATATGGATGGGGATAACGAACTTATCCAACAACTGTCGGAAAGCAGCGGCTACATCGCACTAGATAAAAATAGTAATGGTGAAATTGATGATGGTAGCGAACTATTCGGTGCCAGCAGCGGTAATGGTTTCAAAGAACTTGCTTACTTTGATGATGATAACAACGGCTTTATCGATGAAAACGATGCAATTTGGGACAGTCTAAAAATCTGGGTACAACACGACGATGGCAGCAGCAGTTTATTTACACTTGCCGAAAAGGGCGTCGGTGCACTCTATTTAGGTTATAACAAAACCGAATGGGAGCTAAGCGCTGGCACGAACAACAATGAAATGGCTGGAAAAATCAGAGCCTCGGGCATCTTCCTGAATGAGGACGGACAGGCAGGAACACTTCAGCAAGTGGACTTGGTGGTCTAACGATGTAGTCTAGCGATGTGGATTAGATACAAGCAAATTTAAACCAGATACCTATTCACAAATTACAAAAGCATAAAGCTAAGGAACCGAGCCTTAACCTTTATAAGGTTACAAAAAAGCATTTCCTTAAACTCCTTCTAAACTGTTCATTATCTGGCCGCTTAAGTATAATGCGCGGTCCTTCGATGGGCTCGATCGCATTTTTGCGCTCGGGCAGATGAAATACGCTAGATACAGGTGAACAATGGCGAAGAAGCTATTTATTAAAACCCACGGTTGTCAGATGAATGAATACGACTCGGCGCGTATGGCTGACCTGCTGGGCGAAAGTCATGAACTAGAGCTAACAGAAGATGATAAAGAAGCAGATGTTCTGTTGCTTAACACCTGTTCTATTCGTGAAAAAGCGCAAGAAAAAGTCTTTCATCAACTAGGGCGCTGGCGAAAACTGAAAGAAAAGAACCCTGACCTTAAAATCGGTATCGGCGGCTGCGTGGCAAGCCAAGAAGGCGATAAGATTCTTAAGCGTGCACCTTATGTCGATATGATTTTCGGCCCTCAAACACTGCACCGTTTACCAGAAATGATTGATGAAACGGATTCAGGTGGCGTAGGTATTGTCGACGTATCCTTCCCTGAAATCGAAAAATTCGATCATCTACCAGCCCCGAAAGTTGAAGGCGCAGAAGCCTTCGTATCGGTTATGGAGGGCTGTTCCAAATACTGTACATTCTGCGTTGTACCTTATACACGTGGCGAAGAAGTAAGCCGTCCTTTAGACGATGTAATCACTGAGTGCGTTGAACTCGCTGAACAAGGCGTCCGCGAAGTAAATTTACTGGGCCAAAACGTCAATGCGTACTGTGGCGATACACACGATGGAGATACCGCAGATTTAGCCGAGCTCATCCGCTGCGTTGCAGCCGTTGATGGTATTGATCGTATCCGATTTACCACTAGCCACCCTGTTGAGTTTACCGATAGCCTGATCGAAGCCTACGAAGATGTTCCTGAACTCGTTAGCTTTTTACATTTACCGGTACAGAGCGGCTCAGATAAAATTTTGATGGCTATGAAACGCGGCCATACTGCCCTTGAGTACAAGTCTAAAATACGCCGCATCCGAAAAGCACGTCCAGAGATCGAAATATCTTCGGACTTTATCATCGGTTTCCCTAACGAAAGCGAAGCAGATTTTGCTGCAACGATGAAGCTAATTGAAGATATTGGCTTTGATAACAGCTATAGCTTTATTTATAGCCGCCGACCGGGCACACCGGCTTCCGACCTACCGGATAATATCGACGAAGAAACCAAAAAGCAGCGATTACAAATTCTACAGGCGCGCATTATTCAAAATGCCCAACAGATCAGTCGCCGTATGGTAGGCAGCACTCAGCGCATTCTGGTCAACGGTTATTCCAAAAAAGACCCCGGATTATTATCAGGCCGAACTGAAAACAATCGCGTGGTAAACTTCCGCTGCGACAATCCTGATCTTATTGGCCACTTTGCAGACGTAAACATTGCCGAAGCCTACACAAACTCTTTAGTGGGCGAATTACTTTGCTCTGAATTAGACGATAACTTCCCACAGAAGGCGGGCTAACCTGTTGAGCACTGCACAATCAATAAAGTTAACGCTAGAACCTGAAAACGCTGAATTCCTCGCAAATCTTTGCGGGCCATTCAATGAGCATATAAAGCTTCTAGAGAAACGACTCGGCATTGAGATCCGCAACCATGGAAATCATTTCCAGTTACTCGGTGATATCGATCTGATTCGCTTAGTCTCAGAAATGTTAGAAAATTTATATAACGAAGCCCAGGCAGGTAAACGCTTAGCGCCGGATCAGATACACCTGCTCATTCAACAAAGCGGTGTAGAACAAGTCACCAGCAATGCACAAATAATGGAAGGTGATATCAGCATTCGCACCAAAAAGGTGTTGATTCGCCCCCGAGGTGAAAACCAACAAGGCTACGTTCGCTCGATCCTTCAACACGATATTAACTTTGGTATTGGCCCAGCGGGTACAGGAAAAACCTATCTTGCAGTTGCTTGCGCCGTTGATGCCCTCGAACGCGAAGAGGTCGATCGTATTTTACTGGTACGTCCTGCGGTGGAAGCGGGTGAAAAACTTGGTTTCCTTCCCGGCGATTTAAGCCAAAAAGTCGATCCCTATTTACGCCCCCTTTATGACGCGCTTTACGAAATGCTTGGCTTTGAACGCGTTGGCAAACTAATCGAACGAAATGTAATTGAAGTCGCTCCTTTAGCCTTTATGCGCGGTAGAACATTGAATAACTCATTTGTTATTTTGGATGAAAGTCAAAATACAACAAGAGAGCAGATGAAAATGTTCCTTACCCGTATCGGCTTTGGTACCACAGCGGTGATCACTGGCGATATTACTCAGGTGGATCTACCTAAAGGCACGCGTTCTGGTTTAATCCATGCGATGCAAGTTTTAGATGGCGTCAAGGATATTGGCTTCACCGAATTTACAGCAAAAGACGTTGTTCGCCATCCATTAGTTCAACATATCGTCCGCGCCTACGATCGCTTTGAAAAACTCGATTCTTCTCAGGAAGTAAGATCATGAGTTTCGACTGCGATATTCAATACGAAGTAGAGGGAACACTTCCATCTGAATCTCAATTCCAGTCATGGGTTAATGCCGCACTGGCAGAGCAGTTAGATGAAGGCGAACTTTGCATCCGCATTGTCTCTCAAGAAGAGAGCCAGGATCTCAACAATGCCTATCGCGGTAAAAATAAGCCAACCAATGTGCTTTCATTTCCGTTCGAGGTACCTGAAGGTATTCCACTACAGCTGTTAGGCGATCTTGTGATCTGCGCCGATGTTGTCAGCCAAGAAGCAAGCGAACAAAACAAGGCTTTATTCGACCACTGGGCACATATGGTTGTACATGGTTGCTTGCATCTTATCGGTTTCGATCATATAAATGACGAAGACGCTGAAGAGATGGAAAGTCTCGAACAAAAAATTCTTGCCAGCATGGACATTGCTGATCCCTATCGGGATGAAAATTAACTTAGGACGAACAAACACACCATGAGCGAAGACCGAACGGGACAATCCAAAGGCTGGCTGGACAAACTAACCCAGGCATTCAGTGATGAACCTCGCAGCCGAGAAGACCTGTTGACCGATTTACGTCAGGCCTCTGATGAAAACCTGCTCGATAGTGAAGCCCTAACCATTATGGAAGGTGCGATGCAGGTTGCAGACATGCAAGTACGCGATGTCATGATCCCCCGCTCACAAATGGTTGTTGTCGAAGCGGATCAAACACCAAAAGAGTTTCTACCTATTGTCATCTCAAGTGCCCATTCACGCTTTCCTGTGATTGGTGAAACGCCTGATGAGATACAAGGAATATTACTCGCAAAAGATCTATTACCGCTGATACTCGAAGGTAACCTTGATCAATTTGATCTGAAAAACAAGCTTCGCAGTGCCACTTTCATCCCAGAATCGAAGCGCCTAAACGTATTGCTCAAGGAGTTTCGAGTAACACGTAACCATATGGCCATTGTCATGGATGAATACGGTGGCGTGTCAGGGTTAATTACCATTGAAGACGTGCTAGAACAGATTGTCGGTGAAATAGAAGACGAACATGATAGCGAAGAAGATGACGGTAACATAAAGCCATTTGATGACAACGCCTTCATTGTTAAAGCATTAACACCTGTGGAAGACTTCAATGAATATTTCTCCGTAGGCTTTCCCGAAGAGGAATTTGATACAATTGGCGGCATTGTCACGCAGCACTTCGGGCATCTACCCAAAAAAGATGAATCCGTAGAAGTAGATGGATTTCATTTTAAAATCCTATCGGCAGACACCCGCCGAATCAGACTCCTTCAAGTCTCTCGAAACGGATAAATATAATGCCTCTGCAATTTATTCTCTGTTTAATTGCAGGGGCACTTATTACCCCTAGTTTAGCCCCGTTCGACATCCCTTACTTAGCATTAATCCCACCGGCAATCCTTTATTTATCTAGCCTTAAGAGATGCCCTAAACAAAGCGCATTACTGGGCTGGGGCTTTGGACTTGGCTTTTTTGGAACTGGCGTATCTTGGGTTTTTGTCAGCATATCAGAGCATAGCCAGACACCGCTGGGCATTGCCCTCGCGCTGACCGGTCTATTTGTTGCAGCCCTAGCCCTCCTCTTTAGCGCTCAACTTTACTGTTGGAAACGTTTTTTCTCCGCGCGCTTCGCAACCGCAAGCTTTCTTGGCATCTGGATACTATTTGAATGGCTTCGCAGCTGGCTATTCACAGGGTTTCCGTGGTTATATTTAGGCAATGCATCACTACAAACGCCTTACCAACAGATACTGCCTATAGGGGGGGTTTGGTTAGCCAGTGCGGTCATGCTTATAACCGCTTTATCAATCGCTGAATTTTTCCGCAGCCGCAGATTACTCCCACTACTCCTTTGCCCTCTTCCTCTTATTGGTAGCTACTTGCTTCCGCAGCAATGGACTACAACGGCAGAAAAGAGCGTTGAAGTAGCGATAGTACAACCCAACATCCCGCAATCGATTAAGTGGAATCCAGATTACCGCTCTGAGATTCTGAGCACTTATACGACGCTTACAAACTCACATATAGACACTCAGCTTATCCTTTGGCCAGAAACAGCCATTCCTGCATTATTTAGAAATGCGGTGACGCCGCTCGCCGATCTACTTAACAAACTCGATAGCAGCGGCTCCACACTCATCAGTGGATTACCCAGCGCTATTCCTGACCCCAAACATCCAAAAGGATACCGAATACACAATAGCTTAGCCGTACTATCAACAGGAAGCGGCGTCTATCACAAACAGCGCTTAGTCCCATTTGGTGAATACGTCCCTATGGAAGATTATATTCGAGGCCTGTTCGATTTTTTCAACCTACCTATGTCCAGTTTCTCCCTGCCTTTAGAAAAGCAGTCACCGCTCAGCGTGAATGGTGTCAACCTCAGTACCGCCATATGCTACGAGATTGCTTACCCCGAGCTAGTTCGACAATCGTCAGTGAATGCTGGAATATTGCTTACCGTGTCGAATGACACTTGGTTTGGACGTTCGATAGCACCTGCGCAGCATTTACAAATTGCGCAGGTCCGCGCCGTCGAAAATGGTCGGTGGCTTATTAGGGGAACAAACAACGGTATAACAGCACTTATTAATCCAAGAGGCGAAATTACTGACCAATTAACGCAATTCCAAGCAGGCGTATTACGCGGAAGCGTACCCGCAATGCAAGGTCTGACGCCGTATCAGATGTACGGTTCTCTCCCAACCATTTTAGCCTCTCTACTTCTAACTTTAATGGCCTACGGAAAAAGAAAGCAGAGGGATAACGACATTCGCTACCCCAACTTCCGTTAAGGCCAGGGGTGTGAAACCCGCTTGTAAAAAATGTTCTGACAATTTTTACAAGGTTCCAACTTTTCAGTTTGATGTAAAACCAACGGCTCACCACAGTTTAAACAAGCCAATGTCCCGACAGTTGCAAGCTCACCCGCAAGGTATTGATCATCATCATGATCTAAACGTTCGCGTAACTGTTCCTGGCCGATACGCGTCTGATCAGCAATCAACTTAAGCTGTTCTGCCAACGTATGCTCAAGCGCATTAAGATCAAAACTCAGCCAAGCCGCTAAACCTTCACCCGTTTCATGGGCGTAAAAGCCGAGCCTTTTAAGATCCCTGGCTAAGTATGCCTTAAGTAAATCAAGCTCATCGCGGGTCATCTCTTCTGCTGCAAGCTCTAATTCAACAGCGTCATGAATTTTCTCTTGCAACAGATCCCAAGAGCCTGCCTCAGAGTTTTCTAAGTCTTTAGTTAGACGTAATAACACTCGATCGTAGTCCGCAGACGCCAATTTGTTTTTGTTATCGCTGTTATGCACCATAAAACCACCTCGTTATGAGCGGAAACTCTGTTTGCTTACCTGTATATATTGTATGCTATGCCTCAATAAGCAAACTTTTATTAACCGGTGTCAAAAGATACCGGTTTTTCTATCATAGGCATCTCGATTTACGAACATGAACGAACAATACCGTCCACAAAAGATTGAGCCACAGGTCCAGCAACACTGGAAAGACAACGATAGCTTTAAGTGCGAAGAGGATCAGCAGAAAGAAAAATTCTACTGCCTATCCATGTTCCCGTACCCAAGTGGTCGACTCCATATGGGTCATGTTCGTAACTACACTATCGGCGATGTAGTTTCCCGTTACCAGCGTATGCAGGGTAAAAATGTCCTCCAGCCCATGGGTTGGGATGCATTTGGCCTACCTGCAGAAAACGCAGCGATGAAAAACAACGTAGCGCCTGCAAAATGGACCTACGAAAACATCGACTACATGCGTAACCAGCTTCAGCTGATGGGCTTTGGCTATGACTGGAACCGTGAGTTAGCGACTTGCCACCCAGAATATTACCGTTGGGAACAGTGGTTTTTTACTAAGCTGATGGATAAAGGCTTAGTCTATAAAAAAGAAGCCGAAGTTAACTGGGACCCTGTCGATCAAACCGTTCTTGCTAATGAGCAAGTTATCGATGGTCGAGGCTGGCGTTCAGGCGCTCTCGTCGAGCGTAAAAAGATTCCTCAGTGGTTCTTAAAAATCACCGATTATGCTGATCAGCTACTGGATGATTTGGATAAGCTAGATCAGTGGCCAGAACAAGTCCGCACCATGCAGAAAAACTGGATTGGTCGTTCTGAAGGTGTTGAACTTACCTTCGACGTGGACAACTTTGGTCCGCTTGAAGTATTCACTACTCGACCAGATACGCTCATGGGCGTAACTTACGTTGCTGTCGCGGCTCAACACCCGCTGGCTCAACAAGCCGCTGCTAACAACGCTGAATTAGCTGCATTTGTTGAAGAGTGCAAAAACATCAAAGTTGCCGAAGCCGATATGGCAACGATGGAAAAGAAAGGGATGTCATTAGGCATCACTGCAACACATCCCTTAACTGGCGAAGAAGTCCCTGTATGGACAGCCAACTTCGTACTGATGGATTATGGTTCTGGTGCTGTTATGTCCGTACCTGGTCATGATCAGCGCGATTGGGAGTTTGCCACAAAGTACGGCCTAGACATCAAACAAGTCATCCGTCCATTGGATGATGAAAACGTTGACCTAAGCGTTGAAGCCTATACAGAAAAAGGCGCACTCGTTAATTCTGGTGATTACAACGATCTTGAATTTGACGTCGCATTTAAAGCAATCGCAGCTGATTTAGAGGCGAAAGGCAAAGGCAACGTAACCGTCAATTTCCGTCTTCGCGATTGGGGTGTATCTCGCCAACGTTACTGGGGTGCACCAATCCCAGTTATCAACTGCGCTAGCTGTGGTTCGGTCCCTGTACCGGAAGAACAGCTACCTGTTGTATTACCAACCGATGTTGAATTTGATGGCAGCGGTTCACCCATCAAGAAGATGGACAGTTTCATCAATACGACCTGCCCTACATGTGGTGGCCCGGCGGAACGTGAAACAGATACATTCGATACATTTATGGAATCGTCTTGGTATTACGCGCGCTATGCATCACGTAGCAGCGGTGAAGCGATGCTAGAACCAGAGAAAGCCAACTACTGGCTACCAGTAGACCAGTATATTGGTGGTATCGAACACGCCATCCTACATCTTCTTTACTCACGCTTTTTCCACAAGCTTATGCGTGATGAAGGTCTACTTGATAGTGATGAACCATTCAAACGTCTTCTTTGCCAAGGCATGGTCTTAGCGGACAGCTATTACTACGAAGACGATAAAGGCGGCCAGGTATGGGTAGCGCCAAATGACGTTGACGTTAAAACTGACGACAAGAGCCGTGTTATTAGTGCTACACACCGTGAAACGGGTAAAGCTCTTCAGCACGACGGCATGTCCAAAATGTCCAAGTCAAAGAATAACGGTATTGACCCGCAAGTAATGATCGATAAATACGGCGCCGATACTGTCCGCTTATTCATGATGTTTGCGGCACCGCCAGAGCAGTCATTAGAGTGGTCTGACACCGGCGTTGAAGGCGCTCACCGTTTCCTAAAACGTCTTTGGAAACAGGTCCATGACCATCTAAACGTAGGCGGCTCATCAGCAGAGATTGATAAAGACAATCTAACTGATGTGCAGAAAGAACTACGTCTAAAAGTGCACTCAACTATTCAAAAAGTATCTGATGATATTGAGCGCCGCCAAACGTTCAACACAGCGATTGCCGCCGTGATGGAACTATCCAACACCGTTGCTAAGTTTGTTGATATCAGCGAACAGGGCCGTGCTGTCATGCAGGAAGCGTTAGAGGCAGCTGTGCTCCTTCTATCGCCAATCGTGCCGCACATTAGCCATCAGCTTTGGCAAGAACTTGGCAATAACGATGAAGCATTGACAGCGGCTTGGCCAACTGTTGATGAATCAGCTCTCGTACAAGATACCATTCAGATGGTTGTCCAAGTTAACGGAAAGGTACGCGCCAAGATAAATGTTTCTGCAGATGCAGATGAAGATGTGGTTTTACACACAGCTTTAGCCGATGAAAATGTACAGAAACACATGGCCGACAAAACAATTCGTAAAAAAATTGTCGTACCTGGTCGCTTAGTTAACATCGTAGTTGGATAAGCGTTAGCTTAAGGAGTTGAGATGACAAAGCAGTTGAGAGCATTAACAGGAAAAGTTGTTTTAATAACAGCCCTGTTTAGCCTATTAACCGCCTGCGGTTTCCATCTACGTGGCGTTCAGGAAGTATCTGCGGATAAACAACAGGTGACGCTGATCACTTCTAATGCTAATCAACAGCTCCTTCGTAGCTTGCGCCAGAATATGAAATTTAATGGTATCAGCGAAACCGCAGATGCAAAATATCAAATTCAAATTCTAAACCATCGCTATAAGCGTCGTGCGGCTACGATTAGCAGCAGTTCTGATGTTGATGAATACGAGATCTCCGTTGAAGTTAAAATGCTCATCGCCGATAGGGAAGGACGTCCTTTAAGCGATGACATTAGAATTCAACGGGAGCGTATTTATACGTACGACAAGAATGCGGCTGCCGCGAGTTCAGAACAAGAAGAGCTACTACGCAATGAGCTATACAACGCTGTTGCGCAAACGGTTCTTCGTCGCTATCTCGCCAATAATAAAGCGCAATAGCGCCGACTATAGCCTCAGATGAAGCTGCGTCCTGAACAACTCGGCACACACCTTAAAAAAGGCCTATCGCCGGTATACTTAATTACCGGTGATGAGCCTCTTATCTCCGAAGAAAGCTCTGATCTATTAAGACACCATCTTCAGGAACAAGGTTTTAGTGAACGGGAAGTGCTTCATGTCGATGGCAGTTTTAGTTGGGAGTATCTACTAGAATGCGCCAACGCTCTCTCCCTCTTTGCAGAAAAGAAGATCATTGAACTTCGTTTAGGTAGTCAAAAGCTAAATAAAAAATCGAGTGAAATATTGCAAAGTTACCTTAGCAATCCAGCTCCCGATAATATTTTAGTCATTACCGCTGACAAGCTAGATGGCAACACAAAGAAAAGCGCTTGGTTTAAAGCAGTTGATAAGTCAGGCGTTATCGTTGAAATTTGGCCGGTAGAAACAGAACAATTACCCAATTGGATTCGTCAACGAGCTGCCCAAATTGAGCTTCAACTTGACGATGAGGCGATTCAGCTTTTATGCGATCGAATCGAAGGGAATCTACTGGCGGCCAAGCAAGAACTCAGCAAACTCAGTCTGCTCTTCCCACGCCAGGTCGTTAGCGCTGATGATATCGTCGATTCAGTATCGGACAGCTCTCGATATGATATCTACGGCTTATCTGATGCAGCACTCAACGGCCAAAGCGCTCGCTGCTGTAAAATTCTTCAAGTACTACGCCAAGATGGAACCGAACCCCCTGTCGTATTATGGGCTTTATCGAAAGAACTGCGTTCATTAGCAGCAATCCAGCAAGCACAAAACAACGGTCAGTCGTTTGATGCGGTTTGCCAACGAGAACGGATATGGGGCAAACGCAAACCACTGGCAAGAAAGGCCTCTCAACGCATCTCATCTAAACAGATCAACACGGCACTTCAGCAATGCGCCGAAGTCGATAAAATAGTGAAAGGTATGGCCACAGGCGATGCCTGGCTCCTCCTTACTTCGATCTCATTAACGCTGTCAGGCCAATCTCTCGACAATCTGCTTACGCTGCCTTAGCCAAGCAACAAAAGTAACTAGCCGAGCACAAATTCCTTCGCTATGATGCTTGTATATCAATAAGATAGTGGCCCTATGTATTATTCCAGAGCGCTTATTACACTCCTACTCAGCTTAATGCTACTCGGCTGCAATGATGAAAAAACACCTGCAGAGCTTAGTTCTGGAGAAGAGCTTTATAATTACTACTGTAAGGACTGCCATGCGACAAAAGGTCCTGGCCCTTATATGGAGCACTACTCAAGGGATAAAGCGATGAAACCATACAAAGTTATTCTGATGATTAAGTATGGTTATAATCAAGAGAAACATAGTATGCCGACCTTTGATCAGCTTTCCGAACAACAGGCTGACGCGATTGCACGTTACGTAGTGGGGTTACAAGTAACTCAGTTGTTAAACAAGTAACAAAACCTATTTAGAAAACCTTATCACTCTTGCTTCATATACGGCTTGTAATAGCGCTGTATCTGCTCCAAATCTTTCTCATAATCACCGCTAGTCTCAAAAGATGCCAAGACACCACCCTGCTTGCCTTTATAATCGATAAAACCAAGTAAAATAGGCACCCCAGCACCATGGGCTATATGGTAAAAACCTGATTTCCACTGCTCCACTTTAGCTCGGGTCCCCTCCGGTGCCATCATAATACGAAGTTCTTCATACTGCGCAAATGTAGCCACCGTTGCATCAACCATATTAGTAGACTTCGAACGATCTACCGGAATTCCGCCCATCCAACGCATAATACTGGCAAAGGGAAATTTAAAAATGCTTTGCTTGCCAATCCAATGCAGGCGAGTATCCAAAGCAAACGCAATCATTAAGCTAAACGGCATATCCCAATTGCTTGTATGGGGTGCTGCAATCAAAACACACTTTTTAAGATCCTTTGGCACTTCACCCTCTACTTTCCAGCCCAATAACTTCAGCGTAAATACTGACAGGAATCGTAAAAGGGGATGTATAACAGGGGTGGAAAACATTGTTTTATAAAGCATAGAAAATCACCAAGCTAGACAGGCACACCATTATTCAAAACTCCAATACCTAAGACAGTATGGAATATTGAACGGTTATGCATCAACTATCTGCAATAGGGCAATTTAAAGTCGAGTCGGAAGAGGTAGATGCGAACCTCGGCGAGATTCGCAACCAGGACTAAACAAGGCTATGAACAACCTCAGTCGCTAATTTAATATTGTCATGCAGGGGACAGCGATCGCAAACTTCATCTAAAAAGACCTGCTTCTGTTCATCAGTCAGGTCTGCATCGATCTGCGCTTCAACCCGAAGCTGCTGAAAGCCTACTCGATCATCAGTGGGCTTACCCATTAACCCCATAGGGTTCAAATCGGCATCTACCTTCACTTCCATGCTCTTTAGATCTATCTTCTGTTGAGCTGCTGCAATACGGGCAATGCTGCCGATACAACCCGCTAAAGAGAAAAGGAAAAATTCGAGCGGTGTCGGCCCCTCATTAGTGCCGCCACTCGCTTGCGGCTGGTCAATGACTACCTGATGACCACGAATGTCTGCATTTATTGCCCATCCCTGCCCCATATTGGCAGTGACCGAAATTGTTTTTGAACTCATCTATTCTCTCCAGAATAAGACATACATAAATTAGTTGTGTCTAATTTATTGCTTTATGATTCAAATAACAACATTGAGCACAATAAAAAGGCCGCTAAAAAGCGGCCTAGTGCGACAAAACAGAATTTAGCTGACTTTTTCGCCTTTCGCTTGTAAATCCGCATGATAAGAGGAACGCACTAACGGCCCACAAGCAGCATGTGTAAAGCCCAACTCTTTGGCGATACGACCAAACTCATCGAACTCTTCAGGTGTTACAAAACGCTCAACCTTAAGGTGATTACCACTTGGCTGGAGGTACTGGCCGATCGTTAGCATATCAACATCATGGGCACGGAGATCCTTCATTACCTGAATAATCTCTTCATTGGTTTCACCTATACCTACCATCAATCCAGACTTAGTACGTACATTAGGGTTCTTTGCTTTGTACTTTTTCAACAAGCGTAACGACCACTCGTAGTCAGAACCTGGACGCACCGCTTTATACAAACGCGGCACAGTCTCCATGTTGTGGTTCAATACATCTGGCGGTGTATCCGTCAGAATATCGATTGCGATATCCATGCGACCACGGAAATCAGGAACCAAAATTTCCATCTCTATGGTTGGAATCTGTTTACGCGTTTCACGTACACAATCAGCAAAATGCTGCGCACCACCATCGCGAAGATCATCTCTGTCAACCGACGTCACAACAACATAGCGTAGACCCATATCGGCAATAGCCACGGCCATTTCATAAGGCTCATTTTTATCTAAAGCATTTGGGCGACCATGCGCAACATCACAAAACGGGCAACGACGAGTACAAATATCACCCATGATCATGAACGTTGCCGTACCATGACTAAAACACTCGCCCAAGTTAGGGCAGCTCGCCTCTTCACAAACAGAAGAAAGCTTATGCTTTCTCAGTTTATCTTTAATTCGTTTAACTTCTGAATTTGAGCCCATACGTACACGGAGCCAATCGGGCTTACGAGGCATATCGCTTTTCTCAGTAGGGATCACCTTAACTGGAATACGATCAACCTTGTCAGCACCACGTAATTTGACGCCTTGCTCTACACGTTTTTTTACAGTTGTTGTTTTTTCTTCAGACATTGAGATCTAATCCAGTGTGGTTTGCCGAGTAATATCGATATACCCAAGCTTGCTAATCAAATTGTCGAGTAAACACTGTGTAGCTTCAACCTGATCAAGGCCGTCCACAAGCGTTCCTAACTGCGTCATTGCCATGCCAGCATATCCGCATGGGTTTATTCTTAAAAAAGGTTCCAGGTCCATGGAGAGGTTTAAGGCGAGACCGTGGAAGGAGCACCCACGTCTGACTCTCAAACCAAGTGAAGCAATCTTACTATCATTAACATACACACCAGGCGCATCAGGTTTTGCATACGCATCAACCTTAAAATCAGATAATGTATCGATAATGGCGTTTTCCATGATGGTGACGAGTTCTCGCACCCCCATTTTCTTACGCTTCAAATTTAACAACAAATAGATAATGGCTTGACCCGGACCATGATAGGTCACCTGCCCACCACGATCGACTTGGACAACAGGAATATCACCTGTTCCCAAAATATGCTCTTCCTTTCCTGCTTGCCCTTGAGTAAAGACAGGCTCATGCTGAAGCGACCAAATCTCATCAACAGCGGTGTCATCACGCTCATTAGTAAACTGCTGCATTCGTTGCCATGTAGGCTCGTATGGCTGCAAGCCTAAATCGCGCACGATCAATTGATCAGTAATCATCAAATCACCATTTTCACACGGTCCGATGCGATCAATGCCTCATGTAGTGCTGAGAGCTGCTCAACGCCTTGCGCTGTTATCGTAAACCGTACTGATTGAAACGTACCATTGCGGCTATCTTGCACTGAAACAGTGGCCAAATCTAAATCCGGCACATGAATCTGAACAATTTCAATGACAAACCCACGAAAGCTTTCATCATTACGACCTACCACTTTGATAGGGTAGTTAGGGCAAGGAAACTCAATTTTGGGTGCTTCAGGTTGTTTATCTGTCATTTTTCCATACCATTGATTACTGACCCGTCATTAACTTATGTTGGAAGTCAGTAAATAACTCAAACATTTTTCGCCACACGATGCCTTTTTGACCATCGCCTATTAGCTGTCCATCTACCTCAATAACAGGGACGATTCCTCGTGTCGAGCTAGAAACCCAAACCTCGTCCGCTGCCAGCAGACGCTCATAATCAATATCAATCTCTTGAAATTGAACGCCGTGTTTATCCGCTAATTCAAGAATCAGCTCCCGAGTAATGCCACCGAGAATGTCTGAACTACGCTTCGGGGTATACAACACGCCACGCTTAACAAGGAAAAGATTACAAGCGGAGCCCTCTGTAAGCTTTTCGTCTCTTGAAAAGAGCGCTTCTTGGACCCCTTCATCTTTTGCTTGCTGTAAAACCAATATATTTGGCAACAGGCAGGTAGATTTGATATCGCAGCGATGCCAACGAAGATCTTCTGTCACTATCGCTTTCAAAGGGAGCACTTCATCGGCCCCTTCTTGCCATATATCTTTTATCTGGGAGCAACAAGCGAATACCGTTGGTTGTAACGAATCATCATAAACATGACTGCGTTTCCCGGCGCTTCCTCTTGTAACTTGCAGATAGACCGAGAGATTACCACCGCCATTTTTATCGACAAGCGTTTGTAAAATCGCGTCCCAGTTTTGCTCATTCTTTATTCGAACGGCACGGAGGCTATGATTTAAGCGATCGATATGTTCCTGCATTCTAAAACCTACCCCTTGATAAAAAGGGATAACTTCATAAACACTATCGCCGAACAAAAAGCCTCGGTCAAAAACAGAGACTTTCGCTTCCTGCTCGGGTAGGAATTCTCCATTAAGATAAACTGTATTCATATCACCTAAACGCAAATACCCGCATCTACAAAGTACATGCGGGCATCCATGCAATAATTAAAGAGATACTCTCTATTACTTAACCAATCAGGCTTGTGAAAAACAGTAAAATCGCATGCCAAATACGTTTCAACAAGCCAGCCTCTGGGATCGCTTCCATCGCAACCAGCGGAACCTCTGTCACAAGTTCACCATCGAGTGTGACTCGTACTTTACCTAACTCCTCACCTTTAGCGATGGGCGCAGTAATCACACGGTTAACATCCATTGTAGCTTGTAATTTGTCAGCCTGACCTCTTGGAATGGTCACCGACAGTGATTCAGTAACTCCCATACGTAATTGATCACGCGTACCTGACCACACTTTAGCTGTATTTAGTACAACATCATTCTCATATAACTTATGCGTGCGGTAGTAACGAAAAGCATAAGACAAGAGCTTTTGGCTTTCACGAGCTCGCGCTTCCTCATCTTTAGTACCTAGCACGACAGAGATAAGGCGCATACCATCACGTTTAGCAGAAGCGACCAAACAATAACCTGCCGCATCGGTATAACCGGTCTTTAAACCATCAACGGTTTTGTCACGCCATAACAATTTATTACGATTAGGTTGGCGAATTTTGTTGTAGGTAAAGTACTTTTCAGAATACATGCCATAATGCTCTGGAAAGTCCTGAATAATCGCTTTAGCCAGTGTCGCTAAATCAAACGCAGATGAAATATGCCCTTCATTGGGCAAGCCCGTCGCGTTCATGAAATTTGTGTTTTTCATGCCAAGTAGGCTGGCGTGCTGGTTCATTAAATCAGCAAAAGCGGGCTCGCTACCGGCAATATGCTCAGCCGCAGCGACCGAAGCGTCATTACCCGACTGGATCACAATCCCTTTCATCAAATCGCCTAAGCGCACCTGAGTACCTTCACGAATAAACATGCGCGACCCTTGAGTACGCCATGCCTTTTCACTAACAAGCACTAGGTCATCTTCGCTTACATTACCTTTACTCAGTTCATACTCGAGAATGTAAGCGGTCATCATTTTAGTCAAACTGGCAGGAGCAAAGCGTTCATTCTCATTTTTTCCGGCAATAATTTTCCCCGTATCTGCATCAATCACCAGATAGGCTGTTGCCGCAATCTGCGGTTCTGCGGGGATCAAACGTGTCACCGCTCCCGCATTAAGTGCAGAAAAAACAAAAAACAGTACGCAGAATAACTTTGAAACCTTATTAAACATTGTCATCCAGAATAGTTAAAGAAATTGATACCTGGCCCCTTTTGTTTGGGTAGCCAAAGTAAGTATCTATTTCGTTGTTACTTTAAGTCCACTTTACGCCGCAAATAACTCTACTTAAGCAATCAAGGGAAGTCCACCAAGCGAGGGTTAGGGTAGCCCATTTGTTCAACTTGCTGAGTTAAATCAGGTAGTGACGTAGTCGCCGTTAACGGACCAATTTGGACTCTATATAAACGATCCCCTGCGCTATTTGTCACCGGACGAATAAGCACAGCGAGTGTTCCTAATAATGGCCTTAGTTGACTCTCTACAAACTCAGCGGACGACCGACTAGAGTACGCCCCTACTTGCAGATAGCGCCCAGCAATAGAATCACTCTTAACAGCTGCTTGAGGTGTAGAGATAACCGCTGCTGAATTTTGCCATGCACGTGGATCGATCGCCTCCAACCGAACATTGGCCGTTCCTTTGCTCAACATATCCAACTTAGAAGCGGCCGCATATGAAAGATCAATCAAACGATTGCCATGAAACGGGCCTCGATCATTAACACGAACAATCACTTGCCGATTATTGGCCAGGTTAGTCACCCGGAGATAGGTAGGTATAGGTAAGGATTTATGTGCGGCCGACATTTTATACATATCATAGACTTCGCCATTAGACGTTTTATGTCCATGAAACTTGCTGCCGTACCAAGATGCAGTCCCCGTTGCAGCGTAGCCTTGTGCATTAGGCATAATATAGTACTGTTTACCAAAAACAGTATAAGGGCTTTTATTCCCCCCACGGCTTTTAGGCTCAACAATAGGTACGGCATCTTTCACATTCGATACATCTACTGGGCGATCGGGCGCTTTATCATTCTTCATCGAATAACGCCCGCTATTAGTACTAGTAGAAGAACAACCTGCCAGTAGCCCCAGCATCATAAAGGTGATTAATAACCTATACATGTTTAACTCTTTTTAGTGGATGTCTTTGCAACTTGCATTTTACGCTTCTCATAAGCCATTTTAATCTGCTCACTCAAACGATATACCGCCATCGCATATAACTTACTATGGTTATAGCGAGTAATGACATAGAAATTATGTAGACCCAGCCAGTATTGATCATCCTTACCCATTTTCAAGCGCATTAAAATAGCTTTTCCTTCGGGTGAAAGATCTAACTGCGGATTGACCCCGCGTTGCTGCCAATCAGCAATTGTCTGACTCGGTATTAAACCTTTACGCCCCTTGCTAAACCAAGACTCGTCGGCGGTTTGCGCAAAAGAAACGGCACTAATCACTGGTTCACCGGGTTTCCATTTGTGCTCAGCAAAATAGTTTGCAACGCTACCAATGGCATCCTTCTTATTTTTCCAAATATCGCGTTTGCCATCATTATCAAAATCGACTGCAAAGTTACGGTAGCTCGACGGTATAAATTGCCCATATCCCATCGCACCGGCATAAGACCCCTTCAAGGAGGTAATATCGACGTTTTCTTCCTTCACCAAATGTAGATATTCTTCTAACTGGCCTAGAAAGAATTCACTACGACGAGGGTAATCAAAGCCTAGTGTCGCTAACGCATCCAATACCCGATAGCTGCCCGTAATACGGCCATAACGTGTCTCTACGCCAATAATCGATACGATAATTTCTGCTGGAACGCCGTAGGTTTTTTCAGCTAATGCCAGCGTTTCGTGGTTCTCCTGCCAAAATTTAACACCTTGGCTAATACGTTTTGATTCTATAAAAATCTTACGATATTCCCCCCACGTTAAACTTTTCTCAGCGGGACGAGATATCGCTTTTAAAATCGATTGCTGGCGCTTAGCTTTCGCTAACGTCTCACGGAGATAGCTCTCGCTGAAGCCAGCTTTTTTCATTTCATCAATGAACAGCTGTGCCCTAGGGTAATCTACATATGAACCCGTACCTATTACAGCTTTTGACGCCACAGCTTTATTCTTTTCAGCTTTCTTCTCAACAGTGGTCTCTGCCGCCTTCTGCTCTTCAGGCTGTTTTTCAGCAATAGCAGTGCAACCGGTTAACATTAACCCTGCGGTTAACACTGCTGTAAATACCGATCTCTGTTTCATCCTTGAAAACTCCTTAAACAATAAATAGTTATACACATATTCAGATGACTCAATTAATTAACTAAAACAACCTAACACATAATAATGGTTACTAATTTGTCACAACTTCCATCTCTATTTTAACAACATAGTCCTATAGCTATGCACAGACATAATCATGCCAAATCCAGCCATAAGCGTAACAATAGATGTCCCACCATAACTCACCAGTGGTAACGGCACCCCTACAACGGGCAACAAACCACTCACCATACCTATATTTACAAAAACATACACAAAGAAAGTTAAAATCAAACTACCGGCAAGTAGGCGCCCGAAACTATCCGGCGCTCGCGCTGCAATCACTAGCCCCCTTGCGATAATCAACAGATAGAGCGTCAATAGTACCAACACCCCTATAAACCCTAGCTCCTCAGCCACCACAGCAATAATAAAGTCAGTATGGGATTCCGGTAGAAAGTCTAACTGTGACTGAGTACCGCTTAACCAACCCTTACCATCAATACCACCTGACCCGATGGCCGTTTTTGATTGAATAATATTCCAGCCCGAACCAAGGGGGTCACTCTCAGGGTCCAAAAAGGTCAGCACCCTTTGTTTTTGATAATCTTTCATGACAGCCCACAACCCAGGAAGGGCCGCAGCAGCCAGGCCAAGCGCGGTAAAAATATAGCGCCACAGAATCCCTGATAACAGCAGCACAAAGATCCCTGAAGCCGCAATAAGCAAGGAAGTGCCGAGATCCGGCTGCTTCATAATCAACACCGTCGGCATGCCGATCAGCACTAAACTAATCACTATATGTTTAAAGCGAGGAGGTAAAGGACGATGCGCCAGGTAAAATGCTACCGTCAAAGGCAGTACGAGCTTCATTATTTCGGACGGCTGAAAACGAAACCCAGGAAGCGCAATCCAGCGCTGGGCACCTTTAGCCCCGACGCCAAATAAGATCACACACACCAGCAAGCCGATACCTAGCACATATAGCCAAGGGGCCCAACGTCCTAATATACGGGGGGTCAACTGTGCTAAGAAGATCATTACAACAAAACCAGCCCCCATACGAATCGCCTGACGGCTCACATAACCAATATCTTGGCCCGATGCGCTATACAGAATAAATAGTCCGAATCCACACAACAAAATAAGTAGTATGAGCAACCACCCATCTAAACGTGTGTAACTCCAAAGGCTAGGACGCTGGCGCAAATGATCATGCGCCTCCGGCATATAACGTTCAAATTCGCGGCTATTCATTGGCAGCCTCTTCGGGACTCAAATCTTTACCTAACAAATATGCATCCATCACTTTTCGCGCGATCGGAGCCGCAGTAGTGGATCCGCCGCCACCATTTTCTACAATAACCGCCAACGCTATTTGCGGGTCATCAACCGGCGCAAAAGCAACAAAAAGCGCGTGATCACGATGAATCTCTGCAAGTTTTTCTGCATCATACACTTCATCTTGTTTAATACCGACAACTTGCGCCGTACCGGTTTTGCCCGCTATTTCATATTCAGAATTAGCCCCTGAACGACGGGCAGTACCGCTTTTAGAATGCATAACATCCCGCATTCCTTTGATAATATCATTCCAGTGTTTATCGTTATTTAAGATCACATCAGACGGCGGCAGTTTCGCGCTAGAAAAAACGGGATCGACTAAAACCTCCGCACCAGCATCGTCAATCTTCTTCGTGCCTTTAAGCATCCGAGGAGCAATCCACTCTCCGCGATTAGCTATCACCGCCGTCGCCGCAGCCAACTGAAGAGGCGTCGCGACAAAAAAGCCTTGGCCGATACTCATATTTAAAGAATCACCCGTATACCAAGGCGCTTTACGTGCTCTCTTCTTCCACTCTTTCGAGGGTAAGATGGCCCCTAATGCCTCTGGTAGATCGAGGCTGGTCACTTGACCAAAGCCAAACATACCTAAATATTTAGACATAGGGTCAACGCCCATTTTATGCGCTACATCATAAAACCAAGTATCACAGGACTGCGCTATTGAATCATACATATCCACTCGACCATGACCGGTTTTCTTCCAATCACGATATTTGCGACCACCTTGTGTCAATGTGTACCAACCTGGATCGAAGATGGTGTAACTTGGTTTAACGATACCGCTATCAATCGCTGAAAGTGCAACGATTGGTTTAATCGTAGAACCTGGAGGATAGCGTCCACGAATAGCACGATTGAAAAGTGGGAGATCGGGGGATTCACGCAATGCGTTATAATTTTTATACGATATACCGGTGACAAATAGATTGGGATCGTACGCTGGCGTCGATACCATGGTTAGAATGCCACCCGTCTTAGGGTCTATAGCGACCACGGAGGCTCTACGCCCTGCCAATAATTTTTCTGTAATCTGCTGTAATCGTAAATCCAAGTGCAACACTATATCGCTGCCAGGCCGAGGATCAGATCTTTCCAGCACGCGCATTACACGCCCACGAGCATTAGTTTCTACTTTCTGAAAACCCACTTCGCCATGTAGCTGATCTTCATAAAACTTCTCAATACCAAGCTTGCCAATATAATGCGTCGCTGAATAATTTGTTGGTTCTACACGCTTTAATTCTTTCTCATTAATGCGGCCTACATAGCCCATTGCATGGACTAATGACTCACCATAGGGATAGTAACGAATCAGTTCAGCCTCAACCCTTACTCCCGGCAAACGATGATAATTCACTGAAATTTTAGCAATCTCATCTTCGGTTAACCTAAAACGTACAGGAACCGATTCAAACGGGCGACGACGTTGACGTAAACGCTTTTTGAAACGTTTAATCTCACGTTCCGTAATCGGTATAAGTGTTTGTAATTGAGCGAGAATTTGATCCAAATCCTTAACTTCTTCTTTAAGGATAGTCACACTGTAACTTGGCCGATTATCTGCTAACAGCACACCATTGCGGTCGTAAATAAGGCCACGGGTGGGTGGAACCGGTTGTAGTTGTACACGATTATCCTCCGACATCGCGGAATATCGATCATGTTCAACGACTTGCAGGTAGTACAAACGCCCAATCAGAACGCACAGCATGACGACCACAACAATAAAAGCCAATACAGCACGTATTTTGAAAGTGCGACTCTCTTTTGAGTGATCTTTAAGGCGCTCTGCTGCCATATCCGTTTGTACTTCTAAATTATGAAACGTTATTTATGATAAGGATGACCTTGTATGACCGTCCAAGCTCGATAAAGTTGCTCAGATAACATCACTCTTACAAGGGGATGCGGTAGCGTCAAAGCTGACAACGACCATTTCTGATCAGCCAATGCAGAACAACGACTGTCTAACCCATCAGGCCCACCAATCAGCAAGCTAATATTCCGGCCATCCATACGCCAGTCTTCTACCTGAGCAGCCAATTGTTCCGTCGACCAGTTTTTGCCTAAGACTTCGAGCGCTATAACACGATCGCCCTTAGGTATGGCCGCCAGCATCTGATCACCTTCTTGCTTTTTAGCACGGGCAATATCACTGCTTTTGCCACGGTGACCCAATGGCAACTCAACCATTTCTATTTGAAAGTCGGAAGGTAATCTTTTTTCATACTCGCGATAGCCTTCGTTTACCCAGGCAGGCATTTTCCCACCTATCGCGATAATACGTATCTTCATAAAATGCTATGCGTCTTTATCAACGCCCCAAAGGCGCTCAAGATCATAGAACTCACGGGCATCTGGCATCATTACATGAACAACAACGTCCCCTAAGTCGACAAGAATCCAGTCGCTGACACCTTGTCCTTCAGATCCAAGAGGTTGGAGTCCAGCCTCTTTCACCTTAATAATCACTTCCTCTGCAATGGAGCCGACATGGCGCTTAGATGTACCGCTAGCGATAATCATATAATCCGTTACAGTAGATCGCCCACGCACATCAAGATCAATGATCTCTTTGGCTTTCATATCTTCTAAGGCGTTGTGAACAATTTTAATTACTTTTTCAGTTTGCATTATTTCGCTTCAATTAGTTAAACCGTATAAACGGTTATCTTGTATATACTGCCAAACTTGATCTGGGAAAAGATAGCGCGGAGATAAACCCCGAGCGATAGTCTGACGAATCTGGGTAGCTGAAATTCCTAGGGGAGTCAGCTCATGAAACAGCACAAAACCCGCAGGCGTGGATAACACCTTCGAGACGCTCTCCGTTTCATGTTTTGCTGTAAATTTTTTTAGGGTGTCGCATTCGGGCACGTCATAACCGGGCCTTCTCACTACAATCAAGTGAGCAAGATCGACAAAACGCTCCCACTCGTGCCATGTAGGAAGCGTTTGATAAGCATCCATCCCCATTATCATGCAGATAGGACGCTCGCCACCCAATTCATACCTCAACGATTCTAGGGTATGCAACGAGAATGAAGGCTTTGCCGATTTAACTTCACGCGCATCCGCATGCAAGGCTGGCTCATTTTGCACCGCTAAATCCACCATTTGAAGACGCTGTTCTGCACTTCTTCCTGGCGCACTGCGATGGACGGGCTCTTTGGAGGGAATTAAATTAACTCTCTCCACACCCATCCATTGCTGAAGCTCTAAAGCGGTCCTTAAATGACCATTATGAATGGGATCGAAAGTCCCTCCCATAAAGACAAAAGCATTCTTATCCATTTTGGCTTACTGACGAATGTGGCCGTCGCCTAAAACGACATATTTTTCTGACGTTAAGCCATCAAGACCTACCGGCCCTCGAGCATGAATTTTATCGGTCGAAATACCAATTTCTGCACCTAGTCCATATTCAAAACCATCAGCGAAACGAGTCGACGCATTCACCATCACCGAACTAGAATCAACTTCGCGTAAGAACGCACGTGATTTAGTGTAGTTTTCAGTAATGATTGAATCCGTATGGTGAGAACCGTAACGGTTGATATGACGAATGGCTTCATCCATATCCGCAACTATTTTAACCGAAAGAATTGGCGCTAAGTATTCTGTTTCCCAATCTTCGTCGTTAGCCTCATTGATAAGAGGTAATAATGCTCGAGTTTGCTCGCAACCACGTAATTCGACACCCGCTGCCTGATAGCGCTCTGACAATTCAGGCAACACCTCAGCCGCAATACCTGTGTGTACTAATAACGTTTCCATCGTATTACAAGTACCGTAGCGGTGCGTCTTAGCATTCAGTGCAACATTAACCGCTTTACCTGTATCAGCCTGTTCATCAATATAAACATGGCAGATACCATCTAAATGTTTGATAACAGTTACTTTGGCATCACGGCTAATACGTTCAATAAGCCCTTTACCACCACGAGGAACAATGACATCGACATATTCAGGCATGGTAATCATTTGACCAACGGCTTCGCGGTCCGTTGTTTCAACAACTTGTACTGCATTTTCAGGCAACCCGGTCTGCTTAAGACCTTCCTGAATGCAAGCAGCCACAGCCTGATTAGAATTAATAGCTTCCGAGCCGCCACGCAAAATAGTGGCATTACCCGATTTTAGGCACAGACTAGCCGCCTCGACCGTCACATTAGGTCGGGACTCATAGATAATACCAATCACGCCGAGTGGAACACGCATTTTACCTACTTGAATACCACTCGGTAGGTACTTAAGGTCATTGATAGCGCCAACAGGATCAGGCAAGGTCGCAACTTGGCGCAGCCCCTCAATCATCGTATCAATTCGCGCGTCCGTAAGCTCTAAACGGTCAAGCATGGCAGCATCCAAACCATTTTTTCGACCATTTTCAAGGTCTTTAGCATTGGCTTCATGCAATGCCGGTCGGCTACTATCGATTGCATCAGCCATTGCCAGCAACGCCTGATTTTTCAGGTTAGTGTCTGCTTTTGCTACTAAACGAGCCGCATCACGTGCGTTCTCGCCTAATTCGATCATGTATTCTTGTACGTTCATAGCCGTCCTTCCTATCAATAAGCCGACCATTATACCCCCCAGACAACCCGCGGTCATGGCCCAAATACAATTGATGTTCACACTCGGCTTAATGAACTGTTATTATCAGCACCTGCATTCTATTTTGAGCTTATTTTAATCCGTGATTTACACTCGCCAACATAACAATTCATTGAGACGAAATCGTACGATTCTTGTCGGGCTCGTGTTATTCATAGGTCTTACGATTAGCGCAATATACATCCATCTATCCAGCACTCGCCAAGCCGCGATCGAAACTAACATTCTCGGAAATTCATTAGCCCAACAAAGCGAATTATTAATCCGCCCTCTATTATTAGCCAATGACCGAGTCAGTTTGAATTATTTGCTCAACGAATTGAATCAACTTACCTATATCAGCGGCTTACAAATTCAGAACCAGGCCGGCGTTGTCATTGCCAGAGCGGGTAGTCTCAGCGAACAGAAGATACAACAACGGATACTCCAACAAGAAAAGACAATCGCCACTGTCACGCTTTGGCTCGATTCAAAACCTGTCATGCGTTTACTGCGTAGCCAATTATGGCCTCTGGCCATTATCGCCGTAGGCAGCATTTTGCTTGCACTTACCTTGCTATGGAGCCTTTCACGCAAAGAGCACGCCGCTTCACAAGATGATACAGCCGACAACAATAGCCGTTTCTCAGATCTCAGCTTTTCGGAAACGCTCGCCATCCAACAAGAAACGAACATTCAGAGTGACGAAGATTCAACTGCAACCGCATTTACGGACACGACACAAACAATAGATCCCTCTACCTTTGCCTCAAGGGCACCAGAGGATACAAGCAATAGCGACCCTGAGAATTCAGACCCCATTGTAGCGACCGCAGATAATCAACAAAGACCTGCTCAAACAACGGCTGAAGCAGCTATCGATCGCAGTCCCCCCCTAGGTGGCACGCCACTTCATACGGATAGGCTGGTCGATCTACTCAAACCTGAGCACGATAGCACCCCTCAGATGCCAAAATTTGAACATCAGCCTCAAGATTTAGAACCACACAAAAGCAGTATAAAAACCGATCAATTTATCGTTGAAGAAAAAATACCTGAGCACGTCGAAGAAGAGATTCAAAAAACAAAAAACCCACTACAAGAGATGGCGGACAGAGAGGAGGTGCAGCTTGGCCTTTATTCATTTGAAGATGAATTAGAATTAATTCTCGCTCCTCAAGATGCTATTTATCTTTTTTATATCGACAGCACCACTGCCAGCTCAGACAACATGAATGGTGATGACAAAGCCACACTGCTCAACGTTTACTTCCATTTAGCAAAGCAGGTCGCACGCATCTATAACGGTGAGGTAGAGCAGCTCGAAAACCGGGATATTTTGCTACGTTTTGAGCTTAGGGATGATCAAGACAGCCACGGCGTTAACGCATTATGTGCCGCTATTTTATTTAATTTGCTTTATAAAGGCTTTAACCAGTCAAGAATAAAAGGCTTCCAGCCCGTACTAAGTTTGCAAATGTCTTTATCTCGTGGGCACCACAACAAGCACACCTTAGTTAAAGAGGAAGCCCATTTCCTCACCAGAACCACCGCAAGTAATGAATTAATTAGCCATACCGCATTAACAGAAGCCCCTTTGCTTAAGAAGGCGCTCTTAGAAGATGCAGAGATACGCAGAGAAGATGAAGATAAAGTACTTCTGCTAAAGATTACACCGAACCATCAAGCTCTCTTGCAAAAACAAGCGAACCATTTGCTCACCAAAATATTCAAGCGATAACCACTAAACGACGATCAAGAAACAGGAAGAAAAACGCCGTTCTTGCCGTTTTTCTTCACGCTATACATCCGCTCATCGGCTATTCGTATCAGACCTTCTAGATCCTCTCCTTCTTTAGGATAAAACGCACCGCCAACAGAACAGCTCACTTCCAGCCCTTCAGCAAGATGCTCATAACTCTCGTTCATGGTTTCTAGCAGACGCCCAGCTAAACGCTCATAATTATTAACGGCTTCAGGGCACTGGATAATCATGGCAAACTCATCGCCACCAATACGTGCTACAAAATCCCCCTCTCTGAGAGCAACGCTAAGTCTAGATGCTACCTCTACCAAGACCTTATCACCGACATCATGACCATAAGTGTCATTAATAAATTTAAAGTCGTCGACATCAACAAACAATATTGAAAGACACTTTTTATGCTGCCTGGCATTAGTAAGAATTACCTGCCCGGTTTTCATAAACGCTTTACGGTTAGCCACCCTTGTTAACTCACAATGGTAAGCTTCATAGGCCATTTCTATATGCTTTTCCTCAGCTTCAGCGGCCTGAGCAGCCGTATCAACTAAGGCTTTATCTACCTGTTTTTTCTCAATTGTCAAAGCAATAAACCGACTCATCACATCGTGATAGTGATATGCAGCCCACACAACAAATGGCATCGCCAGGAGACCGATAAGCAATACATTAATCAAAAAACTAATCTGTTTATTCATATCGCCAGAAACGGTTTTATTGTAACGATGATTTTCCTGCTGCATGACACCTAAAGCGGTCAATGCCGGGCTATCATCAACCCGTACACGCGCATCAATACCATCTATTGAATCCCCACTATCAATAGCAAACCGAGCAACATCGATATTTTCCTGGTAGCGTGTAAAAGTCGCTTTAATAATTTGTAGAGAGAGTTTCTCTTGGGAATTAAGATTTAGAGAGGAGTATGTATTAATAACTAAAAAAGCTTTACTGAGATCTTCGTCCAGCTTATTCAATAGCGAAACATCTTTCCGTAATACATAGTTTTTAAAATTATGTATAAATCCGCCATAACCTATAGCCCGATGCAGCTCTGAAAGGGCGGTGTTACGACTTTCCGAGATTTCACTATAACTGTTCCAAGCATCACGTACGCCTGACGAAAGGTAGAGCAAAATCCCTCCCATCAAAAGAATACCGATCGAAATTGATGCCGCTAAAAAAGTAATTTTGCGACCGAAGCGCTTACGAATTAAACGTCCATCCATGACGTTAACCAGCCTCACATATCTGCTGTATAAGATTTAAAAAGTTGAAAAATGAAACACTAAACCATAGTGTCGGCGGTTTCAATAACCATCAAAAAAATAAGGATATATCTACTTTACCGAACAGTTGTAATACGCCACATTAAAGCTATTAGACTCAACATGCTGCTTAAGGCCCGCATTCAAACGCATAACCCCCTCAGCACGGCCACCAATTAGATGATAGGGTTGGCTGTTATTTGTTTGGATAGGCGTGACCGCCTTACTGCCAGGGGCAACAAAGTCAGCCCAACATTTAACAACAACCCTACGCTTGTCAGAGCCCTTACTTTGCAATCTAAAATGGATATCTAAGTAACATAACGACCCGACACCCACCACCGTACGATTAGTACAGACAGGGCTCTCAGCCATTACTTCGATATCAAACTCAGCATCAGGCGTCGCTTCAACAGCTAAGGACTGAGGCGTCAAATACTGATTTGCCATCCAACCCAGTACTTTACGTTTGCGCTGATCAAGAAAGAACACTTCTGACCAAAGACCGTCACGGCGAGTTTCCAACACTAATTGGTCTTTACTCGCCTTAGCAACAACCTTCCACTTTTGGCTCGGCCCCTTACGGATATTAACCTGGTCACCCGTTACTAAATAATACTCCATTGCACTCGCATAGCTTGTGCTAAAAACGACTAACAGTAACAACAATGACCTGATCAATTTACTTTACTCCTCTCCAGGCTCTTCAGCCTGCTTACTTGGATCAACTTCCAAGTTATCCACGCGCTGATAGCCTCGCGGTAGTTTATTTCCTCGACGCCCTCGCTCACCCTGATAATGCTCAATATCCGAAGGTTTAAGCTTTAAATGCTGGCGCCCTGCATGCACAAGCAGAGTATCCTCAGCGGAGAAAATAGCGATCGCAACCACTAACTCATCGCGAGAGGCCGCCCTAGCAGATGGAATATTGATTATTTTATTTCCCTTGCCCCTTGCCAGCTCAGGCAATTCCGACACTGGGAATACCAATAAACGCCCCTCATTGGTCACCGCCGCCAGTAAGTTTTTCTCTTTATTGCTAACGAGCATTGGCGATAAAATCTTTGCATTCTTCGGCAAGGTTAATGCCGCTTTACCATTCTTGGTTTTACTGGTCAGATCACCCACTTTAGTAATAAATCCATAACCCGCATCGGATGCCATTAATACACAATCACTATCCTTTCCGGCAATCGCCGCATCAATAGTTGATCCTTTTGGCAAAGTGATCCTACCCGTGACAGGCTCCCCCTGCCCCCTTGCTGAAGGCAAGTTATGGGTTTCAATCGTAAAGCTTCGTCCAGTAGTATCGAACAAAACAGTTGGCTGATTTGTCCTTCCCTTGCACACTAACTTATAGGCATCACCCGACTTATAATTCAATCCGGCAGCATCAATATCGTGCCCTTTAGCCGCGCGAATCCAGCCCTGTTTCGAGATAACGACCGTAACAGGATCAGAGGTTAATAGATCTTTTTCACTAAAGGCTTTAGCCTCATCGCGTGAAACGATTGGTGAACGGCGCTCATCTCCATATTGTTCAGCGGCATCTTTAAGCTCTTGCTTAATCAGCTTACGCATCTTGCTGTCGGAACCAAGAATACCTTCAAGCTTTTTACGCTCAGCATCTAACTCATCTTGCTCAGATTGGATCTTGAACTCTTCCAGCTTAGCTAAATGACGTAACTTAAGATCAAGGATGGCATCTGCCTGAATCTCCGTCAGACCAAAACGTTTAACCAGCTCAGCTTTCGGTTCATCTTCGTGACGAATGATGGCAATAACCTCATCAATATTGAGGTAAGCGACCATTAAACCCTGAAGGATATGTAACCTTTCTAAAACTTTTTCTAAACGGTGTTGTAGCCGTTTACGTACAATACCCGTACGCCAACCTAACCACTCGACCAAAATTTGGTGTAGATTTTTAACTTGAGGCTTACCGTCCACACCAATCATATTCATGTTGACGCGGTAAGTGCGCTCTAGATCGGTTGAAGCAAACAGATGAGCCATCAACTGCTCTACGTCCACTCGATTGGAACGGGGAATAATCACCAATCTCGTAGGGTTTTCATGGTCTGACTCATCACGCAGATCACTGACCATCGGTAACTTTTTCTGCTGCATCTGAGCAGCAATCTGCTCCAGGATTTTAGCCCCTGAAACTTGATGCGGTAATGCAGTTACAACAATCTCACCCTGCTCTTTCATATAAACCGCACGCATGCGAACAGAACCACGTCCTGTTTTATAGATCTGTTTAAGATCACTAGGAGAGGAGATAATTTCCGCATCCGTTGGCATATCAGGGCCAGGAATAAATTCACTGATCTCTTCCAGATCCGCACGCGGGTTATCTAACAGGTGAATACACGCGCTCGTTACTTCATTCAGGTTATGCGGCAAGATATCCGTTGCCATACCCACTGCGATACCCGTTGTACCGTTGAGCAATACATTAGGTAAGCGCGAAGGAAGTATTGCTGGCTCATCAATCGTGCCATCAAAGTTGGGAACCCAATCAACCGTTCCCTGCTTTACTTCAGCAAGTAATACTTCAGCATAAGCGGCTAGGCGAGACTCGGTATAACGCATCGCTGCAAACGATTTAGGATCATCAGGAGAGCCCCAGTTGCCCTGCCCATCCACTAAGGGGTAACGGTAACTAAATGGCTGCGCCATCAGCACCATCGCCTCATAACACGCAGAATCACCATGTGGATGGAATTTACCTAATACATCACCCACTGTTCTTGCGGATTTTTTAAACTTAGCTGTCGCTTTTAAGCCAAGTTCTGACATCGCATAAACAATACGGCGCTGAACCGGTTTCATACCATCGCCAATATGTGGCAAGGCGCGATCAAGAATAACGTACATGGAATAATCCAAGTACGCCTTCTCAGTAAAGTCTTTAAGTGCTAGCCGTTCATGGCCATCTTCAAATGTCGTTTGTACCGTCATTTTTACGTGTTACCGCTACTTATTATCTCTTATAAAAACAGTGTGGCATCAATAGAAAATAGCCACTGCTCTGTCTCTTCACCTGCGAATAATGTAGGAAGTTTCCCAGCGAAAGGCTTTCCTGGCCCTTCATATCGGTCATAGCGTATTTCTGGACGAATACGCAACCAAGCTTCAGGATACCATGACACATTTGCAGTCCAAGCGTTATAACTCCCTTCAGGAAGGAGGAAATAGGCGCCATCTTTATCTTTAAACCACTCGGCTCTCAATCCCAACTGAAGATCTTTTCTCATCTTCCACAGAATAGAACCGTTTACACCATACCACTGACTGTCTTCGGTAATTAAGAACCCAGGAGGGTTACCCGCCCCTGCGGAGACATCACCTCCTTCCTGATCACCATAAACCGCATTTAATACCACACGCCAATCTTTTATTTCGCCGAACTGATGACTAATAGTTAACGAATGAAACTGCCGAAACAGAGCCTCATTATTACTATCAACAGCGACAAATGGTCGCTGATCCGTCACCCCATTCTCAGATTGTTCATTACCCCAAATGCTCTCGAAATCTATCCACGTTCGCATATCAGGGCTGCGCCACTGAAGTGCGGTAATAAGGCTTTTATCATCATTGTTGTCTTGCAGATTATTCCAGCCTTGAACGATCCCAACTTCAACGCCCCACAAACCATTTTTTGGTGCGATAGGTAAACGCGTGGAAAGCAGCCCCCCAAAATGTTTTGAAGGCCCATAGAGCATACTATAAGGATGACTATAGAAAGGGCTAGGGGGATCTATAGGTGCACCAATCTCATTACCGATATTGGTAAACCAAGTACCAAATTGAAATGTGGTACCCCCTCCTAGTGGCGCATACGTTTTGACAAACCATTGAGGCAAGATGGCAACTTTGCTCTTATCCTCATTAATACTCAGCTCATCATCAAAACCATAAGTACGACTAAAATCTTCCCCATATCGCCCTTGGATTAAAAAGCCCCAGTCCCATTCTTTCAGAGTAGGCCCAGGAAATGGGCCTACTCGCGGCACATAAGTCGCTTTTAAAGGGCGTTCAACGAAAATTTCTGCCCTATTTAGTGCGAACCCTTCGTCAATATTAAAAAAACCCGTAGGGAAAACATTATCCGAGCCATTATCATTGGCCAGCACACCCGCTTGAACGCGACCATAAATATCAATCCTCTGGTTTTGCCAGAGATCACGATCAAAAAAAAGCGGGTAATACCAACCTTGAGGCTGAGCCGCATACAAAGGTTGGAAGAACAGCAAAAGTAAAGGTATCAACAAGTGATACCAACGATTAAACATCCGCTAAATTACCCTTACTCTGTAGCCACTCTTTGCGATCACCAGAACGCTTCTTAGCAAGCAGCATATCCATCACTTCATTGGTGCCGTCACCCGGTGAAACCGTTAACTGCACCAAACGTCGTGTATCAGGTGACATAGTTGTTTCACGAAGCTGGAGGGGGTTCATCTCACCCAAGCCCTTAAATCGCTGCACGCCAATCTTTGCATTTTTTCGCTCGGCTTTGATACGTTCAACAATGCCATCCTTCTCAGCATCATCTAAGGCGTAAAATACCTCTTTAGCCACATCGATGCGATATAAAGGAGGCATCGCCACATAAACATGCCCAGCGTTCACTAGATGTTTAAAATGACGAACAAATAACGCACAGAGTAGCGTGGCTATATGGAGACCATCCGAATCGGCATCGGCAAGAATACAAACTTTACCGTATCGTAAACCGTCTAAATCATCAGACGCAGGCTCAACACCAATAGCAACCGAGATATCATGGATCTCTTGTGAACCCAGTACTTCGCCTGAATCCACTTCCCATGTATTTAAAATCTTTCCTCGCAATGGCATGATTGCCTGAAACTCACGCTCCCGCGCCTGTTTAGCAGAACCGCCTGCAGAGTCACCCTCTACTAGGAACAACTCAGATTGCATCGCATCACCGCCGGAACAATCCGCCAATTTACCGGGTAATGCAGGGCCTTGAGTCACCTTTTTACGCACCACTTTTTTATTGGAGCGCATACGTTTTTGAGCATTAGCAATAATAACTTCGGCAAGCTGCTCGCCCTCTTCAACATGACGGTTAAGCCATAAAGAGAAAGCATCTTTAATTGCACCAGAAATAAACGCAGCTATTTGACGCGAGGAGAGGCGCTCTTTGGTTTGTCCTGAAAACTGCGGATCCTGCATCTTAGCGGACAAGACATAACAGCACTTATCCCATACATCATCTGCAGTAAGTTTTACACCGCGAGGCAGCAAATTTCTGAATTCACAAAACTCCCGCATCGCTTCCAGCAAACCGGTTCGACAACCATTAACATGGGTACCGCCTTGAGCGGTTGGGATCAAGTTAACGTAGCTCTCGCACGTCATCTCTCCACCCTCAGGTAACCATTGCACGGCCCATTCAACGGCATCCTCTTCACCTTGTAGCGATCCTGAGAACGGCTCAACAGGTAACGACTCAAAAACTTGAGTTGTTCCCTTTAGATAATCCACCAGACCATCTTCGTAATACCATTCCTCTTTCTCACGCTTAGCCCCCGTCAAGTCAGTAAAGGTAACCTTCAAGCCAGGGCATAACACCGCTTTGGCTCTCAAATTATGCTTCAACCGGGTAACACTATATTTCGGTGTATCAAAGTATTGAGGGTCAGCTAAGAAACGAACGGTTGTACCGGTATTGCGTTTACCACAAGTATCAATAACCTCTAGATCAGATACTTTTTCACCATCAGCAAAACCAATACGATAGATCTGACCATCTCGGCGTACTTGCACCTCTAACAGTTTTGATAGGGCGTTAACGACCGATACACCTACACCGTGCAAACCACCTGAATAGTTGTAGTTATCGTTATTAAATTTGCCCCCTGCATGCAGCTTACAGAGTATTAACTCAACTCCGCTTACCCCTTCCTCAGGGTGGATATCAACCGGCATGCCTCGACCGTCATCCGTAACACTTAACGAATTATCTTTATTAAGAACAACATCAATCTGTTTAGCATGACCCGCTAACGCCTCATCCACTGAATTATCAATGACTTCTTGCGCTAGGTGGTTAGGTCTATCTGTCTCGGTATACATACCCGGACGGCGTCTTACTGGATCTAGCCCGCTTAAGACCTCAATGGAACCCGCATCGTATTGCTTGGACATTAATCGTATTTCCTGTCGCTGTACTAGCTAAGCATTACTAAAAATTTTTATATAGGTTGAACATCTGGCAATTCAATTCGTCCCTGCCCAAATGCCAGAATGGCCGGGATCAAATTCTCAAATTGCTCAAAGCCATGACTACCACCCGGCTGAACATATTTTGGCGAGTCTGCAAACTTATCCACAGCCTCCCGATAATCTAACGTTTCATCCGCTGTTTGAGTTAACAGCAAAAACGCATTAGGTTTCGCTATTTTTTCGCAATTAATCGCTAACAGCTGCGCTAAATGCTGCTCAGTTAATTCGTAAGATTCGCCACTGTATATATTTTCATTCATGCCTAAATACTGCGGCAATAGTTCAAATGGTCTCACCGAGGGATTAATTAACACAGCCCGAACATGGGCGTAATGCTCGGTTAACCAGGTACTGTAAAAGCCTCCAAGAGAACTTCCAAGCAAAATCACCGGGTGCTGCGCATACTCTTCAACCAATAATACTAACTGCGCCATTGCCTGTTTAGGCCAATGGGATAATTCGGGTATTAATACTTGATCGCCACATCCTTGCGCTTGCATATAACGTAAAAAAAGCTGTGCTTTCATGGACTGTGGAGAGCTATTAAAACCATGTACATAGATATAGATCGGTTTATTCATATGACTCCTCTGCCAAAGAACTTACCGGAGGGAAAGAGCCTGTGCAATACCCTGAAGAGTTATGCTGGTAATCTAACAACATCCGCGTGAATTTCACCATCGCTGTATAGACCATATCGGGCATAAGCAGGCCCACTATAGCGAGGATCTAATTCAATTTGTGATTCAACGCACTGAGGCTTAAATTGCGGCGCCGTGGCCGGAGAAGAAAACAGCATGACATGGCCGCGGGAGGTTTGGAAAGATTGGTGAACATGCCCAAACATCACGCCTCTCACTTGCGGAAAACGATCAACCACATGCCAAAACGCCTGCGGATTTTTTAAACCAATCCTATCCTGCCACAAGCTATCCACCTTCACAGGATGATGATGCAACACAATAAGCACATACTGATCGGGTGAGGTTTCTTTTAATACCTGCTCAAGGAAGAACAGTTCGTCGTTCGCAAGAGCGCCACTTCCTTGGCCATCCGGCTCTGAAGTACTATCGAGAAGAACGATCCGCCACTGATCCTTTTCAATCAATTTACGATTAAAACCATACGAGGAATACGTAGCCATCTCATCGATTAGATCATGATTACCCGGAATCCAATAGCTGGGAAAAGGTAACAATCGCAGGCTGCCTGATAATCGTTTATATGCAGCAGGCGCGTGATGTGTCAGATCACCTGTAAGAAGAAGAAAGTCCGCTGTTTCTGCCTTAATCTTTGACATAACACGCTGAAACCTATCCTCAACAAGCTGCCCGCGCATCAACATGCTAGGATCTTGTTGGAGATGCATGTCGGTTACTTGCAGCAGAGAAGCCACTAGCTCACCCACTAAACACTGTCTCCATGGAGTGCCCATGATTTAGGCATTCGCTTAACCACTCCCCCAGATATTCATTTAACTGCAATTTCTCATCAGGAAGATGCATATTACGGTTAGGGTAGGGATAAACACCCGATAACTGCTTGCGGCGTTGCATACAGATCACTTCTGCCATAGAGGCATCATGATAGAGGCGCACAACTAAACCGGGCGATTCTAACCATGGTGAGCCTTTTTCATAGCTATGACTCACCAAAATAGTAGACGTATACTTGAAACGCTCATCAACCGTTAAACGTAAGAATGCACGATGTTCAGGCCAACTCACCTGAAACTCTCGCTCATCGCATTCATCCAGATCTGGAATCAGCTTCATAATGCGGACGTAATTAGCCTCGCATTGTGACATCTGCCGAGTAAGATCTGGTATATATTTACGTTTCATCGTGTTGAAAATCTCATTATCAATTACAAGAAAAAAACCATTAGCTTGTTTTCCAGCGCTGATCTATCTCCGTCTTATTAATCTGCAACCACTGTAGCGCAATCATTGCAGGCGCATTATTAATCTTACCATTTTTTACTAATTCGAAGGCATCGCTCACCGCTAAGGTATGAACTTTGATGTCTTCACCCTCTTCTGCTAATCCATGAATACCTTCAACGCCCCGTGAATCGACATTGGCGCAGAGCAGATCGATGTATTCACGTGTGCCACCTGAGCTGGGTACGAAGCGACTGATGGGAAGAACTTCACCCAGCGATGCTCCAGCCTCTTCAACAGACTCACGTCGGGCAACATCCTCAGGGGTTTCACCCTGTTCGACGATTCCCGCCACCAGCTCGAGTAACCAAGGCCCCTGTTCACTATCAAAAGCGCCAACCCTAAACTGCTCAACCAACACCACCGTTTCCCGGTCTGCGTCATACAACAACACACACACGGCGTCATCCCGATAAAACAGTTCGCGCTCAATGCTAATCTCTTCGCCTGCAAACGTTTTATGGGTTAAATGCAGCTTTAGCATTTTAAAAAAGCCATCATACAAACGCTGCTGTTTATCGACTTTGAAATCTTTTTGACAATACGTTGGTGCCCAATGTTCAGACATGCTTTTGATCCGTGTCACAGTTCTTAGAAAAACCAACTATAGCAATCGCTGGCATCATCGCTAGCTCAACATATATAATTGGTAGATATATTTTTATTCTTTATTGATATATAAAAGAACGATAAGCGAAAAGAGATTATAGCATGCGACCCTTGGTCGAGATTTTCCCCATCATAGGCTGGTTACAGAACTATCACCGCCAAACCCTTGTCAGCGATCTTATGGCAGGCGTCATTGTGGCCATCATGCTGATTCCGCAAGCAATGGCTTACGCCCTTTTAGCGGGTTTACCCGCTGAATACGGTCTGTATGCTAGCATTCTGCCTCTTTTCCTCTATTCACTGCTAGGAAGTAGCCGTTCATTAGCGGTAGGGCCTGTCGCCATTGCATCATTGATGGTGAGTACCGCTATCAGCCAAGTCGCCGTACAAGGCAGCGAAGACTATCTAAATGCAGCCATTAACCTCTCTTTATTAGTTGGGATGATTCTTCTGTTCTTGCGCAGTTTACGCTTAGGCTCAATCGTAAACTTTATCAGCCATTCGGTGCTCTCTGGATTTACCAGTGCCGCAGCAATCGTTATCGCCATCAGTCAGATAAAACATGTGCTCGGACTCGAACTCCCCAGAACAGAGACAATTAATCAAAGCCTCAGTGGCATATTCGCACACCTTAATGAGACCAATATCACTACGTTCATATTAGCGATAATCGCCTTTGCCCTGCTCTGGTATTGTAAAAACAAACTATGCTGCCAACTACTTCGCTTACAGCTACCTGATTGGTTTGCACAACCTATCTGTAAAGCGGGGCCAATGTTTGCCGTACTTTTTGGTGCTATCGTGGTTTGGAAGCTCAACTTGGCAGAAGCAGCAGCGGTCGACACCGTGGGTATGATCCCCCAAGGGCTTCCTCATCTGCAAGGCATCCACATCGATCTCAAGCTTTGGCAGCAACTATTTACGCCTGCCCTACTTATCGCCCTGATCGGTTTTTTAGAAAGCGTATCTGTTGGCACAGCCTTAGCCAGCAAGCGTCAAGAACGTATCGATCCCAATAAAGAATTGATCGCGCTAGGCGTCGCTAATTTAGGTTCTGCATTCAGTGGAACTTATCCTGTCGCAGGTGGTTTTGGCCGCTCCATGGTTAACCATAGTGCAGGTGCGCAAACCACCATTGCCTCTGCCATTAGCGCGATTTTAGTCGCTATTACTGTGGCCTTTTTTACCCCACTCTTTTACTACTTACCAAAAGCAGTGCTTGGGGTCATCATCATTATGGCCGTTATTCCTCTTATCAATTTTGCAGATTTCAAAGCCTGCTGGCGCTTTAACAAAGCCGATTCACTGACTTTGGCGGCAACCTTTTTCTTAGTGTTGTTTACCGGTGTTGAGATCGGAATATTGTCGGGTATTGCCCTATCAATCGCACTGTTACTATACCGTTCAAGCCAGCCACATATCGCGATTGTCGGGCGCGTAGGAGAAAGTGAGCACTTTAGGAATGTTGATCGACATGAGGTTGCCACAGAAGACCATACGTTGGCCCTTCGCGTAGATGAAAGCCTATATTTTGCAAATACGCGTTTTGTGGAAACTTTTATCCTTGAGCAATGTGCAGAGCACAACACGATTAACCATGTCGTACTCATCTGTACAGCGGTCAATTTTATTGACGCCAGCGCGCTCGAAACGTTAGAACAGCTTATTGTAAACCTGCGCGATAAAGGAATTACCCTACACCTGTCCGAAGTTAAAGGGCCTGTTATGGACCAATTAAGTAGTACCCACTTCTTCGATCTATTGGGGGAAGGGCAGATATTCTTTACAACCGATCAAGCGATGCGGCATTTAGCCAACGCTTAAGCCTGCCTCTGCTCGCAGCGATCTCCTTTATTCGCAATACCCGTACAACGACGCCGCGAAACAAACAGAGAGCTGAACGCGCTGCGCTTGGCTTCCTTCTTCGCCATGGCGGCTAACTCAGCAACCTCATGAAAGCTTTCGCAGCGATAAGGGTCTGGATGGACAACCCCTATCGCTAAACCAAGCAAAGGAAAAAAGGACCGCACCCCTTTTCGGTCTGTCGACCACATCCCTTCGTTTTGAAGATCTTTTGGCGAATAAAACGAACGCACACCTTCATCGAACTCCCGCAGAATACGCTCGCAACTTAACTGCCAATCAGCCGAGCGGTAGACAACGACAAAATCATCGCCACCCACGTGGCCAATAAAATTTTGGTCATGACCAGCAAAGCGCGTCAGTAGTTCACCTAACAAACGAATAACTTGATCACCTTTCGAATAGCCATAACAATCATTAAACGGCTTAAAGTTATTCAGGTCGAAATAGGCAATATGAAAATCAGACGCTTCTTTCAGCAAGCTGTCCACTTCATTATTAATAGGTACATTGCCCGGCAATAAGGTTAAAGGATTAGCATACTGAGCGTTTTGAATCTTCAGCTCCGTCAAACGTTTTAACAGATCTCTCAGATTTCCCATCCCTAAGTAACAATCATCTTGAGTGATAATGATATCGTGCTGCAAAGCACTGTTTTCTTGATCCGTCACTAACCGGGACACCTCAACAAGGCTAAGCTGGCTATCCACCAATAGCACATCCTCGCTTAAGATTCGGGAAACCGTTTTTTTCTCATATAACGCACGCCCATACTGGGTTGAAAATAACTCCAACAGATCAGACTTTTTCACCACCCCCAGCGGGATTCCCTCTCTAATAACAGGCAGCGCATTCATCTCTGGATATGCCCTAAACTGTTCACTCGCATAGAGCACAGTATCATCAGCTGACACGGCGGGGGCTTGTCGTAAAAGCAAGCTTGCGGTTTCAGCTTGATCCATCAATACCACATCCTTACTCTGCAAGGCATCGGATATCGCCAAAGGGGTCCACGTAGGCTGCGGTTCAGGGCTTGGGTAACCTAGATAAAAACCTTGGCCAATACTAATTCCCAGCTCCATTAATGTAACCACCTCCTCCTTTCGCTCTATCCCTTCGGCTATTACCTTACAGCCCATGGCATTACTGATGTTGTAAATAGCGCGTACAAACTCTCTTTTGACCGCATCAGAATCGATATGTGAAACAAAATGGCGGTCAATTTTGACGTATTCCGGGTTCAGCTCAGACCAGAGTTTTAAACCAGAGTAACCCGTTCCTAGATCATCCACCGCAACTTGGAAGCCCATACTTCGATAGTACTCAACGGAGCTATTTGTCAGACCATGTTGATCAAATGGATGCTGCTCAGAGAGCTCAATAACAATATCCGCAATTGAAATACCCAATTCCTGTAACAGCTCGGCAGTAAAACCTTCCGTATGCTCCGGGGTACCCAGCAAAGATGCGCTAATATTTAAAAATAACAAGCCCCCCGGCTTCAGCTCAGCAAAACGCTCCAACGAACAACGGCGTGAAAGTAGCTCTAAAGTATGCAGTAGATTATTCTCAATCGCCGTCTGAAAAAGCGCGCCTGGCGACGCCATTATGCTGCCAGCAGGGCCACGAATTAACGCTTCATGGCCGATCACTTCGTTCTTTTTAAGATCAACAAGGGGCTGAAAATGCGGGTATAGAGATTCTGTCTCTAAAATGTCTAAAAGCAGCCTACGACGCGTTTCAGCGCCTACTTCATCTGTTGCAAGTAACATATTCCGACCAATCATACGGTTTATAATGTATGCAGTAGGCTAGCGCGCTGATATTACATTTGAGTGAAAATGTTTAACTCTATAGTTTTTATGGGTAAAGCAGGAGCTTACCTTATGGGAAGGGAAGCCCCGCAGAGGAACGACTTAATGAGGAAAGAGGGAATGTGGGAGGGGCCACCGGCCGCGATTCTTTTCCCCAACTGAGCACGACTTCCGATGAGCATCAACCTTACACCGCAATAGAAAACTCTCTCAGCATCTGTATCTCCGCTTCCCAGATCGTTTCGTCAATCGTTTCTAATACCAACGGTATGCCACGGAAACGATCATCCGACATGATGAACTTAAAGACCTCTAGACCGATCTCGCCTTGGCCTAGACTATGATGTCGATCAAGGTGAGAATCTAAACCACCTTTAGAGTCGTTTAGGTGCATTCCTTTCAGATATTCAAACCCAACAATCTTTTCAAATTGCTCAAACACATCGGCACAGCTTTCTAAAGTGCGAATATCGTAACCCGCAGCAAACATATGGCAGGTATCGATACAGACACCCACACGGGACTTATCTTCAACCTGATTAATGATCTCTGCCAATTGCTCAAAACTATAACCTAAATTACTGCCTTGGCCCGCCGTATTTTCGATAACAGCAGTGACAGAAGAGGTTTGATCTAGGGCCCAGTTAATCGACTCCGCAATTTTAGCGATACATTCGGATTCAGTGATGGTGCGTAGATGGCTGCCGGGATGAAAATTGAGGTATACCAATCCCAGCTGTTCGCAACGCTGTATCTCATCCAAAAAAGCGTCACGTGATTTCTGCAACGCTTCCGTTTCCGGATGGCCTAAGTTAATCAGATAGGAATCATGCGGCAGAATCTGTTCCGGCATTATCTTCAAGGCTGCGCAGTTCTTCTTAAAAGAGACGATAGTCTTTTCTTCGAGCGGTTTAGCAACCCAGCGCCGTTGGTTTTTAGTAAATAACGCAAAAGCATTCGCGCCGATTTTTTTCGCATTTAGGGGTGCATTTTGTACACCACCACTGGCACTCACATGCGCACCAACGTAGTAAGGTTTTTTCTCAGTCATAACATTGCTCAGCACTTAACTATTACCCTGAAAACGATCAGGCCAGAAAGGCTGAGAGTTATAAGAGGCAGACCAATCTTTGTCAAATGAACAACCGCGGAGGTGATCGCCCAGGAGAGCTTATTCCCTAGGCAGTATCTTGCAGCTGATCTAACTGGTTAATGTTAATCAAGCTGTGGCTGAGAGGATAAGAATCAATTTTCTGTAACGGGTACTGTTTATACCAACGATACACAGCCCTCATCCCGGACGCTAAAAACCGATCAAGGTTGTCGCTATATTGCATTGGAATCAGCGCATGCAAAAAGTGGTCGCGCTCCCCTGCCTTTAAAATTGAGATAGCCTCAGGCAGTTCCAACCCCTGCTGAATCAGACGTTCAATCAGGCTCTCATTTAATAATGGCGTATCGCAAGGCAACACCAACAGATGAGTGTGACGTGCTTTTAACTCGCTCAACGCCGCTTGGATCCCCGCCAATGGGCCAAGAAATCCCTCCCCTTCGTCCGACACTAAAGAGTACCCGAACTCGCCGTATTTAAGGTGGTTACGATTGCAGCTGATAACAGTTTCATCAACAAACGGCCCCATTTTCTCTAAAATTGAGCTGATCATGGGCCTCTGTCTAAAACGAACTAAACCTTTGTCTTCTCCCCCCATTCGGCTACCTTGCCCCCCGGCTAAAATAACCGCGGCGACTGAAAAGGTTGGATTACCACTTTTACTCTCCATCAAGACACCTAACTCAGCAAACCATTAAACGGGATGAATTCTAAAGATTGCCCATGCTCAACCGGTTGATCTGCCGGTATCACCAATAAACCATCAGCAAGAACCGCCGAACTTAACACACCGGAACTTTGGCTATGAATCGGGCCCGCATATAAACCGTTCTCTTGCTTGGTTAAGGCCGCCCGTAAAAACTCCTCACGAGGAGCAGTTTTACTGCGTGTAAAATTGCTTTTAACGGGATAACGGGTTGGCAACACCTCACGCCGACCTTGCATCGTCATTAGATAGGGCATAGCCAACATTAAAAAGGTCACTAGAACCGCTCCGGGGTTACCAGGCAATCCAATAAACGGGGTATCGGCAACACGTCCATAAGCGAGAGGTTTCCCGGGTTTGATCGCTAAACGCCATAACATCAGTTCCCCAAGATGCTCAACTGCGGCCTTAACATGATCCTCTTCACCAACAGAGACACCACCACTACTAATAATCAGATCAGAACTATCAGCGGCATCGGCTAATGCTTTTATCGTGGCCTCTGGATCATCTTCCACGATACCTGGAAAAACGACCTCAACCCCTAACGGTTTTAGTAAACCTAGCAACGTGTAATAGTTCGAGTTATATATTTTTCCCGCACCACAAACATCCCCCGGAAGCACTAGTTCATCTCCCGTCGTCAGTATACTAATACGAATACGTCGATACACTTTGACCATAGAGATACCTACCGCAGCAAGCACTCCCATATAACGACCATCGAGCACTGCACCTCGGCTAGCAATACACTGTCCTGGTTGGATATCTTGACCTTGGGGGCGAATATGATCACCCACCTCTGGTTTACTCAACAACTGAACATGATCCGCACCTATCTGACACTGCTCCTGCATAATGACAGCATCAGCACCCGGCGGTATCTCTGAGCCAGTAAAAATACGTGCGGCAGTTCCCGGCTCAAGAGCGACACCTTGCTCTCCCGCCGGTATGCGTTGGCTAACCCTCAAACAAAGATCATCAGGTAAACTTGATACATTAACCGCAAATCCATCCATCGCACTATTTGCCGCAGGCGGCACCGCAATCGGCGAACAGATCGCATCAGCAAGTACTCGACCTTCCGCTTGATCTAATAAAAGAACTTCCGTTCCTTCAACGACAGGCGCGGATTCAATGAGTTTCGCCAATGCCGTTGAAAAAGGCATTAACTTATCAGTATCGCAGCCACATGCGCTCATACACTATCTCCTTTACGCTATGAACGACTGCCGCAGGCTGTAGAGACATCTGGCAGCACCATTTCAACAAAATTACATGGCCGATGACGTGCATCTAGTTGCTCGCTAATAATTTTGCTCCATGCCGTTTTGCAAGCTTTGGGAGAACCAGGCATAGCAAAAATCACCGTGCGATTAGCGATACCAGCTATCGCCCTTGACTGGACAGTAGATGTGCCTATTTCTTGATAGGATACATGTCTGAACAATTCACCATATCCATCGATCTGCTTATCAAATAAAGGCGTCAGCGCTTCTGGCGTGGTATCTCTTGGTGTAAACCCTGTGCCCCCCGTCACCAATATGATATGCACCTCTGGATCTGCAATCCAGTTAGATACAACAGACCTCAACTGGTAGATACAATCAGGTTTAATATCTCTATCATGAAGAGTATGTCCCTCTTCTAGTAAGCATGATTGCAGAGTATCTCCCGAACTATCAGTTTCTAATGTACGGGTATCCGATACAGTCAACACCGCGATATTTAACGGCTGAAAAGGCGTATCTTTTTTTACATGTCCCATGCTACTTCTCCAACAAACTAGCCTCTTAACTTACCCTTTAAGGTTTCAACAATGAGGCACAAACAATGAAACGTTACTGGACTAAATCTTCTAACTGAGAAACACTCAAAATTGTAAGATGACAACCTTTAACACTCAGTAATTCACGCTTTCTAAGATCGTTCATAACGCGGGAAAACGTTTCTGGCTGCATCGCCAAACGTGCAGCAATGAGCTGCTTCGCTACAGGTAACTTAATATCCTCTCTATCACTTTCGCCTTGAACTAAGCTAAGCAAAAAACGAATCACCCTATGCGATGCACTTTTGAGTGTCAGGGTTTCAATTTCAACCAAGCTATTCTGTAAACGACAAGCTAGCGCAGCCAACACACCAAAGCAGCTTTCGGATGAATCCATTAAGAGACGCTGGTAGATTTGACTGCTTAGCGCAATCACTTCGCTGCACTCGATCGCACTGGCATTCACCGGATAATGGTGCTCCGCCATAAACATAGCCGCTTCTCCGACAGAGCAATCAGGCCCTAATACGTTCATCACAATTTCCCGACCTTCCGAGGTAAGGCGAAACAATTTTACATTACCCTCAAGCACTATATAAAAACGTTGAGCATCCGCATTTTGTAAAAATAAAATTTCATCCGCCTTGAGGTCACATAAACGGGCAGTTGCCGCCAGTTCTTGAAACTGTGAGTCGGAAAGTGAAGCGAGTAGCGGATGCTGACGTATCTGCTGCAGTGCTTTCGTCATTTTCAGCTCACTGCGTGGAAGCGTGTTAGGCATATCAATTACCCACCGGTCATGTTCATAAAACGAAGAATTTGGGGAGCATCATCTTGAGCAAACTGATGCCCTTCTGGACGGTGCATCATTGCTTCTAAAATAGCGTTTTCAACAGCTATTTGCTCACCGGGATAACGACGAAGCAGAGCACGAAGGTCTACTGAATTTTCTTGCCCTAAGCAGAGCAGTAAGCGTCCTTCCGCTGTCACTCTTAATCGATTGCAACTATCACAAAAGTTATGACTATGCGGTGAGATGAAACCGACGCGCCCTTTACGCTCAGGAATGCGGTAATAACGCGAAGGGCCGCCCGTGGTATCAGTACTGGGCAACAGGGTATAAGCCTTTTCAACTAACCGGCGTACATCATCGCTGGAGCAATAAGCATGCTCTCTATTGTGACTCGTCACTTGGCCGAGCGGCATCTCTTCAATAAAACTGATATCGATATCGCGTTCCTGGGCATAATCCACAAGTGCAAGCACTTCATCATCATTATGATCTCGCATGACTACCGAATTGATTTTGATACGCTCAAAACCCGCATCAACGACAGCATCAATACCCGCTAACACTTGCGGTAACATATCTCTTCGTGTCATACGAGCAAAACGCCCCGGCACGAGACTGTCCAAGCTAATATTGATACGTTTTAACCCCGCCCGCTGTAGAGGCATGGCAAATTTACTCAGCTGGGAACCATTAGTGGTTAATGTAACCTCATCTAATCCAGGTAACGCTGATAACGATTCGACCAGCTCGACAATGCCGCGACGAACGAGTGGCTCTCCACCGGTTAGACGGATTTTTTTCACACCTAAATTGACAAAGGACTGGCCTAAAGACGCAAGCTCTTCTAACGTCAATAACTGAGCGCGCGGTAGAAATTTCATCTCTTCTGCCATGCAGTAAACACAGCGAAAATCACATCGATCTGTAACCGATAGTCGAACGTAATCGATCTTACGACCAAAACTATCCACTAATGTTTTCTGTGTTTGACTCATGAATCGACCCTCAGAGATAGTTAAGGCCCTTACAGCACCGTTGAATTAATTTATGAGGGGATTAATCTCAGTGGAGTAAGGACCTTAAGCGCTGTTAATTATCTCAGTCTAGTCGCGGTTCATGTATACCTAAGAGGTGGTAATTAAGAGGAATAAAAGGGATAGAGATCTGTTACTCGACGCAGTAAATATCAGGGATAGAGGCAAAATCATCGGCATCAACAACCAAGTCATTTATCACGCCATCCTCGATGCTATATATCCAACCATGGACGGCTAATTCCCGCCCTTGCTGCCATGCTCGTTGAACCACTTTTGTACGACAAATATTTGCAACCTGCTGCTTCACATTCAGTTCGCACAAGCGATTCACTCGTGCGTCCTCATCGTCCATAGTCAGAATATCGCGATAGGTATAACCAATATCTTTTAAATGCCGTAGCCAATTATCAATTAAACCCAGATCTTGATGCCCTAGCGCTGCACGTACACCACCACAACCATAATGCCCACAAACAATAATATGCTTCACTTGCAGGACTTCTACTGCATAGTGCAGTACCGAGATGCAGTTAAGATCAGTTGGTAGCACTAAATTAGCAATATTACGATGTACGAAAAGCTCACCAGGCATCAAACCGACGATCTCATTCGCGGGCACTCGACTATCGGAACAACCAATCCATAAATAATCGGGTTTCTGCTGTGCAGCCAATTGCTTAAAAAAACCAGGCGTTTGCTTTTCCATCTTTTCAGCCCAACGTCTATTGTTGGCTAACAGATCTCCTAACATGGCCTACTCCTCACGCAACTATTATTGAACAAGTAACGAATCAGCACCAACAATATCAATACCCGAAATATCGGCTTCACCTGCCAATAGTTGGATATATTGGTTCACTGCACGGCGATAGTTATGCTCTTGTAGATAAAGACGAATTTTTTCTTCTACCGCTTCAAAAGGTAATTGCTCACCCTCTACTCGCTGATCTACCTTTGTGATATGAAAACCATAGCGGCTTTCGACAGGGTGCTTCATCAAACCAACCTCATGAGCAAATACTTGACGCTCAAACTCGGCTACGGTTTGTCCTTTATCCAACTGGCCTAACTGTCCGCCTAGTTCTTTAGATGGGCAATCAGAATACTCAGCAGCAAGCGCAGCAAACTTATCTGGTTCTTGCGCTAAAATGCCCAACAACTGTTCAGCAAGCTCTTTTTTCTTATCCCGGTCTTCAAGATCTTTGGGATCTGCCCCCAAAAGAATATGGCTAGCCGCGATCAAAACCGGTGTTTTAAAACGCTCTTTATTTGCATTGTAATAACAAAGGCAGCTTTCTTCATCTGCGGTTGGCAGCGTCACCTCTTTTTCAAGTAACACTGAAATAAGGCTTTCGTTATCCGCTGTATCCCCCTCTTCTGCTAACCCTAGTTCTTGTACTCGCTGCCACAGCAGCTCACGTACAACTAAGGATTGAGCGGCTTGCTGACGTGAAAGCTCCATACTCTCTGCAGGGTAATACTGCATCTCTTGCAGAATATTATGTGGATCTATAGTCGTTCCATTCACGATAACATCATTAAAATCGGGGGCTTCTGACGATATGGAAGTCGTATCTATAAGCTGCATGGATATTCTCCTCAACAAGCTTTAAAACTAAGTAAAAAAGGTTAAAGATCCGCACCCGCTGACACAGCGAGTGCGGATAGTGCTTAACGTTGACGCACGATCTGGTAGCCACGCGCTAAATACTTAACAGGCGCACTCCAGATATGAACCATTCGAGTAAATGGGAAGACAACAAACATTGTTAGCCCCACAAAAATGTGTAGCTTGTATATTGCACCTACACCCACCAAATGGCTCGCCGCATCAGCTTGCAATGTCACCAAACTCTGCGCCCAAGCCGATAGCAACAACATTACGCTACCGTCTAAATGGCCAAGAGAAAATGGAATAGTTAGCAAGCCAAGTGTCACTTGCACAAACAACAGGATCAAAATAAAGATATCTGCTTTTGTACTAGTAGCACGTACGCGTGGGTCACCCAAACGACGTTTTAGTAACAACAGAGCACCCACCCAACAAGCGATACCTGCCGCACCACCACTGATAATTGCGAGAAGCTGCTTATTACCACTGGAGATAAAAGGTTCATAAACCGCATGCGGTGTTAACAAACCGACCAAGTGACCAAAGAAGATAAACAATACGCCTACGTGAAATAGGTTACTTGCTCTTCTGAAGCCTTTAGAGCTGAGCATCTGGCTGGAACTTGCTCGCCAAGTGAACTGCTCTCTATCGTAACGAATCCAGCTACCGATTAAGAAAACGGCACCGGCGATGTAGGGGTACACCCCAAACAAAAGATCATTAATGTATGACATCATAATTCTCCCGTGCCCCTTAAGAGCCCGTTGGTCCAGATTGAGATGATTGGGCACTCGGTTGAATATGCAGTGCTTGAACCGCACTTAGCTCCTCTCGGCGCTTATTCAGCAAGCTATCCCCACAACCTTGAGCACTGCCGTTTTGAGCCGTACCTTCGGTGAAGCGAACCATCTCCTCTTCCCACACTTTATCCAGTGCATCCGGTGTATCGTCGCGCATTTCAGAAGCAACCTTTTCCTTCAATTCTTCACGCTCGATCGATACTTCAGTTAAACTCAGCAGTGCTTCAAAAAGCTTTGCGTAAGCGCTTTCGCGCTTATGCAGTCGTGCCTCAAGCAACGCCAGAATATGACTCACTTCCGTCAGCCACTGTCGTACTTCTTGCTCCGGTCTAAGGGACAGGAATTCAAGAAACAACGGTATGTAATCAGGCAACTCACGCTGACCTATTTCAAATCCTTGCTTCTCGTAAACAGCCATCAGATCAACCATCGCTTGCCCACGATCACGGCTTTCGCCGTGAACGTGCTCAAATAACAACAATGAATGAGAGCGGCCTCGATCAAAAAGAGAGACATACTCTTCTTGAAGGTCCAGTAGATCACGCGCACACAAAGCTTCGATAAATTCGGTCAATTGTGCTTTTTGCTCCGTATCTAAAAACGGATCATCGCGCAGCTCAACAGTTAACTCTTCTTGGGCATTCAGAAGTTCAGCTTCTGGATAGTCCATCAAAGCGGAGATTATTTTAAGATTACGCATCATTTCACCCCCTCTTCTTTGGCAAACGGATCTACCTGCTGAACACCACTGATTTTCTCAACCATTGTGACGTTTTGCTTCTTACCACCGAATAGATTGAATTCAGTTTCACCACCAGCACAGCCATTACCAAAGCTAAAGCCACAACCGTTACGTTCAGGGAACGCTTCTTTTGCTAACTCGCGATGGCTTGTTGGGATAACGAAACGATCTTCGTAGTTGGCAATCGCCAAATAACGATACATCTCTTTCGCTTGCGCCTCGGTGAGTCCCGCTTCTTCCAGTACTTCGAGGTTAATTTTCCCTTCAACCTGCTCATCACGCTTATAAGCACGCATCGCCAATAGCCGTTTCAAAGCACTTCTAACTGGTTTTTCATCACCCGCAGTCAAAAGGTTTGCAAGGTACTTAACAGGGATACGCAAGCTATCTACATCTGGTAGCGCACCATTCATACCGATCTTGCCAGCATCAGCTGCTGATTGGATTGGGCTCAATGGTGGCACATACCAAACCATCGGCAATGTGCGATATTCAGGGTGCAATGGAAGCGCTAACTTCCAATCCATCGCTAACTTATACACTGGCGACTGCTGGGCAGCTTTGATGACATTATCGGCAACACCATCTTTCCGTGCTTGCTCGATAACAGCAGGATCAAACGGATCAAGGAAAATCTCTAACTGCTTTTCATAGAGATCTTGCTCGCTACCCGCTGCTGCCACTTCTGCGATACGATCAGCATCGTAAAGCATGACGCCTAAGTAGCGGATACGACCCACACAAGTTTCTGAACAAACCGTTGGCATACCCGATTCAATACGCGGGTAACAGAAAATACACTTCTCTGATTTGCCTGTTTTCCAGTTGTAATAGATCTTCTTGTAAGGGCAGCCGCTTACGCACATACGCCAGCCGCGGCACTTATCTTGATCGATTAAAACAATACCGTCTTCTTCACGCTTGTAGATCGCACCCGATGGGCAAGAAGCAACACAAGCAGGGTTAAGACAGTGCTCACATAAACGTGGCAGGTACATCATGAAGGTATTTTCGAACTCGCCGTAAATCTCCTTCTGTACATTGTCAAAGTTCTTATCTTTCGAACGTTTAACAAACTCCGTACCCAGAATCTCTTCCCAGTTAGGGCCCCACTCGATTTTTTGCATACGATCACCGGTAATCAGTGAACGTGGACGTGCAACCGGCTGGTGCTTTCCTTCTGGCGCGTTATGCAGCTGCTGGTAATCAAAATCGAACGGCTCATAGTAGTCGTCAATTTCTGGTAGGTCTGGGTTGGCAAAAATATTTGCCAACACACGCCATTTACCACCGATACGCGGTTCGATCTTGCCATCTGGCTTACGAATCCAACCACCTTTCCATTTATCTTGGTTCTCCCACTCTTTCGGGTAACCAATACCTGGTTTGGTCTCAACATTGTTGAACCAACCATATTCCATCCCTTCACGAGAGGTCCAAACGTTCTTACAGGTTATAGAGCACGTATGACAACCGATACATTTATCAAGGTTTAACACCATGCCGACTTGGGAGCGAATTTTCATTTGGCTGCCTCCTGTACGTAGTCGTTATTCTCATTATCCAGCCAGTCGATGTTCTTCATCTTACGCACGACGACAAACTCATCTCGGTTAGAACCGACGGTGCCGTAATAGTTAAAGCCATAAGATTGCTGAGCATAACCGCCGATCATATGTGTCGGTTTAGGACAAGCTCGCGTTACCGAGTTATGAATACCACCACGTGTGCCTGTTGTTTCTGCACCCGGCACGTTTACGATACGTTCCTGAGCGTGATACATCATGGTCATGCCTTCGTTAACGCGCTGTGAAACAACCACTCGTGCAGCGATAGCGCCATTGGTATTAAAGATCTCAACCCAATCGTTATCTTCGATACCGACTTTTGCCGCATCCACTTCCGACATCCAAATAATTGGACCACCGCGGGAGAGGGTCAACATGATCAAGTTATCGCTGTAAGTTGAGTGAATACCCCATTTCTGGTGAGGAGTGATCCAGTTCAACGCGATCTCTGGGTTACCATTTGGCTTCGCATTCATGATCGGATTAACGGATTTAGTATTAATCGGCGGACGATACGCCAATAAACTTTCACCGAAATCACGCATCCATTCATGGTCTTGGTAGAACTGCTGACGACCAGTCACCGTACGCCAAGGGATCAACTCATGAACGTTGGTGTAGCATGCGTTATAGGAAACATGTTCATCCTCCAAACCAGACCAAGTCGGTGAAGAGATAATCTTACGCGGCTGAGCCTGTACATCACGGAAGCGGATCTTCTCCTCTTCCTTCGGTTTAGCAAGATGCGTGTGATCTAAACCTGTTGCCTCACTTAACGCAGCCCAAGCTTTTACCGCCACAGTACCATTGGTTTCAGGCGCCAAACTCAAGATCATTTCACAGGCATCTATCGCTGTATCGAGTTTCGCTCGACCGTTAGATTCGCCCTCTTCAGTATGGGTCCAGTTGAGTTTCTTAAGGAAATCGACCTCTTCCTTAGTATCCCAAGTAATGCCTTTACCGCCATTACCGAGTGATTCCAGCAACGGACCGACCGACGTAAAGCGTTTATAGATATTTGGATAATCACGCTCAACCACCGCAAGGTTAGGCATAGACTGGCCAGGAACAGGTTCACATTCACCTTTCTTCCAGTCCATTACGCCCATTGGTTGCGCCAGCTCACCCGGAGTATCGTGTTGCATAGGTACCGTTACGATATCTTTCTCAACACCTAAGTGACCGACACAGACTTCGGAGAATTTCTCCGCAATACCTTTATAGATATCCCAGTCAGAGCGCGCTTCCCAAGCAGGATCAGTCGCCGCTGACAGAGGATGAATAAACGGATGCATATCCGATGTATTCAGGTCATCTTTCTCGTACCAAGTTGCTGTTGGCAGTACAATATCTGAATACAGGCAGGTGGTAGACATGCGGAAATCAAGTGTAACAAGCAGATCTACTTTGCCTGTCGCGCCTTCATCATGCCAAATAACCTCTTCAGGCTTCTTAACATTATCTTCGCCTAAGTCTTTATTCATCAGACCATGCTTAGTACCTAATAAGTACTTCAGCATGTACTCATGCCCCTTACCCGATGAACCTAGTAAGTTAGAGCGCCAAATGAACATATTACGCGGGAAGTTCTTAGGATTATCCGGATCTTCCGAGGCAAAGTTCAACTCGCCCGATTTAAGCTGCTCAACAGCATACTCTTGCGGTGTTTTACCAGCCGCTTCCGCTGCTTTCGTGAGCTCTAGTGGGTTTGTTCCCAACTGAGGTGCCGACGGTAACCAACCCATACGCTCTGCACGAACGTTGTAATCGATCAAGCTGCCGGTCCACTTAGACTTATCAGCCAGCGGAGACAGAATCTCATCTACATCCAGCTTCTCATAACGCCACTGACTTGAGTGGTTATAGAAGAAGGAGGTGCCATTCATATGGCGTGGTGGACGCTGCCAATCAAGACCGAATGCTAATGGCAACCAACCACACTGCGGACGTAATTTTTCTTGTCCTACATAGTGAGCCCAACCACCACCGGATTGACCAACACAGCCACACATGATCAACATATTCATGAGGCCACGGTAGTTCATATCCATGTGGTACCAGTGGTTCATACCCGCACCAACAATGACCATAGAGCGACCTTTGGTCTTATTGGCGTTGTCAGCAAATTCACGTGCAACCTGAATGACGATATCACGTTTAACACCCGTAATTGGCTCCTGCCAAGCCGGTGTATATGGCGCGTTATCATCATAAGAGGTCGCTACAAAATCGCCTCCTAAACCACGATCCACACCGTAGTTAGCCAGCATCAAGTCATAAACGGTAACAACCAGTTTTTCACCATCTACCGTATCGATACGTTTAGCGGGCAAATTATGGTGAACAATATCGGCAAACTTGTTGTTAGTGAAATGTTCGTTTTCTTCACCACCGAAATACGGGAAGCCAACAGAAACGACTTCGTCGTGGCTATCCAGCAGCGACAGTTTTAATGTGGTTGGACGGCCTTCACTGCCCTCTTTCTCTTCTGTGTTCCACTTACCTTTTTCGCCCCACCGGAAACCGATAGATCCATTAGGAACGACAAAGCTATTGCTCTGTTCGTCAAAAGCAACGGTTTTCCATTCAGGGTTGTTGTCTTGACCAAGTCCTGCATCAAAGTCTGATGCACGGGTGAATCGACCAGCGGCATAGCTACCATCCTCGCGTTTTTCTAGCTCGACCAAGAAAGGCATATCTGTCGTTTTACGCACATAATCAGTGAAGTACTCACTTGGATTATCAACATGGAACTCTTTCAGAATAACGTGACCGAAAGCCATGGCTAATGCGGCATCTGTACCCTGTTTTGGGTTCAACCAAAGATCACATAGCTTAGCGACTTCTGAATAGTCCGGTGTAATACCGACAGTCTTCGTACCCTTATAACGCGCTTCAGTAAAGAAGTGAGCATCCGGTGTACGTGTTTGAGGAACGTTAGAGCCCCAAGCAATAATATAATTCGAGTTATACCAGTCCGCAGACTCAGGTACGTCTGTTTGCTCACCCCAGGTCATCGGTGAAGCAGGAGGAAGATCGCAATACCAATCATAGAAACTTAAGCAGGCACCACCGATCAATGACAGGTAACGTGCACCAGCAGCATAAGACACCATCGACATTGCGGGAATTGGCGAGAAACCAATAACTCGGTCTGGGCCGTGCTCTTTGATTGTATAGGTATTAGACGCTGCAATAATCTCATTAACTTCATCCCAACTAGAACGAACAAATCCGCCCTGGCCTCGAACGCTTTTATAAGATTTAGCTTTATCTTGATCTTCAACAATAGAACCCCAGGCTTCTACTGGGTCACTATGCTTGGTTTTAGCTTCGCGCCATAGCTGTAGAAGACGCTTACGAATCGTTGGATACTTTAAACGGTTCGCACTGTAGATATACCAAGAATAACTAGCACCACGAGGACAACCACGCGGCTCGTGGTTTGGCAGATCTGGACGCGTACGTGGGTAATCTGTTTGCTGAGTCTCCCAAGTAATCAACCCGTTCTTAACATAGATTTTCCAGCTACAAGAACCGGTGCAGTTTACACCGTGAGTCGAGCGCACAATTTTATCGTGCTGCCAACGCTGGCGGTAACCATCTTCCCAGTCGCGACTTTCATCAGTCGTCTGGCCGTGACCACCAGCAAAACTTTCTGGCTTCTGTTTTTTAAAATATTTTAATCGATCTAACAAATGGCTCATGTCATATCTCCTGAAACCCCTTGGTCAGGACTGAGTCCATCCAAGATGGACTCGGCGGTTTTACCCGGTAGTAACTTCACGCTCAGCCCCTCTGAGAGCAAAACCACATCGCCGGATGACGGCTGGTCTGTACAAAGAAAATCAATTCCTTTCGACTTCTCTGCGTTTACTGTGCAAACCAAACTACGCCACTATAGGCCATTAGCCGTTGACCCAGATCAACTCTAACAACCCGCAAAACCCTTAACAATCAACCAGTTACCACTTTAGAGGTATATCTAAAGCAATCTATAAGACATTGATTAGTAAGGCATTTATAAATAAAGGGAGTAGCCAGTAACGAGAGATAAAGATGACTAAAATTCTTAGTGGGTACCGCTAAACGAAACCCACCACTGATTGAATACAAGCACAAAAAAAGGGACCCGAAGGTCCCATTTTTGTATGCACGTATATCTATTTAAGGGTTCTTAAACTCAGCTTTAGGGCCAAGGTAGTACCACCAGTTTAGAACCAAGCAAACTGCGTAGAATACAGCAAAGCCGTACAGAGCAACTTCCGGAGTAGCCAATTTAATCTGCTCACCGAAGATCTTAGGAATCAAGAACGCACCGTACGCTGCCACTGCCGAAGTCCAGCCTAACGCAGGACCCGCTTGCTCTTTAGGGAATACCATTGCAATAGTACGGAAAGTCGAACCATTACCAATACCTGTTGCCGCAAACAATACCAAGAACAGCATTAAGAATGGCATAAAGTATTCTTCAGGCGTTGCAGACTGGTAAGCGGCTTTTAGGAAATAAGCAACACCCAGAGCACTCGCAATCATCACAATCGCTACGTACTGCGTAACTTTAGCGCCGCCAACCTTATCAGCAATCCAGCCACCAACAGGTCGAATCAAGGCACCAATGAAAGGTCCCATCCAAGCATACATAAGAGCCGAAGGGCCATTAGCGTTAACGACATTATGGGTCATAACACCATCGACCATCAGATGCTGATAACCAAAAACTACTTTGATCGCTAAAGCAAAACCAGCTGAGTAGCCAATGAAACTACCGAAGGTCATGGTATAGATAATACTCATCACCCAAGTATGCTTATTTTCAAAGATCTTAAACTGACGCTGCAGGTTCGGCTTGATATCACCCGGAACCATCTTCATCAGCATAACGGTACTAAAGAGAATACCGGCAATCACAGGCCACTTGGACCAGCCCGGCGCCCCCATACCCAACGGCGCTGGAAGGATGACGTATAAACCACAAGCCGCTGTAAAGAAACCGATCAACAGCAATCCAGAGATTTTACCCATCGCACCGACAGGCGAGCCTATATCAGGTGAAACCGCATCCGTACGAATGTTATTCATACCAAACCAGCCAGCAATCGCAAGCGGGATCAAAAGCACCAGCCAAATAAAGCCAGCATTATGGATGTAAGTTTCAGACCCTGCAGGGATCTTGCCGATCAACGTACCTGAGGTGTTCTCTAGGATCATCGGTGTGCCACCGAAAATACCAAAAGTCATCACCAACGGCACCAAGATCTGCATAGTAGTTACACCAGCATTACCTAGACCTGCATTCAAACCTAACGCCAAACCCTGCTGACGCTTAGGAAAGAAAAAGCTAATGTTAGACATTGAAGATGCGAAGTTACCACCGCCAATACCTGACAAGAAGGCTAAAATTTGGAACACCCATAGCGGTGTATCTTTATCCTGCAGCGCAAAACCTGCACCTGCTGCCGGCAACATCAATAATGCTGTCGTAAAGAAGATGGTATTTCGACCACCAGCAATTCGTATAAAGAAACTACTAGGGATTCGTAACGTTGCGCCCGTCAAACCCGCGATACCCGCTAGGGTAAACAGCTCAGCCTTATCGAAAGCAAACCCTAAGTTAAGCATCTGTACTGTGATGATGCCCCAATACAACCAAACGGCGAAGCCACATAGTAAGCTGGGAATGGATATCCATAGGTTACGGTTAGCCACCGATTTACCCTCAGATTCCCAGAACTTAGTGTCCTCGACATCCCACTTTTGTAGATCAGACATAACTGATTCTCCAAGCTTTATCAGAGCTAAATTGATTAAATAGCTCTTTAATATCGTTCATATGGCACCCTCTGAGGCGGTCCAACCCAAACCGAGCAATATCGGCATCAACCATCCTAGGCATCAAGGTTTTCTTTCAGAAAGTTATTTTGGATCGCTTCCTGCAAACGTCTTTTTTGCTCTTGGACATTGATGCCGTAATACATAGTGACCATGCATACCGCCAACAAACCATAAAGCAACATAAAGCAGGAGCTACGAACCCCAAATAGATCTGTTACCAGACCAAATAAGATCGGCAGCACAAAACCACCAATCGCGCCCAGCAATCCAACGGCACCACCTACTGTTCCCATCCGATCAGGGTAGTAGTCGTACACCATTCGAAACACGCTGGCTTTGCCAAATCCCATCGCTACACCCACAATCATGACGAGCACAGTAAACATCCAGACAGGCATCTCTAACAGAAACGTCATGTCCTGTTCGATGCCATGAATTGTCATAGTTGTAGGTGGATAGGAAAGGAAAAAGAGACACACAAGACAGACCCAGAAAACACTCCAATTCACCCGTCTAGCGCCGATATGATCAGCGCACCATCCACCAATAACACGGGTCAATGCACCCGGCACAGTGAATAGCAACGTGAGAAAAGAAGCCGTTTTGAGATCTAATCCATACTGCGTTACGTAATAGTCCGGTAGCCATAGCGCTAAAGAGACATAACCACCAAACACAAAAAAGTAGTACAAACCAAAGCGCCATACGCGCAATGACAACAACGGCTGTAGCAGTTGAGAAAGTTTAGGGCTCTGGTCCTGAACAGCACGGCGCTGGTGCACCGGATCATCTTGAGTGAGCAACCAGAACAGTGAACCCAATAAAATAAGGACAAAAGCATAGGCAACAGGCGCCATTCTCCAGCCATAAGCAATAATGATGAGCGGAGCAATTAAGTTTGTTAGTGCAGCACCTAAGTTGCCTGCACCAAAGATTCCCATCGCCAAGCCTTGATTATCTCTAGAAGCCCAAGCGGAAACATAATGGATTCCAATAGCAAAACTACTGCCCGCCAAACCGATGCAAAACCCCAATGCAAGGTAATGCCAATAGGTTTCAGCGTACGAAAAAGCATAAAGCGGGATACTAACGAGGAATACCAAACCGGTCATTAATTGACGGCCACCGAATCGCTCCGACAATATCCCCATTGGTAAACGAGCCAAAGCGCCACTCAAAATAGGGGTCGCCACTAGAAAGCCAAATTCAGTTTCACTCAACTGAAGTTCGTGCTTTATCTGAACTCCAATCACCGAGATCAGCGTCCAAGCAGCAAAACAGGCAGCAAACATGAGCGTACTCATGATCAGTGCTGATATCTGTTTTTGAGTTTCCTGGGCCATAATGATCTCGGCATTAAAATTAGCGGTTATGCCAAAATCTATACCCACAATTAAGGAAGGGTATTGATCAAAATCAAATTATAACCCTATGAAAAATCGAGACTTTTAACCACATACCTCTTTAGAGGTACCTCTAAATATCATTGTAAGCTGCTGTTTTAACTGATAATTTGGTGAACATCTTCGACAACTAATCAATTAGTCTTAACTCTTGGGATTCTTTATGAGTACCCCACGTAAACCATGAGTAAAGAACATGAACTTTCTTAACAGATCGATAATCACACGCTTAGGCGCAGCTATGTTTGCCATCAGCTTGATGGCTCTCATCAGTATGATCAGCTCGGTTATTGTGGCAGAAAGCACCCAAGGTGATGCAGCAGGAATCAACTTAGCGGGTTCTTTGCGCATGATGTCATATCGTATTATTGCGGAAACTCAGCAACACGAATCCCTTGATACCGAAGAGAGCCTACGCCAAGTTCAATCTTCGCTAAAAGAATTCGAGCAACGCATAAAAAGCCCTAAACTTGATAACGTTATTCCAAATGACAGTGAACACAATCAACGCTTATTTTATGAGGGCCTCATTAACGAATGGCAGAATGAGCTTGCCCCTGCGCTTATACTCGCAATAGAAGCAGGCCCTACAGGGAATGCTGAATACTTAAAGCATATAGAAATCTTCGTTCATAAAGTGGACTACCTAGTTCAGCTACTTGAAGAAAGCACTGAGTCCAAAATTAAACTCCTTAGCCTTGTTCAGGCGATCAGTCTATTTATGACCATCTTGATAATTTTTATCGCGATGTACGACATAAAGTGCAATGTTGTCGAGCCACTAGCACAACTACTTAGCGCAGCGAAACAAGCCAGTTTAGGAAAACTAAATGCGCGTGTTTATTTTGAAAGCGATGATGAATTAGGCCTACTAGGTAAAACCTTCAACCATATGGCCGAAGAACTATCCAAAACCTATACAGACTTAGAAAACCGGGTACAGAAAAAGACTGCCCTGCTTCGCCATAGTAATGAATCTCTACAACTACTTTACGAAGCGACTCGGCGCTTCAATAAAAACGAAGATATTTGTCGCCGCTTAATGCCTGTCATGAAGAAGCTAGAGGAAGTCATCCCCGTAGGCCCAGTGAGCGTTACGTTATGCGAGCCCAATCAAAAAAATAGCTACCGTACTCTCACCACGCAATTACTGGAACGTCCCGCTGATTGTGAGAATCAATCATGCAACGAATGCCTAGTCACTAAAATAGATCAAAACCCCCACGATTCCCTTAGCTTACCCATCCAAACTAGAGAGGCATATTTTGGTGAGTTCCTCGTTAAATATTCCCCTCAAACTCCGCCATCGAATGAACAGGTCCGGTTAATTACCACACTGGTTGAAAACCTCAGTACTGTTCTTTCACTCGAACTGAAAGCGGAGAAAGAGCAGCAAATGTCACTCATGGAGGAACGAGCGGTTATTGCCCGTGAACTACATGATTCGCTCGCCCAATCTCTCTCTTACTTAAAAATGCAGGTAAGCCGACTGCAAATATTACGTAATAAAAATGCCGATGAAACACAGATTGATGATGTCACCAATGAATTAAAAGAGGGCTTAAACAATGCCTACCGCCAGTTACGTGAACTGTTGACCACGTTCCGTTTAACTCTCGATCAACCCGGTTTACAACCCGCGTTAGAAGCCACCATCAAAGAGTTCTCACAACGGCTAACGCTCGAGATTGAACTAAAATATGAACTCAAGCACCAAAGCTTAAGTCCGAATGAAGAGATACATGTTCTTCAGCTTGTACGCGAAGCCCTCGCCAATGTGGTTAAGCACAGTCAAGCCAACCAAGTGTCGGTTGAAATAACCCAATCAGGTGAAGTAGTCGAGGTTCGTATACTCGATAACGGTATTGGGCTACCTAATGACAAAGACCTCGCTAACCATTATGGTTTAGTCATTATGCGCGACAGAGCAAGTACCTTAGGTGGCGAACTGACCGTAAAAAATAGAGAAGGTAATGGCGTACAAGTTTTGATGCGCTTTCATCCTAAACAACGATAAAAATAGGCCAAACGATGACAGATCATAATGAAGAAAACGCTAGCGCTGCGAGCATTCTTCTAATTGACGACCACCCTCTTCTACGCAAAGGCGTAAAACAACTGATCGAACTTGATTCAGAATTAAGAGTCGTCGCAGAAGCCAGCAATGCTCACGAAGGACTAGCCGCCGCACTAGAATTTGAGCCCGATCTCATACTGCTCGACCTGAATATGCCGGAAATAAACGGCATTGAAACACTCAAGATGCTTCGTGACGCGGGTGTCACATCTCGTGTCGTGGTTTTCACGGTTTCGGATAACGAAGAAGACGTTGTAGCCGCACTTAAGGCTGGTGCAGATGGCTATCTTCTAAAAGATATGGAGCCCGAGGAGCTTCTCAGTAGCCTCAATCAAGCGGCGCTGGGCAAAATGGTGATTAGCGATCGACTCACCACCTTACTAGCTGAAGCCTTGCAGAACAAAAGAACGAAGAAGGGCCCGGACATTAGCAGTCTAACCCCTCGTGAAAAGCAGATAATTAAACTCATCTCTGCTGGTCTACCCAACAAATTGATTGCGCGAAAGCTCAGCATTACTGAAGGCACAGTAAAAGTACACGTCAAACACCTATTGAAAAAGCTTCACCTACGTTCACGCGTTGAAGTTGCTGTATGGGCAGTGCAGGAAGGTCTAGATAAATAAACAAAAAAACCGGCGAAACAATATAATTTCGCCGGGGCTCTTTGCAAAGAAATATGAGAGAAATTCTCTCCAGTGAGTCTGGCTATACAGCTAAAGTAACTAACCAGATAATGGGGAGATATTATTATCTAGCCCCCTAAGGGTGTAAGGGGTGTTAGTTACAATCGCTGTGATAACGCAAACTACGATAATTTCTCCTGCCTTCCAAACCAATACCTCTGAAGAGATAATTTTTCACTACCACTGAGTAAAAAAATGTTCACTTCTGCCTCGACTTTTTAAAGCAACACAGCAGTACCCCCTATGAACCCAACTACTCCTCTGTTTTAAAACACCTTACAAACAACACAAAAAAAACCTTCAAATACAAAGAATTAAACAGAAAAACACGCGATACCCCTTAAGAGGTAGAGGCGGAACAGAGTGACCATTACGCCCAGAAAAAATTGATATATATCAACACCTCACCTGCAATAAAGGCTTAATTTAGCCGCTATAAAGGCCAATTAATAACTAGGTATGAATTAGGCCTACCCGAAGCATTCGCACAGTATTGCCGCCCTTTTGCAGGGTCCTCTAAGCGAGATAGTTTGCGAGTAAGTCCCGTAGGTTTCTAGGTAATTCAATAGAAAGGCTCATCCCCTAGAGGATTCTACCTAAATTACAATGCTGTTAACTTTTAGGAGCAATCACATGTCTACTAGCGGAATAAGGTTATTTAATTTTGGCGATCCCAAAATAAAAACCTTACATATAACCTGGTTCGCATTCTTTCTAACATTCGTTGTCTGGTTCAGCCATGCGCCGATGCTCGCCTATATAAAAGAGGTTTTCGGGCTAAGCAGCGCCGAAGTTAAAGCGCTATTAATTTTGAATGTTGCGTTAACAATCCCTTCACGAATTGTGATCGGTACCTTAGTGGATAAATACGGCCCCCGAATTGTTTACAGTATTTTGCTCGTCATTGGTGGTGGTATCTGCCTTGGCTTTGCGGCAGCTCAAACCTATGAACAACTGGCCATTATGCGCTTCCTAAGCGGCTTTATTGGCGCCGGCTTTGTTATCGGTATTCGAATGGTAAGCGAGTGGTTCCCAGCCAAACAGGTCGGGGTAGCTGAAGGCATATACGGCGGCTGGGGTAACTTCGGTTCCGCTGCTGGCGCCATGACTTTACCTACCATCGCACTGATGTATGGTGGTGAAAATGGCTGGCGCTATGCCCTTGTTTCGATTGGTGTAATTGCCATGCTATACGGCCTTTTCTATTACAAAATGGCACGCAATACACCCAAGGGCTCTACTTACTTTAAGCCAAAGAAGAGCGGTGGCTTAGAAGTTACTAGTAAAAAAGATTTCGTTTTCTATATCCTAATGAATATCCCAATGTATGCAGCACTGGCTGTTCTTACATGGAAGCTTTCTCCCACTAACATAGGCCTATTAGACGGCTTTTCCACTAACGCTATCTACGTCACTTTAGTGGTTCTATTTTTTATACAACTCAAAGCGATCTATCGCGTTAACGCCGAAAACCTTAAGAATGGGGTACCTGAACTACACCGCTATAAGTTCAAACAAGTTGCCGTTTTAAATGTTGCCTATTTCGCAACATTTGGCTCTGAGCTTGCGGTTGTATCAATGCTGCCACTATTTTTCTTAGAAACATTTGAAGGCCTCGATCCAGTTAAAGCAGGCTTACTCGCATCTGGTTTTGCCTTTATGAACTTGGTTGCTCGCCCAACAGGCGGTCACTTAAGTGATAAAATTGGCCGTAAAAAGACCTTAAGCGTACTTATCCTAGGGCTTGCGATTGGTTACATGGTCTTAAGTCAGATTGATGGTGGCTGGTGGATTCCGTTAGCAGTTATCGCAACCATGTGCTGCTCTTTCTTTGTCCAAGCAGGCGAAGGCGCAGTATTCGCAGTCGTACCTCTCATTCAGCGCAGAATGACAGGTCAGATAGCGGGTATGGCAGGTGCTTATGGTAACGTTGGTGCCGTCTGTTATTTAACAGTCTTAAGCTTTGTCGATTACTCTACTTTCTTCATGGTAATCGCCGCTTCTGCTGCCGTAGTGTTCATGATGGTTCAATTCATGGATGAACCAAGCGGGAAAATGGCTGAGGTACTACCCGATGGTACTGTTCAGTTAATCGACGTAGAGTAACACTACTCCTTGAGAAGAGAGTCACTGATAGGGCTCTCTTCTTTGTTAGCGTGACACTGCACAGGATGAGGTCATGTATCTAAGTAATGAGATCGAGCTCTCTGTAGGACAACACAGTATCGAGGGGCGTAAAGCACGCAATGAAGACTGCTTAGGTTTCTTTCAACCAGAAGGGAACCTTTTAACCACCAAAGGTGCTGCAGCCATCATTGCCGACGGCGTCAGCACAGCTGAAGCCGGGGCTGAAGCTGCACAATACTGCGTACAAGAGTTTTTAAGCGATTACTTCGATACACCAGACATATGGACTGTCAGCAAATCCGCACAAAAAGTTCTGACCTCTATCAATCGATTACTTTATTCCCGCAGCCATGAGTTTCTATCAACAACGAGAGGCCACGTCTGCACCCTTTCAACCTTAGTGATCAAATCCCATAAAGCGCATCTTTTTCACATTGGTGACAGTCGGATCCATCTGCTAAGAAGAGATAAACTGGAACTTCTCACCGAAGATCACATCACTCGCTTAAGTGAAAGCAATAGCTGCCTTTCTCGGGCGATGGGCATGGATACCCACCTTGAAATTGATTACAAAGTTATTGATGTTGAGGAGGGTGACCTATTCCTACTGAGTACTGATGGAATACATGACGTACTTGAACCTTCACAACTCAAACAGTTATCACTGTCTGACCCAGATCTAAATGAATGTAGTCAGCGCTTAGTACAAGCGGCGTTTGAGGCTGGCAGCACCGATAACCTTAGCTGCCAATTAGTACGTATCGATTCGATAGAAGACGATTCTATCCACGATATGGCTGATCGTTTAACAATATTACCCTTCCCGCCTGAACTAGAAGTTGGGATGAAGATTGATGACTACCTTATAGAGTCAGAACTCTACGCCAGCAACCGCAGCCAACTCTATAAAGTTCGAGATTTAGAAACAAACAAACAGTGGGTAATGAAAACCCCTTCTCGTAATTACGAAGATGATACAGCCTATATAGAACGTTTTGTCATGGAAGAGTGGGTGGGTAGCCGTATTGATAGCCCCTATGTTGTGGAAGTATTTATTCCTAATCGAGCAAAAACGTTTCTCTATTATCTAATGGAACCAATAGATGGGCTCCCTCTTGATGAGTGGATTAACAATAATCCAACGCCAAAACCGGCGCTAGCCATCAAAATAGTCAAAGAGATTGCCCAAGGGATTAAAGCATTTCATCAAAGAGAAACTCTACACCAAGATTTAAAACCAAGTAACGTCATGGTTCGCCCTGACAATAGTGCCGTTATCGTTGATTTTGGCTCAGTATTTGTTGCAGGAATTAATGAAATTTTCGTACCCATAGAAAGAGACCGAATCTTAGGGACACTCAATTACTCAGATCCTGTTTTTAGGCTCGGACAGAATACCGGCTTTAAGGGGGATATGTTCTCTCTAGCGGCAATGACTTATGAAATTTTCACGCAACAGCTTCCCTTTGGAAGTGGTTTAGAAACTTGCGAAAAACCTCAACATTTACAAAAACTAAAATATATTCCAGCCGATAGACATAACCCTATTATCCCCATCTGGTTTGACCGCGCTTTGGAAAAAGCGATGGCGATAGAACCGCAGTTACGTTATGACAGCATCGACCAGTTTATACACGACTTAACAGAGCCCAACCCTGATTTCCTCGAACCAAGAGAAAACGAACAAAAATCACCGAATGCATTACTCTTCTGGCAATTAATGTCCTTAGTGTGGTTTATGATTGCGATCTTCACCTTAATTGCTTTTTGGCTAAAGTGATTACTCTCGCCATCGAAAACGAGGAAAAAGCGACGCCAATCTCTCTTTTAAAATTAATTGGCGCTCGTTGTCTAAGTAAGGTTTCGTTTGCAGCTCAGCGTCGAGACACTGGATACCGTGATTAACCTGTACAGCGTACTGCTCAACACCTTGATCAGAGAGTCGCTGGGCTAATTCAAGTACCTTCTCAGGTGTGGTCAACCGCCAATCCACAGTAGTACGGCATTCAAATCCAATATTGGACGCTAACAATAACGCCAAACTGCTCTGATTTTGTCCCCACTGCTGCCTTCTTCCCGTTATATATTCATAATCGGCTTTTAATGCTTTTACATCTAGACCTACCCAACTTAGCTTAGGTAATACCTTTGTCAGTGCTGCCACGCTTACTCCAGCAGTATGCAGCCCTACCTTAAAGCCCATCGCCGTTACGGAAGAGATCGCTTCGCCCAAACCAGGCTGAAGTGTTGGTTCTCCACCACTAAAAACAACGGCTTCAAGCATCCCTAATCGTTTCTTCAGATAGCTTTCTATCTCAAACCAATGGATTACTGTTTGCGTTCCTGTAAAAGGAATCAGTTCTTTATTTTGACAATATTTACATCGCAGAGAGCAGCCTTGTGTATAAACAACGCAGGCAAGGTGATCAGGATAATCAATCGTTGTTATCGGTGTAAAGCCTCCCACTTCCAGACAACGAGGCTCCTCTCTGCTAGTAATATTAAGCATCTTTAGTCTGTTCGCTATAATGCTTACGCTCATGGTGCTCCGCTTTTTTTCCAATATTAAATTGCGCAACAGGACGATGGTATCCCATCACTCGCGTCCATACCTCACAGGGTTGTCGATCTTCGTTTTGCAATAATGCTTTTTCTATTTGTTCATTATTCATGGTGTTACCTCTCTGTTGTTTGCTCTAAATGACTATCCCCAGATTCGGATTTAGCCCTAAGTATTTGCTCGTCGCACTTAGGACAAAACTGATGTTCACCGTCCAAATAACCATGAACAGGGCAGATCGAAAACGTGGGAGTAATTGTGATATAAGGAAGTGCAAAACGCGTTAGTGCAGTTTTAACAAGCTGTTTACATGCTCTAATACTAGATATGCGTTCGCGCATATAAAGATGCAGCACCGTTCCTCCTGTATAGCGAGTTTGCAGCTCATCCTGCTCTTCTAAAGCCTGAAAAGGATCATCGGTGTAGCCAACAGGAAGCTGACTAGAATTGGTATAATAAGGCTGTATTTCACTGCCCGCCTGCAATATACCTGGGAAACGTTTTTGATCCTCTTTCGCAAAACGATAAGTGGTACCTTCAGCAGGCGTCGCTTCTAAATTATAAAGGTGTCCAGTTTCTTGTTGAAACTTCGTCAATTTCTGATTGATAAAATCTAAAAATTCAGCCGCATTTTCTCGACCAATATCACCACTTACATCCATCTCATCTGCTGAAAAATTCCGCAACATCTCATTGATACCATTCACTCCAATGGTGGAAAAATGATTGCGCAGGGTACCTAAATAACGTTTTGTATAGGGAAATAGTCCTTCATCCATCAAGCCCTGAATTTTAGTGCGCTTCAGTTCTAACGATTCCTTAGCAAGATTCAGCAAATGATCTAAGTGCTCATATAAACTTTGCCAATCATCTTGATGAAGAAAACCTAATCGCGCACAGTTGATCGTGACGACACCTATAGACCCTGTCTGCTCTGCCGAACCAAATAGACCATTGCCACGTTTAAGTAGCTCCCGAAGGTCTAACTGCAAACGACAGCACATCGAACGAACCATATTCGGCTCTAAATCAGAACGAATGAAATTTTGAAAATAGGGCAAACCATATTTAGCTGTCAGTTCAAATAAGCGATCGGCATTCTCTCCCTCCCACTCAAAATCAGACGTAATATTGTAAGTGGGTATAGGGAAGGTAAATACACGCCCTTTTGCATCCCCTTTTGCCATGATCTCAAGATATGCACGATTTATCATATCCATCTCGACCTGCAGATCACCGTAACTAAACGGCATTTCCTCCCCTGCAATCACTGGAATTTGATCGTGTAAATCATCTGGGCAGTGCCAATCAAAGGTGAGATTAGTAAAAGGGGTCTGAGTCCCCCAGCGCGACGGGACATTCAGGTTATAGATCAATTCCTGAATAGACTGAAGTACATCGGTATAAGAGAGATTATCTTTCCGAATGTAAGGTGCTAAATAAGTATCAAAAGAACTAAACGCTTGAGCGCCAGCCCACTCATTTTGTAGCGTTCCTAAAAAATTAACAATCTGACCTATGGCACTAGAAAGGTGTTTAGGGGGAGCACTCTCTGAACGGCCAGGAATGCCATTCAAACCTTCATGCAGTAGTGTCCTTAATGACCATCCTGCACAATACCCCGATAACATATCCAGATCATGAATATGTATATCACCTTGCCGGTGCGCCATACCGATTGGTTGGGTGTACACCTCATTAAGCCAATAATTAGCAATGACTTTCCCCGACACATTAAGAATGAGCCCACCCAGTGAATATCCCTGGTTCGCATTTGCATTTACCCGCCAATCACTCTGCTCTAAATACTCATCTATCGTACTTTTCACTGCCACTGACTGATAACTATCCATTAGACCACCAACACAACATATAGACATTAAATTAAAAACAAACGCAATATATGGTGCATTATTGACAATAAAACTCTAAATCATCCTTGACAGATATCAAGGGCGCAATAAAACAATTCACCTACCATGACAATCAACTATAGGAACATTGCGAGAAGCTTTGAGATGACACTAATCACCACCGCGGTAACACAGCTATCTAGTGAATCTTCCAAAAAATTCAGATAACTCAGCCACGCAGTGACTCCGTTTGTAGTTAAGAAAGGTCTAATAGAAAAACTTATCAACAGTCTGTTAGAAAGCCCGCTAGAGGCAGAGGAGTTTTATTTTCTAGATGGCAGGCTTTTAGGACTTGATGTTACCGACTTAAATATTCGGATTGCTTTCAGCTTAACGTACAAGCCATAGTTAAGGAGAGCTTGATAGCTAGCACGAGATAGTCTGAGGAGAGGTGCTCAAAAGATCGGCGCAGAGGACGCCGATCATATTACGCTATCGGTTTACAGCTTACATGCACCACCTAGGCAGTCATCAAACTCCATACTGTCCAGCTCTTGTCGGTTTTCTTGCGCAGCTTGCAAGCGTTTAAGCATCTCGCCCTCTTCACTATCACTTGCGCTAACGCCTGCTTTTTCAAAAACAGACAATAAAAGATTTAGCTCTTCCAACGTAAATTCATTCATTTAATTAATACCTAACTATATCTTCGTTAATTATTCACCGGTAACAGATGATCTACCAGCATCTGTACCGTTTTCCGCCCACGAAATTCATTAACATCCAAACGGTAAACCACCCGGACATGGGTCTGACTTTCGTCCGGCCAAATATCCATATCGGCATTAAACTGTATTGCATCTACCGCTAACCCAGACAAGGGTTCCATCAATACCATTTTCAGATGACGATGCCCAACAACTCTCTGTTGCAATAATGAGAACTTACCCTCAAACAAAGGCTCTGGAAATTGATGCCCCCATGGTCCAGCATCACGCAACATTTCAGCCAGTTCAATGGTCATATCACTTGCCAGTAATTCACCATCCGTCATCACTTGCTGCTGCAGATCACTTTCTGACAATTGGCGACGTACTTCAACATCAAAAGCACTTTGAAATAGAGGTAAATCAGCTTCACTGAGCGTTAAACCTGCAGCCATCGCATGACCACCAAACTTTCTCAATAACGTCGGATGCTGTGAAGCAATCGCATCCAAACCATCTCTTACATGAAACCCAGGAATTGAACGAGCGGAGCCCTTTAGTTCACCCTCATCCCCTTGAGCAAATGCAATAACAGGGCGGTGCGTCCGCTCTTTGATTCTTGATGCAAGAATGCCGATAACCCCCTGATGCCACTCTGGCTCATAAAGGGATAAGCCATAAGGCAACTCTTCATCATCAAGCTGTAGATTGGCAAGCAGATCTAAAGCCTGTTGCTGCATCTCTTGCTCTATACCTTTACGTTCCTGATTCAAATCATTTAGCGTGGCAGCAAGTTCTTTCGCTTTATGCTCCGATTCTGTCAGTAGGCACTCAATACCGATCGACATATCTTCCAATCGCCCTGCAGCATTCAAACGCGGCGCCAGTGCATAACCAAGATCGGAAGAGGCTATTTTGTGTTGCTGCCGTCCCGAGAGTTCGATCAATGCTTTTATACCTGGGCGGCAGCGGCCCGCCTTAATACGTTGCAAGCCTTGATACACCAGCACGCGATTATTCTGCTCTAATGGCACGACATCAGCGACTGTGCCTAAAGCAACTAGGTCCAGTAAACTGCCCAAATTTGGGGTTGGAAGCCCCTGTTTTTCAAACCAGCCTTGCTGTTGCAACGTTCTGCGTAAAGCGATCATCACATAGAAAATCACTCCTACCCCACAAGTTGATTTGGCGCTAAAAGTACAACTAGGTTGATTAGGGTTTACAATCGCACAGGCAGCAGGAAGCTCTCTACCGGCAAGATGATGATCTGTTACCAATACATCTAAATTGGCTAAATTCGCAGCCGCTACGCCATCAATACTTGAGATACCATTATCCACCGTTATCAGCAGGTCTGGCGTTTGCTTTAATGCTTCTACAACGATTTCCGGGCTTAAGCCATAACCATATTCAAAACGGTTGGGTACAAGGTAAGCGACCTCTTTTACACCCATCATTCTTAAAGCCAGTACCGCAACAGCAGTACTCGTTGCGCCATCACAATCAAAATCACCCACAATGAGTATCTTTTGCTGCGCTTGCAACGCAACGACCAAGCGCTCAACCGCAGCATCAATACCTGACAAACCCGAATCGGGTAATAATTCGCTTAAGTTACGGCCTAAGCCATCCAGATCATGAATACCCCGCGTGGCATAAATACGTGCTAAAACAGGGTTGGTTTGCATAAACACGGGTAAGTTTGTATCTAAGCATTCACGTTGAGAAATCATCAGCTCTTTCATTGTGGCTCAACACCCTTATTCTCATTTGGTGCAGGCAATAAATCTGCTGTTTTTTCAGATAAATAATAAGCAACTAACCCTATCCACTCGCGTACTGCAGTATTCAAGTCAGCCATATTGCCGTTTAAACTCACACGAACTCGATTCTCAGTCATCCGATAGTCAACAGGGTAAGCAATAACATCAATGCCTACTTTACGATAAACCCCTACTGAACGAGCCATATGAAAAGCGGAGGTAACTAACAACCACTTACCCTCAGGTCTATCTTCCATCTCATTAATCAGCTCTCGTGTATACAAAGCATTCTGGAACGTATTTCGAGAATCCCTTTCAATGATACTTCTCGCTCCAAGTCCTTGCTGCGTTAACCACTGCTGTGCCACATCTCCACCACGATATTCTGGCGTTGCTAATGAACCCGACCCACCGGTAAAAATTACTTTTAGCTCTGGGTAGCGCAGCATCAAGGCCGGCACAACCATCAATCGCTCAGCACCTTGGTTAAACTGAGGAGAACCATGCAGAGCTGACAATTCAGGATCTTCCCCACCTCCAAGTACAATGATTCCAGCAATCGGCTCTTTTACTTTACTTAAATCAGGTTGGGAAAAGCGCTGCTCTAAAGGCTCTAAAAGATAATTAGCGACCGGAAAAAAACTGACGATAAGCAGCACGAAAACAGAGCTCCAAACCAAAGTAACCCCGATGACTCTACGCCAAAGTAACAGGCCGAGAACAAGCATTAGCAACAGGAAATGATCAGGCTGGGCAATTAACCAAAAAATTTTAGATGCATAAAAAAACAGATCGGCCATTAATAACAACTCCAACGCATAACCATAAAGAAAGACCTAACCTAAAACAAAAAACCCGATGCAAAGCATCGGGTTTCGAGAGTAGCACATTCAGAGAACGAATTACTCTGTATGAACATGGCTCGCAATAAATTGCTGAACCGTCGCTAGATCATTATCTAGCACTTCTAACTTCTCTTCACGCTCAAACAGGTCAACCATGTGTGCAGGAAGCTGCGGTGACTCAAGGCCTGCTTTAACAACAGGCTCAGGGAACTTAACCGGATGGGCCGTTGCTAAAGTGATCATCGGCACAGATGGGTCACGATTACACTCACGCGCCGCTTTAACACCGATAGCGGTATGAGGATCAAGTAGATATTCAGTTTCAGCGAATACCTGTTTAATCACTTCACAGGTTGTTTCATCGTCAACAGCACAGCTATCAAATAGCTCACGCACTTTATCCCAACGATCAGAATCAAGCGCAACAGACTCTTTGTTAAAGCGAGCCATCAGATCGCTAATCGCTTCTCCATCGTTTCCATAAACATCAAACAGCATGCGTTCAAAATTTGAAGAAACCATTATATCCATTGAAGGCGACAGCGTATGAACCAAATCACCTTTAGACATATCATTGCCAGAGATAACACGGTGTAAAATATCATTACGATTGGTCGCCACAACCAACTGCTTAACTGGTAGACCCATCTTCTTAGCAAGGTAACCAGCAAAAATATCACCGAAGTTGCCCGTTGGCACAGAGAAGCTTACTTCACGATGCGGACCACCGACAGCTAACGATGCCGAGAAGTAATAAACGATCTGGGACATAATACGCGCCCAGTTAATCGAGTTTACTGCACCAAGCTTCATGCCTTTTAAGAAATCTTGGTTGGCAAAGCTATCTTTGACCATCTGTTGGCAATCATCAAAATTACCTTCTAACGCCACATTAAAGACATTGTCTTTAATAATGGTTGTCATCTGACGGCGCTGTACTTCAGAAACACGGTTGTGAGGATGAAGAATGAAGATATCTAAGTGTTTGCTATGGCAGCAACCTTCAATGGCAGCAGAGCCCGTATCACCAGAGGTAGCCCCCATAATCACGAGATGTTCTTTACGCTTCTCGAGAGCATAATCCATCAAGCGGCCAAGCAACTGAAGCGCAAAATCTTTAAATGCTAATGTAGGGCCATGGAACAGCTCCAACACCCATTCATTAGTACCTAATTCTTTTAGTGGCGCTACGGCAATATGATTAAAACCAGCATAGGTTTCATCAATCATCTGCTTAAGATCAGCATCTTCAATGCAATCATCAACAAATGGCTTTATAACTTTATAAGCCAATTCGTTATAAGGCAGGCCAGCCCAAGAAGCGATCTCTTCTTTGCTGAACGTTGGTAGCGTTTCAGGCACATACAGCCCGCCATCGCTCGCCAAACCAGCCAGAAGCACCTCTTCAAAATTCATTGCCGGAGCTTTACCCCGAGTAGAGATATATTTCACGAGGTAAACTCCTTAACGGTCAAAATGGGCAACACGGATGCGAGTAACATGACCGTTAATCTCATCCAAGGCTTCAATTTTTGCAATCGCATCATTCATTTTCTGCTCAAGAACACTTTGAGTCAGAATAATCACGGGTACTTGCTCTTCGTTTGTTTCTTTCTGAATGATCGCTTCAATGTTAATACCTTGCTCGCCCAGAACGCTGGCAACCATTGCAAGGACACCAGGCTTCTCTTCAGCGTTCATACGCAAGTAGTAAGCTGATTCAGTCTGATCCATTGGCAAAATAGGCATATCAGAAAGTTCTGACGGCTGGAACGCCAAATGAGGCACACGATTATCACGGTCAGCTGTTAATGTACGAACCACATCAACAATATCAGCAACAACCGCTGACGCCGTTGGCTCTGCGCCTGCACCCGGCCCGTAATACATTGTTTGGCCAACGGCATCGCCATCAACCAATACAGCATTCATGACACCATTAACATTGGCGATCAGTTCAGACTCGGAAATTAATGTTGGATGCACACGCAACTCAACACCATTGTCCGTACGGCAACTGATACCTAAATGTTTGATACGGTAGCCAAGTTCCTCGGCATACTGAACATCTTCACGTGTGATTTTACTAATGCCTTCAGTGAACGCTTTCTCAAACTGAAGCGGTACACCAAACGCTAACGAAGCAAGAATGGTCAGCTTATGTGCAGCATCAATACCTTCAACATCAAAAGTAGGATCCGCTTCTGCATAACCTAGCGCTTGCGCTTCAGCTAAGACATCATCAAAATCACGGCCTTTATCACGCATCTCAGTCATGATGAAGTTGCCTGTGCCATTAATGATACCGGCTAACCAATTAATCTTGTTGGCAGATAAGCCTTCGCGGATCGCTTTAATAATTGGGATACCGCCAGCAACAGATGCTTCAAAAGCAACCATTACATTTTTCTTTTGGGCCGCTTCAAAAATCTCATTACCATGCACCGCAATCAGTGCTTTGTTAGCGGTAACAACATGCTTGCCATGCTCAATCGCCGTCAACACAAGCTCTTTAGCAATGTCGTAGCCACCGATCAATTCAACAACCACATCAATCTCTGGGTTTTTAGCCACCTCAAAGACATCAGCCGTCATCTGAATACCTTTGGTATCACAGTCTGGGTTAGGACGACGTGCACCGACCTCTTCCACAATAATTTTGCGTCCTGCTCGACGAGCAATCTCTTCGGCATTACGCTTCAGCACATTATATGTGCCACCACCGACTGTACCTAATCCGCAGATACCAACTTTAACCGGTTTCAAACTTGCACCTCGCATGCTGTTGAACAACTAATCGCAGTGACAATAACAATGACTGCGATGTTAAGTAGCTTATATAAATTGGCACCTAGCCTCTTTGTTAGAATCTAGCTAGATGCTTTGATATAAGCGCATATAAAAACAAGGCGAGTATTATAGCCAAAACAATGCAATAGCTCTATCTCTGAACCCGTTCTAGATCAACAAATAAATAAGGGAGCCAATGGCTCCCTTAAAACAGCAAAGAACAAGTAATTACTTAATATTTAACATCTGTGCTAACTGTGCAGCTGGTACATAACCTGGTACCAGCTTTCCATCTTCAAAAACGATGGCCGGCGTGCCTGTTACGCCCACCAACTGCCCAAGCGCTAACTGTTCCAAGACAGGGTCTTCACAGGTTTTCGCTGCTAAAGTACCACCAGTTTTGGCAATATCCATCGCTTCACGGCGACCATCAGCCCCATTAGCACACCAAATAGACACCATGTCACGATAAGTTGCGGTGCCACCACCCTGACGAGGGAAAGCTAAATAATTTACCTGGATGCCCATCTCATTCAATGTTGGAATTTCAGCATGTAGCTTTCTGCAATATGGGCAGTCAACGTCGGTGAAAATATTAACCGTTGCTTTAATTTCGCCTTTTGGCACATACACCACCATCTCTTCATCAGAGACCTGATCAAGCTGCTCTTTACGATATATGTTTTGCTTTTTTTCTGTCAGATTTACAAAACCATCTTTATCTGTGAATTGATAAAGCTTACCGATAAGGAAATACTCTCCTTTATCATCCGCATACAACACTTCTCCGCTTTTCAATTCAACTTCGTGCATCCCCTCAACAGGGGCATCCGAAATGGATTTAACTTGAATACGCGCATCAATTTTTTTCAGGTTCTGCGTAATCAGTTCATTAGCGCTTACTACAGAAGCAGCCATCCCCATACCGGCCATTAGAAACAGAGCCGACGCTAATAGTTTTTTCATCTTATTCCTCGAAATTTGATCATGACCAATATGAATTACAGTCACCGCTGCCTATCTGACATAACAGATAAAACAAAGTTCCCTGTTAACGCTAACATTAACCTCGCGGGTGGTGCTGCTGATGCAAAGATTGTAATCGTTGTTGTGCCACATGCGTATATATCTGTGTCGTCGATAAATCACTATGCCCTAAAAGCATCTGAACTACACGTAAGTCAGCCCCATGATTTAACAGATGAGTGGCAAAAGCATGCCGCATAACATGAGGAGATAAAGGCTTATCAATGCCTGCAAGTAAGGCGTAATGCTTAATTCGGTGCCAAAACGTTTGTCGTGTCATCATCTGACCCCGACGACTTGGAAAGAGGACATCACTGATATTTTCCCCTAACAACAAAGGGCGAACCTGTACCAAGTAACGTTGCACCCAACTAATTGCTTCCTCACCTAATGGCACTAATCGCTCTTTGCCTCCCTTACCCATCACCCGAACCACACCTTGATTTAGGTTCACTTCAAAGAGCTGCAAACTGACCAATTCCGTAACACGCAAACCCGTCGCGTAAAGCACTTCTAACATCGCTCTGTCACGAAAGTGAACGGGATCGTTTAATTCAGGAGCATTCAACAGTCGCTCAACATCATCCTCCGTTAATGTCTTGGGTAATGCCCGCCCTTTCTTAGGACTATCGATCAATAATACTGGGTCTTCGCTAATAAGTTCTTCACGTAAAAGATAACGAAAAAACCCCCTAAGACAAGAGAGCATTCTGGAGGTTGAACTGGCGCGCAAACGCTCCTTGACCCTCCAGCCAAGATATTGCTGCAGGTCCGCACGCGTACAGGGAAGTAAATTTAAGCCTTTATCGTTCAGCCACGAAGAGAACTGTGTAAGGTCACGTCGGTAGGATTGAAGCGTATTATCGCTAAGCCCCTTCTCCATCCAAATCGCATCAAGATAGGTATCGATCAATCTCTGATCCGATTCATGAAGAGGCGGGGCTACATTCTTATTAGCCAAACAAACAAACCTAGAAAGAATTAATAATAAAGACGCGCGCTTTGAATTTTATCTCGCGCAATCGGATAAGTCGCCGTGCCTCGGCCATCGATCAAGCGATGCTCTACGGTCACCACCTTATCAGTCACAGAGATCAACTTGCCCTGAACCTTCCTGCCAAAATAGGTATAAAGAATAACCGGTTCTCCTAGATGAGATACCAATTTTGGCATTTCAACATCCTTAAATGATTTGCCACTTTTTTCAACGCGCATTCTACGTGACTCAGTTCTATACGACTCAACGACGGCTAAATCTTGCTGCGGCTGAACTGTTTCAGCTTCCTCCCCAAGCACCAAATCACTGGTCTCAGGTTGATCCGCACTATTATCGCCCAATCGTAGTTCATGTAATAAACGCTGCCCTTCTGGGTCAGGTTCACTCCATGAGACACCATCAAGCTGGACGGGTTTACCACTAAATTCCACATAAGGGCTAAGCGCATCGATTAGGTCTGTCGGCTTTTGTACAAGCGCCATCGATTGCATACCGAACCCTTGGGGCATATCCACACGAAGGTACATCGACCCGCCCGGATTATTTAATCCATCTAGGGCAACAAACAACGGTTCCGGTATCGTCCAACCCTCATAAGCTAATTGCTTACGGAACAGTCCTGCATAACGCTCTCGATAAAGCTCCATCGATTCTTTATTAAGATCGGCGCAGTAATTATTGCGTTTAATATTGTAACCACGATCATAAAAGCGCGTTTCTATCCGCTTCAACTGAGGCTGGGCAAAGACAATTGTCTGCATATTCAGCGTATCACTCGCGACTTGAACATCCAGCGACAAGCTCATATCCGCCATCTGGGCAGTTTTACTTTGCATATCAAAATTTAACTGACGATCGGTTTTATCGAAGTAATACTGGATAGCCACATCACTCCGTAAGCGGCTATAACCCATCTTACGAATATCCGCGACAGAGAAAAACTGAAGATCACCACAACCTAGCGTGTCATAGCCTGGGCCCGCTTGACGCTGCATATCAGTTGCCATTCGCCCCCAATCTTGCATATAACCACTCTGCATATTGATGTCTAAACCTTTAACATCAATATTAAATGACTCAGGCAACTCACCTTTAGACAGCTTTTCTTCTAACTCCAGCAGAAAACCCCACGATGGCGCTTTAACAGTGACCGATTGCAGGCCTATTTCACCCTCCATACCTGAAGGAGTAAAGCTCATCTCTCTCAGCCCGACTTCTGCCTCGGCGAGATCAATATGAATTTGCTTATAAGTCATTTCAACAAAGGGGGAAACATCCTTCGCAAAACTATCTGCCGCTTGGGAAACTTTCCACCAAACAAAACCATAAACACCCGCGAACAAAATCACAGGTATTAAAATTAACATTGTCAGACTAGCAACGCGTTTGATCATTTTCTTCTGCATATACGGCCCCGACTCGACTCCTTTAGCCCCGGAACTTATGTGGAATAGTAGATATTATGGTCGTGAACCTATAATCCTGTCCAACCTTTATAGCAGAGATAAGGGCAGAGATTACACACAGACACAAAAAAAGCGGCCGAAGCCGCTTTTTTAACAAAGAAAACTGAGTGATTAACCCAACTTCTCTTTAATACGTGCAGATTTACCGCTACGCTCACGCAAGTAGTAAAGCTTAGCCTGGCGAACATCACCACGACGCTTAACTTCAATGCTATCAACAGTTGCGCTAAAAGTTTGGAAAGTACGTTCAACACCCACACCGTGAGAGATCTTACGTACAGTAAACGCAGAGTTAACACCGCGGTTACGCTTACCAAGAACTACACCTTCGTACGCCTGTAGACGAGTACGATCACCCTCTACAACTTTAACCTGAACTACAACAGTATCGCCTGGTGCAAATTCTGGTACTTCTTTATTCATTTGTTCAGCTTCAAGCTGCTGAATAATTAGGTTTTTGCCGCTCATCGCTTGCTCCTAAACATTCAACCTTCGGACCCTTGGGTCTCCCGGATAAAATCGTTTAACAATGACCTCTGCTCAGCGTCCAACTCAAGAGATTCCAACATATCAGGGCGGCGTAGCCACGTTCTTCCTAACTGCTGTTTCAGACGCCAGCGTCTGATCTCTTTGTGGTTGCCGCTTAGCAACACGTCAGGTACTTGCCTATCATCATAGTGCTCTGGTCGTGTGTAATGCGGGCAATCCAGTAATCCATCGCAAAAAGAATCTTCAGTAGCAGAATCCTGATGTCCTAAAACACCTGGAACTAAGCGAGACACCGAATCAATCATAGTCATTGCTGGCAGTTCACCACCACTAAGGACAAAATCCCCTAACGACCACTCTTCATCAATCTCTGCTTCAATTAGACGCTCATCAATACCTTCATAGCGTCCAGCTACCAAAATCAGCTTCTTGCGTGAAGCTAGCTCCTGCATTCCCTTATGATCCATCCGGCGTCCCTGAGGGGAAAGGTAAATAACTTTTACCTCATCACCCGCAACGTTTTTTGCCGCATGGATAGCATCCCGGAGAGGCTGAACTTTCATCAGCATGCCTGGGCCACCACCGTAAGGGCGGTCATCTACAGTTTTATGCTTATCATGCGCGAAATCACGAGGACTCCAGCACTGCATCTGTATCAAACCATTTTTAACCGCTCGCCCTGTAACGCCATAGCAACGAATTGCATCAAACATTTCAGGAAAAAGCGTTACTACACCAAACCACATGAATCAGAATTCCGGATCCCAATCGACCCGCATAGTACCTGTTTCAAGGTCAATATCTTTTATCACCTGATCAGGAAGATAAGGCAACAGTCGCTCTTTTTGATCGATACTGTCTGCCGTTCCCTTCACAACTAGCACATCATTTGAGCCAGTTTCTAATAGGTGGCTTACCTTGCCCAACAATTGGTCAGACTCGGTATAAACTAATAGGTCCTGCAACTGACTCCAGTAGTACTCACCCGCATCCAGTTTTGGAAGCTGGCTCGCTTCAACCGAAATTTCTAGCCCGCAATATTTACGCGCTACATCTCGATCATCTACTCCAACCAGTTTTGCAACTAGGCCTTTACCATGGCGTTTGCTGGTTTCCACCTCAAGAGGCTTCAATACACCACCAACTTTCACTAACCAAGGCTTGTAGTTAAAAATATTTTCCATCGGATCGGTATGTGAAAAGATTTTCACCCACCCTTTGATCCCATAGACCGCAGTAATCGTTCCGACAATGAGATGTTCATTACTTGGATTACTGCTCATTTTTAACCCTGACCCAAAAACCTAAAAATTACTTAGCTGCTTTAGCATCTTTAACTAGCTTAGCAACGCGCTCAGAAAGCTGTGCGCCTTTACTCTGCCAGTATTCAACACGATCAAGATCGATACGAAGACCTTCTTCTTGACCACGTGCTGTAGGGTTAAAGAAACCCACACGCTCAATAAAACGACCATCACGTGCATTACGTGAGTCAGCTACTGAGATGTGATAGAAAGGACGCTTTTTGGCGCCGCCACGAGACAAACGAATAGTTACCATGCGTTAGATCCCCTTATTGAGTGGGTTTTAAAATCGCCCACAGTTTGATTAAAACAGCCTGTTTTAAGGCAGACTGAGCCATTAAAAAATTAGGGCGGAAATTCTACTTGAATTACCCGCCCTAATAAAGTCTTTTTACGTATTAATTAAATTCAGCTTACATACCAGGGAAGCCGCCAGGACCACCCATACCACCAGGACCGCCGCCCATACCCGGTGGCAACATACCCTTCATGCCACGCATCATTTTAGTCATGCCGCCTTTGCCGCTAAATTTCTTCATCATTTTAGACATCTGTTTATGCTGTTTTAACAAACGGTTGATGTCTTGAATCTGAGTACCCGACCCTTTAGCGATACGCTTTTTACGCGAGCCAGAAATAATATCAGGCTTACGGCGCTCCATCGGCGTCATTGAATTAATAATCGCCTCCATCTGGTGCATGCCTTTCTCAGCATTAGCCGCACTGGCCGCTTGAGTTAGCTGTCCCATACCTGGAAGCTTATCTAGCATACCCGCCATGCCACCCATATTTTTCATCTGGGAGATCTGTTCGCGGAAGTCTTCAAGATCAAAGCCTTTGCCCTTTTTAATTTTCTTGGCAAACTTTTCAGCTTTGTCTTTATCAATCTTTTGCTCGGCTTCCTCAATAAGAGAAAGCACATCACCCATACCTAAAATACGTGATGCAACACGATCAGGATGGAAAGGTTCTAAAGCATCAACTTTTTCACCAACACCCAAGAACTTAATCGGCTTGCCGGTAATCTGACGTACAGACAGTGCAGCACCGCCACGGGCATCGCCATCAGTTTTAGTTAAGATGACACCGGTAAGCGGTAGCACTTCATTAAAGGCTTTTGCTGTATTCGCAGCATCTTGACCTGTCATCGCATCGACAACAAACAGCGTTTCTACCGGATTAACCGCTTCATGTAGACGCTTAATCTCACCCATCATATCTTCATCAACGTGCAAACGGCCCGCTGTATCAACTAGCAATACATCATGATGTTGAATGCGAGCATGAGCGATCGCCGCGTTAGCAATATCGACAGGATCTTGATCCGCCGTTGAAGGAAAGAAATCAACTTCAACTTCGCCAGCAAGCGTTTCTAGCTGTTTAATCGCTGCCGGACGATATACATCGGCAGAAACAACCAAAACCTTCTTCTTTTCGCGTTCGCGTAGATGACGACCAAGTTTAGCAACCGAAGTTGTTTTACCCGCCCCTTGCAAACCAGCCATCATCACAACCGCAGGCGGTGTCGTTGCTAGGTTCAGCTTTTCATTTGCCTCACCCATCACCTTGACCATCTCTTCATTGACGATCTTGACGAACACTTGGCCCGGCGTCAGGCTTTTCGTTACTTCGGTACCTACGGCACGTTCTTTAACACTATTAACAAACTCTTTAACCACTGGAAGTGCAACATCAGCTTCCAGCAACGCCATACGCACTTCACGCAACGTGCTTTTAATATTGTCTTCCGTCAGTTTCGCCTGACCGGTCACTGAACGTAACGTATGCGTAAGTCGTTCTGTTAAATTCTCAAACATGTCCTGCCTCGACTTTCCCCTACGAAAGCGCCTTGCTGACGAGCGTATTATTTAGGGAAAAAGATAAACTTAGTTAATTATTGGCGCATTATAACGTACTCGAAGCATCCTGAGCAGCCCCTTTAACATTAAGCAGCTAACTCTTGCTGACTTCTTTAATCCGCAGCCTAACTATGACAAACTATCGCCTCATGCCATAACACTGTTCTACCGGAACGCTGGACAGAAGAGACTTAGATGTTAGCTATTTCAACACTCGTTGCCGTCATGCTTTATAGCGCCGCAGGCTTCCTTCAATGGCAAGTGATGCAAGGCACTCGTCAGCAGCCTCGCCACTTCAATCAACTATTGGGTGTTCTTGGCCTATGCTCACATACATTGGCGCTGTATGTTGTACTGCATCAACCCAACGGCATCAATTTAAGCCTGTTCAGTGTTGGCTCTCTGATCTCTTGGTTAGTCGCGAGTATCGTACTGCTTAGTAGTTTGCGACAAAACATCGATAATCTGTTTATTGGTGTCTTCCCGATGGCGGCTGTTACCGCACTTGGCACCCTCGTCGCGGGGGTTGCTGATGGCAAAGTCTATGCTGGTGGTGTTATCGCACATATTCTCCTATCGATATTGGCTTACAGTATTTTCACCATCGCCACCATACAAGCCATTCTATTATCACGCCAAATATCGGCCCTCAAACAACACCATACTCGTGGTTTAGTCTCTTCATTACCGCCGCTACAGACCATGGAGCGATTACTCTTTGAGATGGTCTGGACCGGCTTAATTCTATTGACGGCCTCTTTAGTAACAGGCTTCATCTTTTTTGATGATCTTTTTGCTCAGCATCTAGTACATAAAACAGCCTTTTCCATGTTTGCATGGTGCTTGTATGCCATTTTGCTGTTCGGACGTATCAAGTTCGGCTGGCGCAGTAATACTGCCGTACGCTGGAGCATTGCTAGCTTTATCACGTTAGCACTAGGATTCTTTGGCAGTAAACTCGTAATTGAGTGGCTGGTTTAACCCTATAAAAGCACTATTACACTAAATACACTCGGTGTAAGGCCAATAGAGCTTGACAGTGCAGAGCCCAAATTTGAAAATGGCTCTCCACTCATAAGATAGGCATACCGTCTTGGAAGACGCATCGATAGGTTTCCTCCTAGGAGTCCTTTGTTTTTTGATCTTTTGTTCTGCTTTTTTCTCCAGTTCCGAAACGGGTATGATGTCACTCAACCGGTATCGGCTAAAACACTTAGTTAAGAAAAAGCACCGCGGAGCACGCAAAGCCAGCAAACTACTAGAGCGTCCCGATCGCCTTATCGGCGTTATCTTAATTGGTAATAACTTCGTCAACATTCTCGCTTCAGCGATAGCAACCGTCATTGCTGTCAGGTTATGGGGCGATGCAGGCATCGCGATTGCAACCGCGGCCCTTACCGTTGTTATCCTTATCTTCGCTGAAGTCTCTCCCAAAACCATGGCAGCGCTATACCCTGAGAAGATAGCTTTTCCAGCCTCTTATCTTCTTGCACCGTTACTTAAACTGATTTATCCACTGGTTTGGATCATCAACGGTATCACCAACACCTTTTTACGACTATTTGGTGTCAATGTGACCGGCGATAACAACCATCACTTAAGTACAGAAGAGCTAAGAACATTGGTACACGAAGCGGGAGCACTTTTACCGCAGAACAACCAAAACATGCTGCTGGGTGTATTAGAGCTATCAGAAGTGACTGTTAACGACATTATGATCCCCCGAAATGAAGTTGTGGGAATCGATTTAGATGACGATATAGATACAATTATCGGGCGTTTAAGTACAACTGAACACACCCGCTTGCCGGTCTACCAAGGCGAACTGAACAAAGTGGTTGGTTTGTTACATATGCGCAATTTGGCGCAAGTTTTCCACGAAGGGAAAGTAACGAAAGCCGCGATACTGCAGGTGATTAAAGAACCTTACTTTATCCCTGAAAGCACCCCGTTACAGACGCAGCTGGTACACTTCCAAGCTCAAAGCCGCCGCATAGGCTTAGTAGTAGATGAGTACGGCGATATTCAGGGCGTGGTTACCTTAGAAGATATTCTCGAAGAGATCGTAGGTGAGATGTCTTCCAATACGAAAGAATCAGATCAAGATATCTTCCCGCAAGAAGATGGTAGCTACTATATTGATGGCAGCGCTTATATTCGTGATGTTAATAAAGCATTAGATTGGGTTTTGCCGACCGATGGCCCTAAAACAATGAATGGCCTCATTACGGAAACGTTAGAATCAATACCGGATGCAAATGTCTGTCTACAGCTTGAGCACTACCGTATTGAAACGTTGCAAGTCAGCGACAATGTGATCAAAACGGCACGGATTATAGCGCTTCCTCGAGACGCGGAAGACGACGAGTAAACGAAGTGTTAACACAATAAAAAAGGGCCTTAAGGCCCTTTTTTATTGTTGTAATTTTTCCACAACACTTTGTACTTTATCATCCATCGTTTGCGAACGATCGGTACGCGTTCCTAATCGCATTGATGTTGTAATGCGCGGAGCACCTATCTCATGAACCACCTCATGACAGCGCTTAACCGCGGCCATCACATCATCCCAATCACCTTCAACATTGGTGCCGTAAGCGTGCATCTCATGCTTAAGGCCGGCCTCTTGAAAAACCTTCTGGCAAGCCGCCACATAATCTGAAACAGAGACACCCACCCCTAAAGGCACAATGCATATATCAATCATTACATTCATATCGCAACACCCTACACTCACATCATGTTATACACAGGCACTACTCGGGAAGCTCACCCGCTTCACGTTGTTTAATCTTTCCCCATACGGCGCGTTTTTCATCATCGCTATACACGCCCCACTCCGCTATTTCGATTCCACTACGCTGGCATGCGATACAAAGATCATTCTCATCTAGGGCGCAAACACCGATACAGGGGCTTGGTACATGTTTTTTAACTGCGTCTGTCATGATCACTCTTGCTTCTTAAATCCACTGTTAAATCGACGCATATTATCTACATAATGCGCCGCATTCTGCTTTAAGCCGTCTACTTGCTCAGCGGATAATGTCCGCTTAATTTTAGCAGGAGACCCCACCACCAAAGAGTGATCTGGAATCTCCATACCTTCAGGGACCAACGCATTAGCGCCAATCAAGCAGCCCTTGCCTATTTTGGCACCATTCAACACAACCGCGCCGATTCCAATCAAAGAACCATCTCCAATTTCACAGCCATGCAGCATCGCCTGATGGCCGATCGTCACATCCGCCCCCATTGTTAAGGTATAACCAGGATCCGTGTGCAAAACAGCGCCATCCTGAACGTTACTTCTTTCGCCAATAATGATCGGATCATTATCGCCACGAATAACAACATTGAACCAGATACTGCTGCAATCATGCAGTTTAACGTTACCAATAACGGTCGCATTTTCCGCAATAAAGTGCTCATTTCCGATCAATTCAACTTTTTGTCCTTCCAGCGAATACAACATTATCAATCCTTCACATCATTAGAAAAATGGCGAACTCTATACTCCGGCCTTGGTTTCATCGGAATATCAGCGCCGCAGCCTTCATTCAACAGTTCCACCAGCATATAAGCCGTTAATCCCCAGATAACGTGCCCTTCATATTCCCAAGCAGGAACATATAGCGTCTTACCCTTAAATAAGATCTCATCCGTCGAATAACGCTGATCTTCCAGAAAAAAACTTAACGGCACACTAAACACTTCATCTAGCTCACCCGGGTTTGCAACCAGCTCAGCCGTTCGAGGAATAAAGCCGACATAGGGGGTAACTTGCAGACCATGTTTAGATAAGACCTGACCTAATGGACCGACAACCTCAACCAGCTCTGGAGCCAACCCTACCTCTTCATGCGCTTCTCGTAATGCAGTAAAGAGCAGATCAGGATCAGTCTCATCATGCTTACCGCCTGGAAAAGCGATTTCGCCACCATGCGTCGACAGATTAGATGAACGCTTGGTTAAAACCACCTCGGGGTCGTCATGATCCGTCAGCGCAATCAAAACACTCGCTTGCGGTTGATTCGAAGCAAAACTCTTCGGCTCAAAATCGATCAGACGTTTTCTTATTCTGGTTAACATATAGTTTTCATTTTTATAAACACTCTCCTAATCATACCTCTAAGCGGGCCAGATGATTAAGTAAGATTTATCTTCACTTTGTTTTCATTATCACGATCAGGATAGAATGCTTAACTCACACACGAGGTATGTTATGAAATATTGTTCAAATTGCGCAGGTAAAATCCGCATTGGGATTCCAGAAGAAGACACGATCCCGAGGCATATCTGTGATAATTGCGACATTATTTTTTATCAAAACCCCAAGCTCATCACGGGATGCTTACCGGTATACCAAGATCAAGTACTGTTATGTAAAAGAGCAATTGAACCAAGGAAAGGCTATTGGACTCTCCCCGCAGGTTTTATGGAAAACAGTGAGTCCGCTGAAGAGGGGGCATTAAGAGAAACCCGCGAGGAAGCAAACGCTGAGGTCCGCATCAGCCACCTCTACACAATGACCTCCATCGTCCATGTTAACCAAGTTCAACTCATCTATTTAGCCCATATGGACAAAGCAGAGTACGCACCGAGCAACGAGTCTTTAGAGGTTGCACTGTTTAGCGAGCAAGAGATACCTTGGGACGAACTGGCTTTCCCGACCATTAAGAATGCGCTTAGCTTTTATTTTGAAGACCGCAAAAAAAACCAGTTCCCGTTGCGAGAACTCACGTTCAAAGGCAACTAAGGCTAAACGCAAAAAACATACCCTTCGATACAAGACGCTAAATTACGCCGCATATTTCTCTATCTGCATTAACCAAAATGCGACAAATCCGCACATGCGGCACTCTGCCGCGCGACACTGTGTCACATTGTCGGCATAGATAAATTCACCTATTTTCCGCGCCCATAGACTTTTATGGACGGAATAATAATGACGCCTCAACGCACTCTCTTCCCGATTAAAAAAATAGCTATCGTAATATCAGCCTGTACTTTCCCCATCACACTCTACGCAGAAGAGGCCGTCATCCCCGATACCATTACTGTCACAGCTACCCGCACCGAACGAAGTTCAGCAGAAGTCCCTGAAAGCATCGCGATTATCGACCAGAAACGGCTTGAACAGGAAAAAATGTACAACATTGCAGATGCCTTAAAAGGCACCCCTGGGGTACTGATAGAATCCACGAGTGGTGGTTACAGCTCAAGAATGATTGTGCGAGGCGCAGGCTTAAAAGCACAGTACGGTATTCGTGAGATAATGGTCCTAAGAGATGGTGTACCGATCACAGACCCCGATAGTTTCACCCGTATGGACTTTATCGATACCCAAGACATCGAACAGATAGAGGTCAGCAAAGGCCCTGGCAACATCTACGCAACGGGGTCAACTGGCGGAGCGATCCATATCCTATCGAAATCCGTGTTCGATGACAGAAGAGACCAACTGCGATTAGGTGCAGGCGAATTCGGCCAACACAACCTACACCTGCGTAAAGCCTTTATGTCCGAAACGGGTAACGCTTTAGCTTTCACGGCATCACACCGCAAAGCAGATAATGACTGGCGCAGGCACAACGATTTTGAATCCAACCAATTCAGCATCAAAAGCGGTTTCTTACCCTCTGAAAACAGTGAGCTAGAAACTGAAATCAGTTATACCAAAGCCCAGCTCAACCTGCCTGGTGACATGAATGCAAGCCAGTTCGAAGAATACAAACGTACGGGAAAACAAAATAACAACGACAGCGCTTTTAAACATTCGGCCCGCAACTCAGAGATATTCTTTTTTAACAGTCGGCTTAACGTCGAACTAGGTGCGCTAACGCTCAAACCTCGTGTTTACTATAACCACTGGAGTCATTTTCACCCAGTCACAGGTGCCATCAATGATACCCCCGGCGTTAATATTTGGGGGACCGATCTAGAGTTTGAATATGCCCACGAACTGATTGGTAAAGATAGTTTAGTGAGCGGCCTCACCTATCGCCAAGATCGCAATATGAGCGCTAAAAAATACGCCTACGCTGATATCACCACTGCAGGCCCAGTGATTACAAGCACTCTTTCTGATAGAAAAGGCCAACTTCTAGAAGAACAAGACGAGATCAACACCGTTTACGGCTTCTTCCTCCAAGAAAACTTACGACCAAACGATAGGCTACTGATTGATGCTGGTTTCCGCTTTGATCACATCACTATCGAACAAAACACCTGGAGCAGTGATACCTCCTACAACTACGGTATGGGTGGCTATGTAACCAATGTTGGCAGTGGTGGCAACAGCGAGATGAAGCATAGCTTCGATCTATTCTCGCCGCGCGTGGGTATTAGCTATAAACTGAATAAGCACCTAACCCTGTTTGGTAATATCGCTCAAGGTGAACAAGTCCCCTTTGCCAGCGAATTAGAAAGCAACTCAGATCTTAAAAACGCCACCAGTCGTAGTATAGAGATGGGATTAAAAGGCCGTGCTCATGCGTGGCAGTTTGATCTCAATGCGTATGTCAGCGAAGTACAGGACGAGATTATTAACGTCCGTACCAATGGCGAAAGCATCTATCAAAATGCGGGTAGCACCGATAAAAAAGGGATCGAGTTCAGCGGCTCATTTCAGGTGTTACAAGAGCAGATCAAAGGTCAGCTTGCCCTTGGTTTCAACTATGCCTACAGCGACTTTAGCTACAATGAGTTTTCTGAAATTGTTTACGGCATGGGACCACCCACCAACTACGATCGCTCGGGTAATCAACTACCGTTTATTCCTAAGCACTATTACAGCCTCAATGCCGACTACACCCACCCCAGCGGAATCAAAGCGCGTATTCAAGCCGATAGCTGGGGAGAGTATTACTTAGATAACGCTAACAGTGAGAAGTATGGCGGTTATGACTTTATCACTAGCGTAAACATTGGCTACGCCAAAGGCCCACATGATATTAGCCTTAATATTCAAAACCTTTTTGATAAGCGCTACGCGGTTGAAGTAGAGAAAGATACCGGAGGCGATAAGTCATTTTCACCAGGCGCACCACGCTCGGCGATGTTGAGTTATCGTTATCAGTTTTGATGATCGAAAATTGAGGGCTGAGGGCTGAGCCAGCCCTGAAACCAAAAGCCACCTTTTGCTAGGTGGCTTTTTTGTGTTGGGGCTTTGATGCTACCTCATACTCATTGTGGGAGGGGCCACTGGCCGCGAGTTTTTTTCTTTTAGGCTTTCATCACTAAGATCACTTAATTTGCAGCCTTGATACTAGATAATCAAAATGCTCTCTTTTGATACTAATTACAGCCCAATGTGATTGATTATTATCACTGGCGATAAATAACGTAGTGTAATCATCTACATTAACCGAGAACCCAAACCCATCATTAGCCGTATCAATAACCGTTGGCTTGTTTGATCCTTTTTGAGCTTCAGTAAAGCCTTCCTTTAGGGCTTCGACCGCCGTATGACCGCTTATTGTAGGCACTCTCTGTATAGAACCTACCAGTGTTTTTTCTTGGTAAATGTAAATTTCAGCATCTTGCATTTGTAGTCGAAACTTACTCTCCATTGGCAGGGAGAATTTAATACCATTGATGGGTTCTATATCGATAGATTGGTTAGCGGAGCAACCGAGCATCAAGATACTTAAAATAATGATCGAAATGATTTTTTGCATCTTGCAGCTCCTAGTATATTAACGATGACATGATATTTGGCTTGAATTGGGCTGCTCTGAAGTTTTTACACATAACATTGATTTCTACTGTTTCAGAGACGAATGGTTTACCCGCATTACGTATAAGACGCAGGGCCCATTTTTGTATTGATTTGGCTGGCATTAGTAAATCTTTGGGATTTGGAACCGCATCAACCCAACGGCTGCAATCAACCGTTTCTATAAGTAGCAATGCGACATAGTGAACCGTTTTATCGCTGATATTTCCTTTGGTAACCCGTTCGGCATTCTGAGCACCATAAAAAGCTTTAACAATCGCTTTTATTTTTTCTGCATCTTCGTTCGTTATTCCGCCAAAGTCTGACATGAAATTCATTTCCTTATGAGTGATTAGTCGCTACGGTGTTGGTTGATCTACATCCTTGATCATTCAAATGAGCTTATATTAAAAAACCTTTTAAAAATAGCTTAGGATTTTCTATATTTTGGAGAGTATCTATCGTTTATTCTTTTAATAAAAATACGTGCTAGATGTGATTTTTTTCTTTTAGACCTTCGGCCCTTAAGGGAAAACAACAGCTCTTTCCCTTAAGAATCCCTGAGCCGCCTTTTCCTTGTTTCGCTTCGCTCAATGCACTGTGTTTCTCTAACTCAATGGGACGGATATAAACTCGCTCCGCTCAAACAAATATCCATCTATTCCAATGAGTTATGCGATACTCGGCTGCGTCAAAGGTATTTGAGTTTGTGCCAGCAGGAAGCGTTTTGGCTAATGCACAATGCAAGACCTGCCCCCTTTTATCCTACAGCAGCTTGTTAAATGCCATCACTCGCTAAGTATTGAATGGTTGCTATAGCTAAAGAAATTAAGGCAATTATGTTCGCTAAAACTGCATGACGTTTTGCAGACTTAGTCTCTTTTTCCGCTTCGGCTGCTCGATGTTCAGCAGACTTAGCCAAAGCGTTAGCTTCTTCTAATAACTGAGTCTGCTTTTCGGCAAAATCAGCTATCTGAATCGCTGAAAGTTTACTTTTTCTTTCAATAATCGCATCTTCTCGAGCAAAATTATTAACATGTTCGATAGCAGCATTATTCTTTGCAAGGTTATTGAGCATCTCTCGAGCAGCATTTTCGCGCTTCTCAAACTCGGCTTTCATCGTATTTACTTTTCTTCGCAGATCATCAGTCATAATTCATTTAACGCCCAATTAAGGAGTGAACCACGCTACCCGAAACTCAATTGGAGCGCCGTAAACACAGAGTTTGACCCAAACCCAAAATACCAAGCCTGGGGAATCACGCTTAAATTGTTTGTTAGCTCTCAGGTTTTAACGCTTCATGTGACAAATATTCGTTCATATTTTCATATATTGGAGTGATGTACTTTACGACTAGTCCTGCTAAGCCCTTACAGTCAATTAAGTCACTTACCCATGAAGAACATTCGTCTTCCATAAATGAGGCATCAGACTTGACACCTAACTCAGTCATTATTTCCTGCACTTTTTTGTTTGGTGCCTGGTCTTTTTCCAGAAGCTCTCCTTTATAATGAACAAGTTCGTTTCGCAGAGCTTTTACCATATTAAATGACTTAAAGGGCTCTTCTGTATGTACCCAACACTTTCCACCTGTTGCCTTAACGATCATATTCCACTTTTCTGCTGTCGATTTACGCGTATGTTTTTCCTGAACTTTTTTCCATATCGAATCTTCATCACCAATAGACGCAAACATACTGATAAGCTCATTTAACTTAGCTTCAATTGCGGAAACTGAAAACAAAATACAGGACATATTAGCAGAGCGAATTTGGTAAATTTGGTCGGCATTATGAGCAATATGAGCGTTGTACTTACAACCCTCGAACAAGTCGGTGGAAAAGCCATACATGGACGCACCAATAGTTGCACCCTCACAGGTATCACCATTTGTTTCATTGTAAATCCAGAACTGCATATTTTCTCCTAGAGAGCTAACATTTCATTATAAGTCCCTTGCAAGGTTCATAAGCTTGCAAGCTCTGCTACCTTATAAAGTACGTTTCGAACCAAGGATAGATGAACGATGTATCATAGAAGCAGGGCACATCTAGACCTAATCGCTAAGTATGCAAAAGCTAGGACAGCTAGAGAGGATTAAGGCATTCATCCTGAATATCCGTCTGAACAGACTTTGGTACGAGTATTCCAATCACCCACCTAATTCCACTATATCGCAGCTAGACAGTTAATGACTACCACTAAAAACAGCAGCTAAGTAGGTCTGTTCAGTTGTTAACGACTTATCCGATATTGAAGCGCCAGCTGATGGCTCAGAGGCTGCTGCTCTGTGGATAACTTTAGCGGTAGAGATCGTTTTACGGCATCTAAAGTGCTTTTGTAGAACAGGCGGTTGCCTTCTAGCCATTCAAACTGCTGTAGCTGGCCCGCGCGGTCTAGCACTAGAGTGAAACGTACTCGCCCTTCGATCCCGCGTTTAAGGGCGCGTTTGGGGTAGTGTTTGTTTTGATCTATTCTTCGCATCAGTTCCGCTATCAGCTGGTTTTTCTGCTCCGTTTTACTCAGTAGGGGCATGACTGTTTTGCCTTCTATTGTAAGAGGCGTCTGTACTGGTGTTGTAGGAGACGCTTTTGCAGGTGTCGTTATAGATGCTTTTGAGGAGGCTTTTGTAGGTGTAGCTTTTGAAGGTATAGCCTTTTTGGCTGTGCTTTCTTTCGGCTCAGACGTCTTAACTTCAGGTTTCTTAACTACGGGCGTCTTTTCTACGGGTTTCAGTAGAGGCTTAGCGATCTGTTTAGGCTCGGTAGTTTTAGCCGCTTTAACTGTTTTGGCTTGTTCTATGTTCGTTTTCTTAGGAATGATGGGCTTGCTTATTTGAGCTTGAGACTGAGGTTTAAGCTTAGCTTGAGGCTGAGGCTTAGATTTAGCCTTTTGGGGTAATGGTTCTTGTGGCGCTGCGGGTGCTGAGAGGGAGACGCTGACCCGCATCGGGGCATAGTTTGGGGTCATCTGCGCGTCAGCCTTAACCTCTTCACTCTGAAGGAACTGCCAGATAAGCCCATGAAGAGCCAATGAAAATAGCCCCCCTAGGAGCAGCAGTCCACGACCTTTTACAACAGGAATCGGCACTCTAATTATTCCGACTCGGTGACTATATCCATATTGTCGATACCGACAATACGGGCGCTATCCAATACATGAACCACTTTTTCGTAACTCACTTGATGGTCTGCTTTTAGCTGCAAAATCAATTTTGGAAACTGGGTAAGTAGTTGCGTTAACCTACTCTGCAAAACATCCGCATGAATAGGTTCGCCACTAAGATAATAGATACCCGCTTGATCGATGCTAACCGTGACGACTTCCTCATTGCTTAGCGCTTCACTAGTGGACGCTGATGGCAGTTGCAGGGCGATCTGTTTCTCTTCAACAAAGTGGGCTGTCAGCATAAAAAACACCAACAACAGAAACACGATATCGATCAGAGGCGTTAGATTCAGCATGCCATGCTGAGGCACCGGTGATTTATACTCCATCAGACACCCAGGTACTTTCCGTTTTCAGACTACTGGTACTAATGGCCACATCGTCACTGCTTTCAGCTAAACGTTCGCAAACAGATGGATTGGTTGATTCAAGCACAAGCGCGGCGGCTTGTTGTAAGCGCCAATGATGACGGGTTAAGGCCGATTCAATAAAGTGCAGTAAGATAAGCAAAGGGATCGCTACTGCTAAGCCAACCCCGGTCGTTAACATTGCTTCCCAAATGCCTCCCGCCAACGCCATGGCATCGACTTTTCCACCTGCATTTTCAATCACCTGAAAGGCTTTGATCATACCGATAATCGTACCTAGCAACCCGAGTAGCGGTGCAGTGTTTGCTAGTATCGATACTGTTTTTAGACCCCCTTCGAACACTTTCATCTCTGTCTGGATAAGATGGCCTGCGGTTGCTCTTAGTTCAGAGCCATTATGTTGCAGGGTTTGTTTCCCCTTTAACGCTAAAACAATCCTCTTTTCCGCGCCCTCTTTCCATTCATCAACCGGTCGTTTTCGATTGACACGATGGCTAAAGAGCAATTGTAGATAGCGCCCAGCTAAAATTGATAACCCCAGAATAGAGTAAGCGATTAAGATCCAAACGATCGGACCGCCTTTTTCAATCCACATCATGCTGGTATCCCCCGCCATGCTGTATTAATTGCGACGAGTACCAGCATAAGCGCGCCAGTACGTGTTAAACCCACTTGCCACTGCGCCAACTGAGAACGAAGTTCTCGGCCCAGCAATGCAACACCGTAACGTACAAGTAAACTCGGAATAACAATGGCACCTAAACCAAAACTCAATGCAATGCCCCCTCCCCACAGAGGATCAGCACTTTGCGCAGCTGCCGCCAATAACCCTAAGAGAGGGATACAAGGGTTAAACGCCAAAGAGAAACCGAGCATGGATAACTGCCAAGTGTTTCTCTCTACTAACGGTTTTTCATCCGAAGCGATAAGGTCAGGAACTCCCTCGGAATGAGCTGTCTCAAAAGAGCCCGTCTTATAAGGCACAGCCTTAAAACCACTCTTAGTGTCAGCCTGCAAGCTGCTAGCGCATGTTTTAGTACTGGCCTGACGCCACATTTTGAGCGCTAACCAGATACTAATAACCGCCGCAAAAATGGGCACAACCGGGTGGGAAAGGTAGTCCTTTATCACGCTACCCAAGATAGCCGCCGTAACACCCATACTAAAATAGCCGACCAACCTTCCACTCATAAACGGCAGTACCACTGCTGTAAAAGGCCGTTGAGCGCCGGGACCTAAAAGAACAGGCCCTAGGTACGGTAAACAGCTTAAGTTACAAGGCCCACTGCCAAAACTTAAACCGATCAAAAAAGCAGAAAAAACAGCAGCCATAAAGCCTAATTCTAGTAGTTCGGTACTCATGGTTTCACCTTGGTCTTATCCGTATTGAAACCAATAAGCTTTACTTTATCCCACTCTTTTTGAGCTTTTTTACGACGTTTAAAATATTGAGGGCTGGCACTAAATACAGGGACATTGAGGTAGCGTATCTGTAGAACATCTTTATCTGGGCAAAATTCAACGCAGCGACCACACAACGTACAGTCTGGCAAAGTGATATCTTTGGCCTTTTCCACTGCATTATGGTCTGTTTGCAACTCGCGGATATCCATAGGGCAAGCTTCAGCACAGATACCGCATTTATCACAGCGGGAGGTGCCTTTTTTAACCAAGCGCGCCAGGCCAATTTTACGAAATAGCGCATGCATCGCTAATAGTGGGCAGATGCGGCAAAACGGCTGCCGTAGTGTCATCGCCATAGCGATCGTCAAACCAAACAAAAAATCACCTAAAATCGACAACACCATATAGCTCGGTGTCGAGGTATCGACAAACAGCTGTTCATCACTTCCGGTAAACAGGGTTGTCATAATGCGGCTAGGACAGATCTGGCAGAAAGGATCTCCCCACTCATCGCTCAAAAACCCCAAGCTGGTTAACGCCGGCAAACCAAACACCAAGCCCCCCAACATGAGCCATTTTACCGGCCTTACTTTATCCACAGCGCCATGGGATAGACTGTCGACCTTTCGTAAACCCAGTTTCTGGCCGATTAGCTGCATCACTTCCTGAAAGAAACCTAAGGGGCAGATCCAGCCGCAGAATGCTTTATTCAATAGCACAAACATCATCAAAAAAGTCACCAGCGTTGTGACCAATGGCATGAAGAGCTTCATCATGTCACCGCTGTCTACTGCGGGGCCTAAACGATGATGCATCTGGTGCTGTAGAGGAATTAGGGCACAGTAATCTGCATTCATAGAATCATAGGCGCAACTTAGAGAAGGAAGCGCACCTGATATTTTATCTGCTGCATAAAAACCAACAACGACAGAGCCATACACTAGAAAAACAAACATAAACAACTGAACAAAGCGTCTAACAACCGTTAAGTTTTTAAGCCACATCATTTTGCTTTTCTCCGGTTATGTTCAGGTAGTTTTCGATTAATATAGAAGCCAAAAATCAAACCGATAAGTACCACCAGCGCCCCGAGACTGACACTCTTCCAACTTGAGTCACTCGGATGGTAAGCCGCTGTCAAACTAGCTTCATATACTTGCCCCTCGCTGCTGTAGGAACTAAACAGCTGAATTTCACCCGGAGGGGTCGCACGTTTAAGGGGGATAATTTCAGGAAAGTCCTCAGGAATAACCAACTCAATAAAACCTGATTGATCGGTATGCAGGATCTCATTGCTGCCGAACCGAGTCGTCGCAAGCAGCCCATGCTCAGCTAAAGGCTTACCTTCAAACGTAACCTGAAAACGATATAAACTTTTACTTTTATACTTCCAGTGCTCCCTGGGAAGAGGCGAAGGAATAATCTGCAGGCCGCCTAAATTCAGCGCTAGAAGTTCTGAAGGGGAGGTATTTACCGGACGGCCATTATTGTAGATATACCTAATGGCTAAACGATGAATATCATCTTGCTGCTGGCGAGCAACGAGCGCATGGTAATTATTCTTCCCTGTGGATTTTAGATGCACAGCATCCCCGTGCAGACTTAAGTCAGATGATTCCAGGTCAGAATGAATATAGAAGACGGAAGTATCCGTGCTGCCTTTAAGCCCCATGAGTTGGAATGCTTTAGCCATACGGCCATGCCCATGTCCCCCTGAACCCTTGGGATTATTCACTGGCTGCCAATAAATATCAGCCATTGAAAGCGAGCTCATAAAAACGAAAACGAGGGGGAAAAACCTGTACTGACCCATAGTTAACAAAGCCGAAATAATTAAATTGCGGCGATTTTAACCAAACTTAGGCCGTTAGAAATGTGACCCAATGCCGCATGTGACAATTGGTCACAGCAGACACTCGGTCAATTTATGATGGGAAATACTTACCCGTGAATTGATCCGCAGGAATAGGTCTTTCATAGAGATAACCCTGACCTTCCACACAGCCTACGTCAGCGAGGAAACGAGCTTGCTCTTGCGTCTCAACACCTTCAGCAACCGTCACTAAGCCAAAATGACTGGCCACATCAATGATTGCCGAAGTAATGGCAGCGTCATCGCGGTTATGTGGGAGATCACTGATAAACGCCCTATCAATTTTCAGTTGATCGAGATTAAAGCGTTTAAGGTACGCCATACTAGAATACCCAGTACCAAAGTCATCCAAGGAAAGTTGAACGCCTAGCTGTTTCAACTCTTGTAGCAGCAGAAGCGTAGTCTCTTCGTTCTGCATCAGTGTACTTTCGGTAATTTCAATCACTAAGGCATGAGGCGGTAAACCAGATGCCACCAGCGCACTTCGTACCTCTTCCACCAATTCAGGCCTAAACTGTCGAACCGATACATTCACTGACATAGTAAAATCGCTATCGGATTCATGTAGCCACCTTGCGCCTTGTAAGCAAGCTTGCTGTAAGACCCAGCCACCAATTTGCAAAATAAGCCCAGTTTCTTCGGCTAACGGAATAAACGCATCGGGTGGCACTAATCCCTGTTTAGGGTGCTGCCAACGCACAAGCGCTTCACAACCAATCAACTTATTGGTTTGCAAGCATAGCTGCGGTTGGTAGTAGACTTCGAACTCTTCTTTTTTAATCGCCTTACGTAGTGCGATCTCAACACTTAAGCGCTGAGACGCTTGTTTATTCATCTCAGCGGTATAAAACTGATAGTTATTGCGCCCCTGTTTTTTAGCAAAATGGACGGCGGCATCGGCGTTACCCAGCAGCTTATCGAAACAATCGCCATCATTTGGATAAACAGCAATACCAATACTTGGCGTTACGGTTAGGTGACTATCGTTTTCTAATGGTCGGGAGATCTCGTGCAGTAGCCGTTCAGACAGATTAGCAGCGAGCTCCAGCTTATCTAAGTCAGAGACGAGAATCATAAACTCATCGCCACCTAAACGACTGACGGTATCCCCTTCTCGTAGCAATCCTTCAATACGTTTGGCAATTTTCTGCAGAATCTCATCACCAAAGTTATGACCGAGGCTGTCATTAATATTTTTGAAATGATCAAGGTCGATATACAACAAGGCAAACTGCTGGTCGCCTTTGCGCTTACTCATGTTGATGGTTTGATCGACGCGATAGCCTAACAAACGTCGATTAGGCAGATTCGTCAAAGGATCGTAATCGGATAAAAACTGGAGTTTTTGTTCGACCTCTTTACGCTCGGTCAAATCAGTTATTGAAGCGATGTAGTTACGGACTTCTCCCTCATCATCCAAGGATGCGTTAATCGCCAACCATTGTGGGAACACTTCACCGTTCTTACGGCGGTTCCATATTTCACCACTCCACTGGCCTCGCTGATTAATCGCCATCCACATGTGACGATAGAAACTTTCATCGTGTCGACCCGATTGTAAAAACTTGGGATTTCGACCAAGCACCTCTTCAGAGGAATAACCGGTGATTTCAGTAAAGGCATCGTTGACAGCAAGCAAGATATTATTCTCACCGGTTACCATAATCCCTTCATTCGCGTTATCAAACACCCTAGAGGCTAACTGAAGTTGCTCAGCATTTTTAAGTAGTTCATTCTGTTGCTTTTCAATATCTTGACGATATTGGGTGAATTTTTTATTCGACCACTGTGAAAACAGGAAGGAGAGGGAAAGCGTGATACTGGCTGCCAAAATAAGGAAAATATAAAGCTGCGCCCGATCTTCTAGTTGAGCTTTACCTAACATATCCTTCTGGCTTTGCAGCAAATCCTTAATATCTTCTGGGTAGAACCCTGCGACGAGCACCCAATCTAAACCCGGTACATTCTCGACCAGCGAAATCTTCTCGTAAGGTCCATCACCATTGGGGAAAAACCACTCATACTTTATAAAACCGCCACCTTGATCAGCCGAGGCTAGAATCTTTTTAATCGCCCTTTTCTCTAAACGCTTTTTATCATCACTGATAATCTCGCCACGCAAGGAACTAATACCTGGCGTAGACATCAACTGTCCATTGGAATTAAAAACAGCTAAATAGCCGTTCTCGCCAAACCGTATCGCTTCTAAACGCTTAAGGGCTTGCTCCTTGAGATCATTCTCGATCTGATAAAGATAATCACCTGCACCAATAATCCAACCGTAAGGCTCAAACGTTTTTACAAACGCGATTTTATCTTCCATGTTGGTTTGGTCGTGCGGAGGATACCAACGATAATTAGAGAAACCTTCACCACTCGCATTATCTGCAGCGGCGAGCAGACCTCGCATAATATAATGGCCGGTATCATCTTGATTATCATAAAGGGATTTTCCCTCCACCGAAGGAGAGGTTGGCAGTAAAATACATAGGCCATTAGCGTCATCGATAAAAATATACCCGCGACCATTAAAGAAACGTATATTTCTCAGTGACTCGCGGATTAAGGCTTTCACCTCACTTTCTGAACGATGTAAGTGTTCTCGCTGATAGATCGTTGTCGCGATTGCATGTGCCTTTAACACTTCCGCTTTAGAGTGATCTTTAAGAACGGTTTCAGCTTGTGCAACCATATAGCCAATATAGTCTTTAGCACTTTTGATCTCAGACACTAAACGATTATGGCCTTTCTGGAGAAACTCCTGCTCGAGCGCTGCTAAACGCACATCATTATCGTGCTGATTTTTGATTAAAAAATGAGAGGCTACAGCCACCAGTAACAGTACCGCAATAGCGACTGTCCCAAGCATCAAATATCGAGGCAGGGTATGTACTTTACTGTGTGACATAAATTAGAGAAGAGCAACCAAAAAGGCGGGCTAAAATTCGCGTCTACGAACTCCGCGCGTATTATGCATACATCCTGCACGCGTTAACTGTCTGCAATAGCTGCAGCTTTAACCTCACATATTACCAGACTTTATGCTTACACAGACCGCTCAACCGGTCAAAAACATGACCCACATCAATATATTAAATATTACTGTTTTATCAAATACTCAATCTCGGACAGATAACGCTCAAAATCGGGACTATCACTACGACTATAATTCAGATTACGGAACAAACCCGTCAGCTTAACAAAGTAGTCACGCACTGCCGTTTTGTCAGCAAACACTAAAGGAGAGAGCAAACAACGTCTTAGCAGCAGAAATATCTGTTTTTGACGAGCAAGCGGCACTGATATATCAACATCATCAAAGGCATCTTGCTGTAGGTAGACTTGATCTAAGCAGATCGACTTATGGTAGAGAATATAATCTTTTAACGTTACTCCCTCTTCGCCCGTTACCTGCATCATCTGCTGCACAGATTCACCTTGGAGCAATAGGCTTTGCATCTCTTCCACTTGGCTTACCCAATCATCCCCCATATGTTGCTGATACCAATCTGACATTTGATGCAGATAACGTGACCACGAAATCAAAGGGTCTACCGCGGGATACGCACGTTTATAGGCACGTTCAGCACTCAAACCCAGAAAGGTTTTAACGGTTCTTAAAGTAGACTGCGTAACAGGCTCTTCAAAGTTGCCACCCGCCGGTGATACGGTTCCAATTAACGTTAAACTACCCAACGCTCCTGCACTGTTTTCAATCACTCCCGCCCTTTCGTATAAAGCACGTATCGCGGAATCTAAGTACGCAGGAAATGCTTCTTCGCCTGGTATCTCCTCCAAACGGCCCGAAGTTTCACGCATCGCTTGCGCCCAACGGGAGGTCGAATCAGCGATCAACAACACGTTGTAACCCATTTGGCGATAGTATTCACTAATGGTAATACCGGTATAAATTGAAGCCTCTCGAGCAGCTACTGGCATGGACGAGGTATTACAAATAATGACCGTCCGATCCATTAAAGAGCCACCTTTAGGGTCCGCCATATTGGGAAACTCGGTAATCGTTTCAACCACCTCACCCGCACGTTCACCACACGCCACAATAACCACAATATCCACTTCTGAAAAACGGGAAATTAAGCTCTGCAGTACGGTTTTACCCGCCCCAAAAGGACCTGGTATACATGCCGTCCCCCCTCTTGCGATTGGGAAGAAGGTATCGATTAAGCGTATAGAGGTTAACAGGGGTTCATCCGGATACCTCCGAGTGCTTTTACCCTCTCTGAGTAAGGGTTCACTTACTGGGATGCGCACAGGCCACTTCTGCTGCATCGCCACTTCGCTCTCTTCACCATCCGCATGTTTCAATCTAGCGACAGGTGTATCAACCGTAAACGAGCCCTCTTGGATCCAGCTAATCTCAGCCGTGCCTAACTGATCAAATGGCGTCATAATATGATGCTTAAAACGCCCCTCTTGCACATGACCAATCACATCACCAGCATCGACGTTATCCCCTACTTTGACACAAGGTTGAAATGACCAATGCTGTTGCTGATCGATGCCATCGACCTCTAAACCACGTGGCAAGAAAAAGCCATGCTGTGCCGCAATGTTCTCAAGCGGGTTTTGTAAACCATCGTACACTTGGCCCAAGAGCCCTGGGCCTAACGAGACCGATAGCATATGACCGCTTTGCTTAATGCCATCGCCAATAGCCACACCTCGCGTGTTCTCAAACACCTGAACGTCCGCCTCACCATGGCGTACTCGTAACACTTCCGCTTGCAGAAATTCCTGCCGAGCATCGCTTCCCTGTCGTGTCGGGCAGATATAAACCACTTCGTTTTTCAGAATCGGGTAATAGCTGCCCGTATCATCCTGAAGAAGATCGATCGTAACAATATCGTCTCTAACCGCGGCTACTCGCGCTGTAATCTGCTGATTCACTCGCCACACCCCTGTGATAACTGTTGCTGCAAACTTGATTGTTCTAACAAGCGTTTTGTTGAAGCGGTAAACTGCTGCAAGGCTGCTTCACCGTCATGCTGCTGATTCCTCTCGGCAATGGCCCATCGCAACACGTAACACGCCACAGCCTCAAAGCTAAAATGATACTGGCGCTCTGCTTGGCATAAGTTGTTCCATAACTGCTGATTGATATATTGCTCTACTAAAACAGGGTTATCTTTTGCCATTAAACGCTGCAACGCATTTAACTGAGGACAGATCCCCTCTAACCCAAAGCCCGGTTCAAACCAATGCTTACGGATACGTACGACCCAACGGCCGACACCATAGAACCGTTCAGGGTTCTCTACTCCAGCAGCGCGGGTTCTTAGTGCGCCCACAAGCGTCCTGAGCTCCATATGAAAATGGATCAATTCTAATAACACCGGTGATTGGATTTTTGACATCTCTCGCTGCCATACGCCAACCAATTCTTTATCCACCTGCCCGTCAAAATGGGACCAATTAGGATGATAAAGCGATTCAATCATCACGAGCTGATCTCTATCCTCATCCGCCAGCATCGTTAAACGCTTATCTAAGGCGATTCTCGAGATCGGCAACTGCTTACACTGCTCAATATCAGCAAGCCAAGGCAACGCCGTTAATAGCGTATAGTAATCCGACACTATCGAATCACCCCCTCAATAATGGCTCTAAATCGTGGCTGTAGGTGCTTTAAAAGCAACTTGGCAACCGCCTCACTACTCAGATCGACTTCGACCTCTTGGCCATTTAAACAGACCCGTATACCTTTGCCCTCATAGAGCGAGAAATTCACACCATCACGCATCTGTTCAGCGGCCAGCGACTGTACAAACTGACTTAGTTTCCCTTCTCTATATTCTTTGGGGTTACGTCGTAATTCATCTAAACCGATATAATCCTCTGGTAGTAACACATCAATCTGCTTCGCACTGGCAATACCATGATCACGACTCACCTTCGTCACTAACTCCAGAATCAGAGAACGCATAAATTCGGCATTATCCATCTGCGTAGCGACGAGGCGCTCAACTTGATCGGTAAAAGAGTGGGATAAGGTTTCCCGTACCTCCAGATGCATATCACGGGCGGCAATACGCAACGCATCCTCGCCTGCCTGCTGCAATTGCGACGCTTCCTTCTTGGCTTTCGATAGGATCTGCTCCGCTTCCTGTTTGGCTTGTGACAGCAACCAATCAGCCCGATGCTCGGCCTCTTCTACCAACGCCTCGGCTTCATGCTGACCTTTAGTCACCCCTTGCTGGCGGAGTTTTTCAATCAAGGCTTCAACACCCGATGAGGCATGTGTTTTATGTTCAGAACTCATCACATTCTCCTAGGCAGGCACACCTGCACTGATGACGAGTGCAAAAATAAATGCAAAAACAGCAAAACCTTCAACGATCGCTGCCGGTGCTAAAGACATGCCAAAAATTTCTGGGCGTATTTTCGCCACATTAATGGCAGAAGCACAGCAACGTCCTTGCCACGCGGCGCTGAACAGTAGTGCTAATCCGCAAAGCAGACCTATCGCTGCTAGGCCAGGTGCACTCTCAGGAGTGATCTCTCTATTCAAGGCAAACATCACCACGATGCCATAGATCGATTGCGACGAAGGCATCGCAGCAATACCGATGTAGCGCCCATGCCCCGTTTCGGTCTCAAGCAAAGCACCACACGCGGCCTGTCCTGCTAAAGCACAGCCGATCATACTACCAATAGCGCCAAGCGCCATTGGGCCATATAACCCCGCCCATCCCAACGCCATAATTAGGTTATCCAAGGTGAAACCTCCTGTTTAGCAAATGGCTGAAAAGGGTAGCCCTCATCCGCCAAACTCCAGTTATAAAATTCAATTAGGTTTAAACGTAATCCATGAATTACGCCGCTAATAACGGTCAATACAAAATTCAGAAGATGGCCGACCAACAGAATAAGTACCTTGAACAACAGGCCGATAGCTGGCAGTGCTAACGCCACATCTACCGCCAACTTATTAAACGTCATTGCCAAAGACGCGCTCGCTAAACCAAGGGCAAATAAGCGAAGGTAACTCAGCACATCGCCAAAAATCTTTGTGATCGACGTGAGAGCCAACAAGCCATCAAGCCAGCGACGGCCGCCCCAGTTAGGCTGTGCACTTGAAAACACAAATACCAACACCAGCCCAGCCCCCGCAGTGATCCAATGAATCATCTCAAATCCTTGAATCCAACCAACAAGCGCGGCACTCACTCCCACAGCCCATCCGATAGAAGCCCATTTCTGCAAACTGCCTCGTTTCACCCACGCCATCATCAGATTACCGAGGATCAAATGGACCGCACCGACACTAATAGAGAGCAACATCATGCTATCGAAATCATTCAGATCGAGCATTTTTAAACCTTGCAACCACTCGAAAGGCGCCTGAGCACCAAAATAGCTGCCCACCAACACGCCCCAAATAAAGCTTGCTATGGCGAGTGCGACCCCCATTGCTCTTATGCGGATACCGGTTTCCGTTTTACCCATGGTTTGCCAGTAAAAAATTAAAATGGCAGCTAACAATAATGAGTAACCCGCATCCGACATAATCAGGGCAAAGAATGACACAAAGGAGAAAAAGACAACGCGTGAGGGGTCCCAGCTGCGATAACCTGGCATCTGAAAGAATTGCACAACCTCTTCACCGCCCCCTAGAGCGGTAGGATTATCCAGCAGTGTCGGCGGTAACTCATCATCCTGCGGCTGATCAATCTGCAAGACCATACAGTGCTGGTCAGCAAATGCAGTTAGCTGCTCTACACTGTTTAAGGAACACCAACCTTGTACAGCAAATATCTCCTCTTTATCGAGGGTTTGATCGGCGACCTCTGCAAGCTGAGCGGCATCCTCCGTGCCAGCGACAGAGCGCTGCAACAGATAGATCCAGCGTGTAAAACCGTCTCGTTCGGCTTCAATGGTTTCTAATTCAATCTCAAGATCTTCTAATTCACGCTTCAACGCTTCAAGAGGAATAGCACCAGTATGTGTTCTAACGACAGGTAGCTCATTGATGCCTGGCTCATTTTCAGCGATCACCGCGATATAACTATGCCGATTATCGCGATGAACAAGCTGCCAAGGCAGGCTTACTTTATCAACCTCTTTCATCCGAAAATTAGGCACTAAGTAAAACCAAAAGCGTTGCCCGTAAAGTTCGTTCTCTTTAGGCAAGATAAAGCTTCCCCAAGGCGTAAGATCTTTAATGCGTTTCTGCAGAAAATCCTGGCGTTCGACCAACGCTAAGCGCGCTTTTCTATTGCGCTCTACCTCTTCGATAACCTGCCGCAGATTAAAGTGGCGTTCACTCATCACCTGTTTACGTTTCTGCTTACAGTCTAAAAGATAGTGTAGCCCCCCTCTTAACTGTTCTGGGCTGACTTCATGGGTATTCTCAACAGGTTTTGACGTCACCCCTGTAAGCGTTTGCAACGGAATGATATGCATCACGCCAAGAGACTGCAGTTGATCGAGTATCACCGCTTTATCTTCTGTTAGACCCACCAACGTTGCTTTCCGGAGCGTTAGAATGCTCATAGGTGCATCCTCTTACGTTTGTTCTTTGCAATTTTCGCCCGTACCACCCCTGCACGCTCCGCATCTGACAAGGCAATTCTAATCTTACGTATATTGGCCTGTGCCTCTGGAATCAGCACTTTGTCGAACAGATTTAAGCGTTGGGTCGTTTTCTGAAGTCCTTTTTCCAACAGGGCTAAACGCTGCTCTGTTATCTGAATTTCAACCTCAGCACGTAACGCCGCCTTCTGTAATACCAGCAACCGATCGACCCAGTGGGGCAGCAATAAACATGAATACTGTGCAACTTCTATTTCAAAACTAATTAATTTCGGTAGCTCTAAGCCCACTAGGTTGACGTATTGGATATCCAAAGTGGTTATCTGAAGAAACGATTCTGTCGCAAATTTTGAACCTGCGTACATAGGTAACTGATCATGAATCTGTTGCTGTACGAGCGTTAACTGTGATCGCTGCTCATCCAATTGGTGCAAGCTTTCTTGACGAGCAGACAACAGCTGTTTGCGCTTTAGATCCAAAGCAGGAACAAACTGTTTAAATGCCTTTAAACGCCGCCCTTCACGGTTAAGCGTTGTCTTGTTGAGCGCTAATTTGGCCACGACTTAAGCACGACCTGCATCGAGTTGAGTGTTCGCTTTAGGGAAATACTTTTCGACTAGATTATCTTTCATCAACAGTTCATGCGCTTGGAAACACTCTGCCAATGTTGTCCAGCTTAGATCTAAGGCTTCCTCTAACGGCATTGTGACTTGAATATCCATAAAGCGCTGTCGAAACAGATCGCCAAATCGTAGCAAACGTTCATCATATTCACTGAGTTCAAACGACATCGCTTGTTTCTGCGCAGCATCCTGCGCTTCAGCATAAAAGCGGACCATCGTATTCATAATTTGGCCATGGTCTTCGCGTGTCACTTTACCGATCACATGTTGCTTAAGACGCGAAAGCGAGCCAAAGGGGTCAATGACACCATCATGCAGATAGAACTGTCCCTCTGTGATATAGCCCGTATTATCAGGAACCGGGTGAGTTACATCGTCACCAGGCATCGTGGTCACTGACAAAATGGTTACTGATCCGGCCCCCTTGTAGTCACAGGCTTTCTCATATCGCCGAGCGAGCTGCGAATATAGATCGCCTATATAGCCACGATTGGATGGGACATGCTCCATAGAGATACCCACCTCTTTTAAAGCATCAGCGTATGCGGTCATATCGGTTAGCAACACCAGGACACGCTTACCCTCTTCCACCGCAAATCTTTCGGCGACGGCCAGTGCCATATCAGGTACAAGCAATCCTTCTACTGTAGGATCAGCTCCTTGGTGGGCAAACATCACAGTACGCGCTAAAACTCCCGCTTGTTCGAACGCTTGGCGAAAGAAATAGTAATCATCAAACACTAAACCGATCCCACCAAACACGACAACGTCGGCATCGGCATGCGTTCCAATCTGAGCTAACAGCTGGTTATAAGGCTCACCTGCGACCGAAAAAATTGGGATTTTTTGGCTTTCAACTAAACAATTGAAGACATCAATCATCGGCACATCAGTGCGAATCATATGCGACGCAAGAACACGTCGAGCAGGATTTACGGTAGGGCCATCAATCTCTATCTTTGGTTCTTCGGTAAGTGTAGGGCCTGAATCAATCGCCCTTCCAGTGCCAGAAAATGCCCGTCCTAAGATATTCGGAGAGAAGGTAACTTCCATGGAACGCCCAAGAAAACGCACCACTGAATGCGTGGAAAGACCTTTAGTGCCGGTAAATACCTGTAATGAAACCGCTTCACGCTCGAGCAAAATAACCTGAGCTAAACTTGAGCGAAGGCCGTGTCCCTCTTCATTCTCAATCAGCGCAAGGTCGCCAAAACAGATCGGCGAACGTCCTTCATCAGATAAAGGCACATGAACTTTGACGATATCGCCAACAATTTCAAGAATGCGTGAATACCTTACCAACAACTGTGTCACTGTACTCTCCCTGATTTAGCAATGCTTGTTAGATTGCTTCAAGCTTCCATACATCGTATGCGGGTTCTTCATAAGGATGGGCAGCTTTAAGTGCCGACACCGCTTCGGTGATCAGTTCATCACTACACACAAGCTCCACCTTCCACTCAAAAACAGACTCTATATCACCCACATTTCCTATAAAGGGATTGCTTCCCTTCAATGGTCGAAACTGCCCTTGACCCAGCACTTGCCAACAACAATGATCATAGTCACCTATCTTGCCCGCACCGGTTGCAAAAACAGCCGCTTTCACTTCAGTTAGCTGTTCATCTGGCACAAAGAAACTTAGTTTATACACTGAATGTTTTCCGTTTTATGTCACACATCAAATTTATCAAGCTGCATATGCCGAATATGACGCTCAAGCGACTGAACATAATCGGGTACTCTCTGTTGCAGCTTATCGGAGATCGATGCCATAACGTCAGTTTGTTCTATTTCGATCAGAAACAAACTGATATGCGGCAAAGGAATTTGTAATTCTTTCGCTAGTTTATAGGCATCTACCACACTGAAGGCATGACTGCTAAATCCGGTTGCAGGCGCTTTATCCGACAGCAGATGATCAGCCGCATCTGCGATCAGCACGCTATCGCCTGCCGCCATACCCTGCTTACACGCATCGATGACTAAAATTCGGTCATAGCGCTGAAAGTAGCTCAATAATGATGCACCCGGCGTCGCTATCTTTTCAAAACTGATCTCATGAGCACTGTGCGTTGGTAAGAGATGATCAATAAGACTCCAGCCGATCTGATCATCACCATGGGCAGAACCCACTCCTAACACCGCGCAACTCAACTGCTGCGTTCCGTTGTCAGACTAAGAAAGTGGGTCGCACATGAGATACACGGATCGTAATTCCTAATCACTTTTTCACTATGTAAGCGTAGCTCTTGATCAGGACGATCAAAACCAAATTTCTGCAGCGATTGCGTCAGATCTTTTTCTATTCGGGCTTGATTTTGACTGGTTGGCGGTACTATTTTTGCCGCTAGAATGGTGCCGTTTTTATCAACTTCATAACGGTGCCAAAGCAACCCTCTCGGCGCTTCACTCCATCCACAACCGATGCCGGGCTTAACATTAACAGGCACGGAGGGGCTATCAGGCATTTGATACTGTTTAAGGATTTCTGCAGATTGATACAGTGCAAAACAGACCTCCACGGCACGCGCTAACATGCTATGGAACATATTACAGCTTGGGAAAGGGTTACCCAACTTAGCTAAAAGCTCAGATAGAAATGGCGGCAACGACTCTACATTTAAATTTAGCCGAGCCAACGGCCCCACTAAATAATCATCGCCCTCTAACAAGCTCCATAATGCCGTGGAATGCGGAGATTGCTGTTCTTTAAAATGATCTTCATATTGGTTTTCAGCAAGGTCCAACCCCGAATCACTTTTTAAACGCCCGGCTTCAAAGGGATAGTCCTCGCAGGTTAGCGCAACCGCGTTAAAATCCTGTTGATCATCCGGAAGTGGAACCGCAGCGACCCACTCGGCCATTGCAACCGCATCGGGCAAAACTAACTCGATATATTCAAGTAATTCAGCCGCGGCTTCTCTGCTTGGCGCTTTATGAAAACCGCCGACCTGCAAACCAACAGGATGAACTGACCGGCCGCCTAAAAACTTTATTAGTCTATTACCGGCTTCTTGAATGGCAAAGCCTCGCTTCACTTCCTCGGGATACTTAGCAGCCAGCCCTAAAACACTGTCTTCAGCAAAGTAGTCTGGAAGGGCGAGAAGGTGGACATGCAGACTATGACTTTGGATCCATTCACCACAATACAACAGACGTCTCATCTGCTTAATCCAAGGGGTTAACTCCACCTCAAACAGAGACTCCAGCGCATTCACCGCACTGACTTGATAAGCAACAGGACAGATACCGCAAATTCTAGCAACAACATCGGGCACCTCGGTATAGTGTCGCCCTTCAAGAAATTTCTCAAAAAAACGGGGCGGTTCATATATTTTAAACTGCAAATACTGCAAAGCCCCTTGTTCTATTTTTAGGTGCAGTGCTCCCTCACCCTCGACTCGCGCTAGGCTTGGAACATCGATTGTAATCTTACGCTTACTCATCAGCTTGCCCCTCACGATGACGTTGTTTATCACTATTCCCTATGGGCAAACGAGCGTCTGGATCGGGGTGGATAAGTGTAAAACGCTGCTCAACCTGTTTGGGTAACAAACCTAGTCCATTAAAGCGCACCGCCAAACCCGAATGATTTGGCAGCGAAGCATCACCATAGCAACCGTAACAAGCACGACCAAAAGCGGGACAGAGAGCACCACAACCGTTACGAGTCACCGGCCCCATACAGGGAGCGTCTTGAGTTATCAGCGTACAAACATGTCCTCGCCGCTTACACTCAATGCACAGCTTTTCGCGATCATCCCAAGGAACAACACCACTTAAGAGCTGAGTAACCACCGCGGTAATTTGCTGACTATTAATTGGGCATCCCCACAGCTCAAAATCAACCTCGACATAAGCCTTGATGGCAGAAGAACGCTCGAGGCTATCGATGAACTCAGGTTGTGGATAAATCTGGGCCGTCCAGCTTTCGGGATCTTCGGCGAGGTTTTTTAATGCTTGAATACCACCCGAGGTTGCGCAAGCGCCCATCGTAATCAAATATTTACTGTTGTTTCGCACTCGCTGAATTCGTTGTTCGTCTGCCGCCGTAACAACACTGCCCTCAACCAATGCAACATCAACCTGAGCATCTTCTTCTAATACACCCGCCTCTGCAAAGTGCTTAACCTCAACCCGTTCTGCTAGCTCAACTAATGTCGTTCCCATATTGAGCAGAGCCAACTGGCAGCCATCACAAGAGCTAAACTTATGCACAGCGAGTGTTACTTTTCTGTCCATTAGATTCCCTCCTGCATTAAGCGATGACGTACATCTGGGTAGACAAACACAGGTCCATCCTTACATAAGAAATCAGGCCCCATCTGACAATGTCCACAATGCCCAACCGCACACTGCATATTTCGCTCTAAGCTGACATAAATGCTAAAGGGTGAAATACCATCATCAATCAACTTCTCAGCAGCGGCTTTCATCATCCCTTCTGGACCACAGATCAGCACGAGACAGCTATCATCCGACAGCGTCACCTGATCAAGTAACTCTGTTATCTGCCCGGTATGAAAAGGCCAAGCAGGGCCTGCAGCATCTGCAGCTAGCAACACCTCGACGCCATTCATTTGATTCCAACGATCGTATTGCTCACGCCAAATCAGGTCATCACTATGCTTAACACCCTGAACAATATGAATATTTTCATAATGTGCACGGCGATTTAATGCAAAATTAATGGCGGCAACGACAGGTGCGCAACCCAGCCCACCCGTCACAATCAATAGATCCTTATCTCTCGCAAGCGCTAACGGCCAGCCTCGACCAAACGGCCCTCTTATCCCTACTTCGTCACCCACCTTTAGCTTCGCTAGCCCTTCAGTGACACGTCCCACAACGCGAATAGTATGGTCTATTAAGGTTGAATCAACCGGATCAGACACAATTGAGATAGGCACTTCACCAATGCCATACAGGTAGAGCATATTGAATTGGCCAGGCATAAAACTGTATTCATCCCGAGCAGTGCTATCACATAGCTGTAAACGCAATGTGAATATACTCGGAGATTCCTGAATAAACGCTTCGACTGTCGCTGATAGCGGCACCTGGAAATTTGATTGCGCAAATTTATTCATCGGCCCCTCCAATGATATTCGCTTCGGCAACGAAATCGATCTCTGCGGGACACCAACTCATACACCGCCCACAGCCAGTACACCCTGAGCGGCCATACTGTTCTTGCCAGCTATCAAGCTTGTGGATCATCCACTGCTGATAGCGAGCTTTAATCGTATCTCGCACCTGAAAGCCGGCCAACTGACCATGGGACTCACCAAAACAGCTATCCCATTCACGTATGTGCTGACTTTCATCCCCCTTCATCACCAATTCATCATTTTGATGGTGACAAAAACAGGTAGGGCAAACCATTGTGCAGTTGCCGCACGCTAGACAACGCTCGGCTATATCTTGCCATTGTGGATGTTCTCTTGCGTCGTTTAATTGACCCACTGCAATAGGCTCTAGCCTCCGTGTCTGCATAGCTGCAACCGTTTCATGTTGCTGGGTCGCTGCATCTAGCTGCTGTGCCGTTGCATTTTGTAAAGGTAAACGTGTTAAAAATCGCTCGCCTTTTTCTGAACCCGCTGCGACCAAGAAACCTTCATCAAGCTCGGTAAGCGCTATGTCAAAACCACTCTCAACGCTTGGACCATCCCCGGTCGACACACAAAAGCAAGTAGACGCGGCATAACTGCAATTTACCGCCACGAGCAGTAGCCCTTCTCGGCGAGCTTGGTAACCTGGATCTACGTACTCGCCTTGTAAAAAGTGCTGATCTTGCAACTTTAAAGCCGCTATATCACAGGCTTTCACACCAATCACGGCTATTTTTTCGAACGATTGCACAGGCACAATAAACTGAATTGAACCACTGGCATTACGTTTAGCTTGCCAAAGCACTTCTCGTGCGGGGTACAAAAGTGGTTTTAACGCTTGAGGACCATTCGCCCAATGAAAAAATCGCTTGTTATGATCTTCTGCTAATTGGTAATGGCCAGGCTTTTGCTGATCTTGGTAGCCAACAGGTAGATCAGATAGGGAAGAAATTGAAGCATAAGTAATGGCTCCATCTCGCACTTGTGGGCCATGCAGTTGGTATCCATCAGCCACCAACAAGTCCAACAAAACAGATAGATCATTACGCAGTAAAAAACTAGGGATTTGCTGTTCCATAACGACTCCCGAGCTAGCATTTAACTTGAGAGTAAACCAGTCTCTTACGTTTGACCAGCACCTGAGATCAAGGCAATAACCTTTTTCTCTGCCCTTTTATATTTTCTAGATTGTAGGCATAAAAAAACCGCTATCTAAGCGGCTTTTTCGACAAAAAATATAGACACGATATCGGATTATTTAAGACCCAGAATATCCTGCATATCAAACAAACCTGATTTTTTGCCCTCTAACCATTTGCATGCACGCACCGCACCTTTAGCAAAGGTCAAACGATTACTGGCTTTATGCGTAATTTCGATGCGCTCACCTTCAGTAGCAAACAACACCGTATGGTCACCCACAACATCACCCGCGCGAATGGTTTCAAAACCGATTTCACCGCGTGGACGTGCACCCGTCATACCTTCACGACCGTAAACGGCACACTCTTTAAGATCACGCCCTAATGTATCAGCAACAACTTCACCCATACGTAAAGCGGTACCCGATGGAGAATCAACTTTATGACGATGGTGCGCTTCTATCACCTCGATATCATAATCTTCGTTGCCTAACGCAGCTGCAGCCACTTCAAGCAACTTAAAGCACAAGTTCACACCGACACTCATATTAGGCGCAAAGACAATAGCCGCCTTTTCAGAACGCGCTAGCAGCACATCCTTCTGTTCATCAGTTAAACCGGTTGTACCAATGACAACCTGTTTGCCATTAGCGGCACAGAAATCAACATTTTGGAGAGTTACTTCTGGCGCGGTGAAATCGATCAGCACATCGAAATCATCAACAACATCAGCAAGCGAACCTACAATCGATACGCCTAACTTACCGAAACCGGCCATCTCACCTGCATCGGCACCAATTAACGTACTCGTTGGATCAACAATAGCCGCACCCAATTCAATACCGTCGGTCATCTGTATCGCTTCGATATTGGCTTTACCCATACGACCCGCGGCACCTGTAACTGCTACTTTAATCATACTAATCTTCCGTTAATCTTTGTCATGCAGAATATTTTGATCCATATCCAGCGCTGGTTTATCACAAGATGGGTGCCCTACTGCTCTGGCTGGCACGCCAACCACAGTGGTATGCGAAGGCACATCATCAAGTACCACACTGCCGCCGCCCACTTTAGCACCTGAACCAATTTCAATATTGCCGAAAATTTTTGCGCCCGCGGCAATCATCACACCCTCTCTGATTTTCGGGTGACGATCACCGCACGCTTTACCTGTACCACCTAATGTCACGGACTGTAATATCGACACATCATTTTCGATAACACTCGTTTCACCAACAACAATACCCGTTGCATGGTCAAACATCACACCATGACCGATTTTGGCCGCAGGATGAATATCTACTTGTAGAACGCTGCTAACACGACTTTGGATATAAAGCGCCATACTTTTACGGCCTTTACTCCACATATAGTGTGCAACGCGGTACGCCTGAATAGCATGAAACCCTTTAAGATAAAGCAATACCGTAGAATGCTTATCAATAGCGGGGTCACGCGTCCTTACGGCAGCAATATCGGCACAAACCGCAGCGATAATCTCTGGCGCATCACGAAACACTTCTTCGATGACTAAGCGAAAAGTAACCGCTGGTACTGCATCGTCATAAAGCTTACGGCTAAGGAGGTAAGCGAGAGCGGAGCAAAGACTTTGATGACCTAAAATATTGGCATGGTAATAACCTGCCAGCACAGGTTCATCAATGACTTCTTTCTCTGCCTCGGCAGTGATCTCATCCCAAAGCCAACTTGGGCATTCTGGATTCTGGCTCATGCCATCTCCGTTTATTGGTCAGCCACGCGTAGCACGTCAAAAACGCCTACACGTCGCTAGAAATACATTTAAGTCATGTCTTCAAAAAACTTTTTCACTGAGTCAAAGAAGCCATGCTTTTTAGGGCTATGCTTGTGCGTACCCTGTTCCATCTCTTCTTGGAACTCGCGGAGCAAATCTTTTTGACGACCGCTCAACTTAACGGGTGTTTCAACGACAACTTTAACAAGAAGATCGCCGGTTGAACCACCACGTACAGGTGCAACACCTTTGCCGCGCAAACGGAACATTTTCCCGGTCTGCGTTTCAGACGGTACTTTTAATTTGACACGGCCATCAAGTGTCGGAACTTCAAGCTCTCCACCTAACGCGGCATCAACAAAACTGATCGGCACTTCACAGTACAGATGCTTACCATCACGCTCAAAGATCGGATGATCTTTAACATGAACCTGAACATAAAGGTCACCCGCTGGGCCTCCGTGAGTACCCGCTTCACCTTCCCCAGCCAAACGAATACGATCACCTGTATCAACACCCGCCGGGATTTTCACAGACAGTGTTTTGGTCTTCTCTTTACGACCATGACCATGGCAATCGCCACATGGATCAGAGATAACCTTACCTTCACCATGACAGGTTGGGCACGTCTGCTGCACAGAGAAAAAACCCTGCTGCATTCGAACTTGGCCTTGACCGCCACAAGTGCCACACACTTTAGCCGACGTGCCTGGTTTAGCACCGGAACCATCGCATGTTTCACAACCGACCAGTGTCGGAACTTGAATACTTCTTTCGACGCCGCGAACCGCTTCTTCTAGTGTCATTTCCATGTTGTAGCGAAGGTCAGCACCACGCTGCACAGAGCTTCGACCACCACGACCACCGCCGCCACCGAAAATATCGCCAAACACATCACCAAAGATATCGGAGAAGTTGCCATCATGACCACCGCCATGACCGCCACGCATATTTGGATCAACGCCGGCATGACCATACTGGTCATAAGCGCCTTTCTTCTGAGCGTCAGACAGTACTTCGTAGGCTTCATTCACCTCTTTGAACTTATCTTCTGACTCTTTATCGTCCGGATTACGGTCCGGATGATACTTCATCGCCATACGACGGAAGGCTTTTTTGATATCGCGATCGGATGAATCACGGGACACACCCAATACTTCGTAATAATCTCGTTTCGACATGGTCACAACACTTTCACGGCTTAGTGCCGGATATGACAACGCGGGCATAAAGCCCGCGGTGCCGAGTAATTCTACTTTCCGGCATTTAAAAAGCCGGAAAGCCTATGCTAATTCGCTAACCGAATTAATAAAAGAAGACTTATTTTTTGTCGTCTTTCACTTCTTCGAATTCAGCGTCTACAGCATCATCGTTACCGCCTTGCTGTGCGTCTTCGCCAGCGGCACCTTGTTCTGCTTCAGCTTGCTGTGCAGCTTCAGCGTACATCTTCTGAGCAACACCAGAGATCGCTTCAGTTAGCGCAGTTGTTTTCGCTTCAATCGCATCTTTATCATCTGCTTTCAAAACTTCTTCCAACTCAGTCGTTGCAGCTTCTACTGCCGCTTTCTCTTCGTCAGTCGCTTTATCGCCCGCTTCTTCCATTGTTTTCTTAGCGGAGTGAACCATAGCATCGCCTTGGTTACGCGCCTGCGTTAGCTCTTCAAACTTTTTATCTTCTTCAGCATGCGCTTCAGCATCCGTTACCATCTGCTCGATTTCATCATCGCTCAAACCAGAAGACGCTTTAATCACGATAGACTGCTGCTTACCCGTTGCTTTATCTTGAGCCGATACATTCAAGATACCGTTGGCATCCAAGTCGAATGTTACTTCGATCTGAGGAACACCGCGTGGAGCTGGTGGGATTTCAGCTAGATCGAAACGACCAAGAGATTTGTTCTGAGCCGCTTGTTTACGCTCACCCTGAACAACATGGATCGTTACAGCATTTTGGTTGTCATCAGCTGTAGAGAAGATCTGAGATTTCTTCGTAGGGATCGTTGTATTCTTTTCGATAACAGGAGTAGCAACGCCACCCATTGTTTCGATACCTAGCGTTAGCGGCGTTACGTCAAGAAGAAGAACATCTTTAACGTCACCTGCTAGTACCGCACCTTGAATCGCAGCACCCATTGCAACCGCTTCATCAGGGTTAACATCTTTACGTGGTTCTTTACCGAAGAAAGCAGTTACTTTCTCTTGAACCAATGGCATACGTGTTTGACCACCGACCAAAATCACTTCATCGATCTCAGACATATCTAGATCGGAATCTTTCAGCGCAAGACGGCATGGCTCAAGCGAACGCTCAACTAGCTCTTCAACTAGAGACTCTAATTTAGCCCGCGTAATTTTAACGTTAAGGTGTTTAGGACCAGAAGCGTCAGCGGTGATGTAAGGTAAGTTAACATCCGTCTGCTGTGCAGAAGAAAGTTCAACTTTCGCTTTCTCAGCACCTTCTTTAAGGCGCTGAAGTGCTAGAGGATCGTTGTGTAGATCGATACCCGTTTCTTTCTTGAATTCGTCCGCTAAAAATTCGATCAAGCGTAAATCGAAGTCTTCACCACCAAGGAATGTATCACCGTTAGTAGAAAGTACTTCGAATTGGTGCTCGCCATCAACTTCAGCAATTTCGATAATAGAGATATCGAATGTACCACCACCTAAGTCATAAACAGCGATTGTTTTATCGCCTTTAGACTTGTCCATACCGTAAGCAAGTGCAGCAGCGGTTGGCTCGTTGATAATACGCTTAACATCTAGGCCTGCAATTTTTCCTGCATCTTTAGTCGCCTGACGCTGTGCATCGTTGAAGTAAGCTGGAACTGTTACTACTGCTTCAGAAACAGACTCACCCAAGTAATCTTCAGCTGTCTTTTTCATCTTCTTCAAGATCTCAGCTGAGATCTGAGGTGCTGCTAGTTGCTCACCTTTTACTTCAACCCAAGCATCGCCATTATCTGCTTCGATAATTTTGTATGGCACCATTTTGATATCTTTCTGTACTACATCATCTTTAAAACGACGACCTATCAGACGCTTGATAGCAAACAGTGTGTTAGTTGGGTTAGTAACCGCCTGACGTTTAGCTGGCTGACCTACTAGAATCTCACCTTCATCAGCGTAAGCGATGATAGAAGGCGTAGTACGATCGCCTTCAGCATTTTCAATTACTTTAGAAGTGTCACCGTCTAGGATAGAAACACAAGAGTTTGTGGTTCCTAGGTCGATACCGATGATTTTACCCATTTGCTTTGCTCCAATTCGTGCTGCCCGGTTACGACGGACAGTGTTTAAATCTGTAAATAGCTATGTAAATAACTTTCTATAATCGTTTAGATAACTACGTTACTTACTATGCAATCTATATAAGTACGTTTTATGCGGTTTCAAGGGCACAAAACGTTTTTTTATTAACCTTTAGCCACAACAACCATCGCAGGGCGAACTAATCGACCGTGCAGGGTGTAGCCTTTTTGCATAACAGCAATCACGCTATTTGGCTCAGCATCTGCCGCTTCAACCATAGACATAGCCTGATGCAATGCAGGGTCAAACGCTTCACCTAGCGGGTTAACTTGCTCCATTTTGAATTTTTCCAATCCGGACAAGAACATGTTCATTGTCATCTCAACGCCTTCACGCATCGACGCAAGCGCTTCATCATCACCGAAGGCTTCAATTGCACGTTCCAAGCTATCCATGATTGGCAACATTTCATTGGCAAACTTCTCGACGCCAAATTTATGCGCTTTTTCTACATCTTGCTCAGCACGACGGCGAACATTCTGCGCATCAGCTTGAATGCGTAGCATCTGATCCTTCAATGACTCAACTTCAGCAACCGCAGCAGCAAGCTCAGCAGCAAGTTTTCCTGCATCAGCTTGATCTGCCATTTCAGCAGACTGCTCAGGAATCTCGTTTACTACATCATCAGCCTGAATCTCCTCAACAGGTTGCGCTTGCTGTTCTTCTACTGGGTTTTGTTCTTCATTTGCCATTGTTACTCTCCAGCCAGTTCTAACTTCACGTGTTAGAGCGTCTAGGTGTTAATTTCATTTGCTGCATATATGGGGACATTCACACACCTTTCAACGCCTAAAATTAGTTTTTTTTCAATAAAAATACGATAAACATTGCATAGGTTCGAAAAAAAGCTTATACAGAAACTACTGTATAAAAACACATGTATTTTTAATTATGCTGAATCAAATATCTATTCGTGACTTTGCCATTGTTGAAAGCCTTGATTTAGAACTAAACCAAGGCATGACCGTTGTTAGCGGCGAAACGGGTGCTGGTAAATCCATTATGCTTGATGCATTAGGGTTAACCTTAGGAAACCGCGCTGAAGCCGGAACTGTTCGCCAAGGCGCGGATAAAGCCGACATAACAGCAAGCTTTAACATAAATACCATCCCATCCGCTATCGACTGGTTAGAGCAAAATGATTTAGACAACGATGGCGAATGCATTCTACGCAGAGTGATTACCAAGGAGGGACGCTCGCGCTGTTACATTAACGGCCGCCCCTCCCCAGCAAATACTGTGAAAGCCTTAGGCGAACACCTTATCGCGATCCATGGCCAACATGAGCATCAACGCTTATTAAAAAAAGATCACCATCGCACACTGCTCGATGAATTTTCCGGCCAGAGCAAACTGGCAGATAAAACGCGTCAATCTTATCAATTATGGTCAAAACTCAACGCCGAACACGCACGACTATCAGAACAAAGCGCGGAACAAACCGCCCGCGTTCAACTTCTTAGCTACCAAATTGAAGAGTTAGAACAGTTAGCACTCGAAGAAGATGAACTCAAACAACTGGAACAAGAGCAGAAAACACTGGCCAATGCAGGTGAGATCCTAAGCACAGGTCATAGTTTTATCGGGTTAGCGAGTGATAGCGATGAAAACAACTGCGTACAACTTTTAAACCACTGCCAACAACTGCTCGCTACGATTCAATCGGAATCACCCTCGGTTCGCCAAGCCGCAGAGATGATTGATTCCGCATTAATTCAAGTAGAGGAAGCCAGCAACGAGATAAAACACTACTTAGATAGAGTAGAGGTCAATCCCGATCGCCAACAGCAGGTCGAGGATCGCTTAACTACTATCTTCGACATTGCTCGCAAGCATCGAATAAAACCAGAAGAAGTCATCGAGTTTCACCAATCACTTTGCCAAGAGCTATCAAACCTAAGCCGCTCAGACGAAGAACTTGAACAACTTGCTCATGATGCAGAAGACGCACTAAATACGTTCAATAAACATGCCGCTGAACTCAGTAAACAACGCCATAAGGGTGCGAAGAAACTCAGCAAGTTAGTGGATCAACAACTACATGATTTAGGCATGCCAGCGGCATCTATTTCAGTTAGCTTTAACCCATTGGATTTACCGAGTGCCAATGGACTTGAAGAGATTGAGTTTTTAATTATTACTAACCAAGGCCAACCCGCTAAACCATTAGGCAAAATAGCATCAGGTGGCGAACTGTCACGTATTAGTTTGGCAATACAAGTTATTACCGCACAAACGTCAACAACACCTACGTTAATCTTTGATGAAGTTGATGTCGGTATTGGTGGCGCAATCGCGGAAGTCGTCGGGAAGTTGCTCCGCCAACTAGGTGGCAGTGCGCAAATTTTATGTGTGACTCATCAACCACAAGTAGCTTCTCAAGGCCATCAACACCTATTCGTTAGCAAGCGAAGCGATAAGCAGAGAACTCACACCCAGATAGACGCACTTAGCAAAGAACACAGGGTAAACGAGATTGCACGAATGCTGGGCGGTATTGATATAACTGAACGCTCAATTGAGCACGCCCGAGAGATGCTTGAAACCGCCTAAAGCAAAGGTAGCATTACAAAAAGAAGGGATATAGCACACACTAAAAGGCCAGCAAAATGCTGGCCTTTTAGTATTCACCTAAGCAAAGCAGATCTATTTTTTATCTGCAGCATCCTTATGAATGCCGTATAGATAGATCGTTCTGTCTGTCACAACAAAATCCATAGATTCTGCAATTTCATTTAAAAGATCATTCAACCGTGGGTCGTTAAACTCTTTAACCACGCCGCTTTTAACACAGACGATATGATCATGCTCTTCGTCACGCGACAGTTCGAAAACCGAATGCCCACCTTCGAAATGATGACGCGTTACTAAGCCTGCTGCTTCAAACTGGGTAAGTACACGATAGACCGTCGCTAAACCAACATCCTCGCCTTTTTCCATCAGCAACTTATAAATATCTTCAGCACTGAAATGGTCGCCTTCGCCCGCACGTTCCAGAATTTGATAGATTTTTACACGAGGCAGCGTAACTTTAAGGCCCGCTTTTCGTAGTTCCTGATTTTCAAGTGACATAATAATTCTCTAGGCTATTGGTGATTACAAGCATGCAATACAAGCTTAATTGCTTGTTCAAATGCGCACGAAACTTTATTATCCGCATTTACGCACAAATGTGGAAGCAAAAACAGATGCAAAAACTTCTTATTACAGCAGCACTCACTTTAGTACTGTCTGGTTGCTCCGGTTTTCCGGGAGTATATAAAATTGATATCCCACAGGGAAATGTAGTCAATCAAGAGATGGTAGACCAACTTCGTCCAGGAATGACCGAAAGCCAAGTACGTTTCATTATGGGCAGCCCACTGATTACTGACACTTTCCACGAAGGTCGTTGGGATTACCTATACAGTAAGAAAAGCGGCTCTGAAGGCGATGGTAGCTACGTTCGCGAACGCATCTCCCTTTACTTCACAGAGGGCAAGTTAAACGCACTAAACGGTGATTTCCGCCCAGGTGGTAACCGAGGTAGCTAAAACCTACGATTTACGCGCAGCTTCTTCTGCTTCTTTCTTTGCTTTCATTTTAGCTGCGCGTTTTGCTCTCGCCTCTTTAGGGTCAGCAATCAAAGGCCTATAAATTTCAACTCGCTGACCTTCACGCAATAATGTTTCCTTAGGTTTTTTTATCGCCTTAGCGAAAATCCCCATCGGAGTCGTATCTGGATCTATCTCTGGAAACAGCTCAACAATCCCCGATTTAATAACCGCCTCATAGGCCGTACATTCATCAGGCACATTCAATGAAATGATTTTTTGCTCAGTGGGTAGCGCAAAAGCGACCTCTACGATCATGCTGACCTCTTAATCATAAATTTCATCGGCACGAGTAACAAACGCGTCAACTAAAGTGGTCGCCACTTGATTAAACACCTTGCTCATCGCTAAAGACGCTATTTTACCAGAAAATTCAAAGTGTAGATTCAGACTTACCTTGCAAGCTTCATCGCTGAGAACTTTAAAGTCCCAAATACCTGCCAAGGTGGAGAAAGGCCCCTCCTCTAACTCGAGGGTCATTTGAGTTGGGCGGGTCAATTGATTACGTGTAGTGAAGCTGTATTTAAGCCCAGCTTTGGACAAATACAGCGTCGCTACAAGCTCGCTCTCAGACCGACTAACTACTTCGGTCCGAGAACACCAGGGCAAAAACTCAGGATAGCGCTCTACATCATTAATAAGATCAAACATCTGTTCTGCAGTGTGCAACACAAGTGCACTGCGATCTACCTGAGCCATGCGACTGAACTATCTCCTAGCTAAGCTTCTCAACCAAGTTAAGAACAAAAATTACTGCTACCGCTACTGGTGCAATGAAACGCAGCGAAATATACCACGCATTGAACAGTAGTGGCGAGGAGATCGCCAACTCATTTTCAGCCATTTTGCGCTTAACAATCCAACCAGTGAAGAGGGCAATAAATAAGCCACCTAATGGAAGCATCACGTTAGCTGTCATGAAATCCAAGAAGTCGAAGACATTAAAGCCAAATATCAGCACATCAGACATGAAGTTAAATGAACCTAGCGCAGCAACACCTAAGCCCCAAACAACAGCGCCCAGTACGATACAAGCAGGAACACGCTTCCACTGAAACTTCTCAACCAACCAGGCAGCAGCTGGCTCCATCAAAGAGATAGCAGATGTCCACGCAGCGATACCAACCAACAAGAAGAAAACAAATCCAAAGATCTGTCCGCCCGGCATTTGACCAAAGGCAACCGGCAAGGTTACAAACATTAGACCTGGGCCTGCACCCGGATCCATGCCATTTGAAAATACAATTGGGAAGATAACCAGACCAGCGATCAATGCCACCAACGTATCCATGATTGCGATCCAGATAACCGCACCACCGATCGATGTCTTCTTCGGCATATAAGAACCGTAAGCCATAATGGCACCCATACCCAACGACAGAGTAAAGAATGCATGACCTAGCGCAACCAGCACCGCATCCCAGCTTAGTTCCGACGTATCAAAATGGAATAGGAAGTCCCAACCTGCTGAAAAGCCTTCTGTTTGCATGGAATAACCCAGCATAACGAGCAGAAGTACAAACAGCGCTGGCATCAAGAACTTAACCGCATTCTCTAAGCCTTTTTTAACACCCCCAGCAATGACCAACATCACCATCACAACAAAGATCGAGTGCCAAATTAACAGCGTCTCAGTATCGGCAAGCAGACCATTAAAGACATTGCCTGCGTCATCACTGCCAATCGCTATGAAATCCCCTGTTCCCATGCCCGCGATGTAATACAACACCCAACCAGCAACAACAGAGTAAAAAGAAAAGATCATAAAGCCTGCTAATACGCCCATCCAACCGACAAGCGACCAACTAGCAGAATGCCCCGACTCTACGGCAACATCCTTCATCGCGTTGATAGGGCTTTGGCGACCACGACGACCGATAAGCACCTCGGCCATCATGATAGGCACACCTACCAACAGGATACAAAACAGATAAACCAGTACAAAGGCACCACCGCCATTTTCACCAGTAATATATGGGAACTTCCAAATGTTACCCAAACCAACGGCAGAACCAGTGGCTGCCAAAATAAAGATCCAACGAGATGCCCAAGCACCGTGGATAGACGTTTTTTCCTGCATAAAAGACTAGCTCTCTATTATTGTAATGGCCTAAAAAAGCGGGATTCTTTCATCTTTTTAGCCTTAAGTACAATGGTAAGCGAACGTTTTTTGTACATTAGAAGCCACTCAAATAACCATTAATTATTAACAAAAAGAAATATTTCGATCTTTAATATATAGAACAGTAATCCGCAATATGCATTATTACTTTCTCAACAATAACTTACGTAACAATTACGAAATAAACCCAACGAAGCACAGAAGCGCTTTCCTTGTTAAGTGCAGCCATATATAATCGCTCGCCATGGCCAAAAAGAAGAAAGCCCCATCAGGCAACACCATCTGTCAAAACAAAAAAGCACGTCACGAATTCCTTATTGAGGACAAATTCGAGGCGGGTCTAGTGCTGACCGGATGGGAAGTAAAAAGCCTAAGAGAGGGCCGCGCACAACTTGTTGACTCTTATGTGATTATTCACAAAGGCGAAGCATGGCTTGTTGGCGCTCATTTCACGCCTTTAAAAACTGCCTGTACTCATGTTGTAGCTGACCCTACCCGTCAGCGAAAACTACTTTTGAATCACAAAGAACTCGTCAAGATCATTGGCGGGATCAATGCAAAAGGACTTACCTGTGTTGCCTTATCGCTTTATTGGAAAGGTAATCACATCAAGTGTGAAATCGCACTTGCCAAAGGTAAAAAACAACATGACAAACGCGCAGCCGATAAAGACAAAGATTGGGCCCGCCAGAAACAACGCGTAATGGCCGCAAAATAAACTTTCTTCTTTTATAGGTGTCATACGGCTATAATGGCCACAATCTGGGGATGACTTGGCTTCGACGCTGATTACAAAACCTTAGGTGCATGTCGAGAATGTAGTGGATCTCGTAAATCCCTCACTACACAGTTATAGTTGCTAACGACGATAACTACGCTCTAGCCGCTTAAGTCGGCTTGTGCCGCTCCTTCAGGTGTCTGTAACTAGAGGATTTTGCGGTATCATTCGAGACAGAATCGCCCGGATGCTTTGCCTCAAGCTGAACGGTTAAAACTAAAGAGGCTCGCCCATAACACCCTGGCTCTCGGGTCGTGACGGGTTAATTAAATAGAGAAGCCTAAACATGTAGATCTTGAGGCGGCGGATTGGCGGACGCGGGTTCGAACCCCGCCATCTCCACCAAATTACTGCTTTTAAATCAAGTAGTTAAAAGCAAGGCTGACATAGAGTGTCAACGAAGTGTCAACCAAACATTAAAACCGGCTTAGGCCGGTTTTTTTGTGCCTTAAATATATGCACCATACTCATTGTGGGAGGGGCCACTGGCCGCGATTTTTTATCTTTTAGGCTTTCAGCCTTTAAGGGGGAACAACAGCTCTCCCCCTTAAAAATCCCCTAGCCGCCTATTCCTTGTTTCGCTTCGCTCAATACCCTGTGTTTCTCTAACTCAATGGGACGGATATAAACTCGCTGCGCTCAAACAAATATCCATCTATTCCAATGAGTTATGTGATACTCGGCTGCGTCAAAGGTGTTTGAGTCAGTGCCCGCAGGAAGAATTTTAGCTACTGCACAATGCAAGACCTGACCCTATTAATTTCTTTTGTACCTTAAATATATGCCCATACTCATTGTGGGAGGGGCCACTGGCAGCGATTTTTTATCTTTCAGGCTTATCAGCCTTTAAGGAAGAGCAATACCGCCCCTACAAAAAACCGACTTAAGCTGTTTTTTGTACCCCTAATTTACATCCCAAACTACAGTTCAATAAGCAAACAGTAGGCAACTCACAAAAAAAAGAGTACAACTAACTCTATGTCGCAGACAATGACTCAGCTTTATTGATCAGCACCGCATCTACGGACAACCATTACAATGGATAGTAAACTCGTCATATCATGCTTCTTCGCCCTGTTTGGGCTCGTGATGATTACAAGCGGATTGTACCTTAGCAATCAACACCTAGTTCCAGCCGCCTTTTTATTGCTGATCGGCTGCTCCAGCCTAATACCTCCCTATCGGCATTTAACTATCAGTCAACGAAAACGCAAAGGCACTCAGACCTCGAGTGTTGAAAAGATATTTCAGGATACATTCGATAAAGCAGCGATAGGGTTAGCCCACGTCGACCTGAAAGGCAGGTTTATCCGAGTGAACAAAAACTTATCTGACTTTTTAGGCTACAGCGAAGCCGAACTTATCTGCCTATCCTTCCAACAACTATCGCTTGCCGAAGATCTTGAGGAGAGCCTTAACTGGATAAAAGGGTCTCTCGCTGGAGAGATCTCCACTGACTTTTCTAAAATCAAACGCTATCGCCATAAAGCGGGGCATTTGGTTTGGGCCAAACTAACCACAACGCTGGTCAGAAATGAACAAGGTGAACCCGACTATTTCGCTTCTTCCATCCAAGATATTTCTGAATTAAAAGAAACAGAAGACCTGCTGCGTCAATCTGAGACCAAGTTTAAAACGATTGTAGAGGCGGTATCCGATGAGGTGATTATCTGGATGTCTTCTGCTGGCATGAAAGAGATGATCTATATAAACAAAGGCTACGAACAGCTTTGGGAACGCAGTGTCGACAGTCTTTACGAAAACCCTAAAAGCTTTTTAGACAATGTTCACCCAGACGACATCCCTCTAGTACTCGCCGCTTTTGAGCCAGGGGCTAACAGTAACTGGAATATTGATTTTCGGATCATTCGAAACAATGGAGAGATCCGTCATATCCACAACGTCGGCTTTGGTGTCTATAACGACGACCAACTTATCTACCTTGTCGGTTCCGCTGTTGATCGCACCGACATAATGAACCGACAACACCAACTAGATGACTCTCTACTCAAACTAAAAGCCGCCTATGCATCTCTTGAAGAGTTATCAAAAAAAGATGGCCTAACCGGCACATTAAATCGTAGCGCTTTTATGGAAAAACTAGAGGAAGCCTATCAACAGCATAAACGCTATAAAACCCCTGCTGCACTTATCTTCATCGATATTGATCGATTCAAAGATATAAATGACAATTTTGGCCACATTGCTGGCGACAATACACTGGTTTCTCTATCGACCGCATTCAGCAATAAAATTAGGCAAACAGATTTCCTTGGTCGCTATGGCGGTGATGAATTTATGGTACTGCTCAGCAACAGCAATACCCAACAAGCCAAAGAGCTGTGTGAGCGCGTGGGCGATACCATTCAGGTCCCGCAGTCTGACGTTGCCGCGGCCTTTGAAGTAGGTATCTCATACGGCATATGCCAACTCAACGACCAAGTTGACTCAATCGAACAGTGGATAAACCTTGCTGACAGCTCGATGTACAAAGAGAAAGATTGCATTCCTAGCTAGTACTACATAGCCTTCCACCCTCACGTAATTTGATTCGTTTTTTGTGATTCCCCTCTGCATTAACTATCCTGAAATAGTCGCCACCGCTGTCGAAACCGATACTTGATTATGCCTAACACCCAAAACTCTTTTGAGAAACTGCAAGCTCGCGTCACAGAGCTTGAGAAAGAGAACAAAAGCCTAACCGAATTCGCCGAGCTCTCTTCTGATTGGTTTTGGGAGCAAGATGAGCAATGCCGTTTTACACGTTTCTTTGGCATGTCGACCGAAAAGCTTCATCGGGACCAACAACTGTTCATTGGCAAACTTCGCTGGGAGATGCCGATTCACGGCCTTTCAAAGAACGAGATTGATGCTCATATTCAATGCTGTATGCAGCACAAACCGTTTCATGATTTTGAATATAAAGTCCCTGGGGATGATGGGCAACTTCAACATTATATGATTAGCGGAAAACCTACCTTTAATAACGAAGGGACGTTTACTGGGTACCACGGCGTTGGAAGAAACATCACGGCACTTAGGGCCGCACAGAACGCGGTTTCAAGCAGCCAACGACAGCTCTTGCAAATACTTCAAGGAAGCCCCATCCCAACCTTTGTTATTGACCATAGCCATACCATTACCCACTGGAACAAAGCCTGCGAGGTATTAACAGGCAGATCTGCACAAGACGCCATCAATACTAAAAATAGCTGGGAGGGCTTTTATATCGAGTCACGCCCCACCATGGCTGACTTTGTCGTTGATAAGATGCCTGCAGCCGCCATCAGAGAGCATTATGGTGAAAAATTCGCGCTATCAAAGCTCATTAATGGCGCTTACGAAGGAGAGGAGTTTTTCCCCAATATGGGCTCTACCGGTCTATGGTTATTTTTTAATGCATCCCCTCTGCTAGATGCAGATGGCAATACAGTGGGCGCAATAGAAACCCTACAGAACGTCACTGATCGCGTACTCGCTGAGCAAACGGAACGCAAGCACCATTTAGCGCTCCAAGAAACCCATCACAATCTACAAGACACGATGCAACAACTGGTCGAGGCGAAAAAACTCGCAGGATTGGGCCGCTTAGTGGCAGGTGTAGCTCACGAACTAAATACCCCTTTAGGCAATATACTCCTTGGCCTCAGTAGCTCCCAACAACTCCTGGCTGAATTAACCAGCAGCTTCCAACAAAATACACTCAGCAAGAAACAACTCGCAGAATTTATCTCTGAAGAAAACCTCTCTCAAAACCTCATGAACGATAATTTGAAGCGCGGCATCAATCTAATCAACCGTTTCAAAGAACTCAGTAGTGACGAAGCACATAAAGAAGCCTCTTCATTTCATCCATACAACACGATCGAAAAGATTTTCTTACTCGTGACAAATGAATGCCAAGTAAGAGGGGTTTCACTGGAAAACAACATCCCAAGTGATTTGAAAATAACGAGCCACCGAACTGTTTTTGAACAGATAGCGTTCAGCTTACTTGAAAACAGCCTAAGGCATGGTTTCAAGGACGCAGGACAGTTTAGCGTTGATTATCAGCACAGCGAAAACCACATATCATTTCACTTCTCAGATAATGGGATGGGGATGGACGATAAGACACTGAAGCACGCTTTCGACCCATTTTATTCATCCTCTCTTGGACAAGGCACTTCGGGACTTGGCCTATACAGAGTTTTCAACTTGGCGTCAGCAGTATTGGGAGGAAAGATATCAATTCAAAACTTAGATGTGGGACTGAGAGTTTCACTCACTTTTCCCTATCAAAGGGATACAAGCTATATTTAATTACTCTTATACGCTTAGATAAACATTAATTAAGCACCATGATAACGCCCCCTTTCCCATCATTCGCCCGACAATGATCGCCTAATGGAGAAAAGTATGCACAAACCCAGCGCAATTATTCTGGAAACGCCAAGCAAAACACTCCAATCTGTCAATTTTGAGAACAGCACCCTAGCCAATAAGGATGAATATCTTAAAAAGTTAAAAAAATGGCAGAAAAAAATGCTGCAAGTCCAACAAGCGTATTTTCATCAGAAGCGTCGAGCAATTCTTGTCTTTGAAGGTTGGGATGCGAGCGGAAAAGGCGGCGCTATTAGACGTATCACCGAAAAACTCGATCCCAGAGGCGTCACTGTTCACCCCATTAGCGCACCAACCTCACAGGAACAAAGCAAACATTATCTGCATCGGTTTCAAGCACGACTCCCCGAAGCTGGCACCATCGCTATCTTTGATCGCTCTTGGTATGGCAGAGTTTTAGTGGAGCGCATAGAGGGCTTTGCCACTGAAAAAGAGTGGCAACGCGCTTATCAAGAAATTAATGAGTTTGAACGTAGTTTGATTGATGATGGTGTAAAAATCGTGAAAGTGTTCATGCATATAACACCTGACGAGCAGTTAAAGCGCTTTGAGGAACGCTTAAACAACCCGGTAAAACGCTGGAAATTAACGACTGAAGATATTAGAAACAGAGCCAAGTGGGAGGAATACGAAACGTCAACCGATGAGATGTTCCAGTATACCTCCACGGAAGCGGCCCCTTGGAATATCATCAGAGGAAACCATAAATGGTTTGCCCGTATTGATGTACTAAAAACAGTAGTCAATCAATTAGCTGAGGGGATCGATACAAGCCCACCAGCGATTAACCCAGAGGTGATCCAACACGCTTACGAGGCTTTAGGAATTACAATCAAAACAGAATGATCGCTTGAAACAATATTGAAACATTTATTCGTCATCATAGCCTTAAATACATAGAGGCAAATAAAAAATGACAGAAAATACCGTAAAAACTCAGCTGAAGCAGTTGCTGAAACGAGGCTACTCAGAAATCGATGTTCGTAATCTAGCGATTGCACCAAAGCATCTTGTCGATCAAGCCATCGCAGAGTTCAATACAGACCAACGCTGCAGCGACCACGCATTAAGAATTCAACATAACCAAGCTAGCTTTGCGATGCGTTTAGGCGGTTAATTACCGTCTAAACATCTATTCCCGCCGTTTTCCTATATCCTTTAGCATTATTTCATTCTTCTATTGATTTCGTTCAGATACAATTCACACCTATTGGTGTACTAATAAGGCTACTCAGGAGTAGCTGGCTTATTTTTGTGGGGGAAGCCCGTTAGTCCCAATGACAATTTATGAGCACTTACAGGAAAACTATAATGAAAAAAGTATTAATCGCAGCAGCAGCTGCAGCCCTGATGCTACCAACTGCAGCAATGGCTGATCGTGATGGCGCAACTGTTTACAACACTAAATGTGGCGTTTGCCACGCTTCTGGCGCTGCTGGTGCACCTAAACTAGGTGATGCCGCTGCATGGGGTCCACGTGCTGCACTAGGTATGGATGCACTTTTAGCAACGGCTAAAAAAGGCAAGGGCGCGATGCCACCACAAGGACTTTGCATGGATTGTAATGATGCTGAGCTACAGTCAGCGATTCAGTACATGCTAGATAACTCTAAATAAGACGTTATCTGATATAAAAAAACCGCCTGTAGGCGGTTTTTTTATATCTTTCAATTAACTAGAAAATCTCTGTCGGGGAAAGGTTAAGCAGTTCACCATCTGGATCGCCCTCTTTCCGCGCTTGTATTTTCTCTAAAGACTCTTTGTCCTTACCTTTCTGCACGATAATCTCAACGCGGCGGTTCTTAACTCGGTTCGCTCGATTTGTATTTGGCACTAAAGGCTTGGTATCAGCATAACCTAACACCTTAAATCGAGCCTGATCAATTCGCGGATCACCAAACAACTCGTGCGCTACCGCTAAAGCTCTCGCTACCGATAAATCCCAGTTTGATTCAAAACGACGGCCCGCATAAGGAATATTATCACTATGGCCTTCTATCGCGACATTGCCTTTAACATCCAATAATACGTCTCGAATTTTGGCCAAAACAGGAATCGATTCAAACTTAAGTTCTGCAGAGCCTGAATCAAATGACCCTTTCTCTTTGATACGGATAATAATTTTTTTACCATCCGTTTCTACTTCAACACTACCATCACCAATTTCTTCTGCTAACGCAGCCGCAAACTCAACAGCTTCTTCTTTTGCTTCTTGCTCTTGCTGCTTTTGCAACTCTTGATCTTCGCCCTTCTCTTGATCTGGGGAATCACTGTCCCCCTCTTTAGAGCGGATATCCAACGTATTCATATCATTGTTTACCGTCATCTGACGGATTTCATTCAATGGCGTTGGTTCAGGGCGTCCAGGACTGAATTCTTGAGCAATAATCGAGGTGCCTTTAGGAATATCTTCCACTTTTATCTGGTTCTGCACACCAAACGCTTCGCGCATAGAACCCGCAAGCTGCTTAAACTTCAATACGTCCATTTCTGAAAACGATAACAGCAGTACGAAGAAGCACATCAATAGCGACATCAGATCGCCAAAGGTTGCTAACCAGCCAGGTAACCCCGCGGGGCAGGGGGGGCATTCTTGTTCTTCGGTATCATCACTCATTGTTCAGCTCCTTACCGAATTAACCTTCAGCCGCCGCACGTTTTTTCTCTGGCAGATAGTTTCTCAACATCTGTTCGATAACGCGTGGGTTCTGACCTGCTTGAATTGCTAGAAGTCCATCAATAATGAGCGCTGAGTTTAATGCTTCCTCATCCTTTCTCACATTAAGTTTATCCGCAATAGGCAAGGCAACCATGGTCGCCAACATCGCGCCATAAAGTGTTGTAAGAAGAGCGACGGCCATCGCAGGACCGATCGATTTAGGGTCACTCATGTTGGAAAGCATCTGTACTAGACCAACCAGGGTACCAATCATTCCCATCGCAGGCCCAACATCACCCATCGCTGAAAAGACAGTGGCACCAAATTCGTGACGATCATGTGTCAACTTCGCTTCTTTATTTAAGAGCGTTTTCACAACATCTGGATCATGACCATCAACAAGCAGCTGGATGCCTCGTTGCATAAAATCACTGCTTACCGTTTTGTCTTCCAACGATAATAAACCGCCTTTACGAGCCGCATCAGCAAGCTCAACAGTTTCTGCAATAATTTCTTCGGGATTTAAGGACTTGAACATAAAGGCTTTAGCAGCAATTTTACCCGCACCTAAAAACTGGCCCAAGGTAAACTTCATCAATACAACGAAGATACTGCCACCGATAACAATCAATAGAGACGGAGGGTTAATAAACACCCCCGCATCACCGCCGGTAACAATCGCAGCGATTACGATACCAAAACTACCTAACAAACCGACAAGCGTAGCTATATCCACTCAGTACTCCTTACTCATGCTGCGAACGCTGTTCAAGCCTTCTTTACGAACTGCCTATAATAGCAAAAATGCACCAATATTCACCCACCATACAGGCGTTTAACACTTATTCTTTAGGTATATTTGATTCTAGTTGCGCGCTTAGGTAAGTTTAGCGCTTTCAATATGAATTAATTCTCATGCCACGTAAAAAGAAAGCACCCGATTTTGAGCATTCACTCCAAGCACTAGAATCTATCGTTTCGCAGATGGAGCAAGGTGATTTATCACTTGAAGAGTCATTAAAAGCCTTCGAGGAAGGAATAAGCCTTACACGAGAGTGCCAAGCGATTCTCTCTCAGGCTGAACAAAAAGTGCAGCTACTCGTTGAATCTGACGGTGAGTTAAAAACTGAACCCTTTCAGATTGAAGAGGATGATTAAACTTGGAGATTCGCACCCTTCTCAAGAATCATCGCGAACGAGTCGATAGCTATCTTAAAGCCTGTATTGATCAGGACAGCATCGACCCTGTTTTACAATCATCGATGCAATATTCCCTATTTAATGGCGGAAAAAGAGTCAGACCCACATTGGTATATATGGTCAACTCAATGCTGGGTGGCACGCCTGAAAAAGCAGATAGTGCTGCAGCCGCAATCGAATGCCTACATAGCTATTCTTTGGTTCATGACGACCTACCCGCCATGGACGATGACGAACTTAGACGGGGTAAACCAACCTGCCACATCGCATACGATGAAGCTACTGCGATTCTTGCCGGCGATGCCCTGCAATGCTTGGCCTTCGAACTTATTTCAAATGACGATCAACTAGCAGACACCATTAAAGTTGAACTCATCAAACAGCTGTGCCAGGCCTCCGGACACCAAGGTATGGTTGTTGGTCAATCGTTCGACCTTCGCCACGTAGGTAAAGCATTGACCATTGATCAACTTGAAGCGATGCATCAACACAAAACCGGGGCCCTTCTCTGCTGCGCAGTGATGATGGGAGCCTTAGTCAGTAATACCGCATCCGACGCACAACAGGAAAGCCTGCTAGCGTACGCAAAAGCCATCGGCTTAGCCTTCCAAGTACAAGATGATATTTTGGATATTGAAGGCGAGTCTACCGTTATCGGCAAACCACAAGGCTCCGATGTTGACCTAAACAAACCAACATACCCCGCTCTTCTCGGCTTAGAAGGTGCTAAAATAAAGCTGAATCAACTCCATCACGATGCCGTATCAGCATTGGCTTCATTTGGTCCTGATGCATCCGAACTTATCGCCTTGGCTGACTTCATCGTCCAGCGCGATCACTAAAAGATCTGTTATGTTTCACACTATCCCAACCGAGCGGCCTGCAACACCTCTGTTAGATCAAGCGTCGACCCCAGAGCAATTACGGGCACTAGCTCAGGAGCAGCTACCTCAACTTGCACAAGAGCTGCGTGCATTTTTGCTCTACAGCGTTGGTCAAAGTGGAGGACACTTTGGCGCAGGATTGGGTGTTATCGAACTCACGATCGCCTTACACTTTTTACTCAATACCCCTGAGGATAATTTGGTCTGGGATGTAGGTCATCAATGTTATCCACACAAGATTCTAACCGGGCGACGAGATTTGATGCCAAAAATACGGCAGAAAGAGGGCCCATCCCCCTTCCCTAAGCGCAGTGAAAGTATCTATGACGATTTTGGTGTCGGACATTCCAGCACGTCAATTAGTGCTGCTCTAGGTATGGCCATTGCCAACAAACTACGTGAAGAAAAGCATAAAACGGTTGCGGTCATTGGTGATGGTGCAATGACGGCCGGCATGGCTTTTGAAGCACTCAATCATGCGGCGCACACCAACGCGAACCTGCTTGTCATCTTAAATGACAATGATATGTCGATTTCTCATAACGAAGGTGGCTTAGCCACTTATCTTGCCAAAAACCTGAAACAACGTAGTGATGGCGAGACAACTGCTGCCCTCTTTGAGGCATTAGATTTTGAATATAGCGGCCCAATTGATGGGCACGACTTTTCGTTACTATTGCCTAAACTATCCGAAGTCCTCAGCAAACCGGGCCCTCAGTTTCTGCACTTAATTACCAAAAAAGGCAAAGGATTCCTGCCTGCAGAGAACGATCCTGTTGGCTACCATGCTATTACGAAGATAAACCCAATTCATCAGCCTGAAGTAAAAAAGGTCAGCTATTCAAATATTTTCGGACGTTGGATCTGTGATATGGCTGGCCAAGATCCTCGTTTGGCTGCCATCACCCCGGCCATGAGTGAAGGATCTGACCTGGTTGAGTTTTCTCAATCTTTTCCACAACGCTATTTCGATGTCGCTATTGCTGAGCAACACGCATTAACACTCGCTGCAGGAATGGCTTGCCAACAAATAAAACCGATTGTCGCCATCTACTCGACTTTCTTGCAACGAGCATATGATCAACTGGTCCATGATGTTTCTATCCAAGAACTCGATCTTTTGCTTGCTATCGATAGAGCAGGCCTAGTGGGAGAGGATGGTGCTACACATAGCGGAGTGTTAGATATCACGATGCTACGCGCCCTGCCTGATGCCGTTATTATGACCCCTTCATCGGCAAGTGAACTAAGAAACATGCTCTATACCGGCTATCTATTCGACGGTCTCGCAGCAGTTCGTTATCCCAGAGGCTCTGCCGGCAGTCATGCCCCCGAAAAGATGGAAGTATTGAAGATAGGCCGCAGCCACGCAATCAAGAGCGGAACTAACGTCGCTATTCTCAACTTCGGACCACTGCTCGATACCGCTCAAGCGGTCGCAGAAAAGAGAGGATATACACTGGTAGATATGCGTTTTGCCAAACCACTAGATCACCAAGTCATCAACGATATAAGTCAGACGCATCAGTTGATAGTTACAATTGAAGATCACAGCATAATAGGTGGCGCTGGCTCAGCAGTAAGTGAATACCTACATACAAACAAGATACAAACCGACCTGCTCGTGTTAGGCATACCCGACAATTGGATTAGCCATGCAAGCCGCTCTCAACAACTGGCTGAATGCGGGTTAGATCAAGTAGGTATTGAGGGCGCTATTAAAAAGCACCTTTCATCAAGCTAAGAACCAAAAATACGCAGTTACCTGAAGAACAATCGCCGCAAAAAACCCGGCAATAATATCGTCTAGCATGATTCCAAAGCCACCCGATACTTTTTGGTCCGCCCACTTAATTGGCCACGGCTTAACAATATCAAAAACACGAAATAGCACGAAGCCGAGTAGGAGCCATTCCCAACCTGCTGGCGCTAGTGTCATGGTAATCCAAAGCCCAACAAACTCATCCCAAACAATACCACCATGATCATGCACGCCGATATCTTTAGAGGTTCTTTCACATAACCAGATACCAATGATGGTTGTAACCACCAGCATCAACAGATACCAAGGCAAGCTTAACTGCTGGAACCAGAAATAAGGAATAATCGCGGCTATTGTGCCGAACGTCCCTGGTGCCCAAGGCGCTGCGCCACTCCCCAAACCAAATGCCAAGAAATGAATAGGGTTTTTCCACACACTCGCTGGTACTTTATTCACAAACAGATCAACTCTTAATTATGATGAAAATGATCGTAACCTGAGCCCTGAATTTCACAGGCTTCTCCACGCAAAAAAAGCTCAACTTTTGCACTAGACGTTACTTTGCCCACCACACTGACAGGCATCGATAACTGCGGCAGAAATGGTAAATACTCCGGAGAAAGCGTAAAGCACAGCTCAAAATCTTCGCCACCAGTCAACGCCCACTGACGGCTCCTCTCTTCTCCAAACGTTTCTATAAGTTGGTTAGAAATTGGCAAGGCTTCCAACTGCAATCGCGCACCAAGCTGACCACTCGCTTTCAGAATATGTGCAAGATCTGATAGGACGCCATCCGATATATCAATACCGGCAGACGCTTTATCCAATAAAGCCTCTCCCAATTCAATACGTGGGCTCGGGGCATAAAACCTATCTAATAGATAATCCGCATGGCGATCATTCTCAAAGCCATTTAGCAAACCTTCCAGCCCACCTCGACTATCACCAACCGTGCCACTGATACAGATGAGATCGCCCTCTCTCGCGCCCGAGCGGGTTAATCGCTTACCTTTAGGTAAAAAGCCATGTACCTGAGCAGATAACTGTAAAGGCCCTTTTGTCGTATCGCCACCAATCAAAGCTACCCCATACTGGCGGCACAGCTCAAAAAGACGCGTACTAAATAACTGCAGCCACTCGTCATCTGCACTGGGAAGTGTCAAAGCCAGTGTTATCCACGCAGGGGTTGCCCCCATCGCCGCTAGATCGCTTAAAGCTGAACCAAAGAGCCGGCTGGCTAATAGGTCTGCCGGAGTTCCTTCAAGGAAATGTGTGCCCTGCACAAGGGAGTCGATTGAAACAGCGAGTTGCTGACCTTCGGGGATTGAACATACGGCACAGTCGTCACCGATACCCAACGCAACAGAAGCATCCGAGGATGCTTCTGCAAAATAGCGCTGAATAAGTTCAAATTCGCCAAGTGACATCGATCTTAAGATTTACCTTGTCGCTTTTCTCGTATTTCATCCATACGAACACGCTGAGCGAGCTTATCCAAAATACCGTTTACATAACGGTGACTATCCGTCGCGCCAAACTTTTTAGCAAGCTCAACACTTTCATTGATAGCTACGCGATAAGGCACTTCAATACGCTGGCTAAGTTCGAATGCCCCAATACGTAGAACACTCAACTCGATAGGATCTAGCTCTTCTAACTGGCGATCAAGAAAATCGTTATACGATTTATCTAAATCACTTTTAGATCCAGCAATGCCGTGCAACAGTTCTGAAAAGAGCTTGATATCCGTGTCACGCATATCATTATCTACTCGAAACTGAGCCTCAATCTCATTAACCGGCTGCCCCGCTAGCTCCCACTGGTACAACGCCTGTAGTGCAAAGCTACGAGCATTACGACGCTGAGCCGTTAAAGAGGGCTTCTTTTTAGCAACCGGTTTGTTTTCGTTGTCACTCATTTAAGCTTAAACCTCAAGCTGCTTAAGCAAACTAACCATCTCAAGAGCAGATAGCGCAGCTTCAGCACCTTTGTTACCCATTTTAGTACCCGAGCGCTCAACAGCTTGTTCGATACTGTTAACTGTCAAAATACCATTTGCAACGGGTAGATCATAATCCAACGATACCTGTGCAACACCTTTAGAGCTTTCACCTGAGACAAACTCAAAGTGAGGGGTGCCACCACGAATAACCGCGCCTAGTGCGATGATCGCATCATCTTTTTTCTGCGCCGCAATTCGTTTAACTGCCAATGGTATTTCAAATGCACCCGGCACACGAATAACACGAATGTTATCTTCGTTAACACCGTGGCGTTTCAACGTATCTACAGCACCTTCAAGCAAGCTCTCAACAACAAATGCATTAAAGCGACCCACTACAATAGCGTAGTTTCCGTCAGCATTAACAAAATCACCTTCAATGGTTTTCACAGCCATGATTCAATTACCGATCCAATTAGTCTTCACAAGGGATATATTCTTCAATCTCTAAGTCGAAACCAGAAATTGCATTAAATTTCATTGGTGAGCTTAATAGGTTCATTTTACCGACCCCTAGATCACGCAATATTTGAGAACCCGTCCCTACCGTCAGGTAGGCACCTGAGGCGCTCATATTAACTTTTGATTTTTGACGACCGTTAAGCATCAGATCAACTGAGTCACTCATATCGATCCGCTCACCAGTGTCTAGCAGCAGAACAACACCGTGACCTTCTTTGGCAACACGTGCCAATGCTTTACGCATCGTCCATTTTGGCTCTTCACCTGGTGCCACAGCACCGACTACATCACGCAACACTTCATTACGATTATGCACTCGCACGAAGGTAGGCTGATCCGCTTTAATTTCACCTAAAGACATTGCAATATGAGTGCAATTTTGGATCTCGTCACGGTAAGTAATATAGTTGAATTCACCATATTCAGTGGCCATTATGCCGGTATCAGCTCGCATTACCGTGTGCTCGTTAGCAGTACGGTAATGGATCAAATCCGCAATAGTACCAATCTTAAGGTTGTGCTTTTGAGCAAACTCTTCAAGATCTGGGCGGCGGGCCATAGTGCCGTCTTCATTCATAATTTCAACGATGGCCGCTGCTGGCGTAAAGCCGGCCATACGTGCTAAATCACAACCCGCTTCAGTATGACCCGCACGGCTAAGTACGCCACCCGGCTGGGCCATCAATGGGAATATATGACCTGGCTGTACAATATCTTCAGCTTTCGCATCAGCCTTAACCGCTGTTCTAACTGTATGCGCACGATCGGCAGCTGATATACCTGTGGTAACACCTTCAGCCGCTTCGATAGACATTGTAAAGTTGGTTGAGAATTGAGCACCGTTACTTTGCACCATTAATGGCAAATTCAACTGTTCACAACGCTCTCTTGTTAGCGTCAAACAAATCAGACCACGTGCATGAGTTGCCATGAAGTTAATATCATCAGCACGCACCATTTCAGCGGCAATCACGAGATCACCTTCATTCTCGCGATCTTCATCATCCATCAAGATAACCATCTTACCCTGACGGATATCTTCCAATAATTCTTCGGGTGTATTTAGCTTCATTAAACTCTTACCATCGTTAGCGGTTAAAACCGCAGGCAATCAGTGTATCCATTGTTAGACCCTGACCACTCTGTTCATTATTAGTATCTTCGGAATGTCCAATTAATCGCTCAAGGTAGCGCGCAATAATGTCCACCTCTAAGTGAACTAAACGCCCAGGAGCATAATCAGTCATAATAGTTTCTTGTGCAGTATGAGGCACAATATTCAACTCAAAGCACTCTCCGTCAATAGCATTTAGCGTCAAGCTAATTCCATCAACTGTCACTGAGCCTTTCGCTGCAAGATACCGCTGTATATTAGCAGGCGCTTTCACACTAAACCGTATAGACCGGGCATCTTCTTGCCGAGAAACAATCTCGCCAAGACCATCTACATGCCCCGTAACGATATGCCCGCCTAAGCGACTTGTCGGCATCAGTGCTTTTTCTAAATTTACGGCTTCACCCATGGACAAGGTATGGAAACGAGTATGAGCCAAGGTTTCTCGTGATACATCGGCAATAAAACCATCACCAGGAAGCTCCACTGCGGTTAAGCACACACCATTAGTCGCTATACTATCACCGAGTTTTACATCACCTAGATCTAGCGCGCCTGTTCGTACATAAAGACGCATATCACCATTGCGCTCTTCGATTCCTGCAATCGAACCTACCGCTTCAATAATTCCGGTAAACATCTAGCCTTCTCCACAAACTGGCTGTAAAACCAGCTTAAGATCGTTACCTAGCATACGGCTATCGATCTGTTTTAATTCAATCTGCTCTGACATTTTAGTCAAAGGTAGCGCAAATGTAGGGCGGGCATCACTGCCTAATAATTTCATCGCCATATAAAGTTGAAGCTCATCAACTAAACCTTGTTGTAGACATGCCCCCGCCAATGTGGCCCCAGCCTCAATTAGCACATCATTGCTCTGCTCGGTAGCGGCGAGCCATTTCAGCAATGCGATCAAGGATACCCGACCGTTATCACTCGGCAGTACAACCACCTCTGCTCCAACCGCTTCAAGTTCTTTAATACGCTCATTATTACTTGAACAAGTCGCGACCACTGTCCGTCCAGGCTGCTTAAATATATTCGCAGTTTTTGGTGTTCGTAAAGAGGAATCCAAGATAACTCTTAGAGGTTGCTGTTCAACAATCTGCTTAGCATCAGCTAACCCTAATTGATCTTCACGAACGGTCAGCGACGAGTCATCATGAATAATCGATTCGACACCCGTCACGATCACCGAACTCTGTGCCCTTAACTTTTGCACATCACTACGCGCTGCTGCACCTGTTATCCATTGGGATTCACCCGATGCCATTGCGGTCCGGCCATCTAAACTAGAGGCCAGTTTAACACGCACGAAAGGCAAGCCTTGTTCCATACGCTTAATAAAGCCTGGGTTTAACGCTTTTGCTTCTTTTTCCAGTAACCCAAAACTTGCATCAATTCCTGCAGCAGAGAGCATTTTAATACCACGCCCTGCTACCTCAGGATTAGGATCTACCATCGCCGAAACAACGCGGGTAACGCCCGCATCGATTAAGCCTCTAGCACAAGGGGGTGTTCTACCATAATGACTACAAGGCTCCAGTGTCACATAGGCGGTAGCCCCTTTAGCCTTCTCTCCAGCCATTGCCAATGCATTGACCTCCGCATGCCCTTCGCCGGCACGATAGTGGAACCCTTCGCCAACCACTTGACCATTTTTAACCAGCACACAGCCAACGCGAGGGTTCGGCTGTGTGGTATACAATCCATTACGCGCTAACTGAATAGCTTTTGCCATGTATTGGTGATCGGCAATATCCCATTGAATCAGAGCTGACACTTACTCGGCACCTTCCACTTTATGTTGCTCTGAAAGGCGCTCAATCTCTTCTTTAAATTCATTGATATCTTGAAAGCTACGATAAACCGATGCAAACCTAACATAGGCAACTTCATCCAGTTTTCTTAGCTCTGACATCACTTCTTCACCCACTTGCCTTGACGGTAATTCTCGCTCGCCTGTAGCACGAAGACGGTGTTTAATTCGACTAATCGATGCTTCAACCTCTTCTATAGAGACGGGGCGTTTTTCAAGCGCACGATGAATACCGGCTCGTAGTTTGTCGTCATCGAAAGGTTGGCGAGAACCATCAGCCTTGATAAGGCGTGGCATAAGAAGCTCAGCTGCTTCATAGGTGGTAAAACGCTCATTACAATTAACACATGCACGACGTCGACGTACCTGCTGGCCTTCGGCCACCAGTCGAGAGTCGACAACTTTGGTTTCATTGGCATTACAAAACGGACAATGCATCAACTTTTCCTGCGTTAAAGAGCGAAGAGGCTTCTCGTAAAGAGATCTCTAAAATATATGCGTTAATCTATTCTCAAATTCAAAAATGAAGAGAATAAAAAGGGCTGTCAATGACAGCCCCGCGATTGTACATTTTTCCGGCTATAAGTTATAGCCAGAACCCTGTATTACTTATAAACAGGGTAACGCGCGCAGATATCTTTAACTTGCGATTTAACACGAGCGATCACATCTTCGTTGTTAATATCGTCAAGGATATCGCAGATCCAGTTAGTTAACTCAGTCACTTCTGCTTCTTTAAAACCGCGACGTGTTACTGCTGGTGTACCAATACGCAATCCAGAGGTTACGAAAGGAGAACGTGGGTCATTTGGTACAGAGTTCTTATTAACCGTGATATTTGCACGACCTAACGCAGCATCAGCATCTTTACCGGTAAACTCTTTGTCAATCATATCCACTAGGAAGAGATGATCATCTGTTCCTTCAGAAACAATCTTAATGCCACGTTTCATGAACGTTTCAGCCATCGCTTGCGCATTTTTCACTACTTGCGCTTGGTACTCCTTCCACTCAGGATCCATCGCTTCTTTGAAGCACACCGCTTTACCAGCGATTACATGCATCAAAGGACCACCTTGAGATTCAGGGAATACAGCAAAGTTAAGCTTTTTCTGAAGTTCTTCATCAGCACGCGCTGACAAGATCAAACCACCACGAGGCCCACCTAATGTTTTGTGAGTCGTTGTCGTCACAACATCGGCAATACCAATTGGAGAAGGATAAACACCCGCAGCAACCAAGCCCGCTACATGTGCCATATCAACAAATAAAGACGCACCGACTTTATCTGCAATATCGCGGAAACGCTGCCAATCGACAATACGAGAGTAGGCAGAGAAACCTGCTACGATCATTGTCGGTTTATGCTCTTCAGCCAGACGTTCAACTTCTGCATAGTCGATCTCGCCTGTTTCAGGGTTTAATCCATATTGAACGGCATTATAGATACGACCAGAAAAAGAGACGGCTGCACCGTGTGTTAAATGACCACCGTGAGCTAAGCTCATACCTAGTACTGTATCACCCGGCTTACAAAGCGCCATATATACAGCTGCGTTTGCTTGAGAGCCTGAGTGTGGCTGTACGTTTGCGTAAGTCGCACCAAACAACTCTTTAGCTCGATCAATCGCTAATTGCTCAACAACATCAACGTGTTCACAACCACCGTAGTAACGCTTATTCGGATAACCTTCAGCATATTTGTTAGTCAGCGCAGAACCCTGTGCTTCCATAACCCGTGGGCTAGTGTAGTTTTCAGATGCAATCAGTTCGATGTGCTCTTCCTGACGTACTGTCTCAGCTTCCATCGCAGACCATAGATCTGCATCAAAATCAGCGATTGTCATATCTTTGCTAAACATTGGATTTTCTGTCCCCTAAATACAATGTGGGCTCTGTTCAACTGAAAACAACAACGGAAAACCGCCGAGATTTAGCAGCAACGAACAATTTGAGAGTTGGGAAAGCGCGTATTATAACGAAACATTTACGGGGTTACACTTGAAACAAGTTCAAAACTGATCCAATTATGCTCAACTTGCCAACAAAAACACGCTAGATAAAACCCAATCACCCTTACAGGCAATTATCAGCAGCCAGAATAAGAATAGCCTTCGACCGCCTATTTCAGCTAAAATTGCGGCATAAATTTATGAAATAATAGACAGGTTACTGCATGGCTCAGTTCGTTTATTCAATGAACCGCGTAGGCAAGATTGTTCCGCCAAAGCGCGAGATTCTAAAAGATATCTCACTTTCTTTTTTCCCCGGTGCCAAAATTGGTGTTTTAGGCCTTAATGGCTCAGGTAAATCAACGCTTCTTAAAATCATGGCGGGCTTAGACACCGAAATTCTTGGTGAAGCGCATCCAATGCCTGGCCTGAACATCGGCTACCTTCCTCAAGAACCAGAGCTGGATGATTCAAAAACAGTTAGAGAGATTGTAGAAGAATCAGTTTCTGACGTTAAAGAAGCCCTTGACGGCCTAGAAGCCGTATATGCAGCTTACGCCGAACCTGATGCTGACTTCGACGAACTTGCTAAACAGCAAGCGAAGTTTGAAGATCTCATTCAAGCGAAAGACGGCCATAATTTAGAAACAGCCCTAGAACGTGCGGCGGACGCAATGCGTCTGCCCGAATGGGATGCTCAAGTTAAGAACTTATCTGGTGGTGAACGTCGCCGTGTCGCATTGTGTCGTCTACTACTAGATAAACCAGATATGCTGCTATTAGACGAACCTACCAACCATTTGGATGCGGAGTCAGTCGCTTGGATTGAGCGTTTCCTTCAAGAGTACCCAGGTACTGTTGTTGCGATTACCCATGACCGTTATTTCCTTGATAACGCAGCCGGCTGGATTTTAGAGCTAGACCGTGGACGCGGCATTCCTTATGAAGGCAATTATTCATCTTGGCTTGAACAGAAAGAACAGCGTTTAGAGCAAGAAGCTAAACAGGAAGCTGCCCATCAAAAAGCAGTATCTTCCGAGCTTGAATGGGTTCGCCAAGGCCAGAAAGGACGTCAGTCTAAATCCAAAGCGCGCCTAAAGCAGTTCGAAGAGATGAACTCCAAAGAATTCCAAGCACGTAACGAGACGCAAGAGATCTACATCCCACCTGGACCTCGTTTGGGTGACAAAGTTATCGATGCCGTCAATATCTCTAAAGCTTACGGTGACAAAGTTTTATTCGAGAACCTAAGCTTCTCTATCCCTCAAGGCGCGATCGTCGGCATCATTGGCGGTAACGGCGCAGGTAAATCTACGCTATTTAAAATGATCAGCGGCGAAGAGAAACCGGATAGCGGTGAAATTGAGATAGGCTCAACGGTTGAATTAGCTTATGTAAACCAGTCTCGCGATCTAAACGGCGATAAAACAGTTTTCGAAGAACTATCTGACGGCCAAGATATTATTACTGTTGGTAACTACCAAACACCTTCCCGTGCATATTGTGGTCGATTCAATTTTAAAGGCGGCGATCAACAGAAATTTGTTAAAGATCTATCGGGTGGTGAGCGTAACCGTTTGCATATGGCGAAGCTGCTTAAAGAAGGCGGTAACGTACTGCTTCTCGATGAGCCGACCAACGATCTGGATATTGAAACACTACGCGCCCTTGAGGAAGCAATTCTTGCCTTCCCAGGTTGTGCGGTTGTTATTTCCCATGACCGCTGGTTCCTAGACCGCATCTGTACTCACATGCTTGCTTACGAAGGTGATTCGAAGGTTGAATTCTTCGAAGGCAACTACACTGAGTACCAAGCTGATTACAAAAAGCGTTTCGGCAAAGAGCATCAGCCTGAGCGTATTAAGTACAAGCGCATGGTTGATTTGGGCTAATCTAGTCCAAGCACCACAAAAAAGCCGAGACAATGTCTCGGCTTTTTAATTTGAATCTGCCTATCTAAACACGGACTAAATCGCTAAGGCCACCTGATCCCTTCCACTATCTTTCGCTTTATACAGCGCATCATCTGAGCGCTGTAGTATTGAGTCAATATCATCCACCGCTGTTAGCTCTGCAACACCAATACTTGTTGTAAAACCAATTCTTTCACCACTCGGTGTCTTTATTTTTTCGTTATGGCAAGAGATCCTAATCGCCTCAGCAACTTCCTGCGCCTTAATGGCATCCATTCCCGGTAACACCATTAGAAACTCTTCCCCACCATAACGACAAACTAAATCGGTACGTTTACGCGCATGCTTTCGCATCACTTTTGCAAAAGCCTGCAAAACGATATCACCTGCTGCATGCCCGTATGTATCATTAAAATTCTTAAATTTATCTAAATCGAATAACAATACGCTTAAAGGCTTATCCTGTTCGCGGCTTTGCGCCATATCCCCCGACAATTGATCCATCGCCTGCCGTCTATTAGCTAACCCGGTAAGAGGATCTCGTGTGGCTTGGCGATATAGTCCAAGCAGCATATTTAACTGATTTACCGCAGCCCAACCGGCAATAAGCCCCAGCACACTCAAGAGCCATAAGTTATTAACCGCTTCAATACTTCCTGAAACGCCTCGAAAGAGCTGTGTTAAATATTCAATCAGCAACATACCAACCGTAAAGCAAAACGCCTCAAGGATTGAAAGCGGAAATACCGCCATCATGGTAATAATCATAAAAGGGAAAAAATGATAACCCGCAACGGTGGAATCATAACCGTGGGCAATCAGCAGAGAACTAGATACGGTTTGGAACGCAGAAAGAATCAACACCAAGATAGCCAAACGCATATGCGCAAGTTTCAAGCTATAGCGTTTGAATGTCCACGAGGCCAACACCAAACAAGCCGTTGCTGCCGCACCACGAGCGATCGCAATAGATTCCAACATATCGGCTGGCAGCAGAAGATAATCCACCAGCAACCAAGCCGGCTGAATCAGCGCCAACAGTAATGCGATAATTCTTATACGTCGAAAAAGGTAATGGCTGCGAGTTTGGTTAAAATATCTAGAATGTCGCCTCCCCGAAGAGAGATCTAATAACGTTTCCAACAACATAAGCACTCAGTTTTGTTTTTATTATGAAAGCTGGACCTTACACGTCCACTATAAACAGTGCGTTGACATAGCTCAGCATTATAGAAACATGTTTGAATATCTCTATTCAACTGTCCTGCAAAGCATTTTCTGCTTTTTACAAAATCCCTATTTCTTTTATAACCCTGACTATAATAAGATGAAGTTATCGCTTTTAGACTGTAGGAACTTTTATTGTGAGCACACAAGACAATGAACGCCGCCGCTTTACCCGTATTAGCTTCGATGCTAAAACCGAGCTTAAAAGCGGAGACAATACATTTCACGTTTCTCTTGTAGATGTTTCCTTTAACGGCATCTTAGTTAGAAGCGATACGCCATTAGCACTTGATATAGGTCACGAAGTAGAAGCAACCATTCACTTACTAGGTAATGACGTGGCGATCCGCACCCCTGCGACTCTCGCACACAAGAGAGAACAAGAGTACGGCTTTCTTATTGAGAACTTAGATATCGATTCACTAACGCTGCTTCGACGCCTGGTCGAACTCAATTTGGGTGATGAAGCCCTGTTGGAACGCGAGCTAGATCACTTTTTCGACAATGACTAGAGTGTGACTAAAGCGCTTCCAACGCTTCGGTCAACTTTGTAACGGCTACGATCTGCATACCCTGCAATGCTTCCTTTGGCACATTACCTTTAGGAACGATTGCACGCTTAAAGCCATGTTTAGCGGCCTCTCTAATTCTTTCCTGACCATTTGGAACAGGTCGAATCTCGCCGGACAGCCCAACTTCGCCAAACACCATAAGATCATGAGGCAAAGCTTGATCTCTAAAACTAGAAACAACGGCCAACAATAGCGCTAAATCCGCACTCGTCTCGAGTACCTTCACACCACCAACAACGTTAACAAAGACATCTTGATCGCCCGTCATCAGACCTCCATGACGGTGTAGCACTGCCAGCAACATCGCCATGCGGTTCTGCTCAAGCCCCACCGCTACACGGCGAGGGTTATTCATATGCGATTGATCAACCAAGGCTTGAATTTCGACTAACAGTGGACGCGTCCCTTCCCACACAACCATGACAACACTGCCTGGACTCGGACCTTCTGCGCGACTCAAAAATATCGAACTAGGGTTTTTAACCTCTTTCAAACCGTTTTCCAGCATTGCAAAAACACCCAACTCATTTACCGCCCCAAAACGGTTTTTATGCGAGCGTAATGTCCTAAAACGAGAGTCGGCAGACCCTTCCAACTGTAGAGAGCAATCGATCATATGCTCTAATACTTTAGGGCCAGCCAAAGAGCCATCTTTAGTAACGTGCCCAACTAAAAACAGCACGGTACCCGTTTGTTTTGCAAAGCGTGTTAAGTACGCAGCGGACTCCCTCACTTGAGAAACGGAACCTGGTGCTGATTGCACTTCCGCCATATGCATCACCTGGATTGAATCGATCACCATGACCTTTGGCTTCAGCGTTTGCGCCGTTTCACATATAGATTCAACGCTTGTCTCAGACAGCATCCTTAACTGAGCCGTTGGCAAACCTAAGCGATTTGCACGCATCGCTACCTGTTGCAAAGACTCTTCGCCAGTCACATACAACGCCGGCATATGCTCTGCCAAATAACACATAGTTTGCAAAAGCAGTGTACTTTTACCAGCACCCGGGTGCCCTCCCATCAGCACAGCAGACCCTGGAACCAAACCACCACCAAGTACCCGATCCAACTCACCAGCACCAGATGAAAAGCGTGGCATCTCCTCCAATGCGACATCAGATAAGCTGACTACTTTCTGCTGATTCGCACCACCTGCATAACCATCAAAACGCACATTTCGCGCTTCATTGGCGCTACCTTTAGTTGTAGTCAGGCGCACTTCAGCCAATGTATTCCAAGCGTTACATGCCGTACATTGTCCCTGCCATTTAGTGTAATCAGCTCCGCAATCATTACACACATAGGCTGTTTTCTGACGCGCCATTCAATTTCTCCAAACTAAGCCATCGTTAACCGAATTTTACCCAACCTAGTCCCTATAACCTAAAGACTTTTTGACCAATACGGGTTTACCTTTACAACTAAACCTATTTTCGGGTTCATTTATTCAATATATGCACTACAATCATTGCCCTAACTATAATTCAGGCCTGCACCCTAGGAGAAAACAATGAAGCTAGAAACTGTAGCGATACACGGCGGATACGAAACCGATCCAACAACGAAATCAGCCGCTGTTCCTATCTATCAAACAACATCTTACGCCTTCGACGACGCACAGCATGGCGCAGACCTGTTTGATCTAAAAGTCGCAGGCAACATCTACACTCGCATAATGAATCCGACAACAGACGTTCTTGAAAAACGCGTTGCCGAGATGGAAGGCGGTATTGCTGCTCTGGCCGTTGCTTCAGGCATGGCTGCAATCACGTACACAATTCAGACACTGGCAGAGACAGGTGACAACTTTATCTCTACGAGTGAACTATACGGCGGCACCTATAATTTATTTGCGCATACTCTGCCCCGCCAGGGCATCGAATGTCGCTTTGTAAATAAAGATGACTTTGCAGCGATTGAAGCACAAATAGATGAACGCACGAAAGGCATTTATTGTGAATCTGTTGGTAACCCATCTGGAGGCATCGCTGATATTGAGAAGCTTGCCGAAGTTGCCCACCGTAACGGCATCCCTCTTATTGTGGATAACACAGTGCCAAGTCCAGCGCTTTGGCGCCCAATAGAACAGGGTGCTGACATTGTTGTTACCGCAGCAACCAAATACATTGGCGGTCATGGCAACTCTTTAGGCGGGCTTGTCATTGATTCTGGAAACTTCCCTTGGGCCGACAATGCCGAGCGCTTCCCGCTTCTTAATAGCCCTGATGTTTCATATCACGGCGTTGTCTACACAGAAGCATTCGGTCCTGCTGCCTTCATTGGTCGCTGCCGTGTTGTGCCTCTACGAAACATGGGTGCAGCGTTAAGCCCTATGAATGCGTTCTTACTACTGCAAGGACTAGAAACCCTTGCACTTCGCATGGAACGCATCAATGAAAATACACAGAAAATTGCAGAGTTCTTAGAGAACCACGATCAAGTAAGCTGGGTTAAATACGCAGGACTTGAAAGCCACCCAGATTACTCGCTAGCTCAAAAGTATATGAACGGACAAGCATCCGGCATATTAAGCTTTGGCGTCAAATCTGGTCGCGAGGGTACTCGACAGTTTTATGATGCCCTTCAGATTTTCTTACGCTTAGTTAACATCGGCGACTGTAAGTCACTCGCGTCAATACCTGCTGAAACAACTCATCGCCAATTGAACGATGAAGAACTTGCCTCCGCAGGCGTATCACCCGAGATGGTTCGCTTATCAATCGGCATCGAGCATATTGATGACCTGATTGCTGATATCGATCAAGCATTACAAGCAGTCGAAGCGTAAAGACTGAGGGAGCAAACTCCCATAAAAAAAGGAAAGGCCTAGGCCTTTCCTTTTTTATTGTGTATTCACTTACCAAACCAGCCTCAACAACTCTATTAGTTGAAGATAGAACGCACCTTATCCCATAAAGTACGAGCATTCTGATTGTCTTTTTCAGATGCTTGAGCAAGTTCACGCAACTTTTCTATTTTACTGATCGCCAGACCATACTGCTGATCAACCTCTTCAGCCGCTGACGCATTGAACTCAAGGTCATTTACAAGCCCATCATTCAACCCATAAATCCAACCATGAACCGTTAGATCTTGCTCTGCTGCCCAAGCTTGCTGAACGATAGTAGTGTCACAAACATTACACGCTTGCTCTATAACATTTAGCTCACAAAGACGATCCAACTGCTGGTGAGAATGATCCCATACCGACAGTAGGTCTCTATGCTTCTTATAAACATTACGAATATTTCGTAACCAATTATCAATCATACCGTGCGGCTCAGTTTCGATCGCAGCTTTTACCCCACCACAACCATAATGGCCAACCACCATAATATGCTTAACTTTGAGCACCTCAACGGCGTACTGTATAACCGACATACAGTTCATGTCGGTATGCACAACCAGATTGGATACATTACGGTGAACGAACAGCTCACCTGGTAACATATCTACAATCTCATTTGCAGGTACACGACTATCAGAACAACCAATCCAAAGATATTCTGGCGCTTGCTGCTGCGCTAATGTTTCGAAAAACAAAGGATCTTCTTTACTTATCTTCTCCGCCCACTGGCGATTACTTTCTAATAATTCTGTTAAACGTTTCATAATTCTGACTTATAAAAAAGAGGACCGAAGCCCTCATAATTCACATTAAGATTGATGATATTTCGCGCTCAGTTCATGCACTGCATCAACGAATGCTTTCGGTTGAGCGGGATCCACAAACTGATGAATACCATGCCCTAGATTAAACACGTGCCCTGGGCCTTTACCATACTGCCCCAGGATAAATTCGACTTCCTGCTCGATACGATTAGCGGGAGCATAAAGCACACTTGGGTCCATGTTACCCTGCAACGCCACTTTATCACCTACGCGAGCGCGGGCATTACCGATATCCGTTGTCCAATCTAAACCCAGCGCATCAGGGCCCGCTTCAGCCATTGATTCCAACCACTGACCGCCATTCTTTGTAAACATAATGACAGGCACTTTACGGCCATCATGCTCTCGAATTAAGCCATCAACGATCTGCTTCATATACTTGAGGGAAAACTCTTGATAGCAAGGGCCACTTAATGCCCCACCCCATGTATCAAAAATCTGAACGGCTTGAGCACCGGAAAGAATCTGCTCATTCAGGTAAGTCGTGACCGACTGAGCCAACTTATCCAGCAACGCATGCATGATTTCAGGCGTTGCGTACATCATCTGTTTGACATGACGGAAGTCCTTACTGGAACCCCCTTCAACCATATAGGTCGCCAACGTCCAAGGGCTACCAGAAAAACCGATCAAAGGAACTCGACCGTTAAGTTCACGACGAATCTCTTTTACTGCATTCATTACATAATCGAGATCTGAAGCAGCATCTGGAATAGGCAGATCAGCTACATCTTTTTCGGTACGAATAATTTTTTTGAAGCGCGGGCCTTCCCCTACCTCGAAATAAAGACCAAGTCCCATCGCATCAGGAATAGTCAAAATATCAGAAAATAGAATAGCCGCGTCTAAGTCATACCGCTCCAATGGCTGAATCGTTACTTCACACGCAAGCTCTTTATTTTTGCAAAGGCTAAGAAAGTCACCTGCCTGCGCACGCGTCTCTCTGTATTCAGGTAGGTAACGTCCCGCCTGACGCATCATCCACACTGGAGTTGCATCAACAGGTTCACGAAGAAGAGCACGTAAGAAACGATCGTTTTTTAATTCAGCCATTTGTGTCAGCCACTTATATCTTGTAAATTCGGATTGGTCGATATTCTAACGATTTCTGATAGGAATTACCTGTAAATGAGCAAACAATTTGCGAATCAATAAATGACAGCTCTCCGTCACCTATTTATTACACTGCTGATTTCTATCTTGCTGACAGGGTGCCAAAGCCAGCCCGCAAAAAAACAGCCTATTGCCCCACAACACCTTGCTGTCTTCAAACAGGAAACCATCTGGCTAATAACGTCATCAACAAAAAGTAATACAACGCAAATTAATCACTTCAACGACCAACTGAAGGCCCGCTTAAAACTATATGGCGCTACGAAAATCATTTCCTCTACGCAGCTACCTACTGAAACACAAGGCTTAAGAATCACCAGCAAAATAAACAATTCAAATCCTGAAAGTAAGTACCAATTAACGGTCTCAAGAAGAAGCCGTGAACTGATTAGCGAGTCTTACCCCAACTCCGAAAGCGGTGCCGGCTTGGCTATTAATCAATTTCTAATGCTAATCCATCAAAAAATAGCGCAAGCTGAAACCTTTTTTTAAATCGAAAGAACAAAAAAGGCCGCTAAGCGGCCTTTTTTATAAAACAGAGGAAAACGGCTTACACTTCTAGGTAATCCAGCATTCCTTCCGCAGCTTTGCGGCCTTCAGCGATAGCAGTAACCACCAAATCAGAGCCGCGAACCATATCACCACCAGCAAATACTTTTTGGTTAGTTGTCTGGAATGGAAACGCATGCTGTTCCGGCGCTTTTACACGACCATCTTCATGCAGATCAATACCAAAATCAGCAAACCAAGGCGCTGGACTCGGGCGGAAACCAAAAGCAACCAAGACCGCATCCGTTGGAATCACCTCTTCTGATCCTGGCACAATTTCTGCGCGTCGACGTCCATTTTCGTCAGGCTCACCCATCTGAGTACTAACGACTTTAATGCCCGTGACTTTGCCATTTTCACCTACAACCTCTACAGGCTGACGGTTAAACTGGAATTGAACACCCTCTTCGCGTGCATTTTCCACTTCACGCTTTGAACCCGGCATGTTGGCTTCATCACGACGGTATGCACAGATAACTGATTCAGCACCTTGACGAATGGAAGTACGGTTACAGTCCATCGCGGTATCACCACCACCAAGCACTACAACCTTTTTACCTTTCATGTCGATGAAACCATCATCATCTTGCTCAAAATCAAGGCAGTTATTTACGTTAGAAATGAGGAATGGAAGGGCATCATACACACCATCCAACTCTTCACCTGGAAAGCCACCTTTCATATAGGTATACGTTCCCATGCCTAAGAAAACAGCATCATACTGCTCAATAAGATCCTGCATTAGCACGTCTTTACCAACTTCCGTGTTTAAACGGAACTCGATACCCATGCCAGTAAAGATCTCACGACGGCGAGACATCACACCTTTTTCCAGCTTAAATTCTGGAATACCGAACGTTAACAAACCGCCAATCTCAGGATTACGGTCAAAAACGACTGCTTTCACACCGTTACGCGCAAGTATATCGGCTGCCGCAAGGCCTGCAGGGCCCGCACCAATGACTGCAACCTTTTTATCGGTCTGAGGTACCTGAGACATATCAGGCTTCCACCCCATGGCAAAGGCAGTATCTGTAATGTACTTTTCAACAGAACCAATCGTTACCGCACCAAAGCCATCATTTAACGTACAAGCACCTTCACAAAGGCGATCCTGTGGGCAAACTCGCCCGCAGACTTCTGGCAACGAGTTAGTCTGATGACTCAACTCAGCTGCTTCGATGATATTCCCTTCCGAAATCAGCTTTAGCCAATTCGGTATATGGTTATGCACCGGGCATTTCCATGAACAATACGGGTTACCACACTCTAAACAACGGTGTGATTGATCCGACGCATCATCCTTTTCAAAGGTTTCGTAGATCTCACCGAATCCTTGCTTACGAATCTTTGCGTCAATTTTCTGCGGACCCTGACGGCCAACATCGAGGAACTGAAAATCGTTATTCAAACGGTCAGTCATAATCCTCACCTCTTCAAAGCAACCTCCCTAACTATGTTTAGGAGGTTGCGGATTACTCTTCATCTACTAAATAAAACGCGTCATTTATTCTGGACGAGTTCGAATACTAGTTAGCAGGTCATTCAAGCTAGCAGCCTTAGGCTTAACCAACCAGAATCGGCCGATATAATCATCTAGATTGTCGATGATCTCTTGCCCCCACGCACTACCAGTCTCTTTAGTGAATTCAATGATTACTGAACGAAGATGATTTTTGTACGCTTCCATACTTTCGGTATGTATACGCTGGATCTCAACCAACTCGTGGTTATACTTATCCACAAAGCTGTTATCAGCATCTAATACATAAGCAAAACCACCTGTCATACCAGCACCGAAGTTATAACCAGTTTGACCTAGCACAGTAACTAAACCACCCGTCATATATTCACAACAGTGATCGCCTGCACCTTCGACAACAGCATGTACACCAGAGTTACGTACGCCGAAACGCTCGCCCGCTTGACCCGCTGCAAAAAGCTTACCGCCCGTTGCACCATACAAACAGGTATTACCCATGATGGCCGTCTCATTCGATTTAAAGGTCACTTCATCAAATGGACGAATGACGATTTTACCGCCAGCCATGCCTTTACCTACGTAGTCATTGGCATCACCTTGTAAATACAAGTTCTGACCACCCGCATTCCAGACACCGAAGGACTGTCCCGCATGACCTTTGAAATTAAAGGTAATAGGCTGATTGTTCATGCCTAAATTGCCATGTTTCTTAGCAATAGCACCGGAAGTACGCGCACCGACTGAACGATCACAGTTGGTAATCGTCAGCTCCCACTCACCGCCAGCTTTCGCATCAATCGCAGACTGAGTTAACTCAATCATCTGCGTATTCAGCTCAGCCATATCATACGGTTCATTTCGCTCAACCTGACATGTATTAGGGAATTCATCACCCGCAGAACCCAAGATAGGGCTCAAATCTAAGTTTTTCTGGCGAGGTGTGTCACCCTCTAGCGCTTCAAGAAGATCAACACGACCAACAAGCTCTTCCAGAGTACGAACGCCCAACTGAGCCATCAACTGACGTGTTTCTTCAGCCACAAAGCGGAAGAAGTTTTTCACCATTTCAACCGTACCGCGGAAATGCTCATCACGCAGCTTATCGTTTTGAGTAGCAACACCAGTCGCACAGTTGTTCAGGTGGCAAATACGAAGATATTTACAACCTAATGCAACCATTGGCATAGTACCGAAACCAAAGCTCTCAGCACCTAGGATAGCGCCCTTAATTACGTCTAGCCCTGTTTTCAAACCACCATCAGTCTGCAGACGGATTTTACCGCGCAGCTGGTTACCGCGAAGAGACTGATGCGCATCTGCTAGGCCAAGCTCCCACGGAGAACCGGCATAATGGATAGACGTCATCGGTGATGCTGCTGTACCACCATCATAACCAGAGATAGTGATCAGATCGGCATACGCCTTAGCTACACCACAGGCAATGGTTCCGACACCTGGACGAGATACCAATTTCACTGATACTAACGCCTCAGGATTCACCTGTTTCAGATCGAAAATCAGCTGCGCCAAATCTTCAATCGAATAGATATCATGATGAGGTGGAGGCGAAATTAGAGTAACGCCTGGCACGGAATAACGTAGGCGTGCAATAAGGCTATTCACCTTACCACCTGGAAGCTGCCCACCTTCACCCGGCTTAGCACCTTGAGCTACTTTAATCTGCATCACTTCAGCATTAGACAGGTATTCCGGCGTCACACCAAAGCGGCCCGATGCTACCTGCTTAATCTTAGAACGCTTCATTGTTCCGTGACGAGCAGCGTCTTCGCCACCCTCACCTGAATTTGAACGACCGCCAAGCTCGTTCATTGCAACCGCTAGAGATTCATGAGCTTCAGGTGACAATGCACCCAACGACATCGCCGCAGAATCAAAACGTTTGAAGATCTCTTCAACTGGCTCTACTTCATCAATAGAGATAGATTCGACATCTTTTCGCAGACCTAGCATGTCTCGCAGTGTCGCATAACCCCGATTATTAACCAGATCAGCATAACGCTGATAAGCTTCAGGGTTACCCGTTTCAACGGCTTCATGAATTGTACGAACAACATCTGGGTTATAAGCATGATATTCACCATCATGCTTATATTTCAGCAGGCCACCCGCTTGAATTGGCTTACGCGCAGTCCAAGCTTCCTTAGCTAATAAACCCTGCTCAAACTGGAAGTCCTCAAAACGAGCACCTTCAATACGGCTGGTAACGCCCTTGAAGCATGTATCCACCACTTCAGAGCTCAATCCTATCGCTTCAAACAGTTGTGCACCGCGATATGAAGCAATCGTAGAGATACCCATCTTAGATAGGATCTTCATTAAGCCTTTATTGATGCCTTTACGGTAATTCTCATGAGACTGTAACGCCTCAATCTGGATTTCACCCGCCGCACATAGGTCATTAAGAACACGATATGCCAAATAAGGATAAACAGCGGTAGCACCGAAACCAAATAAAACAGCAAAATGATGCGGATCACGAACCGTGCCACTTTCAACAATCAAGTTGGAATCGCAACGAAGACCTTTATCAACCAAACGGTGGTGCACTGCACCGGTAGCCAATGCTGCATGCACAGGGATACTACCACGTGCAATTTTAGCATCGGTCAGGATGATAATTACTTTACCATCGCGCGCAGACTGCTCCGCTTGATCAGCAATGCTATCAATAGCTTCAGCCAGCGTCTGTTCTTCAGGGTTGTAATTCAGATCGATCTGAACAACTTCAAAACCAGCTTCTTGATTATCTCGCAAACGGTTAAATTTGCTTGCGGACAATACCGGCGTCGTTAATATGACTCGACGCGCATGCTCTGCAGTTTCTTCAAATACATTTTGTTCTGCACCAATACACGTTTCCAACGACATCACTATCGCTTCACGTAGAGGATCGATTGGCGGGTTGGTAACCTGAGCAAACTGCTGACGGAAGTAATCATAGACAGAACGAACACGATGCGATAATACCGCCATTGGCTTATCATCGCCCATGGAGCCAATAGCTTCCATGCCGCTTTCACCTAATGGACGTAAAATCTGATCACGTTCTTCAAATGTCACTTGGAACATTTTCATATGAGTCTTAACTTCATCTGCAGACATCTCTACAAATGATTTCGACTCTTCTTCCAAGTCCATGGTTTGTTCTAATCGAAGCGCATTCTCTCTTAACCATTTTTTATATGGCTGTGCCGCTTTCAAACGATTATCAACATCCTGGGTATGTAGTACATCGCCAGTTTCAGTATCTATCGCTAAAATTTGACCTGGTCCTACACGACCTTGAGCTACGATATCTTCAGGCTTATAACTAAACACACCAATCTCTGATGCAGTACAGATATAGCCTTGCTTAGTCATTACCCAACGGGATGGGCGTAAACCATTTCGATCCAGCATACATACAGCAAAACGACCATCGGTCATTACCATACCAGCAGGACCATCCCACGGTTCCATATGCATAGAATTGAAATCGTAGAATGCACGAAGATCAGCATCCATTGTTTCAACATTTTGCCACGCAGGCGGAACAATCATACGCACTGCGCGATACAGATCCATGCCGCCTACGAGTAGGAACTCCAACATATTATCCATGCTGGAGGAGTCAGAGCCAGTTGTATTCACAATAGGCTGCAGCTCATCTAAGTTAGGCAATAGATCAGTCGCAAATTTGCTAGCACGTGCTTTCGCCCAGTTTCGGTTACCATCAACAGTGTTGATCTCGCCATTATGAGCCAAGAAACGGAACGGCTGAGCTAACGGCCAACGCGGAGCTGTATTTGTAGAGAAGCGCTGATGATAAGTACAAACTGCTGTCTCTAGGCGAGGATCAGCTAAGTCTTGATAAAAGACAGGCAGATCCACTGGCATCGTTAACCCTTTATAAGAGATAACTTTGTCAGAAAAACTACAGATGTAGAAATCCTGATCAGCCGCCATAGCAAGTTCGGACTTACGACGCGCAACAAACAAGCTTATCGCTAGTTCGCGCTCGGTCTTACCGCCAGCAGTAATGAAAACCTGCTCGATAAGAGGCAACGTATCCTTTGCAATAGGTCCTAAACAAGCATCATCGGTTGGCACAACACGCCAGCCAGCAACCCCCAAACCTTCGTTAGTAATCGCAGTATTTACCGCTTCACGCGCGGCATCAGCTTTCGCTGCATCACGCGGTAAAAACACCATACCTACTGCATAAAATTCGCCTAGCTCGGTGCCCAATTCTTCTTTAGCGACGGTGCGCAAGAAGCTATCAGGTTTCTGCATCAACAGGCCACAACCGTCACCTGTTTTACCATCTGCAGCGATACCCCCACGGTGTGTCATGCACGCAAGTGCTTCGATCGCCTTTTCTAGCAGATCGTGACTTGCTTGACCTTGCATGTGTGCCATAAGGCCAAAGCCACAGTTATCTTTGAATTCACCGGGGCGATAAAGACCTTTGCTCATAAGCCATTCCCACTTAAAAAATACTTAGAAATCAATATCTTAATTATTCTTTTTGCTGCAATATGTGCGCCACTCAGCAAAAAGGGACAGATATTCTACACGCGAAGTGGATTTGGAACAAATTCCAAACCCTGTTTGATAGGGTCAAAACGCTTAAAAAAACCCTCAACCCAATAGATAACTCTTTGTTATTTATTGATTTATTTCTTTCTTATATCTATTTGAACACCCTGTACACTTCTTGCCCAAGGCTTCACTTTTTGCAGTGCTTTTGGCAATTTTCTAATCGAAGCATTCGCAATATCCCTGTTTGCATACTGCCCATATACCACGACATGCCAAGGCAGACCTTTATAGACGGTTTCAAAGTGATAAAACATACTTGCATCAGCCTGACTAGCAATAAAATCTAACGCACTGGCCTTTGAACGTGCGCCGAGCATTTGCAATGTATAGCCCTTAGATGGCCAACCGAGAAGTTCTTTTTCGTATTTCGACGAATCACTTGCGCGAGTTTTTTTGCCTTTCGGCTTAGGCTCCGGAACAGCTTCAGGCTCAACAGAAGGAGGGCGTTCAGCAGCAACACCAGAAAGACGATTTTCGTTCACAACCGCTCGCAACTCATTTTCTAAATTCGAAGCCACCACGGCCTCATTAGCACTTTTCGGCTTTGGTTTTAATGCAGGCTCCACTGAAGGGACCTTTCTACGTAACAAGGCCTCTTGCTCTTTTAATCGAGCAGCCAGATCTAATTTGACACGATCAACTTCCGGCGATACAGCCTCCTCAGAAACCGTAACTGGATCGCTCTCAACAAAGCGCTCCACCTCCTCTACAGCCACTTCCCGATTTACATCGATTACAGCGGCAGCTTTTTCCTCGCTATCAATCGAGGGGTTAATCTCTACATCCAGTGGTTTAGAAACACGTTCTTCGACAATCAACTCTTGAGGAACAGCCTCCTCAGGCATGAATTTCCATAATGACACGGCCACGATCGCGACCAACAACGAAGCAATACCAAGCATATGAACCATAGGAAGCGGGAAGGCAGAGACCTTCCGCGAAGACGGAGCAATCGCAACCTTACCACCCGCTAAAAGTGTTTCTATACGACCCGGCATTCCTTCAGATAATCGTATCAGTTCGCTTTTCTTTTTCTCAGGTAGTGACGATACAGCAGGATGACATATCTCCAGATATTCAGCGGCCTCAGCGCCTGTCATTCCTTCAATAATAAGGTGGTGAACCCTACCTTCCATATGCTTTACTGAATCATATTCCAGTAATGATTCCGCATATTTATTTTCAGAAACAAGCAGCACCTGAGCATCTGCCGCATGGATATTCAACAATAAATTCAGCGCAGAAGGAGATAATAACTCGGCATCATCAATAGCTATCAAGCATTTAACACCCGATGCCTGCATCGCTTTCAATTGAAGATGAAAAACCTTTAACTGATCAGCAAAGCCAGCCCCTCCCTGCTCATGTGACGGGAACTGATTAATAAGTAATTCTAAAAGTTGCTCTTCGCTTAATTCAGACTCTGGAGAGATCAAACAGAAATTGAGTGTATTATCACTATCGTCAGGCTGTAATTGCGATAGTAACGTACTTTTACCTGCACCCCGATCACCAGAAACAAGTAATAAGAAATCAGAAAACCTAACAAAATGCTTTAGCTTATCCAATAACTGAAGGCGACTAGGCGGTTCAAAGTAAATGTTTTTTTTCATTCTGCCTGTTCAATACCAATTAATTCGAATAAAAAATCACTAAGTGCTAACAGCAGTTTCCAAGATCACGACCAGCCTGCAACGTTTCCTGCAGCTTTTCAGGAGAGAAATCGGAAGTAACAATTGCATCACCTACCGCTTTCAAAAGCACCAAACGAATGCTGCCATCTATAACCTTTTTATCAACCGTCATCAATTCAACAAATCTTTCAGCACTCATTGATTCCGGTGGCGTAATCGGCAAATTGGCCGCTTCTAAAATATTCTGTATTCGTTCGACATCTGATGGTGTTATATAGCCTAAACGACATGAAAGATCTGCCGCCATCATGGTACCTGCGCCAACCGCCTCGCCATGCAACCAAGCACCGTATCCTTGATCTGTTTCAATAGCATGGCCAAACGTATGACCAAGATTCAACAACGCTCTAATACCACCTTCTCTCTCATCCTGAGCCACTACTTCCGCCTTAATCTCACAAGAGCGAAAAATAGCCTGCTCCAACAGGTCCGACTGCAACCCCATCAAGCCATCAATATGATCTTCTAAGTAACACAGAAATGCTTCATCATAGATCAAACCATACTTAATAACTTCCGACATGCCTGCTGAAAGCTCAGCTTCGGGCAACGTATTCAAAACATCAGTATCAATCACGACACACTGAGGCTGATGAAACGCCCCAATCATATTCTTCCCAAGAGGGTGATTAACACCTGTTTTTCCTCCAACCGAAGAATCAACTTGAGACAACAGCGTGGTAGGCACCTGAATAAAACTCACACCCCTCTGATAACAGGCGGCTGCAAACCCAGTCATATCACCAATAACACCACCACCCAAGGCAATTAGCGTCGTAGTCCGGTTATGACGTTTATCCAGCAAAGCATCAAATATAGTATTTATTTGTTCTAAGTTTTTATATTGCTCACCGTCAGGAAGAACTACAACATCAACATTAAACTGCTTATCTAACGTGGCCGTGAGCCTTGAAAGATATAAGGGCGCGATTGTCTCATTGGTAACAATCAGTACCTGTTTACCTGTGATATAGGGAGCCATTACACCGCGGTCTAGCAGGCCCTGACCTATAAAAATTGGGTAACTACGATCCCCAAGCTCAACTTTCAATGTTTGCATATAACCTACTTAAAATCATTCCGCTTCGAGAGGGGAATTAGCCTTCAACTGTTTGATAATTTCTGTCGCGACAGCTTTCGGATGTCGTTTATCTGTAACAACAACGATATCAGCTGAATCTAGATACAGAGGATGTCGCACGGACATCAGCTCCTCTAACACGGCACGAGGATTTTCTGTTTGCAACAAAGGTCGATTTTTATCTCTAGAGGTCCTATCCAGCTGCTGTTCAATAGACGTTTCAAGATAAACCACGGTTCCATTCGCCTGTAGTGCCGAGCGATTCGCTGATCGAACCACAGCCCCACCACCGGTTGATAAAACAACACCCTTTTTAGAAGAGAGGCTACAGATAACTGCCTCTTCTCGATCACGAAAACCAGATTCACCTTCGACATCAAAAATCCAAGGAATATCAGCACCAGCACGCTGTTCGATTTCGCGATCGGAATCCACAAACTCAAGTTTAAGCTCTTGAGATAACAAACGGCCTATGGTGCTTTTTCCAGCGCCCATAGGCCCAACGAGAAATATGTTCAATTCAAACTACCATTACTACTGAGTAGTTAATGAGTTACGCACCAATTTAGGGGTGATAAAAATTAACAACTCTGTTTTTTCTGAAGTATTTTCTTTGTTTCTAAATAATGCTCCCATGATAGGAAGATCACCTAACAATGGGACTTTATTTATAGTTTCACTCGTTTCATTTTTAAAAACGCCACCCAAAACAATGGTTTGACCATCAGGCACAACAACCGTTGTTTTCAGCTCGTTATTATCAATACTTAACTCTCCGTTCGGCAACACTTGTCCTATAGAATCCTGCTTAATCACGAGTTCCATTGCGATTCGATCACCCGGATTAATGCGAGGCGTAACATCCAGACTTAGCACAACATCTTTAAACTCAATACTAACCTCACCATCCTCAACGGTTTGATAAGGAATTTCGGAGCCTGATTCAATTTTTGCTTGCTTGCCATTGGTCGTCAGCACTTTAGGCTGAGAAACAATTTCCGCTTTGCCATCAGATTCCAAAGCCGATAACTCTAATGCTAACAAGCTGCTGGCCCCCGGTTTGAAACCAATTGCAATGGAGCCTGCATTGGCTGCTGTCGCCCCTAAGTCGACCTGTAAGCCTGCTGTAGTAGGAGGTGAACCAAAGTCTATTGAACCTATATCGTTGTTTAAGATCCAGCCTTTACCATTATCAACATCGTTATAGCCAAAGCCCCATTTAACACCTAGGTCTTTCGTTACATTAGAAGTTGCATTAACCAAGCGAGCCTCGACAAGCACCTGCTCAACTTCAACATCAAATCGCTTAAGCGTTGCCCTAATTTCCTCAATCGCCTTAACAGTCTCACGTACCATCAACACATTAGTTTCATCATCCGCCATGATAAAACCCCGCTCTGAAACCAACTTAGCACTTTGAATAGTACCCATCATCTCAGAAGCTTTACGGTAATCTACTTGAATAAAATCGGTACGAAGCGGCGCTAGCTGTTCAACTTTTTGAGAGCTTTTTAATTCTTCCTCTTCACGCTGTGCTATTTCCGAGGCAGGGGCTATCAACAAAACGTTACCCACCGTACGCTGATCTAAGCCTTTTGTTTTGAGGATAATATCTAGCGCCTGATCCCAAGGAACATTTTTCAAACGCAAGGTAATATTACCGCCGACCGTATCGCTTACAACCAAATTAAGCTCAGCCACCTCAGCAATAATTTGCAATACAGATCGCAATTCAACATTTTGGAAATTCAGATCTATCTGCTCACCACTAAACGGAAACAAATCTTTAGTCCGTTCTTGTTTTTGCGCTAGAGTTAGCGGCTTGAAGTCTAGAACCAATTTATTATCAGTTTGATATGCAAGATATTCGTAAGGTTCAGCACTAGGCTTGACAAGAATACTGGTATTACCGCCATTTGCCATTGAATCAATAAACATAACAGGCGTGACAAAATCCTGTACGTCTACGCGCTGCTCAAGCGCTCGAGAAAGATCTGCACCAACTAAATTGACAACAACGTTGTTACCCTCTTCCTGTATATCCACACCCGCTTTATCATCTGATAAGCTAATGGTTACACGCCCGATACCACCTTCAACACGCTCAAAGTCCATGCCTTGAACTTTGGTACGCTGTGGTTCAAACGATTTCATAGGAGCTGCCTGAGAGCTAGACTTTGAAACTACATTTTCAGCCGAAGCACTCTTAACGGCAGGAGCATTATTACCACTATCCTGCAGGACAACAAATAAACTATTACCTTCGGTAAAGGTTTTATACCCTGATGGTTCATACAAGCTCGTGACAACTCTCAAACGGCCATCAGTTTGCGCGAAATTCACACCATCCACTTTACCTGTTTTTACATCTAAAGAGCGGCTTTTGAGGTCACTCTCAACCCCCCATAGGTCCATCACCAACCTAGCTGGCTCATTAATCATATACGCCTGTGGAGAAGGAGGAGCCGAATCAAAATCAAATCGCAGTTCAACTTTCCCGCCAGGCAAAGCAACAAAATTAGCATTTTTCATCAAAATTTCTGCTGCCGCCCACTCCGACAAAAGTAGACTGAAGAATGCAACACCAATCAAACGAGCTTTCGTATGAATATGCGCTTTAAAATCAGTCATCATGGGGACCCAAATATTCACAATAATATCCCTTATTCCTGCTCATCCAAGGCTAGGCTTCGTGGTCGTTTCATCCAACCACCACGCCCGTTCGTTACAATTTCTAATAATTCTATTTTTCGTTCATCAAGCGCTACAATCTCACCAAAGTCCAACCCCATAAAATTACCAACAGTCACTCGATGGATTTCCGAATTCTGGTCTCGAATCAACGCCCACAATGTATCATCGGCCTTCTGCGTAATAGTGCCGACCATAATCAACTGATCAAGCGCAAACGATTCAAGATAATCTTTCTCTCTCTTTTCATCTGGCTGTATGCCGTTTGGAGCAGCCTCGTCTAACTTTTCCTCGATCGCCGAAGTAGCAATAATAGGAATAAGAGGAGAGAACGGCTCTCTCATCGAAGCACCTTTGTATACAAAGCTATGATAAGGCTTAAATTCTGGCAAAGGCTCAATACGACCAGAAGGTTTTGCTTGCGCATCGGCCACAAAGCGTTTGAGATCATCCGTTCCTTCTACCCAATCTACACAACCAGATAGCAGCAGAACGCAAAAAGACATAACGACAATTCTAATATTTGAATTCATCTTATCAAATCCTACTTAGTATCATCATATCGGTAAGTTTTAGCGCTAATTTGCATGGAAACTTTGTTACCCGATGGGCTAATAGAATAATCATGCAATGTCACAATTCGCGATAGACCTGCTATACCACTTACAAATTGACCTAGCTGATGATACGAGCCAGACACATTAATATTAATCGGCAGCTCGATATAAAATTCTTTTTTCGATTCTGCCGCAAGATTAATTGATCCTATATCCAAACCGCTATCCGTACCTAAATTGGTAATATCATCCAACAGACCAGGCACCTCTTTCTCCGTAGGAAGTTGCTTTTTCAGCTCTTCAAACTTACCTTCAACATCTTCCATCTGCTTTCTTAAAGCAGCTAAATTAGCCACCTGAAAAGCTTTTTCTTGGTAAACGCTTTTTAAACCTGGCTCTTTCGCTATTTCTCGTTTTAATCCTGCTTGTTTATCTGTGATATAAAAATGCCACCCTGCCGCAACGATAATGCCAATAACCAGCAGGTAACAAACAACTTTCACGCCTATAGGCCAGTTCCCAGAAGCTGAAAAATCCATATCATTGGGATCAAAGCCTTTAAAGGCATTTTTCAACGCGCTCATTGAGCACCCCCCTCATCCTTGGGCTTAGTCACAGGAACAGAAAGATTAAATGACTTCATATCTTCTCCTGACTTCCCCACCCCACTAAGATTCGGTTCTCCAAACCAAATAGAGCCATCCAAGTTTCGCATAAGCGATGAAACATCAAGATTTTCTTGCGCTAAGCCTGCAATCGAAACTTTATCGGCCCGCCTAGATACTGACGAGTAATGCACCCCATCAGGCAGCACACGCACTAACTCATCAAAATTACGCACAATCAAGGGCCTAGAACCCTGAAGATCCTGTATTGCATTTAATCGTTCTAATAATTTAGCCCGCTTTTCCTTCAGCTCACGTATAGCTGCAATATCTCGATCTAACTTAGTTGTTTCAGACTTAAGATAGCCATTACGGTCATTTTGACGATCTTTCATCATGTCAAAATAGTAACCGATAGCAAACACAATCAGCGCGGCAAAAATTGCTGCGCCCAGCAGATTCATCGAAAATTGCTTCTGCCTTTCTTGAGACCGCTCTTCACGCCAGGGTCTTAAATTTATCGTAGCCATATCTGTCCCTAGTCCTCAAATCCACGCATTGCCAACCCGCACGCTTTCACTAAAGAAGGCGCATCTCTTTCAAGTCTGGATTTGTTTACTCTCGAGTTGACCGACATAGGCGAAAATGGATTTGCCATTTCGGTATTAATACCTAGCTCTTCCGACAACTGTTCTGCCAACCCATCGATAGTCGCCGTCCCCCCCGAAAGATACAAAGCGGATAATTCACTATGAGCCCCAGAAGAGTAGAAAAATTGAAGTGAACGAGAAACCTGCTGTGCAACAGTCCCCCTAAAAGGCAAAACAACCATCTCATTAATTTCAGGGGAAAGATCATTCAGGCGAAGGGATTGCTCAACCTCTTCAATGCTCATTCCATACTGCTGATGAATTGAATTAGTTAGATCATTACCACCAAAAGCTTGCTCGCGGCTATAAACGATCTCATCACCCTTAAATACATTCAGCGTGAGCGTTGCTGCGCCGATATCGACAACACCGATAAGATAGTCTGAGCCACGCTGCTCTGTCGATATCAGAGGAAAGGTTCTTTCAACCGCATAAGTATCAACATCAACAACTTCGCATTTCAAGCCTGCACTATTAATTGCATCTTCACGCTGCTCAACATCACCTTTACGGCAAGCCACCAGCAGCACACGATTCAAGTTATCATTATTTTCAACTGAACCCAGCACCTCAAAGTCTAAAGCGACTTCATCCAAGGGATAAGGGATAAATTGATCAGCTTCAACTTTTATTTGGTCTTCTAACTCAAATTCAGAAAAAGCATTGCTCATCTCTATTCTTTTGGTGATAACAGCAGAAGCTGGCACGGCTGCAATCGCGGAAGACATTTTCCCGCCAGCAACCTTAATAGCTTTTTCAATGGTCGCGCCAACCTCACCTACATCTTGAATATTGCCATCAATGACGGCGGTGGGTGGTAATGAAACCACTGCATAGGCTTCCAATGTATAGCTTTTACCGCTTTTAGAAAGGGCAACCAACTTGACTGAAGATGAACCCACATCCAGTCCGACTAAGCTACTCGACTTGTTTCCCAAAAAGCCAAACACAAATATATTCCCTAACTTAATACTGCGTTAATGTGTGTTTATTACTCTATTACTTAGACTCTACCGTTTATTAGCATAAATTAAAATTCAATATACGCTAGGGCAAAGAGGTAACCTATCTATATAATAGGCTATTAATCACTTACTTAACTATCAGATTAGCATGTCACCTATGTTTTCGCTTTTCAAACTTTTGTTTAAATTAGGTATTTTTTGTTTCTTCATCGGCACAATTGCCCTTGCAAGCGCATATTACTATTACTCTCCGCAACTGCCGGACGTAGAAACTTTACGTGACATTCGTTTTCAAACGCCTTTGAGAATCTACTCAAAAGACGAAAAGTTAATAGCCGAATTCGGCGAAAAACGCCGCACACCTATAAAATTTGAAGAGATACCTCCTCAGTTTGTTCAAGCACTCACCGCTGCAGAAGATAGTCGATTCTTTGATCACCACGGAATAGATATCAAAGGCCTCATTCGCGCCGCCTATCAACTCGGCACTACCGGTCGCATCCAAAGTGGTGGTTCAACGATTACAATGCAGGTGGCAAAAAACTTCTTCCTAACTCGCGAAAGAACATTTAGCCGCAAGTTCATGGAGATCCTTCTTGCCCTTCGCATCGAGCAAGAACTCAGCAAACAAGAGATCTTCGAACTCTACATCAATAAAATCTATCTAGGTCACCGCTCATACGGTATTCAAGCAGCCGCTAATGTATATTACGGCAAGAACATCGAATACTTGAGCCTTGCGCAACACGCAATGATCGCAGGCTTACCCAAAGCCCCCTCTGCCTACAATCCAATCACCAATCCGAAAAGGGCACTAGAGAGAAGAAATTGGATATTAAAGCGGATGCACTCGCTTAGTTTTATCGATGATCAAGCACTTGAAGAAGCCAAAACGACCGCTGTATCAGCCAAATACCACACAAGTGACATTGAGCTTCGCGCCTATTATGTAGCTGAAATGGTCCGCAAAAAGCTATACGAACAATACGGTGAAGGCTTATATACCGATGGCTATGTTGTCTACACCACGCTAGAAAGCAACTTACAGGAAACAGCCAACGATGCAGTTTCAAACGGTCTTATCGCTTACTCGGAAAGGCATGGTTACTTTGGCGCAGAAGCAGAATGGGATATCACATCAGACAGAGCCACACTAGAGAAGAAGCTTAATAAGACGATTAGCTACGGCGTACTAAAGCCTGCCCTAGTTCTGAGCATTAACGATGACAACAGCGCAGAATTACTATTAAAAGACAGCCAGACTGCAACCCTCAGCTGGGAGGGCATGTCCTGGGCCAAACCCTATAAAAATGTCAACCGCACTGGGAAAAGCCCCAAAAAAGCGAGCGATATACTCAAAGTCGGCGATCTAATTCGCATTCGAGAGAAAGAAGGAAAAATCCATTTAACACAAGTCCCCAAAGTCCAAGGCTCACTTGTTTCTCTTGACCCCAAAAACGGCGCGATCGTCTCTCTTGTCGGCGGTTTTAACTTCACACATAACAAATTTAATCGCAGCACCCAAGCCGTTCGCCAGCCGGGCTCCAATTTCAAACCCTTTATTTACGCAGCAGCGCTAAATCAAGGCTATTCGCCTGCGTCTCTAATCAACGATGCACCGATTGTATTCCATGACACCAAACTTGAAGGCAACTGGCGCCCTGAGAATTCAAGCAAGAAGTTCTACGGCCCCACCCGCTTAAGAGAAGCGCTTTATAAATCTCGAAACCTAGTTTCAATTAGACTACTGCGTGCTATTGGAATACCAACAGCACAAGCATATCTGGAACTCGCGGGTTTTGACCGCAGTAAACTTCCCAACAACTTGTCACTTTCCCTTGGCAGTGCCGATGTCACACCATTAAAGCTCGTTACAGGCTATGCCGCATTTGCAAACGGCGGCTTCAAAGTGGAGCCCTTCTTTATTCAGAGAATAGACAACGCCTTTGGTAAAAACCTATATACCGCATCCCCCATGACAGCATGCGAAAATTGCGCGATAGATTCGAGCACAATAGCCCCAAGAATCTATGATGAGAAAGTCACGTTCCTAACCTACAACATCATGCAAGACGTCATTCGTCGCGGCACAGGTCGAAAAGCACTCGTCCTAAAAAGAAATGATATTGCCGGAAAAACAGGCACAACAAACGATCAAAAAGACGCATGGTTTTCTGGTTTTAACCAACAGTATGTTGCCACAGCATGGGTCGGGTTCGACCAACCCAAAACCTTAGGCCGTAGAGAGTTCGGCGGAACTGCCGCCCTTCCTATTTGGATAGATTTCATGCGCGAGGCACTAAAAAATAGCCCTGAAAGTGCGCCCAAACCACCCGAAGGCATTGTAAGCGTTAAAATTGATCCTAAAAGCGGGAAACGCGCTTACCCCGGGCAAGAAGATGCGGTCTATGAGTACTTCCGTCATAAAAATGTACCTAAAGGCTACGCAGCACCGGCCAGCATCAGCAAGAGCAACGCAACAGAAGAACTTTTTTAAAGCGCTTCTACTCTTTCATATGCTTTCACATGAGCACAAAAAAACCGGCATGAGCCGGTTTTGTTTTCACTTCAATAAGCAATGCTTATGAAAGAGGATAATTCTCAGGCATTGGCAAACGCGCCACGCCGGAATCAATCGCCGCTTGAGCAACTGCAGTAGATACAGCACCCAACAAGCGAGAATCTGTTGCTTTAGGGATAATGTAACCCGCACCAAATTCAAGAGACTCTAGGCCGTAAGCATCTAGCACTTCCTGAGTAACAGGCTGCTTAGCAAGATCAACTAGAGCACGAACAGCTGCTGCTTTCATCTCTTCATTGATTGCTGTCGCACGAACATCCATTGCACCACGGAAGATGAATGGGAAGCCCAATACGTTATTTACCTGGTTAGGGTAGTCAGAACGACCTGTCGCCATGATCACGTCATCGCGCGTTTCATGCGCAAGTTCAGGACGAATCTCTGGATCTGGGTTTGCACACGCAAACACAACAGGGTTAGCAGCCATTTTAGTTAACTGCTCAGCAGAAAGAAGGTTTGGACCTGACAGACCAACAAAAACGTCAGCACCTTCAATTGCATCATCCAAGGTACGCTTATCAGTTTCAGATGCAAACGCAGCTTTTTCTGGTGTAAGGTTTTCACGGCCAGAATGGATAACACCTGTACGATCGATCATGTAGATATTTTCGATCTTAGCACCCATGTTAACTAGCAGCTTCATGCACGCATTTGCTGCAGCACCCGCACCTAGACAAACAATTGATGCTTCTTCTAGCGTTTTACCAGCAACTTCCAACGCACTGATCATACCAGCAGCAGTTACAATCGCAGTACCGTGCTGATCATCGTGGAATACAGGGATATTACAACGCTCAATCAAAACGCGCTCAATTTCAAAACACTCAGGTGCTTTAATATCTTCTAAGTTAATACCGCCAAATGTATCAGCAATACGTGCCACAGTATCAATAAACGCCTGCGGGCTTTCAGCATCTACTTCAATATCAATAGAATCCAAACCGGCAAAGCGCTTGAACAGCAGTGACTTACCTTCCATTACAGGCTTAGAAGCCAAAGGACCTAAATCACCTAGGCCTAAAATTGCTGAACCGTTTGTAATTACTGCAACTAAGTTACCTTTTGCCGTGTAACGGTATGCGTTTTCAGGATCCTTAGCAATTTCACGAACCGGCTCAGCTACACCTGGGCTGTACGCCAAAGAAAGATCAAGCTGAGATTCAGCTGGCGTAGATAGTTCCACACTGATCTTACCTGGACGAGGAAACTCATGGTAATCAAGTGCGGCTTGTTTCATATCATCAGACATAGCTGCTGTTCCAATCTAGTTAAAAAGTCGAACCCTGAACTATATAGAAAAGGAATTTAGCGAACAACTACCATAATCATTCAATTGGTGTTTTTTCGGTCAGTTAAATCTAAAGTACTAAAAAAAGTGGGGTTGAAGATGCACTTTATGGGTAAGAACCATAAACCACGGCTGATAATGAGCAGGAGCATTAACTGCTTTAGGGCGAATCCAACCACGCACAGCGATAGTTCGGCCAATAAGATTAGGCGAGTCCAAAACTGCTAAAAAACTGCTCCCTACTGCACGACTAATCTTAACCGCCAGCAGATCATCGATCTCTAGAATCCAGCCTGATCGAATAGATTTAAGAGCAGTTACCTTTCCTTTCAGCAACCTGAAACCCGATTCATTATCCTTCAAACTTGATATTGCTCGCCAAGGAGACGTTTGCCACAAACCTCTCTTTTCTTCGGCCGCCTCAAGCTCAGCTGCTTTCAAACATTCTGAAAAAACAGAATTTGGTGGGATATTAATATGATAAGCCAGCCCCTCTTTCAGCAAACGCTCAGCCAGTAGCTCACCGTTAATATATAGATGCCCCAACCAGCGTTTATACCTATCCTGTTTCTGCACACCCAAAGAGAGTCTCGCAGCACCTTCACCTAAAATCGCTTTTAACCTATAGGTAGCGGCATCAGCCCAAGGCTCACTCTCCCTTCCATCTTTACCCACCTCAGTAGCATTCAAACCGATAAGGCGAACTCTTCGCCCATCCTCAAGTTTCACCGTATCGCCATCATAAACATGAGCGATAACAACCGGCTCAGACAGCGAAGCATTACCACATTGCGCAAAGACCTGAGAATGGCAGGCAATAAAAAAGGCGCCCCATATAGGAAGCGCCTTTTTCAGAATTCTCATTGGAGCGTTACTTATTTTTTCACGCCGCGAGCGCCGAAACGCTTGTTGAAACGATCGATACGACCACCAGAAGTAGCTTCTTTCTGCTTACCTGTGTAGAAAGGGTGGCAAGCGGAGCAAACATCTAAGTGCAGATCTTTACCTAGCGTTGATTTAGTTTTAACAACATTTCCGCAAGAACAAGTAGCAGAAATTTCAACGTAATTAGGATGGATATCAGCTTTCATGGTAAACCTCATAATATTCATGCCGCCACCTGATCTTCTGCCAGGCACCGCATTGATTTAAACTACCAGCTAAAATCACCGGTACGTTAAGATAGGCGGCGGATTATACGCATGCATATAACGCATATCAACTTAAAAACGCTTAAAAAATGAGCAACCAAAGTAATTATGATCATTTTACGCCTCGCCATACCTAGCCCATTACGCCGCCTGTTCGATTACTTGCCGCCAAGTGACGAAGATAACGCTGATTTAGAACCGGGTATTCGCTTATTAGTTCCTTTTGGCAAGCGCGATGTAATCGGCATTTTAGTAGAGGTTAGCGATACAAGTGACTTTGCAATCAACAAACTTAAGCGTGCAAAAAAAAGGCTAGATACTACACCTCCTCTACCTCAACATCTGTTTAAACTGGCGCGTTGGGCAGCTAGCTATTATCAGCACCCTGAAGGAGATGCCTTACAGCAAGCGATTCCAGTACTCCTTCGCAAGGGCCATGCCTGCGAACACCAGCATGAGACGCTATGGCGTAGCAAAGAAGGTGCAACAATTTCACAGCTGAAAGCCAATGCCCTACGCCAAAGAGAGCTCCTTACATTGATCCTGGAGCATCCTCAAGGCATCAGTGAGGATGCTATCCGAGCTGAAGGCGGCAACACCCAATCACTTTCAGCATTGGAGAAAAAATCTCTCGTAGAAAGCTTTCATCGTGAGCATAAGCTAGCCATTGAAAATATACTTCACGAAGCACCTTTAACACTGAACCCAGAACAACAAACAACGCTTGCACAAATTAATAAACACGAGGGCTTTTCTGTCAGCCTCATTGAAGGCATTACCGGCTCGGGTAAAACAGAAATCTACCTACAAGCTATCGAGAAAGCCCTAAGAGCAGGCAAGCAGGCACTTATACTCGTACCAGAAATAGGACTTACACCTCAAACCGTCTCGCGCTTTAAAAAAAGATTTGGAGTACCGATTGCCATCTTGCACTCCAATTTAACTGACAGACAACGACTTGATGCATGGCTTCAAGCAAGAGAAGGCATTGCTCGTATAGTTATTGGCACACGGTCAGCCATCTTCACCCCCCTAAAAACACCAGGCATTATCATAATCGACGAGGAACACGACCCCTCTTTCAAACAACAGGACGGTTTTCGTTATTCAGCGCGAGACCTCTCGGTGATGCGAGCGCGCTCTGAAAACACGCCTGTCATACTAGGTAGCGCCACCCCCTCTTTAGAGACACTCCACAATGCGGTTGAAGGGCGTTACCAATGGCTAAAAATGACCCAAAGAGCGGGCAATTCAGCACCTCCAGCATTCAAACTGCTAGACATTAGACAGGAAAAATTAAGCGAAGGCCTTTCTAACCAGCTAGTCACCGCGATTGGCCAACATCTCAACGCAGGCACTCAAGTTCTTGTATTCCTTAACAGAAGAGGCTACTCACCCACACTATCTTGTAATGATTGCGGATGGATCGCCGATTGCACTCGGTGCGACGCTCATATGACACTGCATAAGAGTCCACCCCATTTGCATTGCCATCACTGTGATAAGCAGCAAGGCATTCCTCAGCGATGCCCGGAATGCAACAGTGATCAAATACAACCGGTCGGTGTTGGCACTGAACGAAGCGAACAAGCTTTACAGAATCTATTTCCTGACTTCCCCGTGATACGTGTTGATCGCGACAGCACTCAACGTAAAGACGCGATGCATGACATCATGAATCAAGTAAACACTGGAGCCCCCTGTATATTAGTCGGGACACAGATGCTGGCGAAAGGGCACCATTTCCCCAAAGTCACTTTGGTGGCCATCATTAATGCTGACAGCGGCTTATTCAGCGCAGATTTCAGAGGGATGGAACGAACGGCACAACTCATTTTGCAGGTAGCGGGACGTGCAGGAAGAGCAGATCACCCTGGGACCGTTATGATGCAAACTTATCACGCAGACCACCCCATTTTACAGACACTGGTAGAACATGGTTACAGCGCGTTCGCTCAAGAGGAACTGCATAATCGCCGTATAGCCCAGCTTCCACCTTATACCCATTACGCCTTACTCCGCGCCGAAACTACCACACAATATAGAGCGGAATCATTCCTAGGCGCTCTAAGACAGCAATTAGAAGATGACATGCTACTTCCCCACGGTGTCCATTGGATTGGACCATTCCCGTCACCCATGGAAAAGCGAGCAGGCATGCATAGAGCGCAACTGATGATATACGCAGAAAACCGCAAAGCACTGCATCAATTGTTAGCCAACCTCTGCTGGTACTTGGAGCAGAATAAAGAGGCGCGCAAGGTTCGCTGGTCAATAGATGTTGACCCAGCGGATACTTTTTAAGCAGAAGAGTGCCCTGCCCCCTTAACAAGGCGCCGATTAACAGGGATAATGCACGGTTCTTTAGAGGTCGAACTCCGATGATAGGTAGTGGGTGATTACTCCGCCACACAATCTAAAACGTCTCATGACCCACCGATTCACCCAAACGGTATATGTACACTAATGAAACAAGTTATTGCAGGACTGATTGATTCTGCCCTTAAAACACTGATTGAAAACGGCACGCTACCAAGCGATGTGCGACCCAACATTATGGTTGAGAACACGCGCGACAAAAGCCACGGCGATTACGCATCTAATATTGCGCTCACGTTAGCAAAGCCTGCACGCAGCAATCCACGTCAACTAGCTGAGAAGCTTGTCGCTGCACTGCCTCAATCAGAAAACCTAACGCGAACTGAAATTGCGGGCCCTGGTTTTATTAACTTTTTTATTAGTGAAGCCTCTACCAACAGTTTAATAACCACCATTCTTGATCAAAAAGAGAACTACGGCCGCAATAACGATGGCGCAGGTAAAAAAGTTCAAGTTGAGTTTGTTTCAGCAAACCCAACAGGACCTCTACATATTGGTCATGGCCGCGGCGCTGCTGTCGGCGATTGCCTCTGCCGTATTATGGACGCGAATGGCTGGGATGTTACACGTGAATTCTATTACAACGATGCGGGCCAGCAGATCAACAACTTAGCCCTCTCCGTTCAAGCCCGTTGTAAAAACCTAACGCCTGATGATGCTAGCTGGCCAGAAGATGGTTACCGTGGAGATTACATCGTTGATCTCGCCGAAAGCTACATGCAAGGAGACACTGTAAAATCCGAAGACCAATCGTTTACCGGCGCTAAAGATGCAGATGACTTAGAGTCAATTCGTCACTTTGCCGTTGCTTATCTTCGCCGCGAACAAGACTTAGACTTAAAAGCCTTCGCTGTGGATTTTGATGTCTACTTCCTCGAATCTTCACTTTATTCTGAAGGAAAAGTAGAAGCGGCCGTTCAAACACTCATCAAAAACGGTTTTACATACGAAGATGGCGGCGCATTATGGTTGCGCACGACAGACTTTGGTGATGATAAAGACCGAGTCATGCGTAAGACTGATGGCGGTTACACTTACTTCGTACCTGACGTAGCTTACCACCTCGACAAATGGCAACGCGGTTTCGAATGTGTTTTAAATGAACAAGGCGCAGATCACCACAGCACCATTACGCGTGTACGCGCTGGACTGCAGGCTCTAGACGTAGGCATCCCTAAAGGATGGCCTGATTATGTATTACACCAAATGGTTACAGTAATGCGTGGGGGCGAAGAGGTTAAAATCTCGAAGCGTGCCGGCAGCTATTTAACCCTCCGCGATCTAATTGATGAAGTCGGTCGCGATGCGACACGTTATTTCTTAGCCGCAAGAAAATCAGATAGCCATCTAACATTTGATATAGACCTTGCTCGATCTCAGTCTGCGGACAACCCTGTTTATTACATTCAGTATGCACATGCACGCGTCTGCTCAATCTTCCGCAAACTGGCGGAGAACGACCTAACCTGGGATTTAGAGACAGGTAAAGCAGCACTGACCCATTTAGAGCTTGAATCTGAGAAAAACCTTGTTATCAACCTAGGGCGCTACCCTGAGGTTGTAAAAAATGCAGCCACTGCTCGAGAACCACACCAGATCGCCAACTACCTTAAAGAGTTAGCAGGTGATTTCCACACCTATTACAATTCGGAAAAAACGCTGGTTGATGATTCCGATATTCGTAATGCTCGCCTAACTTTGGCCGTTGCCGTTCGACACGTACTAGCAAATGGTCTAGATCTGCTGGGCGTAACAGCACCGGAGCAGATGTAAAACCATGGCCTCCCGCAAGGATTATGCAAAAAACAAACGCGGCTCTGCGTCAGCTAGCCGCTCGCGACCAAGCCCTAAGAAAGCAGCGCCCAAAACAAAAAGGCGTTTCCCAACAGGCTTACTCGCAATCACTTTGCTTTTACTGGGAGGCCTTAGCTTTGGCCTTTTCAAGCTTACACAAGTAGAACCAGGCAGTGAAAAACATACCCCAATAGCCAAAAGCACTCCTAAAACAACAAACAAGGTCACTGAAAAAGTCCCTGCGAAGAACAAAGCGCCAGTGACAGAAAAGTCGACCAACCAAAATGATACTAAGCGTTTTGAATTTTACGAGATGCTGAAAAAAAGCGAAGTCGAAACCGCCAAAGTCGATGCCTATAAATCGACACCAAAAGACGCTAAAAGCCAGCAATCATATCTGCTGCAAGCGGGTTCTTTTAAAGCAAAAGCCGATGCGGAAAGAATGCGTGCTCAGTTAATTTTACTTGGACTACCCAACGTCCATACAGATACCAGTAAAAACAAAGACGGTACAACATGGTACCGCGTTCGTTTAGGGCCTTTCGATAACCGCTCACGCTTATCCAAAGCTTATGACAAACTGGTACAACAGAACATTCAACCATTACGCATCAAACAATAATTTAGATACGTCCCCCTACCATCCATTCGTTTTCTTAAAGAAGGCTTTTACGACAAAAAGCCTTGAAATTCATCTCAGCGTCACCATCTTTCTGTAAACCCATAACGCAAGCCGCATTACGACCTTTACATCGCTTTATACGTAATGCGCTCTAATACAAACTCCCACTCTAGGAGCAGAAAATGACAACGATTGTATCGGTACGCCGCGGAGATAAAGTGGTCGTCGGTGGTGATGGCCAAGTTTCATTAGGCAATACAGTCATGAAAGGCAGCGCAAAAAAAGTAAACGTGCTCACCAAGCATGCTGTTATTACTGGTTTTGCTGGTTCTACAGCTGACGCTATCACATTACGCGACCTTTTCGAGCAGCAATTAGAAAAACACCAAGGCAACATCGTTAATGCCGTCATTCATCTTGCTCGCGAATGGAGAAGCGACCGCGTACTCCGTCGCTTAGAAGCTCTCATGCTCGTTGCGAATAAAGAAAAGACCTATCTCATATCAGGAAGCGGGGATGTAATCGAGCCCGAAGATGGCGTCATTGCTATTGGCTCGGGCGGTAACTTTGCTCTAGCTGCCGCTCGCGCATTAACTGATAACACAGACTTAGGCGCAAAGGAGATCGTCGAAAAAAGCTTGCATATTGCAGCAGGTATCTGCGTCTTCACCAACGGAAATCTAACCATCGAACAACTCGATTCTGCTGCCAGCTAAGGAGCTAACATATGTCTAACATGACCCCACGTGAAATTGTATCCGAGCTGGATCGCCACATCATCGGACAAGATGAAGCTAAACGCGCAGTTGCTATCGCGCTGAGAAACCGCTGGCGCCGTATGCAGCTTAATGACGAGCTACGTACTGAAGTCACTCCCAAAAACATCCTGATGATTGGCCCTACCGGTGTTGGTAAAACTGAAATTGCCCGTCGATTGGCAAAACTAGCTAACGCCCCTTTTATCAAAATTGAAGCAACTAAATTCACAGAAGTTGGCTATGTCGGCCGTGATGTTGAAACGATCATCCGTGACTTAGTTGATATGTCGATCAAGCTGCTTCGCGAAACAGAGATGGAAAAAGTTCGCTTCCGTGCGGAAGAAGCCGCCGAAGAGCGTATTCTTGACGCCCTGCTTCCACCCGCAAGACCCGCTAACTTAGGTGAGCAACCTGAAAAACAAGAAGACAGCGCAACGCGTCAAGTTTTCCGCAAAAAGCTGCGTGAAGGACAGCTGGACGACAAAGAGATCGATATCGATGTAGCTCCACCGCAAATGGGTGTCGAAATCATGGCTCCTCCAGGCATGGAAGAGATGACCAATCAGCTGCAAGGCATGTTCTCCGGAATGAACGGTGGCAAGAAACAGTCACGCCGGATGAAGATAAAAGAAGCCTTCAAAATGCTGACGGATGAAGAAGCCGCTAATTTGGTCAAAGAAGACGAGCTTAAGCAAAACGCCGTTGAATTGGTTGAACAGCACGGTATCGTTTTCTTAGATGAGATCGATAAAGTATGTAAAAACGGCTCAAACAATAGCGGTGAAGTATCGCGCGAAGGTGTGCAGCGTGACCTGTTACCCCTGATAGAAGGCTGCACGGTCAGTACTAAATATGGAATGATCAAAACAGATCACATCCTGTTTATCGCCTCTGGCGCGTTCCACCTTTCTAAACCATCGGATCTTATTCCAGAGCTACAAGGTCGCTTACCTATTCGAGTAGAGCTAAACGCGCTAACGCCTGATGACTTCCGCCGCATCCTTAAAGAACCCAATGCTTCGTTAACCGAGCAATACAAAGCACTTCTTAACACGGAAGGTGTCGATGTTGAATTTACTGACGATGGCATCCACCGCGTGGCGGAACTCGCTTTTGAAGTCAATGAAAGCACCGAAAATATTGGCGCACGTCGTTTGCACACGATGATGGAACGTCTATTGGAAGAGCTATCATTTTCAGCCTCCGACTGCTCTGGACAGACAATTACCGTTAACCGTGCCTTCGTCGATCAACAATTGAGCGAGCTTAGTCAAGACGAAGATCTAAGTCACTACATACTGTAATGTAAACCGAAAAGAGACCCTATTATGTCGACAGCGCCATTACCAACTGAGATAACTCTGCATAAAAAATCACGTACGCTGGAGCTTGCATACGGTTCTGAGCGATTCGAGCTTACGGCCGAGTATCTCCGTGTCTACTCCCCCTCAGCAGAGGTTCGTGGGCATGGCATTGGTAATGGGGTACTTCAAACAGGGAAAAAGCTAGTAGGGATTAAAGAGTTAATCCCTGCTGGCAATTATGCCATCAAAATAGTCTTTGATGATGGTCATGACAGTGGCCTTTATACATGGGACTGCCTTCATGATCTAGCTTACGAATACGACCACTACTGGGCAAAATATCTGAATAAACTAGCAGAGGCCGGTGAGAGCAGAGATGGCGGAATGATTGCACGTGGCTAGGTAAGCACGACTCAGTAGATGACTACTTGGCTGTATTTTTAGGGACACAACTAAAGTTCCTACCGACATTCCCAAGACAACACTCCCTCATATGGGTACAATTCGACCATTCAATTTTAAGACCACTCAGGACATCTGAAATGACTGACCAGCGAAACGATGACACCACTCACTTTGGCTTCGAAGATGTAAAAAAAGAAGAAAAAGTACAGCGTGTTGCTGATGTATTCCACAGCGTCGCTGGCAAATACGACCTGATGAATGATCTGATGTCTGGCGGTGTTCACCGTTTGTGGAAACGTATCACTATCGAACAAAGCGGAGTCCGTACAGGCCATACCGTTCTCGATATCGCAGGCGGCACGGGCGATCTAACGATGCGCTTTTCTCGCCTCGTTGGCCCAAGCGGCAAAGTCGTTTTAGCCGATATCAACGACTCTATGCTTAAAGTAGGTAGAGACAAGCTGATGGATAAAGGGGTCACAGGCAATGTCGAATTTGTACAAGCCAACGCTGAAGCACTTCCTTTCCCAGACAACTCGTTTGATGTAATCACAATTGCTTTTGGTCTGAGAAATGTGACCGACAAAGATGCGGCATTGCGCTCAATGGCACGCGTACTGAAGCCGGGTGGAAAAGTAATGGTTTTGGAGTTTTCTAAAACCGATAATCCGTTACTGACTAAAGCTTACGACTTTTACTCATTTAACATTCTTCCTCATATGGGCTCAGCCATTGCGGGTGACGCTGAGAGCTATCGCTACTTAGCCGAATCAATTCGCATGCATCCCGACCAAGAAACACTGAAAAGAATGATGCAGGAAGCAGGCTTAACCAACTGTAAATTTCAAAATATGACAGGCGGGATTGTTGCGCTTCATACCGGCATCAAACCTTAACCTATAAAGAGCCCTTCTAATGATTGAGATGCTGCAAGCCACGTTTTTCACAACTGCAGAAGATATCTGCAACCAGCTACTGAAACGTGACCCTATCACCCTGCAGCATCTAAGCTACCTAGAAGGGAAAGTTATCGCAGTTGAGATTAGCTCACCGCAACAAACACTCTTCATCCTCCCCCACGCTGACGGCATACAAATTCAAGCACAATGCCAGAATACTCCTGATGCCATACTAAGCGGGAATGCAGTAGACTTTTTCACACTGTTAACAACAAAGAATAAAGCCGATGCCATGTTTGGCAAAACCATTAAGGTATCCGGTGACAGTACGCTTGCGACTCGTTTTCAGGAGATTCTTGCCGATGCACAAATCGATTGGGAAATGATGCTTGCAGATATCATTGGCGAACTTCCTGCCCACCAGCTTGCACTCTACTTAAAATGGAAAGCCTCTTGGTACAAAGGCGCTGGCTGTAGCTTGCTTGCTAATCTGGATGAATACCTCAAAGAAGAGATTCGGTTTTTGCCTACCCGCCCTGAAACAGATAGTTTTTACACTGAGATCGATGCACTCAAAGAACGCGTGGAACGTCTCAGCGCTAAAATTGCTGCATTACACACCGCTTAAAATGGCTTCACAACCACCATAATTAAGATTGGAATAAAAATAATTAGCGGAAGCTCATTAAACAAACGAAAATATCGACCGCTTCGATCCAATATTCCTTTACGCAGTTTATTTAGATAAACCTTACACCAGTAATGATAACCCACCAGCAATACAACCAACAAAAGCTTGGCATGCAACCAACCTCCGCTAAAGCCATAACCTAGCCACAACCAAGTCCCTAACCCTAAAGTAAATACTGCCATTAAGCTCATAAATCCATAAAGCTTACCCGCCATGATCTCTAGGCGGGCCACATCCTCTCCAGCTTCTCGCCCCTCAACATAATGCACAAAGATTCGCGGCAAATAGAAAATGCCCGCCATCCAACTCGTCATAGCTAAGATATGAAACGCTTTAATCCATAACATGGATCATGTCCTCAATAACCAAGTAAAGGGTAAAGCTCACCGCGTTTAACATCGCGAGTTGCCGATTGTATTGTGCCATCTTGCTGCCAGCGCGCAATCAAACGACGCAACACAGGCTTAACTTCGTGCTCGGTCATACCATTTTTCACCTCTTCACTGTAAAGCATTCGAAGAAGCAATCCATCAAGGCCGGAGAGCAGATTTTCGGGTGTCTTATCATTAAAAATTGAAGGGTACACAGCATCAGAGTCATTTGGCAGCCCCAAAACCTGTGTAATTTCCTCAACAACACATGTCACTAATTTTCCATGCATTCTCGCCTGATCAACAGGAATAACAACACCCGCTTCCTTAATTTCATAGCGATCATTTACCCGAAAGTTCGCCATGCACACCGCTCCCTGTACAACAGACTCAGCACGTTTGCCAAACAACCGGCCAACCTGAGACTTCCACTCTTTCTGTCGAGTAAAAACAATCGTTAAATTGGCTTGTTTAGCCGTTTTCACGAACTCAATGGGATGTTTCGTGAGGGAGGATAAGTGTTCAATATGCATACGAACAAGCTCCGTATGAAGCTCCCTATCTCCGACTTGGTGATCTAACCATACCTTTATCGGCTTATTCCAACGCCGAACCACATGCCCCTGTTGAGAGTATTCATTTCGCAAGGCCACCTCTGTAAAAGCGGTTATGAGGTATGATGGCTGCTGCCACCTTGAGGCCGCTAAAGAAGAAAACGCTAAAACCATCAAAAGAAGAAATATTAGACTTCGACGAACTGAGAGTAACATTAGACAGCCTGCGTGGTGATACTTAGCAGCTTATCCAGCTCCACACACAGCTTATCATCTGCTGATATTGGCCCAACACCCGCAGGTGTTCCGGTTAAAACCACATCACCCGGCTCCAACGTGAAGAATTCACTACAGTAACTAATCAAAGGCAAAACTTGATTTAGCATTTGGGAGCTATTCCCCTGCTGACGCAATTCACCGTTTACCCAAAGTCGAATATCGAGAGTCTGAAGATCTTCAACTTCGTCCAAACTTACGAACCTTGATAGCGGGCAAGAGCCATCAAACCCTTTAGACTTTTCCCAAGGATGACCTTTCGCTTTCAACTGGTCCTGAAGCTCTCGTAGTGTCAGATCTAATCCTAATCCAACCCCGATTATGGCCGATTTAGCTTGAATAGGAGAGGCGTGCTTTAGCGTCTCACCTATTAAAATAGACATCTCGGTTTCAAAATGTACAACCCCATAATCTCTAGGCACAAAAAAGGGCTTAGACATATCCACGACACTCGTCGATGGTTTAATGAACAACATAGGCTCTGTAGGTATCGGGTTATTTAACTCTGCAGCATGCTCAGCAAAGTTACGGCCTACACAGATAACTTTCCCCGTCGGCAGATTCAGAGGCGATCCATCCAAATATTGATGCTGATAACTCATGCTCTTCCTTAAAAACTAAACTATGAATCCGCTAAGTTTACCCGCCGAATAAACCTGGGGCCAGTAAAGCGCTATTGAGGTTTATTGAAACGACATTGCAAGACTACCGCTAGAAAGAAAGTTAACGTTAGTACACACAGCGACCCCACAACAATTCCTTTCCAACCTGCAAATTGCCAAAAAGGATTTAAATAGAAGCCTCCAGTGCTTGCGCCAAGATAATAAAAAACCAAATACAATGAAGAGGCGGTAGCCCTAGCGCTTTTCGCATGCCGACTAACCCAGCTGCTGGCGGTAGAATGCGCAACAAAAAAACCAAATGCATTAATTAAAAAGCCAACCACAATCGCCATAATGGACGGAATAAAAGTGACAAGGGAACCGATCATGATGCACATCGTTCCCATCGCGATAACGACAGGCTGAGTAAATTTAAGACTTAACCGGCCAGAGATAGCAGAACCTATAGTGCCACTCAAATAGGTCAGGAATAACATCCCCAAAAGGCTCGCGGAAAGATTATAAGGAGCAGCCGCCAACAGAAAAGTAGCGTAACTATATTGGTTAATAAAAATAAAAAAGTTAAAGCCTCCGATCAGACACGCAAGCAACAACAGAGGATTTTGTAGATGCCGGACAATATCTAGCAAGATCCCTTTTGGCCTTAACGGTTTTGCAGAAAATTGACGTGACGGAGGCAATAAGTAGATGAAAACAGCTAAGCAGCAAGCACTCATCAAACTCATCGCAACAAAAACATCTTGCCAACCCAGCAACTCCCCGACAAAACCACCAATAAGCCTTCCACCTATACCGCCTATAGTGTTCCCGCTAATATATAGGCCGACGGCCACCATCACCGCTTTTTGATGAAATTCATCTCCCATATACGCGATAGCTATTGCCGGAAGGCCTGCTAAGCATACCCCCTGAATCGCCCGTAAAAGAAACAACTGCTCAAAGCTCGTTACTAGCGATAAAGCCACACCACAAATGACGACCCCCACCATACTAGCGATCATCAATCTAGTGCGCCCTAGGGCATCGGACAGCGGTCCGAAAAAGAGCAAAGACAACCCTAATGTTAAGGTTGTCACAGTCAAACTCCAACTTGCTTTCAAGGGCGAAATTTCAAATTCTGCGGCGAGTGTCGGCAAAAGAGGCTGAGTCACATACACATTGGCAAACACCATAAAAGAGCCCAAACACAGGGCGAAAGTGGCGCGCCAAAATTGCGTTGTTCCTATCTCGATCATCGTTAACTCCTAGATTTCAGAGCACGATACCAACCCGAAAAGAATAATTAAAATATATAATTTTGATTGCTTTAATAATAAAATCTTATACATGGACATAAAACATCTTCGTTATTTTAAGCAAGTAGCAGATCAGGGCAGCTTCACCAAAGCGGCAGCACTTTTACATATCGCTCAGCCCGCAATCAGCATGACTATCAAAAAACTTGAAGAGGAGTTAGCACTCACCCTCTTTCACCGACAAGATCGCAAAGTCAGCCTTACTGACGAAGGACACCACCTTTACAAGCACGCCAGCCGAATTATTCAGGCAACCGATGATGCGCTGCTCGAAATGCAAGAGCTAAAAGGTCTTATCAGGGGCGATGTTCGGGTCGGGATACCTAGCATGCTTGGCTCATACTACTTCCCTCCCATCCTCATGGCCTTCCGTCATCGGTTTCCACAACTCAACCTAACCGTTATTGATGGAGGAGCAGGAAAGTTACAACAACTGCTGGAAAATGGTGAATTAGATCTTGCCGTCATCGTCGATGAAACAACTCCTTCGACACTAGAAACAGAAGTGTTTCTACGCGAACAAATGATGGTCATTTGCCCAAGGGACCACGCTTTTTCTTCCCTAAACAGTATCAGTTACTCAGATTTTTTCGCAGAAGAGCTCGTCATGTTCAACAGTGGTTATTTCCATCGCAACGTCGTCGACCGTATTGCGATTACATCCAATACCACACCCAAGATTAGCGTGGAGACCAATCTAATACCGCTAATAAAATCGATTGTAAAACAAGGGTTCGCCATCTCAACCTTGATGTCCATGGTCATAGAGAATGAGCCCGAGCTTATTGCCCGCCCTTTTACAAAGCCTGTTTGGTTGGATTTATCCATTGCTTGGCGTCGTGATGGTTACCTCTCCCAAGCCAACCAGACCTTTGTCAGTTTTCTACTAGAACAAAGCGCTGATAATTCACGATAAACCCTCAGCTTGCAGGGATCTGCTTTTATCTTTATGATTCGCGAAAATTTATTGGAGATCAGCATATGTTGAATGTAAATGAGTATTTCGATGGCACCGTCAAATCTATCGGTTTCGAAAATACAGAAGGTAAAGTAACTGCAGGTGTTATGGCTCCAGGCGAATACGAGTTCGGCACAAGCGAAAATGAACTGATGAAAGTCGTCAGCGGCGAACTCATTGTTAAGCTTCCCGGTAGCGAAACATTCCAACCTTACCCTACTGGTACTGAATTTAATGTTGCCGCTAATCAGAGCTTCCAACTAAAAGTTGAGCAAGCAACCGCGTATATCTGTATCTACAGCTAACCGCTCTAGAGCTTTTTTATATTCTCCGTCGGGCATCGCTCTATTCTAGACAGCCCACGGGGAATATAAGCCTATATCCCCCAAAAATAGCATTTCCTCTCTTTGATCCAATTCATCTCAACTCAAGTTGAATATTTTTCCACCGTTCTAGACGGTTCATTCATCCATTTCAACTAAGGCTGTGATAATATGCGCGCTTTATTTTTAAGCGACTAAACCTGTGGCGCACCTGTTTACAGGAAATGACCACGCAAATAAGAGCTGCACACCATGAGTAATACAACCTCTCTTGATAAAAGCAAAATCAAAATATTGCTACTAGAAGGCGTTCACCAATCTGCGGTAGACACTTTTAATCAGAATGGTTACACCAACATCGAATTTCTGACTGGTTCCCTACCGGAAGAAGAACTGATTGCACGTGTAAAAGATGTTCACTTCATCGGTATTCGCTCCCGTACTCAGTTAACTGCTAATGTCTTCGAAGCAGCAGAAAAGCTGGTTGCGGTTGGCTGTTTCTGTATTGGTACGAACCAAGTTAACCTTGAAGCGGCAACTATGCGCGGCGTTGCGGTATTTAACGCACCGTTTTCAAATACACGATCGGTAGCTGAGCTAGTGATTGCTGAAGCGATTTTACTGCTGCGTGGCGTAGCGGAGAAAAGCGCAAAAGCTCACCGTGGCGAATGGCAGAAATCAGCCAAAAACTCTTATGAGATTCGTGGCAAGAAGCTTGGTATCGTAGGTTATGGCAGCATCGGCTCTCAACTTAGCGTTATTGCTGAAGCCATGGGTATGCAGGTTTATTTCTATGATGTGGTCACTAAACTTGCGCTAGGCAACGCGACGCAAGTCAGCTCACTTAAAGAACTGCTCAACATCAGCGATATCGTTTCTCTACATGTACCAGAAACCCCATCTACTCAAGATATGATGGGCGAAGCTCAGTTTGCTGAGATGAAGCAAGGCTCTATCTTCTTGAATGCTGCTCGCGGGACGGTTGTAGTGATAGACGACCTCTGCAAAGCACTAGATTCCGGCCGTTTACTCGGTGCTGCGGTTGACGTATTCCCTGTTGAGCCGCGTACGAATAACGACGAGTTCATCTCACCTCTTCGTGAATATGACAATGTTTTCCTGACACCTCATGTCGGTGGTTCAACAATGGAAGCACAAGAAAACATCGGTTATGAAGTTGCTGAGAAACTGATCAAATACAGTGATAACGGTTCATCTATCACATCCGTTAACTTCCCTGAAGTAGCACTTCCTGAACATCCAAATGTTCACCGTTTACTACACGTTCACAATAACGTCCCAGGGATCATCGCTGCGATTAACACCGTATTCTCCGAAAACAGCGTTAATATTAGCGGACAATACCTACAAACCAACGAAAAAGTTGGCTACGTAGTTGTTGACGTCGATGCAGATGGCTCGCAAATAGCGCTAGAAAACCTAAAACAGATCGAAGGCACCATTCGTTGTCGCCGTTTGTTCTAAATTTATAGAAATTACAAAACGGGTGACCTATGGTCGCCCGTTTTCGTTTTCCCACTGCATGAACGCTTCAGCAATATGCTGAAACACCTCACTACGATATTGATCCGTTTCATTCACTAGATGATGCTTCGCCTCATCCACTAATTTCAATTCAAGTTCCGGATATAAACGACCGAGTATTGCCATATTATGGTGCCAGTCGACCGTCCCGTCATCCGTTCCTTGAATCATATGAATCTTTCCCAAAACCGGCTTATGATTTTCAAGCCAGTCCCCCCATGCCAGCATCGCTCCGATCCAACTCACAGGGATCTCTTTATGCTGCAGTGGATCTTGTTCAGTAATGAAGCGCCTAAATTCAACATCATGAGAGTTTCGGCTATATCGACGAGGCACTTTACTCACCACATACTTAAACCATCTAAACTTTCTTCTTATTGAGCGCCACAAGCTCGGTCGCACCAGAGGGGCAAGTAGAATACGACAACCAAGAACAGACAGCCGTTTTTCTGTGAACAGTAGCTGATGAGCCATAACGACAGCAGCGCCTGTACTTTGACCCACAAAATGGATGGGAGATTGTAACTCCCGCTTCATTCCCGACACTAGCTCGGCTAACTGTGTCGCATAATGTTTGAAATCATCGACAGAAAGGGCATCGCCATCTGATAAACCGTGACCGGTTAAGTCATAACAAAGTACATCAAACTTAAGAGAGAGCAGCACTCCAATCAAATGCCGATAGAGTCCAACGTGATCCATATAACCATGAACCACAACAACCGTTCCTCGAGATTCGTTTCGTTGAGATTGGGCATACCGCTGAACAGTCACCGTGACATCATCCAGAGTTATACGACCTATTTTGTATACCGAATGCGTTGCCAATTCGAGCAACTGATAATACTGCAGATAAACACGCACCTGTTCACTAGGAATACCGTCATCCGCTTTATCATATGACGGCAACCCCATAACCAACAGATGGCGATCAAACTGTTGCATACGCTTTTCCTAATACACTGGCGACACAAAAACAGCCAATACTCTCTATAACTGTAGCTTATATTGCACCACATTCGCTCAACTTATACCGAACATAAGGCGTAGTTATCATACTTTAGGGCCTACTTAGGCGACATCCACTCCTGTTTGCGCTACTGTTGCAATGCACAATGAGAGCTGCACTCTATAGCAGCTTCGACTTCATTCAGTCACGGTTGCCTCGCACCTGGACTGGCAGAACATATAATTGGGGCAATTCATTATGAGTCAAAGGATACAGAGCGGCGGTCTTCAAGTTGCAGCGTCTCTATACAATTTCGTCAACAACGAAGCACTGCCAGGCACTGGCGTTACAAGCGAACAGTTTTGGGCTGGCTTTGATGCACTTGTTCACGACTTAGCACCTAAAAATCGCGATCTTCTTGTTAAACGTGATGCAATCCAAGAACAAATAGATGCTTGGCACCGCGAGCGCCAAGGCCAAGCATTTAACTTAGAAGCCTATAAAGGCTTTCTTACTGAGATCGGCTATCTCCTACCTGAAGGCGAAGATTTCACCGCGACAACCGCCAATGTTGACCCTGAAATGGCAACCATGGCTGGACCGCAGCTGGTAGTACCCGTAATGAATGCTCGCTTTGCACTCAATGCTGCGAATGCGCGCTGGGGCAGCCTTTATGATGCTCTGTACGGAACCGATGCGGTATCCGAAGAGGGTGGCGCCGAAAAAACAGGGGCTTACAATCCTGCACGTGGTGCCAAAGTAATTTCTGCAGCTCGTGAGTTTTTAGATCAAGCCGCAGCACTTGCCTCTGGCTCCCATAAAGATTCTGCCGGCTACTCTATCGTCGATGGCCAACTAGCGGTTGCAATGACTAATGGCAGCGAAAGCACATTAGCCGATAGCACAAAGTTAATTGGTTTTACTGGCGATGCTTCATCACCCGCATCCATTTTATTTAAGAACAACGGTCTTCATTTCGAAGTGCAGATCGATCGTGACAATGGTATCGGTAAAGATGATGCTGCAGGCATCAAAGATATCGTTATGGAAGCAGCATTAACCGCTATCATGGACTGTGAAGATTCTGTCGCAGCAGTAGATGGCGATGATAAAGTTGTCATCTATCGTAACTGGTTGGGTCTAATGAAAGGAGACCTGACAGAAGAAGTGAGCAAAGGCGGAAAAACGTTCACGCGTACCATCAATGCAGATCGAGAATTCACAGCATTAGATGGCTCTAATATCGCACTTAAAGGCCGCAGTCTTATGTTTGTTCGCAACGTAGGTCATCTAATGACGAACGAAGCGATTCTTGATAAGCATGGTAACGAGATCCCTGAAGGGATTATGGACGGTGTAGTTACGACCCTTATCTCTATCCACGATATGCAGGGTAATGGCCAATTCAGCAACACTAAAACTGGCTCTACTTACATCGTAAAACCGAAGATGCACGGCCCCGAAGAAGTGGCTTTTGCTAACGAACTCTTCGCCCGTATTGAAGATATGCTGGGATTAGAGCGCTTCACCATGAAAATGGGCATCATGGACGAAGAACGCCGTACAACTGTTAACCTTAAAGAGTGCATCCGCGCAGCCAAAGAGCGTGTGGTATTTATCAATACAGGTTTCCTTGATCGCACCGGTGATGAGATACATACATCAATGGAAGCAGGTCCAATGATCCGCAAAGGTGATATGAAACAAGCGGCTTGGATCTCCTCTTACGAAGATTGGAACGTGGATAACGGCCTTCTTTGTGGCCTGCAAGGGCGTGCTCAAATTGGTAAAGGCATGTGGCCGATACCTGATCAGATGGCCAACATGCTAAAAGCTAAAATAGGTCACCCTTTATCAGGTGCTAATACGGCATGGGTTCCATCTCCTACAGCAGCAGTGCTTCACGCAACGCATTACCATCAAGTAGATGTGTTTGCCCGTCAGGACGAACTTAAGTCTCGCACCCGTGCAGATCTAGATAACATCCTGACCATTCCGGTTGAAGCGAATCCAACTTGGAACGAAACAGAGATCCAAGAAGAGCTAGATAACAACGCCCAAGGTATCCTTGGCTATGTTGTACGCTGGGTAGATCAGGGTGTTGGCTGCTCTAAAGTACCCGATATTAATGATGTAGGCTTAATGGAAGATCGCGCTACCTTGCGTATATCTAGCCAGCACATTGCAAACTGGTTACGTCACGGCATCTGTTCAGAAGCTCAAGTTATGGAAACATTAAAGCGTATGGCTGCAGTCGTTGATCGCCAAAACGACAACGACCCACTCTATCGCCCAATGTCACCTAACTTTGAAGATAGCATCGCGTTTGCTGCCGCTTGCGAGCTAGTAATCGAAGGCTGCAAACAACCTAATGGTTACACTGAGCCAGTTTTGCACCGCCGTCGTATCGAGGCTAAAGCAAAGTTTGGTGCTTAATAAGTACTAACTCCGAGCAAAACTAGCAGATATTAAAACCGCGCATATCGGAAACGAATGCGCGGTTTTTTTTATATGCGATAAACTAACAGTAAACACGCTTCGACTATTGAGTTTATGCCGACTATTGAACCTGCTGAGCAACTTGCTCTCTTTATCCAAAATAACCCGCGTCTAGTCATTCTCACCGGTGCAGGGGTTAGTACTGATTCTGGAATACCCGCTTATCGAGATAAACAGGGTAACTGGCAGCACTCGGCTCCGGTCCAACATAAAGAGTTTATGCAAAGCCATTATGCGCGCCAACGCTATTGGGCGCGCAGCTTAATCGGCTGGCCGACCATTCGAGATGCTCACCCTAGTGAAGCGCATATTGCTTTAACTAAGTTAGAGCAACTCGGATATATCCAGCTATTGATCACACAGAATGTCGATCGTCTGCACCAAAAAGCTGGTAGTCAACAGGTAATCGATCTACATGGTCGCTCGGATAAAGTTAAATGTATGGAATGTCATGCATTGTATGATCGTGTAAATATTCATGATCGTAGCTTATTAGATAACCCTCACTTCAAAACCTTAAAAGCCTCTGCCAAACCAGACGGCGATGCTGATTTAGAAAGCGTACACTTCGAAAGCTTTACCGTGCCTGCATGCGAACGCTGCGGGGGAATCCTCAAACCTGATGTCGTTTACTTTGGCGACAACGTCCCTAAAGAACGTGTTTTTAATGCCTTAGACACTATCAAACAAGCAGATGGATTACTGACAGTGGGAAGTTCTTTGATGGTTTATTCAGGGTATAGATTTTGTAAAAGAGCAAATGAATGGCAGAAACCAATCTGCGCATTAACACTAGGCGTTACTCGGGCCGATTCTATTCTTGATCTAAAACTAGATTCACCAGTCTCTGAAACCCTGACTAAAGCAATCGATATTTTAAAGTAGAGCAACTAAGCAGGAACAGCCAGATCGTAATCAGTTTCAACCAAATGGTCTTTCATTACTTTACGTGCGGTACAAACACACTTACCGCACTGCCCTCCAACCGACAGCTGCTTATTGAGATCGCGTACGCTACGCGCTCCCTGATCTACCGCCTCACGAATTTCACCACAAGTAATATTTTCACAGATACAAACATTTAAATAATAACCAATCTCATTCAAATAAGTTAATGATAATAATTATCAACAATAAATATTTCAATGAATTTAGTAAGAATGTGATTGAAAATTATTATTATTAATGAGCTTTAATTGAATCACCTTCATAAACAAAGATAACCAACTGATTTACTTGGTTAAATGGTTTTTAATCTGAATTAAGGTTTGTTAAATATAAATATCTGCCAAAATAAACAATACGAATCTAACTCATTAACATTTTCAAGCGACTGTTTTTAAAGGGATAAATTTGATTAAACACAGACACTAAACTAGACTTTTTGCCACCTAAATTGCTAACCCAACCTATTCGCTGGGCGGTTATAGTCAAAGGAGATCTCCCATGCAAGGCGATAAACAAGTCATTGGTTATCTAAATAAGGTTTTGACAAGTGAGCTCACATCCATCAATCAGTTTTTTCTACATGCCCGTATGTATAAAAACTGGGGGCTCGATGCACTTAATGAAAAATCTTATAAAAAATCAATCAAAGATATGAAACAAGCCGATGAGCTAATTGAACGTATCTTATTTCTTGAAGGTCTACCTAACTTACAACAACTAGGGCGTTTGCGAATTGGAGAACATACTCAAGAGATGCTTCAGTGTGATATGGAATTTCAGATGGAACAGCTGACTGAGCTGCGCGAAGCCATTGCCTTCTGTGAATCTGCATCTGACTACATCAGCCGCGATTTATTAGAAGAGATCCTTGAATACGAAGAAGAACATGTTGATTGGATCGAAACACAACAATATTTAATCGACAACACAGGTACTGAAAATTACCTACAGTCCCAAATGTAATCGGAGGCTACGATGAAAGGCAATCAACGAGTTATCAATGCACTAAACAGTCTTCTTGCGTTAGAGCTTGCGGCAATGGACCAATATTTCATCCATTCTCGCATGTACGATGACTGGGGCTTGCAAAAACTATACGAACGCATTGATCACGAATTTGACGACGAAAAAGGCCACGCCGCGGCTCTAATCGAGCGCATGCTATTTTTAGAAGGCGTTCCAGATATGACCAAACGCGAGGGTTTTAAAGTCGGCACAGATGTCCCCTCAATGCTAGAAAGCGATCTGCGTGTCGAATATGAAGTAGCGCAACGTTTAAAAGACACGATTAAGCTCTGCGAGGAAGAGAAAGATTACCAAAGTCGTGAAGTTCTTTTACAGCTGCTTGAAGACACAGAAATTGACCACGCCTATTGGCTAGAGAAACAGCTTGGATTAATAGATAAAATTGGTTTACAGAACTATCTACAATCACAGATGGGCTAATCAACGAACCATCTGGATCAGTCTTAAAAGCGTGCCCTAGCTACACGCTTTTAAGACTGATCATTAAAAATAACAGCCTTATCGATTTCCCCACTTCAACTCTATTTGCCTTATAATGAAGAAATAAACACTATTGAGAGTTAAAAATGGCAAAGCGCGCCTGTGCAAGACATATTTTGGTAAAAACACGCGACCAAGCTGAGAAGCTTAAAAAGCAGCTTAAATTAGGGTCCGACTTCGCTAAGTTAGCAAAGAAACATTCATTTTGCCCTACCGCTAAGCGCGGAGGGGACCTCGGCGAATTTGGGCGTGGTCAGATGGTTAAACCTTTTGAAGACGTTGTCTTCAAAAAACCACTACATGTTGTCCACGGTCCGGTAAAAACACGCTTTGGCTGGCATTTAATAGAAACGATTTATCGTAAGTAACTGCCAAGCCTCAGCTTGCGCAACATACATTATTGCGGCCTTTATTTTTAGCCTCATACAAAGCGGTATCGGCTAATTGCACATGTAAATCCAGGTCTAGTCTTTCACGTTGAGTTGCAACACCTATACTCAACGTTACCGCTTGCTCTGCAACGTCTAAAATAGTGGCACTCCCCTCTACCTCTTTTCTTATTCGTTCCGCTATTCGACTCGCTTGATCCAAGTTGGTTTCAGGCAGTAGTAGAATGAACTCCTCACCACCCCATCGACCTAAGCAATCGGATGGCCTTAAACGCTGATTCAATACACCAGAGATCAACTGCAGCACATCATCTCCTCGCGCATGACCACCTAAATCATTAATCGCTTTAAAATGATCAATATCCATCATAAGTAATGATAGCGGCTTCTCGCTACGCAAGTGACTACTTTGATAGCGCTGATAACGATCGGCAAACGCACGGCGATTTAACAACCCGGTTAAAGGATCTTGCCAAGCCACACTTTCCAACTCTTGTTGATAATGATTAAGTGCTCGTAGCAATAACAAAAGAACGACACCTGTAACGAGCGCACAGATAAGTAATGTAATGAGTAAAGGTGTAAAGAGATGCTCCGCCGCTTTTCCCTCTTCAGCCTCTACGCATAAAATAAGATCTAACTCCTCTATATGGCGTGTATTCAATAAGTAGGTTTTACCTTCACGTCTATACGAAAACCGCCCCTCTTTAGTCGATAAAATGTCATTAACTACATCGCTCATACCACTCTCTTTATAGAGATTACTGGCAAGCGGAAGCGCTTGGTCATGCAATAAAAGGTCTCCCTGCCGAGTGACAAAAAAGACATTATTACCATAACGAGCGCGGTAATCTGAAAGGATCGTTTTGATGTTGGCTAAATTTAGTCCTAGGCCTGTAGCCCCCAGGAAAGAGCCATCAGACGTACGTACTTTAAAGTTAATAAATATGGTTAATTCATCACCATTAGCCATATCTGGATCGAGATTTAACTCATTATCACTGGCCATCTGACGAACACGAAAATACCAATCATCACGTGAGTCTTGCTCCGACACCTGTTTAAGAATGCCCTCAGCATGATAATAATTACGTGTTAAATCGGAGACCATGAAAGCAGTGAAAGCTCCGTACTTTTGCTTTACCTCTTTTAAATATCGAGTGACTGCTGCAACATCCTGCTCGCCCCCCAAAATCCAGTCTTTTAAGAACGTATCATTCCCCATAAATGACGATACCGTTCTTGGCTTTATTAAGTCACGCTGCACTTCAGCATAAATATTATCGCTTGTAAGCGGGAGTTCATGCTCAACCAGTGTATTAAGTGCAGATTGTCGTGACAGATAAAAGCTGACGCTAGCAGTCACTAGGAATCCGATAATAATGAGTAGACTGACAACCACTAACATCCTTTGTTTAAATTTCACCTACACTCGCCCTTATAAGGTTGTTTAACTATCCAACTATAGTTTTCCCATAAGATCACCCATTTTGCCACTAGATATCTAACTGAATCAGATGAAAAATTTGATAAACATCAATACAGTTCATACTCAGCCAATATATAATTAATAACCATTATCAATTTCATTTATCTTTCTACGGCTATTAACTTATGTATAAGCGCACTCACTTTTTGGCAATCACTCTACTGGGGCTAGCTCTCAGTGCCTGCGTTGGCACTTCTAACCAAGATAAAACCCCGATGACGCTAACCAAAGAGCAACTCGGCGAACGCTTATACTTCGATACAAACTTATCCATGAATAAAACACAGTCCTGTGCTACCTGCCATGCGCCGACTCATGGTTTTTCGGATCCTCGCGATAACGGCGTCAACGGCGCATATTCGCTAGGTGATGATGGGAAATCATTAGGAGATCGTAACGCGCCTACGGCAGCATACGCTATGTTTAGCCCCAGTTTCAGCTTTGATAGCAAAGGTAAATATATTGGTGGGCAGTTCCATGATGGCCGCGAAGATAGCCTAGCCGGGCAAGCCGGTGGACCGCCAACAAACCCGATAGAAATGGGTATGCCGAGCCGATCAGCTATTGTTGATCGTTTACAAGAAAACCCTATCTACGTCGCATCTTTCAAAAAAATATACGGCAATACATTATTTTCAGATGTAGAACAAAGCTATGCCGCGATGGCTGACAGTATTGCAAGCTTTGAGCGCACAGAGCTCTTTGCCCCATTCGACTCAAAATACGATCGCTATTTGAAAGGGGAATACACCATGACGGAGCAAGAAGAGCTTGGGCGTACCCTATTTTTCTCACAGCAGTTCACCAACTGTAATCTCTGCCACCAGCTGAATAAATCGCAGCGTCATGCTCAAGAAACATTCACAAATTACGAATATCATAATATTGGCGTACCGACAAATATCGAAGGTCGCTTAAAAAATGGCGTCAGTCTTGATAGTGCCGACCTGGGCTTGCTCAACAACCCATTGGTAGACGACCCTAAACAAGCAGGAAAGTTTAAAGTACCAACTCTACGTAATGTTGCCGTTACAGGCCCCTACATGCATAACGGCGTCTTTCAGGACCTACGTACCGTGGTACTGTTTTATGATAAATATAACAGCCGCAGCAAACAGCGTCAGATCAACCCGGAAACGGGCAAGCCTTGGGGTGCAGCTGAAGTCCCCATCAACCTTTCGCTCAAAGAGCTCGAAACTGGGCCTGCCTTGAAAACACAGCGTATCGATGCGCTTGTCGCGTTTATGAAAACACTGACAGATCAACGTTATGAGCATTTACTGAATAAGTAACAATCAGGGGAAGTAGTACTCCCCGCATTTTTATTACAAGGAAAACCATGTACGAATTCGCCATTCTTCTACATCTATTAGCAGCAACAATATGGACTGGAGGCCACCTTGTACTGGCGATAGGCATACTACCGGGTGTATTAAAAAATACCGACCTTGCCTTCATCCGTGCCTTTGAATCAGCCTATGAAAAGGTAGGCATTCCAGCGCTCATTATCCAAATCCTTACAGGCGTGTGGATAAGTTATTCTATCTGGCCAACTGGCGAGGGTTTACTTGAGCTAGCAAGTCCTATCAGTAAACTTATCGCAGTGAAGCTTTCCCTACTCCTGCTAACGGTATTATTTGCTATAGACGCCCGATTACGTATTATTCCTAATCTGACTTCTGCCAATCTATATTCACTGGCCTGGCATATCATCCCCGTGACTATTTTTTCAGTTTTATTCGCAGCAGCAGGCGTTCTATTTAGGTTCGGATATTTCAACTAGCGTCAGCTTTCATTCAGTTTTACCTACATATAATCACCTGCATTCCTTGGCTGCTTTTTATGTTGTTAAAACCATGCGCAAACTCATCAAAGATTTCCGTGATTATCAATTTGTTTTTTACTGGTACGAAAAAGGTACTGGCAGAATCAGCCCTTTACTGCCCACGATTCACCACGCAGAAGATTGGGCTACCCAACAACAGCGCAAGGATTACTCAGGTACTGAGCGACGTAAGCGCACGCAAGATGACACACATATAGCAAAACGCCGAAAAACAGATCGTAGACTAGAGATTGATCTTGATATCTCTACCCCAAAAATAGCTGAACTCAAGCAATCATTTGCGGCTTAGCGAACCCTAGGCAACTCTTGCCAGCTAGAGGTATACCTAGGCGATAGGAAATTACGCTGCATCGCCCACGTTTGCTCCATCCCCTGCCCAGCAAACATAACCGCGCCATTAAACCGCTGATTAATACTATCTAACGTTTTCATTAATTTATTTGTTTTTGTAGACTGCAGATCGGGTGCAAATAAGTCGCTTTGATAACTATCACTCGGCTGCAAATGACTAAAAACCACCCCCGCTTTCATATAGCGATAACCTGATCTATAGATAGTATTGAGGAGCGCAACAGCCTGCTTCATCAAAAACCGACTGTCGTTAGTTGGGGTAGGCAACGCGCAACTAGCTACATTTCTATAACGAGGTTCAGACTGGGCATTCGGGTTGGTTCTGATATAAACAGATATTTGGGAAGTTAATCGCTCCTCCTGCCGCAACTTTTCAGCCGCTCTGAACGCATACTCACGTATAGCTTCTTGCAGCGGCCTAAGCTCAGTGATTCGAGAACTAAACGTTCGGCTACAAAGCACTTGCTGTTTAGCTGCAGGCTCTTGCTCAAAACCGATACACCCAATGCCTCTCAACTCCAATATCGTTCTCGCTAATACCACCGAATAACGATTACCGATGGTTTCAACATCACTCATCGCTAAATCTGCCGCCGTATTAATACCCTCCGCCCTTAATTTAAGTGCACTTTTTCTTCCTACGCCCCATACTTCTTCTATTGGCGAAATCTTTAGTAAGCGTTCACACCAACCCGTTTTTGTCAGGTTTACCACACCACCGCTATCTGAATAACGTTTAGCGGCATAATTCGCTAATTTGGCTAATGTTTTTGTCGGCGCTATACCGACACAAACGGGTAGCCCAACCCAATCAAATACTTTCTCTTTCACCTCCATGCCGAATTGGTCAAGCTCACACAGTGCCTCTAACCCTTGCAAGTTAAGAAAAGCCTCATCAATGGAATAAACCTCAACTTGAGGGCTAATCAGCTCTAACACCTCCATTACCCGTGCTGATAAGTCACCATACAATGCGTAATTACTAGAGAAAACATGCAGATCCCCACGATCAACGTACTCTCTCACTTGATAGTAAGGTGCGGCCATTTTTAGACCCATCGCCTTCGCCTCTGCCGACCGAGAGATGATGCAGCCATCATTATTCGAGAGTACCACTACAGCCTCCCCATTCAATTCAGGGCGGAACAACCTCTCACAGCTAACATAGAAGTTATTACAATCTACGAGCGCATAAGTCATCGATCCACTTACCGTACAGAGTGAATGACGTTCGTTACCACACCAAACACCTCCAGCTCACTAGCTTCTGTAATCAAGATAGGTTTATAGCGAGGATTACGAGGAACTAAACGGCAGCGTGGATGTAACTCCAACTGCTTTACCGTAAGCTCTCCTTGTACACTGGCTATCACAATATCCCCATGTTTCGCAGTCAACGAGCGATCCACGATTAAAATATCATCATTATGGATACCTGCTTCAAGCATGGAGTCACCCTCAACCCGTAAAAAATAAGTCGCTGCAGGACGCTGAATGAGCAGTTCATTTAAATCGAGTGTTTTTTCAATATAGTCCTGTGCAGGACTGGGAAAACCTGCCGAAATGGATGACAGAAAAAACGGAATTTTTAACGAGGAATGTACCGCGCTTCGGGAAAGTAAAATTGCAGACATAATTAGACCATACACTGTTTATATATACAGTATAATAGATAGTCTTTTTAAATACACCGCACTCGATTAAAAAACACACCAACCGTAACCTGGTAAGTCGGCCTCATACAGCATTGAGCAAAGTCATAGGCTATGACAATCACATGAACAATTTCAGTATATGAAGTTATCAACAGCGGGCGGGAAGGTGGGGAAAGTGCGATATTCAATCATGAATACCGCATACGCTTATACAGGCCTTGGAACAGACACAATCTCGCCAAACGTAACGTATTCAAGTCCACCCAAGCGAGCAATAGGATCTACGGCATCAGCATTGACTTTAAGACGACCCTTTTCATCCTCGGCTACCACTGAATCATCCAACCAAATTTTCTCGATCTGACCAAAAATAAGGTGCTGATTGCTATTACCGATATCCTGATGCTGATACAAGGTGCATGCCATAGCGATTTTCGGACCAACAACTCTTGGAAGGTCAAAACCCTCAAACGCGGTTGTTTCTAGCTTACAACGCTCCAATTCAGACTCGCCATGAGGTAAAGATGCACCGCTCTGCGTAACCTCTTGTACTAAATCAGAACCCGCAATATGAATCACAAAGCGCTCGCTCTTCATAATATTCACATAGGTATCTTTTTCACTACCATCTGGCTTACTTGCGCCAACCGAAAACATGATGACAGGAGGATCACTACACACCGCTGAGAAATAGGAGAAGGGTGCTAAATTATAACTTTCTTCGCCATTGTCAGATAATACCCAAGCAACCGGACGAGGAATCACTACTTGAGTCAACGTATGATAAGCCGTTAATTTATCCATCGCTGCTAAATCTAATATCATCTCTTCCTTCCACACCTATCTTTATTAAAAGTTATACACAGCTTGGTATTTTTACAATACGGCTGAAAATAGACCTAAAAAAACCGCACTCTGTTACCAAAGTGCGGTTCTATCATCACATACTCTGTAACACTTACAAAGTTAGAACTTTTTCACCACGTGCGATACCTGATACACCCGAGCGCACAACTTCCATAATATTGGAAGAGCCTAGCGCTTCAATAAAAGCATCTAGTTTGCTGCTTGCACCCACTAACTGTACGGTAAACGTGTTTGGCGTTACATCGATGATGGTGCCACGGAAAATATCTGCTGTACGCTTAATCTCAGCGCGAACAGTTCCGTTATTAGCTTTCATCTTAATCATCATCAATTCACGTTCCAGATGATCACCTTCGGTTAGATCAACAACCTTAACAACATCAATTAGCTTGTTTAGCTGCTTAGTGATCTGTTCAACTACACGATCATCGCCGACCGTTGTAACGGTTAAGCGAGACAATGTTTCATCTTCCGTTGGTGCAACCGTGAGAGACTCAATATTAAAGTTACGCTGTGAGAACAATCCAACTACGCGGGATAGTGCACCCGGTTCGTTTTCCATCAATACAGAAATAATATGACGCATGATTATGTTCTCTCCGTTTTGCTTAGCCACATGTCACGCATAGAGCCACGAGGTACCTGCATAGGGTAAACATGCTCAAACGGATCAACAGCGATATCCATAAATACCATACGATCTTTCATTGCGAATGCTTCGCGCATCGCATCTTCAAGATCTTCGTAGCGTTCAACTTTAATACCTACATGTCCGTACGATTCCACCAGCTTGACGAAATCAGGTAATGACTTCATATACGACTGAGAGTGACGTGACTCATAGTTCATATCTTGCCACTGACGAACCATACCCAATGACTGGTTATTCAAACAGATAACCTTCACTGGAATATCGTATTGGCTGATCGTTGATAGCTCCTGGATGTTCATCTGGATACTACCTTCACCCGTTACGCAAACTACTTCTTCCTCAGGGAAGTTCATTTTAACGCCCATAGCTGCAGGTAACCCAAAGCCCATGGTGCCTAAGCCACCAGAATTAATCCAACGGTTAGGCTTGTTAAACTTGTAGTACTGCGCAGCAAACATCTGGTGTTGTCCAACATCGGAACAAACGTAAGCATCACCATTAGTTACCTTGCTTAGCATCTCGATAACTTGCTGAGGCTTCATCAGTTCAGAGTCATCTGTGCGGAAACGACCGCCATGGCGACCACGCCACTCATCGATCTGTTCCCACCACGCTTTTAAGCTTTCAGCACAAGGCGAGTTTTTAGCCGCTTGAACCTGCTCTAGCATCTCTTTTAGAACAGCTTGTGCAGGACCTACGATAGGCACATCAGCCTTGATCGTTTTAGAGATTGATGCTGGATCAATATCAATATGAACGATCTTGGCGGTAGGACAGAACTTGTCTGTACCGTTGGTTACACGGTCATCAAAGCGCGCGCCAACACACAAAATCATATCACTATGATGCATCGCCATATTCGCTTCATAGCTGCCATGCATACCCAGCATGCCTATAAACTGAGGGTCAGTACCAGGGTATCCACCCAAGCCCATCAGCGTATTTGTAACGGGGTAACCTAACTCTTTAGCCAATGCGATCAATTGTTCGCTCGCATCACCCATAATGACACCGCCACCGGTATACAGCACTGGACGTTTCGCAGCCAGCAACATATCTACCGCTTTTTTAATCTGGCCGGTATGCCCTTTAGAGATAGGATTGTAAGAACGCATTTTCACATTCTTAGGATATTCATATTCGTAACGCTCAGTTGGCGTTGTCATATCTTTAGGGATATCGACAACAACCGGACCTGGTCGCCCACTTTCCGCAATATGAAATGCTTTCTTAATAATTTCAGGAATCTCTTCTGGACTCTGAACGCTAAAACTATGTTTAACGATAGGACGAGAGACACCGATCATATCGGTTTCTTGGAAAGCATCTTCACCAATCAGATGTGACATAACCTGACCCGTGATAACAACCATCGGAATAGAGTCCATATAAGCTGTCGCAATACCGGTAACAGCATTGGTAGCACCAGGACCTGAAGTAACGAGAGCAACACCTGCTTTGCCGGTTGCACGAGCGTATGCATCTGCCATATGAGTAGCAGCCTGCTCATGGCGGACTAGAACGTGTTCGACATCATCCTGCGTAAAGATAGCATCATAAATGTGCAGTAATGCACCACCAGGATATCCGTAGATAAATTTAACGCCTTCATCACGAAGTGCGCGAACAACCATTTCTGCGCCTGAAAGTAATTCCACTTTTTTCACCCTCTAACGACGTCGGTGTCTCGTTACCGACGAAATTAACAGTTTTTGTTTCTGTAACGTTGAACGTGCCTGTACCAGACAATATTGTTGAATCTCTAGCTATCTCACTCTGAACCATTCAGGGGTAGAGCTGCAGGTTCACGTTCGGGTGTGTGCCGGCGCTGGGGATCGCCCAACCGACAGACCTTTGAGAAACGGCTATCAGAAAGCTGTCTCCCTGAGCTTCGGGGTTTCCTACACACTCAAGGTCTCAAAATTCGAGGCGGTAATTGTAGCCTAGGCAAGCTGTTTTTTTCAACAAAAACGTGCTGCACCTGCGGTATTAGATATGTTTCTCTCTGTGCGCTATCCAGAAGGAGTAGATCAGGTTATAGTTTTCCACTATAAAGCTCAGAACAAGGCTGCAAATCATCAACGCAACCTTGTCATACGTTTACAGGAGATCCCTAATGAGTATCGCTGAGATTAAGAATAAAGAACGCGTGATTAACGAACTAACATCTTTCATTCGTAAGGTGCTTGTTGAACCCGAAATATGTGGCACTGCCCTCGCTATTGCACGCGAGCATCTGAATGATGAAAATGCGGAAATAGTCATCGCAGATAAACTGTCAGCATCAACCAACATTAAAATACCGGTCGAACACAGCGAAGCTGACCGACTTTTTCTTGAGCTACTGATCGACGTAATTAAAGACGAAAAAGCACTTTACTAACAAACATGCAGAAAAAAGGCTGCAGAACGCAGCCTTGAGCAAACTTATTTACTTTTTTTACCCAAACTAGAAATATAGCTCGTCAGTATTTCTAGCTTTTCAGGATCATTATCTACAAATTGCACATCGACACCGATAAAGGTTGTCTGCGCTGTTTTTTCATTTGCCTGCAAACCTGATACAAAGCCATTCATCTGGGCAACACTACCGCCAGAAGCTTGCTCTATGTCTACTACCGCTTGCTCCAATAACTGCGGAATACCATCTTCTCGTTTCACCATAACTTGAACGGTTTGTAGGGTAATATCTTTAATAGCACAACGAAACACCCCAGAAGAAACACGCAGTTGCGCTAAACCTTTAGGCTTCTTAGGCTTTTTAGCGGCCGCAGCAGTTTTACCAGCTGCCAACATCTGTGCAGCTTTACGGCGGGAGTCTGCACTTGTCTCTACGCGTTTGCCGATATATTTCTTTACCTTTTCAACCAACTGAAGGTCTTCAAAGGGCTTGCCCATATAATCGTTAACACCCGCTTGAATCGCTTTAAGAACGTAATCCCGTTCACCACGGCTGGTAATCATCACAAAGGGGATATCAGCATAATTACTCTGCTGTCTGGACCACTGCAGCAGCTCAAGGCCGGACATGCCGGGCATCTCCCAATCACACAAGATCAAGTCATAGCTCTCTTGTGTCATCAAGTTACGGCCAGCTTCGCCGTCTTCAGCAGAATCGATATGGTATTCAGGAAAGTGCTCTCTCACTATCCGCGAAACATGGTCACGAATAAAACGCGCATCATCAACAATCAGCACTTTAATTTGGCTCATTCTTTCCCTCTATTATTCTAATAACAAACATCTACCCTACTCAGAATAGATGATCAGGCAGATAAATAAAATGACAAATTATGCATACCCCACACTCAAGCGACATTGACATCGGTCTACCAGATCGCATCAAACAACGGTATTAGCGCAAAATAAAAGCAGTAAAAGCATCACGTTGCGGTCCGAGAAGGGACGACTGGGATATCTAATTGGGGAAATTGCCGTTTCAGTGCCCTCACCAACTGCTTTAACTCCTTCGGTTGCTTGAACACCAATATCGTATCTTGCTCGCTATAATATGGCCCAAGCAAACCAGGAAAGCCTGATTCTGGCTGAAAAACACTGCGCAGCGATGAGCCGGTACATTCAAAATGACCCGGCTGTTTCGAGAAGCGCCATTTACCCGCTTTCCATCCAGGGGCAGCACTGGCCTGACTAACGAGGCAGATTTTCATCTGTTTAATGACTAACGCATATCGACGTCCCCATTGCTCACTCTCTATCAAAAACGCATTCGCAACACCTTTTCTACCTATACTAGTCGTGACATATCCCCAGTTGGTAGATAGCGGCTGTTTCAACGAGAACACCGTTTTATGCTTATCCGAGGAATGTACTTGCTGGATAAAACGGTACTGTTGACGTAAATGAAGACTGTTCTTTAACTGATAGATAGATTTTTCAGATAAGTTAGCAAGCAACGGACGTAAATAATCTTTGTAAGGTTGATAACCTTGCTGCAACGGTAAATTTATCGTGATTGGATAAACCTTATCGGTACGATTCGAAGTTTGTTGCGAAGCGTTAACGAGAGGTGATTTCGCAACCCGCTTAGAAGAGAGCTGGGCAGAAGATAGTGTTGGTGTAATGGTTTGCTCTTGCGATGCGCAACCAAGCATGGATAAAAAAACGAGACACAACCAAAAGCGCACATTACCTCCAATAATATAAGAGCGACTAACTCAACCTGAAAAGCCGAAGTAGAAGCATACCTTATTGGTGAGTAAAAATTCAAAACGCTTGTTTTAATCGCTCCATTACGTCCAACCGGGATCAGAAACAACGCAATTACGGCCAGCCCCTTTGGCTGCATACAGCGCATGATCGGCACAAGAGAGCAACTGATCTTGATTCACAATACCATTCTCTGTAGAAGCAACACCAATGCTGACCGTGAGTGGTGTTGATGACTTAGTGCAGCGCAGGGTCATGCTACGCAACTTTTCTGCGACCACAATCGCCGCTGATATAGAGGTGGAGGGCAAAACACATAGAAACTCCTCCCCTCCCCACCTGACAAGTAAGTCTTGGGCCCTTAGATGGAAAGACAGCTCTTTAGTCAGCAGCTGTAAGGCTTGGTCCCCCGCATTGTGTCCATATTGATCATTCAATTTCTTAAAGTAATCGACATCTATCATTAACACCGAAATAGGATTTAAAAGAAGGTTCTCAGCACGTAACAGTTCACTCAGATACTTCACTCCCGACCGACGGTTGGCGATACCCGTCAACTCATCATGCATCGCCAAATGCTTTAATTGACGATTCTTCTCTTGTAGCTCTCTCTTTTGTTCGGCAAGCTTTAACTCTAATTCTCGCCGATCACGTACATCGCGCACGGCAGTGATTCGTACTTCCCGGTTATCCCAATACGCGGTTCGGCCACTCACCTCGACCGGAATGTATCCACCATCACTTCGCACGAGCTCAATTTTATAAACCTGTTGATAGTCATCGGCAATACGTTGAGCCACTAACGCACGAGAGGATGGAGCAACAAACATCATCATAGGCTGCCCGACAATATCCTCTCGAGAACATGATAATAGATGAGTGCATTGGTCATTACAGTCGATCACAAGACCATCGCAGGTAACCGCAATCGCTTCAAAGGCAGCATCAGTCAAACGTCGGAACCGCTCTTCACCCTCTTGATTAAGCAGTTTTAAATGCTCCACTTCACGAATATCTTTTGCGATACCTAAAAAGCCACAAATATTACCTTGCTCATCATTTATCTGCGTTACAGATAAGAGCACAGGAATTCGCTCTCCTTGCTTACTCAAGTAGGTCCAACGATTCTCTGCGGGCTCACCTAAACGAGCCTTAGCAACAAAAACCTCAAAACCCGAAACGGGAAAACCGAGTTCGGCACTTAAAAGGGCGCTTTGCTCAGCGACTTCGTCAACGTCATGAATCAGTGCCGGTGTTACTTTGCCAATGAGTTCCTCTTTGGAGTAACCCAGAAGATCCACCGCGTATTGATTACAGTAGTAAATCAAACCCTCTAAATCGGTTGCAATCACCGTAAAGCGAGCGCTATCAAAAATTGCTTTGTACAACACTTCAGCAGACTGAAACAATAGCTTTACCTTCTGATAGTTACCTTCAACATCGTATTAAAAGTGTAGAAGTGAAAATCTTGTCTGTCTTCATAAGCTGCAATAAAAAAGCCTATGATCATTCAATCATAGGCTTTGAGCGCTTAGCTTCTATTGGACATTAGCGAAATATAAATTGCCCCTGCTCGACATCAACACCAATCTCAGTTCCCGTCGCATACTTACCTGCCAATATCTCTTGTGCCAAAGGATTTTCAATCCATTGCTGGATGGCCCGCTTCAAAGGCCTAGCACCATAAATAGGTTCAAAACCTACATCAACAAGCTTATCCATCGCGGTACTCGTCAAGGTGATGCTCAAATCCCGCTCAGCCAAACGCTTCTGGAGTCGCTGCAACTGAATCGCAGCGATACCAGCAACTTGCTCTTTTCTTAAACTATGGAAAACCACTACCTCATCAATACGATTAATCACTTCGGGACGGAAATGCATGCCAACCGATTCCATCACGGCGTTATGCATCAGTTGATAATCGTCGTCATCGCTAAAGTTTTGTATTAAGTCAGAACCTAAATTAGACGTCATAACCACAATCGTATTTCTGAAATCAACGGTGCGGCCCTGCCCATCAGTTAAACGACCATCCTCAAGGACCTGTAGTAAAATATTAAAGACATCAGGATGCGCCTTCTCAACTTCATCTAATAGCAATACCGAGTAGGGTTTACGCCGTACAGCTTCGGTTAAGTAGCCTCCCTCTTCATAGCCAACATAACCTGGAGGAGCACCTATCAAGCGCGCGACAGAGTGTTTTTCCATAAACTCTGACATATCGATACGCACCATCGCTTCTTCGGTGTCAAACAGAAAACTAGCCAGCGCTTTACAGAGTTCCGTTTTACCTACACCTGTCGGCCCCAAGAAAAGAAAAGAACCATTAGGGCGATTAGGGTCAGACAAACCGGCTCGCGAGCGTCTTACCGCATTAGAGACCGCTGTGACCGCCTCTTCTTGGCCGATAACACGGCTATGCAGTTCCGATTCCATTCGCAATAACTTGTCACGTTCACCTTCTAGCATTTTATTAACAGGGATGCCGGTCCAACGTGAAACAACTTCAGCAACCTCCTCCTCCGTCACTTTATTACGAAGTAACTTCGCTTCTTGCTGCTCCTGCTGCTCAGCTTCTGCAGCCAATGCTAGCTGTTTTTCCAACTCTGGGATTTTGCCGTATTGCAGTTCTGACATCTGCCGTAGATCACCCGCACGCGTATGCTGTTCCAACTCTATTCGCGCTAAATCAAGCTCCTCTTTTATCTTTTGCGATCCTTGCAACGCAAGCTTCTCTGCTTTCCAGACTTCATCTAAGTCAGAGAACTCTTTATCAACCCTTTCTATCGTCTCTTCCAACTCCTTCAGGCGTTGCTTGGCCGCTGCATCTTTCTCCTTCTTCAGCGCTTCACGTTCCATTTTCAGCTGTATAAGGCGGCGCTCCAAACGATCCATATCTTCTGGCTTTGAATCCATTTCCATACGAATACGCGAGGCAGCTTCATCAATTAAGTCAATTGCTTTATCAGGAAGTTGTCGATCAGTGATGTATCGCTGAGATAACTTCGCAGCAGCAATAATCGCGGAATCAGTTATATCCACCGCATGATGAATTTCGTAACGCTCTTTTAATCCTCGCAATATAGCTATCGTAGATTCCTCATCCGGTTCATCAACGATAACTTTTTGAAAACGTCGCTCTAAAGCGGCATCTTTTTCAACGTACTGACGATACTCATCAAGCGTTGTCGCACCAACACAATGCAATTCACCCCGAGCAAGTGCAGGTTTAAGCATATTGCCAGCATCCATAGCGCCTTCACCCTTACCGGCACCTACCATGGTATGTAGCTCATCGATAAATAAGATGACCTGACCTTCTTGCTTAGATAGCTCATTTAAAACGGCTTTGAGGCGCTCTTCAAACTCACCCCGAAATTTTGCGCCGGCGATCAAAGCTCCCATATCAAGCGACAGCACCAACTTACGTTTTAAACCTTCAGGCACTTCACCATTGACTATTCGCTGCGCAAGCCCCTCAACAATAGCCGTTTTACCAACACCGGGTTCACCAATTAATACTGGATTGTTTTTAGTACGTCGTTGAAGTACCTGAATCGTTCGACGAATTTCATCATCGCGTCCAATCACCGGATCAAGTTTGCCCTCTTCAGCCCGGGCAGTCAGGTCGATACAATATTTATCAAGCGCTTGCCTATTCTCTTCAGCATTTTGATCCTGCACGGTATCACCTCCTCTCACCTGATTTATCACTGACTCTAAACGTGCTTTATCCACTCCAGAATCACGCAGAACTTTACCCGCGTCCGAACGATCTTCAACCAACGCAAGTAACACTAGTTCACTCGCAATATACTGATCGCCTCTTTTTTGTGCGATCTTATCGGTTTTATTGAAAACCCTCGCCACATCTTGTGAAAAACGAATTTCACCATCTGGGTTTTGCACACTTGGCAAGTCGTCAATACGTTGCTGAACGGTTGCCCGTAACCGTTGTGTATCAGCACCCGATTGCGTCAGTAGCTGAAGAGAACTGCCCTGCTGCTGCCCCAATAAGGCGCTTAACAGATGTATCGGCTCGATATAATTATGATCTAAGCCGACAGCTAGCGATTGAGCATCAGCTAATGCTTCTTGGAGTTTGGATGTGAATTTATCTGGGCGCATACTACCTCCATAAAATGCTCCTGTGAGTAAAGGAACACTATCTGACGTTTTTAGATATAACAGAGATATGAGGGCCAAAAGCTCAAGCTTCAAGCCCAATATGAACAAAAATTAGACAATTCTTATATAGGTAGAGGGTTTACGCGGGCTGTGAATCATTTAGAAGATCGAAAAAACGCTTTTTATTATCTTCAATGAATTGCCGAATATGAAGAGTGTTCGCATCATGTTCACTTAAAAAAATAACAACCGAATCTTTATCCAGTCTAAAGCCACTAAAAAGATTATCTCCAATCTCCATGTGCGCTTCATCGTAGCCTTTTGCATTTTTTTCCACGCTGCGAAAAATATAGGTCAATGACTGTTTAGCGACAGCAAGATGCTTTTTATATTCAGCAGGGAAAGATGACCTTTTTAATTCACCGCCAAACATCAAACAGCCATACAGGATTAGCCCTTCATCCTGCATCTCACGCCAAATAGTCATTTTCTATACTCCACTGCAAAAGATCGCTCGCTTGCTGCTTAAGCACAGGAAGGGAGATATCTCGATCTGAACACAAACAAAGTGATTGGCTCTTATCATTAAAAACAGAAAGGGTTTGAACGTCAGGACCCGCTAAGACAACATTATTCACTTTACCTAAAAAGCCAGCCTTATCGGATATAGCATCCGTCAAACGATCGATATTTCTCATTAAGTTTTTGGTTGGCTTATCATCAATATTTGAACACAAGATCTCTTGCTCATCACCCAGATGCATTGCGCCCAACACCCCACGTTTGTTCATGGCGGCATCGAGTAAGGTCTCTTCGTACAAGGGCTTATAAAAATCTAAAGTAAAACCATTATTGTCGAGTAAACGGTCGCACACACTGTCCCAATCAATATTACGCTCAACGGCTGAAATCAGCTCCTCTACAATACCTAAAACGGCTCGAGGGTCCCTAGCATCAATAAACATAACCGTTGTCATTATGCCTAAGTTTTTAAGCGCGCTTAGGTACTCTTGGTAATCAGGGCTAGGTTCGACATCTGAATGTGTCACGGCAATGATTAACCGACGCTTTAAAAGATAATCACTAAATTCTTTAGCGTAAAAACGAATATCACGGAAAGGGTCTTTACGTGTGTTGTCTACCATTAACACCATGCCGATCGCATCATGGGCAAATTCGCACGCGAGCATCTCCCACATGAAGCGAAACCGCTCTTGACCAGGCGTACCATATAAGTGAACCCGAGCATCGCTGGTCAACTCTAATACGCCATAATCCATCGCTATGGTCGTATTCTTTTTACGACGAACTGTTACATCACTCGCACTTGCATCGGTGTCCAGCGTTTCAATGTCACTAAGCGAACGGATAGCGGTTGTCTTGCCTGAGCACACAGATCCTGTGAACAGGATCTTATAATCCTTCATTCATATATTCCTTATCCTGCGAGAACTGATATAACTCCAGTGTAGCTTGCCCAGACTGAACAGAAACTAAAAGTAGTGACAAATTTGCATATCGATTCAAAAAATCACGATAAATAGGCACCGCCTAACCATTTTATCGCATGCATTAGGCCTTATTGATATAAAGAATAAGTCGAAGTTAACAACGTATATAGACGTGTATTTATGGGGAGGGAAGGCTACTAAGCCAGCATTTTATCGACTTCCGACTGTAAAATCAGATGCTTGATATGCTGAATATGCGACCGCACTTTCGTAATATTCAAATTTTTATCTGACAAACAAACCAAAACTAAACCGGGCTTTAATAAAAAACCACTCAAACGCTGCTCCCCTATTTCAAGGTGGGCCTCATCATGTTTGGTTTTTTGCTTAGCTACATTAAGAAATAAATAACTAAATGTTTGTTTCGCAATCGTTTCATGATTTCGTTTGGATTTACTAAAAGACGAGACGATGACGTCCTTACCTTTCAGCAAGCAACTACAATCAATAATACCCGGTTCATCTACTTTACCGAGTAGTTCCTTCATCTCTGGCTCCATTGTAAAAGATCCACTGCTTGCTGTTTTACGACATTAATACTTAAATCTTTCTCTGAGCATAAACCTAACGCTTGCTCCTCTTCAACAAAGACAGAAAGCGTTTCTTGCTGCGGCCCACATAAAACCAAATCCTCGATACTTCCCATAAACGATGCCTTCGTCTCTAATGCACTAACGAGATTAACCATAGAACGCAGCAGATCTTTGTTCTGCTTATTACTGACATTTGAACTCAATACTTTGCGATCCGAGCCTAAATGTATTGCCCCGGTGATACCTCGGGTATTCAAAGCCGCATCCAACAATGATACAGGCTCATCCTCACTTACCGCTAACGGCTCCTTTTCTTGATCACCCTCGACTTCTATCCTTGGCATGGTGCTATTCACTTCAAGACGCTGCCCTAATCCCTTCCAGTCAATATTTTTTTCACGGTGCCCTACTAACTCTTTAACAATTTTAAGGACAGAAGAGGGATCTCGAGCATCAATAAATATAACCGTAGTGAACAAACCCATCGCTTTGAGTTCGCCCATATAATATTCATGATCGGGGTCAGCTTGCTCATCAGAATGGGTCACGGCAATAATCAAACGTCTACGGACGATAAAATCGCGGAACTCTTCAACATAAAAGCGAATATCTTTAAACGGATCGTTTCGAGTGTTATCGACGAGTAAAACGAGGCCTTCAGCATCATGCACAAGGTCGCTCATCATCAGCTCCCACATGAATTTGAACCGTTCCTGGCCGGGGGTTCCGTACAGATGAAGTCGAGCAGTCTCAGAAAGATCCAGCACACCATAATCCATGGCGATCGTTGTTTTTTTCTTACGTCGAATAGCCGAATCACTTACTCTGGCATCGGTATCAACCGTTTCAATATCGCTCAATGAACGAATTGCTGTTGTTTTACCCGAACAAACAGAACCTGTGAATAAAACCTTGTAATCAGTCATCGTCATCCCTTTGAACTCCAAAAACCTGTATTGAAGCAATAGCAATACTGTCTCACAAAACAGATTAACTAAACCTGAGCCGTAACAGCGTTAAACCACACTACGGCAATCTAGGTGGGACATACGTTTGGGGTGCCTTCATTCTTAGCTTAAATAGCAAAAGTTGCAACTAAATTACGCCCCACTATCTACTGTCAGCCATATGAGCTAACGAATAGAAGCAAGTTACCTCTGCATAATTCCCAACAACCAAACAAAATATACCGGTAAGAATGGGCATGACGTACCACTAAAGTGAGAATTGCATTACTAGATTAGTCGGTATATTAATAGAGAGGACAGCGCCCCAATATAAAAATAACAGCAGGCGAAGGTATGACATGCACATCCGATTTAATACAAGTAACGAGCTTATAGCAGCGATTGGAGAAGAACAGCTCAAGGATGATGAGTACTGGTTGATTATGCTGGCAGATAAACATCTGCCTCAATTAAGCGGTATTGTGACCGACCTAAATAGCGAAAACATCCCCTTTTTTGGAGCGGTATTTCCGGGTTTAATATACGGTAAGCGTATGCTTTATGAAGGAGCCTTAGTACGAAAAATCCAATGTTTATCTCCTCCTTGCGCCGTCTCTCTTCCTGTGGAGCCTGAACAGATAGAAGCATTACTTCCTTCATATAATACTGTGCCTGAATCTGGTGCTACCTGCTTAACTTTCATTGACTGCCTATCGACAGGAATTGATGACCTACTTAATCAGATCTACAGCCGCTTTAATAAGCGTTGTAGCTATTTCGGCGCCGGTGCCGGAAATAACGACCTAACACCCGAACACTCTGTATTTGGAAATTGGGGCTGCAGCAGCAACAGTGCAGTAATCGCTATTATTAACAACCCCAGTGATTGTGTTGCTCGTCATGGCTGGGAACGACACTCAGGCCCCTATGTTGCCAGCAGAACCACAAATAATGTGGTGCATGAATTAGATTGGGAAGATGCAGAAAAAGCCTACCGCCAAGCACTGCCAGCCAAACTGCAAACAACCCCTCCTGAACAATTTTACAAAAATGTAACCCCTCGCTTTCCTTTTGCCGTGGAATACCCAGGCGCTGAAGATGTCGTTCGCGACCCCATATTCCTTTGTGGAAATGGAGACGTTATGTTCCTATCTGATATACCTCAAGGCTCACTGCTTTACTTAGTTGAAGGGTCTCCCGAAAGGCTCATTAATGCTGCAAGCAACGCAGTCAAAGATGCAATGCAAGTAAGGTCCTCAAGCATTTTAGTTTGTGATTGTCTCTCTCGAACAGTTGCACTGGATAGCCAGTTCCCCGCAGAGTTAAGGGCCATCTCAGATCAAGTCAACAATCTACAACCCGACATCATTGTTGAAGGCGTATTAGCACTGGGCGAGATTGCCAGCAATGGCGATAGAACAACCAATTTCTACAATAAAACATTCGGTATATGCAGTTTCCATGAGTAATAACCCAGCGGACATTCGCTCAGATCTACAAAGAATATATGAACTATCACTTTCGATAGGCAACAGCTTAGATCCAAATAAAGTCTGCCATGAATTTACTAGCGCTCTCATGCGCCAGAACGAGCTTAATTACATCGGGATATGGATTTTTCCAGAAAAACAATCACCCCATACTCCCTTTTACAAACTACATTACGCATTCCCGTATAGCCGCGCCATCTATACGGAGCTGCCTACTGACAATCACGCTTTCTCTTTAGATGACCAAGATAGTTTTACTTTTGGCGCCCTATCGAATTCTTTACTTCAATCTCAATTAGTCGAAGAAGGCTCAATAGACAGCCACTATGCAATTTTTCGTTTAGGTTCTTTAGGCTATATCAGACTATTAAGGGACCAAAGCTCATTTACACAACGCGAGCTAAGGCAACTTAGGCCGTTGATAGAAAAGTTATTTATTGCCTTAGGGGGCGCGCTCGCTTATACCCAACTGCATACTGAGCGAGCTTTTCTCACCTCACTTATCGACACCATACCGGACCTTATATGGCTTAAAGATTCAACAGGAAAATATCTATCTTGTAATGCAAGATTCGAAACTTTTTTTGGCGCAAAAGAGCACCAAATCGTTGGCAAGGGGGATCACGATTTTGTTGGTAGCCAATTAGCTGACTTTTTCCTCGAAAAAGACCGTGAAGTGTTAGCCGCCGGAAAATCATTAATTAATCAAGAATGGGTAACCTTCGCCGATAGCGGCAAAGAAGTATTACTCGAAACAATCAAAACACCTATGAAAATCTCACAAAATGATCTCATGGGTGTATTAGGTGTTAGCCGCGACATTACGCCGTTACATACAGCACAACAAGCATTAAAAGAAAGTGAGGCTTTCTTTAGGAGTTACTTCGAACTTGGCCTAATTGGCATGGCTCTAATCTCAGCTGAGGGGCAATGGGTTAAAGTAAACCGCTATCTCAGTGAGATGCTAGGCTATGATGAGGATATCCTGTCGGGTAAAACGCTTGCTAATTACCTCCACCCTGATGACCTTAATCGTTTCGAGCAGATGCTTGAACAACTTCACCAGAAAGAGTGTGATAGCACTCGAACCGAAATTCGTTTTATCAGCAAAAGCGGCCCCACTGTTCATTCAGAAATTGCCATGAGCACCCAACAAACCGAGAGCGGCTCGCTTCACTTTGTTACCCTTATTTCCGATATAACAGAACGAAAGCGCGCCGAACAACAACTAAGACTTGCAGCAAGTGTATTTGAGCATGCAAGTGAGGGTGTGATGATTACTGATAACAAAGGTCTCATTATCGATGTTAATCACGCCTTTCAAAAGTTAACAGGCTACAGCGCACATGAAGTAATTGGCCGTACTCCAAGTATGCTCAAATCGGGCCATCACTCCGAAGAGTTTTTCGCCTCCATGTGGCAAAGTCTACAACAAGACAAACACTGGCGTGGAGAGGTCTGGAACAGAAATAAATCAGGCGAGATTTATGCGGAGTTGCTAAACATTGCAGCCGTCCAAAATAATAACGGTGAAACCAGTCATTTCGTAAGTATTTTTTCTGATATAACCCAACTCAAAGAGCACCAGCATGAATTAGAAAAAATGGCTCATTTTGACGCCCTTACGCAGTTACCAAACCGAGTTTTACTATCTGATAGGCTAAACTCGGCCATTAATAATTGCCCCGCCGATAAAATGATGGCAGTCGCCTATATAGATTTAGATGAATTCAAACCGATCAACGACACTTACGGCCATGATATTGGCGACCTATTACTCATTGAAGTATCTGACCGTATGGCTGACTGTTTAGACAAGCAAAACGAAGTAGCTCGTTTAGGAGGTGATGAATTTATTGTCTTACTAACCAATCTAACATCAGCATCACAATGCCAAGATATGCTCGCCAAACTCATCTCAGCACTCTCGGCTCCCTTTTTCATCAAACACAACGAACTTAAAATATCTGCCAGTATTGGCGTCACATTATACCCAGAAGATAATGCAGACCCTGATACGCTGATACGACATGCTGATCAAGCGATGTATACCGCAAAACAAACAGGACGGAATCGCTACCATTTTTTTGACCCTGCATTTGATCGCCAAACCCAAGATCAACAAAAAGCTCAAGACGAGATAAGTCATGCGCTTCTCAACCGCGAATTCGTGCTTTACTATCAACCAAAAATTAATATGCGAACCGGTCGAGTCTATGGTGTTGAAGCATTAATTCGCTGGCAGCACCCAACTCTGAACTTATTACCTCCAGATAGTTTTTTGCCTTATATCACAGACCCTAACGTGGCTAATTCTTTAGGCCAATGGGTTATGGAAGAAGCCATATCTCAACTGAGAATTTGGCGCTCCGCCGGTTTAAATCTAACCACTAGTATCAACATTTCTGCTCAACACCTACAAAGCAATCAATTCCCTGAACAACTAGCGCAATTACTGGATAAATATCCCGAAGTTCCGCCACATACGATCGAACTAGAGGTATTAGAAACCGCAGCGTTTGATGATGTTAACGTAGCAACAAAAATCATTGAGAAGTGTCACCTTATGGGCGTTCGCTTTGCGCTTGATGATTTTGGCACCGGCTATTCGTCGCTAACCTATCTTCGAAAATTCCCAGCGGATACGGTAAAGATAGACCGTAGTTTTGTGATGGACATGCTAGAAGACGAAGAAGATAAAGCGATCGTTGAGGGAATCATCGGCTTAGGTGAGGCTTTCCAAAGAGAGACTATAGCTGAAGGCGTTGAAAGTGCAGCTCACGGTCGCTGTTTACTACAAATGGGCTGTGATCATGCGCAAGGGTTTGGAATCGCTAAACCAATGCCCGCTGATTTAATTCCTGACTGGGTATCAACCTTCCGGTTAGATGAGCATTGGAACTAACCAATAGAAAAATCAAAACAACTATCGGGGAACGGCTCATCCTGCAAGGTAAAGTGCCACCACTCTTGATGAAACGGTACAAAACCATACTGCACCATTAACCCTTGCAATAACATCCGATTCGCTCGCGCTTGCGGTGAGATCATTTGACAATCGAACCATGACTCGGGACCAAAAAAATCAAATTCGGTCCCCATCACCAGCTCTTCATTCGTCTCTAAATCGATTAGCGTCAAATCAACCGTACTACCACGACTATGGCTAGAATGGCGGACAAGGTACCCTTGGCTAAACAACTCACTTCGATGCAAACTAGGAAAAAAACGTGACTGATTTAAACTAGGACCCGACTCACCGCACCACTCAATAAAATGATTCACTGAGCGCTGAGGCCGATAGGCATCAAAGACTTTAATCCCCAAGCCAAAATTCGCAAGTTCATGCTGAACCCGCAATAAAGCCTGTGCCGCTGGCCGGGTGATTAAACATAGCTCCTTTTCGTAGCCTTCAATTCTCTGACCTACAAAATTATCGCCCGTAAAATACTTAAGATCCAGCACCGCATCCGGAATCACACTTAACAAATCAACAAACAGCTCTGGAAAATCTTCGGTATTTTTAAGCAAAGCAGCACCTTAGTAATAACACTATTTAATCCAGATCAAACTGGCTAAGCGGCCCGTTTCACCATCGCGGCGATAGGAGTAAAAATTATCTTCATCGGTGTAAGTACAAAGACCGCAACTGGAGATATTTTTAACCCCTGCCTTTGATAATCTAAGCCTCGCTAAAGCATAAAGATCAGCCAGGTACTTATTTAGACCCACAGCGGATTCAGAGAAAGCAATTTCAGTATCGGGATCATGATCACAAAACAGTTTTTTCACTTCCGGACCCACTTCAAAGGCATTAGGGCCAATCGCGGGACCAAACCACACATGCAGCTCACTCACTTGATCAAATACAGACAATGTTTCTTCAAGCACACCCGCTAACAAACCTCGCCAGCCAGCATGAGCTACTGCAACCTGACTACCATCTGCGTTGCTAAAGAAAACAGGCAAGCAATCGGCCGTCATCACAACACAAGCGAGTCCTGGTTCATCAGTCCAACAAGCATCCGCTTGACGACAAATCCCATCATCTTTAGCCTTAACAACCTCAATTCCATGCACTTGTGTCAACCACTGCGGGCGACGCTTTAAATCAAACTCAGTGGATAAAAGGGTTCGGTTTGCTTGTACATGTTCCTCACTATCTGAAACATGATCACCTAAATTCAACCCTTTATAAGTGCCTTGGCTTAAGCCACCTACACGGGTAGTCGTTAATGCCTGCACGTGATCGGGCGCTTGCCATTGCGCTTTAACAAACTTCACGATCGATCAGATCTCATCATCAGATGCTTCTGCATCATCAACCAACACATGAAGAAGGTGTTGAAAATCATCGGGTAGGTCCACTTCCCATGAAACGAGTTCGCCAGTATGGGGGTGCCATAATTCCAGCTTTTTAGCATGTAACGCTTGGCGCTTAAAATCACGCAATGTCTGGATCATCTCATCGCTACAGCCTTTAGGTAAGCGGAAACGACCACCGTAAAGCTGATCGCCCACCAGCGGATAATTGATATGCGCCATATGAACACGAATTTGATGCGTTCGCCCTGTCTCAAGCTTTAAGCGAATATGTGTATGGGCACGTAATTTTCTCAGTACTCTATAATGAGTCACTGCTTCTTTACCTACACCGACAACCGCCATCTTTTGGCGATGCTTAGAATGACGTCCCATAGGTTCGTCCACTGCACCGCCACCGGTCATCACCCCATTAACAATCGCCTCATACTCACGCCCCATTGAGCGCTCTTGCAGCTGATCAACTAACTCTGTTTGCGCAGCAATTGTTTTTGCAACAACCATCAAACCGGTCGTATCCATATCTAAGCGATGAACAATACCTGCACGCGGTACTTGAGCTATATCCGGGCAATGGTGTAACAAAGCATTTAATAAGGTTCCATCCCTGTGCCCAACGGCAGGATGAACAACTAAACCAGCCGGCTTATTTACCACTAAGATATGATCATCTTCATAAATTATATCGAGAGGAATATCTTGCGGTTTATGATCCTCAATCATCTCGACCTGGGCATCGATCACGACCGTTTCGCCACCGAATAATTTATCGCGCGGACGTTTCACAACGCCATCGACGGTAAGCGATCCATCCTTAATCCACCCCTGCAAACGGGAACGGGAATAATCAGGAAATAACTGCGCAACAGCTTGATCTAGTCGTTTACCGACAAGATCATTTCCTACTTGTGCTTCTAATTGTATTTGATCAGACATCAGAACCTGTCAGAACTTTATTAAATGTTAGGCCTGTGTGTGTTAACAGGCCCAATCAGTTATGTTTAAATAGGCCGTTGAATTGCTTATAGCCTCTTTGTGCCCAGTATAACCGTTCGGGCCCGAGACTACACTGGGATTGAAAAAAGATGCGCATTACCAAAATACTGATTATTGCCTTGTTCTGCTTATCCACAGCGGCTTGTTCATGGTTTGAAGATATCCAAGAAGCTCCAGATGTGCCAGAGCAGCAATTATATCAAGAAGCAATGACTGCAATGGACACTCAAAACTACGACCTAGCCATTGAAAAGCTACAATTACTTGAAGCTCGTTACCCATTTGGTCGTTTCTCTGAGCAAGCACAGCTAGAACTTATTTATGCTTATTTTGAAAGCTATGAGCCAGAAGCCGCTCGCGCAGCCGCTGATCGTTTTATCCGCCTTCACCCTAACCATGAAAATATTGATTATGCCTACTACCTAAAAGGCCTAACCGCATTTGAGCAAGATATCTCTTGGATCACCCAATACTTGCCGATCGATGAAACCCAACGTGACCCTGGCGCGGCACTAGACTCTTTTGAAAGCTTTGCTACGCTTGTTAACCGATACCCTGACAGCCAGTACGCTCCAGACTCTCAAAAACGCATGGTTTACTTGAAGAACCGCTTAGCCGCCTATGAGATCCACGTAGCTCGCTACTATATACAGCGTGAAGCTTTTGTCGCTGCGGCCAATCGCGGACGCTATGTCATCGAAAATATGCAAGAAACACCTGCAGTACCTGATGCTTTAGCAGTTATGATTGAAGCCTATACACTCTTAGGCCAGCAGGACCTTGCTGCTGATACGCAATCCGTACTGAACAAAAACTTCCCAGACTATCAATACACGCCTGTTTTCAAAGGCGAGAAAACACTATTCGATGCGGCCACTTTTGACCTATTCAGCGATAACAAAGAGCCTCCTGTTATTGCCCCAGTTAGAATGAGCCAAAGCGCACCGAAACCTGAGCGCAGCGTATTTAGCTCTCTTACATTCGGTGTATTTGATGACGAAGATGATGAGTCAGCTAAGTAACCGTTAATTTAAAGGCGCTTAAGCGCCTTTTTTATTATCTTAGATAAACTATAGATATTAAGAAATGAGCCCACAGCAAGTAGAGAGTAACCATATGCAGGCTGCAGCCATAATCAAAGAGATGCGTGTACAAACAAATATTGATCCCACTGCAGAGATCGAGCGCAGAGTGAACTTTATTAAACAAACGTTGTTATCTTCTGGTTTAAAACACCTTGTGCTTGGCATCAGTGGCGGTGTTGATTCCTCTACCTGTGGTCGCCTAGCTCAGCTTGCTATCGACGAACTTAATACTGAGAGCACAGAACAAGATTATCGTTTTATCGCCATGCGCCTACCTTTTGGTACTCAAAAAGATGAAGAGGATGCGCAACTGGCATTAAATTTCATCCAGCCCAGTCAGCGCCTCACCGTCAACGTTAAACCCGGTGTTGATGGCATCCATTCTGAAGTAAGCGAATCGTTGGATAGGCTAGGGCTCAATCAAGCCACCGAGGCTGCGGTAGATTTCGCCAAAGGCAATGTTAAAGCCCGCGCTAGAATGGTTGCACAATATGAAGTCGCGGGAATTATCGGCGCATTAGTACTCGGCACAGACCACTCGGCAGAAAACATCACGGGCTTCTACACAAAATGGGGAGATGGCGCCTGTGACTTAGCCCCTTTATTTGGCCTTAGTAAACGCCAAGTACGCTTGCTCGCCAAAACACTTGGTGCACCGTCCCTACTCGTCGATAAGACGCCAACGGCTGATTTGGAATGCCTAGAGCCACAGAAAGCAGATGAGCATGCCCTTGGCTTAAGCTACGATGAGATTGATGATTTCCTAGAAGGAAAGCAAGTTTCGAGTGAAGCGGAAAAGCGCATTATAGAGATCTATACAAAAACACAGCATAAACGCGCCCCTATACCGACGATCTACGACATATAATCGTATCTCTAAAACCGTTTAAGTATAAAACCATTTAAATATAAAAAACCGCTCACGAGCGGTTTTTTATAGGAGTTCTATCTCGGTAATAGCTACCTATCTAATTGGTAGGGCTCTGCAGGAATGATTGTTTCCCTTTCTAACATGATATCAGCCAGCAGCCTTATCGATGCTGGCGCCAAGACTAAGCCATTTCGATATTGCCCCGCATTGACAAACAAATTATCAAAACCAGATACGCCACCTATATACGGGATGCCTTCAGGTGATCCAGGCCGTAAACCAGACCAATGATGCTCTACAGCATAATTATCTAGCTCTGGAATAATACCCAACGCCGTTTTATATAATGATCTTGCTGCATCACCTGTTGTTTTCTTCTCAAAGCCAAAATGCTCGAGAGTACTCCCTACCAGTACTCGACCATCACTGCGAGGAATAACATAACGGCCTCCTTTCAGGATGACTCGATTAACAACGCCCGGCTTCGCTTTAAATAGCATCATCTGACCATGAACAGGCTTCACGGGTATATCTTTGCCTACCATCTTCAGCAACTCTGCGCTCCATGCGCCCGCAGCGATAACAACCTTATCACCTCTCACTACACCGCCCTTAGTATTGACCCCAAGAATGCGACGCCCATCCTGCACAAAACCTTGAACTTCCTGCTGCTCAAGTAACTTAACCTTAGGATTATTAACCAAGCTTTGGCGAAGCGAACGCCCTAAACGAGGGTTGCGAATACTGCATACCTCGGGCATCCAAAGCGCCTCATCTAGACCTTGTACTAAATTAGGCTCTTTCTGGTAAACAAAGCCCGCATCCACTTTACGTAAAGGACGATGGAACCTCTTAGCCCACGCTAGCGCCTCTTCTTGATCATCCACATCAACCATCAGCATCCCTTTTTGACGAAGCTCGGGATCACAACCCGTTTCATCTAGCAGCTCATCCGAAAGGTGCACATAGCTACTTTGTGACCAGGTTGCCAATTGCGTGACTGCCTCGGGGTAGCGCCATGGGTACAATGGGGAAACAATACCACCACCCGCCCAAGAGGACTCTTGAGCGCAGGCTTTACGGTCGATGAGTGTCACTTCGGCTCCCGTTTGCGCTAACTCCCGCGCCAACATCATACCGATCACACCACCACCAACAATTAGGACATCAGACATGATTTTGCTCATACAGTATTTGAAGGGCTTTATTCTGCCTGTTCATCACTATGCTTTCCATGATATTTATTAAGCTTCCACTATGAACCTCGCCTAACACGACCCGTTAGTGACACTACCAGCTTTCGCACCTCGTCCCCTTGAGTAATAGTAAAAGTACCATTCGATCCCCCACGAACACTTCCGTCACTTTCATAGACAAGTAACTCTCCTCTATTCCAAGTAATTTGATTCTCTGATGAGAACTCTACAATGCGTAGCACACGCTCATCAGGTAGATCCAGTTGACGATTGTTATTACTATCTGAAAATACGACCCCCCCGGTAGCCCAAGGTAAAGTGCCTAACGCGCTGAAACCGGTACAGCCGCTGGCACCATCCCAACGACATACAACAGCAAAGCTGCCTTCAGAGACCGCACTCATTCGTGCCAACGATAAAAGGCTTTGAAGTTTTTGATGATCCGTATTTAGCTGGGCGGTACTGATAAAAGCAGAGAAAGAGGGAATTGCAATGATAGAAAGGACACTAAAGATGCTTAGCGTAGTAAGCAATTCAAACAGTGTAAAGCCACTAACGCAGGCCAAAACGCCTCTCTCCATCCTTGGAGATAGGAACCTATCCTTGTTCATATTTCCCTCCTGCAATCCTTTGCAGGTTAGATTTATTTATAAGCTTTTAAATAATTACCAACAATCAGCCACCGCACCAGATGACGTTTTCACGCCAGTTTGCGTTATAGCCAAGCCACCGCAGCGGTCACCATTCTGCGGGCCACCTGCATCAGGTGTCGCTGTAATAGTAAAAGTATCAGGATCATCTGTAGCACTAACACTCAGGTTATAAACCACATCAGGGCCATCTTTAGGTGACTTTACTAGTGGCAAGGCAGGGTCAGCACCACTGGCATTTGTATAACGACCATTGACTGTATATTGTCGCTCCATCCATTGAGACATTTCGATAATAACGGCTTTCGCGTCAGTTCTACGCGCGTCTCGAACATATTCCTGATAGGCCGGATAAGCAATCGTCACAATGATGCCGACAATCGCTACGACAATCATTAATTCCAATAACGAAAAACCCTTGTTCAATTTCATTTAATAATCCTACTTGATCTGAATCCATGATTGCCGGCCTACCTTTTCACCAGATGATTCTCTCGTGACTTCCACTGAGCCACTAGAACCCGATGTATATTTTAACTCGGTTGGCCCAGTCTCGATAACACTTGGTGTTTTGATTATACCTACAGTAGATTTTTTACCCGATACAGGGACTTTAGTGTCTTTGACACCATCCCCGTCCGTATCAATTAATACCCAATCAGCCGTGTTAATTGAGCCATCATCATTTAAGTCAAATGGCGAAACGGTCAACCTGGATCCTGATTGGGCATCAATCTCCATTAACCAGCCCGTTCCACCAAATGCACAAGGGGAAATATCAGGTATAAACGTTGCAAAAATCACACGACCTCCGCGAACCAAAGGAGCTGAAACACTACGTTCGCCGTCTAATGCACCAAACTTGAGGTCTAAATACCATCCCCGAACAGTAGAGAGAGAGTAATCAACTATGTTATTAGTTGTAACACGTGTATCGTAATTCAAACCTGTTTCAGCTGCTGTGAACTCTTCAATAATGAGCTGTTCCGTCAACTTTGCACGGTCATCAACCAAACTACCTGTATCTTGAATCCCATAAAATGTTTGTTTTTGGCTTGTAGTTGTATTGTCTCCCGCCTCAAAATATTTACCTGTTCCGAATAAAACAACCAAACCCTCACTATCCGATCGAATTACTTGTGGCTTAGTCGTTATTGGCTGTCTATTGGCATCGGAACACGTGGTTCCCGTATTTTCACACGCAACAAATAAGGGCTCATTCTTTTTATTTGCACCATTACCGCTGGTATAAGCGACTTCCCACTTGCTGCTATTTGCATCAGAGATATCAAACTTCCACATATTCCCATAGAGATCGCCGGCATAAACCGTGTCAGCAACCTTATCTCCGTTCTCATCAACAGCAATAGGGGTAGATAAACCATTCGGTCGAGCAGATGTACCATCATAACCAGTATCCAGCCAGCTAATGACTGCGCCAGTTTCCAAGTTCAAAATATATAAGCCGGCTTTATTGTTAGCGTAACTATTTTGACTATCACTATGATAACCATTACCCAAAATAACGCCCCAATCTCCAGTCGCAAGTTTTACAATGGTAGGTTGACTATAGGTGTAACCCAAATACGCTAGATCTGTATTATCCAGATCCCAAAGAACATCATCTTTAGTAAAACCCGTGGGGTGAGAAATATCGAGCGCAAAGACCCCCTTCCCACCAGCCCCCAACGTTCCAACAAGGGCAGTACCCCAACGCTTATTGCTTGAACCTAAATCATCAAAATCAATGTAAGCATCGCCATGCTTTGGCGTATTATCTACATAGTATCGATGGGTATAACTAGGGCTTGATAGCTGTGATAACCCACTATGCACAGCCTTAGGGACATAACTAAATATCTCTTTACCCTCACAAGCCGTTGTATCCGGATTACATCCGGAGGTTGTTACACCTGTACCAAGTAAAGCATGTAACATGCCATCATTAGCGCCAACATAGAGCATCGCCTGACGGTTTCCTTTATCAGTATTCCCAGTCCCGATTAGATAGTCATCATAAGTCGCAAGGCCATTATTGTCTTTTTCTAATAAATAGTAGTCAAAATTATCTTGGTGCGAATACAAAGGATCGGCATTCACTAAATCCCCTAAAAGGCTCGTACGTGTTCGATACGTCGTCCCCTCTCCTGTTCGGACACCGCGAACATAGTTTGTCTGCGCTTCATTTAGCCCAGCAGAACTTAATGCGGAGGAAGCAGCACTCCATGTGAATGCGGCTCCCCCATCAACAGCCGATGTAGAAGTATATATGTTACGGTTAGCTTCCAGCGGAATCAGATCTGCCGCATCCCATATTACAGAACCTATAGCTCCGGTTGTATCATCGAGATCATAAGCTAGCAATTGGCCGCCCCAAGTCCCGCTAATGAAACGCGCTTGATAAATACGTGTATTAGTATCTAAGCGCGTAGAGTTAGTTGCGACTGATGATGAAGACGAAGTCGCTGCCCTTATGCTTGCTATCGCATCAGCTAAGGCTGTTGCTAAACTCGAAGCGGAACTAGCACTTAAAAACTCACCACGGCTATTAAACGCAGCGTGTCGCATATCATCAATTGTAGTCTCAGCTTCAGCCTCAATTGCAGGCCAGGCTTTTTTCCCAGCTACTGTTGGCGGCACATCATTCAACGTACCGTTTACACCAAACGCTACGGTATATGTCACTAAATGCTGCTGGGTATTAGTATCCGTAGCCGTAACGGGAACTTCATTAGCTATAGTCGGCTTCAGATCCGTTTCATAGTAATGCATAGCCACATCAGCCAATGTATTTGATACTATTCGGCCCGCTGCTGGTGTTGCCGTATCATCAGCATATACACCACCATCAAAACTCGTATTATCATTACTATCCGCATCACCTACAGACGGTGCACTACCATTCCAATAACCATCAGACATTAATATGGTAAAATTTTGCTGGCAGCTCCCCCCGTTCGCGGCACTAAAGATTGGGGAACTAGCGCTACTACCAAATAAACTCGTACTATTCGTTCCTTTAAAATATTCACCTACTTGGGTCAGCTTACTTCTCAGCGGAGTGCCGTTGACTGAGTTAATTTTTGCAATATTAGCAAGTAATGTAGTTTTATTAGAGCTAACGGTCATATCTGAAATTGGTGTACCTACACTTGCATTATTGTGCAAAGTAGCCAAACCCATTCGCGCTTCCGAATCAGAACCGACTTTCAATAAAGCATTTTTGGCAATATGCTCTAATTTACGATAATAGGAAAACCAATTTGCAAAGTTAGTCTGCTGAGCTGCTGTCATATCATTTACTTTGACAAACTGAGTCGCATGATTAAATCCAGCTAAATTTGGATCTGGACATTCTCCTAATTCAAATACACCATCACCATCGTCGTTCCAAATCGCATACCCAGCATACCGATCAGCATTAAACAAGGTTAAATTCCGCTTAGTGCCATCACGTAAATAAGGGTTTTCTCTTACGCTAGTAATTGTTTGATCGGCATAAGCATTACCATGATCATCTACACCTGGCCAAGGACTATACGTTGTATTGGGATCATAGTGCGCGCCGTTAAATCCTCTACAAGCTTGAAGCATATCCTCTCTAGAGGTGCGATCAGGGTAAAAATTAATATTCATGCCGCCATTCCACCAGCGGGAATATTGATCCGCAATAATCGCACTGTAAGTGGCGATATTACGCGCATCCTTAGTATGGAGGACACTGAAATCCATACTACCCGAATCATCCGTTAACAATAAGATATTAGGCTGAATAGAGGAGGTTAAAAACAGAGGCTGATCAGCAATCGTCGCCGAATGAGTGGTGGTTGCAGGCAATATTAAACAACAAGGTAGCAGTACATGAAATATTCTTAAAAGTTTTATTTTCATAATAGTACCCTCAAACACTCCCTGTGTGGTTTATCGTTTATATACGCTTTGCAAAATAACTTCAGCCGAGGTGCTTAACCCTCGAGCTTGCGAGGTAACCCGATAATAACGTTTTGTATCTGCCGGGACACCCACCTCAAGACTGTCACTGGACGATGCGGTTGCTAAATCCTCTATCAAGTAAGCGGATACTGCTGATAACTCATCAAACCCTGGCCCCGTATAATTCCTAACAGCTGCGGAACTAGTCCAATCAACGATATCCCAGCGCTTATCACCATTTGTTGGTAACGCATAAAAACCGTTCGAGCCATCAAAGGAAGGTAAAATCACTGTGTTTTCCAATAGATCCTCACCCTCCCTTAATGCCGCTTCAGCAGACTGAAACGCCATGTTTTTATCTCGCATATTACCCGCCATTTTTTCTTCTAAGCCCGTCACCTCCATTCCTGACAAACCGATGATGCTAAGAATCAAAAGAAATATCATACTAATAATTAAGGTTGCACCGCGCTGTTGAAATTTTGTAGCCATATTCATAAGCGGTTCCTCAAAGCAATTGTCGTGGTAAACACCTTTCGTAAATGGCCATCATTAAATGTTGGATTAGCGCCATTAAACGCAAGTGTCTGTCCTCCCTGCACAATACTGTCTTCAATGCTGCGTACTAACAAACTCACACGAATACTAATAATGTCATCGTCATCGGTCACCTCGTCAAAGGGCACATAATAATCTGCATTACCATCGCCTGATGTATCTTCACCATAGAGGATCTGCATATCCTCTATCCCTTCCACCAATTCATCCGCAGTCGTGCCTGTGACTCCTGCATTATTCGATACACTTTGGCGGAAAAGAGCGGGTTCTCCTAGACTATTAGTTGCGACAAAATAGCGATAAAACACCATCCGTAATACGGAACCAGAGTTGAATTCATACTTCGTACCGGTAGGGCAGTTAACAGGGGAGCCTAAGAACTTTGTGCAATTACCAATGTCCGTTGAATTACCAGTATTATGGTTAACAGTAGCGACTGTTCCATTATTATTAACATTAGTTTGTTGAAAAATGGCCGTAGTCTTACAATCAGTTACAACTAAAATATCCCCTTTTACAAAGTTATGGTTTTTCTGACACTTAAACTGAGCTGAATTCGCATTATGATCACCTATTGAAAGATCACAGCCTCCTGCAGAATCAGCGTACCTAACTTCAACTACATCAGACCCAGGTGCAACAGTATTTGTTCCTAAAACCAAGCCTGCTACATTATCCACACCTCCGACAGAAGCCGTGAAATCAAGGTAACTAGGCAAAGCCCCACTGGCATCTCTTAACGTATTCGCAATCGTACTTTCGCCAGAACAGCCACTAAAGCCCGCTTGCCTCAAATCCCTCGCTAAAAATGACATTGCAAAACGACCATTTTCCTGAATTTTAGATAAACCTGACTGCATGGAATAAGTCACAGTACTCCCGACAAAAACCTGTAAGACGCCCGCAATCAAAATCAAACCGATAACCAAAGCGATCATCAACTCGATCAACGAGAAGCCTTTTTGAGAATAGAATTGTCTCTTATTGATCATAGTTCCACGCTCACACTAAATTGGGTCGTTGCACCTGAAACGTTTTTATCATCATTCCACCATACAAAGACATGTATTGGACTGTTCGTTGCGGTAAAACCAGCATTACACGCAGGAGCACCCACAGCACCACCGGTTGTCGTACCACGACAAACCCGTCCTCCTCCTTGCGGTAACTCAGTCGCTAAAACAGCCTGCCATTCTGCAATATCATTCGACGCCATTTGGGCAGATGTGCATCCGGACGCTGATCCCGAGTAATTAATACAATTATTATTAATCGCACCACTCACAGCAAAATAATTACCCGCAGAAACTTGATCCATGTTTGCACGCATGCGATCAACTACATCGTATGCAAGCAGTGTTGCTTGACTGCGATAATAGGCACTCTGATTTTGCTGCAACGAAGTCATCTGTAAAATGGCCATACCCAACAACCCAATTGAGATCACCACCAGCGCAATCATTACTTCTATTAAATTAAATCCTAGTTGTCTGCGCATGTTGCTGCACTCGCTGTCCAATCTGCACACATTCTTATACGTCCTGTTGGACGAAGGGAGATTCCCGCCCCTGTATTAGCATCGCCAGTATCCCCGATTGCAAAAAGCTCATCACCCGCGGAGGCTGTATCGAGTAATCCGACACTATCAAAAATGACCACATCGCCTCTCGAATACTGGATAGTAGAGGCGGCATCAATCTCACCGTAGACTTTTATTATCTCGGCTGCAGCCGGTATTTGATTATCGTCATCATCAAGAAAAACCAACCAGCCATTTGACCAATTTTTACTACCTACGGTATCAGTACCATCACAGTCCTGCGCTGGGTCAGCTCTTTTGCGACACACTGCAACAGCAGATCCTCGCTTAATTGCCTCGGACCGGGCAAGCGCAATACTAGAGACAAGTTTATTTTTAACAGCATCAACTCTTGACTGAGCCACAAAGGAACCAAAATTAGGCACTGCAACAAGCAGCAAAATGCCTAACACTACGAGGGTTATCATGAGTTCTATGAGCGTGAAGCCTTTTTCCCTTACAGACATTACCTACATCCAGTAAATAAAAATTCTCTTATATATAAGATTAGTCGTTTAAGGGAACATACGCCATACAAACATTTGGGGGGTCTTAGGAAAGGGTAGACCTAAGATCGTAATAATACAAAAAACCCGAATAAATTTATTCGGGCTTGGTGTTTGTCGCTTAGCTGACGTTGAGTATTTCTACTTCAAAGTCGAGCTGTTTCCCTGCTAACGGATGATTAAAATCAACCGCCACCATCTTATCGTCAAATTCTGATATTACGCCAGGTAACTCGCCATTACCAGCGTCCGCAAAGGAGATCACCAAACCTTGCTCAAGCTCCATTCCATCGAACTGCCCTCGAGGCACATTCTGAATATTGCTAGGGTTTGGCATACCAAAGCCATTCTCTGGCAAAATTTTCAAGGTCTGTTTAGCCCCTTCTTCTAGGCCAAACAATGCCTTCTCAAATCCTTCTAAAAGATTACCATCTCCCACCGCAAACGTGGCTGGCTCCTTATCAAAGTTTGAATCGATAATCTGACCATCTTCCAATTTGATAGCAAAGTGCAGAGTAACGGTTTTACCCGGACCAATTAATTTACTCATAAATCATTTCTCTTCAGATGGTTTGCGCTTAGCTTCTAGAAAGAGCATATCCAGAATTAAGACGATAGCCCCCAGCGTTATCGCTGAGTCCGCGATATTAAAAGCGGGAAAGTAATAGTTGTTATAGTGCAACGAGATAAAATCAATGACGTAACCTTGTACGACACGATCGTATAAATTGCCAAGAGCGCCGCCTAAGACTAGCGATAAAGCTAAGCCTAACCACCAATATTGGCGCTCGGTCCGTTTTAACCAGACCACTAAGACAGCACTCACTACAACAGCAATAAAAGCAAAAACCCAACGTTGCCAGCCACCCGCATCTGATAGAAAGCTAAACGCAGCGCCTTTGTTAAACAACAAGGTTAGATCAAAAACAGGTAACAGAGGATTAGGTTCTGCATAATTCAGATAGGTAATAGCAAGCTGCTTACTACCCAGATCCAATACTACGACAACAAACGCTAGCCACCCCCAAATAAGGCAGCTGCGTTTATTAGACGTTACAACGGTGGAATCCTGTTCCATTAGGCAAAGCTTCGGCTTTCGCCTTCACCGTTAACATTTTCGACACATCGACCACAAAGTTCTGGATCCGCTTCGCTTTGACCAATGTCATCGCGATAATGCCAACAGCGCGGGCATTTCTCTGCTTCACTTTTCACAATGCGTACCTGCAAACCTTCTAGCTCGGTTACCTGCGCATCCATGGCATCAGAAAGCGGCGCCACTGCCGCCTGCGATGTAATCAATACAAAACGTAATTCATCAGCCAGCTGCTGAAGTACTTGCTGCAATTTCTCATCACAATACAACGTAACTTCGGCTTCCAAGCTTCCGCCAATATTGCCTGCGTTACGCTGCTCTTCTAGCTGCTTATTAACCGCACCTTTTACCGCCATTACCTGTTCCCAGTATGCGCTATCCAGCGGGCTGTCTTTAGGCAATTTAGTTAAACCTTGGTACCAAGTATCCAAGTGCACGGAATCAGCACGTTTTCCTGCCAACGTTGCCCAAATCTCATCTGCGGTAAAGCTACAGATAGGCGCAATCCAACGTACAAGCGCTTCTACAATATGGTAAAGCGCAGATTGAACGGAACGACGTGCATGGGAATCAGTGGCCGCGGTGTACTGACGATCTTTGATAATATCCAGGTAGAAGCCACCCATATCTTGCGAACAGAAATGAGAGATCTTCTGGAATACCTGTAAGAACTCGTATTGATCATAATGACCTAGCAACTCGTCTTGCAGTCGCGCCGCGCGATCAACAGCCCAAGCATCCAGCGCAACCATTTCATTTGGCTGTACCATGTCATTGGCAGGATCAAACCCGCTCAAGTTTGCCAAGAAGAAACGTGCTGTATTACGGATTCGACGGTATGCATCTGCTGCACGTTTTAAGATATCGTCAGAACAGGTCATCTCACCGCTATAATCGGTAGACGCAACCCATAGGCGTAAAATATCAGCACCGTATTTATTCATCACCTCTTGAGGAGAAACGACATTACCCACTGATTTAGACATTTTGCGGCCCTGACCATCAACGGTAAAACCGTGAGTCAAAACTTGTTTATAAGGCGCGCAACCTTTGATCGCAATACCGGTTTTCAAAGAAGATTGGAACCAACCACGATGCTGATCGGAACCTTCAAGGTACATATCCGCAGGAAATTCTAAGTTATCTCTCTGGTCTACCACGGAGTAATGCGTTACACCTGAGTCAAACCAGACATCCAACGTATCTGTGACCTTTTCGTATTGATCGGCTTCAGCACCTAGCAGGTCAGCAGAATCAAGATCAAACCACGCATCAATGCCTTCCTCTTCAACCCGTAAAGCAACTTGCTCGATTAAAGAAGCGGTATCAGGATGAAGCTGCTGTGTTTCTTTGTGGATAAACAGAGCGATCGGCACACCCCAAGTACGCTGGCGTGAAACACACCAATCAGGGCTTTGCTCAACCATTGATTCAATACGGTTTTGCCCCCAACCTGGGAACCACTCAACACCTTTAATAGCCTCAAGTGCATCAGCTTTTAAGCCTTTCTCTTCCATACTGATAAACCACTGCGGTGTTGCACGGTAGATCAGCGGCGTTTTGGTACGCCAGCAGTGTGGATAACTATGCTGAAACTTATGCTCAAGCACGAGCGCTTTATTTTCTTGTAAAAGCGCAACAACTTTATCGTCAACTTTATAAACATGCTCACCAGCAAATACGCCAGCACCTTCACCCAGCACGCCAGAAGCGTTGACAAGATTTAAAGTGCCAATGCCATATTTGCGACCCACCTCGAAATCTTCTACACCGTGATCAGGTGCGGTATGTACAGCACCTGTACCTGCGTCTAAAGTTACATGATCACCCAAAATTACAGGTACTTGACGCTCAGCAAAAGGATGCAGTAACAACGCTTTTTCAAGCGCAGAACCTTGGCAACGTCCAACAATAGAGTACGATTCAACGCCATAGCGCTGCATAGCATCTTCAACAAGCCCTTCAGCCAGGAGAATACGCTCTTGCCCCTGCCCTAAATCGAGCTGCACCAGCACATAATCCAATTCTGCATTCAATGAAACCGCTTGGTTAGAAGGCAAGGTCCAAGGTGTGGTTGTCCAGATAATAACAGAGACATTACCTTCACCAGAATCTGCGTCACTAAAGCGCGCAACAAAGTCAGCTTGATCCACTGGAGAGAAACGCACATCAACCGCAGTAGACGTCTTATCTTGATACTCAACTTCAGCCTCTGCCAATGCAGAGCCACCGACCACACTCCAGTAAACCGGTTTAAAACCTTTAACTAGATGACCATTTTCAACGATTTTACCCAACGCACGGATAATATTAGCTTCAGTATCGAAGTTCATCGTCAGGTATGGATTATCCCAATCACCCTGTACACCTAAGCGAATAAAGTCCTTTTTCTGACCTTCTACTTGCTTACGCGCATAATCACGGCATTTTTGACGGAAAACTTTATGCGAAACCTTCACACCGGCCTTACCAATCTTTGTCTCTACCTTGTGCTCGATAGGAAGACCGTGGCAATCCCAGCCTGGGACATAGGGTGCATCAAAGCCACTCATCGTTTTAGATTTGATAATAATATCTTTTAGAATCTTATTAACCGAGTGACCAATGTGAATATCGCCATTTGCGTATGGAGGGCCATCATGCAGAATAAACTTATCCCGCCCAGCACTGGCTTCACGTATCTTCTGGTAAAGGTCCATCTTCTGCCATCCCTTGAGCATCTGAGGCTCACGCTGCGCCAAGTTACCACGCATAGGGAAAGTCGTTTCAGGAAGGTTCAGTGTTACTTTATAATCGGTCATGGTTATAAGTTCCGAATTAACTACGGGCACAGGCAAAAAAAGCCCGTACGTCATCAATATCTTTAAAAATCTGCTGTTTGAGCTGTTCTATACCATCAAATTTCTGTTCAGCACGAATAAAATGCTTAAACTCAACGGTTAACAACTGCCCATAAATATCTTTATTAAAATCAAACAAGTGCGCTTCTAAAACAGGCTGCTGGCCACCTACAGTAGGACGTAAACCAACATTACAAACCCCTTTGCAACGAACATTTTCACCCACCACTTCTACGGCATACACGCCGCGTAACGGACATGGAAAACGGTGCATGCGCACATTGGCCGTTGGAACACCTAATTGACGTCCCAATTTCTGCCCATGCATAACTCGGCCACTGACAACATAAGGGCGACCGAGCAGCTGCTCTGCTATATCCAGCTGATTGTTCTCTAACGCCTTACGCACTCGCGAGCTACTGACCCGCTCATCAGCGCTTAAAAACGTTTGCGTATTAACGACTGAAAAGCCGTGCTTATCCCCTGCTGCTCGCAACATGCTGTAATCACCTGAACGATCACAACCAAAACGAAAATCATCACCCACAACAAAATGTTTAACGGCTAAACCACGTAGCAATAACTCTTCAACAAAGTCATCAGCAGTCATCGCTCTCAAGCGTTCATTGAAGGTCAAACACAAATGCCGATCAATGCCTTCGGCAGCAAGTAATCTGTACTTTTCGCTAAAACGCGTTAAGCGAGGCGGCGCTTTATCGCCAGCAAAAAACTCTCGCGGCTGAGGCTCAAAGGTTATCACCACAGAAGGCAATCCAAGTTCTTCAGCCTTTGCTTTCACTTGTTTCAAAACCTGTCGATGGCCTAAATGCACACCATCAAAATTACCGATCGTTGCAACGCAACCTCGGTGCTTTTCACGCAGGTTATGTAATCCGCGAATCAATTCCATCAAGAACTCTTAATCAACGACCGAAGCAAAAAGCTATTACCCAAGAACAGCAAAAAACGACTAGCCAAAAATAAACGCGGCATTATAGCTCAGATAACGCCCAACGAGTACCACTAAGCCTGTGTTTAACGTGCAATATATCGTGACCGCTAACTATGCTTAAGGTGACGCGGCCGCAATCCACACAAACACAGCGCTACGACATAAACACCACCGCCTACAACTACCAACATCGCCATATCTAAAACACGGGTCAAAAGCCCTGCCTGCAACCAATATTCAGGGCGTTCCATCAACCACAACAACACAAAAGCCATCGACACATTCGCAACCAGCATCCTCACAAGATGCTTGCCCCAACCAGGACTCCAAACAAACACGCCCGATTTAATTAACCCATACAGCAATAGACCGGCATTTAAAAAAGCGGACATCGCTGTCGCTGCAGCCAACCCGACATGCGCAAACGGACCAATCAGTAACAGATTAAAAACCATATTAAGAATCGCCGCCTGAATACCAATTTTTACGGGGGTTTTGGTATCCTGACGAGAAAAATAGCCCGTCGCTAACACCTTGATCAGCATAAAGGCCAACAATCCACACGCATAAGCCCTGAGACTCATCGCAGCCATCATGATGTCGCGATCGGCCAAAGCACCGTAATGAAAAAGCGTAATCAACATAGGTTCCGCCATCACAAACAAAGCCACAGCAGCTGGCACACCTATCAACATCACCATCTGCATAGCCCAGTTCAATGTGGAGGAGAAGTGTTCACTGGAACTTTCAGCATGCTTACGCGACAGGCTAGGCAGTATTACCGTCGCTATCGCGATTCCGAATACACCCAAAGGCAACTCGGCTAAACGATCAGAATAATACAGCCATGACACGCTCCCCGTTTGCAAAAAGGAGGCTAACACTGTGTCGAGGAGCAAGTTTATCTGTGTTACTGAGACCCCAAATAGCGCAGGGATCATCAAGGTCATAATGCGCCGAACACCCGGATCATTCCAACCCCAACGAGGGCGCGGCAACAAATGAATGCGTGCTAAAAACGGCAATTGAAATACCAGCTGAACAACGCCTGCAATCATGACTCCCCAAGCTAGTGCTAAAACAGGCGGATCAAACAAAGGACTTAAAAAAATGGCCGAACAGATCAATGATATATTTAACAGAACGGGCGTAAATGCAGGAACCGCAAAACGCTCATAACTATTTAGCACAGACCCCGCAAACGCAGTCAGTGAGATAAGCATAAGGTAAGGAAAGGTGATACGTAACATTTCTGCCGCTAACTCAAACTTCCCTTCATCCCCTAAATAAAACCCCGGCGCAAAAACAGCCGTCAGCATCGGCGCGCCGACTACAGCGAGAACAGTAATAGCGATTAACACGCTTCCTAACGTACCGGCGACATAATTCACCAGCAACTGCACTGATTTTAAATCTTTCTGCGTTCGATATTCTGAAAGCACAGGCACAAACGCCTGAGCAAATGCACCTTCAGCAAAAAGCCGGCGCAAGAAATTAGGTATTTTAAACGCTACAAAAAAAGCATCCGCACTTCCGCTCGCGCCAAAATAATTAGCAACAACCACATCACGAGCAAGGCCTAGCACACGCGACAACATCGTCATCACACCAACGATCGCACTAGAACGTAGTAAACCAGTCGCTTTTTTAGGCGACGTCGCTTCCTTAGACACTAAAAAATCCTAAAATTAATGAATTACACTCAAGAGAATGGGCATATTACTGCTTCATCAAGAAAATTTCTGTAGTTTTATTGACAGCGGGCCAACAAATATGAATAATCTCGCCTCTGATTTTTCGGCGCGAACGCCGATATTATTTATTCTAACTTATTTATAAGGAGCCGAACTGTGGCAAATTCCGCAGGATCTCGTAAACGTGCTCGCCAGGCAGAGAAGCGTCGCCAGCATAACGCTAGCCTGCGTTCCATGGTACGTACCTATATCAAAAAAGTTCAAGCAGCTATCGAAGCTGGTGAAAAGGCAGCAGCAGAAGAAGCATTCAAAACTGCACAGCCTATCTTGGACGGTTCTGTAAACAAAGGCATCTTTCACAAGAACAAAGTTGCCCGCATTAAGAGCCGCATGGTAAAACAGATTGTTGGTCTAGCTTAATATTAAGCCTGCCCAATACTAAAAAAACCGGCATTAGCCGGTTTTTTTTATATCTGCTATTTAGCCGCTAAACTACGCCAATACCAAATTATCTCGATGCACCAACTCTTCCTCACCCATAAAACCAAGAATTGATTCGATTTCACGACTCGGCTTACCAATAATCTTACGTGCCGCATCAACACCATAGTTCACCAAACCACGCGCAACGATACGGCCATACTCATCAGTGATAATAACCATTTCACCACGAGAAAAGTCACCACTGACACTCCGAACACCCGCAGGCAACAAACTTTTGCCTCTTTCGCGTAGCGCTTTAACCGCACCCTCATCCAATTCCAGCGTACCACGCGCCTGAAGATGACCTGCAATCCATTGCTTGCGCGCCACCATCGGCCCTCTCTCAGGCACCAACAACGTGCCTAAGTTCTCAGCATCTCTCAAACGAAGCAGCACATCATCTTCACGACCACTAGCAATAACTGTAACCGCGCCAGAACGCGCTGCAAGCTTCGCTGCACGCACCTTTGTCGCCATACCACCTCGACCCAGCTTACCGCCATCACCCGCCATTGCAGCCAGAGACTCGTCCTCAGCCCTTGCTTCGGAGATCAACGTAGCACTGGCATCATGCCGAGGATCCGCCGTAAACAAACCCTGCTGATCTGTGAGCAAAATCAAAGCATCCGCTTCGACCAAATTAGCCACCAGCGCCCCCAACGTATCGTTATCACCAAAGCGAATCTCTTTAGTAACAACGGTATCATTCTCATTAACAACAGGCACAACCCCCATATCAAGCAAGGTTTTTAATGTCGCCTGAGCATTGAGGTAACGCTTGCGATTAGAGTGATCTTCATGCGTTAATAGTATTTGAGCCGTATGCGTAGAATGGCGCTGAAAATTAGTCTCATAAGCTTGCACCAAGCCCATCTGCCCCACAGCGGCAGCGGCCTGCAACTTATAGATTTCATGAGGACGATTAGACCATCCCATACGGGTCATCCCCTCAGCAACGGAGCCCGAAGAAACCAACACCACTTCCAGACCTGATTTTTTAAGAGCAGCAATCTGATCAACCCAACGAGAAATCGCCTGCTGATCCAAGCCTTGACCATCATTGGTCAACAGCGCACTACCGATCTTAACCACCCAGCGCTTAGCACGCTTAAGCTTTTCCCTACCCACAGCCACCTAAAAACTCCTAACACCTGTTATGGCAGTACGACAATCACTCTGACGCACAATCTAACTATTCACGAACGTATTCAACTTCGACATCATAATCATCATCGTCAAAGTCGTCATCATCAACCTCTTCACCTTCGCGACGAGCTCGCATGTCAGCACGCATCTGCTCAACACGCTCACGCGCCTCTGCATCAACTTGCTCACGAACAGCCTGCTCCTGCTCAAGAATACTCGGATCTTCTTCGATAGCCTCAAGGCGCTGATCCAAGAACGCCTGTATATCGCGCATCATCTCATCAGTGCCTAACTTACTTAAGGCTGAAATTCTATAAACAGGCCCTTCCCAATTAAGCGCATCCAATACCGACTGGCAGCGCTCTTCACGCTCATCTTCCGGCACCATATCAAGCTTATTCAATACCAACCAGCGAGGCTGCTCCGACAGTGTCGGACTAAACTTAGTCAACTCATTCACTGCCACCTCTGCCGCTTCTGCAGGCGTGACATCATCCCATGGAGCCATATCGACAAGGTGCAATAAAATTCGGTTACGCGCTAAATGCTTTAGAAAACGAATACCGAGACCTGCTCCCTCAGCCGCACCTTCAATAATTCCAGGAATATCAGCAATAACAAAGCTACGCGATTGCTCTATACGCACCACCCCTAAATTAGGCACCAAGGTAGTGAACGGATAATTAGCCACTTTTGGCTTGGCTGCTGACACAGCACGGATCAACGTTGATTTACCAGCATTTGGCAAACCCAACAAGCCAACATCAGCCAACACCTTCAACTCCAACTTCAAGTTACGAGTTTCACCAATGGAGCCCTTGGTTGTTTGACGAGGAGCACGGTTCACACTACTTTTAAAACGCGTATTACCCAAACCATGAAAGCCACCTTGAGCGATCTTCTCAGTCTGACCAATAACGGTCATATCAGCCAAAATCTCGTCAGTATCAGTATCGATAACGGTCGTTCCTACCGGCACCTTCAATACCAAATCATCGCCTTTTGGCCCGGTACAATTTCGACTCGTACCATTTTTACCATTATCCGATTTATAGTGACGCGTAAAACGATAATCGATCAACGTATTAAGGTTTTCATCCGCCTCAAAAAAGATACATCCACCATCGCCACCATCACCACCATCCGGGCCACCTTTAGGGATATACTTTTCACGCCGAAAGCTCATACAACCATTGCCACCTTTACCAGCTTCCACTGTGATGACTGCTTCATCGACAAATTTCATGTTTTCTCCCCAAATATTGTCGCCAGGAAATCTACTATTAAGCCCTGCTTTACTCACCAAGACTCAGCGATAGACTCCCTTATAGTGTGATACAAAAAGCCATAAACAAAAAAGCTCCGCCATAGCGGAGCTTTTTATAAAGCTAAAAACCGTTATTTACGCATCTACAACAGAGATGTATTTACGCTTTTGTGGGCCTTTAACTTCAAATTTAACAACGCCATCTGCTTTCGCAAACAAAGTGTGGTCTTTACCGCAACCTACGTTTTCACCTGCGTGGAATTTAGTTCCGCGCTGACGAATTAGGATGTTGCCAGCAATAACTGCCTGACCGCCGTAACGCTTGACTCCAAGTCGTTTCGACTCCGAGTCGCGACCGTTCTTAGTAGAACCACCAGCTTTCTTATGAGCCATCTATCTGTCTCCCAGATCGGTTAATTTAGGCAGAAATGCCAGTAATTTTAACTTCAGTAAACCACTGACGGTGGCCCTGACGCTTCATGTGATGCTTACGACGCTTGAACTTGATAATCTCAACTTTCTTCGCGCGGCCATGCTGAACAACTTCAGCAGTCACTTTAGCACCCTCTACAACAGGCGCGCCGATTTTTAGATCGTCGCCGTTGCCTACTAATAGAACACGATCAAAATCAACATTTGAACCGGCTTCTACTGGTAGTTTTTCCAGTTTAAGGACTTCGCCTTCCTGGACGCGGTACTGTTTACCACCGCTTACGATTACTGCGTACATGTCTATCTCCGTTTAATGCCCACCCAGCTACTAAAAAGAAAGGCCTACTTCTAATGGATACACCATATGGTAGGGAGCCATTATTGGATGGGTCAGGGCGCGCGATTATAAAGCAAACACCTAATGGACACAAGTCCATATACTATTCTTGAATATCGACAGCAGCAGCGTTTCTTGACAGCTTAAAGCTGGCACCCTAGCATTCGCGCTATAAACTAAAACATTCGCCACTATAAGCAGTAGCACTATTATGCAGCCACACCAACTCAATCCGGCTATCGAACCTCAATTTGAAGCCGTAAATGATTATATAATCAATCACCTAGGCTCTAACGTGCCTCTGGTAGAGAAGATTGGCCACTACATAGTTGAAAGTGGCGGCAAAAGAATCCGCCCGCTACTAGTACTACTCTCAGCCAATGCTGCCGGCTACAAAGACCAAAACCACATCCCTTTGGCCGCCATTATCGAATTCATCCATACAGCAACACTGCTACACGACGACGTTGTGGATAACTCCGATCTACGCAGAGGCAAAGATACTGCGAATGCAAAGTGGGGTAATGCACCTAGCGTTTTAGTGGGTGACTTCCTTTACTCTCGCGCCTTTCAGATTATGGTTGAAATCGGCTCTATGGAGATAATGAATGTAATCTCCAATGCAACAAACGTCATTGCTGAAGGTGAAGTTCTACAACTGCTAAATACAAAAAACCCTGACACGACCGAAGATGCCTACATGCAGGTAATTCTTGGCAAAACGGCGATGCTTTTTGAAGCAGCCACAGAAGCCGGGGCCATTTTAGCAGAAGCATCTACCGAAGAACGCGAAGGCCTCCGCCTATATGGCTTACATTTAGGCACCGCTTTCCAACTCATTGATGATGTTATGGATTACTTATCCACAGCAGAAGAGATGGGGAAAAACGTCGGTGATGATTTAGCCGAAGGCAAAGCAACACTACCGCTTATCCATGCCATGCGTGCCGGCACGGAAGAGCAACGCCTGCTTGTCCGCCAAGCAATCCGCAAAGGCGGCCTAGACGATCTCCAACCCATTATGGATATTGTCAAAGAAACAGGCGCAATCGAATACACACAACAAAAAGCGCAAGCTCAAGCCGATTTAGCTATTGCTGCTCTGTCCACTTTGCCGGATAGCTCCTTTAAAGAAACACTTATCCATCTAGCGAACATTGCGGTCAAACGAAAAAGCTAAGTACCTATTATCTACCGAGGGTACGGTCATTTAACAACCAAGCAATCTCTGTACGCCCAGCGTCTTTTCCTTCACCTGGGCATTCAGATGCGAGTTTCGTAATATCAAATCGATCTGAAAACAGCGCACGCACCTCATCTGCACGCACACTAAAGGGAGGCCCCGCCTCTCCTTCAAACTCCAATGTCACCAAAAACACTTTAACCCCTTTAGGGAGCCACTCGATCATCTTTTCAGCATACGCATGCCTCAGATTCTCCGGCAAAGCGATCAATGCTGCACGATCATACACAGCGCCAACACTGGCCAACTTATCTGCAGAAAGCTTAAAAAAATCACCGCACAGCAATACGATTTCATCTTTCTCCCTTTGGTAAAAGCCGTCGACCAACACCTTCTCCGCCGCACCGCCATTTTCAGCAAAAAATGCCTCACAAGCCGTATCGCTTAATTCGACCCCCAAAACATGACAAGCCTGCTCTCGCAGCCATAACATATCTGAACTTTTGCCGCACAACGGTACGAAAACTTGCGCTTCAGGGGCTAAATTCAGCGCTGAATAATGCGTTTCTAGAAATTTATTTACACTTTCTTGATGAAAGCCAATACGCTGCTCAGCCCAGCGTTTATGCCAAAAATCATGTTCCATTGCGCTATTTACACCTTAAGTCGTAAGCTTTTTAACCAATAAATATGACACAGATCGTGCCTCAAGCCGATCAAGTCTGTATAATTGCGCGATATTTTTACTTATAAAAACCTGGATAAACAGAAGCTAATGACAAGACCTTCCTCTTTTAATCGCGACGAGCTACTTTCATGTGGCCACGGCGAGATGTTTGGACCAGGCAATGCGCGCCTACCTATCGGCAATATGTTGATGATGGATCGCATCCTGGAAATCACCGAAGATGGTGGAGAATTCGGTAAAGGCGAAATCATCGCTGAACTGGATATCAACCCGGATCTTTGGTTCTTCGGTTGTCATTTCGAAGAAGATCCCGTCATGCCTGGCTGTTTAGGCTTGGATGCGATGTGGCAAATAGTCGGATTTTTCCTTGGCTGGAAAGGCAACCCTGGTCGCGGTCGCGCCCTTGGTTCCGGTGAGGTTAAGTTCTTCGGACAAGTACTACCTACCGCGAAAAAAGTGACTTATCGCGTCCAGCTAAAACGCGTCATTGAACGCAAGCTAGTCATGGGCATTGCTGACGCCAGCATGTCGGTTGATGGACGTGAAATTTACACTGCGAAAGATCTTCGTGTAGGTCTATTCACATCTACAGATAGTTTCTAATCAAATTAAGGCCCTTAATTGGGCCTTTCTCCTATTTTCCGTCTAGTTTTTTACGAATCTGGTAGCCAAACGCTCATGATTCACGGAAAATAAGCACCTCAATTTAGAATAGAGAGAGAAGCATATGCGTCGCGTTGTTGTTACTGGTATGGGGATCGTTTCTTGTCTGGGTACAGATAAAGAGACTGTTCTGGAATCACTGCAGCTAGGTCGTTCTGGTATTAAATTCCAGGAAGATTATAAAGAGCGCGGTTTCCGCAGCCAGGTAGCCGGCAGCATTGATATCGATTTCTCCGAGCAAATCGACCGTAAATTGTTGCGCTTTATGGGTGATGCTGCGGCATACACTTATATTGCTATGAAAGAAGCTATTTCTGATGCAAACCTGACTGAAGAACAGGTATCAAATGAACGTACAGGCCTTGTTGTAGGTTCTGGCGGTGCTTCAGCAGACAATATTGTAGAAAGTGCTGATATCACGCGTAACAAAGGCGTTAAACGTGTCGGCCCATACCGTGTTACTCGTACCATGGGTTCAACCGTTTCTGCTTGTCTTGCAACACCTTTTAAAATCAAAGGTGTTAACTATTCCATTACATCTGCCTGCGCAACAAGTGCTCACTGTATCGGTAACGCTGTTGAACAGATCCAGCTAGGCAAACAGGACATGGTATTTGCCGGTGGTGGCGAAGAACTGCATTGGGTTCAAACAGCAATGTTTGACGCGATGGGCGCTCTGTCTAGCAAGTACAATGAAACACCGGAAAAAGCATCCCGTGCTTACGACGCCAATCGTGATGGTTTTGTTATCTCTGGCGGCGCGGGCGTTCTTGTTGTTGAAGAACTTGAGCACGCTAAAGCACGTGGCGCTAAAATCTATGCTGAGATTGTTGGCTACGGTGCTACTTCTGATGGCTATGACATGGTTGCCCCTTCCGGCGAAGGCGCTGCTCGCTGCATGAAGCAAGCAATGGCAACAGTCGATGGCGACATCGATTACATCAACGCACATGGCACATCAACACCAGCCGGCGATATGCAAGAACTGAAAGCGATGAAAGAAGCGTTTGGCGACAAGATGCCTACCGTTACTTCCACCAAGTCTCTTTCAGGTCACTCTTTAGGTGCAGCAGGCGTTCAAGAAGCGATCTACTCGCTACTCATGCAAGAAAACAACTTCATTGCGGCTTCTGCCAACATTGATGAGCTTGATGCAGAAGCAGAAGGCCTACCAATTGCGATTCAGAAACAAGACAATGTTGATCTTAAGCGTGTTATGTCTAACAGCTTCGGCTTCGGTGGCACAAACGCAACACTGGTATTCGAAAAGCTTGATAGCTAATCGAATAACCCAGACATAAAAAAACCGCCGATGGCGGTTTTTTTATGTCTAATCATTAAGCGTTATAGCAACTTCAGCTCAGCCATATGCTTCTCAAGCCAAGCAACCATATCGGCATGTATCTCATCCACAGTCCGCCCCTCAACCGGGATCGGCTCTCCTACATGAACTTGCACAGTACCTGGATGCTTAATAAAGCTCTTACCCGGCCAGTAAATACCAGCATCATGTATCATCGGTACAATAGGAACGCCTGCACTTAGCGCCAACATAGCACCGCCTTTGTTAAATTTCCCCATCTTACCTACAGGCACACGCGTACCTTGCGGAAATATAACAACAGGAATGCCATCTTCTAGGCGAGACTTCCCTTCACCTAGAAGCTGCTTTAATGCTCCCCGCCGCTGACTACGATCAATAGCGATAGGATTCAACAAACCCAAAGCCCACCCGAAAAAAGGTATTTTCAAAAGCTCTTTCTTCAGCACGGCACACTGGGGGCGAACAAATGTTTGCAAAAATAGCGTTTCCCACTCACTTGAGTGATTAGCCACCGCAACATAAGCCCCATCGGCAGGAAGGTTTTCGCGCCCTGTGACTTTCACTCCGACACCACAGCAAATACGCAGCCAGAAAATATAGAAGAAATTAATCAACGTAACGAACTTAAAACGTTGACGAAAATTTAGCACCGGGGAAACAATCAAACTCAACGTCGAATGCACAATAGTGAGCGGATAAAAACCCAGATAATAGATACAAGCTCGAATATAATGAAGCAGACCGGCTTTAGGCTGTGACATATTTATCCTCCTGTCACCGGTGGAAAAAATGCCACTTCATCATTATCAACAACCACTTGATCCATATCACACATCTCCTGATTAACCGCAGTTAATACCTGGCTATCCTTTAACACTGCCTGCCACTGCTCTCCATGAACCTGAACAAGCGCATCAACCACCGCTGCTACAGATCCTCCTTCAGGTAATTCAAGGGATTCTTGCTCTTTACCTAAGCGCTCACGCAGGCTTGCAAAATATACAATTTTTAACATTTCTACTTCTCCACAGCCCAGTCGCCGCTCTTGCCACCTTTTTTAGCAAGTACTTTGACCCCACTGATCACCATCTCTTTATCAACGGCTTTACACATATCATATATTGTAAGGCCTGCGACTGAGGCCGCGGTTAGCGCCTCCATTTCAACACCTGTCTGACCGGCCAATTTGCATGTAGCGGTAATCTCGACAACATTGCGCTCGGTATTAGGCAAAAGATCAACACCCACCTTACTTAACATAAGAGGATGACACAGAGGAATCAGGTCACTGGTACGCTTTGCCGCTTGAATACCTGCAATTCTAGCCACCGCCAGCACGTCTCCTTTTTTATGGCCGCCTTCTGTTATTAACTTCAGCGTCTCTGGCTGCATCTGAACCTCTGCATAAGCAACCGCTTCGCGGAAGGTCACTTGCTTCTCAGAGACATCAACCATGTTGGCATTGCCTTGATCATCCAGATGGGTCAATCGGCTCATGATGACTCCTGTATTCTTTTTTGGTTAATAACAGGGTTCGCATACATCTGGCGCAAAATATCTTCAGCCCCATTAACAGTACTGTTCAAACGTGCTTCTAAGCCTTGCTTCTCAGAATCACTCGCATCATCCCCTTGCCCTGCTGCCAGTAGATTTGACGAATGCAGATAATAATTTGAGATTATCTGTCGATCTATCTCTTCGGCCAACGCTTCTGGCGTATCAAAATCAGCTTCAATCGGATCACCAAAGGCAACGTGCACATGCCCTTTCTGCCCTGTAATACCTTTTACGATACTGGCAATATCCTCATATTCTGATTTCTCATATGCGCCCTCAGTCGCTTTGGCATACAACTCATTTGCCTTCAAAGAATCGCAAGGATCATATTCATAGGAGATTGACACTGGCACAATATTTAAGCGTTTCGCCTGCTCGGCAAAGCTACGCGCTTTACGATGCGCCATATACAACATCTTTAAAATGGCAGGGTCGGTAGCGTCATTACCATCTTTAGCACGCCCTTCTCGCTGAGCTAGCCAAATCGAATGTCCGTTTTGGACACTATGATCGATATAGGACGACAACTGCGTAAGCGCCTTCATCATCTCACGCCCTGTCGCAGAGCGATTAACAATAAAGCTTTTATTTAAGCGCATAATGTCTGAAACATAGGGTTTGCGAAGCAGATTATCCCCAATGGCAATCCGTACTGTATCCATACCGTATTGATAACGCACCCAGTTAACGAAAGCAGGATCCATCGCAATATCACGGTGATTGGAAACAAACAGATAAGACTCTTCAGGATCTAGCTGATCGATACCGCTGCAGGTCAGTTTTGTGGTGCTGCGGGAGATCATCTTCTTCATGTAATTCGCCACAAGCGCCTGAAAATCAGCCACGCTTTCGACGTCACCCACTTTAGCAGCCAATGCGATACGCACAAATGGCTTGAGCAGCCAGCCTAAACTAGTCGCTAGCCTAGGAAACTGATAACGGGTCACCGCAGAGATAAACTCATCGTTCTGAAGGATGTGATTAAGCGCATCCCCCACTTCACTATCATTAAACGGTCTAATCTCTTGGTACGGATCCTGCTGTTCTGTCATGCGTTCCTCAGTACTGCATATAATAAAGGGCTTATTTTACCGCTTTCCCCAACATTGTGCAGGGAAAATACAGTCACTACGCCAACAACTCAGAGAAAGGAATAAACTGGATACTATCCCCCTTACTGACTTTGGTATTCGGAGGCACAATAGCTAAACCATTTGCCCAACTTGCCGACGCAAGAACACCCGAACTTTGGTTCGTAAAAGGAATAACCTCACCCGCCTCAAACCGCACACGAAGATACTCTTGACGCTGAATAGCTCGCTGCCGCTCAAATCCAGATTTAACCGGCAACACTAAAGGAGCGTGATATGCTGCACCCTGCAGCCCGAGTAAAAATGGCCGCGCTAACAAACAGAAGGTAATCAACGTTGATGTCGGATTACCAGGCAAACCAATAAAAGGAGTGCTTCCAACGCGACCATAAGCAACTGGTTTACCTGGCTTAATACGCATCTTCCACATATTTAGCTGGCCTAACTGCTCAACACAGCTTTTAACATGATCTTCTTCACCAACAGAAACACCGCCTGTACTTAAGATGACATCAGCGCGATCAGCAGCTTGAGCCAAAGCGGATAATGTCGACGCTTGGGTATCCGCTACGCAACCGACATCAACCACTTCCATACCAAGGCTGTGCAGTAAACCCGTCAATATGTACCGATTGGAGTTATAAATCTGTCCAGAAGCTAAAGGCAAACCAGGCTCAACCAGCTCATCCCCTGTGGATAAAATAGCGACCTTTAAACGACGATAGACAGAAATTTCGGACAAGCCTACCGAAGCTAGCATCCCCAGATCCGATGGTTGTAAACGAATACCACACGCAAGAACATCCTTGCCCTTATCAATATCCTGCCCTTTACGCCTTATATTTTCACCTACAGTGACGCCTGCAGGAAAAATAGCATAGTCACCATCAACGCTAACATTCTCTTGCATCACGACGGCATCCGCCCCCTCTGGAATCTCAGCACCCGTAAAAATGCGAGCACAGCTATTTTCCAAAAGTGTTTGTGGTGGCGTTCCAGCTGGGATTCTTTGGCTAATGCGTAAACGAGTCATCTCGGTCTGACTTAATGCAGCAGTATTGACGGCATAACCATCCATACTACTATTATCAGCAGGAGGCACCGCCACTGAAGCGACAGGCGATTGTGCTAAGACACGACCCACCGCTTGAAATAATGGAACCGTCTCTATCTCAACAACCGCTTGCGCATCATCTACAAGGCGCGACAAAGCCTCTTCAAAATCGATTAACCCTGCCTGCGTATCACAACTTTTCATAGCACCCTCAAGCATTATCAAGACGGTGTTTCATGATCATTGTGACAAAATTGCAGGGACGGTGACGACTATCAAGCTGCTCGACAATGACATCATCCCAGCCTGTACGACAAGCGCCTGTCGAACCTGGCAGACAGAAGATAACCGTACCATTGGCTAAACCACCTAACGCACGGGACTGGATAGTCGACGTGCCAATTTGATCAGCAGAAACTTGACGAAAGAACTCACCAAAACCTTCAATGGTTTTATCAAAAAGAGGCTGCATCGCCTCTGGTGTAGAATCACGTCCAGCAAATCCTGTCCCACCTGTGGATATAATGATATGGATGTTTGGATCAGCGATCCATTTTGAGACAACAGCTCGCATCTGATAAATATCATCAATGACAATATCGCGCGCGCCTAGCTTATGACCCGCAGACTCAAGGCGGTCAACCAATGTTTGGCCTGATGTATCATTTTCTAGAGAGCGAGTATCCGAAACCGTTAACACGGCAATATTTAGCGGCGTGAATTCAGCATTATTAGCAGTGTGGGACATAGATGAAAATCCTTGATAATAGTCACTAGGTGGAAACTAACCACCCGTCATATTCATAAAACGAACGATTTGCGGCTCATCATCCAGATCAAATTCATGCTTTTCTGGCTTGAGATCCATCGCTTTAATAATAACCTGCTGCAAACGCTCAATATCATCAGGATATCGGCGCAATATTTCTCGTAGATCAACCGAGTGCTCGTTACCCAAACAGAGCAACAAGCGACCTTCAACGGTGACCCTTACACGATTACATTCCGAGCAGAAATTGTGGCTGTGAGGGGAGATAAAGCCAACTCGGCTCTCCGTCTTATCCATACGATAATAACGAGATGGCCCCGATGTGCGCTCGGTCGTTGGATACAATGAATAACGCTGCTCGATAATTTCTCGCACCTCGTCACTCGAACAATACGCTTCGGCCCGATCATGTTCAGAAATATGCCCTAATGGCATCTCTTCAATAAAGCTAACATCAACACCGGATGCTCTAGCATATTCAACGAGATCAAGAACCTCATCATCATTACGCCCTTTCATGATCACAGCATTCAGCTTTATACGACTAAAGCCGACAGCAACCGCAGCATCGATACCAGCCATCACCTGTGATAATCGCCCCGTACGTGTCATCTCTTTAAAACGTTCTGGATTTAAGCTATCGATACTGATATTAAGCCTATCCACACCGGCTGCTTTCAGCTCAGGTGCCATTTGGACAAGTTGCGAGCCATTAGTCGTAATAGCCAACTCAGCGTCTAATGCTCCAATAGCTCGGATAAGCTTTATAACCTCACGACGAACCAAGGGCTCTCCGCCGGTTAAGCGTATCTTTTTGACACCCAGATCCACGAAGGCTGAAGCAACTTGCTCTATCTCTTCGAGCGACAAAACCTCTTTATGAGGCAGAAAGGTCATATCCTCGCCCATGCAATAAACACAGCGAAAATCACAACGATCAGTCACAGAGAGGCGGATATAATCCACCGTACGGCCAAAGCGATCTACTAGAGCCTTTGTTTCATTTTTATTAATAGGCATGAATATCTTGCATATACAGTATAAAGCTTTATTTTGAAGCATCTAAAATAGCATAGAAACCGATCAACAACAGCGCTTTGCTACCGCGTATTCTAAGAGAAGATAAGAGTCATCATGTACATAGCCATAAAGCATATACACCTCACTACCGTCGTATTAAGCATTTCGTTCTTTTTATTGAGAGCGGCATGGGTATTTTTAAAACCAGCAATGATGGAAAAGCGCTGGGTTAAAATCCTTCCACATATTATTGATACTGCACTACTTGCCAGCGCCATAACACTAGCTGTTGTATTGCAGCAATATCCCTTTGTTGATCATTGGCTAACCGCAAAGTTACTAGCGCTATGCCTTTATATCGTTTTAGGAACAATTGCATTAAAGCGGGGGAAAACACAGCTTATTAAAACAAGCGCGTTAATGGGATCAATTCTAACATTTTCTTACATAGTAGCGGTTGCAATCACTCACTCACCGCTACCCTGGGGATAAAGAGTTAGTTACTTTGGGGAGTTGTAGATAATACGCATTAACCACTGCAACTCTTGTCGCCACGGCCGCTGCCTTATACCGAAAACACTTAACAATTTTTTACAGGTTAAGATGGAGGTATTAGGCCGCTGCGCCTCGGTGACATAATCTTTACTGGAAATAGGCACTAATTTTTCGACTTCAAAACTCTCATAACTACCGGCCGCAATCAGGATCTCTTTGCAGAAATCATAACGATTAGTAATCTCTGCACCACAATAATGGTAAGTCCCCCACGCATCAGCACCATTATGTATTTGCTTTAGCATGGCTAAAATTACGCGCCCAACATCCGATGCAGACGTAGGACAACCACGCCGGTCGCTTACCGCCTCAAGTGATTTGCTCTTACGGGCAGAGTCCAGCGTCCGTAACACAAAGTTGTTGCCCTGCTCACTGAATAACCAGCTGACACGAAGGATAATGTGCTTAGGCAGCACCTGCCTTAATAGCTCCTCTCCCTGCCATTTGCTATCACCGTAAATGCCCAACGGTGCGACTTCATCATCCTCCGTATAGCCACTCGCATAATGGCCATCGAACACATAATCAGTCGACAAATGAAACATGGGGACTGAAAGATCGCCACAGGCTAATGCTAAAGTTTCAACACCTTTAGCGTTTACCGCATAGCAAAGTTCAGATTTATGCTCAGCTTCATCAATATGGTCAAACGCAGCACAGTTAATAACGTAATCAGGAAGATGAAGCGCAAGCTGATCTTTTATCTGATCCTCGTCTGTAATATCTAATTGAGATTTTCCTAAAGCGATAATCTCAAAAAAAGGATCCGTTTCGGCGAGACGAGCCAATGCCGTACCCACCTGCCCTTGAGCACCTGCTACCAATAATTTTACAGGCTTAAGCAATAAATCAAGATCCATTCGCACTAAAACTCATCTACAGACAGATTAAATACAGAGAGCGGAACAAAACAGCCAACATAAGAGATACCCAATGTTCCGCCCCAAATAAGGACACTAAAAAATATACCTTAATTTACATCTTAGGCCAGCAAAACTTTAGCGTTCATAACTACTCAATAAAAATACGCACAGAAGAAGCACGTCAGTAAATTTTCACTTAAAAACAAAAAACCCCGTTAAACGGGGTTCTTAGTTTCAATTAACACATTTAAAAGCGTTAAAATTAGAACGGAATATCGTCATCAAAATCATCAAACCCTGGCGCTGCTTGTGGCGCAGGAGCCTGTTGAGGTGCCGGAGCCGCTGGACGTTGCTGCGATTGCGGAGCCTGCTGTGGCGCTTGAGCATACTGCTGTTGCGGCGCTGCCTGTTGTTGCGGAGCTGGAGCTGCTTGTTGCTGTGGAGCATAACCGCCCTGCTGCTGAGGTTGCTGGTAACCTCCATCATTTCCGCCGCGGCTATCTAGCAGCTGCATCTCACTTGCTACAATTTCAGTAGTATAGCGATCCGCTCCACTTTGATCTTGCCATTTACGCGTGCGTAGAGCGCCTTCTACATAAACCTTGCCGCCCTTACGCATATATTCGCCAGCGATCTCAGCCAAACGGTTGAAAAATACGACGCGGTGCCACTCTGTACGCTCCTGCTGCTGACCAGTCTGTTTATCCTTCCACGACTCAGATGTCGCAATTGTTACGTTAGTCACAGCATTGCCATTTGGCATATAACGTACTTCTGGATCTCCACCCAGATTACCCACCAATATTACTTTGTTAACACCACGTGCCATCGTTCTCTCCAAAAACTTTGTTCGCGCCAGATATTAAAACCGACACTTATAACCTCAAAGCTTACCATGCGATCACGCTAAGTCCCATAGTTAAGCCTGCGATAATCAATCAACCACATTCTAAGCAAAGATAGAGGTTCAGGTGACACAAAAAGTCTTTATAATGATCGGTTGCGCTGGCCATTATAAGTAACTGAATGCCAGCAAACCAAAAGCCAGAACCAAAATGGTTCGAAGTAACTTAGATATTTGAAAGTTACTACCACACTGCATGCAAATAGGCGTATACATGGATAAGATTCTGGTCCGGGGTGCACGTACCCATAACCTAAAAGATATTGATCTTGAGATACCCCGCGACAAGCTTATTGTCATCACAGGCCTATCCGGTTCCGGCAAATCATCATTAGCATTTGATACCCTATACGCTGAAGGTCAGCGCCGATACGTTGAATCGCTTTCGACCTATGCCCGCCAATTCCTTTCGATGATGGAAAAGCCGGATGTAGATCATATCGAAGGCCTATCACCGGCAATATCCATCGAACAAAAATCGACATCTCATAACCCACGCTCGACAGTCGGTACTATTACCGAGATTTACGATTATTTGCGCCTATTGTTTGCCCGTGCTGGCGAGCCCCGCTGCCCTGAGCACGATCTCCCATTAGCAGCCCAGACCATTAGCCAGATGGTTGACCAAGTTCTGGAGATCCCTGAAGGCAGCAAATTGATGCTACTTGCACCGGTAGTTCAAGGCCGCAAAGGTGAGCACTTACATACCATCAATAACCTTAGAGCAGAAGGGTTTATAAGGGCTCGTATCGATGGAATCATTGTTGACCTTGATACAGCACCGGAACTCGACAAGAATAAGAAACACGATATAGAGGTCGTCGTTGACCGCTTTAAAGTAAGGGATGACCTGCAAACACGCCTTTCTGAATCGTTTGAAACAGCGCTAAACCTAACCGACGGTATCGCTAGAGTTGCCTATATGGAGGGTGACGGCGAAGAGTTAGTTTTCTCTGCTAGATTCGCCTGCCCCACCTGCGGGCATAGCATTCAAGAGTTAGAGCCGCGTCTCTTCTCATTTAACAACCCGCATGGTGCCTGCCCTAGCTGTGATGGTCTCGGAGTAAAACAATACTTCGACCGGAGTAAAGTGGTACATGACGACAGTTTAACCTTATCTGAGGGCGCAATAAGAGGCTGGGACAGACGGAGCCTTTACTACTTCCAACAGCTAAAGGCAGTGGCTGAACAGTACGGCTTTGATATGGACACGCCATTCAAAGCGTTGTCGGATACTCATCAGAACCTGATTTTAGAAGGTTCCGGTACCGAGACAGTGACATTTCGCTATCTGAATGATCGCGGAGATATCATTAACAAGGCTCACCCTTTTGAAGGGGTATTGAATAATTTAGAACGACGCTATAAGGAAACTGAGTCCGATACGGTCCGGGAAGACCTAGCCAAATACCTTAACATGCAACCCTGCTCATCCTGCCATGGCAGTCGACTACGCAGAGATGCCCGCCACGTATTCATAGATGAACAAACCCTGCCGCAGATCGTAACTCGCCCGATCGGGGATAGTTTGGATTATTTCACACAACTAGAGCTTACAGGCAAGCAAGGCGAAATTGCTGAAAAAATTCTAAAAGAGATACGAGAACGTTTAAGTTTTCTGGTCAACGTAGGTCTAGAGTACCTATCACTTGATCGTAATGCTGATACCCTTTCCGGCGGCGAAGCACAGCGTATTCGATTGGCTAGCCAGATAGGCGCAGGTCTTGTCGGGGTCATGTACATACTTGATGAACCCTCGATTGGGCTTCATCAAAGGGACAATGAAAGGCTACTTAAAACCCTCATACATCTAAGGGATCTTGGCAATACAGTAATCGTGGTTGAACACGATGAAGACGCAATCAGACTAGCCGATTATGTTATCGATATTGGCCCTGGCGCCGGTGTACATGGCGGCAAAATCATCGCTGAAGGTAAACCTGATGAAGTAATGGCCAACCCTAACTCAATCACAGGTCAATATTTAAGCGGTGCCAAAGAGATTGCGATACCTCAGGAACGCCACCCTATAGATCGCAAGAAAGTACTTGAGTTGAAAGGTGCAAGCGGAAATAACTTAAACAACGTTGATCTAACACTGCCTGTAGGCTTATTAACATGCGTAACCGGCGTATCCGGCTCAGGAAAATCAACACTAATAAACAACACGCTCTACCCAGTTGCGGCAACCGAGCTTAACAACGCCACAACATTAACGGCAGCACCGCATGATAAAATTGATGGACTCGATCATTTTGATAAAGTCATCGATATTGATCAGAGCCCAATCGGGCGCACACCGAGATCAAACCCAGCCACGTACACAGGGATTTTCACGCCTGTACGCGAGCTGTTCGCTGGCACCCAAGAAGCTCGCTCAAGGGGTTATAAACCTGGGCGATTTAGCTTCAACGTAAAAGGTGGCCGTTGTGAAGCCTGCCAAGGTGACGGTGTCATCAAAGTAGAGATGCACTTCTTACCCGATATCTATGTTCCTTGCGATGTCTGTAAAGGCAAGCGTTATAACCGCGAGACTTTGGAGATCAAATACAAAGGAAAGAATATCCATGAAGTATTGGACCTAACCGTGGAGGATGCACGTGTCTTTTTCGATGCAATACCCGCATTAGCACGGCGTCTACAAACCCTGATGGACGTAGGGTTGTCATATATCCGCTTAGGACAAGCTGCAACCACACTCTCTGGGGGCGAAGCCCAACGCGTTAAGCTCGCCAAAGAACTATCGAAACGTGATACCGGCAAAACACTATATATCCTAGATGAGCCAACAACGGGCCTCCACTTCTACGATATTCAACAGCTGCTGAATGTCCTGTATCGATTACGCGATCATGGCAATACAATTGTCGTCATTGAGCACAACCTTGATGTCATTAAAACCGCTGACTGGATCGTAGACCTAGGACCCGAAGGCGGAATTAAAGGCGGTTATATAATTGCGGAGGGCACACCAGAAGAGGTTGCCGCAAATGAAAAATCTCATACAGGGCACTTCTTAAAACAGATGCTTAATTAAGGGCTAATGGATAACAAAGAATGAGAAGAGCGATGAAATATATCAAAGCAACATTTGCTGTTAGTCTGTTAGCTTGCTCAACAGCAGCCTGGCCCCATGCCGGTGCAACCGAGGTTGTTAAAGAACGAATGGACCAGTTCAAAGAATCTAAAGCCTCCGTCAAAGTACTGAAGAAGGCTTTAAAAGCTCAAGACTTTGTCGTCATTACAAAAGAAGCAACCGCTATCAACCTGTGGGCAAAACAACTCACCAAAGCATTCCCTGCAGCTTCAAATCCCCATCCGTCTGAGGCATTAGATAGTATTTGGCAAGAGTTTGATCAATTTGAACATAAAGCAAAGGCTCAAATTGATGCCTCTGAGAATCTTAAGCAAGCCGGCATGAGCCAAGATATCGAAGAAGCAACAGCAGCGTTTAAACAACTCACTAAAAGCTGCAAGTCATGCCATGAAAATTATCGAGAGTAATCCTATAGTTGATTTTTTTAGGCAATAAAAAACCCGGCAAAAGCCGGGTTTTTTTTAGATCAAGAAATCTTAATCTTCGGACTCATCCGCAGCATCAGCTTCAGGACGGTCAACCAATTCAACGTAAGCCATTGGTGCGTTGTCGCCTGGACGGAAACCGCATTTTAAAATGCGAATGTAACCACCAGGGCGAGCGTTGTAACGCGGGCCTAGTTCATTGAATAGTTTACCAACAGCAACTTTGCTGCCAGTACGTGCGAATGCCAAACGGCGGTTCGCAACAGTGTCGTTTTTAGCCAGAGTAATCAGTGGCTCTGCATAGCCGCGCAGTTCTTTTGCTTTCGGCAAAGTTGTACGAATCAACTCATGCTCAAACAAAGAAACCGACATGTTTTTAAACATGGCTTTGCGGTGCGCACTGGTACGGCTTAATTTACGACCAGATTTACGATGACGCATGATAAATACCTACCAAACTAGTCAGTTTAATCGCCGAATCAGGAAGCGACTTTATCGTCGTTCTTAAGGCTAGCCGGTGGCCAGTTCTCAAGACGCATACCAAGAGACAAGCCCTTCGATGCTAAAACGTCTTTAATTTCTGTCAGCGACTTCTTACCTAAATTCGGAGTCTTCAGCAGCTCAACTTCTGTACGCTGAATCAGATCACCAATATAGTAGATCTGTTCTGCCTTCAGACAGTTGGCGGAACGTACAGTCAACTCCAGATCATCTACAGGACGAAGAAGAATTGGATCAATTTCCGGCTCTTCTGGTTCATCCTTAGCCTGATCAGCACCATCTTCAAGGTCAACAAATACAATCAATTGCTGCTGTAAGATAGTAGCCGCGCGACGGATAGCTTCTTCTGGATCGATCGTACCGTTAGATTCGATGTCAATTACCAGTTTATCCAGGTCCGTACGCTGCTCTACACGTGCGCTTTCTACTACGTAGGAAACGCGACGCACAGGACTGAATGTAGCATCCAGCTGTAAACGACCGATTGCACGAGTCTCTTCTTCATCAGAAACACGCAGATCAGCTGGAACGTAGCCACGGCCACGACCAATAGTTAGCTGCATGTTTAGACTCGCACCTTCATTTAGGTGAGCAATCACGTGATCCGGGTTGGCAATTTCAACATCCTGATTCAGTTGAATATCACCAGCAGTCACAGAACCCGCTTCAGATTTGCTCAGAGTCAGGGTTACTTCGTCGTTGTTATGCAACAACACAGAAACCCCTTTAAGGTTCAGGAGGATCTCAATGACATCTTCCTGAACACCTTCAATTGTGCTGTACTCATGCAGTACGCCTTCAATCTCAACTTCTGTTACGGCACAACCCGGCATAGAAGATAAAAGAATGCGGCGTAATGCATTGCCCAGCGTATGGCCAAATCCACGCTCAAGTGGCTCAAGAGTCACTTTTGCACGCGTTTTGCTGATTTCCTGTACGTCAATATGACGTGGACTTAGAAACTCATTTACCGAACGCTGCATATTTCCACCAAATTAAAGTTAAAATTACTTCGAGTACAGCTCAACAATAAGCTGCTCGTTGATATCAGCAGATAGATCAGAACGCTCTGGAGTGGCTTTATAAGTCCCTTCCATTTTATCAGCGTCTACCTCAACCCACTCAATAGCTGTACGCTGGCCGGCAATTTCAAGTGCGCTTTTAATACGCAACTGGTTTTTAGCCTTTTCGCGAACTGCTACAACATCGCCTGCTTTAACCTGGTATGAAGCAATGTTCACAACCTGGCCGTTAACAGTGATCGAGCGGTGAGAAACGATCTGACGAGATTCGGCACGTGTAGAACCGAAACCCATACGATAAACAACGTTGTCCAAACGGCCTTCCAATAGCTGCAACAAGTTTTCACCAGTTGCACCATTGCGACGAGCCGCTTCTTTATAATAACTACGGAACTGTCGTTCCAGTACGCCGTACATACGACGAACTTTCTGTTTTTCACGTAGCTGCAGGCCGTAGTCGGATAAACGACCACGACGAGCGCCGTGAACACCAGGGACAGTCTCAGCTTTACACTTGCTGTCCAGTGCACGAACACCGCTCTTTAAGAAAAGGTCTGTGCCTTCTCTACGAGACAGTTTGCACTTAGGTCCAAGATAACGAGCCATATTACCGTCTCCAGGTTAAACGCGACGTTTCTTCGGAGGACGACAACCATTGTGTGGAATTGGCGTCACATCCGTTATATTTGCGATTTTATAACCGCATGAATTCAGTGCACGCACTGCAGATTCACGTCCAGGTCCAGGACCCTTCACAAATACGTCGAGGTTTTTCAGGCCATACTCAAGTGCAGCCTGTCCAGCGCGCTCAGCAGCAACCTGAGCAGCGAATGGGGTACTCTTACGAGAACCGCGGAAGCCGGAGCCACCTGCAGTTGCCCAAGAAAGAGCATTACCCTGGCGATCAGTAATAGTAATGATCGTGTTGTTAAAAGAAGCATGAATATGGGCGAACCCATCCGCAATCTGCTTCTTCACTTTTTTGCGTGTGCGATTACCTGGCTTTGCCATATTGGGAATTCCTATCGCTTACCACTTATTTACGGATCGGCTTACGCGGGCCTTTTCGAGTACGCGCGTTAGTCTTACTACGCTGACCGCGAACCGGAAGGTTACGACGGTGGCGAATTCCGCGGAAACAACCTAGATCCATCAATCGCTTGATGCTCATGGATACTTCACGACGCAGATCGCCTTCAACAGTCAACTTAGCAACTTCTCCACGAATGACGTCCAATTGTTCATCGGACAAATCAGCAATCTTAGAAGTCGGTGTAACACCTGATGCTTCAAGAATGCTGGTCGCAGTCGTGCGGCCAATACCGTAAATGTAAGTCAGAGAAATTACCGCATGCTTATTGTCAGGTATGTTGACGCCAGCTATACGGGCCATTCTATTACTCCGTTAAAAAAAGGCGCATGTAGTTATTTACATACACCAGTAAAAATATGTTCTGTACGCAGAAGGCGCGAGATAATACACACTGATTAAAATTAAATCAAGTGTTAAACGCCTTCTACGTCCAAATCAGTGGTTAAAAATTAACCCTGACGCTGTTTGTGACGCGGCTCTACTTTACAGATCACGCGAACTGAACCGTTACGACGAACGATTTTGCAGTTACGACAGATCTTTTTAACAGATGCACGTACTTTCATGATCTACTCCAGTTGTGGTCTTCAGCGCAGTTAACGTGCGCCACCACCTTTGAGATTAGATTTCTTCATCAGGGATTCGTACTGATGAGACATCAGATGAGATTGAACTTGTGCCATAAAGTCCATTACAACGACAACCACGATTAATAGTGATGTGCCACCGAAATAGAACGGTACATTAGCAGCTACTACAAGGAACTGAGGCATCAAAGATACCGCAGCAATGTAAAGCGCTCCAAACAACGTCAATCTACCCAACACAGTGTCTATATACCGTGCTGACTGCTCACCTGGACGAATTCCCGGAATAAAAGCACCTGATTTCTTCAGGTTATCCGCTACATCCTTAGGATTGAAAACAATCGCTGTATAGAAGTAGCAGAAAAATATAATTGCAACCGAGAACAGCAAAATGTAAAGCGGCTGACCTGGGCCAAGCGCCAAAGCTACATTTTGCAGCCAATCCATGCCTTCAGTTTGACCAAACCATTGGCCCATTGAAGCAGGGAAAAGCAGTATACTCGAGGCAAAAATCGGCGGAATCACACCAGCCATATTTACCTTTAAAGGCAAATGACTAGACTGAGCCGCAAATACACGATTACCTTGCTGACGTTTAGCGTAATTTATAGTGATGCGGCGTTGGCCACGCTCCATAAATACGACAAACCCAACAGTAGCAACCGCCATAAAAGCGATAGCTAGCAGCGCAAGGATATTTAGATCACCTTGACGCGCCGCTTCAAAGGCTTGGCCGATCGCACTAGGCAATCCGGCCACAATACCAGCAAAGATCAGAATCGAGATACCGTTTCCGATACCACGCTCTGTAACCTGCTCACCTAACCACATTAGGAATACTGCACCAGCGACGAGTGTTACGACTGCTACAAAGTAGAAGCTCGCATCCGCACTGAAAGCAATGCCCTGGTTGGCAAGACCCACAGCCATACCAAATGACTGAATGGTTGCAAGTATCACAGTCCCGTAACGAGTGTACTGGTTTATCTTACGACGCCCCGCTTCACCCTCTTTCTTTAACTGAGCCAAGGTTGGGCTTACCACCGTCATCAGCTGCATAATAATAGATGCAGAGATATACGGCATAATACCAAGTGCCAAGATACTCATTCTCTCCAGTGCACCACCGGAGAACATGTTAAAGAGACTCAGGATTGTGCCCTGATTCTGATCAAATAGTGCGGCCAGACGATCTGGGTTGATACCTGGAACCGGGATATGAGCCCCGATACGGTATACAACAATCGCAAGTAAAACGAAAAGTAGACGAGACTTTAACTCACCTAATCCGTTTTGCACGCCTGCCGGCATTGGTCCTTTTTTAGCCATTTACGCCTCGACTTTACCGCCAGCAGCTTCGATAGCAGCCTGTGCACCTTTAGTCACTTTAAGACCTTTAACGGTGACAGCCTTTGTGATCTCACCAGACAAAATCACTTTAGCAGTTTTAATTTCCTGCTTAATGATGTCTGCAGCTTTCAAAGCTTCAAGATCGATTACTTCTGACTCGATTTTAGCCAGTTCACCAAGACGAATCTCAGTAACATAGCGAGCAATACGAGAAGTAAAACCAAACTTAGGCAGACGACGCTGCAAAGGCATTTGACCGCCTTCAAAACCTGGTTTTACTGATCCGCCAGAGCGGGATTTCTGACCTTTGTGACCACGGCCACAAGTCTTACCCAGACCAGAACCAATACCACGACCAACACGCTTAGGTGCTTTTCGTGAACCGTCTGCTGGACTTAGAGTGTTCAGACGCATGTTGTGAACTCCCTTATTAGTCTTCTACACGAACCATGTAGTTAACTTTGTTTATCATGCCACGGACAGATGGAGTATCTTCTACTTCAACTGTGTGTCCAATACGGCGTAGACCAAGACCCTTAACGCACAATTTGTGGTTAGGTAGAGTACCGATAGGGCTACGTACCAGTGTTACTTTTACAGTGTTAGCCATTGTCGATTACCCCAGAATGTCTTCTACGGACTTGCCACGCTTAGCCGCAATGTCATCAGGTGATTTCATTGCTGCAAGACCTTTAACAGTCGCACGAACAACGTTTACCGGATTAGTTGAGCCATAGCACTTAGCTAGTACGTTATGGACACCCGCCAATTCAAGAACTGCACGCATCGCACCACCGGCGATTACACCAGTACCCTGAGAAGCAGGCTGCATGTAAACTTTAGAAGCACCATGACGTGCTTTAATTGGGTACTGCAACGTGTCGCCGTTCAGTTCAACTGAAACCATGTTACGACGAGCTTGTTCCATTGCCTTTTGAATAGCAGCAGGAACTTCACGAGCTTTACCACGACCGAATCCAACACGACCTTTACCATCTCCAACAACTGTTAGAGCTGTAAAGCCGAAGATACGACCACCTTTAACTACTTTAGCGACGCGGTTAACCTGAACCAGCTTTTCCTGCAGATCGCCGTCTTTCTGATCATGATTTGACATATTCGATCCCTTTAGAATTCCAGGCCGCCTTCGCGGGCTGCTTCAGCCAAAGCTTTAACACGACCGTGATACTGGAAACCAGAACGGTCAAATGCTACTTCAGATACACCAGCTTCTTTAGCGCGCTGAGCGATCAAAGTACCAACCTTCTCAGCAGCTTCAACGTTACCGCCAGTTGTCTCGCGTAGATCTTTTTCTACAGTAGACGCAGCCGCTAGGACCTGTCCGCCGTCTGCAGAGATAACCTGAGCGTAGATATGACGCGGTGTGCGTGTAACGCACAAACGTGTAGCACCTAACTCACGCATTTTCAGACGGGAGCGGCGAGCACGACGAATACGAGATTGTTTCTTAGTGTTCATAACCCTGCCCTATTTACTTTTTCTTCGCTTCTTTACGGCGAACATACTCATCAGCATAACGAACACCTTTGCCTTTGTAAGGCTCTGGCGGACGGAACGCGCGAATTTCAGCTGCTACCTGGCCTACAACCTGTTTGTCAGCACCTGACAAGATGATTGTAGTTACATTTGGTGTTTCAGCAGAAATACCTTCTGGTAGTTCGTAGTCGATTGGGTGAGAGAAACCAAGACTTAGGTTAAGCACTTTGCCTTTAGCAGCAGCACGATAACCAACACCTTGTAGCTGAAGAGTTTTCTTGAAACCTTCAGTCACACCAACAACCATGTTGTTAACCAGAGAGCGAGTAGTACCAGACAGGGCAAGAGACAACTTAGTGCCTTCTAGTGCAGCAAACTTCAGACCGTCTTCTTCTTGAGAAACAGAAACTGAAGAATGTACATCCATAGAAAGCTGGCCATTCTTACCTTTAACATTGATGGACTGACCATCAATCTTAACTTCAACACCTGCAGGTACAACTACGGGGCTTTTCGCAATACGTGACATTGAAATACCTCTTAGAATACCGTGCAGATTACTTCGCCACCGACACCAGCACTACGTGCTGCGCGGTCAGCCATTACACCTTTACTTGTAGAGATAATCGCTACACCCAGGCCATTTGAAACTTGTGGCAACTCTGCTGCGTTCTTATAGATACGCAGACCTGGACGACTAACGCGTTTGATCTCTTCAATAACCGGCTTTCCTTCAAAGTACTTTAGCTCAACGTTCAGAACCGGTTTTACATCACCTTCAACTGCGAAGTCAGTGATGTAACCTTCGTCCTTAAGAACTTGGGCAATAGATACTTTTACTTTGGAAGACGGCATAGATACGGCCTGCTTTTCAGCCATATGACCGTTACGAATACGAGTAAACATATCCGCTAGAGTATCTTGCATGCTCATGCATTTACTTCCTCATTGTGCAGCACAATGCGGTACCCTTTTAATGGGGCCAGACCATCGTGCTTACCATTTTACTAACTGGTGATTTACCAGCTAGCCTTTTTCAGACCCGGAACATCACCACGCATAGTTGCTTCACGCAACTTGATGCGGCTCAGACCAAACTTACGGTATACACCGTGTGGACGGCCTGTCACTTGACAGCGATTACGCTGACGAGATTTGCTGGAATCGCGTGGCAATTTCTGAAGTGCCATCGCTGCATCCCAAATCTCATCTTCTGATGAATTAGGGCTACTAATAATTGCTTTAAGTTCAGCGCGTTTAACAGCGTACTTAGCAACTAACTTTGCACGCTTGTCTTCACGTGCCTTCATAGATTCTTTAGCCATGATGTATGCCTATCACTTACGGAATGGGAAGTTAAGGGCAGCCAACAGGGCGCGACCCTCATCATTATTCTGAGCAGTAGTCGTGATAGTAATATCCATACCACGCATTTTATCTACCTTATCGAACTCGATTTCAGGGAAGATAATCTGCTCTTTAACACCCATGCTGTAGTTGCCACGGCCATCAAATGACTTAGGATTCAGGCCACGGAAGTCACGAACACGCGGGATAGAGATATCTACCAAGCGATCAAGGAATTCCCACATACGCTCGCCGCGTAGTGTAACCTTACAGCCAATCGGCCAACCTTCACGAACTTTAAAGCCCGCGATAGATTTACGTGCCAGACAAACAACAGGTTTCTGACCTGCAATTGCAGTCATATCCGCAACTGCATTTTCAAGCTGTTTCTTGTCGCCAAGAGCTTCACCAACACCCATATTAAGAGTGATTTTGGTTAAACGTGGAACAGCCATAACGTTAGGGCAGTTCAGCTCATCTTTAAGCTGCTGCTTAACGGAATCGTTATAAAGCGCTTTTAATCTAGACATGATATCAGCTCCCCTTATCCGCCAATGATTTCGCCGGTAGACTTGAAGATGCGAGATTTAGTGCCGTCTTCAAGAATCTTGAAGCCTACACGATCGCCCTTACCAGTCTGCGGGTTGAAGATAGCTACGTTAGAAACAGCAATAGCCGCTTCTTTTTCAACGATGCCACCGGCTTTACCCATCATAGGGTTAGGCTTAGTGTGCTTCTTCACCATGTTGATACCAGAAACAACCAAACGGTCGTCCAGAACACGCATGACTGTGCCACGCTTGCCCTTATCTTTTCCTGCGATGACAATTACTTCATCGTCACGTTTAATTTTGCGCATAATTTACCTATATCGCTTCCTGCTACCCTCTCATGCTCAAAAACGCCAACACTTTTCAGTGTTAGCGTTTTTACATAAACCGAACAAATAATTGTTCGATCTTTATAGCACTTCAGGCGCCAGGGAAATGATTTTCATGAACTTCTCACTGCGAAGTTCACGCGTCACTGGGCCAAAGATACGAGTACCGATAGGCGCGTCGCTTGCGTTCAATAATACCGCTGAGTTTGTGTCAAAGCGGATTACTGAGCCATCAGGACGACGAACACCTTTACGGGTACGTACCACTACGGCGTTAAGTACTTGGCCTTTCTTCACTTTACCGCGAGGAATCGCTTCTTTAACAGTGACTTTAATAACGTCACCAACAGAAGCGTAGCGGCGGTGTGAACCACCAAGGACCTTAATACACTGTACTCGCTTAGCACCGCTGTTATCAGCGACATCAAGCATAGATTCAGTTTGAATCATGGTCTACTCCATAAACATTTAGAGGGCCGCCCGATATTCGGACGGACCGGCTAATGGAGCAAAGGCGCAATAGTTTACACCTTTGCTGCACGCTCTTCAATACGAACAAGCGCCCAAGATTTATTCTTGGACAAAGGACGAGTTTCAGCGATAGTAACTAGGTCACCTTGCTGACACTCATTTTTCTCATCGTGAGCATGCAGTTTAGAAGAGCGCTTCATGAATTTTCCGTAGATCGGATGCTTCTCTTTACGCTCAACCAGAACTGTGATGGTTTTATCCATCTTGTCGCTAACAACGCGACCAGTAACAGTTCGAGTACGTTTTTCGGCGCTCATACTTAGTTACCTGCCTTTTCGTTGAGTATTGTCTTCACACGAGCAATGTCACGACGAACCTGACCTAGAAGGTGGTTCTGCGCTAGCTGGCCTGTAGTCTTCTGCATGCGCAGATTAAACTGCTCTTTTAGAAGGCCTAACAGCTCCTGCTGAAGCTCATCAACGGACTTTTCACGTAGTTCAATTGCTTTCATTACATCACCGTCCGCTTAACAATGGTTGTAGCAACAGGCAATTTAGCAGCAGCAAGCGTGAATGCTTCAGAAGCTAGCTCTTCAGGTACACCGCTCATTTCGAACAGAACCTTACCAGGCTTAATCTGAGCAACCCAATACTCAACTGCACCTTTACCTTTACCCATACGTACTTCAAGCGGTTTTTTGGAAATTGGCTTATCTGGGAATACACGAATCCAGATTTTACCACCACGCTTAACGTGACGTGTCATGGTACGACGCGCTGCTTCGATCTGACGTGCAGTGATACGACCACGACCGGTCGCCTTCAGTGCAAATTCACCAAAACTTACAGTGCTACCGCGTTGTGCTAGGCCGCGGTTGCGACCTTTCATCATCTTGCGGAACTTAAGACGTTTAGGTTGTAGCATCGACGTCTACCTCACTTACCTTTCTTCTTAGGTGCATTCTTCTCAGCGCGCACCTGTTCGATGCCACCAAGAACTTCACCCTTGAAGATCCAGACTTTAACGCCGATCACACCGTATGTAGTGTGCGCTTCGTAAGTTGCGTAATCGATATCAGCACGTAATGTGTGCAATGGCACACGGCCTTCACGATACCACTCACTACGAGCAATCTCGGCACCACCTAGACGACCACCCAGCTGAATCTTGATACCCTTGGCACCAAGACGCATTGCGTTTTGTACTGCGCGCTTCATAGCACGACGGAACATAACACGACGCTCTAGCTGACTAGCAACACCTTGGGCTACCAAGCGTGCGTCTAGCTCTGGCTTACGAATTTCTTCAATGTTGATATGAACTGGAACACCCATCATCTCTGATACAGTGTTACGTAGTTTCTCAACATCTTCGCCTTTCTTACCAATCACAATGCCTGGACGGGCCGTGTGGATGGTAATTTTAGCATTCTGTGCAGGACGCTCGATTTCGATGCGGCTTACAGATGCTTTAACAAGCTGCGAATCTAGGTACTCACGCACTTCTAGATCGTTTAGCAATTTTCTTGCGTACTCGGACTTGTCTGCATACCACACAGAAGTGTGATCTTTAACAATACCGAGACGTATACCGGTCGGATGTACTTTCTGACCCATAACGAACTCTCCTAGCTGTCAGCTCAGTCGGCCACTTTTACAGTGATGTGACAGGAGCGCTTCAAAATTCGATCAGCGCGACCTTTCGCACGCGGCTTAATACGCTTCATCGTCATTGCTTCATCAACAAAAACTGTAGAAACGTGTAGCTCGTCAATATCTGCACCATCGTTATGCTCTGCGTTAGCAATAGCTGACTCTAGTACTTTCTTAACAAGATCCGCACCTTTTTTAGGACTAAACGCCAGGATGTTCAGAGCTTCACCCACAGATTTACCACGAATCTGGTCACAAACCAGTCTCGCTTTCTGTGCAGAGATGCGGGCGCCCATGTGCTTAGCGGCAACTTCCATCATCAACTCCTTATCGCTTGGCTTTCTTGTCTACAACGTGACCACGGTATGTACGTGTCACGGCAAACTCGCCTAATTTATGACCAACCATGTCTTCGGTAACAAATACCGGTACATGCTGACGGCCGTTGTGTACTGCAATTGTAAGACCTACGAAATTTGGAAAAATCGTAGAACGACGTGACCAAGTTTTAATCGGACGACGCTCGTTGCTCTCAATCGCAGCTTCTACCTTTTTCAACAGGTGAAGGTCGATAAATGGACCTTTCTTCAGTGAACGTGGCACAGCTGTATCCCCTTACTTAGCGTTACGACGGCGTACGATTAACTTGTCAGTACGCTTGTTCTTACGAGTTTTATAACCCTTAGTCGGAACACCCCATGGCGACACTGGGTGACGACCACCGGAAGTACGACCTTCACCACCACCATGCGGATGGTCTACTGGGTTCATCGCAACACCACGTACAGTAGGACGAACACCACGCCAGCGCGTAGCACCAGCTTTACCAAGCTGACGCAAGGAGTGTTCACTGTTGCTCACTTCACCCAGAGTAGCACGACATTCTACAAGCACTTTACGCATCTCGCCTGAACGCAGACGAAGAGTAGCGTAAGCACCTTCACGTGCTACCAACTGTGCAGATGTACCCGCAGAACGAGCAATCTGAGCACCTTTACCAGGCTTCAACTCAACACAATGGATTACAGAACCCACTGGTACGTTGCGAATCGGCATAGTATTACCAGGCTTAATATCTACAGTCTCACCAGACATGATCTGGGATCCAGCAGAAACACCTTTTGGCGCGATGATGTAACGACGCTCACCGTCTGCATACACAACAAGTGCGATATGCGCAGAACGGTTAGGATCATATTCCAAACGCTCAACTGTCGCTGGAATACCGTCTTTGTTACGACGGAAATCGATGATACGGTACTGCTGCTTGTGACCACCGCCAATGTGGCGTGTAGTGATGCGACCATGGTGGTTACGACCACCACTTTTGCTCTTCTTCTCAACAAGAGCCGCATGTGGCTTGCCCTTGTGTAGCTCAGAGTTAGTCACTGTCACTACATGACGGCGTCCAGCAGAGGTCGGCTTAGTTTTAGTCACTGCCATTTTTTAAACCCTCTATTACTCGCCACCTAAGAAATCAATCTCAGAGCCATCAGCCAGAGCAACGTATGCTTTACGCACATCGCTACGCTTGCCTAAACCACGCTGTGTACGCTTGGTTTTGCCCTTAGCATTAAGAACGTTTACGCCTTTAACTTTGACGTTAAACAATTCTTCAACTGCTGTTTTGATTTCCGGCTTAGTAGCGTCTTTAGCTACACGAAAAACAACCTGCTGAGAACCATCAGCTACAATCGTAGCTTTCTCGGAGATGTGCGGACCCAGCAGCACTTGATAAATGCGTTCCTGTTTCATGCCAACTTCTCCTCGATTTTCTTCAGAGCAGCTACAGTAACTAGAACCTTATCGAAGCCAACCAGTGATACTGGATCAACTCCTGCAGCATCACGAACATCCACATGTGGAACGTTGCGTGCAGCAAGGAACAAGTTCTGCTCTACTTCTTCAGTAACCAGCAGCGCGTTAGAAAGCTCAAGCTCATTTAGCTTGGCCACAAACTGTTTTGTTTTTGGAGATTCCATAGCGAAATCTTCAACTACAACCAGGCGATCCTGACGTACCAACTCAGAGAAGATGCAACGCATTGCTGCGCGATACATTTTCTTATTAACTTTCTGAGAATGGTCGCGAGGCTGTGCAGCAAAAGTAACACCACCGGCACGCCAAATTGGAGAACGACTCGTTCCCGCACGCGCACGGCCAGTACCTTTCTGACGCCATGGTTTAGCACCGCCACCAGAAACCGCAGAACGGTTTTTCTGTGCTTTAGTGCCTTGACGACCGCCAGCCATATAAGCAGTAACTACTTGATGGACTAGCGTCTCGTTGAATTCTTTACCAAAAGCCAGGTCGGAAACTTCTACCGAACCATTAGCTCCAGCTAAATTCAGATTCATTTCAAACCCCCTTAGGCGCCAGCTTTAACAGCTAGTTTAACGATTACGTCACCGCCAGTAGCGCCTGGAACAGCACCCTTGATCAATAACAGGTTACGTTCAGCATCAACGCGCACAACTTCAAGGGTCTGTACAGTTACCTGTGCATTACCCATCTGTCCTGCCATTTTTTTGCCTTTCCAAACACGACCAGGAGTTTGACATTGACCAATTGAACCCGGAGCACGGTGAGAAAGTGAGTTACCGTGAGTCGCATCTTGCATGGAGAAGTTCCAGCGCTTAACGCCGCCCTGGAAACCTTTACCTTTAGATTGACCCGTTACATCTACTTTCTGACCAGCTTCGAAGCGCGCAACAGTCAGCTCATCACCAACGTTGACTTCGTCGCCACCCGACAGGCGGAACTCCCATAAACCGCGACCAGCTTCTACGCCAGCTTTTGCGAAGTTACCAGCTTCTGGCTTAGAAAGCGTATTAGCTTTCTTAGAACCAGTAGTAACCTGCACTGCTGCATAGCCGTCAGTCTCTTCTGTTTTAACAGAAGTAACACGGTTCGGTTCCACTTCGATGACGGTGACTGGCACGGATACGCCGTCTTCAGTGAAGACGCGAGTCATACCCGCTTTACGTCCGATTAAACCTACAGACATTTCTTTAAAACCTCTTGCCAGTTGTGTACGGGGCTGTTACCCACTACGGCTACCCTTTCCAGAGTATTCCACACTAAATAAGCGCTTCATTAATAAATATTAATTCTGCGCAGTTGCCTTTAGCCAAGGCTGATCTGCACTTCAACACCCGCAGCAAGATCTAGCTTCATTAGAGCATCAACTGTTTTTTCAGTTGGCTCAACGATATCTAGAACACGCTTATGAGTACGGATTTCATACTGATCACGTGCATCTTTATTCACGTGAGGAGAAACCAGAACTGTAAAACGTTCTTTGCGGGTAGGAAGTGGGATCGGACCACGTACTTGAGCGCCAGTTCTCTTTGCAGTATCTACGATTTCCTGCGCAGAAGAGTCGATCAAGCGATGATCAAAGGCTTTCAGACGAATACGAATTTTCTGATTCTGCATTTCGATCACACATTTCCAAAAAATTTTATTTACGGCACAATGCCGACCTCCCCCTACATTAAGGGGGACGCAAATTCTACTGACACAAACCCACAAGGTCAATAGCAGATTTAAAAATTTGCTCAATTATCAGCCAGCATCAACCACCAGATAAGTAAAAACAAAAAAGCCCTCACTAGGAGGGCTTTTTAGATTATTGAGAATTACTCAACAATTTTAGCTACAACACCAGCGCCTACTGTACGACCGCCTTCACGGATCGCAAAACGTAGACCTTCTTCCATCGCAACTGGGTTGATTAGTGTAACGTCCATCTGAACGTTATCACCAGGCATTACCATTTCAACACCTTCTGGAAGCTCACAAGCACCAGTGATGTCTGTTGTACGGAAGTAGAACTGTGGACGGTAACCTTTGAAGAAAGGAGTATGACGACCACCTTCTTCTTTAGATAGTACGTACACTTCGCCGTTGAAACGAGTGTGCGGAGTGATAGAACCTGGAGCAGCCAGTACTTGACCACGCTCAACTTCTTCACGCTTAGTACCACGCAGAAGTGCACCAATGTTCTCACCTGCACGACCTTCGTCAAGCAGCTTACGGAACATTTCAACACCTGTACAAGTCGTTGTAGTTGTCTCTTTGATACCAACGATCTCAACGTCGTCACCAACGTTAACGATACCACGCTCAACACGACCTGTTACTACAGTACCACGACCCTGAATAGAGAATACGTCCTCGATAGGCATGATGAATGCACCATCGATAGCACGCTCTGGCTGTGGAATATAAGAATCTAGCGTTTCAACAAGCTTCTTAACTGCAGAAGTACCAAGCTCGTTCTCATCTTCGCCGTTAAGCGCCATAAGAGCAGAACCAGCAATGATTGGAGTGTCATCACCTGGGAATTCGTACTGGTCTAGAAGCTCACGAAGCTCCATTTCAACCAATTCAAGCATCTCTTCGTATTCTTCAGAATCAGCACCGCCACAATCTTCTGCAAGAAGGTCAGCTTTGTTCAAGAATACTACGATGTAAGGTACACCAACCTGACGAGAAAGAAGGATGTGCTCACGAGTCTGTGGCATAGGACCATCAGTCGCGCCACATACTAGGATCGCGCCATCCATCTGTGCAGCACCTGTGATCATGTTTTTAACATAATCGGCGTGCCCTGGGCAGTCTACGTGTGCGTAATGACGATCTGGAGAATCATACTCAACGTGAGACGTTGCGATTGTGATACCACGCTCACGCTCTTCTGGAGCATTATCGATACCGTCAAATGCAACTGCATCCCCACCCCAAACTTCAGCACATACGCGCGTTAGGGCAGCCGTTAGTGTAGTTTTACCGTGGTCAACGTGGCCGATTGTACCAACGTTAACATGCGGTTTTGAACGTTCAAATTGTTCTTTAGCCACGTCTATTTCCTCTATAAGCCATCATCGGCAAATAAATAATTAAGTAAAATTAATAACGGCTTCAGCGACATTTTTTGGCGCCTCACCGTACTCGTAAAACTCCATCGAATAAGTCGCACGCCCTTGCGTTGCAGAACGAAGATCGGTTGCATAACCGAACATTTCACCCAGCGGCACCAGCGCATCAATAACCTTACCCGAAGAACTATCTTCCATACCCTGAACCAGACCACGACGACGATTGAGATCGCCCATAACGTCGCCCATATAATCTTCAGGGGTTACAACTTCAACTTTCATGACCGGCTCTAGCAAACATGGGTCAGCATCTTGCGCAAACTTTTTAAGCGCTTGCGAAGCGGCAATTTTAAACGCCATTTCGTTAGAGTCAACATCATGAAAAGAACCATCGAACAAACGCGCTTTTAAGCCTATCAATGGATAACCGGCAATTACACCGTTATGCATCTGCTCTTCTATGCCCTTTTGTATCGCTGGTATAAATTCTCTTGGGATGGCACCACCTACGATCTCGTTGATAAATTCCAACCCTTCCTCATCAGAAGGCGTAAACTCAACAACAACGTGACCATACTGGCCGCGACCACCTGACTGCCTTACAAACTTATGATTTGCTTCAACAGATTTACGAATTTTCTCACGGTAGGCTACCTGAGGCTTACCAATATTTGCCTCTACCTTAAACTCTCGCTTCATACGATCAACGAGTATATCTAAGTGCAACTCACCCATACCGGAGATAATTGTTTGACCCGTTTCTTTATCAGTTTCTACCTGAAAAGAAGGATCTTCTTGTGCAAGCTTACCTAACGCAACACCCATTTTTTCTTGATCTGCCTGAGATCTCGGTTCAACCGCAACGGATATTACTGGCGCCGGAAACTCCATACGCTCTAAAATAATCTTGTCATCAATGCTACACACCGTATCACCAGTGGTCACATCCTTCATACCGATCAGAGCCGCGATATCGCCTGCGCGAACCTCTTTAATCTCTTCACGATTATTGGCATGCATCTGCACCATTCGCCCAACACGCTCTTTCTTTCCTTTAACAGAGTTATAAACTCCATCGCCAGATTTAAGCACGCCCGAGTAAACACGTACGAATGTTAGCGTACCAACAAAAGGATCAGTGGCAATTTTAAATGCCAACGCTGCAAACGGTGCATCATCATCCGCATGACGCTCAGCAGGTGTTTCGTCTTTATCATCCAGCGTACCCTCAATCGCTTTTACCTCGACCGGGGATGGCATGAATTCGATCACTGCATCCAATACTGCTTGAACACCTTTATTCTTAAATGCAGAACCGGCCTGCATTAAAACAATATCATTGTCCAGTGTACGCGCACGCAAACCTTGCTTGATCTCTTCAAGCGACAAATCACCTTCTTCAAGGTACTTGTCCATCAATTCATCATTTGCTTCAGCCGCCGCTTCCACCAATTGCTCATGCAATTCGTCCGCTTTGGTCTGCAAATCAGCTGGAATATCTTCCAACTCATACGTCATGCCTTGATCCGCTTCATTCCACATAATGGCTTTCATGCGAATCAGGTCAACTACGCCCACAAAATCTTCTTCCGAACCAATCGGGAAGTTTATAGGTACAGCGTTAGCACCAAGTCGATCTTTAAGCTGCTCAACAACCATAAAGAAATCAGCACCCAAGCGATCCATCTTATTGACGAATACCATGCGAGGCACTTCATATTTATCAGCTTGACGCCAGACCGTTTCTGTTTGAGGCTGAACACCGGAAGAGGCACAAAGCACAACAACAGCACCATCTAAAACACGCAAAGAACGCTCAACTTCAATTGTAAAGTCAACGTGCCCCGGCGTATCGATGATATTGATTCGATGATCTTCGAACTGTTGGTTCATGCCCTTCCAGAAACAGGTAGTCGCAGCAGACGTGATAGTGATACCACGCTCCTGCTCCTGTTCCATCCAATCCATGGTCGCAGCACCATCGTGAACTTCACCAATCTTATGAGAAAGACCAGTGTAGAACAAAACGCGCTCCGTAGTTGTCGTTTTACCGGCATCTACATGCGCACAAATACCTATATTGCGATAACGTGCGATTGGAGTCTTACGAGCCACAGATTAGTCCTCAGTTTCTTAGAAGCGGTAGTGAGCGAACGCTTTGTTCGCTTCAGCCATACGATGCACGTCTTCACGTTTCTTAACAGCCGCACCGCGACCTTCAGCTGCATCGATTAGCTCACCTGCCAAACGTAGTGCCATGGATTTCTCACCACGACCACGTGCAGAGTCAACAGCCCAACGCATAGCAAGCGCCATACGACGTGCTGGACGAACTTCTACTGGCACTTGGTAAGTTGCACCACCTACACGGCGAGATTTAACCTCTACCGCAGGCTGGATAGCTTCTAGAGCTTTTTCAAAAATCTCTAATGGATCTTGATCGCTACGCTCTTGGATTTTATCCAAAGCACCGTAAACGATTTTCTCAGCAACAGATTTCTTACCGTGAACCATTACATGGTTAATAAACTTAGCAAGAACTGTGTTACCGAACTTAGGATCCGGTAGTATTTCGCGCTTTGCAGCGACGCGTCTTCTAGGCATTGATAAGCCCTCAATTCATTAAAAGGTCTTCAGGTTTCCCAAGCAATACTGCTTGGCCTTACTCTTACCGTGTATCCGGGTTAGCTTCTTAGTCTTACTAGTCAGCCGCGCCGCAGGGACTACGATTAAGATTTAGGACGCTTAGCACCGTACTTAGAACGGCCTTGCTTACGCTCACTTACACCTGAGCAGTCCAATGCGCCACGTACCGTATGGTAGCGAACACCTGGAAGGTCCTTAACACGACCACCACGAATTAGAACAACACTATGCTCCTGCAGGTTGTGACCTTCACCACCAATGTAGGAAGCAACCTCGAAGCCGTTGGTCAAACGAACACGACATACTTTACGTAGTGCAGAGTTCGGTTTTTTCGGAGTAGTGGTGTAAACACGGGTACATACGCCACGGCGCTGAGGACAAGCTTGCAATGCACGAACATCGCTAGGTTGAACTTTGCGCTTACGTGGTTTACGTACCAACTGGTTAATCGTTGCCATTTAAGCAAACTCCACGTTTTGATTTAACACCATAAAAAATTGGATATTTTGCAATCCAACCACAAAGGGGCCGGAATTTTAATAAATTCCGGCCCCTAGAGTCAAACACTGAACACTATTTATTCAATAAAAATTGAAAAAAACCTTATTCAGCGTCTGGCATAGACGCATTTAGTGCTTCAGTCAGTGCTTGTTGCACCTCTTCTGCACTTACAGTCATACTTTCACCTTCAGCAGGTTGAGCACGCTTGCGCTTACGTTCTTCGTGATAAGCCAGACCCGAACCTGCCGGAATCAGACGGCCCACCACGACGTTTTCTTTCAGGCCACGCAAGAAGTCTTGCTTGCCTGTCACTGCACCTTCAGTCAACACTCGCGTAGTCTCCTGGAAGGATGCTGCAGAGATGAAGGATTCAGTTGCTAGTGAAGCCTTAGTAATACCCAGTAGTACACGATCGTACTTCGCTGTGATCTTACCTGCTGCTTCCAGCTCTTCATTTTCTGCAAGTACAGCTTGATACTCTACTTGATCACCCGTAATGAACGTAGAATCACCTGAAGAAGTGATCTCTACTTTACGTAGCATCTGACGCACAATAACTTCGATGTGCTTATCGTTGATACCTACGCCTTGCAGACGGTATACATCCTGAATTTCACTCGTGATGTATTTAGCCAGCTCTTCAACGCCAAGGATACGCAAGATATCGTGAGGGTTAGACGGGCCATCAGAGATAACCTCACCCTTGTTCACTTGCTCACCCTCGAAGACGTTCAAGTTACGCCATTTCTGGATCATTGTTTCGTGCGGCTCAGCATCGTTTGGAGAGATAACCAAACGTTTCTTACCTTTGGTCTCTTTACCGAAACCAACGATACCAGATACCTCAGCCAGAATAGACGACTCTTTCGGCTTACGCGCTTCGAACAAGTCAGCTACGCGTGGTAGACCACCGGTGATATCTTTGTTTACTGAACCTTCTTGAGGAATACGTGCCAGCACATCACCAATCTGTACTTCCGCACCATTACTCAAATTCATAATTGCTTTAGGTGGCAATAAGTACTGCGCTGCCGAATCTGTACCCGGGTGCATTACATCATTACCTTTCGCATCAAGCAGCTTGATCATTGGGCGGATATCTTTACCTGCCGCTGGACGATCTTTGCTATCTAGGACTTCTGTTGTCGAAAGACCTGTTAGCTCATCTGTTTGACTCTTAACGGTAATACCATCTTCCATACCTGATAGTTCAACTTTACCAGATACTTCCGAGATAATTGGATGGGTATGCGGATCCCAGTTGGCAACAATGTCGCCCGCTTCAACCTTACCGCCATCCTTAACTTTGATTACAGAACCATAAGGAAGCTTGTAACGTTCACGCTCACGACCATGCTCATCTGTTACACCTAGCTCGCCGGAACGAGAAGTCGCAACTAACGCACCATCTGGACGTTCAACATATTTCAGGTCATGCAAGCGAATTTCACCGCCATTTTTAACCTGGATGCTATCCACGGCTGCAGCTCGAGATGCTGCACCACCGATATGGAACGTACGCATGGTCAGCTGTGTACCCGGCTCACCAATCGATTGCGCTGCAATAACACCAACAGCCTCGCCCGGATTAACAAGATGACCACGACCTAGATCACGACCGTAACAGCTTGCACAGATACCATGGCGTGTACGACATGAGATTGCACTACGTACAATAATCTCATCAATTGAAGAGTACAGATCATCATTTTCTAAACGATGTTTCCACGCTTCATCGATCAGTGTACCCGCTTCGATAAGAACATCAGCGCCCGTTGGATCTAAGACATCTTTAGCAACGACACGACCCAATACACGATCGCCTAGAGCAACAACTACATCACCCCCTTCGATCAATGGCACCATGACCAAGCCTTCTTCGGTACCACAATCCGCTTCTGTGATAACAACGTCTTGCGCTACATCAACTAGACGGCGAGTTAGGTAACCCGAGTTAGCTGTTTTAAGTGCGGTATCGGCCAAACCTTTACGAGCACCGTGAGTAGAGATGAAGTACTGAAGTACGTTCAAACCTTCACGGAAGTTTGCTGTGATTGGCGTTTCGATGATCGAACCATCCGGTTTCGCCATCAAGCCACGCATACCAGCCAACTGACGAATCTGAGCTGCACTACCACGGGCACCGGAGTCGGCCATCATGTAAACAGAGTTAAAGGACTCTTGCTCTGACTCTTCGCCATCTTTGGTAATAACAGGCTCAGTTTTCAAGTTATCCATCATCTTTTTAGCCAACAATTCGTTAGCACGAGACCAGATATCGATAACTTTGTTGTATTTCTCACCCTGAGTTACAAGACCGTCAGCGAACTGACGCTCAATATCCATTACCTCAGCTTCCGCTTCTTCGATAATAGCTGTCTTCTCAGCAGGAATTTCGAAATCGTTCACACCAATAGAAACACCGGACATTGTCGCCTGACGGAAACCGGTATACATCAATTGGTCTGCAAAGATAACCGTATCTTTAAGACCGCAGCGACGATACGCTTCGTTCAATAGGCGAGAGATCGCCTTTTTCTTCATTGGCTGGTTTACTAATTCGTACGGAAGGCCATCAGGCACGATTGCGAAAAGCAATGCACGACCCGCTGTCGTTTCCTTCATCTCAGTAACAACTTCAACGTTACCTTCGATATCACGAATCGTTTCTGTAATTCGTACTTTAATTGCAGCTTGAAGATCTAACTGGCCAGCACCTTGTGCACGAGCGATCTCTTCAATATCCGCAAAAACCATACCCTCGCCTTTCGCGTTTACACGCTCACGAGTCATATAGTAAAGACCCAATACAACGTCCTGTGAAGGTACGATGATCGGCTCACCATTAGCTGGCGATAGTACGTTGTTTGTAGACATCATCAACGCACGTGCTTCAAGCTGTGCTTCGATAGTCAACGGTACGTGGACCGCCATCTGGTCTCCATCGAAATCGGCGTTGTATGCCGCACAAACCAGTGGGTGCAACTGGATTGCCTTACCTTCGATTAGTACAGGCTCGAATGCCTGGATACCCAAACGGTGAAGTGTTGGTGCACGGTTAAGAAGTACCGGATGCTCACGGATAACCTCATCAAGGATATCCCAAACCAATGCTTCTTCGCGCTCTACCATCTTCTTAGCAGCTTTAATCGTCGTCGCGTGACCACGTAGCTCTAGCTTAGAGAAGATGAACGGCTTAAATAGCTCAAGCGCCATCTTCTTAGGAAGACCACACTGATGTAAGCGCAGGTACGGCCCTACTACGATTACCGAACGACCAGAGTAATCTACACGCTTACCAAGAAGGTTCTGACGGAAACGACCCTGCTTACCTTTGATCATATCTGCCAAAGATTTCAGAGGACGCTTATTCGAACCTGTAATAGCACGACCGCGACGACCATTATCCAACAACGCATCAACAGACTCCTGCAACATACGTTTTTCGTTACGTACGATGATGTCTGGTGCATTAAGGTCTAGTAGACGCTTAAGACGGTTATTACGGTTAATAACGCGGCGATAAAGATCGTTAAGATCAGATGTCGCGAAACGACCACCATCTAGCGGTACCAATGGACGAAGATCTGGCGGAAGAACCGGCAATACTTCAAGAATCATCCACTCTGGCTTGTTGCCGGATTTGTAGAATGCTTCAAGCAGCTTAAGACGCTTAGACAGCTTCTTAATTTTTGTCTCAGAGTTTGTTTGTGGTAGCTCTTCGCGTAGACGATTAACTTCCTCTTCTAGCTCGATAGATGATAGAAGCTCTTTAACCGCTTCCGCACCCATACGAGCGTCGAAATCATCACCAAACTCTTCAAGCGCTTCAAAATACTGTTCGTCATTAAGTAGCTGACCACGCTCTAACGTCGTCATGCCCGGATCAATAACAACGAATGATTCGAAATAAAGTACACGCTCGATATCACGCAGCGTCATATCAAGCATCAAGCCGATACGGGACGGTAGTGATTTAAGGAACCAGATGTGAGCAACAGGAGATGCTAACTCGATATGAGCCATACGCTCACGACGAACTTTAGCCAGTGTAACTTCTACGCCACACTTCTCACAGATCACACCACGGTGCTTCATGCGTTTGTACTTACCGCATAGGCACTCGTAATCTTTTACTGGGCCAAAGATTTTGGCACAGAACAGACCTTCACGCTCTGGCTTGAAGGTACGGTAGTTAATGGTTTCCGGCTTTTTCACTTCGCCGTAAGACCATGAACGGATCATCTCAGGTGATGCCAGAGTGATCTTAATCGAGTCAAACTCTTCAGATTGACCCTGTGTTTTAAGCAGATTCAGCAGATCTTTCATTCTTTCAAGCTCCTAACGGAGTTCTTGCTTGAGGCCGCTCTAATGAGCGACCCCCGCCTGGTATACAGTTTTATGCTTATTCGGATTCGAGCTCGATGTCGATACCCAGAGAACGAATCTCTTTAATAAGTACGTTGAAGGATTCCGGCATACCCGGCTCCATACGATGATCACCATCAACGATGTTTTTATACATCTTAGTACGACCATTCACGTCATCGGACTTAACTGTGAGCATTTCCTGAAGCGTATATGCAGCACCGTATGCTTCTAGCGCCCACACCTCCATCTCACCGAATCGCTGACCACCGAACTGAGCTTTACCACCCAGCGGCTGCTGAGTAACAAGGCTGTAAGAACCAGTAGAACGCGCATGCATCTTATCATCAACCAAGTGATTCAATTTCAGCATGTACATGTAACCCACGGTTACAGGGCGATCAAACTGATTACCTGTACGGCCATCAAACAATTTCGTTTGACCTGTGTCGCTTAACCCTGCCAAACGTAGCAATGATTTAAGCTCAACCTCTTTAGCACCATCAAATGCTGGAGTTGCAAGTGGAACACCACCGCAAAGGTTCTTAGCAAGCTCAAGAATTTCTTCATCAGTAAAGCTATCTAGATCTTCGGTACGGCTGTTAATGCCTGCACCTAGATCAGCATTGTAGATCTGATGTAAGAACTCACGAATCTCTTTAACAGTTTCAGCACGCTCGCGCTCTTGATCCAGCATCTCGTTGATGCGACGACCAAGGCCTTTCGCAGCCATACCCATATGCGTCTCGAGGACCTGACCAACGTTCATTCGCGATGGTACACCTAGCGGGTTCAGCACGATATCTACTGGCTCACCGTTAGCATCATATGGCATATCTTCAACCGGCATGATTACAGAGATTACACCCTTGTTACCATGACGACCGGCCATTTTATCACCTGGCTGAACGCGACGCTTAGTTGCAACATAAACCTTAACAATCTTCAGCACGCCTGGTGCAAGATCATCGCCTGTTTGCAACTTGTTCTTCTTATCTTCGAAACGCTTATCAAGAGATTCTTTACGATCTTCTAACTGTTTCTCAGCAAGCTCTAGCTGCTCAGCTGCAGTTTCATCGGCAACACGGATGTTAAACCAATCAGACTTAGAAAGACCGGCTAAGAATTCAGCGGTAATCTCTTCGCCTTTTCTCAGACCTGCACCACCATCGGCAGCCAGACCTACAAGCACCTTACCTAGACGCTCAAAAGTAGCCTGCTCAACAATGCGCAACTCTTCGTTCAAATCCTTACGGATAGCGTCTAGCTCTGATTTCTCGATAGACAACGCGCGTTCATCTTTCTGAACGCCATCACGTGTAAATACTTGTACATCGATTACTTTACCGATCGTACCCGTCTTCACACGAAGGGATGTATCTTTAACATCAGATGCTTTCTCACCAAAGATAGCTCTTAGAAGCTTCTCTTCCGGTGTAAGCTGACTTTCACCTTTAGGTGTTACTTTACCTACTAGTATATCGCCAGGGCCTACTTCAGCACCAATGTGAACGATACCAGCCTCATCAAGCTTAGCTAGCGCAGACTCACCCACATTTGGAATATCAGAAGTAATCTCTTCTGAACCCAACTTAGTATCACGCGCGACACAAGTTAGTTCCTGAATATGGATAGTAGTGAAACGATCTTCTTGTACAACACGCTCCGAAATTAGGATCGAGTCCTCGAAGTTGTAGCCGTTCCAAGGCATGAATGCGATACGCATGTTCTGACCTAGTGCCAGCTCGCCCATATCAACAGACGGACCATCAGCCATTACGTCGCCAACTTTAACCTGATCACCTGGGTTCACAATAGAACGCTGGTTGATACAAGTATTTTGGTTAGAACGCGTGTATTTGGTTAGGTTGTAGATATCTACACCCGCATCACCCGCAGTTACTTCATCATCATTAACGCGAACAACGATACGGCTAGCATCAACAGATTCGATCAAGCCACCACGACGAGCAACAACACAAACACCCGAGTCCTGTGCAACGTTACGCTCAATACCTGTACCTACAAGCGGCTTATCAGCACGCAATGTTGGTACAGCCTGACGCTGCATGTTTGAACCCATCAAGGCACGGTTAGCATCATCGTGCTCTAGGAATGGAATTAACGAAGCAGCAACAGATACGACCTGACGTGGCGACACGTCCATGTACTGTACTTTTTCAGGCTGCATAACCGTTGTTTCATTCAAGTGACGAACAGTAACTAGCTCATCAAGTAGACGACCTTCATCGTCCATCGTCGCAGATGCCTGTGCGATAACGAATGTATTTTCTTCGATTGCAGATAGGTAATCCAATTCATCCGTTACCTTGCTATCAACAACACGGCGATACGGAGTTTCTAAGAAACCGTAATCATTCGTGCGAGCAAAGGTAGCCAATGAGTTGATCAAACCGATGTTTGGACCTTCCGGCGTTTCGATTGGACATACACGACCATAGTGAGTCGGATGTACGTCTCGTACTTCAAAGCCTGCACGTTCACGCGTCAAACCACCTGGGCCCAATGCTGAAACACGACGCTTATGAGTCACTTCTGAAAGCGGGTTGTTCTGATCCATAAACTGTGAAAGCTGAGATGAACCAAAGAACTCTTTGATTGCAGCCGCAACAGGCTTGGCATTGATAAGATCCTGAGGCATCAGGTTATCAGACTCAGCCATGCTTAGACGTTCACGTACAGCACGCTCTACACGAACAAGTCCAACACGGAACTGATTCTCTGCCATCTCGCCAACAGAACGTATACGACGGTTACCAAGGTGATCGATATCATCCACAGTACCTTTACCGTTTCGGATATCAATCAGCGTCTTCATAACTTCAAGAATATCATTCTTGTCTAGTACGCCAGAACCAAGCACATCATCACGACCAAGGCGACGATTAAACTTCATACGACCTACAGCAGACAGGTCATAACGCTCTTCAGCAAAGAATAAATTCTCAAATAACGCTTCAGCAGACTCTTTTGTTGGCGGCTCACCAGGACGCATCATACGGTAGATCTCTACCAATGCTTCTAACTGGTTGCGTGTAGGGTCATTACGCAGCGTATCAGAAATAAACGGACCGCAATCCAATTCATTTGTATACAGAGTTTCGAACTCAGTGATATTAGCAGCGCGAAGCTGTTCAACTAGCTCTTCTGTAATTTCCGCATTACAACCGCAGATCAATTCACCCGTAGACGGGTCAATCACATCGCGCGCAATAGCCTTACCAGCCAAGTACTCAAGCGGCACTTCTAGCTGCTCCATGCCAACCTTCGCCATTTGACGAATATGACGCGGAGTAATACGACGACCCGGCTCAACAATAACATTGCCTTCAGGGTCTTTTACTTCAAAAGACAGCGTCTCACCACGTAGACGGTCGGCAATCAAATGCATTTTGATTACGTCTTCGCCGAGGGTCCAAGCAGTATTCTCAAAGAAAATATCTAGAATTTCTTCAGCTTGATAACCAAGAGCACGCAGCAAAATCGTTGCTGGCAGCTTACGGCGACGGTCAATACGTACGAAAAGACTATCTTTTGGATCAAATTCGAAATCTAACCAAGAACCACGGTAAGGAATAACACGCGCTGAATACAGCAGCTTACCAGATGAGTGGGTCTTGCCTTTATCATGATCAAAGAACACACCAGGAGAACGGTGTAACTGAGAAACGATTACACGCTCAGTACCGTTGACAACGAATGTACCGTTATCAGTCATCAAAGGCATTTCGCCCATGTAGACTTCTTGCTCTTTAATATCTTTAACAGCTTTATTGCTGGATTCGCGGTCATAAATAACCAAGCGAACTTTTACACGCAGCGGAGCTGCATAAGTAATACCGCGTATTTGACACTCTTTTACGTCAAATACTGGCTCACCCAGACGATAGCCCACATATTCTAGAGATGCATTTCCAGAATAGGATACGATCGGGAAGACAGAGTTAAATGCTGCATGCAGACCAGCATCCAAACGATCTGCTGCTTCAACCCCTGTCTGCAAAAACTTTTTATAGGAGTCGAGCTGTATTGCTAGCAAGTAAGGCACATCCATAACTTGCGGTAATTTACCGAAGTCCTTTCGGATGCGTTTCTTTTCAGTATATGAATAAGCCATCAGTGTTCCCCAGCAAGTGCACCAAATTATAAGCAGGCCGAAAACCCGTTTCGGACTGTGTTACCGCCATTTATTTGCTGTCTATAAATAACGGAAAAAGGCCGGTGGCATTTTGCCACCAGCCATCAGCACCTCGAACAGTAAACTGTTCGGATTAGCATCGAAGTAATTACTTAACTTCAACAGAAGCGCCAGCTTCTTCCAGTGCTTTTTGTAGCTCTTCAGCTTCTTCTTTGCTAACGCCTTCTTTAACAGCAGCAGGAGCGCCATCAACGATTGCTTTAGCTTCTTTAAGACCTAGGCCTGTAGCGCCACGAACTGCTTTGATTACGTTAACTTTCTTCTCACCGATTGCAGTAAGAATAACGTCAAATTCAGTTTTCTCTTCAGCAGCAGCTTCGCCGCCAGCAGCACCGCCAGCAACAACAGCAGCAGCTGCAGTTACGCCGAATTTTTCTTCCATTGCTTCGATAAGAACAACAACGTCTTTTACAGACATTTCAGCAATTGCGTTTAGGATATCTTCGTTAGTCAGAGACATTTTTTAATTCCTGATATTTGTAGACCCAAAGGCCCATTAAAACTTGTATAAAAACAGTTGCGTATAAACTTACGCAGCTTGCTCTTCTTTCTGGTCGCGAACAGCTGCCATAGTGCGGACAAGTTTGCCTGCAGCAGCTTCTTTCATGCACATCATCAACTTAGCAATAGCTTCGTCGTATGTAGGCAAGCTAGCCAACATAGCAACATCTACTACTTCGCCTTCAAATGCAGCCGCTTTAAGTTCAAAGTTATCATTATCTTTTGCAAAGTTTTTCAGGATACGAGCGCCAGCGCCCGGGTGTTCCTGAGAAAAAGCAATGATACTTGGACCTTTAAAAGTGTCCTGCAAGCATGCGTAATCAGTACCTTCTACAGCGCGTTTAGCAAGCGTGTTACGTACAACTTTAAGCCATACGCCGTTTTCACGAGCTTCTTTACGCAGTGCAGTCATATCGCCTACTTCGACGCCGCGGGAATCCGCAACAACAGCAGACAAAGCACTATTAGCAGCTTCTTGGACTTCAGCGACGATCGCTTTTTTATCTTCGAGTCCTAATGCCACGATTTACTCCTGGAGTAGTCTTTCGACTTATTACCAACCCCCCAAATGGGGATTCCGAGTACGGTGGTTTGATTCAAAATCAGAATCACACCGTCTGCGCAGGCTGGTTTAGCCCATTAAGATAAAGTTACCTTTATCACCTGCGGTCTTTGACAGCCTTCGTCTCTGTACAACAGCTACAGAAGACCCTCAAAAAACCTTTCATATTGATTACGCTTCCAAAGAAGCCTGATCAACAAGTAAGCCTGGACCCATAGTAGAGGACAGAGTTACTTTCTTAAGATAAACACCTTTCGCAGAAGAAGGCTTTAATCTCTTAACATCAGCAAGCAATGCTTCGATGTTCTGCTTAATTGAAGCAGCATCAAAATCAGCTTTACCAACGCCGGCATGGATAATGCCGTTCTTATCAGTACGGAAACGAACCTGACCTGCTTTAGCGTTTTTAACCGCTGTAGCAACATCTGGAGTTACTGTACCAACTTTAGGGTTAGGCATAAGACCACGCGGGCCTAGTACCTGACCTAGCTGACCAACAACACGCATCGCATCTGGCGTCGCAATAACAACACCAAAATCTAGATCGCCGCCTTTGATCTGCTCTGCTAAATCTTCAAAACCAACAACATCTGCGCCAGCTTCTTTTGCTTTCTCAGCATTCTCGCCTTGAGCAAAAACAGCAACGCGAACATCGTTACCAGTACCATTTGGCAATACAGTAGAACCACGAACAACCTGATCAGATTTACGTGGATCAACGCCTAGGTTAACTGCAACATCAACTGTCTCATTAAATTTAACAGTAGATAGTTCAGATAAAAGCGCTACAGCATCTTCAATTGCGTACGCTTTACCAGCTTCAGTTTTTTCAGCGATAAGCTTTTGACGTTTTGTTAACTTAGCCATTACTCAACACCCTCTGAAAGTAGACCCATGCTACGCGCTGTACCAGCGATAGTACGAACAGCCGCATCCATATCAGCAGCGGTAAGATCAGGCATTTTAACAGTAGCGATCTCTTCCAACTGAGCGCGAGTAACAGTACCCACCTTCTCAGTATTTGGACGACCAGAACCACTCTTAAGGCCTGCTGCTTTCAACAATAGAACAGCAGCTGGAGGTGTTTTCGTAATAAACGTAAAGCTACGATCAGCATAAACAGTAATTACAACAGGAACTGGCAAGCCACTTTCCATACCCTGAGTTTGGGCATTGAATGCTTTACAGAATTCCATGATGTTAACACCATGCTGACCTAGTGCTGGACCTACTGGAGGTGACGGGTTCGCGCCACCGGCAGGAACTTGTAGCTTAATATAAGCTTCAATTTTCTTAGCCATGTTTCAATGTACTCCTAGTGGGTTCAAACGCCCTTCGGCTCCCCATTTTCTCAAGACAGAAAAACCCCAGCTCTCGCTGAGGTTATTCCTTAAAGCTTTTTATCAGGCTTTTTCTACCTGACCAAAATCTAATTCTACAGGTGTTGAACGACCAAAAATCAACACTGCAACATGCAGCTTATTCTTCTCGTAATTAATCTCTTCAACAACACCATTAAAGTCTGCAAACGGACCATCTGTAACGCGAACCATCTCACCCGGCTCGAAGACAGTCTTAGGACGCGGCTTATCAACACCACTTTCCACACGACTTAGAATCTCATTTGCTTCAGACTCAGTGATTGGCGCAGGATTACCAGCAGTACCACCAATAAACCCTAAAACGTGCGGCGTATTCTTAACCAAATGCCAGCTCTCGTCATTCATCTCCACATTAACGAGAACATAGCCAGGATAGAACTTACGCTCTGACTTACGTTTCTTTCCATCACGAATCTCAACCACCTCCTCGGTAGGCACCAAAACCTCACCAAACAAGCCATGCATCTCATGCAATTCAATTCGTTCTTTTAGCGTGTTCATTACACGCTTCTCGTACCCGGAGTACGCATGCACTACATACCAACGCTTAGACATGCTTTTAGCCTCTTAACCTATCGCCCCAGATACAAGCCAACTCAATAGCGAGTCAAGCCCCCACAACATCAAACCAACAATCAAAACAACCACAACAACGATAGCCGTTGTTTGCAGTGTCTCTTGTCGCGTTGGCCAAACAACCTTACGTATCTCTTGCTTTGCTTCTTTAAACAATAAGAAGAAAGCCTTCCCTTTAGCGGTCTGTAATGACACAAACCCAGCAACAAGCGCCAACACAAGCAACGCTACTACACGGTAGAACAAAGACTGATCGGCATACATGGAATTACCCACAACACCTAAGGCAACTATCGCTACCACTACCACCCACTTCAGGGCATCAAACTTTGAACCTTCGGAATTCACTTTCGCATTCACGCTTAGGGCCTCAGGATTACTAAATTGCTTTGTTCTCTAGATGCCAACTCAGAATGAGTTGGCAGGCCAGGAGGGACTCGAACCCCCAACCTGCGGTTTTGGAGACCGCTGCTCTGCCAATTGAGCCACTGGCCTACTGCATAATAGGGAGGCGTATTGTATAAGCCTCCCCATCATTTGGCAATAGCTAATTATCTAATTTTACTCAACAATTTTAGCTACAACACCAGCGCCTACTGTACGACCGCCTTCACGGATCGCAAAACGTAGACCTTCTTCCATCGCAACAGGGTTGATTAGTGTAACGTCCATTTGAACGTTATCACCAGGCATTACCATTTCAACACCTTCTGGAAGCTCACAAGCACCAGTGATGTCTGTTGTACGGAAGTAGAACTGTGGACGGTAACCTTTGAAGAAAGGAGTATGACGACCACCTTCTTCTTTAGATAGTACGTACACTTCACCATTGAAACGAGTGTGCGGAGTGATAGAACCTGGAGCAGCCAGTACTTGACCACGCTCAACCTCTTCACGCTTAGTACCACGTAGAAGTGCACCAATGTTCTCACCTGCACGACCTTCGTCAAGCAGCTTACGGAACATTTCAACACCTGTACAAGTCGTTGTAGTAGTCTCTTTGATACCAACGATCTCAACGTCGTCACCAACGTTAACGATACCACGCTCAACACGACCTGTTACTACAGTACCACGACCTTGGATAGAGAATACATCCTCGATAGGCATGATGAATGCACCATCGATAGCACGCTCTGGCTGTGGAATGTAAGAATCTAGTGTTTCAACAAGCTTCTTAACTGCAGAAGTACCAAGCTCGTTCTCATCTTCGCCGTTAAGCGCCATAAGAGCAGAACCAGCAATGATTGGAGTGTCATCACCTGGGAATTCGTACTGGTCTAGAAGCTCACGAAGCTCCATTTCAACCAATTCAAGCATCTCTTCGTATTCTTCAGAATCAGCACCGCCACAATCTTCTGCAAGAAGGTCAGCTTTGTTCAAGAATACTACGATGTAAGGTACACCAACCTGACGAGAAAGAAGGATATGCTCACGAGTCTGTGGCATAGGGCCATCAGTCGCGCCACATACTAGGATCGCGCCATCCATCTGTGCAGCACCTGTGATCATGTTTTTAACATAATCGGCGTGTCCTGGGCAGTCTACGTGTGCGTAATGACGCTCTGGAGAATCATACTCAACGTGAGACGTTGCGATTGTGATACCACGCTCACGCTCTTCTGGAGCATTATCGATACCGTCAAATGCAACCGCATCCCCACCCCAAACTTCAGCACATACGCGCGTTAGGGCAGCAGTTAGTGTAGTTTTACCGTGGTCAACGTGGCCGATTGTACCAACGTTAACATGTGGTTTTGAGCGTTCAAATTGTTCTTTAGCCATCGGTCTCTACCAGTACAATTAATTTACAAAGCGCCAAATATAACAAAGGGCAGATATATTACTATATCTACCCTAAAATAAATTCTGGAGCTCAAGAGCGGAATTGAACCGCCGACCTCACCCTTACCAAGGGTGTGCTCTACCCCTGAGCTACTTGAGCAAAGGTCTTCATTGGAGCGGGTAGCGGGAATCGAACCCGCCTCTTCAGCTTGGAAGGCTGAGGTAATAGCCACTATACCATACCCGCCTTGCAATGAATGGTGGTGGGAGGTGGATTCGAACCACCGAAGCTTTCGCGTCAGATTTACAGTCTGATCCCTTTGGCCACTCGGGAACCCCACCAACAATTTCAATACTTCATTTGGCCTTGATATGGTGCCGGCACGAGGAGTCGAACCCCGGACCTACTGATTACAAGTCAGTTGCTCTACCAACTGAGCTATACCGGCTTATCAACAATGAAGTGGCGCGTATATTACTCAGTACCCTTCAGGCTTGCAACCCCTTCACACACTTTTTTTTCATTTTTTTGCAAAGAATAGCTTTCTAGCACTACTTCTTTGATTTCATTGGATAATTTTCGATCAATACTCTCAAATACGCGCACTAAATAGGCAGTTTTCTCAAACCTTTCATATTCGATGCGGGCCTCAATACCCAACAACTTAAGCTTATCCACTCCGCGACGGGCCTCGGCCGCATCAGAGTAGCCTTTCAAAACGTACTCAGCCCCTAATTCAGCTTCATCTATTACCGTACGTTCCCGAGCTTCTATATATTCCAATGCTTCTAAACGTGCATTCAACTCATTTGGCATAACCAAAATCAACGCAATATCTGCTATTACTGATTCACTGCGTCGATCAATCTCTGCCTCAAACCCTTGCTCATATACAAACTTTTTAACTGCATCAGCACTGACTTCCGAATCGAAACCGCTAAACTCAACACAGCTAGACGCACTATCAGACTGCAATTTTCGTAACACTAATGTCTGTGGATTCAATTCACTGACCAAGCGAAGCTCTTTAACCTGCCCCGTAGTATCTTGCTGGACACTTTCCTCTACCGGCTTCTGCAAGGCATACCACAACAACAATAGCGCATTTGCCAACAGCATAAACAAGGCCAACCAACGCATCATTTACTCTGCACACCCCAATTCAGTCCATCCATGACTAAATCAGCAATATAGTCACCACTGTCGATCGCAGAACAAAATAACTGCCCATCCCCGCCAGTAACATACAGCTTATAGTCTCTACCTTTAGCTCTATTATCTTTTTGCACCTTCTCTGCTAGCGCAGTGAAAAGATAATTAATACCGTGAAGAACCGCCGCACTAGTATGCACTCCAGGCGCTAGATCAAATTGTGATACACTTGATGTTACTTCGATCTCTGCTGTATTAGACAGCAACCCCTTCTGCATTAAGCGCAAACCAGGCACGATATAACCGCCTTCATGCTCGCCCGCCTCATTAATATAATCAATAGTAATGGCGCTGCCACAATCAACAACGCAACACGCCCCATTACAATCATTATAAGCAGCCAACATCGCCAACCAACGATCCACCCCCATGCGGGATGGCTCACTATAACTATTTGTGACTCCTGCGCAGGTGGCTGTCGTTTGCGCAAAACACCCCGACAATCCCACCATTGATTCCACAGCCCGAGCAATTTCCGCATTCGCCGTTTCACCTGCAACCGACGAGATACGGACTTCGCTTATTCCATCACCCCAAGAGCCTGGCCAATCCATTTCTTGGGTTAAGAAACGGCCACCATCAATCTGTTGACCATCTGAACAGATGCGCCACTTAACAAAGGTATTGCCTGCATCAATCTCTAAGATCATATTGACCGCTGAATACTAATCTCACCACCATGATATGCGCGAACATCGGCACCAGACTTTAATAACAAAGCACCTGATGCATCCACTCCCTTGCACACCCCTTCAACCAATTCATTCCCTACCTGCAGCACTATCTGCTGATCCTGCATCGCATTGTGCGATTGCCACTCACTCACCAAGCCTGAGAAACCATTTTTCTCAAATTCACCGAGACACACGACAAGTTCATTTAGAATTTCTGCTAGCAAGAGATTACGACTCACAGGCTTGCCCGCAACCGTTTTCAGATCAGTCCATGGCTGATCGATCGCTTCACCGACCTCTCTAGGCATTTCCGCATTCACGCCCACACCAATGACCACCTGACATTGACCCGATGCTTCGCCATGAACCTCCAACAAAATCCCTGCTAATTTTTTATTCTGATATAGCAGATCATTCGGCCATTTTAGCTGAACACCCTCTATATCAATTTTTTTCATAGCACGAACCATCGCCAAGCCAACTAGCAGACTTAAACCTTCTAGGGCCGCAACACCTTGCTCAAAGCGCCACACCAGCGAAAAATAGAGATTGCGCGCAAATGGACTTACCCACTCCCGCCCCCTACGACCTCTACCCGCAGTTTGCTGCTCCGCTACAAATAAACGGCCATGGCAATCACCTTTCTGGCTCTCACTCATCGCTAACGCATTGGTAGAAGGGATCGTTAGTTGCAAATCAACCTGCCCCATCACCGCCAGCACTTCAGGTAGCAATTCAGCTTTGACTTTACTTAAATCCAGCAGTTCTAAACCACCAGGCACACGATAGCCACGCCCCTTAACACTGTAAATTTCCAAACCGCCATCTTCTAAACGGCGCATATGCTTCCAGATCGCACTACGACTAATGCCAATTTCATCACCTAGCTCACGCCCTGAATGAAATTTGCCATCAGCCAAAATAGACAACAACGAACGGACCGTCATACTACTTAGCCTTTATTTAAATTTTATCTAATACAATGAAGCTATAGTTATAAGGGTTAGGGCCTTCAGCTAAAAAGTCTTCTCGACCTATTTCTGACCAGGCCGAGCGCTCAAACTCCGGAAACCAAGCATCTCCATTAATTTCTGCATCAACTTCGGTAAGATACAAGCGATCAGCTTCTTCAATGGCCTGCGCATAGATCTGCGCACCACCAATCACCATCGCTTCATCCACACCATCTATGAGGCAGATACTTTCAGCTAGTTCCCTAGCAGCCGGTAAACTATCAACGACTTTGACCCCTTTAGGCTCATATGAATCCTGCCGAGAGATCACTATATTGACACGACCAGGTAACGGCCTTCCAATCGACTCAAACGTTTTACGCCCCATAATAATCGGCTTACCCATCGTCACCTGCTTGAAATAGCGAAGATCCTCAGGCAAATGCCATGGCAGCTTATTATTAATGCCTATAGCGCGATTTTTGTCTTGAGCAACAATGATAGCTAATTTCACGTCCTACCTCTTCAACCTGCACCATCAAATGATTGATGAACTATACCTTCACCAGAGCCAATAGCCCAACAATAATAAAAGCCATTATTTATCAATTAGTTATGAATTTTATGTTGCGTGACATTCCTGTTATCATAAACTAGTCTCAAACTGAATTCAGGTGTTAATAACAGAGTCATGAAGCAATATCTCGATCTGTGCCAAAGAATAATCGACGAAGGCGTTTGGATAGAAAATGAACGCACTGGCAAACGCTGCCTGACCGTTATCAATGCTGACCTTACCTACGATGTAGCAGGCGGCGAATTCCCGATGATTACGACCCGTAAGTGTTTCTACAAATCAGCTATTGCTGAGATGCTTGGCTACCTACGCGGTTATAACAATGCCGCTGATTTTCGCAGCATCGGCACAAAAACCTGGGATGCCAACGCCAACGATAACGCTGCATGGCTGAATAACCCACACCGAAAAGGCACCGACGATTGCGGTTTCATCTACGGTAAAATTGGACGCAACTTTCCAAAACCAGACGGCGGCAGCATAGACCTGCTTCGCAAGATTGTTGATGACCTATCTCAAGGCATTGATGATCGGGGTGAAATTTATACGTTCTATCATCCAGGGGCTTTTCATATGGGCTGTTTACGCCCATGTATGTATAGCCACCACTTCTCACTGCTAGGCGACACTTTATACCTTAACAGTACACAACGTAGTTGCGACGTTCCGCTGGGCCTAACTTTCAATATGGTTCAGGTCTATTTCCTATTGGCGATTATGGCCCAGATTACGGGCAAGAAACCGGGCAAGGCCTACCATAAGATCGTCAATGCTCATGTATATGAGGATCAGGTCGAATTATTAAGAGACGTACAGCTTAAACGTGAGCCTCTGCCTTTACCCACCTTTAAGATTAATCCAGATATTAAAACACTAGAAGATCTTGAAACTTGGGTAACAGTCGATGACTTTGAAGTCGAAGGTTATCAACATCACGACGCTATTCAGTACCCTTTTTCGGTATGAACACTACGATAGCTTCATGCACTCCAACACTATGGAGTGTATGAGATTATTGAGAAAACCGTCCTATCAACCTTTCGACATATCCGCTCTAAACAACTTATGTAATACTTCACGGCAATGCTCATAGCGCGCGGCATCCTCCCAAAAGCAACAGCAACTTCTAAGCTGTACTTTTACAACGATGGCATCTATATCGCCGAACGTCTTACGCCATTTATAAAATGAAGCGGTGCACATACCATGTTCGCGACACAGTTCAGGGATGGAGGGGGCCTGCTTCAGTTTATTTAAGGGTCGCCATGATCTGGCTGTCGGCGTAACGTGATTTTTTTCATTTGAATCTTCTCCGTATAGATTACGAAAAGATTCTACTTTTGCACACCATTATTTTTCGGGGGGGATTACCGTAGGATCAAACTTAACCAGCTGCTTTTCAAAGTATTTATAATATTTTTTATATTTATCATTCTTGGAATATTTTTTTTCTGCAAGAGACAGATAGTTATAAATCCCTCGCCCCTTATAATCCTTATGAGTATATATATATTTCAATAAACTAGGGTTTGATTTTCTCAAAGAACTAAATAATTCTCTAACAACTTTGATTGGCTTCTTCGAAGGTGGACGCCTAAAGGCTATCCCAATCAAATCCCAACCGACTTTCTGATCACCAACCACTGGACATGTTACCTGCTTATATCCATCAGCAAAACTTAAACCCGTTTCCATTTTTACTCTATACTCAACAAGCTTATGATCATCAAGCATTTCATCACAAATCATCTTTCTCTGTGCATAATTCAATTTAACATTTGCTTTAGCTGATAACTTTTTAGCTGAATACATCACTTCACCACCAACATGCTTATCTTTACAGGACACACACGAATCGCCGGTTCCGGCAAATAGACTAAAGGATGTTAACAGTGCAATTAAGGTAATTATTTTGTTCATAAAACCCTCCTACAAAGCCAAATTTGATGGTAAAACCAGAGCAATCAGTTGCTCCGATATCAAATACTCAAGGGCGGCGGATAACTGAAAAGCTCTCGGCTACAGACCTAGATATGACACCTGAAAAATGCAGCACAATGAAAGAGCAATGATTAATCTGATTGCTCAGCGCCTTAAAGGAACGACTTTACTATTTAGCTTGCCTAATCAGAGACATCAGTTCAGAACCTAACGTTAAATTGTCTAGGAGCCCTAACTTAACTTTCCTTAAACTACCCTGCCGGTCAATCACAATGAGTGAAGGCGTGCCTTCTAATTGATAAGCATCTAAAGCCTAAGGAATTCGCCCATTTTTATTCTTACTTGGCATATCAATATGCCACAGGAAATCTTACTTTGAACTCATGTGTAAACGCTTTTAATGAAATTTCAGTCATCGCATCATGATGCTCAAATACACAATCCAACACTAAAACACTAGATCATCCTTAGGAAATAACGCAGAGGCTCTCCGCGCCTGAGGAATGGAGTTTAAAATACAACTAGGGCATAACATTTGAAATACATAGATAACAACGACTTCCCCTTTAAGCTTCTCGAGTGATAATTCTTCTCTATTTATCCATGTTTTATCATTTAATTTAGGTGGTGAATTAATACTTTTAACCATATAAGCCTCCAAACTAAAGGGGATATATAGGTTTTAACATTATTAACTATTAAGCCACATAATCAAAAAATACAAGTTCACAGTCTTAAACAAATATATTTAAGCTCCTAGCCATATTCACTATGTCACTACACAAACCTAATGTTCCATATGCCTGCATCTAACCTGCAAATTCAAGCTCCTGATAGTAATTTTTTACACACTGATACAGGGGGCTGACTCGTGGGATTATCTGCCGATAGAACACCGTACGTAGTGCGTCATCCTGACAACCTATAAAAACGCCCTCCATGACGCATAGGTAAACATAGCAGGAATATAATTATTAGAGCCCTGAAAACTGGCTACACAATTGCAAGCCACCTTACATTTTTTCTCTTTTATAAGCCATAAACAAAAAGGTCATACCTAGCAGAACCATAGGCAGAGACAGCAACTGCCCCATAGTTAGCCAGTCCATTGCAACGAAACCAATATGCCCATCCGGCTCACGATAAAACTCAACTACAGAACGGAACAATCCATAAAGCAACAGGAAAACCCCTGACACAGCCATGCGCGGACGCGGCCTGGACGAAAACCACCAAAGAACGATAAACAGCACAACGCCTTCAAGTGCAAACTGATATAGCTGTGAAGGGTGTCTTGGCAGATCACCCGCATGACGAAAAACGACGCCCCAGGAGCCATCGGTAATTCGTCCCCATAACTCTCCACCAATAAAATTCCCTACTCGCCCTGCACCCAAGCCTATAGGTATCAATGGCGCAATAAAGTCGGTCATCTCGAACAAGCTCTTATGGTGTTTTCTGCCAAAGAGGTACATCGCTGCAATAACCCCCAGCAAACCACCATGGAAAGACATCCCCCCTTCCCAAACAGCGAAAAGCCATAGCGGATCATCAAGGAAACGCTCGAAATTATAAAACAGTACATAGCCGGCACGGCCACCCAGAACAACACCCATCGCCCCCCAGAAAATGACATCGGATATCTGCTCTTCACTCCAACCTGAACCATCCTGGCGCGCCCTACGAACCCCTAACCACCATGCAGCAGCAAAGCCGATCAAATACATTAAGCCATACCAATGAATCTGGAGCGGCCCTAGATCTAAAGCAACCGGGTTAATTTCATGAACCCACATCGACTATTTCCTATAACAAGTTACTTAATAAAAAACGTAATCCAACACACAGAAGGAAAACTGCAAAAATCCTTTTCAATACATGCGCGGGCAAACGATGAGCCAACTTTGCACCGACCTTTGCAAAGATCGCGCTGGTTAATACAATACCTAAGAGGGCTGGCAGATAGACAAAACCAGCACTCCACTCGGGCATCTGCTCATTTCCCCAGCCTTCCCAAACATTTGTCAATGCTCCCATTAACGCAATAGGCAAACCACAGGCTGCCGAGGTGGCAACCGCTTGCTGCATTTTGATACGCCCCCAGGTTAAATAGGGGACAGACAATGTGCCGCCGCCAATACCGAAGATACTGGATAACCAACCAATAAGACCGCCTGAAACAACATAAGATCCCTTAGCGATCTCTTTTTCTCCCGCCTCCGGCTTCAGGTTAAAACCCATTTGAAAAGCGATAGTGATCGCAAATACACCCAATGCAATCTGCAACAACTCACCGGTCATTAAACCTGCTGTTTTAACCCCCAAAACTGCCCCAACCAAAATCCCCAAGGATAACGGCTTAAAGATATCCCAGCGTACCGCCCCTTTTCGGTTATGCGCCAAGGTAGAACTGATAGAGGTAGCAACAATAGTCGCCAATGATGTCGCTACTGCTGCATGAGTCAAAACATCGGCTGACATACCCTGCAATTCAAAGCTAAAAATAAGCACGGGTACAATTAATAATCCACCACCAATCCCAAACAAGCCGGCCACAACGCCTGCAGCAGCGCCCAGTACCAAATACGTCAAAATAGTTATTAACATCTCACCAACCTTAATGGATCTGTTTTTTTATTTATAAACACTTAAAATCACAATGGGATCGCTATCTTACCCAATTAACGGATTTTTACTATGTGCCTCATAACATTTGCCTATCATCACCACCCTGATTACTCCTTTATTATGCTGGCTAATCGAGATGAGTTTTATGAGAGGCCTACAGATTTATTAAATTATTGGAAGGACCACTCCGACATACTCGCGGGTAGAGATAAACAGCAAGGGGGGACCTGGCTAGGCGTAAACAAAGCAGGCCTCTTTACAGCCGTCACCAACTACAGGGATGGTAATAACTTATCCACAGATCGACTCTCCAGAGGTGATCTTACAAGAAAATTCCTACTCTCAGATATCTCGGCCAGTCACTATATTGAAGAGTTAGCCCCACACCAACACCTATACGGCGATTACAACTTACTGCTAGGCGACCGTAGCGGTTTATTCTACTGTTCAAATAGGAATGAGGCTCCGCAACAGCTAACCCCTGGTATATACGGATTAAGCAATGCGTTGCTTGATAGCCCTTGGCCAAAATTAAACGCACTAAAAAGTAATTTTTCCGCGGAGATTGAAGCGAATAAACTCAATATAGAAACGCTACTTGCCATTATGGCTAATAGAGAACAAGCACCGGTAGAGGAACTACCACAAACAGGGATTAGTGAAGCGTGGGAAAAACTGCTGTCATCTATTTTTATTCAAGCAGAAAACTACGGCACCCGCGCGACGACACTTATCTTACAAAAGCCCACAGGGGAGACCCATATAATTGAACAAAGCTTTGATGTTAACGGGCCTTTAGAGCGCCGCGAGTTTGAATTGTCATTACCCCCAATCGGGTAACAAACCAGATCAGATGGCAATAACTGGCTTGGCGGGTAACGCTATGCCCAAAGACTCTAAACGCTCATTGATAAGCTTCTGAATACGATCCGCATCGTCCATGGCCATGACATCGGCCAACAGCTTATCCGCATCTTTACGGCTCACGGATCGTATCGCTGATTTCACCTTAGGCAGGTTAGTCGCGTTCATAGATAAAACATCGTATCCCATCGCCATCAACAACAAAGCACCACCAGGTTCAGAAGCCACCTCGCCACAGATAGACACCGTTGCATTCTCTTTATGCGCCTCTCGGGCAATATACTCCAATGCTTTTAATACAGCAGGGTGATAACTCACGTATAGATCAGCGACACGCGGGTTGTTACGGTCAACAGCCAATAGATATTGGGTCAAATCATTAGAACCTACCGATATAAAATCCACCCGACGCGCAAAACGGCGCACCTGATAAACTGCTGCCGGTACCTCTACCATCACCCCCACAAGTGGACGTTTAATAGCATGCCCCTCTTCCTGAAGCTCTCGCACCGCACGATCAATCTGCCTATTCGCTTCTTCTACTTCACGAACACTTGTCACCATCGGCAGCATAATTCGCAGATTGTCATAACCTTCGCCCGCTTTTAGCATGGCTCGTACCTGAACCAGGAAAATCTCAGGGTGATCTAAGGTCACACGAATACCACGCCAACCCAGAAACGGATTTTCCTCTTCAATAGGGAAGTAAGGTAGTGCCTTGTCCCCCCCTATATCTAACGTTCGCATAGTAACCGGGCGTGGTGCAAAGGCCTCTATCTGCTTGCGATAGGTTTGAGCCTGATCTTGCTCACTCGGGAAAAAATCACGAATCATGAAAGGTACTTCAGTACGGTATAAACCTATACCTTCCGCGCCACGATCTAACGAGCGCGCAACATCCGCAATTAAGCCGGTATTGACCCATAACGGCATAACATAGCCATCGGTCGTCTCTGCAGGCAGATCTTTTAGCGCTTCAAGCTCAGCGGCTTGCTCCTGCTCACCCCGCACAATATCACGATAAGCATTAAGTAGATCGTCACCAGGCTGAACATAAATACGCCCGGAGTAACCATCTAAAATAAGCTCTCGACCATCAATTCTAGTGAGCGGCAGATCTACCGCCCCCATAATGGTAGGTATACCCATGGAACGGGCTAAAATAGCCGCATGCGAATTACTAGACCCATTGACCGAAACCAAGCCCACTAGCTTCTCACTCGGTACCTCACCTAACATCGCTGGCGTCAATTCATCAGCAACAAGGATCGTTTCATCAGTAAATTCGAGAACTGCGGGCGCGGCTTCTTGAAGATAAGCCAGTACACGACGCCCCAGATCTTTGATATCGGTGGCGCGTTCTCTTAGGTAGGGATCATCCATCATCGAAAACTGACGAACATGCTCTGTAACCACTTCCCTAAGCGCCCCTTGCGCCCAGTTACCTTGCTCTATCCGCGAGACAACCTCTCCCGCCAACGCGTTATCATCCAACATACGTAGATAGACATCGAACAGTGCTTGCTCTTCAGACCTCAGCCTCTGGGCTAAGCTTCGACCAACCACTTTGATATCACGTCTAACAAGCTTTAGCGCCTCTTGGAAGCTGGCGATCTCTCTATCAACATCTTTGGCTTGTTTATCCGGCACCGATGACAGATCCGCCGGTGGCGCAATGACAGTAGCCGAACCGATAGCGACGCCAGAAGAACCTGCAACACCCTCGAAACGAAGATCAACCACCTCATCCTTTCCACCCATGACACCAAGCGAGCCCGTTGCTTCTGCATGCGCAATAGCACCGGCAAGCTGGGCCGACAGCGTTACGAGAAAAGCTTCTTCACTCTCATCAAATCGACGAATATCTTTCTGCTGAACAACCAAAACCCCCAACACATCACGGTGATGGATAATTGGGACCCCTAAGAAAGAACTAAAACGCTCCTCTCCCGTCGATTCAACGTACTTAAAGGCTGGATGATCAGCTGCATTTTCTAAGTTGATAGGTTCAGCACGCTCAACCACAGTGCCCACTAAACCCTCTGAAGCAGATAAACGAACGCTACCCACCGCTTCTTTATTAAGGCCTTCCGAAGCCATCAGCACATAGCGCTGATCACTAGGGTCAAACAGATAGACTGAACATACCTGAGTGGCCATTGAACGCTGAATTCTTCGCACAATAAGATTAAGCACCGTCTCCAAATCAGGTGCGACACTTACCTCTTGTACAATTTTCCTTAAGACATTCAGCATCCATTTCCCTCCAATTAGGAGTCTACAACATTAATACGCGACAGTTTTGGTGCCAACTCCCGCATCGCTTTGCGATAAACCTCTCGTTTAAAAGACACTACCTGACCAAGTGGATACCAGTAACTCACCCAACGCCACCCATCAAACTCAGGTGAATCAGTATGATCGATAGTAACTGCACTATCTGTACTTAACATCCGCAGCAAAAACCATTTTTGCTTTTGGCCGACACATACAGGATGTGAATTGCGCCGGATCATTCGTTTGGGCAATCGATATCTGAGCCAACCACGCGTTACCGCTACGATTTCAACGTCATCGGCAGAAAGACCAATCTCTTCTCGCAGTTCTCGAAACATTGCATCCTCAGGGCTTTCATCTTCATTAATTCCCCCCTGTGGAAACTGCCAAGCATCTTGACCTATACGTCTTGCCCAAAGCACCTGACCCAGCGAGTTTGCCAAAATGATACCGACATTCGGCCTGAACCCATCTGAATCAATCACTTTAAAATTCCTAAAGCTCTTTTAAGCTATTGTTCCACACTTCTTTCACACTCAGCAAATCCTCTTTCGAATTAATAACCTAGAAAATAGAAAAAGCACGCTGAACGACACTTTATTTTAACAAACAGATGAGAAACTATAACGCGAGAAGCTTTCCATTACCGAGCATGGGAGCACCTAACCAATTAACCTGATTTACGTTCATCGATTGCATTCATACACTATCATCCTTATGCTCTCGGCATCGATAAATTCACCGGAGACCCTCCATTGAGCTTAGCAATATTTGACCTAGACAACACGCTGATTGGCGGTGACAGCGATCACGCTTGGGGCGAGTTCCTTTGCGAAAAAGGGATCGTGGACAGCGAAGAGTATAGTCGCGCAAATGATTACTTCTACGAGCAATACAAAAACGGCGGACTCGATATTTTTGAGTTCCTCGATTTCGCACTAAAACCATTGAAAATGCTTGAGCGAGATCAGCTAACGGCGCTCCACCAAGAGTTCATGCTCGAAAAGATTGAACCGATTATTTTACCTAAAGCGCTAGAACTTCTTGAAAACCATCGAGCGCGTGGTGATTATCTATTGATCATCACTGCTACTAATCACTTTGTGACAGGACCTATTGCTAGCAAGCTGGGGGTAGATGAGATTATTGCAACCGACCCAGAAGAGATCGATGGTCGCTTTACGGGTAAAGTTGCCGGTACACCCTGTTTCCAAAATGGAAAAGTAACGCGCTTAAATAGCTGGTTAGCAAATAACGCGCATACCTTGGAAGACAGTTATTTTTATAGCGATTCGCACAATGATCTTCCGCTTCTGGAGATGGTTACTCACCCTATCGCTGTGAACCCCGATCAGATCCTAGAAGATCGCGCCAATGAAGAACTCTGGCCGGTGCTAGATCTAAGATAGAGAATACTCGATAGCTTCTCAAACGCATTGTTTGAGAAGCTATTAGCAGTGCTACGCCACCACTTTACAACGCTTCAAAGATTCATTCAGTTCCTTCATCAACATACTACGCGTAATAATACCCACCAATTTATCCGCTTCAACAACCGCATACACTTTGGGTTTATCCAATCCCATCTGCTGCGCCAGATCGACCACACTCATGCCCGATGCAACCGTCAGAGGATCGTTACGCATAATATCGCCAACGCTAACATGACTATCGCAGTGATAACTATCAGTCAGTAGATAGGGAAGACAATCGAACTCAGACAAGAAACCGATGACCCGTTTATCATCACTGACCACCGGTAAACCTAAATAACCTGAATCTAAAATATTCGTTACCGCATCCACCAGCGACATACTCTGGATTAGAGGAGTATTCACTGGATACATGGCATCTTTAACTTGCAACATAGATCCCACCTTATGGTTCTTTCTGTCAATAAATACAGTCTGGCAAAGAACTTAAAAATGGCAACTTAAAATAGCAACTGATAATAGTAACAAAGAGATCGAAAGGAGCGGCTACGAAAGCCGCTTATTGACTAAGTAAGGAATGCCGTTATCTATGGGCAGGGATTAGGATAACGGGCATGGATAGCCTCTATCTCTGATAACAGCTGATCACTCAACGTCACTGACACCGAAGCGATATTATCTTTCAATTGAGCAAGGTTGCTGGCACCAATAATATTTGAGCTAACGTAAGGCCGACTGTTAACCCAAGCCAACGCCATAACGGCCGGATCTAATCCATGCGCTTTCGCCAAATTAACATAAGCTTGTGTCGCTAATTGCCCCTGCTCATTCAAATAACGCGCGTACGTAGGATGACGAGTAATTCTTGCCTCTTCTGGACGCGCACCATTCAGATACTTACCACTGAGTACGCCAAACCCTAAAGGAGAGTATGGCAGGAGCGAAACACCCTCTCGGTGCAGCACCTCTGTCAATGATATTTCAGCCGTCCGGTTAAGCAAACTAAATGGATTCTGCACAGAAACACACTTGGGTAATTTATGCATCTCCGCTAGCTGTAAGAACTTCATCGTTCCCCAAGCGGTCTCATTAGAAAGACCCACGTGCCGAATCAACCCTTCGCTAACGAGCTCTTGCAACACATTCAGTGTTTCTAAGATAGGCGTACCATCTTTCTCAGGCTGATGCGTGTAATTCAGCTGCCCAAAAAAATTCGTCGCACGATCTGGCCAATGCAGTTGATACAGATCGATATAATCCGTTTGCAAACGGCGAAGACTATTTGTAATCGCTTCGCGAATATTACGTCGATCCAATCCCATATCTGGACGGATATAACTGACCATTTCGCCGGGGCCCGTGACTTTAGTGGCGATCACTACTTTGTCACGATTCTGACGCGCTTTTAGCCAACTACCAATAATCTCCTCGTTACGCCCCTGATAGTCAGCGGAAGTAGGGATAGGGTACATCTCTGCGCCATCAAAGAAGTTAACACCTTGCTCAACCGCATAATCCATCTGCTGAAATGCGTCTGCTTCGCTTTGATCACTACCAAATGTCATCGTACCCAAGCAGATCGCACTGACATCGATATCGGTATTTCCCAACTTGTTGTATTGCATAGAACTCTCCCTAAGGTCCCTACTCTCTTATGCGGATGGCAAGATTCTTACGAAAAAGGATTTTAAATAATCGGTTTCTGGGATCGCAGGATGGACCGGATGATCCGCACCTTGATGCCCTTGATCAAAGATTTGCGCGTTACGATCAAGTTCACGACTATTACTGCGAATAATATCAACCAGACGCTGGCGCTCCAGATGCATAGAACAAGACGCCGACACCAATATCCCATCTTTTTTCAGGAGACGCATCGCAAAATTATTCATCCGCGCATAAGCACGTTCACCATTGCGTATATCTTTTTTCTTTTGAATGAAAGCGGGCGGATCAAGTACAACCACATCAAACTTTTCTTTATCTGCGATAAGAGACTTACAAATATCAAACGCATCGCCATGAAATCCCTCGAAACGATCCGAAGCATTATTGATACGTGCATTTTCTGCTGCCACTTCCAACGCAAAGTGAGAAGCATCAACACAAATAGCCTGAGAAGCCCCTGCGGCTAACGCTTGCGCGCCCCAACCGCCCACATAACTAAATAGATCTAAAACTCGTTTCCCTTCAACATGACGTTGCATCTGAGCGCGGTTATTACGATGATCATAAAACCACCCAGTTTTCTGGCCCTTTTGTAAAGGGGCCAACAAAGGCACTGAGTTTTCCATTAAAGGACATAGCTCAGGAATATCACCCTGTATAATCTCAGTGTATGTTTCTAAGCCTTCCATCGCGCGCATTTTGCCGTCATTACGTAGCAATATCGCTTTCGGTGTAAATACTTTATTGAGTGCTTCAACAATTTCATTCAACACCGCTTCCATTCCAGCCGTCGATATCTGGACAACAAAAACATCATAGAAGCGATCGATCACTAACCCAGGCAGGCCGTCACTATCACCAAATACGAGACGATAACAATCATCACTAAAGCAGCTTTCACGTAGCGATAATGCAATTTTCAAACGATGGATAATCAGCGAACGATCTAAGGTGTACTTCAAGTCGCGACTAACAATACGACCACAAATGAGGGTATTAGGATTAACATACGCAACACCAAGTGGTTTCCCTTTATCGGTCTCCACAATCACTTGTTCACCTGGCGCAAAGCTCTTTAATGGTGTTACACGATTATCTACCTCATTGCTGTAGATCCAAAGATGCCCACCCCGAAGTCGACGCTCAGCGCCACTATTAAGTTTTAGTGTTTGCAGTGACATGTTTTTCCTGTTGTTACGACAGTTACTTATAAACAATTATCCCGGCATAAAGCCGGGACAATAAAAATATTTCATTAGCGCCTTGAACAGACGTTAACGATTTAGGCTTCTGATTCACATAGATCAGTATAACCTTCAGCGCTTAATAGCTCATTAAGCTCATCATTATCGCTTAGCTTCAGCTTGAAGAACCAGCCGTCACCATAAGGGTCAGAGTTTACCAATTCAGGAGAATCTTCTAACTCTTCGTTAATAGCAATAACTTCACCGCTTAACGGAGCATAGATATCAGACGCAGCCTTAACCGATTCAACCACACCAGACTCATCACCGGTCGCAACGTCAGCGCCAACTTCAGGCAACTCGACAAAAACGACATCACCCAGCAGGTCTTGCGCGTGGTCAGTTACACCAATAGTAACGGTGCCGTCACCTTCGACACGAATCCACTCATGACTTGCAACGTATTTCAATTCAGATGGGATGTTACTCATGTTTATTTCCTACCCTTAAGGTGTTGGTTCTAATGAACTCTTAATCGAAAACTTTCTTTCCATTGCGGACAAACGACGGCCTGACAACACGAACAGGGACTCGTTTCCCACGAATCTCTACGTCTGCCTGATCTTTTGTTCCTGCTGGCACGCGTGCCATTGCAACGGAACAACCTAACGTGGGTGAAAAGGTACCACTGGTAATCTCCCCTTCACCGACGCCTTCAACGATTACTTTTTGATGCGATCTCAGTACGCCACGCGTTTCCATCACTAGGCCAACCAAACGCTCAGTCACGCCACTTTCCTTCTGCGCCTGCAATGCCTCTCGACCCAGGAAAATGCGCTCTTGGGGCTCCCAAGCAATCGTCCAACCCATATTGGCAGCCAATGGAGAAACCGTTTCATCCATATCAGCTCCATAAAGGTTCATACCCGCTTCGAGGCGTAGTGTATCTCTGGCTCCAAGCCCACAAGGCTTTACACCTTCATCAGCTAATGCCTGCCAAAAATCAGCTACTTCATCTTCCGGTAGCATTATTTCTAGCCCATCTTCTCCGGTATAGCCAGTTCTAGCAATAAACCAACCTTCCGATTCTAAACCCTGAAAAACACTTAACTGATCAATCAGTTTCTCACGCGATTCATTAACCGATTGTTTCGCTAGACTAATCGCTTTAGGCCCTTGAATCGCCACCATCGCTAAATCGGGCTGTTCAGTTAATGCAACATCGTCAAAACTTGCGGTTTGATCTGACATCCAGCGCAGATCTTTCTCCCGTGTCGCGCAGTTAACAACCACACGGAACCACTCACCAGCCACGCCCGGCTCAGTCATCAGATAAACGATAAGGTCATCAATCACCCCACCATCTTCATTCAACATACCGCTATAAAGCGCTTTGCCTTTTTCTTGTAACTTTACGACATCATTAGCCAATAAGTAGCGAAGGTATTCTTTTGCATCGGTCCCCGTCACATCAACAACAGTCATATGCGAAACATCAAACATGCCCGCTGTATTACGAACATGATGATGTTCATCTACTTGAGAACCGTAATGGATGGGCATATCCCAACCACCAAAATCTACTAGCTTAGCACCCATCTCTTGATGCTTTTCGTATAGTGCTGTTTTACTACCCATATTATTAACTCTTATGTAGGGTCTGGCGTTTTAATGTCGTGCTAGGCGACATACGCCTTCAGTTTATCATTTGCATTCCAAGCATAGATAATCAAACAGCTCGAAAAGCAAAAAAGGGATGACAATTTATAGGGATTCTCGCTGTAGTTCAATCTTTGAACGATAAACTCGCGTGCAACTATGGTAGACAGCGTTCGCAAAAGTATGAGAAATGGCGATTATTCCCTAATTGGACGCTTAGCCAACTCGGGTAAGCGTCCAGAAAGCCCCATCGCGCTTAGAACAATATGATTCTTTACGGGTGGCAGTTTATCCAAAAGGTTCATGCCCATATTTCGCACCAACCTCGATACGGGATTCGGATCATCAAATAAACGCTTAAACGCCTCCATTGTTGCTGACATCTGTAGATTGTCACTCTGACGCTCGCGCTGAAACCGCTTGAGTACTCGATCAGAACCGAAAGACTCTCCACGTTTATTCCCAGCTAACAACGCATCCACTAATTGCGCCGCGTCCATCAAGCCTAAATTAACCCCCTGACCTGCCAAAGGATGAATAGTGTGCGCAGCATCGCCAATCGCTGCAAAACCCGGTTGTATATAATGCTTAGCATGACGTTGACGTAACGGAAAAACAGCTCGATTATCCACAGATAATATTCGCCCTAATCGTCGTTCAAATGCGCATTCCAATGTCTGACAAAAATCCTCTTCATTCAACCCCATTAGCGTTTTTGCATGGGAAGGAGAGGTAGACCACACAATTGAACAATAGCTCCCCTCTTCAGTATTCGATAAGGGTAAGAAAGCTAAAGGGCCATCTTCAGTAAAGCGCTGCCAAGCCGTACTCTGATGATCGAGTTCTGTTTTTACGGTCGTCACGATCGCATGATGCCCGTAATCCCATTCCCACATAGGAATACCTGCCATCTGACGTGTCTTTGAAAGCGCCCCGTCAGCGGCGACCACCAATTCAGCATTTATCTCACGACCATCGTCCAACACCGCCCGGCGGCGCCCTCGCTCTACACCCGAAAGGTCGGATAGACATACGCCAGTCATCACAGTGATATTATCCCACTGCTCAATGGCTTGATATAAACCGGACAAGGTCACTCGATTTTCAACAATATGACCTAATACTGGCTCATGTAACTCATTGGCTGAAAAATGGATATGCCCTGTTCCCTCACCATCCCAAACATCCATAGCGGTGTAGGGGCTAATACGTGCCGATTGGATAAAATCCCAAGCACCAACCGCCGTTAATATCTGCTGAGACGCACAGGTTAACGCGCTTACCCTAGGATCAAAACCTTGTTGTTGCTGCTCAGCAACGAGGGCTGAATAGTCCGATATGTTCCCCTCTCGCTGCTCCAAGATAACGATATTCGCGCCACTCGGTGCCAACCCGGCGGCAAGCGTAACACCCACCATCCCGGCACCTACAATAACTACATCAGCGTTTAACGGCTCGGGCATTATCAACGTCCTATTTCAGTTCCGGTGCAGGCATATCAAGACCCATCGCACTTCGCGCTAACACGGTCTTAGCCGGTGGGCATACGTCTAACAATTGCAAACCCAGGTTTCTACCCAAGGCCAATAATGGCTGGTTATTTGAAAAGAGCTTCATCGTGCGATCACTAAAACCAATAGTCCGCTCTTGGTCACCCTTTTGACGATCATAAAAATTCTGTAACAGAGCCAAATCACCCAGACTCTTATTTTGTTTCTTTGCATATACCAAGGTATCAACTAAAGCGACAACGCCTCGTAATGCTAGATTAAAGCCTTGCCCTGCAATCGGATGTAAAGAATGGGCTGCATTCCCTAAGACCACGACGCCTTGCCTCACTTGTTCATCCGCTACCGTCAATTTAAGCGGATAAGAAGCACGTTCACCCACTTTTATAAAATTGCCTGCACGATAACCAAAACGTTCATGTAGTAATGCCATAAATGCTTGATCATCTATGCCAAGAACATCATCCACACTCTCATCTGGCACCGTCCAAACCAGCGCCGAACGATGATACCCCCCTTCATCTTCCAAAGGCAGTAATGCCATAGGGCCTTTATCGGTGAAGCGTTCATAGGCGACATTCTGGTGCCCACGATCGGCACTGACATTCGCAATGACAGCATGCTGCTCGTAAGTGGTCTGAGTGTAACTAATCCCCATCTGTTCTCGTAACGACGAACGACCGCCATCTGCCATAACAACAAGCTCACAATTCAACTTATGCTTTGTGCTCTCAGTAGTAAGGAATACTTCCATAAGCGAAGCGCTAGACTGAATCCCTGTGACATTTGCCGGACAGATAAAATCGAGCCGAGTCGTATCAGCTCGACGCAGATGATCAAGTAGCACACGTCCAAGCCACTGATTTTCTACAACATAACCGAGCGCAGCCACTTTCTCTTTCTCAGCACTCAAACGGGTAACGCCAAAATGCCCTTTATCGGACACATGGATATTCTTAATTGCAGATAGGTGCGTTTTAAGCACATCCCATACACCCATCTGTTCATAAATAGTTCGACTTCCATAAGCGAGCGCAGTCGACCTAGCGTCATAACTCGGCTGAAACGAAAGCGCCTCTTCTTCAGGCAAGGGATAACTTTCTATAACCGCAATATTAAGATCTAACGACTCCAACACAGGCATTAAAGCACAAGCGAGACTTGCACCGACCATTCCTCCGCCGACAATCACTAGATCGTAGTATTCTTTCATACCGCTGCCATCAACGCTTCTATCTCATCAACCTCTTTCGGGACTGATGCAGTTAATATTTCACAACCATCGTCGGTAATTAAAACATCGTCTTCTATACGAACACCAATACCACGCCAGCACTCATCTACACTATGATTATCGATAGCAATATAAATACCAGGTTCAACCGTCATGACCATACCGGGTTGTAACGGACGCCACTCGCCGTCGACCTTATAATCACCAACATCATGAACATCCATACCTAACCAGTGGCCGATGCGATGCATATAGAAATCACGATAACCGCCTGCATCAATCTGCTCATCTAAAGACCCCTTAAGCAGCCCCAGATCGATCAACCCCTGAGTCAATACTTTGATCGATTCTTGATGCACATCATCCCAAAGGACCCCAGGCTTAGCCAATGCAATACACGCTTTTTGGGCCTTAAGAACTAACTGGTAAATAGCTTTTTGTTCTGGATTAAAACAACCATTAACCGGGAAAGTACGCGTAATATCACCGGCATAATGATCAAGTTCACAACCGGCATCAATCAGAACTAAATCGCCATCCTGTAAGGCTTGGTCATTTTCAATATAGTGGAGCACACAAGCATTAGCGCCGCCGCCAACAATTGTGGAATAAGCTGGCTGGCGGCAACCATTCATGGCAAAGTGATGCAAAATTTCAGCCTCTAACTGATATTCCATCATGCCAGGCTTACAGCATTGCATCGCCTTCACATGGCCTTGTGCAGAAATATCTCCAGCGGCACGCATCATATCTTGCTCAGCATCGCTTTTAATCAGCCTCATCTCATTCAAAAGCTGATCCAGTACCACTAACTCAGATGGCGCAACCGCCCCTTGACGGGCCTGTGCTCGAATAGCACCCAACCAATGTTGAATCTGTCGATCGAATTCATCGTTTTTACCAATGGCGTAATAGATACGTGACATACCGTTCAACAATGCAGGCAATAAGTCATCAATCTCTTCTATAGGGTGCGCTTCATCAATACCATAACGATCCACGACCCCTTCTGGGCCGGCTCGATAGCCATTCCAAATCTCCATTAGCTTGTCTCGGTTACGACAGAACATCACCGATTCACCAGCGAGACGCCCAGGCATCAACAACAATACGGCATCAGGCTCATTAAACCCCGTTAGATAATAAAAACTACTATCCTGCCTAAATGCATACTCCACATCGCTGTTACGCTGCTTCATCGTAGCAGCAGGGATAATGGCAATACTTCCGGACGGCATTTTTTCCAAGAGCTGGGCTCTACGAGCGGTGAACTGGTCCAAGCTAATTTTCATTTAATGCAACCTACTGTTTTCCGGTTGAGCTTTAGCAAACTCTTTCTCTTTATTCTCTACCGCTTGATTACATTCAGTAAACAACATGAGAACGGCCATTCTGACGTACTCTTGTACTTCCATCAGGTCCGATTCGTTCTCATCTAGCTCTTCCAATTCAGAAGAGATCTGTGCGATTTGGCCGAGATCATTTAAGGTTTCTTTCGCCTCTTGAGATAAAGACGCATCGGTATGCTTACCATACAAACCAAAACCACTTAAAAAGCTCTGACACCAGCGACCTAAAGAATCAGCTCGCTGCGAAATTTCAGTTTCATCATCAGGCAGCAACATTTCGAAATCGAGATCTAAGCTCTCTAGTGCCGCACAGGTTGCACTGTATAAATTAACCAAAACCACTTTACTGCTTTCTTGCGAAAGCGATTCTTTGTCCATCAATTCACATGCGGTTTGTAGCAAAATGGCGGACTGCAATCGAGCGCCTGCAGCTAAGTGACCCGAGATCAAACCATGCAATTCGGAGGGAGAAGCAACGCGAACACCTTCCTCAACAAACATATTAGCTACTAGTTCAAAATCTGGAAGATCTACCGGTACATTTTCTAAAGACATGAATAAAAGTCCATCAGTAATATTATGCTGTTAATCCTAGCATTTCCGCTAATCCCGTGCAGCGTCATTGACCCTTAGGCAGTGGCTGATTATAGTCCTGCAATGAAGAATAAACCTGTACTTCTATAAAATACGTATTAACATTCACAGAAACAGGTCACCCCCGTAAGCTTCAGGAGCCTTAGTTCTGCATGACCGAGCATTATTTTAACGCGTTAGAACAGAAAATAGATCAAATTCTGGAGCGTTGCGCACAGCTAGAGCAGGAAAATTCTCAGCTACGAGAACGTGAGCAGCTGCTGAAGGAGGAGCGTGCACAACTTGCTCAGATCAATGAGCAAACGCAAAGCAAAATAAAAGCCATGATCATGCGTTTAAAAGCCCTGGAGCAGAACAAATGAGCCAAGCAGAATCTCAAACCGTCTCTATAAATTTATTAGACAAAGAGTTCAGCTTTAACTGCCCTGCAGACGCGGAAGCAGAGCTATTAGCCTCGGCCGATTTTTTAAATGAAAAAATGCGCGACATTCGAAAATCAGGCAAAGTACTGGGCCTTGAACGCATCGCCGTCATGGCAGCCTTAAACTTAGCTCATGAGCTATTACAATCGCGCCAAGAAACAAACAGTGATGTTGAACAACGCTTACGCCATTTAGGCAGTAAAATTGATGCAGCCCTAAAGCATCAAGATGATATTCCTTCCTTAGAAAAATGAACTGTCTGCTTGAATATTTTTCACCAAGCCACAAACTGCTTAATTAACAAACAGTTACAAACCCGTTTAGCATAAAATTAATTAATTACAAGACCTGACAGCCCAGTTAGATAGCGTATAATGGCATTATGCCCTGGGGTGTTCGATAGTTGGTTACGTCCCTCGAGCCGATAATCACACCTTTGGAGGTTGCTCGTAGTTTCTGGTGTGCATGTCCGATTACCGGAAAGCCTAACGTTACTCAGCAACCCCCTCCTTGAACCTTCGGGTTCAGGGCCATAATCGACACCGGCACCTTGGGGATCTTTCTTTACTCAGCATATGAATACACGCCAACAACTTCGTAAACAGATCCGCTCATCAAGACGGTCGCTATCACCTCAACAACAGCAACTTGCCGCCATAAAACTGCTGCGAAATATTCGCTGTAGAAGTGATTTTCGAAAAGCTCGCAATATTGCCATGTACTTACCCAATGACGGTGAAATTAATCCGACACCACTGATTAAACTATGCTGGAAACTTGGCAAGCGTGTTTATCTACCCGTACTACACCCTATCCTGCATAACAGGCTATGGTTTGTTCCATACACACCCCATACCGTAATGATTAAAAATATCTATGGGATTCGAGAACCTAAACTCATACTTGCAAACCGGAGAGCGGCGTGGGCTTTAGACTTAGTCTTGCTTCCCTTGGTTGCTTTTGATGCGTTAGGAAATCGAATGGGGATGGGCGGGGGTTACTACGATCGCACGTTTAGCTTTAAAAGCTTACGAAGGGGAATGACTGGACCAAACCTAATAGGTTTAGCTCATGAAATTCAGAGAGTAGAAAAGCTACCTATAGAGAGCTGGGATATCCCTCTAACGTCTATTGTCACCGACAGTAAAAGCTACCCCTAAAGGCAGCTAATTTAGCTATTAAAAACTTGTTCGAAAAGTGACGCAAGTTGGAAATCGGCGTGCGAAACTCCGGTCATTACCGACCCAAGAACAAACACAACAACCAAGACCAAAACTAGATCAGGACCTTTTTTCATTACTCTGCCTATAAGGTTTACCGCGTATCAAACAAACGCCCGTTTGCTTGATGACTGGCGCAGTAGTTTTCCACATTTCAGATTTTTTGCAAGCTTTTGCAAAAACCTCTCAAACAAACTATCGGCCAGTTACGTACTTATTTTAATCCAAAAACACAAAAAACACCAATTACCCCCTGATTTATAATGATTTTTGCAAAAAACCAAGGAAAATCATTATAAAAGGTATGGAAATCATCGAAATGAGCGTTTGTCCTGTCACAATCGCAGCCATCATCGGCGCATCCCCACCAAGCTGCCGGGCTAAAATATAGGATGAAGTAGCAGTAGGAAGCGCAGCATACAGCCATATAACCTCTGCACTTTGACTATCCAATCCAAATAAAAGACAAAGCCCAAAAGCACTCAACGGCATCAATAAAAGCTTTATAAAAGAGGCCCAACAGATCTCTATTCCGCTGTTAAGCAATACCCGGAAACTTAAGCCCGCCCCCACCGACAACAATCCTAAAGGTAAAGCCATTCTGCTTAGCAGTTCTGCAACAGGCTCGATCACTAACGGGAAACCGATTCCCGTTTGATTCAATGTCAGGCCAATGAGGCTACTGATAATGAGGGGGTTCTTTATTATCGCTAAGGGAATAGCACTAAACTTACCAGTCTTATGCGTAAAAAATGAAAACACCAAAACACAACACAGATTGAGCAAAGGGATCATTAACGCCATAACAACAGCACCGACAGCGACCCCTAAACTACCGAAAAGTGTCGCCGAAGCGGCCAAGCCAACATAGACATTAAAACGAACAGAACCTTGGTATATCGATGTAAAACCTGCAGCATCACGAGCGCTAAAGGGGCGAACTAAAAAAGCAAAAACACTCCCCATTAACACTAATAAGCAAACAATAAGCCCCGTACTTTTTAGATCCGCTACTGACATATCGGTTGTTGCTAACCGAGACACCAACAAAACCGGGAAAAGCACAAAATAGGTCGCCTTTTCCGCTTGCTGCCAAAATGACTCACCCGGAAAACCGGTACGCCGCGCAACATAGCCCAATAAAATCAGGGCAAATACAGGCCATAGGGCGCTGATAATTTCAATCATAGTGTTATAGTGACTTTATAAAACCAACAATTTAAGTAGAGAGTGGAGCTTATTATGACGACATCATTAGTTTTAACCGTCATCGGCCCAGATAAACCAGGCTTGGTTGAGATGCTAGCACAAACGATTACCGAAAACGGCGGAAACTGGCTTGAATCCGGTATGTCTCGTCTAGCGGGTAAATTTGCAGGCATTTTGATTACTGAAGTTCCCGCCGACAAAGCGGATGCATTAATCAACGCCCTAACCGCTTTAGAATCCCAAGGCTTGAAAGTAACCGCAGAACGCTCTGATAGCCCGGAAAACACAGGCCCAACTCAAAGCTTTACACTAGAGCTTGTCGGACATGACAAACCCGGGATTGTAAGAGACATTTCAAGCGTACTCGCCAAACATCATGTTAACGTTGAACGCCTATCAACAGAGTTAGTCTCTGGATCGATGTCCGCAGAGTTACTGTTTAAAGCGGAAGCGGAACTAATGGCAAGCGCAGATCTAGAATTAGACGAGCTGCAAGAGTCAATTGAAGCAATCGCTAGTGATTTAATGGTTGATATTGTTTTTAATTAATAATCGATTACGCGCTTATAACCCCACTCATGGGAAATAAGCGCTCTCTAATTTCACCGACACAATCTTATCACTACATTCTTCATGACCACTGAGGAATCGATAGATGCAAACCACTGAGCTTTTTGCACAACTCAAAGAAGCCTATCTCATCGTGAGAGAGGAAGACCTGTCATATGTCTACATTAATGACGCTGCGTGCAAGCTACTACGCATCAACCGTGATGAATTTCCCGCCTCAAGCTTGTGGAAAAATCACTTAAGATCTGCACTTCAATCTTGTGATATCACGCTAGAGACGCCTTTTTTTCACCAAGACCAACACTACACATTAAGTATCTCTACGCTCGCTTCTGACACAGAAACCCTGCTAGCTATTAATATCAATCTAGCCGTACCCTCAGAAGATACTCTGCACAACTTTTTTAATATCGTTGACCATTTGGGTGCATACGTTTATTGCAAGGATAAAAATTTCAACTACACCTACGCCAACCAACGGGTCTGTGAGCTATTCGAAAGATCAATCGATGAGATTATTGGCAGCAACGATCTCGTTTTTTTTGGCCCTGAAACAGGGAAAGCCTTACAAGCGATCGACCAACCGGTTATTGAGCAGGGAGAGACGGTAGAAACGGAGGAGCTGAACTATGTGCCACATCTTCAGCAACACAGACATTATCTCGCCGTCAAAAAACCGCTTTATGATAAATTTGGTAATAGAAGCGGTCTGTTTGGCATATCGACAGATATCACTGAACAGAAAGCCATTCAACAGCAATTGCATGACAGTGAACGCAAGCTATCGACAATTTTAGACAACGTTGGCGCTTATATTTTTATTAAAAATAGGGAGCGCAGATTCACCTATATCAATCGCATGACTGAAGCTTTATTTCAGCGCAAAAGTGATGAAATTGTAGGGATGAACAACTTTGACCTTCTCGGTCCAGAACAGGGTGAAGAGTTTGACCGAACTGATCGCCAGGTTTTTGAAAATGAAGAGCAGCTCACCTGCATAGAGACCTTCATCACACCGGAGGAGACTTTTTATTACTGGACCGTAAAGATCCCTATGCGTAACGACCAGGGAGAGATTGATAGCTACATAGGAATTTCGACCGACATTACCGAACAAAAGCGCCTAGAAAATCAGGTGCGCAAATCAAACGCTCAGCTCCAGCAAACCATTGCTGAAATTAATCATCTGAAAGATGAACTACAGCAGCAAGCGACCCACGACGCATTAACCGGTTTATATAATCGTCGCTTTTTAGAGGAACACGCTAACATCAGTTTTACTGATCACACGCGAGGCCCTACAAGTATATTGATGATCGACGTCGACCACTTTAAAAAGGTAAATGACCTACTAGGTCATAAAATAGGCGATGAAATTTTAAAACTACTGTCCAACGTGATGACCGATGAATGCCGTAACACCGACCTAGTATGCCGTTATGGTGGTGAAGAGTTTTTGATTTTACTCCCGAATACGACAATCGATATCTCTTTTCAAAAAGCAGAATGGATACGAAAGCGTTACGAACAAGCCGTTAGCAAGCATTTCCCGAAAGCAAAAGGCAATTCAATATCCATAGGTGTCGCGGCATCGCCTGACCATGGCAACCAATTCGAAGCAGTTTACCAAGCAGCAGATAAAGCCCTCTACCTCGCAAAACAGCAGGGGCGTAATAAAAGCGTTATCGCGACCAGATCAAAGACATAAAAAAACGCGCTGAAAAGCGCGTTATTTTTATTACTGATCAAGTAGCCTTAACCACGCTGGTCTAGCTTAGCTTGTCCACGTTTGACCGCTGCTCTAACCTGATTAGGTGCTGTACCACCAATATGATCACGCGCAGCAACAGAACCTTCTAAGCTCAAAACATCAAATACATCTTGCTCGATCGTATCAGAGAACTGAACAAGTTCTTCTAAGTTCATCTCACCTAGGTCTTTATTCTGCTCAATACCATAAGCAACAGATTTACCTACCACCTCATGCGCATCACGGAAAGGCATCCCTTTACGTACGAGGTAATCAGCCAGATCAGTAGCCGTTGAGAAGCCACGAAGCGCCGCTTCACGCATACTCTCTTTTTTAGATTCTAACGCCGGCACCATGTCGGCAAAGGCGCGTAAGCAGCCCTTAACCGTATCAATGGTATCGAATAATGGCTCTTTATCTTCTTGGTTATCTTTATTGTACGCCAGTGGTTGAGACTTCATCAGTGTTAACAAGCTCATTAAGTGGCCGTAGACACGACCCGACTTACCACGAACTAACTCTGGCACATCTGGATTTTTCTTCTGCGGCATAATAGATGAGCCAGTACAGAAACGATCAGGCAGATTAATGAAATCAAACTGAGCCGAGGTCCAAAGCACAAGCTCTTCAGACATACGCGTCATATGCATCAACAAAATACTAGAAGCAGAGCAGAACTCAATTGCAAAGTCACGATCCGAAACAGCATCTAATGAGTTTTCAGCGGGTGAATTAAACTCAAGCAGCTCGCAAGTGTAATCACGCTGAATGGGATAAGTCGTGCCCGCTAAAGCAGCAGCACCCAATGGCATGATATTCGCGCGTTCACGACAATCGACAAAACGACCGTAGTCACGCATCAACATTTCAAACCAGGCCAAGATGTGATGACCAAAAGTCACCGGCTGCGCAGTTTGAAGATGGGTAAAGCCAGGCATAATCGTATCTGCTTCAGCTTCAGCTAATGCCAGCATACCCTGCTGAAGTCGTGTAATCTCAGCTAGGATGTGATCGATCTCATCACGCAGGTATAAGCGAATATCCGTAGCAACCTGGTCATTACGCGAACGACCGGTATGAAGCTTTTTACCCGTAATGCCAATTTTCGCCGTCAACGCCGCTTCGATGTTCATATGCACATCTTCTAGCTCAATCGACCACTCAAACTCACCGCGTTCAATCTCTACACGTATTTCACCTAAACCGCGAATAATATCATCACGTTCTTGCTCAGTTAGAACACCTGCTTTTGTTAGCATTTTTGCATGAGCGATAGAACCGCGAATATCCTGCAGATACATGCGTTGATCAAATTCCACTGATGCCGTGAAACGTGCGACAAATGCATCGGTTGGCTCATTAAAACGACCACCCCACTGCTGGTTGGTTTTATCACTCATGGGAAAACCTCTAATCATTCGGTTACGCTTTCGCTCTTTTTTGAGCCAGCTCAATAAATTTGCGCAACATTATATCACGCCCTTTGACTTCACGCGGCTATAACAAGCACTGCAATCTGCTACAATCGACAACAAATATTTTAAATGTCGTGCTAGAGACAACTTTTATGAGCAGAACCATCCGCATTGCGACCCGAAAAAGCCCACTTGCCCTATGGCAGGCTGAATATGTAAAAGCCGAATTAGAAAGGCATCACCCTGACGTTCAAATCGAACTACATGGACTGGTCTCTAAAGGCGACAAGATATTGGATGCGCCGCTAGCAAAGGTAGGCGGAAAAGGCCTGTTTGTGAAAGAACTTCAAGAAGCGATGCTCGCCGGCGATGCCGATATCGCCGTACATTCTATGAAAGATGTACCGATGGAGTTCCCCGAAGGCCTTGGCCTTGCTGTAATCTGCCCTCGCGAACGACCAACAGACGCTTTCGTTTCTAACAATCACAACGGTATTGATGATTTACCAGCAGGCGCAGTAGTTGGCACATCATCATTGCGACGTGAAGCGCAGATACGAGAAAAACGCCCTGATCTAGAGATCAAGTGGCTACGTGGAAATGTTAATACGCGTTTACGCAAGCTAGATGATGGCGAATATGACGCTATCATTTTGGCTACTGCGGGCTTACTTCGCCTAGAGATGCCTGAGCGCATACGTTCAGAAATCTCAGTAGATTTTAGCCTTCCAGCTGGTGGGCAAGGCGCTGTCGGGATTGAATGTCGCACAGATGATCTCGAACTTATAAAGCTTCTTCAGCCGCTTCACGACCAAGAAACCTCTTGGCGCGTTACCGCTGAACGCGCGATGAATCGTCGCCTGGAAGGTGGCTGCCAAGTGCCTATCGCTTGCTACGCGACACTTAACGATGACAATAGCGAACTTTATCTGCGTGGGCTGGTAGCAAAACCTGATGGCACTCTCATACTTCGCGATGAGGAAACAGGCAAACCAACTGATGCCGAAGCAATGGGCATCCGTGTTGCCGAGCGTTTACTTGATGCTGGCGCCAAAGAAATACTGGATGCAGTTTATAACGCAGAAAATGCTTAATCCTGACAAACCCCATTTTAAGGTGCTGGTCACACGACCTCAGCACCAGGCAGGCAATCTAATTCAACAGCTCCGCCAACAAGGCGCGGAGCCTGTTGCCTTCCCATTGATATCGATTAAAAACATCACGCCCGATGACAATAACTATCATCAGATAAAACAACAGATATTAGACCTTGATCTCTACCAGCACATTATCTTTATTAGCCCCAATGCAGTGCATTCAGGCTACGACTGGATAGACCAATATTGGCCTCAACTCCCGTTAGGGGTCAATTGGCTCGCGATCGGTAAACAAAGTGCTATCACCCTGAGCAACTATGGTATAGATGCCTATCACAGCCCACTAGGGTACGATTCAGAAGCACTACTTAAAGCACCAGTACTACAGAATATAGCAGGCGATAAAGTACTCATCATGCGCGGAGAAGGCGGCCGAGAAAAATTGGCCACAGAACTTCGTGCACGAGGCGCCGAGGTTAGCTATGCTGAACTCTATCGCCGAGTAACACCCCAATACGAAGATAGCGAGATAACTGACGCCCTATTCAAGACCCCTCCTGATGCTATTCTCATCAGCAGCGGCGAAGGGCTGGCTAATTTACTAAGGGTTGGGTTAGGCAGTAAACAACAATTCAGCACGGATTCACTATTAGACTGTCATCTTGTAGTGCCCAGTGAACGCATTAAAGAAGCGGCTGAATTAAAAGGATTCAAACGGATAACAACAGCATCAGGCCCAGACGATCAATCGATGATCGAGGCAGTGATGCAGTAACTGACTTTTGCGGAAATCGACAGATGAGCGACAAGAAAAAAAAGCCACAGGAAGACAAGACTGAAGACGTAATCAAAGATACGGACAACAGTATTGAAAATGACACAGTGGAATCTAAGGACAGCGTCGAAGAAGCCCAAGGCGACGTAGTTGATGTTGCTGACACTCAAGCTGAAGCCAGCAAAGAAGAAGATGACGCATCACCGCCACCTGTCACGCAAACAGAACCCGAAGTACCGAATGCAAAAGAGAAAAAGCCTGCCACATGGCCTGGCAAGCTAGCCTTACCAATATCGATTATTGCGCTTGGCGCAGCAGGTTACTTATATTGGCTTTCTCTACAACAAGATAGCAATGTCGCCCAGAATAATGCGGCAATCGAATCACAGGTAAGCACGTCGCTGAACGAAGCGCGTGGCTCTCTAGATCAAGCCATTGCAAGCATGAACCAAAAGTTAGGCCAACTCCAGGCTCAAAGCCAATCCGACAAAAACAATATTAATGAGCTACAAGCTCGCTTAACAAAAAGCATCCAACAAGTAACCGCTACTCAGAATACCTCTCGCAAAGACTGGCTACTGGCCGAAGTAGAGTACTTACTTCGCTTAGCCAATCAGCGCGTGCTCATGGAGCAAACCACCGACGGTGCGATCAAACTGTTAAAATCTGCTGACAAAATACTCAAAGAAACCGATGATGTTTCTATCTACGAAGTACGGAAGTCCTTAGCGGCAGATATTGCCGCGCTCGAAGCAGTTCCGTCACTTGATACAGAGGGCGTTTTCCTCAAACTAGGTGCGCTTAACAGTCAAGTTTCTAATCTGCGACTCATCCCTATTTCAGAACAACGTAAACTTCCAGATTTACTCGAAGAGGTCACCCCGGAAGCGGTATCAGAATCATGGACTGCCGGATTAGAAGAATCGTGGGGCAACGCCGTCAGCAAGCTAGATAAATTAGTCGTTATTCAGCATCGAGATGAACCGATTGAGCCCCTTCTATCTCCTGAGCAGAGCTATTACCTTCAGCAGAACTTACATCTGATGTTGGAACAAGCTCAACTAGCGCTTCTTCAGCGTAAACAAGCGTCTTACGATGCCAGCTTAGTGAAAGCACACGAGTGGATAGAAACCTACTTTGAGGAAAAAGACGGTACGACTCAAAGCCTGCTACGTGGTATTTCTGAGCTACAAAGTGTTCAAGTCACTAGCAAAATGCCTGATATCTCAGGCTCTCTGCGTACATTAAAGGGCTACCTAACGCAGATGACCAAACTTAAGGAACAAGGGGCATCCTAATGAAAATCTTGTTCCTTCTATTACTTGTTATTTTGGGCGCCGGTGCTTTCGTCGGCGAGTTGATGATCAAGGATTCAGGTTATGTGCTCATCGCATACAACCAAACGACGATTGAGACTAGCCTATGGGTACTTCTTGTCGCCCTGCTTATTATCTTTATCGCGACACACTGGATCGTTAACCTACTAACGCGTACTCAACTTCCTACCGCAAAACTAAAAGCCTGGAAGGATCACCGCAATCAACGCATTAGCCGTCGCAAAACCCTCAAGGGGCTAACATCGCTATCCGAAGGCAACTGGGCCCAAGCACAGAAACAGCTAGCGCAAGCGGCTGAGCGTTCCGACCTGCCTCTTATTAACTATTTAGCAGCGGCACGTGCTGCCCATGAACAAAACAACGAGCAGGCAACTGACGACCTTCTACAGAAGGCGCGTAGTACAACACCAGAAGCAGAAGTAACCGTTGCGATCTCTCAAGCTGAAATCCAGCTTTCAAGAGGGCAACTTGAACCCTGCCTAGCCACACTACTACGTTTACGGACATTAGCGCCTAAAAACACCTACGTAATGAAATTGCTGAAAGATATCTATGTCCGTCTCAATGACTGGCAAGCACTTTCAAAACTTCTACCGCTACTGCAAAAGCACCAAGCGCTAAAAGGCGAAGAGTTAGAAGAGCTGAACCGTCAGTGCTATAGCCAGCTTCTAGATGACAGCCTAAACAAGCTACCTATAGAAACAAGCGATGACGATCGCCTAAAAGCATTGGGCAAGACATGGCAGGACCTGCCAAATGAGCAATCACGTGACAGTGATCTCGTCCAACGTTATACAGAGCTTTTGGTTTCCCTTGGCGCAGAGAGCCGCGCTGAGCAAAACTTGCGTGACCTTATTAAACGTAACTGGAATGAAAAGCTGGTAAATCTGTATGGTCGGCTAAATGGTGAAAATACCAAGAAGCAGCTCGACAATGCTCGCAGCTGGCTCAAATCACATGAAGAGAGCCCTGCCTTACTACTCACACTTGGCCGCCTATCCATGCGAAACCAACACTGGGGACAAGCCGTTAAGTATTTTGAACAAAGCTTAGAGATCGAGCCTTGCTCAGAAACCCTTGCCGAACTTGCTCGTCTATTACGCCACCTCGGTGATAATGAACGCGCTCAACAACTGCTACAACAAAACCTTAATTTGGTCGCTTCAGGTCTTCCCGAACTACCCATGCCGGAAGAACAGGCAAGCGCCTAACAATACAAAAAAGGGATGCAATGCATCCCTTTTTTCTTATCATCCCTTCACACCTACTTTTTACGAGGCGCATATGCAAACACATCAGAATGCATATTCTCTTCGCTAAAGCCCCTCTCTTCACAAGCTTCAAGTAGTGCATATACCATTGCGGGTGAGCCGCTGGTAAAGATCTCTACATCTTCAAAGTCGCTAAAATCTTCTAGAATAGCCGCAGGCAACAAACCTGTACGTCCCTGCCAATTTGGACTGTTCTCAGGTTCGCTGACGATACTCTCGAAATGAACGTTTGTATGCTCCGCAGCCCACTGCTGTGGCAGGTTTCCTAAGTAGATATCTTCTTCTACTCTAGCGCCCCAATATATATGTATCTGATTACTGAACTGATTAGCTAGCAGGTGCTCAACCACACTTTTAATCTGCGCAAAGCCCGTACTAGCCGCAGCCATAATTAAACGAGTATCAGGTTGAATGCTGTGAGCCTGAAGGTAACAATCACCTTTAGCGATCTCTACTTCAATTGTTTTTTCAGTTTGTAGATAACCTAGAATTGTATTCGACATCTCGCTATCAGGAATATGGCGAATATGCAGCTCTAAATGACGGCCCTGATCGGGTGCAGATCCGATCGAGAAAGAAGCTTGCTTTCCATCAGGTAGAATTAAATCCAAATACTGACCGGCATAAAACTCAGCCGACATCGATGCTGTCGCAGGCAATTGAAGACGGACACGGTAAACATCATGATTCAGTTTCTCTATCGCTGTTATATCGCAAAGCAATTTTTTCACTAATAAATCTCCGGGACATACCAGCCCCTCAATTGTTACTTTAATATGATCTAATGGCCTACAAGTACAAGCAAAAACAGGTTCCGATGTTTCATCTGAGTTTTCAAGCAACGTCAGATGTTTTTCTGGGTAACTCTGAACAACTTCACCTTGTAGCAGCACCACTTCACAAATTTCACAAACACCATTTTTACAGCCCACCCGAAGCTTATAACCATAACGCTCTAAGCTTTTTAATAGAGTATCTCCCGACTGACCTGTAATGGTATGGCCAATATTTACAATCTCTATTTGATGAGCCATCGATTAACCTAAAATATCCAACGCTTCCCAGATTTCATCGACTTTGTCTTGTACCGCACTATCCATTTCAATCGGAACACCCCACTCACGGGTTGTTTCACCTTCCCATTTGTTCGTGGCATCCATACCCATTTTTGAACCTAAGCCCGATACCGGCGACGCAAAATCTAAATAATCGATGGGCGTGTTATCTATCATGACCGTATCACGCTGCGGATCCATTCGGGTTGTAATTGCCCAAATAACATCATTCCAATCACGAGCATTAACATCGTCATCACAAACAATAACGAACTTTGTGTACATAAACTGACGAAGAAAAGACCAAACCCCCAACATGATTCGTTTAGCATGCCCTGGGTATTGCTTCTTAATCGTCACAACCGCCATACGGTAGGAACAACCTTCAGGTGGTAGATAGAAATCTACAATCTCCGGGAATTGCTTCTGCAAAATAGGTACAAACACCTCATTCAAAGCAACACCAAGGATGGCAGGCTCATCGGGCGGACGCCCCGTATAAGTACTATGGTAGATTGGATTACTCCGATGGGTAATTCGCTCTACAGTGAAGACAGGAAAACGATCTACTTCATTATAATATCCCGTATGATCACCAAACGGACCTTCGTCCGCCATCTCATCCGGATCGATGTATCCCTCTAGAATAAACTCGGCACTCGCAGGGACTTGCAGATCACTACCAATACATTGAGTGACCTCCGTTTTCCCTCCTCGCAATAACCCAGCGAAGGCATACTCTGATAACGTATCTGGAACAGGCGTTACAGCACCGAGAATCGTCGCTGGATCAGCCCCCAACGCAACAGCAACTGGAAACTTCTCCCCCGGATGCTGCTCTTTCCACTCGCGAAAATCTAGAGCTCCACCTCGATGCGCCAACCAACGCATAATTAGCTTGTCTTTAGCGATCAGCTGTTGGCGATAAATGCCTAGATTTTGTCGTTCCTTCTTGGGTCCACGAGTAATCACCAGAGGCCAAGTCACTAGTGGCGCGGCGTCTCCAGGCCAGCAGGTTTGAATAGGTAGTTTATAAAGATCAACCGCATCACCTTCCAAGACATGCTTCTGACAGTCAGCAGACTTAATCAATTTCGGCCCCATATTCAGGACCTGTTTAAAGACAGGTAGCTTTTCCCAAGCGTCTTTCATCCCCTTAGGAGGTTCAGGCTCTTTCAATTGAGCCAGCACTTTACCGACTTCACGCAACGCCTCTACTGTTTCCTCCCCCATACCCATGGCTACACGCTCTGGCGTGCCAAATAGGTTAGTCAATACTGGATAATCAAAGCCCTTAGGGTTTTCAAACAGCAGAGCGGGACCGCCAGCCTTTAAAGTGCGATCACTAATCTCGGTCATCTCTAAATTAGGATCGATCTCTTGCTTAATACGCTTCAGCTCACCACGTGCTTCCAACATATGGATAAAATCACGTAGATCTTTATATTTAGGAGTAGCCATATTTTGAACCTAGTAAAAACAAAAAAGGGCAAGCAGATGCTCACCCTTTTAGATATAAACCAGTTTACTTCCGCTTCATAGACAAGAAGAATTCATCATTTGTTTTAAAGTCTTTCAACTTATCAATAACAAATTCTGTTGCTGCGGTATCTTCCATCGGATCCAACAACTTACGTAGAATCCACATACGCTGTAGCTCTTCTTCCGATGTTAGTAAGTCTTCGCGACGTGTACCAGAACGACGAATGTTGATCGCTGGGAAGACACGCTTCTCAGCAACTTTACGATCAAGATGAACTTCAGAGTTACCTGTACCCTTAAATTCTTCAAAGATAACTTCATCCATCTTAGAGCCCGTATCAACCAACGCTGTTGCGATAATGGTTAAACTTCCGCCCTCTTCGATATTACGTGCTGCACCAAAGAAACGCTTAGGGCGCTCCAAAGCATGAGCATCAACACCACCGGTAAGGACCTTACCTGATGAAGGGATAACGGTGTTATAAGCACGTGCTAAACGAGTGATCGAATCAAGTAAGATAACAACATCTTTCTTATGCTCTGTGAGGCGCTTCGCTTTCTCGATAACCATCTCAGCAACCTGTACGTGACGTGATGGCGGCTCATCAAAGGTAGAAGCAACAACTTCACCTCTAACCGTACGCTGCATCTCTGTCACTTCCTCAGGTCTTTCATCGATCAATAGTACGATCAAATGACACTCAGGGTTATTACGTGTAATGCTATTAGCAATGTTCTGCAGCATTAATGTTTTACCCGCCTTTGGCGGTGACACGATCAATGCACGTTGGCCTTTACCCATTGGGCAAACCAAATCGATAACACGAGCAGTCAAATCTTCCGTACTACCATTACCCAGCTCCATGCGAAGACGGTTCTGAGCAAATAAAGGTGTAAGGTTTTCAAATAAAATTTTGTTCTTCGCATTATCAGGCTTGTCGTAGTTAATTTCGTTAACTTTCAACAATGCAAAATAACGTTCCCCATCCTTTGGAGGGCGAATCTTACCCGCTATCGTGTCACCTGTACGCAGGTTAAAACGACGGATCTGACTTGGCGATACATAAATATCGTCAGGTCCAGCTAAATAAGAGGAGTCTGCTGAACGCAAGAAGCCGAAGCCGTCCTGCAAAATTTCAAGCACACCGTTACCGTAGATGTCTTCACCACCTTTAGCATGACGCTTAAGGATCGCAAAAATTACATCCTGTTTACGGGAACGAGCCAGATTATCCATTCCCATGCCTTTGGCAATTTCGAGTAGCTCGGGAACGCTTTTAGTTTTTAATTCGGTAAGATTCATAGTTTGGGGGAAACAAGCACTAGGCTGATTTGTTTTATTTGAATGGAATTAAGGAAGAAATACGAAAAATGGCCTTTTAGCTCAAGCGCTAAAAATAGATAGAAAAACTTTAGCGGGCTGACCAAACAGTGAACACTATAAAAGGAAGGTAGTGACCTGTCTATAGTCAGAAGGTAAGAAAGTGCTATGTTTTGCTCAACATCGCACTTTCTTCACTGTAAAACCTACAGATTAGCTTCGATAAACGCCGCTAATTGAGATTTAGACAATGCACCGACCTTAGTCGCTTCAACATTACCGCCTTTGAAAAGCATCAAAGTAGGAATGCCACGAATACCAAACTTAGGTGGTGTTTCGCTATTTTCGTCGATGTTCAACTTACAAATTTTAAGCTGCTCACCGTATTCTTTTGCAATCTCTTCTAGAACTGGGGCAATCATTTTACAAGGACCACACCATTCAGCCCAGTAATCAACTAGAACTGCACCTTCAGCTTTGAGAACATCTTCTTCAAAGGAAGCATCTGTAACATTTACAATGTTTTCACTCATGGGAACTCTTCTCCGCTGCACCCAATACTTTAATCAGACCGCCGATAATAACATCCCAAAGCCAATTGTGTAACGTTGTTGTCGCCAAATAGCGACCATTTTGTCCAATCAAATAACTATATGCTTAAATAAATAACGCTAAAACATAACCTATGACACTCTTTGTACTATCCTCCTTAAAAGCAACTGCAAGCTACGAATTCTTTTGGTAATCTAGCTCCGCTTCCTCTTCATTACGCCATAGGATTTTCTTAGGATGACAGAGCAGATCACTGCTACAGACCAGATCGACGAACAGTTCTTAGCCGCTATAGACCTCGGTTCGAATAGTTTTCACATTGTTGTGGCTCAACTAGATCAAGGCGAATTACGCACTGTCGACATAATGTCAGACAAAGTCCAATTAGCTGCTGGCATCAATGACAAACGCTATTTGACAGAAGAGGCCAAGCAACGAGGTTTAGACTGCTTAAGTCGTTTTGCTCAGCGGGTGAAAGACTTACCCAGAGATGCCGTAAGAATTGTCGGCACTAATGCGCTGCGAGAAGCCAAAAATAGTCGCGAGTTTATCGATGAAGCGGAAAGCATCTTAGGCACGTCATTAGAAATAATTGCTGGTCGGGAAGAAGCTCGCCTCATCTATCTCGGCGTGTCTCACACTTTGGCTGATGACAAAGGCTCGCGCTTAGTCGTTGATATTGGCGGCGGAAGCACAGAATTCATTATTGGCGAGCGTTTTGAACCAAGGGTTATGGAAAGCCTGCACATGGGCTGTGTAAGCTTTACAAAACGCTATTTTCACGACGATCAAATCTGTGCAAAGAATTTTAAGAAAGCACAAACCGCGGCACTTCAAGAGTTACAATCCATCAAGTATCACTATAAAGAGATAGGTTGGGATAGTGCCGTAGGCTCCTCTGGTACTATCAAAGCCGTGCGCAATGCCTGTATCAGCCTAGGTTACAGTGACGACAGGATCACCAAAGAAGCCCTTTTAAAACTAAAAGAGCAGATTCTGACCTACTCCCATAGTGATGAGATTGATATAGAGGGATTAAAGCCCGAACGGAAGAAAGTATTACCCGCCGGCATTGCCATTCTATGCGCGGTATTCGAAGCACTAGATATTAAAGAGATGTCCTTTTCGGAAGGCGCACTTCGTGAAGGCGTGCTTTACGACATGGCGGGACGTTTGAGACATGAAGACGTACGCGACCGCACCATTAATGCGATCATGCAACGCTATCATGTTGACCAAGAACAAGCCGACCGTATTGAGCAGACCGCGCTATTAGCCTGGGCTCAAATCAAAGAAAACTGGCAACTATCACGCAAACATTACGACATGCTCAGTTGGGCCGCAAGGACACATGAGATAGGCCTAACGATTGCCCATAGCCAGTTTCATAAGCATAGCGCTTATCTTTTAACACATTCTGACCTGCCTGGATTCACAACCCAAGAACAGCTGCAACTCGCAACGCTCGTACGCGGGCACCGCCGTAAATTTCCAAAAGATGAATTTAAAGCGCTTCCCAAACGCTTACAAGAACCTTATCGACGCTTATGCGTTTTGCTCCGCATCGCAGTGATACTTCATCGAAGCCGCTCGAAAGACCGTTTGCCTGCTATTAGCTTTAGTGTTGATAACAAAAAGCTGATTATTGAATTTCCTACTGGCTGGCTAGAACATCACCCTCTAACCCATGCTGATCTTGAGCAGGAAGCAGATTATTTAAGCAACGCCGACATTAAGCTGCGCGTTAAATAAAACATCATTTAAAACACTGAGGCCCGCTGCTTTCCGTGAGAGATCAGTGGGCGCTTTATACTGAGGATGGGCTAACCCCTCGGAGACGCCAACCTAGCAATCATCCTTTGCACAGCCTTCATCTGCGGAGCAGATTTCTTGTAATAATCATAGGGTGGAAGATTATTACTGCTGTAACCCCAAAAATCCCAGCACCCTCGCGGATTCATTGGCAACAGATTCGACTTCTTAACTTGTGGATATAAAACGATAATATTATTGTTATCAGCCACTCGGTTATATCCCGTACCCTCAACATAGCGCCGCCCCACAACGGACGCACCTTGCCGACAACCATGAAACGCGACATGGATACGACACGCCTGCTGATAGCACGAGCGAGGAAGATACACATACGCTTCTTCATCCATACCATCGAGCGCCCCTGACGTAAATTCGCGCTGGTTAAACCTCAGCAATTGCCCTGTCATTTCCGGTTCAGCTAACTGCAACCCACCATAAATATGCTCCAGAATGCTCCTCGCCTGCTGAAAACCACAATTATTGATATAGGGCGATTGTGTCGAGGCACAAGGAAGATCGGCCTTTTCTGCGGTGATAAAACCATGGCCTGCTTCGATCTCATTATCATATTTTATAAAACTTTCATTCACCCCGAGCAGCCGATAAAAACGCTGTACGCTATCAACGACTTTCGTGGCGACGGTTGGGTCCTTCGTACCAGAAAAGATATAAACCTTATCGTCCCGCAAATGACTAACATCATCTATACCTCCCCTATCCGTCTCACGCTTAGCGAGCGACGCTAGATACTCACTATTGGGGTACATCGTATCCCGACAACCAAACCAACTATCTTTACAAGGTGTCATACAGGTAGAAACGGCTGTGGAGACAGGAGGCAGCAATGAGTTCTCGTCACTGCCCGCGCAGTTCCAAGGACCACCAGCGACAATACCAACACCAACTAGATGCTTTGAATAAGCCACATGGTATTGCGCTGCCATAAAACCACCCGACGACAATCCGGAAATAGACGTCTGATCTTGCAACGCTGCCATCGCGGGAAGCTCAACACTGCTTGTCGGCGTTTCAGATGCGATACATAGCTCAACTGAGGCCAAGAGAACGAGCGATACCAACCATAACTCTTTCATTCCAGTACCTTGACTAAATAGACCCAAACAATGATTGTAGCCGAAACAAAAAAGCCCCCGCATTTCTGCGAGGGCTTTTTAAATTTTTCGAATGAGGTAATGCTACTTAAAGCTTAGGACCTGCTGCAACGATCTCTTCAGAAACGCCATCGAACTTCTTGAAGTTCTCAACAAACTGACCTATCAAGTCATTTGCAGACGCATCGTATCCAGACTTGTCAGCCCAAGTATCACGAGGATTCAACAACGAAGAATCAACGCCAGGAACCGCTACAGGCACTTCCAAGTTAAGACCTTCAAGCTTAACTGTTTCAGCACCAGCAAGCGCACCATTTTGAATAGCGCTAATAATGCCGCGTGTCGTTGGGATACTAAAGCGCTCACCCGTTCCGTATGAACCGCCAGTCCAACCGGTATTAACTAGGTATACCTTAGAACCAAACTCTTCAATACGCTTCATCAACAACTCAGCATATACATGTGCTGGGCGCGGGAAGAAAGGAGCACCAAAGCAAGTAGAGAAAGTTGATTTGATACCACCACCAGAGCCCATCTCTGTAGAACCAACAAGCGCGGTATAACCAGATAGGAAATGATAAGCAGCAGCTTCTTTTGTTAGAACAGAAACAGGAGGTAGAACACCTGTTAAATCACACGTTAGGAACACAATCGAATCTGGTTCTTCACCCATATTCGTTTCTGTGCGCTTCTCAACATGTTGTAGCGGGTATGCACAACGACCGTTCTCGGTAAGAGAAGTATCGTCATAATCAGCTGTACGCTGTTCGTTTAAGGCAACGTTTTCAACAATTGCACCGAAACGGATGGCATCCCAGATGATTGGCTCGTTTTTCTGGCTTAAGTTGATGGTTTTAGCGTAGCAACCACCTTCTAAGTTGAAAACAACACCTTTACCCCAACCGTGCTCATCATCACCAATTAGGTAACGATCTGGGTCAGCTGACAGTGTTGTTTTACCAGTACCAGAAAGGCCGAAGAACAACGTAGTGCTGTTATCTTCACCAACGTTTGCAGAGCAATGCATTGGTAGTACGTCTTTTTCAGGAAGTAGGAAGTTCTGTACAGAGAACATCGCCTTCTTCATTTCGCCCGCATAACGCATGCCCGCAAGCAGCACTTTACGCTTAGCGAAGTTGATGATTACGCAACCATCACTGTTAGTGCCATCACGCTCTGGATCGCATTCGAAACCAGCTACGTTCAGGATCTGCCACTCTTCTTTCGCCTTAGGGTTATATTCCGCTGGGCGAATAAACAAATTCTGGCCAAACAGATTCTGCCAAGCAGTCTGCGTAGTCATTTTTACAGCAAGATAGTGGCTAGGATCAGAACCTACGTGTACGTTAGACACGAAATGCTCTTTATCCGCTACAAACTCTTCAACACGAGTCCATAACGCATCAAATTTATCAGCATCGAAAGGACGGTTAATACTACCCCAATCGATTGAATCAGATGTGCTTGGTTCTTCTACGATGAAACGATCCATCGGAGAACGACCGGTACGTTTGCCCGTTGTTACTACCAGGGCGCCTGAGTCAGCGAGTGTTCCTTCACCGTTGGCAATGGCTTTTTCTACCAGCTCAGCTGGGCTTAAATTTTGGTGTGCAATGTTCACAGAATCTTTGGTCATTACTGGGTTCCCTTGGCATAGGCGCCAATAACGTTACCTAATAAGGCGTAAGGCTATATATCGTAATTATAAGGAGGCGTATTATGCACAAAAATCGCACGATACGCCATTACTGAAAGCAGTTCTCATTTGACTTAGGGCAATTTTTTCTGAAGCTGGCTAATTAATGTACATTTTTAGAGCCCGTAGCGGAGGTCGCATCAGAAAAAAGCGCCTCTATATCGGTTAAATCAAAACCATAATGCGCATTACAAAACTGGCAGTTCACATTCACCATGCCGCTCTCTGCAATCACATCCAGCAGTTCCGCTTTTTCAACCAACTTCAATGAAGCCAAGCTCCGTTCCCTCGAGCAGGTACACTTAAATTGGACATCATCTGGCTCATATAAACGACACTGTTCTTCATGGAACAAACGATAAAGCAGCGTTTCATTGCCTAATTCTAACAACTCGCTACTTTTCAACGTGGAAGCTAAATGGCTAATCCGGTCCCAATCCTCTTCCCCTGTGCCCTCTGCGGGTAACACCTGCAACAGCATACCTGCAGCAGCTTCACCGTCCGACGCTAAATGAACTTGGGTAGGTAGCTGCTCTGAACTAATGAAATAGTTTTCCAAACATTTTGCTAAAGTCTTTCCGTCAAGAGGAACAACTCCTTGATAGCGATTGCCTTTATCTGGCTCAATCGTCAAAACGACTTGGCCTTCTGGCAGTAAATCACTAAAAGACGCGTCGGCGGGAATCTCGCCATCAAAGCGAGCGATCGCCCGCACATCTCGATCTTGATTTGATTCGGCCATCAACAAACGTACATTACCCTGACCTTGGGCTTGTAGGATCAATCGCCCTTCAAATTTAAGGTTAGAGCTAAGCAAACTAACAGCCGCTAGCATCTCCCCTAGTACCTTTTTTATAGCGGTAGGGTAATCATGATTTTCAAAACAGTCGTGACAGGTTTTTTGTAAACCCGATACGACACCACGAATATCCAATTCATCAAACATGATCCGTTGGATCTGATCAGGGTTGCTCATATTAAAAATTCTGTAGAGTTATTCGAGAGAAAATGAATACCTCGACAGGTATCCAAGTTGATGCAGGTATTTTATCATACCCGCTTCATGATTCGAGATTCTATTTTTACAATGAATACTGTGACTGTTTTCCGCCCTACTTGGAATATTAAAGCCCTAATCATCAGCCACCTATTTGCTTTTGCTTGGTTGGGCTTTTTCCTGACCGATCCAGGCTTCGCTTTTTGGCGGAGTATCGATCAAACCCTCTTTTACAGTTTAAACGGCACTGTATCTGAAGATACAGGCTGGACTCGTTTCTGGGCTTGGGCCAATGTACGTATATTCGATGTAGTGCCTTTAATCATCATGCTCGTAAGTATTACATTCCCCGGCATGGGGATTAAGCGCGACCGATTACAACAAGCTATTATCGGCTTTATATTACTGCTTGTTCTCATGTTTCCGATCAGAGAATCCGTGTATGAATATGCACGAGCTATTGGCCTTAGCGGCAACAGTCCCTCGTTGATGCTTGAACCTGCATTTCGCTTTAGTCAGATAGTGCCGGAGATCCCCGCTAAAGATGCAGCGGGACATAGTTTCCCCGGCGACCATGCAGCAGTTGTTCTGACCTGGGCGGGGTTCATCATCCTCAACGCGCGCAATGGTTGGTCATTCTTCGCGCTAGTATTAGCCATTTTCTTTATGCTACCCCGCATCGTAGGGGGCGCTCATTGGGCAAGTGACAATGTTGTGGGGGGAGCATTCTCTGCCATGGTGACGTTAAGCTGGGCGTTTTGCACACCGCTACTGCATCACCTCACCAATGCGACCCATCGACTACTAACACCGTTAATCAGGCTCATTGCTAAAATTCCTTTACTCAATCAACTCCCGATTCTGAGCCAAAGGTAGCAACGGCATTAGGCGTGGTATTTATTTATCGAAAATACCGCGCTCTTTATCTTTAAAAGAGATTATCTGCCGACGCTCTTTCTTGTTAGGGCGGTTCCGAGGATTTAAACCACTCCCCATCGCTTTACGATGAGCAGCATGCTCCTCTCGCTTTGCAACACTGGCTTCCGTTTCTTTATATAAGCGTTGTGCATCCGGTGCACCGCCGCGACGATCAGATAGCTCAAGCACAACGACTTCTTTTTCATCAAACCCTTGTCGAATCATTAATGTCGCCCCGACCTCTACATGGCGGCTACATTTAGTACGCTGGCCATTGTAGTGGACTTTTCCACCATCAATCATCTGCTTGGCAATTGCTCGCGTTTTATAAAATCGAGCAGCCCATAGCCACTTATCTAGACGAACCTTATCTTCAGGTTGACTCATGCTATTCCGTTCTACTTCGGGGTAATCTCATTAAAATGCTCAATCGCCGCGAAATTCTCAATTTCACGTTTAGGTTGCTGACTGTCCGGTTGAAAGATAGACAGTAAATAGCGAATACCATACGCCCGCGCACTCTCAAGCACAGCAAAACTATCATCAATAAGCAAGGTACGCTGCTTATCGAAGGGCTCCACCTCTTGTAGTTTATCCCAAAAACCTGGTGTTTCCTTTGCCATGGCAAAATCATGCGAACAAATAACCTCGTCCACCAGCTGGTTTAGCCCTGTTTTCTCTATTTTCAGATTCAAACTATCTTGGTGTGCATTCGTCACTATAACGCTACGAATACCATGCTGTTTCAGGCTCGCTAGAAAGTCATGGACATGCGGCCGAAAACCGATTTTATCAGCCACTTCTTTTTTAAGTTCGGCAACCGGCACACTTAACTCTTGGGTCCAATAATCGATGCAATACCAGTTAAGCGAACCTTGCTGCTGTATGATACGCTCGTGTAACCACTGACGAGCATCTTCTGTATCAATCGAATGTATCTGCGCATAGCGCAAAGGAAGATGTTCTAACCAGAAAAAGGTATCAAAGTGTAGATCAAGAAGTGTACCGTCCATATCAAGTAAAACGGTATCGATGCTCTGCCAATCAAACATTTTATAGGCCATTCATAGAGGAAGCCTCAGTATGCCGGTTAAACCCGAGATTTTGAAGGTAACTAATACAGCTAAAAGCCGTTTATTTAGAGTAGAAGAGGTCGAACTTCGTTTTTCCAACGGTGTTACACGCACATACGAGCGCTTAGCTAATAGAGGGCGCGGCGCAGTCATGATCATTCCCATTACAGCTGATAACCACGTTTTGCTTATTCGTGAATATGCTGTAGGACTGGAAGATTACACGCTAACCCTACCCAAAGGTCTTATCGACCCAGGCGAGGATGAGCACACCGCTGCGGACAGAGAATTAAAAGAGGAAGCAGGCTTTGGCAGTCGTCAATTAGATACATTAAAAGTAATGACGTCAGCTCCTAACTACATGGGACATAAAGTGACCGCGGTGATCGCACGCGATCTTTATCCTTGTCGTTTAGAAGGCGATGAACCGGAAGAGATGGAGGTAGTCAGCTGGCCCCTTGAGCAACTCGACCAGCTTATCCAAGATGAAGATTTCACGGAAGCACGAGCGATTGCCGCTTTATATATGGTTAAAGACTTTCTGATAAAAGAATCGACAAAAGGCGACTAATAACCCAAACACAATAGCGCTATTCTGATGAAAGAATCATTAGCGAGGCAGCACGATGACTGATCACAAACAACTCATACAATCGCTTTTACCTATTTGTGAACAAGCTAGCCAAGCCATTATGGCGGTTTACGAGAATGACGACTTCTCGATCCAGCATAAGCAGGATGACTCACCAGTCACAGCGGCAGATATGGCTGCGCATAGGGTTATTAAACAAGGCCTAGACGCTCTCACGCCATCGCTACCCCAACTCAGCGAAGAAGATGCCTCGATTCCCTTCGACAAACGTAAACAATGGGATAGCTTCTGGTGTATAGATCCATTAGATGGCACTAAAGAGTTTATACAACGTAACGATGAGTTCACCATTAACATCGCGCTTATAAAAGATCACCGTCCTATTCTTGGTATCATCTATGTTCCTGTGACCAAAACAGCTTACTGGGGTAGTACCGATTTAGGCGCGTGGAAACAAGTTAACAACAGACCTGCAGCCCAAATCCGAAGCCGCCCTCTAACCCAAGAGCTGATTATTGCTGCCAGCCGCAGACACGGCCAAGAAGCGAATGAGGATTTACTCAAATCCATTCACCACCACTTCAACAAAGTCAAAAACAGGGGCATCGGTAGCTCACTCAAAATGTGTCTAATCGCAGAAGGTATTGCCGACTTCTATCCACGCTTATTTCCGACCAGTGAATGGGATACCGCAGCGGCTCAAGCCATCGTAGAAGCTGCGGGAGGCCGTCTCGTGGATACCAATAACCTACGCCCATTGACCTATAACCAAAAAGAATCGCTAATAAACCCCTATTTTTATGTCTGCGGAGACCCTCAGTTCCCGTTAGAAGAGATCACATTATCGCGCTAAAAAAACAATTTCTATGTAACTGCTAAACTTAGATACGGCAAGTTAAACCACGTAGTGACCGAGGTGAGCCCATGAAGCTCCTGCCCAGCATATTATTAGCCACCACTAATCCAACCATGCTGGAAGAATGCCGTAACGCTATCGTGCCGATGAATTGGCCATTAGAAGAGGTCGACAATGCACATGACGCCCTATGCGCATTAGAAAAGTTAGACCCCGAGATTGATGTTCTATTACTAGACATCGAACTTTCTGATACAGGTGGAATTAAGCTCGCCAGTGAAGTAACCCGCCAGTTTTCCGCCGTAAAACGCATTATGATTGCTCAAGATCCGAGTAAAGACGATTTACTTCATGCCATCAATAAAGGTCATGTTCAAAACCTATTCACACTCCCCCTAAAGCGAATTCAACTTCATGAAGCGATTCTCCATGCTTATAAAACTAAGCAGTGGGATGATGAACGAACAGCACAAGAAACCACCTTACATAGTAAGTATAAAGACTTAAGAACGCAGGCAACTAACTTAAAAAGCAAAGCGAAACAGATTCAATCTAAAAATCTAGATTTGAATCAAGACTTAGAAAACCGAACGGAAGAGCTGCACCAAACATCCCTATTTATCGACGCGGCTCAACTAGACCTCACACATGCTTACAAACAAGCTGTAGAAGTACTCTCAGGGTTACTGGAACTTCACAGTCGTAAACAAGGCAGGGGAAAGAAAATTGCCGAACTAGCTACGATAGTTGCTCACGAGCTGAGCCTACCCTCTTTTGATATACAACAAATTGGGTATGCTGCTCAATTAATAGAAGCAAGCAAAGTCGTCTTGAAAGATTCACTCTCAGCAAAATCACCCGATGAAATGAACAACCAAGAGCTCAAAATATTTCATCAATATCCGATTATTGCTCAATCAGCGTTAATACCATTAGAACATCTATATGAAGCAGGAAAACTAATAAGGAGTATCGAAGAAAATATTGATGGGAGTGGCTTCCCTGATCACCTAAAAGGGCTATCTATACCATTAGGCTCGAGAATTTTGCGTATCATTCGAGACTATATGGCATTAATAAGTGGGGATAGAGAGGAGGTAGAATTAGATCAAGCCCAGGCCATTGCAACCCTTAGATTAAAAGCAAATCACCTCTATGATCACGAGCTTCTTGATCTGCTTGAATCGCTGTTAAAAAAACGCTCGAAAGAAACAATTTCCATCGCTATCCAAGCAGCGGGCTTGAAAGCAGGCATGATCATCGCGCATGATTTCTTTACTAAACATCATATTCTGTTGTTAGCGAAAGGAACCGAAATAAACGAAGAGATCATCGAAAAGATTATCAGCTATCAACAAGATTCGGGCGAAGTACTGATCTTGCCAATAGCTGAAACAAGCTTAGAAGAGAACCGTCAGCCTTAATTACTCAGCAGCACAGGACTTAGAACCGGCGCGAACAACCTCTTCTACCTTAAATTTAAAATCAGGGTCATTCACTTGATTAGCCATTATTAATTTCACTTCATTATCACTAAAGTGTTTATGGACATACTTAGCTAAACAATCACACCGAGCTTCTGTCGCTCCTTCCCCCTGCATACACCCCTCTTTAAAAGGCCCAAACGTACTAGAAGCCAAAAACTGAGTTTTCACAGCTAGAATACCTAGCGCAACAAATGAGATCCAAATCAATACCTTGTACATCGTAAAATAATCACTTTTTTATAGTTATGTAAAAAAATTCTGCACGCCATTCTAGGGCTAATAGATAACAGTTTCAGCAAACTTTAGTCGCAACATACGAAAGGAAACGATAATTGAACGACAAATGATCGATTAAACACACTTTTTGTACCATGAAATGTAAAGTATTGAGTGCTATCATTCCCACGAATTCGTATTTATCGGTTGATCAATCATAGCGTGAGCAACAAAATGATCGTTCAACTGTCTGACAATCTGTCTTAAATAGACTGACACAATAAGGTGACACTTATGAGCTTTGAACTTCCGCCGCTACCTTATGCAAAGGACGCTCTAGAACCACATATCTCTGCAGAAACATTAGATTTTCACCACGGCAAGCACCACAACACTTATGTTGTTAAGCTAAACGGTTTGCTTCCTGGTTCTGAATTTGAAGGCAAAACGCTTGAAGAGATCATCACATCTGCTCCTGCTGGCGGCGTATTCAACAACGCAGCACAGATCTGGAACCACACGTTCTACTGGAACTGCCTAGCACCAAATGCTGGCGGCGAACCAACAGGCGCTATCGCTGACGCTATCAACGCTAAATGGGGCTCTTTTGCAGACTTCCAAGCAGCACTAAATGACAAAGCGGTTAACAACTTCGGTTCTAGCTGGACTTGGTTAGTTAAAAATGCTGATGGTTCTATCGACATCGTAAACACAAGCAATGCAGGCTGCCCGCTAACTGAAGGCCAGACTCCACTGCTAACTGTTGACCTTTGGGAACACGCTTACTACATCGATTACCGCAATGTTCGTCCTGATTACCTAAAAGGTTTCTGGGCATTAGTAAACTGGGATTTCGTAAACGCTAACTTCGCGTAAGCTTTTACTTCCGTAAAAAAAGGCACTTTTATAAGTGCCTTTTTTATTACCCTCAAAAACGGAAGCTACTGATTCAACACGGCTTCTAGATACGGCCATACCGTGTCCAATAGGAAAGGCTGACCCGCTATACTTGGGTGTATACCATCGGCTTGCATTCTCTCAGGCACTAAAGCTACGTTTTCCATAAAGAAAGGCACAAACGCGACTTCCGCATCATCCGCCACCTCCCTATAAATTTCACTAAACTTCATAGTGTATGCTTTCCCGTAGTTCGGTGGCAGCTGCATACCTAGCAGCAACACTTGTGCATCAGCACCTTCGGCCATATCGATTAAACGCTGTAAGTTCCTTTTGATCGCAAAAGGAGGCGTCCCCCGTAAACCGTCATTACCACCGAGCTCAATAATAACGATTTGTGCATCAACCTGTTGCAATAGCAACTTGAGACGCGCGATACCATTTTGGGTAGTATCTCCACTGACACTCGCATTAATAATGTCTTGAGAATATCCTTCAATTCGTAAACGATTCTCAAGCAATTGAACCCAGCCCTGCTCAGGTTTCATTTTATAAGCGGCAGATAAACTATCACCAAGCACAACAAGTGAACGAGCATGCACCGAAGTGGTCAATGTAACGTTGGCAGTAATTAGTATTAATAGAGTCAGTAAAATACGCACAAGGACACCTAATGGTTCAGAATACAGAAACAGTTATTAGCGCCCAGCATCTCGCAAAACAATTTAAGACTCAAGCGGGCACTCTCGATCTGTTTAAAGATTTGAATTTAGAGATCCGCCGCGGCGAGAGCGTTGCGATTGTTGGACCTTCAGGAACCGGAAAATCATCACTGCTTTCAATTCTAGCGGGGCTCGATCAACCCAGTGACGGCTCAATACTGCTTAACAATACCAATTTAGAGCACCTTAATGATTCACAGCGTGCTGAGTTCCGCAATCGACATATCAGTTTTGTTTTCCAAGCATTCCATCTACTTCCTGATCTTACCGCCCTACAGAACGTAATGCTTCCCCTGCAAATCCGTAACCACCCAAAGGCAGAAGATGAAGCGACACAATGGCTAAAGAAAGTTGAACTAGGTGAGCGTCTACATCACAAACCGGCTGAACTCTCTGGCGGGGAGCAACAACGGGTTGCGATTGCCCGTAGCTTTGCCACAGAACCCACGTTGTTATTTGCAGATGAGCCCACTGGGAACTTAGATGAACAAACCGGTGAACAGATTATACAGCAACTGTTTAGCCTAAACCGCGAACAAGATACAACCTTAATCTTAATCACTCATGATCATGCTTTAGCTAAACGTTGTCAGCGAGCCTTACGTTTACACAACGGCGAACTAACCGAGTTACCATCATGAGCATCTCGACACCTTTCCGCTTAGCTAAGCAACAAAGTATTAGTAGCTTAAAATTAAGCGAATGGCGGGCTCTGATTGTCGCACTCATCCTAGCGATTACAATTGCAAGCCTCATGGCAGTACTAGGAGAACGCATAGAACGAACACTGTTACGTCAAGGTAGCGCCATACTTGGTGCAGATTTAGTTCTGAGTAGTAGCAGAGCGATTGATCAATCAGCAATAACCGCAGCAACACAAGCGGGTCTTCTTAGCAGCGAAGTCATTCAGCTAGGCACAATGGCCAATAGTGGCGATAATTTCCTCCTAGTGACGGTGAGAGCCCTCAATGCCCCTTATCCACGGGGAGATTTAAACCTTAGTCCTCACAAAGAACAACCTATTCCAAATATAGGAGAAGCTTGGGCGGAACAAAGCACGTTAGATAGATTAAACCTAGACCTTGGCGATAACATTACACTAGGCAATACCTCCTTTAAGTTAACAGCCGTTATTCAATCCGCACCAGACCGCGGACGGGGCTTTATCAGCTTTAACCCTCAACTAATCATCAATCGCGCCCAACTCACAGCGACTGGCCTTTTAGGGCCAGGTGCTCGAGCAAGCTATCGTCAACTCTTTGCGGGTGATCCCGCCTCGCTTAAGCAGTTCAAAACAGAGCTAAAGAAAAACCTCAAGACCGGTGAAAAGCTAAGTGCTATTGACTCAGAAGAGAGCCAACAAAATAGTGCATTAACAAAAGCATCTTCATATCTACGCTTAGGCGCTCTCTTCGCCTTACTTATATCGGCCATGACAATATTTCTAAGCCTAAGGCGCTTTACACAAAGCCAACATAAGCGAGCAGCATTGCTGAAAAGTATAGGGCTTAGTAATAAACAGTTATTACAGCTATATCTCTATCAACTCGGTTTTGCCTGGGCTTTCTGCTCATTACTAGGCATTCTACTTGCAGTAATAATGGAACATTTAGGGCTAATCCTATTACAAGGTTTGCTTCCACAACCCGTGCCTAGCGCATCAGTCATCACTTACGCCTCAGGCCCTCTTTTGGGTGTAGCCATTCTTGCCTGCTTAGGACTGCCTTCACTATTTCAACTTCAGCAAAGCAACCCGATTCAGCTTCTTCAAGGCCAACAACTCCCTCTAAACTGGGGTAAAAAATGGCCTTACTTTATCGGTATTATTATATTACTAGGCTGCACTAGCTGGTATTTAAACAACGTCCTACTGACATTAAGCTTGACACTTACACTACTTGTATTGGGCAGCGGATTAGGCTGGATAGGCTCATGTTTGAGCAAAACAATCGCTCAAAAGCTAGCGCCCTATCACCGTTTAGGCCATTTACTTTTAAGCCGAGTCCAGCAACAGCAGCGCTGGTATAGAATACAGATACCGGTCATCTGTCTACTCTTTGCACTTCTCAGTACCAATCTGATCGCACTCAATGATCTACTAGACCGTTGGCAAGCACAGTTACCAGAGAACACACCGAATCATTTTCTCATCAATATCCAAGACTGGGAAAAAGATGAAGTAGAAACCTTACTGCGTAACTATGATGTGAATAACCCTTTATGGCCAATTTATCGTGGTCGCTTAAGTAAAGTTAATGGTCTAACGTTGGATGAAGCCCTCACAAAGGAGCAGCGCGACCATCCCTCCCTTAATCGCGAGCTAAACATAACAGCAAATACCCGCATTCCCACACACAACGTCCTAACCGCAGGTGTATGGAGACAAAGCATCAGTGTTTCGGTAGAAGAGAAAGTCGCCGAAGAGCTTGGCCTCGAACTCGGAGACGAAATCAGTTTCAACATAGCAGGGCGTGAGGTAAGCGCGCCCATCAGTAACTTTCGCCGTGTACGCTGGGATTCATTCCAACCCAATTTCTACTTTATTTTTTCGCCTGATCAGCTAGAAGGATTTTCAGCCAGTTATTTAACCAGCTTCCATTTAGGCGATAATAGCGCATCCGTCAGTCGAGAATTGATAAAGCAATTTCCGACACTAACCCTCATTGATGTTCGACAAGTGCTGGATCAACTAAAGCAGCTTCTCAGCCGACTCTCCCTGCTTTCAAGTTTATTAATGCTGCTAACAACCGCTGCGGGGCTCATTCTTTTATACGTCACTCTTACTCAAGAGTTAGAGCAGCGTCGTTATGAAAATGCGCTGCTACAAACACTCGGCGCAAGCCAGCGCCAGTGTAAGCAACTAGATAGATTAGAAATGGGACTTATCGGTGCCGTAAGCGGTCTATTCGCAGCCCTTATTACCGAACTAACGCTATGGCCGATTCACCACCAACTCTTAAAGTTAGATCCTGTAGTGCACCCCTATTTATGGGGGGCTTTACCAATACTCAGTAGCCTCCTCTTTATGATAATCAGTAGCTTAAGCCACCGGCAACAGAGCCTACAGAAGAGCTACCGAACGCTAACTGCAAAATAACACAGGTTAATTGGCCTCTGACTTAGCTCCAACAAACATCAGGAGCTTCAAATAGAAACGGCGCTGACGGGATTGATAACTTGATTTTGTCGCCGCCTTTTTATCTTTCACTATCACAGCAGAGGAGATAGGTACTCCTCCAGAAAGCTCCCCGTTTTCCTGTTGCAATAACATATTATTGACTAGGGAACTAACAGGATTTGTCTCTGTGGCCTGCTTAAATAAAGCAAACGAGTGGCTACCTTGAAGCGCCACTTTCAGTGACAACGGTTTAGATAATGACTCTGCGTGAACCGGAAAAATGCCACATAAAAGCATGGCCATAATGAATGGATTAAAACGTTTCATAAACATGACGATCTCCGCATTAAAAATGCAAGATCCTCAAGTACGAAAGTCCCTGTGCGTTTCTCTCCTGAGGTAGTCCGGCGATCCTAAAATATCCAATAGGACCCGTGACTTTGCGTCACTCAATTACTCAAGCTTTGCCTTTTCGAGAGAGGATCTCATCATTCAAACGCCCGTGTTATACGAGCGTTTGTTTAGAAACTATAGCACTTCTGTACATATTTTAAACAAAATCAACGTAATACTGATTCCATCAAACGAATAAGCTCCGCAACATTAGCCTCAAATCGCTTTAAACCCGCAGGATCAACTGCTTTATCTCCCTGCTTCTGCACAATCAGCTCCACTGACTGGCGATGCACCTCTTCATGCAGGCTACGGATCTGACGTAGATCTAAATGATCAATGTAACGACTATCATCGATACCACTTAACCATTGTCCAAACTGGCAATGCTTATTAATCTCAGGAGGGAAGTCATTACTGCTTCCATTAAAGAAACAGAGCAGTTCTCGCAACCACGTTCTGTGTTCTACTAGCGCAAAGAGGAAAGGCAGGTCATCTCGCTTAATCGCTTCTCGGCCCTTCCATGAAGGAGATGGGAACCAGTTACTTAAAAATTTCGGGATATCTAAAGCAGGCATAGGCTTTGCAATAATATAACCTTGTGCAAGCTCACACCCCATCATTAACAACATCTCTCCGTGCTCAATAGATTCCACACCCTCCGCGATAGATTCACAACGAAAGGCATTCGCTAATCCCAACACACCTTCCAAGATTGAAAGATCTTCAAGATCATCAAGCATGTCACAGACAAAACTTCGGTCAATTTTCAGTAAACTAGCAGGGAGCTGTTTCAAATAGGTAAGTGATGAATAGCCAGTGCCAAAATCATCCAGCGCAAAGCTAACACCAATATCTCGGCATTCATTAATAATTGACGATACGCGGTTAATATCATCAAGCGCACTCGTTTCTAATACCTCTAGCTCCAAATCGCCCGCCTTCACAAGAGGAAATTGTGCTAACTGTTGCTTTAAACGATCAACAAAGTCAGGACGTTGTAGATGCAAACCATCAATATTGACACTGACAGGCAGATTGACACCCTGCTCTCGCCACAAAGTTATCTGTTGTAGTGCTTGGCAAATAACCCAATCACCAACAGCGATGACTAATGCCGCATCGCCGGCAATAATAGGAAGAAACTCAATAGGTGGCAGAAGCCCCTGCTCTGGATGCTGCCACCGAATCAGTGCTTCGCAACCCACAACCTGCCCCGTTCGCATATTAACCTTAGGCTGGTAAAACAGAACAAATTCATTTTCGGACAGCGCAGTTTGCAAACGAGAGAGTTGATCCCGCTGCCCTCTTACTGACCTGTCATGCTCTGTATCAAAAACATGGAAACAATTTTTGCCGTTCTGTTTTGCAACATACATCGCTTGATCGGCCTGACGAATTAACTGATCAGCGTCAATACTGTCTTGTTGAGGGAAAAAAGTGACACCTATACTAGCGGAAACCGATAGCTCTATCTGGTTAATAGTGGTCGGCTTTGATATCGCTGATAACAGTCGTTCCAAGACAGGCAAACTCTCATCAGGATGATTAAGATCTTGTAGCACCGCAATGAATTCATCACCACCCAGCCTCGCTAAGCTATCACCTTCACGTAGACTGTGTTGACTACGTTCGGCGAGTTCAATTAATAAACGATCACCGACACTATGGCCATAAGTATCATTAACCTCTTTAAAACCATCTAAGTCGAAGAAAACGACCGCTAACAGCGTTTCATGTCTCTGCGCTTGTAGCATCGCCTGCTGAATACGATCTGATAAAAGCACACGGTTTGGCAAACCCGTTAATGCATCATAATGTGCAACCTTTTCAAGCTGTTGCTGCTGCTCTTTTAATGCGGTGATGTCCGAGAAAAGAGAGACGTAACGCAGTAAGTTACCAGCATCATCTTTGATTGCACTTACGGTTTGAATCGCAGCAAAAACCTCACCATCTTTTCGTCGATTCCATATTTCACTGGTCCAGTTACCGTGCTCATTTAAACTTTTCCACATAGATTCAAAATAAGCGTCATCATGGTACCCAGAACTAAATACTTTCGGGTTCTGGCCTATCACCTCATCACGCTCATAACCGGTAATATTACTTAACGCCAAATTTGCGTTTTGAATCGTGCCGTCAGGGTCAGTAATCATAATCCCTTCATTCGCATGTTCAAAAACACTCGCCGCCTGTAATAATGACTCTTCTGCTATCTTGCGCTCGGTTATCTCCGAATGGGTACCCGACACCCACTCTGGCTGCCCATCAACACCCCAAGTAACCACTTTCCCCCGATCAAGAACCCAGACCCAATGACCTCGTTTATGGCGCATTCTCACTTCACATTGGTAAGCATCACTAGCGCCGTCAAAATGCTGTTGCAGTGCTTTTTTTGATCGGGGGATATCGTCAGGATGAACATATTGCCACCATGTATCGATACTAATTGGCTGTAATTCATCAAGCGCATAACCCAACGTAGCGGCCCAACGCTCATTCAGATGTGCCTCACCGGTCAGTACATTCCACTCCCAGGTGCCGACATCGGTTCCCCAAATAATATTGGTCAAACTTTGTTGTTGAATGGATAGCTCTTTACGTAGACTTAACCCTCTACGAACACTGACAACCAAACCAATGATGATCAAAGTTTGAAAGGCGATCCCCCCCCAAAGTATCCACTCTTTTTGCTGGCGAACCTCTTCGATCTCCGTAATCTGTTGCTCTACCATATCCTCAAGTCGGCTTTGATAATGCCATTTGGCCTGCTCATCATGCCGTCCTGGTGTTATATCGTTAATAACGGAGAGTAATAAAGTCTTACCATTAAACGAGAAAGGGTGAGAATTTACGGTCACGGTCCGCACTTCGCCCGAAGCCAAACGGTGACGAAAGATAAAATAATTTCGTCCTTCGGAGTCAGCGAGAAGGCGCTCTTGTTTTACCTGCTCTGGCGTCAACGTATTGATCTGTTGAATACTCATTGAACGAAGACGTAACGCATGAAAGCCATAAAACTTTACAGCGGCAGGATTGGCATCACTGATACGCCCTGTTGCCGGATCGATAAGTAACATGATACTTCCATGGGCATTGAAAACATCTTGGAAGTTCGGAGTAGAAAGGATGTCAGAATTCGCATGACTAGGCGATGAACACAACATAAGGAGGCACAGTAATGCCCCACCGCTAAATTTACGATGGAGGTGCAGACAGCCTTGTCCAAATTTGATTCCTAACTGTCTACAGCAATAAATTACTATCGCTAAAGCATGTACTACAGGATTCATAATTTTTATCAAAAAATTGTAATATATTCATACTACATAAAACCTTAGCCTCAGCATAGATTATTGATCTGTTTAAGCCTGATGTACGTCAAACACTGAACTCATAGCCCTAAGCTTACCTGTGGTTTCTCCTTCGATTTAAGATCCACTTTAGGATAGCAACTAAATAAGCGTTCAATATCTATTTTCTGCTTTTGAGATAACTGCCCTTTGACTGCATCACTACGAGCCTGTGCCAACTGCTGCATTGCAGGCTGCAGCTCCAGTAACAAGATATCGTCCTCAACGGGCTTCTTTCTCTTTTTGTTAACTTCCACTATACCCGCCCATACAACGGGCCTATCTCCAGCAACCGCTAAGCCACAAATATTCATCCTCATCCCTTGGCGCTCAGTCATCATCTGCGCAAGTTTAGCCATATACTGTTTAGACTCAGCAGATAATGCTGATTGTCCAGGCGCGAAGAAAACAGGTTGCAGTTCGATAAATGAACCCTTTTCATTCGCATCCATCATCATTTGACCTATAGAGATAAGCGCACCGAATGGCTGCAACGCTTTGGTTAAATAACCCATCGCCGCATTCTTTAAGCCTTTCCCCGCCAACTTGTTAATAATAGTCTGATAACCAAACTGAGGGTCATCTAAAGAACCATCTAAAGGAATCTGCAGATCGATATTATTGTCATTATCTTGCAAGATCATAATGGCAGTCCCTAATGGCATCGATACCTTTTGATCAAACTCGCCGCTTCGTTCGCCATTACGTGCTTCAACCTCAAGTTTATTCAGACGGATATCCGATTCACCATCCAGTTTACGGTTCTTAATCGTGCCTTTGGTCGTCAGACTTAATTGGCCACTCTGTAGATAATAGCCCGTATACTCCAGTGAGTAAGGACTCACTTGAGGCAGTTCAAAGCCCTTAATATCCGCATCCCAATTACCACCGTAATTACCGCTAAATAGCTCTATCGCCCCTTTCGCAGCAATCGTAGAAAACTTACTTTTTGCCTTAAGGTCAAATGCGGTTTTCCCTTTAGATCCGGTATCAAGGTTACGCAAGCGAAGGCGATTAATATCAAGCTCCGTTTTAAAGGCAGGTTTTACCCCTCTATCGACTACATAGATAGGATTACGCCCATCTATCGCTATCTGGCCCAATTTAACTCTTATCGGTTGCGATGCAGGTGCAGCCTTCTTAGCCTTCCCATTAACATCATCGTTCTGAGGGCTTAATTGGGCTAACAACCAATCAACGTCAGTCATGGCTCTTTTTGAAGATAACAACACCCGTGTTTTGCTATCACGGAGTGACAGCTTGTCTATGCTGAGGTCTTTTAACTGATTAAAAACAACACCTTGTGCACCGATAGCGCCCCATTGCGTAAAGACACCACCGTCACCCTGTACCGCAAGCTGCTTAACATTAGCCTCTGAGAAACTAATATGTTCTGTATGTTTTGCATGTAAGCTAGATAATTTCAGCGCAGCCAGCGAAATTAGATTTTTTCCAGCAACCGAGAGGTCAATGTTATGCACAGACAGCCCTGGTAGATCCGCCTGCCAAATTTTCATATCCTTACTTTGAACCGTCCCTTCTAGCCCTACCTTAGCTATTTTAACTTGCTGCCTTCCCTGCAATAGCTTCAGTTTATTCGCATCAATTTGTAAGTCTGAGATCTGGATCTGATTTAGATTCTTTAATGATACGTTTGAGCGCAATCTAAGGTCATCAATCTGAACGCCATTACTATCCTGTAACAGATCTAGCTCAGCTAACTTAAGCTCACCGTCAGTAACTAACGAGGTCAGCTTGTTCCCCGCTAACGCCAAATTCACCGAGCCATTCCAAGCGAGCGCTTTATGCGTGACCTGAAGTCCCTCTTGTTCATAGCTAAGATCACGAAGACGCAGAGAACCACTTTGTGCAACTTGAGTAATATGACTGCCGATATTGCTGTTAGCTTTTATCTTTAAATCAAGATCTACATGCGCACGTAATTTAGGTAAGAAAACAGCCGTTACACTATGCAACGGGAAATTGTTCAGCTTGATTGCAACTTCCGAGCTTTTCTCTTCAGGCAAAGGAGTTGAGCTAGACTCCAATACGATAGGGGCACCATTAAGGACGCCATCAAGGTCAATAGCGACGGGCTGCTCTTGGTCCCAAAGATAAAAATCGGCCAAACGACCTGTTTTTAACTGCAAGTGATGCTTCTGGCCGGCAAGATCCGTACGCCAATTGATATCAGCCAACCTTAACTGGCTTAAACCTACGCTCCAATCGGTGGAGGATTCGACAACTGGCTTTTCCTCTTGATCTTCTTTTTTATCGCCTTGCAATGTATTAAGGTCAATTGGGCCCAACCATAGGCTAGTGCCCTTTTCATGAACGCCTGCCTCAATACCTTTAATCACAACGTCTGATAGCAAGATTCTTTTTTCAGATAACAACGAATAATCAAGATCAACACTGACCTGTTCGAGAACTAGGTCAGTTCGCCCCTCGGCCTGTACAAGCAAGCCATTCACTTCGAGCTTACCTTGTAACCAATTAACCTTAAGTGCCGTTAATTCTGCCCTTTCTGCGCCATTATCCAGTAACCAAATAACAATTTGATCACGCACGAAATAGGGGAGATTGTGTATTAATAATGCAGTAGCAACGATAAAAATAAGGAAAAAACGCAACATAATTCTTTTGCTCATATACCTAACGACAGTACTCTTATCATAATCCAATTTAATGAATAGAAACCTAACCGGATAAGAAAAACACCGTTTAATTGACGAAAGTTTCATATAACCAAAAAATAACCACACAAACACCAATGATACTTAATAACTATCAAGTACTAATAGCCAATACATTTTGCCTATCAAAGTTTAACCAAGCCTGCTAAAATTCCGCGCCGTTAGGGGATCTGAAACCAGACAACCCAAGACAGTTCTATGCAATTTTAACCACGGCGCTAACCCGTTCTATCTCTCTTGCCAAAAGAAACCCAAAAGGGTTCGGGCTCATATGAGAGACGAAGTAACATGCTGTTTACTTCATAGAAGGGCCGGTACCGTTTTATCTAAAACAGGGGTGACTATCATGGCCGAACATAACGAAAATTTCCGCGACTCTTCTGGCTTCGCGTGGATCATCATTAACTTAGCTGCAATCGCATGGATCACTATGCCTGCTAGCATCGCGCTAAGCCGTGTTACGCTTTAAACGATCCGACAGTTAAAAAGCGTTGAGCTGTTTTTCCCTCTATGCTAAACATGAGGGATGAAACAGCTCAAAATTGGACAGGTCGCCAAACTCACAAACCTTAGTGTAGAGACGGTTCGTTATTACGAACAACGAGGCCTTATCCCCTCCCCAAACCGCTCAGAAGCCGGTTATCGAATCTATTCAGAATCGGTTTTGCAACGCCTACATTTCATTAAACGTTGTAAGGATCTCGGTTTTTCACTTCAAGAGATAACCGAATTACTGTCCTTGCAAATCAATCCAGAAACAAGTTCAGCGCTCGTTAAACAACATGTTGAAGATAAAATAACCTTAGTTAAAAGCAAAATTAGTGAACTACAGAAGCTGCAAGATTCACTAGAAAGTCTCTCAGGTCTATGCTGCGGTGACGGTTCAGTCTCAGATTGTCCAATCATCGATTTTCTAAAACATTAAACCTTTATGATTCTATTGATCATCCTAGCTCTTTTATAACTATCACCTGATACAATAACCTCACCTCTATCTGACTCTAAAAGATAACAGCGCTATGGATAATTTAACCGCAATTGCACTCTTACTCTCCTACTGGCTAAGCATAGGTTTACTCGCTCAATGGTGTGCTAAAAAAGCACTAACTATCCGCACTGCTTTTTTACTAGGTGCAGCAGCCTGTATCTGTATCGCGGGCACAGTAATCGGGGTTTCAAGCATTTACCACTCGCAGCTTATGCTCGTCAGTAATAGCATTGAGATAACCGCCTTTCTATTTATCGGCCTGGCTTTGATGGGGGGCTGGCGCTGTACCGATAAAATCAGAAGAGAAAAACGTGCAACGAATGGCACTTAGCACATATAACAATCACCGATCTTAAATAAAAAAGCCCCGCATCAGCGGGGCTTTTTTATCAGTATTAGGATTTACAGCGTAATAGTCTCAACACCCTCTGGCGTGCCCATTAAGACAACATCCGCGCCTCGATTGGCAAATAAACCATTGGTCACAACACCTACAATATTATTTATCTGCGTTTCTAGTTCCTTCGCGTGCATGATCTCCATATCATGAACATCCAAAATGACATTACCATTATCGGTTGTGAAACCTTCACGCCAAACCGGCATTCCATCTAGTTTCACAAGCTCTCTAGCCACTTGCGAACGCGCCATTGGAATCACTTCGACAGGCAAAGGAAATTCACCAAGAAAGCCAACTTTTTTCGTACTATCAACAATACAAACAAACTCTTTCGCTACCGCTGCGACGATCTTCTCGCGCGTTAAAGCACCACCCCCGCCTTTTACCAGATTGAGACCGGAATCAAACTCATCAGCGCCATCAACATACACTTCCATCTCAGCAACGGAGTTCATATCAAACACTTGAATACCGTGCCCCTTAAGACGTTCAGCTGTAGCTTCGGAGCTAGCAACCGCGCCATCGAACATATGTTTTATCTCAGCGAGAGCGTCAATAAAAAAGTTTGCTGTAGAGCCAGTACCTACACCAACAATACTTTCTTTATTCAGTTTAGGTTTGATGTACTCCACAGCAGCGTCGGCAACTGCTTTTTTCATCTCATCCTGCGTCATGATAGGCACCTGTGCTTAACAGCACGGCAAAGCGCACTGTTTTTGCTAATAATTATTGAAAACTGAGTAAATTATACGCTGCATAGCGTCCATCTTGTAGACGCAATACGGCTTTGCCTTTACCATTTCTCTCCAATTTGAATTTTCAGACGAAGTAACTCCTATGCCAGACCGTTATATTAAGAAAATATTAGAAGCGCGTGTTTACGATGTTGCTATCGAAACACCGTTAGATGAAGCCAAAGGCCTGTCTGAGCGTCTGAATAATCGAATTATGCTAAAACGCGAAGATGAGCAACCCGTATTCTCTTTCAAGATACGTGGCGCGTACAACAAGATGTCGAAACTCTCAGCAGAAGAGCGTGCTTGCGGCGTTGTCGCTGCCTCTGCAGGCAACCATGCACAAGGCTTAGCCATGTCAGCAAAGCATCTCGGTGTTAAAGCGACAATTGTTATGCCTAAAACAACTCCAGATGTGAAAGTTAATAATGTCCGACGCTTGGGCGGTAAAGTTATTTTACATGGCGATGCGTTCGATGAAGCATCAGCTTATGCCCAAAAGCTTGTCGAGGAAAAAGGGATGACTTATGTCCACCCTTTCGATGATCCCGATGTTATTGCTGGTCAGGGCACGGTTGCGATGGAGATTTTGCGCCAAGAATCAGGCTCTATCGATGCGATCTTTGTTCCGGTCGGCGGTGGAGGCTTAGTGGCAGGTATCGCCGCTTATGTTAAGTATCTTCGGCCTGACACGAAAGTCATTGGCGTTGAATCTGAAGATTCAGCGTGTCTCAAAGCAGCTCTAGATGCAGGAGATCGAGTCACACTTGAACAAGTAGGCATCTTTGCTGATGGCGTTGCGGTAGCTACAATCGGTGAAAATACATTTGAAGTCGCTAAAAAGTATGTTGATGAGGTCATTACAGTCTCAACCGACGAAATATGTGCAGCGATCAAAGATATCTATGACGATACTCGTTCTATCTGTGAACCTGCAGGCGCACTTGGCGTCGCAGGGCTAAAAAAATATGTGGCTCGTGAATCAGTCAATGCGCAAACCTTAATCGCTATCGATTCCGGTGCAAACGTGAATTTTGACCGCTTGCGTCACATAGCCGAACGCTCTGAGCTAGGTGAAAAACGCGAAGCGATCATTGCTGCCCGTATCCCAGAAAAACCAGGCAGCTTTAAAAAGTTCTGCTCAGCCTTAGGCAAGCGCAATATAACTGAGTTCAACTATCGCTATAGCGACGACAGTAATGCCATCGTATTTGCAGGCATCCAATTAAAATCCGGCGGAGATGGCCGTGATGAATTGGTTTCCGAGCTACGCGAAAAGTCATATGAAGTTGAAGATCTAAGCGAAAATGAAATTGCCAAAATTCATGTCCGCTATATGGTCGGAGGCCATGCACCGCAAACCCTAGACAATGAAGTGATCTATCGCTTTGAGTTCCCTGAACGTCCTGGTGCACTTATGAACTTCCTGAGTAAGCTGGGTGGCAAATGGAACATTTCAATGTTCCATTACCGCAATCATGGCGCAGCTTATGGTCGTGTACTCGTTGGAATGCAAGTGCCGGAAGCTGAACGCGATCAAGTCGGCACATTTTTAGCCGAAATTGGTTATAACTATTGGGAAGAAACAGATAATAAAGCCTATCAACTATTCTTAGGCTAAAACATTGCATAGTAAACCCTATCTGCGGGATCTTTTGAGATAAATACATAAGAGTTTCTCTTAATTGATTCCGCTTATCTGCCTAACCTTTCCTCCAACCAGTCTCCCCTCTTCACCTTGTTCGCCCTTGGTACAGAACAACTGCTTATTATTCAACAACCTAGCTAATAACATCTGCTAAAACACCAAGACAAACCGAACAACCTCCCTGAAAACTTCATCTATTTCAAACAGTTACACTCATAGATATATACATTAATAAAAGTTAATATATTTTCAGCTTTTTATTGATCTATGCCACATCTACAGCCGATACGCGCTACCTTTTTTGATTAATCGCTAATAATTAAATTGAACCTAACTGAAAAATGAGATGCCTATGAGTAACGTGACACTGAAACAAAAAATCTTATTGCTTACGATTGCCCCCATTCTCATTACGGTTCTGTTGGTCATGTGGTTTGTGCAAGCACGGCTGACGCTTCTGGGAGAGCAAGAGGTCGAAAGTATTCGCTCCTCTATGTATGAACTCAAAAAAGAGACACTCAAAAGCAATATTGAAGTTGCGAAGAGCTCTGCACTTCCTTTGATCCAAAAAGCGATGGGCAGTAATGATGAAAATGTCAAAAAAGCAGTGGCTGATCAACTTCGTTCAATCACCTTTGGGGAAAGTGGTGACGGTTATGTTTTTGCTTTTGAATACAGCGGTGTCAATGTTGTTTTACGACCTAAACGCGCAAATGAAGGTAAAAACCTAATCAATTTAGCAGACCCAAATGGTAAACAATTTATAAAAGAGCTGATGTCCAAAGCACAAAACGGCGGCGGCTTTGTCTCTTATATGTGGAACAAACCGTCAAAGAACACAGAAGTCACTAAATTGAGTTATGCGGTCACAATCCCAGAACTTAACTGGATGATTGGCACCGGTTTTTATATTGATGATATTGATGATGCCGTTGCTGTTGCCGAACAAAAAGTCAGCGATGAAATCGCTAACTCTATGCTTATTATCGCTGGATTAGGTATCGGACTTGCCGGGCTGTCCATTTTATTTAGCTTGTTTATTGCAAACAAAGTAACTAAACCTCTACGCCAGACAGCCCTTGCGTTATTAGATATCAGCAAAGGTGATGGCGATCTAACCCGCAGACTCGAAGTACAGAGCAATGATGAAGTAGGTCAAGTATCTCAAGGGTTTAACGAATTTGCTGATAAAATACAGATACTTGTCACCGATCTTAAAGGCGGTATCAATGACCTTTGCGAATCGATCCGTAAAATGAATCATGTTGTTGATGAAACCCATAGCAATGTGGAGCAACAGCGCCATGAAACAGCACAAGCCGCTGCTGCGGTTCATCAAATGGCGGCCGCTGCACAACAAGTTGCAGGCAATGCCTCAAATGCAGCCAATGCCGCACAAAGTGCAGATGATGAAGCTAACACGGGTAAAGGAACCGTAGATGGCACTATTAGTGCTATTAGCTCACTCTCTGGGGAGATAGACCAAGCCTCTGAAGTCATTGATGTTTTACGCTCTGATGCAGAAGAGATTGGCAATGTAGTCAATGTAATTACTTCCATCGCAGACCAAACCAATCTACTGGCACTCAACGCAGCAATCGAGGCAGCGCGAGCAGGTGAATTTGGACGGGGCTTTTCGGTTGTAGCAGACGAAGTAAGAACATTAGCAAACCGTACCCAACAGAGTACTGATGAAATAAGAGGCATGATTGAAAGTCTACAAAGCGGCGCTCAGAAAGCAGTTTCTGTCATGGACAGCAGCAAAACACAAAGCACCAATACGGTAGACAGAGCAGCACAAGCGAGTGACTCTCTCAACACTATAACCCATTCCGTCGGCACCATTACTGAAATGAATACTCAGATTGCGAGTGCTGCAGAGGAGCAAACATCAGTAGCGGAAGAGATTAGCCGAAACGTACAACAGGTTGCTGACATTGCCGAACATTCGGCGAGCAGCGCAGAGGAGCTATCGATGACTTCAACAGAGCTATCTCAGTTGGAGCAACGCTTATCAGGCATTGTCGGTCAATTTAAAGTTTAACCGGTTTAACGCTTGCGGGGAGTTCAATAACAACTCCTCCCTGCAAGCGCAATTTTACTGCTGTTAAGCAATGAAATGGCGATCCTAGCGTGTGTAGATCATCTCTACTTAGCCCCTCATCTATTCGCTTCAGATAATAATACCCTTGATGCGCATAAACTTTATCCCCGATAATGGGGTAGCCAAGATGAGCTAATTGAGCCCTAATCTGATGTTTACGGCCAGTAAAAAGTTGGCACTCTATTAGCGTTTTCCCTGCTTCTCGGCGCAATACTTTAAACCCAGTCTTGCTCAATTTAGGCTTTGGAAATAGATCTAAACATTGAGGATCTACAACATAAACCTGACTGCGTATAGCACTCCCCGTTTTCACAGATAGCTCACACTCAAACAGCAGTTCCTCCCATTGAGGAGAACCATCGACCCAAGCATGATAAATCTTTCGACTAATGAGCTGATCTAACTTTGGTTTCCATTTTTTGTCAGCCTCACTATTTTTTGCCACCATCATCACACCAGCCGTTTCAGTATCCAAACGATGCAATAAGTGCGCGCGAACATACGGCGTTTCCCGCCGAATAAGAGAGATAAGCGTGTTATATAAATTACGTGTGGTTCGACTTACAGGTAAAAGATGAGGCTTGAAAACCGCCATCATTTCATCATTTTCCCAGATCAGTTGCCAACCCGTATCTACTGTTTCTTCATGATGCTCTGAAAGAAACAAACGGACGTTCTGACCTGCCTGTATATTTTGCTGAGGCGATGCTGCGAGATCATCTAAGTAGATACATTGCTGCGAAAATAGATCATCAAGCACAGCCTGATGGCCTGCGGACAATCTCTCAACTAGAAAATCAGATAATGATTCACAATCAATAAAAACAGGAAAAGACAGCCAAAATCCATTTTTATCTGCGCTCATAGGAATAGGTAATAGTTACGACTGAGGCATCTCTGGCGAGTGCTCAAAACGCGGACCAAAGAACGCCTGCAGGGTAAACAGAAACAATGAGGTTAACCCCCAAACAAGCCCAGTAACCACACCCAGATCCACAATACCGCGCCATGGCTGCTCTAATTGATGAACTAGTAGCACCATACCGACAATACCAAGGGTCAGACAATAAGTAACAATCATGCGTTTACGCACAATGGAGAAAAACCCCATACAGAACAAAGGAGCGAGAATAGTCCGCAACGGCGATGCATTTTGAGATAGATACAACAACCGGGCGGCCACACGAGGAGACCACGCCTGTTGAAAGCCCCTATAGCCTTCGGCAAACCCCATAAAAGCAATACTGACGGCCAATGCGATCCAATGATACCAATCCAATTGATAGGAGAACGTTTCCAAGCCAATTGCGCTCAATCGATAGATGGCACTGCCTAATAAAAGACTAATTCCGGTAATGCCCCACAGCGCTGCGATATAACCTAACACCTAGTATCTCTTCTCGAATAGATAAACATAAGCCAGTGATTATACCTGTTGAACGCATAACAGCCCAATTTAGGCCAAAAAAAACCACCGCAAGCGGTGGTTAATGCACTAATCAACAGATTAAAGCGCGGGGGCATAGAGGACAGCCCCCTGACTTTTGGGTCGATATTCGTTAGTAACCGTTCAAGTGATCGATATATTCCGGCAGGAATAGAGAGATCTGAGGAATATAAGTAATTAACATTAAGAAACCCAACAATAGGCAGAGCCAAGGTAAACATGCTTTGATTACCCATATCATGTTCTGCCCAGTAATACCTGCAGTTACAAAGAGATTGAGGCCTACGGGTGGGGTTAACATCCCGATCTCCATGTTAACAACCATAATGATACCTAGATGGATCGGGTCAATACCCAACTGCATCGCGATAGGGAACAAGATAGGCGCCATGATCAATAAGATCGCAGAAGGCTCCATAAAGTTACCTGCTATCAACAGCAGGATGTTAACAACGATTAGGAAACCCCAAGCAGGTAGCCCCCAAGCCATAATCTGCTCAGCAATCGTGTGAGGAATACGTTCAGTCGTTAAAACATGAGCAAATAGCATCGCATTCGCAATGATAAACAGAAGCATCATCGATACTTTAGAAGCATCCAAAAGAACTTTTCTCACTTCAGGATCAGTGATCGACTTTGGCAAGGCCATTAGCATCTGGAAGCTATTACGCGCTGCCGCTGACACCACATTTTCACCCGCCTTCTGCCATGGAATACCTTTCATTGGACCAATATCACGATAGCCCATCACCGCAATGAAGTAGCCATAAACAGCAGCAACTGCAGCCGCTTCTGTCGGCGAAGCCACACCACCGTATATTGAACCTAATACGATGATAATGAGCATTAAACCGCCCAATGCAATCAATCCTGATTTAGCTAAGGCTTTGATGCCCGGAAATGGTTGAGAAGGTAAACCCTTAATACGCGCTACGATGTAAATAGCGATCATCAAGATCAATCCCATCATCAGGCCAGGTATAAAACCCGCCATAAACATGCGTGATGCTGACACCTCAGTCGCTGCCGCATACACCAGCATAACGATAGAAGGGGGAATCAAAATACCCAATGTCCCCGCGTTTGCGATCACACCCGCCGCAAAAGACTGTGGATAACCTGAACGCACCATACCCGCAATACAGATAGTACCAATCGCGGCCACCGTTGCTGGAGATGAACCTGACACCGCAGCAAACAGCATACATGCCATGACGGAAGCCATCGCCAAACCGCCTCGAATATGACCAACCGTATCAACCGCAAAATTGATTAAACGCTTAGCCACACCACCTGTCGACAGAAAAGCTGAAGACAGAATGAAGAATGGTATTGCTAATAATGTGTAATGCTCTGATGTAGCTTCAAAAAGCTTAAGAGAGATCGACGCTAACGAATCGTTAGAGAACAATAAAATAGTAGTTACTGAAGACAAACCCAACGCAATTGCGATAGGCATACCAATAATCATGCACCCAAAAAGAGTGATAAACAGTACGGCGATAGTCATTATTTATCCCCCTGCTTTGGAGTCTTATTAGGATCAATTGGGTTTGACGGCGCATCACCCAAAGCGGTCTCTTGTAGATCTTTAGCGATCTCCATTGATTCCTCAGCTTCATCCGCAAAATGGAAACCATCAGCTTGCTTTGTTATCACTTTCCAACCTAGTTGTACGAAACGTACGATAAGCAGCACAAAGCCAATCACCAATATCGTCATGGGGATCCATTTAGGGACAGGAAGATCTTCCAACTCGATGCCGATCATCTTCATTTTACTGAGATAAATCCAAGAGCCGTAAAGGAAAAGCCCGCAGTACACTAGGCACAATCCGACAGCCACCAGCGTAATAAAGCGATGCGTACCTTCAGGTAGCATTTTTACGAATACATCAACGCCTATATGAGCGCCGACTTTTACACCATAAGAGGCGCCAAATAGAACAAACCAAGCAGCGAGAAGCAGCGTTACTTCTTGCGCCCAGTGAATACCAGCATTAAAGCCAAAGCGTGCGACCACTTCAGCAAATACCAGCAAGGTCATTGAAACGAGAAGAGCGGATAAAAACCCCTCTTCTAACTTAGTCACGAGATTACGTACCATATGGCCCCCGTAGCGACTCACGTCGATATATTTATTGTTAGATCAACATTCACAGGACAGCTCCATAAACCATGAAATGAACTGTCTGAAGCTCTCCTCTGAATGTGGGAGAGATAGATACCGGGTAGGAGGAGCGAGCTGCCTACCCGGTAGAGAGTCTTAACGAAATTAGTTGTTAGACGCTTCGGCAGCTTTAATCAAATCAGCACCGATCTGATCTTCAAACTGTTTCCATACTGGCTTCATCGCTTCAACCCACTGTGCACGTTCCGCATCAGTTAGGCTAAGTACTTGAGATCGCTTAGAATCGATAATCTTTTGCTTATCAGATGCAGCTTTTTCTGCAGCAATAGAGTTACCGTGAAGAATCGCTTCATCCAGTGCTTTTTTAACTTCCACTTTCAAGTCTGCATCAAGCTCCATCCAAAACTCAGCAGATGTCACGACTAAGTAATCAAGTACACCGTGGTTAGATTCAGTAATGAACGGCTGTACTTCGAAAAACTTTTTAGAATAGATGTTAGACCAAGTATTTTCTTGACCATCAATGGCTTTAGTTTGTAACAGTGTAAATACTTCAGAGAATGGCTTTTTAAGTGGAACAGCGTCTACCGCTTCAAACTGTGCCTGTAGTACATCAGACGTCATAATGCGGAATTTTTTGCCTGACGCATCAGAAGGAACCTTTAATGCCTGACTAGCTGAAAGCTGCTTCATACCATTATGAAGGTAACCTAGACCTACAAGGCCTTTCTTCTGCAATGCACCTAGCAACTTTTGGCCTTCTGGACCATTCTGAAACTTCTCTACCGCATTCATGTCTTTAAACAGGAAAGGTAGATCGAAGATCTGTAGCGTTTTTGTATATTTCTGAAATTTAGAAAGCGACGGTGCAGCCATCTGCACATCGCCAAGAAGCATCGCCTCTAGTACTTTATTGTCGCCAAACAGCTGAGAGTTTGGGAAAACCTTCACTTCAACTTTACCTGCAAGACGCTCATCTACTAGCTCTTTAAACTTAACCGCCATCTGACCTTTTGGCGTATTTTCAGCTACAACGTGTGAGAATTTAATCTCAACCGGGGCAGCACTGGCAGCTTGAGCACCAAGTGTTAAAGCTAGGGAAGTTACTGCAGCAGTCAGTAAACGCATGTGGCATCTCCTGTTATGGGATTTTAATTATCATTTTTGTTTTTTCAAAATTCAGCTCCATCCACGACCATTCATAGATCTTTCTGAATTCATGCGTTAATACAGAGCAAGAAGAAGGCCAACTTATGCTTTAAATTTTCTACCGGGCTTGAATAGCCTATAGAATAAGGCCTTAAGCCGATTCAGGCTCTGCTGTTCAATTCAAATAACAAACAACAAAACGGGGGGATTTCCACACATTCCCACAGTAAACTAGGAGGGATTTTGACCCATTATTGAATAACCAATCCAGTTGACCGACCAATCGACCTTTTATTGATCTATATCCTCCGTCACTACCCATAAGGGGGTATACGAAGATAGAACTTCACCTTATGATGGTTTATTGACTACTATATCCACGTATCGATGCGGCAAAGCGGGAGCTAAAGCGTGAAGTTGGACGGCCTTTCAATTCAAACAAAAGTAAACATTTCACTGGCAGCTGTATTCCTGATAATTCTTATCAGCTCTCTTACGGCCATCTACAGTAGTGAGTCGGGCTTAGTATCAGAAGTTGTGAAAAAGAACACAACAGATACAGCCGATTCTTACTTCGACAGTATCAACATACTGATGCTGAGTGGTGCGATGTCTAACCGTGAAGCACTCCAGAAGAAAATTGTCGCTAACCCTGACGTGATTGAAGCTAGGATTATCCGCGGAGACCTAGTATCGAGTGTTTATGGTCCAGGGACAGCCGATTCAAAAGTAGCCGATGACCTTGATCGCCGCGCGATGCAAGGGGAACAAATTATTGAAGAGATTAATGACGATAGTGGCCATCGACTAACCGTCATTACTCCCATGAAATCCTTACCTGACTATAAAGGCACCAACTGCCTTTTGTGCCACCAAACAAACGAAGGCGATGTTCTTGGAGCCGTCAGAGTCACCTATTCATTTGAGAACCTCGACAACACAATCCGCAGCAACCTAATTAGCGTTGCCATCACAGAAATAATTTTGTTTGTTGTCGGCTTAATACTGATCAGCTACTTGCTAGGTCGTCTGGTTGTAAAACCGGTACGCAAGATGGGTAAGACTATAAATACCATCCACAAAAATTCAGATCTTAAGTTAAGAATTAGCGTAAATTCAAAAGACGAGATTGGCATGATGTCAAGCTCGCTTAACACAATGTTAGAAGATTTCCATGGCAGCCTAAGCAAAGTTAGCGCTACCGTTCATCAGCTCAGCACATCCAGCACGTCCATTAATGATATTGCTGATATGGCAAATAGCGCTGTGAATAGCCAACAGATGCAAACCAGTGCCGTCGCTTCAGCAATGGAACAGATGGAAGCATCAACCAAAAGCGTCGAAGCCAGTGCTGAAAATACGGTATCCGCATCTGATCTAGCGTTGGAACAGAGCCAAGAAGGTACCGTCATTACTGATCAGGCAATCGATGCAATCGAACAGTTGAAAAACAACATCGATAAAGCATTAAACGTGATCAATAAACTAGACGAACAGAGTCAAAGCGTTGGAACGGTACTCGAGGTTATTCAAAAAATAGCGGAACAAACCAATCTGCTAGCGCTTAACGCTGCTATCGAAGCAGCGCGTGCAGGCGAACAAGGTAGAGGCTTCGCAGTCGTTGCTGACGAAGTACGTACCTTGGCCAGCAAAACACGCAACTCGACCGAAGAGATCAATGCCATCATTGAAGAACTTCAGCAAGATGCGCGCGATGCGGTATCGGTTATGGACCAAGCCCACTCAAGTGCTGAAGCCGGTGTAGCAAAAGTACAAGAAACATCCGACGCCCTCACTAAGATTGCTGAAGAAGTTCGCATGATCAACGATATGAACCATATGGTCTCATCGTCAGTAAAAGAACAAGCGGAGATGGCGAGCAGTGTCGAAGCCAGCGTGCATGAAATTGCAAGCACCGCTGAACATACCTCATCTCGCGCCGGCAAACTTAACCAGGTTGCACACGAACTGAATACGTTAGCAGGTCAGCTTGAATCGATGGTTCAAAAATTCAAACTTTAAAATAACTTCCATAAAAAAACCGCCTACTTTTAAGTGGCGGTTTTTTTATGCCTTACCTACAGCATCGGCATCCCGACCTCATTTATAATCGTTTTTATCTAAGCCGTATTTTTTCATTTTGTCGTATAGCGTCTTTCTCGGCAAACCTAAACTTAATTGCGTTTCCTTAATAGAGCCACCACATCGAGACAGCTCAGCCTGAATCAACATGCTCTCAAATTGATCTACTTTCTCTGGTAACGTCATACCGCTACTGGCATCGCTATCGGTAATCGGTCTGTTTTCAAAATCAAACGTACAGCTCTCCCCTAAAAGCACATAACGTTCCGCTAAATTCCTAAGCTCACGCACATTACCAGGCCAGGCATGGGTTACTAAACTATGCATGCGCTCCGCTGACAGTAACGGTACTTCGCGCCCGTACTGCGATGAAGCGATCAAAGCAAAATGCTGAAACAGTAGCCCTATATCCTCTCTACGCTCTCTAAGCGCTGGTATATCGACCCGCACAACGTTGAGCCTATAATATAGGTCTTCACGAAACTCTCCGCGCTCTGCCGCTTCTCGAAGATCGACCTTTGTCGCTGCAATCACTCGAATGTTCAGAGGAATTATTTCGTTAGCACCTAAACGCTCTATCGCACGATCTTCCAGAACTCGCAGCAATTTAATCTGCAATGTCATCGGCATACTTTCTATTTCATCAAGAAAGAGTGTCCCGTTATTTGCATGCTCAAACTTACCTATGCGTTTTGCCTTAGCATCGGTAAATGCCCCTTTTTCATGGCCAAAGAGTTCAGACTCAATAAGGTTCTCAGGTACGGCGCCACAGTTGATAGCAACAAAGTTTTGATCTCTACGGTTACTATGCTCATGGATATAGCGCGCCATGAGATCCTTACCCGTACCCGTCTCACCTAAAATAAGGATGTCCGCTGGCGTATCCGCAATGGTATGAACTAAACTACGTACCTGAGCAATAGGAGCAGTGTTACCAATGATGCGAGGGCCCGGTGCACTCTGCGCTTCCAACTCTTGTTTTAAGCGACGATTTTCAATAATAAGATTTCGCTTTTCAACCGCGCGACGCACGACATCAAGTAACAGCTCAGAAGAAAATGGCTTTTCAATAAAGTCATAGGCTCCATCTCGCATGGCACTCACCGCCATCGAAATATCACCATGACCTGTAATTAAAATAACCGGCAGTGTCGCATCTAACGCCACAACCTTCTTCATTAGCGCTAAACCATCAATACCAGGCAAATTAATATCGGTGACTAAAACCCCTGGCCACTCATCGGTAATAATGCTTAATGCTTGTTCCGCCGTCTCTAACGTCGTCACATCATAGCCGCCAAGCTCTAATGTTTGCCCTGCTGCCAGGCGGATATGCTCTTCATCATCTACAAGAATAATTGGCAAAGAACGATGATCAGTCATTAAAATTCCAGTCTTAATTATTGTCTATGGTTAGGGAACCTGCGAATAAGTCCCAAGCTTTCTCAGTGGTCAGTAAATCGACTTAATGCGCGAAAGGTAGCACAGTGGAATGACGAGTCCTTTCCAAGCTGCCTGACAAAGCAGGAAGTCGATTTAATGCCCACCCTTCGGGGCTTGCAGATCGATCCAACTTCTTCGTTAACGACTTACGACAGGCAACCAGCAGGCCTGTAATCGTTGCCTCGAACTTGAACCGATCTCTAAGCCTGAGGTGTTTGGGACTTGCTCGTAGGTTCCTTAGCCCATTACATTATCAGGCGTGGGGGCTTTGGGTAAACTAATCTTAAAGACAGCCCCTTCTGTAGGGTGGTTCTCTGCTGATAAGCGCCCTCCCATACTCTCAATAATACGGTATGAGATCGATAGGCCTAGGCCTAGGCCCTGGCCCGCTTTTTTAGTGGTATAAAATGGTTCAAATACTCGACCTAGATCCTGTACAGGAATACCAGGTCCAAAATCTCTAACAAGCAATGTAGTCCACTGATGATCATTATGAATATCGATGTCAACGATCGGTGTCTCTTGTTGCTCCATCGCCTGCAATGCATTACTAATCAGATTCACTAAGACTTGCTCTAAGCGAACAGTATCGCCCAATACAAATTGCTGCTCTAAACGTTTAGGCCAGTTCACTTGTGCTTTAATTTTGCTTAAACGGCCATACATAATCGACATCGCACCGTCATGAACATTTTGCAAACAAACAGACTCAGCGGCACCTGATGTTTTTCGAGAAAACTCTTTCAAGGGGTGAATGATTTTCGCCATACGCTCGGTAAGCTGACTAATTTGAACCAAATTATTTTGAACCGGCTCCATTTTCCCAAGATCCATGAAGGCACGAGCATTATCAGCATACGTACGGATAGCTGTCAGAGGTTGATTCAACTCATGATTGATACCCGCAGACATCTGCCCTAATACCGCCAACTTCGCCGTCTGGATCAATTCATCTTGGGTATTTTGATGCTTTTCCACCTCATCAAGCAGTTTCATATTTGCATCCGTCAAATCCGCAGTACGCTCCTCTACACGATGCTCCAATAACTCTCGAGCATGCTTCAATTCCTCTTCGTACTGCTTCCTCTGGGTAATATCATGAATGGTTACGATAAAACGCTTAATAGCACCGTAATCCATATGACCAATAATCAACTCGATCGGAAAAACTGAACCATTTTGACGTAAGCCCTTAGCCTCTGTAAAAAGCTCATCTTGACGATCGGCCTCCGCAGCAATTAGGTGACTCCAACATAGCGCACGATCCGCCTGAGCCAATAATTTACTGATGTACTCAAGTTTGACTTCCGCTTCATCATAGCCGAACAGTTTTTCAGCCATAATATTCATACTTTCTATACGCCCCTGAGCATCCAGCGTAATCAAACCGGCCCGCGTATTATCAATAATTGCTCTAACTCTCGCTTCGTTTTCCTCAAGCGCGTTGGTTTCTAACATTTTAAAACGCGCCCGTTCGCGGGTGATACGCTGCCGTGTTAATACCACCAACACCAACAAAACCAATGCAATAAAGATGAAACCTACGGTCAACGCCGTATAAAACATCCGCCCCTTGACCGATTTTGTGCTAGCTAACACGACGACAGTTAAACCACTCTCATCCAAATCTCGGCTTTGTAATAAAAACTCACGTGTTGTGATGCCATCCAGTGCTTTATTATCAATTTTTTTACCATCGACTAATGTCACGATAGCCCCACCGTTTTCACGCTCTCTCTTCTGAAGAATATCAAGCGCCGTTAACTTGTGATCACCATATCGGAGGCTTTCTCCAATACGCTGCACATCTTGTCGTGATAAAGGCTTGAGTGTACGAAACTTCCAATCCTCGCGCGTCGAGATAAAAATAACCCCATCTTCATCAGTCACTAGAATATCAAGATCCGGATCGGTCCAATCAGATTCAATCTCATTAAGATCGATCTTAACGACAACAACACCTATGATTTCACTACGGTTATACACCGGATAAGAGAAGTAGTAGCCGCGACGTTTAGACACAGTTCCAAGCGCAAAATAACGGCCAGGTCGCCCTTCGACAGCCTCTTTAAAATAGGGACGAAAAGCATAATTTTTACCTACGAAAGAACGGGCTTCAGCCCAATTGCTCGCAGCTATAGCCATACCATCCGTATTCATTAAGTAGACATCAGCCGCATTGATCGAATTATTAACATGCTCTAAATAAACACTCGCTTGCCCTTTCAGAAATTCATCCTGAGGTGTAACAAGCGCATCAATCAGTGTTGAGTGAGAAGAGAGGAGCCCTGGCAAGTCTTTATAACGATCGAGCTTTTGTTGAAGGCTCAGCAAGTAACGATTTAAGTCGGCACTCGACCGTTGCTGCAACTCATCATAGCCTTGCGAACGGCTCACCAGTGTTGTTTGCCCCACTACCAACACAAAAGCGAAGGCCAGAACAACAAAAAATAAAAAGCGGTAACGACGCCAGCGCGTCGACTGAGCATAAGGCATATTGACTCGACCAATTCGCTTCGACAGCAGAGCTACCGAAGTTCTTTTTCAATTTGTCTCGGTAAATACTTAATTCGCATACCGAGTAGCACTATACTAGAGTCTAATGTTTCTTAAATACGGGGCAAGTCTTTCTCATGCTGAAGCGTACCAAAATTGTAGCTACTTTAGGTCCATCCACCGACCAGCCGGGCGTTCTGGAAGATATTCTTCGTAACGGTGTCAATACAGTGCGCCTTAATTTTTCACATGGCAGCGCTGACGATCACCGCCGCAGAGCAAGCGAAGTAAGACAAGCCGCACGAAAACTAGGTCTTTCAATAGCGGTATTAGGCGACCTTCAAGGTCCTAAAATACGCATAGCACGCTTTAAAAACGATCGGATTAAACTCAATACCGGTGACCATTTCACGCTGGACTCAGAGTTAGGAAACCAAGACGGTGACGACACCCAAGTAGGCATTGACTACAAAGCGCTCCCAGAAGATAGCTCCGCTGGTGATATTTTGTTGCTTGATGATGGTCGTGTACAGCTAAAAGTTCTAAGTGTTGAAGGAAGCCGCATCTTAACTGAGGTTATCATCGGAGGTCCTCTATCAAATAATAAAGGGATCAACCGCCAAGGTGGAGGCCTATCCGCAGCGGCACTCACCGATAAAGATCGCCGCGACATTAAAGTGGCAGGCGAAATCGATATGGACTACATCGCAGTATCATTTCCCCGCTGCGCAGAAGACCTTCACGAAGCACGTGCACTACTTGATAAAGCAGGCAGCCGAGCTGAGATTGTAGCCAAAGTAGAACGTGCAGAAACCGTTGCTAGCACCGATGCCTTAGATGAGATCATTCTTGCTTGTGACGGCATCATGGTCGCCCGTGGTGACCTTGGCGTAGAGATTGGTGATGCCGAACTTATCGGCGTTCAAAAACATATCATCAAGCGTTCCCGTGAACTAAACCGCTTCGTTATCACGGCAACACAGATGATGGAATCGATGATCGAAAACCCAATGCCGACTCGGGCCGAAGTTTTCGATGTCGCAAATGCTATCCTCGACGGTACTGATGCCGTCATGTTGTCAGCGGAAACAGCCGCCGGCGAGCACCCTGTCGAGGTTGTTAAGTCGATGACATCGATCTGCCAAGGCGCTGAAAAACATCAGCTATCGCGCCCAGCACCGACCAATATTTCTCAGAAGCTAGAGCGTTTTGACGAAACCATTGCGCGTTCAGCGATGTATACAGCCAACCACCTTATTGGTGTTAAAGCGATTATCTGCCTAACAGAATCAGGGTCAACTCCATTATGGATGTCTCGTATTCGCTCAGGCTTGCCTATTTTCGCCCTCACTCGTAATGAGAGAACCATGCGCAGAACAGCACTATACCGAGGTGTTGAACCTATTTTCTTCGATGCGACACAGATCGATAAAAACAAGCTCAACAACGAGGTACTAGCCGGCTTAAAAGCACGTAATTTACTGCAAACGGGTGATTTAGTGATCCTGACACGGGGCGCATCTCTTGGCGAAGATGGCGGCACTAACTCTATGCAGGTACTCTGCGTAGAATAATTACATATAATTCATCTATAGAAAGGCAGGGGAATATCGCTCCTGCTTTTTTGAATTTTTTCTCTAAAATTCGGTCGAAAACGCGAACGATCTGTTTCGTTGCAGCAATTTCCCGTTTGCTCACTTATAATGAGCGACCTTCAATGAGTGATTTAAGGACTAGCGTTTGTCTTCCACACTAGAACAGAAGCTGAGTTGGCTAAAAGCTAACGGTCATGCAGAACTGTTAACAAAACTTCAACATGGCTTAGAAAAAGAAGGTTTACGTGTGGATAAGCAACGTAAACTTGCCCAGACACCCCACCCCGAAGCATTGGGATCTGCGCTAACTCATGAACATATCACTACCGATTATTCGGAAGCCCTGCTGGAGTTTATCACTCCCGTTTTCGAACAATCGTCAGATGCCCTTAGCTTTTTAGCTGACCTACACCGCTACACTTACCAAAACTTGGGTGATGAGCAGGTATGGCCTGCTAGCATGCCATGCATTCTTCCAGAAGAATCTGAGATACCTATTGCGCGGTATGGCAGCTCTAACGTAGGACAGATGAAATACATCTACCGTGTAGGCTTAGAAAACCGTTACGGTAAAATCATGCAAACGATCGCAGGCATCCACTATAACTTTTCCCTACCGGAAGCTTTTTGGCCTGCACTTCAGTTGCACAGCCGTGATGACGGCAGCCTACAAGATTTCCGTTCTGCGTCTTATTTCAGTCTAATCCGAAACTTCCGTCGCTATTCATGGCTATTGATGTATCTGTTTGGGGCCTCGCCGGCACTATGTGCTTCATTCTTACGAGGCAAAGATCATAAGTTGGAAACCCTATCAGAGGGTACTTTGTATCTACCTTATGCTACATCATTACGCATGAGTGATTTAGGCTATTCCAACAAGGCACAAGCCAGTTTGAATATCTGCTTCAATCACCTGAATACTTACGCTAGCTCTCTGAATCGCGCCATTCGTACACCATACGAGCCGTACGATAAGCTTGGCATCAAAGTGAATGGAGAGTACCAACAGCTCAACACAAATGTGTTGCAGATCGAAAATGAATATTACAGCGATATCCGACCTAAACGCGTGACGCAATCGGGCGAAAAGCCTGTACACGCGTTGATGGCACGGGGTGTTGAGTATATCGAGGTTCGTAACACCGATATTAATCCGTTCTTACCACTCGGTATCGATCAATCTCAAGCAGACTTCTTAGATCTTTTCCTAATTTCCTGTCTATTGATGGAAGAGAAAGAGATCAGTACAGAAGAGTGCGAGCAGATCAATGAAAACCACCAACGCGTGGTGACACGAGGCAGAGAGCCCGGATTAACGCTCATTAATAATGATCAAGAGATCTCCCTTACCAGCTGGGGTACAGAACTACTTAAAGAGATGGCCAGTACCGCTTCATTACTCGATGAAGTATATGCTTGCCAACGTTTCTCTGATTCAATCCACGCTCAGCAAGCGAAGTTAGATAATGCAGAGCTGACGCCATCGGCCCAAGTACTGAAAGTAATGAATGAGCAAGGCCTAAACTATGGCGAGTTTGTCATGCAGCAAGCAGAACAGCATAAACAAACTCTATTAGCAGAACCAGTCGATCCAGCCATGGCGACTAAGCTAACGGCCATGCAAAGCGACTCATTACAGCAACAACGTGATATTGAAGCGGCGGATACCTGCGATTTCGATACCTACCTTGAAGAGTACATGGCCAGCTAAATTGGCTAAGCATAAAAAAAGCAGGCTTTTGCCTGCTTTTTTATGCTGTATCTAAGCGCTTTGTCGACGACTACTGAACGACAAAGCTGGTAAAGAACAGATCAGAAACGAAACCTTCTCCCTCTTCTTCCACTAAGATATCTTGAACTTTCTTCAAGGCTTTCTTCGCTAAAGCTTGCTGCGCTTCTACCGTTCCTACCGTCTCATCTTTCTGAGAACTTAATAAGAACACTAGATCATTTCGGATATGCGCCATATGGAAGTTAACTGCATGGTGCGCAGACTCACTTGATACTTGGATAGTCACTTCACACTTCAAGAAGCGTGTTTTACCTACACCACCAAAATTAGTCACAAACGGTTTCAATTCAATATAATTAACATAGTCTTCTACCGTTTTTTCCGCTTCTCCTTCAGCCCAAGCCAATTGCACAGAGAAAACCATAACTATTAATAAAACCAGTCGCTTAAGCATTTATCGCCCCGAATAAAAATCCATCAATAACCTGAGTATAACGCGCTATTCTGCAGGCCAACAGTAGAGAAAAAATAATTTTTTTATCCCAAACAATAACTTTGTTCCCAATCAGGATAATCAATAAAAGTGTGTTTTTACAAAAACGACAGTTGCACCCTGAAACGGCTTAGGAATAATATGAAGCTAATCAGAACAACAATTGCTATTGTTGAAACCAAAGTTTCATATAACTGCCGAGGTCGGCAGGTAAGGAGCGCAGGATGTTAGAAAAGTGTAAGAGCGCTAAAGAACGTTGGGGCGGTGTCAGTGAAATTATTGATGGTTGGTTAGAAGAACGCCAAACGCTAATCAGTTTGTTTGTGCATCTACCAGAACAACGTATCAATGAAGAGCTAAATAGCCGTGTACAAGGATTCTGCCAAGTATTGATGGATTATCTGTCATCAGGTCACTTTGAGGTATACGAACAGCTACTGCGCGAGGGAAGTGATTTTGCTGATGGAAGCTTGGAAGAGGGTCAAGAACTGCTCCCGAAAATTCAAGTCAGTACAGATATCGCACTAGACTTTAATGATGATTTCTCCAACCTTCTTGATCCTACTGTGCAGCAGATTCGTGAATTTTCTGAGCGACTTTCAAAATTAGGTGAGTCTCTAGAAGAACGCTTTGAGTTAGAAGATGAAATGATCGCTGTATTGCATACATCCCACCGCGAAGCCATCGCGGAATAAGGATCTGTATATGCAGCACATGCTAAAAACACTGCTAGTGACCGGAGGAATTCTTTCCCTCGTAGGTTGTGAGAGTGGTGATGCGCCCTCACTATGGAAAGAGTATGCCTTAACCGGCGCTTACACGGGCACCATATCGACTCAAGGCACATACAGTGCGATAGGTTCGTTCAACCATGGCGGCAGTTTATGGAAGACCTCTAACCACGAACGCCTCTATAACTGGAATCATCGGGCCAAAGAGTTCTCTATTATTGCAGCGACGGCCTTTTCACCTGAAGAGCGCTACGCCGCGACAGCGAATCAACAAGACCTGGTGTTGTGGAATCTTAATACTGGCGCATCTGAAGGCTTTTGGAGCTCACCTGCAGAGATTATGCAGATGGATCTCTCCCCAAATGGTGATTTCGCCCTTCTGGGCTTAGCCGATCACACCGCGGTCTACTTTGATATTAAAAATGGCGGCGTCCAGCGAACATTTCGTCATGACGCACGAGTACGCAGCGTTGACCTAAGTGATGATGGCACACTGGCACTCACAGGTTCAGATGCTTATAAGGCAAAGCTCTGGAGTGTTGAAACCGGAGAGATGCTAAAAGAGATTAGTTTCAATAATGTCGTCGACACTGTCGCTCTTTCACCAAACACCCAGTGGGCATTCAGCGCGGGTAGTTTAGATAAGGCCGTTATTTGGGATCTAAACACCGCTCAAGAAGTCCATGTTTTAAGTAATATTAAAGATTTTTCGCAAAAGCGTATCAGCTATTTGAGCGCCAAATTTTCCGCCGACAGCCAGCAACTACTCACAGGCACCGCTTCAGGATTAGTTCAACTGTGGAACGTTAACAGTGGCGAAGAGTTACGTAGCTGGAGGATTCACCGTAGAGATCCTTATGGACCTGTTCACGCCGGCGTTTATGCGGTTGGCTTTGGCCAAGGTAAGTATTACGCATTAGGCTCTAACGGCATCATGAACGAACTTAAATAATAGCTCCCCGCATCAATAAAAAGGCCGCTACATGTTGTATGTAGCGGCCTTTTTTGTAACCGTAAGAGCAGCGTTTATTTCGCTGCTGCGCTCTCTTCAGCGCCAGGATTGATTTCGAATAACTCTACTTCGAAAATCAGTGTTTCATTAGGACCAATTGGACTATTTGGACCCGTACCAGCAGGGCCATAAGCCAGATCAGCTGGAATCACAAAACGTGCTTTCTCGCCGACTTTCATCATCTGCAAACCTTCGATCCAACCAGGAATAACACCATTCAGAGGGAAAGAAACAGGTTCGTTACGTTCAACGGAACTATCAAACACAGTGCCATCAATTAACGTGCCGTGATAATGCACTTTAACGACATCTTCAGCGGTTGGTGAGGCACCTTTACCTGCATTTAGCATCTCATACTGAAGGCCAGATTCAGTGGTTTTAACACCCTTTTTCTTACCATTTTCAGCGCTGTACTTTTTACCCTTTTCTAGGTTGCCTTCACTAATCTTAGCGAACTCTTTCTTCTGCTCTTCCATCTGTTTTTGCTGGAAAGCAGTCATCACTTCACGCACTTGATCCGGTGTTAACTTCGGCTCATCACCATTATAAGTAGCCTTAGCTGCAGCAATAAAAGCATCAAAATCAATATTTGGTACGTTTTTAAGCTGTTCACCTACCATCAAGCCAACACTGTAGCTAACTTTCTGCTCTTCTGTTTTCAGTTCCACTGCTGTTGCCGTGGTCGAAACTAATGCGGCACCAAGAGCAACCGCTAGCAAAGTTTGTTTCATGCTTATTATCCTTGTCTGTAATTCTACGGAATAAGCCGATAACGATAGACGGCTTTCCTAATATCAATAGTCTTAGTACTCGATTAAACCGTAAAGTTCACTATCAAACCAGTTTATTACGAGCGATTCGTTCCTAAGTAGTGATTTATGGCTGATAGTATCGGTCCTAGTATCAATTCAAGCTCACTATCTAACTCAACATTGTGGCTATTAAGATAAATTTCAATGTTTTGATAACCTAATAAAGTCGTTCCTTCACGCTCATCCTTAGATAAGTGCTGTTGATGCTGCTCATACAGCAAGGCAAGCTCCACTTGCTCACAAGCAAGCTCGGCTTTACGCAACGCTTGGTAACACGCATCTAACGCTGGATCTGATTTTTTTTGCTCTCTTACAGCATAACGGACTGCACGGAGTGGGTGAGTAATCCCTTTCTGCCATTTATCCGCTTGTAAAAGCGCTTCATTCACGCGTAACGATTGCCCCTCGCAGCCACACCACGCCGCATAAATAATTCGGTTTATACTCAAACCAAACTGCTCTTGCAGCAACAAACAAGCGCTTTCAACCCCTGGTTGTTGATAAAAATTGAGCGCAAAGGCCCATAGATCATTTTTCAATTGCATCTCTATGTTAAAATCCGCCGCCATGATTCAATTACAAGAAGTTAGCTTACAACGCGGCCACAACATATTGCTAGAGCAGGCCGATTTAACGCTGCATTCCGGATGGAAGGTAGGGCTCGTGGGCGCCAATGGCGCGGGGAAAACCTCGCTATTTAAACTATTCCTTGGCGAACTACACTGCGATAACGGTAGCCTTGAGCTCCCAGGGGGGCTGCGCATATCTCATATGGCTCAAGAGGTTCCTACTTCAGAGCGATCCGCCCTTGAATACGTACTTGATGGTGATATAGAGCTACGCAAGATTCAGCAACAGCTGCAGGTAGCTGAACAAGAGCACCAAGCACACCGTATCGGTGAACTTCATGCCGAACTGGATAATCTTGATGGTTATAGTGCTGAGTCTCGTGCAGCACAGCTATTAGCGGGGTTGGGCTTTAGCCACAATGACATTACCCGCTCCGTCAAAGAGTTCTCTGGCGGTTGGAGAATACGTTTAAACCTTGCCCAAGCATTGATGTGCCCATCCGATTTACTGTTACTTGATGAGCCCACTAACCATTTAGACCTCGATGCAACCATCTGGTTAGAGCAATGGCTTAGGCAGTATCCCGGCATGATAATTCTGATCTCTCATGACCGAGATTTCCTCGACAATGTCGTCAGCCACATCACCCATGTCGAGCAGAAAAAGTTAAATCTTTATAAAGGCGGCTATTCTGCCTTTGAATTGCAAAGAGCTGAACGACTATCACAGCAACAAGCCGCCTTTGCAAAGCAGCAACAACGCATCGGTGAGATTGAGGATTTCGTCCGCCGCTTTAGAGCCAAAGCCACCAAAGCGAAACAAGCGCAAAGCCGAATTAAAGAGTTAGAGCGCATGGAGAAAATTGCGCCGGCTCATATCGACAGCCCATTCAGCTTCCACTTTTGCTCTTCTGACAAGATGTCTTCCCCTCTGCTGACCTTATCCGATGCCGAGTGCGGCTATGACAATAAAGCAGTTCTTGGCAAGACATCTCTATCGCTGACACCCGGTACACGCATAGGCCTATTAGGGCCAAATGGCGCTGGTAAGTCGACCTTAGTAAAAACGCTAGTGGGTGATCTACAGCTTTGTCAGGGTGAACGTCATGAGAGTGATAACCTGCAAGTGGGTTATTTTGCTCAACACCAGTTAGAAGCCTTAGATATGGCAGCATCCCCTCTGCTGCATATCAAACGCATGAGCCCCAAAGCGTCTGAACAGGAGATTCGTGATTTCCTAGGATCTTTTGGTTTCTTCGGTGATCGAGCACTAGAGCCTGTGCAAAACTTTTCAGGTGGTGAGAAGGCGCGAGTCGCCCTATCCATGATCGCCTGGCAAAAACCCAATCTATTATTAATGGATGAACCAACCAACCATTTAGATTTAGAGGTTCGCCATGCGCTAACACTGGCCCTACAATCATTCGAAGGGGTGCTCATTTTAGTCTCCCATGATCGCCATCTGCTCCGTAATACTGTTGACGAGTTTTTACTTGTGGCCAACGGTGAAGTCGCCGAGTTCAAAGGTGATTTAGATGACTATCAAAAATGGCTGTTAGAGCAAAAGCGCCAAGAACAGAAAGCAGAAGCGGAGGCATTTTCTAAACCAGCAACGGAAGAGAAAAAGTCGCTCTCAGCAGCAGAAAGGAAAGAACAGAAACGACTAGCGGCTGAACGTAGAAATCAACTTAGGCCAATAAAGAAAAATGTTGAGAAGCTTGAAGCAGAGATGGAAACACAGCTGGCCGCACTTGAAGAGATCGAAAATGCACTAAGCGACAGTAGCCTCTATACAGCAGATAACAAGGACAAGTTAAAAACAATATTGCAGCAACAAGCCTCATTAAAACAACAGGCAGAACAAACCGAAGAAGCGTGGATGGAGCAGCAGGAAGCGTTAGAAACACTTGAAGCTGAGTTAAATGAGCTAGATTAACCTCAGCCTATCAGGCGAGATCAAATAGCCAAGCGATGAGGGACTCAGCGCTTGGCTTTTTTCATTAATCACCCAATAAGGTGGTTAACTCTTTAATATCTTCATCGTTGCGCATAAGCTGCCGCAAGGCCTTAGCAACCTCATCTTCCTTCAAGCCTAGCTCTTGATATAGCTCATTCGGAATATCATCCACAGGGCCATCACTCAGTCCTTGCTGACGTAATAACCGATTAGACAGGTACAACAACTTCACATACTGACCATGTTCACCCGCATAGTCCGGTGAGTTTTGCTGCCTAATCGCAGTTGTTACCGCCTCTGGTAGATCCCAGCTTGCCAACAACCAGCTGCCTATCTGTTCACGTGTCACGCTCAAGACTTGCTGCTCAACCGCGTCCAAAGCGAAATGAGGATTCGCCTCAATATAGCGCGAGAGCAATACAAAGTGCGGTGGGAATAAATGAGCCAGAACAAGATAGCCAAAGTTGTGAAGCAACGAAGACAGGTACACTAGCCCAGGCTGTGGACGACTATCATTCGCAGGCATCATCCGACATAGCTTTTCAGCAAAGCTGGCATTGTATACCGACTGCATCCAATAAGGTGTTGCGCCACGAGGACCATCTTCTGGTATCCGTAGCATCTGTCCCATCGCAGTACCCAGTGCCATATTGATAACCAGATCAAAACCGAGTACACGAATAACAGCATCGTCAATCGAGCTCACATCACCAGGAGCTGCATAATAAGGTGACGCAGCCCAGCTCATCACCTGAGCAGACAAACTCGGGTCAACACGAACCACGGGTACTAATTCATCCACGCCCGCTTCAGGATCAGAACGCAACATAATAATTTTTTTAACGGTCGGCGGTAGCGATGGTAGACCCAGCGTATCTTCTAAGCGCTGCTTAACCCGCAATGCCGTAAAACGCTCAACCGCTTTTGTAATAACAGCAACATCATCGCCTTCTGGCTGAATTGCAGCGATTTGATCAACCGTTAAGGCCAAGTTGCAACTACTACCCGCTTTTAACTGTTCTGCGATCGCGACAAAACTTAACCCTGAATGAGGTTCGATAATCTCTAGCTGCTCTTGTTGCATACTCTCTGGCGATACAAAGAGTGTAAGAGACAATAACTTAGCTTGCCCATCAGGGTATTTCAGCGCATCTTGGCCAAAATACCGCTTCGCATCATCCCCTTTCACAGGTTGAAGCTGACGACCGGTCTGTTTCCAGATAGCAACCAAATTAAGCAAGGAAGTAGCCGGTAGCAATGCTAACGCTTTTCCTTCAGCATCATGTAATAACACCAAACGGAACTGCGGCAACTCACCACTGTTTTCCAGAACGCGCACACCTACTGACAATTTCCTTTCTCCAAATGCTAGTCTTCGCTGTATGTAAAGAGTAGATTATTAGCAACACTTTGTGAAAGCAAAGCTCTTGATCAATTATTCACTTTTTAACCCGACTTTTGCCACTTTAATCATGAAATTTTCATCTTTAATCCAAATTTTATTATATTTAGCGCTGTTTCCACTTCCTGCAGCACAGGCCGTTGAGGAGGATCTTGCACCCGAAAGCGCAACGGGACTGCAAACAGGCCTTCGCTCTGTTGAGCATCAATCACTCGTTGTCAGCGCCCATCCTTTAGCAACAGAAGCCGGATTAAACATTTTAAAGCAAGGTGGAACAGCAGCCGATGCTGCCGTTGCAGTACAAGCCATGTTAACCCTAGTAGAACCTCAGTCCTCAGGCATTGGTGGTGGAGCATTTTTACTCTACTGGGACCAAAACAAAAAAAAGCTTCACGCTTATGATGGCAGAGAAACAGCTCCCCTACATGCTGATCAGCACCTTTTTTATCAAGATAACAAACCGATGCCTTGGGTAAAGGCTTTAGTAGGCGGTCGCTCCGTTGGTACTCCTGGGGTGTTAAAGATGCTTGAACTCGCTCATAGCAACCATGGCGCACTTACCTGGAAACAACTATTTAGCGATGCCATCTCTACCTCTGAACATGGATTTAAAGTCACGCCACGACTTCACAAACTAATCGCCAGCCGTATCAACCCCGGTCTAGATCGTTACCCTGCTGGGCGCAATTATTTCTTTTTAGAAAGTGGAGAGCCATTACCTATCGGCTTCACTCGCACCAACGCCTCACTAGCAAAGAGCCTCAGGTTAATTGCTAATCAAGGGACAGATGCATTCTATAAAGGTCCACTTGCCGCTGAAATAGCGCAACATGTAAGCCGCATTGAAGACAACCCAGGCTTACTCACTCAAAAAGACCTGGCCAACTACCAAGCGGTGGAAAGGGACCCGATCTGCTTACCCTACCTCACCTATACAGTATGCGGATTCCCACCACCGACTTCAGGTGGCATTACCGTTCTGCAGATACTAAAACTGTTAGAGCACACCGATTATTCAGATCTTGACCCCAACAGCGCGCAAGCTAAACACTTATTTACACAAGCCTCTAAACTCGCCTTCGCTGACCGCGGCCGCTATTTAGCCGATAGCGACTTTGTTGATGTGCCGACGAAAGAGCTATTAGATCCACGCTATCTTAAGCAACGCGCAACGCTGATCAACGAAACAAAAGACTTAGGCCCAGCAAAACCTGGTCAACCTCAAGGAATCACACTATCGCAAGCGGATGATAGGTCGCCTGAACTGCCTTCCACCAGCCATTTTGTAGTTGTCGATAAATGGGGAAATGCGGTCTCGATCACTAGCAGTATAGAGATGGCGTTTGGATCAACGTTGATGGTGGGAGGTTTTTTACTCAACAACCAGCTAACCGATTTTTCATTTGTCGCGAGCGACCAAGGAAAACTGATAGCCAACAGAGTTCAGCCCGGGAAACGCCCGCGCAGTTCAATGTCTCCCTTTATGATCTTTGATACAGACGGTAATTTACACGCCGCCGTCGGCTCTCCAGGCGGAAGCCGTATTATCAATTATGTCGCTGAAAGCTTGCTGTTCATGCTCAATAGCAAATTGTCACTACAAGATGCAATTAACCAACCGCATGTAAGTAATCGAAATGGTTTAACCGAGCTAGAAGCAGGTACAGCAGCCGTTAACCTGCAAACCGCCTTAGAAACCTTAGGGCATAAGATTAAAGTGCGTGATCTAAATAGTGGTTTACATGCGTTTAGACGCTTACCGAATGGTAAATGGGAAAGTGGTGTGGATAAAAGACGTGAAGGGTTAGCGCTGGGTGAATAGCCTCATGAAATACAGAGGCTAATCTATTCGCGGGTGATACGATTCACGCTTTTCAGATTACGTAATTTCTTCATCACGCGTGCAAGGTGAATTCGGTCCGTCACCGTCACTTCCATATGAACATTGGCCAATTGCCCTTCATGATCGCTCATATCAATGGCAACAACATCCGCTCCAACACTGGACGCCGTGGTAGCAAGCTCAGCAATAATACCGCGGTGCGATTCCACCTCGGTCTTCAGATTCACGCTAAACTCTTCCTCTAGCGTGTCGGACCATTCGAGATAGATACATTTTTCAGGGTCATCTCTAAGATAACCAATATTGCGACAATCGGTTTGATGGATAACAAGGCCTCGGCCGGTGCTAATATGGCCAATAATCTTGTCTCCCGGAATCGGCAAACAACATTTAGCATACTGTAACACCATCCCTTCCGTGCCTTTGATCGACATTGGTTTTTGACGGCGAGTACGGTCACTTACGTCATCGCTCACCGCTTGGGGGGCTTCTGGACGGAGACGTCTAGCCACCACATAAGCCATACGGTTGCCTAAACCGATATCCTCTAACAGATCATCAAGACTATCTAATTCGGCCTCTAGCAACAGCTCACGCAGTTTGAAAGGGTCGATATCGTTCAGTGCGGCACCATAGTTAGCAAGAAACTGATTCAACAAACGTTGACCCAATTCAACCGATTCATGCCGCTGCTGATTTTTCAAATAGTGACGAATAGCGGTACGCGCTTTGCCCGTTACAACAAAGTTCAGCCATGCCATGTTTGGCTGCGCACTTGGCGTGGTAATAACTTCAACCGTTTGACCATTCTCAAGCGGCTGAGAGAGCGGGGCTAAGCGGCGATTGATCCGGCAGGAAACACACGAGTTACCGACATCGGTATGCACGGCATACGCGAAATCAACTGCAGTCGCGCCACTGGGGAGTTCCATGATTTTACCTAATGGCGTAAATACATAGACCTCATCAGGAAATAGATCGGTCTTAACGCTATCGATAAACTCCATCGAGTTACCGGCACGCTGATGCATCTCCAATAAGCCCTGCACCCATTTACGTGCACGTTTATACGAACCCGATACACTTTCTGACGAATCAGAACCATCATCGTTCTTATAATCGCCATGACCTGCGATACCTTGGCTCGCAACAGAATCCATCTCTTCCGTTCTGATCTGGACCTCAATAGTGATATCTCTTGCGCCAAACAGGTCCGTATGTAGCGACTGATAACCGTTGGCTTTTGGAATGGCTATATAATCTTTAAATCGCCCATACACCGGCTTATAAAGATTATGCACAGCACCTAAGGTACGGTAACAATCATCCACGCTGTCGGTGACAACCCTAAAGGCGAAGACATCCATAATCTCAGAAAACGACTTACGCTGGGCCTTCATCTTAGAGTAGATGCTATAAAGGTGTTTTTCGCGACCACTGACTCGGCCACTAAGCCCCTCTTTCTCTAGACGCTTTTCGATTGTCTCTTGAATGCTGCTAATAACATCTTTGCGCTGCCCACGCGCCTGAACAACCGCCCTTCGGATATGTTTTGATCGCATCGGGAAATGCGCCTGAAAAGCAAGATCTTCCAACTCCACCTGTACATCACGCATACCTAAACGCGCAGCAATAGGTGCATATATATCGAGGGTTTCACGCGCAATTCGGCGTTGCTTATGAGGAGGCATTGCGCCCAATGTGCGCATATTGTGAAGTCGATCGGCCAGCTTAACCAAAATAACGCGAATATCTTCCGCCATGGCCAATACCATTTTCTGGAAGTTACTCGCTTGGGCTTCAGCTTTGGTCTCAAATTCAAGGTGGGTTAGCTTGGATACGCCATCAACAATATCGGCAACCGCTTTACCAAACTGGGATTCGATCCCATCATAATTAATATCGGTATCTTCAATAACGTCATGCAACATCGCCGCCATCAAGCTTTGATGATCCATACGCAGCTCTGCTAAGACATTCGCAGCGGCAAGGGGATGAGTAACATAAGGTTCACCACTTTTACGCTTCTGGCCATCATGGGCTTGCTCAGCATAAAAGTAAGAACGACGCACCTGTTGGATCTGCTGTGGATCCAAATAATCGTTCAGGCGTTGTGATAGTGCGTCTATTGTTGGCATTGCCTCTCCATACTACATGCGCTTATAAGGTGATCATGCCGTATTAACGCAACTAGGAAAAGTCTTTATAACGCAAACGCCCTGATAAATCAGGGCGTTTGTATAGAAATGCAGATCTGAACGATTAATCGCGTTCGATTTCGTCCAAAATAGAGCGACCTGTATGACCTTCAGCGATTTCGCGAAGTGCCACAACAGTAGGCTTATCGTTTTCCCACTCTACTTTCGCTTCTTTACCACCAGTCGCTAACTGGCGCGCACGTTTAGCGGCAACCATAACTAGCTGGAAACGGTTATCTACATTTTCCAGGCAATCTTCAACTGTAACTCGTGCCATCGGTAAAACCTCGAAAATTTGGGGTGTATGAAAAGACCGCGCAGTTTACCGCCACATCGCCTCTATGACAAGAGGCTAACCAGTAAATCATGGCAACGATCTTGTTGTTGGCTTATTTTCATACGTTCGGCAAGAAAAATACCGTGTAACTCGTTCAGCGCGGTATCAAAATCATCATTAATAACCAAGAAGTCGTATTCAGCATAATGACTCATCTCGCTGACCGCTTCAGACATTCTCAAACCAATAACATCTTCACTATCCTGACCACGATTCGTCAATCGCTGCTCGAGAGCATCACGTGAAGGAGGAAGAATAAAAATAGAGAGACAATCCGGCATCAAACGACGGATCTGCTGAGCGCCCTGCCAATCAATTTCAAGAATAACGTCCTTGCCTTGCTCCAATTGCGCTTCAACCCAACGCTGAGACGTGCCGTACTTATTAGTAAAGACTTCAGCAAACTCAAGAAAATCAGACGCTTCGATCATCTGATTAAACTGATTCATGGTAACAAAATTATAATCCACGCCATTTTGTTCGCCAGGACGCATCTCTCTTGTCGTATGAGAAACAGAGACCACAATCTCATTATCTTGCGCCAACATCGCCTTTACGAGGCTGGTTTTACCTGCACCTGATGGGGCAGAAACAACATACAAAGTGCCTTTAGCCATTAGATCTCTCTACTCTGATCATTCAAAGATGCGACCATCATCGAAGCCTAGTGCTCGAATTTCAACGCAATAACAAAGGAAAAACAGTTTCCCCTTGAGCCAATCGCTGCATTTTACCACTAAAGTTATGAGAAGGCGCATGCTTATCATTAGTAAACACGGGCCTTTCAGGGATAAATCGTATATGATTCTAAGTATCAAACTTTAATTTATGTACGATGGTTTAAATTGATGCGCTGGATTTCAGCCTCAACAGGTTTTATGACGGCACTGCCGAAACTTCACCAACAAGCATTAGCCGCATTAGCCGCTCTGCTTTTGTTGGCCGCTTTTCTACCCTCTTCTGACGACGCCATTTCAAGTACGCCGCTCTCTTTAGATCACCTAATAGATACTGACGCGCCACTATTTGAAACACCTACGTTTAGCATACGTCAGTTAAAAGCCCCTTGGACCTTTGATCAAGTTCCCGTTAACGAGACACTGCTCGTTCCCGCGCTTGGACAGGGCAATGGTTATCAATATATCGTTCGAAAAGGCGATACGCTCAGTAAGATCTTTGAACGTCTTCAGCTACCACAAAAAACCATGTATCAGCTTTTAGAAGCCGATCTAAACGTTTTAGCCCTCGATAATCTTAAACCTGGGCATACATTGGTATTCGATAAGCAGGATCAAAAACTACAACGTTTGGAGCTGCAATTCAGCTTAGCCCATAAAGTGGTTTATCAGCGCAAGGAAGGCGATGGTTTTGAATTTAACGAAGTTCAGCTAGAAGGCGAATGGAAGCAAAAACTCATCAGCGGTGAAATTCTCTACAGTTTCACAGGCTCTGGCAAACAGGCAGGCCTAAGCCAATGGGAAGCACAGACCATCACTGAGTTATTGAAAAAGCGCGTTGATTTCCGCCGCGATATTCAGCGTGGAGATAAATTCGAAGTCCTTCTATCCCGCCAATATGTTGATAATGAAGCCACTGGCAATAATAAAATCGAAGCGATACGCATAAAAAATCGCCGACATAATATCAACGCGTTCTTATTTGAAGATAACTACTACGATGAGAAAGGACGCAACCTTGAAAAAGCCTTTCAGCGCTACCCTTTCAATGGCAAATACCGCTTATCGTCCAATTTCAACCCGCGTCGCCGTCACCCTGTTACCGGCTTGATCCGTCCTCACAATGGTACCGACTTTGCGATGCGTAAAGGCTCACCGGTAGTTACCACCGGTGATGGTATTGTCAGTCGTGTTGTTCGCCACAAATACGCAGGGCTGTATATCGAGATTAAACATGGCCAGAGCTATAAAACGCGCTACCTACATCTGAATAAGTCTTACGTTGTCAAAGGTCAGCGAGTTAAACGCGGTCAAAAAATTGCTCAATCGGGTAATACTGGCCGTTCGACAGGCGCACATCTGCATTTCGAACTACATGTGAACGGCAGACCTGTTAACGCCATGACGGCAAAAATACCTATTGCGGTATCGTTAACCGGTAAGAAAAAAGCAGCCTTCCAGAGGCAACTGAAAGATTACTTGGCGCGGATTGAAACACCCAAAGCTAAACAGCAGTTGGCCCTAAGCGCAGAAAAACCTGATACAAAAACTAAAGAAACAACACTCTAAAACGTAAAAGACCGCGATGCGCGGTCTTTTTATTTATCGTTTATCGAAAGTATCACTCACCTTCAATAATCTTCAGTTTCCGATAAAGCGTGGCTCGGCTAATACCCAGAGCGGTCGCTGTCGCCGAAATATTACCCTCGTGCTGCTGCAAAGTCTGTTGAATCGTTTGCAGCTCAGTACTCTTCAGCGAAGGGGCGCCGCCGACAAGCTCATTAATAACGTTGTCAGCATGCACACTACTGAGTTCCTCTAAAAAATCATCACTAATGTGACTGCTATCGATCAACCGCTCATCGGGTTCCATAAAAGCAATTGCCACACGCAGTGTCGTTTCAAGCTGACGAATATTACCCGGCCAATGATAATCTTGCAGCTGGCGCATCAATTCCGGCGCGATCTCAATACTGCGTCCATCAGGCGTCAATTGATTAAGGAAATAACGCGTGAATTCCAGCTTATCGGTGCGATCACGGAACGCTGGAATCCTTAAGCAAACACCATTCAACCGGTAATAGAGGTCTTCCCTAAAGCAACCTTCTGCGACCAGCGCTTTCAGGTCACGATGGGACGCACAGATCACCGCGATATCTAAAGCGATCTCCTCAGCCCCACCTAAAGGCGCAATCGTTCTTTCTTGCAAGACTCTCAGCAATCTCGCTTGGAGCGCTAAGGGCATATCTCCAATTTCATCCAGAAACAACGTGCCACCTTGTGCCTGCTCTAACCGGCCGACCATACCTCCTTTTCTAGAGCCCGTAAAAGCACCTTCTCGATAACCAAACAGCTCCGATTCAATTAAGCCCTCGGGAATCGCCGCACAATTGACCGCCACAAAAGGACCAGCGCTACGACGGCTATCCAGGTGCAAAGATTTCGCCATCACCTCTTTACCTGTACCGGTTTCACCTTGAATCAATACCGGTAATTCATGGGCAAGAGCACGACTTCCCATCCGTACCCCTTTTTGCAAACGAGCATCTTTACCAGACAGCTCGGTTAACTTCGGAGCTTTAATTTCAACCTTTTTTGTCACTTTCCGATTAGGCTTATCGGTATGCGTCTTGACGGAACTAGGTAAACTATTTGGAAAATGCAGTAACTCACACACAAAATCGCCATTACGCGTATGTAACTGCCCTCTCCCTTTGCGGTGCAAGTCAGTCAGCAGCGCCTCAGGACGTACACCAAACAGTTCTTCAAGGTTTTTTCCAACCAACTGCTCTCGCTTACGATTCAACAGCTGACAAGCTTGTTCATTCGCCGCTTGAATATAACCATCTAGCTCCAAAGCCATTAACCCCTGCCATGAAGAACGCAGATATTCAGGACGGCTATGGACACTCAACACTATTTGCTGCTGAAACTGACCACTAAACATGCGATTTTCAATAGAGCGTACCGCTTGTTGAACTAAGCTGGAGTTGGGTGGGAGATCACGATTATCGGTAGGTGATGTCAGATCCAATACACCCAGTACTTCTCCTGCGGCATCGGTAATCGGAGCAGAACAGCAAGACAAATAACCGACACTATCTAAAAAGTGCTCATTACCCGTGATCATCACAGGGCAACGATCAACTACCGCCGTACCAACGGCATTAGTACCGCGTAGCGTTTCATCCCAATTAGCGCCGGGTTGCAGGGCATAACGCATTTTAGAATCGAGATGACGCTTCTCCCCTTTTACTCCCAAAATGGTGGCATTGGCATCGGCCAGCATGACTAAGCCCCCAACGGAAGCAAAGTAATCTACCAACTGTTTAACTTCAGGATGCGCCGCTTCGATTAGACTGCGATTTTTCTCTTTCAGATCGACGACACTGTCACCTGATAGATTTTCCAGATCGAGAGGTGCACCGCAGTCTAAGCCGGCCTCAACGCTTCTCTGCCAGGAATCCTCTATCTCACTGCGCAGAACGCCACTAGGGACCTCACCTTGCTGGAGTAGATGCTGGCGAGCGATCTCCACTGAATGTAATGAACCCGTAGAAGTAAACGGATTACTCGGCTTATTCATGACGCCTGACCTCTTATTATTTTTTTAGGCACACATAAAAATAGGTATTTTTATAAACAATCTAGTTATAACTGCATCACTGCCTACTTTACAATCAAACTTTATTCATCTGCCCCAACTGCCTGCTTTTAAAAGCAAGCACCTTAAACAATAAGGACTCTCTAAAAACCAAAAAGCCACGGTGCAGAAAACTGCACCATGGAAGGCGATAGAGAGGCAACAATAAAAAGCTACCAGACCACGGCGTTGAAGGGGCAGGGTCTCCCCTGCCTGTAGGAAATACTAAATTAATAGAAGTACATCAGTACCCCTTGCAGATATAGGTTCGAATTATCATTGCCTTGACTCGCAATAACATTCGAGCCATCAGGTTTGTAGTAACCGACCATCGGACTGAAAACCCAATTATCATTAATTGACCAAAGCGCAAATAGATCGACCTCCGTAGCAGAGCGATCGTTGGCATCATCTTCCTTACCCAGATCCCAATACTGTAGGCCAATGCTCAAGTCTTCACGTGGCTGCAACATCAACTCTATACGATCGACCGAATTCCCCGTATTGCCCGACGAACCGGCATAGTTTGAAGAGACCTCTCCTTGGAACCAAGTGCCAAACCCTCGTGGCGACGGACCAAAGAAAAGCGGATCAAACGCTTCATTAGTTGTCGCCGTAGAGCTGTCATCACCTGAAAACTCTGCATGACGATAATTTATTGTTGGAGACCATGCTATATCAGAGAACGTCCAGCCAGCCTCTACGTACCAGGCATTGGCATCGATCTTCGTCGCGGTATCACCACCACTTTCATCAACATACTCGAAAGAGAGGAACAGGTTTTCAACACCCATACTGCCTTGACCGCGCAAACTAATAACATCCATGCCATCACGTTGATTCCAAGCACTCAAACCAGTGTTGGCCTCAACATCTAATACGGACATGTAACTCAGGCCTAAGGTCCCTTTGGCATCATCTACAAATTCAACATTGATCCCCGCAAGCTCTGTATCCTGATGATATGGATTATCTGACTGCAACCAGAAAAGGTCGCCACGAACGGGCCCTTCTGGATCTATTTTCAATATTGCGGTTTTATCGAAGCTTTTCTGAGCGGCCAAATAATATGCACCACCACGATCGGCCGTAGGTAAAGGGGCACCAGCACTAATAGCATCACCTGCAATGATAAAACCATCGCCCAACATAAACTGCTGACGGCCAACAGAGAGATCAAATAAACCATCGCTACTTTGCCAACCGACAAAAGCATTCTCAATTTTCAGTTCACGTTCACTGCCGTTGGTTAACCCCCCAGCATCACCATCACCCCAAGTCCCTAAACCGATAACGCCTAGGCCACCGTAAACACTGGCACCGTTTTCCATCGTGCTTCGGCCAACCAGATCACCTTTAAGGTAAGCTTCCTGCCAATCCTTATCTCCCGGCGTGCCGGTGTAGTTTTCATCAGTCGAGAAAACACCAGCCATGCCTTCGACATTAAATTCTAAGGTTTTGCCATCTTTGTTATATATCTCAGCGGCCTGCGCTACACTGCCCGTTGCCATACTGGCAATCATTACGGCACTAGCAAGCCCGTTAAACGCAAGGAATTTACTATTTTTCTTGTTCATTGTTAGATTCCAATTGGGTTCTTTTTCTTATAAGGAGCCTAACTTCTGGCAAAAAGCTCCCCCGACAGCCTCGATTGAGGCCGTCTATAGGGGGGAATGTCAGAGTGGATCCTGCTAAAACAAATACCGACTAATAAAGCGTGAAACGCGTTACTGTCGCTTTACTTCCGTTTGATACGACATGAAATTAACGGATGAATACCTGTGCCGTTGTCGTCGACATATCACCGCCCGGCAGCGTAATCGTATTCAAGCGCTCTAACGTATCGGCATCAAATACAGCCACGTGGTTATGGGTACCTGCCAGATACAGTTTGCTACCATCATTGCTGACGGTAATGCAGTAATATGAGTGATCGAGTTCCGCCGCTTTCAGTAACGTTTGCTTCTCAATATCATATTTAGCTAAACGGTTAAGTACGCCATACATAATGTTGGAATCTTTAGGAGAACGTGTGCCCGTAAAATAGATTTCGGTGATAGGGCCAAAATCTTTGGTTTCGGTTTCTCCTGTTTCCAAATTGATATTAAAGTAGCCATACAACCAATCAGCCGAATTTAGATCTTCAGATCCCTTCTGAAAACGCGCTGTTGTATACAAGATAGTGAAATCTTGAGTGGGGGTTTGCACCGCCCAAACATTCAACACATCAGGTTGAACGTAACGCTCTCGTTTCCAGTTACGACTAGGTACTGACACCTCATATTCACCGGTTTTGACATCCATTTTGTAGATATCTGCACCCGCCATATAAAGGCCACCATCTTTACCCACCTGCATAGCAGTGACTAATCGCGGTGAAGGGAAAGTGCGAATAGGTTTAGCATTCACCCCTGCGTCCGTGCTGTAAACGGCTAAGCGGGTTGGCTGAACTCGGTAATGATCTCTTTCCATAAGCGTAGGGTTCTGTACGGCATACAGTTCTTTGCCGTCATAGCTCAACGCGAATGCGTAGATCGTCTTAGTTCGCTCTTTCTTGTTCGCAGCCATACGGGCATGGAACGTTACTTCACAGGTATCCATATCAACCCCATAAATATCCTCATAACCATTGTTAAGGATATAAGCGGTTTTCTTATCAGGAGATACCTGCAAAGCCCCCGGACCAAACCGATCAGGCATATCGCACGTTTTATAAATTGAATCGGTTTTCAGATCCAAAACATGCATCTGATTAGGGTAGTTTGCCACTATCATATATTCGTCACCGGATTTGAGCGCAGGCCCCTGCGCAGCCATCACGGTACTCGATATTAGGGCCATTGCGCCCAAAGTAACTGTCGCCAGCATGGCAGCCATGGAGCGACGAAGCGTATTTTTCTTGTTCATCGTTAGCATCCTATGAATTAGTCGTTATCGCCGGGAAAAACAGTGCCAAGATTGCGCCAATCTTCACCCGATTTGTGCGCTTTCTCATTCCAATCCGGATAGGTGTTCATCATGTCCGGTACTTGAGCAGGCCACCAGCAAGGATCAGCACAACCATACAGATCAGATTCCATTGGCTGGCATAGCGAGGTAACGCCACCAAACGCATCTATCTCCCAACCGGGATCGGTTGTAGCGGTACAACCGGCGATGGATTGCATCGCAACGACTTCTTCAACCTGGCCTTCTTCTACTGCCGAATCCAGGAGTTGTGCTTTATTATTAAGAGGCTTGAGATGTTTCATATCAGTGAGCCCTCCGAGGAGATATGTAACTGTCGATAAAAGCCGGATTTTCGGCCATGATGCGGCTGTAAACTTCGATACCGAAGTCCACCCAGTCCCGCAACAGTTCGCAGTAGTGATAAACAGGTTGAGTTGGATCTTCAAAACGAGCGTAGCTTTCGTGGTAGCAACCACCAGAGCATAAATTACGGATTCGACAACTTTCACAGCCGGTATTACTTCGATCTAACCGCTGATCTAAAAATTCGCCTAATCTAGATTTATCGATGCCGGTTTGAACATCCCCAAAGGTATCAAGATCGGACCCCGTAAAGCGGTGACAAAGGTTTAAGCCTCCTTCATGATCAACCGCCAACATCGCCACACCCGCACCACAAGGTAGAGCTTTTTTATTCCCTTCGTGGATATCAGTAATGAGCTGATGCATATTGGAGAAACCAATATTTCGATGTTCGAGCGCCGCCGTTAAGTATTTCTGGCCCAATGCTTTCATGTTTGTAAAAACATCCACCAGCTCCTCATCGCTGAGGTTGAAATAGCTAACATCACCTGAAGTTACTGGCGCGAAGCCCACTTCAGAGAAGCCTAACTCATTAAAAAGATGATCCCAGATGCGCTCTACATCCGTGATGCCTTTGGTCAACGTAACGCGAGCACCTACAGGGCGTGAGCGATAGCGAGATAACAACATTTGCGCTTTACGGCTAACAACGTCATAAGTTCCCTGTCCTCCCACGGTAATGCGATTCTTATCATGGATAGCTTTGGGGCCATCCATACTGATAGAGATGCCAAAACGGTGCTGGTTTAACCAATCCACAATCTCTTCTGTCAGAAGCGTTGCATTGGTCGTCATCGTAAAATCGACCGGCTTACCTAAATCAGCAAAACGCGCTTCGGCAAACGCTACAACCTGCTTGATCAGGCTCAAGTTAGAAAGCGGCTCGCCACCAAAGAAGACAATGTTATATCGCTCTTCGTTAGGCGACTCTTCAATCAGCATTTCAACTGATTGTTTGGCCGTGATGAAATCCATTTTCTTGCCTGCAGAAGGCTTGTCTAAGTCCTCTTTATAGCAATAACTACAGCTTAAGTTGCAACCCGTGTTCACGTTCAATACCACGGTATTAAGCGGAAACTCCGTCACCTTCTTAAGGCCGATCTCGGCAGTCAATGGCGAACCATCAGAGATAAGCTCTAAAGCCACCATCTCACGAATCGTTTCGCTGACCTGCTGCTCAGTAAAGCCAGAAAGCTCACCAATCAGCTGTTCAGCTGTCTGCTGCGGCCGTAGCCTTAGCAGATCAATTACCTGCTTCGTTAACCCATCGAGCTCAAACAAGCTGCTAGACGGAATATGAAACAGTAACTGCTTTGAACTTACTTCTACCAAATGTAGGTTCTGTTCTACTAAATTTAATTGGGCACCCATAAAGCGGCCCTCCTCACTAATTTTATTTTTGTCGTGTTATTCACAGCAAAGATTTAGTCAGGGGAGGCCTAAGGTAGCGGAGGATTGTTCCAACGCTGAACCGTCACAATAAGTTGCCCATCGGCACTCAAGGTTTTGCCATTCTCTTTCACATCGGCAACCACTTTTAAGTTACCAGCGTTGTTTGTAGACATACGACGCTCGGGGTTAGGACCGGCAGCAGCGGTAGTAAACAGACCTGTTTTAGCATCCATTTTGCCCGTAAAGTGCGTATCACGATCCGCTTCAGCTTGCGCATCAAACGGCTCCACATGCCAACTCGCCGGTACAAAACCTATACGCATATCATCATCGGTACCTGCTTTTCCATCGGCACCGTTCATCCATGCTTCGGCTTGAAAATGGGCGTTATATTTAGGGGTTGATCCACCATTACCGCCTACACGAGCGACAGCAAAGCTTGGAACAACTTTGACGCTTCCAATCTGATCAAATACGTTAAGCGATGCGCCATTCGCCTTGCCGGCAGAAACGGAACGAGTTCCCATCGCCGCATCTTTAGATGCTTTGACCTGAACAACTACTTTATTGTCATCACGATACAACTCTTCCATCACCTTCAAGCCTTTACCCAGTGACAGCTTATTGCCTAAGCCCGTGCCGACTAACGTTAAGACCTCGGTACTGCCTGCACGAATAAATTCAGGCTGCACAGAAAGAAGCTTAGGAGCGCTACCTTCACGAACCGCAGTAAAATCCATGCCGGCTTCATCATGAACAGTCTCAAACATACGACCTGTCAGCTCTGCGCCATCGGCGGAAGCTGCAAACACTTGGCGCATTTTGACACCATCAATTTTCAGATTTGCACGCCACTCATAACCGGTATAAACAATGGCACTTCCCTGCCCCTTTAACGCAGAGCCATCGGCAAACTCACCTTCGAGTTTCACCTTATATTGATCACGCTTACCACCGGTAATCGTCATTACACCGCGAGCATCACCTTTACCGGGCATCTGAGCGCTAAAACTCCAACGGCCCGCCATAGGTACTTTCTTCATGCTCTTCCACTTATCCCAACTAGCCGATTTCAACGGTAAGTCAGCGGCTAGCTGTGGCACCATTTCGTTCAGCGCAAGCTGCATCCAATCACGGTCACGTGCCAAGGCTTGATATTCCAGAGTTGGCCATTGACCTAAATGGAAGTGCACTAGGTTTTCCCACTCAGCTGCAGGTCTTCTCTGCAGCTCTACACGCGCACCGGAATGACAACGGGCACACATCTCTTCAAACGCTGAAGACTCATACGTTTCCATCGTATTTAGGCGGCGTTCCATCGCGTAGCGTGCACCTGCGGTTTCTTCTGGCGCAAGGCCTTGAGTATCGGAAAAGTGTTTTACCAGCGTCCGACGTTCATCATCACTAATTTTCAGCCCGTGCATCACTTGCATACGTGCAATGCTCATCAACCAACCTTCAGGCGATTTACGCTGATGACTCATTCGACTAAATTGAGCCGGCTCAGCCTGCTCCTCACTGTGACAAGCCAGACACTTGTTTTTGATAATAGCTTCGGCATCTGCCGCTGCATGGGTTACGCCTGCTTGCAGCATCAAACCTGCTAACACAGCGCCACCCATCAATTGGGGTAGTTTGAGGTTCTTCATCAAGGCCAGACTCCTTTTATGTTTATTGTTGAGCAACGACGGTCGCCCGTAGTTCTAACCTGCCTGAATCTATTGCACAGCATGTGCCAAATACTTTAATTCGTTATTTTTCAATAAGATAAAAACATAAGGGTAATTACTTAGATCGTTCACCAAAGAATTTTCTGTATCATTCCGCAACACTGCTGTTCAGAAATGCAACACTTATTGATCAACCTCTCAGAAAGCCAGTCAGTCCGCTCAGGCTTCACTGCCTTATTTTTTTACACCCTGTCTCATAGTTAAACAGTCGTAGAAATTCATACTAAAGTACCGGAATACAATTTCTCCTTTCTTTTCATAGTGTTAAGCAAAAAATATGAACATGGCACGGCCTTTGCGATAACTGAGACACAACTGTTCGGGAAATTTGCAAGCTAGTGCGGGTTTCTCTGTATAACCAGAAACAACAATAAGAAGGTTTAACTATGAGCGAATCAAAGCTATCCCCCTCTGCGGAAGCCCTCGCGTTTATCCAACGCCAGCATAAATTCCTAATTGGAGAGCAATGGCTAGATGCCGAAGACGGGCGTACGTTAGATGTGGTCAATCCATCTGACGGTGAGAAAATTGCAACCGTCCCTGGCGGTAATAAAGCAGATATAGACCGCGCAGTCGCCACCGCACGTAAAACATTTGAAGATTCAGAGTGGAGTCGCATAAAACCTGTCGATCGCCAAAAATTACTGTGGGATTTTGCAGACCTCATTGAGAAAAATGCCGGCCTTCTCGCAGAGATAGAGTCAATCGATAACGGCAAGAGCGTGGTTATTGCAGAGCATGTCGATATTCGCCTAGCGGTAGATTTCCTACGCTACATGGCCGGCTTTGCGACCAAGATAGAGGGCCGCAGTGTCGATGTTTCTGTACCTTTCATGCCGGATGCTCAGTTTCATGGCTACACTCGCCGTGAAGCGGTGGGTGTTGTCGGTGCAATTGTGGCGTGGAACTTCCCGCTACTGTTAGCATGCTGGAAATTGGGCCCCGCCTTAGCCACAGGCTGTACCGTAGTATTAAAACCGGCTGAAGAAACGCCGCTAACCGCTTTGAAGCTAGCAGAACTGGCCTTAGAAGCGGGTTACCCTGCTGGAGTGTTGAACGTTGTCACGGGTATCGGTCATGAAGCAGGGGCTGCGCTATCGCACCACCCTGATGTGGATAAGTTAACGTTCACAGGCTCTACCGAGGTTGGCAAGCTGATCGGTAAAGCTGCGCTCGACACAATGACTCGTGTAACACTCGAGCTAGGCGGAAAATCTCCAACTATCGTTTTAGAAGATGCCGATATTCAAAGCGCTGCAGCCGGAGCTGCCAATGCGATCTTCTTCAACCAAGGCCAAGTCTGTTGTGCCGGCTCACGTCTATACGTGCAGAAAAAACATTTTGATAACGTGGTGGCCGATATCTCTGATATCGCTTCCAACATGACCTTAGGCGCGGGCCTAGACCCTAACGCACAGATGGGGCCACTGGTGTCGGCACGCCAGCAAGAGCGCGTTTGCAACTACATCCAGCAAGGCATCAGCGCAGGCGCAACCATTACCGCCGGTGGTGATGCTCATGCAGGCCCAGGCTTCTTCGTTAAACCAACCGTCATGGTCGATGTAAATCAAAACTCAACGGTGGTTCAGGAAGAGATTTTTGGCCCGGTATTGGTCGCCATGCCATTTGACGATATCGATGAAGCGGTGAGAATTGCGAACGACAGCCAATATGGCTTAGGCGCAAGTATCTGGTCCAACAACTTATCCCAAGTACACCGTATGATCCCACGAATCAAAGCTGGTTCTGTGTGGGTGAACTGCCACACAGCCCTAGATCCAGCCCTGCCATTTGGTGGTTATAAACAATCCGGTTTAGGCCGCGAGATGGGGAGTGATGTCATCGAACATTACACCGAAGTGAAATCTGTTCTGATGAGTATTTAATAAAAAAGTTATCCACAATAGATAAAAAGGAGGCTGAGGCCTCCTTTTTATTCACATGTGGTCAACTTACACTCAGACTATATGCCGCTTACTTCGACAGCCTTTCCAAATAACGGATGTAAGTAGCTTATGTAAGCTGCTTATGTAAGTAACTTATGTAAATAACTTGTCTACATAGCGTTGAACATCCTGCTCACTAGGGTCTTGTTCAAAAAACTCAATCAGATCATCGACCTGCTCAACCACCTCGTCGCGCGACTTCGTTCCGCTATCCACTAAACCAGACTGTTGTGCTAAAGCTTCTACTATCTGGCTGCGAACGGTTCCATCGCTTTGCTGAAGTAGATTAACCAGAGGATCTACATTTTTCTCTGCCAGCGCAGTGACCGTCCAAAAATCCTCTTTCTGTTCCCCTGAGATCAACGTTGCAGTTGCCAAAAGCGCTTCAACATCGTCGCTTTCAATCAGCGAATCGATCCGATTGCTTAACCCTTGGTTTTCATCTTGCAGATCAGTGAAGGAACGCTGTGCCAAAGGTATATCGCCCTGACCAAAGCGATTCAACTCATGCACTAACCCATCTCTCTGCTCGGCGCCCATCTCCCTTAAAAGGTTAGCCAGCTGAGTGGAACGCAGAGAGATATCCGACTCACTGCCGCCCTGATTTAACCAGGTATCCGTGACCAACAGTTCGATAGTAGCAGTTTGGTCGCGATGGCTTTCACCTTCATCTTTTAAGCCATAAAAGCGCGTACCATCGCTAATGGTTTCCTCGCCCATACGCGATTTAAACACCGTGTCACGTACACTCGCACTGCCTCGAAGCGCTTCGACAGTCGCTAACGCTCCTTGATGCTCATCCAGCGCTATTGTTTGTTCGCCACCTTCACCCAACAAGTGCTCTAAGCCAGTTTTAGTAATCACTAAGTAAGCTCGTTGATCGCTTCGCTCCATATGCGTCAGCTCAGTAGCCATCTCTTCTATTTGCTCATCGCTAAACTGATAGCTTTCCATCAGCGCGATGCTATCGTCCACCATATCCCAGACAACTCGACCGCTGTAATTGTCATGCTCAAGAATTGCACCGCCATTTCCAGAACCACTGACAGGGCTAATCTCAGGGGCATAACCTCTGGCACTCTGCGCGACTTCGGACAGCAGATTCAACATTGCATCCTGCGCGTTAGTATCGCGATCCGACAACGTCTCCATCAAGCGATCACCCATCTCAACACTCGTTCCGAGAATTTGTAGAAGATCAGATTGCTGGTCTTCACTAAACCCATCCAACTTATCGAGCATCAGGCCAACATCGTCGCTTTTATTCACAGCATTGGCGAAGTTATGTAAGTCATTCGCCATGGAAGAGCTAGGCACAGCTAAAAATGAGCCATCGGCGTTATACGTTTCATCACCTTGAAAAGGGGGGATCTTGCTAGCGTGAGTCGCAGCCTGCTCGAGTACGCGGCCTCGCGTCCCCTCATCCATCGTAGACAGCGTATCAACGAGCGCTTTTGCTGCCGTGAAACCGGTGAGATCAATCGCGGCAAAGTGATTCAATTTCGGCGAGGTTTGCAGGCCTTCAACCACAGAACTAAAAGCACTCAACTCTTCGTCACTTAGCGTTTCAGCCAAAGCGAGGAAATCATCTTCCATCAACAGATTAGAATCGATCAGAACTTGCTGCTGCTCATCCCCCAATCGATTCAGCACCGCTTCCATACGATCTGCTTTCTCCGATGGAGGCATGATAATAATATGCTGCTTACCGTGAAAAACATGACTCTCCTCCCACTCAGCGCCCACAGCATCCGTCGCCGCTTGCGTCAGGCTCACACGGTCAGTTTGGCTAGCAGCACTGGTCAGCCGATTAGAAGACTCGGTATTGGGATTAGATTCGAGCGTAGATTTATTCTCAGAAAACCGGTTCCCAGAAAGCGAGTTACTAGAAAGCTTATTGTTGGATAGCGAGTTATCAACTAACCCGTTAATACCGCTAGAATCGATCTTCATCTGACAATATCCCTATTTAAAATCTATCCACAAGGTATCGACCGAAGCGATGAATCCTAAATGGGGTCAGTTGCAATAAGTTTGATAGGGACAGTTAAAGCGCGGGTGATAGAAACTGGTAATAAAAAAGGAGACCAAGGCCTCCTTTCTAATGGGGATAACGGGATATTATTCTATGTTCTGGATCTTAATATTGATTACAATCAATAACCTACTGATAAACAATAGATTTAATAAAAGAAACCACTTAAAACTCAAGCAACACTACCCACTTTACTACCCACTCGGCTTTAAGATGTAGCTAATCTTCAGCTTCAAATAATAAAGAAGCCGAACGATTCATCTTAAGACAAATGGCTCGACTTCACCCACCCCTTTCCCTATTTGCTAAGGGTTCTTTCAGCTACTAGTTGGTATTCCGTTCACCTAGCCATTGGCAAAACCACAAAGCACCGGAAATGTCTTAACACGACCTCTAAACGAGAGAACTGGCCTAAAGGTGGTGCACGATATTCGCTTAACATTCATTCTAAAACTGCGCATCCAGTTTTCGTTTGGAGTCAAAGCACTCCAAGGGCTTATTGGGTTTTCTCATTATTCTTCATTTAGAAATTTAATCAAGGATATCTGGGCTTGTATATCCATGCTTCATAAGCGCCTGCCTGACTATATACGCTAAAGCCACAGCCTCACGTTCCAACCTAACGCCAGCAAGACTCTCCCCTGTCTCGATCTCATGAATAAACACTTCAACAGCTTTAAGCGTGTCATCTGCAGACAACTGAATTGCAAACTTATACGCAAACCAATTTGCTTCTTCATTAGGGCTATGTAAAAGCTTCTCAATATCATTCCCAGGATAAAAACGCTTCTCCGCTTCTAAACCCACTCTAGCTTGCAGTACTAAGTTGAAGTAATTGCCCTCCTTGAGCAGTACAATCCGAAATAACGCAACAGCCACTACCCGCTTCCTTATAGACAGAGGAGGATGTCGTATGGTGTGTTTTAAAACAACCTCACCATTCACTTTACGAAATGATAATCGGTCATCTTCCTTGTAATAAAAAAGATGCTCTAATTTACGCTTCAACAGGTGCTCATACTCATTAATAAAGTAGCGGAGCTGGCGATGCTTCGCTTGTGATTTACCATTACGCCATTTAGAAAACTGAGACTTGGAATTTGGGCTTAGACCAGCCTTTATAAGTATATCTTCTGGCTTGTACCCTTGATCAAGAGCTATACGAACAAGCTGTTTAGTGTAGGGATATTTCCTTTCTTGTTTTTTATCTTCCATAACACTCACATAGAAAAAGCGCTGGTGACCTCAGGCCACCAGCGAGTAATGCAATTTAGTCATCTAAATAGTCGTCGTTATTTGGGTTATGAACATCTGCCCAATCATCCATATCTGCGTCATTATTCGGGTTGTTTATATCAGACCATACATCCAATTCATCTTGTGACATATCTGAAGTATCAGGCATAACTTGCTCCATTTCGTTTCATAAACTGGGATATATTTCCCTTCAAAGTGAAACACTAGCTTAGGAATATTTGAGCAAGCACAGAAGTGAACGCACAGTGAAGTTTCAGTGAATTTGTGTGAAATTCAGTGACTGGTAGATTCTCTATACCTAAAACAGACATAACGCTATAAATGCCATCTGAGACCCAAAGGCCCCAGATGACAATGATAGATTATTCACTACTTCCCTTTATGGTTCCGCCAACCCCTTTAAACTTTTCAACGAAAGCGGCTATTTTCTGGAAAACAGTCTGCTTTTTCGTCTTATACTGCGGGTTTAGTGGGCTCATTTTTGGCAGAGCTTCATTCAGTGCCGTACCGTTTTCACTGGCGTATTCACGTTTTAACGATGAGTGAATATAGCGCTGAGCAGCATCTTTATTTAACCCTTCCGACTCAATCAGCTCTTTAGCTTCCCGCTGCTGCTCAATTTGAGCAAAGGTGTAGAAAGCATCGATAATGCTCGCCTTATCCCCAATATCATCCAAATTACTTTGGTTAATAAAATCGACTATCAAGCTCTCTTTTGCACGGTTACCGAGACTTGCGCGAATTAAGCGGCGCACTTCATCAATAAGATCGCTCTTGCTCTTCTTCTTTTTGTTGTGTTCAAAAATCAGCTCTAGAATATAATCTAGATTGATCTCCTGAGATTTTAGTAGATCAACCTCAAAAACCACATCATCCCAATCAAGAGTACTATTTGCGTTCTTTTCAGCATCTTTTTCACGACGCTGCCAATCACGAATATCATTGTAAGTGGAGCGATAATCTTGAACCTTACGCTCCGCAGGTATGCGGATGGTTTGAAGCTCTTCCAGTTTTTCATCATCTAAGTGATGCTCTGTTTTAAATGCTTCTACGGCATCTTCATTTTCCAAGTCCACATCTTGCAGAGCTTTCAGCGAAGCAAACTCATCGTAGTTTTGCAGTATATTTTCAACGCGTAGATATTCACCAAAGAGCTTGGCAAAGTCTTTCTTATCCTGCTCTTTAATAATTTCGTCTGGCTTAGGGAAACGCTGTTCAAGCTCGTTTACTACCGCTATAAAGCCGCGTTTAGCTTCCCCTGAAACCAGATCAGTAAAGCCTTCCATGTACTCCGAATAGCTTTTCTCCAGAACCACATTTTTGGTGTTTTTATCACCAAATAGCGTTATCGCATCGACTGTCGCCTCTTCCAAGTCACGGAAGGTGACAATATTGCCAAAAGTTTTCGTGGCATTATAAATACGATTGGTACGTGAATAGGCCTGCATTAAGCCGTGATAGCGCAGGTTTTTATCCACAAATAAGGTATTCAGCGTTGGCGCGTCAAAGCCGGTTAGAAACATACCCACTACAATTAAAAGATCAATCTCTTGGGATTTAACACGCTTAGCTAAGTCCCTGTAGTAATTCTGAAAGCCCTTACTATCAACACTAAAATTTGTTTTAAAGTAGGCGTTATAATCCTCAATAGAAGCACTTAGAAACTCTTTAGCACTGCTGCTCATCGCAGAAGTATCGAAGCCCTCATCTTGAATATCACCTACGGCATCCTGCTCTTCATTGGCAGCAAAAGAGAAGATAGTGGCGATCTTGAGAGGCTTGTCCGCTTCAGCTTGTAACTGGCTCAGAGTCTCATAATACTGCTTAGCCGCATCCACACTACTGACAGCAAACATCGCATTAAAACCTACACCACCCGCTTTGAGGCGATGAGTCTTTTGGCGAAAATGCTTCAGTACATATTGGGAAATTTCTCGTATACGTTCAGGATGTAGTAAAGCTTGCTTGTTCTCTAACGCACTCAGCTTTTTCTCATCCTGCTCGGTTTCAGCAGCTTTAAACTGTGGACGTACATCGTTGTAATCCACTTTAAATTTAAGCACCTTCTCATCGCGGATTGCATCAGTAATTACATAAGAGTGCAGCTCTCGACCAAACACGCTGGCAGTCGTCTCTGCACCCAAAGCGTTCTGCGGGAAGATCGGAGTACCGGTAAAGCCAAACTGGTAGAACTTTTTGAACTTCTTCTTTAGATTCTTTTGCGCTTCGCCAAACTGGCTACGGTGACATTCATCAAAGATAAACACGACCTGTTTACCATAGATTGCAAGATCACTCTCACTCTTCATCAGGTTATTAAGCTTCTGAATAGTCGTAACAACAATCTTGTTATCGTCTTTATCCAGGTTACGCTTTAAACCTGCCGTACTGTTTGAGCCGTTAACACTATCGGGCGAGAAACGCTGGTACTCCCTCATGGTCTGGTAGTCCAGATCTTTCCTATCCACCACGAAGAACACTTTATCAATAAAATCTAGCTCACAAGCCAAGCGTGCGGCTTTAAAGCTGGTTAAGGTCTTACCCGAGCCAGTGGTATGCCAAATAAAGCCTCCACTTTCGGGCTTGCTCCAGTTCTTACTTTGATAGGAGCTTTTTACCTTCCACAGAATCCGCTCGGTTGCAGCAATTTGGTAAGGTCTCATTACCAATAGTGTATTGCTGTCATCAAATACAGAGTAGTGTAGAAGTACATTCAGCAGCGCGTCTTTTTGAAAAAAAGTAGCCGTGAAATCTTTCAGATCTTTAATCAGGCCATTGTCCGACTTAGCCCAATTCATGGTGAAATCAAAACTGTTCTTATTGCGCTGAGTAGTATTGGCAAAGTAACGGCTGTCTGTACCGTTAGAGATTACAAACAACTGCAGATATTTATACAGCGAGTTCTCGCTATTAAAGCTTTCTTTGCTGTAGCGGTGTATCTGGTTAAACGCTTCTCGAATCGCCACACCCCGCTTTTTAAGCTCGATCTGAACTAAAGGCAAGCCGTTGACAAGAATGGTCACATCATAGCGATTAGCATGGCTACCCGTTTGCTCAAACTGCTTAATGACCTGCACTTTATTGCGAGCAATCGTTTTTTTATCGACCAGAAAGATATTTTGAATACGGCCATCGTCAAAAACAAAATCGTGAATGTAGTCGTCGTGAATCTTGCGGGTTTTATCCACAATGTCATCACTGGGGTTGTCTAGATAAGTCTCTACAAAGCGCGCCCACTCCTCCTCTTTAAACTCAACATTGTTGAGCGCTTGCAACTGAACCCGCACATTAGCCAACATCGCTTCAGGGGTACTTAAGCCTGGCAGGTACTCATAGCCCTGATTAACCAGATCCTGAATCAACTCCTTCTCTAAGTCATCTTCACTCTGGTAATTTTCAGCAACCTGCCACTCTTGGGTATACTTATCGAGTACGATAAAGCTCTTAGATTCAGCAATTGTTTTGTAGTCCGTCATTGCTCTGAATCCCTTTTTTGCAGCCTTTTTGCCATTTCACGATCAAAATCAGATTCGATACGTTGCTGCTTGTTAAACTTTTCATATTCCACAAAGGCTTTCTCTTCAGCCTGTTTTCTTTTGACCGTCCCATAGCCTTCCAAAATCTGATACTCATTAAAGGCAAGAAACTTATTCACGCTATCTGCAAAGCTTTCCATCGTAAAGCTGGTCCGACGTTCGATAATACCTTCGATATAGTCAAAAAATGCAGCTACCGCTCGCTCCAGTTTTTTAATGTCGTCTTCACTTAAGTAGTTCTTGGCAATTTTTGTATCAGACTTCAATACACGCCCATCAGGCGCATTCTTATAAGTGCTCATTCCCATCAGTGGCTTTTCAGCGTCTGCTTTCAACGAAATGATCTCTGCCGCAGTATGCCCTGTAATGGCAAAATGAAATTTATCCTGAACACGCGCGTAGAACTGTTGGGTGGTTTTAGATTTGGGATCGTAATCGATACTACATTCAGCAAAAATATCGGTAATCTGCTGATAGATACGTCGTTCACTGGCACGGATGGAGCGAACGCGCTCCAACAATTCTTTAAAGTAATCCTTACCAAAGAATTGACCATTTTTAAGACGCGCATCATCCATGGCAAAACCTTTGATGATGTACTCTTTGATCAGTTGAGTCGCCCAGATACGGAATTGCGTCGCTTGAGTTGAATTAACTCGATAGCCCACCGAAATAACCGCGTCTAAGTTATAGTATTTCACCTGTTGGGTCTGAGTTTTACCAGTAATAGCACCGTGTTCAGTGGTATGTTCCAAAATGGAACATACCACTTCTTCCTGTAACTCTTGGCTTTCAAATATTTTTTTTAAGTGTTTGGTAATCGCTGGGCGCTGCACGCCAAACAACTCGGCCATACGTTCCTGTGTCAGCCAAATGGTTTCGTTACTTAGCAAAACCTCAACTTTGATTTCACCATTCGGAGCGGTATAGAGGAGGAATTCGGTGGTTTGATCTTGCAAGGTTAGGTTATTAGCCATCTTGAGATTCCTCTTGCTGCCAGTAGCTATAATTTGTAATCAAATGATTTAGCAAATATCTGACTATTTGTTTTTCTTCTGGCCTTAAATTTGATGGCCTCATGCCCGGCAATGTATCATGGCTAGAGAATTGAATAATTCTATTGAGATAAGCAGTTCTATTCTCTTCATTGTCACCAGGAAGTAACTTCGACCATTTAGGGTATCCTAGAAAACTAGCCGTTTTTTCATATAGACTTCTGATATAGGCAAAATGATGTTTCTGTACATCGCCAGCGTCAATAGCAGACTCCAGTTGCCTTTTGAGATCTAAATGGTAAAAAAAACTTGTGTTTGAATCTCCGTTTTTTTCAACCAATGCAACCGTGTCATCATCTATTCGCTCCAACAAAAAACAAGACTTTGACTTCAACTCGTTATGAAGAAAGTTATAGAAAGTTACATCATGAGTAGAAACGATAAACTTCAGTGAAGACTGGCTACTTTTTATCAATGACGCCAAGTCAACAGCAAGCTGCATTAAATGATTCTCATCGAGCGAACTAACAGGGTCATCAATAAAGATATACTCTAAGTGATCAAATTCACTCGCAACGCCTTCGTTTACCTGGTCATTCAGTGAATCAATTATTTGCTCTAATAAACTATAAAAAATGCTCCAGATAAAATTACTTTCTTCGCCCTTTGATATTTTAATATTAGGCTCAGATTCATTATTCCCGCGCTCGAATGAAAATGTTACCTCAGAGAAGTCTGGATTAAACTTAGGCGTTAGCTTTGGATTCGTATAGCGCTGAAAATTAGCAATGGCATTTTGTTCTTGTCCATGCCTTACCAAAGCCGATTGAGTATAGGCATTTGGCTGAATAATGAGTTTTCTTTCACTATCGCCTTCTAAGTCGTTATCCCAATAGAACAAGTCTTCAGTAAAGGCATTGTAGTAAAGCACTTTACTTTTCTGGTCTTCTCCATCTTCAGTATCATTAGCTTTTGGTGATATTAACTCTTTAAACTCTCTCGAGAGTCGTGTTTTACCAGAACCATTAAAGGCATAGATCAACTGTACTTTTTTAGGAGAGTCTTTAAGGTCTTGTGCTATGTCCTTTAGCGTTTCGTTCATCTTAGGCCGCTACCTCTGGCTTGGGAAAACTTAATAACAGATCACGATAGTATTCATATTGCTTTTGGCGCAGCTCAATTTCCCAGGGTAAGCCTTCGGTGATTGAGTTTGTTAGAGCATCGAATTTATCAAGGATAGAAACTATGCGCCCCTGCTCTACAAGCGATTTTTCCGTGTTACTAGCAAATGGAATAGGCACTAGGTATTCCATGATTTTTGGTTTGTTTCCTCGAGGCATTTTTGCACCTTTTACATACTGCATATTGTATTCAAAGAATTTATCATCAGCTAAAACCTGATATAAATATCGAGGATTGACAGATGTATCTGTCGGATGAATTACAAGAACATCCCCATTCGTGCCACCAGTTCGGTCGGCATACCAAATTTTCTTTAAGTACGGTCGAATATTTCCTATCAAGATGTCATCAACACAGTATTGTGTACAATTTCCACTCTCAGGCGTACGAACAGAATCTATTTTTCCAGCTCTATTTTGCAACAAGCTCTCAACACCAACATAAGTACTGCTATCTACTTCTGCATAGCTAATACGGAATTTAGAATATTCCGCAATATCCCCCAACGCCTTCCACTCTACCTCCCCTTCTTCAAAGCTCAGCAGCTGGTCACGGTAGTAGTTGTATTGTTTTTTACGGGCGGTTAGCTCGGTGGTTAGCTCGGTGGTTAGCTCGGTGGTTAGCTCGGTGAAGGTATCGAGCATGCGCACAATCTCCGCTTGGATAGCTAGAGATTTTTCTGGGTTGTTTGGGCAGGGGATGGAGATTTTAAGATTTTTTACTATTCCTGCATTTATATTTGTTTGAGGCCCAGTTCCTAGCGATTTAATATATTCATATTGACTAGAAATTAAATGAAACACATAGCGATAATTCGCAACATTCTCGTCAACTTGAATATTTGCACATGCCTGGTTCGTAGTCATCGGAATTTTATTGATCCCTACTCTACCAACTGTTGCACCATACATAGCAACAATCACACAGTTTTCAGGTATCCACTTTGCGCTAGAGCTATCCAAGCCTTTTGTAGTAATCTTAACGCCTGTATCAAAAATGTCACCGAACACGACTTCTTGTGTTCTTAACCACGGAATATCGCCACCGTAATATTCAGCTACACCTGCCCTCGGAGTACCTCCGGATGAAATCTTTACTGCAATCTCAGCTAATGATATTTTTTTGACCTCAACACCATCCAGCAGTTTTTCCATAAAACCTAACTCGCTCATGCTTCAATCTCCGCGACGATGGCATCAATATCACTGCGCAGCTGATCGATTTTGGCAACTGTGGTTTTAAGCTCGGCATTCAGCTCGGTAATATCAATCACTTCGCGAGTGTCTTTGGCCTCCACATAGCTGGAGACTGACAGGTTGTAGTCATTAACCGCTACCTCTTCAAGGCTCACCGACTTCGCTACATGCTCTACATCTGTTTTACCGTCAAACACCTCCATAATGTGCTTGATATGGTCATCAGTCAGCACATTGTTATTAGTTTCTTTTTTAAAGAAATCTTCACCGCTAGCATCAATAAACTGAGTGTTTGTATCGGTTTTACTTTTGGATAGCACCAGGATATTCACGGCAATCGTGGTGCCATAGAACAGATTGGGTGCGAGCGATATGACTGATTCTACATAGTTGTTATCCACCAGATACTGGCGAATTTTCTTTTCAGCACCGCCGCGATAGAAAATACCTGGGAAGCAGACAATCGCTGCGCGCCCCTTACTAGACAAGTAACTGAGCGCATGCAATACAAAAGCAAAATCCGCTTTAGATTTTGGTGCCAAGACGCCAGCAGGAGCGTAACGATCATCATTGATTAGGGTTGGATCATCGGAACCTTTCCACTTAACCGAATAAGGTGGGTTGGAAACGATTGCATCAAAAGGCTTATCATCACCAAAGTGTGGACCTATCAGCGTATCACCCAACTGAATATCGAACTTGTCGTAGTTGACGTTATGCAAGAACATATTCATACGCGCCAAGTTGTAGGTGGTATGGTTAAGCTCTTGGCCAAAGAAACCGTCTTCGATTATGTGAGCATCAAAGTGCTTTTTAGCTTGCAACAACAGTGAGCCAGAGCCACAAGCAGGATCGTAAATTTTATTGACCGTGGTTTGCTTATGCATGGCTAACTGAGCAATCAGCTTAGAAACATTCTGCGGGGTAAAGAACTCCCCTCCTGATTTACCGGCATTGGCGGCATAGTTTGAGATTAGGAATTCATAGGCATCACCAAATAGATCAATTTGGCTGCCTTTTCCCTCACCAAAAAAATCAGCACCAAACTTTAGCCCCGCCACGCCTTTGAGCACCGCCGCTAAGCGCTCATTCTTCGCTTTTACAGTATTACCTAAGCGATTGCTGGTGGTATCAAAATCAGCAAACAGGCCTTTGATATCTTGTTCAGAAGGATAACCACTAGCAGAACTCTCAATAGCTCCAAAAATCGCTGCAAGATCTGTATTTAAGCTGTCATTGCTTTTGGCATTTTTGGCCACAACGCTAAACAGCTGGCTAGGGTAGATAAAGTAACCCTTGGTTTTAATCGCATCCTCTTTCGCAGATTCGATCAATTCATCTTTATCATCCATACCCGCGTAATCGACGCTATCATCACCACCGGTAATGTAATCAACAAAGTTTTCACTGATAAAGCGATAGAACAAAGTACCCAGTACATATTGCTTAAAATCCCAGCCATCAACAGAGCCACGTACATCGTTGGCTATCGCCCAAATCTGGCGTTGAAGTTCGGCACGTTGTTGGGTGCTTGTCATGTTGTTTTCCTTGTTGAAATAACGTTCAAAATATCTAATACCTGAATACGAAGCAGCTATAGAATGTTACATACTCGTTATAAGCCAAGTCAGGCAGCCTTTGACCAAAATCGTCCACGTAAGTGCTTGCAACTATGTTCTGTACTATACCACTCGCACTCTATAAAACTTCGTTTTAAATTTAGGGTGTTATTCTAACATTTACACTTAACCATCAGCAGCTATCCCTTTGCTCAATTTTCTCCAATATCCATTCTTCAATTTCACTCTCAACCCAAGCCACAGCCCTCTCCCCCAATGATACCGGTTTAGGGAAAACACCCTCAGCGATGTACTTGTAGATAGTTGAGCGGGCTAGCCCTGTATTGCTCATTACATCTTTCAGTTTGATTAATCTCATGACGAGCTCCTTATATCGTTCATAAGATAGATCCCTCTTGTAATAAATAATGGATTTGCGTATTTCATCCATTCTTAAAAACGATATTACCCACCTGTAAGAGACCACCAACTCATTAGTGGCTCTCTCAACAACCCTCAATATTGATTCAACCTATTCATATAAAGGAGATCTCTATGCCTCTTATCTTTGTTGCAGGCTTCTGCATTGGGGTTTGGATTTATCAAACATCACAGGAGACACACCATGGTCGCTATTCTGGCAGCTAAGCCTATCGCTCAGGTTCTTATACTCGGCGTGATCGCTGGGTATAACTGGGCTAGAAACCAAGGCACTTAATTCTTCGACTTAATAACGACATACGTACAACAAAGGCAGCCTTATAGGCTGCCTTTGTTGTTTTAGCTATGCCCTATCACATTGACTACATTCAAATGGAGCTAGTCTATGCACACTAAACAAAACCTCACCTACGTTACTGAAGGCCCTTTAACTAAGCACCAAGTGCTAGAGAAAGCCTCAGCAATTCTCGCTGAGCAGTTAATCCATTCAGATAAGTACTGCGAACCCGCCAAGACCAAAGCCTTTTTAGAGTTCAAATTGGCTCATTATGAAAGAGAGGTCTTTGGGGTGATGTTATTAGACAACAGACATTGCCTGATCGACTACCAAGAGCTTTTCTTTGGCTCTATTAGCAGTGCCAGCATATATCCCAGAGAAGTCGTTAAAACCGCTCTTAAGGAAAATGCAGCGGCTGTCATCTTTGCCCACAACCATCCATCGGGAGATGCTTCGCCATCAACAGCGGATAAACAAATAACCCAGAGGCTGGTGGACGCTCTTCAACTGATAGACGTTAGAGTGCTAGATCATATTGTCGTCGGGCATGAAAGCGTCTCTTTCGCGGAACAAGGGATTTTGTAACCCCCCCATAGCATTCCCCAAATTCTAACTTGAGTCTCTTGGATGCATGAAATTCCTTATATCATGCGGGTTTGCGGGGGATACACTCTCGGAAATACGCACAACAACCACCTCAATCGGAGCAGGAATATCCATGATCAAAGTTCAAGTCGCAAAGAATATTTATGCCATCACGCTCATAATCCCCTATTAGGAATCCGACACAGCAAACAGATATCTGGAATATTGGCATTAGTAACCAAAGAGGTAGATAAAGATTCTAAGAAATCAGTTTCATGAGGCACTGGCGGGAATACCCGCCTTTTACTCATTCTAACGCCGACTACAGCCAAAAGAACGAAAGCCATCTCCATACTTCTTCGTTTCTTTTTTTGCCAAATAACTCACTCGATACATAAGATCGTCCACTACTTGGGCAAAGTCCTGAGCATTACTATCTAAATAATAGATAGGGTTATCGGGAACATGCACCAATGATGCTGCTGCCTGAGCATCAATACGTAGAGCACTAGCCCATGCCTTACGAATTTTGTTAGCTAGATTGGACTGAGTAGAAGTAAACTGACCAAGATAACCATATGCATCTTTATTCAGTAACAGCACAACGTGGTAGTGATCTTTATATTTTTGAGTATGCTCTTTAACCCACACATACCGCAAAGCACATGGGTAAATTCGAGTTCCCAGTTTAACCTTACGTACATTGTCTGCACTTATTTGGGCAGTTAATGAATCAAAAAACCTTGAAATAGCACCTGAGTCGGCATCAGCAAAATATATAGGCATATCATTAGTGACTTGCTTAGGAAAGTGCAAGTCAACTCTCACTGCCATCGTTCTTGGGTACTCTTCCAGAGCTCTACCAATAACCACTTCTATTTTCTTCATATAATCCATATTCAATGGACCATGATTTGTAATCAGTCGTCTATTCATCTGTCTATCCTTATGAGTGTTAGTCATAGGAATAGACAGATGTATTATTTTTTACATTTCGTGATTCTTAGTAATAGATATATTAAACAAACCAACAGCTAACCCTAAACCACAAGTCACTATCTAATGGCACTACAGAGCTAACTTACTGTAAAAATCACTCTGGAGTTAGAGCTTACTGAGAAACATAATCATCAGCTTTTTTTTTGTAACTTTCTTCATACCGCAATATGTAAATTCCCGCCTCACTCACCTTTTTTGAACCGCAGCAATGAAGAGTCAAAAGTGGCTTTAATGATTCAAGCCGGATTTGGCATTCGCTCAACTCCAGCTCAGGGGTGAAGTGTGCTATTTGGTTCTGCACTGTTGTAGCAATCATTTTGCTTAGCGGCACCATAATCCGTTTCAGGGCGGCTTTTTGGCTTGATGTGACCGGAAAAAAAGTTAAGTTGCTCTGGATCATACTCTCTGTATCAGCGCATTTCCTGTAAGTGTCTGAGGCCACCCCTGATGCTTGACTACTTAAAATTTGTATTGCAGCCAGCTGCAGTAATACATCTAAATAGATGAGTAACCCATCCCTCTCAAGTTTATGCCAAACATATTTATCAGCATCTATAGCTTCAAGCAGTGAATTACAAATAACGTCCGGCGCTGTAGGGAATGGCTGGCATAGAAAGCCCTCTATTTCCGCCCAGCGCATATTGAAACAATTGTCGGGCCTCTTTCGATAATCGCTCTGGGGTAGTGTATACAATTGCTCTTCCAACTCGTTTCGTCGAGCAAGGAGAGATACGATTCTGATTTCAGAGTAATTATTCCTATCGAATTGGATCTTTATCTCTGATGGATTTGTAACGAATTTTGGCTGATAAGCCCATATATATTTTTTTTTGCTTTGTTTGAAGTTGAGACCTGTTATAGGAATTATGAGCTCTGTAGCTTCTAGCTTTATTAGATTTGGTAAAATGTTTCGACTAGGTATTCCTGTCAACGCCGATAGTTTGACAGTGTGCAGCGCTGTTACAATGCTGAATTCATCCATAATCGCCCGTACTGCGATCATTAACATCCTCTGGTTTACCGTAATCTTTTTATCTCTAAAAGGTCGTTGACTCAACAATGCATCACGACACAAGAAATCTGAGAGTTCCTTCTGGTTGAACGAGGTATTTGGTGGGAAAGTCGGGAAGTATTTAAATGAATTTGCTCCTAAATTTGTTTTTGTATCAGAAAGGTACAGCAAGCTATATATCTGTAGTTCTTCCACAGCTTTTTTAAAGGTTTTATCGCACAAACCTAGGTGGTCACATATATTTCTCACACTTCCTTGTACACAGATATTAGAGCTCTCTGAAGCCAAGTAAAGTAGTCCCATCCATACAAGCCTGCTAGCAGGAGAAAGCTTTCCGTGAAGGGACTTTATATGTCCATACACCCATTCAAGAGGCGTACATTCTTCGTAATTCTGATCCAAAATATCAATACCTTACAGATATTTTTTTACGACAAATTATTATATATCATATTCGATACAATATTTAAAATAAGGGTAACGCTATGGGGCAGTCGTGGATTGACATTAATAATCAAGCCCAAGAAGTTTGGGCTAAACAGTATCTCTTGAAAAAGCGAGCTGGCATGACTCGCTCTAATGCGGGGTTATCAGCATCAAATGGGTGGAATGAGTCTGAACCTGCGCTTAGGTTTTTGCTAAGGCTGGAAGGGAACGCTAGCTGTGAAGCATCTAGTATTTTGTTGAAAAAAATGGAGTTATCTTGGGTACAACAAAAGAACAAGCATCGAGTTAAGAAGACCCAACCTGTCAACATTTCAGTCCAAAGCTCTAACCAACTAAAGCGGCTGGCAGCATCTCTTGGGATGACCAAAGTTAAAACAATGGAAGCCTTAATAAGTACACAAGTAGATACTCAAAAACAGATAATTGCTCAGCAAAAAAAGTCCCATGAACAAAGAAAGCAGCAACTAGAGCAATCTAAAATCGCTTTGAATGCAGCTAAGGCGGAGAAACACCTATTGGAAATAGAACTGCAAGACCTTAAAACAGCGAGAGAGGGGCTTCTCTGTCAGCTACAAGAGCAAAAAAAGAAAATTAAAGCATTAGAAGTTAAGAATCGTAAAATTGCAGATTTATTTCCTGACTATTGAAATACGAAGTAATCAAACCGTTACTCAGTGAAATGCTAACAAGCTTGGACATATTCAGTAGTGAAGTGATCTAGATCTGCCATGTGGTTAGATAGTTGAGCTTAACCTACCAGATTCTTTACCAAACGACTTATTATCACTTCATCTAGAGCACCCTTCCCCATATCTAGGCTTCTGAGGCTTACTTAGTCTGAAACAACAGGGTAATAGGGATCACCCCATAGTGTATTTGGAGCACCAAGCATTATCCCTATTGTTATAACTAAAACTTGGTGTAGAAAGCTTGCAGAATCCTTGACCTGTGCACGGTTAACACTACTGCCAAATGTAGCCCCACCATGAAAAATTTGATTTCTAAGGGTATAGATTCGATCAAAAATCACAGACAACACTTTGGGTGTATCTCTGTTTGCTAGCGATTTATTTGCTACGGTTTTAGCTGCAGAAAATGAGGCCTTCCAATCCTCTTCGGATACCTTCCCATTCTGGTAATCCCAAAATGGCTGAAATACATACTTATTATCAAGCAAGGCTCTCACACCGGATGAAAATTCTGACCACAGAAGCTCATACAATTCATTTTTCTCATCTAAATCCACCAGCTTCTGAAAGAAATTTTGGAATGATTCTCTCTCATTCAATCGATATTGCGCATCTATATCAGTTGCATAGGCCGCATTAAAACCTATCCATAAAAAGATGAATTTAGAATCCTCATCCTCACATTGCTCAGCCTTTTCAAGCCAGCTAAGGGCGCGATGGACACGTAGAGAGAGGTTTTGAGGAATACTTTCCCTAACGTTTCTGTGCTTTTGTTTCAGTACCGAAAATTCCATTTAAGTATTTCACTCCCTATATGAGCCTTGGTATTAAGCTTAAATTCATAGGAAAAACAGTACATTGAAACGTTACTAGTTGGTACTATCCAACAATCTACAAACAGGAAATAAAGGCATGGAACAAGCCGAGTCATACCGGTTCAATGAACCACTTCAATGCGATGGGGCATACTCGAGTAAACTCTTTCTCAATATTTGAGACCAAACATTCCTGTCGCACACCATATCTAGGAAGATGGATTATTACACATGGACTCTACACAACAACTAAACCCCACCCACGAACTAATTATTGACCAAGCAATCGAAAACATTACTAAAAAGCTAATTGCTGGTCATAGAAACAAAAGTGACACTCTGCCGAAAGGCTCAAAGCCAGGCATTGAAACAACCGTAAAAAATACCCTAAAAACCTCTTCGGCCGAAAGCGCAATGGAAGTTGCCAACAGAGGAACAATGTGGAAGGAGATGATTTCAAAGAGCTTTTCACATGGAATCACCTCACTAGCCACTCTACAGTTTGATAGTGAGTTTGCCGTTAAAGGCGGCAAACCTATTGGATTAGATTCAATCACAAATAGCCCCGGTGTATATGTCGTTCATGATAAGAATGGAACAATACGTTACATAGGGGATGCCAAGAACGTACAAAAACGATGGAAAGCGGGCCATCTAAATGAAAACCGCCAGAAAGAAAAAGCAGGAGAAGCTTACAAGCTAAATCAAGAACTATCCGAGGGATGTATAGTAAAAGTTATCAACTGTGAATCCATAGAAACTGCAGCTGCACTTGAAGCAAAACTAATTAAAGAAGCAAGAGATTCTTCGGAATATGATGTAGTAAACGCAAAAGAAGAATTAAAAGACGAGCAAGGTAAACGTTCAAATAAAGAAGCCAAGAAGATTAAAGACTATTTAGATAGTACTGCACAACTCGCTAAAGGAGCCGCTCTTGAAGCCCTTCAGAACGGAGGCTGGACAGCTTTAGAACAAGCGATAGTCTTATCTATTAAAGCTCTAAAAGAGGAACTCATAGACTTCTTCTTATCTGGGAAAAATGAATTCATCCAACGACTAAAAAGATTGCTTCATAAGATAAAAGACATACTTGCTAAGCAATTAAGCAATGTTCTCGATCTTGTGAAAGGCGTCTTCGAATTTATTGTTAACGCATTATCGCAAGCAATCAATCAAGTTTATCAACTAGCCAAGAATATTTTTGAGCTGGGATCTACTGCTTGGAAGCTTTATAAAAGTCGAAACACTATGTCTAAAGAGGAACTGATCCAAAAAATCACAGAAACCATTGTAATCAGTGGTAATGTCACTTTTTGGGCGAGTATGGATTTAGTACTAGAAACACAGTTAACTCCGCTGACAGGGCCTTTTTCACCTATCTTAGCAGCATTTCTTTCTGCGCTGGGCTTCGGCATTACTAGCCACTATCTCAATGAATTTGTACCACAAATCGTTGATTGGATTGTTGGCGGGTACAAAGAAACTCGACAAAACCTTGAAGACTCAGCTAAACAACTGATCGAAGCGTCTCAAATGAACTCTTGTCTCGTAGCATCTTTGAGCAAATATATTCAGTCAACAACTGAACTTATTTCAGAAACCCAAAGACATACTGAACGCCTAGATACAGTTCCAAGAAACAAACCAACAGTGCGAGAAGTCCTGGAATTTTAGAATGGAATCATACAAATGAATCAAGTAGTTTCGTCATCTCAACAACATTCTCTAAAGGTAAAAGAGCTCCTAAGCCGAGTAGGAGATCTTCAAAAAAAGCTAGAAGGCTCAAAAGAAGCAGTTGAAACCATAAATAAAAAAGAAATAGAAACAAGCTTCTTAAAGAATTTGAGGGGGAAAACTGATGCAGAGATCTCAAAACATGTAAAAGAACTAGGTAAAAATCTAGTCGTCACGCAAGAAGTAGTTTTGTTTCTGATTGAGTTAAACCACGAGAAAAATGAAATTCTCAGAGCATTTCATGATGCATTAGTAGAAAAAATCCTTGATATGGAAGCAGATCAATCAACTATCACTGACGACATAAATGTTTCACAAAGAAACGAAAAATCCATTGTCTACCAAATCAAAACGCAAATTGAAGATCGCTTAGCAATGGAAGCTAGTATTGACGCTAACTCGGAGAAAATTACCAGTAATGAAGCAAGCATTGATACAAATAGCTCAGCAATCTCAATCAACAGAACCAGCATTGATACAAACTCAAATAAGATCGCAAATAACGAAGCGAATATTGATGATAATAGTTCGGCAATAACAAAAAATAGAACCAGCATCGACGCCAGCCAGTCCTCTATCGAAGAGAACAAATTTGCAATTGAAGAGAATGAGAAGCAGCTAGATCAGCTTGAGTCCGGAATCAATCGCAATTCATCTTTAATTGATAAAAATACCACCTCAATTTCAGACCTGTTGAAAACCCTTTCCTATATAGAAAAAGACCTTAAAAGTAAGTCCGAAGCTGACAAAAAACAGGCTGCACTGTTGTTAGCTCACCAACAAAAAGTCCAAGAGCTTACCCAACGGTCCCAGGAACACCATGATATCTCCAGTAAGAATATTAAGTCACTTAAAATACTAATTATTACATTTGGTGCCATAAGCGTAAGTGCCTTAGCTCTATCTATCGTAAATCGTACTGGGGTTTTGTGAACGCGATATTGAATTCAGTACTAGCGGCCTTGATAGAGGTCGCTATCTCTAAACAACTACGGCCAACACAGCTGCTAATTTACTCATAGCCACAGATCTTTCCTCAAAATAATCATACCGATCATAAACACCTTCCACCCCTTTAATCTGGTGATTCAGACACCGCTCTGCGATGTGAGTAGCCACCTTCTGAGATGCAAGTAAGCTTCGGCATGTTCTGCGAAGATCATGCACCGTAAAGTGTTCAAGCTCTCCCATCTTGTTTGGTGGCTGCACCTTCTTTCCAGGCTCTCGACCAAACAACTTAGAGATTGCCCTATTAAGGGTATCTTTCCCCATATGAGGGCTTTTACTTGCTCTCCTACTCGGAAATACATATTCAGACCCACAAGCTCTGATCTGCAGCTCTTCAAGCCATACGACTACCTGAGGGGGCAGAGGTATCCGTATCCCCCTGCCCGACTTACTCCTTCTTTCAGGTAATGACCAAACAGCTCCTTCTATGTCAAATTCAGACCACTTAGCCTCTGTCAGCTCCGTTTTCCTCACACCCAATACAAGCAAAAGCGCGCAGGCTAAATAGTTATCCCTGGAAAAACTAGTGGAGCTTTCCCTGAATACAGAGAAAGCATGTTTTAACTCGTCAATGGTCAACGCTCTTGTGCGGCTTTTCTCTACCCCACCAGCATCATGCATATCAAAAGCAGCGGCAGGATTGTAAGTAATGAGACCCAGCTTAATCGCATGATTAAACAACTGCTTTAGGTACATGAGCGTATCGTTGGCGATACTTGGCCTGTTACTGTCAGCTACAGCCTTGATAACCGCTCTAACATCCATAGGAACAACTGCTTCAACCTTGTATTGCCCAAGTTTTGATGCAACTTCTTTTGTATAAATTCTCTTGGGTATATTCGGATGTTTAATACGCTTTGAGACACCTTTGAACCAATCTTCAAAAAGATCATCCACTGTCAGGATAGTTATCTCAGCCTGCTTCTTTCTTTCAGCGATAGGGTCAACGCCGCTTCGGATTTGTCTCTTTAATTCTTCTGTAGAGCTCCGAGCGTCAGCCAAAGAGATATCAGCCTGTTTACCCAATGTCAGCTCTCTCCTCTTCTTATGTAAAGAGAACCTTAACATCCAGTATGGCGAGCCATTTTTAGGGACCATCAAGTACAAACCACCGCCATCGCTATAACGACCTGGTTCTGCTTTTTTGGTAATGCTTTGCACCTGCTTGACGGTTAACTTACCCACACTCTAGCCCTCATTAGAATCTAAAAGTGGGTAGTAAATTTGTGCACAGACATCTAAAACCTAGTTTCACTACCCATTTCACTACCCAATTCTATTTGGATTCAGCCAAATATCAATAGACCTTCATAGACAACAAAAACAAAAAAGCCCCGTATTTAAGGGGCTTAAAGATACCTAATAAACCAAGATAGACATCACTCTATATTTTGGATCTGCTCGCGCATCTGCTCAATAAGCACTTTAAGCTCAACTGCACATTGAGTAGTACTGGCAACGATCGACTTAGACGATAGAGTATTGGCTTCGCGGTTAAGTTCTTGCATCAAGAAATCTAAACGACGTCCGATAGGTCCTTTCTGTTTCAGTACACGGCGCACTTCCTGCACATGGGTATCGAGGCGGTCCATCTCTTCATCGACATCGGCTTTCTGCGCTAAGAGTGCCATCTCTTGTTCAAGACGGGTTTCATCCAGCTCTGCTTTTAGCTCTTCTAAACGTTGCGCTAAGTTATCGCGCTGATTTTGTAGTATCTGCGGCATCTTTTCGCGCACTTCAGCAACGATATCACTCACAGCGTCTAGACGTTGATTAATCAACGTTGCAAGTTCCTCCCCTTCTCGTCCGCGCCCTTCGAGTAGATCTTCTAAAGCTTTACCGAAGAGTTCTTTCGCGGAGTTTTTCACCAGATCCATATCGATCTTGGTATCTTGCAATACTCCAGGCCAACGTAATAGTTCTAGCGCGTCCAGCGCTTGGTGGTTACTCAACATACCTTGGACAGATTCCGCAGCTTGAATCACCTCCTTGGCATAAGACTCGTTGACGACCAGCTGCTGTACTTTTGCTTCAGGTATGAAACGTAAAGTGCATTCAACTTTTCCACGGCTCAGGGTTTTACGTAGCCTTTCGCGCAGGAAACCTTCCAGCTCTTTCAAGTTTTCAGGTAAACGTAGGTGAGGCTCTAGGTAACGATGATTAACCGATCTAATTTCCCAACTAAGAGAACCCCATTCATGCTCAGCTTCCTGTCGAGCAAACGCTGTCATACTGCGTGTCATAAAATGTCACAACTCTTCAAATGTTTGTATATAAAAAATGATCTGAACCATGCGGTTTTCGCATGCTTAAACAACCATCGATTGCCTGTAGTGTAACAATATTAAGACTATTCATCATGAGGAACCCAGTAAAAAATGACCCAAGACATAAAGCGATGTTGTCATTTCAAAACGGATTTATAACTTAGCACTTACTAATAAAAGCGATTATTCCTGTCCTCTAGCCACTGTATATGTAGGATCAATTGTTCTTGGTGTCATATGATCCATTCTCGATTAAAATAGCACCCTTAAAGAACATTGTTACAGCTCGGCCACTTTACATAAGCCAGCGCTGACCAAATTGATAAAGGACAGGCATGACTTCATCTATCTCAGAACAACTGCAAAATCTTGGTATCAGTAAACACCGCCCAAGTGGCCGTGAAAACGATCAGATGCGCGAGGTGAAGATCACCCGCAACTTCACTATGCATGCAGAAGGTTCTGTATTAGTTGAATTTGGTAATACCAAGGTGCTTTGTACAGCGACAGTTGAACGTGGTGTTCCCCGTTTTCTTCGCGGTTCTGGGCAGGGGTGGGTGACAGCGGAATATGGCATGCTGCCTCGCTCTACGACAAGCCGTAATGGTCGTGAAGCCGCTCGCGGTAAGCAAACAGGGCGTACCGTAGAGATCCAACGCTTAATCGGCCGATCTTTGCGTGCGGCGCTTAACCTGAAGAAGTTAGGCGAGAACACCATTACGATTGATTGTGATGTTATTCAAGCCGACGGTGGCACACGCACCGCATCGATTACCGGCGCTTTCGTCGCACTTCAAGATGCGATTAATGTCCTAAAGCAAGATAAAAATGGTGCGATGAAAGGCGATCCGATCAAGCAAGCGATTGCTGCGATCTCTGTCGGTATCTACGATGGCGAACCTGTATTAGATCTAGATTACGCTGAAGATAGCAAAGCGGAAACTGATATGAATGTCATCATGACAAGTCAGGGTGGCTTTATCGAAGTTCAAGGCACCGCAGAAGGCGCACCTTACTCACAAGATGAACTTAATGCGATGTTAGATTTAGCACGTAAAGGGATCTCTGAGTTAGTTGAACTTCAGAAGAATGCGTTAGCTGAGTAATTTTTCGGCTAGCGATTAAAAAAAGGAGCCAAAGGCTCCTTTTTTATTGACCAAATATCGCGTTAGACCTAACCAATATCGTAATCAATGATGATTGGCGCGTGTTCACTAAAAGAAACATCGCGGTATATCTGTGCGTTCTTAATCGTATTACGAAGATTTGCGGTTGTGATCTGATAATCCAAACGAGCACCTTCATTTAATTTGCGTGCACGATTGTAATCAGGCCACCAGCTGAACTGTCTTTCTGCCTTGTTAATCTGGCGGAAAGCATCAACAAAACCCATCTCGTCAAAAACTTCAGCCATCCAATCCCTTTCAACCTGCAAGAAGCCTGAAACAGTCTGATTAGCGTACCAATTACTTAGATCAACGGTTTTATGGGCAATGAACGTTGTTCCACAGAAGATGAACTCACGACGTTTGCGTAACGTTTTAGTCAAGTGCCCCATGAAATCTTCCATGAAGGCTTCTTTCTCTTTCTGCGCAGTATCGCTTTTTAAACCTGATGGTAGGCAGAAGGAAGAGACACTAACGTGCTCAAAATCGGCTTGAATAAAACGGCCATGCTGGTCACAAAGCTCAAAGCCTAGGCCAGTCATAATCGCTTTGGGTACTTCACGTGTATAAATCGCTACACCGCTATAGCCATCTTCCCAAGCATCAAAGAAGTATGGGTAGTAACCTTCTGGGTGAAAACGCTCATCATCCAGCTGATATTCCTTCGCACGAATATCTTGCAAGCAGATAACATCAGCGTCCTGTTGGACCATCCAGTCGAAAAAGCCGTTTTCAGCAGCCTGTTCAATACCTTGTGTATTGAAGGTAATGACGCGCATAGAGTGTGTTCCTGTCTGATAGCAGACGCATAACTAATTAGTATTATTTTTAATCTGAGAACGAATTGTATAGCTTAGTGAGCAAAAATGAAATTCTTTGCGCACGTGCAGAATAATGGAGCCTAGCGCCACTCGCTGGTAGAATAGCGCCTGCTTTTATAACCCCCAGTTCAGCGGAGATTGCTATGCAGGATTACCAGCGCGAGTTTATTGAATTTGCTATCGAACAAAATGTGTTGCGCTTTGGCGAGTTCACGCTTAAATCTGGTCGTACCAGCCCCTATTTTTTCAATGCGGGTCTTTTTAATACGGGTTCTGCATTAGCTAAACTGGGTCGGTTTTATGCCCAAGCAATTAAGAACTCAGGCGTCAATTACGATGTACTACTTGGCCCTGCTTACAAAGGAATCCCTTTAGCCGCGACAACCGCCGTTGCACTGGCTGATCACCATGGCGACGATGTGCCTTACGTATTTAATCGTAAAGAAGCAAAAACTCACGGTGAAGGCGGCAACTTAGTGGGCGCACCATTGGAAGGCGGTGCCATGATTATTGATGACGTTATTACCGCAGGTACAGCAATCCGCGAAGTGATGGAGATCATCGAACAAGCAGGCGCTAAACCAGCGGGTGTTGTTATCGCACTTAACCGTCAAGAGAAAGGTAAAGGTGAGCTATCGGCTATTCAAGAAGTCGAGCGAGATTATGGTATGCCCGTAGTAAGTATTGTTAGCCTTGGCGACCTGATCGATTACTTAACAGAGAAAGGTGACATGGGAGCAGAGCTTGCTGCTATTCGCCAGTACCGCGATGAATTTGGAATCGACGGTTAATCACCTCTTTCCAGGATAAGGATAAAGCTAAATAAATGCTTTACTGATCTTTCGCCTTTGATCTTTGGAGCGGCCTTCTCTCTATTGTGCCGCTCTGATAACCACTCTTCGTGAAGCACCATCCAAACCGCTACCCCCGCAAAAGCCTGTACTATCGATTGTCCAAAAACTTCCTTCCGAAGAGCTAACCGTGTAATAAAAAACCTGAGCGCGGCAATCTTTTAAGCCTGCTATCGAAAAACTGGCGCTGGATGCCGGTCCAGGCCAATAATCCCAATTGCTGGGAACACTGCCAACCGCCGCAGACGCAGTACAACCAGACAAACCGTTTTCGAGGCAGGTCAATTCTAACTCCACCCCCGTTTGCGCCGCTGTAATCGCTCTAGCGCCAAGAAATTCCTGTACTGTCACATCTTGGCTAATAGCAAAAAAACGTGCCATACCGGCAATGATGACCGCTAAGACGGTAATGACGAAGATAGCGGAAACAAGGCCTAAACCTCGCTGGCGATATCGGTTACTTGATCGAACCGAATTAGACTTGGTTATTTTATGGCACATTTTTCACCTGCACCTCAAACTGCACACGGATACTCTCCTGAGTAGTATCGGCAACCGATAACTGCTGATCTTGAATAAACAGATCAAACAGGACAATACCATTACGCAGTAATGTCGCTTCACTGTATTTAAACGGCGTATTATCTGGCGGAGTGACCACGTCACTTGCTAATAGCGCTTCTTGGGGTTCAACAAGATTGGCAAACAGCGCCGCTCCATCGAGCTGATTCACCGCATAGCTATAGCTACTGCCGCCTTGGCCCTGAAAGCGATAGAGATCTGTACCCACCACACAAAAGCTTACCGGCTCATCCACAATAAAATAACGTTTTGAGGGTGAATCGGTAGGAAAACGATGTGCACTACTAAGTAATACATTAACAGAGCCCGTTGCTGACTCTAAAGCGCTGCTGGCACTCATCATAGGGGAGATAATTGACCAACTATCAAGATCATAGATAGGGTTTAGCCCAGCAGCCCGACCGGGTTCATCGCCTGTATTTGTATCAATCGGGTATACCGCAATCCGCCCTATGGGTGGTTCAACAGCAAAAGGAACCGAGGGGAAACTACTAGCAGCGGCGGAAGCTGACAAAGGGACCGATATATAACGCGAGGCCGCTAACGAAGGAATAAATTCTAAACAAGTGCCCGAGGCATTCACTCGAATACTGTTGGGCAGGGCGTTACGTATCTCTCGCGCCATTCTTTCTACGGCAACTCTCACTGCCGAGGAAAGTTGATCACGACGAGTCAGATCAGCATAGCCCTGCATGGTCGACGTAATAAAGCCGACTGTCACTAATGAAATAATACCCAGCAACGTAATAACGACAATCAACTCAACCAGCGTAAAACCGCGTTGATGTGAGGTTACTCTAGGCATCAGTAATTTCCTCGCAACGCACTAAATACAACGGGGCTTTGCCCGGTATTTTGCGGAGGCGTCACTGTCACAATAATCTGCTTTACACGCCGTTCATTACCCGCGGCGAAATAACTAGCACCAACATATTGAACCTGCACATCAACCTGATAACCATTGTAAGACTGAATGCCTCCGGTCGTTACGAGAGAGTTAAATAAGCCGACCGCGTTTTCACTCAAGCCATGATAGTCATCAACATCATCAAACGTCGCCCTCGTTTCGCCACTCTCAAAACCCAAACTGCCTGGTGCTGTACAAGTGGTACAGGGAGGGCTCCCTCCTAAAGGGGTCTGTTCATCATAACGTCGTGATAGTATCTCTTCTAAGTAAGCTTGCCCAAGGTATGAAACGCGGGTCTGCCACATCACATCAGAGCTATGCCTAGCGATTGTTCCCCAGCCTGCAATGGCGGCCGTCAGCGCAACACCAATAATGACAATGGTGATGATAATCTCGACTAGAGAGAACCCTCGTTCAGCGGCAGGTTGAGGCATAGGTATAACCGGTCAAAGAAAGACAAAAGCCACTACTGCTGTCGGCAAACTGTAAGCTACTACTCACCAACTGTGCGGTATCCGGAAACGAGCCTTCCGATGTCAAAACCACCCCTGTTTTCACTCTCACCATATCCCCGAGTTGGTTGTACATCACCACTAAGTTATCACCAGCCGCTAAGGTACCGGTAACTGAACCACCCGCACTTAAAGAGACGTTATATGAGAGAGCGATATTTCCAGGAATTAATTCCTGCAACTGCGTAGGTGATATATCCGTTGGGGCAACACCATCTGCGGTATTAGAATCGATCAATAAGCGTACACGCCACTGATCCAACGATGAACGCTCTAACAACCAATATACGGAAGAAGCATGCTGAGCCAAGGCCGTTTTTTGCGCTAACTTGAGCGACCCAAGAATAGAGCTTCGCAAGGAAGCCTGCTGGTAAACGGAGACATTACTGAAACGAGGAATCGCTACAGCAGAAAGAATACCAAGAAGGATAATAACAACGATGATCTCAACCAACGTGAAACCACGCTGGCGAGATCGAGAGTAGCTATATTTAGCTAAAGATAAATAATCACTACTCATATAAGTCACATTAGATCTGATAATTACTCATCAGCACCTGTAACAGTCACATTACCAGAATCGGCATCATAAGTGATCAAACGGTCTGCACCCGATGGTGCAGCCTGACGATAGGTAAAGGTACAAGTGTCATCATCTACACGAGCTGCTGCATAATCCACACCATCCCCCTGTGCTGACGATGCTGTAGGACGACTACCTTGAAGTACGTTATCCCATACAGCGATACACTCGCTTTCATTTGTAATTGTTGGGCCCGCCCCAGAAGCACCTACTGGGTAACCCGCACTATTAATTGCCACAGAAGCTGCACCATCTAACTGCACACCCGCTCCCGAACTTGCATTCTCAACAACCGCTTTCGCTTTTGCTAACGCAACACCCGCTGCAAAACCGCCCGCAGCACCTTTAACGGCTGCGTTATGTGCGTCGTCGGTAACATTAATAAAACGCGGTAATGCAACCGCCGCCAGAATGCCCAACAAGGCAATCACTACTACTAATTCAATGATCGTAAAACCAGTTTGCTTTTTCATGGAACTCTCTGCCCCTGGGTATTAAATTGCAATTAATTGATTTTTAACAAATTCTGACCAGATTGTATAGTTTAGTCAGTATCATCTGCTTTCCAATAAAACGTATATAGCGGTTTTAATTTTGCCTCTAGTGCTACCCCGCGCTTTTGATGCGGGTGGTTTAACCTCGATTTAAGCTGAAAAGGAATAATTTCAACCTGATCAAATTCATTATTTAACTGTTCAAGCCGTTTCGCTTTATAAACGAGCCAGCGCTTATCTGATAAAAAATACCAATGCTCTGAAGCCGCTGCTGATAAATGCTCAAAGCTTAGCTCACCTGCATAATTAGCCGGCTTATGCTGAATCAGATCCATCGGATTGGTCTGTGCTAGCTCAGCAGGAGAGATAACCTTCTGCTCTGCATACCAGTAAGCCACTTTTAGCGTAATTTGCGCCTGTATGTTATTTCTCACGCCTTCAAACGAAACTCGCTCTACATCTTCAGCCAGTGCCTCTAATTTCTTAAACGCAAAAGCGGCCAACAATGAGATTATAAAAATGGCGACCACTAACTCCAATAGCGAAAAACCACTATATCGTTGCTTCCAACCTGGAACTGGACTAACCATTGATCGTGGTACTCAACTCCCACAACGGAAGGAATACACCTAACGCAAGCACTAAAACCATAGCGCCAATTGCAACAATTAAGATCGGCTCAATCGCGCTGGTCAGGTTTTTCAAATCATACTCCACTTCCTGCTCATAAAAGCCCGCAGCCTCTTCAAGCATCTGATCAACACGACCCGTCTCTTCCCCTACGGCCAGCATCTGCATCACGAGAGGACTAAACATCTCAGCTTGATGTGCTGTCTGAGTAAAGGACTCACCGCGCTCGATACCTTGGCGCATACTGGAAACCTTTTTACCTATATAGCGATTACCTACTGCATTAGAGACAATCGCTAATCCCTGCTCTATCGGCACACCCGCTTTTAGAACGATACTAAAAGTACGGGAAAAGCGTCCTAAGATCACTCTATAGAATATCGGCCCGACAATCGGAAACTTCAGTTTCCTTCGGTCCCAAGTCATATGACCGGCGTCTGTTTTTTTCCAACGATAAAAACCAACAACCAATAAAATCAAGCCTCCTAAAATGGCCCACCACCAATTTACCGTGAAGTCAGAGAGGGTAATTAATGCCTTTGTTTGCCATGGCATCTCCCCGCCGAAGCTAGCAAACACAGACTTAAACGCCGGTATAACAAAGATATTAATAATCGCTATAGCAACAGAGATCGCTACCATCACAAACATAGGATACCGGGTAGCTTGTTTCACATTTTTGATGGTTTGCCGTTCGAGCTCAAGGTAGGCTGCCATCTGGCGGAACGAATCATCTAACTGGCCCGTATTTTCCCCCACATGAATCATACTGATATACAGTTCACTAAAAATCTTCGGATGCTTGGCTAACGCAGATGAAAGCGCATGACCTTTCTCTAGATCATCAGCAAGAGCCCCTAAGGTCTCTTCGAGCAACGGATTAGTAACGGTGTTTGCTAGCCCTCGCATAGCCCGAGTAATCGGTACGCCAGCCTTAGTTAAGCTGAACATCTGACGACTAAACATGATCAGTTCGTCGACACTTACTTTTTGGAATAACTTTAACTGTACATCTTTACTTCCGGCCGATGCCTTTTTTTGTACGGCTTCATCAATTTTTATCGGGATCACACCTTCAACAGATAGCTGGGAAGCGGCCATAGCGGCACTGCCCGCCTCTACTTGACCGGTAACTTCTTCGCCTTCTCTGTTTCTACCACGATAACTAAACGTTGCCATCTAATTCGCACCCATTACTCAAGTTCTAAGCCGCTGATACCTACACTATGAGTGCTCGCTGCATCTGCATCAGGGGCATCAAGGTATATCGATTCATCTAACTGCTCCGTCACACGGAACACTTCATCTAGTGAAGTAATACCTGCGATCGCCAATTCAAGGGCACTATATACCAGCGGTTGATAATGCGGGTCGGTCTTCGCCGCAACGGTAAATGCTGCACTGTCATCTCGACGTAGGGCATCTGCCATCGGCTCATTAATTTCAAGCAGCTCAAAAATACCGGTCCGGCCTTTGTACCCTGTATTATTACAATAGGTACAACCGCGCCCCTTTTTCAGCTCAATATCATCAAGACCAAGCTCTTCTTGCCGCGCATCTAACCAGATCTGTTCTGCACCCGTTGGATGGTAGTGCTGTGTGCAGTTATCGCAAATTTTACGCACTAACCGCTGCGCTAATATTCCGTTTAGAGCGGATGCGGCTAAATAGCCTTCGATACCAATATCCGTTAAACGCATGGCACTAGAAACCGCATCATTGGTATGTAAAGTTGACAGTACAAAGTGACCTGTCATCGCAGCCCGCAAGGCTATTTCAGCGGTTTCTTTATCTCGGATCTCACCTACAAGCAAGATATCCGGGTCTTGACGCAACGTGGCACGCAAGACGGTAGAGAAATCCAGACCAATGTTAGGATGCACCTGAACCTGGTTGATTCGGGGTAGACGATACTCAACCGGATCTTCTACGGTAATAATCTTCTTCTGATGACTGTTAAGCTCGTTAAGCGCGCCATAAAGCGTGGTTGTTTTACCACTACCGGTAGGCCCCGTAACCAAAAGAATACCATGCGGTTCATTAATCATTTTGCGCAATCGAGGCAGCATTTTCTCAGGCAAACCAACCTTGTCCAACCCAATAATGCCGCCCGATTGATCCAGTAAGCGCATAACCACAGATTCACCGAATTGAATCGGCAGTGTCGACATACGGACATCAACACTGTGGCCCTTAACGTTGATATTAAAACGACCATCTTGAGGGAGTCGTTTCTCAGAGATATTAAGCGAGGCCATCAATTTAAGGCGCAACACTAATGCCGAAGCGATACGTTTCTCTTTCATGACATGCTCATGCAGCACACCATCAATACGCTGACGTATCCTTAATACCGTTTCATCTGGCTCGATATGTATATCAGAGGCTCCAACCTGTACAGCATCTTCGAAAAGACTTTTCAGAAGCTTAACAACGGGAACATCGACTTCATCTGTGGCAGTTAATGCAGACAGATCGAAAGCATCATCAGCAATCTCTTCATTAAGCTGATCGGCTAAATCCTCTATATCACTTGTTTTACGGTATAAAAGATCCATTGATTGCAGTAGTTGTGCTTCAGAAACAACCGCCAATTCAATCGGCTTTGGCAGTATTCTCTGTAACTCATCAAAAGCAAAGATATCCATGGGATCTGACATCCCAACCAAGAAATGATCAACATCTTCTTTTAAGACTAATGCACGAAAACGACGAGCTTGCGTTTCAGGAAGACGTAATACGTCTTCTTGATTAAAGGAATAATGGTTTAATTCAACTAAGGGGATGTTCAGCTGCTGCGAAAGGAACTCAAGAAATTGTTGCTCCTTCACATAACCCATCGTCAGTAACGTTTTACCCAGCTTCTGACGAGTTTGTTTCTGCTTGTCCAGCGCTTCCATTAATTGAGGTTCAGTAAGAACACCGTTTTGAACCAACAGATCGCCAATACGGATTTTCATCTTGGGTGCAGCCATGCAGCCCTTCCCTCCTAATGGCCAGCCAGCGCTTGGATACGCTGACGAGCATAATTTTTCAAACTACTATCTATCGATGGAATCTGCATCCCACTTTGATAAGCATTTCTAGCATCGGAATAACGTCGCCCCTGTTCTAAGGCGTACCCCATTCCGACCCACCAACGCGGCATATCGTTGTTTTGCTGCAACAACTGATAATAGATGTTCGCGGCTTTATCAGGACTTCCTTGCTGTTGCCAGGCCGTTGCCATTAACTCGTAATATTCAGGATCATTATTAATAATCGGTGGTGACTGAGAAAGAAGCGATGCCGCTTTTTCAGACTGATTACCTGTAATCCAAAGACGTGCTTGAAGTTTTTTGAGCTGGCTATTTTGAGAATGCAACTTGAGGCTTTGCGTAACGAGTAACTGCGCATCGGCTGTTTTACCTTGCGATAACAACAAAGTAGAAAGTAATACTCTTGAATTTACAGCCTGATTCCCCCCCCTTGCCACCATTGTTCGCAAGATATTCTCAGCCCCGGAAACATCGCCCCGATTGACCATAGCCCGTGCACGATCGGCCGATTGGTTGTCGTTTAACGCTTTCCTCGATTTGGCAACAGGTCGAACCGTTTTTTTCCCTTCATCCTGTACTGAAGAGATCACCTGAAGTTCTTCCCCAGAGCGAATAACAGAGGCTTCCTGCTCAACACTCTCATCAGGCTTAACTGTATCAGGCACATCTGAAGAAGCGGCTAGCCCTTCATCGGTTGAAACTGACCTCTCCTGCTTAGGAATAACTCCAAGTATCAATGTTGTCGGTGTTTGTTGAACTCGAAAAGCAAATTGACTAGGGCGGTAAGTCGTTAATGTCAGCAACGTGCGCCCCTGCTCGCTATCAACATCCATATCTAAACGATCAATAAACGGGCTAGAAATAAATGGTAAAGTAGTACGCATCGCCACGTCATCAAATGCGACAACGATACTGTTTCCCTTTTGGTTAAGCACTTGCACATCCGCATCGCCGTTCAAGCGAACAACGAGATCACCACCAAAATCAGTCCCCGCCCATTTAATTTCGTTAATCGCGATAGTGCCTGTAGTCTCTTCTGGCACAGTAGACTCTACCAACACAGTAGCCGCTATCGAATCATTCCGAACACTCGAAGAGGATTGAGAAAGATTAGGAACTTCAGCAACAATCACGACCTCAGCTTCATTAACCCGTGGCTGCACACTCGCTGGTTCAGTCGTCACTACAGCGCGAGTCTCATTAATCACGCTAGTATGCTTATCTTCCACTTCTGTAGTTTTAGGAATATCTGCCACAACAGCCGGTTTAGTCGCATGATCTTGCCACAGCAACCACAGCGTAGTAGAAACAGCCACTACACCAATCAACCAAAGAATTAATCGCGGAGTCTTGCTTTCAGGCGTTTCTTCGACATACTGAGCGGCTTTTACCGATGAGTCATTACCTGGTACGTCTGTAGGGCGCTCATTACGCTGCTCCAGATCCCTCAACATGTCATTAACCAAACTCATTGGTTAACTCCAAAGTAAACCAGCACCGCTGTAAGCACGAATAAGCCGCTAATTAATCCCCAGACTAACGGCTGAATACTCTTTGGTTTAACGATACCTTGTGTATCTTCTATCGCCCGTAAAACATGCGCCCCATCAACTTTTAAGTCACCTTTGCCATAAGCAGCCATCAACGCTTTGTGCGAAAGAATATTAATAAGGCGAGGAGTTCCACCGGATGCTTGAGCAATTTTTCTTGACGCATCCCGTTTAAAAAGAGACATGCCATTAAAACCGGCCCGTTGAACACGCTGATCTATATAATGCTCGACCGCTTCACTATCTAAATGGCTAAGTTCATAACTAAACGTAATGCGTTGCAATAGCTGCCGCAGCGACTGCTTACCTAATAACTCGTCTAATTCTGGCTGGCCAAATAGAACCACTTGAAATAACTTGGCGGATTCTGTTTCAAGATTTGTCAAAAGCCTGAGCGCTTCAATAGTTTCTTCTGGGATCGCTTGTGCTTCATCTACCAGAAGAACAACCTTTTTCTGCTCATGCGCCAATTCAATTAAACGTTGATTGATCGCATTCAACAAATCGAAATGCTCTAATCCGCTAACATCAAGCCCAATCTCTTGAGCAAAACTTTTACGAAATTCGTCGGGGCTCAAGTAAGGGTTTGGAATATAAGCCGTTACATAGTTATCACTATCTAGCGCATTGAGTAACTTCCGGCATAGTAGCGTTTTACCCGTGCCCACTTCACCGACGACTTTGACAAAACCATCACCGCCAGCGAGGGCTACCAACATCAAGTTCAGCGCTTCATGATGGGTCGGCATATTTAAGAAAAAATGCGTATTAGGTGTCAGCGTAAAAGGAAGCTCGCTTAAACCAAAATGATCCGTGTACATCCATTAACCTCTGTTACAGAGCAGGTGGCGCCTGCAGGTTTTGGAATGATCTGAGACTACGCTTTAACTCGTTCTGTAAATTATCATGATTAGCTAAAACTGGGCGCAACATAATAACCAATTCGGTTTTACTGCCTGCTTGTCGTTTTTGCTTAAATAGATTCCCAATACCCGGAAGGTCCCCCAACCCTGGCGTTTTAGCTTGAGTATCGCTATCAGACGACTTCATCAATCCTCCGATAACGATCACTTGCCCGCTCTCTGCCCTAACAATACTATCTGATTCACGGATAGAGCTGAGTGCCAGCGGAATATTAAAATCATCGGTGCCTACACTAATCTGTTTTTGCTGATCTACTACCTCAGAAACTGTCGGATGGATATGCAGCACAATATCTCCTTCTTCACTAATCTGAGGCGTCACATCCAATGCAATACCCGAGAAGAAAGGTGTCAACTCAATACTTGGTGACGACGTCGTACTAGTACCCGTCGTAGTTGTATTTTCGACCTCCGTCACAAAAAACTCATCCGTACCAACTTTTATAACGGCTTTCTGGTTATTAACAGTAGATACGCGCGGGCTAGATAGTACTTGTACGTCTCCCTGACTTCCTAACAACTCAATAACTGCTGTAAAGTCACCTAAGCTTAGATCTGCCTTGAAAATACCACCGATCGCATCACTGTTTGTTAGGCCTGTTGAGGATTGGCTAAACAGTGCAGTTTTACCTGTGCTTAACTCACCTAAAGCGGTCCAATTTACCCCTGCTTGAAAACCATTGTTAAGCGTAACTTCTAATATTTTAGCCTCGATAACAACCTGTCGATGTAGAATAAGCTCTGCTTGCGCAAGATAATCCCTAACGGTCGATAGCTCACTAGGTAGTGCGCGTACAACAATCACACCTGTTTGAGGTGTCACTACAACTTTGCGGCCCTCGCCTGTCACTATAGTGTCTAAAGTCGTTTGCAAAGTTCCCCAGAAATTCGTCGAGGTTTTTGTGCTAATTCGTGTCCCTATCACTTCATCTGAACTCGAATTATCGCCTGAGTTACTCACTGATCCAGCACTAACTTGCGTATCAGATGTTCCATCACGCTGAATGTCTAAATAGTTAATTTGAAAAATTCGAGTCTGCAAAGACGCTGGTAAAACTTGGTATAGATTACCATTACGGCTGTACTCATAGCCGTAAACACGCTGTATTGCTTTCATGACCTCATCGACTGTCACATCTTTTAGCTCTAAGGAAATAGTGCCACCAACCGCCTCATGCACAATCATATTGTAAGCAGTGCCTTGAACGAGTCCCATAAAGAAGTCTTTAGCCGGAAGAGCCTCTGCGCTAATATCAAAACGTTCCGCTGAATCTAAATTCCCAGACTGAAAATTAAGAGGAGGCAATAAAGCGGCTGGCGCAACGCTAGGCGGTGCAGGAACCACCTCTCTTTGTTCATTAACAGCAATAGCATCTTTAATCGCGGCAACCCCCTCTTGCTGGGTTGTTGTGCCCGCTATAGGAGCGATACTTTGGCAGCCACTAACAATCAGTGCAGCACAAAGGAAAAGAACATTGAAAATATATTTCATAACTAATTAAACCTATTTCCCACTCTTCACTTTGCTAAATCCTTTATGCTCAGCTAAAGAGATCAACTGTTTCTTATTTCCAACGTCAAGTGTTACACCACTTCGAGCAATAGAAAGCACTGTTGCACCGTCTACTGAGTCGCCAACTTGGACGCGCTGGCCGTTAACTACAGCCATATTATTTTTATTTCCTGTTCTTAACCAACTCACCTTGTAAGTCGGCTGTTCTATATTGGATGATTTAGCGTAAGCTACTAATCTAGATGGCTTAGTAGGATCGGCTAGCAACGTATCTGCATACGTATAAATACTACTACTGCATAACAGTACAAAAGCGACTATTCTACGCACCTAACCACCCCGCTTCAGAACTTAAGGTATGAACTTTGATCTTAACTTTGGCAGTAGGGTGATCCTCTACGCTGTAATCTAAACTGTCCCAGAAAAACACACCGTCTAACTGCTCAATACGCAGCAGGTAGTCATAAACACCTTGGAAAGTACCTTCAAGTTCAATTTCAAAAGGATGAATAAATATGGTCGCCACAGGGCCTGCCTGAACAGTATTTTCAGTGCTATTTATATTTTCCTCTGCTTGGCCAAGCTGCATCGACTCTACGGCCAAACTGCGAGCGCTTAATAACGAAACTGAGTCCCCATTATCCAAAACATCCTTAAGCATTAAGAGCATCTGATCAGGCGATACAAGGTTGGTCGCTGCCCGTTTAATCTCATCGTTTTTTTCTGTCAGCTCTAAGCGTAAACGCTTTAGCTCAGCGCGAGCTGCTATGTTGGGATCAATAGCCTCTTGCCCCTTTAGTAAGGTCAGTACTTTTTCTTGTCCAGCAATACCTGTTTCTAAAACGGATAACTGTGGTGGTACCTTCTTAATGCTGATCAATGCGGGTTCAATTAACCAGATATAAATCAGAGCCAACGGGGCAATGGTAATGGTAAATAGAACCAGCACTCGCTCTCGTGAGCTCAGTGCTTCCCATTTTTCTGCATTTTTGCCGAAAGCACTACTCATAAGTTCGTAACTCCGCGGTTGTATTGAACTCAACACCTGATTCTAGTGCTTGGACATTAAGTTCACTCACTCTCATGCCCTGAAAAGTCTCTGTACGACCGATTGCTTCAAGCATTGCAGGAACAGCGGGACCATCAACAGCCTCCCCCCTTGCCAGAAATGAACGTTTCTCATTGTCTAACTGAAACTCAACAAACCAACTTTCTGAAACTGAAGACTCAGCAAGTGCAAATAGATACGAAGAAAAGCTTGCCCCATAAGCGGGCTGAACTTTGTGCAGTAACATTTTCAATTGTTGTCGAGCCGCTATTTCACGCTTAAGGCGCTCTTGTTCAGACAGCAATTCAGGTTGGGCCTGTCTATTTGCAAAACGCCCTTGCTCTTTAGCTACATCCGCGTCCAAACGTTTTTTAGTAGCATTGAGGGTAGATAGTTTATCTTCTTGCGATCCAGCATAAAACGTAAGCCCCAAACCAAGTATCAGAAAAACAATAACTGAGGCAGCAGCAATAGTTATGCTGCCAGAGAGACTAAGCGGTTCAAACTTGGTTTTCGGTTTGTTGGGATTATATAAATTAATACGTTGCTTCATACTCCCCCCTCTACGCCACGCTGTTCAGCTCTAAGGGCAGCAGCAACAGCAACAGTAACAGACTGCTGGAGTTGATCTGATAAAGGCTCACTACTAGCAACTAAGTTATTCAAATTTAAAGAATGAATATCCAAATATAAATTTTGACGTAGTTCATTCATCAGCGGCGTGTCATCAGACTGCAGCGGCATGACGAGTAGGCGAACACAGGGCGGCTTACCGACCTGACTTTCGTAATAATCCAGCGATCGCTGCAATTCTAAAACAGCGGCCCCTGCATTTTCAGAAGGCGCATTTTTGCTATATGACAAGTGGCGGGTGAAATACAGAGAAGCATCAGACAACAAATTAATTGAGCTACTCTCCTCTCCCAAATAAAAGACCGCTAGACCTGCCTCACTATCGGCCAAGTCTTCCGTGAGGTTAAGTAGTGCCAATTCCGGTACATCAACAATAACAGGCGTTAGGCCTATACTTTCACACCAAGCAGCTCTTTTATCTATCTCTTCCTGTAATGCAGCGACTGCGTAGATCATACGAGATCGTCCACGATAGGCATCTTCAGGAAGTTCGATGTAATCAATAACAGTTTTGTCTATATCAAAACTGATCATATCTTTTATGCGCCAGCGCAGAGCATCAACTAGCTCATCATCTGATACTTCAGGACGCTCAACCAAATGTAACTGGTAGCAAGACTCCGGTAAGACGATAAGAGCACGACTGCCCTGAAGGCCATTCTGGCTGATAATTTCTGAAAAACGATGAGGCTCTTGAAAAGGCGAAGATGAGGGAACAAACTCACAAAAGGTCAATTCTGGCTGAGTAGAAGTATCTTGTACGTGCGCTAATGAAACACCATCGCTATTAAATACAACCGAAGTTATTCCTTTAGCTGCTGTTTTCTTTTTAAACAGTGCAAGCAAACTATCAACTCCTGAGCTTATCTGACTCATATTACCAAGCTATCAATCTACCGGTCTTAAACACACGTTTCAATCGCTGAACAGAAGATTAATGATTAAGCGCAACAATAAAGATGTTTGTCGGCCATATTGTCTCTAACTTAACAGAAAATGGATGAATAATTGACTGTATCATGTTGTTTTATTGAAATAATAAGAAAAAGATATAAAAAAACCCAAATGAAAATTTGGGTTATAGCTGCACTAAAATAAGAAAAGAATTAATTACAGACCAAAGTATTAACCAACAATGCAAACACCGTGATCGACATAGTGAGTAGTTCCTGTCACACCGCGCGATAGATCACTTAGGTAATAAAGGGCAGCACCACCTACCTCTTCAACAGTCGGCAATAGATGATCAACTGACTTTGCACGGTTGTACTCAAGCATTGCATCAAAGTCTTTGATGCCACCTGCAGCGCGCGTCGCAATAGTGCCCGGAGAGATAGAGTTAATCCTAATGTGTTTCGGCCCAAGATCTCTAGCTAAATAACGTGTTGCAGCTTCCAAAGAAGCTTTAGCGCACCCCATAATATTATAATCACCTGTCGCCAAAGCACTGCCCAAATAAGAAAAATTAATCATTGAGCCACCTGATGTCATCAGGTTCTTCGCCATTCCTGCCATCTCAATAAACGAATAACAGGATACATCCATCGCTTGTAAGAAGCCTTCACGTGAGCAATCAGAAATTGGTGCATGTAGATCTTCAAGTGGACAGAAAGCTAAAGAATGAATAACGCCATCTAGGGAGCCCCATTGCTCCTCTATCTCAGCAAAAACCGCTGCCATTTCACCCGGTTGTGATACATCTAATGGCATAAAGATACTGGCTTCTAGCTCGTCAGCAATCGGCGCCACAAAGCGTTTTGCCTTTTCATTGAGGTAGGTAATAGCAAGCTCGGCACCCTGCTCTCGTAGCTTTTTGGCACAACCATAGGCAATGCTTTTATCGTTAGCAATCCCAACAATCAATACCTTCTTGCCAGCCATCAGTAGATTAGACATCTTAACCTCAATAGAAATAAATACGGTTTTGCGACATATTTTACGCACACGCACAATACAGGGATATGACAAGGCGTGAAATTAGGTCGGAAGTAGTAATGGGCTTAGCACTCGAAGGGCCTAGCCCCTCGTGCTTTTCAGCCCCACAACGAAAAACCCCCCGATCATTACTGACCGGGGGGCTTCTCTTAATTAAATGCTTGGCGATGACCTACTCTCACATGGGGAAACCCCACACTACCATCGGCGATGTTGCGTTTCACGTCTGAGTTCGGGATGGGATCAGGTGGTTCCACAACTCTATGGTCGCCAAGCAAAACTGTCACAATCGGGATTTAAATTCATCTTTGATTTAGAGGGAGTCGTTAGACTCAACCTTGTATTTCTATACGCGCTAATTCGTTACTTTCTATCATTATTTGTCTGTATTGAACAAATCACTTGCCAAACGCCTTGGGCGTTATATGGTCAAGCCTCACGGGCAATTAGTATTGGTTAGCTCAACGCCTCACAGCGCTTCCACACCCAACCTATCAACGTCGTAGTCTTCAACGGCCCTTTAGGGGAATCAAGTTCCCAGTGAGATCTCATCTTGAAGGAAGCTTCCCGCTTAGATGCTTTCAGCGGTTATCTCGTCCGAACGTAGCTACCCGGCAATGCAATTGGCATCACAACCGGTACACCAGAGGTTCGTTCACTCCGGTCCTCTCGTACTAGGAGCAACTCTTCTCAAATCTCAAACGCCCACGGCAGATAGGGACCGAACTGTCTCACGACGTTCTAAACCCAGCTCGCGTACCACTTTAAATGGCGAACAGCCATACCCTTGGGACCGGCTTCAGCCCCAGGATGTGATGAGCCGACATCGAGGTGCCAAACACCGCCGTCGATGTGAACTCTTGGGCGGTATCAGCCTGTTATCCCCGGAGTACCTTTTATCCGTTGAGCGATGGCCCTTCCATACAGAACCACCGGATCACTAGAACCTACTTTCGTACCTGCTCGATGTGTCTATCTCGCAGTCAAGCACCCTTCTACTCTTGCGCTCATTGCATGATTTCCGACCATGCTGAGGGTACCTTCGTGCTCCTCCGTTACTCTTTGGGAGGAGACCGCCCCAGTCAAACTACCCACCACACAATGTCCCTGATCCCGCTAAGGGACCTAGGTTAGAACCTCAATATTACCAGGCTGGTATTTCAAGATTGGCTCCACTCTATCTGGCGACAGAGTTTCAAAGCCTCCCAGCTATCCTACACAAGTAATATCAAAGTCCACTGTGAAGCTGTAGTAAAGGTTCACGGGGTCTTTCCGTCTAGCCGCGGGTATACGGCATCTTAACCGCAATTTCAATTTCACTGAGTCTCGGGTGGAGACAGTGTGGCCATCGTTACGCCATTCGTGCAGGTCGGAACTTACCCGACAAGGAATTTCGCTACCTTAGGACCGTTATAGTTACGGCCGCCGTTTACCGGGGCTTCGATCAAGAGCTTCGCGCAAGCGCTAACCCCATCAATTAACCTTCCGGCACCGGGCAGGCGTCACACCCTATACGTCCTCTTTCGAGTTTGCAGAGTGCTATGTTTTTAATAAACAGTCGCAGCCACCTGGTATCTTCGACCGGCCTCAGCTTAGGGAGCAAGTCCCATCACCAAAACCGGCGCACCTTCTCCCGAAGTTACGGTGCCATTTTGCCTAGTTCCTTCACCCGAGTTTTCTCATACGCCTTAGTATTCTCTACCTGACCACCTGTGTCGGTTTGGGGTACGGTTACTTATAACCTGAAGCTTAGAGGTTTTTCCTGGAAGCATGGCATCAACTACTTCATTCCATAAAGGAACTCGTCATCGGTTCTCAGCCTAACAAGGACCCGGATTTACCTAAGTCCTTAGCCTACAACCTTAAACACGGACAACCAACGCCGTGCTAGTCTAGCCTACTCCGTCACCCCATCGCAGTTATAATCAGTACAGGAATATTAACCTGTTTCCCATCGGATACGCTCTTCAGCCTCTCCTTAGGGGCCGACTCACCCTGCCACGAAAAGCGTTGGACAGGAACCCTTGGTCTTCCGGCGGGGAGGGTTTTCACCTCCCTTATCGTTACTCATGTCAGCATTCGCACTTCTGATATGTCCACGATGCCTTACGGCTTTCGCTTCAACCACTTACAGAACGCTCCTCTACCATGCACAAAGTGCATCCGTAGCTTCGGTGTTATGCTTAGCCCCGTTATATCTTCCGCGCGGGCCGACTCGACTAGTGAGCTATTACGCTTTCTTTAAAGGGTGGCTGCTTCTAAGCCAACCTCCTAGCTGTCTAAGCCTTCCCACATCGTTTCCCACTTAGCATAAACTTTGGGACCTTAGCTGACGGTCTGGGTTGTTTCCCTTTCCACGACGGACGTTAGCACCCGCCGTGTGTCTCCCGTGATTGAACTCATGGGTATTCGGAGTTTGCATCGGGTTGGTAAGTCGGGATGACCCCCTAGCCGAAACAGTGCTCTACCCCCCATGGTTAGACACGAGGCACTACCTAAATAGTTTTCGAGGAGAACCAGCTATCTCCGAGTTTGATTAGCCTTTCACTCCTATCCACAAGTCATCCGCTGGCTTTTCAACGACAGTCGGTTCGGTCCTCCAATGCATGTTACTGCATCTTCAACCTGCCCATGGATAGATCACTCGGTTTCGGGTCTACTCCTAGCGACTGGACGCCCTATTAAGACTCGGTTTCCCTACGGCTCCGCAAATGCTTAACCTTGCCACTAAAAGTAAGTCGCTGACCCATTATACAAAAGGTACGCAGTCACCGTCCGAAAACGGCTCCCACTGCTTGTACGTACACGGTTTCAGGATCTATTTCACTCCCCTCACAGGGGTTCTTTTCGCCTTTCCCTCACGGTACTGGTTCACTATCGGTCAGTCAGGAGTATTTAGCCTTGGAGGATGGTCCCCCCATATTCAGACAGGATATCACGTGTCCCGTCCTACTCGTTTTCACAATATATAAGCCTTCAAATACGGGGCTATCACCCACTATGGCCACACTTTCCAGAGTGTTCTTCTAACTACAATATTGCTTAAGGGCTAATCCGCGTTCGCTCGCCGCTACTTACGGAATCTCGGTTGATTTCTTTTCCTCCGGGTACTTAGATGTTTCAGTTCCCCGGGTTCGCCTCTAATGCGCTATGTATTCACGCAAAAGATACCTATAAATAGGTGGGTTTCCCCATTCGGAAATGTTGGGATCAAAGCTCGTTTACCAGCTCCCCCAACCTTATCGCAGGTTACAACGTCCTTCATCGCCTCTGACTGCCTAGGCATCCACCGTGCACGCTTAGTCACTTGACCATATAACCCGAAGGCGTCTGGAATCATAGTAACTTGTTAGTACAGTAACGATAGATTTCGCCGAATTGGCGCTTGTATATGAAAAATACAAGTCAATCTAAATCAATGAATCTAAATCCAAATTGTTAAAGAGCGTTTAAAGCAAAAAAGCTTTAAAAGATAATGTCGTAGTAGACGATTATGTTTTAAAACTCTTCTCTCTACAGTAAGAGTAATGGTGGAGCTATGCGGGATCGAACCGCAGACCTCCTGCGTGCAAAGCAGGCGCTCTCCCAGCTGAGCTATAGCCCCATTTCAACAGTGAGGCCATTATTTGGTAGGCCTGAGTGGACTTGAACCACCGACCTCACCCTTATCAGGGGTGCGCTCTAACCAGCTGAGCTACAAGCCTACACTGTTACTCTTAACGTCTCTGATCAGATAATTCGTGTGAACGCTTGCCGAGAATCGGCTTTCGTTTAAGGAGGTGATCCAGCCCCAGGTTCCCCTAGGGCTACCTTGTTACGACTTCACCCCAGTCATGAACCACACCGTGGTAACCGCCCTCCCGAAGGTTAAGCTAGCTACTTCTGGTGCAATCCACTCCCATGGTGTGACGGGCGGTGTGTACAAGGCCCGGGAACGTATTCACCGTGGCATTCTGATCCACGATTACTAGCGATTCCGACTTCATGGAGTCGAGTTGCAGACTCCAATCCGGACTACGACCGGTTTTATGAGATTAGCTTACCTTCGCAGGTTCGCGGCCCTCTGTACCGGCCATTGTAGCACGTGTGTAGCCCAACTCGTAAGGGCCATGATGACTTGACGTCGTCCCCACCTTCCTCCGGTTTGTCACCGGCAGTCTCCTTAGAGTTCCCACCATTACGTGCTGGCAAATAAGGACAAGGGTTGCGCTCGTTACGGGACTTAACCCAACATTTCACAACACGAGCTGACGACAGCCATGCAGCACCTGTCTCAGAGTTCCCGAAGGCACGAAACTATCTCTAGTAACTTCTCTGGATGTCAAGAGTTGGTAAGGTTCTTCGCGTTGCGTCGAATTAAACCACATGCTCCACCGCTTGTGCGGGCCCCCGTCAATTCATTTGAGTTTTAACCTTGCGGCCGTACTCCCCAGGCGGTCTACTTATCGCGTTAGCTTCGCCACTAAGAGATCAAGTCTCCCAACGGCTAGTAGACATCGTTTACGGCGTGGACTACCAGGGTATCTAATCCTGTTTGCTCCCCACGCTTTCGCACCTCAGTGTCAATATCGGTCCAGGTAGTCGCCTTCGCCACTGGTGTTCCTTCCTATATCTACGCATTTCACCGCTACACAGGAAATTCCACTACCCTCTACCGTATTCTAGATTGGCAGTATCAGGTGCAGTTCCAAGGTTGAGCCCTGGGCTTTCACATCTGACTGACCAATCCACCTACGCGCGCTTTACGCCCAGTAATTCCGATTAACGCTCGGACCCTCCGTATTACCGCGGCTGCTGGCACGGAGTTAGCCGGTCCTTCTTCTGCAGTTAACGTCACAGCTAGCAGTTATTAACTACTAACCTTTCCTCACTGCTGAAAGTGCTTTACAACCCTAGGGCCTTCTTCACACACGCGGCATGGCTGCATCAGGCTTGCGCCCATTGTGCAATATTCCCCACTGCTGCCTCCCGTAGGAGTCTGGACCGTGTCTCAGTTCCAGTGTGGCTGATCATCCTCTCAGACCAGCTAGAGATCGTCGCCTTGGTGAGCCATTACCTCACCAACTAGCTAATCTCACGCAGGCTCATCCAATAGTGCAAGGTCCGAAGATCCCCTGCTTTCCCCCGAAGGGCGTATGCGGTATTAGACCAAATTTCTCTGGCTTATCCCCCGCTACTGGGTAGATTCCTACGCGTTACTCACCCGTCCGCCGCTCGTCAGCATCTAGCAAGCTAGATCTGTTACCGCTCGACTTGCATGTGTTAGGCCTGCCGCCAGCGTTCAATCTGAGCCATGATCAAACTCTTCAGTTTAAATCATATGTGCTATCAGGAATGTGATAGCGAGCTCTAGTACTAAACAACCGGATTACATTCGAAAATGTAAAACCTATTTGTAAATCGCTTAAATGAATTCACTTGGTTGCTTGTTCTAGATAAAGTCTTTGCTTCATCTCAACAAGCGCCCACACGAATTATCTGATCAAATTGTTAAAGAGCGTTGCTTGGAGCTACTTAACGCTGCGAAGCGTTTCGTCTCAAGCGAGGCGCATATTCTACTTTGCGCCGCTTCAAAGTCAACCGTTATTTTGTGTTTTTGTGAATTAATTTTCAATCAATCCACACACTCAAACGAACCTTGAAACCTTCTCCGCAAATCCTGGAAAAACTTAAGCTTTTCAGTGACTTACTTCGAACCTTTCTCAGCTACTTTTCGGTAGTGAAACCTGCGTTTCCGCTGTCTCCCTGAGCAAGGACGGCGAATTATAGACACTTCCCGAACCACGTCAACAGACAATTTAAAAAAACCTCACTTTTTTGTAAAAAAATGCCATTTTTATATACAACTCAGCAAAAGCGGTTAATAAAGCACCAGAGGCGCTTATTTCCTGTACAGCAGATACAAAAAAGCGCCGCTTATATGAATAAGCAGCGCTCGGTATTGTATCTGTAGGTGCTATGCATGTAAAAAAGCTACAAACCTACTCTTTGTTATTTTCCTGCTCTTCATCCATTGCTTCAGAGAACTCTTCTTCAAAAGCATCATCCTCTTCATCATGACTACGCTTTACAAAGATAACCCCCAGAATGATGCCCGATTCAAACAATAGCCACATAGGCAAGGCCAAAAGACTTTGCGAGATAACATCAGGCGGTGTTAATAACATCCCTAAAACAAAACAACCAACGATGACATAGGCGCGTTTATTACGTAGCCCTTCTACTGTGGCTGCCCCTGACCAGATAAGTAGTAACGTCGCGATAGGAATCTCAAAGACAATGCCAAAAGCAAAAAAGAGCTTAAGTACAAAATTCAGATAACTACTAATATCTGTCATGACAGCAACATTGTCCGGTCCTACGCTGGTAAAGAAACCAAAGATCAACGGGAAGACAACAAAATACGCAAATGCTATTCCTGCATAGAATAGAAAAATACTCGATGCCAGCAGAGGGACCGCAAATTTTTTCTCGTGCTGGTACAGCCCTGGAGCAATAAACCCCCATATTTGGTGCAGAATAAAAGGCATTGCAGCAAAAATGGCAGCGACTAACGTCAGCTTAAAGGGCGCAAAAAATGGCGAGGTTACATCCGTCGCTATCATGCTTGTGCCTTCAGGCAATAAAGCAGTTAGCGGTGCAGATAGATAGGTATACAGATCGTTCGCAAAATAAAATAGGCCTAGAAAAATACCTAAGATAATTAACAGGACATACATAAGTCGCTGTCTTAATTCGACGAGATGACTAATTAAGGGCTGCTCAGTATCCTGCTCAGGGATATTTTTCTGTTCGCTCATTACTTCTCTGTTTTACTTTGATCGGGTGATTCTTTTGTTTCGGCTTCTTGCTGTAACTCTTCAACAGTTGAAGCTTTCGACGCTATAGGCGATTCATCGTCAAATACATTTGAAAAAGGCTGACGCATTTCATTCAGCTCTTTATCAAGCTCTTCTTTTTGGATGGCTGTTGTACGCTTGAGCTCATCGATTCTCAGCTCTTCACTAATCTCAGATTGAATCGATCCAACCGTTCGCCTTATGCGCCCAACCCATAGACCAACAGTCCGGACGGCAGTTGGCAATTTATCTGGGCCGAGAACGACTAACGCAACAACCGCAACGATCAGAATCTCAGCAAAACCGATATCAAACATTTATAGCGACCAATTACTTTTCAGATTTCTTCTCATCTTTTACATCTGCTTTATTCGCTTCAGTAAAATCAGCATCATCCTGCTTTATCTGTTTCTGATCAGCTTCTTCTTTAGCTTTCTCTTTCTCTTCATCGCTCATCGCTTTTTTGAAGCCCTTAACAGCCCCGCCTAAATCGCTACCGATGTTCTTAAATTTCTTCGTACCAAAAATCAAAATAATAATGGCCAAAACAATCAGAAGCTGCCAAATACTGATACCACCTAAACCCATTGCTATTCTCCGTTGTTACATAAAAGGTGATCGCCCACCACCTAGTTATTCAATCTAAAAAGCGATACTACATGCTAGTAATAGCTAAACGTAAACCGCTACTAACCTTTACTTCTAGACGCTTTCTCTTCCAAACCTGAAAGATCAAATCGACGAGCAAGTTCATCTAAGACAGCCTGCGGCTGTTCCCCTAAATGAGACAAAGCAACCAAACTATGAAACCAAAGATCTGCTGTTTCATAAACAACATCTTTATTATCGCCGCTTGCCTGAGCATCTTTTGCCGCGAGAATAGTTTCCGTTGCTTCTTCGCCCACTTTTTCTAGAATTTTATTCAATCCTTTCGCGTGTAAGCTTGAAACGTAAGAGCTATCAGGCGCCGCACTTTTACGCTGCTCTAATACTTTACCTAGTTGAGTCAGTACATCACTCATTTAATCTCTCACTTTAGTTTTTGCTAATTCACGTTGCGGAAGCATACCGGAACAATATTACTTCCACCATCCCTCCTAAAGAAGGACTTTCAGCGCTTAAATAATAGCGCCCCGCCAAGTAATGCTAAGATCCAGCTACTCGGAGGTAGTTCGCAAATCCAGCTTTGTAGTTCAGGGCTACCTGCAACGACCGCAGCTGCGATCAAAACTATGGCCAAATAATTTCGACGTCTGCCTTTAGATTCAAGTTCATCCCGAGCCTGTTGATAAGCACGCGTATCACGCATCCGGGTATTATCTAAATTACGAACTTGGTTTAAAGCATCAAATAATAACTGAGGCATATGAGGTAGTTTTTCTAACCAGTCAGGGGCTTGCTGCTTCACTGTCCGATAAACCCCTTTCGGCCCCATACGCTCCTTCATCCAATTTTCAAGGAAGGGCTTGGCTGTTTTCCACAGATCTAATTCAGGATAAAGCTGGCGCCCTAATCCTTCAATATTAAGCAAAGTTTTCTGCAACAGCACTAACTGTGGCTGTACTTCCATATTAAATCGTCGTGCTGTTTGGAATAACCCTAACAACACCTGACCAAAAGAGATCTCTTTAAGCGGCTTTTCAAAGATAGGTTCGCAAACACTTCTAATAGCCGTTTCAAAAGCATCAACATTTGTATCTGCAGGCACCCAACCCGAATCAACATGAAGTTGAGCGACCAAACGATAATCTCGCTTAAAAAATGCCAAAAAGTTACGTGCTAGATAGCTTTGATCTTCAGGTGTTAACGACCCAATAATCCCAAAATCAACCGCTATATATTGTGGGGACGCAGGATTGCTTCTTGAGACAAAAATATTGCCCGGATGCATGTCCGCATGAAAGAAGCTGTCGCGGAAAACTTGGGTAAAAAAGATCTCGACCCCTCGTTCAGCCAATACTTTCATATCCGTATTTTGTTCCGCTAACTGCTCAACTTCCGCCACAGGTATGCCATGTATACGTTCCATGACAAGCACATTAGACCTTGTGTAATCCCAATATATTTCTGGGATATACAGAATATCACTCTGTTCAAAATTACGGCGCAGCTGTGAGCCGTTAGCAGCCTCTTTACGAAGGTCTAGTTCGTCAAATATTGTTTGCTCATATTCTGCCACTACTTCGACTGGGCGTAACCTACGCCCCTCTTCCCAAACGGCATGCACTAAGCGCGCTAATGTGAAAAGAAGGTCCATATCCTTACGAATCGTTTTTCCTATTCCCGGACGAATAACCTTTACAACAACCTCATCGCCATTAAACATCGTCGCTTTATGTACCTGAGCGACCGAGGCTGAAGCCATCGGTTCAACTTCAAACTCACTAAACAGCTCAGATACTGGTTGCTCAAGCGCTTTCTCTATTAATCTTTGTGCCTCAGGCCCAGAAAAAGGCGGGACTCGATCTTGAAGTTTCTTTAATTCTTCAGCTAAGTCATCAGGTAATAGATCTCTACGCGTCGATAGCATCTGCCCAAATTTAACAAAAACAGGCCCCAGCGCTTCTAATGCTAGCCTTACTCTTACCGCTTCCGGTTTTGACGCAGGCACAACGAAGCGCCAAGGCAAAAGCCAAAACAAAATACGAACATACCAAGGAAGTGATAAGCCGAGGAATAAAGTATCCAAACGATAACGAGCAAAAACCTGAATGATTTTCAGAATACGTGAAAGACGCTTCACTGCTGAGGGACCTTGTTAATGAGTATGATTATAGAGGGGCGATAGACGAAAGTTACTTCGTCCTTACCAAATTACGCCCATCTTCTTTTGCTTGATACAGTGCTTTATCGGCACGGGTAAAGACATCTTCCAAAGAATCGCCTTCTTTAATCTCAGTAATACCAAATGACATCGTAATGCCCACAGGTTTACCATGAAAATTAAACGGGCTGTTCTCTAATGACTGACGCAGCTTATCCATTGCTTGCTCAGCTTCCGCAACCGCAGTCGAAGGCAGAATGATAACGAACTCTTCTCCTCCATAACGGCCAACAAAGTCAGTAACGCGGATATTTTTAGTGATTACTTTTGCCACCAAACGAAGAACTTTGTCACCCGCTAAATGACCAAAGTTATCATTTACATTTTTAAACAGATCTAAATCGGCCACGACCACAGCAAAGGGCGTTCTATAACGTGACCAGCGCTCATATTCCTGAGCAATATGCTCATCATAAGCCGCACGGTTTGGTAAACCTGTTAATGGATCTGTTCTTGCCCGTAAGCGCTCCTCTTCCATATGAGCTTTAACTTTACGGGTTTCCTCCTCCATCTCTTCGACTTTGCCGATCAGATCCTCATACCGCCCTTGAAGGCGCGTCTCACGCTCCTCCTCTTTTTTCTTAAAGCTATCCATCGCTCGAACAAGACCTGAAAGCTGCAATGACACCGCTTTTTTAAGATCGGTTATATCGTTGGTATTTTTGACCGTATGATGGAGTTTTTTAACATCCCTACGTACCTGAACATCGAGATCATGCTGGTTTTTACCGATCTCTTGCTGCACCTGGCGGCTATCAACAACAAACGTTTGTACTTCGGTTAAACGTGAGCTCAATTCTAATAGGTAGTTTTCGAAATCTTCACTGGTATTACTAGTAGATTTAATTACCAGCTGTACAACTTGATGAACAATTTCTGGTAGGTGTGGAAGCTCAAAACCATTTTCGATGCGCTTAACTAATTCACGCGCACTCGGTGTTTCTTCCTTTGGAACAAAAAGGCCACTAATCAGTTCAAGCAGCTCAGCACCGATTCGCTTTAGAAGTATTCGAACCTCATCACCCAAAGCATCGGCGGTAGCCGTCGTATCTAATGAGAAATCGCTTGCAGCAATATCGCCAGCATTCTCACTACCCGTTTCGATATGACTTTGTAATTCAATAAGATCACCAAGAAGCCCCGGCAACTCGTAGAACTTGTCCTCTATATCGTTACTGCGCTTTTCGAGTGAATCCAGTAAATTCTGTGAGCCGCCGTTTTGCACTTGAGTGCGTAACATACGGATCCATTTCAATAAGGTAGCAACGGTTTGCTTAGCTTGTTGGCTACGGGACTCTTCGCGACTATGGATCTGTTTCTCAACACGGCGACTAATTTTTTTCAAAAAGCCTAAGTGTTCAGCACATTCTTCTTGCAGAAGAGGCTTAAGAGACGCCAATTCAGAATCGAATTGAGGGTTCTCGCCCTCCAACGCAACGGACATATAACCGGCAAGCTGACGCAACTGAAGCTCCGTCTCAGCACTTTTACGCTCCTGCTGCTCTAGCTCTTGAGCTAGATCCCGGTATTTCTTTTTCCAATCAGCTTGTTCTTCTGCCACACCAAATCCTCGGAGTACCACAACCAAAAAGTCAGTCAGAGTTCATGTTAGTCTAACTCAAGAATTCACACTAGGCCTTATATCAACCGGACATAAAAAAACGCCCTTATTTGGGCGTTTTTCTGAATTTATTTATCTATTTTGCTAATGACCGCTCTTTTTCAACTAAAAAATTCACCACTTTTAACATCTCTTGCTGACCGCCAGCCATCTGAGCTGAGATACGGTACTTACCATTAACAACCATCGCTGGTACGCCTTCAACACCATAACCACGCAACTTCGAATCACCCTGCTTAAGCTTCATGTTCACAGCAAAGGAGTTATACATCTTATTGAACTTAGCACCATCAACGCCTAGGTTTGTATAGAACTCTGAAAAATCCTCCATACCACCGAAACGACGACGCTCAACATGCACTGCATTAAATGTAGCTTCGTGGGTTTTATCTAGGGTCTTCATCAACTCAGAGGCATAAAAAGCACGGGCCATTGGCTCCCAACTACGCCCGAATACAACAGGAATGCGTACAAAGCTCACATCTTCCGCTTTTTTCTTATCCCAGTTTTTAATATGAGGCTCGAAACTATTACAGTGAGGACATGGATAACCAAACATTTCGACCACTTCGACCTTGCTTTGGTCAATAGTACGTACCGGCGCAGTTAATTTTACATAATGCACCCCCTCTCGATAATCTTCCGCTTGGACCATAAACGGTAATAATAGGGCGACTAATACAAAACCAAACTTTCTCATTATTCAAAACTCCAAACAGAAAAATACTAGAGATTGACAAGCACTCAGTTAAAAAGTTCCTGAGTAAAAAAACACTTACAAAAAAGGCAGCCTAAGCTGCCTTTTTCGAACCAGAGCTGAATTTACTTGCTTAGGCCCTGAATATAACTTGCAACCGCTTTAATTTCAGCATCGCTTAGTTTTCCAGCAACATCTTGCATCATCTGTTGTGGATCGTTGTTACGCTCACCTTTGCGGAAAATCATCAACTGTTTTTCAGTATAAGCAGCATGCTGTCCGCCAATAGCTGGGAAACCAGCCTGTGCGTTACCGCCACCAGTTGGTGAATGACATGCAGTACAAGCTGCAACGCCTTTGTCAGCAATACCAGCACGGTAAATCTGCTGACCCTGCTCCACTAAATCCTTAGCAGCATGACCAACGGTACCGTTTTGTTTAGCGAAATAAGCTGAGATATCTGCGATATCTTGCTCACTTAACGCATCTAGCAAGCCTGTCATTTCAACAACAGGGCGCTTGCCTGATTTAATATCGTTAAGCTGTTTAATTAAGTATTTCTCATTTTGGCCTGCAAGTTTAGGGAAGTTTGCAATAGCGCTGTTACCGTCAGCACCATGACAAGCACCACACACAGCAGTTTTGCCTTTTCCTGCAGCAGCATCACCTGCAGCATGAGCTACACCAGTTAGACCAATGGTCAGAAGCAAGCTAATCAGTAGTTTATTCATCGACGAACCCAGACTCTTGTTTAAAATTATGGTCGATCTGTGTAGAACGCTAATCGTTTTACGCTGATCGATGTTATCCTCACTTCCCTGCAGACTAGTGCTAAAACCTGATCGCAGGTAAAATTGGCGCAATTATAAACCAATATCCACACAAACTGGAACGGCAATCTCTGTTCCTTTAGTAGCGATTTACCAAAAAGCGACCGAAAATATGTCATCAGATCAAATAACCGTTCACTATAACAGCGCAAAATTCAATAAAAGCGCAGCCAAATTGCATCAGTGTCCGGAAGACGTTGGCGCCGAAGTTGCCTTTGCCGGCCGGTCGAATGCGGGTAAATCGAGTGCAATTAATACGCTGACGAATAATGGCAAGCTTGCACGTACGTCAAAAACACCTGGACGTACGCAGCTGATCAACTTTTTTGACCTTAATGTTGAAGGCGTCAGAATTGTCGACCTACCTGGCTACGGCTACGCAAAAGTCCCCATCGCCATGAAACAGCATTGGCAACAGCATCTTGATGAATACCTACAAAAGCGCCAATGCCTTCAAGGGGTGGTACTTGTCATGGATATTCGTCATCCGATGAAAGAGTTCGATCATATGATGGTCGAATGGTGCCAAACGGCTCATATGCCTCTGCATATATTACTCACGAAGTCGGATAAGTTAAAAAAAGGACCTGCGCAGTCCACCTTGCTAACGATCCGCAAAGAGTTAACCGCTGTTTTAGGTGATTTGGTAACAGTGCAAACATTCTCTGCGCTGAAAAAACAAAACGTCGACCAACTTCGCCATCGTTTAGATGCGTGGCTTTTGCCGGATATGGATCAAGAAGATAACGAATAGATAAAAGAAAGCCCTGGGAAACTTAGGAAGGGGAACTGTCAATTTCTCAGGGCTTTAACGCATGCTTGTTATAAAGAGCCACAACCATGGAACGATGAACGTATACGTGACTCTCATGTAGATAGACCATGATCTATCAACAAAGTTCCCTCTCTGTACAAAAAATATTCAAATAACGCTAATAACCGAAAAAGTCACTAGCGTTTTTTGCAATCCACTATCAATAATTAGTGCGCCTGCTCCCAATTATCACCCACTCCAGCTTCAACCAATAAAGGCACATCAAGTGAAGCTGCATCAGCCATCTGCTGCTTGACTGCATCAACAAACGTATCAACTTGATCTTCCTTCACTTCAAAAACCAATTCATCATGTACTTGCATGATCGCCTGCGCGTCAAATTCAGACGCTTTTAACCAGTTATCAACAGAGACCATTGCACGCTTGATGATATCAGCTGCTGTCCCCTGCATCGGTGCATTGATTGCGGTACGTTCAGCAGCTTGACGGCGCATCGCATTTTTCGCTTTGATTTCCGGCAGGTATAATCGACGGCCAAACAATGTTTCAACATACCCCTGCTCTTGTGCTTTTGTACGTACATCGTCCATATAGTTTTGAACCCCTGGATAAGTTTCAAAATAATGATCGATATATTGCGCAGCCTCTTTACGGCTAATCCCCAGCTGTTTCGCTAAGCCAAAGGCAGACATGCCGTAGATAAGACCGAAGTTAATCGCTTTCGCGCTTCGGCGCTGATCACTACTCACCTCATCTAAACCGACCTTAAAGACTTCTGCCGCCGTTGCACTATGAATATCTGCCCCTTTAGAAAAGGCATCAAGAAGTCCTTGATCCTGGGATAGATGCGCCATTATGCGCAATTCAATTTGCGAATAATCCGCCGCCACAAGTTTATAACCCTCGGGTGCAATAAACGCATGACGAATTCGACGCCCCTCTTGGGTACGCACAGGAATGTTTTGTAAATTAGGGTCCGAAGAAGATAGACGCCCCGTTGCCGTCACCGCTTGGTGATATGAGGTATGAATACGCTGCGTACGAGGATTGATCATCAACGGCAGCTTATCAGTATAAGTCGATTTCAACTTACTTAAGCTGCGATGCTCTAAAATCAATTTAGGCAATGGATAAGTTAATGCCAACTCCTGTAATACTTCTTCCGCTGTGGAAGGCGCACCTTTAGGCGTTTTTTTGATGACTGGAATTTCCAGTTCTTCAAATAGTATCTGCTGTAACTGTTTAGGTGAGGCTAAGTTAAACTCTTTACCCGCGATATCATAAGCTTCCCGTTCAAGCTCGATCATACGCGCAGCCAACTCTATGCTTTGTTCGCCCAGCAGATTAGGGTCGACTAAGGCGCCGTTACGCTCGATATGAGATAACACCGTAATCAGCGGTTTCTCTATCTCTGTGAAAACGTTGCTCAAGCTTTCATCTTTGCTCAGCTGCGCATCAATTGCCTGATGTAATCGCAGGGTAATATCGGCATCTTCAGCGGCATAAGGGCCCGCTTGCTCTAACTCAATTTGATTAAAAGTAAGCTGTTTTTTTCCTTTACCGGCAATCTCTTCAAATTTAACCGTTTTTAAACCAAGGTAACGATCTGCCAGACTATCCATATCATGACGTGTTGCGACTGAGTTCAGAACATAGGATTCCAACATCGTATCGAACGCAATGCCCTGCATATCAATGTCGTAATTAGCCAACACATTCATATCGTATTTAATATGTTGGCCTACTTTTTTATGAGCATCGCTTTCTAATAAAGGCTTCAACTTGGTTAACAACGTATCGCGACTGATCTGTTCTGGAGCACCCATATAATCATGTGCAACAGGAACATAAGCCGCTTTACCGACTTCGATGGCAAACGACACACCCACCAGCTCCGCTTCCATGTAATTTAAACTGGTCGTTTCCGTATCAAAGGCGAACAGTTCAGCTGTGGATAACTTTTCTATCCACTGATCAAGTACCGTTTCATCAAGAACGATCTCATACTCTACATCCGCTGGTGCAGCCGGTAATGAAGTGTCGTTGCTATCGTCTGAAGTAGAAGGGGCCGCACTTTCACCGGATTCTAGATCGCGAATCCATGACCTAAATTCAAACTCAGTGAACAATTCAATAAGCGCGCTTGTATCTGGTTCAGGTTTTTTGAAATCAGATATCGCTTCGTTTAATTCAACATCAAGTTTAATCGTCGCCAGTAGATAGGAAAGATCCGCTTCTGCACGATTCTCTTCTAGTTTCTTAGCCATTGTTTTTGAGCCACGAAACCCTAGCGCTGCGATTTTATCTAAATTGTCGTAAAGATCTTTTATCCCACCCAGCCCTTGCAACAGTGCTAATGCGGTTTTCTCACCGACACCCGGCACACCCGGAATGTTATCAACCTTATCCCCCATTAGAGCAAGGAAATCGATAATCAGCTCAGGCGGGATTCCGAACTTCTCTTTCACCCCATCGATATCCATTAACGTATCGGTCATGGTATTGATTAGCGTGACATGCTTATCCACCAACTGGGCCATATCTTTATCGCCGGTCGATATCAGCGTATCGACGCCCTGCTCACTCGCTTGGCGGGCTAAGGTGCCAATAACATCATCGGCTTCAACACCCTCTTCTACGATCAGCGGCATCCCCAATGCTTTAACAATTTTATGGATCGGTTCCACTTGGCTACGCAGATCATCTGGCATCGGTGGCCGTTGCGCTTTATAGTCACTGTAGATCTCATCACGAAAGGTTTTTCCTTTTGCATCAAAGATGACGACAACCGGACTTTCAGGGTACTGTTTAACTAAACTTTTTAGCATTGACGTGACTACACGAATAGCACCAGTCGGCACTCCTGCTGAATTTCTTAGGTCAGCTTGCTGTGAAGCAAAAAATGCACGGTATAAATAGGAAGAACCGTCGACTAAAATAAGAGGTGATTGGGCTACTTCGCGCTGTTCGCTCATCTGTGAATCCGAGTTAGTTAACTACAAGGAACAGATCATAGTCGATAAGCTTCATAGCCTAAAGATATCTTCATATTAAAGAAGGAAGAATTATGAAAAAGCTACTGCTCGCAGCATTTTTACTTATCGCTCCACTTGCGCAGGCGGAAGTTCCTCCCTTAGTGGATGAAAATGAACCACAGATCACGATTTATAACGATACCGAAAAAACCTACTACGAGTATCGTGTAAATGGGCAATTAAAAGAGATCAAAGTGGTACCTAAAATAGGCAAAGAGTATTACCTTGTGCCAGCACCTGGCGAAGGTGATTTCATTCGCCATGAGGAATCTCAAATGCTGATTCCTAAATGGGTTCTATTTCGCTGGTAAGCGACAAATCCAGTGATAAGCTTTAACCATGTTATTTACTATTGAGTACTTCTTTTGGCTGTTTACACACAACTTAACGAAACGGACCTGAATCAATTATTGAAAGATTTTGATTTAGGTACCCTGGCAAGCTTCAAAGGGATAGACGGTGGCATCGAAAACACCAACTATTTTGTATCTTTAAAAGCCGGCTCGCAACAGAGTGAGTATGTACTCACTCTGTTTGAAGAGCTAACTCAAGAAGAACTCCCCTATTTTGTCGAGCTTTGCCAATGGCTATCGGATCGTAAGATAAAAGTTCCGTTTGCCATTAAAGATCGAAACGGCATTGGCCTTAAGAAGCTAAAGAACCGTCCCGCAGCCCTGCAACCTCGTTTTTATGGCGAGCACGTTGGACAGAACGAATTAACACCTCAGCATTGCGCCGCGATCGGTAAAGTCCTTGGTGAGTTCCACATGGCCGCGGAAGATTTTTATCTTCAACGCCAAGCTCATCGCGGTGTTTTCTGGTGGCGTAGAGAGAGCGAAATCATCTCCGCTAAACTCCCTGCTGAAGACCAAGCGCTTCTAAAAGAAGAAGTTCGTCGCTTCGATCAGTTGCGAGACAACCCTGGCGATATAAAAGTCGGTACTATTCACGGCGACCTTTTTCATGACAATGTGCTGTTCCAAGGCACCGAAGTCAGTGCCGTTTTGGACCTATACAATGCCGCAACCGCTTTTCTACTCTTCGATCTGGCGATTGTCTCAAATGACTGGTGCTGTAACCCTGATGGTTCTATTGATAATGCCCGAGAACAAGCATTGCTCAAAGCTTACGGTGAAGCCCGGCCTTTTAGCCAAGATGAGTACGCCGCTTGGCCCATTTTAACCTGTACTGCGGCCATGCGTTTTTGGTTATCGCGCCTAATTCCTTGGCTCGATGAAAACAGTGAACAAAAATTAAAAGATCCAGACGAACTTAAACGAATTTTACTCTATCGCCGAGAAAACCCGAGCAAGCTCCCTATTTAGCCAACATGACGTTCTTAATTGTTCGGCTCTGACTTAAGGGTTTCTTTAATATGAAGCCCTTTTCTTCCCCCCCTATTCAAATCAACACTGCCTAAATGCTAAATCTCTCGCTATAATCAGCCACTGATTATTTATACAGTGACTGAAGAGTAGCAATGGACGTAACCCATATAATCGATTCTCTAAACGACGCTCAACGTAGCGCGGTGACAGCACCAGTACAAAACTTACTCGTTCTAGCAGGCGCAGGTTCTGGCAAGACACGTGTTTTAGTACACCGTATCGCTTGGTTAATCCAAATTGAGCAGATGTCGCCCTATTCGATTATGGCAGTAACGTTTACCAATAAAGCGGCCAAAGAGATGCGAGGTCGTATTGAAGAGTTACTGGGCATTAATCCCCAAGGAATGTGGGTTGGTACCTTCCATGGTTTAGCTCACCGCTTACTGCGTGCGCATTGGCAAGACGCAGGTCTACAAGAAAACTTCCAGATAATGGATAGTGACGATCAGCTACGTTTGGTAAAGCGTCTTGCGAAAGAGATGAACTTAGATGATAAACGCTGGCCTGCCCGTCAATTCCAGTGGTATATCAATGATAAGAAAGATGAAGGGTTAAGAGCAAAACATATAGAACCTCGTAATGACCCAACTGATCGTACCATGCTATCGATGTATCAAGCTTATGAAGAAGCATGCGAACGCGGTGGCATGATCGACTTTGGGGAACTGCTGTTACGTTCTCTAGAACTACTACGCGACAGAAACCCGGCCCTACTTGCTCACTACCAAGAGCGTTTCCGTTATCTCCTTGTCGACGAATTTCAAGATACCAACAGCATCCAATATGGTTGGTTACAACTTATTTGTGGCGGCCAGAAAAAATTGATGGCCGTGGGTGATGATGACCAATCGATCTATGGCTGGCGCGGCGCTAAAATCGAGAACATTCAAAATCTACCGGTTCACTTCCCTGGCACTGAAACCATTAAGCTAGAGCAAAATTACCGCTCTACCGAAACGATTCTGCGTGCAGCGAATGAAGTGATCCGCAATAACCAAGGCCGTTTAGGTAAAGAACTGCATACCGATGCCGGCGAAGGCGAACCCATTTCGCTATATGCTGCATTTAACGAACAAGATGAAGCGCGCTTTATTGTCGATCAAATAGGCAAATGGGTTCAAGATGGCAATATGCGCAACGAATGCGCCATCCTGTATCGCTCCAACGCCCAGTCTCGAGTATTAGAGGAGGCGCTCATTCGTAGCGGTGTCCCTTACCGCATCTATGGCGGCCAGCGCTTCTATGAACGTTTAGAGATAAAGAACGCTCTCTCTTACCTTCGCCTATTAAGTAACCGTGATGATGATACCTCGATGGAACGAGTGATCAATGTCCCAACACGTGGCATAGGTACCCGTACCATCGAAGTCATTCGTGAGCATGCACGCAGTCAAAATATCTCTATGTGGCGCGCCTCAAACGAGATTGTTGAGTTAAACCGTTTACCCGCACGCGCCTCAAATGCGCTACAAGGCTTTATCGATCTCATCAATCAGATGGCCCAAGACACCGAAGAAACCTTATTACATGAACAAACAGAACATGTAATCCAACATGCAGGGTTGATTGAGCATCATAAAAAAGAGAAGGGTGAAAAAGCTCAATCTAGAATAGAAAACCTCGAAGAGCTCGTCACTGCGGCTAAGCAATTTAATAGCCAGTGGGATGAGTTTCTAGACGAAGAGTTTAACTCGCCTCTTGCGGCTTTTCTTGACCAAGCCGCTCTAGATGCTGGTGATGCACAAGCTGACGATTTCCAAGACAGCGTACAACTGATGACATTACACTCAGCCAAAGGTCTAGAGTTCCCTCAAGTATTCCTCGCCGGTGTGGAGGAAGGCTTATTTCCACATAAGATGTCGATTGAGGAGCCAGGCCGACTGGAGGAGGAACGCCGCCTTTGCTATGTAGGTATCACGCGCGCCATGCAGAAACTTTACATCACGTATGCAGAGTCTCGCCGCTTACACGGACAAGATAATTACAATCGACCATCTCGCTTTATTAAAGAGATACCAAGCGATCTAATGGAAGAAGTTCGCTTAAATGCCAGCGTTAGTCGCCCGATGACCAGCCGCTACAATAACGACAATGAAAGCAGCCTGTTTGGTAGTAGCTCACTCAGCAGTAGCGAAGTACCTGAAACAAACCTAGCATTGGGTCAACGCGTTTCACATAGCAAGTTTGGTGAAGGAACAGTACTTAACTTTGAAGGCTCTGGAGCAAAAGCCAGAGTTCAGGTCAATTTTGACTATGAAGGCAGCAAGTGGTTAGTCGTAGGCTTCGCAAACCTGCAAGTAATGTAACCCAACACAAAATCACATCAATGAGCGTGCTCATACGTTAACGATAAACCCTCTACTTATTGGTAGGGGGTTTTATGTTACGCCGATAAAATAATCACTGTAGTAATCAGCTAATACCACCTCCTTAAAATCTACTGCTACTGTCGTTTTACATTCAAAGACAGATGAATTAACTGTGCACGGCACATAATGGGAGTAGGTTATGAACAATAAAAAAATACTAATGATTACCGGTGATTTCACAGAAGATTATGAAACGATGGTACCTTTTCAAACCTTGCTTACCGTCGGTCACCAAGTAGATGCAGTCTGCCCTGACAAAGTCAGCGGTGACAGCATCGCAACAGCGATACACGACTTTGAAGGTGATCAGACCTACACCGAGAAGCGAGGTCATAATTTCACATTAAATGCGACGTTCAGTGAAATAAGCCCAACTGATTATGACGCACTCATTATTCCAGGAGGTCGCGCCCCTGAGTATTTACGCTTGAATCCGGTCGTTCTAGATATGGTTAAGCATTTCTTTATAGAAAAAAAACCTGTTGCGGCGATTTGCCATGGCGCTCAACTTCTATCTGCTGCTGGGGTGTTAGAAGGTAAACGATGCTCTGCTTACCCCGCTTGCATGCCTGAAGTAAATCAATCTGGTGGGGTTTATACAGAAATAGCTATCGATGCGGCCATCACTGACGGCAATCTGGTTACAGCTCCGGCTTGGCCTGCACACCCTGCTTGGTTAGCGCAGTTTATACGCCTGCTAGCGAGCTAATTGATCATTTTAAAGGAGTCATTCCCGACGGGTGGCACAAACGTATGCACAATACAGCCACCCTTCTGACTCTTTATGTGTCTATACTCAATGCCAACCACAACCTGATTCGTCGGAAAAACCATGTGTAAACTATTTATCAATGCAGACGCTAACTTATGGAAAAGCAGTACTCGCTCACTGCGTATTGATGGCATGGTCACCAGCGTTCGCTTAGAAGATTATTTTTGGAGCACGTTGGAAGAAATATCAAAGCGTGACGAGATGAACATCCCTCAAATGTTAACTAGGCTCTATCATGAGTCAATCGATGCAGGCCACGATTTGGGGAATTTCACCTCGTTTTTACGCGTATGCTGTATGCGCTATTTAGCCTTGCAATTAAGCGGCGATATCCCTTTAAACGAACGCCAAGCGATAGGCGATTTAGATGCGGATAGCATATTATTAAAAGAGTTTGGGCTGCGCCATTGAAGCATCACATTAGTTTTATTCAAGTCACATATTTTCAAGTCATGTACATTTAAGGCGCATACATATAGTCAGCTTTACCGGCCCTTTTAACCGAATACATCGCGTTATCTGCTACCTTAATCAGGCGTTCTAATTTATCCCCATGATCCGGACAAAATGAGATGCCAATACTTACACTTATCTGCACAGTGATCGTGCCAACTTCATCACAATCAATGACGATCGGCTTTTCAAGCGCCTCGATCAGCTTAATAGCAACTTCACCAGCATCATTACGATGCTGAATCCCCGATAAAAGCAGTACAAACTCATCGCCACCAATACGTGCTGCCTGATCCGAACGCCTCAGCAGGTGCGTAATACGCCTGGCCGCTTCAACCAAAACCCGGTCTCCGACAGAGTGACCCCATGTATCATTAACTTTTTTAAAACCATCAAGATCAAGAAACAACACGGCCACTTTTTCTTGATTACGGACGGCTTTGGCAAAAAATAATTCAGCTTGTTCGAGCAGAAAATACAGTGAGGGCAAGCCAGTCAGGGCATCATAATGGGCCATGCGTCTCAATTCATTTTGCACGTCTTCCGCTTTTTCAAGCGCATCATGAAGCTCAGTTACATCGTATTCAGCCATTAAAATTAAAAATTCACCGCTGAGAGGATGCCGAGAGATCCGAATATCTAACGTATGTTTCCGTAGGCCTTGCGCAGTATTCATTAAATATGTCCAGCGGCCACCTTTATCCTCAATAGCCCGCTTTAAACAATCTTTCCCCTCTTCCGGGTTAGCAAATCTCAAATGAAACGCCCGGCACTCGCCATCTAGCAATTCCGTTTGTATATGTTTATAGGCGTCTGTCGCTTTTGGGTTTTCCACGATCACATCACCACTAAAGGAAAAACTTGTGACCAGTACTGTGGTGTACCTCATCGCTTCAACAAGCAGAAGGTTTTCAGGCGTTTCGCCTAAATTCACCTCTTCATTAATAAAAGCAATAATTCCTCGATGACGCTCGGGCCCTAGCAAGCATGCCCGGTGCTTCATATACAAGGTTTTTGGCTTACCATCCGGGTAGGTTGTCCAGGGGTCGATGGTTAAATTATTTTTAACCGCTAACTCAAATGTCTGTAAGGTACGATCCTTCGCTCCTTGGGTATCACCACTGAGATCCTTATTGATTAACTCATCTAGACTCCCTAGGCCCCAAAAATTTACGGCCGCGGTATTACCCCACCACCAACCGTGCTTATCAAGATCAAATACCCAAACAACATCTGGAATCAGTTCATATAGCCTAAGCTCCTGATGATCTTTAATATGAACCAGATGGCTGTACTCGGAAGACATACTTACTTTCCTAAGTTATTTCCTTCAAAATATCTGAGTTTCTCTGAATAATCCATGCTCTTTACAAGGGCAAGGAACACCTTCACTGAAGATGCGAGGTAGAAACTAAGAAATATGCTATCTACCACCATGCAACACAACAAATTGGGTAAATAACAGGACAAACTAGATGATAGGCATTGGTGCTTCGAACTACGACATCGCCATTTATATTGCTAACAGGCCTGATATTGATGATTTCCCAACACTAACAACCTTACGCCCTCTTGCACTAGGGGAGCTTCAATATATTGGTCAACAAACAAGTAATCATTGGCGTAAAGTGTTTAATGTTAGCGCTAAGTTACTTTTTGAAGTACGCCATGGCAGTGAATCACCAGAAAACGGCGACGGCTATTCGCCCCCCTCTTGGCAGCAACTTCGCGACCAATCACTGTTTCAGGAACAAGGAAAGGAAGCATTACTTTTCTCATCTCCCCGTTTAACGAGAGACGACAATATCGTCCATATTGTTGCTGGCAAAACCTATGCAAAAGCACTGGCACTAAAAGATCTAACATGGATTGACGATCAGTTCGCTATCAACGAAAACGCCCGATTAGTGGTATGCCCCTATTTAGATTATCGACAACTATCCAATATTCGCATTGAAAAACTCGCACGCATCATCAAAGCGCTACGCAATAAAAGAGATAAAACTATCAGCAAACGGAGCCTTATCGATACTTAAGGCCCTACATGCTAATTGTTTCGTTATACTCAAAACAAATAACCCCTTTTGTATTGGAAAAGGATTCTGATGCTTCATCGTATCTGGCTTAGCTTTTTTCTTATCGCATTTACCGCCGCTCTTTATCAGTGGCTATGGTTAGATGACTCTGGTGTTTTTCAGCGTTTAATAGAGTCGACCTTTGATATGTCTAAACTTTCGGTCGAACTTTCTATCGGCCTGATAGGGACACTGGCATTCTGGTTAGGCATGATGAAGCTCGCTGAAAGTTCAGGACTCGTCGATAAGTTTGCCCGTGGGCTCAGCCCCTTATTTAGCCGTTTAATGCCGGAGGTTCCTAAAGGGCACCCAGCAATGAGTTCTATGACCATGAATTTATCGGCCAATGTCCTTGGTTTAGATAATGCAGCCACTCCTCTTGGTCTCAAAGCGATGAAGGACCTACAAAGTTTAAACCCACAAAAAGACACCGCGAGTAATGCTCAAATACTCTTTTTAGTCTTGAATACCTCTTCTGTCACGCTGTTTCCAATCACCGTATTTCTTTACCGCGCGCAACAAGGTGCAAGCGATCCAACATCCGTTTTCATCCCTATTCTTATTGCCACATGTTGCTCAACACTGGCGGGCTTATTTGCTGTCAGTTTTGTACAAAAGATTCGCTTGTGGGAGCAAGTCACCCTACTCTATATCGGTGGTTTCATTGCATTTCTACTGGCCTTTATCGGCTATTTCACCACACTTACTATCGATGAACTGCAACGACAATCATCACTGGTAGGTAACCTACTTATTTTTTCCGCTATCATCGGCTTCCTCAGTATCGCGCACCTAAAAGGAATCAATATCTACGAAACCTTTATTGAGGGAGCGAAAGAGGGTTTTGAGGTAGCCATCAAAATAATTCCGTATCTCTTAGCAATGCTGGTCGCTATAGGGGTGCTTAGGGAAAGCGGAGCTTTAGAAGGCTTTATATGGTTAATGCGTGAGGGCATAGGCGCACTCGGCTTCGATACACATTTTGCAGATGCCCTGCCCACTGCCATTATGAAACCATTTTCAGGCTCCGGGGCTCGCGCAATGATGCTTGAAACCATGAACAATCATGGTGTCGATTCCTTCCCAGCCTACTTAAGTTCTGTCATCCAAGGATCAACAGAAACCACTTTTTATGTATTGGCCGTCTATTTCGGGTCCGTTGGGATAAGGCATACCCGCCATGCGATCGCTTGTGGTTTGACTGCCGACTTAGCCGGCATTATTGCAGCGATTACTGTAGGCTATTGGTTCTTTGGGTAAGGAAAGGCTATACAAAACAGAAGGCACCACTACTTATTCAGTGGCACCTATAATGGGGAATCATTACCTCTATTACTAAAAAGAGTCCAATCCACGTATATGTCCATGGCCGTCAATCGCAACCTGAACGCACTCGGTCTCGGTGACTTTACGTAACTCCGTACCATCCGGGCAGCACCCCCACGCCTCAACCTTAATGCGCATTGATGTATGACCGGTCTCTACCAGCTGTGTATAAAAGGACATAATGGTACCCACACGTACTGGGGCCATAAATGCCATCTGCCCTATAGACACCGTTGATATGCGCCCTTTAGATAGCCTTGCCGAAAAAATTTCAGATGCTTGAACCATCATCGCTGATACCCAACCACCATAAACATCGCCAAACATATTCGTAGTATCGCTCGCCGCAGGAAGCTGCAAGCTTAATTCACCTTCAGGTTGAAGGCTTTCATCACTATTCATCACCATTACTGACTACCTTGCTCGAGCCAACATATTTTTAGGTCGTTTTTTATACAAAAGACCCTGAAAAAATACGTGTTTACCCTTAGTTATCTTTATTATTATTCGAATCCTATACAAAAGTCGTACTTTTTCACACCCCATGCAGGAAAATCTTCAAAAAAATGAGAATTGCTACCAGCTGTCACATTTTTGTCATTAAAGCTCCCTATAGTGCTGTCCCATATTAACTTTCACATAAAAAATTAAGACTCTCTGGAGCTCTACATGAAACCAATGAAAAAGCTTTTTGCTGCTGTTGCCATCTCTGCAACATGTGTAGCTGCAAACGCATCTGACCTGCTAGACAAAGACCTGCCTGTTTATACTAAGGCTTCTGGTGTTTCTGGTAACCTGTCTTCTGTAGGTTCTGACACACTAGCTAACCTTATGACGTTGTGGGCTGAAGAGTTCAAGCGTAGCTACCCAAACGTTAACATTCAGATTCAGGCTGCGGGTTCTTCTACTGCTCCGCCAGCACTAACTGAAGGCACATCTAACGTTGGCCCAATGTCTCGTAAAATGAAAGACAAAGAGCTAGAAGCTTTCGAGAAGAAATTTGGCTACAAACCAACACCTGTTGCTGTTGCGATCGATGCTTTGGCTGTTTTCGCTCATAAAGACAACCCAGTTCAAGGCCTAAGCATTGCGCAAGTAGATGCTATCTTCTCTTCTACTCGTAAGTGTGGTGCTGCTGCAGAAGCTAAAACTTGGGGCGACGTAGGCGTATCTGGCGCTCTGGCTGATAAGAGCATCCAGCTGTTCGGTCGTAACTCGGTATCCGGCACTTACGGTTACTTCAAGAAGAAAGGCTTGTGTAAAGGCGACTTCAAAAACAACGTTAACGAGCAGCCTGGTTCAGCATCTGTAGTTCAGTCTGTTTCAACATCACTGAATGGTATTGGTTACTCTGGTATCGGCTACAAAACTGCATCCGTTCGTGCACTGCCTTTAACTAAGAAAGAAGGTTCTGCATTCGTTGAAGCGAATCCAACAAATGCGTTGAATGGCACATACCCACTAGCACGTTCTTTATATGTTTACGTAAACAAAAAGCCAGGCCAGGCGCTTCCTCCGCTAGAGAAAGAGTTCCTGAAAATGGTGATGTCTAAAGTAGGTCAAGAAGTTGTAGTGAAAGATGGCTACATTCCTCTACCTGCTGCGGTTGTTAAAAAGCAGATGGCTGCTCTAGGCATGTAATTCGCTTAGCACACTGTTTTACACAAACAGGGGGGCCTTTTGGCCCCCTTGTTTCGTTTTTAATGCTCTTTGTAACATTGGTGTAACAAACTTTTAATATTGTACGCGCCGTAAATTAAGTTAACCTCAGGATCGATGTGCCATGAGTACAGAGAACACAGCATCAACCGAGCTGGACTTTAATACCCCAGCGGCCAAGCGACACAGAAGCATACGTGCATTAAAAGATAAGTTTGCATCAGCAAGCATCGCTTTTGGTGGCATTAGCGTAATCGTCGCTATTCTGTTGATCTTCTTCTATCTGCTTTACGAAGTAGCGCCCTTGTTTGAATCAGCAAAGATCGAACGTTGGCAGAAAAATGATCAGCAAGTAGCTCCTTATACTGTTCCCGGCGAAGGTAAGACTCTTTACCTAACGATGGAAGAACAAGCCGAAATAGGCCTACGCGTGACCGATGCCGGTCAGCTAATGTTCTTCAACACACGCAATGGTGACATTATCCAGCAGGAAAACATTAATATTCCTTCTGGTGCAACAATCACTAGTTTTGCGGTAGCTTCTGAATACAGTGGCCTACTTGCGCTTGGTTTCAGTAACGGTGAAGCACAAGTTTTCAAACATAAGTACAAATCAACTTATCCTGATGGTATCCGTGTCATCACTCCGGAACTGGAGTACCCATTAGGTGCAGATCCAATTAAAGTAAGTGACGGTCCTGTAGAAATTCTCGCACTGAATGGCGGCGAAGAAGAGTGGACTATCATTGGCGGGCAACAATCAAAACTATCTGCTACTGAGATTTCATTATCAGTAAATATTATTACGGATGAAGTTACGGCAGATACGAATCGTATCTCCATGCCTGATATGAATATACCGGCTCAAAAACTCTTACTCATGCCTGATCGTCGTTGGATGATGATCGCAGGTAAAGGGGGTAAGTTCGGTATCGTTGATATGAAAGCGGTAGGAGGCCCAGTTGTTACTCAGTTAATTGATGCAACCAAGGGTGAGATCACCTCTTTCGAACTACTACTTGGCGGTAACTCTGTACTGATTTCAGATGATTTGGGTACAACAAATCAATGGTTCCTGGTACGTAATGAGAAAAACGAATGGTTGATGGAAAACATTCGTAGTTTTGAAAACGGCAACACGGCAATCAGTTCAATCTCTATTGAGCATCGTCGTAAAGGCTTCGTAACCATCTCTGAAACAGGCAACCTGTCTTTTTATAGCACGACCGCTCATAGAACCTCATTAAGCGCTGCGGTTGCCAAAGGCAATGTCGAGATGATCGCGCTATCACCTCGTTCAAACGCGATACTGGTTGAGCAGAATAATCAGTTAACCCTATGGGCAATTCATAATGAGCATCCTGAGATTTCATGGAGCGCCCTGTGGGAGAAAGTTTGGTACGAAGGTTATGAAGAGCCAGAGTTCACATGGCAGTCTTCTGCATCAACCAATGACTTTGAGCCTAAATATAGCTTAATGCCTCTCGCTTTCGGTACATTAAAAGCAGCATTCTATGCGATGCTTTTTGGTACGCCACTAGCGATCTGTGGTGCTATCTATACGGCTTATTTCATGGTTCCTGCTATGCGACGCAAGGTGAAGCCGTTTATCGAATTAATGGAAGCCTTGCCTACGGTTATCCTAGGTTTCCTTGCCGGCTTATGGTTAGCACCTTTTATGGAGGTTAATCTTGCAGGGATATTCCTTACTCTATTAGTGCTACCGGCCTCAATAATAGCTTTCGCCTTTGCCTGGTCTAATGCACCCAAATCCATTCGTTATCTTATTCCTGATGGCTGGGATGCGGCATTACTGATACCGGTTATCATCATCTCGACCTATTTCAGCTTTGCGATCGCCCCATTTATTGAACAGATGATATTCGGCACAGAGATGCGCTACTGGGTAACCAGCGAATTGGGTATTCCTTACGATCAGCGTAACGCGCTTGTTGTCGGTATCGCAATGGGCTTTGCAGTCATCCCAACGATTTTCTCTATCACAGAGGACGCGATTTTCGCAGTACCTAAGCACTTGTCTTATGGTTCATTAGCATTGGGTGCAACCCCTTGGCAAACCCTTGTACGCGTTGTAATGCCGACCGCAAGTCCAGGTATATTCTCAGCGGTCATGATCGGTATGGGTCGTGCTGTAGGTGAAACCATGATCGTATTAATGGCAACAGGTAACACACCAATCATGGATATAAACATCTTTGAAGGTATGCGCACCTTGGCAGCAAACATTGCAGTAGAGATGCCGGAATCTGAAGTCGGTAGTACCCACTTCCGTATTCTGTTCCTAGCCGCTTTCGTTTTGTTCCTATTCACCTTTTTCGTGAATACGTTGGCAGAGTTAGTTCGCCAACGGCTTCGCAAAAAATACGGCTCACTTTAATTCGTGCGTGATAGAGGATTATTCTAATGCGACAGTCTTTTACAGAATGGACAAAATCCGGCGCACCTTGGGTATGGCTAAATGCCGGTGCCGTGGCGATCTGTCTAATTATGGTTGTAGGCCTTTTGTCCTTAATCGCCGTACGCGGTTTGGGACACTTCTGGCCTGCTGATATCGTTCAAGGCAATTACAACGAAAACAATAACACTATTCGTCTCACTGGCGAACGTGTTCAAGTTGTGTCTGTACCTGCAGATCAGTTACGCGATAGTGGTGTTAAAGTTCCTGAAGGCGTTGAGGAGATGCAACGTACGCTGCTTAAAATTGGTAACCGTGATCATGGCGGTACCGACTTTATCTGGGTTCTTGATGCTTTTATGAAAGGTGAACAGAAGCCTGAAATGCTATTCGCTGCTGAGCGTCGCGAATGGGGTAATTTTTACGGTTACCTTCGCGGCATCAAAGAAGATGGAAAAATAGTCTCTAGCTATGATGGCTACGAAAAATCAGCTGAATACATGGAAGTATGGAACGACTTCCAAGCACGAATCGATCGTGCAACGTTGATTCGCGATCAGATTGAAGATATTGAAAAGGGCAGAATTGGCTCAATTAACTATGAGTTAGAAAGATTACGTTTAAAAGAACGTTCTTTACAACTTAAAGAAGTAACCGACCAATCACGCTATCAAGAGATTGATAACCGCCGTGCAGAACTCGATGCAGACTACGAAAGCCTACAGGGTGAACTACTAGCACTCTATACGGCTGCTAACCGCGACAGCATCACTGCCGAAATATCCAATGGTAAGATTGTAGAATTCAAGATGGCATCAGTCGTTCGCGCATTCCTTCCGAACGATATGGGCATTGGCGGCAAGATACTGCATTACTTCCAGAAAGTTTGGGAGTTCATGTCAACCGATCCTCGTGAGGCAAATACTGAAGGCGGTATATTCCCAGCGATCTTTGGTACCGTAATGATGGTTATCATCATGTCGGTAATCGTAACGCCATTTGGTGTTGTTGCAGCCGTGTACCTTCGCGAATATGCCAAACAAGGTTTTGTGACTCGTGTTATTCGTATTGCAGTAAACAACTTAGCCGGCGTACCATCGATCGTTTATGGCGTATTTGGCCTTGGCTTCTTCGTTTATTTCCTCGGTGGACATATAGACGATGCCTTTTTCCCAGAAGCAAAACCTGCACCGACCTTTGGTACGCCAGGTTTGATGTGGGCTTCTATTACACTGGCACTACTAACAGTACCGGTGGTTATTGTAGCAACGGAAGAAGGTCTAACTCGTATCCCTCGTGCGGTACGCGAAGGCTCTCTAGCACTGGGCGCTACAAAATTTGAAACATTAATAAAAATCGTTATTCCGATGGCTAGCCCTGCAATAATGACCGGTGTAATACTGGCCATTGCTCGTGCAGCCGGAGAGGTAGCGCCATTGATGTTGGTCGGTGTGGTTAAACTTGCACCAAGTCTACCGTTAGACTTTAACTACCCGTTCCTGCATTTGGACCAAAAATTCATGCACCTAGGCTTCCATATCTATGATGTGGGTTTCCAAAGCCCGAATGTTGAGGCGGCTCGTCCGCTGGTATACGCAACAGCGTTTTTGCTGGTGGCCGTAATCGCTTTGCTGAACTTATCAGCCATTCAGATTCGTAACCACCTGCGTGAGAAATTCAAAGCGCTTGAAATGTAACAGAGCCCTTACCCCATACGTCACCTGAATAGCTGCGTGACGTATGTTAAGGCTCGGACGGACTTAATTTTTTAAAAGGTTGCTACAATGACTAGCGAAGCTAAAACACACGCAATTGATATCTCTTCTATGCAGCGTGATAACCGTATTTTAAACCTTGAGGAAGAAACACTTGCTCTTGAGGTCAAAGATCTAAAATTATCCTATGGCGATAACGAAGCCCTACACGGCATCGATATGCTTATCCCGAAAAACCGCGTAACCGCGTTCATCGGACCATCTGGTTGCGGTAAATCTACACTTTTACGCTGCTTTAACCGCATGAACGACTTAGTAGATGATTGTCATATCACAGGTAAAATCCTGCTTGATGAAGAAAACATCTACGATCGTAGCGTTGATATTGCCGAATTACGCCGCCGTGTTGGCATGGTATTTCAAAAGCCAAACCCTTTCCCTAAATCAATCTACGAAAATGTTGCGTATGGCCTGCGCATCCAAGGCGTAACCAAGAAGCGTGTGATTGATGAAACGGTAGAATGGGCGCTTAAATCAGCAGCACTTTGGGATGAAGTAAAAGATCGTCTACACGAAAGCGCATTAGGTATGTCTGGTGGTCAGCAACAGCGTTTGGTTATCGCGCGTACCATTGCGGTAAAACCTGAAGTATTACTACTTGATGAACCTGCATCGGCACTTGATCCGATTTCTACATTAAAGATCGAAGAGCTGATCCATGAACTGAAGAAAGACTTCACCATTGTGATCGTAACTCATAACATGCAGCAGGCTGCACGTGTTTCTGATTACACTGCATTCATGTACATGGGTGACCTGATAGAGTTCGGTGTCACCGATACACTCTTCACTAATCCTGAAAAGAAACAAACTGAAGATTACATCACCGGCCGTTACGGTTAATTTGGGGAAGGAGTCATAACATGGAACTAAAAACCGAAAATTATTCCACGCATATCTCCCAGCAATTCAACGAAGAGCTGGAACAGATTCGTACCCAACTATTAACCATGGGTGGTGTGGTAGAACGTCAAGTACATGACTGCATCGATGCATTGCTAAACGGTGATGCGGAGCTAGCAGAGCAGTCACGTAAAGTAGACAAGCAAACGAACGATATGGAAGTGCTTATTGATGAGCAATGTACGACGATTATTGCTCGTCGTCAGCCAGCAGCAAGCGACCTTCGTTTAATCATTGCTGTTTCAAAAGCGGTTTCCGACCTAGAAGGTATGGGTGATGAAGCGAGCCGGATCTGCCGTCATGCGATAGAGCTAGTTGAAGAGGGTAACTCTCCTCGTGGCTACCAAGAGGTACGCCATATTGGAAACCTAGTACGTGAAATGGTTAAAGATGTATTAACAGCCTTTGCCCGCAACGATACTGAATTAGCTTATCGTGTTGCCAAAATGGATAAATCAGTCGATCAAGAGTATCGCTCTGCCATGCGTTCATTAGCGACATTTATGATGGAAGATCCACGCTCAATATCGAGTGTCATGAATGTTATCTGGGTTCTTCGTAGCTTAGAGCGTATATCTGAGCACGCGCGCGCGATGGCAACACATTTGATCTACCTTGTTAGTGGAACAGATGTTCGCCACGGCAGCCTTAAGCAGATAAAACGCGCGGTAGGTGCGGGCGAAACCGAAGAAGAGTAAATAAAATAGAACAAGCGTTTTAAAAAAGCAGCCTTTTGGCTGCTTTTTTCGTTTTTTCATCAAAGTTCTGCTGAAATCGGTCGATACCATAATGACCAACGTTATTACTGGGTCGTTACTTCTATACCGCTATACTTAAACTACATATACCTTCTTCATTGATTTTAGGTTTCTATGCTGCAATACACCGTCTATGCTGATTTGAACTGCCCTTTCTGCTACGCCTTACACGAGCAGTTGAGTCAATTTGGCCTATTGCAGCAGGTTGATTGGCGCTTAGTTGAGCACGCTCCAGAAATCGCTATCTATAACAAAACCTCTGAGAGCCAGGCTGAACTTGCCAGTGAGGTGTTTGTTGTCCGTAGTCGAGTACCTAATATTGATGTGGCGCTGCCTAAACAGCGAAGCGATAGCCGCTTTGCTAGCCTCTGCGTCATTCAAGCGGCTGAACAAGATCTTGAAAAATCAATCGAGTTACGCCGCTTACTATATCGCGCGCTTTGGGTAGACGGATTAGATATCGCCGATGTATCCGTCATATATGATTGCCTTATCGAAGCTGGCCTTCCTGCAGAGGTCACTATTGAAGAGGCGCAAGAGGATATTCTAACGTCTTGGCAGGAAAGCTGGGAGCATGGCAATTTCAATCTGCGTATCCCCGTCATTTGCAGTGCCGATGGACGCACCTCCCTTGGTTTACCTAGCCCGACAGACCTAAAAGCATTTTTCAAAGGTGAAGAAATAAGTTCCCAAGAGATTAGCCGAGAAAGTTGTCCACGAGCACTAAGACAAACGATCGCAATCTATTGTGATCATAGTATTGAAACGATCTGGCCGGTCATTGCAACCTTACGAAATGAGTACAATATCCTTTTACCTTCAAGTTTAGGGGAACTAAAAACATTACTTCATGAAGACCCACCAGCCCTCTTGCTCTTAAGTACCGAGCAGCAATGGAATGAGATGTTTTCCCTCTGCCGTGAAACCGTCAGCAATAAAGAGGAGCTACCGCTGCCGATCGCATTTATCAACCAAGAGGTCGATGATCGTCTTGAACTAGAAGCTTACAATGCTGGCGCCGCGGATTTTTTGACATTAAACAGAGCGCCTGCGGTCTTACAATCTCGCATTCAAATTTTGATGCAGATGAAACACTCACAAGACCAGTTAGCTCGCTCAGCCCGTATTGATGGTTTAACACAGGTAAACAACAGAAGAGAGTTCGAACGTAGCATAGAGACCGAATGGCGACGTGCTCAGCGCTCCAAACGCAGTTTAGTCCTCATTATGCTCGATATTGATCACTTCAAAGCCTTCAACGATCATTACGGCCACTTAGCTGGGGATGGCTGTTTAAGGACAGTCGCGCAAACGATAAAAGGCACAGTACAACGTGCTGAAGACAGTGTATGCCGTTATGGTGGCGAAGAGTTCGCAATACTACTGCCCGAAAGCGACCTCAAGGGCGCAGAGCAACTCGCGGAAAAGGTCAGAGCCAATATTGAAAACTTGCAGATAAAACATGAAAAATCAGCCACCGCACCGATCGTAACTGTCAGTTTAGGTATCGCAAGTTATAGCCCTTCAGATGAGCTAGATCCAAACGAGCTCATCGAACAAGCAGACCAAGCGCTTTATAAAGCCAAGCATCAAGGGCGAAATCAGGTCTGTTAACTAAGCCGTCATAATCGCCCTTATTTTTACTATCTATAGCGCTGGCATAGAGATAAACCCCGGTAATGCCTTGATTCGATTTATCCAAGCTTGAATATTTGGATAACGATCAAGAGAAACACCCCCTTCGTGAGATAAACCGATATAAGGCATCACTGCGCAATCAGCGATCGTTGGTTGATCAAGTGCCAGCCATTGATGTTGGGATAATTGTGTTTCGATAATCGGTAGAATACTGTTCGCCGTGGCAACAGCGTTAGCCTTATCCAACTCAAAACCAAACTTATCAACCAAACGTGCAGCACCCGGCCCATGCTGAATCTCGTTAGCGGCAGTCGACAGCCATTGCATGATCTCCCCTTGCTGCTCAGGTGATTGAGGATACCAACAGTCATCCGCATATTTCCTAGCCAGATAAACCAAAATCGCTTGGGAGTCCCTCAGTTGTGTAGCACCATCGCTAAGTACAGGTAACTGCCCTAAAGGATTCATCGCAATCACCGGATCTTGCTTATGTTCACCCGCCATAAAATCAACTGGAATAAGCTCTAACTCAATACCTGCTAAAGCGGCAAATAAGCGCACTTTGTAACAGTTACCTGATACCTCGAGGTCATACAGTTTCATTGTTTATTTCCTTCGGTTAAATTAATTTTATCTAGCCATTCCTGCTCGCTAAAACGCGGCGTTAAATGTTGTGGGCAGTTCCAATCAAATGCTTCCAGATCTATCTGAACGATTGATTCCACCTTCTCTTGAGCCACATCTTTGCCAAATACTCCCTGTAACTGCTCAGGAAGGTCTGTTAAGAGATAGAATTTAGCTTTCCCCAATAACTTCAAGCGCCTTTTATTTGGGTAATCCACTAAAAAAAGGGAGACATTTTCCTGATACGAGATATTGCCTAAACTTTGATATTGTCTGTTCCCTACATAGTTAGCGAAAGCGAGCCTTGTCTCCGAAATTACGGTGAGAAAACCAGGTTCCCCTCCTCTATGCTGAATATAGGGCCAACCACTTTCAGAGATAGTGGCTAGATAAAAGCTATCTCGCTGTCCAATAAAATACCGCTCCTTATCACTGAGACGATCAAAATCGGGTAACCGCAGACGTAGCGATTGCATGCTGTCAAAACTTCCAAATTTACGTTGTGCAGCCTCTACAGCCGGTGTGAACGTCAATTCACTAAAACGATGTGCCATAACCTTGCCTCACAATTCATCAGTCATTTGATTATGTATTACGCATCAACCGCAACAAAGACCAAAAGATGACTTTGAATAATGCACTATTCGCATTAATCTATAACAATGAACAAACTCAAAGCGATGGCGATATTTGTCAAAATAGTGGATTCGGGTAGTTTGAATAGTGCAGCTGAGAAACTATCTCTCTCTCAATCTTCAGTAGTACGCGCGCTTGCCGCTTTAGAAAAGGAGCTTGGGGTTCAGCTACTGTATCGAACAACGCGACGTTTAACATTGACCGAAGAGGGTCGAGATTACTGTCAGCGCTGCCGACAGATACTACTGGAGGTTGAAGACGCAGAAAACGCGCTAACCCAGCGGCAAATTACACCCAGTGGCAAAATTCGCATCACCGCCCCCATCACCTTTGGCCGATTACATCTAGGTCCTGTGATTCAGGAATTTCTCCTCGCGTTCCCTGAAACAGAAGTGGAGCTATTGTTGCTAGATCGTGTCGTTGATCTAATAGAAGAAGGGATGGACATTGCACTACGTATCGGGGCTCTTCCCGATTCAACCCTAATCGCTAAACCTATAGGTAACGTGCAATATAAAGTATGTGCCAGCCCTGAGTATATTGAGCAGGCAGGCATTCCCCAATCGCCTACAGAACTCTATCAGCATCAGTGCATCCGTTTAACCGCACTTAAATCACATGCAACTTGGTCTTTTACAGAAACCGGTAAAGTTCACAAAATTAGTGTTTCAGGCAGTTTCAAAACAAATCATATTGAAGCGGCCTTAGATGCATGCGCGCAAGGACTTGGCTACGGGCAGTTCTTAAGTTACCAAGTTGATAAGATGATCAGTGATGGGCGATTGGTAAGTGTTCTCGAATCATTTGAAACAACACCATCGCCAGTCAACTTAGTGTACCCCTATTCTCGCTTGCTCTCTTCACGAAGCCGGCACTTTATAGAATGGGCAGCACCCCGCTTAAGCGCACGCTTAAAGGCTAATAAGTCTTAGCTATTGATACTCAGCTAATGGCGGGAAACGGGCAATTAACCCATCACGCCCTAGCTTTTCCATCAACGCCATATTTCGCTCAGGGATCTCTTCGGGTGTTTTATAATGTACTAAAACACGACTCATCTGCCCTTCCCTTATAATATGGATTGTTGGAAAAGGGGCTCGATTTGTCCAATTACTAATATCATCAACCGCTACACCTGCGAAACAGTATTGCGGATGAAAGCTCGCCAATTGAAACACACCTTCTAATCCCGCCTCTTCTAAAGCGTCTTGACACCTATCCAGCAGATCAAGAAAGCTATCAAACGTCACTGCCGTTTCCGTAAAGCTCACTAAACTGGTTGATAAGGCCGCTTCTTCACTGCTTTGTATCCTCTGCAGCTCCGACAAAAAATCTTGCACCGCACCATCAAGGCTATCGCTATGCGATACGGCGTACCGAATCGTATCATTACGCACTTCAGGTGCGGCAAAGGGGCACAAGTTTAAACCAACAACCAAAGCTTCAACCCACTGCTGAGTCAACACTGGCGCTTGTTCAGGGGGAAATGCAAATTTATATTTATTCATACAGCGCATACTACCTCAGCCTCTCGGCTGGAGATACTGATGCATGTTAAGATATTGCCAGTTTTGAAAAAGCAGCCAGAGTATTTATCTGTTGGTTGTTAAATACCACTTTCTAGGACGACATAGTGCCGATAAAAGCAGCCCTAACCGAACAGAGCTTTGATACTCGCTGGTTATCACTTAGGCGACCATTCCAACAAGCGGTCCCCAAAGCATGGCGTTCATGGCTTACCGATAGTGGCTCTTTAACGCAACGGCTAGTAAAGCTAAGTCACGGTGACTTTCGAGTAGAAGTCGTACGCCAAGGGTGGTTCAGACCTACAAGATCAGAAGCCAACGCGCTCAATATGTGTCATCGACAGTTTGCTCTCGTGCGTGAAGTCCAATTAATCGGAAATGGCCAAGCTTGGGTTTATGCGCGCTCAATCATTCCAGCAAAAACCTTAACTGGGTCACAAAGACAACTGCGCATGCTGGGCAATCGTTCTTTAGGTAGCCTCCTATTTACCGATAAAACAATGCGCAGAGATCCATTACAAGTCAGCCAATTACGTTTGCTCGATAAGCAACAGGTATGGGCACGACGGTCCGTCTTTTATCTATCTGATAAACCCCTTCTTGTCTCTGAGGTTTTCCTGCCACAGCTTCTAAAGGTAAACTAATAGGAACTTCGTTTTATAAGCAAATAACGTAGATCCAATATATGTCATCTGATACGCAACACTCGCCACTTAGCAAGGCTGAAAAATTAAACGCATTTGGTAAGCTAATGCGAGTTGAGAAACCGATTGGCACTTATCTCTTACTCTGGCCAACCTACTGGGCCCTTTGGATCGCATCAGAGGGCGTACCCTCATATGATATTCTGATAATTTTCACCTTAGGTGTATTCCTAACCCGCTCTGCTGGCTGCATTATTAATGACTTTGCCGACCGCAAAATTGACGGTCACGTAAAGCGGACCGCAGCTCGACCGATACCTGCGGGTTTAGTCAGTGCTAAAGAAGCCTTAATTCTCTTTACCTGCTTAATGATTGGGGCCTTCATATTGGTACTTTTTACCAATCCGCTGACGATCCTACTCTCCGCGGGGGGACTTGTTTTAGCGGCAAGCTACCCTTTTATGAAACGTTATACGCACCTACCTCAAGTAGCCCTTGGCGCTGCCTTTGCTTGGTCGATTCCCATGGCTTTCTCTGCGGTGAATGAAACAGTGCCGGCCTATACATGGTTAATCTATATTGCTACGGTGCTCTGGACCGTCGCATACGACACCATGTATGCAATGGTTGACCGTGATGATGACCTTCGCATTGGTGTTAAATCAGCGGCAATACTTTTTGGCGATGCGGATAAGGCCATTATCGGCATTCTTCAAGTTACCACCCTGATCACTCTTGCAATGGTAGGCACACACGCAAATTTAAATTGGCCTTATTATCTCGGCTTAGTGGCTGCAGGCCTTTTATTTATCTATCAACAAATACTGATTAAAGAGCGTGATCGCGACGCATGTTTTAAAGCTTTCTTGAATAATCATTACGCAGGACTATTAGTATTTATTGGGTTAGCGGCCCACTATTTTGTAGAAAACTCAGGTCTTTTTTAGGCAATAACTTGCTAATTGCAGCATCCTGTCATATTTGTGTAACACTATTGTCTTTTAATAGCCGCGTCGATAAATTGAACTAAGAAGGGCAATACACGATGTCTGCTTCCAAAAGCGTACTGATCGTTGATGATGAGGCGCCAATTCGCGAAATGATCGCCGTTGCACTAGAGATGGCAGGGTACCACTGCTTAGAAGCTGAAAATGCTAACGAAGCGCACGGCCTAATCGTTGATGATAAACCCGATATGGTTTTATTAGATTGGATGATGCCTGGCGCAAGCGGTATCGAATTTGCCCGCCGACTTAGAAAAGATGAAACCACCGCTGATATTCCTATCATCATGCTCACCGCAAAAGGTGATGAAGATAATAAAATCAAGGGACTAGAAGCGGGTGTAGATGATTATATTACCAAACCGTTTTCACCTCGTGAGCTGGTTGCACGTTTAAAAGCGGTACTTCGTCGTACGACACCCAAAGGGATTGAAGAACCCGTATCCGTTGATGAACTAACCTTAGATCCAATCTCCCATCGTGTTACGTCCGATCAAAACCCAATTGAACTTGGTCCTACCGAATTTCGCCTACTACAGTTCTTCATGACACACCAAGATCGCGCCTACTCTCGAGGGCAGCTACTGGACATGGTCTGGGGTGGTAATGTTTATGTAGAAGAGCGTACTGTCGACGTGCATATTCGACGCTTGCGTAAGGCACTTGGCGACCGCCATGATTATCTGGTACAAACTGTCCGCGGAACGGGATACCGTTTTTCCGCAAATGTTGCCTAATAACCGTATAGAAATAAGGATATAACATGCAAAGAAACCGCCACTCGATGTTAACCAGCCTTCTGTTGGTGAGTGGAATATCTTTCACTGTTGGATTAATCCTTGGCTACCCTGGCTGGACCTTGGGCCTCTCTCTCTTTGGATGGGCATTGCTTCAAATTCGTCAATTCAATCAATTAATTGATTGGTTTCATGCACGCGATGAGCAAGCAGAACCTCCTGAAACAGGAGGCCACTGGGGCGAGCTATTCGATGAACTCTCTCGCTTACAACGTCGGCAAGCATCACGCGAAAGCCTATTACGTAATATTATTTCGCGCTTTCAGGACTCAACAGCCGCCCTTCAAGATGCCATCATCATTATCGATCGAAATAATAATTTAGAGTGGTGGAATGGATCAGCCAATCACCTACTTGGCCTAGATGATCAAGCCGATCGTGGCAAACCGGTCATGAACTTACTGCGAGACCCTCGTTTTGTTCGTTATTATAAACGTGGGCAATATACCGACCCCATTACCCTGCCGTCCCCTGCCCATGAGGGCATGCAGATACAGTTTCAGATTACCCGATTTGGTGATGCCGACCGCTTGCTAGTCGCCCGAGATGTATCCCGTTTAATGCGTTTAGAACAGACCCGGCAAGACTTCGTAGCAAATGCCTCGCATGAACTACGAACACCTCTAACCGTCATTCGTGGTTACTTAGAAACCTTTCTAGATCAAGAGTTACCTCGCCCTCTTATTCGAGGCTTAGGTTCGATGCAACAGCAAGCACGGCGTATGGAGAACCTTGTTTCAGATCTGTTGCTGCTATCAAGATTAGAAGCAAGCCATCAGATCTCTGATGAGCAACCTATCCAGATCCATAGTGTGGTCCACCATATACTCGAAGGGGCCGAGCAACTGGGGCGGGAGAAAGGTCATCAATTCAAATTGGATTTAGACCCGAAGCATGATCTATCAGGCCAGGAGATAGAACTTCATAGTGCTTTTTCCAACCTAATATACAACGCCGTACGATACACACCCGCTGAAGGTCTTATTAAAGTACGCTGGTGGGTTGATGAGCAAGGCGGGCACTTCTCAGTCAAAGATAACGGCCCAGGTATTGAATCCATTCACTTACCGCGCTTAACAGAACGTTTCTATCGAATCGATGAAAGCCGATCGTCTGCCAGCGGAGGCACTGGGCTTGGCTTAGCCATAGTAAAGCATGTATTAGCTCGCCATAGCGGCCAGTTAACTATCAAGAGTAAGGTGGGTAAAGGAAGTACGTTTGCCTGCCATTTCCCACTGGAAATTGTGACTCAACGCACCGATGGCGACGACAGTGATCTGATCGATTCACATGATGCACTGCCACTTAACTCAACGACGAATCAAAGCAGTAATCAGGCTACTCATTGATCATCAAATAAGTAGCCTGAACTAAGATCAAAATTACTGCTCAATTCTCTTCTGATCTAAATCGATCTCTTCCGAAGCATGCGCTTCAACCCAATAAATCGTGGCACCAACAACCGCTGCGGGCATTAGAATCAAGTTCAAAATTGGTACCATCATGCCTACTTGGATTAGACCGCCAAATCCTATTGAGGTTAAACGATCCGATTTCAGCATCAGCTTCATATTCTTAAAGCTAACTTTATTATTGTCCATGGGATAATCGCAATACTGGATCGCCATCATCCATGCACCAAACAAAAGCCATAAAAAAGGCGCGATGATATTAACTACAGGGATAAAAGATAAAACTAATAGAAAAAGCAGCCGAGGCAGATAGTAGGCCAGTTTTGACAGTTCTCGACCGACAGCCCGAGGTATCAATGCAATAACCGCTTGCCAACCCTCGTCGGTGATTAGATCCCCCCGTAAACGTTTCTCAACCTTCTCTGAAAGGAATCCGTTAAAGGGTGCGGCAATGATGTTAGCAACGATTGAAAAGCCATAGTAAACGAACACAACCACCAGCAGCGCCATCAAAGGCCAAAGAACATAGTGTAAAAAAGAGAGCCATTCCCAATCAGGCAGAAAAGCGCCGATCATATAATCGACCCAACCGCCAAAGTTACTAAACAGTAACCAGATAGCCCCAATAAACAGAACAATATTGGTTAGTAGAGGGACCAACACAAATGGCCGAATCTCTGGATCAGGCAACATCTGCAATCCTCGCAGAAGATAGCCCGCGCCACGAATAGGATTTCCTTTCATAATGACCTTTAATGAATAATAAAATTGATTAAGCGAATGGCAACACCACCAATCATCATGGTAAGCCCGACACGATTGACATTAAACTCACGCTTTGTCATCAACATCGTCGGCTTCCAAAACTCCACTAGCGATTTGTAATCCTTTGTTCTACCGGCATAAATTGCCAAAGAAATTAAGAAAACTAACAAACCACCCCAAAATAAAAACTGTTCTAATATTGCTAGATACATCACATTCGCCTTTACTTATTGCCATCAGAGAGGAACCTGAACTATTTTTACCGGTCTCTTATGATAGTACTTAGGTATTTTTATTAAGAATGCTAGCCTACCAAAAAACAATGTTGTCGGCTGCCCTGCCTTGGTTATAAATGCAGCCGTTGGAGTAGTAAATGAAAGCGATACAGATCAGCCAGTTCGGTGACAACGATTCATTACTTTATACAGAGGTTGCCGAACCCGAGCTGAACCCGGGTGAAGTCTTAGTCAAAAATAGAGCCGCTGGCGTAAACCCCATCGATTGGAAAACCTGTAGCGGAGGTGGAGCGTCTCCTTTCATCGGTGAGTTACCTTTCATACCCGGCTGGGAGTTTGCAGGAACCATCGAAAAAGTGGCCGAGGATGTCAGTGATTTCTCAGTCGGTGACGAAGTTTTTGGCTTTATCCGTTTTCCTGAACGCGCAGGTTGTTATGCCAGTTACGTCGCCGCGCCTGCCGATCAAATCAGCTTACGCCCTCAAGATCTATCCATTGAGGCGGCAGCTGGGCTAGGTCTAGCTGGACTCACCGCATGGCAAGCACTGTTTGACAAAGGTAATTTACAAGCCTCACAACAAGTTGTGGTTTTGGCAGGTGCTGGTGGCGTAGGCCATATTGCGATCCAATTAGCCAAATGGATGGGGGCGAAAGTCATTACAACCGCCTCCCCGAGTAACCATGATTATTTAACCGCGTTAGGCGCAGACATCGTTATCGATTACCACAGCCAAAATATCACTGATCACGTTAACAACGTTGATTTGGTCATCGATGGAATGGGTGGGGATATAGGCATAGACGCTTTACGCTGCGTCAAACCTGGAGGTCGACTAGTCACGCTTCCTTCCGTCACAAAAGATGCCGTAATCGAAGCGGGTAAAACGATGAAGGTGAAAGTTGAGCCGATTCGTGTTGAACCGAATAGTGAGCAATTAGATCGATTAGCAGGGCTTTATGTCGATCGAAAGTTAGTGCTCAATATTGCTGATACTTTTCCGTTAGACCAAGTTGCTAAAGCGTTTGATGCCAGTAAAACTGGAAGAGTCAAAGGCAAGTTGATTCTAACCATCGATTAAGATCAAGTTGAGTACGCTAGATATTCCCATTTAGCGTACTCAGGTTCGCCCTAAAAGCTAAGGCCTTGATACATATACATGGCCGTCACTTTATCCATACTATTAGTAATCTTCTCAGCTGAGCGCGCAATCAGTGCCAGCATCGCCTTATTCGAATCAGCATCAGACAAGCCTTTAAAGCGCTTAAAATCACGTTGGATTTTACTTAACTCGCCTTTAATCTGTTCATTATTCAAATCACTACTTTCTAGCTCTGCACGATTCTGCTCAAATAACTGTAGCGAGCTCATAAACGCTTCAGAATAGCGATCATTAAACCCCCAAGCCCGCAATGCATAATGACTGCTGACCCGTTGAGAAAGCATACGTACAAAACCCGCAGTACTGATTAACTTACCAAAGCGCGTATCAGTACCTTCAACAATCTCCATTGTCACGGAACTCCATAGTTGAAGCAGCAGCTCCGTTTGCTGTCTAACCTGCTCAGCTTTAGCCTTATCTGGCGTTTGCTGGTACAAAGGTTTTACGACTTTCCATTGTTCTGTTGCTCTACGAATGGAGTCACGCATCGCATCAGTATTTGCATAGGCCACTATCTCAGTTTGAACGCTCTCATATTCATTGATAGCGACGCTCAACTCTTGTTCTGCCTTGCGCCCGCGTACAGACAAGCCAACTAATATGTAGTTTTTAAGCATCTTTTGCGTCAACATGCTTTGATTTGATGCCATATTAATAACCTGCTCTGTCGAGGTTATTTCAGCAACTGCTCCGCCGCTTATAAAAGCTAAACTTAGCGCAACCCATCGTAATATCCGCATCAAAAACTCCTTATATTAGACACAGGCTTCAGCTAGAAGATTATCAATTTGATCCAAAAGCTGATTCTCTGACCAAGGCTTGGTCAAGTAAGCAGAAACACCCGCGTCTGTCGCTTCATTGCGGTGCTTTTCTGTAGAACGTGATGTAATCATAATGACAGGAATATGTGCTGTTTCGCTGCGGTTACGAACCACTGCAGATAACTCTACCCCTCCCATTCTTGGCATCTCCATATCCGTTAACACTAGATCAGGCGCTTGTTTACGGATCTGATTCAATGCATCGAGTCCATCAATAGCAGTCATGACCTCATAACCAGTATCTTTTAAAAGCGTCTCAAGGGATTTCCGGGCACTCACTGAGTCATCAACAATTAATAATCGAGGTAGCTCTAACTCATCCTCAATATCCAGATGCATAGGCTGAGTCGAGATAGATGAGCGCTGATAACGAATCCGCCCTGGCAGATCAACGATAGGCGCGGCCTCACCGTTGGCAAGAATCGTTAAGCCTGGTAGACCTGGTAGATCAGGCAGGTAATCTCCCATCTGCTTAAACGCCAACTCTCTATGAGCAATGATCTCTTTCACCAAGACCGCAACGCGCTCCCCTTGGGCCATATTTACAATCAGAATAGGATGGATGGCACCCTCTTCGAAATAGTTATAGCCTCGTTCGTGCAGAAGCCCTTCAAGCGTATATACGGGATACACTTCGCCCTCGTGCGAGAAGGTTAAATCATCGCCTTCTGCTTTTAGCTGCCCATCAACAGAGATCAGACTCTGTTCAATGCCGTGCCCAGCCAAGGCAAAGATCTGCTTACCACAGCGCACGAGAAGTGTACGAACCATGAGGGAACTAGACGGCATAGAAAGATGCAACAACGTTCCTTCACGGGTACGCGATTCAATATCCAACGTACCCTGTAAACTGAGGATCTGCTGATATACCACATCCATGCCGATACCACGGCCAGAAAGCTGGCTAATCTCACTTCGTGTCGAAAAGCCTGGAATCAGAATGAGTCGATGTATCTCATCTTCAGATAGCGCTAAACCGGGTTCAATAAGTTTTTTCTCTTCAGCAACCGCTAACACTCGTTGAGTGTTAATACCATCACCATCATCCTCACACTTAACATCGATCAATGAATCTTGTAGTGAGAAAGTCAGCATAATCGTACCGACTTCAGGCTTACCGCGCTGTTGACGTAATCGACCGGTTTCAAGGCCATGATCAACAGCATTACGAATAATATGCATCAAAGGGTCTGCCAGTTGATTGAGTATCTGGCTATCAACCTGCGTCTCTTCCCCTTTGATAATTAACTGTGCTTGCTTGTCAGTTGCACGGCAAGCTTGTCGTAGTATTCGCTGTAAACGAGACGTGATTGTTTTGACTGGAACTAATCGTGTGCTGAGTACATTATCTAATGTTTCTTTCTGCAAACCCGATTGTGCAATGTGCAATGTACTTAAGCTTTGAATATGCCCTTCCATCTCCTGCTGGACATCACGTACGTCAGCAACAGCTTCATGCACACGGGAGATCGTTGTATGAATCTCGTTATAACGGTCCATCTCTAAAGGATCAAAGTCTTCAGATGATTCATCAAGCTGCGACTGCATATTCATCTGTTCGTTGAACTGCTGCTCTAACTCAAATAACACACGTTGAAGAATACGATGACGCTCTCGATTACTTCGCGTAAAGCCACGAAGCTGAGTCACCTCCTCATCCAACTGCGTATTCAACGTGCTCGATTCACCCGCTAATCTAAACAAGTTATCAAGAATCGATCGAGGTACACGGAAGGCGGGCGACTCGTTACGAGCCTCCTCTGCGGAGGAACTCTCGGCTTGGACAGGGCTCTCTTCTTTGACATCTGCCGCATGATTAACGACAGACGTTGTTTCAATCTGCGCATCACTTTGTTCCAGCGCAGACAAACCTTCGGTCTTAAGACGGTAGTCCCAATCCATAATAGACTGAAGCACGGCTAATGCATTATCGGGTGCTTGTGCGCCATCGGTAATGGTCTCGCACATAGCAGCCAAGCAATCAGCAGCTTCTAGCAAATCGTTCTGTAAACGCCCCGTAGGAAGCTGACCTGCATCGGTCATGTACTCCATCACATCTTCTAGACGATGCGCTAAATTTGCTAATCCTCTAATACCTGCCATATTGGCGAGGCCTTTTAGAGTATGTACCGCACGTTGAGCACTACGAAGTGCTTCACTATCAGCACTCGCGAACACCTCCTGGATATGATTTAGATAATCATCAGACAGCGAAGGTAACTCATTGTGCAACATGTCCAATAGCTGCGGATCAATTTCACTCGACTCTTGCAGTTCAACATCAGCAGCAGAGGCTGTCTCTTGGACTATATCGCCACTATTTTGCAGCGAGGCTAATGCCAGTAAGCCCATAATAAATGAGGCTTGTTCTGTACTTGGTCTGATCGGTAGCTGCGTATCAACAAACTGGTCAAGTAAGGTTTGCTGTCGTTCGTAGACGCTGATATCAACAAAATACTCTTCCAAACCACTTAGACATGCATGGATTGATTCTATGCGATCAGCAGACAGCTCAATGTCATGTTCGTCGAGATAACCCAAGTTCAGCACAAGGCCGTTAACCAGCACTTTTGCACCGATAAGATGTATTGTATCGAGCGCTCTAATAACCGTACTCAGCACATCACTCGATTCTTCTAGAATCGAGCGCTCTAACCTATCTTCCTGCCAATTATTGACGAGTAATGTTACCGACTGAGATATCATCTCTACTACGGCAGGTTCAATCTGAGGACCATCCTGCTCTAGTAGCGTAAAATCAATAACGCAAAATGCTGGAGCATCAGGTAGATTAATTGGATCGGATAAAGGCGTTGAAGGTTCGGTAGACAGCGCCGTTTCAACCAACTCAACTGCGTCGACTTGTGACTCTCCCTGATCACTCTCTTGGTCGGTACTGATCACCTCTTTAATCAGGTCGAGCGGCTCAATGTTATCTTCCACGGTGGATGTCGTTTCACTAACACCTAAGCTAAGGCGCTGACAATCCTGAACTAACAGCTCTTGTAGGAACTCAGTATCAGCCGCACAAACAGGTTCGTCCCAACGACTATCAAGCATCAAATCAAGAATAGATTGAATAGCATTTTCTTGAGGGTTTGCCAGTAATCCAATGATGGCCGCATTAAGTGTTTCAGCTATGTCTCCGTTCTCTAACTCGGGTAGCTGCGTTAAGAGTTCACCATACAACGCAAGGAGATCAGCTAAGCCGGGCCAATCTTGTTCAGAAAGAATATCAATCTGTTCGTAGAACTGCTCAGTGAGTGCTTCACTAAACGCAGGTAAAGATTCTCCAATTTGGCAGAGAAGAGCAGATAGCTCGGGGAAGGCTTCGGCTATCGATGTAAAATCATCAGATGAGTTATCTAACGCCTCACTTAGCCCTACAGCTTCATTTGTCCCTTCATCTTGGAGAGTGACTCCGCTGCTTGTGCATAACCGAGCGCAATCCTCTTCCAACAGCTCAAGCAGGAACCCACTATCCTCTTCAGGCAGAGGTTCAGGCCACTGAGAATCTTGCAAACACGCAACCAAAGCCTTAGCCGTGACGGCGGGTTCTGCACTATAAAACTGATCCAAAGTGCTAGATAGCGCTTCGACTAGCCCGGCAGATTCCGTTAACGCCCCTTCTGGCAAAGATTCTAATAGCTCTGCATAGAGGGCTAAAAAATCGGCAAGACCTGGGAGATCTTGCTCACTGAATTGATCGACATACTCATATAGCTCGACAATCAACTCAGTCAGCGGCAACTCCATTTTTAAACAAAGTTTTTGCTTCGCATTCAGCCACTCAATGGCTAGTTTAGGATCAAACATTGATCTCTATCCCATCAGTGCTTAGGAAGTTGCCAGTTTAAACACGCTAACCGACTTCTGTAGTTCGTCGGCCGCATCTACAAGCTCATCAGATAGCTCCGCCTGCTGACGCATCTCCGCGTTAGTCGCTTGCGTTGTTTCACTGATGCTATTTGCACGTGTCCGTAGATCTTCCGCTACTTTCGCCTGTTTAACCGAACTGTGTGCGATACGTACTACCGAATCAACGAGGGTTTGTGTGGTCGTTCGAGTTTCGCCCATACGCTCACCCGCCTCTTCTGCAAGACGAGTACCCTCAACAACGTCGGTGATTACATTGTTGATTACGTTGATCGTATCCGCTGTTTCCAGCTGGATATTATTCACTAAAGACTCGATCTCAGAGGTCGCTTCACGCGAGTTCTCAGATAAACGCTGTACCTCGTCTACTACCACCATCAAACCACGACCCGCTTCACCCGCTGATGCCGCATGCATACTCGCATTCAATGACAGAACGTGTGTACGTTCGGATATATTGTTGATCAAGTTAACGATACCGCCGATCTCTTGAGAACGTTCACCCAAGCGTTTGATTCGTTTTTCCGCTTCATGAATCGTTTGGCGGATTTTATTGATACTGTCGATGGTCTGAGATACAGAATCCATCGCAGTTTCTGAGGTCTTAATCGCTTTTTGCGAGGCGTTGTTTGAGATAACAGCCAGCTTCGAGATTAGCTCCATCGCCTTAATCGCAGAATCTAGACCATCAAGAGTTTCACTGATCTCTTCTTTCTCTCGTTCTGCATAGCTCAATACCGTTTCAGACTGTGATTTAACCTGTACAGATGCATTGTTCACTCGGCCCGATACACTATTTACCTCTTGTAGTACGGACTCAATCGATTCAACCAATTGGTTGATAGAGTCTGAAATCGCACCGGTTACATCCTCCGCCACCGGTACTCGTACCGTCAGGTCTCGCTGTGAGATCTGGAATACGTTCTGAATCAAAGAAATAATAGAGCTGTTAAGGCGTTTGTTCTCACTCTCTTTAACTTGCAGAGCGTCCTCTTTCTCTTCAAGCATCGTATCTAATACGCTGGATAGCTGACCCAGTTCATCTTTACTATCTAATCCGCTTCGCGCTTCAACTTCTCCCTTACGTACGCGATCGATAGTGTTCTGAATCGAGCCTATTGGATCGATAACGCCATATTTTACGATCGACATAGAGACCGCCATCGCGGCAATCATCAAGCCCATAGAGATAAAGAAGTATGTGGCCATCTCCGTGGTGTTATCCACTTGAAGCTGGTCATTTTGAATTTTGTAGTCAGCCGCTAATGTCGTTACTTCATCGATCTTTGGCGCAAGCGTCGCAATGATGCTCTGTAGCTGCGTAAACTTTTCATTACCTCGTTCTACCGCTTCACTTAACTCGACAAACAGCTCCTCAGCTTTATCGATATTCTCAAGTACCGCGATTTTGTTTTGTGGGAATTTATCACTACTGATCGCTTCAAGCTGGTTTTTCATCCGCGCCATATCACGCTGAATTCGATCAATAGAAACCGCTTGACCGCTTGTCGCGATATATTCATCTAAATTTGTGCGCAAAGAATTAAATTGATCGCGCAACCAACCACGCTCTAACCAAACAATCAGGGCATCGGTTTGCCACATCAACAAGCGAATCTCTTGAGACAGACCCTCTTCAGGCGTTAAACCGATCTGCATGCTGGCTTCAGAGCCATCGTAGAATGTGTCTTGGTATTGATCGATAATCGTTTGGAACTGTTGTACCAACGCTTTATCGTCTTCAGTACGTAAGTAGTTTTTCAAACGACCAATATCGTTATCAACCACCTCCATCACATCGTTATACATCGTCAACTGATGCATATCTTTTTCGGCTTGGAAGCTTTTTTCCTGGAAACGAGCTTCTGAAATATTAGCCTGAATATCACTTACCAAAAGAAGAAAGTCATTCAGTTCTTGAGAGCGGGTTTGAGCCTTCTCTTGCAGAACAATGGTTTGATAATAAGACGCACCCATAAAGATCAAGCCCCCGCATAGCAAAACCAATGCGATGGTAAACTTAATCAGTATCCGTACGTTCTTAAACTCCCAAAACGATTGCATAGATCTAACTCTCCGTGCTTCTAAAACTGTTTCTTTAAGGCTAAAAATAAACGTCGATGGTCGATTTCAAACCATTGATGATTTTTATCGCCGTATACTTGAAATACAGATTTCTCAAAAATCTCGGGTAACCCAGTGATCGCCTCATCAAGCAATTCTGGATCAGTAATGCTCTGTGGCGGCTGCTTCAGCAAAACACCAACGGTATTCGGGTGGTCATCGATTAACAGCACCCACTCTTGGGTTTCTTCAGCTTCCTCAAGTACTTGTAAGTACCTATTCAAATCATAAACAGGAACCGTCTCCCCGCGATGATTGATAAAACCCGAAAACCAATCTGGTGTAGAAGGAATCGCACAAACCGAAGGTGATTTGGCGACTTCTGCACGTGTTTGTTCTGAGATCAATAGCGAATAGCTACCGATCTCAAATCCATGTCGGATCTGACGAATACCGGATGAGCTTTCCTGATCAATACTTGTCAGTTGTGAATCCATAACTTTCTCTTTATGTCAGAGCATTAATCTGAGCAACAAGATCTTCCTCGGTAAACGGTTTTGAGATCATCGCTGCCGCCCCTTGGAGTTGGGCCCACACTTTATCCGCTTCTTCTTTCTTACTAGAAACAATGACAACGGGGATATTTTTAGTCGCATCATCTGTCGTTATCTGACGACAAGCAGAGAAACCATCCATTTCCGGCATAACAATATCCATAAAGATAAGATCTGGATTTTCAGTTTTCGCTTTCTCTAACCCTTGTTTACCATCACTTGCAGCCACAACTTCAACACCACAAGACGCAAGCACAGTACAAATGTGCTTCTGTTGAACCGGATCATCTTCAACTACCAGAATTTTTTTCACCAACGTACTCCAATCTCTTAAGCTTTTTGAAACTCATCAACCCAATTAGATACCCGGCTAATCACCTTTTGAAATTCTTCATGCTCTATCGGCTTCGTCAAATAGGTGGAACAACCAGACATAATCCCCTTCACCTCATCCATAGGAGAGGTTTTTGAGGTCAACATAATAATTGGGGTTTTCTTTAACCCTGGGCGTTTTCTCATCTCGGTACAGGCTTCAAAGCCATCAATACCGGGCATGACAACATCCAGAAAAATAAAATCGTAACGATGCTCTGCAACTTTTTCTAACGCCTCTTCTCCCGTAGCAGCAAAATGGACATTAACGGGCAAAGGCAGCTGCTGCAGCTCTGTATTTAAGGCTTGCTGCATAATCTCATTATCATCAACCACGAGTACTTGAAAGTTAGAGCGGGTCGACGCAGTCTCAACTGGGGCCACAACCTTAGCTGATTCATACTTACTAAATTTATGCTCTTTATCATCCTGTTGTGCATCAACTTCCATCTCTTCATTCTCTCGCGTCATATTATCTAACGCTCGAAGAACTCGGGAAGAAACTAGTGGGTAACCAAGGTGGGCATAAGTTTTATTAGCAGGCTTTCCTCTACCCACAAGGATCAACCTTGAATGATAGGCAGAGGGAAGTTCCGCTAGTTGGGGGTGCTGTTCTAGATCAAAGCCAAATACCAACATTAAGTCAGGTAAGGCATCAAAATCAGGGGAAACCAAGGTATAGCGTGTTTGTTTAGAGAGTTTGAATATTTTCTCTAACTTTTTACGCTGATCATCGGGAAAACCTATTGAACCAATCTGCATATTATCCCCATATCCTTATAGAAAAAGAGGGTATACCAACATGCCGAGCGAACGTCTGGCTTGGGAAAAAGCCCATTTTAGAATGGCCCACATCGTGCTTTTCAAGTGGCGTAAGACTATACCCACTCTGTTTAACCACGATTGCAGAATTATGACTAAGCGCGCTAGTTGAACTAGCACTAGAAAAAAACTTAATTATCATAAGTACGCAATACTGACAGCATGTGCGTGAGCATACTGATCAGTCCCCATCTACTACTCTTTTGTTATTTTTGTTATTAATGACGTCTTTTGCGTCGGACATCTACTGTACAGATTTTAAACAAACAAGCAACAAAACTGACAATAAAACAGATGTATGAAACTTATGTTAGAGTTTTTTAATTAAGATAGAAACAAAAAAACGGGCATTAATGCCCGTTTTTTTATTTTAATTTTGTGAGCAGAAATACTGCTGCTGTCTCATCAAGAGCCTACAGCCCTCTCCACGTATATCTCTGCCCCAGCAACTCTCCCTCGCCCAGGCTTTATCGTCTTCAGATCGTTCTTCGCTATAAGCAGGTACGTCTTTACAAAAAGCAGGGTTTGGCGAAGCCGTTTTCAAACAAGCATTCAAGAATTTTCCATGTTTTACTGTACAAGCAAAACCTGAACATTGATCAAAACTGGTTAATGTTTCCTCTAAACAGGCCTGCTGATCAGCTTCTTTACCGTACGCCATTCCGCGCTCACGAAAAGCGGTGGTTTCCTCTGCTAACTCTTTATTCCAACCAGGCAACCACTGATCTTGGGTTAACCACGCAGCAAAAATACCGATAATGATTAATACCACTGTGGCCCAAACCGCTTTAATGATCATCTACTTATCCTTGTTGTGGACGCCATAATAGGCCTTTCATACAAAACAACAAACCAACGACCGACAGCAGCATCGTTCCGTTTACTAACATCGGGTAACGCGCCATAAGCGGTTGAAAAGGGTGCTTTTGCTCAAAATCACATTCAGCCAACAGATAGTTATATGAGCCACCTTCATTAATGCAGGCATCTACTGTTGATTGATCAATAAAAAAAATGGTCATGAGAACCAACGACGGGACAACTAAAAGCAATAAACCAATCTTTAACATCGATTACTCGCTATCACTGATGCCGATATTGCTGTAACCGTCATTATGAGCTAGTTCACGTAACTCGGATAAAGCCGCCGTGCGAGGAAGGTCATCTTGGATGATTTCTAGAATATCAGCATGAAAGTCATCTTCTTGCTGCATCAATTCATGGGTATTGATAAAGCGAACAAGCTCATCATCAGAGATCTGATCATCCGCGCTCATCTCAATAAAGGTTGCCACCGACTCTCGTGACATATTTGCTACATTCAGTACTTCACCCGCATCGGCTGATAGCACTGTGTTTAGTGAGGAATAAAGCGCAACAATGGCATCAAGTGCAGGCGAAGCACCATACATCTCAAACTCGTCTAAGTTAGGCATGTTAGCCTCAACTTTATCGAGTTGAACTTCAAAATTCATTTTCGCGCCGGTGTTACTTAAGTTATCCCACACCGCATCCAATATCTGGCGCATTTTAGCTACATCACCGAACTCCATTAAGCGTGCAAACAAAGCGAAATTAGGAAACATTCGCTCAGAAACTGCCGCGCAATAAGCCGCTAGCTGCCAATCTTTAAGATCGTAAAACTCTTTATCAACGCGTGGATCAGACATGTAAATCACCAGATCGAGTGGAAAGCCGCTATTGTACCGACTTTATGTATATTTGCAGTGAATTCCTGCCTTTCACGATAAATCTCTTGCTCTCATATAAGCGAGTTCGGAGACATTATGCCAACCTTGAACTTGCTGCCGAAAGCGATTAAACGATTCATATATTTTACGCGCTTTTGGATCTTTATTTAACTCCGCGACAATAACCTCATCTGATATTTTTTGTAACGCCACCAGAACCTCATCGGGGAATTTTTTTAATTCGACCTTATGTACATCGATCAACTGCTGAAGCGCACGATTATTCTTAGCTGTTAGCTCCGCTAACATATCCTGATTAGCGATCCGTTGGGCACTTTCAACAATTGCACGCAGGTCCGATGGCAAGCTATCCATCGCTTCTTTATTGATCAAACACTCTATTGTTGTACCCGGCTCATGCCAGCCCGGATAATAATAGTATTTAGCGACTTTATAGAGTCCCAACGCGACATCATTATAAGGAGCAGCCCATTCAGCGGCATCAATGGTTCCGTTTTCTAAGGCAGAGAAGATCTCACCACCTGGTAGCAGAACAGGTCTAGCGCCTAATCGCCGCATGACCTCACCACCTAAACCTGGAATGCGCATTTTTAAGTTCTGTAGATCGCCTATTGAGTTGATCTCCCGGTTAAACCACCCTCCCATCTGCACACCGGTATTACCACAGGCACCAGGTATCACGCCAAACTCAGCATAAAGATCACGCCAAAGCTCCAAGCCTTCGCCATGATATAACCAGGCATTCATCTCTTGCGCCGTTAAACCGAAGGGAACCGCCGCAAAAAACTGGGCAGCACGACTTTTGTGCTGCCAATAAAAAGCCGCACCATGACCCATTTCAGCTCTGCCATCAGATACCGCATCAAACACCTCAAGCGGTGCAACTAACTCTTTGGCTCCATAGACAGTGATTTTGATCCGCCCGCCACTCATCTCCCCTATAAGCTGAGCTAGATAATTAGCGCCCATCCCCAACCCAGGAAAGTTTTTTGGCCAGGTGGTCACCATCTTCCATTTAAATTCAGGTTTGGGGGCCGCATAAACCGCGCCCGCGCCGAGTAACCCCGTTGCAACAGGTAAACGACTAGCATGCTTAATGAACTGACGACGCTTCACATCAATACCTAATTTTTATTTTAATTTGAAAATAACATGCACCTAGCGGCTCCGCAATTTACGCTAAAAGATGATCTGATACGAAGAAGGTTGTTATACTTTAGAAAGGCGTAACAATTGTAAGAATGATGAGGTGAATAGTTGAATTCGTTTAATCTGCTTAAGTCGATTGCGGAAGCACATCCTAACTTAAGAAAATCAGAGCAAAAAGTTGCAGACTTTGTGCTGGAGAACCCTAACGAGGTAATCCATATGCGCATTGTAGATTTAGCATCTGAAGCGAATGTCAGTGAGCCAACGGTTGTGAGATTCTGTCGCGCATTAAATTACGACGGTTTCCAAGACTTTAAACTTACCCTTGCCCAGGGCTTGGCCAGCAATACTAACTTTGAGCAGTTTTCGCTAAATTCAAAAGATACCGTCATGGAGTTCAAAGAGAAGATCTTTGACTCAATGATCGGTAACTTACTCAATATAAAAGAGCAGCTGGATACAGAAACCGTTGAATCAGCGATCGATAGTCTCGCAAAAGCGCGCCGTGTTGAGTTCTATGGTTTTGGTGCATCAGCCCCGGTATGTACAGATGCAGCCCACAAGTTTCACCGTTTAAAGGTCTCCAGCACCTCTTATTCAGATCCCCATATGCAAGCGATCTCCGCCGTTTCACTTGATGAGCGCGATGTTGTGGTCGCTATATCCCAAACCGGTCGAACAAAAGATCTCCTACATACCGTCAAGCTGGTAAAAGATGCAGGCACCACGGTGATATCACTATGCCCGAGTAATACGCCTTTATCTGATGCCGCAACGATTCCAATTCATATAGATCTAGAAGAAGACAAAGATTTAAGTACGCTGATGTCCTCCAGAGTACTGCACTTAGTTGTCATTGATGTTCTGGCAGTAGGTGTAGCAATGAAACTTGGACCGGGTTTGATCGATCACCTTAAAACCATAAAACGTAGTCTTCGCTCATTACGACAGAACGACAAACGCCTACCTTTACGTAAACCATCCAGCTCTGAAGAGGAGTGACAAACTAAGTTTTGTCACCTTTTTTACATCTTTTCGTCATCTCTCTGAAATGGCTAGTTTTTAACATAGGCTGCAGATTAACACTTAAATCGCAGCCTAAAATTGTTTGAAATTTAGTCACAGCTATTATAAAACTGTTAAAGGCTGTATTAAAAAGCGAGTTTAAAGGCGGTAAATGCCTTTTCGCATAACTCACCAGAGCCCCTCATTGAGGTGCGTATATGTGCCGCACTCGATGGGCCTTCTGACCGTTAGGATAAGATCAGGAGTCAAATATGTTGAGAAAAACAGAAGACTTAAACGAAACGCAAACCGAAGTATTCGACATACTCGTCGGTTTTGAAGAAGAAGAAAAAATATCCCGGAAAAAGCTTGCGTCTAGGCGAGCCCTTAAAGCGCGCCGAGCGATTGAGCAGCGCTTCGAAGAGAGAGAACTAGCTTCACATATTGATGAGTGCTGGTTAGACGACTAAATTAATGAAAAACGCCAGTCTATAGACTGGCGTTTTTCGTTTAGCAGAAAGCGGATGCTACTAATATTCTGGATATAATATATTCAGCGGTATAGAGCGGCTTCCTTCTACCACAATAGCGCAATGCTTACGCTTGAGCTTACGAGGTTCTGTTACCCCACAAGAGTGCGCAATCATCTCAACTTCATGAACAAGATGATTATGGTAATTAGCGACACGATCAGCTTTAACCTCAGGTACTAATCCCCTCTGTAGATCAGGATCATGGGTTGTAATACCCGTTGGGCAGGTATTCTTATTACACTGCAATGCTTGTATACAGCCCAGCGCAAACATAAAGCCACGCCCAGTCACTGCAAAATCAGCTCCCATACATATCGCCGCACCAACATCAGTAGGGTTAATCAGTTTACCCGATGCGATAACACGTATGCGTTCACGTAAATTATGCGCCATCAATTTGTTAACCACGATAGGTAAGCTTTCTCTCAGAGGAAGGCCAACACTATCCATCAATGGCATAGGTGCCGCTCCGGTACCACCATCACTACCATCTAGCGTAATGAAGTCAGGCGCATGTTCAAGGCCCCTTTCAACCACCGCTTCGCAGAACTCATCTAACCATTCAGAGTCGCCGAGTACCATTTTAAAACCACAAGGTTTACCGGTCACCGTACGAACATGCTCAACCATGTCTAAAAGCTCTGAGATAGAAGCAATATCAGGGTGTCTATTTGGACTTAAAGAGTCCTCACCAATCGGAATCCCACGCACAGCGGCGATTTCAGCGGTAACCTTCTCAGCAGGAAGAATACCGCCTTTACCCGGTTTAGCCCCTTGGCTGAGCTTAATCTCAAACATTTTTACCTGAGGAAGCTCCCCTTTCTCTTTAAGTTTCTCTTCAGAAAATTGCCCCTCACTGTCCCTAAGACCGTATTTTGCTGTACCAATCTGGTAAACAATGTCGCAATCCGCTTCTAAATGGAAAGGTGATACACCGCCTTCACCGGTATTCATCCAGCAACCGGCCTTCTTGGCGCCACGTGCTAACGCTTGCACCGCAGGTTTAGACATTGCGCCGTAACTCATACCAGAGATATTAAAGAAAGATGCGGCATCATAAGGCTGTCGGCAATATGGGCCTATACGCAAACTCTGGGTTTTGACTGCATCCTCTTTTAACGTCGGAAATGGGCAGTTAAGAAAATAATAAGTACCCGGTATCCTTAAATCACGCGAAGAACCAAACGCAATTGTGCTATCAACATTCTTTGCGGCGCGATATACCCACGAGCGCTGAGCACGGTTAAAAGGCATTTCCTCACGATCCATTGCAAAGAAATACTGACGAAAAAACTCACCAACATGTTCAAACAAATAGCGGAAACGGCCAATTAGAGGGTAATTTCGTCTAATCGTTTGTGCAGTTTGATGTTTATCTATTTGATAAATAACGAGAGCAATAATCGCAGCAATTACAAATAGAGCAAGAAAAGCAATACCAACAAATGCAATAAAATTAATTGCAAAGCTAGTAACAGGATCATTCATGCTATAGGCCTCCTATAGACATAGCACTGTGCCCTTTATGGGCTTTTTAGTTGTTTGTATGACGATATGGCTCAGGTGTAAATAGGCAAAGCGAAAATATCTTATAAAGATCGATATTAAACACGGCATAAATTAAAAAATAACCCTTATAAATGTGCTTAATTAGAGCTAATAACCTCCAACTTCCGCCTTTTTCCACGAAAAAACGCACTATTTGTAAATATTTTCACCAGAGATTTGCCAAACCCCTTTGGGTAGGGGTATGGTACGTCGCTCTTTGTAGTGGTTTAGACTTTTAGCCTAAGCCGGTACGTTTAAATTAAGTCTAAATATTGATTGAAGAGTTCCGCAAATACGTTTTCCAGAGAGCGCTTGTTTTTTGGCCAAAGCGCCCTCATCTAGCTATATAGAATGCAGAGTTAGCCAACTCAAATCTAGCTTATTCATTATCTAAAGCGGATAATTACATTCTCTGTTCGAACTCTTATTTGTTGCAACCCAAAGTGGAAGACCTGATTCATGACCAATTTGCCTGACGTTACCAGTAATCAAAATCCGGAGATTCACGGTTCTCTTGACTGGGTGGGCATGAATGGGATTACCGTCCCATTGCAGTTCGAAGACAATAAGCTTGGCGTCAATAACATTGAAGCCCGCGTTAATACTTACGTGAACTTGGTAAATCCAAAGGTAAAAGGCATTCACATGTCTCGCCTTTATCTAGCATTGAGCAATTTCTTTGAAAACCAAACGCTCAATGTACCAGCACTCACTGATTTCCTATCACATCTACTTGATAGTCATCATGATATCAGCACACAAGTATTTCTGAACTTTGAATTTGATTTTCTTATTAAGAGAGATGCGCTCAAAAGTGATAACAGTGGTTGGAAGAGCTACTCCACCACACTGAGAGCCACGCTAAAAGATAACGATGTCGTTTTAGAGTTAGCCACTCGCGTGCCTTACTCTTCAACATGCCCATGTTCAGCGGCGCTATCTCGTCAATTGCTTCAACAAGCATTTAGTTCTGACTTTGCAGGTAAAGAACAGTTAAGCCTAGAAGATGTAGAAAAATGGCTACTTTCAGAGAAGGGCTCATTTGCAACCCCTCATAGTCAACGCAGCCAAGCAACGGCATGGGTGAAGCTAAGCAAAGATATGGGCGCTTTCCCGCTAACGGATCTTATTGACCAAGTAGAAGATGCTCTGAAAACACCCGTACAAACCGCGGTAAAACGTGCGGATGAACAAGAGTTTGCTCGCCTTAATGGCCACAATTTAATGTTCTGTGAAGATGCAGCACGCCGTGTAAAACAGATGCTACAAAGCCAGTCTCAATATACTGACTTCTGGTTGAAAGTTGAGCACTTTGAAAGTCTACACGCCCACGATGCGGTTGCACTCGCATCTAAAGGTATCGAAGGCGGTTACAGCCCGGCTGACTACAGCTAATTAGCCATACCCTATATGCATAAAAAAGGCTGCCTTGGCAGCCTTTTTTATGTCTACTCGTTTTTCCCCTGATGGTAGTAAGAGGCATACTCGTCATCCGGTACCATGCTACCTCCTGTTGCCCAGATCAGATGAATCGCGTTATTTAATTTACCCTGTAGACCATTTTTCTCTAAATACCCACGCCCCTCTTTAAGCAGACGAACCACGCCTGGAGCACCCGCCAAAGCAGAAGGTTCAAGCGCAATATCTTCCTCATCTTTTAGCCAAGCAAGTAAGTGATAAAGTTCTCTATCTTCAACAGAGTAGATACCACTAAGCAGCGGTTCCATCACTTTACCAACAAAACCTGACGCCCTCCCAACAGCCAAACCATCGGCACAAGTAATGTTATCGATTCCAAGATCTTGAACACTAATTTGATCGTGTAAACCGGTATACATTCCTAACAGCATACAAGGTGAATGGGTTGGTTCGGCAAAGAAGCAGTGCACATGATCGCCAAACTGTTGCTTTAATCCAAAAGCAACGCCCCCTGGTCCCCCTCCAACCCCACAGGGCAGATAAACAAATAATGGATGCTCAGCATCTACTTTGATATTCGCCTGGAAAAGTTGTGTTTTAAGCCTTTCAGCAGCAACGCTATAACCTAAGAAGAGGTCTGTAGAGTTTTCATCATCAACAAAGTGACTATTTTTTTGTCCTGATGCCTGTTTCCGTCCCTCTTCGACCGCTTTACTGTAATCCTCTTCATATTCAATCACCTCTACGCCCTTGCTGCGTAGTAGGCATTTTTTCCAATCACGTGCATCAGCAGACATATGAACAGTGACATTAAATCCTAAAGCAGCCCCTATAATTCCAATACTTAAACCTAAATTCCCGGTTGAGCCCACGACAATGTGGTGGCGAGAAAATTCAGCTTTAAAAGCCGGTTCTACTAAACAACTATAACAACGGTCCGTGGTTAATAGTCCTGATTGTAGTCCGACCTTTTCTGCATATTTAAGCACCTCATAGATTCCACCGCGTGCTTTAATCGAACCCGATATAGGTAATTCGTTATCACACTTGAGTAGCAAACGCCCTGGAATTTCTATCTGATTTTCTCTGCCTAACCGGCCTTGAAAATGGGGTATCTGACGAATAGGTGACTCGATTATCCCGTTAGCCGCATCTGTCATAGGAAAACACTGCTGAATAAACGGTGCAAATCGCTTTAACCTTGCCGATGCATCTGCGATATCTTTTTGCGAGAGAGGCAACAACGGAAAAGCAGGTGCAGAAGGTCGTAACTTAGTATTTTCCCAGAAAGTAGGCTCCGTTTTTACTAATTGCTCTAACAGCGGAAATTCTCTCTTTAAATTGAGAATCATTTTTTCTGGTACTTGCTGCATACGAAGCCCTCGTATAAATTTTATTAATCTGGTTAACAGTAATTAGAACAAAAACATTAAACCTAAGCGTATTTATTAGAACAAACCAAAACATTAGATCTATGGATTAGTATGATTAATCTGAACTCAACAACACTTAGTAGCTCTGTATTGGCTAACCTGCAAAGCTTTAGTAGCGCAGCCAAACACCTAAGTTTCACTTTAGCTGCCGAAGAGCTTAACTTAACCCAAGGCGCTGTAAGTCATCGAATCAAAAAACTAGAAGAGCAGTTAGGCTTTACCTTGTTTATGCGCTTCAACCGCCGCTTACAACTCACACCTGAAGGGGAAAGATTACTACTACAGACCAATACCTGCCTGACAGAACTCAATAATGTAATTCGCGATATACATACCGATGGCCTCGTTGGGGAACTCGTGATCTCAGCACCTCCCTCTTTTACGTCTAATTGGTTGCTACCCCGTTTGCCCGAGTTTTGTGAACTTCACCCTCACATTAGTATTAGAATGGAGAGCCATAGCCGTCTCATTGATTTCTTTGCAGAACGAATCGATCTAGCTATCTATTATGGGCAAAGTGAACACCCGGGTTTGTGTTGCTGGACATTTATGGAAGAAACACTAATGCCTGTCTGCACAAAAGCGTTTGCCGAACAGCACCAGCTATGGAATAACCCAAGCAGACTAAATCAGTGTTATCTGCTCCATGACGCTGAGGCATGGCCTGAAGCAGGCCCGTTCTCAGAATGGTCCTATTGGGCAAGCCAACACAAAATTCACTTAGCACTTAAACAGAATCATTGTTTTGATAAATCAGAACATGCCGTAAAAAGTGCGCTATCTGGATTAGGCATCGCTATTGGCCGCTATAGCCTAATCAAAGAAGAGCTAGAAAACGGGAAGCTTATAAACCCATTCTCACAGCTACCTACGGTCAAATCTCAGCAGAGTTACCGCCTAGTTACCCATGAAAGCAGAAAGAGCCAACCAATCATTAAGGCATTCAGAAAATGGCTACTAGGAATAACTACAGCTAATAACCACTAACTGCTTGTTTTCGAAAGCACTATTAAGTTGCCGATATAGCACACGACAACTATGCTTTACACAAGTACTGTTGAATAATCTTCGCAGCTAAGCGTCAATGTAAGGAAGGTTTAAGGCTAACTTCATGGCCAATAACTCGAATAACTACAACATGACCGATAATAAAAGCCTGTTTGAAATAGTCTTTAATAAGCAGTTTCAGTTCATGGCGATTCTTTCCCCTCAAGGAAAGGTTGTAGACATCAATCAAGTCGCGTTAACCCAGCAGGGTTATCAGCGCGAAGATTTCTTAGGGAAGTACTTCTGGAAATCCCCATCATGGCACGACCTGCCTGAATGGGAGCACATATGGAAAGGAAGACTAGTAGAAGCCCTCAAGAAACGAATCCCTATTTTCACCAATGATATTTACAAGGATCATGACGGCAATATTAAGTATGCAGATGCCGTCACTATCGCGCTGTTTGATGGAAAAGAAAATTTAACGGGCTATCTTGTCCAAGCTATCGATACAACCGAACTCTCTGATGCAGAAAAAGCACTACGCGAAAGTGAGCAGCGTTATAGAAACATCATCGAGTATTTCCCGGTAATGATCTGCGCATTTAAATCAGGCGGGGAGATCACTTTTGTTAACCAACCCTATTGCGAGCTATTTAACCGCGCATCAAATGATCTAATCGGAAGCAATTTCTTAGACTTAATACCGGAGACAGACCGCGAAGCCGTTATTTCGAGCATTTCAGGGCTAACCATTTCCAAACCGACCCTTTCTCATGAACATAAAGTGATCCTTCCCGGCGGAAATATTGGCTGGCAGCGTTGGAACTACCGCGCAATATTTAATGATAAGGGAGAGATTGAAAGTTACCAATCCATCGGGGAGGATATCACCCAACGAAAACGCCAAGAACAAGCACTCTCAACGTCTGAAACCAGATTATCTACTTTAATTAGAAACCTTCCTGGTGTCGCCTTCCAATGCCTAAACGATAGTGATTGGACGATGCTCTACATTAGTGACCGTTGTAAAGCTCTCTTTGGATATACAGCACATGACCTGATCAACAGCAACAAAACTACCTACGCTAAACTTATTGAACCCGAATTTCGTGAATATGTTTGGAGCTCAGTACAAGCATCAAACAAAATAAATGAGCCTTACACTATAAGTTATAAAATAAAACGCGCTGATGGTGAAATCAGATGGATGCAAGAGCAAGGTAAACTTATAGCTGAAAACAACTCTAACTCAATCATCGAAGGCTATATTCAAGATGTAACAGAGCGTATCGAATCAGAAAGCAAATTAAATGAAGCCGCTACAGTTTTTAGAAGCACTGGCGAGGGAGTCATAATTACTGATTCCGAAGCGACTATCTTAGATGTAAATGAATCATTTACCAATATCACAGGCTTTTCTCGGGAAGAGGTAATCGGCCGTACACCAAAGATTTTACAATCAGGTCGACATAGTCCCGAATACTACCAAAATATGTGGCAGCATATATGCCAACATGGCCATTGGCATGGCGAGATATGGAATCGCACAAAAAATGGTACTGTATACCCAGAAATACTGACCATCAGTGCGATTGATTATACCAAAGGTAAAAAACCATCGGGTTATGTAGGTGTCTTTGCCGATATCACCTCTTTAAAAGAAACAGAAGCCCGCCTTAATCACTTAGCCCATTATGATGCATTAACAGAACTCCCTAACCGTTTGCTGTTCAGAGAGAGACTAATTCATAGCCTTTCTATGTCTGAACGAAAAGAAACCAAGGTTGCGGTTCTATTTCTGGACCTTGACCGATTCAAAAACATCAATGACACATTAGGACATAGCGTCGGAGACTTATTGCTCACAGAGATAGGCTCTAGGCTACGCCAAGCGGTCCGCTTAGGCGATACGGTAGGACGGATCAGTGGTGATGAGTTCTGCTTAATTCTAGAAGATATTCAAACAACTGCCGATATTGTACCCATTGTTGAAAAAATTATTTCTGTTTTTAGGCAATCAATACCTGTTGATGGACATGTACTGATGATCTCAGCCAGTATAGGTATCGCAATTAGCCCTGATAACAGTGTAGATGCGGATGAACTGTTAAGCTTTTCCGATTCAGCCATGTACGAAGCAAAAGAGTCTGGACGAAATACTTACAAGTTTTATAACTCTGAGATGACAGAGCAGGCGCTAGAACATAGCTTTGTACAGAGCGCATTACCTGATGCCCTTAAGCAATCACAGTTTTTCGTAGTCTATCAACCGCAGCTAAAAATTGATGATAGAAGCATAGTGGGCCTTGAAGCACTAGTGCGCTGGGAGCACCCTGAACAAGGCTTAATTCCTCCCGATAAATTCATACCAATTGCGGAAAACAGTGGCCTGATCCGAGAGCTTGGGGCATGGGTGCTTCGCTCTGCCTGCAAACAAGGAGTAAAATGGTTAAATGAAGATATCGATTTTGGCCGTATTTATGTCAATGTTTCAGCCACTCAACTACACGATGAATCTTTTCCTGAAACCGTACGTCAGTGCCTTAAAGAAACAGGATTACCATCTTGTAGATTGGGCTTAGAAGTGACCGAAAGCTTTATTATGAAAGATCCCGAACACGCAATAAATGTCCTTTCTAGTTTTAAAGAACTTGATATTGAACTTGCCATCGATGACTTTGGCACCGGTTACTCATCCCTTTCCTATTTGAAAGAATTACCAATTGATAAACTGAAAGTTGATCAATCCTTTATTCGTGACATCCCTTCTGACCCCAATGATATGGCCATCACAGAGGCAGTTATTGCTATGGGTAGAGCACTTAACTTAATCGTTATTGCTGAAGGGGTCGAGAATAATACTCAAGCTAAATTTCTGCTAGAAAAAGAATGTACCGAGGTACAGGGTTATCTTTTTGCACGCCCTCTGATTCCAGAGAATTTCGAGAAATGGATCAAGGAATGTAAATACAAAACAGGCCTATAGCTTAAAAAACTATAGGCCTACCGTAATAACCAAAGAGTAATGACCTCAGTATCTACTCACTGGTAAAAGCAGAAAACCGAAATAAAAAAAACTATTCAACCGTAACTGATTTCGCCAAATTACGCGGTTGATCAACATCCGTGCCCTTTAGAATTGCCACATGGTATGAAAGCAACTGCAATGGGATGGTATAGAGTATAGGCTGCATAATTTCGGCACATGCTGGCATATTGAGTACATAAATACCCTCTTCCGGCTGTACCTTCTCTGAGCCGGCAAATACAAAGAGTTCACCACCACGCGCACGCACTTCTTGGAGATTCGCTTTAAGCTTATCCAACATATCGTTTTGCGGCGCAACGGCAACCACCGGCATCTCTTTATCAACCAACGCCAACGGACCATGCTTAAGTTCACCTGCAGGATAAGACTCAGCATGAATATAAGAGATCTCTTTTAATTTAAGGGCCCCCTCTTTAGCAACGGGATACAACGTACCGCGTCCTAGGAACAAAGCGTGATGTTTCTCTGCAAAAGGTTGAGCCATCTTCTCAATATCTGGATCCATCGCTAAAGCTTGCTGAACTTGCTCAGGCAACGCTTTAAGTGCACAGATGATCTCTGCCTCTTTCTCTTCAGACATCCCCTGACGGCGTCCTAAAGCAATCGTAGTCAACATCAACGCTACTAGTTGCGTTGTAAATGCTTTGGTCGATGCAACACCAATTTCTGGACCAGCATTCGTCATCAGACAAAGATCCGATTCACGTACCAGTGAACTACCTGGCACGTTACAAACAACTAACGATGCCAAAACACGCGATTGCACTTCGCGCAGAGCTGCGAGCGTATCCGCTGTTTCACCAGATTGAGAAATGGTTAGAAAAAGTGTTCCTTCCTGGATAACCACTGAGCGATATCGATACTCGCTCGCTACCTCTACCATGCAAGGAATGCCCACGAGATCTTCAATCCAATATTTAGCAATAAGACCGGCATGGAAACTCGTACCGCACGCTATAATCTGGACCTGTTTTACCTGGTCAAATATATCAGCAGCTTTGACCCCAAAACATTGCTCTAAAAGCTTATCATCGCTAATTCGCCCCTCTAAACACGCCTTTATCACATCCGGCTGTTCGTAGGTTTCTTTCAGCATATAGTGCTTAAATTCGCCTTTATCGGCGGCACTCACCCCATGTTCAAACTGGGTAACCTCACGCTCAACCTTTTTTCCAGAAATATCCGTGACGGTAATATCAGCTGCGGTTAGCGTTGCAACATCACCATCTTCCAGAAACATAAAACGATCCGTTACTTGAAGCAGTGCAAGTTGATCTGAGGCGATAAAGTTTTCGCCGATCCCAACCCCTATCACTAACGGGCTGCCTTTACGTGCTGTCACTAACTGAGATGGATCTGCCTTTTCAATCACACCTAGTGCATAGGCACCTTCTAAGCGACCTATGATGTTTGCAACGGCGGTATGTAAAGAGCTAACGCTTTGAAGCTCCCTATCAAGTAAGTGAGCAATTACTTCTGTATCAGTTTCAGAGCTAAACTGATAACCATGTTGCTGTAGATCAGCTTTTAGCTCTTCAAAATTTTCAATGATGCCATTATGTACAACCGCTAATCGATCGGAAGACATATGAGGGTGCGCATTCGCTTCACAAGGCGCACCATGGGTAGCCCAACGCGTATGAGCGATACCAGTTGTGCCTGCTAAAGGCTGCTCTTGCAAAGCATTGGAGAGTGCTTGGACTTTGCCATTTCTACGACAACGTTGAATACCCGTCTCAGTCTGAAGTGCGACACCCGCTGAATCATAACCACGGTACTCAAGCCGGCGTAAACCTTCTAGCAATATTTCCTGAACTGGCCGCGTTGCTACGGCACCAACAATTCCACACATAATCAGTTCCCCTTCTTCTTAGGGCGAGGCCAGTTTTTAATTTCAGCTTGTTTCGCACGCGTCACCGCCAGTGCATCATCAGCAACAGGCTTGGCGATCGTTGAACCTGCGCCTACCGTTGCCATCTTCCCAACTTTTACTGGTGCCACTAAAGCGGTATTGGAACCAATGAACGCATTGTCGCCAATTTCAGTTAATGATTTATTTACACCATCGTAGTTGCAGGTAATCGTCCCCGCACCAACATTAACGTCTTTTCCTAAGATTGCATCGCCAACGTAAGATAGATGGTTAATCTTCGATCCCTCACCTACAATCGCTTTTTTGGTTTCAACAAAGTTTCCAACCTTAGCCTTGGCCGCCAGTTGCGTACCTGGGCGTAAGCGAGCAAATGGGCCTATATCGCAAGATTCTGCAACAATCGTATCTTCAATTACTGTGTTCGCTTTTATGCGTGTACCCGCACCAATGGTGCAATTCTTTAGATAACAATTCGGTTCGATAACTACGTTGTCACCTAAAGTTACTTCACCTTCGAGTACGACGTTTACATCGATCAATAGGTCCTGGCCAATATTTACATTGCCTCTCACATCTATACGAGAAGGGTCTGCAAGGGTCGCGCCATTAACCATTAACCATTCAGCGCGTTGCCCCTGGTACCAACGCTCTAGCTCAGCAAGCTGAACGCGATTATTAACCCCTTGGACTTCCTCTTCCGCTTCCGGCTGGATAGCACTTATTGGGACACCACTATTGGCCGCCATCGCAATTATATCGGTTAGGTAATACTCACCTTGGGCATTTTCAGATGAAAGCTGAGGTAACCAATTGGCCAGATACTGACTTTTAACCGCTAAAATACCGGTATTTACTTCATCAATAAGGTGCTGCTCTGGACTTGCATCTTTATGTTCCACAATCGCGACAACTTGATTGTCACTATTACGAACAATACGCCCATAACCTGTAGGGTCGGTTAAATTTACAGTTAATAGTGCAAGATCACCTGTTGCAGCAATCTCTACCATCTCTTGCATCGTCGCTGCTTGTGTTAGGGGTACATCTCCGTAAAGAATCAGTACAACACTATCCTCTGCAACCTCAGGCATCGCTTGAGCTACGGCATGCCCTGTACCTTTCTGTTCAGCTTGCAGCGCAAAATTAAGTGTTTGCCCCTGAAGCTCTTCGCGTAATTTATCTGCTCCATGACCAATAACAACATGTGTTTTAACACCGTTTAAAGATGATGCTGTGTCGATCACATGCTGCACCATCGTTTTACCACCTACTTTATGTAGTACTTTTGGTAGGTTAGATTTCATACGGCTACCCTGACCCGCTGCCAAGATGACGACGTCTACAGACATAGTCTTACCTTTCCTTGTTAGTTACGCTTTATTTTCTCTGCACTTTAACGTAAAAAAGAAACCATACAATCCTTTATGTCACAAATTTTATGACAATTATGAATAATGAAGTATTTAGTTTATTAGGCCTTAGCCCTAGAGAAATTGAGATCTATAAAGCCTTACTTTCTTTAGGAGCTAGTTCTATCCGAACAATTGCTGACAAATCAGGTGTTAACCGTGGCAGCACTTACGAAAGCCTAAAAGAGATGCAACAGAAAGGTATCGTCACTTATCAACCTAAAGGTAAACGCCGGCTGTTTGCACCGCTTGATCCCGATATTCTGTTACAACTGGCGGAGGAACGCCGCCAAGGTTTAGATAAAGCGATTGATGAACTTAAGCAAAGTATCATCCCTGAACTTCAACATCTAAAGCCTGACTTTAATACGGCTAACGTTAGTTTCTACGAAGGAGATGATGGAATTGAGCATGTGCTTAAAGATATTCTGGTTACGGTCTCTAGTTCAGACGCGGATAGCTACTCAGTCTTCTCCTCAAAGCCGATTCGTAAACACCTCTATCGACCCTTCCCCAACTTTACAAATCAGCGTATACAGCGGGGTATTAACGTACGGGCTATAGCTATCGGTGATGGGGGTGAAGACGCTTTACTCTCAGAACGTAAATGGATAAAAACAGAGGGGAAAGTGGATGCAGCCTATATTGCTATCTACCCACCAAAATGCGCCATTATATCTTTAGCCTCGGAGAACTACCCAACCGCGGTGGTAATTGATTCAGCGGAAGTGGCAGGTGCGCAGAAAATTATCTTTGATACGTTATGGCGGCTTTTATAAGACCTTCAACGGACTAGTTAAAGTAAGTGCACCTATAAAAAAACATACCTATTCTGGCAGTAGTAGACTGAGAGCGCTCATAGCTAAATCAGAAATTTTAAAGTAGCATCAAGCATCTAAGGAAAAGCTCAAACTGAGTTCTAGCTAGGGAATTAAGCTACTATGATCACTATTTTAGTTTTGATGGCTGTATATGGTATTCCTCTCTTTATATTCCTGATCTTGCACTATCTCTTTATAAAACTAGGCAAGTATTTTTCCAATAAGTTACCCCATAAAATAGCACAAACATTCTTTTGGACTGGTTACATCTCTTTTGGAATCATTCTCATCTATACAGATATTATTTGGGATGCAACTGAACCCTCAATTGCTAATGAGCAAGGGCGGTATGATCAATATCTAAAATATTATTCAGATCCAGACGCCAAATTTAAAAAAATTACAATTTCAGGAATTATTGACTCACAACTCAATGTTGAGTTCGCTGTACCGTTACAGAACAGCTATCCAGAGTGTTCTAACCTTAATACAACTTCTACAAACAGTCAGGGCAAACACAAAATTAGAGAATACATCAAATACCCTCTACTTAAGCCCGGGCCCTATAGCATTGATATCTTTTTAGAGAATTTTAATAGAGATACAAATTGTAAATATACTCATGAGGACTATATTTCCATTTATGTATATGGGAATGGCCGACAAAAGAATATTTCATATGGGCATATAGCGACTTTTGATGAAGATCATCAAAATATCAACCGCCTTCAGTCTAAAATTATTTGCAGTGACAAAAAAGATAGTAAAAGAACTATATCTTCTTGTGATTTCAAAAATCATCCGGGTTCTGAACCGTATATCCACGGAGAAGCATCAAATCTTACATTAGAATTCACCGCCAGCGGCGCAGTCTCTGGAAATACATACTATTCACAAAAGCCAACAAATTCTGCGAACAAATTTGTTAACAGTCTCCTAAGTAAGGTATTCATTTTCGATTTACCAAATCTTCATGTTCCAGCACCATCAAATAGACGTCAATGCAAAGATCACAGGTTCTTTGAAGCTGTCTATAAAAATGATCTTATTCTAGTTAAAAAAATCATCAAAAATAGCCAATATTTTATAAATAAAGACCTCATCAATACCAAAACATGTAGCGGCACATATGTATTAAGTATATTTGCTGCTAGAGGCAACAATGAAATGTTTATGCATGTAATTGAAAATGGTGCACGAACAAACAATGAAGGACAAAACATATTTAGAAGTGCCTTCATTGGAGGTAACACAAAAATAATTCAGTATCTCATTAATAACAAAATCTTGGATGCTTCAGAGAGGAAAAAAGCACTAAAAGCGGCTTCAGAACATAGACAACATCCTTTAGCTGTCTACCTTTTAAATAAGGAATTATAAATTATGAACAATTAGTTAATAGGCCATAGTTATTAATGACAAATCACGGCCTTTAGCTACTAAAATAGTAACGTTCTTTGCTTGTTATAATCCAGCCATAAACGAAAAAGGCAACCCGAAGGTTGCCTTTTGAATCGTTGATTGTAAAAAGAGTCTTAACGACCAAGCTTTTTACGAATCTCTTGTAGAGTACGAAGCTGAGCTGCTGCTTCTGCAAGCTGAGATGCCGCTTTCGAGTATTCGAACTCGGAAGTTTTATCTGCCATTGCTTGTTCAGCATGTTTCTGAGCTTCTTGCGCTGCTACTTCATTAAGGTCAGCTGCATGCAGAGCAGTGTCTGCAAGTATTATAACCCTGTGAGGTTGAACCTCGAAGAAGCCACCGGATACATAAAAGATATCCTGTTCGCCACCCTGTTTACGTAATTCGACAGGTCCTGGTTTCAGTTCCGTCAGAAGCGGAGCGTGACCTGGGTAAACACCCAAGTCACCCAGGCTACCTGTTACGGATACGAATTCGATCAGGCCAGAGAAGATTTCGTTCTCAGCACTAACGATGTCGCAATGAACAGTCATAGCCATATTTATACCTCGTAAAGGTTAGCTAAAAGCATTTACATGCTTTTAGCTTTTTCGATCGCTTCGTCCATACCGCCGACCATGTAGAACGCTTGTTCTGGTAGGTCGTCGTACTGTCCTTCAAGGATGCCTTTAAAGCCGCTGATTGTATCTTTAAGAGATACGTACTTACCTGGAGAACCAGTGAATACTTCAGCAACGAAGAATGGCTGAGATAGGAAACGCTGGATCTTACGAGCACGCGTTACAACCTGCTTGTCTTCTTCAGACAACTCATCCATACCCAAGATAGCAATGATATCTTTCAGCTCTTTATAACGCTGAAGAACACCCTGTACCTGACGAGCAATATCATAATGCTCCTGGCCGATAACCAATGGATCAAGCTGACGTGAAGTCGAATCCAGTGGGTCAACCGCTGGGTAGATACCCAATTCTGCGATTTGACGAGACAGTACTACTGTCGCATCAAGATGCGAGAAGGTTGTTGCTGGAGACGGGTCAGTCAAGTCATCCGCTGGTACGTATACCGCCTGGATAGAAGTGATAGAACCTTTCTTAGTAGAAGTGATACGTTCCTGAAGAACGCCCATCTCTTCTGCTAGTGTTGGCTGGTAACCTACTGCTGAAGGCATACGACCTAGCAGTGCAGATACTTCCGTTCCCGCAAGTGTGTAACGGTAGATGTTGTCAACGAACAACAGTACGTCACGACCTTCGTCACGGAAAGCTTCTGCCATAGTAAGACCTGTCAACGCTACGCGTAGACGGTTACCTGGAGGCTCATTCATCTGGCCGTATACTAGAGATACTTTATCCAATACGTTGGATTCTTTCATCTCATAGTAGAAGTCGTTACCCTCACGAGTACGCTCACCTACACCAGCAAATACAGAGAAACCTGAGTGCTCGATCGCGATGTTACGGATCAGCTCCATCATGTTTACTGTTTTACCTACACCAGCACCACCAAACAGACCAACTTTACCACCTTTCGCAAACGGGCAAACCAAGTCAATTACCTTGATACCAGTTTCTAGTAGGTCGTTAGACGCTGACTGTTCTTCGTAAGAAGGGGCTTTACGGTGGATAGGCATACGCGCCTCTTCACCGATCTCGCCACATTCATCAATTGGGTTACCTAGTACGTCCATGATACGACCTAGTGTCGCTGTACCAACCGGTACAGAAACTGGCGCACCAGTGTTTTCAACTTCCCAGCCGCGGCTTACGCCTTCGGTCTGACCCATTGCAATTGCACGTACAACACCGTCGCCCAGCTGCTGCTGAACTTCTAGTGTCAGGCCGGTTTTACCGACGGTTAACGCGTCGTAAACCTTCGGTACTGAAGCGCGTGGGAATTCCACGTCTACTACAGCGCCGATAATCTGAACAATAGTTCCGCTACTCATGTTCGGATCCTCTTAAAATTGAACCTGTTTACTGCATTAAACAGCCGCAGCACCACTAACGATCTCAGAAATTTCCTGAGTAATCGCCGCTTGACGAGCTTTGTTATAAATCATTTCAAGCTCGTTGATCATATCGCCGGCATTATCAGTTGCATTCTTCATTGCCAGCATTCGTGCTGCCTGCTCACAGGCATTGTTCTCAACCACGGCCTGATAGACCAAGGACTCTACGTAACGAACCAGTAAGCCGTTTAACAGCTCTTTTGCATCTGGCTCATACAAGTAATCCCAGTGATGATTGAGACGTTCATCGTCATCTTCTGCCTTAAGTGGAAGCACCTGTTCGATTTTTGGCGCCTGGGTCATCGTATTAACGAATTCGTTAGATACAACAAACACTTTATCCAGTTTGCCTTCATCGTAAGCATCAAGCATGACCTTCACAGAACCAATTAGATCAGCCACTTCTGGGGCATCACCTAACTGAGACTTAGCAGCAATAACGTTTCCGCCGTAGTTCTTGAAGAACGTGGCAGATTTGCTACCTAGTGAACAAATATCGATTTCGATATTTTGATCATGGAACTCTTTCATGCTTTTAACAGCTGCTTTGAACGCATTCACGTTCAAACCACCACACAAGCCACGGTCGGTTGCAACAACAATGAAACCAACGCGTTTAGTCTCACGATCCTGCATGTACAGATGTTTGTACTCAGGATTGGACTTGGCTAGGTGCTGAATTACACCACGGATACTCCGGGCGTACGGCCGAGATGACTCCATGCGATCCTGTGCTTTACGCATCTTAGAAGCAGCAACCATTTCCATAGCGCTGGTAATCTTCCGCGTGCTCTGCACACTCGCAATCTTTGTCTTAATCTCTTTTCCGACTGCCATAGTTCCGCCTATTAACCTTGACTTAGTGTTAGATCTGCATGAATCACTTCATGCAGATCACTCACTCGTAACGAGCTCTTACCAAGTTTGGGTAGACTTGAACTTTTCAATACCAGCTTTGAACTGAGCAGCAATCTCATCAGAGTAGCCGCCAGACTTGTTGATATCAGTCATCAGATCAGCATATTCGCTGTTGAAGAAAGAGATCAAAGCAGATTCAAAGTCTAGGATCTTGTTCAGTTCTACACCAGACAGGTAACCTTCGTTGGCAGCGAACAGACTCAGACCCATGTCAGCAATTGACATTGGGGAGTACTGCTTCTGCTTCATCAACTCAGTTACAGCCTGACCATGCTCAAGTTGAGCACGAGTCGCATCATCAAGGTCAGAAGCGAACTGTGCGAACGCTGCTAGCTCACGGTACTGAGCCAATGCTAGACGAACACCGCCACCTAGCTTCTTGATGATTTTAGTCTGAGCTGCACCACCTACACGTGATACCGATAGACCAGCGTTAATCGCTGGACGGATACCAGAGTTGAATAAGTCAGATTCTAGGAAGATCTGACCATCGGTGATGGAGATTACGTTTGTTGGTACGAACGCAGAAACGTCACCGCCCTGTGTTTCGATTACAGGTAGAGATGTTAGGGAACCAGTCTGGCCCTTAACTTCACCATTGGTGAATTTCTCAACGTAGTCAGCGTTAACACGCGATGCACGCTCAAGTAGACGAGAGTGCAAGTAGAATACGTCACCTGGGTATGCTTCACGACCTGGTGGACGACGTAGCAATAGAGAGATCTGACGGTATGCCCATGCCTGTTTAGTCAGGTCATCGTATACGATCAGAGCGTCTTCACCACGGTCACGGAAGTATTCACCCATTGTACAACCAGCGTATGGAGCCAAGAACTGCATTGCTGCAGGATCAGCGGCGCCAGCAGCAACAACAATGGTGTGATCCATTGCGCCGTGCTCTTCAAGCTTACGTACAACGTTAGCGATTGTAGACTGTTTCTGGCCTACTGCTACGTAGATACATTTAACGCCTGTACCTTTCTGGTTGATGATAGCGTCGATAGCAATCGCAGATTTACCAATCTGACGGTCACCGATGATCAACTCACGCTGACCACGGCCTACCGGCACCATGGAATCGATTGCTTTCAGACCAGTCTGAACTGGCTGATCAACACCCTGACGTTCGATTACACCAGGTGCAACCTTTTCTACAGCGTCAGTTAATTTAGTTTCGATTGGACCTTTACCATCGATCGGGTTACCCAGAGCGTCTACTACACGACCCTGCAGTTCCGGACCAATTGGCACTTCCAAGATACGTCCAGTACAACGTGCAGTCGCACCTTCTACTAGGTCTTGGTAGTCACCCAATACAACAGCACCTACGGAATCACGCTCAAGGTTAAGAGCCATACCATAGATACCGCCAGGGAATTCGATCATTTCCCCGTACATTACGTCAGCAAGACCGTGGATCGTAATGATACCATCGGAAACGCTAACTACAGTGCCCTCATTACGGGCTTCTGAAGTCACATCGATGTTTTCAATGCGCTTCTTGAGAATCTCACTGATCTCAGAAGGATTCAGTTGCTGCATGCTTTTATTCCCCTCAGGAATTCATCGCTTCGGCCAACTTCGCAAGTCGAGCGCGAACGGAGCCGTCGATCACTAAGTCGTCTGTGCGAACTACTACACCACCCAAGATAGATTTATCTACCTGAGAGGTCAGTGTTACGTCACGACCTAGTTTGGTTTTCAGTGCCTGTGCAAGTTTTTCCTGCTGAGCATCTACCAGTTCAAACGCCGTTGTCACTTCAATATCTAGTGACTTCTCTTGATCAGCTTTCAGTTTATTAAACTGAGCAGTGATCTCTGGCAATAATGCCAAACGTTTGTTCCCAGCTAGAAGCTTAAGGAAATTCTTGCCCGCCTCATCTGCATCTTCACAAATGCTAATCATAAGATCAGCTTTCTGCGTATCTGTCAGAGCAGGGTTGTTCAGTACACTCGCTACTTTCTCATCTTCAGCCGCTGCTGCAGCTAGAGATAACATAGCGGACCACTGATCAAGGTTACCCTTATCCATTGCAAACTCGAAAGCTGCTTTGGTATAGGGCCGAGCGACAGTGTTGACTTCAGCCATCGTTAAACCTCGCTTTAAAGCTCAGCGGCCAGTTTTTCAACAAGCTGTGCATGTGCCTTTTCATCGATAGATGCTTCTAGAATCTTCTCTGCGCCTGCTAGGGCTAGAGTAGCTACCTGGCCACGTAATGCTTCACGTGCCTGGTTAACTTCTTGTTCTAGTTCAGCTGTCGCTGCCGCTTTTACACGACCTGCTTCTTCAACAGCTTTCTCTTTAGCTTCTTCGATGATCTGGTTAGCCCGCTTGTTAGCCTGTTCAATGACGGCGGCTGCTTCTTCTTTGCCTTTACGCATATTCTCAGTGGCTTTTTCTTGAGCCAGCTGTAAATCACGCTCAGCACGATCAGCAGCGTCCAGACCTTCTGCAATCTTCTTTTTACGCTCTGCAAGTGCGGCCGTAAGTGGTGGCCATACATATTTCATGCAGAAAACGACAAAAATAAAGAAAGCGATGGCCTGACCAATGATGGTTAGATTGATATTCACGCCATTACCTCTCGCGGTTGATTAAGTTAATCGACAAGTCAGTCTTACGACTTGTAGTTACTTACGCAACAGCGAACAGTACGTACAGACCAAGACCTACACCGATCATAGGTACAGCATCTACTAGACCCATTACGATGAAGAACTGCGTACGTAGAAGAGGGATAAGCTCAGGTTGACGAGCAGCACCTTCTAGGAATTTACCACCTAGGATACCGATACCAACCGCAGCACCTACGCTGCCAAGACCCAACATCAGCGCACCAGCGATGTACAGCAATGCCATTTCCATCAGTTTTTCTCCACTTTAAGTTTTAAATTTAAAAATTTTCAAAAAAATCTGTTTTACTGCTTTTCTTTATCTACAACCACCCTTAGTGGTGATCATACGCCATAGCCATATAAACAATTGTTAGGACCATGAAGATGAACGCCTGTAGGGTAATTACCAGAATATGGAAAATTGCCCAAGGTACTGAAAGTACCCACTGTGCCCAGAACGGTAGTAAAGCGATCAGGATGAAGATCATTTCACCAGCGTACATGTTACCGAACAAACGTAGCGCCAATGAGATTGGCTTAGCCAGTAGTCCGACAAGTTCTAGGAACAGGTTGAATGGAAGCATCCACTTACCTAAAGGTTGGAAAGATAGCTCAGCTAAGAAACCACCCAAACCTTTCTGTTTGATGCTGTAATAAATAATTAAGGCAAATACACTTAATGCCATACCCGCTGTCGCATTCACGTCAGTCGTCGGTACCACTTTCATGTAAGAAATGCCCATTTCCGATGCAATAAATGGAATCCAATCAACGGGGATTAAATCCATTGTATTCATCAGGAAAATCCATACAAAAATCGTTAATGATAGCGGCGCAATCATTGGATTTTTATGGTGGAAGATGCCTTTAACGTTTTCATCAACAAATTCGATGATCGTTTCAACAAAGTTTTGTGTACTGCCTGGCACGCCAGATGTCGCAGTTTTAGCAACTTTACTAAACAACCAAAGAAACAATACGCCAAGTACTATTGACCAGCCCATTGTATCTACGTTGATTGCCCAGAAGCCCATATCTGCTGCTTCAGTACCGTGTGCAAATGTCCAAGTACCACCCTCGCCTACCACTGAGCCGTCATAACGCGTAGTGCCTTCTGACAACTTACCAAATGTTAAATTGGTTAAGTGGTGGGATATATATTCTGAGGAGGTGAGAGTTCCGCCTTCACTAGCCATTCTCAGTTTCTCTCGTTCAAAGTTTTAGGAATCTTTTATTTAGTTTCATCTGTGCAAACCATGCTGATATCTGCATCAGGATGAATGTGCCAAATAGGGAAAATGGATTCAGAGGTTGAATCAAGATAAACACAGCGGCAAATGCCAGTATGCTCAATCCCATTTTCCATATTTGGCTCACATACATTTCGGCTAATGCTCTTCCCGCGCTTTGTTTATCGCGAAAAGTCAGTGCACGATGTGCAAAATAGAGATTAGGTAAGAGATATAAACCTCCACCGAGTAGCGCTGAATATGCTGTGATTGTGTTATCAAGCAGTAAAACTGCTGATACCGCGACACACAACAGCGCCTGCATCAGAAATATTTTAAAAACTTGTTTTCTAGTTTTCCGGCTATGGATACCTTGCTTTCGGTTCCCCTGATCCATTGCCATCAATCAATAACCCTAAAAAACGATCTCTAACTGCGCTCTATTTTGGAGCATCATAGCCCAAAATGCGTGCCGATTATATGAGCTTAGGCCTGCTGAGACAACAGGCAGTTTGCGCATTTGCACTAATGTCTTAGCAGAAAATGCGCTATGTCAGTTTTATTAAGTGCCAAAGTAGTAGTTCAAGCTAATTATTTTAGTAATTGCAAGATAGTATCGAGGGTATCCGAATCATCATAATTAATGGTGATTTTGCCCTTACCTTTTGCATTTTCAGAGATCGCTACATTGGTAGCAAAACGAATAGACAGCTCGCCCGCAAGCTCACTAAGCCGGGGATCTAGCTCTGGTTTGACCTTCTCTACCGGCTCAGCCTCACCCTGTTGAAACTTCTTAACCAGTGCCTCTGTTTGACGTACAGATAAACCTTGGCCGGCAACCTCTTGAGCCGCTTGCAGCTGAACAGCATCATCAAGCGCAAGTAATGCACGGGCATGACCCATTTCAAGATCGCCATACTCCAGCATTTTTTTAACTTCATCCGTCAGATTCATCAAACGAAGAAGATTTGTGACGGCTGAGCGCGATTTACCTACCGCATCTGCCACTTCTTGCTGAGTTAATTCAAACTCATCTTGCAAACGCTGCAATGAAATCGCTTCTTCGATCGGGTTTAAATTTTCACGCTGAATATTTTCAATAAGCGCCATCGCAATGGCTGCTTCATCGGGAACATCTTTCACAATTGCCGGAATTTCCATCAATTCCGCCATCTGTGTTGCACGCCAACGACGCTCACCAGCAATAATCTCAAAGCGATCAGAATCAATCGGTCTAACCACGATCGGTTGCATCACACCTTGTGCTTTAATCGAATTGGCTAATTCCTCAAGTGCTTGAGGTTCAATATCGCGACGAGGCTGATATCGACCACGTTGAATAACATCAACAGGCAATAGACGATATCCGTCTATCGATTCAGCTGCCTGAGTTGTTACTTTCTCTTCAACGTCACTAACACTAGACAATAGAGCATCCAGACCTTTTCCCAGCCCACGCTTTTTAGCCATCGATTATGCTTCCTGTGATTGTTCTTTTTCTTCCAATTGGGTACGGCGAATCAACTCTCCTGCTAATGCTAGGTAAGCAACAGCACCACGGGAGTTTTTATCGTAAAGCAAAGCAGGCAGACCATGACTCGGTGCTTCTGCTAAGCGAATATTTCTTGGTATGACCGTGCGATAGACTTTATCACCAAAATATTCGACAAGATGAGAGGAGACATCTTTTGTCAAACTCATACGAGGATCAAACATCGTACGTAAGATCCCTTCAATTTTCAGCGTAGGGTTAAGACGCTTGTTTATCTTGTCAATCGTTCCGATCAATGCAGAGATCCCTTCCAATGCATAATACTCACACTGCATAGGAATGATGACCCCCGCGGAAGAAGCTAACGCATTCACAGTCAATAAATTTAGCGAAGGCGGATTATCAATCAATACAAAATCGTAATCATCGGCCACTTCCATCAGTGCCATTTTTAGGCGAAATTCACGACGAGGTATCTGCAGCAGTTCAACTTCCGCTGCGGTCAGATCACCATTAGAACCGATCAGATCATAACCGCCTACGGTGTCTTTATTGATCGCTTCACTGATATGAACTTTATCAGTGAGTACTTCATAAACCGTATTTTCAAGGGCATGTTTATCAATACCACTGCCCATACTCGCATTACCCTGCGGATCAAGATCCACCAGCAACACTCTCTTTTTCGTAGCGGCCAGTGATGCAGCCAGATTGACGCAGGTTGTTGTTTTACCTACGCCTCCCTTCTGGTTCGTGATCGTTAGGATCTTTGCCACGCCTAGTGTCTCCCTAAAACTAGCAAATGCCTTTCACCTTCTGTCTCCGGAACTTGTAATCGGTGACAACTTTTTAATTCAAACCCATCTGGCAGTGCAGAGAGTTCCTCTTCAGGATACAGACCTTTCATTGCAAGAAAAACACCCTCTTCACTACAAAGCTGATGGGTCCAATTAATCATATCTTCAATCGAAGCAAAAGCCCTTGAGATTACCTGATCGAAAGGCTCAAACTGGCAGTTTTCAACGCGGTCATTAACGACGGTTAAATTATCTAACCCAAGCTCTGTCTTCACTTGGAGTTGAAAGCGTGTTTTTTTACCATTGCTGTCCAAGGTTGTTATCGGTAGATCAGGATAACAGATCGCAAGCGGTATACCGGGAAGCCCAGGCCCGCTACCTACATCGATAATTCTCTTGCCTTCGACGTAGGGAACAATGCTCAAGCTATCGATCAAATGACGATTCACCATCTCAAGTGGGTCCCTAACCGCAGTTAAGTTATACGCTTTGTTCCACTTGATAAGAAGATTTAAATAGCGAATGAGCTGATCTACTTGCTGCTCGCTAATCACCAATTCGAGTTTTTTAATACCCCGTTGCAGCGCTGATTCTAATGTTTCTTGGTTAAAGTGATTCATTAGTTAACAGCCTTTCCCTGCGTGCTCGATTGATTGTTCTTGCTTAGCTGATGCTTTTTCAAATAAACCAATAACAGAGAGATCGCTGCCGGAGTCATTCCTTGGATTCTCGATGCTTGGGAAATGGTTTCAGGCCGAACATCTTGAAGCTTCGCTTTCAGTTCGTTGGATAAACCACCCACCTGATCATAATCAAAACCTTCAGGTAGTGCTGTATTTTCCTGACGGCGCATCTGCTCTATTTCATCTTTTTGGCGATCAATATAACCCGCATATTTGTTGTGTATCTCTACTTGTTCAGCAACTTGACCATCGGCAACACCCTCGCCTTTCAAATTAGCCACATCACCGTATGACAATTCAGGACGTTTAAGTAGATCTGCTAAGTTATATTCGCGAGAGAGCGGCGTTTTCAACTTAGGGGCAAGTTCATCAGCCTCAGATGATCCAGGCTGAATCCATGTTTCTTTAAGGCGTTGCTGTTCACGCTCTATCGATTCTTTTTTCTCACAGAATGCTTGCCAACGCTCATCCCCAACCAGCCCTAGCTCGCGACCTTTTTCTGTCAAACGAAGATCGGCATTATCTTCACGTAGGATCAGACGATACTCTGCACGGCTAGTAAACATACGATAAGGCTCAGAAGTTCCTAATGTGATCAAGTCATCGACAAGCACACCGATGTAAGCTTCATCCCTGCGTGGATACCACTGGTCCTTATCAAGCGCACGCAAAGCAGCGTTTGCTCCAGCAAGCAAACCTTGTGCACCCGCTTCTTCATAGCCTGTTGTACCGTTGATCTGACCGGCAAAGTAGAGACCATCCATATATTTGGTCTCAAGAGTATGCTTCAGATCCTGAGGATTAAAGAAATCATATTCAATAGCGTAACCAGGACGAACAATATGTGCGTTTTCAAATCCACGAATGGATTGAACTGCCGCCAGTTGAATATCAAATGGCAAACTTGTCGATATACCGTTTGGATAGAGCTCATGTGTTGTTAAACCTTCAGGTTCAACAAATACTTGATGCTGATCTTTATCGGCAAAGCGCATGATTTTATCTTCAATCGAAGGACAATAGCGTGGGCCAACCCCTTCAATTACACCGGTGTACATCGGTGATCTATCTAAACCACTACGCAAAATATCATGGGTTTTTTCATTCGTGTAAGTGATATAGCAGCTAATCTGCTCTGGATGATCACTTAATTTGCCCATGTAAGACATCACAGGTGTCGGCTTATCACCTGGTTGTTCCTGCATAACAGAAAAATCAACACTGCGCGCGTCAATACGAGGAGGTGTACCAGTTTTTAATCGATCAACTCTGAAAGGCAGTTCACGCAATCGCTTAGCTAAAGCAATTGATGGAGGATCACCAGCTCGACCTCCTGAGTGATTTTCTAAACCGATATGAATAACACCACCAAGGAAGGTACCAGCCGTTAAAACAACCGATTTTGCTTTAAAGCGAATGCCTGTTTGAGTAACTACACCTCTGACAGCATCGCCTTCAATAATTAGATCGTCAGCAGACTGTTGAAATATATCTAAGTTAGGCTGATTTTCTAAAATTTGCCTCACAGCCGCTTTATACAAAATACGATCTGCTTGAGCTCTTGTTGCTCTAACAGCTGGGCCTTTGCGTGAGTTCAACGTCCTAAATTGAATTCCACCTTTATCGGTAGCACGTGCCATTGCTCCATCTAAAGCATCTATCTCTTTTACCAAATGACTTTTGCCTATCCCACCTATCGCTGGGTTACATGACATCTGTCCTAAGGTTTCAATGTTATGGGTTAGCAATAAGGTTTTTGCACCTGTACGAGCAGATGCAAGCGCAGCTTCTGTTCCTGCATGTCCGCCACCAATAACAATGACATCAAAGTGGGTTGGAAAATCCACTGTTGTATTACCTCTAAAAAAGAATGCTGTTAGATCTGGTTAAGACTTTTAAAGCACTGGTTGAAATAAAGATTCTGAAATGGCCGCTGATTATACATTTACTGACAGGTATTAGGAATGATCATTTTTTATACAGATCTGTTAACCCTCTTTTTTTATTTAAGAATTATATTATTTAAAGAATATATATATGTTTTTTATATTAATGATTATTAATAGGGAGCGACTTTTCTGGTGGTAACACGATTTTATCATTATAAATCAACAGATTAGAGCAATGATAAATGGTAATTAAAGGTGGATATATAGTCTGCACACCCTCAGTGTAACTTGTGGATATATAGGCTACTTTTCCACAGGGGTAACTATCCACATGTTTATACCTAGTTTACTGCATCATTCCTATACAATTTATTCACAGCTTCTGTAGATAAGTATTTTTAGTCTAGACGGGCTATTATGCTGTGTGCTTTATAATCAGGGTGTAGGTTATAGTAACTATATGTTTATAAAAGATAATTAAGAGTTATTATTGCTGTTATGCACTATTTTCTTGCATGTTCGCCATAAAAACAGAAGAACTGTTTTGTGGATAAGCTGATAATAACTTAGGGCTTAGTTGTGAGAAAGGCGGGGAATACTTAAGTGAAGTGAGTATAAAAGAAAATTGAGATATGACTAAAAAAAATGTTTATTGGTCATATCTCAATAGAAGTGATTACTTACCAATGCAAAATGAGCTGAAAATACGTCCGAGTAGATCATCAGATGAGAATGCACCTGTAATTTCACTCAATGTTTGTTGTGCTTGGCGGAGGTCTTCAGCCAGCAATTCACCGGCACCGTTAATCTCAAGTTGATCATAGCCGATTTGTAATAATTCATGAGCACGGACAAGTGCATCAAGATGACGTCTTCTTGCCATAAAGCCACCCTCTGTTGTTGCGCTAAACCCCATGCATTGTTTGAGGTGATCTCTCAATAGATCGACACCAGTTTGTGATTTAGCGGATAGCGTTATCGTTGTATGATCATGCGCTTCACTAATGGCAATAGATTCTCCGCTCAGATCTGCTTTATTACGAATAACGGTGATCCTGCTCGAGTCAGGAAGTTTGTTAACAAACTCAGGCCATATTTGCTCAGGGTCATCTGTTGTTATGCTTTGGCTATCTACCATCAATAACACGAGATCTGCTTTATTTATCTCCTGCCAAGCACGGTCTATGCCTATACGTTCTACTTCATCAGGAGCATCGCGTAGTCCTGCGGTATCAATGATATGTAAAGGCATGCCATCGATATGAATATGCTCTCTTAGAACATCGCGAGTTGTGCCTGCAATGTCGGTAACGATCGCTGTTTCTCGTCCAGCTAATGCATTTAATAAACTGGATTTACCAGCATTGGGCCTTCCTGCGATTACTACATTCATCCCTTCACGTAATAAGCTGCCCTGCTTTGCTTCGGCCTGAACATCTGTCACTTTAGATAAGATGGTACTAAGGTCATTTAATACTTTTCCATCAGCAAGAAAATCAATCTCTTCTTCTGGAAAATCAATCGCTGCTTCGACATAGATTCTTAATTGAATGAGCGCTTCTACCAGGCTATGTATCCGATTTGAAAACTCTCCCTGGAGTGAACGGATTGCACAACGTGCTGCTTGTTCTGAAGAGCTATCAATAAGATCGGCGATCGCTTCAGCTTGGGCTAAGTCTAATTTATCGTTTAAAAAAGCACGTTCTGAGAATTCACCTGGCCTTGCTAAACGTGCGCCCAGCTCTATCGCTCTTTTCAGTATAAGGTCGACAATTACTGGTCCACCGTGGCCTTGAAGCTCAAGTACATCTTCACCGGTAAATGAGTTAGGACCAGGGAAGTAAAGCGCTATCCCTTGATCGATCTCTTGATCATTCTTATCAAAGAAAGGTCCGTAATAAGCATATCTTGGCTTGAGTTCAGTTTTTAATACCTGAGTCGAAATCTCTTTTGCCATAGGGCCTGAAATACGTACTATGCCGACACCACCGCGTCCAGGAGGAGTTGCTTGGGCTGTGATCGTATCTTTTGCACTCAGTGTCATATTGAAGCTCTTCAGGATTATCGAAACTATTTTTATGGCAGTTTATCATTTTGTTGTCCAACGAGCAGGCACAAAAAAGCCGCTAATTTGTTAGCGGCTTTTTAATGTTATTGAACAACTTTACTCTTTTTCTATCTGTTTATTGATCAGATATTGTTGAGCAATTGAAAGAATATTGTTCACTACCCAGTATAGCGTTAGACCCGCTGGGAACCATAGGAAGAAGAATGTGAACATGATAGGTAGCATCTTCATAATCTTCGCCTGCATTGGGTCTGGAGGCGTTGGGTTTAACATCTGTTGGATAAACATACTTACACCCATGATGATAGGCAGGATGAAGTATGGATCTTTAACAGATAGATCGGCTAGGTATAAAAATTCAGCATGACGAAGATCTACTGACTCCATCAATACCCAATATAGGGCGATGAAGATCGGCATCTGAGCGACAATTGGTAAGCAGCCGCCAAGAGGATTGATCTTCTCTTTTTGGTATAGCTTCATCATCTCAGAAGACATCTTCTGGCGATCATCACCATAAAGCTCTTTAAGACGTGTCATCTCAGGGCCAAACTTACGCATCTTAGCCATTGATTTAAAGGCTTTCGCATTAAGCTGGAAGAGTGCCGCTTTCACTATAATAGTGATACCAATAATGGCCAGACCCCAGTTGCCTACAAGATCATGAATCCATTTTAGTAACATGTAGAGTGGTGAAGCGATCCACCAAAGAACACCATAGTCGACGGTTAGCTTAAGGTTTTCATCGGCAATCTCCATCGTATCCTGGTCTTTTGGACCTGCGAAGAAGTTAGCCGTAACCGTTTTACTTTCGCCAGCAGCAACAGTGAAATCTGGAGATAGGAAGCCTGCAATATAGTTACCGTTTAACTTACGTGTTTGGTAATTATATTCAGCGCCTTTCTCTGGGATCCAAGCACTAAGGAAGTAGTGCTGAGACATTGCAACCCAACCATCTTTACTTGTCTCTTTAAACTGCTTGTCATCGATATCGTCAAAATCATATTTTTGGTAGTTGTTTTCAAGTGTAGAGAAAACAGGACCTAAATATGATTGCATACCCATTTCAGTCGATGATGTTGGATCTTCACTACGATCTCGTTTGATTTGACCAAACAAGTTAGCAGTCCAACTTTCGGTTGACTGGTTATTAACGATGAACTCAAGGCCAATCTCGTAAGAACCTTTGCTGAAGGTATAACGTTTAGTTACCTGTACACCTTTTTCATCAGTGTAGGTTAAATCAACAGAGATTTTTTCTTGATCCGCTAAAGCGAACTCAGTTTGATTAACTGAATACGTTGGGCGGCCGTTAGGGTTTGCGTCAGGACCGTTTTTACCGACTAGACCACTTTGTGATACATAAGTGCGGTTAACTGTCTGCTCAAGTAGAACGAACGGAAGCTCAGAACCTAATGTAGCTTTATACTCAGGTAGAGATACCTGAATAATGTCACCACCTTTAGTATCGATCGTTACATTCAATACGTCTGTTTTGATATCTACTAAAGAAGCTTGCTTTGCTTGAGCTGCAGTGGCTGGTAGATCACCAGTTTGTGCAGACTCTTCAGCCGCAGGCAGATCTGAACCAACCGGTTCACTCTGATAAGCAGATACAGACGTTGTTACTTGTTGAGCTTCGGGTTGCTGACCGTAGTCTTGGTTCCATTGTAGCACCAGCATGTAGCTGATCAGACAAAGTGCTCCAATGAGAATAATGCGCTGTACATCCATGGGTTTAAGGACCAAATCAGGTTTTCTTTAACTTTCTCGATTTATTATTCAATCGCGACCAGCACTTCTTCATTAGCTTGTGGACATTTTCGTTTTCCATCTCTCCTAAGCCCTTTCGAGCAAGAATGATGATGTCTACAGCTGGTAAATTATGTTGGTTATGACGAAATGATTCGCGAATGATACGCCTAACGCGGTTTCGTTTCACCGCCTGACGAACATTTTTTTTAGAAATAACAAAACCAATCCGGGCATGGCCAAGATCGTTAGGACGAGAAAGTATGAGGAGAGGCTGGTCTGGTACTTTCAGCTGTACGTCGTCAAACACACTTTGAAAGTCCCTACCGGTTAGTAATCGTAACCGGCGCGGGTAACTGAATTCGGTCATTCAAATAAACCAGACCGTGTGCCAGCCATTAAGCTGACAGGCGTTTACGGCCTTTAGCGCGACGACGGTTGATAACCGCACGTCCAGCTTTAGTAGCCATACGTGAACGGAATCCGTGAGTACGTTTACGCTTTAGTACGCTTGGTTGAAATGTTCTTTTCATCGGACAATCCTGCGAACGCGTTTGATAATTGAAATACGCAGCAAAAGAGCCACGCGAAAAAATAGAGGCGGAATTCTATTGAATTTGTTGGGTGTGTTCAATCTCTTTTTACTAATAATCACTGTTTTTTCGCAAATTCTGGGTTTTTAGCCATTTTATGCGCTTCTAAATAGGTCGTATCTCAATTTAGACCCTGTTCATTTCGTTCTTTTCCCCACCCTACTGTCTATATATAGGTAGATGTCATAAGTTGATGGCTTGTTGGTTTCTTTTTCCCAACGTCGGTAGCGCTAACAAAGCGGCGTCTTAAATTTGAAATTTGTACCTTAGATATTTAGCAATTATTTACGATGTGATTAGCAACGTAAAAATAGATGTTAACGAGGCTGATTTAGTTATTAAATCACTGCTAATGACTGAAATTGTTATTAAATCTGTGGATTCTGTGGATAAGTGTTCTAGAG